>NZ_CP155071.1:0-2400000 GCF_039621855.1 Erwinia sp. HDF1-3R | reverse complement strand
GAGTGTGTCGAGTTGCGTTATGAGAGAATTACCTGGAAACATTGTGATGGCAACTTGTTGTTCTCAGATTGCTGGAATGAGAGAGCGTAACTATGCGCTATCCAACCTTAGCAGTAACATCTCATCCACCTTATGATGTCTCGTCTTTCGCACCACCAGGTGTGTCTGTACTCAACAACATGATGATTGCCAGATTCCACAAAGGGCCATCTGCTTTGACCTATGCCTGGTTTTACTCTCAGGTGCGTAATAACGGTCCATGGGATTATAAAAAACGGTCTGGAAAACACTACGCTAATTTCGGAAACTTCAATTACGGAGCTGTAGGAACGGCTGCTGGGATCGGAAAAGAAGTATTATTCAGAGCTGCGGGATGGGCGCAAGGCAGGGCTGGGACGAGTGAGAAGGAATATGGCATTTGGTATGGCGATAGCCCTTTTGGTGATGATCCTGATGACCAGGGGTGGATTAGAGCGGGGATAGATTATGCGATACGCTCAGGTTTTTAAAAAAAGCTATTTTCTGATTGCTTTAATCGCACTGATCGTGACTGGAACATATCAGATAATAAAATTTTCACCACTTGAACAGTCCATAATAAAGAAGGTAAGGGTTAATAATTTAGCTAATCTTTATATCACGGAAGCGAGCGCTGGAGCCACTACCAATTTCTCTTATCGGTATTATGTTTTTGATGCGAGTAAAAGTGATGCGGATTTTCAGGAAAGCGTAAAAGGAGATAATAAGAAGCCTTTTCTTATAACTGACGATAAAAACGCTTCAGTTGAAGTAAAAGAAAACTGTATTTATCTTAAAATACGAGGGCGGATATACTCATACATTAGTCCCGCGTCATACCGAAACAAAACAGGTATTTTCTCTGTTCCGATCTGTATGGAATCCTCTCCCTGATAAACTCCGGGGCATGGTTGCTGACATGAATACCCTGCCTCACCCCGCCTGGCAGCACGCGACCGGTTGACTTAAGCAGGCCAGGGTTTCGCACCCTGCATAAAGGCCAGAGAGAACGCATTCTCTCTGGCCTTTTTTTACTGCATCAGGAGGCCGCTAAGACGGCGTCCTGGTCTGTTACAGCGTACCGGTACCGCCGTCAGAACACCAAACCTGACCAGAGGTGTAGGTGCTCTCCTGGGAGGCGAGCGTGACGTACAGCGGCGCGATTTCAGCCGGCTGGCCTGGGCGGCCCAGCGGCGCGGTGGCACCAAACTGCTCAACTTTCTCCTGCGGCTGTCCGCCACAGCACTGTAGCGCGGTCCAGTAGGGTCCGGGGGCGACCGCGTTAACGCGAATTCCCTGTGGCCCCAGCTGTTTTGCCAGTGATTTGGTAAAGGCAACGATGGCGGCTTTCGTCTGCGAGTAATCCAGCAGAATATCGCTTGGCTGGTAAGCCTGTACCGAGGTGGTATTAACGATAGTTGCGCCGCGTGGCAGATGATCCAGCGCAGCTTTTGTTATCCAGAACATGGCATAAACGTTGGTTTTAAACGTGGCGTCAAAGTCCTCAGTCGAGAGGTCTTTAATGGATTCATGGTACTGCTGACGGCCAGCGTTGTTGACCAGAATATCCAGTCCACCCAGCTGTTCAGCGGCTTGCTTTACCAGATTCTGACAAAAGCTTTCTTCACGAATGTCGCCAGGGATAGCAACCGCTTTGCGGCCTGCTTCCTTAATTAACTTGATCACTTCCTGCGCATCTTCCTCTTCTTCAGGCAGGTAGTTGATCACTACGTCGGCGCCTTCGCGAGCATAAGCAATGGCGACGGCGCGGCCAATACCAGAATCACCCCCGGTAATGAGCGCTTTGCGACCGGCCAGGCGTCCACTACCTTTGTAGGAGGTTTCGCCGTGATCGGGACGGGGATTCATTTTGCTCGCCAGACCAGGAAACGGCTGCTTCTGTCGCTCGAAAGGCGGGACTGGATAAGCATCGCTGTTGGTTTGGTTCAGTGATGCCGGGAGGCCATTCTTGCTCGTCATAGTTTGCTCCTGTTAATTTCGGGCGGTGTTGCCACTAAGCATAGAACAGGATTTCACGATCGCCAGGTATTGTTCCCGGTAACCTTTTTTTCTGAGCCACGTGAACTTCGGCAAAAATTATCTATACTTTTCAATCAGGATGAAAAAAGACCGGGCCGGAATGATTCACTTATTCTGTCCAATGCCGTTGCGCAAAAGCCGTTTCCTGGCCGCGTATAACCCCTCCCTGACAAGGATGAGTGCCGAGTGAAAAACAAAACGTATCAGAGCCCGACGCGCAAGCAGGGCTATGCCGATCTGGGTGATTATGCCGCCATTGGCGAAGGTCGTTCCGTTGCGCTGATCGCACCCGACGGCGCCATTGACTGGTGGTGCGCCCCCAATCTCGACTCCCCGCCGCTGTTTGACCGTATTCTTGATGATGAGATCGGCGGATATTTCCAGCTTGAGCCCGTGCAGCCCTACTCCGTTCAGCGCCAGTATCGTGAAAACAGCAACGTGCTGGAAACCCGCTTTGAAACTGAAACGGGCGTGGCGCGGGTGACTGAATCGATCAATAGCACCCTGGCCGGACGGCTGCCGTGGAGTGAACTGGCCAGACGCATTGAGGGCGTTGAAGGCGAAGTGGCGTTTACGCTTTGCATGCGGCCAGGCACCGTGGCAGAAACCCGCTCTCCCTGGCGTGCGGAAACGCAGCAGGGAACCGTTTTTCACATTGCGGATCTGATGCTTATGCTGCGCACCAGTGATGACGTGACCCTCGAAGAGAGCAGCGACGAGCAGATAACCGGTCAGTTCACTACCTCCCCTGGCTCACGTTCGCTGGTTGCGCTTCTGGCGACGGAAAAAGAGCCGCTGGCGGTACCCGAACTGACTGCTATCGATGGACGAATCGAAACCAGCCATACGGCCTGGTGCGACTGGGTCAACAGCCTGAGCTACGAGGGGCTGTTCCCCGGTCACGTTAAGCGCTCTGCGCTGGCGCTAAAATTTCTGTGGTACTCACCGACTGGCGCACTGGCCGCTGCCGCCACCACCTCACTGCCGGAAGGCATTGGCGGCGAGAAAAACTATGATTACCGCTATGCCTGGGTACGTGATGCCTGCCTGATTATCAAATCTTTCGTCTACCTTGGTGCACTGGAAGACTGTAAGGCGGCATTCTCCTGGTTAACCCGCACCATCATTCGTCACGGCGTGCAGCTACGCGCCTGTTATACCCTCGAGGGCGGAATTGTCCCGGAAGAGCGCTACCTGCCGCTGAAGGGATATCAGGGATCCCAGCCGGTGCGGGTGGGAAATAACGCGCGCGATCAGGTCCAGCTGAGTATGTATGGCGATATGCTGGCGACCGCGCAGCTGTTTATCGAAGCGGGTCACGTGCTGGATCTGGCGACCTCACGTATGCTGGGAGAACTGGCTAACTGCTGCGCCGACAGCTGGCGGCAGAAGGATTCCGGCATCTGGGAACTGCCTGAAGAGCAGCACTATACCCACTCTAAAATGGCCTGCTGGCTGGCGCTGGATTCAGCGGTAGCCATGGCGGAAGGCAAGCATATTGAGCCGACCTGGGTTGAGCGCTGGCAGCGTGAGCGCGATCGCATCCGCGACTGGATTGAAACGCACTGCTGGTCCGAATCAAAACAGGCGTATCTGTTCTATCCCGAGAGCGAAGCCGGATTGGATGCCTCGATGGCGCTGGTTTACCACTATGGCAATACGGTAAATCCGCAGCGGATGCTGTCAACCTATCAGGCGATTCAGAAGGAACTGGGGCATGATACGGCGATGCTTTATCGCTACAGCGGCGTTGAACAGGAGGAGAGCACCTTTGTCGCCTGCTCTTTCTGGCTGGCTGAGGCCTGGGCGGCCATGGGCGAACGCGAGCGGGCAGAAAATGCCATGAATGAGATCCTCGACAGCCTGTGCGATCGCGGTAACGTTGAGACCTTCAATGAGATGTTTGACGTCAGAACGGGCAGCTGGCGCGGCAACTTGCCTCAGGGTCTTAGCCATCTCGCGCTCATCTGTGCCGCCCAGAGGATTTCGACGGCTGGCGAAACGCATTCTGGTGGCAACACTGAATGATATATCAATTGCGGACGCATTCATGCCGCGTAAGCTAACTCTGCTCCCCTGCCCGGTGTCATCGCCGGGCTAAAATACAGCGAAGAACCCCTATAGCTACATTTTACCTCTCCTCTCCTGCTGTGCTTAACAGAGTAAATATCTACGCTAATGGTCAGGTGGAGTGAATAAGAACCTTATGTATGTTGTAACTAATTATCTGACTGAGGCTCAGGATAAAACCTGCACAGTCCTGAGCGGTGACCGAAATACCATACAGCTGAGCGGTAGCGGCAATGCCTTCCATCTGGCGCTCCAGGCGAAGGTTTGTTTCAAACGGGCCCGGCGCCACAGCCATCTCGGCGGCGTCAGTCCAGAAAACAACCCAAATGAGACAGAAAAACTGTCTCACAGGGTTGCCTGTTTTGGGTATACTCATTTGAGACACAAATTCAGTAATAAACTTTGGTGACTTAGGTCAAACCTATCAAACACAATAATCACTATTAAACGATTATCTTTTTAATATATTCAGGCCTTTTTTGATACTTTCAGCAAGCATACCAGGATCTCCGATTGCTCTAATGTTTTTTATAAATGGAAGTCCCATTTTATCAGCCAATTCATCGATGTTAATATCATTCTCGATGGACTGTTCATATGATAAGCTCATTATGTCATTCCATAAATTCCCTGCAAACCAGGAGCAATTCGTTATTGGTGTGTATACTCCATTTGGCAAGTCAGCATCCGTAAGTTTCATCAGCTTTGACAATATATTACTTTCGTCAATGAATTTTGGAATTAGTTTTTCCTCTATTAGACTTGGTGTTATTAAATTGTTATTCAACTTGATACAACGTTGAAGGTGGAATTTTCGTTCAGCTGAATCATTTATATTGCTGTGCTCGGAGTTTTTCACAAACCCATAACCTTCATGAAAAGCATATGAGATGTAATCCCCTGGAGCAGGACTATTAAAGTGAATAATCCATGCATGACCAAATCCTCCACTGCCGAAGTCGCTTCCAAGAGACTTGAAAACTTCCTTAATTATTGTGTACTTTTCACTCCAGGGGTATTGCTTGCCAATTGACACGGCCTTATCTATTATTGGCTTCATATTCGTACGTTTAGCTGTTCGATTTGTCCGTATGCATATTTGCGGGTATCCTACACTTTCATCTCCAGTCGGCTGGTATTTATCTGCATCAATCATAATTTCCACCTTTAAAAAATGAGTGCCTGTTGATAATGAATAGCCATATAAGAGTAGTATAGGATTCGTATGCTAATCTATGCATACAACATGCTGTTATAGGCGATTTTTGATATTAAAAGAATTTATTTAAATTATACTAAAGTGTATCTATTTGCGTTAGGTGACCACAATGAATGTAACATCTGCATCTGCTCACCAAATAAACCTGAGCCGTTGCCTCCATACAGCACGCGAATGCGACCAACGTCGCCAGTTTTCTTTTTTCTGGCAGGCGCTGAAGTGCACTGGTTTTGGCCGTCGTTGCATACCGGGCCAGTGCTGCGCTCCGGGTATCCGAAACCGGCGTTATAGTGGGTAATGTTATACCGAGGCTGCGTATGGCCTGCAGACGTGACTATAGATACTTATGACATTTTTTATATTATCGATATGTAACTGCTTGGCCAAAAACTCCGTCACTGCCTTGGGTAATTTGTTGAACAGATCAGGAAATCGTCCCAAATAACGAACGGTACATAGCTGAACAGCAAATCCCAGGCGGTTGTGGTCGCCTCTTTTTGACGATATATGCTGCCGGTCAACATCATCCAGATGAAAATAACGTGCCAACATATTCTTTGTCGGTTCACCCTGATAATTACCATAACTATCACGCTGATCTGCTGAAAGAAAATTAACAGGCATGGGATACCCTCCTTAGCAAAAATGCAATTAGTCAGATTGAGTTCGGGACTGGTGAATAGCCCAGATGCGTTTAACCTGGCTTACGCTGCACCCGGCCAGGGTGGCTGTACGCTCAATAGTCAGACCTGACTGACGAAACGTGATGATGCGCTCGTGGGTCGTGAGGTCAGCTTTTCGACCAGAATATTTGCCAGCGGCTTTAGCGAGCTGAACCCCCTGGCGTTGCCTTGAACGCCGTAATTCATAATCATCACGGGCTGTTTGCAGGGCAAGCTTCAACAACAGTTCCTGAACGGATTCAAGCACAATACGGGATACACCGTCGCTTTCAGCAGCCAGTTCTGATAAATCTACGATACCGGGAATGGCCAACCTGGCCCCCTTTCGCCTAATGGAAGCAATAAGCTTTTCAGCGTCAGGGAGTGGCAAACGGCTGATGCGGTCAATCTTTTCGGCAATCACTACATCACCAGGCTGAAGGTCAGCGATCATTCTCAGTAACTCGGGGCGATCTGCCCGGGCTCCTGATGCCTTTTCACGATAAACGCCGGCAATGTAATAATTGTTATCTATCGCCATCTTCTCGATGGCAGCCTGGCGAGTCAGATCCTGTTCAGAGGTACTGACCCGTTCGTAGATGCGAGCAATTTTCATTTAAGATAGCCAAATTGAGTATAGTTAATTTGGCTATCTTAAAAGAGATGGCTAAAAATAGCCATTTGCGATGTAAATTGACTGGTTGATTTTTGGCTATTTAAAATGACTAGTTAGCGGGATTTTTTGATTCATTATTCCTCAAATTCTAAAAAACGCATTGATACCAACTTAGGTGTTAAGGCCTTTGTTCAGTTCGGCAGCTGATGTCTTAATTTTTTTCGTGCATAACCTCCCACGTATTTGAAATTTGTTTCTGAAGTTCAGTATAAATCAATGATGTATTTCCGCTCCAAGTACTACCACGGAAATTATCATTCAAAAATGATGCCTGTTCGAAATTTTTTATCCAATTTTGATTCAACTTACTATCTTTAGACATCACAACTCTATTATTTTCTGGCATCCTATTGGGACTTCCTTCAACTTTGGGATGAAAACCCATCTTAAGATAAAAACCCTCACTTCCATCAAGTGGTGTCAATAAAGTTGATTTAACATTATTTTCATTACCAAATTTCATCATTTCATACATAAGAATTCGCCCTGCTCCAACATGCTCATTAGGCTTGGCTATTGTTGGGAAATTACCATTACCTTCGACATATAATGCTGAGATAAATAAAAATTCACCCTCACCTGGATTTTCTTGAATAGAGCAGCGGCCAGAGGCAATCTCTTCATTTTTCGAATTTTCTAATGAAATGTTCATGCTGTATGGTTCACCATTTGGTTTTAGTTCTATTTCTTTTTTTACAAAACAAGCCTCTGAGATTGCATTTTGTGAATTATTTTTTATAAGAAAGGTTGTATTTTTCGGTGCTACATATTGTTCTGCAGGTTTTAGAAGTGACAATTCTTTTGTTGAGGCATTAGTAATATTTAATTTGCCACAGTTGTTAATTAGTGTATTTATTGTATTCTTAACGCTGTCATTAAGTACATAGGGTATAACATTATTTAATTCTTTGAGTAAATTTTCCGAGGACTCACTCTTTGCAATCGATTTGCCATATATAAATAAATCTTTAGCGTCTGACTTCGAGAGCCCGATAGAAGTATTACTTATCTTTACTAATTTCTCTAAAGTTTTTGATGAGAGTGAGGTGTTATTTGTTTTTTTTAATAATGCATTGCTGATTGAATCAGTTATTACATTAATATGTTGTCGTGACCTTATACAAAACATTTCGCATACTCATGGTGATTAAGTTTATTAAAAATACCATAAATTCAAGTGGTAATATTTCAAAAAAGGAGCAACTGCGTTTTTGGTTCCGTTACTCCCCCCAAACGCCTTATCCAGCTTACCGGATACACAAACCGGCTACCCCAGGTATTACTCCCGGCGTAGCCGTGCCCGACTCTTCCCCTATTCGCCGTTGCCTATCTGCCAGACATAGGTGGGTTCGCTACCGTTAACCTCCCAGTCTCCGACGTTACGCATTTTATAAATCACCGGATTATGCGATGCCAGCGTCCGGGCGTTGCGCCAGTGCCTGTCCAGCGCTTTGCTGAGCCGGGTATCCGATGCGCCCAGCGCGTTAAATAACTCCCCTGCCGCGCGGGTAATCAGTTCGCTGGCGATGACCTGCGCTTTTGCAGATTCCACCTCGGCAAGGATATTGGCGTGCCCGATTGCACTCTCGCCCTCAGCGTTATTATGGGTTTCAAAGGCCTGCTGGAGCGAATGCGTGGCGCGCTGGACGGTCGATTCAACCGCCCACGCCCAGCTGGCAACCTGCCCCACCACCTGAAGTACCTGGGCATCCTGCTTCACCTGTCTGGCGTTGCCGTGACTGTAGATACGTTTACGACCCGCCACGCCCTGTGCGGCATCCCGACTGATGGCCCGGCCAATGCCCGCCAGCGTCGATAGCAGCACATGCTGATAAAAAGCGGTCTGATAGCGGAAGCGTTCACTAAAGTCATAAACGTGCGGCGGCTCTACCCTCGCCTGCTTAAAGCGCGTGGTACCGCTGCCGGTCAGGCGCTGTCCGAAACCGTCCCAGTCATCATCGCACTCGACCTCCGGCTGGTGCGTGCTGACCACGGCGATGACATCGCGGCCGTTATCAGTCCGCTGTGCGTAAACATCGATCCAGTCAGCATAAAGCGTTCCGGTACTGTAAAATTTCTCGCCAGACAGGTGCCAGCCGTTTTCAATGGGCGACACTTTAGTCAATACCTCACCCAGCTTCAGGTTGCCAATCTCACTCCAGCCGCTGCCAACCAGCTCCCCATCGCGAAAGCGATTAAACCAGCGGCGGCGATCTTCACTGTCCGGCTGATTTAAGCGGTCTTCAACAAAGGCAAAGTGTGCTCTGAGCGCCTGAGGAAGATTGGAGTCCGCTTCGGCCAGTTCGGTCAGCAGTTGAAAAAGCTGCGGGAGCGTAGCGCCCAGTCCCCCCTCCGCCACGGGAATGCGCAGGGTGCCAAAGCCCGCTTCTTTTAACCAGCGGATCGGCTCATAGAGCAGCTCTCTCTGTCGTTCCCGTTCTGTCGCACCCGCTGCGATACGGGTAAATATCGGACGAAAGCGAGCAGCCAGCGCGTCATACTCGGGTTGATATGATTCAGACATGGTGTTCTCCTGTGTCGTTCAGGTCATCGATATCCTGACGGGTCGGTTCGTAACGAATGATGAGTAGGAAGAAGATCGGGATAATGGCGGCCAGCGAAACAATCCAGAACATATTAGTGCCGTAAGCGGCCTGCAGTATGGGCAGGATAAACAGCGCCAGCGCGCTGCCGATGCCGGAGAGCGAACGCCCGAATCCCACGCCGGTGGCGCGAATATGGGTTGGGTAAGCGAGCGCCGGATAGATCATCATCTGGGCGCCAGGGCCAAAGCCTTCGGCAAACAGCCACAGCCCCAGCATCAGAATGGCAAAGACTACCCCGGCCGCCGCCTGCGGATGCCCGACCAGCGCCAGTGAAATCAGTGCGATAAATTGCAGGGCAAAACCGGATATGGCCACATGACGTGATTGAAACTTCCATGCCAGACGCATCCCCAACAGGCCGCCGGTAAAAGCAAACAGCGCGTTGAGCCCCAGTGAGGCCGAGATCGTCTCAAACACCCCTGCACCCAGAAAGCGGGCCAGGATAGAGGGCAGAAAGAAAGCGATGGCGGTGTATTCAAATGAAATACAGATATTCATTACCGCCGTCACCAGGGTTCGCTCACGCCAGGGTTTTTGAAACAGCAGTCGGAAGCTGCCTGCCTGGCGCGCGCGCTCCTCGTCCACCCGCTGGCCCGTTTCCTGCGCATGGGCATTGATGCCGTAAGCCTGACGCAGAATGCGTGCAGCCCCGGTTAAATCGCCCTGCTTCGCCGCCCACAGCGGTGACTCATTCATAAATTTGCTGCGTACGGCAATGATCAGCAGCGCGGGGACTGCGCCAAACAGCAGCGAGGCGCGCCACAGCCAGTTAGCGTGCCCGGCAGGCAACAGGAACCAGAGCGCGAAAACGATCAGAAAGCAGACCGAGGAGGCGGCGTACCACATCGGGCACCAGGCCGCCAGCCGACTCGCCTTGTTACTTTTCCCCGTAAACTTAGAGAATTCGGCCAGGTAGGCCATCGCTACCGGGAGATCGATGCCGACTCCGATGCCCATCAGAAAACGCGCCCCAATCAGTACCCAGACATTGGGCGCCAGTCCGGCGGCAATGGCGGAAACCACAAAAAACAGCATATCGGCCATAAACACCGTATAGCGGCCATATTTGTCCGTCAGCCAGCCGCCGATCAGGTTACCTGCGATGGTGCCGATCATGATCGATGAGGTCACCAGCCCGGTTAGCGCTGGCGTCAGGCCGAACTCTTTCACCACGTCGTCAATGCCGTAAGAGAGCGTGGTGAGATCGTAGGCATCCAGGAAAACGCCACCCAGCGCCAGAAAGACGATCCAGCGGGCATAGCTGTTCTTATGCGCGCTGTTGTTGATCAACCGCGCCACATCGCTAACCGAACTGACCGGTGTCGAAGAGGGTGGCGCGAGGGTATCGTCAATATTGAGCGTGCTCATTCAGACCTCCCTGAGTTATTCATGCAGGTTGCCGGTAGCCGTCGCGAACTCCGCCTGCGCGGGTTCGCGGGAAGGATGACGGTAGCCGGCGCCGGGATGCGGTGCCACCAGCCGGGGGCCCTGCCCGAACAGCTTTTCCCGCAGCGTGCCTGGCCGGTAATCCTGCTTATACACGCCGCGCTTTTGCAGCTCGGGCACCAGCAGCTCCACCACGTCGGTAAAGGTTTCATGTGTCACCGCATAGGCCAGGTTAAAACCATCGACGTCGGTCTCCTCTACCCACGCCTGCAGTTCATCCGCCACCGTTTCCGCACTGCCCACCAGCAGCGGACCGAAACCGCCGATCCCAACCCAGTCGGCCAGCGCCTGTACCGTCCACTGTCGGTTGGGATCGGCGGTGGAGAAGGTTTCCACCGCCGACTGAATGGCGTTGGTATGCAGATTTTTCAGCACCTGATCCGGCGCGTACTGGCCAAAATCAATACCGGTCCAGCCTGAAATCAGCGCCAGCGCCCCTTCATAACTGACGTAGCCCTTGTACTCCTGCCATTTAGCCTGCGCGGCGCGATCCGTGTCGGCCACAATCACCGTTTGCAAATTAAAAATCAGCACGCTGCGCGGGTCACGTCCCGCTTCGGCTGCACGACGACGAATGTCAGCAACGGTCTTTTTCAGCAGCACTTTTGACGGCGCGGCGACAAAGACGCATTCGGCATGTTCAGCGGCAAACTGTTTACCCCGACTGGATGCCCCGGCCTGATAAAGCACCGGCGTACGCTGCGGTGAGGGTTCACACAGATGGATGCCGGGCACCTGGAAAAAGGTCCCCTGATGATTAATGGGATGGATCCGGGCGGGATCGCTGAAAATACCCCGCTGGCGGTCACGTATCACCGCCCCCTCTTCCCAGCTGCCTTCCAGCAGTTTATAGACCACCGCCAGATACTCATCGGCATAATCGTAGCGGGCATCGTGATCGGTCTGCGCCTGATAGCCGATATTCTTCGCACCGCTCTCCAGATAGGAGGTCACAATATTCCAGCCGATACGGCCCTTAGTCAGATGATCGAGCGTGGAGAGACGGCGGGCAAAGGGATAGGGATGCTCAAACGACAGGGAAGCCGTCAGACCAAACCCCAGATTTTCCGTCACCATCGCCATCGGGGTGATCAGTGCGAGCGGATCGTTAACCGGCACCTGCGTGGCATGACGCAGGGCGGCATCGTTATTACCGTTGAGCACGTCATAGACGCCCAGCACGTCGGCGATAAACAGTCCGTCAAACCTGCCACGCTCAAGCAGGCGCGCCAGATCGGTCCAGTAGTCCAGATCCTTGTATTGCCAGGAACGGTCGCGCGGATGCATCCACAGGCCAGGCGACTGATGACCGACACAGTTCATATCAAAAGCATTCAGGCGTATTTCGCGTTGCAAAGACATAGCACACTCCACGGTCAGACATGGCCAGCGGCAGGCCGTCCGTATTAACAAGGTGTAAAGGGGAATAAATCAGTTTGTTAGCGAGGCGGGACATCGCTCCTGCTGAGGGCTGGAGGTGATACCGAGCAGCTGATGCGCGATAAACACGGCATGTTCGGCAACCTGGGGCAGCCCCATCAGCTCGCCAAAATGCCCTCGCGCGGCGGGACCCGCCACCCACAGATGGGCATTGCTCTGCCCCTGTGCATTGACCGTTCGGGAAGCGTCATCGACCCGGATCCCAAGCGCCAGCGGATCGGCCTGAATCACGCCTTCTGCCGCCAGCTGGCTCAGCAGCGCATCGCTATTGAGCAGTGCACCCTGTGCCGGGCCGGTAGTAATAATCAGCCGGTCGGCCAGCAGCGTCTGCTGAGTGCCGTCGCGGCGGGCAAGCGTCAGCGCTAATGTCGATCCTTTACGCTCAACCCGTTCCAGCCGCGCCGCCAGGACAGTCAGCTGCCCACTGATTTGCAGCAGCTCAAGCACCGCGCTAACCTGGGGGGCGAGGCGGTAGCGATGAACATCCCACCACGGGCGCAGATGGCGCAGGAAACGCTGCTGCTCCTTCAGCGGTAGCTGCTGCCAGATGCGCTGTCCGTTGAGGCGGATATCATCCAGCACCCGCTGCCACGGCAGATTCTCCTTTGCCCCCAGGGCCACCTCCCGGCGGATCCGCCGCAGCCAGCCGCGCACGGTAGTCGGCGACTGCTGATAATCGAGCGGTCTGGCATCCCAGGTGCCGCTGAGGTTGTCGCGCGGCAGCTGTCCCCGCCGTGAGAAGACGGTAATCTTCCCCCGATGCCCCTGACGATGCAGCGAGGCGACCACATCCGACATGGTCAGCCCGCTCCCCATAATGGCTACCTGCTCCTCTTTGCCAACCCGCGCCAGCGCGTCCTGCTGCCAGGGATTAGCGATAACCCCACGATGGCCGCTCAGCGACCTGGTCAGAACTTTCGGCAATGCCGGCGGGGGATGGCTGATCGCCAGTACCAGCTCATCCGCCCGATAGCGCTCCCCGGAGGCGGTCACCACCACGCCGTTATCCAGCGCAACGGCACGATCGCGAACGTGAACCAGCCTGACCGGAGCGTGTTCTGCCTGGTGGTCAAACTGTGCAGCAATGTAGCGGCCAAACTGACTCCGCTGCGGATAGACGCTGCCGTCGGACCACTGCGCATCCGGATCGGCAATAAAGGCGTCCGAGGCGCGATACCAGCGGTCAAATGCCCCTTCTTCCTCCGCCGACAGCTGCATGCGCGATGCGGGCACGTTAATGCGGTGCGTCGGATCGTCCGTGCTGTAGGCCACCCCCTGCCCCAGACGTTCGCGAGGCTCGATTACCGTCACCCTCAGCCCGGCGTGACCGAGCCGGGCCAGATGAATAGCCAGCGCGGTCCCGGTAAAGCCGCCGCCGACGATAACAATCTCTCTTTCAGCCATGACTGAGCTCCGGTTGCAGCTGCCGCTCCAGTTCGCGTACCAGCGGGATCACCTCACGGCCAAAATATTCCACCTCTTCCTGACAGTGCAGAAAGCCCAGCAGCAGCAGATCCACCCCGGCCTGATGCAGTTCGATGATACGTTCGGCAATCTGACGCGGCGTGCCAATCAGATTGGTTTTGAATCCGTCGTTATACTGCACCAGATCCTCCAGCGTCGAGTTGGCCCAGTTGCCCTCACCTTCCGGCGATGCGCTACCGGCATTTTTCACCTCGTGCTGAAAGCCCTTTACCGCGTCGGGGTTGGCCTGCTCCACGATCTGACGCAGCACCTGATGCGCCTCCTGCTCGCTGTCGCGGGCAATCACAAAGCCATTAACGCCAATCCTGACGCTATGCTGGTTTTCAGCCGCTTTCTGCTGAATATCCACCACCTGCTGACGAACGCCTTCCAGCGTATTGCCGTTAGTAAAGTACCAGTCAGACACCCGGGCGGCCATATCGCGGGCGGCGCGTGAGCTTCCCCCCTGGAAGATTTCCGGCAGAGGCTGCAGCGGCTTCGGTTTAAGCGAGTAATCGCGGTAGCGGTAGAAATCACCGGCAAAGGTAAAGCTCTCCTCCTGCCAGATCCCTTGCAGGCAGCGAATAAACTCTTCCGACCGCAGATAGCGCTCTTCGTGATCCAGCCACGGCTCGCCAATGGCTTTGAATTCTCCCCGGAACCAGCCGCTGACGATATTCACCGCAATGCGCGCCGAAGAGAGGTGGCTGATGGTGGCGATTTGCTTCGCCGCCAGCGTGGGATTCCACGGGCCGGGAAGCAGCGCGGCAATCACCTTAAGCCGTTCAGTCGCCCCGAGCAGCGCCTGAGAAAAGGTCACCGACTCATGCTGATTGTCCGCCCCATAGCCCGCCGTAAAGCGGATCTGCGTCAGGGCGTATTCAAAGCCGACGCGCTCGGCAGTCTGGGCGAGTTTCCGGTTGTAGTCGAAATCCCAGCTGGTACGCTGCGGGATCTGGCTGATCACCAGGCCGCCCGAGACGTTAGGCACCCAGTAGGCAAATTTAATCGGTTGACGGGTCATGCTTAAACCTCACTGTTGTGGTTTTTGCGGACGGCGATCGCCGCCGATGGTTTCACCAAAGGGTCCGGTGTTCAGGGTCTGCTGTGGCCGATCGCTCTTCCCGCTGAGCGGCAGTAGCGGCATCACCAGTTCGGCAAAACGATGCGCCTCCTCCAGGTGGGGATAGCCGGAAAAGATAAAGTTCTCAATACCCAGCGCCTGATACTCGCGGATGCGCTCGGCGACCTGCTGCGGATTGCCGACCAGCGCCGTACCTGCTCCCCCCCGAACCAGACCGACGCCGGCCCACAGATTGGGTGCGATGCGCAGCCCCTCGCGCGAGCCCTGATGTAACGCGCTCATTCTTGCCTGACCGGTGGAGTCCATCCGTGAGAAAATCTTCTGCGCCGCGGCGATGGTGTCATCGTCAAGATGCGCAATAAGCCGATCGGCTGCCGCCCACGCCTCCTCTTCCGTTTCGCGGACGATCACGTGCAGACGAATGCCATAGGAGAGCGTCCGTCCGCGCGCCTCTGCACGCTGACGCACCACCGCCAGCTTCGCAGCAACCTGATCGGGCGGCTCCCCCCAGGTCAGGTAGGTATCGACCTGGCTGGCCGCCACCTCAATGGCTTCATCAGAGGAGCCGCCAAAGTAGAGCGGCGGCCCGTCCTGCTGCACCGGTGGAAACAGCACCTCAGCGCCCTCCACGCGAATATGGTCGCCAGCAAAATCGACTTTCTCCCCCTTCAGCAGGCGGGAGTAGACCGTCAGGAATTCGCGCGTGACCTGATAGCGTTCAGCATGCGTCAGAAAGATGCCGTCGCCCTTGTTCTCAACCGGATCGCCGCCCGTTACCACATTGATCAGCAGCCGCCCCTCCGAGAGACGATCCAGGGTCGCCGCCATACGGGCGGCCAGGCTCGGCGGCTGGAGGCCAGGACGAACCGCAACCAGATAGCGCAGGCGTTTGGTTATTGGTGCCAGCGCCGAGGCCACCAGCCAGGAATCCTCGCAGCTTTTCCCGGTCGGGATCAGTACGCCGTAATAGCCCAGGTTGTCTGCTGCCAGCGCAACCTGTTGCAAATAAGGCAGATCCACCGCCCGCCCCCCTTCTGTGGTGCCCAGATAGCGTCCATCGCCGTGGGTCGGCAGAAACCAGAATACGTTGATCTTTTCCTGCGTTGCGTCGCTCATTATCACTTTCCTATATAACGATATCTGAATTTATTTCATAGATTATGCTCATTAGGTTATAAAGAACTTAGCAGGATGCATGCCAGATTTTAAATCAATAAAAATTGATTATTTTCAATTGTTTATCTTTTTATCGCTACGGGACAGGCTGCTGCAAATGCAGCAGCGGCCGGGCATAAATTGCTGCATTGGCAGCAAAACGGACGCCTTTCCCCTCGTCTCATTTTCCAACAGCAGGTATCGTGGCTTTTCGTTAAACCGCAGGAGAATCGCATGCATAACCCCGGCCCGGACCTGATCGATCCCGCCTCGATTGCGTTTCAGAGCGTACTGGACCGTCTGGCCCCCACCGACGCCACGGTGCTTATCGTCGGCGAAACCGGCACGGGAAAAGAGGTGGTGGCACGCTATCTGCACCACCACAGCCCCCGTCGCCAGCAGCCCTTTCTGGCGGTTAACTGCGGCGCGCTGACCGAGAGTCTGGCGGAGTCGGAGCTGTTCGGTCATGAGAAAGGCGCGTTTACCGGTGCGGCTGAGCGCCATCAGGGCTGGTTTGAGGCCGCCGAGGGCGGTACGCTGCTGCTGGATGAGATTGGCGAGCTGAGCCTGCCGCTCCAGGTGAAACTGCTGCGGGTGCTCCAGGAACGTGAGGTGACCCGCGTCGGGTCGCGTCGCCCGGTCAGGGTTAACGTGCGGGTGGTGGCGGCCACCCATGTCGATCTGGCCAGCGCTATTCGCGAACGCCGCTTTCGCGAAGACCTTTACTACCGACTTAACGTCGCCGCCGTCACCCTGCCACCGCTGCGCCAGCGACGCGAGGATATTCCGGTGCTGGCCAGCCATTTTCTGGCCCTCTACGCGCGGCGTCTTGGTCGTCCACTGCTGCGTCTGAGCGACGAATCGCTGGCTACGCTGATGTCCTGGTCCTGGCCGGGGAATATCCGCGAGCTGGAAAATACCCTGCACAATGCGGTCCTGCTCAGCCGGGAGCCGCTTATTACACCGCGTCAGCTGCGCCTCGGCCCGGTGAGCGGCGCGGCGTTGCCGGATGAGGAAGAAGATCTCGACCGCTTCCTGCGCCAGCAGCTGCGCGAGAATAACGGCCCTCTCTATCCACGGGTAATCGAATCCCTGGTGCGCAACGCCTTTGAACTCAGCCAGGGCAACCAGATGCAAACCGCCGCCCTGCTGGGGATCAGTCGCAATACGCTACGCACCCACCTCGGGCACCTCGGCCTGATCAAACCCCGGCGCAGCCTGGCCACAGGTGGCGTGCGAACATCCGCCCCGACGGAAGATAGCGAACGCGAGCTGCGTATTGGCTATCAGAAGTTTGGCAACCTCGGCATTCTCAAAGCCCGCCAGTCGCTGGAGGCGCAGTTTGCCGACCAGGGCGTCAGCGTGCTGTGGAGTGAGTTTCCCGCCGGGCCGCAGCTGCTGTATGCCCTGGAAAATCATGAAATTGATTTCGGCACCACCGGTGACGTTCCGCCAATCTTTGCCCAGTCCACCAGCAGCGCGCTGCGCTACGTGGCCTGGGAGCCGGCCGCGCCGCAGAGCGTTGCCCTGCTGGTCACCGGGGACAGCCCCATTCGCACCCTCGCCGACCTGAAGGGAAAACGGGTGGCGGTTAACAAAGGCTCGAACGTCCACTATCTGCTGCTGCACATTCTTGATGAAGCGGGCCTGACGTCAGAGGATGTCCGCATCGTCTATGCCCCGCCGAAATACCCGCTGACGCCCAGCGATCGCCATGCGGTGGATGCCTGGATGATGTGGGACCCGCTACTCAGCGATGCGGAGCAAAGCGGCCAGATGCGGGTTTTGGCAAACGGCGAAGGCCGGGTCAGCAACCATCAGTTCTATCTTGCCGACCAGCAGTTTATTCGCCACTCCGCCGACCTGCTTCACGCACTGATTGACGCGCTTGAGCAGACGGGCCGCTATATCGATGCACACCGCGCAGACGCCGCCGACCTGCTCGCGGCTGAGCTGGGCCTGGCTCCCGAGGCGGTAGGCCGTGCGCTGGGTCGGCGCAGCCATCAGACGCGCCGGATGGATCTCACCATTATTCGCCAGCAGCAGGCCATTGCCGATCGGTTCTATGCGCTGGGCCTGCTGCCCCGGGCGATCAAAGTACGGGATGCGGTGTGGCAGGAGTGACGGCGCCCCTGTCGGCCTTAGCCAGTGGATTAATTACCGGGAAGCATTAGAATACCCTCATGAAAAATCATCCACTCAGTACAGCCACAGAAACCGATCTCCCCCGTCGGGGTCGCCCGCCCGTCCCCGAAGCGACGTTGATTAACAAAATCCAGCAAAGCACCTTTCACCTGCTGCAAACCAAAGGCGTTGAGGGGGTCAGCGTGGATGAGATCTGCCGGAACGCCAGAGTGGCGAAAAAAACCTTTTACCGGTTTTACGCCGATAAAGAGAGCCTCATCGAGAGGATTATCGTGGACTGGTCCTCCACGCGGGTTATCCCCGACCTGGCCATCCCGCAAAGCCGCGAACAGACCGTGCACATTTTGACCCTGTTTTTTACCGAGCTGGCGCAGCGGGCGCTATCTGCCGAATCTGTCGCCCTCTTCAGGCTGCTGCAAAACGAAAGGGGCAAGCAGCAGCAGTTCCTGAGAATGTATCAGGAGATGGGCATTGAAAACGCAAGCCTGCTGCTGAACAGGTGGTTTGAGCACATTCAGCATCTGCCTTTTATCAACCCTGACTGGCCGCAGAATGCTGCTAAGCAGCTCCAGGCCCTGATTATCTCCCCCGTTCTGCGGGAGATCCTGCTGGGACTGACGCCCCCTGTTCCGGCGTATGATATCCGCCCCCGAATCAACGACGCCCTGACGTTTATCTCCCCGCTGCTCTTTCATCGGACGTAACCGCCTCGCCGCCAGCCGTCCAGCCGTTATGCCTGCTTACCCTTTATCACCGTTGCTTACAGCCGCTGGCTTATGCTGCTGCGTCATCGCCCGTATAGTCGATTAAGGAAACGATAGGCGTTTCCTTAATATTCCACTTTGACAACAAATGGACCGGGCTGATGAGTAACAGAAGACACTTTTTACGCAGCGCAGCGGCAGGCGCAGCGACGCTTGCCGTGGGCAGCAGCATACTGACGGCAGGCCAGTTATCGGCCAGGGCGGATGATAGCGTGCCGCACAGCAAGCCTGAATCGGCCCCGAAAAAGATTATTGCCCTGGAAGAACACTTTATGCTGCCGGAGTTTGTGACCTACCTGGCTGAAACAAAACAGAATATCAAACCGGCGCTGTTCAACAACGTCGTGCCCGTTCTATCCGACTTCGGTGCGGGCCGTCTGGAGGTGATGGATAAAAACGGCATTGATTTCGCCGTGCTGTCGCTCTCCGGCCCCGGCGTCCAGATTGAGCCAGACAGAGAGCAGGCGGTGAAGCTCGCCCGCTACGCTAACGATCGCCTTGCGAAAGAGATGCACAACAATCCACATCGCTATGGTGGCTTTGCGCATCTTGCGATGCAGGATCCCCGGGAGGCAGCCCGGGAGCTGGAGCGCTGCGTCCGGCAGCTGAAAATGCAGGGGGCAATGATCAATGGCGAAACTAACGGCCTCTATCTCGACGACCGCCGCTACGATATTTTCTGGGAAAAGGTGCAGGAACTGGATGTGCCTGTCTATCTCCATCCGGGTAATCCACCGGATCATCCCCATATGTTTACCGATCACCCTGAGATGTGGGGGCCAGTATGGAGCTGGGCGGTTGAAACCTGTAGCCATGCGATGCGCCTGATCTTCAGCGGGACCTTTGACCGTTTCCCCGGCGCTAAAATCATTCTCGGCCATATGGGGGAAACCCTGCCCATCCAGCTCTGGCGGCTGGACAGCCGGATCCAGACCGCCAATCTGAAATACGCCCTGAAAGCGATGCCCTCGTACTACGTGCGCAAGAATATCTTTATCACCACCTCCGGCGTCTGTTGCGATGCCGCGCTGCGCTGTGCGTTAGACAGCATAGGCCCGGAAAATGTGATGTTCTCGGTCGACTATCCGTTTGAGAAGACGGATATCGCCAGCCGCTGGATCCGCAGTGCGAGCGTCAGTGAAGCCGAACGTAATGCCGTTGCCTGGCAGAATGCCTCCCGGCTGATGAAGCTCTGATTTGTCCTGACCCTGTGCCCCAGGGTGACGTGACATTGTCACCACTCCTCACTGATTAAAGGTCATTTATGAAAACACTCCCGCAAACGGGTGGCTTTACGCTGATGGCCGTGGCCTGCCTGACCATCATGGTTGGCTGCGTTATCGTACCGGGCCTGCCCTCCATTTCCCGCCATCTGGGCGTGGAGGATGCCGCCGGCTGGCTTGTGACGCTTCCGGCACTTGGCGTGGTCCTTTTTGGTCCGCTGGCCGGACGGATTGTTGACCGGGCGGGGCTGACGCGTTCACTCCATATCGGACTGTTTTTATATGGCCTGTTCGGTGCGGGTGGCGCTTTTCTGCACGGGCACTGGGCGGTATTTACCGACAGGCTGCTACTCGGTATGCCCACCGCGCTGGTGATGTCCAGCGGCACCGCGCTGATCTCATCGTTTTATCACGGCGAGGCCAGGATGCGAATGATTGCCCGTCAGGGAATGTCGATTGAACTGGGCGGCGTCATCTTTTTGTTTCTCGCCGGTCTACTTGCCACCGCAGGCTGGCGCTGGCCATTTACGCTCTATCTGCTTGCCTGGGTATTACTGGCGATGGTGCTGGCCTTTATACCGGGCGACCCACACACCGCACCGGAAGAGACGGCCGCGTCCCCGCGGGCGAAAACCGGTGCGCTAAGGCTGACCTATACCGCCGCACTGTTTTCGATGATCTGCTTTTTTACCGCCATTATCCTGCTACCGCTGCACTTTAACGCCATAGGGGTGAGTGAAGCGCAGACCGGTTATTTTCTCTCATTCGTCTCGCTGATAGCGGTTTTTGCCGCGTGGCTGATGCCAGAGCTGGTCAGGCGCCTGTCCGGGCGGGTAACGCTTGCCCTGGCTTTTACGCTGTATGCCGTGGGGCATCTGCTGTTTGCCTTTGCTCCCTCTATGCCCTTTTTTGTGCCTGGCGGCATCGTCATGGGCTGTGCATTTGGCTTCTCGGTCCCGCTGGTTAATCATCTGATGGTGCAGCTTTCCAGCCCGGCTCAGCGCGGACGAAATCTTGCCCGCCTTTCCATGGCCCTGTTTCTTGGGCAATTTCTGGCTGGCTTTATGGGGTATCTTCCTGGGAACAGTACGGCGGTGTTTACTGCGGCAGCGCTCATTGCGGCCGCTATGGCCGCGCTGACGTTCGCTTATAAGCCTTTTCAATAATCGCCCGCGGATCCAGGCTTCGTTTATAAGCCTTACCGATAATCCGCTGCGGCTGCGGGTCCGGGCCATGCCCGCATTTCCGCCGCCGGGCTAAGGTTAGCTATTTTCGTCATTAAGCGGTTGCCACGCCTTTTGCTATGTTGCCCGTAGTGTAATGACATAAAGGGAAACAGGATGAAAAAGGTCTGGCTGAGCAGCCTGGTGGCGGCCGCATTAATTAGCATTACCTCTCACGCACTGGCGGAAGAGACCCCTGCGGCGGTAAATATCGGCTTTCAGAAAGCCAATATCTTCGCCCTGCTTAAATATCGCGGCACGCTGGACAGCGAATTCAAAAAACAGGGTATTACGGTGCGCTGGGTTGAATTTCCGGCAGGGCCGCAGATGCTGGAAGGGTTGAACGTCGGCAGCATCGATCTGGCCGCCACCGGTGATGCCCCGCCGACCTTTGCTCAGGCGGCGAAGGCCGATCTGGTCTACCTTGCCCACTCTCCCGCCAACCCCAAAACCGAGGCGATCGTCGTACCGCAAAACTCGGCGATTAAAACCGTGGCCGATCTCAAAGGGAAACGCGTGGCGCTGAATAAAGGCTCCGACGTCAACTACCTGCTGGTTAGCGCGCTGGAAGATGCCGGGTCAGGCTACCGGGACATCATCCCGGTCTATCTGCCCCCTGCCGACGCGCGTGCGGCGTTCCAGCGCGGGGCGGTGGATGCCTGGGTGATCTGGGACCCCTACTACGCCGAGGTGGAAAGCAGCACGGGCGCAAGACGGGTGAAGGACGCGACGGGCCTGGTGCCACACTATACCTTCTACCTGGCGAGCCGTAAGTTTGCCGACCGCTATCCGCAAACGGCGCTGAAGGTGGTGGATCAGCTGGGGGATCTGAGCGACTGGGCCAATCAGCACCCGCAGGATGCGGCGAAAATCCTCTCCGCCTCTACCGGCCTGGCGCAGCCCATCTGGCAGCGTGCGCTGGCCAGAATGCCCTTCGGCGCAGAGCGCATGACCCCGGCCGTGTTTCAGGAGCAGCAGAAGCTGGCCGATAAGTTCACCCAAATCGGCCTGCTGCCGGTGAAAGTGGACGTCAGCAGCGCAACCTGGTCGCTCGACAGAAAATAACGCCTGTGCAGGTGGGCGGCCGCGGCTGCCCACCTGCACTTGTGTCACAGCAGTGAATATACCTTAATTTTCCACCCGCGCAGGCTGTCTGGCCTGCTCCGCCGTCGTCGCATAGCGGCTGGTTTTAAAGGGGAGCGACAGTCGCCCGCGCAGGGTAGCCTGGTCTGATGGCTGCCAGTAGCCGCGCGCGGCAAGGATCGGCAGGACAAGCTGGGTGATATCCTCCAGCGCCTCCACCAGCACCGGCCCGCTGATAATAAAGCCGCTGGCTCCCCCTTCCTCCACCCAGCGAATAAAGGTCTCAGCCACCTGCTCTGGCGTACCGAAAAACTCCCCCCGGGGCAGCGTGGTTTCAAAGGCAACCTGCCGCAGGGTGAGCCCTTCCGCCTTCGCCCGCTGTTTAATACTGTCGGTGGTCGAACGGAAAGTATTCTGTCCCAGATCGCCTAAATCCGGGAACGGCCCGTCCAGCGGATACTGACTGAAATCATGGTGGTCAAAGAAGCGTCCCAGATAAGCCAGCACGTCCTCTGCCGAGAGCAGCGAAAGCAAATGCTGATATTTCGCCTCGGCCTCTTCTGCCGTTTTCCCGACGATCGGGCTGATGCCGGGAAAAATACCCACCGGCTCCCGCCCATTTTTCGCCACTTCTGCCTGGAGCCTGTCGGCATAGATCCGCGCCTCCTCCAGCGTACGGGCATTGGTAAACACCGCATCCGCTGATTTGCCGGCCAGCGCAATGCCGGTTTCCGACGCGCCCGCCTGGAAAATAACCGGCTGCCCCTGGGGGGAACGCTGGATATTGAGCGGCCCTTCTACCGAGAAATACTCCCCCTGGTGATTCAGCTTATGCAGCTTTGCCGCATCAAAAAACCTGCCGCTCTGCCTGTCGCGAATGAAGGCATCATCCTCCCAGGAGTCCCACAGCCCCTGCACCACGCTGATATACTCCCCGGCAATTTTATAACGCAGCGCGTGATCCGGGTGCGCCTTGCCAAAGTTGCGCGCCGACCCTTCCAGGGGCGAGGTCACTACGTTCCAGCCTGCCCGGCCGCCGCTGATATTATCGAGCGTGGCCAGCTGGCGGGCGACGGTAAAGGGATCGCTGTAGGAGGTGGAAACCGTCCCCGCCAGGCCGATGTTATGCGTCACCGACGCCAGCGCGGAGAGCAGCGTAATGGGCTCAAATCGGTTCAGAAAATGCGGCAGTGATTTCTCATTAATGTGCAGGCCGTCGGCGACGAAGAGAAAATCGAAGCCCGCCGCCTCTGCACGCTGCGCCAGCCCGGTGAAGTAGCGGAAGTTAACGCTGGCATCCACCGGGGCCTTTGGGTGACGCCAGGCGTTCATATGCCCGCCCGCGCCGTGCAGCATCAGTCCGAGTTTAATCGTGGTCGTGTTGCTCATCAGATTTCCTTACTGCTGGCCCGCCAGCAGGGCGATGGAACGCAGACGCTGGCTGGCATCGGCCAGCGGCGTGTGCAGGATAAATTCGGAGATGTTTAGCCGCTGCTGCAGGGCAGCCAGCTTTTCGTGAATGCGCGCTGCGGTGCCGTGCAGGATGGTCAGCGGCTGCTTATCAATGCGGTAATCGCTGGCCCCCGCCTGACGCACAAACGCCTCTGCCTGGTCGCGCGTACCGACGGTGACGTGTTTGTCCCCCAACGTGACGCGGAAGTTATGCTGATCGGCCACGTGTGCCCGCGCCTCTTCTTCGGTATCGGCAGCCAGCGCCGCCAGGCTCACCAAAGCCTGACCCCGCCCACCGGCATACTCATGGTAAGCCAGCACGGCCTCAGTCATCGCGACCTCGTCGGGGTTGATAAAACCGGCAAAGACAAAGTTCCAGCCCAGGGACGCGGCCAGACGTGCGCTCTCTTTACTGGCCCCCAGCAGAAACCGCTGCGGCGAGGTGGCCGGGGCGGGTAGCGCGCGGGCTTCGTCCCCGGAAGCATTTGCCCCATCCTGATTCAGGTACTGGTCCAGCCGGGTGAGCTGCGTGGTGAAATCGTCACGGCTTTCCCCTCGTGCGCCCTGAAGCGCCCGGGTAGAAAGCGGTAGCCCGCCCGGTGCCTTGCCGATGCCCAGATCCACCCGATCGGGAGCCAGCGACGCGAGCAGATGGAAATTCTCCGCCACCTTGTAGGGGCTGTAGTGCTGAAGCATCACCCCGCCGGAGCCGATGCGTAGCCGGGCGGTTTTTGCCAGCAGCCAGGCGATCAGCACCTCCGGCGAACTGCCTGCCACCCGATCGCTGTCGTGGTGTTCAGATACCCAGAGGCGATGATAGCCCAGCCGCTCGGCCTCGAGCGCAAACGTCAGGGTGGTGCTGAGCGCCTGTTCAGCACGCTCTCCCTCAGCAATGGGGCTTTGATCTAATAAACTCAGTCGGTAATTCACGGCAGCCTTCCTCGCGGTTTTGCATCAGAATTTCATATAAGCCGCCGGGTATTAAATATTAATTCCGACTTAGGTTTTCCGTTATTGTCACAAACCTCCCGGTAATGGAGCGCCGTGGTTTTTAATTAGCCCTTATTGTTATTTCGCCCTTAGTTTATTTAGTTTTGTTGTTTTACTTCATCCGCCCCCTGGAGAATAGTGCAGGGAAAGTGGAAAATGAAAATACGGATAAACAATAAAATGATGAATCGAACGCGCCTGGCCGCACTGGCCCTGGCCCTCAGCTTTACTACCCTAAGCCACGCCGCTGGCGCCGACCTGGTGGCGAATGAAACCCCCATTCATACCGTTAAAAATAACGCCGCCGCGGCATTAATTCCCCCCGGGTTTAAATTTGTTAAGCCGGGTAGCCTGACCGTGGCGCTGGCGGTGTTAGGCAGCGCCCCGCCGTTTGGCTTATATGCCAGAGACAACAAAACGGTGATTGGCAGCGAGGCGGATATTGCCCGCCTGGTTGCCGACGGGCTGGGGCTGAAGCTGAATATCGTTCCCGCCTCGTGGGAGGACTGGCCGCTGGGCGTCGCGTCCGGTAAGTATGACGCGGCAATATTCAATATCACCGTTACCCAGGCGCGGAAAGAGCGCTTCGACTTTGCCACCTACCGTCTGGATACGCTGGGCTTTTATGTTAAGAGCACCAGCAAGATCGTTAAGATCGACGCCGCGCCGGATATTGCCGGTAAACGCATTATTGTCAGTTCCGGTACCAATCAGGAAGCCATCCTGCTGAGCTGGGATAAACAGAATCAGGCGAAGGGGCTGGCTCCCTTCCAGCCGCTCTATGTGACGGATGATGCTGCCTCCACGCTCGCTCTGCAATCCGGGCGGGCCGATGCCAGCTTTGGCCCTAACGTGACCGGAGCGTGGCGGGCCAGACAGACCGGCACCACCCGGCTGGTGGGCACCGTTCCCGGCGGCTGGCCTAACACTGCCAATATTGCCGTCACCCTGAAAAAGGGTAATGGGCTGGTGAACGCCGTCCAGGCCTCGCTAAACAGCGCAATCGCCAATGGCAGTTATCTCCAGGTGCTGGATCGCTGGGAGGAGAGCGTGGAGAAAATAGACCACTCTGAGATTAATCCGCCGGGCCTCGGCGACTGAGCAGGGAGAACCCGATGATCGACGATCGCTTTATTCATACCAGTCCGGACGATCCGCTGATTGAACCGGTGCTTGATGGGCTGTTTGCGGAGTACCGTCAGCGCTACGGTGATTATTTCGCGGCTCAGGCCGAAGAGGTTGAGCCCCTGGGGCTGTACGCCCCACCCGAGGGTGCCTTTATCGTCCTGCTGCGCCATGAGACGCCGATCGCCATGGGGGCGTTTAAACGCTATGACGCCCGCACGGCCGAGCTTAAGCGCATCTGGACGCATCGCTCTATGCGGCGCCAGGGGCTGGCGCAAAAGGTGCTTGCCGAGCTGGAACGTCTGGCACGACTCCAGGGCTATCAGCAGGCGTTTCTCACCACCGGCTTTCGCCAGCCGGAGGCGGTCAGGCTCTACCTGTCCCACGGCTACCAGCCGCAGTTTGATACCTCCGTCGATCCGGAACGTTACTCCCTGCCGCCCTATGACGGGCGTCTGCCCTTTACTAAAGCGCTGTATCATCCGTCCGCGCTGAAGCAGAGTGCATAAGGAGCTGAGATGTCGTCCGATAATCCCGTTCGTTCCGCGCTGACCACGCATACCGCCCATTCCGCGCTGAAGGTCGTACCCGCGCGCTATCCACTGCGGCTGCTGGGCGCCCTCTTTTCGCTGTTTATCCTGCTGGGCATTGTGCAGTCGGTGGCGACGAATCCACGCTGGGAATGGGCGGTGTTTGCCCGCTGGTTTTTTGATCCCATAATCCTGAGCGGTCTGGGGAAAACGCTGATGCTCACGCTGCTCGGAACGCTGTTTGGCACCCTGCTGGGCACGGCGCTGGCCCTGGCGCGCCTGTCGCCGTCCTGGCTGCTGAGTACGCTGGCGTGGGGGTATATCTGGCTGTTCCGATCGCTGCCGCTGCTGCTGGTACTGATTGTTTTGTATAACTTTTCCTATCTCTATGACCAGCTGTCCCTGGGGATCCCCTTTACCTCAGTCACCTTCTTTCACCACGCCACCACCGATGTACTGGATCAATTCTCCGTGGCGGTGCTCGGCCTGTCGCTGGTACAGGGTGCCTATACCGCAGAAATTATTCGCGGCGGCATTCTTGGGGTGGATCGGGGCCAGCATGAAGCGGCTGCCGCCCTGGGCCTGCCGCCCTTGCGCCGCACCTTTCGCATCATTTTGCCTCAGGCGCTGCGGGCCATTTTGCCCACGGTTTTTAACGAAGTGATCGGACTGGCTAAGGGTACCGCCATTGTGTATGTCCTCTCCATGCCCGAGCTGTTTTACACCGTACAGATACTTTATAACCGCACCCAGCAGGTGATCCCGCTGCTTATGGTCGCCAGCGTCTGGTATCTGCTGATCACCACCGTGCTGTCTGTCCTGCAGTACTACGTGGAGCGCTTTTTCGCGCGTGGCGTGCTGTATGAATCTGGCCGGCCGCGCATCACCTTTTTTCGCCGTGCTCAGCCTTAAACAGCGGTGCCAGCACGCAGGAGTTTACCGTGTCCGAAGCTTATCAACTTTACCCGCCGCAGGGAGCGCAATCTGACGTTGCGCACGCCCCCCTGCCGCGCTCGCGCCAGGGGCGCATTGAAATCAGTAATATCAGCAAACGCTATGGCACCTTTACCGCGCTGGATAACGTCAGCCTGACCATTGAGCCAGGCACGGTGACGGTGATCCTTGGGCCGTCAGGATCGGGTAAATCCACCCTGCTGCGTACCATTAACCATCTGGAGCGCGTCGATGAAGGCTTTATACAGATTGATGGCGAATATGTCGGCTACCGTCGCAAAGGGGACCGGCTGTATGAGCTTAAGGAGCGGGCAATTCTGAAGCAGCGCACCCAGGTTGGCTATGTGTTCCAGAATTTTAATCTTTTTCCACATATGACGGTGCTGGATAATATTACCGAAGCGCCGGTCGTGCAGGGGTTACTGACCCGCAGGCAGGCCGTTGAACGGGCTTACCGGCTGCTGGAAACGGTCGGCCTGCATGAGAAAGCTGAAGCATGGCCGCGCCAGCTCTCCGGAGGTCAGCAGCAGCGGGTCGCTATCGCCCGCGCGCTGGCGCTGGAACCTAAGGTGATGCTGTTTGACGAGCCGACGTCGGCGCTGGATCCGGAACGGGTTGGCGAAGTGCTGGAAACCATCAGAACGCTGGCGCTAGCGGGAGTGACGATGGTGGTGGTCACGCATGAAATTGGCTTCGCCCGGCAGGTGGCCGATCGCGTGGTCTTTATGGCTGAGGGTAAAATAATTGAATCCGGTAGCGCAGAGCGGGTACTTAACCGCCCCGCCCATCCGCGCACGCAGCGCTTTTTGCAGCGGGTGCTGTAAACGACTTATACCGGTTTTTATGGAAAAACATCGCATCCACCAGGTTGTTACTGAACTGGCGATATCACGGTGGATAATGTGGGGAGCCTGTTGCTCAAGCTGTGAAGACAGTGAAGGTGCCCATGGCCGTTAACCTTAGGGTGTGCAGATTTTTTCCCGCTGCGCATAGCGTTCATGCCTGGTAGGAGACGGGCCTGGGAGTGACTTACCGTGAAAATAACGTACACTTTATGACTGCAATACAGCCTGGTTATGCCCGCTGCTATTCGGACAAGCGGAATTTGACTGTCCCGCAGCAAGCCCACCAACGTTGTCTGATAAACAGCAAAATTAGAACATATTAAAAAAGCGCTTATGACAGTGAATGTCCATATCGCTGCCAGCACCCTTACAGGACGTGCAGCGGGTACGATAGCTGGAGTTGTGGCTACATATGGCCTTGTCCAGAAAGCGGCGGATAGTGCCCATCGTCTACAGGTTCAAAACCCAGCCTGGCACTTCGCACTTTACATGCAACAACTGGAAATGATGTAATTCCTGATTGAACCGATATTCGAGCGTGGTAACTTAGATTTTTATCATCTCTGTACGGACCAGTGATTCTCACGATTATTTTCGCACTGCTTCAGGGATATTTTTTCCCTGACAGCCCTGTCTGACCTACAGGCGTATTCGCCACACTTATGATTTTTATTTTTACGCGTTACTGTAAATGGTGACAGCGTGAATATCGCTTTTTTTTAAATCATCAATGATAAGGAAATTATATGTCTACTCCCGCTCACCTATGGCCTGAAGATGAAATAAGGCTATATGGATGCCTTTTAACGGGTGATGGACAGCGCGTCAAGAGTACAGATGGACTACATTCTCCTGCGATAGCCTGAATATTTTCGCTTTGCAAAATTGATGGGAAGGCTGGCACAAGGCAATGCAGATGGAGTCATTAACGTGCCTAAAGATCACTGAAAACCTCGCGCCGGAAATTTCGACGGTTCCGGCGTAGAACCTCCTTATAGTTGAAAGTATATATTGCAGCATCATTTAAGCAGGCGAGTTAAAAACAACAACACGCGAACTAAAATGGACAAAAATTAATTATTCAAATAATAGGAGTCAGATCCCAAATCACAGTGGAATGTGCGGTTATGATATGTTGAAAATCACTCTATGGGGATAGCATCAGAACTTTCGAGGCGCAGCCCCACAGATTTACAAGCTCTTATAAACCCTAAGGATGAGGAAAATAATATGAGCAAAAGCCATGATCAGGGTACTATAACGGTCGATGCCCCATCATCTAATCCAGGCTCAGAAAGTCCACGTGGTAACAGCGGAGGTAGCGGAGGTAACAAGGGAAATAATGGGTCGCACAATAATAACAAGGGAAATAGCAGTGTAGTCTCCCGAGCCGCAGATGATACCCTTGCCCGTTCTTTTGGTATCAATCCAGAAGAGTTCACAGGCTATTATATCGATGGAAACGGCGATATTATAGCCGAAGTATCTCTTTCATCACCAGCAGTTCCCACCGTGGATGGATACAGGGTGGGAGTGAACCTCGGTCCTCTACCACCCGGTTTAATTCCCAACAATAATGGGACGACAAATAATGGAAAGAAAGCAGGCTCAAATCCAGGTGGTCTCGTTACTATTTCCTTTAGAGGTGATACTTCCGATGCACGTATTGCCGCGCTGAATAAAATCATAAGCGCTAATGCACCGCTGGTAAACAGTGGCCATTCTGGTCAGAGGATTGTGCGTGCGAAACAGGCAACGTGGCTGGCACAGGCTGAACTGGTGGTGATTAATAATGCACGAAAGCAAAAGGATGCAGAGGACAGGGCAAGAAAAGAGCAGGAAGAACTGGCACGTCAGCGTGAGAAGGAAGCGGCGGAGAAAGCCAGTGCTGAAAGAGAGACGCTGAGCAAAACCAGTGGGCTTATCGCTGATGTCGGTGACCGAATGGGTGAGTATCTTGGAGATAAGTATAAATCGCTGGCTAACGAAATTGCGAATGATATAAAGAACTTCCAGGGGAAAAATATTCGCAGTTACGATCAAGCGATGGCATCGCTGAGCAAAGTCACGTCTAATCCTGCGATGAAAATCAATAAAGCAGATAAAGATGCGATTGTTAATGCGTGGAAGCATGTAGATGCTCAGGATATGGCGAGTAAACTCAGTAATCTCGGAAAAGCGTTTAAAATTGCTGATAGAGTGATGAAAGTCGAGAAGGTGAGGCAAAAAAGTATCGAAGGATATGAAACTGGAAACTGGGGGCCGCTAATACTGGAAGTAGAGTCCTGGGTGCTGGGCGGGATAGCTGCCAGTCTGGCCTTGGGTTTTTTCTCAGCGACAATTGGGTTTGCTCTGTTATATGCTGGCGTTCCTGCGATAGCTGTGGGAATATCAGGAATTATGTTCGCTGCCATCGTCGGAGCATTGATTGATGACAACGTGGCTGACAAACTAAATCAGCAAATAATCCGCCCCGCAAATTAACTGGAAAGAAAGGCGGTCATTGCCGCCTTTCTTTTAAAAGCCTGCGAACAATAACAGGAATAAAAAGCACGCCATAGCTCAACATAAATATCACAAAATAGAATGCAATATACGCCAACAGCAAGAGTGAATTATGTCCTGACATCAGCCTGAGAGGTCTCCCTGCGGTGGTCAGTTCATGATCGCAGCACAATAATAGATAAAAACAAAATGCATAGAAGAATGGACTGAGCAGACAAGAGCGTATAAGCGCCGCTCTGTCAACATTCTTAATAACTTTGCGAATCTTTATCGTACACGCAAAGCATAAAAAAGCCAAAATGGGTGCGGTTTTGCAATAAACATCCATGACCTTAGTCATCAGCGGATTTTTTGCAGATATTAGTCCCGGAAGATCGGCGGTTCTGGCTGCGATATCCTTCAGAATGGCAGAGTCAGCGTTATGCAAATCCATCGCCCAAATCACTACCAGCGGAATAACACCCGCAAACAAAAACAGATAGGACAGCCTGTTTGCTAATTTATTGTCCTCTTCAATACTCCGCATTGCGATTCCTTCGCCTCTGTGCTGGTCACCTTTTCTTCATCATATACCCATCCCGGCGGTAATTACACCGCTCAAACAACCCTGCTGATATCCCCTCACCACTTCATCGCACCCTGCTGCCATGACAGCAGCCGGTCACGCAGGGTAAACAGCAGCGTGATTAGCGAGGAGAATAGCAGCGCCATCACGATCAGCGCACCGTACATATTGGCATAGGCGGCCCAGCCCTGCGCCCACTGTAGATACCACCCCAGCCCCGACTTCACCCCCATCATTTCCGCGGCGACCAACACCGAAAATGACGCCCCCAGTCCCATAAACAGCCCGACAAACACGTGCGGCAGCGATGCCGGTACCGCCACGCGCAGGATCAGGAACAGCGGACGCGCCCCCAGTGTTCTTGCCACGTCATAATAGCGATCGTCAACGCTGCTGACACCTGACCAGGTCAGCACCGTCACCGGAAACCAGGTTGCCAGGGCAATCAGAAAAATTGCCGCGGAAAAGCTGGAGGGAAAGAAATAGAGCGACAGAGGCAGCAGCGCCGTTGAGGGAACCGGACCCAGCAGGCGCAGTACCGGATGAACCCAGTACCCCAGCCCACGCGACCAGCCGATGGCAACGCCGGTGATAAAGCCACTCAGGCTGCCCAGTACAAAACCTGCCGCCAGCAGCCGCAGCGAATTCAGCACGCTGTCCCCCAGCCGTCGCCAGTCGGTGGCATAGGCCTCAACCAGCGCGCGCGGCGGCGCGAAAAAAGGCGCGGGCAGCAGCGCCAGATTGGCGGTAACCGTTTCCCACAGGGCAATCAGCACGGCCAGCACCACCAGCCAGCGTGCCGCCCTGCGCAGCGGGTCGAACAGCCGCCCGTTAAGCACTCTCCCCAGCAGCGTTGCGAGGGTGAGGATGACCGCCAGCACCACGAACAGCCGGTGAGTTTCACCGACAAAGCGCGGCGGCGCAAAACCCACCTGCCGGTCCGGCCAGAAGATCATCAGCGCCGCCAGCAGCCACCAGGCGAGTACCGCCAGCGCTAAGGCGGGCGAAATGGCTGCCGGGGGCGCAGGCGTTTGTACGAACGTGCGCGGAATAGCAGCTGATGGTGCAGACGTTTGTGCTAATGCGGATGGGATTGCAGGCGATGAGACCGGCGGCAGTGCAGTATGCCCGCTGCTTTTCTTCGGGCTGGCATCGGTAAAGGCGTCGCTGGACATGGTGCCTCCGTTAGCTCATATGCGCGTGCTGAACCGCAGGCAGCAGCTCGGGAACATAGTGTTCCGCAAAGCGCTGCGCATCGGTATCAGGACGTATCACGTTGATGAGTTTCAGCTCATTGACATACACCGCGACCTCTTTACGCAGCTGGTCGCCGGTCGAGTGATGATGGTGCGTATGTTCGCGCAGCATCGCGGTGATGTCGTCAATCGGTACCTGGCCCGGCACATAGGGGGCAAAGATTTTTGCCGTCTCTGCCGGATGATCGGCGGTCCACTGCTGGGCATCCACGATCGCCTGGGTAATTGACCGCGCCACGGCGGGATTATTACGTACCAGCGATCCGCGCAGGCCTAATACACAGCAGGTCAGATTGCGGTACTCGCCGTTAAGGTTATTGTCCACCTCGACCAGCCCCTCACGATGTTTGATTAACCATCCCTGGGGGTCGTCGGTGGCCAGCGCCTGGACTTCCCCCTTGCGCAGTGCCTCACCAAACAGGTCTTCCGGGTACTGTACCCAGTTGACCTGTTTGTCGGCATCAATGCCCTGCTTAGCCAGCTGGATAGCAAAGAAATTGCGGATTGGGCTGGCCTGATCGGACACCGCGACGCTTTTTCCCACCAGGTCGCGTACGCTGTGGATCCCGGCGCTGGCCGGGGCCAGCAGCCGCATACAGCCGCCGTGCGTACCGACGGTCAAATCGACGTCAAACCCCTGTTCGAGCGGTTTAAGCCAGCGCAGCGCCATACCAATGCCGCCATCCGCCTGCCCGGTAGCGATGGCCTGGAGCAGGGCATCCGTCGGGCCGCTAAAGTTGACCGGCTCAACGTCCAGGCCATATTTTTTAAAAAAGCCCTGCTGTAGCGCCACGGAGATCGGTGCCTGACAGACCGCCGTCTGTCCCCAGGCCAGCTTAACGGGGGTCAGTTTTCCCCCGGCGGCTGTCGGAGGTTCAGCCCAGGCAGGCAGCGCTGAAGCCAGCCCTATTCCTGCTCCCATCGCGCCAAGCGTCTGAATAAAGGAACGTCGCGAAAAATTCCGGTGACCGGCCATAATTAACTCCCTGAAGTATGATGTTCTCACTACTTTTACAGGCCTGGAAATATCCACCAAATAACATTAGTGCATTAATAATTCTGCCAGCGGCAATATGTCTCAAAGCCTCACTATATTCACTTTGTACGTTAGCTTAGCGGTTATTGTTTATTTACCTTTTATTCTCAGCGCGGAATATAACCGCCAGCAGCAGAAGATATAAGGACCATAAATGACGTTAGCCGAAGACATTAGCCCGGTCACCGGGCTGGCATTAACTATTGCGGGCATCAGCCACGCGTTCTATCTGGGCGGTGAGGCGCTCCCGGTGCTGGACGACGTCTCGCTACGGGTGAAGCCGGGGGAATTTGTTGCCCTGCTTGGCCCCTCCGGCTGTGGGAAATCCACCCTTTTGCGTCTGGTGGCCGGGCTTGACAGGCCTGCCGTCGGGCAGATTGAGGAAGATGGCAGGCCGCTTAGCGGCCCCGATCCCAGCCGGGTGGTGGTGTTTCAGGATCCCACCCTCTACCCCTGGCGCAGCGTGTGGCGTAACGTCGCGCTGGGGCTGGAAACCCGCAGCAGGCTGACCGCAGAGGACAAAATTCGCGTCGACGCCATGCTTGAGAAGGTGGGTTTAAGCCAGTTTGCCCATGCCTGGCCGCATCAGCTTTCCGGCGGCATGGCGCAGCGCGCCTCGCTGGCACGCGCGCTGGTTAACCGGCCCCGGCTGCTGCTGCTGGATGAACCTCTCGGCAAGCTCGACTCCCTGACGCGCATCCGTATGCAGCAGGAGCTGGTCGCACTGTGGCGGGAGCAGCAGTTCAGCGCGCTGATGGTCACTCATGATGTGGAAGAAGCCCTGCTGATGGCCAATCGGGTAGTGGTCTTTAGCCCGCGTCCCGCCCGTATTATCGACACCCTTGACGTGGCCCTGCCCTGGCCGCGTCGGCGCGACGACCCGCGCCTGATCCAGCTTCGTACCCGCGTGCTCGATTTACTTGGCGCGGATATCCCCGCGGCCTGAATTATCCCCGGAGCCTTTAATGACAATCTATAACGGCATTACCGAACTGGTCGGCCAGACCCCACTGCTGCGGCTTAACGGCTTCAGCCAGCAGTTTACCCTGCAGGCCGAGCTGGTGGCGAAGCTGGAGTATTTTAATCCTAATCACAGCAGTAAAGACCGCATCGCGCTGGCGATGATAGAAGCGGCGGAGCGTGACGGCAGGCTGCGGCCCGGCATGACGCTGGTCGACACCACCAGCGGCAATACCGGTATTGCGCTGGCCGCCATTGCGGCAGCAAAGGGCTATAAATTTCGCGTCTATCTTCACGACAAACTGAGCGCCGAGCGCTTTGCTATTCTCACTGCCTTTGGTGCGGAGATCGTGCCGTTTAGCCAGGTCGAGGGCTTTGACAACGTTATTGAAGAGAGCGACGGTGACTTTGTTGCCGCCGCCCGCTGGCTGGCGGCTAACGTTATCCTGAAGCAGCCGAATATCTGCTTTACCTGCCAGCTGGAGAATCCGGTAAATCCTGATGCCCATTACCGGCATACCGGACCGGAGATCTGGCAGCAGACCGGCGGCCATATTGATCTGCTTATCGCCTCGGTCGGCACCGGCGGTACCCTTTCCGGCGCGGGACGCTATCTGAAGCAGCACTCGCCATCCATTCAGCTGATTGGCGTTGAACCAGGCAGCCACTCGATCCCAGGCCCGGATAACCCGGACAGGCGTGAGATAACCGGGGTGCACGCCTTCCACGACGTGGCACCTGAACGGGTGCCGCCCACGCTCGATCGTACCCTGGTAGATGATGTCTTTGCCGTGGAGAGCTGGCAGGCGATACAGACCGCGCGCGAAGTCGCGGCTTCGGACGGTATTCTGGTTGGGGAGTCTTCCGGCGCGGTGCTCTTTGCGGCGCGTGAAATTGCCCGCAGGCCGGAGAACGCCGGCAAACGTATTGTGGTGATTCTGGCTGACAGCGGCCTGACCTATCTCTCGACCGGGCTGTTTGATCCCCGGCTGACCATTGCGCAAATCGAAGCGGCACAAAAACCAATTTATTTGAATGCATTATAACTACAGCGGATGATTATTAATCTGCAAGATAATACAAGGTAAGGTTTCATTGCCACAATGACAGAAAGCCGCCTTAACTGGCGGCCTGTTTTAAAAAATAGATTTATGGCCTGTGGTCTGTATCAAAATCAAAATACCCACAATATGGACAGGCTACTAAATCACCAGGATCGTCTATTTTATCTACAATAGTATTATAAGTTACTGTTTCACGGCAATTACTGCACGTCACGATCTCGTTTTGTTCAGCGCAAATCCTGAATGTATATAAAGTAAAATTGATACCTCTAAATTTTTCCACGGATATCCTTGATTTGAGTATTTAAGGCAACACCGGCGACTTATATTTTTCACACTAAATTGACTTAGTTGCCTGCACGACAACCCCTGCACCAGCTCTGATTCGTTGCACCGGTAGGTACAGTTCTCAACCCAAACAAAATCTGAAGCTCGCCAGCTGTATATGCAGTAATTTTTTTACACTTTGGACAGGTGTGCGGGAGGTTAACCAGACCTACCATATGACTTCTCCTTATGCGCTACTGCGCTTTAATGGACCTGCAAGGATTATCGGTTGAAGTAAGGTTATCTTTAGAGAAATTTATGAGATATTTAAATCTAACACAGGCGATTTAACTTAAGTTTTCATGCGCCTGAGGTTGAATTAGCGGACATGTAGTGGTTGCAGTGGCACGTATAAGATAAAACAGGCCGGTTTCCCGGCCTGTGGCATCAGTTATTAACGGGAATAACCGCGCCTTTATATTTGGTGCGGATCCAGTCCTGAATTGATTTAGAGTGCAGAACGGTAACCAGTGCTTTAATGTCTGGCTTATTCTCATCACCGCGATGCACGGTGATGATATTGGCATACGGGTTATTCTCGCCGCTCTCAACCGCAATCGGATCTTTAACCGGATCCAGACCCGCATCAATCGCGTAGTTCGCGTTAATCACTACCGCGTCACCTTCATCGTTGTTATACATCTGCGGCAGCAGTGCGCCCTCAACGTTTGCGAGGAATTGCAGATGCTTCGGGTTGTCCACAATGTCACTGATGCGCGCATCCACTTTGCTGACGCCTGGCTTAAGCTTAATCACGCCGGCCTTTTCGAAAATCGAGAGGATACGCCCCTCTTCGGCTACGGCGTCACGCATGATCACTTTGCCATTCTGCGGCAGATCCTTCAGCGACTTATACTTTTTGGAGTAGATGCCAATCGGTTCGATATGAATGGCGCCCGCGCTGACAAAGTCATAGCTTTTATCGCCCGCATGATCTTTCAGCACGCTGTTCAGGTAGGGAACGTGCTGAAAGTAGTTCGCATCAATGTCGTGGCTGGCCAGCGCCGTGTTCGGCAGGATGTAATCCTGGAAAGGCTTGATCTCAAGGTCGATACCCTGCTTAGCCAGAATCGGTTTTGCCTGCTCCAGGATTTCCGCGTGCGGGACATTGGAAGCGCCCACGGTCAGGGTATCTGCCCACGCGCTCAGACTCAGCGCGCCCAGGGTGGCCGCAGCCAGCAGCGTCAGTGTTTTTTTCATTATTCCATCCTTAACGTTAACGTTTGTCGAGCCGTGTAGTAATGACATCACCTAAAAACTGGATGATAAAAACAATCACCAGAATCATCACCGTTGCCACCAGCGTGACGTCACTGTGGTTACGCTGGAAACCTTCAAGGTAGGCCAGATTACCCAGGCCACCCGCGCCAATCACCCCCGCCATCGCGCTGTAGCTGACCAGCGCTATCAGGGTGACCGTAATACCGGAAACCAGCGCCGGAGAGGATTCAGGCAGCAGAACGCGGAACACCAGCGTACTCAGTCGCGCGCCCATTGAACGCGTGGCTTCAATCACGCCACGGTCTACCTCACGCAGGGCGATCTCCACCAGCCGGGCATAGAAAGGCGCCGCGCCGACGATCAGCGCCGGAAGCGCCGCATTCGCGCCCAGAATGGTGCCGATTAGCGTTTTGGTGAAGGGGATCAGCAGTACAATCAGAATGATAAAGGGAATAGAACGGAACACGTTGACCAGAATCGAAATGACCGAATAGAGCACGCGATTCTGATACAGCCCGCCGCGCGCAGTCAGAAACAGCACCAGCCCCAGCAGCAGCCCCAGCACAAAGGTCGCAACGCCTGAGAGTGCAGTCATATAAAGCGTTTCGCAGGTTGCTGACCAGAGCTGATCCAGCTTCAAATGCGGAAAAAGTGTCTCAATCATGATTGACTACCTCGGTCGTGACGGCGCGGGCATGCAGATCGGCCAGTATATTCTCCAGCTGAGCACCGCTGGCCGGGACCTGTAGCCACAGCTCACCGAAGGTGCCGTGGGCGGTTTGGGTCATTTTTCCATGCAGGATATTGAACGGCAGCGCGTATTTCAGCGTCAGCTCGCCCACGATGGGCTGGCTGGTATTCTGCCCGACAAAGGTCAGCTTCAATACGCTGCCCGCGTCGCCATCAACCAGTGCGGCGTTAAAGGGCGTGTCGGCGCTGCTGTATTCCGTGGTTTGCTTCACAAACTGGCGGGTAATAGACTTTTGCGGATGCGTAAACACCGACAGCACCTCGCCCTCCTCCACAATTCTGCCTTCTTCCATCACCGCAACCCGATGACAGATTTTGCGAACCACATGCATTTCGTGGGTGATCAGCACGATGGTGAGCTGAAGCTTGCGATTAATATCCAGGAGCAATTCAAGAATGGCATCGGTGGTCTGCGGGTCAAGGGCTGATGTTGCCTCATCGCAGAGCAGAACTTCCGGGTTATTCGCCAGGGCGCGGGCGATGCCCACACGCTGCTTCTGGCCGCCGCTGAGCTTTGACGGGTAGGTATTCTCTTTGCCAGCCAGTCCCACCAGCTCAATCAGCTCTTTTACCCGCGCCTGTATCTGGGCCTTTGGGGCCCCGGCAATTTGCAGGGAAAACGCAATATTCTCACTAACGGTACGCGACCACAGCAGGTTAAAATGTTGGAACACCATGCTGATTTTTAGCCTTGCCGCGCGCAGGGCTTCGCCGTTTGCCGTCGCAATATTCTGCCCGGCAATCGTCACGCTGCCGGCGGTGGGCTTTTCCAGCCCGTTAAGCAGGCGAATGAGCGTGCTTTTGCCTGCGCCGCTGTAGCCGATAATGCCATATATTTGTCCCTGTCCTACCTCAAGGCTGACATCGTCAACCGCGGTGACCGGACCGGCGCTGGTGTTAAAAATCCTGGAAACGTTGCGCAAAACTATCATCGGGTGGAGCCTGCTGTTGTTATGTACAAAAATCGACGACCAATTAAGTAAACTGATTAAAATGAATACATTATTGTCTGGGCTAATGTCCTCGCGATAGTAGAGGTGAGTACTGAGGGTGAAAAGGACCATTAGGAAATGAGTTATAACGAAATTGAATAAGTAAAGTATTTATCCACGAAACCATTTCTCAATCGGTCGCGTTCCACTTTTTAAACCCGGTAGGTGACGCGGCATCAACAACAACTTTATTTTCCAGGGAATTCTGTGCCTGATTCAGGTCGAAAGGGGTCAACATGCCTGATACCCCCCCCGCTCAATCAGCGTTGCAGGTAATATAGCTGACCAGAATCCTTCGCCGTAGATAATCCCTTCCAGTGCCATGGACCTGGTTAGCTAAATGGTTGCTACATGGGGAAGTCAAAATCAAATTAATCGCCAGAGCATTAAAAATGTTGTGCGTGGGAAAAAGGTTCAGCTCATTAATATTACGATTAAATAGCCATGACTTTCTCGCCTGTAGGAATATATCCCGAAAGCTAACCATCAGAGATGGCTGATAGTGGAAAATTAAAAGAGAAGGGGAAATCCGTAGCGGAGGGGGTAATTCTGTATGGACAGAAATAATTACCGCCGCCATAGCGAATACTATGACGGCGGCAGGCGTAACGCGATGAATTAATTTTACCTACCTTAAGTCGGTAAGAAAATTATTTCTTTGATCCGCCTTTTTTTCCAGCTTCAGAAGCTTTTTCTCGATCATTCTTGAAGTTGCCAGCGCCGCTGCCCTGGCCGCCCTTTTTACCTGCGTCTGATGCTTTTTCACGATCTTCGTTTTCACGATGCTGAGTCATACAAAATTCCTCTTCGTGTTAAAAGATATCCTGCTGGAATACAGTCCTGTTAAAAATGGAAGCCACCCCAGCAGGCCTCTTGCCTTTATAAGGCTAGCAGGCTGTCGGGCCTTTGCAAGAATGGGGTGCGACATCAATCACAAAATAATAAATATTCTTATCTTCATGATTAACTTATAAATTACATCATACAGGTGAATATCTGAATGTAAGAAAAAAAACCTTATCTGAATTAATTCAGGAAATCCTTTTATTTATCAGTCGCTATATGTAACCGTCCGCAATAAATAAAATGATGATAAGGATAGCGGAAAATAACATTTATCATGGGTGGCTTTCGATACGCCCCGCAGCAGCAATCCGATATCACTGCCGGGGCGCGTCCGGTCGGCGATAACGACCGTAATCGGGCATGAGTTACGGCTCAGAAACCTGTTTCGCTTCTACGCGCGTATGCTGGCCACGCCCTTTAACGTAGCCGCTGATGCGAACCTGGTCATCAGCACCATATTTTCGCCCCTTCCATGCAGCATGAGGAACGGTGACATCAATGGTGCCGGACTTATCGCGAAAAAGAAACGTATCGCGCCCGGTTTGCTTGATCAAATTCCCCTCCAGCGTTACCCACGCCCCATCTCTGAGATCGCGAATGCCACTGATCTGACTTTCGGTTGTGTCCTCGGTGCCTTTATACCCGGCATCCTTCTTCTGCGGCGGTGGTGGTGCCTCGCCCCCTTTAAATCCCCCGTCATCGGCCATTACATTCAAGCTAAAAGCCAGCAGGGCTGCCAGCGTCAGGATTTTTTTCATCTTATCTCCTTAATGTTACAGGCTATCTCAAGCAACGTTGTGTTATTCATCCTGGCACACCGTTGGGAGTTTGAGTAATATCCCCCCGCAACTGCTGCATAATTACGCATGATATTGATGAATCTGCGATCGTCGCTTTTACCAAATGCTAACAATTTTAAGATGAACCCTAACGGTAAGTGACTGTTTATGCCGATGCCGTAGCAGTATTATAGGAGGTCCTAAGCCGTAGTGGATAACGAGGTACTATGATTTATCGTTTCACCCTGGCCGCCGCTGTGGCCGCCATAACGCTCACCGGATGTGCTAAAAATCAGGCCGGTGGGCCTCCACCCGATTTCTTCTCCGGTCCTTCCCAGATAGATGTTTCACACTTAACCACCAAAGCCGATGATGGTTCCTCGGTATTTGTGACCATTGACGGCAATGAGGGAGGCATGTTGACCCGCGGTGAGAGTAAAGCGCTACATATTCCCGACGGGAAGCATAAAGTGGGCGGCTATGTTCGTACGCTGTTCGGCTATGGTCGCGTGACTATCGATCCTATCACCGTCGTTTCGAAGAAGGGCGAGGTCAGGCATGTTGCCTATTCGGTCACCCGGAATAAGCCCTCCTTTACCGATCGGGGCGAAACGCCGCTGCCTCCAGCGCCAGTAAAACCGGCTGCGCCAGCGGTAGCGCAGCAGACCACCACGACCACGCAGCCCGCGGTAACCGCAGCGCAGCAGACCACCACGACCGCTCAGCCTGCGGCAACCGCGGCGCAGCAGACCACCACGGCCGCTCAGCCCGCGGCAACCGCGGCGCAGCAGACCACCGCAACCGCTCAGCCCGCGGCAACCGCGACGCAGCAGACCACCACGACCGCTCAGCCTGCGGCAACCGCGGCGCAGCAGACCACCGCAACCGCTCAGCCTGCGGCAACCGCGGCGCAGCAGACCACCGCTGCGGCGCAGCAAAGTTCTCCCTCTGCAGCTGAGAAGAGTACGACCTCAGCGGCTGAAGCCGCCTCCACGCAGCAGATTATTGATGCTTATGGGGAGACATCCTCCCAGGAGTAAGCGCTTAAGTCTGACCCGGCGGGTAAATCCCTTTCCCGGCGTCAGGCTGCTCAACGTTGCGTGGAAGGGACTCCGCGCACCGGATTGTCATCTTTACCCCCTCTCAACACCTGTTCCTCACTGAGAAAATCGATAAACACGCTTACCTTTGACAGCATATAAGGAGTATGGCGCTCAACCCGGACCGTCGCTCGCCCCCGCAAGAAGTGGCACCAGGATGTCACTAATCGGCGTCGGGACGCCATGAACCCGGCCGCGCCGCGAGATAACACCGTTGCGGATATCCCATTCGAGTGGTCGGCCAGCTTCTCGATCCGTGAGGATTGAGGTGCCCATGTCCGCAGGCGCTGCCTGGAACTTATCGAGGATTTCCTGCGGCACTTCGTCACCAAGCTCAACGCCTTCTGCGCGGGCCACGGCCAGACATTCCTGCAAATAGGCGAGGGTTAGCTTAGCGATGTCAGAGCGGCCGAACATACCGGAACGGCGATGCGTAAGCGCCATAAGTCCAGCCACCGCGTTCTGCAACAGCTTACGCCAGGCCAGTGAACTGAAATTTTCGGCCAGCTCCACGTAGCATCGGGTGCCTTCCAGCGCTTCGGCCACCACGCGGGAAGCCGATAAGTCCGGCAGGCTGAGGCGCATGTCGCCGCGCAGGCGCACTGAGCCATCTGATTGTGCCTGCGCAGGAAACCATACAACGGCAGGAACGATTTGTCCGTAATGTGGAGCGACCTTATCCAACTGTTCCACTCCGTTTTGCAAAACGCACACAACGGTTTCTGGACCGGCCAACACCGAGAGCCATTCTTCTGCCGCCTCGACCTGTGTCGCCTTGACTGCCAGAAAAACAAGATCGGCAGTGCGAGCAATCTGTTTGGGATTCGTCTGAACTGGACCGGGTATGGTGATAAAGCGGTCGCCTTCTTGCAGCGTGAGGCGATCGCGGGCAGTGCGTCCACACAGCAAGGGTGTACGGCCGACTTCGTGCAGCGCCGCCGCGACCGTGGTGCCGATGGCACCTGGACCCACGACGGCGACAACAGTATGGATTTCAGTATTCATGAAAGCGGACTCCTTTAAGGGGGACCAGATAACCCCCATCCTTAAGCGCTACGCTTTGTGGAGATGTCGGGAATTTTTCTCGGATCAGTCACAGTTTTCAGCGGTAATAATATTGAAATCCACCTTCCCGCTCTGATAGATGTCAGCATCCTGATTGGTGCTGAGTTTTTTCAGCAGAATATCCATCGCCAGCTGGGCATGCTGCCGGGCGTTCTGATCCAGTACATAAGAGAGGCAATCGCTGTGCAGCAGACGCCGGGTCAGGCTGTAGAGTTCATGGGTAATATAGACGCACTGGCCCAGCAGATGGTGATTATCCAGCTCGGCGCTGATCTCAGTATTGCCGGATCCGGTATTGTACAGCCCGACAATATTGCCATTTTTTTTCAGCGTCTCGCCCAGCAAACGCCGTATGGTCTGTCGTTCATCCTGCCCTGCCAGCACCTCCTTCAGGCTAATCTGTGGGAAACGCCGCAGAAGCACCTGACGGAAGCCCTCTATACGCTCGCGGTGCGCGCTGTAGTCGCAGCGACCGCTAACCACCACCACCTCACCCGCTGTTTTCAGGGTCTGCCCCATCAGCAAACCGGCCGTGCGCCCCGCCTGGAGCTGGTTGATGCCGACATGGCACAGGCGGGCAGCATCCGGGAGATCGGTTACGATGGTGATCACCGGAATACCACGCTCGCGACAGCTCGCCAGCGCGGCATAAACCGCAGGGTGATCCTGTGCATAAACAATGATGCCGTCGCGCGTGTGGGCGCACTCAGCAATGTGTGCGGCCAGTCTTTCAGGGTGGGATTCGGCGATAAACGTGCGATGCAGCGTCACCCGGCGATAGCCGAGTGCGCTGGCAATTTCCCTGAAATTGTCATCCAGGCCTTTGAAAAAATAGGAACCGTTGGCGCTGAGGATGACCTCAATCCGCCAGGGATGCTGATACGCCTCAGGCAAAATACGGTTGAGGCCGTTCAGCTTCGCGGCCAGCAATACCTTGCGCGCCGTCTCCGGCGAGACGCCGCCGCGCTCATTGAGTACCCGATCCACCGTAGCTACGCCAACGCCGGCCAGCCTGGCCAGCGTCTCCAGGGTCATTTTCTTCATTTCTGCTCCGAAAAAAATGACCCACAACTGCAACGCTTACTCTTCAATCCTGCCTTTCCTCATTAAATACGATGCCCAACTGACGCCGCACGTTATCCATGGTGCTCAGCGTCATCAGCGACGTTCCCAGCGGCCGGATGGGCGACTCAATCAGCCCCTGACCGATACACCAGGCGGTGTGCTCAATTTCATACGAGAGCTGTTCATAATGTCCACCCTTATCTTTCCAGTGCAGGAGCTGATTACCTTCGCTGGACGCCAGGGTAAAATCACCGGGCGCGTAGAAATGCCCGTTAAGGCTCAGGGTCGCATCCCGTCCGGCAATCACCGCACCCGAAGGCGTACGGCTGAATAACGTGGTATTCAACACTGAATGCATGCCGTTGTCGTGGGTGAACAGCATGGAAGCCTGTCCGTTAACGCCGCCAGGTGCCGGTTGCCCCTGCGCCAGCACCTGAGCCGGCACGCTGCCGGCCACGGTGATGCTTAGCGAGATAAGATAGCTCCCCAGGTCCAGCATCGGCCCGCCCGCAAGGTCCGGGTTAAAGATACGGTGATCGGGCGTAAAATACTCGCCGTGATCGGCAATCAGCGTATGCAGATCGCCCAAATCGCCGTTTGCCAGCAGCTGGCGCAGCACATCATACTTCGGTGTGAAGTCACACCACATCCCCTCAAGGCAGAATAATTTTCTGGCGCGGGCTTCCTGCTGGAGCTTTGCCCCTTCCTGCGCATTCAGGGCCAGCGGTTTTTCAATCAAAACGTGCTTTCCGGCCTGGAGCACCTTCATTGCATCAGGGAAGTGATGATTATGCGGCGTGGCGACATAGACGACATCCAGATCTTTTAGCGCCAGCATTTCACTGGCATCGGTAAAGACCTGCGGAATATCCCAGCGTCCAGCAAACGCAGCGGTTTTTTCCTGATTGCGGCCCGCCACGGCCACCAGCTGCTGACGGGTATGGTGACGAAACGCCGCCGCAAAGCGATCGGCTATCCAGCCCGGACCGATAATCCCCCAGCGCAGCGTGGGCAGGGTATCGGTAGAAATTACTTCAGGTTGCGGTAGCGTACGAGGAAACATAGTCACTCCAGTTTTTTTTGTAAGAAAGCCGCAGCGTATGGCGGCCTGCAGGGTCAGGTGAGTTCACTATAGAAAGGCATTAGCGGGAATAACACCAGGCCGATGATGGAAAACCCTCAACAAATGATGGAAAACCCTCAACATAAAACTTCCCTGGCCTGGGGGAAAAAATTATTCTGGTCCTGTTGTTAAATTGTTAATAATTCGCTTGTTATTTTATAAAGAAAAACTCTGGTCAGGTGCTTTTTTCATCAAGTCACCGCCTTAAAAAAACTAAAAATAGTTCCACGCATTGTGATCAGTTAACCAGGAAAAATATGAAACGCAGAGAATTTCTCACTTCAGTGGTTGCACTGGGGGTCGCCTCCTCACTGCCTGCTGCGCAGGCCGAGGTTGTGAATGGTGGACAGCCATGGGAACCCGGTAAGATTAACACCCCACCTCCTCCACCCCGTAAAGGGGGTCTTCAGTATCTGACTCAGCACGAATTCGATACGGTCGCAATCATTGCCGAGCGCTTTATTCCGGCTGATGAAATGAGCCTCAGCGGCAAAGATGCTGGCTGTGCCGTGTTTATTGACCGTCAGCTGGCGGGTGATTACGGCAATGCCGTGGCCGAATACCGCCTTGGCCGCTTCGTTAAGGGCACCCCTGAGCAGGGTCCTCAGTCTCCCCTCACGCCCGCACAGCGTTACCGTCAGGGTCTGGCCGCACTGGATCGTGCCACCCGCGCGCGGTTTGGTCAGGACTTTATTGGGTTAAGCAGCGAACAGCAGGAGAGCATCCTGCACGCCATGGAAGCCGATAAGTTCGATTTAGGCGCCGACGTCGAAACGAAGGTCTTTTTTGAACTGCTGCTGCAAAACGTGCGCGAAGGATTCTTATCTGACCCCATCTATGGCGGTAATAAAGATATGACCAGCTGGAAAATGATTGGTTTTCCCGGCGCGCGCTACGATTTCCGCGACATGCTCAGTAAAAAAGGGCAAAAGCTGAATATCATCCCGACCAGTCTGATTGATAACACCCTGTAAATTTGGGCGTTGTGTTTCTGAGCAAATGTGAGTTCTGAAGATGAATAATGTACGTCCAAAAGCTGATGTCGCTATCGTCGGCCTGGGGTGGTGTGGTTCGCTGATCGCCGAAGAGTTAACCCGCGCCGGATTAAATGTCGTCGCGATTGAGCGCGGTCCCTGGTTTGAAACCGCCACGGATTTTCCCCCGTCGGTAGATACCGACGAGCTGCGCTGGGACACCCGCCGCAGCATGCTGCTCCCCCCTGCGGTAGAAACCACCACCTTTCGCAATAATATTACCCAGAAAGCGCTGCCAAGCCGCGACTGGAACCTGAATGAGCTGGGCTATAACGTTGGCGGATCCGGCACACACTGGGCCGGTATGGCCTGGCGCTTTACCCCGTTTGATTTACAACCCTATACGCAAACCATTGAGCGCTACGGTAAAAAGCAGATTGCCGACGGCCTGATCCTCCAGGACTGGGGCGTGACCTATGATGAGCTGGAGCCGTTTTACGATCGCTTTGAAAAAATCGCCGGCGTCTCCGGTAAAGCGGGCAGGCTCAACGGCAAAACCATTCCTGACGGTAACCCGTTTGAGGGCAATCGCAGCAGTGAATATCCGCTGCCGCCGCTGGAAGGCATGCGCCTGACCGACCTGTTCCGCGATGCGGCCAAATCCCTCGGTCAGCACCCCTTTATGGTGCCGGCAGGCCAGGCGTCTCGTGCCTACGTTAACCCGCTGGGCGTGCGCATGGGTCCCTGCACCTACTGCGGCTACTGCCTCTATTACGGCTGCGGCAATTTTTCTAAATCCAGCCCGAACGCCTGTGTGATCCCGGCGCTGATGCAGCGTGAAAATTTCACCGTGCTGACCGACTCGGCGGTGGTGCGGGTGAATAAAGCGGAAGATGGCAAAACCGTTACCGGCGTCACCTACGTTGACCGTAACAAAAAAGAGTGGGAGCAACCGGCAGGCATCGTGATCCTGTCTGCTTTCCAGATGCAAAACGTCCGCCTGCTGCTGCTGTCCAAAATCGGCAAGCCTTACGATCCGGTCAGTAAAACCGGTGTGGTGGGACGTGCCTACAGCTTCCAGACGGTGGCGGGCGCCAGCCTGTTTTTTGAAGATGAAAACCTCAACCAGTTTATCGGCGCGGGCGCACTCTCCCAGCAGGTTGATGACTTTAACGGCGACAACTTTGACCACAGTAACCTCGGCTTTATCGGCGGTGCCGGTATTCTGGTCGTGGCCCGTGGCGCAAGGCCAATCGGTAACGCCGATGCCCTGCCGCCCGGTACGCCACGCTGGGGAAAAGAGTGGAAAAAAGCCTATACCCATGCGTTCCAGAACGGCACCTTTATCTTTGGCCAGGGCACCAGCTATTCCCACGAAGATTACTATCTGGATCTGGATCCGGAGTACAAAGACAGCAATGGAAACCCGCTGCTGCGCGTCACCTTCGACTACAACGAAAATGACCGCCGCGCGGCCAAATTCATTGAAGAGAAAAGCGTTGAGATCGGCAAAGCCATGGGCGCCAAAATCGTTCTGGGGACCAACTCCGCATCAGGTCACTACTCCCCTTATAACTTCGCCAGCGATCACACCATCGGCGGCGCGGTGATGGGCACCGATCCAAAGACCAGCGTGCTGAACCGCTATCAGCAGAGCTGGGACGCACACAATCTGTTTGTGCTGGGGGCCTCATCCTTCCCGAACAATGCCGGTTATAACCCAACGGGCACAATTGGCGCACTGAGCCTGTGGACGGCAAAAGCTATCCTGGAGCAGTACATGAAAAACCCTGGTCCGCTGGTGAAGGTGTGAGATGAAAAAAATCAAAATTGCAGGCGGTATCGTTGTGGTTGCCGCCGCCGTTGCCGTGGCTCTGCTGTGGCAAAACGGCAACACCCGCGCGGATGACGTTGCCGGAACCAGCGTGCTGACAGGACAGCCGCCAGCGGCGTCGGATGCTGAAGCCGTGATGCGGGGTAAATATATTGCGATTGCCGGTGACTGTGTGGCCTGCCACACCGCACCCGGCAGCAAAGCGCCCTTCTCCGGCGGCTATGCCATAAGCACGCCGTTTGGCGGGATCTTTGCCAGCAATATCACCCCGGACAACGAGTACGGCATCGGCAGCTGGACCGAGCGTGACTTCTACCGCGCCGTTCGCCACGGTAAGGGGAAACACGGAGAAAATCTCTATCCGGCGATGCCTTACAACGCCTACGTGAAGGTCAGCGATGCCGACATGCACGATCTGTGGATGTATATGCGTTCGGTTAAGCCGGTGCATTATAAGGCACCCGAAACTAACCTTCCCTTCCCGTATAACATTCGTCTGGCGATGATGGGCTGGAACCTGCTGTTTTTTGAAAACAAAGGGTTTACTCCTGACGCCTCTAAATCTGCCGAGTGGAACCGCGGTGCCTATCTGGTTCAGGGACTTGAACACTGTGCCGCCTGCCATACGCCGAAAAACATTATCGGGGGTGATACCAGCGCGTATCTCCAGGGCAGCAACCTCAGCGAGTGGTACGCGCCTGAGATCACCAGCAATACTTATACCGGTATTGGCAACTGGTCCGAAGATCAGGTGGTGGACTACCTCAAGCTGGGCAGTAACCATGTGGCGGTGGCATCTGGCCCCATGGCCGAGGCGGTAACCAATTCGACCCAGCATCTGAGTGATAAGGATCTGCACGCGATCGCGACCTATATTAAATCGCAGCCGGGTTCGGATCGTAAGAAACCTGCCCCGCTGGCGGCAGATTCAGCGCAGATGAAAATGGGGGCAGACGTTTACTCAGTGAACTGTACCGCCTGTCATAACAGTAACGGCAAAGGTATTCCAAACCTTGCCGCCAGCCTGGCAAACAACCCGGCAATTATGGGCCCGGATGGATCCTCGCTGATCACCACCGTGCTTCAGGGCGGACGCGGCGCGGTCACGGCGGGTAACCCCACCAGCGGGGCAATGCCGAGCTTTGCCTGGAAGCTTTCCGATGAGCAGGTGGCTGCGGTGACCACCTACATCCGTAACGCCTGGGGTAATGCCGCACCGGCCATTGACGCAAAGGAAGTAGCAGATAAACGCAGCCTGTTAAAACTGCCTGCTCAGATGCCGGAAAACAGCCCGAAAGGTCAGTAACGCTGGCGCGACGTCGTCCTGCTGTGCCTGTTGACAGCAGGGCCGATGTTTATCAGGGCCATCCCTAACGGGGTGGCCTTTTACTTTTCTCCCCCACCATTTTGTGCCAGGGTTGACTCTCCCCCCTCAGGAGAAACGCTATGCCTCTGCTACCCCGTCTGTTGTTGTCTGCGCCACTACTGACCAGCACCCTTGCACCCGTTCAGGCTGTTGAACCTCCCTCCTCCTTACTCATAAAAAATGGCTACGTGATGTCGATGCGCGCGGGCGAAGCGGATCGGGAAAGTACCGACGTATTGATCCGGGGCGATACCATCGCCGCCATTGGCAAAAACCTGCACGCGGCGGATGCCAGAGTGATTGATGCCACCGGAAAGTTTGTGCTTCCCGGCTTTGTTGATGCGCATTCACACCTGTGGATCACCACTCTGCGGGGCCAGTTTCGTAATAAAGACGGCAAATTTTTTCCAGTGAGCAACCGGCTTGGAGCCGTGATGAAGCCGGATGATATCTACACGGCAATGTATACCGGGGCCATTGAACTGCTCGCCTCGGGTATTACCACCAGCAGCGACTTTTTCGACAACGTTCATGGACCGGCTTCGGGCGATGCGGGATACCGGGCGCTAAGCGATGCGGGGATCAGAGCGATTATGTTTTATGGCGGGCCGGATAAAACCTCGGCCACGCCGATTGATTTGGCGCATCTGAAGCAACTGATGGCGAAACCGCATGACCGCGTCTCACTCGGCCTGGCCTGGCGGCTGCCGCGCGACCTCCATGACGAGGCCGTCTGGACGATCCGCGATCGGGAATATGCCTTTGCCCGTGATAATCACCTGCCGCTCCAGGTGCACGTGAGCGGCGAGGCTGATGCGATGTTTAACGCGCTTATCCAGCGGCACTATCTTGCCCCCTTCGTCACCGTTGTTCATGCCACCCAGGCCACGCCCGCCCAGCTGAGCGCGCTGGAAAAGGCCGGAGGCAGTCTGGCCCTCACCCCGATAAGCGAAGAACGGGTCGGTTACGGCCTGACCCGCTATGACCAGTTTAAAGGCGTGACCCGCCAGGGGCTGGGCCTGGATGGCAACGCGCTGGCAGGCAGCGCAGATATGTTTGCCACGCTGCGGCTGGCCGCGCTGACGCAAAGCGGCGCAACCCAGGATGAAACCGGGCCGGATCCCCGTCGGCTGCTGGAGCTGGCCACCCGCCGCTCGGCCGACGCCGCCGGACTCGGCAGGGTGACCGGGTCTGTTGAGGTGGGTAAACGCGCCGATATACAGATCATTAATCCTGCGGCGCTTAATATGAGCGGGTTTGGCGGCGGCGACCCCGCCTCGCTGATCGTCTATTCGGCAGGGCCGGAAAATGTCGAGACGGTCGTGGTGGATGGAAGGATCCTGAAACTGTCAGGCCAGATGCAGCACATCAATATCACTGCGCTGGTGGCAAGGGCAAACGCATCTGCGCGACACCTGCGGGAAGAAGCCGCCAAATAATGCGTTAGATAACCTGTTCGCTCTTTTGCCAGCCAGGCGCAGCGGCAGTACCGGTCGTCAATCCATCAAGATGGGTCACCATTCCATACAGCTAACATCACTCCTCCCCAGGGTTTTGATGCGTCCGTAAAACAATTATTCCTGGCTTATTGGCCATATATTCAATAAACGGGGAATCCACCACCTGCCTGTTTATGCTCAGGGATGAGGCATTTCTGAACCACACCTTGCCGGCAGACTTGATGACGATCCCCACGTGCGTCACGTCCAGACCCCAACGTAATCGCCCGTTTGCAGTTTACTGAGTACAGCTGAATCAATCGCATGGCCGGGGATATAGCTGATCTCCCTTGATATAACGGCCAACCCCGGTATATATGCACTGCCGTCTGCCTTACGGTTGAGCTGTTTGACGACGGTGACCGCCACCGTACTGATTTGCCGGGTCACATCCGTCGCATTCTGCGGCAGCGTCGCAAACCAGTCAGTGAAAAAGTGCTTTCTGCTCAGGTAACTGACTCTGCCGCCAGCGTATCGCGTGCTGGTAAGATTGTTGAGAAACGCCTTCTGGTCATGCGCGCCCGCCAGCGCCTGGACATAATCAATCAGGGTGAAACAGTCCACACCGTGGAAATCCGCTACCAGCACTTCATTGACCTCAGTCGGTCCAGTCAGGGTATTTTCCTGATAGGGCGTCGTCAGAAAAGCGGAGGATACGGCGGCAATAATGTTTCCTGGTTTCTCACCGGCGGCGGGAATAATGTGGGTGCGGATAATTTTCCGAACGTTGTGTGCTGTGAAATCATCCATTTGGATCTGATAGTCGTTCCCACGCGATCCCGCACAGGAAGCCAGAAAGAGGATCATAATAACTGCCCGCTTCATCTTAATATTCCCTTTAGGTGAAGTTTACTGAGTGGCAGTAGTACCCTCTCCTGATGAGCTTTACAATTGCCAACAGAACACTGTTTCAAATCTGTTTACTTCAGGTGAGAACAGAAAAAATATAATTCAATTATATTCCCTTGCTTAATTAAACATCTGTTGCCACGGGCACCTCCTCTTCGTCAGGGTGAATTCGACGGCCAGCTCCACGAGGCGTGTCAGGAACGACAACCCTGTTACGAGTGAGGTGAATGGCATGACGACAGGCATTGATGATGATTTTACTAAAATATCAGAATGCGCAGCTAAAGATTTGTGTTAAAGATGCAACAGGATCGGCGATAACGCGTAGCATGGGTAAAGAACGGAATAGTGAGCAGGCAGGTAAACCCGCCTGCTTTTACCCAGCGCGTTAATCAGCCTGCGTGACGCTGTCCCCGCAGCAGGCGTTTGCAGTATAGCAGCCCGCTGTAGAGGGGATAATAGCGCCACAGGAGCCTTAGCTTAAGGTTGTTACGGGTCATCTGCCGGGCCAGGCGATCAATTTTTTCATCATACTCGCGCGGCACATCCATCCTGTTTTTGCGGATTTCAATCAGACAGCCGCCCATCAGCGCGGCGTAATAGCCGTCCACCAGGTCGCGGTCAACGTTGGCCACCGGATGCTGGCGCAGTGCATTGTCGGTGTTTTCCCGGGCGATAAAATAGTTTTTTACCCACGAGAAATCACGCGTGCTGATCGATAACGACGTGTCCACCACCCGCTTAAGGTAATAAGCAGTACTGGTGAAAAACGCCCGCTTAGCCTGGGTATAGACCCCAAACATAAAGGGGGCGTCCTCGTGGTTCTGGATCGGTAAAAACGGGCTGTTAATCCGGTCGATCAGCGCCTTAGAAATAATGCTGGTCCACAGCACCCGATGCGCCGAGCCGCGCGCGATCAGTTTGCTGAGCAGTTCCGCCCCACCGTTCACCTCACCGCTAAGATGACGGGGATGCGTCCCCTCATACTGGCGCTCCGCCAGCGGGGCATTGTTGAACTTGCGGGCCGAAAAGCCAAACAGCTCCAGGTCAGGACGATCGCGCCAGACGCGGGCAAAATCGGCAAACAGCTCGGGTGCCACGACATCATCGGCATCCATAAAGTACACGTAGTCACTGCTGACCAGGCTCAACCCTTTATTACGGGCCGCGCTCACGCCACCGTGCGCGGCACGAACCGGCTGTACCTGCGGGTGCTTACTGGCGTACTCCTCAAGCAGCGCCAGCGTGCCGTCCGTCGACCCGTCGTCAATAACGATCACCTGGGTGGGCAGTACCGTCTGATTCAGCAGCGAATCTATTGCCTCACCGATATACTCCCGTCCGTTCCACACCGGCATAATAACGGCGATGGAGGGGAAATCCGCAGCATTAATCAGGCTCATGGCTCACTCCTCAGGCTGGTACGCTTGAACGTATTTCTGCCGATTTTTTCCAGCACCTTGGTATGCAGCAGGCAGCACACGCTCAGGTTGACCAGTCCAATCAGTCCAAGATAGAGCAGGTTAAGCCAGCGGTTCTGATTCCACTCGAAGGGGATCAGGTGCGTCAGCAGCGCTACGCCAGCCGACACCAGCCAGATCATCGCCACATCCCGCGTCAGCCAGCGCGCATGGATGGTCGGCGCAAATTTGCGGTGGACAATCCACGCCCAGACCAGCAGATAGAAAATATTTTGCCCCAGCCAGACGATACCGGTTCCCAGCGCACCGTAGTGGATGGCGGCATAGATATTCATCGGGATAAGCACGATGGCGAACAGGCTGAAGCCCTTAACGTGCATCGACAGGCGACCATTAACATATTGCAGGTGGTATAGCAGACCGCAAATCGCCTGTAACCCGCTCCCCAGCGCATACAGCGTCATTACAAATGACATCTGCTGTACAATTTGCGGATTCTGCGTCCAGGCCCAGATCAGCTGACCGGAATAGAGCGCGATAGTAATGCTCAGCGGCGCCATAAAGATGCTGACGGCCTGGGTCGTGTAACGGTAAAGGGTCAGCGTTTCGGCTTCGCCCTGCTCTTTGTTGCCGCGCATCCCGGTCATACGCGGCACGATGGCCTGCATAATCGGGCTGCTGAGCATCACAATGCCCGTCGCAGCGGTAGCCACCACGGTAAAGGCACCGTAGGTAGAGAGCGGCAGCGTTTTGGAGAGCACCAGACGGTCAATCTGGGAAATAAAGGTCCAGATAGCGCTCGAGAATGCCGCACCCACCGCAAAGCGTAAAAAGGGCTTTAGTACTCCTTTAAGCTCAGCGGAGTGATTCTGCCGCTTAGCACGCGGTACCAGCTGGTAAGATTTGTAGACGCAGCAGGCCGCTTCCGCAATGGAGATACAGAGCTGGAAGGCAAAGAAAAATATTACCGGATTGGGCGCGAAGCTGATAACAAATACCGCACCAAAGGTTCGCAGGGTAATGGAGATAACGTTCAGGACGTTCAGCCACACCTGATGTTCATAGCCCACAATCACGCTGCGGAATGGCCCGGTGCGCCAGCGGATCGCGGCGGTAACCACCATAACGGCCACGGCAATCACCAGATCGCGGTACGGCAGCGTTTTGGCGTTAAGCCAGTGCTCGGCAATATAGGGGGTGAAAATCCAGCCCAGCACCACCAGCACTACGGAGGTGAGCAGGAAGAATTTGCCCAGGCTGGCAAACAGCGAGGGGAAGTAGGGATTATCTTCACTGTTGGCACGATAGCGCGCCGCCTCTCGCAGCAGCGTGGTCGATACGCCGACGTCCAGCAGCTGAAGCCAGGTTAACAGGATGGAAAAAAAGCCAATCAGACCATAGGCTTCCATGCCCAGCTGATGGATATACATTGGCACCACGAGTATTCCGGCCAGCGTTGAGTAAATCTGTCCAACATAATTCGCCAGTGCATTACGCTTAATCGACATAGTCTCTTCTTTTATCTTAGCGGAGCGCCATTCACCATAAAGTGATTCACCCTAACAATCGGGGTGAAACTGGGATAGGGGCACTTTTCCTAAAAGAGTGACCTTAAAGATGTTATCGCGTAACAAATCATGACCACTCTCCCGCCCGGAAAGACCCATCGGCGTAAAAACCGACAGGAAATAGTTACCTAACAACACAGGAATAGAGGTTAAATAGTTACCTTACACTGCTGCAGGTGGTGAAAGGGTTCAGGCCTTACGCACTCTCTTTTTTAAACCGAGTAAAGTAGTGTACGTATCGGGGTGGCGAAGCATCAGCCAGTTAATAAATGAACCCGGCTCTAAATCGCGGCCTAAATAACCGATCGCCTGTTTAACATACTCCGGCAGCGGCGTTCCATTTGACAGCGATAAATGGATCATCAATTTAAAAGAGTGAATCAAATAGAGACGACGGAGTTCATTACGGGAAGGATCGTTCCCCGGCAGGCTGGTTAATTTTTCGTACGAGCAGAGGAAAGCATCATAGCGATGACGGAAATAGGCCTCTTCTTTCGTACTGTTGGTTAATGATCCCTGACGGATACGCTGGCGATAATAAAGATTTTTACTTACCCACGCGATACCCGTACGCATAAAGGCCTGTAGCGTATAGCGGTGGTCTTCATGCAGACGATCGCGATATTGCAGGTTGTAGCGCGTAATAATCTCGCGTTTCAGAACATAGTTCCAGGGCGCAGACGTATAGGATCCGTTACGCAACAGGCCGGCCATCACGTGCTGCGAGGGCACCAGACCAAAGGTGTCATGCTTTACCTTACCGCCGGTCTGCGTTGGATTACCGTCGACGAAGGTTTGTGAATTAAAACAAAACAGCTCGACCTCGGGATGTCGGGTAATGACCTCGCTGAACTCCTGATAAAACCCCGCGCAAACGATATCGTCGGGATCGCAGCAGAAGACAAATTCACCGGATGCGAGGCTTATGCCCTTATCGCGGGCATTTCCGGCACCGCCATTCGGGATGGTGACAATAGTCACTACGGGTGAGTCGCCATATTTTTTCTCGATCAGTTCCAGCGTATTATCCGTTGAACTGTCGTTGACGATAATAATTTCATTTGGCAGTGCAATTTGGCTCAGCAATGAATCAACGCACTCAACAATGTATGCCCCCACATTATATGCCGGGATCACGACTGACAGATTCTTTTTCATCATAGTTTTATCTCAACCTTTAAGCTGCCTCTTAATAAACAACAGCGCCCCTGTAAAATCAATGCGAACATCTTAATCAGCAAACTAATAAGAATAAGCTCAGGGCTTGTTCTTCGTTAAATTAAGAATTTTCCCGCGTCATTCTATTTATGGCTGGCCTGCGATGCTCAATCTATTCTTGAGTGAGTTTTCCTTAAAAGCCCTTATGCGCATTTCCTCCTCCCTCCTCTGTTAAAATTTATTTAATCGAAGTTTACTTCTCCCCTGGCACATTTCAATCCGCCAAATGTGAATAAAATAGCGGTAAACAGGACACAAACAAGTAACGTTATGGGATAATTCTTAGGTGAAACCGGTTTCTAAATATTTCCATAAGATAAGAAGCTCAAGCCAGCTAACCTGCGACATTCTTTTGCCGTGGAAGGCGGACCTAATGAATTATATAGAGAAATTGCGAGGCGAGTCGCAAAAAAACCTGCCCGGCATGGCGTTGTTGTGGTAATACCAATATTTTTTATTTACAACTACGAAGGGATTCAGGGGAGAGCGGGAATTGTTGCAATGGGAAACTTTGATACAATTCTAAGTCAGAAATAGCAGATCCTCTCGTGTCTGCAACCACGGCTATACCACATAAGTATCAACGCCCTGCCCTGAAACATTAGCCACGCTGCTGTGATTATAAAGAAAAATTTAACTGTGTTCTGAGACAATTCCGCTATAAAAAACCAGTCGTTATTATTGAACTGTCCGGTGACCCTGTGGTGGCTGATTTTTATACAATTAAGCAGTGAAATAGATTTCATATTCGTTCTATAGTTAAGCATGCCGTTATAGCTATCGGCCAAACATTAAGCTGGCCTGTCGAACGGGCGTCAGCGGATTAAAAATGCGTTAAGCGCTTACCTCCACTTCAAACAGGGAATCCCTATGCCTGACAGCAGAGAAATCACCGCCAGCGTGGTCAGCGCGGCACATGATGTCCGCAATGAGCGCCGTACCCTGACGTACGGTGCAGACCAGGTGTTAATCAGAGTGGAGCGCGGCGGTATTTGCGGCTCTGATATTCACTATTTTTTACATGGCCGGGCGGGGATGTCCGTGCTGAAGCAGCCAATGATTCTCGGACACGAATTCGTTGGGCGCGTGGCTGAAACACCCCCGGAGAGTACGCTTAAGATCGGCCAGCGCGTGGCGATCAATCCTTCTCTGCCCTGCAACCGCTGTGCGCGCTGTCTTGAGGGAAAGCAAAATCTCTGCGGGCAGATGCGCTTTATGGGCAGCGCTCAGTTTCTTCCGCACGTAAACGGAGGGTTTGCTGACTACGTGGCGGTGAGTGAGCAACAGTGTATTCCCTATGCGGATAACTCAGATGCGAAAGTGATTGCCTTTGCCGAACCGCTGGCCGTGGCGATCCATGCCGTTAACCGGGCAGGTAGCCTGGTCGGGAAAAAAGTGCTGGTCACCGGATCGGGACCGATTGGCTGCCTGGTGATCGCGGCTGCGCTGGCCTCCGGCGCGGCGGAAATCGTGGCAACGGATATGAGCGAACGCTGCCGCACGCTGGCGCTGGAGATGGGGGCCTCCCGTGCGGCAGACCCGGGCAATAGCGACGTGACCGATGTCTGGCAGGAAAATGGTGGCTATTTTGACGTCTGCTTTGAGGCGTCAGGCGCTGCGGCCGCTATCGCTTCCACCCCTGGCTTCACCCGCCCGGGAGGACGCATTGTGCAGCTGGGCATGGGCGCAGCAAGCCCGGCTTTCCCGCTGGGCTTGCTGCTGGTAAAAGAGATCGCGCTGGTCGGCTCATTTCGTTTTATCAACGAGTTTGAAACCGCCGTGCGTTGGCTGGAGAGCGGCCGCATTAACCCGCTGCCGCTGTTATCCGCCGAGTTCCCCCAGTCGGACGTGGTTAAGGCGCTGGAAACCGCCTGCGACAAAAACCTCGCCGCCAAGGTGCAGGTGGTATTTTAAGCCCTCCTCTGTCGGCCGCTACGCCAGCCCTGAGGATGTCAGGCACCCCATAGCGCCGGGTGCCTGATACGTGATACCTGACGCCGGTTGTCTGATACCGAACTCCCGGTGCCTGACGCCTGAGCAGGCGATTATATCGCCGCGCCGCGCGTAGCCGGCTGCGCGATAATTTTTTCTGCGGCCTTCTTACCGGCAATAAATGCATGGTCGGAATTATAATATTCCCACTCGCTGTAGCGTCCGGCGAGGGTGATATCGTATTGCAGCAGCCATTCACGGATCAGGCTGACGTTAGTTTCCCGCGCATGATCGTAGATAACATAGGCATAGGGAATGTCAGCCTCGGTGGCGGTAAGCACCTTATCTTCGGCGGTAAACAGCCCGACGCCGATACATTCCCGGATACAGCGCTGGATCAGGGCTTCCCCCTCCTCGGCCAGGGGTATCTCATCCGTATAGGTGATTTCACAGGTCAGGCCAAAACCATTTTCCGGATTGCAGTGCGGACTGGCGTTACCCTGGAGGAAAACCCGGTGAAATACCGTCTCGCCGGGATAGTAGATCCAGTGTTTTTCGGACAGGTTAGCTCGTCCAATCCCCAGATTCACGCAGCGCACCGAGGTGTGACGTAGCCCGGCGGCCGCGGCATGTATTTCCGCCGGTGCCTGGACACCCAGCATGGCAATCAAGGCCGGAAGCGGCACGGTACTGATCAGGTGGTCATAATGATAGCGTCGGCCATCCTGCAAAACGGCAATATGCTGTGCCGGAAAGAGCTGGACAATTTCTGCGCCGGTCTCAAGCGTGCCTTGCAGCAGCGGGAGAAAACCGGACATTAGCGCCTGGAATCCTCCATGCAGCGGGTAACCAAAGCGAGCGTTGGGACCCAGCGGTTTACCCACCGGCTCCAGCGCCCCCTCAATAATTGCGGCAAGATCCGGCAGCGGCACGCGCCCGCCCAGCCACGACGTTTCCATCTCGCTTAGCGGCACCTTCCACAGCTTGCAGTTGTAGGGAATAGCGAAATGCCTGGCGATGCCGCTGCCCCAGGTGTGATAGATAAACTGCTCAAAATTTTCCTCCGCCTGGTCACGCTGCGCTAGCGAACATCCCTCCGCTTCCGCGATGCTTCCGTCGGCGCAGCAGTCTTTAATGACAACCGGGGTGGCCTTCTCTGCCTGGGGCTGACCGTAGCGCGCCTCTATCGCGCCCAGCACACACTCCTTAATAACCGCTGGCGGCAGGCCGTAAAGCGCCCCCTGGAAAGGATAACGGGTGTAGGTCCCCCCGGTATAAATCCAGGCCTCACGCATCTGCCAGTGCAGGTTATCCCCCAGCAGCAGCTGGTACATCTCCAGCACCCAGGGATCGTTGGAAAACATAATATGCCCGGCATAGTCGAAGACAAATCCCGACTGCTCCTCCGATCGGCACCAGCCACCCACGCGGCTGTTACGCTCAAGCAGCACCGACTCACTGCCCAGCTGCAGCGCGGCGCTCAGCCCGGTGGGTCCCGCACCGAGGATCAGATAGCGGGCATGGTGAGTGGTCTCGGGCTGAACAGATCCTGCCTGAGCCGCTCGCTGCGACGCGGTAGTCAGCGCAGCCTGATAGGTTTTTTGCCGCTCCGGGGAGGCCGCCTGGCGGCTGGCCAGCGCATGCTGGATCAGTCCGGCCATCTCATCTGCCGTCTTCTCCCATGAGGTGTTGCTCACCACGGCCTTCATCCCGGCGGTCATCGCGGTCCGCTGGATAGTGGAGAGGGCGATGGCACGCTCACAGTGGCGCGCAAAATCGGCTCCGTCGCGGGCGATCATCACCAGTTCGCCATAGGGCGCAGCCACATCTTTGATAGCGGTGCTTACTACCGGCAGCGCCGCGGCCATATACTCCAGCACCTTCGTCGGGCTGATAAACTGCGTGGAGGCATTGAGCGCAAACGGCATCAGACAGACATCCCAGCCAGCCAGAAACTGCGGCAGCGCCTGATAGGGCTGCATACCAAAATAGTGAATATTGTCGCGCACCGGCAGCGCCGCCTGGCTGATTTTCACGACCGGGCCGACGTAAATAAAGTGCCATTTAGGATGGGCATCGGCCAGCTGAGCCATCAGGGCGGTGTCGATCCTTTCATCGATCACGCCATAGTAGCCGAGCCGGGGATGAGGTATCGCCGCCTGCAAAGGATGCTCGTTGCTTCTGTCCAGCGCCTGCTCAAAGTGAATGGCATCGACGCTGCTGGGAAAGCAGTACACATCGGAATGCCGCGCGCGTTTGGCGTCATACAGGCTGGGACCACCGGTAAATACCAGGTCGGCCCGCTTAAGCAGTGCAGATTCACGCTGTAACAGCTGGCGCGGCGCCTGATCGAAGGCGGCCAGCTCATCCATACAGTCATAAATAACCAGAGCAGGATCGAGCGGGGTAAGCAGCGGCAGTGCCATCGGCGTATAGAACCAGACGATGGGTCGCCCCTCGGGGCTGAGCGCCGCCATCAGCGGCTGGAGACGCGCAATCTGATCGTCATGAAAGCCAGGCTGGCGAACGTCGGTATGCGGTCGCGCCACGGTAACATTGGGGGCCGGATGAGAGAGATGCAGTCCGGCCTCACCCGCCTCGTAAACCGGCTCTTCGATAAATACCACCCGATAATGCCTGGCCAGCCGTGAGAGTAAATGCTGCGGACGCTGGAACACAAAATCCCAGCGTAAGTGGCTAAAAACAATTAGCGTAGGGGTTGTCATTGCACTCTCCTCATTATGATCCTGTTGAATCCATTTGTTCTGAAAATGTGCTGTCGTCGCCTGCGCCTGATAAAGCGCGTCGGCATAGGGCTGGTCAAGTTCGCGGACAAAGGGATCCGCGGCGCCAGGGATAACATCCCACAGGCCGCTGCGATGCCAGATATCGGCATTATCCCATTCGGGTCGATCGGTCACCGGATAGAGACAGATGCCGGTAAGTTCCGTGCCCATCAGCATGGCCTGAACGGCCTCAGCGGCAATATGATTAATCCAGGCGCCCCGCCCGCTGCCCACGTGGCTGGTTTCCGCGATCAGTATGGGGCGCTGGTAGCGCAGTGAAAGAAAGTGAAGCATCGTATGCAGCGGCGCGCGGCGCGGATCGCCGAGGTGCCACCACAGCCGGTGATTACTGACGTATTCCCACTGATTGTCGTGATAATAATTGGCCCCGATCAGATCGAGATAGCGCGGCGCCCCGCCCAGCTCAGGCTCCAGTTTGCCGCAAAGCATGTCCCATGCCTGGTACTGGGCGTGACATTCACCTGCGACCTGCTCCCCCCATGTCGCCTCCTCGCCCAGGGGCGGAACAATATGGATAAGCGGATCGCAGTGCATGATCCTCGCCCGGGGATCGACCTGCCAGATTGCATCACAGGCGGCAATGGCGGCGCGAACCAGCTGCCGTTTGGACTCAATCCCGGTTAAGTGACCCGGCCCGGCCGACGAGGGAAAATACCCCACGGAGAGCGCCCAGCTGGTAAAGGAAATTTCATTTACCGGCGAATAGACCGGCGGAGTTGCGTAGTAAGGGGCCAGATGGGCTGCCAGGGCGGCACAAAACCGGGCAAAGCGCGGCACAAAATCGACCTGAAAGGGATCGGTCCCTTCCGGCCAGCCATAGTGGCAAATCGTCCAGCATATCTGTACGTTTGCCCGCTTTGCCGCCCGCATACGTTTGTCGACGCTGCTAAAATCGTATCCTGGTCCCCTGTCGCACAGCCGCCAGCCTACACTTTCACGTACGGTCCTGATGCCAAATTCACCGAGCGCCAGGTAATCTTCCCCTGCCTTCGCACCGTGTCCGTTAGCGTCGATCATCGACAGACGCACGCCCTGTCGGTTTAGGTGATCGGCACCCTCAAATCCTGCCTGCCAGAATGAAGCATACGGGGCCATTCCTCTCCTCCGTTCCAGATCCAGTTTAAAAACTATTTCTCCCCGCGAGGGGCATGAAATAAATGTTAAATACGATGATATTCAGGGAAGATTATTATTCGACTACATTATTCTTCAGGTTTAATTGGTAGTATAATTATGTTAACAACAGATCGGGACAACTAAAAATAGCGAGCCTTTTCATCCAAGTATAGTCAAATAAAGAAATTAGCTCTTAATCACTCAGCCATTATTTAATTTTTAACAAATCATTTCTTCACCCACTGGCAAATAACCTTGCAAATCATTAACAAAGCCTGTGAGCAAAAAATAATTATTCCGCTGCGGTTGCAAAATTGCGACGGGTCGCACGGTTTTTTCTCGCTAACATCGTAACTCGTTAAAATTATTATGGAAAATTAAAGCAACCCAGAGCTTACTCATTTTTAAAAAAGGGTAATTTTTCCCGCAGTGCTGCCGATATTACTTTTAACTTTTCTTAGATAAGGATGCTACGATGTCACTGAAAAAGTCCTCCCTGCTTGTTCTGCTTGTGTTATTTACCCTCTTTATAACCAGTATGCTCTCTAACGTCTGGCTTCTGACGCGCAGTAACACCTCGCTGGATAAGGTCAACAAAGAAATACGCGTGGTGCTTTCAATTATTGATCCTATTAACCACAGTCGTACCCTGCGCGTTCGCCTGATGGAATATATGAAAGCCATGGAAAATAGCGCCACGCTTTCCTCGAAACCGACGCTTGACGGTGTTAATGAAGTCGTATCAAAAGCGGATGCGGCATTCCAGGCGTATCTCGCAGCGCCTAAGCTGTCCGATGAACAGGCGCTGGCTGATGAGTATCGCACGGCTTATCTCGCCTACCGTCAGCAGGGCCTGCAACCGCTTATCCTGGCGGCTACGGCCAGCGACCGGGCAGGATTCGATCGTCAGATCCCAAACGTAGTCCGGCTCGACAGGCAGTATGAGATCGTGCTTGATAAAGTGCTGGCCCTGCATGAGCAATATGCTAAACACCTTAATGCCACGGCCCAGGGGAACTTCACGTTCGGCCTGGGTCTGATCGCCACCTTTAGCCTGCTGTTTCTGATCGTCATTACAGCCGTGCTGATCCTGCTGCGCCGCTTCGTATTGGCTCCACTCACGCTTGCCCGCGACCACTGCCGTCAGATAGCGGCCGGTGTGCTGGATAAGCCGCTACCTGTGACACCGTCACGCAGTGAAATCCAGGCATTAATGAGCGCGATGGAGCAGATGCGCGGCTCGCTCACCGATATTATTCGTCAGGTGCGGCACTCGGCACAGACCGTCTCCAGCGCCTCGCAGGAAATTGCCGCCGGAAATACTGACCTGGCCTCGCGAACCGAGCAGCAGGCTGCCGCCCTGACGCAAACGGCAGCGAGCATGGAGGAGCTGGGGGCCACGGTAAAACAGAATAATGAGAACGTACATGAAGCCAGTCGCCTTACCCAGCAGGCCGTACAAAATGCCCGTTCAGGCGATCGCGTCTCCCGCGACGTTATTCAGACAATGGAGCAAATCAACAGCAGTTCCAAAAAAATTGAGGATATCATTGGGGTAATCAATGGCATTGCGTTTCAGACCAATATTCTGGCGCTTAATGCGGCGGTAGAGGCGGCCAGAGCGGGTGAACAGGGGCGCGGATTTGCCGTAGTGGCCGGAGAAGTCCGCTCGCTGGCACAGCGAAGTGCCGTCGCGGCAAAAGAGATCGAGGGTCTGATTGTCGCCTCAGTAGCCAGCATTCAGTCGGGTTCACAGCTGGTATCAGAGACGGGCGAAGTCATCAACGCCATTATCACATCGGTTACTCAGGTGGACGCACTGATGAACCAGATTTCCATTGCGTCTGAAGAGCAGAGCCGCGGCATCAGCCAGATTGAACAGGCAGTGACCGAGATGGATAGCGTGACCCAGCAAAACGCGGCGCTGGTTCATCAGTCCGCTGCCTCTTCCGCCTCGCTCGAAGAACAGGTCAGTCATCTCACCCAGGCCGTCTCCGCCTTTCACCTGACAACGGGCTAAACGGATACCCCTACGCCGCCGCAGGTTCGTTCAACAACAAGGGGCTGCGGCGTCGCCAGGAAATGCTCTGTCCTGCCCTCAATGTGGGTAAAAAGTTCTCAGGAGATTTATTAACGTATTAATAACTCGATTGTGTTTGAGTTATTGTCGCGTTCCTGGGTGAATGATAAAGAAAAATAAAAACAGGCATTATTTGCGGCCTTTAATTTTCTTTGCTATATAACAGCCAAATTCTCCACGTTTTCATCCTAATTAAAAATAAACATTTAAATTGGGGTTAGATAAGTCATATCCATAAATAAAGACTTAAGCTAAATTATCCCCTGGAGCACAGCATGTCCATCGCATCATATCTGTGGAATACCCTTATTCCACGTAAAATACATTCACTGGCGGCCCGGCCGGCCAGCAATACGTTTGACTGTCGGGCGGTGCCAACGCGGTTTCCAGTTGGCAGCGGCGATGGCCGGGGCCTGATGATGGTCTTCGTGCCGCCCGAAGCCGATTTCGGCCGGGTCAACAGCGCCTGGCAGAAACTGAGCACCCCGCATCGCCGGATTATCGTGCTCTCGTCGACCGGCGCGCTCTGTGCAAAAAAGGGGCAGTCTACCTACTGCGACACCAGCGGGCCGATGGGCAGCTGGCTCTGGCTGCCGCAACAAACCATCGCCGAACATGAAGTGCATCAGCTGGACCTGGCTATCCCGCCCGAGGCCACGGCCGGGCAGCGCATAGCCGCGCTCCGACGCCAGTTAGACAAAATGCCGGTCAGTATGGCGCTCTCCTCTGAAGATACCTTTGCGATGATCTACTGCGACGGCCTCTCTTCGGCAGAAGGATTTCTGATGCAGGCCTGGTATGACAGCGGACGTTTCCCCTGCCTGGCAATAGGCGGATCAGCGGGCGGACGTACGGACTTCCTGAACACCTGGATTGGAACGCATGAGGGGCTGTTACAGAATAAAGCGGTGATTGTATTTTGTAAGATGGCGAAAGGTAAATCATTTGCACCCTTTAAGAGCCAGAACTTTACCCCGACCTCGCAAAGCTGGCTAATTGCAGAAGCGAACCCGGTCACCCGCACCGTTTCCTCGCTGTTTGATACCGACGGACAGCAGAAACCGATCGTTGAGGCACTTGCTGACTATTTTAAATGCCCGCCTTCCCAGCTTGAAAAACATTTACAGGGGACGACATTTGGCGTGAAAGTCGGAGAGGAATACTTTATTCGTTCCGTCGCTAAAGTTAATACCGACAGTCTCAGTTTTTTTTGCGACCTGGAATTTGGCGATCGCCTTTATCTCCTGGAGGCGCAGGATTTTGTTAATGCCACACAGCAGGAGTGGTTGAAATTTTCAGCCGGTAAAGGCAAACCCAGCGCAATGCTGCTTAATGACTGCCTGCTGCGTCGTCTGAATAACCCGGACAGCCTGCCTTCGGCCCAGCTCTTTAGTGGCGTAACCGCCGCGGGCTTCTCAAGCTTTGGCGAAATTTTCGGTGTACCAATTAACCAAACGCTGTCAGCGCTGGTATTTTACGACCGGGATGTGAAGGCCATGACGCGCTTTGCGGTCGAGTATGCGGCCTATGCCGGACACTACGCACAGCGTTCGCTGCGGCGTTGGGAAGCCCTGCACACGCTACAGACCGGCGTGATTGATAAGGTCATTGCCTATCAGCAGGCCATCGCGCCGGTGATCAATACTTTCCCGCTGCTTGAGCAAGCCACCAACCGCCAGAGCGACGCACTGGACATCGCAGGGGTGAATATTGGCGCGATTAACGATGCCGCCGCCATCACCCTGACCGCGCAGGAAGAACTCACCGCACAGCTTGCCGAACTGGAGAAAATTTCCCGCGGCATCACCCAGATCACCGCTGGCATCGGCGCCATTGCCGACCAGACCAACCTCCTCGCGCTTAACGCGGCGGTAGAGGCTGCGCGCGCTGGCGCAGCGGGACGCGGATTTGCGGTAGTTGCGGAGGAGGTACGCCGTCTGGCGCGCTCGTCAAAAGAACAGGCGGATGCTACCCGTCAAAACATCAACGAAACGGTCACTACGCTGGCCACGCTGAAAAAACTGGCGGGTCGCAGCGCCAGCACGACAACGGATATGGCACAAAAGAGCCTCTCGGCTCAGGGACAGATCGCGACCATCAGCGAAGAGAATGCGCTTGGACGGCAGAGCATGGTGGAAAATATCAGCCGACTCAAAGATGCCGCAGCGGGGATGGATGCGATGAATCAGGCGGTCAGCCAGCTCACCGTTCTGCAAAAGCTGGTGAACCTCTAGCCCCGGCCAGCTCACCGTTCTGCAAACGCTGGTGAATCTCTAGCCCCCGGCCGGCTCGCGCTTCCCTGCCCTCGACGCGGCGCAGGAAAGCGCGGAGAGACACGCGGCTGAGAGGGTGTTAGCCGCGCAGTGAGGCGACCGCGCGGGCGAAAAACGTTTTCCCCCCGAAGTTACCCGATTTTAGCGCCAGCGCGATGGGTTCCTCCCCCTGAGAAAACATCGCGGGTACGCCCACATCGATCTCTTCACCGATAGTCAGCGCACCCAGATCCAGCGCGCTGACCACCGCCCCCGACGTTTCCCCTCCCCCGACCACGATACGTCGGGTGCCCGCGGCCACCAGCCGCTGTGCGGTGGTGCCAAACAGCGCATCCAGCGCAGCGGCAACCTTCTCACGGCCGTATTGCTGCTGGATCTGCCTGACCGACGCCGGATCACCGGAGGAGTAAACCAGCGGGGACTGCCCCTGATGCGCCTGAATAAAGTCGACCAGCCGATCGGGACCGGTTATGCCGCTCATCACGTCGCCAACGTCGATCATCATCACCGGGTGATGTTTCTGGTGTTCGGCAATCTGCTCGCGGGTGGCCCCCGAACAGCTGCCGACCAGAATCGCTTCCGCACCGGGAACCTGCGGGGTACGCGCAGGTTGGCCGCTTACCCGCCCCTGCGCAATAAAGTTGTGCGGCAGACCAAGGGCGACGCCGGAGCCGCCGGTGACCAGTGGCGCATAGCGGCAGGCTTCACCGATAGCCGCCAGATCGGCCTCGCTGATAGCATCCACCACCACCAGCGTGGTCGCGTTCGCCTGCGGGCCAGCATTTGACGCTGCGCCCGACGCACGTTCGCGTGAGGTTTCCGCCTGCTGTTCTACTTTCGCCAATGCCCGGCTCAGCGCGTCGCTACCCTGGCTCACCGTTTGCCAGCCAATATGCACAACCGGATTATGCGACTGGCGTTGCAGTACCCGGCGCAGATCGGCATCGGTCATTGGCGTGAGCGGATGATGCTGCATTCCCGATTCGTTAAGCAGACGATCGCCCACGAACAGATGCCCCTGATAAACCGAGCGGCCCATGGCGGGGAAAGCGGGACAGACCACCACGCTTTTGGCCCCAAGATGCGTCGCGAGCGCATCAATGACCGGCCCGATATTGCCGCTGTCGGTTGAATCAAAGGTCGAGCAGTATTTGAAAAGGATCTGCTCGCAGCCCTGCGCCTGTAACCAGCGGCAGGCGGCCAGCGACTGGGCCACGGCCCGATCCGCCGGAACAGAGCGGCTTTTGAGGGCGACCACCCCCGCTTCAACTTCTGCCTCAGCAGGCCGCGAGGGCACCCCCAGGTACTGGGTTGTTTTCAGGCCGCCCTCACCCTGTATCCCTTTCGCGAGCGTCACCGCGATATCGCTGGCCCCGGTAAAATCATCCGCTATTACGCCAATTAACATTATCTACTCCTTTTCGCCTGCGGGGCTGTGCCGATCCGCTGCCGCCACGCTGGCCTTCATCCGCTTCACGGCGGCATGGGGCGCGGTCAGTACCGGGATTGCAACCTGCTGACGAACGCTGTCGGCAGCGCGCGAGGTGGAAAAGTGGGCAAGCATAATGACATCACAGTGCGCCAGCTCTTTTGCCCGCGCGGCCACCCGCTGATTGTGCCCCTCGACGTCACCTTTCTTCAGCAGATCGATGGCTTCCTCCACCAGCACGGTGGTCAGCGTGGCCGCAGAGTGATGCTCCGCGACGTACTGGTTAAATTCATCGGTCATGGTCTGTATCGAAGGACCAAAGGTGGCGAGCATGCCGATGGTATTTCCCTGCTGCACCGCCTCGTGAAACATTGCTTCATTAGGCTTCAGTACCGGTACAGGAAGCGTCTCCGCCAGCCTGTCGATGGCCGGGCCAAAGGCCGAGCAGGTTACCAGAATGCCCCCGGCCTGCATCTTATAGCCATATTCGCCCAGGTGAACAAAGCGATCGATTAATGCCGGGGAGAGCGTCTCCTCGCGCGCACGGTCCACCGACAGGCCATCGTCCAGCAGGTTTATGGTTTCGGCCTCGGGCCAGATATCCCGAAAGGCCGCATCAATCGGCGCCATGGCGACCGGCGTGGCGTGCAGTAAAACAATACGGGTCATGATTCGCTCCAGAGAGTTAGCTCGGCGGGCGTGCTCTGCCCGGTATAGTCGTACCGCGTCGGGCACGGGTTCCAATGTAAGGGCTTACAAATGTTTCTGTAAAGTGAGCCCGATCACAGATTACGCGGTTCACATTGTTAATGTTATGTTGAAATATTAACGATGATTAACCACAATTGAAAGCGCTTACAAAATAAATGCATTTTGCGTCATGCCCCGTCATGCCCTGATGCCTCACTGCTAACCCTGTTCACCGACTGTGAGAACGCATTATGACTTCATCTGCTACGCCCTCCACGCTGCGCGGGGTTGACCCGGATACCGCTACCGTCGTGACCGCACCGGCGACGGCAAAGCTGCCGCGTCGGTTTCGCGATCTGCTGGCCCTGGACGATTTTGAACGCCATGCCCGTCGACGCCTGCCCAATATGATCTATCAGTATGTGGCGGGCGGGGTTGAAACCGGGCGCGGTATTGCCGGTAACCTTGAAGCCTACCAGCGCTATACGTTTATCCCTCGTATGTTCAGAGACGTTTCGGGTCGCAGCCAGCGCACCACCCTGTTTGGCCACAGCTATCATCATCCTTTCGGCGTTGCGCCGTTGGGCGGTGCCTCCTTTGTCGCCTATCAGGCCGATATCGCGCTTGCCCGGGCCGCCCGTGAAATGAACGTGCCGATGATCCTCAGCGCCTCTTCACTGGTTAAGCTGGAGGACGTACATGCCGCTAACCCGGATGCGTGGTTCCAGGCCTATCTGGCGGGCGATCAGCCGCGTATCGACCGGCTGCTGGATCGCGTGGCGGCGGCGGGCTTCAGCACGCTGGTGGTCACCGGCGATACGCCGATGCTGGGTAACCGCGAGCACAATATCCGCAGCGGCTTCAGTATGCCGATTAAGATCACCCCGAAGGTGGCGCTTGAAAGCGCGCTCAGCCCGCGCTGGCTGCTGGGCACCGTCGCGCAGACCTTCCTGCGTCACGGCGCGCCGCATTTTGAAAATACCGACGCCGAGCGCGGCCCGCCGATGATGTCGGGCAAAGTGCGAAACACCCAGGCGCGCGACAAGCTCTGCTGGAAAAACGTCGAGGCCATTCGTAAAAAGTGGCGGGGAAATCTGGTAATCAAAGGGCTGATGTCGCCGCAGGATGCCTTTATTGCTCGCGATCTTGGCGCGGATGCGGTGATCCTCTCCAATCACGGCGGCCGCCAGCTGGATCACACCCTGCCGCCCCTCTATTCGCTGGCCGAGGTGGCTGCGCAAAAGGGCAGCATGAAGGTGATTATCGACAGCGGCATTCGCCGCGGCACCGATGTGATGAAAGCCATGGCGCTGGGCGCCGATCTGGTTCTGCTTGGCAGGCCTTTTCTGTATGGGGCCGTCATCGGGGGGCAGGCAGGCGTGGAGCATGCCATGCATATTCTGCGTGATGAAATCGACCGCGACCTGGCGCTACTCGGCGTGCGCACCCCGTCTGAACTGGATGAGAGCTACCTGTGTAAAACGCGCTGATACAATTATTAGCGCTAAATGTGCATTACGCGCTGATTCGAAATGAGCGCTACCTGCGCATTACGCGCTGAACCCATTATTAAGGAGTACGGTATGTCCGGAAATACAACCCTGCGCGTATTTAGCGCACTGGCGGTTCGCGCGCCCTTTGACGCACTGGAGCAGGCTTTTTTGCAGCAGCATCCCCACTGCGAACTGACGCTGGAGTGGAATCCCACTTCCGTGATTGAGAGAAAAATAGCCGCCGGTGCCCCGGCCGATGCGGCAATCCTCACCGTACCGGTGATCGAGCGGCTGATTGAGGAAGGCGTAATAATTGCCGACAGCCGCGTGGATCTGGTGGATTCGCGCATTGGTCTGGCCATACTACCCGATGCGGTCGCGCCGGATATCAGCAGCCTGTCGGCGCTTAAGCAGACGCTGCTGGCAGCACGCTCGGTGGCCTGGTCGCTCGGGGGGGCCAGCGGCATCTATTTTCAAACGCTGATCGAGCGGCTGGGCATTGAAGCGGAGATGACGTCGCGCGGTACCACCATCCCCGAAGGATTTACCGCCAGCCAGCTGCTGACGGGCAAGGCGGATCTCGCCCTACAGCAAATCAGCGAGCTGCTGATGGTGCCGGGTGTGAAAGTGATCGGCCCCCTGCCCGATGAGGCGCAGAAGGTGACCGCCTTTGCCGGGGGTATTTTCCGCGCGGCAGCCAATCCGCAGGATGCGGCGGCACTGCTTGCCTCGCTGCGCACGCCGCAGGCGCGGGCGACCTTCGAATCCTTTGGGCTGACCTGTCGCGAGTAGACTGTCTGATTTATCTTCCAGCCTCCAGGCAGTAAAAAAGAATGGCACTGCAGGCGCCAGAGGGTGGTGCTTGCCCTTCAGCTGACGGGATTTAGAAAAAATATCCTTGCTGCCCGGTTTTTGCAGTTTGCTCCACCATAATATTACTGGATCCTTTACCCTTTAAACTGGAGAGGCCTTATTATTCTCTCGAACAGGGACTATCCGAAATAATTAAGAGGATAAAGACTGTAATATTCTGAAACCGTAATGAAGTGTTGATGCTGATGCAGACAGACGTTTGAGTATCAATATCTGACAATGTTCTTATTACTATAAGCTGCATTATTTCTTATTACTCTAAGCTGCATTATAAAGTCTGGTATTCCCTGAGCGATTCATATTACCAACCGTATTAGCGTTATTGTTGTAAGTGAGCAGTCAGGTGGATAATTTACACGAGCATCTGCGTCAGTGGTTGAGGAGCACTAAGCCACTAAGTAGCCGCAGCCAGGGGTTTTTAACTTACAAAAACCGCTCAACTTTAATTTCTTACAGCACCAGGGGAGTTATGACGGACCCGGTTAGTGGTATTCTTTGAAGCTTATGCTCAGGCGGGCCTGAGCAGGAGTTCCACGTCGGAATCCTATAATTTTAGAAGATAGTGAGAAATGTGAATATGTCTATTATCTCGGGTCCTGGTTTTGTTACAGGCTTTAAGGCCTTGTACTCGATGGCCAGGATCCAGCCTAAAAATACTTTATCTTTATTGTCGCGTTTATCAACAGTTATTAACAGTAATGTTAATTTGAAGAAGTCACAGGCTTCTTGTAATAAAAATCAAATCCAGTCAGGGGGTCGGATGAGCAATCTGCGTCCAGCTCCCCCGCCACCGACCTCAATCCTAAAGGCGACTAATCTGGCTATCAAGCTTGAGCAGGTGAACGATAAGCAAAAGCTGGCTAAGCTTATGATGGGACAGGCCACGCAGGATCACCAAAAAAAACCTGAAGCGGCGAGGGAAAAGTGGGATCTACCCAGTCCGGGCCTCAGCAGAAAGACAGTACGTGCTCCGCAGCCGCCGGGGATGTCAAGTCCCAGGATTACCGATCTGGCTCCGCAGCCTTCGGGAACCTCAGGTCCGACGGTGAACGATCTGGTTATGCGACTTAAGCAGGTGAACGATAAACCGAAGCTGGCCAGGTTTTTGGAACAGGCCATGCAGGATTTTCAAAAAAGCCCTGAAGCGGCGAGGAAGAAGTGGGGTCTAACCAGTCCGGGCCTCAGCCGAAAGACCGTGCGGGCTCCCCAGCCGCCGGAAATCTCAAGCCCCAGGGCTTCAGATCTGGCTCCGCAGCCACCGCGAACCTCAAGTCCGACAGTGAACGATCTGGCTATTCAGCTTAAGCAGGTGAACGATAAGCAGAATCTGGCCAGGCGTTTGGAACAGGCCATGCAGGATTATCAAAAAAGCCCTGAAGCGGCGAGACAGAAGTGGAATCTATCCAGGTCTGGCTCTGATGGTCAGTTACCACGGTAGGAAATCCAGGGATCTTACCAGGATCCTGTAAGCTAACCGAATCACCCCGCGCTCAGGCTAGCGCGGGGCTGTCCCGGTGCTGCTGCGCACAATCAGCCGTGGGGTGAGCAGCGTCTGCCTCGTCGCGGGCTGGCCATTTAGCGTTGCCAACAGATAATCTGCCGCACAGCGGCCGATTTCATCCAGCTCCACGCGCATCGTGGTCAGCGGATGCTCGAGATGCTCCGCGTATTCATAATCGTTGAAACCGGTAATGGATATATCGTTGGGTACCCGCAGATAACGTTCCCCCGCGCCGCGCAGCGCACCAAATGCCAGCAGATCGTTGCCGCAGATCACCGCCGTGGGCGGCTCCGGGCCGTCCAGCAGGCGAAACATCGCCTGACGCGCATCGTTCATGGTAAAGGCATTATCAATCAGGTTCACTTCCGCCAGGGCTATCCCCGCAGCCGCCAGCGCCTCACGCGTGCCGGTAATACGATCGAACACGCGATCGTTGGAGGGGGGCGTGCCGACAATCACCCCAAACCGCTGATGCCCCAGCGCCAGCAGATGCCGGGTAAGCTCGCCTGCCGCCTGCTCGTTATCGTAGCCGACGCTCGGGTGCTGCCGATCAACGGAAAAAGTCTGCACGCAGGGAATATCAAGCTGGTTGATACGCTCCCGCAGCCGGGGATGGTGTGAATTACCCACCAGCATCAGTGCATCAATGCCGTATTCCACCAGCTTGTTAACCTCCTGGAGTTCGGTTTGCGGATCGAAGTCGGAGTTCGCCAGCAGCAGGGTATACCCGGACTGATGGATCTGCTGCTGAAAGGCGGCCAGCGGCCTGGAGAAGGTTTCGGTGGCAAGCGTCGGCACTACCGCCCCAATCGTCATGCTTCTGCGTGATGCCAGCGTCCGCGCCGCGCGATTAATCACATAGCCCAGTTCCTCACACGCCCGCTCTACCGCTTCACGCCGCGACTGGCGCACCGAAGCACTGCCGTTCAGCACGCGTGACACGGTCGCCGTCGACACGCCAGCGCGTTTAGCAACATCTTCCAGGGAGACTCTGCCAGGCAGAGCGGGCTTATCGGACATGATGGAACTCCATGCTGAAATGAGTGACGTCGCCCACAAATTTTGCAGACAACGAAAACTTAGATTTGAAAGCGCTTACTTTTCGCTTGACTGATTTTTGTAATCGCTTACTTTTAACATCACGTTATCAATTTACCTTCAAATTTTACCGAATGATAACAGGGATTGCGGCAGTCAGGGGCATCCTCCTTCTGATAACCCTCCTGTAAAAGCATCAGGATAATAAAGGAATTCACCATGCGTAGATACCCTCGGATCCGCTGGCTAATGATCGCGTTTTGTTTCTTCGCCATCGCCATTAACTATATCGATCGCATTAATCTGGCGATTGCGGCACCCCATATTAAACGGGATCTCGGCCTGGATGACACCAGCATGGGGCTTATCCTCGGGGCCTTCTTCTGGACCTATGCGCTGATGCAGATCCCAGCCGGTCGAATGATTGACCGGCTGGGTGCGCGTATGGGGCTGGCCATTGCCGTGGGCTGGTGGTCGCTGTTTACCGTCTTCACCGCTTTCGGACGCGGTTTTACCTCGATTTTTGCCTTCCGCCTGATGCTGGGACTGGGTGAGTCGGGGGGCTATCCCGGCTGTGCCAAAGTGGTTTACTCCTGGTTTGCAAAAAAAGAGCGCGCGACCGCCAGCGGTATTTTCGATGCCGGCCCGCGCGCCGGGAGCGCCATCGCCCTGCCCCTGGTGGCATGGCTGATCGGCACCTGGGGATGGGAAACCTCTTTTGTGGTTACCGGCGGCCTGGGGCTGGTATGGGTGGCTATCTGGATGCTGTTCTATCGCGAACCTGAGGAGATTAAGGGGCTGGACCCGGTTCAGCGCGAAAATTTACTGGCCGATCGCAGCGTGCAGGTGGTGGATAAAAGCGAGAAGGTCAATATTCCCGGCCTGTTCCGCTACCGGACGGTCTGGGGAATGATGATCGGCTTCTTCTGCATGAACTTTGCCACCTACTTTTTTGTGACGTGGTTCCCAACCTATCTGACCATGGCGCACGGCTTCTCTCTCAAGGAGCTGGGTACGCTGGGCGCTATCCCCGCGCTGATGGGTATCCCCGGCAGCCTGCTCGGCGGCCTGTGCTCCGACTGGATGTATCGCAAGGGATTTTCGCTGACCACCGCGCGTAAAACCTGTCTGATTGCCGGGATGCTGCTCTCATCGGTGATCGCCTTTGCCGCCTTTACCAACAGCATGCCGGTGATCCTGACGCTGTTTTCTCTGACCTATGCGGGCCTGGCCTTTACCGCCGCCAATATCTGGACCCTGCCTGCCGACGTCGCCCCCGGCCCGGGCTACGTGGGGACGCTGAGCGGTATTCAGAACTTTGCGGGCAACCTGGCGGGGATCGTCACGGCCTCCTTTACCGGTCTGATGCTCAGCCTGAGCCACGGATCCTTTGTGGTGCCGCTGCTGGTGGCGGGCGGCATCTGCCTGCTCGGCGCATTTAACTTCATGTTTATTATGGGGAAAGTGGAACCACTGGTGCTGAAAAAAAACGGTGGCGCGGCCCAGGTCGCGGCGGCTAATCGCTAACCGATGGCCTCAGGCCGCCCTGTTGCCCGACACTGCTACCCCACTGATGCGAATGAAAGAGTGTAATGATGAAAAATGAAAATCAGCTTCGTGAAGAGATCTGCCAGGTGGGTTTCAGCCTCTGGTCACGTGGCTATACCGTCGGCACCGCAGGCAATATCAGTGCCCGACTGGACGATGGCTGGCTTATCACCCCGACCGATGCCTGCCTGGGCCGACTGACGCCGGCGCAGATTGCGAAAGTCTCTCTTAGCGGCGACTGGCTATCGGGCGATAAACCCTCAAAAACCCTGCTGCTGCATCGCCAGGTTTACGATCGTAACCCGGAGGTTCAGGGCGTGGTCCATACCCACTCCACCCATCTGGTGGGGCTGACGCTGGCGGGCGTCTGGCACGCCGCAAGCATTCTGCCGCCGATCACGCCTTATCAGGTGATGAAAGTAGGACGCATCCCGCTGATCCCCTACCGCCGCCCTGGCGCGCCTGAGGTAGCGGAGCAGGTGGCAAAACTTGCCTGCGAGGTCAGAGGGGTGATGCTCGAACGCCTGGGGCCGGTTATCTGGGGCCGATCCGTGTCCGCCGCCTGCTATGCGCTGGAGGAGCTGGAGGAGACCGCCCGCTTATGGATGCAGGCCACGAATAAGCCAGAGCCGCTGAACGAAGCCCAGGTCAGCGAACTCTGTGAAGCCTTCTCCACAAGCTGGTAACGCCAGATAACAACAGGAAAAAAATATGCGAAATAAACGTGTTTATGCCGCTGCGCTGCTGTCAGTGCTGGCAACCCTCAGCGGCGCACAGGCCCGCACCCTGGTTTATGTCTCTAACGCCGACAGCGGCACGGTTACCGGTTATCAGCTGGATAAAGAGAAGCCCGGCCTGATCCCCACCGGCACCTTCCCGACTGGCGAGAAAGCCATGTCGTCGGTGGTCTCTGCCGATAAGAAAACCCTCTATGTTTCGGTACGCAGCCAGCCCTGGCGGGTGGCGGCCTGGCATATTCAGCCCGACGGCACGCTGGTGAAAGCCAGTGAGACGCCGCTGCCGGAAAGCATGGCCTATCTGTCACTGGATAAACAGGGGCGCTATCTGCTTAGCGCATCCTACGGCGGCGATCTGTTCAGCATCAACCGCATCGACGCTCAGGGCCGGGTGGAGACGCCGCCGGTGCAGGTTGTTCATACCGGCAAACGTGCGCATGCGATTCAGGTTGACCCGACCAACCACTTCCTTTACGTCACGCTGCTGGGCGCTGACCAGCTGCTGCAGTATCACTTTGATGCGACCAGTGGCAGGGTAACCCCGGCTAACCCACCCTTTGTAAATATTCAGCATGAAGCGGCGACCGGCCCGCGCCATTTCGTTATCGCACCGGGGCTGGACAGGCAGGGCAAGCGCAATATGTATATTCTCACCGAGATGGCGGGCAATATTACCCGCCTGACCCTCAATTCTGACGGTACCGCCACCCCCCAGGAGGAGGTGAATTCCGTCTCGCCCAAAGAGGATATGCAGCGTGGTGAAGCCCGGCCGCTGACCGGCGACGATAAGCTGCCGCCTTCGGCTAAACCGCGGATTTGGCAGGCCGATATCCATCTCAGCCCGGACGGACGTTTTCTCTACTCCACCGAGCGCACCCGGAGTCAGCTCTCATCGTTCTCTGTCGATCCTGCTAACGGTCATCTGACCTGGCTCTCCAGCATCAAAACCGAAGAGCAGCCGCGGGGCTTCGCCATTGATAACAGCGGCCGCTTCCTGATCGAATCCGGGCAAAAATCCACCCAACTCTCTTTGTATACCCGTGACAACGTCACCGGCGCCCTGACCCTGGTGGGCCGTTACCCCACGGGTAAAGGTGCCAACTGGGTCACGCTGGTAGAAGAGTAACCTTAGCCACCGCCCGGTGGGCCGTGTCCACCGGGCTGAGTCCCCCACTCATGGAGCCATTATGCCCCTTAAAACACGTCCCCTGATTGCTGCCCTGCTTACCGCAGGCCTGTTTACGCTGACCTCCCTGACCGCGGCCAGCGCGGTGGAAAAAGGCGTCGCCACTGACCTTGAGCCGCTGCATCACGTTATCCTGGAGAATCAGTATGTCACGGTGATGCGGGTGATTATCCGTCCCGGCCAGTCAACCCAGTATCATGAGCAGCACCTTGATTACGTCAATACCCACGTTAACGGCAGCCGGGTGAGCATCAGCTGGCCTGACAAACCCGCCAAAGAGAGCGAGATGAAGAGCGGCAACGTCAAGTTTGGCGCGCATCAGGGCAAGTCAACGGTCGATCGGGTCACCAATATCGATACCACGATCAATCACCAGGTGGCATTTGAAATCAAACAGCATGGCCCACTGGGCTTTGGTGACGCAACCCGACCGGACAGCCCGCTCTTCCAGCAGGTGCTCAGTCAGAAAACCGTGAAGGGCTGGAAGGTCACGCTGCAGCCCGGTGAAGGAACCGGCGCTTACGCCCAGCATGGTCCCGGCGTACGGGTATTCTTCACCGAAGGCCGCCTGCTGGTGGCTGTTCCCGGCCAGCCGAACCGTAATAAAGAGATCTGGATCCACCGTGGCGATGCGATGCTCACCGATCCCGGCAAGGTGGAGTTAACCAACGGTGGCGAAACGCCGCTGATCTTTAACGATTACGAACTGCTGTAGAGGCTGCCCGGTGAGATATCTCTGTCTGCCGCTGGCGATAAGCCTGCTGCTGCTCAGCGGCGCAGGTTATGCTGCTGGCAGCACCAAAATTAACCGGCTGCCGGGCAGCGCAGTCCATGGCGCGGGCGGCAACGAAAATAGCGATCTGCTGGCCAGGGGGAAGTATCTGGCTACTGCCGCCGACTGCGGCGCCTGCCACACCTCACCCCGCCAGGGCGCGCCGATGGCCGGAGGTTATGCCATTCAGTCCCCGATGGGCAGCATTTACGCCAGCAACATCACGCCGTCAAAGACAGCGGGCATTGGCCTGTGGAGCGAAGCGGAATTTGTTCGGGCAGTACGCAAGGGCATCAATCGCCAGGGTGAGCATCTCTACCCGGCGATGCCCTACACCGCCTACGCCCGCATCACCGATGACGATATGCATGCGCTCTATTTTTACTTTATGCAGGGCGTGACGCCATCCAATACGCCCACGCCCCGGACGCGGCTCCCCTTCCCGTTCAGCTTCCGCAGCGCTATGGCACTGTGGAACGCCCTTTTCGCCCGTGAGCCACAGGCCAGTTCGACTCCCGCTACGCGCGGAGAGTACCTGGTCAATGCGCTGGCGCACTGCGATACCTGCCATACCCCGCGCAATATGCTGATGGGCCAGCAGAACGATCGGGCGCTGGCAGGCGGCAGCCTGGGCAGCTGGTATGCGCCCAATATCACGCCCGATCCCCAGTCGGGGATCGGTAGCTGGACGGCGGCAGAGCTAACCCGCTACCTGAAAACCGGACGCGTACCGGGCAAGGCGCAGGCGGCCGGTCCGATGGCCGAGGTGGTGGAGCACAGCCTGCAATACCTCTCCGATGCGGATATTGCGGCGATGGTGGCCTGGCTGCGTCAGCTACCGGCCGTGGATAACGGCGAGGTAACGGCCAGAGAGAGTCTGGGCGGACCCTCCGCCAGTGAGGCGCGGCTGCGCGGGCAGCAGGAGGCCGACTCCGGCTGGCAGGTATTCAGCGCCAGCTGCGCCAGCTGCCACCAGCCCGACGGCAGCGGTAACGCTCGCTACCCTTCCCTGTTCCATAACAGCGCTACCGGCGCCAGCCGCCCGGATAATCTGATCGCCACCATCCTGTTTGGCGTCCAGCGCAATGTTCAGGGTGAGTCGGTCGCCATGCCCGCGTTCGGGCCGGATGCCGATTTCGCGATGCGGCTGAGTGACCAGCAGATTGCCGACGTCAGCCGCTACGTAATGAAGAATTTTGGTAACCCGCAGGTAAACGTCACGGCTGAACAGGTCGCCGGGCTGCGCCGGGGCGGGGCCACGCCGCTGCTGGTCCGGCTCACCCAGCCTGGCGTACTGGCGGGGGCCGCCCTCGCCGTTGTCCTGCTCGCGGCGGCCCTGATCATCCGCAGAAGGAGGCGAGATGTCTGAACCCACCTCATCACCCTTGACCCTGTCCCGGCGCAGGCTGTTACAGGGCATGGCGGTACTGTCGCTTAGCGCGCTCACCGCCTCGCTCTTTCCGCAGCAGGCCGCCGCACGCACCCAGGAAACCCAGGCCTTTCAACAGATCGCGGCCTTCCTGGTCAGTCGTCCGGTCAGCCCGGTGCTCAGCGCCCGCTACTTTGCCGCGCTGAACCGTCGCGTAGCGGACTTCTCTACACGCTTTAGCACGCTGGCCCGGTATCTGGAAACGCAGCGCTTTACCCACGTTGACGATCTTGCCCGCACGCTTGCCGTGCAGGATCCCCGGCGTCAGACCGCGTCACTGATTGTCGCCGCCTGGTACACCGGCGTGGTGGGTGAAGGCGCAGACCGCGAGCTGATTGCCTATGCTGACGCCATGATGTACCTGCCGACCCGCGGCGTGCTGGTCATACCCACCTACGGCGGCGGCCCTGATTCCTGGGGCAGCAAGCCTGACGATCCGCAGATAACCAAAGGAGAGGAGTAATGGACAAACCCGTCGATGCCGAGGTGATTATCATTGGCTCCGGCGTGATGGGCGGCCTTATCGCGACCCGACTGGCAAAGGCCGGAAAGTCGGTGATTATCGTCGAGGCTGGCCCACGCGTTAAGCGCCAGGAGATCGTCGAACGTTTTCGCAATTCGCCGTTTAAAATGTCGCTGACCAATATGAAGCTCCAGGGCGTAGGTTCCCCCTACCCCGATCTGCCACACGTTCCCTCCACCTATGGCGACTACATCCAGCACGTCGGCCCGGTAAAGTACGCCACCCGCTACCTTCGCGTGGTCGGCGGTACCACATGGCACTTTGGCTCCGCGCTGTGGCGCATGGTGCCAAACGACTTCAGGCTGCACAGCCTTTATGGGCGCGGTCGCGACTGGCCCTTTGGCTACGAAGAACTGGAGCCCTGGTACGGCGAGGCCGAAGCCGAGCTGGGGGTGTCCGGCGTCAACGGGCAGGATGAGAGCGGCCACGGCGGCGGGGCATGGCCACCGCGCTCCCGGCCTTTCCCGATGCCGGGCCTGCCGCCCAGCTACCTGTTTACCCGCCTCTCCGCCATGCTGGGTAAAGGCGGTTATCATCCGGTGCTGGAGCCGAATGGCCGCGCCACGCGTCCGTGGAAAAAACGCCCGGCCTGCGCGGGCAACAATAACTGTAATCCGGTCTGCCCCATTGCTGCCAAGTATGACGGTTCCATGCATATCGACGAAGCGCTGGAACAGGGTGCCAGGCTGCTGGATAACTCGGTGGTGGTCAGCATTGAGGCCGACGATCGGGGTAAAATCACCGGCATCCGCTACAAAAAACCGGACGGTTCGGAGCATCAGCTGACCGCCCACCATTTCGTGCTGGCCGCCTACGGCATCGAATCGCCCAAGCTACTGCTGAACTCCACCTCGCCCCGCTACCCAGGCGGTATCGCGAATGGCTCGGACCAGGTGGGCCGCAATCTGATGGGCCATACCGGCATCAGCATGAACCTGATGATGAAAGAGGATGTGTGGCCGGGCCAGGGGCCGACCGAGCTGCTGGTCTATCTTAATAACCGCGACGGTGACTTTCGCCGGGACTTCCCAAGCTACAAGATTAAGGTGCGCAATACGGTACCGACTGCCGATTATGCCGCGTCGCTGATCCAGCAGGGGGTGCTCGGGTCCGCGCTGGATAAGGCGCTGCATCGCCTGTCGGCACGGTCGCTGAACTTCGCTATTGATTTTGAAACGCTCCCGCTGGCGGAAAACCGGGTGCTTCCCAGCAGGACAAAAACGGACGCGCTCGGCATTCCACTGCCGGAGATCTACTACAGCGTAACCGACTACTGGCATGCCGGAAAAACCCAGGGACTGAAGGACTTCGAACGCTTTGCGCAGTTGCTTAACGCCGACGTACTGAAAATTGATACGCAGTATCAGGACCGCCAGCACATTATGGGCACGACGATAATGGGTGACGACCCGGCGAACTCGGTGGTTAACCGCCACTGCCAGAGCCACGATCACCCCAACCTGTTTATTGCCGGGACCAGCGTCATGCCGTCCGCCTCCTGTATGAACCCCACCCTGACCGGCGCAGCACTGAGTCTGCGGCTGGCCGATTATCTGCTGAATACGGTCCGGGTATAAAACCCCTTAACCACCGGGAGGTGCCCCCGGCAGAGTGATAACTCTCCATCGCCACGCTATCACCCTCCGGGCGATAAAAAAGGGGCTGCTTTATTCAGGCAGCCCCTTTCTCCGTTTAACATACCGTTAAGCTATTTCAGGCGGAACGCCACCACGGCATCGCCCTCTTTGGTGCCCATCGAGCCGTGGCCACCCGCCGCAATAATCACGTACTGTCGGTTATCCGCGCCCATATAGGTCGCGGGCGTCGCCTGGCCGCCGGCGGGCAGTTCGGTCTGCCACAGCAGCTTGCCGCTATTGATATCGTAGGCGCGGAAGAAGTTATCTGCCGTTGCCCCGTGGAAAACCAGATCGCCTGCGGTGGTCAGCGGCCCGCCGTGCGCCACCATCCCCATCGGGAAGCCGATGGGAAAGCGTCCCGGCAGGAAGGTCGTTTTCAGGTTTTTGGTGGTGCCAACGCGACGCAGCCACGCCGTTTTACCGGTGGTCAGATCCACGCCCACCATCCGGCCCCAGGGTGGTGCAATACAGGGAATGCCCAGGCTGGAAGCGAACTGCTGAATATGGATGGCGTAGTCGCCGTCAAAGTTTTCATTCCAGTACGGCGTGCCGTCTTTGGTAAACAAACGCTTCTCCGCATTTTCCGGCGAACGTTTGATCAGATTGTACTTGTAGGCCAGGCGAACCGGTGCGGCGACAAGGATCTGCCGCTGAGGATCAACGGAGACCGACCCCCAGTTAAATACGCCGATATTGCCCGGAAAAACAATTGACCCGGCGACGGTCGACGGCGTCCAGGGGTTGCCGTCATAGCGCATCGACTTAAATTCGATGCGGCAGGCCATTTGATCAAAGGGCGTCAGGCCCCACATGGATTTTTCGCTCAGGGGAGCCGGAATAAAGTTCAGGGCAGACACCGGCTGCGTAGGCGAGAAGTCCTCGCCCGCGACGCCTCCCTTTGTCGACACCGCGACCTGATTTATGGGGTAGACGGCCTGACCGGTCAGCCGGTTGAGCACAAACAGGTTGCCGGTTTTAGTCGGCAGGATCACCACCGGCTGCCGTTTACCCTGGTAATCAATATCCAGCAGCGAAGGCTGTGAAGGATTATCGCGATCCCACAGGTCGTGCTTCGAGGACTGGAAGCGCCACTTAAACGCCCCGGTTTTCAGATCCAGCGCCACCAGCGTGTCGCGAAACTTCTCGGTATTGCTGTTGGCATCGCGATGGGTGCCCAGCTCATCCGGTGAAGCGTTGCCAAAGGGCACATACACCAGGCCGTTTTTGGTGTCGGCGCTGAGCGTTGCCCAGGCCACCGGGGTATCCTGCGGATAGCTCTGTCCGGCTGGCAGAGGCTGGGTCATATCAGGCCGGGCCGGATCGAAGTTCCACACCAGACGACCGGTGATGGCATCATAGGCACGGATCACACCAGAAGGGTTTCCGGCGTTATAACCGTTATCCATGACCGAACCACCGAGGATAACCAGATTTCCGGCCACCAGCGGCGCTGCGGTTTGCATCAGAGCATGATCGCGAAGCGGCCCCATATTTTCCCGCAGATCGACCGTGCCGCGGTCGCCAAAATCGGCGCACAGCTTGCCGGTATCCGCGTCCAGCGCCAGCAGTTTATTGTCATTGGTTGCGTTAAAAATGCGCTTGCGGCATACCGCCTGGCTGCGGGCCGGGGTGGTAACGGCAGCGGCCTGAGCGGTGGACACCGCTGGCGTCGCGGCAGCATCGTAATAGCTTACGCCACGGCAGGTCTGGTGCTGCTGCATATAAGAACGCTCGCGCGTTGGGGTAGTCTTCCATTTCAGCGCCCCGGTTTCCGGGTTGAGCGCATGGACTTCATTATGCGGCGTACAGAAATAGACGGTGTTATTCACCTTAAGTGGCGTAGCTTCAAAGGTGTATTCGCTGGCGTCCTGTGTGCTGCGCAGATCCCCGGTATGGTAGGTCCAGGCCGTTTCCAGATTACTGGCATTGTCAGTGGTTATCTGTTTCAGGTTAGAGAAGCGCAGCCCGTCAGCGGTGCCGCCGTAGGCCGCCCAGTCATTCTGCGCGCCTTCGCCACTCTCCGGATTGCGGGCGGTAGTGATATTGCCCTCCTCAGGCAGCGGATCGTAAAACATCATGCCGACAACCAGGGCGATCATCACCAGTACGGTGGTGCCGAGGTAGGGATGAAATGCGCGACCCGTTACCCGGTCTTGCGTACGCGTCAGCGGTCGCACCACCCAGGGCAGCGCCAGCCAGACGCCGATCAGGCCGATAATGTCACCGCGTGGGATCCACTGCCACTTATCGAAGCCCACCTCAAAGATAATCCAGGCCGCCACCAGCCACATCAGCGTGGCGTAGATTGAAAGCGCGATCCTTTTATTTTTAAACAGCAAAACGGCGGTGACCAGCAGCCCGAGGGCCATAATGACGTAAAAGGGCGAACCGCCCAGCAGTAGGAGCCTGCCGCCCATATACAGCATAGCGATACCAATTATCGCTAGCACACTACCCGTGAGTTTAGTGACCATGTTTTTCTCTCAGTGTTGACGCAAAGATAAAAAATATTCTTACTTGAGGTTACATTTTTGTAACGCTAATTTAACGAAATCAGAGGAGAAAGACACGCTTTTTACTGCTGTTTTCAGCGCGATATCGCAAAATTTCCAGGATTGGAAAAGTTTCAAAGAGGGGATTTTTCAGTAAGGGAACAGGAGATTGTCTGGCTAAACGGTGACATCACTGTTATTTAAATATTCTGTCAAGCTTAAAACATTTTCATTGAACGTGTTTCATCTATCACATTGAATACCCATAAGAGTTTAAGCGTTTTATTAAATAATGCGCCCGTTTTTTTTGGTATGATCGGCCTCTTAATATTGAAAAAAGAGTCTACAAATGAATAAAATTAACAGAATAACAACCCCTGCTAATATCTTGACCGTAGCATCTAAAGCTAATCAGAAAAAAGATAATTTCCCGAACCAGATTTCCACAGTGACACAGTCTTCTATTTCAATGAACCGACACGGTAACACGTTTCAGGGATTTGATTCCAGAACGAACTTTACCAGGCCGGGATCGATAAAAAATGTCAACGCGTCTTCTGTGGAAAAAGACCGTTCTGAAAAGAAGCTGCATAACCCTCTGAACCGACACGGTAACACGTTTCAGGGATTTGATTCCAGAGCGAACTTTACCCGGCCGGGATCGATAAAAAATGTCAACGCGTCTTCTGTGGAAAAAGACCGTTCTGAAAATAAGCTCTATAACCCTCTGAACCAACACGGTAATACGTTTCAGGGATTAGATTCCAGAGCGAACTTTACCCGGCCGGGATCAATAAAAAATATCAACGCGCCTTCTGTTGAACAAGGCCGTTCTGAAAAGAAGCTGTATAACCCTCTGAACCACCACGGTAATACGTTTCAGGGACTTAATGCTCTGAAAAAGGCCCAGGAATCCGATAACGCTAACTTTATTCTTATCAAAGATGAAAATGGCTTTGAGGGGAATGAAATTGACGCCCATCTATTTGAGGATTACCCCTTATTCGATAAGGCTGACGAAGTCTCATATCCGAAAGCGGCGGAAGAATTAGAAGAGACAAAGACGGCCCCCCCCCTCAAAAGGATTTAATCCTGTTTTTTATACTTTCACCTATATCGATAAATGATATTTTCAGTGGTGACATCTGAGTAGTTAACCACGATAAATTGATGGAGCACCCTTAATTTCACAGACAGTTCCCTCCCTCACGGCGAGGTTTCTTGAAAGGTCTGGGGACTGACGCTACGGAGATGACTCCTTTGCATGAGAAGCGCAGCGTTAGCTTCGCTCAATCTTTTTTGCAGCGTCGTCGAGGATGTCAATAATGTTATACAGGCTTTCCCGGGAGAGGTGCGGCTGGGAAAGCCGACCGTTTAGCGCCATTTTGAAATTGTGAATAGCCCGCTCCATCTCGGGAATGCTGCGATTATTCACCAGCACCGCCAGTGAGCCAAGACGGGTGATGATACGCTCAAGCGGCTGCTGATTCGCAGACAGATAACGCTCACCCGCTGCGGTCAGCCGCCAGCATTTACGCGTGGCCAGCGGATCCCCCACCTGAATAAGCTCACTCTCTTCCAGTAGCGACAGGTTCGGGTAGATGATGCCGGGGCTGGGCGTATATTCTCCTCGCGACAGATCTTCGATAGATTTGATCAGCTCATAGCCCCAGGTGGCCCCCTGCGATAAAAAATGCAGCATCAGTAGCCGAACCTCGCCGGCATCCAGCATTTTTTCGCGGCGCTTTCTGCGCGCGCTGTCAACGCAGGCACCTTTACCCTCTGTGGGGCGGGCGGGGGAACGGGGAGACTCTTTCATGGCGGACCCGATGGTGAATAAAGGGGGGTGATAGTAATCGGCCCCCTGTTGAATTTCAACGGGGGCACAGGGCTATTTCTGATGCCAGTAGGCCATAGCGCGAACCCGTTCGGCTTCACATCCGCGGGTTTGCAGAAAATAGTCGCTGAGTCTCTTTACCGCCTCACCCTCTCCGGTCAGCCAGATAAAGTAGTCATCGGCGGGAAGTGCAATCTGATCCAGCCGGGCGATCAGCATTTCTGCCGCAGCCAGCGTCATTTTTCCGCTCTGCAGCCAGCTGATATCGACCCCCGCCGGGTTACCCAGGTAGTCATTACCGGTGGAGGCTTCCGCAAAGGCAAACAGTTTAATGCTGCTGCCCGACATCGTCTGCTGTCGACGTCGGAAAGCCGGTAGCCCGGTTTCATCACACACGTAAAGCTGGAAGTGATAATCCTCCGGCACCACCAGCGAGCTGCGTGGTCCGCCGATTGCCAGCCTGTCGCCGGGCTGAGCGTTTGCTGCCCAGTCGCTGGCCAGGCCGGACTGATGCAGGTAAAAGTCCAGCGTCAGCCTGCCCGCCTGGCTGTCAAACGCCATCGGCGTGTAGTCCCGCGCGGCGGGACGAACGCCCTCTTTCCACTCCACGCCATCGGCAGTAATCACCGGCAGCTGCAGTTCCCCGGTGGCGGGGTCTGGGAAAAATACCTTAATGTGATCGTCAAAGCCCGCGGAGTTGAAGCCCACCAGCGCTTCTCCGCCAAATTCGATACGGTAAAAACAGTTCGCGACCCACTGCTTGCTAAGCACCTCAACGGGGCGAAAGCGCAGCTCATTTCTGACGCGTCGCGGCAGGCGACGCTGTGGTTGATTATCCGGCACGTTATCTCTCCTGATGTTCAGACTCTGGCATGATTGTTTCCGACGGGCGTCGGGAGGGTGATGAGCGAGGACTAAAATATATCTATGATATATCTTAAAGGCAAGTGCGGAGATAAAGCGAGGTCAAGCCCACCCTGTTAATCAACAGGGTGGGCCTCTGTTTACTGGCCTGTCGCGGCGCTTACGCGCCAGACCACGTTGCCTGCATCATCGGCGATCAGCAGTCCGCCCTGCTTATCCTGCGTCAGACCCACCGGCAGCCCGCGCACCTTTTCCCGATCGTCGGAGAGGAAGCCGGTGACAACCGGTTTTGGTAGCCCCTGCGGCTTCCCGTCTTTGAACGCCACCCACACCACCTGGTAGCCATTCAGCGGCTTGCGGTTCCAGCTGCCGTGCTCGCTAATAAAGGCCCCGCCGCGCCAGGCGGCAGGCAGATTATCGCCGGTATAGAACCACAGACCCAGCGGCGCGACATGGGAGCTGAGCGCGTAATCCGGCCGCAACGCCGCCTTAACCTTGTCAGGGCGCTGGGGTTTAACCCGGGTATCCACATGCTGACCGTAATAGCTCCACGGCCAGCCGTAAAAGCCATTTTCCTGCACCGACGTCATGTAATCCGGCACCAGATCGGCACCGATTTCATCACGCTCGTTAACCACGGCCCAGAGTTTCCCGGTCTGAGGTTCCCACTGAAGCCCGGTCGGGTTACGCAGCCCGCTGGCATAGATACGGCTGGCCCCGGTGGCGACATCTACTTCGAGAATGTCTGCACGGCGATATTCGGCCCCGATGCCGTTCTCAGTAATATTACTGTTTGAACCGACGCCAACGTACAGCTTGCTGCCGTCGGGGCTGGCCAGCAGTGACTTCGTCCAGTGGTGGTTTATCGGCCCGCCCGGCAGGTCAGCCAGTTCGCTGCCCGGATCGGTGATCTGCGTGGCACCGCTGTCATAGTGATATTTCATCAGCCCGTCGGCGTTCGCCACATAAAGCGTGTCACCGATCAGCTGTACGCCAAACGGCGAATGCAGATTTTGCAGGAATATATGCTTCTCCCACGTTTTGCCATCGCCGCTGCTGTTGCGCAGTAGCGTGATACGGTTACCGCCCTGCCCACCCTTACCGGCGGCCTTCTGTACCAGCCCGGTGATTAACTCCTTAGGCTGGCTGACCTGTCCGGGTGGCGCGCTGCCCTCCACGACCAGCACGTCCCCATTAGGCAGCGTATAGAGCTGGCGCGGATGCAGCAGGTCGGCGGCGATTTTCTCAATCTTCAGCCCCTGCGCCACTTTGGGTGCTTCCCCCTTTTTCCACGGCTCGCCGTCAGGTACTTTCATCGGCGGCACCAGAAAACTTTTTGCCGCGGGCAGTTCGGGGTTAGCCCCGGTCTGGCGGGCAGGATCGATTTTCGCCCCTTCGTCGCATCCGGAAATCACCAGCGCAACAGAGAGGGCTAACAGAGATAGCACAGCGTTATTTTTCATTATCATAGCTCCCTGACCGCGCGATCGCGCAGTGCAAGCTGCACGTTGGCGAACAGCATTAAAATGACCACCAGGGTCGACAGAATGACCCCGGTGGGCACCACGCCCCAGGCATCCCGGGTGTGGATAAATGCGTTGAATATGGCTAGCACAATCGCCACCAGCCATGCCCAGAAGTGGATTTTTATCGGCGATCCCTGCGGATAAGAGACGCCCGTCCAGACGTGTATCAGGTTAATTATGCGCGGGATAATGGCAATAATCAGGCCGATAACAATCAGCCAGCTGGCCGCGCGCGTCCAGGTCACTTCGGTGCTGAACAGATAGATAATATCGAAGATCCATGCCGCGACGAAAAAGCCCACCGGTAAGGGGTTTAACAGGGCGTAAACGGCCACGGCAAGGCTGGAGCGCCGGGGGATCACTTGAGATGTCATTGCATGACTCCTTAATGCAGTAAAGGGCGACGGGTAGCCGTCGGTACGCAGTCATGTAAAATATTAGTAAACTTAGTGATTTTATGTTGTTAAATGTGAAGATAATTAATTGCATATTTACATTGTCGCCTGGGAACGGACGATGCGTTGCGGTGGGATGGAACAGGGATCGGATTAATCAGGCAGCGCAGGTGAGTGTTAAGGGCAGCAAAAGCTGGAGGGTTGGGAATCTGAGGCGTCAGACTGAGGCATCAGGAATTCAGGAGTTCAGGAGTTCAGGAAGTCAGGAAGTCAGGAACTCAGAAAGTCACTGGCAGGATAAGCCCCTGCACTGACGCCAGCAGGGACTGCGCAGCGAATCAGCCGCTACACAGCCCCTCGTTTGTCACGCAGCCCACGCCTGGCTTAACTTCTCCTGAGATGGGTCGCGCCGTACGACGTTACTGGTGCAGAAGCCCTTTCAGGGCTGTATGTCACTCAGGAAGCCTGCCACACGGTCTGTACGTTGGTGAACTCGCGTACGCCAAAATGCGACAGCTCACGACCAAAACCGCTCTGTTTAACGCCGCCAATTGGGACGCGCGGATCGGAAAAGCTCGGTGAGTTGATAAACACGCCGCCGGTTTCAATCTGCGCGGCCAGCCGGGTAGCACGCTCAGTATCGCGGCTCCACAGGCTGCCCCCGAGGCCAAAGGCGGAATCATTCGCCAGCTCAATGGCATGGTCAGCGTCCTTCGCCACAATCAGCGAGGCCACCGGGCCAAACAGTTCCTGGGTAAAGCTGGTCATGCCGGGCCTGACGTTGCTGAGCACGGTAGGCGCATAGAAGTTAGCCTCGCCCGGCAGCGCATGGCCGCCCAGCAGGCACTCTGCCCCTTCTGCGAGAGTCGCTTCAACCTGTGCATGCAGCTCATCACGCAGATCGTAGCGCGCCATCGGGCCGACAAAGGTTGATTCGTCGCGCGGATCGCCCACCTTGATCGCCCTGACGGCCTCAACAAACTTATCGCGGAATTCAGCAAACACGCTCTCTTCGACGATAATACGCTTGGCAGCGATACAGATCTGCCCGCTATTGCTAAAGCGTCCAATAACCGCTCCCTTCACCGCCGCGTCGATATCCGCGTCGGCCAGCACGATAAAGGCGTCTGCCCCACCCAGCTCCAGCACGCTCTTTTTGATCGCCGCACCGGCCAGCCCGGCCACCGCCGCCCCGGCGCGCACGCTACCGGTCAGCGTCACGGCAGCGATTCGCGGATCGTTGATGATTTTCGCCACGCTATCGTTGTCTGCATTCACCACGTGGAACAGCCCATCGGGTACGCCGGCCTTAAGCAGAACGGATTGCAGCAGCAGAGAGCTGCCCATCACGTTAGGCGCGGGCTTGAGCAGATAGCTGTTGCCTGCCAGGATAATCGGTATCGCGCCGCGCAGCACCTGCCAGACCGGGAAGTTCCAGGGCATCACTGCCAGAACAGGGCCGAGGGGAAGATACTGAACAAAGGCTTTATTCTCCCCTGCCTGCACCGGCTCATCCGCCAGGAAGGCCGGACCGTTCCCGGCATACCATTCACACAGGCTGGCGCTCTTTTCCACTTCGGCCAGCCCCTGAGAAACCGGCTTGCCCATTTCGTCCGCCATGCTTTCTGCCAGCGCGCGTGCCTGCTGTCGCAGACCACCCGCAATGTTTAGCAGCAGTCGGGTACGCTTTTCCAGATCGCTGACGCGCCACCCCTTAAATGCACCTGCGGTTTTTTCCAGCGCGGTTTCCACCTCTGCGGCCGTTGCGAAAGGCATCTGCTGCGTCACTTCCCCGGTAAAGGGATTGCGCGTGACGGCACTGGCTGGCGTATTGGTTGCTGTATTCATTAAATCTCCCGTTAGCCGGGCAATCAGGCCCTGGCTGTAGTCAGTTGAGATGCGATTCCTGACATTCTAGCCTTGTGCATGGTTCCTGAAAAATGAATAATAATGAAAATATCCTGCTCAATATGAGAATGAATAATGGATCTGACCCAGCTGGAAGTGTTCCGCGCCGTGGCGGAAGAAGGTAGCGTCACCGCGGCCGCCGAAAGGCTGCACCGCGTGCCCTCCAATATCTCGACCCGCCTGCGACAGCTGGAGGAGGATCTGGGTACGCCGCTGTTCAGCCGGGAAAAGCTGCGGCTGCATATTACCGATGCAGGGAGAACCCTGCTGGATTACGCCATCCGCATTCTGGCGCTGACCGAGGAGGCCAGGCAGCGGGTCACCTACCAGCAGCCCGCCGGAATATTTACCCTCGGCGCCATTGAGAGCACCGCGGCCGTCAGGCTGCCGCAGCTGATTGCGCGCTACCATCAGCAGTGGCCGGACGTGGAGCTGGATCTCTCCACCGGCCCCTCTGGCGATATGACCGACGGTCTGTTTTCAGGGCGCTTCAGCGCGGTGTTTATCGACGGGCCGCCGAAGCATCCTCAGCTGGATGGCGTGGCGGCTTTTGCCGAGGAGATGGTGCTGATCTCCTCGCTTAATCATCCGCCGGTGCCCAGTGCCGCCTCGGTTTCCGGCTCGACCATTTACGCCTTTCGCGCCAACTGTTCATACCGGCGCCGCTTTGAAAACTGGTTTGCCGCGGAGCATGCCGCACCGGGCAAGATTTTCGAAATGGAGTCCTACCACGGTATTCTCGCCTGCGTCAGCGCGGGCGCAGGTCTGGCAATGGTGCCGCGCAGCATGCTGGAGAGCATGCCCGGCCGGGAGAGCGTGGCAGCCTGGCCGCTGGCTGAGGATGCCGGGCTACTGGATATCTGGCTGGTATGGCGTAAAGGCTACGCATCCGGCAACCTGCGGGCGATGGTCGCGATGCTTGAGGACGCTTCGCAGTAGCCAATCGCGCATCGTGAGCCTGACCGTGGGTAGCAGCACAACCGCCTTATCTGTTGAGCAAGCCTTATTAAACTGGCAATGTGATGCTGCTGCACGACCGCCCTGCTGGGTTTAAAAGCCCGAGAGTGAGCTAAACAGCGCAGCATTTTTTCAGCACCAGCCTATGGCTGGTCAGAATTCAGGTCGTTATTTTCCTAATGCGGCGATGAAGTGAGCGGTCAATGCCCGTACCTTAGCCGAAGGTTTGGGACCCGAAGGAAATACGGCAAACGCCTTCAAAGGCTCGAGAGCATAATCAGGTAATAACTGAACAAGGCTACCGTCATGTCGCTCCTGGGCTGACATGACGGTAGTGACGTTAGCAATGCCAAGTCCTGCAGTTGCCGCTGCCAGAATGCCCGGTGCTGAGTCGATCCTGACCCGGCCACGTAATGTCACAACTTCCGTGGTGCCTGCCTTAAACAGCTTCAGTGTGCTTTTTTCTGAAAAGCTCTGTTCGTGCAGAAGTGTGTCATGAAACGCCAGATCTTCTGGCGTTTCTGGCACTCCCCTTTTGACAAGATATGCCGGCGATGCCACTAACATTCGCGGCACAGAAGCAATTTGCCGCGCACCGAACGTGGAGTCCTCAAGCGTGCCCATGCGGATTGCCATGTCAACACCCGCCGCAACCAGGTTCTGCCGATCATCCCGCATGCTAATTTCGACACGCAATTCAGGGTAAAGCTCAAGAAAATCGGCAAGGGCAGGAATAACCGCCCGCGTACCATACATAACAGGCATCGCAAGGCGAATAGTGCCACGGAGAGAATCAATTCCCCGGACAGCATCTTCAGCGTCTTCAAGATCTGCAGCCGCCTGACGTGCCCTTTCCAGAAAGGCAGCGCCAGCTTCGGTTAAGGCTATATTCCGGGTTGTGCGTAGTAAAAGCTTAACCCCCAGACGCGTTTCCAGCCCCGTGACGATACGGGAAGCTGATGGCTGTGAAAGCCCCAGCTCCTGAGCGGCACGGGAGAAGCTTCCCGATTCGGCCACACGCGTAAAAACGTTGATTTCAAGCCAGCGATCATTCATTCATGTTCCAAATAAGTGTTCTGCAAAATGACAGTATAATTTTATTTGGTGAAAGAGTTTATTCTGAACTGGTCAACCTTTTGGGCAACCCATAGCGATATATGAGGAAAACTATGACCATCAAAATCTACGGTGATCCAGGTTCAGGCAGCCTGCGTCGCGTCACAACTGCCGCCGCAATCATGGGCGTCGTGATCGAACGTATCAATATCGATTTATTCAAGGGTGAAAGTCATACCCCTGACTTCCTGAAGTTGAACCCGCACGGGCTTACCCCCGTTCTACAGGACGGCGATACCATCATCTGGGAAGCGTCAGCCATAAATCTTTATCTCGCCGGGAAAGTGCATTCCAGCCTGCTCGGCCAGACGGCTTCAGAAAAGCGGGAGGTCGTGCAATGGATGTTCTGGTCTGGTGAACAGTGGCGGATATTTTCTACCCTGCTGTTTAACGAGTGGGCAGGCGCGACATTCACGGGCAAGCCTAAAACTAACGATATTGTCCAGCTTGCGATGACCTATATCAGCAACGCTGCAAAGGTACTGGATCATCACCTTTCGACCCGAAAATTCATCGTCGGAGATGCATTGACCCTCGCCGATATCGATATTGCTGCGCTCTTTTCGCAGTACAAACGGACTGGCGCGCCTTTTGAAGAGTTTCCGAATCTGGTCGCCTGGCACCAGCGTCTGCTTGAAACCGTACCCGCATGGGCGGCTACACGTGATGAGGTGGAAAACCGTATAGCTGGCGTCCTTAATACCGCCAGCTGACCGCACAGTACATTAAACCTTTTGCCGTCAGCCTTACCCAGAGTGAGATCTGGCGGCTCAAAAGCGAGACAAAGAGGCCCATCCTGAGGCACAGGAATGAACTGACCCCACCGAGATGGCTGTGACGCACTGCCTGAATCGCTCTGCGGGTGACTCAGCAAGTTATTGCTTCACCGAACAGACTATTGTGGCATGATCCCACCATTTGTTACCCATTCTGATAACTTAAGAGGTTGTCCGGGTGTGACAATATTTCGGTATTCATGGGTTTACGCCTTTATCTGACAGAGGTACTTTTGAGTTACCTGTTTTACCTGATAACCTTACCGATCGCAGCGAGCCTGTGCGGTGCGGTGCGGTGCGTCAAACTGACACACAAAACACCATCTCTATGGGTCCTGGTTTTAAACATCATCCACCATTACGGAAATTCAATATGCTGCAGTCTTCATCCGTTCGCTTCAGGGTGGCGGTTTTCCTCCGGGCCTGCATGGCACTCACCACTGCTGCCATTGTGGCCATCAGCGCAGGTTCCCCACTGGGCACCTTCCGTGAAATCATGTCCAGTCCGGGGTTATATATTGATATCTTCTTCCTGCTGCTCCTGATTTTTACCTTGTGGAATGTTGCCTGTGTTTTCGTTGACGGAGGTCCCCTGAGCGGAGCGATTAACGGCCTCATACTCTGGATCGCTGCAGGCGCATTTGATGTGATGGATGAAATAGTCAGTCAACCGCGATGGGTGGGCTACTTCTGCGAAGATTTGTTTAAGCTGTCTGGAATGCTTCTCACCGTTATTAGCGTCTACTGCATCATCATGCGGATGAATTCACGTTTTTCCGTGGCGCAGACCAGCGCCATGCATGATGAACTCACCCGGCTTCCGAACCGGCGTTATTTTGTGGAAACCCTCAGCAGCACGACCAGTGCACAGCTGTCCATGATGATCATCGATATTGATTTTTTCAAGCATATCAATGACCGGTGGGGGCATGATGTCGGTGATGGTGTTTTGTCCAAATTCGGCGGACAGCTGGCGGGTATCAGTGGGCCTGCACTGAAAGTTTTCCGTATCGGTGGAGAGGAATTTGCGGTAATCGGCGAGGGGCTTTCCCGGTATGAGGTGATCCGCTATGCAGAATCCATCTGCAGGAATGCCCGGAACATCATACTGGATGATGGTCAGGGTATCTCCGTCAGTATCGGGGTTGCTTTCCAGAAAGTTGGGGAAAGCCAGCAGTCGTTAATGAAAAAAACCGACATAGCGCTCTACCGGGCAAAGGAAAACGGACGAAACAGAATTGAGTTGGCCGGCAATGAAAGGTCTGTATCTTAACCCTGTTGAGATATCCTCCTGACAATAAGGTAATTTCCGCCCTTTCGCACCCTGTCAGGGTCAGTCGTAAAATACACAGGGATAGAGTAATCGAAGAGTTTTGCATTAGATAAAAATGACATTTACATCACAAGTGAACTCTCTATAATCGCCGAAAAATTAAGCTCTCCGATTCGACGGCAGGGATGAGATGTCACCCTGCCGGTTTTTTTATGTGACACAGCGATTTATCGCTGGTGTGCAGCGCCAGGCCACAGCACGGAGATATCGTTGTGGCCAGCGTACAGGGGGAATTTATGATCAAATGGCTTCTGCGGACGCCGAGACTGGCGCTGAAGCCCATGAACCCTCATGGTCGCCGATTCATGTCTAATGAGATGTATAATCGCGACTCTCTCAATACGTTTAACGCCGAGCCGGCAAGGTCAAAAGACTCCGCAGCGCTGCTCGGCGCGATGAAAAAGCATCACCCTGAGAGGCAATGCCCGCGTCAATTGAGCTCGGGGCGAAGTTCGCTTTATGCTCAGATTGGACCTTCTGCCCAGTGAGTCAGTCAGCTCCGTGCCAGGAGCGGACATCTTTAGTATCATTATGTGCGGTCAGAAATCAATATTACGCTTTACGTGTGAACTGTTGTTCTGTAAGGGTGCTCCCCCACTGATCACCTTGCCACTCTTTATATAATTCAAAACCGAATGACTCATAAAGACGTCGCGCAGCAGTCAGTTTGTTGAAGGTCCAGAGCTGAACTGCTGAAAACTCTCTCTCATCGCAAAACTTCATAGCTTTGGAAATTAATTTTCTCCCCAGTCCGCTGCCACGACAACCGTCATCAAGTATGAACCACCGCAAATGCGCCTCATTGTTTCCAAGATCTTCCCCGTCGATTGCCACAGATCCAACTATGCGTTCGTTTTGTATAGCCAGCCAGATCTCATTACTCGGCTTTTCCAGGCGCCCGGAAAATTCAGCCAAGCCCGCAGCTACCTTGCTTTCAAAAAAACTGCCAAAATCATGTTCTCTGGCATAATAACTGCCATGCATTTCAGTGATACGGCCAATCAGTCCGGCTCGGTAACCAGGGACGATTTCAAAGCCGATTGGAGCATCCACTTCGCTTTTTTCACGACAGGCTTTAAGGGCATCTGCATAGGAAATGAGACCCAACGAAACGGCTTGCTGCCGCACGGGATCTAGTTTTTTTAGCGCGCCCATGACGCGTTCATTACTGTAATCATTTATTTTCCACACGGTTTGTCTACCCATCGCGGTCAGACCAAGCACTTTGGTTCTCCCATCCCCGGTAGAAGGCCTTTCTTCCAATTCACCGATACTTACAAGTTTCGCTAACATGCGGCTTACACTGGACTTCTCGAGCCCCAGAATCTGAACAAGTTGAGCCGCAGTCATCAATCCACGGGCTTCAATTTCAAGCAAAGCATGTACAACGGAGGGTGAATATTGAGTTGACGCTATAGTTTGGTTCATGAAACCCAACTCTCTTACCATCCGCCGCGAAGCTACGCGTATATTTTCAACCATCAGCGATTCAGTCATCATTCGCATTACCCTTCAAATTAGTTGTAACATACAACCATGTATCTAAGGTTTTTGTCAATCATGCTTCCAGCAAAAAGAGATTTAGGACTACGGGGTTTAGATGTGCTCCCTACAGTTTTTTATCTAATATCGGCATTTGTTCTTTGCGAACGTTGTTTTAATGTCCGCTTCACGCCCTGAGACATTCGACAAGCTTTTTATGGCTTCAGTAAGGGCGAATGTCGCGCTTCGAGAGCCAGCAAATATTTCGCTTCGTCGTAATGGGTTTTGGTCTTCCAGCAGCGGTAAATGATCCTTATCCATTTAAACGCCAGAGCCCGGATGGCTGATTGATGCGATTTCCCTTTTTCTCTATGGCCCTGGTAATAAAGTCTGGCCCAGTATGATGAGTTAACCGTTTTGGCAGCCCATTCAACAAAGGTCTGCCTGACGAACTTCGCACATTGCCATCGCCAGTGAACCCAGGATTTCTGGCCACTTCGTTCTGTCACCGGTGCAATACCTGCATAGTTTTGAATTTCTTCAGCGCTGTTAAACCGGTCACGGTTATCACCCAGTGCTGCAAGCATTCGCGGGCCCATACACAGCCCCATGCCTGGAAGTGATTTGAACAGCCCCGCATCTGGCAATGTGTCAAACAGCGTTTCGATTCGTTCGTCATAGGTTTTGATGATTTCACTCACGACTTTAATTTGTGTCGCCAGTGCTGTTGCCATCAACGCATTAGCCTCTATAACACTCTGGTCTGTAGTCAATGGGATCGCGTTATCAATACTCACAACACGCTGCTCGGTAAGGGCCATTGCGCGGCCACCTTGGGCATTCAGAAAGTTGCGGATCGTGTCGCGCCTGGCACGTTTCAGTTGTTGCAGACTGGGCCACCGTATAATCAGTTCACACAACAGCAAGCTACCCCGATGTGAGAACCATTCCAGGGGCTGAGGATAATACTGCTTAAGCGTGTTGATTATCCGATTCACAAAGCGGCGTTTATCTTCAACCAGCTGACGACGCTGCTCAACCAGTTGCTGGAGTAACCGGATATCTGCGTTGTCGGGTTCAATGGCTTTTATCTTTTGGGGATAGCGTAGCATTAACTCTAATGCCAGCTCGGCATCCTGCGGGTCATCTTTAGAGCCGCTGGGCGAGAATGCTTGCCGGTAACGGGCCAGTGACAAAGCGTGGACAGGTAAAACAGTGATAAACGGATATTTCTGAAGAGCATACACCACGGGACCTTTCTTCAGCTCGAGAGCTATAGCGATCCTGCCTTTTACCTTCTGGTGTAACTAAGTAAGCCAGACGTCAAGCGCCTCAGGCGTATGTTCAATCACATGGAATACGCGTTCACCGTTTTTAAATTGAACGCAGATATCGTGCTTTTTATCCGCCCAGTCCAGACCTACATGAGCAGCAAACTGATTAATCGCAGTCATCACCAACTCCTTTTCATCGGGGATTGGTATGCATTCCACGCTCTTCGAAAGAAATATAGCCAGCAGTTTATCTGCATGCCCTGAGTATTCGTTAGCGAACGTGGAGCACCTACTGGCTCGAAAGAAAAGCGGCGATCATCACATGATTCTCGCTCAATATTCGTAACCAGTAAGCGCATACCCTGAATCACTTCAAAGTGTAATTCTCAGGGTGCGAATGACTATATATCGCTCATAGCGGACATTCCGCCAGGACGGGGGGCAGTTGCATACATGCCATTAACCCGTCACCGGCCTCCAGAATGGACAGCAGAGGGTTATCCCTCCTGCTCTGTCAAATCCACCTCTCGCTTTCATCTGTTAGACCCACAGATCCGTTTTCTGTAAGAATCGGAAGGAAGTAACGCAGGAACATGAAAATTTTTTCTCCTGCGTTACATGCATAAAGTGTAAGTAAGGAGAAAATAGCGGTACAAACTTTTCCAGGGAAAGCATATGAATTATTACCGCACCGGCTCGGCCACAGATGTTCTTAACACGTTGAAGGCGTATGGTGACACATTGCAGGATCCTCCAACTCGTAAGCAGCACTGGGTACTGCTGGAGAGACTGATATCCCGTGAAACGGAAATGAAATCGGTATGGGACAATATTGCCCGGCAGAAGCTCAGCTGGCAGCAGTGCTTCACGCTGCTAGAACAGATTTTCTTTGCGGGTGCCTACGGCACAGAAAAGCGGCATGAATGCCTGAGGGCTGATTACAGAATGCTGACTGATCTGAACGGGAAAATAACGGCTGAGGCAGCAAAACTCGCCGAGATGCTGACGTTGCGGGAGGAGATCCTTGAGCGTAACTCTTTTTCAATGGACCTCACCATGCACATTGTTGATATGATTGACGAGGCTTCAGTAACAAACGGGCACTATCGCTCATTCCTGCGCGAGCCGCTCGGCGACCTCCGCAGCAGGTATGACAGCAAATACTGGCCTTCACTGCAGCAGCTACTTCAGGTGGCCGCTCGTGAAATGCCGGAGGCGGAGTTCATGTATCAGAGTGAGCAGGCCATCGTTGATGGCAGAGGGGGCACCGTACCAGACTACCTGCGCGAGCTGTTTGACTGCATTGAAGTTGCCCGGCATGACCACTGGGGACTTCCGGCTGGCTTCACCCTGACGGACGCCAGCCTGGCAACACTGGCTACCGTTTCACTCGATCTCAAGGACGTTGTTACTGCAGACAGGGTCAAGACCTTGCGGCACCGGCTGAATAAAGAGGGTTTCCCTGGGGCATGGGCGACACCACGCAGGGCATCCCCGCAGCTATCAGCAGTCGGCGGGAAGAAAAGTAACCGCGACATCAGGTAACTAAAAGGTCTGCAGTAGCTCATTAATCAGCGGCTGTGGCACCTGTCTTAAAAAACCGGCGTCAGCAAACAGTTAATGAAGACGGTTCTGGCTGGACGCTTACTTACGATGTTTAGGAGAGATGAGAGTAAGATGGGCTGACTCAGGTCAGCCTTTAGCACTCCAGCAGCAGATGATGGTCAGGGAGTTGGGTTTTAACCAAGAATGGACGGACGGAAACGACTCAGCCACTCTTGGGCAAAGTGAACATAAACCGGCTGGTCATTTTGTTCCAGTTTCCTGAATACACTGAGCTGATCGGCCTGAGAACGGTGTTGCCCCAGTTTTAATTTACCCTTTATTTCAGTGATTTCAATGCCTATGCCGGTTATTCCGGAAATGAGTTTCTGCCGGAAGTCATCCGGGAGCGATTGTTTATTATGAAGCAGCTCTGGCTGAAAATGCGCAAGCATTCTGTCCAGTGACAGTTCTAACTCACCGGTCGTCAGGTAACGGCTTTTACCTCTGATGCTGACGGAGGCATAGTTCCAGGTAGGTACAGCGGGACTGGCCTGGTAATACTCAGTTGAAATAAATGCATGGGGGCCCAGCACTGTCAGCAGGCATGTCTGTTCATCCAGAGATTTAAGCTGTGGATTTCCAGAAGCCAGGTGAGTTTGTATCAGATTATCACCTGAAAAAATAAAAGGAATATGACTGAGTTGCAGGTCATGCGAAATCAGAGAACCAAAGGAGTATTGGCTGAGAAAAAAGCGGCATTCTTCAGGGCTCATAGCCGTACCGTTAACATCTGACATCATGTTCCCCCGTGTATTTTGTGATCATCCGGAAATTATACAGATGTGAGTATGAAGGGTTCTCAACTTCAGGGCACGCTACCCCTGCCAGTTGATAAAGGATTTTCCATGTTTTACGGTCGGATGATACCAGGGCTCTGATAGCTTGCTTAAGATGGGTAATGAGCTTAATGCGCATTTCCATATCGAGTTCATCAAAGGCCACGGCCATCAGGTCAAGGAATAATGAAGAGTGTGAAGCTTCATCCTGGCGGTGCATTTCCGTAATAAAACGAAAGGCAGGTTGTACACTGACCTCTCCGGGTAAAACCGAAAGATATTTACTTATTGTTGCTTCGCAGACTGTCGTCAGCGCCAGCCAGGCCAGCTCCTTCTCGGCTGCAGGAAGTGACTCCATGGAGTGGATATACACGGCCAGATCCGTATCGGGGAAAATACTGAGGTTATGTTCAGAAAGTCGCTTGCATAAACTGATCCCTTTATAAGACATCAGCGTGTGGTAGGTTTCATCTACCTGAACCTGAGCTAAACGGGTAATAAAATTCCGGGTGAAAGAAAAGGACGAATTACCGGATAAAACCAGCTTGCAGTATTCGGTCAGCGCCTCCTGCTCAATGATGATGGTTTTCTGATTGTACATAAACCACCCGAAGGAAAGAAGTAGCTTCCTGCTTTCGGATTCAATGCTTTCCCAAGTGTGCTCAGAATAAAAAGGGAGGTATTCTTTAACAAAATCGTCATATTCAGTCTGATACTGCATGCCATCAATTTGCAGAAGAGTATCTCTGTGTTCTGTGACCGCGGCATTGTCCGGCCACAGTTCTTCATGGCGGAACTGCCTTTTAAATATATTTTCTATTTTCATTTTTTTGCAATGCCCACGCCTTCTGTTGATTCGAAGTGCAAAAAAGACTGGAATTTATCATGCAGAAAAGGAATGAATTTAGAGAACATCTTCCTGTTCCACCTGATTTTTTCGGCAATGTAATCTGAGTCAGTGGTGTTCTCAAGGAGAATGTTATGGGCGATCATTAACCCTCCTTCACGCAGTGAGTCGTAACCTGCACGAATCATGGGGTAATATATGGCCTTATCGATAAGATCTTCATCATCAACGCCGGACTTGGGCCCTTCGGCGTCCAATACAATCCAGTCAATATCCGTTAAAGCCTTAATGGACTGAATGGCATCTTCGCTGATCTGAATAATTTCCACATCCTGAGCCACGGTCAGATTACTGAGGTTCTTCTTTGCGAGAGCCTGGCAATTCTTGTCAATGTCCATGAGCCAGACGGTAGAATTTTCAGGCAGGGCTGCCAGCACCCATACAACCCAGAAAGCATAATAAGATCCCATGAAAGCAATCTTCTTAGGCTTGGTAATATCTGCAAGTGCAAAAAGAAGGCGTGACTCTTCCGGGAAAATGAAGGTTTTGTTATTTCCATGGATGAACTTTTCAGAAATTTCTTTTTGCGTCGCGTTATAGAGCTGTTTGTTATAGATCGTTGTTGGAATAAGGTCATGCTCAAAAAGCAACTCCAGCAAATTGTCTACATATTTCTCAGGTTCTGCTGGCATTCTGGCTGAAAGATTGAGCATGTCTTCATTGAACTCACGGTTCAGCAGACTTTCTTTTTTTTGGCAGATCTTCCCGAAATATTCTTTTGCGTGAATTTTTCCATCTAAAAAAGAGCGAAAATCTATATCTTCTTTTAAATTATCCAGGATAATATTATACGCGGTTCCGGGCATGACTAATTGCTCCTCATAAATTTCTGATAAATGGATAACGACTGATACTGTCCAAGCTTGAACGCGACTTCACTCATTTCGCCTTTAGGTATATACCCCAGGTTTACACATATATTCCGCATGGCTGCGTTTTTAGTGTTGAAGAGCGCCAGAATTGTGTGAAGACCGGCTGTGCCGGCATATTCACTGACATGCTGACAGAGCGCCGTTCCGACAGATTTCCGGTGCTCCGCCGGGTGAACGTAGCAGGTCAACTCTGAAAGACCTGCATAAGCTTTTCTGCGTGAAAACGGATATAATCCTGAAAAACCGATTATGCGGCTCTCCTCTACTGCCACTGCAAGATAGAAAAAATATTCCGTGCTGCCGAGAAATTCCCTGAAATACTCTGGGGTTTTTATCTCGGTATCAAAGGTGGCATCTGTATGTAACACAGCATGATTGTAAATTTCACATATGGCGTTGAGGTCATCTGATATGGCCGGCCTGATCAGCATGCTCCCTCCTTTATAAAACTGATGGCTGCTTCATAGTCTTCGCTTTGAAATATTATGAATCCGGTTCTGTTCACCACATTTCTTGGGCTGCGTTCAGATTTGCTGACATACTTCTGCGCTGAATCCTTCTGTACGACATCGAATTTTTCCGGAACTGTCACATCCTCGCCAAACAGGAATCGAATACCGACAAAACAGTTTGCAGGCTGGCCCACTCTCTTTTCCTTATGTAACCGTACTTCATTACCAGAACGGGACAGAAGGTAGAACTCTTCGAGGGAACAGCCATGTTTGATATCCACTAAACGGGAAATAAGGTCCCCGGCTATCCGGGATGCAACTTCAATCAGATAAAGCCTACCATTTTTATCCTGACGAAATTCTATATGAAGCACGGCACTGGTCACCTGCATGGTACTGATAACTTCATCAACCAGCTTCTTACATTTATCGGGATAATATTCCGGTGAAAGAGAGATATGTCCAATTTCATCGAAATAAGGTTCATCTGAAAGAATCTTTCGCGTGACATAAAATCCCGCGCAGGCGCCGTCATGAACCATCACCTCGGCACTGTATTCCGTTCCCTCTATATACTCCTCAAGAAGTGCAACGCCCTCAAATTTGATGCCAGTTGCCAGTGAGATCTTATGTGAAATAATTGAGTCAACTGCATCTGATAACTGTTCTTCATGCTCTATCTTTTTCACGAAGAAACTTGCCGCACCATCAACCGGCTTGATGATCAGAGGGAACTTCAGCTTCCCGGTGAGGGATGGAATATCTTCCTGTTTAGAGACAGTCCCGTATTGTGCCGGCTGGAGTATATTTCCTTCTGATAGCCAGTCACGCATGATTTTTTTGTTGCGAAAGCGATTTATGTTCCCATGATTAAAAGGTAAATCTAAGGCGGCGCAGATCTTTTCTGTGACAGGGACTGCCAGTTCGCCTCCGGGAACCACAGAGAATATATGACTGGTATGAGAGCTGAGGATTTCCATAATCTGATCAATCCATTCGATACCAAGTCCGTCGGCGATAATATAATTCCCATCTTCCAGTAAAGAAGAGTCTGGTATGTGCCCTTTATGGAAAAGAAATATGGGTTTCTTTTCCAGTTGTATGGCAGCGTCATAAAAATGTTTTACGCTATAACTGCTGATCGCACCGACGACAATTACTTTATTTTTCATTTAAACACCCTTCCAGTTTCAGTATGCATAATACAAGTAATATCGCTCCCGAAATGATAAAAAAGAGAAGACCTTCGCTCCCTGCATGATAGAGAACTCCGGCGACTGGTGCCGACAGGGCTCCACTCACACTTACGCTCAGGAGCGTAACGTCTTTCAGCACGGTTTCTTTTATTTCAGATTTCAAAGATGAAACAAGGGATACAACATAAGGCAAAAAAATTATTTCTGACAGGGCCATTAGGACCGAGGATGATATAATTCTGTACGCCTCACCTTGATAGCTGATAAAGGGCGCTACAGAAGCCAGCGCGGACACAGTGGCAAACAGTATAACTTGCTTATCTTTCAGTCCGGACTTTTCAATAAGTAATAAAACGGGAAATGAAAATATGACTATCGAAAGCGAGTTAACCGTGAAATACAAAGCTATATACTTCTGTGCTTCCGCAATCTTATCAGGCGTGACCTGAATAATTTTTAGTGGTACATAAGAAAAGATGAATGCATAAACAACCGTATTCATCAGCACGATAACATACAGGGGGCAATATCTGCGGAACCGCGTCACGGTTTTCCCCGGCGAGGGTTTACTCTGTACGACAACGGAATTCATTGATGGATTGCGGGCGAAAAGAGCCGGGGAAAGTAACGCAGATAATAGGGCAATAAATACGGCCGTGCCGACCAGGCCAGTTGTTCCCCCCTTTTGCAGTATCGCAGCCGCTGCAAGCGGAACGGAGCAAGAAATAACGTTGGATAACACATTGGCCGTTGAAAGCGCACGTTTAATACCCCGTTCCGTGTTGGTCTGCATGTGAATCTGACGATTAAAGTCGCTGAAATTAACCAGTGAAATTCGCATCAGAGCCACGCCCGCTATAAGCACCCAGGGTAACCTGTAGCCCATTCCTGCTAATACGGACCCGGCTCCTGTTACGATCAACACCATGATTAATGTCAGCATCTGTGCCGGATGAGAAAACACTGGCCGCAGATATAACGTCAATGCGGCAAAGGCATTGCAGATCCCTAATCCGAGGGTCATCTCGTTGACGTTCAGGCCCGCTGAGGGCGCAATTTCTGACAGCAGATAGGGCATGATGAGGAAACTGGATGTAAGAAAAAACGTAAGCAAGATGATACAGTTAACGCTAATTCTGCTCATTTACTGACTTCCCTTTTTCTCTGATTTACTAAATTATGCGTATAAAGTAGGTTTTTAATCAAAATACACCCATTAAACTGAATTTCCATTCACTTATTTGTAAGGAAAAGTAAAGGCAGCTAATGCTTTCTAACGTTTCGTTATTACTATTACTAATGCAATTTGCGGAGGAGAAGAAGTTCAGATTCTTCTCTGAACGGAGAGAGCCTGTAATCAGACTTCGCATATGCCGGCAAGCGCCTCAGCGCGGTCCCTTCAGATAACAGCTCTTGTGTAAGCTGCTCTGGCTGAACAGGTGAAAGGTAAGCGCCAGTGAATGCGGTTCATCGGGTGCCATAATTAAAATTTATGGCAAATTTTGTCGGTATTATCAGCTGCGCGTCCGGATATAAATGATTCAAGTACAGTTTTTCGGTGCTTTTAAGCATTCAGTATCCGGCTGGCATAGTCCAGGCTGGCAATGTCAGCGGTGGGCTTTACAGACGTCCTGCAGGAGTTGACGGGCTGATTTGTCCCAGGAGCGGAAGTTGCGTGTGAATCCACACTTCTGTGTTGTTCTGCCCTTTGCGCATGAGTTAAATGCTCATCGCCCATTCGTTTCGAGGAATTCATTAACGCACAGGCATACTTCGGCACCTGCCGAAGCAACATGCCTTCGTCATCATTAAACTGTCCGAAATTTGACGACGGAGCGAACCATGATTGCAGTACTTTTTGAGGCAGATGCCCAGCCTGAGGCTCAGGAAAGATATTTTCAGCTGGCTTCAGAGCTGAAGCCTCTGTTATCCAACACGCCCGGATTTATTTCTATTGAGCGCTTCCAGAGCCTGACTATCCCTGGAAAAATTCTCTCTTTGTCCTGGTGGGAAGATGAGGAGTCTGTAGCCGGATGGAAGCGAAACGTGGTGCATCAGGCCGCGCAGAAAGAAGGTAAGCAATCGATTTTTTCATTCTACAGAATACGGGTAGCCAGCGTATTTCGCGATTACTCTTCTGATAAGGGAACAAATCAGCATGTATGACATTCATATTATTCTCCAAAATAGCCCGGGATCGCTTGCTTCACTGGGTAGTTTACTGGGTGAAAATGGAGTGGGACTTGAAGGCGGTGGCGTATTTACAACCCCTGAGGGCGGACATGCACACTTTCTGGTTGAAGAGGTTGAAAAAGCTCGTCGGGTACTAACTGAAGCCGGTGTTGCAGTCTGTCATGTGTGTAGTCCTCTGGTAAGAAAATTAACTCAGGAACGGCCGGGTGAGCTGGGAGAAATAGCTGATACACTTGCCCGGAATGGGATCAATATTCTGGTACAGTACAGCGACCATAGCAACCGGCTCATTCTCATTACCGATGATGATAACCGGGCAGCTGAAGTCACCCAAAAATGGGCAATACCTTCTGCATGAAACGCCTCAAAGCACAGTTCAACAGGGAGCCGGAAGATGTTCTTGAAACATCAATGGCAATGGTTGCATCTGCCCTGTCTGAACCTTCAAGGGTCAGTATTCTGTGTGCCCTGATGGACGGGCGCGCGTGGACAGCCACCGAACTTAGCGCAGTGGCTGGCATAGCACCCTCAACGGCCAGTGGGCATCTGAACCGGCTTCTCAGCAACGGTCTGGTCATTTGCCTGACGCAGGGGCGTCATCGGTATTACAGCCTTGCGGGACATCATATTTCCGGACTACTGGAAAACCTGATGGGGGTTTCAATGCGCACCCATAAAACTCCTCTCTCCAGCACGCCGGTACATCTTCGCTACGCTCGCACCTGTTATGACCATCTGGCAGGCGAGCTTGCCGTGAACATTTATGAATTTATGCTGAGGGAGATATGGCTTGAAGCTGATGGCTCGGCATTGACTGCTGCCGGTAAACTGCATTTTGAAAAACTGGGAGTAGAATTTAACGCACGAACACGCCGCAAGCACTGTTGCCCATGTCTGGACTGGAGTGAAAGACGTTTCCACCTCGGCGGTGAGGCAGGTTCGGCACTATTAACGTTTCTACTGCAAAAAGAATGGATAACGCGTATACCGGGATACCGTGAAATAAACGTGACCAATACAGGAAGGGATGCAATCTATCGGCTGTTTAAGCTGAAAATTACCTGATCTTACGCTCTGGTCCTGCTGCTTCGACCGGATGCCATTTAGTCTTTCGATATTTTCACCCGATTTCGTGACTGCACTACTGTGCCGGGTTTCGCAGGCATAATTGGTGTGTGACTTTATCCATACCAGATAAAGCAACAAAGCCCGCTCGTTCATAGAAAGTGAATGCCGATGAGGGTGCATTCGTGTTTGTAACATCAAACCAGTGGGCAGCATCCTTAATTATTTCACTTAGTAGACCGCTGCCAACCCGCCTATTTCTCCATCCAGTGTCTACATAGAAATGTCGCAGACGTCCGGCGCCAGCTTCTGGCGTAAAAGGGTCGATATTCAGTCCACACACGCCAACAATTAAACTATCAGCATAAGCCCCAATCAGTTTTTCTCCGGGACTGTCAAAGCGGTTTTGTCTGCTAAGCCAATTTTCTTCCAGCCGACGTAGCATGTTAAATCCTTCAGCCACGCTCTGCGATCTAAGTTCAACAAATCCTGGGCTGTTCGGGGTGAGATTTGCGAATTGGATATTCATGAGCCGTTCCAATGATTTCATTCTGCATAGTCTGGACAGGATTACCCTGGTGTCCAGTATGATAGTGATACTGCTCGCAACCGTAGACAAATTCTGTCCTCACGACGAGGCCTGTTCAAAGGCCTCCGGGCTGACGCCACCGAGAGGGCTGTGACGCACTGCCTGAATCGCTCTGCGGGTGACTCAGCAAGTTATTGCTTCACCGAACAGACTATTGTGGCATGATCCCACCATTTATTTTTATTAACCCTGATCGCCTCCAAATTAAAACGCGCTTTTTGTACTTCATTAGTTAAATCTGTAAGCGGCCTCAGGGTCCGCCAGGGTTGGCCTTCTTTCAGTAAATGATGCCTGAGTGGATCATACGCATCAATATCTTCTGTATGACGGGGAGCTCCGCACATAGAACCGATCACAAATCGTCCCCCGGGTCTGAGCAGTCTCCTTACCTCTGCAAAAAAGAGTTTTCGCGCGTCATCTATCAGGCAATGTAAACAGCTACCATCAATAATCAGCTCAAACGTTGAGTCCGGGCATTGATAAATATTGCAGACATCGCCGACAAGAAATTTTGCGGTGAGTCCGGCTTGCTGAAAACGATCTTCTGCCCACCTGATAGCCGTTTCTGACCAGTCCACCCCCCAGACAGAATATCCCAGCTCAGCAAGAGACTGCGCCGCCATTGCTCCATTCCCACACCCCATCTCAAGTACCGGCGTACCAGGCTGGGGTAAATACTGGTGTGTGTAAAGCCACTGGAATATTTTCACCTGCTGTTTTTTGGCTCTGAGATAACCTTCTCCAGCCCAGGCCGCAGCGCCATTTGCCATGAGTTGCCTGTAATGTCTTTCATAGGGGTTCATGCCAGAGATACCTTTTCATAATACCCACTCTACTTTATACGTCAGAGCCGCCTCTGAGGAATAGCGTCCGCATCGCTCACAGTGAACATTTTCCTGTTAATGCAGCAGTGCATCTATCCCCCGTTCCGATTGACATGAAACACAACTGCTTATAAGAATTGATTTTGCTATAATGTTCTTCGGCTCTCGCGACGATGGAGAGGATCTCGTGCTGGAAGCCTGTTTTGCGATCAAACCCCACGCAAAAAAAATTCAAGCGGGTAAGCCGCATGAACTATAGCTACTCAGACGTAGAGAAATTATGAAGAACATTATTGACGACAGGTTGATTATGGAATCTACGATATCAGCTATTTTTAGTAGTATCGTTGGTTCATTGCTAGTTTTAATGTATCTTTCCTGGGGAAAAAGCAGTATATCCGCACCGGGTCTCATTTTTACTTATGTGTTAATCGTCATGACAAGTATTATTGGGACCATGATGGGTTCTTTAATAATCGGCGTACCATTGGTGATGATTTCAGAGCGATTTTATCCTGATGCATCCTTAAAGGGTAGCTTTTTTATCATGTGCTCTACAATCTTCATGTGGCTGGTTGTACTGGCGTGGCCTGTCACCAGGATATTTGAAATTCCTTATTCGGATGTTTTGCTTTTAAGCCCCTATGCTTTCTGTTCAGCTGCCGCACTTACTTATCTGGCTTACTGGAATTAATGCGTATGGCAGAAATCAGGCTCGAGGTACAAGGACCGTTAATGAAATATGCCAGTGGTATCATTTTTCGACCAGATAAAAAGAAAGATGTAAGTCCAGAGTGTCGGAATTGTGATGTTTTCCGCCCCCTCCGCGAGCAGTTATGATTACAGACTCATCTGAATGTGAATTAGATAATATTTAGGTGACAGCATAGCCTTACAGGCCACCTTCCGGATTATCAAGGATTCTTCTCGAAATACTGTATATCCATATCGACCAGTTTCTTTTGTGAACCTTTCTCATCTTCAACCACTTCGTAAAATTTACTTTGAGTATAAAGATAAATACGCCGGGATGACGCGAACATGAACATTTCTGGTGAAGCCATATTTGAGAAACGGCTTATCACTTTGGGCTGTAAAAAGATGACATCATCCCCAATCTGACCAAGTACTCCTTCCCCCCAGTTTCCTGCCCGGAAAAAGTCATCTGAATCGCTAATTCCTGTGCATCTTGGGAGACCATGCTCCGGGCAGGAAACAACAGGAAGAAGATGAAATTTACTGAGATCTGTATCACCAACATCAAAGCCACCAACATATGTTGAGCCATTACTTCTGAATATATTGAAAATACGCCATTTTTCTTCTTTACCAAATGGGAAAATCACCTCAAATTGTGCCGGGTTTATCCCTTTTATCTTCTCTCTCTGGAAATATACCGATGAGTCATCTTTAGCGTAGCTCGCTAACTGTTCCGACTGCCAGTAAGGCCTGGCCGTCTTAACGTGATCAACCTGGCGAAAAGTGGAGGTGTATTTTGCCACTAAATAAAGATCGCGCATCTCTATTTTATTCACTTGCATCGGCTTTGCTGTTAAACAATCCCAGGAAGTAATATTATAAATCAAGCCTGTAGAATCTCCCGTTCCAGTGATGCAAGGAGATTCCTCATAATTAACTTTACTCATCCAGTAAATATTGTTTTTTAAGAAGACATAATTATTGAAAACAGGGCGCATATCATTTGAACATTGTTGACTTACCTGGGATAAATTATCCCTCTCACCCTTTTGGTTGAATTTCCCATGAATGACCTCGCTACAGATAGTAAGCACGGGCCTGCCAAGGCTATCTCTTTGCAATGGGCGATTCAAATCGAAAAAATACTTTATAAAAACCAAAAGCAAAAATATTCCAGCAAACAATCCTATCCAAACATATATTCTATTTTTTGACTTCATATACTTTTCGCTTTATCTACTTTCCTGGTATCATATCAGGGTAGTGCCGCCGAAGAGAAGATAAAGGGCGGGCGAGGCGCCTGGCATGAACTCTATTCAATAAAAACAATGTTGACCCAGGCTCATGCAGGCCGGAGCAAAACCCTGCTCCATGGCAAATTTAAGCATTTTTTGTGAAAATTGTGAAGCTCTTTAGACTTTGGGGCGTTCGTCGCTTTGCCGTCAGCCGGGATGTGGAACAAAAAAGGAAGCTTTATTCTTTATTCCCGCATATTACCGTTTTTCTGGTGTCCGGAGTGGAGATTGCCAGTGTCGTCATTTACTTGCTAATGGAGCCGGATTTCAGACAGGAAATTGACGATGAATTTTAGCGGACACTTTACATCTTCTCCTTAGAGTGATCTCTGGCAAGCGGTTGCTTACCAGCTTATCCTGTCGCACTTACTGAGCAAGGTGACGGCGGGGTCACGATAATTTTCATCAATCCTTACGCGGATTGCGCGTAACTTTGCTTCTTGCTACGCGCGTGACTGCGCCATTTCTTTCAGCTTCGCAGGAAGTAACACCTCCAGCGCGTTCTGCCTGAAGGGGTCAACAAAAACTGGCCATGTGTGGCGGTGAAAAGGCACAGCTGGCAGGTTTATCACAGTAAGTGGATTCGTGACAGGTCTTGAGCGTTATTTATCGCCGTTCTGAAGCATTGATCAGACAAGCTGACAGCACGGAGAAAACCATGACCATAAGAATGCTTATGATTGCGCAGAATGAGTTAATCGCCTTTGATTTTCGCTGTTATTTCTGCGAAATGATGATTAAATTTATTCAGCAAGATCATTCGCAGAGTCTGCCGATCATCAAAGCGTCACGCGGAGTGATCGCAGGGAAGAAAAATCGTTAACTTCATCATTAAAGTAATACCACAAACAGAGGCAGGGGAAGTATGAGGGAGATTGCACCCGATGGCATAACCGGGATGCCGTCACAGACGGCAGAGTATCTTTGCCGCCAGATCGCACGCCTGCTGAAAGGAGGAAGCCTGACCCCGGAGACCTGCCAGCGTATCTATGCTTTTTGTGGAATCAGACCGTCAGATGCTCAGTGGCGTCAGTTTCTTGTCCCGGTTCTTTCCTGTCTGGGATTACTGTCACTGGTTGCAGGAGCGGTATTCTTTGTTGCCTGGAACTGGGTCTGGCTGCCGAAAATGGCGAAATTTGCCCTGGCCGAGCTGCTAATCGTCGCGCTGGCGGCGGTTGTCTGGTGGCGCTGGTACAGCACGCTGGCACGCAGCGCATTGCTGGCGACAGGGTTAAGCTTCGGCGCCCTGTTTGCGCTGTATGGGCAGATTTATCAGACGGGTGCTGACAGCTGGGAGCTATTCCGGGCCTGGTTATGCGTTCTTCTGCCGCTGGCGCTGATTGCCCGGCAAAACAGCCTGTGGTTTTGCAGCTGGCTGGTCGCTAATCTGACGTTGCAGCTCTATTACAACACGCTGCCGACGTCACTGCTGGATCTCGCCGTGTCTGACAGTTTCACCAGGCTCCCGACGGCTGTGCTACACGGGTATCTGGCGTTGCTGGCAGCCTGCCTGATTATCAGGGAAGCGCTGGCCTGGCGGGCGATAACGCATCACCCCGAGAGCTGGCTGGCAAGCCGCTGGTTCTCGCGAGTCATGGCGGGATTTTTACTGTTTCAGCTGACCGCCATCGTGGCCGGAAACCTCTCTGACTGGGGCGGTGGTATCCAGCTTACTTATATCACGGGCGGCTGGGTGATCACCCAGCTGGCAGGTTATTACCTGTACCGTTACCGCTATCAGGATCTCTGCATGCTGACGCTGGGCATCGCCAGCCTGACCGTTGTTGGCTGTGCGCTAATTATGCAGTTATTTCTTTTAAACTACGATACGGGGGATCTGTTTTTGACCGGCGCCCTGATGGCATTCTGGGTGGCGGTAAATGGTTCGATCCTGCTGAAGTGGCAACGCAAACTGGTTGAAAAAGGGCCGATCGATCTGGTTCCGGCCAGGCTGACCTTACTGACAGACACTTTGCGTCAAAAGAGTTTGCTGAGCGCCTCGCAGATTGAGGAAATTCAGCAACGCGGTCACGCGTCTGACCTGCCCTGGTATTTGAGGCTGGCGCTAAGCGTCGGAGGCTGGGTCGCAGCGATCATCATTCTGTTACTGATGTTACTGGTGCTCTATGCTACTGATCTGCTCGAAAACCCGAATGCTGCCACCTTTATTATTCCTTCGCTGCTGCTCGCCGCCATTGCGCGCGGCCTGTTACGCAGTCAGCGTGACGGTAAACATCACCTCGGGCTGGCATGGGCGATTGCGGCGACGTGCGGGCTGATATTCGGCGTTTTGCCGCCAATCCAGAGCAATGACGTCAGCTTTATTATGCTGAGTTCACTGTCTGCATTGCCGATTCTGGCCGCGATGGCGGTGGCGATGCCCGATCGCACTTACCGGTTTATGGCAATCACTGCCCTGACCTTTTTTCTGGTTCTGGCGGGCCATTCTCTGGCCCAGCTCTACCTGTCGCCGACGGAGGGGCGCCTTGCTGTTTCCGTACTGGTCGCGGTGGTGATGTTTTTGTGGATGTGGACTGTCAGTCATCAGTTGAGGTTACAGGCAGGGCCGTATGCTGACGCGGTACATCCCCTGCTGTATGGCATCCCGGGAGGTCTGATGTTGCTGAGTTTCGTCGGGATAAACGCGGTATTTCTCGCGGATTTCTTCTGGTCAACATCGCAGTTTTCTACATTTCAGTCATCGACAGGCACAGGGATCGCGGCAGGCTTAGCGCTGAGTGCACTCAGTCAGAAAAGGAACGGCCAGCGCCTGTTTTCGATTATCACGCTTGTCGCCGCGCTTATTTGTGGGGCTGCCGCCCTCTATGCACCGGGTATTGGGCTAGGATTGTGGTTAATTCTGATGGCGCGTTATCAGGGAAGTCTGGGGTTGCTGGTGGTCAGTGGCGGTTTCACGGTGCTATATGTCATTGGCTGGTATTACTTCCTGGAGGTCATTCTGCTGCAGAAATCCCTGCTGCTGCTGGTTAGCGGTCTGGTTTTACTGGGGCTGGCATGGGGAGTCAAAAAAGTGTTACCCGCACAGATCGGAGGTACCAGTGAGAATCCGTAAACAGAGCCGATGGCTGGCAGGCGCTTTAATAGCGCTGGCGCTGGTGGCCGTCAATGTCAGCATCTGGCAAAAAGAGCAGTTGCTGAAGCAAGGCGCGGTCATGATTTTATCCCTTGCCCCGGTTGACCCGCGATCCCTGATGCAGGGTGATTACATGGCGCTGAATTATGCCCTCACCCGCCCTCTGGAACTGACGTTGTATCAACAGGCTGAGTCCTGCGGCGAGACCCTGTCAGCGCCATGCCTGCCAACCAGCGGAACCCTGATTGTTGACCTTGATGCGCAGCGTCATGCGACTCAGGCCCGTTTTGATCAGGGTGAACCTCTGCAGCCAAATCAGCTGCGGGTGAAATACCATCAACATTATGACTCGCTGACCGTCGGCACTAATGCCTGGTTCTTTCAGGAAGGCCATGGCGAGCGTTTCGCGCAGGCACGGTACGGGGCATTCCGGGTGGGGAGCGATGGCACGGCACTCCTGACGGATCTGCTTGATGAGCAGGGTAAGGCGATTCAGCCTTAACTCTGCGAGACGCTCTCTGGCCTGCCCTGCCCCAAAAATACCCTGACAGGCGGCCTTAATGTCCTTACCGTCAGGATGACCGTTATAGCAGGATGCCCGTCATAGATCGTCACGATGCCCTTGCTGGTATTTGTGCATCTTTCAGGCCTGCGTAACCGCTAAATCGGTCATCGCCTCAGCGCTGTCCAGTTATGATAAGGCGGCTGTGGGAAAACCGACTGCTTCACCTGCATAATGGTGTCAAACTGATTCTGCGGATTGGTGTGAAACGTGGTGACATCATCAGATCGTCAAACGTGCAACCTGCCGCCGCAAGCGTGGCTACCAGATATTCAAAGGCCAGTTTTGCCTGTGCAGCAAAATCGGGTTCAGGGATGCCATCGGCTCGGCTGCCTGGCAGACCCGAGACAAACAGCAGACCGCCTGAACGGATGGCAGCTGAATAACCATGCTGCTGATAGACGGCGAATTGAATGTCCGCTGTGTGTCAGAAGCGGACATTGAGTATCACTTTCATGTAATCGATCGGAAGTGTTGTTATTCCATAAACGCCTAATTTGACGTAACATTGCTATTGGCGCTATTAGTATGGTCCTTTCTGTCTGTATGACTTCCTCAATAAGGATTAAAAGATGGTCTCGTTTCGCTCAATGACAGAAGAAGAGTACTCTGCTTATCTTGAATATTTTATTCCTGATTATGCAATTGAGATAGCGTCAAATTATAGAATGTCTAAAAGTGATTCTCTAACGATGGCCAGGCAGGAAATATCAAAATTGCTTGCGGAAGGAGTGAATACGCACGGGCAAATTTTACTGTCCATTTTCGCGAAATTAGATGTATTTGAGAGGCACGTAGGCTATCTCTGGTACAAACCAGATGCGGCAATGCGCACAGTATTTATCTATGATTTTCATATTTTTAATTCACTTCAGGGAGAGGGGTTGGGTAAACAGGCTCTTCGCGCTTTTGAAGAGGATCTTCAGGGTAAGGGTTTTAAAGAGATTAGACTACGCGTAGCTGGAGATAATGCCCGTGCTTTCCATGTATACGAGAGCAGCGGTTTTAGAGTAACGGGTATCAATATGAGCAAGGCAATCGTGCGTTAGGATATTAAATAACAGAATCAGTAATTGAAAACTACGCCTGCTTTTCGCTGTGAGTTCAACCAATGGACGCAACACACTTATTGAACCGCTCTGCGGGTGATTCATAGTCTGGCGTTTTTCTCGGTCTTTCGTTGAGCTGTCTGGCAACGCTGTTTAGTCTTTGCTGGCTGTGAACCGATAAGTCAGTTCCCTTTGGAAAATATTGTCTGAGCAACCTGTTCGTATTTTCATTTGAGCCACGTTGCCAGGGAGATTGAGGATCACAGAAGTAAATCTGGATGTCTGTTGCTACAGTAAACCGGGTGTGGCTGGTCATTTCAGCGCCACGATCCCATGTTAATGTTTTATAAAGCTCAACAGGCAATTCCCGTGCTTGTTTGATGAGCGCTGATATAACCGTTATGGTCTTGTTGTCCCTGATTTTGGCGAGCATAACAAAGCGGGAATGGCGCTCTACCAGGGTGACGATATAGGAGTTTTTCGAACCCTGGATCAGGTCTCCTTCCCAGTGACCCGGTATGGCTCTGTCTGCGGCGTCAGATGGTCTTTCGCTGATAGGTATCGCATCCGGGATTGACCCTAATCCTTTCCGTTTAAGCGATGATGTTCTGGATCTACGCACTGCTCTTCCGCTTCTGAGGCATTGCTGCAGCTCTTTTTTTAATGCTCCCCGGGTTTGTATAAAAAGCGTTTTATAAATTGTTTCGTGTGACACATGCATTTCCTGATTATCGGGATAACAGCGTTTTAGCCAACCGGCGATTTGTTCCGGCGACCAGTCCTGATGCATCTTCTCTGCAATGATTTTACACAATGCGGGGCTTTCAATTAGCTTGCAAGGTTTTGGTCTCAGGGCACTTTCCCATGCAGTAGCATCCGCTTTTGCTGCACGATATTGTTTTGCACCTCCGTGCCTCTTGATCTCGCGGCTAACCGTTGAGGGAGCTCTTGATAATTTGGCAGCGATGTCCCTGATGCTGCGTTTTGCTACCAGCCCTCTGGATATCTCCTCTCTTTCATCAAGCGAAAGCGCTAACCGGTGCCGCTTTCGGACAGGGGGACGGTATCCACCACTCTGGTGGATAGTGGGCATGATAGAAGAATGATATCTGTCGAACATTCTGGCGATATCATGCAGGGAATCACCTTGCTTATATCTGTCCCAGATAATCGCTTTCTGTTCTGGCGTGTAGTAAATGCGCGTTCTTCGTTTCATGGCAACGTCCCCCTCGTTTAAGGATAGCGTTGCATCGACCTGTTGAACTCACAGCTCATAGCAGACATCCATCGTCTATAACCACTGCGCATTTAGCAAACACCTATCCTGGTTGCCTTCAAACACAACTGCCTTAGCCGACATCATGGCCGCTCCAGAACATACGGCATAGGTATGAAAACGGTACGGCAGGTGAAAGGCTTTTTTACGAAGGACTGACCCAGGGGAGGTTCCCGGCAGACGCAGGACGCGTCCACCGGGCAGGGTAATACCGCGCTATACAGCCGGCCTCCCAACGCGGTCAGGGGGCCATTTTGCGCGGGCAGACGGTTACATCTGTACCAGGTTTTTAATCTTCACGTCGGGGTTCACGTCAGCGTCGTAGTCCACGCCGTCAAGGCCAAAGCCAAACAGGTGCATAAACTCGCGCTTGTAGCTGACGAAATCGGTGATGTCATTCAGGTTTTCATCAGTCACCGTTGGCCACAGCTTATCAACGGCGTCCTGCACTTCCGGTGCCAGCTCTTTGTAGTCGGCGCGCAGGCGGCCTTCGTCATCAACGATTGGTGATGCGTTAAACAGGCTATCTTTAAACAGGCCATAGACCTGCTCGATGCAGCCTTCGTGGGTGCCCTTCTCTTTCATCACCCTGAACAGCAGTGCCAGATAGAGTGGCATAACCGGAATAGCGGAGCTGGCCTGCGTCACCACGGCTTTGAGTACGGACACGCGTGCGTCGCCGCCCTTCGCTGCCAGCTGGTCACGGATGCTCAGCACGCGCTTATCGAGATCCTTTTTCGCTTCGCCGATCGACCCGTTCCAGTAGATATCCTGGGTGCTCTTCGCGCCCAGATAGGTAAAGGCGGTCGTTTTCGCGCCTTCGGCCAGCACGCCAGCCGCGTCCAGCGCATCGATCCACATCTGCCAGTCTTCGCCGCCCATTATCGCCACGGTGCCGTCGATCTCTTCCTGCGAAGCAGGCAGCAGCGTGGTTTCATTGACGGTTTCTTTGTCGGTGTTCAGGCCACGGACCGTGACTTCTTTGCCAATAGGTTTCAGCGTGGAGTTAAAGACTTCACCGGTTTTCGGGTGCGTACGACGAGGAGACGCCAGGCTGTACACCACCAGGTCAACCTGACCCAGGTCCTGTTTAATCAGCTCGATGGTTTTCTGCTTCACTTCATCGGAGTAAGCGTCGCCGTTGATGCTTTTGGCATACAGGCCTTTTGCTTCGGCAAACTCTTCGAAAGCGGCGGAGTTATACCAGCCGGCGGTAGCCGGTTTGCTCTCTTCACCGGGACGCTCAAAAAAGACGCCCAGGGTGGCGGCATCGCTGCCGAAGGCGGCGGAAATACGCGCGGCCAAACCGTAGCCGGTGGATGCACCAATTACCAGGACCTTTTTTGGCCCGTTGGCAACGGTGCCCTGACGGGTCACGTAATCGATTTGGTTCTTAACGTTAGCTTTGCAACCCGCCGGATGGGCAGTAACACAGATGAAGCCACGGATGCGTGGTTTAATAATCATGTCGACCTCAGTTGAAACTGTCTCAGTAAATGCGGGCAACAGGATACCCGCTTGTGCCGGTTCAGGCAAAGGTGTCAGTGGGTTATCGCTTTATTTACCTGACACCAGTTACGCTGCGGGTTGATGCCGCCGTCTGGTGAAGTGTAGCCAATACAGCCTAAAACGCTGTCAAACAGCTTTTCATGAAACACCGGCGTTTTGTCGCGCGCCAGCGTTTTTAGCTGCGCAAAGGCCGCGCTGTTGTCGGGCTGCTGCAGGAATTTATCGGAAGCCCAGACCATGATCGGCACGGTACGCTGCTCCATCGGTGCCCTGTCGCGCGGCGTACCGTGAAAATGCATATTCTGTGAAATCGATTCACCGTGATCGGACGCGTAGAAGACAATGGCGTTGCGGTTACGCAGCTGATTGAAGACCTGTTCCAGTACGTGATCGGTATAGAGCAGGCTGTTGTCGTACGAATTCACCATCTCTTCAGTCGAACACTGGTCATCAATGCCCTGACACTCCGGCTTGTAGCGCGCAAAGGATCGCGGATAGCGTTCGGTATAGAGGAAATGTGAGCCTTTGGTATGCAGAATAACCAGGTGCTTACCCTTAGGATGACGATCCAGCGAATCCCGCAGTTCGTTAACCAGCGCCATATCATCTATCGGCTTGCCCACATTGCGCTTTTCAGACTGGATAGTTTCCCGCAGGGCATAGTCATCCGCCTGGGCCTTATTGTAAAACCAGGCTTCGCTTTGCATGGAGAACAGCTCCGATGAGAACCCCTGCTTTTTCAGCACCGAGAAGACGTTCATCTCTTTTAGCGTGCGCTCCGGCGCGTCGGACGCGCCTCCCTCACGCACAAACATACAGCGCAGCGAAAGCTTGGTAGAGGTATCGCAGGAGTAGCCCTCCAGCGCCGCGAGGTTTTTCTCTTTATCGAGATTTGGCGTGTTATCGCGGCTGTAGCCGTACAGGCCCATATGGTCGCGACGGGCGCTTTCACCGATAATAAATACCACATACAGGTCGTTAACGTCCTTTGGCGGCGTATAGGTAAAGTGCTGAGCGGGATCGAACAGATTGCGGTTGTCCTCTGCCTGGCTCCAGCTGCTGTACGCCAGCAGCCCCACGCCCGACAGCCAGTTTGACGGCGAGTAACTCCCCGCCACCACGCCGCCGTAGCTGGCCATCATGCTGTTATTCTGGCGGTCGAGGGAATCCTGACGATCGCCCATCACCTTTAACGGCAGCCAGCAGCAGAGGGCAGCCGCGATCATCACGCCGCCACGGCCCATAAACGCCTTATGGTTATGGCGGCGCAGCGCCGCTTCCGGCAGTGGCGACAGCCAGAGCATCAGGATCGGCAGCAGGCTGACCAGTACCACCCACAGGTAAAAGTGCCAGCCGACCGACTCTTTTGAAAGGTCGAGGCTGTCGGTCGCCATTACCGAGGCAATAATGCCGTAGCCGATATCGACGTTGAAAAAAATCATGTAGTAGCTGGCGGCAACGGAAAACACCACCAGCAGCGTCAGCAGGATCCTGAACAGCAGGCGTCCAGCCAGCGAGGCGAGCAGCGTGACAAACAGGACCAGCGCAAAGGCAGCCAGCATCTCTGTGGCGGTAGAAAGCGCGGCGTCCTGAGTGAGCTGATGGAAGCGACGGAAAAATATGGGCAGGTTAAGCAGGATGCCAACATATAAAGCAACAAAGCAGCAGACCCGATGCTGGGTCAAAAAAAGCAGTTTTTTCATCTGATTCATCGTGATTGTTAGTAAATAGTCATGCCAGTACAGAGAAAGCGAGAGAGGCTCTGAAAACTGCCATTTAGGGCGTGCGGAAGGTCAGACAAAGTAAACTAACGTGAGTTTAACTCAGGTTGATGAAATGTATTGTTATAGTGTTACAAATCATGTTCCCGCCGCAAGCGGACCAGGAATGTTGATCCTATTCAAAGTTTTGAGAAATAGTGTTTATCCCGGACTATGCAGTTTAAATGCATAAATATGACTTGCCTTTCGCTTTCACCTGACATCAGATGTTCCTGGGATGTTATTTATTCGCGCTATGCCTTTTCGTCGCCAAAAACAGTTAAATTTTACATAAACTTAAAGATTTCAAAACATGCTTTTAATGATAAATTTAGTCGCGCATAAGTGATATTCACCAAATACGCCCGGATTTGGCAGCACAATTAACTCATTAAAATTAAGGTTTGTTATGGAAAAGCTATCTTACGTTTCTGACAGCAGCACAACGGCCTGGTCAACATACCTGCAACAAATTGACCGCGTTGCACCCTATCTGGGGGATTTGTCCCGCTGGATCGATACGCTGCGACATCCGAAGCGCGCGCTGATTGTTGATATCCCGCTGCAAATGGATGACGGCTCTATTCGCCATTTCGAAGGCTTTCGCGTACAGCACAATCTCTCCCGGGGACCGGGTAAAGGCGGCATTCGCTATCATCCCAATGTCGATCTGAATGAGGTGATGGCGCTGTCGGCGTGGATGACCATTAAATGTGCTGCGGTGAATCTGCCTTACGGCGGAGCGAAAGGCGGGATCCGCGTCGATCCCTTTGCGCTGTCAGAAGGTGAGCTTGAGCGCCTGACCCGCCGCTATACCAGCGAGATCGGCCTGATTATCGGTCCACAGAAGGACATCCCCGCGCCCGACGTGGGAACCAACGCCCGGGTAATGGCCTGGATGATGGACACCTACTCCATGAACCACGGGACTACCATCACCGGCGTGGTTACGGGCAAGCCTATCCATCTTGGCGGCTCGCTGGGTCGCGAAAAGGCTACCGGCCGCGGCGTCTTTATCACCGGGCGCGAAGTGGCCCGCCGTTCCGGCATCGAAATTGAAGGGGCGAGAATCGCGGTTCAGGGGTTTGGTAACGTCGGCAGCGAGGCCGCACGGCTGTTTGTGGCAGCCGGTGGCCGGGTCGTGGCGATTCAGGACCATACCGCCACCCTCTTTAACGCCGGCGGAATCGATCTGGATGCCCTCAGCAGCTGGCAGACCACGCATAAGAACATTGCGGGGTTCCCCGGGGCTGAAGAGATCGCCAGCGAAACCTTCTGGAGCGTGAAAATGGATATTCTTATCCCCGCCGCGCTCGAAGGCCAGATTACCCGCGAGCGGGCGGAAAAACTCAGCTGTAAGCTGGTACTGGAAGGTGCGAACGGCCCAACCTACCCGGATGCGGACGATATGCTTACCTCACGCGGCATCACCGTGGTGCCGGACGTAATCTGTAACGCCGGTGGCGTGACGGTCAGCTATTTTGAGTGGGTACAGGATATGGCGAGCTTTTTCTGGAGCGAGGATGAGATCAATCAGCGGATGGACAGGATCATGACCGAGGCGATGGTTCACGTCTGGGACAAAGCCGCAGAGAAAGCCTGTAGCCTGCGCACCGCCGCCTATATTGTCGCCTGTGAACGCATTCTGATGGCCCGCAAAGATCGCGGGATTTACCCCGGCTAAAACCCTCGGGCGGTGCTGCACCGCCCGCTGCCTTCCCCTACGCTTCGGTAGCCGCGGCCACCTGATACTGCGTTTTAAACGCTTCGTTTTCATCCGTCAGCCGGATGGCGGCTTCGATCATCTCGTTCTGTATCATCAATGTGCCACCGCTGGTGCGCCAGTGAATATAGAGCACGCAGAGCGCGGCGACCTGTAGTCTGTCATTCTCATCGCTGCTGCCGTCAAAACCATATTCTGCTTCTGACCAGCGATAGACGTCGGCAATAAAGGGCATGTCTCCGCTTTCATCCAGCGGCGGCAGGGTCTCAAACAGCGCCAGCATTTCGGGCGTTGCGGTATAGCGCTGGCGTCCGATGGCGTCCATCTGACGCCCGTGGGCGCGGGTCTGATTGGCCTGTTTCGCCTTCAATTTTGCCCGCTTGCTACGTTTATCCTGCTTACTGCTCATCGTATGACTCTCCTGATGTTAGGCGGCGATAATAGCAAAATGCACAGGTGAAAGCTGAGCCTACATTTTGCCGATAAACAGTGAGACCAGGCCGGCGGCAATCAGCGGCCCGACCGGTACGCCGCGAAACAGCGAGACGCCGATGAGCGTGCCGATCAGCAACCCCCCTACTATGGTGGGCTGGCTACTCATCAGGGAGACGCCGCGTCCCCCTACCCAGGACACGAATATGCCAATCGCGATAGCCAGCAGGGATTTCCAGTGGAGGAATGAGCCCAGCAGCGTGCTGCCAGGCAGGGTGCCGCTGGCGATGGGCGCAATGACGCCAATAGTGAGGATGATAATCCCGACGGTGACGCCCTGCTTTTCAATCCATGGGAAAAGTGCGTTTAGCGGCGTCATGCGCACCACGATCAGTACCAGCAGCGCGATGGTGACCGTCATGTTATGACTGAAATAGCTCATGCCGGTTAACACCAGCAGTATAAACAGCGTCATATCGAACATTATATTCCCTGAGAGCAGTAAGCGTAACGTCTTGTCTCTCCAGCTTAAAACGCTTTACCGTTCCGTTCTAGCTTTTTAAGTCTCAGCCCTTTTTTCTCAGAGGAGGGTCTCAATCGCTGCCTGCAAGCTGACCGCAGGCCCGGTCAGAACCGATAGGGTGCTGTTGATGTATTTCTCCGCCCCGGCCATGGAGCTTTGTGCCAGCACGATGCAGCCCAGCGCAGAGTCCGGGCGCTGCTGTAGATAGTGAGCAATTTCCTGATGGTAGCCGCTAATATCCCCCGCATTGTAGTAAGCCCAGGCCCGGGGAACGAGCTCGACCATCAGACGATCGCCAGGAATAAATGCCTCAAACAGATGCGTCGTCGAAGCCAGCGTTGAGTGCGCCGTGCACAGCACCAGAATTGAGCCGTGATAATGCGAGGCGGCTTTCGCCAGGGTGGCATCGACCCGCAATACCGGCTTAGTGAACCGTTCTGCCTGCCAGGCAACGACGCCCAGCGTGGTGCAGGTGACAATGACCACGTCCGCCTGCTGGCAAAGCTCATCTATCGCCTGTAACGTGGCTGCCTCTATCTCAGGGGTCATCTCACGGGCCTCGATGGCCTTTTCCAGTAGCTCACTTTCTACCCGATGAAGCAGCTGAAACTCGTCAAAATCCAGCGCGTGCAGTGCCGCTTCATAGAGTTCGATATTACTCCGGGCTGCGTGCAGGCAGGCAATAATGGTCATGGCGTCTTCCTTATCAGGGGGATAGGTTAACTGTGGCAAATCTTTCGGGCTTTGCCAGTTTACTGTATCAACCTTTAACTCACCACTTCCCCCTTTTGGTGCAATACCGCGCGCTTATGCCCCCTCTTGATGAAACGAATGTTGCAGGACCGATTCATTCGTCACATCCCTCCCCGTCTGCCGCGGGACGGGCATCTGGTATGAAAATTGCACGAATGGGTAACAGGTAAAGGAGAGACGCATGAAAGTAATAGTGATTGGTGGCGGTATCGGTGGACTGTGTAGCGCGATAGCCATGAAGCGGTACGGTATTGAAACGGAAGTGTATGAAGCGGTGAAAGAGATTAAACCGGTCGGCGCGGCGATCTCCATCTGGCCCAATGGCGTTAAGTGCCTCAATTTCCTGGGAATGAAAGAGCCTCTGCGGGCACTTGGCGGTAACATGCGCACGATGGCCTATCAGGATTTTCGACGGGGGGAGGTTCTGACCCGATTCAGCCTCGATCCGCTGGTGGCTCAGTCGGGCGAACGTCCTTATCCAGTGGCGCGCGCCGAACTCCAGATGATGCTGCTAAATCATTACGGCCGCGAAAAGGTACAGTTTGGCAAGCGCGTAACCCAGGTCGAACAGGATAGTCAGGGCGTCATCGCCCGGTTTGAAGATGGCAGCGAGGTCCGGGGTGACCTGCTGATCGCCTGCGACGGTACCCATTCGGTAGTGCGTAACAGCGTGCTGGAGAGACCGGTTGAGCGGCGCTATGCAGGCTATGTGAACTGGAACGGCCTGGTTGAGTGTGATGAAGCCATCGCGCCCGCCGATCAGTGGACCACTTTCGTCGGCGAGGGTAAGCGCGTCTCGCTGATGCCGGTGGCGGGTAACCGCTTCTATTTCTTTTTTGATGTTCCCCTGCCCGCAGGTTTAGCGGAAGATCGCACTTCCCTGCGTGACGATCTTACGCGCTACTTCAGCGGCTGGGCGCAGCCGGTGCAAACGCTGATCGAACGTATTGATCCGCAGACCACTAACCGCATCGAAATCCACGATATCGACCCCTTTTCGCCGCTGGTTAAAGGACGCGTGGCGCTACTGGGTGATGCAGCGCACAGCACCACGCCGGATATCGGCCAGGGCGGCTGTGCGGCGATGGAGGATGCGGTGGTACTGGCAGACGCGCTGCAATCGCATCCGCTCGATGCTGAGGCGGCGCTGCGTCACTATCAGCAGCAGCGCGTCGATCGGGTAAAAGATTTGGTGCTGAAAGCGCGTAAGCGCTGCGATGTTACTCACGGTAAAGAGATGGCGGTGACCCAGCAGTGGTATGAAGAGCTGAAAACCGAGACCGGCGAGCGCATCATGAATGGCATGTGCGAGACCATTCAGGGCGGGCCACTGGCGTAGTGGTTGTGCACCGCGCAGGCCCACCCTGATGTTTGAACGGCTGTTTAGCGCGGGGACTACCGCTTCTGGTAGCGGATACTCCCCAACTTATCACACCCTTAGCTGTCCTTAAGCCCGCGATTAATCAGCATCGGTTCAATTTCAGGATCCCTTCCCCGCCACTCGCGATACAGCTGATTAAGATCTTCACTGTTACCGCGTGACAGGATCTTATCCCGGTAGACCTGGCCATTTTCCCGCGTCAGGCCACCCTGCTCGTTAAACCATTCAAAACCGTCATCGGCCAGCATCTGCGTCCAGAGATAGGCATAATATCCCGCGGCATAGCCGCCTCCCCAGATATGCTGGAAGTAGCTGGAGCGGTAGCGTGGCGGCACGGCGGCAAGATCAATTTTATCCTGCTGAAGGGCACTTTTCTCGAAGCTGTCCACGTCCTGCACCGGCGTATCCGACGCAAGGCTGTGCCAGTGCTGATCCAGCAGCGCGGCGGCCAGCAGCTCCGTCATGTCGTAGCCCTTGTTGAATTTACTCGATTTAACGATTTTATCACGCAGCGCCTGCGGCATCGGCTCGCCGCTCTGATAGTGATGGGCGAAATTGTTGAATACCTGGTCATTGCTGGCCCAGTGCTCGTTGCACTGCGAGGGGAATTCCACAAAATCTCGCGGTGTTTCCGTCCCGGAGAGGCTGGGGTAGCGCTGACTGGCAAACAGCCCATGCAGCGTATGGCCAAACTCATGGAACATAGTGATAACATCATCCCAGCTAATCAGAGCGGGTTCGCCGTCGGCCGGTTTAGCAAAGTTACAGACGTTATAAATGACCGGCCGGGTATCCAGCAGCGTTGACTGCCCGACAAAATTGCTCATCCATGCCCCGCCACCTTTATTATCGCGTTTGAAATAGTCGACATAGAACAGGGCCAGCGCGTCTCCGGTGTTGTCGAAAATCTCGAAAACCCGCACGTCGGGCTGATAAACCGGAATATCGCTGCGGGGGGCGAAGGTAATTCCAAACAGCTGCGTGGCCGCCCAGAAAACGCCCTTATCGAGGACGTTCCACATCTCGAAATAGGGTTTGGTTTCGCTCTCATCAAGATCGTATTTTTCCTTTCGCACCTGCGCGGAATAATAGAGCCAGTCCCAGGGCGCCACGGTAAAATCTCCCTGCTGCCGGGTAATCACCGCCTGAATGTCAGCCGTTTCACGCTGCGCCCGGTCGGTAGCGGCCGGAACAATCGCCCGCATAAAATCGATCGCTGCCTCAGGCGTTTTCGCCATCTGGTCCTGTAGCTGCCATGCGGCAAAGCTGCTAAAGCCCATCAGGGCCGCCTGCTGAGCCCGCACCTGCGCCAGCTGGATAATCAGCTGCCGCGTATCGCTGGCGTCCCCTTTTTCAGCGCGATTCCATGAGGCGTCATAGAGTGCCTGCCGCGTGTCGCGATTGCTCAGACTTTGTAGCGCCGGCTGCTGGGTAGTGTTTTGCAGCATAATCAGCCAGCTATTCTCCAGGCCCTTAGCCTGTGCTGCCCCGGCAGCCGCGTTCAGTTCGGCCTCGCTCAGGCCTGCCAGCAGGGTCTTATCCTTTACCACCAGCCCTCCGTCCCGCGCGGCGATCAGCAACTGGTTGGTAAACTTTGTACTGAGCGACGCAGCCTGCTGATTCAGCGCTTTGAGCTGCTCTTTGTGCGAGGCATCCAGGCTGGCACCGGCCAGCTGGAAACGCTGCCAGATAACCTCGACCAGCCGCAGGGATTCCCCCGACAGGCTGAGCGAATGACGCTGCTGATAAATCGTGTCGAGACGCGCAAACAGGCGGCTATCAAGTTTGATATCATCCTCCAGCGCGGTCAGCTTCGGCGACATCTCTTCGTCCAGCGCCTGTAACGCATCACTGGTATTGGCTGAGGTCATGGCACCAAAGACGTTTTCAACGCGCTTAAGCATCTGCCCGGCTTTTTCGAGCGCTTCGTAGCTGTTTTCAAAGGTGGGGGCGTCGGGATTAGCAATAATTTTCTGGATCTCTTCGCGCTTGACCCGCATGCCCTCTTCCAGGGCGGGGCGGTAGTCGTCCTCCGAGATGAGATCGAACGGCGGTGCCTGAAACGGCAGTGTGCTCGGCTGGCTGAAAGGGTTGGCTGACGAGAGGGGCATGGGCGTGTCTCCGGGTCGCTAAAGCTTTCAGCATAGGACGAGAAGGCCGTGAAGCCAACCCCGTCACTAACGTAATGCGAGATATCTCCAGCCGCTCTCCCGGGGATATCAACGGCCCCCGGTAATTTCGCCCTTCTCCACGCTATTTTGCTGCCATACGCACTGGCCGTTAACCCAGGTACTGGCGATATTACGATCGTCACCCAGCGTCATCAGCACAAACATCTTTTCCCCGATATCGCGGCTGTTGGCCTGGCGCATTTTTTGTAGCTCTGAGACGGCCGGATCGATCACCACAAAATCGGCTTCCTTACCCGGCAGAAAGTTACCGATATGGCTATCCAGATCCAGCGCCTTCGCGCCGCCGAGCGTGGCGTGGTAGAACGCCTCACAGGCTGACAGGGAATAGCGCTGTAGCTGGCCCACTTTGTATCCTTCGGCCAGGGTTTTCAGCATATTGAACGTCGTGCCCGCGCCGACATCGGTGCCGATGCCCATCTTCACCTGCCTGTCCCAGCAGCGTTTCAGATTGAACAGGCCGCTGCCGAGAAACAGATTGGACGTGGGACAAAAGGCGACCGCCGAATCGGTGTCATGCAGGCAGTCCCACTCGCTATCTTCTAAATGCACGCAGTGAGCAAAGACGCTGCGACGCCCGGTAAGCTGATAGTGATCGTACACGTCGAGGTAGCCGCTGCGATCGGGAAAGAGCGATTTTACCCACTCAATTTCCTGGGGGTTTTCGCTAAGGTGGGTATGCAGCCAGGTATCGGGAAATTCGGTTTTAAGCTGACGTACCTTGCCCAGCAGAGCCGGGGATGAGGTGGGCGCAAAGCGCGGCGTCAGCGCGTAGCTGAGACGGCCGCGATTGTGCCAGCGGTCAATCAGCTCGCGGGTTTGCTGATAGCTCTGCTCTGGCGTTTCGGTAAGATAGTCAGGGGCGTTGCAGTCCATCATCACCTTACCGGCAATCAGCCGCATATTGAGGCGATGCGCCGCTTCAAACAGGGCATCCACGGACTGGGGATGCACGGTGCCGAACACCAGCGCGGTAGTGGTGCCGTTGCTGAGCAGCTGCTGCAAAAAAAACGCCGACATGTTCGCGGCATGCGTCGGGCAGTGATACTGGCTTTCGACCGGGAAGGTATAGTGCTGTAGCCACTCCAGCAGCTGTTCGCCGAAGGCACCAATCATCTCGGTCTGCGGATAGTGAATATGGGTGTCAACAAAGCCCGGAACGATAAGCTTTCCGCGATAGTCAATAACGGCCTGCGGATCGCTTAACAGCGACTGACCCTCTTCCCAGCTTTGCAGCGAAACAATTTTACCGCCGTTAAGTAGAAGCAACCCATCCTCAATATAGCGGGCGAGACCGGCAAGCTGCCCGGGATTTTCCACCGCAGCGGTATAATCAAAAAAACTTCCCCTAATGGCCTGAGTATAGGTCGATAACATAGCGATTCCTTTTTGAAAGAGCCTTGTGCTTTTTCGGTTATGGCAACAGAGGGGTGAAGTGAAATTTGCAATTGTCATGCCAGAGTAAGGTGAAATTAATATAGCTAATTTTCAGATAGTTAGCATAAATTGATGACCTTTTTTAACTGTGCAAATATAAATGGCCAGGCAATCGTTTGCCTGCGTAAGCAAACGATTGCCATGTCACTATCTGTATTGGGTGAATGCTTTTTCTGCGGGCCACCTCCCCGGTCGCGCACCAATAAAAGGCATATCCAGGGTCTCATGCGCCAGTAGTGTGCAGCCCCGGAATTAACATATAGATATTGCGTCTTATCAGCATGTGGGCAACGTGATAGGGTGAAGAAAAGTTAAAATATGATGAGGAACAGTATGATGATTGTGTTTGTTACCGGTGCCACCGCGGGATTTGGCGAGAGTATCACCCGCCGCTTTATCGCTCAGGGTCATAAAGTCATAGCGACCGGACGCCGCAATGAACGTCTGCAAGCGCTGAAGGATGAGCTGGGTGACAATTTATACACGCTGCAGCTGGACGTACGTAATCGCGCCGGAATTGAAGAAGCGCTTGGCAGCCTGCCCGCTGAGTGGCGCAATATTGACGTGCTGGTCAATAATGCCGGGCTGGCTCTGGGTATTGAACCGGCTCATAAAGCCAATGTCGATGACTGGGACGCGATGATCGACACTAATAATAAGGGACTGGTTTATATGACCCGTGCCGTGCTGCCTGCCATGGTGGAGCGCGATGTGGGTCATATTATTAATATTGGTTCGATAGCGGGCAGCTGGCCTTATGCGGGCGGTAACGTTTACGGGGCGACCAAGGCTTTTGTGCGGCAGTTTAGCCTTAACCTGCGCACGGATTTGCACGGTACGGCGCTGCGCGTGACGGATATCGAGCCGGGCCTGGTGGGCGGCACCGAGTTTTCGAACGTCCGTTTTAAGGGCGACGATGCCAAAGCCGGGAGCGTTTACGACGGTACAGAGCCGTTGACGGCGGAGGATATCACCGAGGCGGTTTACTGGGTGGCGACGCTGCCTAAGCACGTGAATATTAATACGCTGGAGATGATGCCGGTTGGCCAGACCGTAGCGGGCCTGAAGGTCCATAAGAGCTGAGGTCAGGGCCTGCGCGGGTTAGTGTTGTTAGCAGGAAGGTCAAAACCTGGTCTGGTGACGGGGCTATGTAGTTTGCAACAAGGTCAAAACCGGCTCCGGTGACGGGGCTATGTTGCTTGTAGGAAGGTCAAAACCGGCTCCGGTGACAGGGCTATGTTGCGGGTCAGAACGCCGGGACGCCGTAAACCCATCCCTGGGGGCTTCACTGCCGCATCCCTGCGGCAGAGACCCGGCTTATCTGCTCCGCAACACCGCCTTCTGGCTGCGGAGTGGGCTGCGGGTGCTCTGGCAGTGGCTAACATCAAAACCTGATCCGATCACGACGACTTTATCTGCCGAAAGTTTAGTAAGCCGGGGCTGGACGTGAAGGGGTTTTTAGCAGCGACAACGTGGTCTGAGGCCAGGCGGGGACCGTTGGCTGAGCGGACCGTCGAGCGCAGGGATGCGCGAGTCGAGCCCACACGGACGTGCTTGCGGCGGGTCCGCGTGACAACGGCCCCCGCAGGGCTTTGCACCAGGTACCCGCAACAACAGTAAACGTCACAGGTGCCAGTTCCTCACACACTGTCATCCGTAAGGTCAAAACCGGCTCCGGTGACAGGGCTATGTTGCGGGTCAGAACGCCGGGGCGCCGTAAACCCATCCCTGGGGGCTTCACTGCCGCATCCCTGCGGCAGAGACCCGGCTTATCTGCTCCGCAACACCGCCTTCTGGCTGCGGAGTGGGCTGCGGGTGCTCTGGCAGTGGCTAACATCAAAACCTGATCCGATCACGACGACTTTATCTGCCGAAAGTTTAGTAAGCCGGGGCTGGACGTGAAGGGGTTTTTAGCAGCGACAACGTAGTCTGAGGCCAGGCGGGGACCGTTGGCTGAGCGGACCGTCGAGCGCAGGGATGCGCGAGTCGAGCCCACACGGATGTGCTTGCGGCGGGTCTGCGTGACAACGGTCCCCGCAGGGCTTTGCACCCATTTACCGCAAGGACAGCAAACGTTACAGATGCCTGCCAGGTCAAAACCTGCTCCGGTGACAGGGCTATGTTGCGGGTCAGAACGCCGGGACGCCGTAAACCCATCCCTGGGGGCTTCACTGCCGCATCCCTGCGGCAGAGACCCGGCTTATCTGCTCCGCAACACCGCCTTCTGGCTGCGGAGTGGGCTGCGGGTGCTCTGGCAGTGGCTAACATCAAAACCTGATCCGATCACGACGACTTTATCTGCCGAAAGTTTAGTAAGCCGGGGCTGGACGTGAAGGGGTTTTTAGCAGCGACAACGTAGTCTGAAGCCAGGCGGGGACCGTTGGCTGAGCGGACCGTCGAGCGCAGGGATGCGCGAGTCGAGCCCACACGGACGTGCTTGCGGCGGGTCCGCGTGACAACGGTCCCCGCAGGGCTTTGCACCCATTTACCGCAAGGACAGCAAACGTTACAGATGCCTGCCAGGTCAAAACCTGCTCCGGTGACGCGGCTATGTTGCGGGTCAGAACGCCGGGACGCCGTAAACCCATCCCTGGGGGCTTCACTGCCGCATCCCTGCGGCAGAGACCCGGCTTATCTGCTCCGCAACACCGCCTTCTGGCTGCGGAGTGGGCTGCGGGTGCTCTGGCAGTGGCTAACATCAAAACCTGATCCGATCACGACGACCTTATCTGCCGAACGTTTAGTAAGCCGGGGCTGGACGTGAAGGGGTTTTTAGCAGCGACAACGTGGTCTGAGGCCAGGCGGGGACCGTTGGCTGAGCGGACCGTCGAGCGCAGGGATGCGCGAGTCGAGCCCACACGGACGTGCTTGCGGCGGGTCCGCGTGACAACGGTCCCCGCAGGGCTTTGCACCGGGTACCCGCAACAACAGTAAACGTCACAGGTGCCAGTTCCCCACACACTGTCATCCGTAAGGTCAAAACCGGCTCCGGTGACAGGGCTATGTTGCGGGTCAGAACGCCGGGGCGCCGTAAACCCATCCCTGGGGGCTTCACTGCCGCATCCCTGCGGCAGAGACCCGGCTTATCTGCTCCGCAACACCGCCTTCTGGCTGCGGAGTGGGCTGCGGGTGCTCTGGCAGTGGCTAACATCAAAACCTGATCCGATCACGACGACTTTATCTGCCGAAAGTTTAGTAAGCCGGGGCTGGACGTGAAGGGGTTTTTAGCAGCGACAACGTAGTCTGAGGCCAGGCGGGGACCGTTGGCTGAGCGGACCGTCGAGCGCAGGGATGCGCGAGTCGAGCCCACACGGATGTGCTTGCGGCGGGTCTGCGTGACAACGGTCCCCGCAGGGCTTTGCACCCATTTACCGCAAGGACAGCAAACGTTACAGATGCCTGCCAGGTCAAAACCTGCTCCGGTGACGCGGCTATGTTGCGGGTCAGAACGCCGGGACGCCGTAAACCCATCCCTGGGGGCTTCACTGCCGCATCCCTGCGGCAGAGACCCGGCTTATCTGCTCCGCAACACCGCCTTCTGGCTGCGGAGTGGGCTGCGGGTGCTCTGGCAGTGGCTAACATCAAAACCTGATCCGATCACGACGACTTTATCTGCCGAAAGTTTAGTAAGCCGGGGCTGGACGTGAAGGGGTTTTTAGCAGCGACAACGTAGTCTGAAGCCAGGCGGGGACCGTTGGCTGAGCGGACCGTCGAGCGCAGGGATGCGCGAGTCGAGCCCACACGGACGTGCTTGCGGCGGGTCCGCGTGACAACGGTCCCCGCAGGGCTTTGCACCCATTTACCGCAAGGACAGCAAACGTTACAGATGCCTGCCAGGTCAAAACCTGCTCCGGTGACGCGGCTATGTTGCGGGTCAGAACGCCGGGACGCCGTAAACCCATCCCTGGGGGCTTCACTGCCGCATCCCTGCGGCAGAGACCCGGCTTATCTGCTCCGCAACACCGCCTTCTGGCTGCGGAGTGGGCTGCGGGTGCTCTGGCAGTGGCTAACATCAAAACCTGATCCGATCACGACGACCTTATCTGCCGAACGTTTAGTAAGCCGGGGCTGGACGTGAAGGGGTTTTTAGCAGCGACAACGTGGTCTGAGGCCAGGCGGGGACCGTTGGCTGAGCGGACCGTCGAGCGCAGGGATGCGCGAGTCGAGCCCACACGGACGTGCTTGCGGCGGGTCCGCGTGACAACGGTCCCCGCAGGGCTTTGCACCAGGTACCCGCAACAACAGTAAACGTCACAGGTGCCAGTTCCCCACACACTGTCATCCGTAAGGTCAAAACCTGCTCCGATGACGGGGCTATGTTGTTTGCAACAAGGTCAAAACCGGCTCCGGTGACAGGGCTATGTTGCGGGTCAGAACGCCGGGGCGCCGTAAACCCATCCCTGGGGGCTTCACTGCCGCATCCCTGCGGCAGAGACCCGGCTTATCTGCTCCGCAACACCGCCTTCTGGCTAAGGAGTGGGCTGCGGATTCTCTGGCAGTGGCTAACATCAAAACCTGATCCGATCACGACGACTTTATCTGCCGAAAGTTTAGTAAGCCGGGGCTGGACGTGAAGGGGTTTTTAGCAGCGACAACGTGGTCTGAGGCCAGGCGGGGACCGTTGGCAGAGCGGACCGTCGAGCGCAGGGATACGCGAGTCGAGCCCACACGGACGTGCTTGCGGCGGGTCCGCGTGACAACGGTCCCCGCAGGGCTTTGCACCCATTTACCGCAAGGACAGCAAACGTTACAGATGCCTGCCAGGTCAAAACCTGCTCCGGTGACACGGCTATGTTGCGGGTCAAAACGCCGGGACGCCGTAAATCCTTCCCTGGAGGCTTCACTGCCGCATCCCTGCGGCAGAGACCCGGCTTTTCTGCTCCGCAACACCGCCCTCTGGCTGCGGAATGGGCTGTTAATGTTCTGGCGTAGATCAGAATTTGATTCAGTGGCATGCCTCTGTTATCACGGACCTGAAGGTCGAAATCACTTATGTCAGGCAAGAAATTATCTGTCAAAAGTTAGATAAGCAGAGTCGGAACGTAAGAACGTCTTTAACAGCGACCACGTAGCCAGTGGCCAGGCGGGGATCGTTGGCTTAGCGGACCGTCGAGCGCAGGGATGCGCGAGCCGAGCCCACACGGACGTGCTTGTGGCGTGTCCGCGTGACAAGGGTCCCCGCAGGGCTTTGCACCGTATCGCCGCAAGGGCAGCAAACGTTACAGATGCCAGCCAGATCAAAATCCGCCCGGTGACAGGGCTATGTTGCGGGTCAGAGCGCCGGGGCGCCGTAAACCCCTCCCTGGGGGCTTCACTGCCGCATCCATGCGGCAGAGACCCGGCTTATCTGCTCCGCAACACCGCCTTCTGGCTAAGGAGTGGGCTGCGGATTCTCTGGCAGTGGCTAAGATCAAAACCTGATCCGATCACGACGACCTTATCTGCCGAACGTTTTGTAAGCCGGGGCTTGACGTGAAGGGGTTTTCAGCAGCGACAACGTGGTCTGAGGCCAGGCGGGGACCGTTGGCTGAGCGGACCGTCGAGCGCAGGGATGCGCGAGTCGAGCCCACACGGACGTGCTTGCGGCGGGTCCGCGTGACAACGGTCCCCGCAGGGCTTTGCACCGGGTACCCGCAACAACAGTAAACGTCACAGGTGCCAGTTCCCCACACACTGTCATCCGTAAGGTCAAAACCGGCTCCGGTGACAGGGCTATGTTGCGGGTCAGAACGCCGGGGGGCCGTAAACCCCTCCCTGGGGGCTTCACTGCCGCATCCCTGCGGCAGAGACCCGGCTTATCTGTTCCGCAACACCGCCTTCTGGCTAATGAGTGGGCTGTTAATGTTCTGGCGTAGATCAGAATTTGATTCAGTGGCATGCCTCTGTTATCACGGACCTGAAGGTCGAAATCACTTATGTCAGGCAAGAAATTACCTGTCGAAAGTTTTGTTACCCGCGGCAGGACCTGAAGAGGTTTTTAGCAGCGACAGCGACAAAGCGGCCTGAGGCCAGGCGGGAACCCTAAGCGGACAATCAAGCGCAAGGATGCGCAAGCCGACCCCACACGGACGTGCCTGCGGCGTGTCCGCGTGACAAAGGTCCCCGCAGGGCTTTGCCTCCCATCCCCACAACGACAGCAAACATCACAAATGCCAGTCAGGTAAGTTCCCACTGGAAATAATCCATAGGGCCGCCCCACTAACTGAACATCGCCTGGTTTATCGATCCGTCAACATTTTCCACATAAACTCTTCAACCAGGGAATGATAAAATGCCGTCTGAGTATTCTCCGGTGCACTACCGTGCCCCGCTTCTGTTTCCTCATACAACCAGACGTTATCATGGCCCTGTTGCTGCATACGCGCGACCATTTTGCGTGCATGCGCCGGACTTACGCGGTCGTCCCGGGTCCCGGTAGTAAATAGCGTTGGCGGATAGCGTTTATCAGCAGAAACGTTGTCGAACGGTGAATAGTTTTGCAGCCACGCCCTCTCTTCGGCGATTTCCGGATCGCCATATTCGGCAATCCACGAGGACCCGGCCAGCCAGCGATGATAATTTGTCATATCCAGCAGGGGAACTTCACACACCAGCGCACCAAACAGTTCGGGATAGTCCGTCAGCATATTGCCAATCAGAAGCCCGCCGTTGCTTCCCCCCTGCGCTGCGAGCCGGGTCGCACACGTCACCTTACGTGCAATCAAATCGCTCGCCACCGCCGCGAAATCTTCATAGGCGCGGTGACGATGCTGTTTCAGAGCAGCCTGGTGCCAGGCAGGACCGTACTCCCCGCCCCCGCGGATATTCGCCATCACGTAAACGCCGCCTTTATGCAGCCATGTGTTTCCCTTAGCGCCCAAATAATTGGGCGTCAAAGAGACCTCGAACCCCCCATATCCGTATAGTAGCGTTGGGTGATCGCCGGTAAGTGCCAGCCCTTTGGCAGCGACCTGAAAATAGGGAATATGAGTGCCGTCCGTTGACACGGCAAAATGCTGAGTGACTTCAAAATCTGCCGCATCAAAGCATGTCGGATCCTGCTTCACTACACTGAGTGTTTCCGCATCCAGATCGCCATAGCTCAGGCAACAGGATTGCAGAAACCCATAACTCACTACCTGGTAGCGGTTACTCTCTATATCTATGCCTGAGGCAGAGATATTGGTGAAGTTTGGAAGAACCAACGTTTTCACACCACGCCACTGACCGTTCTCAGTTTTTAATATTTTAACTTTCTCAACCACATCCTGAGTCATATTGAGGATCAGGTTATCCCGGGTTGAACTGTATCCCTGCAACGTCGTATGTGCATCCGGCGTGAACAGTATGATGAAGTTGCGCAGCCCCTGTTGGAAAGCCGCGAAATCTGTCGCCAGCAGAGCGCCTGCGGGGTAGATTGTCTCCGCAACCTGCCAGGCAGTATTGAGCGTAACCAGTAGCCAGGCGTTGAAAAAGCCACAAGAAGCGTCTTCTGGGATGTCTATAAATTCCAGTTCGTCCTGCGCGGTCAGCAGATAAGTGCGGCTGTGATAGAAGTCCTGGCTGCAATGCACCAGACTTTTTTCGAAGCCGGGTGTGGGATCGTGCGAGGCTGAAACCGCCATGTCGGTCGTTTCGCCAGCGTAAATTAAGGCCGCTTCATGCGGGGCGGTGCCTCGCTGCCAACGGCTAACGCAGCGCGGATATCCCGATGTAGTAAGGGTATCTCCGCCCCCATCAAGCGCCAGCAGCAGGTTATTTTCATCAATCCAGCTGACTAAGCTTTTGCTTTCTTTCAGATAAAAACCATCGCTTATAAAAGACTTACTGACCAGGTCAAACTCACGAATCTCACAGGCATCACCACCGCCCGATAAATAAATCAACGCGCGCGTGTAATCAGGATAGAGTAGATCGGCACTACGGTAGCTCCAGTTTGCTTCTTCCTGTTCATTCAGACGGTCGATATCCAGCACCGTTTCCCATTCGGGCTCTGCCATCAGATATGACGCTTCGGCAGTACGGCGCCAGATACCGCGCGGATGCCTGTCGTCCTGCCAGAAGTTATAAACCGTTTCGCGGTAATGGTTAACCCAGGGGATATTCGATTGATCGTTTAACGACTGCAATATTGTTTGCTGCGTCTGATGAAAACGTCCGCCATGGGCAAATTTGTTTGTCGTGCGCAGGTTTTGTGAGGTCACCCAACGAAGCGCTTCCTCATCCTGTGGTAACTCGAGTTTGCTAAGCAAATGCTGGATATTGCCCTCTGTCATCATGCGTCCTTATGTCGACTGTTTAGCTCTGTTGTGAAGCGGGTTCTCGTGTAGGTACGTTTCAGTAAATAAACACGATCGCTACATCTTCTCTATTTGAACATACCATTATGTCTTTTTTACAACACCCTAAACTCATTTCTGGTATGACGTGTTTTTTGGCTTTTGTATTGTTTGCAGGGAGGTCAAAACCGGCTGCGGTGTTAGGGCTGTGGAATGGGGAGCTGTACTCTGGCAGTGTTAAGGTCAAAACCGGCTCCGGTAACAGGGCTATGTTGCGGAATGGGCTGCTGGTTCTCTGGCAGTGTTAAGGTCAAAACCCGCTCCGGTGTCAGGGCTATGTTGCGGGTCAGAACGCCGGGACGCCGTAAACCCCTCCCTGGGGGCTTCACTGCCGCATCCCTGCGGCAGAGACCCGGCTTATCTGCTCCGCAACACCGCCTTCTGGCTGCGGCGTGGGCTGTGGGTTCTCTGGCAGTGGCTAAGGTCAAAACCTGATCCGATCATGACAGCATTATCTGTCGAAAGTGTTGTAAGCCGGGGCCGGACATGAAGAGGTTTTTAGCAGCGACTACGTAGCCCGAGGCCAGGCGGGGACCGTTGGCTTAGCGGACCGTCGAGCGCAGGGATGCGCGAGCCGAGCCCACACGGACGTGCCTGCGGCGTGTCCGCGTGACAACGGTCCCCGCAGGGCTTTCCACCGTATCATCGCAATGACAGCAAACGTTACAAATGCCAGCCAGGTCAAAACCCGCTCCGGTGACAGGGCTATGTTGCGGGTCAGAACGCCGGGGCGCCGTAAACCCTTCCCTGGGGGCTTCACTGCCGCATCCCTGCGGCAGAGACCCGGCTTATCTGCTCTGCAACACCGCCCTCTGGCTGCGGCGTGGGCTGTGGGTTCTCTGGCAGTGGCTAAGGTCAAAACCTGATCCGATCATGACAGCATTATCTGTCGAAAATGTTGTAAGCCGGGGCCGGACATGAAGAGGTTTTTAGCAGCGACTACGGAGCCAGAGGCCAGGCGGGGACCGTTGGCTTAGCGGACCGTCGAGCGCAGGGATGCGCGAGCCGAGCCCACACGGATGTGCCTGCGGCGTGTCCGCGTGACAACGGTCCCCGCAGGGCTTAGCACCCGGCCCCGCAACAACAGTAAACATCACAAATGCCAGTCACAGTTCCCAGTCTGGGGTGGATCTTAAGGTCAAAACCTGCTCCGGTGATCAGGCTATGTTGCGGGTCAGAACGCCGGGGCGCCGTAAACCCATCCCTGGGGGCTTCACTGCCGCATCCCTGCGGCAGAGACCCGGCTTATCTGCTCCGCAACACCGCCTTCTGGCTGCGGCGTGGGCTGTAAGTATCCTCACTTAGTAATCTCAGAATTTGCTTCATTGGCATGCCTTTATTGCTAAGGTTCTGAAGCTCGAAACCACTTATGCCAGGCAAGAAATTACCTGTCGACAGCTATGTAGCCTGGAGCTGGCCATGAAGAGGTTTTTAACAGCGACGACGTAGCCTGAGGCCAGGCGGGGACCGTTGGCTTAGCGGACCGTCGAGCGCAGGGATGCGCGAGCCGAGCCCACACGGATGTGCTTGCGGCGTGTCCGCGTGACAACGGCCCCCGCAGGGCTTTGCACCGCATCACCGCAATGACAGCAAACGTTACAAATGCCAGCCAGGTCAAAACCCGCTCCGGTGATGGGGCTATGTTGCTTGCAGGCAGGTCAAAACCCGTCCGGTGACACGGCTATGTTGCGGGTCAGAACGCCGGGACGCCGTAAACCCATCCCTGGGGGCTTCACTGCCGCATCCCTGCGGCAGAGACCCGGCTTATCTGCTCCGCAACACCGCCCTCTGGCTGCGGCGTGGGCTGTGGGTTCTCTGGCAGTGGCTAAGGTTAAAACCTGATCCGATCATGACAGCATTATCTGTCGAAAATGTTGTAAGCCGGGGCCGGACATGAAGAGGTTTTTAGCAGCGACTACGTAGCCAGCGGCCAGGCGGGGACCGTTGGCTGAGCGGACCGTCGAGCGCAGGGATGCACGAGCCGAGCCCACACGGACGTGCCTGCGGCGTGTCCGCGTGACAACGGTCCCCGCAGGGCTTTGCACTGTATCACCGCAACGACAGCAAACATCACAAATGCCAGGCGCAATAGGGAGAGGTTTTTAGCAGCGACTACAGAGCCAGAGGCCAGGCGGGGACCGTTGGCTGAGCGGACCGTCGAGCGCAGGGATGCGCGAGCCGAGCCCACACGGACGTGCCTGCGGCGTGTCCGCGTGACAAGGGTCCCCGCAGGGCTTTCTACTGTATCACCGCAACGACAGCAAACATCACAAATGCCAGGCGCAATAGGGAGAGGTTTTTAGCAGCGACGACGTAGCCCGAGGCCAGGCGGGGACCGTTGGCTTAGCGGACCGTCGAGCGCAGGGATGCGCGAGCCGAGCCCACACGGACGTGCCTGCGGCGTGTCCGCGTGACAAGGGTCCCCGCAGGGCTTTCCACCGTATCATCGCAATGACAGCAAACGTTACAAATGCCAGCCAGGTCAAAACCCGCTCCGGTGACAGGGCTATGTTGCGGGTCAGAACGCCAGGGCGCCGTAAACCCATCCCTGGGGGCTTCACTGCCGCATCCATGCGGCAGAGACCCGGCTTATCTGCTCCGCAACACCGCCCTCTGGCTGCGGCGTGGGCTGTGGGTTCTCTGGCAGTGGCTAAGGTTAAAACCTGATCCGATCATGACAGCATTATCTGTCGAAAATGTTGTAAGCCGGGGCCGGACATGAAGAGGTTTTTAGCAGCGACTACGGAGCCAGAGGCCAGGCGGGGATCGTTGGCTTAGCGGACCGTCGAGCGCAGGGATGCGCGAGCCGAGCCCACACGGACGTGCCTGCGGCGTGTCCGCGTGACAAGGGTCCCCGCAGGGCTTTGCACCCCGTCACCGCAACACTAAGCCCTTCCCCATCCCGCGACGATAATCATCATGCCGCAAAACGCCACGGTCGCGCCCAGCCAGTCATAGGGACTTAATTTCACACCGTCGACAAAACGGAGCCACAGCAGTGCTGTCACGACGTAAACGCCGCCGTAGGCGGCATAAACCCGCCCGCTGGCGGCGGGGTGCAGCGTAAGCAGCCAGACGAACAGCGCAAGACTTAGTGCGGCGGGCAGCAGCAGCCAGGCTGAACCGCCTTTACGCAGCCACAGCCAGGGGAGAAAACAGCCGGTTATCTCTGCCAGCGCAGTAATGAAAAACAAAATCGTAGTCTTAAACAGCATGCTGAATCTCTCTGAATACTAAACGACAGACGTACCCGCTGGTGAGCGTTTGTATGCGGATGATATACTATATAAAGCGCTACTCGCAGCCCCTCTACCGGCTACGTGCTTTACTAAAAGGAACCTGAGATGAAAATGAAAATGACACGCTGGCATACACAACTGGGCAAATTAGCCCTGCCACTGGTGCTATTAGGTAGTCTGTTCAGCGTTCAGCACGCCGCGCAGGCAGACACTAACCGCCTGATCATTCAGGATGGCAACAACGCACTGAGCAACGAGCAGGCGCGCCAGGATAAGGAGCAGTGGGACAACACGCGTCGGTTGCGTAATAAAGTTGATACGCGCGTCGAAAAAGAGTTCGACAAAACTGACCGTGCCTTTGATACCCGCGACGCCTGTAATGAAAGCCTTAACGTAAATGCCTACTGGGAAAACAGTACGCTGCGCTGCCTTGACCGCCGTACCGGACGTCCGGTTACGCCCTGATCGGCAACAGCTGCTATAGTCATTACTGTTTCATAACATAAGGATGAGAAGATGAAAGGTTTTAAGTGGATATTAACCGCTCTGGTGGTTGCTGCCCCACTGGCAGCCCAGGCATCATGTGAAACGGTAAAAGCAGATATTAACCAGAAGATTATCAGTAACGGTGTTCCTGCTTCCGGATTCAGCCTGGAGATCGTCCCTAACGATCAGGCGGACCAGGCCGGTGGCCAGGTGGTGGGCCATTGCGAAAATGACAGCCAGAAAATAGTTTATAAGCGTAATGGTACCGAGAGCGATACCGCTGAACCTGCCAGCACCGGCACGTCTCAGGATGCACCTTCCTCATAAATGATTGGGCCGCCCTGAGCGGCCCTTTTATTACCGCGCCTTCCGGGGCTTCTGTGCCGGTATTTTCCGCGCAACCAGCAGACTGCAAAAAGCAATCAGCACCGATACGGCAAAAACCCAGTGTAATGAAGCTGAAATTTCTGCGATCATCTGACTCAGACTCCCCTTACTCATCCCCTGTCGCTGTGAGTAAGACATTATCTGCTGTACCGGATCGCTGTGTGCAGGCAGTCTGACCATCAGGTTGTAGTTCAATACGGCTCCCATCACCGCCGTACCCAGCGCCGAACCCAGCATGCGGCTGAACATAATAGATGCCGTGCAGATGCCGCGAATGTGGAATTCTGCGCTGTTCTGCACCGCAATCAGAAAGGTCGTGCTACACATTCCCATCCCTGTTCCAATCACAAAAGCCGCCACGCCAGCAGAGATCACCGAGCTGCTACTGTCCAGCGTCAGCAGGAGACCTGTCCCCACAATCAGCAGTAGTGAACCCAGCTGGGCAGTGAAACGGTAGGAAGTGCGGAGCATCAACCATCCACTCAGGGTACTGGAAAGCGGCCAGCCAATTGACATCATTGCCAGCGCACTGCCCGCCTGTAGCGCAGTGCCTCCGTTAACACCCTGAATCCAGGTAGGCAGGAAGGCGCTGATGCCCATCATCGCCGCGCCGATAATCAGGTTTCCTGCATTCCCGGCCAGTATGGTTCGATTCTGCCAGACTGCCAGTGGAAAAAGCGGTTCCGATGAACGGCGTTCGTGGCTCACCAACGCCCAACCGGCTAACAAGGCAACGGCAAAGAACAGGCTAACCCAGTAGCCAAGGTTTTCTGCCTGTAGCAGTCCGGCGAGCAACGCGGTCACCGTGAGCATCAGCCATGCGCTACCGACAAGGTTAAGCTTTTGACCACCTTCGCTGCGCGATTCAGGAAACCAGCGGGCCAGCATCAGCATTGAAACGATGCCTATCGGTACGTTTACCCAAAAAATCAGCGCCCAGCTAAAGTGCTGAACGATCCACGCCCCGGTGAGCGGACCGACGATCGCGGCTACGCCCCAAACGCTGGAGAGCCAGCCCTGTATGGATGCGCGCTCCTCAGGCTCATACACATCAGCAATGATGGTTGCGGTTAGCGGCATAATGGCCCCCGCACCCAGCCCCTGAACGGCACGAAAAAGTATCAGCCAGCCCATCTGGGGCGCAAAGCCGCAAAGTATCGAGCCGCAGAGAAACAGGCCGGTGCCGATAAAAAATACGCGTTTTCGCCCCCACAGGTCGGCCAGCCTGCCATAAAGGGGGACGCTAACGGCCTGAGTGAGCAGGTAAATCGAGAAAACCCAGCTGAACTGCGAGAATCCTCCCAGCTCCGCCACGATGGTCGGCATCGCTGTTGCCACAATGGTGACTTCAATGGCTGCCATAAACATGGCAAGCATCGCGGCGATCAGGATCCAGTGGCGATGAGTCACCGGATGTTTTGCTAATTCTGTCATAGACCCTTCCTTATTTTCTTATAGTCTGGCCTGAATTGGGTCACGTATGGTGTTAATTGTGCTTAAGGTGCTATGTGACACTGTAACCTTTAGTCGATGAAAATTTTTTATTGACGCTAACACACTACCCTATAAGGATTAACGCTCAATCTGCTTAAAAACCAACCTTATGATTTTATGCATAAAATTTGCCATTTGCGTACATGCTGCTATAGGTTTAACGCGCTATGGGCGCTCGGTGAAGGTTTTACCACCGCGGTAACCCACTAATTATAATCAGGGAGAGTGGAATTTATGCAAAATGCAACGCTGGCCCGGCGTGCCTTACTTGCCGTGCTCTTTATTGCCGTGATCGTCGGCCTGCTGGTTTACGGGCTGGGTCTGGATACTATTCGGTCAAGACGGGTCGATCTGATTTATCTTGGCCAACAGCATATGCTGCTGGTTTTCTGGTCGATGCTGTTAGCATTACTGGTCGGTATTCCCAGCGGAGTTTTACTCAGCCGCCCCTTTGCCCGTGGCTGGGCAGAGTATGTGATGCAGATTTTTAACGTGGGTAATACCCTGCCGCCCCTTGCCGTACTGGCACTGGCGATGATTGTGGTGGGGATTGGCGATCGGCCTGCGGTAGTGGCGCTGTTTCTGGCCTCTCTGCTGCCCATTGTTCGCAACACCTATTCCGGCCTGACCTCCGTTCCTCCGGCGCTGACCGAAGCGGCAAAAGGAATTGGCATGACTAAATGGCAGCGGTTGTACCAGGTTGAGCTGCCAAACGCGCTACCGGTTATGCTTTCAGGTATCCGCGTGGCGACGGCAATCAACGTCGGCACCGCCCCGCTGGCATTTCTTATCGGTGCCAGCAGCTATGGTGAGCTGATTTTCCCCGGTATTTACCTGAATGACTTCCCGTCGCTTATCCTCGGCGCTGCCGCAACGGCACTGTTTGCGCTGATCCTCGATATGCTGCTGGCCGGGCTAGGCCGCCTGCTGAGCCCGCACGCCGCGGTTTAAGAATAAAAGGAAAACCAAATGGCTAAGGCCTGTTTGACCCGCTGGGTCCGCAACACCGCGCTGGCAATGAGTGCTACGCTGGCATTAACCGCCTCCGTCTCCTGCTGGGCTGCAAAGCCGATTGTGATGGCGACCAAAAGCTTTACCGAGATGCATATTCTTTCCGCACTCACCACGATCTACCTGCGTAAAAAAGGGTTTCAGGTCGAGCCTAAAACCAATATCGCGACCGCAATTAGTCGTAATGCGATGATCAATAAACAGATTGATATGATGTGGGAATATACCGGCACCTCGCTGATTATTTTTAATCATATTACTCAACCGATGTCGGCGCATGAGGCATGGGAAACGGTCAGGCGGCTGGATGCGAAACTGGATCTGATCTGGCTCAATCCTTCTCCGATGAATGACACCTACGCCTTCGCCATGGACCGCAAGCGTGCCGATCGTGACCATATCGATACTATGTCGCAGCTGGCGGCAAAAATTGAAGATGTCCGTCAGCACGATCCCGATAACAACTGGCTTCTGGGGCTGGATCTTGAGTTTGCCGGCCGTTCAGACGGGCTGAAACCCTTGCAAAAAGCCTATTCGATGCCGCTGGACCGTCCACAGATCCGCCAGATGGATCCGGGCCTGATTTACAACGCTATCCGCGACGGATTTGTCAATGTGGGCCTGGTGTATACCACCGACGGGCGCGTAAAGGCGTTCGATCTTAAGATCCTCAAGGATGATAAGGGCTTCTTCCCGAGCTATGCCATTACGCCGGTCGTCACGCGACAGGCGCTGGAGGCTCATCCGGGCCTGGCTGATGCGCTGAATACGCTGTCGGCGCAGATTACCGACGAGACGATTACCGAAATGAATAAGCGTGTAGATATCGATCACCAGTCTCCCCAACAGGTGGCTAATGATTTCCTGAAATCTAAAGGCCTGATCTAAGGATCCCGAATGGACACGATTCATTATATTATTGATAACTGGTCATATATTGCCGGACTGACGCTACAACATTTGTGGCTGGTGGTGCTGGCGGTTGGACTGGCTATCATCATTGGCGTGCCGCTGGGCGTGCTGATTGTGCGCTACAAATGGCTGGCCACGCCGGTGCTGGGCATTGCTACCCTGGTGCTGACCATTCCCTCGATTGCCCTGTTCGGCCTGATGATCCCGCTGTTCTCCATGATTGGTCAGGGCATCGGTGTCGTACCTGCCATCACGGCGGTTTTTCTCTATTCGCTGCTGCCCATTGTTCGCAATACCCATACGGCGCTGGAAAACCTTCCCGGCGGCCTGCGCGAGGCGGGCATCGGCATCGGCATGACCTTCTGGCAGCGTCTGCGTTGGGTGGAAATCCCAATGGCCCTGCCGGTGATCTTCGGCGGCATCCGCACTGCCGTAGTAATGAACGTTGGCGTTATGGCGATTGCTGCGGTAATCGGCGCGGGTGGACTGGGCCTGTTGCTGCTTAACGGCATCAGCGGCAGCGATCTCCGTATGCTGATTACCGGTGCGCTGATGATCTGCCTGCTGGCCATTATTCTCGACTGGCTGCTGCACCGTCTGCAGCTGGCCCTGACACCCAGAGGGATACGATAATGATAAAACTGGAAAATCTGACCAAAACCTTTACCCAGAAAGGCACCACCTTTAACGCGGTTGATAATGTCAGCCTCAACGTGCCGGAAGGTGAGATGTGCGTTTTGCTCGGTCCTTCCGGCTGTGGCAAAAGCACCACGCTGAAGATGATTAATCGCCTGATTTCCTCCACCAGCGGAAAAATTTTAATTAACGGAGAGGACACCAGCGGGCTGGATACCGTCACGCTGCGTCGTAATATTGGCTACGTTATTCAGCAGATTGGCCTGTTCCCGAATATGACCATCGAAGAAAATATTACCGTGGTGCCGCGTATGCTGGGCTGGGATAAGAAGCGCTGTCGTGAACGTGCCTGCGAACTGATGAGCATGGTCGCGCTGGATCCGAAAACCTTCCTGCATCGCTACCCTCGTGAGTTATCCGGCGGGCAGCAGCAGCGTATCGGGGTGATCCGTGCGCTGGCAGCCGATCCACCGGTGTTGCTGATGGATGAGCCTTTCGGAGCCGTTGACCCGATTAACCGAGAGTCTATTCAGAACGAGTTTTTGGATATGCAGCGTCAGCTTCGCAAGACGGTGATGCTGGTCAGCCATGATATTGATGAAGCGCTAAAGCTGGGCGATCGCATTGCGGTGTTTGGCCAGGGCAAAATTGTGCAGTGCGCCAGCCCCGACGAGCTGCTGGCGAAACCGGCGAACGAATTTGTCGGCTCCTTTGTCGGTCAGGACCGTACCCTCAAGCGGTTGTTACTGGTGCAGGCGGGAGACGTTACCGATCAGCAGCCAACGATAACAGCGAAGAAAACCACGCCGCTGGCGGAAGCCTTCGGCATGATGGATGATAACGATCTGCGTTCAATTACCGTGGTTGATGATGACGGCAAACCGTTGGGCTTTGTTAAGCGTCGTGAAGCGCGCGGTGCCAGCGGTGAGTGCATTGAAAAGCTGAACAAATTCACCGTCACCGGCCGCGCCGAGGAGAATCTGCGCGTGGTGCTTTCCAAACTTTACGAGCATAACCTGGTGTGGATGCCGATCGTTGATGAAGAGGGACGCTATAGCGGTGAGATTTCCCAGGATTATATCGCCGACTATCTCAGTTCAGGCCGCACCCGCCGCGCGTTGAACCAGGCGTAACCGCGCCGGGTGCTGCCCCGGCGTACGTTCTGTGGTGCCAGCAGGGATGCTGGCCCAGGGAAGAATCACCTACCCCAGCGGTCCCCGCCTGTCCTCAGGCTACGTTGTCCCAGCTTCTCCATGTCCAGACTGGCATCGGTGACGTTTGCTGTCATTGCGTTGACGCGGTGCAAAGCCTCCACGGACGGGTTTACGGCGCCCCGGCGTTCTGACCCGCAACATAGCCCTGTCACCGGAGCCGGTTTTGACCTGCCTGCAAGCAACATAGCCCTGTCACCGGAGCGGGTTTTGACCTGGCTGGCATTTGTAACGTTTGCTGTCATTGCGGTGATAAGGTGCAAAGCCCTGCGGGGACCCTTGTCACGCGGACACGCCGCAAGCACGTCCGTGTGGGCTCGGCTCGCGCATCCCTGCGCTCGACGGTCCGCTCAGCCAACGGTCCCCGCCTGGCCTCAGGCTACGTTGTCGCTGCTAAAAACCTCTTCACGTCCAGTCCCAGACTACATAATAGCTGTCGACAGATAACATTACCCCGGTCGGGAGTGGTTTTGACCTTCAGGCCCATATCAAAGGCATGCCACTGAATCAGATTCTGACCCCGGTCTGCGCCAGAATATTAACAGACCACGCCGCAGCCAGAAGGCGGTGTTGCGGAGCAGATAAGCCGGGTCTCTGCCGCAGGGATGCGGCAGTGAAGCCCCCAGGGAGGGGTTTACGGCGTCCCGGCGTTCTGACCCGCAATATAGCCCTGTCACCGGGGGGGGTTGATCTGCCTGCAAGCAACATAGCCCCATCACCAGAGCGGGTTTGACCTGGCTGGCATTTGTAACGTTTGCTGTCATTGCGTTGATACGGTGCAAAGCCCTGCGGGGGCCGTTGTCACGCGGACACGCCTGGCCTCGGGCTACGTCGTCGCTGTTAAAAACCTCTTCATGTCCGGCCCCGGCTTACAACATTTTCGACAGATAAGGCTGTCATGATCGGATCAGGTTTTGACCTTAGCCACTGCCAGAGAACCCGCAGCCCACTCCGCAGCCAGAAGGCGGTGTTGCGGAGCAGATTAGCCGGGTCTCTGCCGCAGGGATGCGGCAGTGAAGCCCCCAGGGAGGGGTTTACGGCGCCCCGGCGTTCTGACCCGCAACATAGCCCTGTCACCGGGCGGGTTTTGATCAGGCTGGCATCTGTGACGTTCGCTGTCATTGCGGTGATGCGGTGCAAAGCCTTGCGGGGACCGTTGTCGCTGTTAAAAACCTCTTCATGTCCGGCCCCGGCCTACAAAATTTTCGGCAGGTAAGGCTGTCGTAATCGGATCAGGTTTTGACCTTAGCCACTGCCAGAGAACCCGCAGCCCACTCCGCAGCCAGAAGGCGGTGTTACGGAGCAGATTAGCCGGGTCTCTGCCGCAGGGATGCGGCAGTGAAGCCCCCAGGGAGGGGTTTACGGCGCCCCGGCGTTCTGACCCGCAACATAGCCCTGTCACCGGGCGGGTTTTGACCTTCCTGCAAACATCACAACCCTGTCACCGCAGCGGGCTTAAATCGATATATTTCGCCAGATCTCTTCCCTCCGCCCGGGGGAGATAGGGAAGCTCGCCCAGCAGCGGAGCGGGGATTTTCTCCTCCAGCACCGCAATAATCTCCGCGTAATGCGCCAGCCCAGGGTTAATGCGGTTTGCCACCCAACCCAGCAGCGGCAGCCCGTCGTTAGCGATCGCCTGCGCCGTCAGCAATGCGTGACTGATGCAGCCCAGCTTGATGCCCACCACCATAACCACCGGCAGCTTCTCCGTTACCGCCCACGCAGAAAGCGGTCGCAGATCGTTCATCAGGCTGAGCCAGCCGCCGGTTCCCTCTACCACAACGTGATCCACCTGCCCGGCCAGCGCCGACAGCCCCTGACTCAGCTTAGGATAATCAATTGATGCATCGCGGCTGGTACTGATCTCGTCCTCCAGCAGCGTTATAGGGTTAATCACCGCGTAGGGTAGTTGAACGGAGGAAGAGACCTGCAGGATCAGCGCATCTTTATTACGTACACCCTCTGCCGTTTGCTGGCTTCCCTTCGCCACGGGCTTATAGCCGACGGTACGTTTATTCCCTTCCGCCAGTTTTTGCAGAAGAGCACGGCTGACCACTGTTTTACCGACTTCTGTATCCGTACCCGTAACAAATAAACGCTTCAACATGTTCAGCTCCGCAGGTCGTTACCGACCAAATGACAAATAATTATTAACATTTCGTGCGGGCATATTAAGGCAGGGTAAAACAGCAAGGCTTGCGTTAGCGCAATATTTTGTCATTACGCGTAATCAATACGTTAAATCCGGTCTTAAACGGCGGGGGGTAATCATTAGCCCTGCAACAGTTTTACCAGCAGCGTACCGTTATAGAGAGCATCCTTGACCAGCGCGGCGCCGGGCATCGTACCGGTATTGTGAAAATGCGTGGGCTCCACGCTGATCCTGTCGCTGTAATCGGGTAAAGACTGGCGCCGAATGCAGTCTGCGATCGCCGGATGGAGAATTTCCATGGCGCGATTAAGCGGTGAGCCAATCAGGATTTTTTGCGGATTGAACAGATTAACCATGATGGCCAGAATGCGCCCCACGCTGTGACCCACATCAATAATAACGTCCCGGGCGAGCGCATCACCGGCCAGCGCCGCATCGCACAGGGAATCGAGGGTCAGAGGCTGCTGATGCAAAGTGGAGTGCGGTGTGGTGCGCATCCGCTGGGCGGCCAGCTCGAGCATGGCCGTGGTGCTGGCCACCGTTTCCAGACAGCCATGGTTGCCGCAGTAGCACTGTTGCCCATAAGGATCGACCTGAGTATGCCCTATCTCAACCAGCGTGCTGCTGCCTCCATGCAGCATCTGCCCGCCGGTAATCACCCCGGCTCCGACATTGTGATCGATAACCACCTGAATAACGTCCTTCGTATGACGAGACGCACCAAACAACGCCTCCGCCAGCGTCCAGGCACAGATATCATGCTGAATATAGACCGGCAGGCCGGTGCGTTGCTCTAAGGCCGGGCCAAGCGGCATATCGTTAATCGAATAAAAAGGCATTCGATGCACAATGCCCTGCTTCACATTCAGAATCCCCGGCAGGGTTATCGCGATGGCGGTCAGCCTTTCAAGCCGATGCTGATGGCGGATAAAAAAGGCGTCTATTTCGGCAATAATTCGAGTCAGTAGCGGTTTATCCGCCTCGGCGGGCAGTGGACGCTGCTCTTCCACCACCAGCCTGCTGCTGAGATCGCGCAGGGCCAGCGTCATCTCCCCCTTGCCAATCCGGACTGCGAGGTGATGCCAGGCAACGGTGTCAAGGATCAGACCGATTGCGGGCCGCCCCCGGCTGCCGGCCTCTTCAAACTCGGTTTCCTGCACCAGATGGGCTTCAAGCATTTCGCGCACAATTTTTGTGATACTGGCAGGCGCAAGGCGGGCCTCGCGGGAGAGATCGATACGCGATATAGGGCCAAAACGGTCAATAAGGCGGTACACCGCCCCGGCGTTAATCTGTTTAATCCGATCGATATGACCAGGCTGACCCTCCATTATCATGCTCCCGCTCACACTTATTTTCGCGCCTCAAAATAAACCTTAGGGGCATGGTGAAACACTTAAATGTTGGCGTCAAATATTTGGCTGGAATTGTGACTGGCTGCACATAAAGGTGCCGTACAGCAGGCCAAATATCAGTTTTCATGCTGTAAAAGCAGTGCTTTCATCTGTTCAATCGGCGCGCTCAGCTCCCGTTTAGCCGACCATACCAGCCACATTTCGGTCCAGGCATCCTCTTCATGGAGCGGTATCCAACAAATATCCTCCAGCTGTACACGTCGAAACGAGGCAGGAAGAAGCGATACGCCCAGACCGGTAGCCACCAGGCCGAGGATCGTCATGGCCTCCCCCACTTCCTGGGCAATATCAGGCACGATGCCATATTGCGCCAGCAGCCTGAGAATTTCGGAATACAATCCGGTGCCGACCTGCGGGTCAAAAAAAACAAAGGGTTCCTTCGCCAGCTGGGTTATCGATATACGCGGCTGGTTCGCCAGCCGGTGGGCACGATGCACGACTGCACAGAGGGGTTCGCGCAGCATAAGCTGATGTTGCAATCTGTCGGGCAGCGGCGTATTGCGCATTACGCCCAGATCAAGACGCCCCTTTAGCAGCGGGTCGATCTGCTGGCGCGTATTGATCTCCTGCATCTGAATATGTACCTGCGGGAAGCGCTGACGAAAGGCGAATAGCGCCTCGGAAACCGCGGTAACAAAAGGCGCTGAAGAGGTAAAGCCAATACGCAGTATTCCTTCATGTCCGTTATGCAGCCGCTGGGCTTTATCTGCCGCCTGCGTAACACTCTCTATAATCTGGCGGGCATCAATCAGAAACTGAGCGCCTGCCGCCGTCAGCTGCACGCTGCGATTAGTGCGCGCAAGCAGACGGGCACCCATCTGCTGTTCCAGAATCTGGATCTGCTGGCTCAGAGGCGGTTGAGAAATGTTTAGCCGCTGCGCGGCACGGCCAAAATGCAGCTCTTCAGCGACGGCAATAAAATAGCGCAGGTGTCGCAGCTCAATATTCATAGGTTATATGTATCATTTAAGATTATTAATATATTAGACATCATATTAATAGCTCAATAAAGTAAAAGCCGTGAACCTTCATTCAAAAATCAGGGAATAGCAGTGAATCATTTATCTCACACCGCCGGTCTGGGCAGCGACGATTGCCCTGCTGCGGTTAATACCCGGCCCGATAACGACGCATCCGAGGCCCCCCAACCGGTTGACAGCACCGGTTACCCTCCTCATGCCGCAAAAATAAAGGCAGGTGGTGATGATGCACCGGCTGCGACCCGGGGCGTTAATCTCTATATTAAACGCGGCACGCCACAGTTTATGCGCGTTACGCTGGCGCTTTTCTCTGCCGGTCTGGCGACGTTCGCCCTGCTTTACTGCGTACAGCCAATACTGCCGGTGCTTTCGCAGGAGTTTGCCATTTCTCCCGCCGCCAGCAGTATCTCGCTCTCCATTTCCACTGCCCTTCTGGCACTTGGATTGCTGATCACCGGTCCGCTCTCTGACGCCATTGGCCGTAAGTCGGTGATGGTCACCGCCCTGCTGCTGGCGGCGATCTTTACCCTGATTTCGGCCACCATGAGTAGCTGGCACGGCATTCTAATTATGCGGGCGCTGACCGGTTTGGCGCTGAGTGGCGTCGCTGCCGTAGGAATGACCTATCTGAGTGAGGAGATCCACCCCAGCGTCGTGGCGTTCTCAATGGGCCTGTATATCAGCGGTAACTCGATTGGTGGGATGAGTGGTCGTCTGCTGAGTGGGGTGATCACCGATTTCAGCTCATGGCGGGTCGCGCTGGCGGTGATTGGCTGTTTCGCGCTCGGTTCGGCGCTGATGTTCTGGAAAATTCTGCCGCCTTCGCGCCATTTCCGACCCGCCTCCCTCAGGCCACGCAGTCTGTTTATTAACTTTCGGCTCCACTGGCGCGACAGCGGCTTACCGCTGCTTTTCGCCGAGGGTTTCCTGCTGATGGGGGCTTTTGTCACCCTGTTTAACTATATTGGCTACCGTCTGCTGGCACCGCCCTATTCGCTCAGTCAGGCCATTGTCGGTCTGCTGTCGGTGGTCTATCTGACCGGGACGTGGAGCTCGCCTAAGGCGGGCGCAATGACCGCCAAATATGGCCGCGCCAGCGTGCTGCTTTTTTCAACCTCAATGATGGTATCTGGTGCGGCGATCACCCTGTTCAGCAACGTGTGGCTGATTTGCCTCGGTATGATGATCTTTGCCGCAGGCTTTTTTGCTGCCCATTCGGTGGCCAGCGGCTGGATCGGCCCACGAGCAAGGCGGGCTAAAGGCCAGGCATCTTCGCTTTATCTCTTTAGCTACTATCTGGGTTCGAGTCTGGCAGGCACGCTGGGAGGGGTTTTCTGGCATAACTTCGGCTGGAATGGCATTGCAGGGTTTATTATTCTGTTACTCACCGTCGCGCTGGCGGTAGGTATGCGTTTAAGAAGTCAGGCTGTTTAGAAATAAAAGCAGGCAGCAGGCCACGTGCCTGCTGCCCGGTTACAACGAATTACAGGGTACGATCGGCGAAGCGCTTCTTCAGCTTCTGCAGTTTTGGAGGGATCACTGCCATGCAGTAGCGATTCTCCTGACCTTCGCCAGCCCAGTAGTTCTGGTGATAATCTTCAGCCGGATACCACTCCGTCGCCGCTTCAATCGTCGTCACAATCGGGTCGCTGTTATCCAGCTGCGCACGCGCAATTGCGGCTTTAGCTTCGATGGCCTGCGCCTCATTCAACGGGAAAATAGCCGAACGATACTGCGGGCCGATATCGTTACCCTGGCGATTAAGCTGGGTTGGATCGTGCGTGGCAAAGCTGATGTCCAGCAGATCGCCATAGCTGATTTTTTCCGGATCGAACCCAAGGCGGATGGCTTCTGCATGACCGGTATCACCGTTGCACACCTGGCGATAGGTCGGATTAGCAACGTGGCCGCCAATATAGCCGCTTTCGACTGAAACAACGCCGTTAATCTGCTTAAACACGGCCTCGGTGCACCAGAAACAGCCTCCGGCGATGATTGCATATTCAGTTGTCATCAAAACTCCTTATTTAGTTTTCGACAATGGCTTTATCACAGCCTGTTCGGCTCAGTACGGGCCATTGCAGCATAAGCGTAGCAATAATACTATCCAGTTGGTGGCGAGTGGCCCCTTCACGCGCCTGAACCGACATGCCCTGTAAGATGCATCCCAGAAAGGTTGTCAGCGCGGAAATATCGGTCTGCGCGTCCAGTTCACCGCTGGCCTGGCGCGAGAGCAGAAAGGCTTTTAGCTGATTTTCCAGATTTTTATGCCGTGAGCGCAGCATATCCGCTACGGCAGCGGAGTCAGCGGAGAGCGCCGTTGAGGTGCAAATAAAAAAACAGCCGGCGGGATTTTTACCGTCGGTAAAGCAGGCGGCCGTTGAGCGGAAATAGCGCTCAATCCCCTGCGCGACGCTGCTTTCCGGGCAGGAAAGCGCGTCCTGACGCTGAACACCATAGATTTCAATATAGCGATCGACCACGGCGCGGAATAAACCCTCTTTATTGGTAAATTCCGCATAAAGCGTGGGGGCCTTGGCGCCCGTTGCTTCGACCAGGTCAGACAGAGAGGTCGCTTCATACCCATGACGCCAGAACAGATCCAGGGCTTTATCCAGTGCTGCCTGACGATCAAAGGTCTTGGGTCTTCCCCGACTTTTCGGCACGCAGGTTTCCCGTTCGGTCATAGCTCCTCTCTTAGCGTTAGCGGCAGCATGAAATAAATTACCGATCATTATAAAAACATTCCCCCTCGCTGTCGAGTGCCGCGTTCTGTCGCCGCCTGACGACCTCCTCCCTCAAGAACACGGCGCTGAGAAATAAAAAAATGGTCAGTTTAAAAACAATCTAATCAAACGCTTATCGAATTTATTAACGAACGATAATAAAATAGCATTGACGGAGGCCTTTAACGAGCCTAGCATTTAGTTATTGATCGTTAACTAATAGCGTTCAACACCCTCAATAACATTAAACATACGCGAGAACAAACCATGAAAAACCGCATAATTACCCTGGCCGCCCTGCTACTGGCAACTGTTTCCTTCGGCAGTTTTGCCGCTGACATTGTGGGGTCACAGCCCAGCAATCAGCAGGCCATTGGGGTGGTATCCGCCTCGGGGAGTAATCTCTCAACGCTGGAATCACGGCTGTCGGCTAAAGCGGACGCCGCAGGTGCATCGGCATTCCGCATCACGTCAACCACCGGCAATAACCGTATGCATGCCACGGCCGTTATTTACCAGTAACTATCACGTCGTTGCCTGTGATTCACCACACAGAACCGATGAGGCTTGATGATGAAAAAGATTATGACAGCAGCTGCGCTTGTGCTGGGCTTAGCCTCCTTTAACGGAGTCGCGGCTCATCTGGTTGAAAGCACTCCCACCGGTCAGCAGGATACGGGCGTCGTCTCGACCGGTAGCACCAGCCTGACGCCATTAGGGGTGCAGCTCTCGGAGAAGCCGGTACTGGCGGGCACATGATCTTTATGCATCATTTTGATCTCTGGCCACAGCAGCCTGTGTGGCACCGCCATCCTTAAATCGTGATTGTTTTTCTGCCAGCCGCCATACGGAGACGTTATGGCGGCATTATTTTAGCCGTTGTCCGTCGCATACGAATAAAATACCGCCAGCGCCCAGATAATAATTACCCTTCCCATTATAAATTTCACTGGTCTTCTATTTGTCTTCTATACTGTTCTGTCCGCTAATAAAACCCCAACACTCATGATGGTATTTAGCGGTAAACGAGTGTGAAATTATTTTTAATTGAATGCTCAATCAATAAAACCTATGATAGTGGATTATAAATGAAACTTCACTCGCCAGGGAAAGTAGAAATATGAATTAACTTACTCATTATCATCAAGAAAATTACACCTGATACCTTCCCCAGTGTAATTAGCGGATATACGGCCTTTTTCCCAGTATGCGCTAAGGGACGCTTTGCGAAGATCGGGATACTCCTTGTGCAATTTTCGGAGACGATATGCCGACGACAGAATTACCTAAAAAGCCACAGCAGGACCGCATTAACCCGGTGGTTTTTTATACTTCCGCCGCCCTGATCCTGCTTTTCTCAGTGACCACCATTCTTTTTACCGATTTTGCCGACCGCTGGATTAATAAAACGCTGGCGTGGGTTTCCGCCACTTTCGGCTGGTATTACCTGCTGGCCGCAACGGTATATATCGTATTTGTGGTAGCGATCGCCGCCTCACGATTCGGCTCAATCAAGCTGGGGCCGGAACAGTCAAAACCAGAATTTAGCCTGATGAGCTGGGCCGCGATGCTGTTCGCTGCGGGGATCGGTATCGACCTGATGTTTTTCTCCGTCGCCGAACCCGTCACGCAATATATGATGCCGCCGGAAGGCCAGGGCCAGACGATGGAAGCCGCGCGACAGGCGATGGTCTGGACGCTGTTCCACTACGGCCTGACCGGCTGGGCAATGTACGCCCTGATGGGCATCGCGCTGGGCTACTTCAGCTACCGCTATGGGCTGCCGCTGACCATTCGCTCTGCGCTCTACCCTATCTTTGGTAAACGCATTAACGGGCCGATCGGCCACTCCGTGGATATCGCCGCCGTGGTGGGCACCATTTTTGGTATCGCCACGACGCTGGGGATTGGGGTGGTGCAGCTTAACTACGGCCTGAAGGTGCTGTTTGACGTCCCTGAAGGCTTAACGGCGCAGGCCGGGCTGATTGCGCTATCGGTGATTATGGCAACCATCTCAGTGACCTCCGGCGTGAACAAGGGTATACGTATCCTGTCAGAGATAAACGTGCTGCTGGCGCTGGGGCTGATTCTGTTTGTGCTGTTTATGGGCGATACCAGCTTCCTGCTTAATGCACTGGTGCTGAACGTGGGCGACTATATTAGCCGCTTTATGAGCATGACGCTGAACAGCTTCGCCTTCGATCGCCCAACCGAATGGATGAACAACTGGACGCTGTTCTTCTGGGCCTGGTGGGTTGCCTGGTCGCCGTTTGTGGGTCTGTTCCTCGCCCGTATTTCACGCGGAAGAACCATTCGTCAGTTTGTGGTCGGTACGCTTACCATACCCTTTATTTTCACCCTGCTGTGGCTGTCTGTCTTTGGCAACAGCGCGCTGAATGAAATTATTCACGGTAATCTGGCGCTGGCCCAGGAAACGCTGGCGCACCCGGAGCGCGGTTTTTACAGCCTGCTGGCGCAGTATCCGGCGTTTACCTTTAGTGCTTCGGTCGCCACGATCACCGGCCTGCTGTTCTATGTCACCTCGGCGGACTCAGGTTCGCTGGTGCTGGGTAACTTTACGTCACAGCTGAGCGATATCAATAACGATGCCCCCAACTGGATACGTATCTTCTGGTCAATTGCTATTGGACTGTTGACGCTCAGCATGCTGATGGTAAACGGCGTGAGCGCCCTGCAGAAGACCACGGTGATTATGGGCCTGCCCTTTAGCTTTGTGATCTTCTTTGTGATGGCCGGGCTGTATAAGTCTCTGAAGGTGGAAGATCACCGTCGGGCCAGCAGCGCGGTCAGCACGCCACCGGTGCCGGTTTCACGTGAGGATCGCCTCAACTGGAAACAGCGCATTTCACGCGTGATGAACTATCCGGGCAGCACGCACACGAAAAAGATGCTGGATAACGTCTGTCGCCCGGCGATGGAAGAGGTGGCGGTTGAGCTGGAGCGCCGCGGCGCCCAGGTACAGGTAAGTGAGTTGCCTCCGCTGGAAGACGAGCGTCTGAACCATATTGAGATGCTGGTCAATCTCGGCGAGGAGCAGAGCTTCCTTTACCAGATCTGGCCGCAACGTTATTCGGTGCCGGCCTTTACCTACCGCGCCCGCAGCGGTAAGTCAGATTATTTCCGGCTTGAGACCTTCCTGCTGGAAGGTACGCAGGGTAACGATCTGATGGACTACACCAAAGAGCAGGTGATTAATGACATTCTCGATCAGTACGAGCGTCACCTGACCTTCCTGCATATTCACCGCGAAGCACCCGGTAACTCAATGCCCTTCCCCGAGGCATAATTAACCGGTGTTAAATCATAAGGGTCAGACTTCAGGTCTGGCCCTTTTTTTGTGGTGATGCCCGAAAGGTATTTTCAGCAACTACCGAGCACAGATGGGCTGTATATTAAAGCAACGCGAAGTGCTCCTTCGCTTAAAGTATGTTGTAACTAATGAAATCTGTTAAAAATGATGACTTTTTTTTACAGCTGTCTTTATTAAAAATTTAGCATTGTCGGTCGTAACCCATCAGCAGAGTGAGCGGTTGCGCTGATTTAAAAATCTCTGGGCCGGTTGTCTGCAAGCCTCATCCGATAATAATGCGTCATGTTGACCCCGGGAGTGAATAAACGTCCTGCTAAAGCACTTTTCCAGAGGGGGCACCGGGTAAGCCAGGGCGATTAACAGACCACCGGGCGCAGGAATGCCTGCACCTGTGCCGCATAAGACATAAGGATGTCCGCACGGGATGTCCATACAGGTATTCATACCGTGCCTGTATTGCGCAGGGTGTAGGCGGGCTACGCAACAGGGTGTACGTATTACCCACCGCTATTTAGGACAGCAATAATCTAATTCGGCATTGGATAGGTGTAATGAGGAAATCCTTCGCCGGATTTATGCTTTCATCACCTTCTTTTACCCATGCCCCCCAGGAATGTTCTTAACAATGATGTTCTAATTAGCCTCCCCGTTTGGCTGTAGAATGGCAAAAAAGCAGAATAAATAAAATAAAATCGCTATTTTTTATATTTAGGTGTTTTTAACCGCCGAATTTGTCTGTACACTGGTTTTCGAAACGTACACTGATTAATTTTAAACCACTCTAACACTACGGATCCCTTTATGAGCGAAACTCTGAAAGTACTAAATAACATTCGAACCCTTCGTGCACAGGCTCGTGAAGTTTCATTATCTGAACTGGAAGAGATGCTGGAAAAGCTAGAAGCGGTCGTTAACGAACGCCGTGATGCAGAAGCCGCCATCGCTTCTGAAATCAAAGAAAAAGAAGAGAAGCTGGCAAAATATCGCCAGATGCTGTTAGACGACGGCATTGATTTAAGCGAACTGACGTCAGCCGAGAATACCTCCGGTAAATCACGTTCTAAGCGTGCACCTCGTCCCGCTAAATACCAGTACAAAGATGAGAATGGCGAAACTAAATCATGGACCGGTCAGGGCCGTACGCCAGCAATAATTAAGCAGGCGCTGGACCAGGGTAAAAAACTGGAAGATTTCCTGATTTAATCTTCTGCCACCGCGCTGGCCCGGCTGGCGCGGTGAGTTTCTGCTGTATACTCTGCCTGCGTTGTCCCACTATTTCCCTGCCCTGTTATATTTTCCAGCTTTCATTACGCCATCCCTGTTGATAATATTCCCTATCCTGACGGGTTATTAGTATGTTGTAACTAAGGTAATTCAGATGAGCCAGTATTATGATGCCGTAGATAATCTTCATCGCTGTGTCGGCCAGCTGGAGGCTGAGCTAAGCAGTCTTGCCGCCCTGCTGCCCGAACAGCGCCTGCTGGCGGCCCGCGTGTTTGAGCTTCCCCTCGTACAAAAGGGTGAAGAGCATGAACCCTTGAGCGAGATCGCCGTGCAGCAGCACCTGGCCCGGCCTGCACTTGCTCGTACCCTGGCGCATTACAGCCATCTGTTTATGCAACATCAGTCCGAAACCACCAGCACAAAAGCGGCCGTCCGGCTGCCTGGCGTAATATGTCTGGAGGCTTCTGAGGGAATAGCATCATTAATCACTGAACAGGTGTCAGCTGTTAATAAACTTAAGCAGAGACTAGAGCAAATTATTACCGTCGAATCCGGCGTGCCCAGCGAGGAGCGTTTTGAATTTGTCCATACACATCTTCGGGGGCTTATTACGTTAAACGCTTACCGCACTATCACCCTGCTGCATGCGCCCGACTCCGTTCGGTTTGGCTGGGCGAATAAGCATATTATAAAAACGGTGAGCCGTGATGAGATCCTGGCGAAGCTAAAAAAGAGCCTCACCTCTGGCAGGAGCCAGGCTCCATGGAGCCGGGAGCAATGGGCCGAAAAAATTGAGCAGGAAATGGCGACAATTAATTCCCTGCCGACTTCAGCAGTACTGAAGATTAAACGGCCCGTTAAGGTCCAGCCAATTGCCAGAGTCTGGAATAAGCAGCAGCAAAAACAAACTCAGCTTGCCTGCCCCTCCCCGCTGCTGGTGCTTTGCCCGGATAGTGCAAGCGTACCTAAAATAGGTGATCTGCTGAATTACAATGTCGGTAACATCACGCATCGATTTAAGCCAGAGGCTAAACCCCTGTTCCCGGTCATTTCCCGTCTGCATCTTTACAGCGACAGAATAAATTGAACAAAAATCATTCTTGCGGACCGTCTCAGAGCAGGTTAAATAAAGCCGCAACCCCTGACCACTGCCTGCTGGCCTGCATAAGTTAAGCATCGCGATAAAATTCAGGCTTAAGACGGTGTTCAGGTTTTGTTCCTGCAAAGCTCCAGGGCGCCGTCCGCGTTTATTAGCTTAATAAGCCTGCGCCAACGTTAATCGACAATCCCAAAATGGCCAGATTAAACACAAATGATATAACCGATTGGAGGAGAGCTATTTGCCGCATATCGGTTGTGCCCGTCGCCACATCGGCCGTTTGGGACGCAACGGCAATGGTAAATGAAAAATAGAGAAAATCCCAATAGCCTGGCTCAGCGGGCTTTTCAGGAAATATCATTGGCGTGACATCGTCACTGCGGTGCAGATAATGGTGATGGGCGTAATGAATGGCGAAAGAGGTCGGCAATAACGCCCAGGAGACAATCAGCGTCGCCGCCGTCAGCAGCAGATGCAGTGCACGCGGTGTTCCTTCGAGATGCTTAAGCGACGCCAGCTCCATCAGGATGGCCATAATACTGACCAGACAGGTGATCGTAACCATGCTGAGTACCAGGGTGGCCCCCTCATCCTGCGTTTTGGCAATATGCGGAATATCCTTTGCCTCCGTACGCAACATGCGAAACCACAGGAAGAAGAGATACAGCCAGGCCAGCACGTTCCAGCCGATGAGCAGGCGCTGTAATATGCCCAGATGGGTTGGAAGATTAAAGAAACAGATCAGTCCGGCGGCAATGGAAATTAACAGCCGAAGACGGCCGTGTAGCCAAAGTGGCGAAGAAAAAGTCATGATTTCAGGTAGCTTAAAGAGAACAGGTAGGTTAACTGTAGCGGAAAATTGACCCGCACGTGATGCGCGCGGCGACTTACCCTTTTAAAACGCCTGATGGCTGCATCAGGCGTTTTTCATGACATGAACATCATGGCCCGTTCGGGGGCGATCAGGCCTTCATGCTGCCGACCATCTCTTCCGGACGGACCCACTCATCAAACTGTTCCTCGTTCAGATAGCCCAGCTTCAGGGCCGACGCCTTGAGGGTTAACCCCTCTTTGTGCGCCTTCTTGGCGATTTCCGCTGCCTTGTCGTAACCGATATGCGTATTCAGCGCGGTCACCAGCATCAGCGATTCATTTAACAGCTGGCTGATGCGATCGTGGTTAGGTTCGATTCCTGACGCGCAGTGATGATTAAAGCTGTCCATACCATCAGCGAGCAGGCGTGCCGATTGCAGGAAGTTATGAATAATCATCGGGCGGTAAACATTCAGCTCGAAGTTACCGGAAGCGCCGCCGATGTTGACGGCAACGTCATTGCCCAGAACCTGGCTACAGAGCATAGTCATGGATTCACACTGGGTCGGGTTAACTTTACCGGGCATAATCGAGCTGCCTGGCTCATTTTCAGGGATCGCTATCTCACCGATACCACAGCGAGGCCCGGAGGATAACCAGCGCACATCGTTAGCAATTTTCATCAGCGAGGCCGCCAGCCCTTTCAGCGAACCGTGTGCGTGCACCAGTGCGTCACAGGTCGCCAGCGCCTCAAACTTGTTTGGTGAGGTGACGAAGGGCAAGCCGGTCCGATCGGCCAGCTCTTTCGCGACCCGCACGGCATATTCAGGATGGGTATTCAGTCCGGTGCCTACCGCTGTTCCGCCCAGCGCCAGCTCCGCCACGTGAGGCAGGCTCTGTTCGATATGCCTGAGGTTGTGAGTCAGCATGGCAACCCAGCCGGAAATTTCCTGGCCCAGGGTGAGCGGCGTGGCGTCCTGAAGGTGCGTACGCCCTATTTTCACGATGTCGCTAAAGGATTTGGCCTTACTATCAAGCGTCACCTGTAGCGCTTTAAGCTGGGGAATAAGCTTTTCCTGAACGGCCACCACCGCAGCAACGTGCATCGCAGTAGGGAAGACATCATTTGAACTCTGGCTCTTGTTGACATCATCGTTAGGGTGCACCAGACGAGACATACCGCGTTCACCGTTCAGTAGTTCACTCGCCCGGTTCGCCAGCACTTCATTCATGTTCATGTTGGTCTGCGTACCGGAACCGGTTTGCCAGATAGCCAGCGGGAATTCTTCGCTGTGTTTCCCTGCCAGCACTTCATCAGCCGCGCTGATAATGGCATTGGCGCGCTCAGCGGGCAGCAGCCCTAAATCGTTATTCACCTTCGCGGCTGCCCGCTTGGTCAGCGCCAGCGCGTGTACCAGTTCGACAGGCATTTTTTCGGTTGAAATGCGGAAGTGTTCCAGTGAGCGCTGCGTCTGCGCACCCCAGAGTTTATCTGCCGGAACCTCTATCGATCCCATTGAATCTTTTTCAATGCGTGTGGCGGCCATCACTGTCTCCTTAGCACTCTGTCATTTATCGACTTTACTTTGCCTTCCAGGTAACAACCGGAGCGGCAAAGTTACATACAATAAATTAACATTATCTGCCGCTGCCGTCATTTCCCTGTGGCAGGACTAACATCACTACCCCGCCCAGCGCCGCGAAAAGCGTCAGGGCAATAACGGCACCTGCCGATGAATAGAGCGTACCGAAAACCAGCGAGCCTGCCACCTGACCCGCTGCGAGGGTGAAAAACACCACGCCAACGCCGGTTGCCGGCGCTGCTTTGGTGGCGGACGCGCCATACACCAGCAGCACGCCAGAGAGGGTGATGTAGCCCACCCCACAGAGCGCAACCGCCGGTAACAGCCACCAGGAGAAATGATGGAGAAATGCCAGCAGCAGCAGCGGTGCCGCCATAAACAGCTGCGAAAGACGGTAGACCGGGTTCATGCCGATTAACGATGCCACCGGCCCCGTTAGCGCGCCTGCTATTCCCGCTCCGCCGCTTACCAGCCAGAGTAAACTGGTGGTATCTGCGTCCACGCCGCTATGATGCTGCAGGATCTCGGGCCCAAAGCTCCACCAGCCCGCGCTGGCCATTCCACTGACAAAGGCGATAATCACCAGCCGTAGCACCGGGCGTTGCACCAGCGTTTCGCGCCAGCCCTGTTTCTCTCCGTCGCGCCTGATGCCCTCGCCGGGCAGAGAGCGGATAACGGGGATCAGACAGGCCAGTGCACAAGCGGCAAACACCACACAGGCTGCGCGCCAGCCGCCTGGCAGGTAGAGTAATATCGGTACGCTGAGAATAATGCCGCAGCCGGTCCCGGCATTGATAATGGTGTTTACCTGCGGCTGTTTTTTCTCCTCCACCCGCTGGCTAACCGCTGCGGCGAGGGACGGCGAGGCCAGGCCAGGCCCTGTGCCCGCAATAAACAGCCCTGCCGCAAGCATGACGGGGCCGGACGAGAGGGCGAGCAGCAGCAAGCCAATCGCCGCGCAGCCTGCCGCCGCGGCCGCGGGAAGTTTAGGGCCAAAACGTTCCGCCAGCCGGGATGCCGCCGTGACGGACAGGCAGTAAGCCGCAAAGCTGCAGGCCGACAGTACGCCCGCCATGCGCGGACTAAAGGGAATATCCCGGGTGACGGCGGGTAGCATCAGTCCCCATGAGAATCTCGCCATCCCATAGGTGACCGCAATCAGTGCAAACCCCGTTACGCCTAATACCCGCGTGGATTTCATGATGGCTCACCCGCTCGGGCAACCAGCTGTGCTGCCGCCTCCCCCGCTCTGAGGGCCGCGACGGGCCCGATGATGAGCGCCGAGGTCACCGCGCCCTCAAACAGCATCCATACGGCATCCGCCAGCGAGGCGCTCCCGCTGCCTGAACAGTGCCTGATGCTGGATGCAATATACTCACGCATCCGGTAGCGATGGCCCAGCGCCTGCGCTGACAGCATCACATCCTGTCCGGTATATTCCCCCCAGGCCTTCAGAAAGAAACAGCCCATGCTACCCTGCTCCTCCATCCACTGTCCGAGTACGCGGAACAGCTGCCCGATGGCTTCCGGCTCCTGAGGCGGAAGCAGCGCCTGAAAAAACCTGTCATCGCGTTCGGTCATCACCGCTGCGGTCAGCGCCTCCCGCGAGGGAAAGTAGCGATAGAGGGTACGCGTTGACACGCCCGCCTCGCTACAGATGCGGTCCGTACTGGTGGCATGGAAACCGTTGGTATAGAACAGTCGTTCCGCCGTGCTGATAATTGCCTGTTTTTTTCTCATCATTAAAAAGTAAACCGATCGTTTTACTTTTGCAATGAAGGCAGAGAAAATAGCGCGGCTGCGGGGATCGGCTATACCGGATTTCAGCGCAGAAAAAAATTTTGTTTCTTGCCTTTAACCTTGTTTTTTTCCAGTAGTTTTCTGCTTTAATACGCCCAGTGATGATCAAATTAGGGATGAGTATTGATGAAAAAATTAATTAACTCGGTACAAAACTATGCCTGGGGCAGCCCCACGGCGTTAACCGAGCTCTACGGCATCGCCAATCCTCAGGGCGAACCGATGGCTGAACTCTGGATGGGTGCCCATCCTAAAAGCCCCTCCCATATTGAGAGTAACGGCGAGTCCTGCTCCCTGCGGACGGTCATCGAGGCCGATAAAGAGCGGCTTCTGGGCCACAAGGTAGCAAAACAGTTTGGCGAGCTGCCCTTTCTGTTCAAAGTGCTCTGTGCCGACAGGCCCCTCTCCATCCAGGTACATCCCAGCAAAGCAGCCGCAGAAGCCGGCTTCGCCAGGGAGAACGCCGCCGGTATCGATCTCGCAGCGGCCGAGCGTAACTACAAGGATGCTAATCATAAGCCAGAACTCGTCTTCGCCCTGACGCCCTTCAAGGCGATTAACGGCTTTCGCGAACTGCATGAGATTGTCTCACTGCTGCAACCGGTTTCCGGGGCGCACCCCGCTATCGCCCACTTCCTGCTCTCACCGGCGATGAACGGGCTGTCGGCGCTGTTTACCGCCCTGCTGTCGATGAGCGGCGAGGAGAAGCGCCTGGCGCTGGATGTACTGCGAGCCGCAGGTCAGGGCCAGCAGGGCGAGCCCTGGGACACCATCCACCTTATTGCGGCTGAGTACCCTGACGACAGCGGTCTGTTTTCCCCATTGCTGCTAAACGTTATTGAACTCCAGCCGGGTCAGGCGATGTTTCTGTTTGCTGAAACCCCTCATGCCTACCTTCAGGGCGTGGCGCTTGAGGTGATGGCTAACTCAGATAACGTGTTAAGGGCGGGCCTGACGCCTAAGTATATTGATATTCCGGAGCTGATGAGTAACCTGCGCTTTGAAGCAAAACCCAATGCCAGCCTGCTTACGCAGCCGGTGACAGACGGACACACGTGCTATTTCCCGGTACCGGTTGAGGACTTTGCCTTCTCCCTGCATCAGCTTGATGCCTCTCCGCTCACGGTCAGCCAGCAGAGTGCCGCGATCCTGTTCTGCCTTGAGGGGCAGGCGACGGTACAGGCGGGGCAACAGCAGCTTTCGCTGCTGCCCGGCGAGTCCTGCTTTATCCCCGCCTGCGAATCGCCCGTCAGCCTGGCGGGCAGCGGCCGTGTTGCACGCGTTTATAACGAATGAGCCAAATGCGGCTGACGTCAACTGCTGCAATTGCTATAGTTATCCAGATATTAAGCAAAAAACGCCCACGCGGCGTTTTTTATTCGCCGGGCATTTGCCAGCTGAACGGATTTGCCGGCACCAGTAACCTGAAAGGACGAAGTTACAGATGAAAAAGACAAAGATAGCGGTCGGCGTGGTGGTTGCGCTCGGCGTAATCTGGACTGGCGCGGCCTGGTTTACCGGCAAGCAGCTGGAAAAAAACATGGATCAGCTGGTGCAGAACGCCAACGCCCAGCTCAACACGCTCTCTCCTGAGAGCCGCCTGCAATTAAGCTACCAGGACTTCCAGCGTGGCGTGTTCAGCAGCAAAACGCGCCTGGTGCTGCAATCCAGCTCGCAGACCGAAGACAACTCGATTATCAAACCCGGTCAGAGCATCGTATTTGACGAAAAGATCGACCACGGCCCCTTCCCGCTGGCTCAGCTGAAAAAATTCAACCTTATTCCCAGCATGGCTTCCGTCCATACCCAGCTGGAAAATACCGACGCAGTTAAAAAACTGTTCGAGATGACCAAAGGGCAGTCGATCGTTCAGGCTGATACCCGTGTTGGCTACGGTGGTGCGACCGTCTCGGCCATTCATCTGCTGCCGCTGGACTACAACAATGCGCAGACCAGTGAGCGCTTCGCGTCAAACGGCGGCGACTTCAGGGTCAGCGCCGATGACAAAGGCGACAAAGTCAGCGTAAACGGTCAGCTGGACAGCGTGGTATTAACCACGAAAAACCAGCTGAATATGCCGGTACTCTTTACCGCAAACGGCCTGAAAATTGATGCTGACAGCCATCTCAGCCCGGAAGGGATGCGCATTGGCGACCAGAGCATTCAGCTGCAAAAACTCTCGGCCGCCGTTAATGGTCAGGAGGCCTTTATTGCGGAAGGCCTGAACGGTAAATCATCTTTTAATTCCGAAAAGAGCCTGATTTCCGGCAATATCGATTACTCGCTGGATTCCCTGAAGCTGCAAAATCAGAACTTTGGTCAGGGCAAACTGGTGGTTAAACTTTCGCAGTTTGATGCCAACGCTATGAAAGCCTTCTCGGAGAACTATAATAAGCAGGTTCAGGCACTGCTTAACGATCCGGCGGCCAGCAACAATCCTCCGGTTTATCAGCAACGTATGAGCCAAATCCTCAGTGAAAACCTGCCCCTGCTGTTGAAAGGTGACCCGGTCATCAATATCGCGCCGCTGAGCTGGAAAAACGACAAAGGTGAGAGCAGCTTTAATCTTGCGGTTCACTTTAAAGACCCGGCTACCGGCAGCCAGCCGCAGGATATCGGTCAGGCCGTTGATAACGTGCTGAAAACCCTGGACGGTAAGCTCTCTATTTCGATGGATATGGCCACGGAAATGATGACGCATGTCGCCATGGCTGAAGGGTATAAGCAGGATGACGCGGCGAAGCTTGCCGATCAGCAGGTCAAAGGGCTGGCGGCGATGGGGCAGATGTTTAAGCTGACCACGCAGCAGGACAATAACATTGTCACCAGCCTGCAGTATGCTACCGGACAGGTTACCCTGAACGGCGTTAAGACGCCGCTCGACCAGTTCCTGGCCCGCTATATGCTGGGCGCTGGGGGCACCGTCGCACCTCAGGAAGTGCCACAACAGTAGTCAGGTGTTAAGGGCGCGTTTCAGGCTGAACCGCGCTCGATCAGCACCGGCGGCACGATGGTATTTTGAATCGGGCCGCCGGGATCGACCATTCTTTGCAATAGCTTCTTTGCCGCACTCCGGCCTATTTCACGCGCTGAACTGGTGACGAAAGTCAGTGGCGGATCGGTCATTTCAGCCGCGGGCACATCGCCAAATCCCACCAGCGCGACCTGCTGACCGTAATAACTGTCCACCGCCCCGTTGCCCGGCGTCCTGCCGCTGCGCTGTAAACCAAAGTAGCAGCCCAGCGCGACCGTCGCATTGTGGCAAAGGATAGCGGTAAGCGTGGGATGCTGATGCATCAGCCGTTCCGTCAACGTCGCCATATCCCGCTGCTCAGGCGCAGACTCGATAATCCACTCATTGCGAAACGGCAGCCCGTACTGCAACAGCGTGGCGCAGTAGCCGCCAATGCGTTCCGCCCGCGTCAGAGAGGATCCCGCCCCGCCGATCCAGGCTATGCAGTGGTGTCCTCGCTTGATCAGATATTCGGTAGCCATTTGGGCCGCATGAAAGTTATCGGGCCGGATAGCGTCCAGCTCGTCCAGGCTGCTGGCCCTCGAAGCACAAATCATTGCCATCTCCAGCTCGCGCGCTTTAGCGGCCAGGTGCGAGGCATTCTCCGCCCCGCCGCCCAGCACGATCCCCTCCGCACCCTGCGCCACCAGCGCATCAAAACAGCGATCGATATGTTCACCCCGCTGGCCACTCTGCGTCAGAAACAGCACTTTGCCCTGCTGTTCCAGCACCTCGCTCAGACCGGCGATCATTTCCGCGTAAAAAGGGTGGCTGATATCCCGGACGATCACGCCAATCACGCCGCTGGTTCCACCACGCAGCATGGATGCTGAACGATTAGGAATAAACCCCAGCGTTCTCACCGCCTGGCTCACGCGTTCCGCAGTGGCCGCTGAAATGCGCCCCTTGCCGGAAAGCACCAGCGAAACCGTGGTGACGGAGACGCCCGCCTCATCGGCAACATCGTTAATGGTTATTTTCTTTTGTGACATAGCTGGCCGGTTTTGATCGGTTATTCCCTCGCGCCCTCTATAGCGCACTGGGTGAAACGTTACACCCTGCCGCCGGGGAAGAAAACGTTTGAATGAGTAAATACTGTGATAACAGCCGCATTCAGCGTTGGTAAAACGTTTTATCATGCCGTTTTCAGCAGCCGCTGAACATTTTCCAGCCAGGAGTCACTATGTCGGCCAGTAAACCAAAAATCACCCTGTGGGAGTTTTTCCAAAGCCTCGGTAAGACCTTTATGCTGCCGGTCGCGCTGCTCTCGTTTTGCGGCATTATGATGGGCATCGGCAGTTCCCTGAGCAGCCACGACGTCATTGCGCTGCTGCCCTTTCTGGGTAACCGGGTTTTGCAGCTGATCTTTATGTGGATGAGCAGCACCGGTTCATTCGCCTTTAGCTATCTGCCGGTGATGTTCGCCATCGCTATTCCATTGGGTATGGCACGAGAGAATAAAGGCGTGGCCGCATTTTCCGGCTTTGTCGGCTTTGCGGTGATGAATCTGGCCGTTAATTTCTGGCTTCATGCCCGGGGGATTCTGCCAACCACCGACGTTGCGGTATTAAAGGCCAATAATATCCAAAATATTATCGGCATTCAGTCGATTGATACCGGGATCCTCGGCGCGGTATTTGCCGGGATCATTGTTTTCTGGCTGCATGAACGCTTTCATACCATCCGCCTGCCTGATGCCCTTGCGTTCTTCGGTGGCACCCGCTTTGTGCCCATTATCACCACGCTGGTGATGGGGCTGGTAGGATTACTGATCCCGCTGATCTGGCCGGGCTTTGCCGCCGCCATCGCCGGTCTGGGCTGGGTGATCAACGGTGCCGGGGACTTTGGACCCATGATCTTCGGGACCGGTGAGCGCCTGCTGCTGCCGTTCGGGTTGCAGCATATTCTGGTGGCGATTATCCGCTTTACCGACGCGGGCGGCACGCTGGAAGTCTGCGGTCATAGCGTCAGCGGTGCCCTGACCATATTTCAGGCGCAGCTTTCCTGCCCCACCAGCGGTGGTTTTGCGGAGAGTGCAACCCGCTTCCTTTCTCAGGGTAAAATGCCCGCTTTCCTCGGCGGCCTGCCCGGTGCAGCGCTGGCGATGTATCACTGCGCCCGTCCGGAAAATCGCCATAAAATTAAGGGGCTGCTGATCTCCGGCGTGGTGGCCTGCGTGGTGGGCGGCACAACGGAACCGCTTGAGTTCCTGTTCCTGTTTGTTGCCCCCTTCCTGTATGTGATCCATGCGCTGCTTACCGGCCTGGGCTTTACGCTGATGGCCGTGCTGGGCGTGACCATCGGCAATACCGACGGCAACGTGATTGATTTCGTGGTGTTTGGCATCCTGCACGGCCTGCAAACGAAATGGTATCTGGTGCCGGTGGTGTCAGCGATCTGGTTCGCGGCCTACTATGTGATATTCCGCTTCGCCATCCGCCGCTTTGATATTAAGACCCCCGGGCGCGACAGGGAGGCGCCGCGAACCGATAAAGGCCCGTCCACTGCGACGGTGGGGAAATCCGGCTATGACACGCCAGCCATTCTGGCGGCGCTGGGCGGCAGGGAGAATATAACCTCGCTGGACAACTGCCTGACCCGCCTGCGTCTGTCGGTTAAGGATATGAGCCAGGTCGATGACGCCGCGCTAAAGGCTAATCGGGTGATCGGTGTGGTACATCTGAATCAGCATAGTTTGCAGGTGGTGATTGGCCCACAGGTTCAGTCGGTGAAGGATGAAATGGCCAGTATGATGCAGTCCGCATCAGCCTGAATTGCAACCGGCGGCCTGGCCGCCGTATTTAACCGGGGACGTTATGTTTGATTTTGATCGGGTCACGGACCGACATGGCAGCTGGTGCACCCAGTGGGACTTTGTGGCAGACCGTTTTGGTCGCGACGATCTGCTGCCCTTCACGATTTCCGATATGGATTTCCCTACCGCGCCGTGCATTATTACTGCGCTGCAACAGCGCGTGGCACACGCGGTGCTGGGCTACAGCCGCTGGCAGCACGACGACTTTCTTTCCGCGATTGAGCATTGGTATCAGCAACGCTTCAGGCTAAGCATTGACCGCGAGCATATTGTGTATGGCCCGTCGGTTATTTATATGATTTCTCAGATGATCCGTAGCTGGTCCTCACCGGGTGATGGCGTGGTGGTCCATACGCCAGCCTATGATGCGTTTTACAAAACCATCGCGGGTAATCAACGTCGGGTGATGGCCATGCCGCTGCAAAAACAGGGCGCAGAGTGGCACTGTGATATGGCGGCGCTGGAAGTGCTACTGGCGCAGCCGCAGTGCCGCATCCTGTTGTTATGCAGTCCGCATAATCCGACCGGTAAAGTCTGGTCGCGCGCCGAACTGGAGCAGATGTCGGCCCTGTGTCAGCGCCACAGCGTGCGCGTGATCAGCGATGAGATCCATATGGATATGGTGATGGGCGAGGCGGTACATATACCCTGGAGTGAGGTAGCGGACGAGCGTTGGGCGCTGTTCACTTCGGCCTCCAAGAGCTTTAACGTCCCGGCGCTCACCGGGGCCTGGGGGCTTATCAGCGATAAGCAGGACCGCACGACCTGGTTTCAGGCATTAAAAAATACCGACGGGCTGTCCTCCCCGGCCGTGCTTGCGGTAGCGGCGCACATTGCGGCCTACCGCGAGGGCGGCGCATGGCTGGATGCGTTACGGTGCTATCTGGCTGCCAATCTTCAACACATCGCGGATCGCCTTAACGAGACGTTTCCGCAGCTTAACTGGACCCCTCCTCAGGCAACCTATCTTGCCTGGATCGATCTCAATCCGCTGGGGCTGGACGAACGGCAGCTGCAGCATGAGCTGATCAATCATCAGCAGGTGGCGATGATGCCCGGCTCAACCTATGGTTGCGAAGGGACGGGATTTTTACGCCTCAATGCAGGCTGTCCACGGCGTAAGCTGGATGACGGCCTCGACCGGTTAATCGCGGGGATCACGCGCTGCGTAGCTGCACAGCACAAATAACCATCATTCGCGGAGCAGTTTGCGCAATTCACTGGCGAAGTTGCGCAAATTGTTTTTATACTGTTATGCACTTTATATGACTTAACTGAGTGCACCCAGATGATCGATTCCCAGCTCCCCCTTACAGATATTCACCGCCACCTTGATGGCAATATTCGTGCACAGACTATTCTGGATTTAGGCCGCGAGTTTAACCTTACCCTGCCCGCCTCCACCTTAGAGACGCTGCGTCCACACGTGCAGGTAACGCAGACCGAGCCGGATTTGGTGAGCTTTTTACAAAAGCTGGACTGGGGCGTGAAAGTTCTGGGTTCGCTGGAGGCCTGCCGTCGGGTGGCGCAGGAGAACGTTGAAGATGCTGCGAAGGCGGGTATCCATTATGCCGAGCTGCGTTTTTCACCGGGCTATATGGCGATGACCCATAATCTGCCGATTGCAGGCGTGGTGGAAGCGGTAATTGACGGAGTTCGCAGCGGCTGTCAGCGGCATGATATTCAGGTGCGACTGATCGGCATTATGAGCCGTACTTTCGGCGAGGAAGCCTGTCTGAGCGAGCTGGACGGTTTGCTGGCCTGTCGCGATGGCATTACCGCCCTTGACCTGGCGGGTGATGAGCTGGGCTTCCCCGGCAGCCAGTTTTTGAGTCACTTTAACCGGGCACGTGACGCCGGTCTGCGCATTACCGTTCACGCAGGTGAAGCGGCCGGCCCCGAGAGTATCTGGCAGGCCATTCGCGAGCTGGGTGCGGAGCGTATTGGGCACGGTGTTAAGGCGGTAGAAGATCCCGCGCTGATGGATTTTCTGGCGGCGCATCAGATTGGCATTGAGTCCTGTCTGACCTCGAATATTCAGACCAGTACCGTTTCCACTCTGGCCCACCACCCGCTGGCCGCGTTTCTCGATCATGGCATTTTAGCGACCATCAATACTGACGATCCTGCCGTGCAGGGTATTGAGCTGGCCCATGAGTATGAGGTTGCTGCGCCAGCGGCCGGTTTGAGTCGCGCTCAGATCCGCACTGCGCAGGAGAATGGCCTGAAGATTGCCTTTCTGAGCGAAGCGGAGAAAGCGGCCATCCGTGCGCGGGTTGTAGGTCAAAACCCTCTCCGGTGACGGGGCTGTGTTGTTTGCAACAAGGTCAAAACCGGCTCCGGTGACGGGGCTGTGTAGCTTGCAACAAGGTCAAGACCTGCTCCGGTGACGGGGCTATGTTGCGGGTCAGAACGCCGGGACGCCGTAAACCCATCCCTGGGGGCTTCACTGCCGCATCCATGCGGCAGAGACCCGGCTTATCTGCTCCGCAACACCGCCTTCTGGCTGCGGCGTGGGCTGCGGGTGCTCTGGCAGTGGCTAAGGTCAAAAACCCGCACGGTGACACGGTTATGTTGTTAGCAGGAAGGTCAAAACCCGCCCCGGCGACAGGGCTATGTTGCGGGTCAGAACGCCGGGGCGCCGTAAACCCATCCCTGGGGGCTTCACTGCCGCATCCCTGCGGCAGAGACCCGGCTTATCTGCTCCGCAACACCGCCTTCTGGCTGCGGAATGGGCTGCGGGTGCTCTGGCAGTGGCTAAGGTCAAAAACCCGCACGGTGACACGGTTATGTTGTTAGCAGGAAGGTCAAAACCCGCCCGGTGACACAACTATGTTGTTTGCATGAAGGTCAAAACCTGCTCCGGCGACAGGGCTATGTTGCGGGTCAGAACGCCGGGGCGCCATAAACCCATCCCTGGGGGCTTCACTGCCGCATCCCTGCGGCAGAGACCCGGCTTATCTGCTCCGCAACACCGCCTTCTGGCTGCGGAGTGGGCTGCGGGTGCTCTGGCAGTGGCTAAGGTCAAAAACCCGCACGGTGACACGGTTATGTTGTTAGCAGGAAGGTCAAAACCCGCCCCGGTGACAGGGCTATATTGCGGGTCAGAACGCCGGGGCGCCGTAAACCCATCCCTGGGGGCTTCACTGCCGCATCCCTGCGGCAGAGACCCGGCTAATCTGCTCCGCAACACCGCCTTCTGGCTGCGGAATGGGCTGCGGGTTCTCTGGCAGTGGCTAAGGTCAAAACCTGATCCGATTACGACAGCCTTACCTGCCGAAAATTTTGTAGGCCGGGGCCGGACATGAAGAGGTTTTTAACAGCGACGACGTAGCCCGAGGCCAGGCGGGGACCGTTGGCAGAGCGGACCGTCGAGCGCAGGGATGCGCGAGCCGAGCCCACACGGATGTGCCTGCGGCGTGTCCGCGTGACAACGATCCCCGCAGGGCTTTGCACTGCATCACCGCAATGACAGCAAACGTTACAGATACCAGCCAGGTTAAAACCTACCCCGGTAACACGGCGGTATTGTTTGCAGGAAAGTCAAAACCCGTTTCGGTGATACGGCTATGTTGCGGGTCAGAACGCCGGGGCGCCGTAAACCCATCCCTGGGGGCTTCACTGCCGCATCCCTGCGGCAGAGACCCGGCTTATCTGCTCCGCAACACCGCCTTCTGGCTGCGGCGTGGGCTGCTGGTTCTCTGGCAGTGGCTAAGGTCAAAAACCCGCACGGTGACACGGTTATGTTGTTAGCAGGATGGTCAAAACCGGTTCCGATGACACGGCTATGTTGCGGGTCAGAACGCCGGGACGCCGTAAACCCATCCCTGGGGGCTTCACTGCCGCATCCCTGCGGCAGAGACCCGGCTTATCTGCTCCGCAACAACGCCTTCTGGCTGCGGGGTGGTCTGCTGGTTCTCTGGCAGTGGCTAAAGTCAAAACCTGCTCCGATTACGACAGCCATGCCTGTCGAAAATTTTGCAGGCCGGGGCCGGACAACATGAAGAGGTTTTTAACAGCGTCTACGTAGCCCGAGGCCAGGCGGGGACCGTTGGCTTAGCGGACCGTCGAGCGCAGGGATGCGCGAGCCGAGCCCACACGGACGTGCCTGCGGCGTGTCCGCGTGACAACGATCCCCGCAGGGCTTTGCACCTTATCATCGCAACGGCAGCAACTCCCGATGACAGCGTTATGTTGTTTGAAAGAAGGTCAACACCCGCTCCGGTGACAGGGCTATGTTGCGGATCAGAACGCCGGGACGCCGTAAACCCATCCCTGGGGCTTCACTGCCGCATCCCTGCGGCAGAGACCCGGCTTATCTGCTCCGCAACACCGCCTTTTGCCTGCGGCGTGGGCTGCTGGTTCTCTGGCAGTGGCTAAAGTCAAAACCTGCTCCGATTACGACAGCCTTGCCTGTCGAAAATTTTGCAGGCCGGGGCCGGACAACATGAAGAGGTTTTTAACAGCGACGACGTAGCCCGAGGCCGGGCGGGGACCGTTGGCTTAGCGGACCGTCGAGCGCAGGGATGCGCGAGCCGAGCCCACACGGACGTGCCTGCGGCGTGTCCGCGTGACAACGGCCCCCGCAGGGCTTTGCACCGTATCACCGCAATGACAGCAAACATCCCAGATGCCAGGCTGGACATGGAGAGATTTTTAACAGCATCTACGTAGCCCGAGGCCAGGCTGGGCATGGAGAGGTTTTTAACAGCGTCTACGTAGCCCGAGGCCAGGCTGTCCATGGAGAGGTTTTTAGCAGCGACTACGTCGCCCGAGGCCAGGCGGGGACCGTTGGCTTAGCGGACCGTCGAGCGCAGGGATGCGCGAGCCGAGCCCACACGGACGTGCTTGCGGCGTGTCCGCGTGACAACGGTCCCCGCAGGGCTTTGCACCGAATCCCCGCAACAACATGCGTGCCAATGCTTCCCGCATGGCTTTGCACCCTGTCCCCGCCAAGACAGCGAGCATCGCCAGCCCAATCCGATGACGATGCCCACACCGCCCGACTGGGCCTACTTAAGCGACATCGTCTGACGCTTCTCGGCGGACTGCAAACCCCGCTCGATCAGCTCCATAACCTGAATGGCTTCCTCCGCCGTCACCGGATTCGCGCCCTCACCCTTAATCGCATCACGGACCCCCGCATAGTACGCCGGATAATTCCCCGGCAGGGTCGGCAGCGGCGTTTCTACCAGCCTGTCACCCTCAACCCGCGTCAACACGCCATCACGACTGTCCTCACCCCAGCCCTCCACCGGCAGACGCGCACCGCTCTTAAGATCCTCTTCCTGCGGATCAAGGCCAAACTTCACAAAACTCCCGCCCGTCCCGTGCACCTGATAACGTGCAGATTCCGCAGCGACCAGCATGCTGGCATGCAGCACCACGCGCCGCTGTGGGTAGGTCAGTACCGCATGGAAATAATCGGTCGTCTGGGCACCAGGCCGCAGTTCCGCCATATCAACGTTAATCGCCACCGGCGAACCAAACAGCTGTAACGCCTGATCGATAAGGTGCGGTCCCAGATCGTACCAGATGCCGCTGCCTGCACCCTTCTGCTCACGCCAGCGGTTGCGGACCTCCGGACGGAACCGGTCAAAATGCGATTCAAAATAACGCACCTCACCCAGCGCACCCTCCGACAGCAGGGTTTTTAACGTCAGGAAATCACTGTCCCAGCGGCGGTTGTGAAATACCGAAAGCAGTAAGCCTTTCGCTTTAGCCAGCGCATCAAGCTCGTGCGCCTGTGACAACGTCACGGTAAAGGGTTTATCTACCACCACATGCTTACCCGCATTCAGCGCGGCTTTTGCCAGCGGGAAATGGGTTTCATTGGGGGTGGGGATAACAATGAGCTGCAAAGAGGGATCGTCGAATAGCGCCTGGGGTGTCGTGACCGTCGTCACTGATGGCCAGTCGGCGTGGACTTTATCAGCATCACTGCTGGAAACAGCGGCCAGTTCCATCCCGGGCGTCCCGGCAATTAGCGGGGCGTGGAAAGTTTTACTGGCGAAGCCGTAGCCGACCAGCCCTACGCGAATTTTATCGTTCATTGAGGGTTCCTCGTTATTCTTACCCCGTTGATTTAAGTCGATCAACGGGGTAAGAACAAGCGGGATTTACCTGAAATGTTGATGAAATCTTAAGCTTTAGCCCGGACTGTTACCATGTCTCCTGGGCCACAAGGTCATCGCTCGCCTCCAGAGAGCGCCGTCGGAAATCGCTGGGGCTGACGCCGACTCGTTTACGAAATACGCGGGAAAAGTAGAGCTGATCGTCGTAGCCCACCAGCCGACCAATCGTCGCGATGGGCTCCTGCGTCGTTTGCAGCAGCATTCTGGCGCGGATAACACGCTGATCTTCCCGCCAGCGCAGCAGGTTGACGCCCATCTGATCGCGGAAAAGGTGTGCCAGTCGCGAAGGGGAAAGGCAGACGTGATTTGCCACTTCCTCAATTTTTAGCTCACCGGCCAGGTTACGGGTCACGAACTGGCAGGCCTCAATAACCCGCGGATCGCGTACCTGCTGATGACTGCGGGGATCCTCTTCAATGGCGCGCAGCAGCAGTCGCTCAAGCAGATTCATCGCCAGCTCTTCCGCGTAGCGTTGCCCCGACGTATGGGTCTGCTCAATACTGGCAAACAGCTCTTCGAACTCAGCCCGCAGCGCTTCATCCAGCCTGAGCCGCCCCACGCCCTGCTTCTCATCCTGCCAGTCCAGCCAGTCATTCCAGTAGGCACGCGGACGAAAGTAGACCCAGCGGTGGTGCCAGCAGTCGCTCTCAGGTGACCGCCCATAATAGTGCTGGGTTTGCGGCTTAAACAGCAGCAAATCCCCGGGTTCACAGTCGAATGCCCGTTCGCCGCTAAATACCTGTCCGCGCCCCCGGACGGTAAGGTTGATAATGTAGCCCTTCATACCTCCGGGCCTGTCGATAAAAAAATCCAGCGAGTCGCCAGCGTTAACCGGCGTCAGCCCTGCAACCAGCCAGGCATTAAACTGATAGCCTGGTAGCAACGGATTCAACTGCGCTACAGGTGCTAAACGATGATACATACGCGCCTCCGTTCTCAAGCCACTTTACTTTTCTGTTTGTAGCGGTCAAAAATCACCGCTGCCAGCAGGATCAGCCCCCGCACAACATACTGTGAAAAAGGTGAAATATTAAGAAGATTCATGGCGTTCTCAACCGTGCCAAGTATCAGCACGCCTGCCACAACGTAGGATATTTTGCCAATTCCGCCCTTCAGCGATACGCCGCCCAGTACGCAGGCCGAAATCACAATCAGCTCATAGCCCAGCGACGTCATGGGCTGACCGCTGGTCATACGTGAGGCCAGGATGATACCTGCGGCGGCAGAAACCAGCCCGGAGAGGATAAATATAATGATGCGTGTCCGTACGACCGGCACCCCGGCGAGTCGTGCGGCCTCTTCATTACCGCCGATAGCCAGGGTATTGCGGCCAAAGGTGGTTTTATTCAGCAGAAAGCCAAAAATAATCAGGGTTGCCACGGTCAGCCAGACCGGTGCAGGTACGCCCAGCCAGTTGGTGTAACCCAGTGCGAAAAAGCGTTCATCCTCGATCCCAACGGCCTTGCCATCCGAGAAGATATAGGCCAGCCCACGCACGATTTGCATCGTCGCGAGCGTGGTGATCAGCGCGTTTATTTTCAGTCTGGCAATCACGAAGCCGTTGACCAGTCCGCAAAGCATACCGAGCAGCAGTCCGGCGGCGATACCTAACCACAAACTCTCGCTCAGGTTAATCACTACCGCCGTCGTGACGCCGGCACAGGCAATCACCGAGGCGACGGAGAGGTCGAAATCACCTGATGCCAGACAGAACAGCATGCCACAGGCCACCATGCCGGACATTGACATGGCCAGCCCCAGCCCTTTCATATTGATTAGCGTGCCGAAGTTAGGAATAAATATTGTGCAGCCGATAAACAATACGGCAAACACCACCAGCATGCCGAAATTATCCCAGATGTGGCCCAGCCTGGCACGCTGTGATCGCTTTGGCGCAGCGGCGGGAGAGGTTGTTGTAGTCATCAAATTGCTCCTTCCAGTCAGGCCACGACTGCGGCTTGTTGAGTTGTTTTTGGCATGGCCATGCCAAGCGTCAGTGCTTCAGTGGCATGGTCATGGCTCAGTTCACCGGCTATTTCGCCTTCGCGCATGACGACAATACGATCCGCCAGCCCCATTACCTCAGGCAGGTCGCTGGAGGCAAACAGCACCGCAATGCCCTTCTCCGCCAGCGCGTAGATCAGGCTATAGATTTCATGCTTTGCACCGACATCAATGCCGCGCGTCGGTTCGTCGAGCAGGATCACCTTCATCTCTTCCGATAGCCAGCGCCCAAGAATGGCCTTCTGCTGATTGCCTCCCGACAGGTTCATGATCGGTTGATCGGCAGAGGGCGTTTTAATGTTTAGCGAACGGATATGGACGGCGGCATTGTGATTTTCCCACTGCCTGTCAATCAGGCAGCCCGCTTTGATATTGTTGCGCCGGGCGCTGATATTGATATTGTCGCGCACGGAGTGAACCGGAATAATGCCGTCTGCCTTACGATCTTCCGGGCAGAGCAGGATCCCGGCACGAATCGCGTGCGCCGGTTCGCGGATGGTCAGTTGCTCGCCGTCAAGCCACAGCGCCCCGCCGGTCAGCCGGGTTGCACCAAATAATCCTTTCATCAGTTCGCTGCGCCCGGCTCCGACCAGGCCAAACAGACCAACAATCTCCCCGGCACGAACGCTGAGGGAGATCGGCATCCGCACCCCTTTGGCCTGCACGTTATCAAGCCGCAGGCGGACCTCACCGCTTTCGCGTGGCCGGTAGCCATAGATATCGCCGATTTCCCGGCCTACCATCGCCTCGACCAGTTGGTCATGCGTGGTGTTCGCGACGTCATTAAAGGTACGCACCACGCGCCCATCCTTAAACACGGTGATGGCATCACTGAGCGCAAAAATCTCCTCCATGCGGTGGGAGACATACAGCACTACCCGCCCCAAATCCCTGAGTTTGCGGATAACGCGAAACAGATGTTCAATTTCCCGGGCAGAGAGTGAGCTGGTCGGCTCATCAAAGGCGATAACTTTGGCATTGCGCGCCAGCGCCTTGGCGATTTCCACCATCTGCCACTGACCCAGGGAAAGCGACTTCAGCGGCATATCGGGGTCAATATCCATCCCCAGATTTTTGAGCTGTAGTCCTGCCTCATAGCGCAGCAGTTTGCGGTTTACCAGTCCGGCACGCTGAGGTAGCTGGCCGAGATAAATATTCTCTGCTACCGACATTTCCGGTATCAGATGCAATTCCTGATAGATGATGGCCACGCCAGCGTCGAGCGCCGCGGTGGTGTGCGTAAAGCTGACGGGCTTGCCCTGTAGCCGGATCTCTCCGCTGGTCGGCTGATAGCTGCCGCTCAGGATTTTTAGCAGCGTGGATTTCCCTGCGCCATTTTCGCCCATCAGCGCATGTATCTGACCTGCTGCACAGTCGAAGCTGATATCCTGCAGCGCCTTTACGCCGGGAAAGGTTTTACCGATGGCGTGAAAGCTGAGCCAGGCGGGTTGCGTATTCATCGTTAACTCCTGCAAACGTTGCTTTCCACACCAGCGGGAACGCCCGATGACGCTCCCGTACCGACATGCTTCGCGGCTATTTCAGCCCTTTTTTGGCTAGTTCGGTGGTGAAGTTGTCGCGGGTGATCAGCACGACGTCGGTCACTTCGGTGAACTTAGGCGGCTCGGCACCTTTGCTCACCCAGTTATAGAGCATCTGAATGCTTTTATAGCCGTGTACGTCCGGGCTGGGCAGCAGGGAGCCGTAAAAGCCGGTCGCATGGCCTTTTGACAGCTCGCTGACGGCATCAACGCCGTTAATGCCGATGCCAATAACGTCGGGTGCCTTAAAGCCCTGGCCTTCCGTCGCGCGCACGCCACCGAGAACGGTGTTGTCGTTCATGCCCAAAATCAGCCAGTGCTTAACGGCGGGATGCTGGACCAGCAGGGAGTTACCCGCATCGAACGCGCCGGGAATATCGTTGGATTTAGTCGGCACTTTATAAATCTGCGCCGCCGGGAAGCCAGCCGCCCTGAGCGCATCCATCGAGCCGGAGGTGCGGCGGCGGGCGGTATCCAGCTCGTCGGCTGTAATCGCCATCACACCGGTCTCTTTGACGTCCCATCCGCGCTTTTGCATCTCTTTATACAGTTCCTGCCCCTGTCGCTCCCCGATCTTCGTGGCCGCCATCATCACCAGCGGTACGCTATCCATCGGTTTTCCTTTTGCGGTAACAAACTGATCGTCAACGGCAATCACCTTCAGGTCGTAGCTTTTGGCTTTGGCGATGATTGCCGAGCCGAGTTTGGGATCGGGTGTACAGATAACAAAGCCCTTCGCCCCACTGGCGGCCAGGCTGTCAATAGCGTTGAGGGTTTTCTCACCGTCGGGGACGGCAATTTTGATCACCTCAAAACCCATCTCCTTTCCGGCCTTATCGGCGAATTTCCATTCCGTCTGGAACCAGGGCTCTTCAGGCTGCTTGACCAGAAAACCCAGCTTCATGGTTTCGGCCATAGCCGAATGTGACATAACGGCGGCAAGTCCAACAGCGGCAAGTACATGGGTCATTTTAAACATAAGGCTCTCCGGCTCGGTTCCCGCTTTTTGCAGGGTTATGTAAATGTTAACAACATGAGGGTTATTTGCTTAAGAGCTTAAAACAGCGGCGTTTTCGGGATGCATACCAGCCAGTCTGTTAATGGCCGCTATTTTTATCGGGAACCTTATTGAGAAAGGGAGAGCGCAATCACACCCTGTAATTACGACCAGATAATCCATATATTCAGCCAAATTTACCCCGCTTAAAGTTTTGAACCGCGTCACAATCCGCTGGGAGATGGCAGAAAAGTGCATATCTACAGCGTCCCTGGTCTAACGCCCAGGGAAGGGAGTTCTTAGGCTATTCACACCGTTCACTCAAACTGCCTGGAGAAGAGAATGCAGTTAGGTGCAATTACATTAGGTCTGGATTTCGGCAGCGATTCAGTTCGGGCCCTGGCGGTTGACTGTGCCAGTGGCAAAGAGCTCCATACGCAGGTCGTGTCCTATCCGCGCTGGCAGCAGGGCCAGTACAGCCAGAGCCGGATCAATCAGTTTCGCCACCATCCGCAGGACTATATCGACGCGTTTGAAAAAGCGATACGTGACGTTGTCACCCTCCTCACACCCGAACAGCGTCAGCAGGTGGTGGGTATTGGGGTGGATTCAACCGGTTCAACGCCCGCGCCGATAGACCGGGAAGGCAGAGTACTGGCACTGCGTCCCGAATTTGCCGATAACCCCAACGCCATGTTTGTGCTGTGGAAAGATCATACGGCCATCAAAGAGGCCGAAGAGATCAACACCCTCTGCCACAGCGGGAAGTTCAACGATTATTCGCGTTACATCGGGGGGATTTATTCATCAGAGTGGTTCTGGGCCAAGATCATGCATGTCAGTCGGGAAGATGCCGCTGTGCGTGAAGCGGCAGTGTCATGGATTGAACTCTGTGACTGGGTTCCCGCCCTGCTGAGCGGCACAACGGCCCCCGAGGCGATTCGCCGCGGGCGCTGCGCCGCAGGCCACAAATCGCTGTGGCATCCTGACTGGCAGGGGCTGCCGGACCGGGAGTTTTTAAATGCCCTCGATCCGCTGCTTACCACGCAGCTCGACTTCCCCCTGTTTACCGATACCTGGACCGCCGATGTGCCCGTTGGCACCCTTACGGCGGAGTGGGCGGCGCGACTAAACCTGCCTGCGGGTATCCAGATTGCCGGGGGCGCCTTTGACTGCCATATGGGCGCGGTAGGAGCAGGCGCCAGACCCTGGACGCTGGTTAAAGTGATTGGCACCTCAACCTGCGACATCCTGATAGCCGATACCGAGCGGGTAGGAAACAGCGCCATCAGCGGGATTTGCGGCCAGGTTGACGGCAGCGTCATGCCGGGTGCTATCGGCCTGGAGGCCGGTCAGTCGGCATTTGGCGATATGTACGCCTGGTTCAGCCGCCTGCTGTGCTGGCCGCTGGAGCAGGCGACTGCCCGCCACCCTCACCTGAAGGAGGAAATAGACCAGGTTAGACGAGACTTACTCAACGATCTGACTCAGGCCTGGGTCAACGATCCGCAACTTGAGCATCTGCCGGTGGTGCTGGACTGGTTTAACGGTCGTCGTACGCCTTTTGCGAATCAGCGGCTGAAAGGCGTTATTACCGATCTTAATCTGGGCACCGATGCGCCTGCCCTGTTTGGTGGATTTATCGCCTCGACCGCCTTTGGCGCCCGCGCAATTATGGAGTGTTTTGAACAGCAGGGAATGCCGGTGGAGAACATTCTGACGCTGGGGGGCATTGCCCGTAAGTCACCGGCGATTATGCAGGTCTGCTGCGATGTGATGAATCGTCCGCTGGATATCGTGGCTTCTGACGAATGCTGCGCACTGGGTGCCGCCATTTTTGCCGCCGTTGCCGCGGGCGTTTATCCCGACGTCGCCACGGCACAGCAGAAGATGGCCAGTCCGGTTGCCGTTACCCTGCAACCCGATGCTTCACGCGTTGCCCGCTATCAGCAGCTTTATCAGCGTTACCTTCAGTGGTGTGACGTCGCGGAACCGATGTTCGCCTCACGCCCCTCTACTTTTAAAGGAGAATGATATGTCCTCACTCAATGCGCTTAAAGTCTGGTTTGTCATTGGTACCCAGCATCTCTACGGCGCAGAAACGCTTCGTCAGGTAGAGGATCATGCCCGCCAGGTTGTTGACGGCCTGAATCGCGACGGAGGGCTGCCCTTCCAGCTGATGCTGAAGCCCCTGGTGAAAAGTCCGGATGAGGCGCTGGCGCTCTGTCGTGAGGCTAATTACGCCGAAGAGTGCCTGGGTATTATCACCTGGCTGCATACTTTCTCTCCGGCGAAGATGTGGATTGGCGGCCTGTCGGTGCTGAATAAACCGCTGTTGCAGTTTCATACCCAGTTTAACGCGGAGATCCCGTGGGACAGCATGGATATGGACTTTATGAATCTGAATCAGACCGCGCACGGTGGCCGTGAGTTTGGCTTTATTGGCGCGCGGATGCGTCTTCCTCACAGCGTGATAACCGGTCACTGGCAGGATAAGACCGCGCGTGAGCGTATCGGCAAATGGATGCGTGCCGCCGCGGCTAAACAGGCCAGCCAGCAGCTGAAGGTGGCGCGATTTGGCGATAATATGCGCGAGGTGGCCGTTACCGAGGGGGATAAGGTTGCGGCGCAGATTCAGTTCGGCTACGCGGTTAACGGCTGGGGCGTGGGCGATCTTGTCGAGGTGATTAATGGCGTAAGCGACGGTGACGTTAACGCTCTGGTGGATGAGTACGAAAGTCTGTACGACTTTACTGCCGCCGCCGCAGTGAATGGCGAGAAGCGTCAGAACGTTCTCGATGCGGCACGCATTGAGCTGGGGATTAAAGGTTTTCTGCAGGCCGAGGGCTGCATGGCCTTTACCACCAATTTTCAGACGCTGCACGGCATGACGCAGCTGCCGGGGCTGGCGGTACAGCGGCTGATGCAGCAGGGTTATGGCTTTGCCGGTGAGGGGGACTGGAAGACGGCGGCGCTGCTGCATATCTTTAAGGTGATGTCGACGGGCCTGCCCGGTGGCACTTCCTTTATGGAGGATTATACCTATCACTTTTCACCGGGTAACGAGCTGGTGCTGGGTTCGCATATGCTGGAGGTTTGCCCGTCTATCGCGAAGGAGACGCGCCCGCTGATCGACGTTCAGTTTCTGGGCATTGGCGGCAAGGCCGATCCCGCAAGGCTGATTTTTTCCACCCCGGCGGGTCGCGCGGTTAACGCCAGCGTGATTGATATGGGCGATCGTTTCCGTTTGCTGGTGAATGTGGTGGATGCCATTGAGCAGCCGAAACCGCTGCCGAAGCTGCCGGTTGCCCGAGCGCTGTGGCGTGCCCAGCCTTCACTGGCAACGGCATCTGAAGCCTGGATTCTGGGCGGCGGCGCACATCATACGGTGTTCAGTCAGGCTCTGACGGTTGAGGATATGCGTCAGTACGGCGAGATGCACGGTATCGAGGTGTTGGTCATTGATGACGAGACTACGCTGCATGGCTTCAAGGATGCGCTGCGCTGGAACGAGGCTTATTACCGGCTGAATCAGCGTTAAATCTTCAGGGCGGAGGGTAACTGGAGCGGGGCCTGATGCCCGGTGATTGTCGCCTGCGGATGGGGCCCGGTACTGCACAGGCCTGAGGGGTCGCCGACGGATGGGGCCCGGTGCTGCACAGGCCTGAGGGGTCGCCTACGGGTGGGTTCCGATGCTGCCCAGACCTGAGGGGTCGCCTACGGATGGGGCCCGATGCTGCACAGGCCTGAGGGGTCGCCTGCGGGTGGGGCCCGGTGCCACACAGGCCTGAGGGGTCGCCTACGGGTGGGGCCCGGTGCCTGGCGGTCCTCACGCCGCGCGTGGCGCGGTTCCTTCGCTCCGCTCGTCGACCTTTCGGACCGGGCATGACGGGACATCCCTGTCCCGGCATGCCCTTGGGTCAGCATCCCTGCTGGCCCATCCGGGTCTTCCTCCCTGCGCTCAGCGCTGCGGAATGCCTGTCACCGGGCCCCACCCGTCTGCTCCTTTTGCATTGTGCGGGCTGTGGGTAAGAGCGGTTAGAATTACATGTAAGCTCTTACACCTCCGCTCGTTAACCTCTCTTATCGGGCATAAAACGATATCCCTGTTCCGGCTGCCCTTGCGCCAGCATCCCTGCTGGCCCATCAGGGTCTTTCTCCCTGCGCTCAGCGCTGCGGAATGACTGTCACTGGGCCCCACCCGCCTGCTCCTTTTGCATTGTGCTGGCTGCGGATAAAAGCAGTTTCACTAAAGGCAGCGCAGAAGCCCGAGAGGTGGACAATCCCTGCGGTTGACGGGCAATCCGCAGCGCTGCGGCGCAGACGGAGGGCCAGGCGAGGGCAGCAGGGATGCTGCTCTCAGGGAGCGGCGGGCAGGGACGCCCGCTCGCGACCGGGCCGTCCGGCCCGGAGTCGGAGCCAAAGGCACCACGCAACGCGTGGCGTGAGGACGCCCGGCAAACGCTGGGATTATCCACCGACACCTCAGCTATAACAGCCCAAACAATTAACCGGCAACCGCCGGGATTATCCACCGACACCGCAGATATTGCAGCCGACAAAACCAACCGACAAGCGTTGGGATTTTCCCCCATACGCAGTAATTTTTGCAGCCAGGTGACTACATCCCGGGGACGTTGGGCGTGCAGGAAATAGCAGTTTGGATAGCTTAATGCAGCTCAAAACCCTGCGAGTTTACAGGGCCTGACCTGAAGCGGCTCTGAAGCCCGGGAGGGGGACAATCCCTGCGGTTGACGGACAATCCGCAGCGCTGCGGCGCAGACGGAGGGCCAGGCGAGGGCAGCAGGGATGCTGCACTCAGGGAGCGGCGGGCAGGACGCCCGCTCGCGACCGGGCCGTCCGGCCTGAAGTCGGAGCCAAAGGCACCACGCGAAGCGTGGCGTGAGGACGCCCGGCAACCGCCGGGATTATCCACCGACACCGCAGATATTGCAGCCGACAAAACCAACCGACAAGCGTTGGGATTTTCCCCCATACGCAGTAATTTTTGCAGCCAGGTGACTACATCCCGGGGACGTTGGGTGTGCAGGAAATAGCAGTTTGGATAGCTTAATGCAGCTCAAAACCCTGCGAGTTTACAGGGCCTGACCTGAAGCGGCTCTGAAGCCCGGGAGGTGGACAATCCCTGCGGTTGACGGACAATCCGCAGCGCTGCGGCGCAGACGGAGGGCCAGGCGAGGGCAGCAGGGATGCTGCACTCAGGGAGCGGCGGGCAGGACGCCCGCTCGCGACCGGGCCGTCCGGCCTGAAGTCGGAGCCAAAGGCACCACGCGAAGCGTGGCGTGAGGACGCCCGGCAACCGCCGGGATTATCCACCGACACCGCAGATATTGCAGCCGACAAAACCAACCGACAAGCGTTGGGATTTTCCCCCATACGCAGTAATTTTTGCAGCCAGGTGACTACATCCCGGGGACGTTGGGTGTGCAGGAAATAGCAGTTTGGATAGCTTAATGCAGCTCAAAACCCTGCGAGTTTACAGGGCCTGACCTGAAGCGGCTCTGAAGCCCGGGAGGTGGACAATCCCTGCGGTTGACGGACAATCCGCAGCGCTGCGGCGCAGACGGAGGGCCAGGCGAGGGCAGCAGGGATGCTGCACTCAGGGAGCGGCGGGCAGGACGCCCGCTCGCGACCGGGCCGTCCGGCCTGAAGTCGGAGCAAAAGGCACCACGCGAAGCGTGGCGTGAGGACGCCCGGCATACGCCGGGATTATCCACCGACACCGCAGATATTGCAGCCCAAACAACTGACCGGCAACCGCCGGGATTATCCACCGGCAAAGCCGATATTGCAGCGGACAAAACCAACCGACAAGCGTTGGGATTTTCCCCCATACGCAGTAATTTTTGCAGCCAGGTGACTACATCCCGGGGACGTTGGGTGTGCAGGAAATAGCGGCTGGGTTAGCTTAGCAGCTCAAGACCCTGCGAGTTTACAGGGCCTGACCTGAAGCGGCTCTGAAGCCCGGGAGGGGGACAATCCCTGCGGTTGACGGGCAATCCGCAGCGCTGCGGCGCAGACGGAAGGCCAGGCGAGGGCAGCAGGGATGCTGCACTCAGGGAGCGGCGGGCAGGGACGCCCGCTCGCGACCGGGCCGTCCGGCCTGGCGTCGGAGCCAAAGGCACCACGCGAAGCGTGGCGTGAGGACGCCCGGCAAACGCTGGGATTATCCACCGACACCGCAGCTATGACAGCCCAAACAATTAACCGGCAAACGCCGGGATTATCCACCGGCACCGCAGATATTGCAGCTGTATAGCAGACCAGCGCTTTAGACCAATCGACAGTCAAAACCAAAGGTACCACGCGAAGCGTGGCTACTCATTCACCTACGCCTGCCTGAGGCGTCACCCGTTTCACCGGCGCGTTCTGCTGGCGGTCCCACATCACCGTCAGCAACCTCTGCAACGCAATAAAAACAAACAGCAGGATCCCGATGGCGATCTTGGTCCACCACGAACTCAGCGTGCCGTCGAAATTAATCCATGTCTGAATTAAACCCTGAATCAGCACGCCAAACAGCGTGCCGAGCACCGTACCTACGCCACCCGACAGCAGCGTACCGCCAATAACCACCGAGGCAATCGCATCCAGCTCCACCCCCATACCCGCAAGCGCGTAACCCGCCGAGGTATAGACGGAAAAAACGATCCCAGCCAGAGTGGCCAGCGCCGAGGAAAGCATATAAATACGAACCGTGGTGCTACGGGTCGAAATTCCCATCAGTCGCGCTGACGTCGCATTCCCGCCAATCGCATAAACCTCATTACCAAAACGGGTGCGTTGAGCCAGTACAATGCCGAACCCCACCACCACTAGCATAATAACCGCCAGCAGACTTAACCGCCCGCCACCGGGAAGCCTCCACGCCATGCCCGACAGCGTGCTATACAGCGGATGGTCGATGGGTATTGAACTCTCCGCCACCAGATAACTGCTGCCGCGCAGAAAAAACATCCCGGCTAAGGTAATAATAAAAGCCGGAATTTTAAGCGCATCGATTAGCCAGCCCATCATGGCGCCAAATGCTGCCCCTAATACCATCACCAGCGCGAATGCCAGCCAGGGATCCAGATGATAATCTCCAATCGCCCGCGCCAGAAAAACGCCGGTAAAGGCGATCACCGCCCCAACCGACAGATCGATACCGCCAGAGAGAACCACAAACGTCATACCGACTGCAATAATGCCGAGGAAGGCGTTATCCGTCAGGATATTGGCAATCACCCGGGTGGAAGCAAAGCCGGGAAACTGCGCCAGACAAAAAAGATAACCTGCGACGAATACCAGCAAAGTAATCATCAACGGCAGATGACGTTTAATCACCTTTGCCCCCTCGTTTAAATAATTGAATAACGCGCGGCGTCTGAATCAGCAGCACCACCATCACCACCACGGCTTTCACCACCTGATTCAACTCCGGCGGGAAACCTGACAGCAGAATGCCGGTATTCATCGCCTGAATAATCAGCGCGCCCACCAGCGAGAGCAGCAGGTTAAAGCGGCCGCCCATGAGCGATGCCCCGCCGATCACCACTGCCAGAATGGCATCCAGCTCCAGCCAAAGCCCCGCATTATTCGCATCGGCACCACGGATATCTGCCGCAACAATCAGCCCCGCCACCGCCGCGCACAGCCCGCTGATCACATAGGTCGACATCACAATCAGCCAGCCGTTGACGCCAGCATTGCGCGCAGCGCGCAGGTTGATCCCCACCGCCTCGATAAACATCCCCAGCGCCGTTTTACGACAGACCAGCCAGACCAGCAGCGCCACGGCCAGCGTTATCCAGACCGGCACCGGCAGCAGCAAAAGCGTGCCGCTCCCTATCCGCGCCAGTGACTCACTGTCAAACGTGACGATTTGCCCTTGGGTAATCAGCTGCGCAATGCCACGCCCGGCCACCATCAGAATCAGCGTCGCGACAAACGGCTGAATTCTCAGTAACGCAACCAGCATGCCGTTCCACAATCCGCAAAGTACCCCGCTGCCGAGCGTCACCAGAATAACCGTTGGCAGCCCGTGGCCGGAAACGGTCAGCGTGGCCGCCGTGGCACCCGCAATGGCCATTACGGCACCGACGGAGAGATCGATCCCGCCGGTGGCGATCACCAGCGTCATACCGATCGACAGCAGTGCAACCGGGGCGGCGCGGTTAAGAATATCGACCGGGCTACCGAACAGCCTGCCATCCTGCAGGTGAATCGCAAAAAAGTTACTGGCAACCAGGCTGTCGACAATCAGCACCACAATTAACGCGGCAATTTGCGGCATCCCCGCAGGCAGTCTGCGTTTATACCGTTGCAGCTTAGCCGGGACGAGAGAGGATTCAGGCATGCTGATCTCCTCCGGCTGCAATGGCCCCGACGATTGACGATACCGAAAGGTGCTCCAGCCCAATTTCGGCCACCTGCTGGCGATCCCGGAGGATCACCACCCGATCCGCATAGCCCACCAGCTCCTCCAGCTCGGAAGAGATAACCAGCAGGGCCAGCCCGTCCGCACAGAGTGACTCGATCAAACGGATGATTTCGGCATGCGCGCCGACGTCAATCCCGCGCGTGGGCTCATCCAGGATGAGAAACTGTGGCCGGGTCACCAGCCAGCGCGACAGCAGCACCTTTTGCTGATTGCCGCCGGAGAGCAATTCGACGGGCTGTTCTGCATCAGGCGTCCTGATGCCCAGGCTTTTGATAAAGCGACCGGCAATCTCCTGCTGCTCCCGTTTTTTTATCGGCCTGAGCCAGCCACGCTGTGCCTGCAGGGCGAGGATAATATTTTCACGCACCGACGCCGCGCCAATGATGCCGTCAGTTTTACGATCTTCAGGGCAGAACCCGATCCCCAGACGGGACGCCTGGGCTGGCGTGCGGATCGTTCGCTTTTTACCCTTAACGAAAGCGCTACCGCTGTCGGCGCGTCTGATGCCAAACAGCAGCTCGGCCGTTTCGGTACGTCCGGAGCCGAGCAGCCCTGCCAGCCCCACCGCTTCGCCGGGGCGCACGCTGAGGTCAAAGGGTGCAATCGTTCCCTTCCGGCCGTAATTTTTGAATTCGACCACGGGCTGATTGCTCTTGAGGGTACTTCCTGCGCGCTGCAGGGCAGTCTCCAGCAGTTCATGTCCCAGCATCAGTTTTATCAGGTCAATCTGTGCCAGCCCGTCAGTGTCCCGGCTGGCAACAAATTGTCCATTGCGTAACACGGTGATGCGATCGCTGATCCTGTAGACCTGATCGAGGAAATGAGTAACAAAAATCAGGCTCATGCCGCGATCCTTCAGCTGCCGCATCAGCGTAAAGAGCATTGTCACCTCGCTGGCATCCAGGCTGGCGGTCGGTTCATCAAGGATCAGGACCTTAGCCGAGAGATCGACGGCGCGGCAGATGGCAATGATTTGCTGCATCGCCACCGAATACTGACCCAGAGGACGGGTGACATCCAGTTCAAAGCCATAGCGGCGCAGCAGCGTCCTGGCGTTTTGTATTAAGGTACGCCGGTTGATGAACCCCAGCCGGCGTGGCTCGCGACCAATAAACAGGTTATCGGCGACCGACATATTCGGCAGCAGATTCACTTCCTGATAAACCGTGCCAATGCCCATGGCCTGCGCATCTGCGGTGCTGTGTGGGCTAATCTCCCGGCCTGACAGCAGAATAGTGCCCGCATTACGCTGATAAACGCCAGTCAGCACTTTAATCAGGGTCGATTTTCCGGCGCCGTTTTCACCTAGCAGCGCCATAATTTCGCCGGGCCGTATGTCAAAGGAGACGTTATCCAGTGCCTTAACGCCGGGAAAAAGTTTACTGACGCCGCTTATGCTCAGCAGCGGCGGTGGAGAAGAGTGTTGCAGAGTCATACGGCTTCGCCTCTACCATAAAAAAACCGCCCTGATGCGGGCGGCGCGGGGGTCAGTAACCCATTCCTTTTTTCTTGTCGGCCTGAGATTGCGCATCGGCAGGCAGGAATAACCGGGATTCCGTTTTGATAATTTTGGGCGGCACGGTCCCCTCTTTTTTGAACTTCTCCAGCGCATCAAAGGCCGGCCCTGCCATATCCGGTGTCAGTTCAACGTTGGCGTTGGCCTCCCCCGCCAGCATGGCTTTATAAATATCCGGCACGCCGTCAATGGAACCGGTGAGAATATCTTTACCGGGCTTAAGACCCGCTTCCTTAATCGCCTGAATGGCACCAATTGCCATATCATCATTGTGGGCGAACACCATGCAGATGTTTTTACCGTTGTTCTCCGCCTTGATAAAGCTCTCCATGACTTCCTTACCCTTGCTGCGGGTGAAGTCGCCGGACTGGGAACGCACGATTTTAATACCCGGCGCGCCGGCGATGGCCTGCGCAAAGCCTTTTTTCCGGTCAATGGCTACGCTGGCCCCGACCGTACCCTGTAGCTCAACCACATTGCAGGGTTTGCCATTTCTCTCTTTTACCAGCCAGTCGCCGATCAGTTTGCCCTCGTAAACGTTATCTGCGGTGACCACGGCCATATAGAGCGACTTATCTTTAACCACTATGGCCCTGTCCAGCAGGAAAACCGGGATTTTCGCCTCGCGCGCCTCTTCCAGCACCGGCTCCCAGCCCGTCTGTACCACCGGGGCGATAAAAATTGCGTCCACACCCTGCGCGATAAAGGAGCGTACCGCCTTAATTTGATTTTCCTGCTTCTGCTGACCGTCGGCGATTTTTAGCGTAATCCCGCGTTTCTTAGCCTCGCTTTTCGCTACGCTGGTTTCTGCCGCACGCCAGCCCGATTCGGAGCCCACCTGCGAAAAGCCCACCGTCATCGACTCTGCCGCGGCATAAGCGGACAGGCTGGCACTGATAAGGGTGGTTAAGAGTAAACGCTTCCACATGTTTTCTTTCCTCTGAGGGGATGTCGTTGTTCAGGATAAAACCCGGCTTAAGCCTGGACTAAAGTCGAAAAAACATTTTCGACAATGCTCACAAAACGCATTTAATAAAAGACGTTACGTCGGGACAGGAAGCTGCATTTATCTGCTGTCGCTATGGACAAATGCGTCTGCACACTAAAGCTAATGTTAAATAAGTGTAATAAAGAGAATCGTTTATCACTTCGCACGGTGGAAACGATTACAGCAGAAATGCAGGATTTTAAAGGGCTATTTTAGTCATTCAGGAAGGCAGATATTTTCATGTTTTGTGAGCTGTGCCGCAGCCGGCACGGCCATCTGAGACGGGGGGTGAATAAATAGCAGCCAACACTGAGCAAAATTTCGGCCTTATTGCAGATTTTATGCAGAATTTACAGGTAATTGCCCCATCACTCTCTGGACAGCTGCCCGCCGATCTTTATACTGGTTCCCTCATAATTATTACCCCCTGACGATCATCATGACTGTCCACGATTATCTGTTAAAATTTCGTAAAGTTAGCTCGCTGGAAAGCCTGGAAAAACTGTTTGATCATCTGAACTACTCGTTGACCAACAGTGCCGACATCATAAATATGTACCGTGCTGCCGACCATCGACGGGCCGAGCTGGCGTCCGGTGGCCGCCTGTTTGACCTGGGCCAGGTGCCTAAATCGGTCTGGCGCTATGTGGTGTAAGTTTCACCTGTCAATGAACTGGCCTGTTTTTACCTCTGCCCCGGCGCCCAACTGGGGATAATATCGGGGGTGCTCATCGCCGTTTTGCTAAGGAAATATTGTGTCTGATGACAGTAAAGTGCGAATCTCCGGACTCCTTCTGGTCCCTCTTGCCTGGCTGATTATGACCATGCTCACCAGCGCCCTGATGGTTGCCATGTATCTGAGCGCATTACTCACGCCGGCGCTGCGCGCTGCGCTTTTCACTAACACCCATGCTTTTGCGCTGCAGTGGAGTATTTCGCTGGTAACGTCGCTGGTTGTATTGGGTTACAGCCTCTGGGTTACGTGGATATTCTGCCGACGATCGCGCCGTCTGCCCCGCCATTATATAATCTGGCTGCTGCTAACCGTGGTGCTGGCAATGAAAACCTTTGCGTTCTCACCGGTGAGCGACGATGCGGCTCTGCGCGCGCTTCTGCTTTCGCTGCTGGCGGCGGCGCTATTTGTGCCCTATTTCAAGCGCTCAGCGCGCGTCAAAAACACCTTTATTGAATCCTGATGCGGAAAAAAACGTCAGAAATTTAATCGTCCGTGCGCTAAGAGGATATCCTTAGTGATGAGAGGTTGTTCTGCTGCCGTCTATACCCGATAATAGGCGGCTTTTCATTTTTATCAGGCGTAATAATGACCGATTACCTGCTTCTTTTTATTGGTACAGTGCTGGTGAATAACTTCGTTCTGGTGAAGTTTCTCGGCCTTTGTCCCTTCATGGGCGTTTCCAAAAAACTGGAGACGGCTATTGGCATGGGACTCGCAACCACTTTCGTTATCACCCTGGCCTCAATCTGCGCGTGGCTGGTAAACCATCTTATTCTGCTGCCGCTGGATCTCGTTTATCTGCGCACCATGGCTTATATCCTGGTGATTGCGGTGGTGGTTCAGTTCACAGAAATGGTGGTGCGTAAAACCAGCCCCGACCTCTACCGCCTGCTGGGTATTTTCCTGCCGCTAATCACCACTAACTGCGCCGTGCTGGGCGTTCCGCTGCTTAGCGTTAACCTCAACCACACGTTTTTGCAGGCCGCGCTGTATGGCTTTAGCGCGTCACTCGGCTTTTCACTGGTGATGGTCCTGTTCGCCGGGATCCGTGAACGCCTGGTGCTGGCCGATGTGCCCGCCCCGTTTAAAGGATCCTCTATTGCGCTGGTCACGGCGGGCCTGATGGCGCTGGCCTTTATGGGCTTTAGCGGGCTGGTGAAGTTCTGATGAGCGCAGTCTGGATTGCTATTGCCGTATTGAGCGCGCTCGGCCTGCTGTTTGGCGCGCTGCTGGGCTACGCCTCACGCCGTTTTAAGGTGGAAGAGGACCCGATCGTTGAGCAGATCGATGCCATTCTGCCGCAGAGTCAGTGTGGTCAGTGTGGCTACCCTGGCTGCCGCCCGTACGCTGACGCCGTGGGTAATAACGGAGAGATGATCAACAAATGCGCGCCCGGCGGTGAGCAAACCATGCTTAAGCTGGCCACGCTGCTGAACGTTGAGCCTCAACCGCTCGGCGATGAGGCCGCCCGCGAGCCTGAGCGTAAGGTCGCCTGGATTGATGAAGCGAACTGCATTGGCTGTACCAAATGCATCCAGGCCTGCCCGGTTGACGCTATCGTCGGCGCGACACGCGCCATGCACACCGTGCTCAGCGACGTCTGCACCGGCTGCGATCTCTGCGTTGCCCCCTGCCCTACTGACTGTATCGAGATGAGGCCGGTTGCCACCACCACGGCAAACTGGAAGTGGGATCTGCACAGCATCCCGATCAGGACTATCCCTGTGGAAAACCATGCGTAATCTGTTCAAACTCTTCAAAAAAGAACCGATCTGGGATTTCCAGGGCGGTATTCATCCGCCGGAAATGAAAACCCAGTCAAACGGGTCGCCTTTGCGTCAGCTTCCGCTGCCTGAGCAGTTCATCATTCCCATTAAGCAGCATATTGGTCATGAAGGTGAACTGCTGGTCAGCCCCGGCGATCGCGTCCTGCGCGGTCAGCCGCTGACGTTTGGCCGGGGCAGAATGCTGCCGGTGCATGCGCCCACCTCGGGCACCGTTGAGAGCATTGCGCCACATATTACCGCGCACCCCTCCGCGCTGGCCGAGATGTGCATTTTCATTCGCGCCGACGGCGAAGACCGCTGGTGTGAGCGTCAGCCGCTGGCCGATTACCGCCAGGCGGAGCGCAGCGCAGTGGTGGAGCGTATTCATCAGGCTGGCGTGGCGGGACTGGGCGGTGCGGGCTTCCCGACCGCGACCAAGCTGAAAGGCGGCCTGCGCGGCGTTAAGACGCTGATTATCAATGCCGCCGAATGCGAACCCTATATTACCGCTGACGACAGGCTGATGCAGGACTGCGCCGACGAGGTGATCGAGGGCAGCCGCATTCTCGGCTGGGTACTGCAATCTGAACGCGTGCTGATTGGTATTGAAGACAATAAACCTGAAGCGATAGCCGCGCTGAAAAAAGCGCTGGGCAGCGCCAAGGATATGGAAATCCGCGTCATTCCTACCCGGTATCCGTCCGGCGGTGCCAAACAGCTGACCAGGATCCTGACCGGCATTGAGGTGCCTCACGGCGGTCGTTCGACGGATATTGGCGTGCTTATGCAGAACGTAGGCACCGCCTATGCAGTGAAGCGCGCTATTATCGATGGCGAGCCGCTGACGGAGCGGGTGGTCACGCTGACCGGCGAGTCCGTGGGACAGCCGGGTAACGTGTGGGGCCGCATCGGCACGCCGATCGCGCATCTGCTGCATAACGCCGACTTCACTCCCGGTCCTGGTCAGATGGTGGTCATGGGCGGTCCGCTTATGGGCTTTACCCTCCCCGCGCTGAACGTGCCGGTGGTGAAAATCACCAACTGCATTCTGGCCCCTTCCGCCAGTGAAATGGGCGATAGCGAACCCGAGAAATCATGCATACGCTGTAGCGCCTGTGCCGATGCCTGTCCCGCAGCCCTGCTTCCGCAACAGCTTTACTGGTACAGCCGTGGGGGCGATCACGACAAAGCGCGCGAGCATAATATTGCCGACTGCATTGAATGCGGCGCCTGTGCCTGGGTCTGCCCCAGCAATATTCCGCTGGTGCAGTATTATCGTCAGGAGAAGGCCGAAATTCGTGCCATTGACCTTGAGGCTGAGCGTACCGCCCAGGCGAAAATCCGCTTTGAAGCCCGTCAGCAGCGTCTTGAGCGGGAAAAACTGGCGCGTGAAGCCCGATATCAGCAGGCGAAACGCACCGTAAGCGACAGCGCTCAAACTGAGATTGAGGCCGCGATTGAGCGAGTGAATACGAAGAAACGGGCTGCCGACGATACCACACCGCAGCATGCGGCTGGCGAAACGACGCCTGAGATAGCCAGTATGCAGCGTGATGCGCGTAAAGCGCAGGCGCGTGCGCATCAGGCAGAGACCCAGGCAGAAACCGAACCTGCCACCCGGCAGGCGCATGACCCGCGTAAGGCCGCCGTCGAAGCCGCCATTGCGCGCGCAAAAGCGAAGAAAGCCGCCGCCGCCGAGCAGCCCGTCGCTTCCGATGACGCGCCCGACGCTTCCGATGACGCGCCCGTCGCGCCCGTCGACCCGCGTAAGGCCGCCGTCGAAGCTGCCATTGCGCGTGCCAAAGCGAAGAAAGCCGCTGCCGCCGAGCAGCCCGTCGCTTCCGATGACGCGCCCGTCGCTTCCGATGACGCGCCCGTCGCGCCCGTCGACCCGCGTAAGGCCGCCGTCGAAGCCGCCATTGCGCGCGCCAAAGCGAAGAAAGCCGCCGCTGCGGAGCAAACCGATGCGGTAAATAACACCCAGGGAGCGGCAGAACACGCTGACGACCCCCGTAAAGCGGCGGTGGCGGCCGCCATCGCTCGCGCTAAAGCGCGCAAAGCGCAGCATTCTACGCAAGAGGATTAAATGGCTTTTCGCATCGCTAGTTCGCCCTATACACACAATCAACGCAGCACCAGTACGATTATGCTGCTGGTGCTCATCGCAGCGATCCCTGGCCTTGCCGCGCAGTGGTATTTTTTTGGCTGGGGCAACATTATTCAGGTGGTCATTGCCGCCGCGTCCGGGATGGGAGCAGAAGCGATTATTTTGAAGCTGCGCCGCCTGCCCCTGGCAAAAACGCTGGGTGATAATTCAGCCTTACTGACCGCCCTCCTTCTGGGCGTCAGTATTCCGCCCCTTGCGCCCTGGTGGATCATTGTTATCGGCACCGTTTTTGCCGTAGTGATTTCTAAGCAGCTCTATGGCGGCCTGGGCCAGAACCCGTTTAATCCGGCGATGGTCGGTTATGTGGTTCTGCTAATCTCATTTCCCGTACAGATGACCAGCTGGCTGCCGCCCGATACGCTGCAGACAATCACCCCGGGCTTTATGGATACCCTGAGTATGATTTTCCACGCCCATACGCTGGATGGCCATAGCATGCAGCAGTTGCAGGTGGGGATTGACGGCATTAGTCAGGCTACGCCGCTGGATACCTTCAAAACGGGCCTGCGCGCCGGACACCATGCTGAACAGCTGCTGGCGCAGCCTATCTACGGCGGCGTTATCGCTGGCCTGGGCTGGCAGTGGGTAAACGTTGGCTATCTGCTGGGCGGACTGTTCCTGCTGTGGACCAACACCATTCGCTGGCATATTCCGGTTAGCATCGTGCTCTCACTGGCGCTGTTTTCTGCCCTTGGCTGGATCTTCTCACCTCACAGCCTGGTGTCCCCGGTTATTCATCTGTTTTCCGGCGCGACCATGCTCGGTGCCTTTTTCATCGCCACCGACCCGGTTACGGCTTCGACAACCAATAAAGGTCGGCTGGTCTACGGAGTGCTGATTGGCCTGCTGGTCTGGTTGATTCGCAGCTTTGGCGGCTATCCGGACGGTGTGGCCTTTGCGGTTCTGCTGGCGAATATTACCGTACCGCTGATCGACTACTATACGCAGCCTCGCGTATACGGCCACCGCAAGGAGAAATGATGCTGGATGCCATAAGAAAAAACGGCGTGACGCTGGCGTTATTTGCTGCGGTCACTACCGGCCTGACGGCGGTTATTAATGCGGTGACGAAGCCGACCATAGAACACCAGACTGCGGTGCAGCAGAAAATACTGCTCGATCAGGTGGTGCCGCCGGAAATGTACAATAATGCCATTCAGCATGAGTGCTATATCGTGACGAATGCGGCACTGGGTAATGGGCCTCACCACCTCTATCTGGCGCGAAAAGATGACAAGCCCGTGGCCGCAGCGGTTGAGACCACCGCGCCGGACGGGTATTCTGGGGCTATTCAGATGATAGTGGGTGCAGATTTTAACGGCACCGTACTGGGAACCCGGGTGGTGGAGCACCATGAAACACCTGGCCTGGGTGACAAAATAGAGCTGCGTATTTCTAACTGGATAAACAGTTTTAACGGTAAGCGATTGAATGGTCAGGACGATCCCCACTTTGCGGTTAAAAAAGACGGCGGGGATTTCGACCAGTTTACCGGCGCTACCATTACGCCTCGCGCCGTGGTGAATGCGGTAAAACGCACCACGCTTTATATTGAAACGCTGCCCGAGCAGATAGGCTCGCTGCCAGCCTGTGGAGATTCCAATGAGTGAAGCAAAAACGCTACTTATCGGCGGACTGTGGAAAAATAACTCGGCGCTGGTACAGCTGCTGGGACTCTGCCCGCTGCTGGCGGTGACATCGACCTCGACTAACGCCCTCGGACTTGGACTGGCGACCACGCTAGTGCTGACCTGTACCAACAGCGCAATTTCCGCCTCACGTCGTTGGGTGCCTGCCGATATCCGCATTCCTATTTACGTGATGATTATTGCCGCCGTGGTCAGTTGCGTGCAGATGCTGATTAATGCCTACGCCTATGGCCTCTATCAGTCTTTAGGCATATTTATCCCGCTGATTGTTACCAACTGCATCGTGGTTGGCCGTGCGGAGGCGGTGGCCTCAAGAAGCAGCGTCCCGCTCTCTGCGCTCGACGGCATGGCGATTGGGTTGGGTGCGACCAGCGTAATGGTGGTACTGGGTTCAATTCGCGAAATCATTGGTAACGGCACCATTTTTAACGGCGCTGATCAGCTGCTGGGCCCATGGGCGAAAGTACTGCGCGTCCAGGTTGTGCATTTTGATTCGCCCATGCTGCTTGCCATGCTGCCGCCTGGCGCCTTTATCGGTCTGGGCATGCTGTTGGCAGCGAAGTATCTTATTGATAATAAAATGAAAGCGCGCGCAGCGCTGGCTGCAGAAAAGGAAGCGAAAACGTTGCCTGAAGGAGAAGCGAGCCCGCTGTGAACAAGGATAAACGACAGCAGATTTTGAGTCGGCTACGAGAAAACAATCCCCACCCGACCACGGAACTGGTTTTCACCACCCCTTTTGAACTGCTGATTTCGGTGCTGCTCTCCGCGCAGGCCACCGACGTCAGCGTCAATAAAGCCACCGCGAAACTCTATCCGGTGGCGAATACCCCGGCTGCCATTCTGTCGCTGGGGGTGGATCAGTTAAAAACCTACCTTAAGACTATCGGTCTGTTTAACAGTAAGGCAGAGAACGTGATCAAGACCTGCCGTATTTTGCTGGAAAAGCATCAGGGCGAGGTTCCAGAGGATCGCGAGGCGCTGGAGGCGCTCCCTGGCGTAGGCCGTAAGACCGCCAATGTGGTGTTGAATACCGCTTTTGGCTGGCCGACGATTGCCGTCGATACGCATATTTTCCGCGTTTGTAACCGCACGAACTTTGCTCCCGGCAAAAACGTTGAGCAGGTTGAAGATAAGCTGCTGAAGGTGGTGCCGAAGGAGTTCAAGGTTGACTGCCATCACTGGTTTATTTTGCATGGCCGTTATACCTGTATCGCACGGAAACCCCGCTGCGGGTCATGCATTATCGAAGATCTGTGCGAGTATAAAGAGAAGGTCGAGCTTTAGGTTTTAGTGGTGCAGGGGTGTGATATCTGCGGTGCCGGTGGGTTGTTTGGGCTGCAATACCTGCTTTGGCGGGGGACAATCCCAGCGTTTGCCGGTTGGTTGTTTGGGCTGTAATGCCTGCGATACCGGTGGATAATCCCTGCGGTTGCCGGGCATCATGAAGCTGCAATATCGGCTTTTTCGGTGGACAATCCCAGCGTTCGCCGGGCGTCGCAGCTACAGGCTTTGCCTGGTGCCTTTGGCTCCGACTCCAGGCCGGACGGCCCGGTCGCGAGCGGGCATCCCTGCCCGCCGCTCCCTGAGTGCAGCATCCCTGCTGCCCTCGCCTGGCCTTCCGTCTGCGCCGCAGCGCTGCGGATTACCCGTCAACCGCAGGGATTGTCCACCTCACAGGCAGCTGAGCTGCTTTGAGTAAAACCGTTTAGCTCTCCGCAGGTATCATCAGCACGACTTCCAGTTAAGCCCTATTAACACTCAGGCTTTGTAGCCCACCCGGCCCACTGGCAGGTAATTCAATAATGTGCATTTGATAGCGCCTGCCCAGCCGATGGCTCTGAGTCTTTAACACAAAGATTTTCTTATTTGCAGGGTTCTTCCTCTTCCAAACCTGCCTAAAGAGATTTTGTAACCCCCGCAATCGCCCTTACCCGCAGCCAGCACAATGCAATAAGCAGACGGGTGGGGCCCGGTGACAGGCAATCCGCAGCGCTGAGTAGAGAGAGGAAGACCCGGATGGGCCAGCAGGGAGGCTGGCACAAGGACATGCCGGGACAGGGATGTCCCGTCATGTCCGGTCCGAAAGGTCGACGAGCGGAGCGAAGGAACCGTGCGAAGCACGGCGTGAGGACCGCCAGGCACCGGGCACCACCCGTTGGCGACAGCACCAGGCCTTTAGCCAGCCAGGCGCCTCCGTTGGCGACAGCACTTAGCCTTTAGCCAGCCAGGCACCGTCCGTTGGCGACATCACTCAACCTTCAGCGCGCCTGGCACAGGGCACCACCCGTCGGCGACGGCACCAGGCCTTTAGCTAGCCGGGTCCAACCCGTTAGCGACAGCGCTTAACCTTCAGCGCGCCAGGTAACTTTCATCCGCTCTGTGGTACACCGGGCCTCTGACCCGGCTTACAGAAGGGGATTAAACCTGCTCAGCTTCCGCTTTCTCACGCTTAAGCTGGTAATACTCGGCAGTGGAAACGCTCAATGGTGCCCGGCCCCGGATCAGATCGGCCATCTTCTCGGCGATCATTACCGTCGGCGCATTCAGATTACCGGTAGTAATCTGCGGCATAATTGAAGCATCGACCACGCGGAGATTCTGCATTCCGTGCACGCGCCCTTCTGCATCCACAACGGCCATCTCATCGTTACCCATCGCGCAGCTTCCGCACGGATGATAAGCCGTTTCAGCGTGATCGCGGATAAAGGCGTCAATCTGCTCATCGCTCTGCACGGCGGCACCTGGCTGGATCTCTTCACCACAGTATTCTGCCAGCGCGGACTGACGCATAATATCGCGCGTCAGACGAACCGCACTGCGAAACTCTTCCCAGTCCCGCTCTTCGGACATGTAATTAAAGAAGATTGACGGCGCAGCATACGGATGCCTGGAGGTCAGCTTCACGCGTCCCCGGCTCTTTGAACGCATTGGGCCAACGTGGGCCTGGAAGCCGTGCTCTTTAACCGGGCTGCTGCCATTGTAGTTAATGGCGACCGGCAAAAAGTGATACTGCAAATCCGGCCAGTCCGGCTTATCATCGCTGCGGATAAACCCACCCGCTTCGAACTGGTTGCTCGCGCCAATGCCGGTGCCTTTAAACAGCCACTCAGCACCGATAGCAGGCTGATTCCACCACTGGAGCGATGGATAGAGGCTGACCGGCTTTTTACAACGGAACTGCATATACACTTCCAGATGGTCCTGCAAATTGCGTCCCACGCCCGGCAGAGCATGCACAACCGGGATATCCAGCTCGCGCAGCCACTCTTCCGGACCAACGCCAGAGCGTTGCAGGATCTGTGGAGAAGCAATTGCACCGCCGCACAGCAGAACCTCACGCGTGGCCTCAGCCTGCTCCTCTTTACCGTTACGCAGCCAGCAAACGCCCGTCGCCGTTTTGTCGCTAAACAAAATCCGATCGGTCTGTGCATGGGTAATGATGGTCAGATTGGAGCGCTGTTTCGCCACGTCCAGATAACCGCGCGCGGTGCTGGAACGTCGACCCTGCGCAGTCACGGTTCTGTCCATCGGGCCAAACCCATCCTGACGATAGCCATTCAAATCGTCTGTCTCGTGGTGCCCTGCCTGCTTCGCGGCGTCAATAAACGCCCGGAACAGCGGATTGTTGCCCTTTTTAGGGGTCGTAACGCTCAGATAACCGTCGCCGCCGTGGTAGTCATTTTCACCGATATCGCGCTTTTCCGCCTTGCGGAAGTACGGCAGGCAGTTGAGATAGGACCAGTTCTCCAGCCCCTCTTTTTTTGCCCAGTTATCGTAATCCATCGCGTTGCCGCGAATGTAACACATGCCGTTAATCAGTGAGGAGCCCCCCAGCCCTTTACCACGTCCGCACTCCATGCGGCGGTTGTTCATTTTAGGCTCTGGATCGGTTTCAAATGCCCAGTTGTAGCGTTTACCCTGTAGCGGGTAAGCTAAAGCGGCTGGCATTTGGGTACGGAAGTCCAGGCGATGGTCTTTCCCGCCAGCTTCCAAAAGCAGTACCGATACGTCAGCATCCTCAGTCAGTCGCGTTGCCAGCACATTACCTGCTGAACCCGCCCCAATAATAATATAATCAAATTTCTGCATTAAACCTCCAGATAGCCGCGGCCATACCGGCCGCGGCAATAAATCAGAATGCGGACGGATAGTCGCCCATTTCAATCAGGATCGATTTGGTGCGCGTATAATGGTGCAGCGTTTCCAGCCCATTCTCACGCCCAACGCCCGACTGTTTGTAGCCACCCACCGGCATCGGAGCCGGTGATTCACCCCAGCTGTTTACCCAGCAGATGCCCGCCTCAAGCTGATGAATAACGCGATGTGCACGGTTCAGCGAGGTGGTAAACACGCCTGCAGCCAGGCCGTACTGCGTATCATTAGCACGCCCGATGACTTCTTCTTCGTCATCAAAGGCCAGGATGCTCATCACCGGACCGAAGATCTCTTCCTGTACGATGCGCATATCGTCGCGACAGTCGGTAAATACCGTTGGCTCAACGTAGCAGCCTTTCGCCATCGCTCCTTCGGTAATGCGTGAGCCGCCGGTCAGCAGGCGTGCGCCCTCTTCTTTACCAAGATCGAGGTAAGAGACCACTTTCTGGCAGTGCTCTTCGCTCACCAGCGGACCGAAGTTGACCTCCGGGTGGGTCGGATCGCCAATATGGATCCCCGCGACCTTCTCTTTCAGACGCTGTTCAAAAGCCGGCAGCAGCGAACGCTGTACGAACACGCGCGTACCGTTGGTGCATACCTGACCGCTGCTGTAGAAATTGGCCATCATGGCACCATCCACCGCACGTTCAAGGTCGGCATCGTCAAACACGATCAGCGGCGATTTCCCACCCAGTTCCATGGTGACTGACTTCAGGTTAGCCAGCGCCGCATCCGCCATCACGCGCTTACCGGTATTCACTTCACCGGTGAAGGAGACTTTTGCGATCCGCGGATGCTGGCTCAGCCCCTGACCGACTGCACCTGCACCCTGAACAACGTTAAATACGCCATCGGGAAGGCCTGCTTCGGTGAAAATCTTCGCCAGCTCGAGTACGCTGAGAGGGGTAACCTCGCTTGGCTTAAAAATCATCGCGTTGCCAGTGGCCAGCGCCGGGGCACTTTTCCACAGCGCGATCTGAATCGGGTAGTTCCATGCACCAATACCGGCACACACGCCCAGCGGTTCGCGACGGGTATAAACCAGCGCGCTGTCACGCAGGGGGATGGATTCACCTTCAACCGCTACCGCCAGACCCGCGTAATACTCCAGCACGTCAGCACCGGTCACGATATCGACGGCGGTAGTTTCGCTAAGCGGCTTACCGGTATCGGCGGTTTCCAGTTCGGCCAGCTGCTGATTGCGATCGCGCAGCAGCGCAACCGCTTTTAACAGCACGCGGCTGCGTTCAACAGGCGTATAACCGCGCCAGATGCGCTGGCCGGCTTCTGCCGTGCTGACCGCACGATCAATATCCTGCTGGCTGGCCGAGGTAATTTCTGCAAGAACCTCACCGTTGGCGGGATTGATGGTGGTAAATGTTTCGCCATGACCCGCTTCTTCGCGGCCATTAATGTAAAGTCCACGGCGTTGCATATCTGCCATACCTCCTCCTTAGGGGGTTAGTCTGCCGGGCGGTTAAGCCACAGCGCGAGATTGTGATAACAAAGCGCACGGGCTTTCTCGATGCCCTGCGTCATTGGCTGTGGCGCAAGCGTCATGCGAAGCCACAGTCCATCTATTAATGCGGCCATGCTGGCCCCTGCGTCGCGGGCCTGCTGTGGGGGCAATACCCGGGCAAACTGCGCCGTCAGGTTGGAAAACAGCCGCCGGTCGTTAATACGTTGCAAACGCTGCAGATCCGGCTGATGCAGGCTGTTAGTCCAGAACGCCAGCCAGGTCTTCAGCACCGGAGCAGTAACCTGAGAAACATCGAAGTTACCGTCAATGATTGCCCTGATTTGTGCCTCAGGCTGCGGTGCGGCCTGCTGCCGGTGCGTTTCCACCGCCAGATAAAGTTCATAAAGTATCCGCCGCATACAGGCATCCAGCAGACCGTTCTTGTCGCCAAAGTAGTGGCTGACAATTCCGGTCGATACGCCGGCTTCTTTGGCAATAAGGGCCAGACTGGCGTCGGCCAGCCCTACCCGATCAATCACCGTCAGCGTTGCGTGGATCAGCTGCGCCTGACGAATCGCTTTCATTCCAACTTTTGGCATGGCTTGATTAGTTTCAACGATTGAATAGAAGTAATTGTAGCGTTTTTATATTGAACGTTCAATCAATAAAAACGCCCCTGTCGCATATTTATTACCCTGAGAGATATTAGCAGCCCAAGCCAGGGTTAAAAGCGCATGGCTGACGGGTAGCGAAAATATCAGCCCCTCTGTGAGCCCTTATCCCTTCCCTTAAAGGCGGCTACGGTGAGTTATTTTGATGATATTATTAACGTGCATTTAAGTGATCTACATCATAAATAACAGCCCGCAGGTCAGCCAGATGCTGCATTCGTAGTGATTTTGGCTATTTATATCCGGTTAAACTGTATTTTACAGAGTTTTATATTGGTTAATATTCAACCCATACTATATTAATCTGACTCGGGCGAACAGGAGGGTATGCTGCAAAATAAGTAAACGATCGTCTCATTTAAGCAATTAATACTAATACTCTGCTTTATAACGATATATAACCCCAAAATGTACGGTTTATACCCCATTCTCATTCTGTGTCACACTCCATGAACAACAGATGAAAAAAGACTTGCCTGAGACCTGCTGATCGGCGAAATTAACCGCCGCTTTTCCCATCTTATAACCATGCGGCGAATGCCCACTTAACTCTGACGGCGACTTAATTTTCCGGTCGAATCAGGATTTGAAATTCAGAGGTATCAGTGTCAACTGCAAACAAACATTCAGAGGCAATCAGCCTCAATGCATTTAAGCAACCAGGATCGTTTTACCTGATTTTTTCAATTGAGCTTTGGGAACGTTTCGGCTATTACGGCCTGCAAGGCATTATGGCGGTCTACCTGGTTAAAATGCTGGGTATGTCTGAAGCCGGTTCCATCACGCTATTCTCCTCTTTTAGCGCCCTGGTCTATGGTCTGGTCGCCGTGGGCGGCTGGCTGGGTGATAAGGTGCTGGGGACCAAGCGCGTGATCGTGCTCGGTACGCTGGTTCTGGCGCTCGGTTACGCCCTGGTGGCATGGTCGGGCCACGATGTGTCGATGGTCTATATCGGTATGGCGACCATCGCTGTGGGTAACGGCCTGTTCAAAGCGAACCCCTCCTCCCTGCTCTCCACCTGCTATGAGAAGGACGACCCGCGTCTTGATGGCGCGTTCACCATGTATTATATGGCGATCAATATTGGTTCGTTTTTCTCCATGCTGGCTACCCCCTGGCTGGCGGCGCATTACGGCTGGAGCGTGGCCTTTTCGCTGTCATTCGTCGGGATGCTGATTACGCTGGTTAACTTTATGCTGTGCCGGAAATGGGTGAAAAACTATGGTTCTAAACCCGACTTCGCCCCCCTGCATATAGGTAAGCTACTGGCCACGCTGGTCGGTATCGCGGTGTTGATCGCGATGGCTACCTGGCTGCTGCATAATCAGGGTATTGCCCGGGGCGTGCTGGCCGTCATTGCTATCGGTATTCTGCTGGTCTTCGCCAAAGAGACGTTCGCGCTGAAAGGGGCGGCCCGCCGCAAAATGATTGTGGCCTTACTGATGATGATTGAAGCGGTAGTCTTTTTTGTCCTTTATATGCAGATGCCGACCTCGCTGAACTTCTTTGCCATTCGCAACGTCGAACACAGCATTCTGGGCATCGCCTTTCAGCCCGAGCAGTTTCAGGCGCTGAATCCCTTCTGGATAATGCTGTTCAGCCCGCTGTTAGCCGCGCTCTACAATAAGATGGGCGATCGCATGCCGATGCCGCATAAGTTTGCCTTCGGCATGCTGCTCTGCTCTGCGGCCTTTCTGGTGCTGCCGCTGGGCGCCAAATTTGCCAGCGAGCTGGGTATTGTCTCGGTCAACTGGTTAATTCTCAGCTACGCCCTGCAAAGCGTGGGGGAACTGATGATCTCGGGTCTCGGTCTGGCGATGGTCGCGCAGCTGGTTCCTCAGCGCCTGATGGGCTTTATCATGGGTTCCTGGTTCCTGACCACGGCGGGTGCCGCGATGGTCGCCGGTAAAGTGGCCAACCTGATGGCGGTGCCGGGCGATATTACCGATGCCCATCAGTCACTACAGGTTTACGCGCATGTGTTTATGCAAATCGGGATTGTGACCGGGGTTATCGCAGTATTGATGATGCTGATTGCGCCGAAGCTGAATCGCATGACGCAGGGCGTAGAGTCTGAGGTGAGATAAACGCGCCGCTGACGGCTAAGATAAGGGCGATAGCAGCGGTTATGCGTCCTTCCCTCTTTAAGGGCGATACCGGGTATCGCCCTTTGTTGCTAGAGTTTGACCGCCTCGAAAAGCTGCTGCGGGTGGGCAATGCCCTCCTGCGCCGCCACCAGCTGTAGCTCGTACTCGCCCATCTCGTGGGTTTTCAGCATCACCGCATAGACCGCGGCAGTGACATGTTCCAGCGCTTCCCGCAGCGGCTTACCGTGCAGCAGGTCCACCAGCAGCAGACCACTGGTCAGATCGCCAACGCCGACCGGCTGACGCACGCCAAAATCCACCAGCGGACGGCTGATATGCCAGGCCTCGCTGGCCGTCACCAGCAGCATTTCAAACCGATCGCTGCGCAGCCCCGCGCGCGCCAGATGCTTGACCAGCACCACTTTCGGCCCTTTAGCGACAAGCTCGCGTGCGCTGGCGACGGCCTGCTCCAGGTTAGCCACGGTGTTTCCACTGAGCATTTCCAGCTCCAGCAGATTCGGCGCGATAATATCGCTGGCGGGCAGTGAAGACTGCGTATGAAATTCAGCCACGCCGGGGGCAACGATGCAGCCTTTCTCCGGATGTCCCATCACCGGATCGCAGAAGTACCAGGCGTCAGGATTCGCCGCTTTCACCTGGCGAACGATGTCGAGGATCTCTTCGCCCTGCTCTGCCGAGCCAAGATAGCCGCTCAGCACGGCGTCACAGGTTTTCAGGCGATCGATTTCGGCGATGCCCTTCACAATATCGGTCAGATGGGTGGCGGGCATCACCATACCGGTCCAGTGTCCATACTGGGTATGGTTTGAGAACTGGACGGTATTAAGAGGCCAAACGTTTGCGCCCATACGACGCATAGGGAATTCAGAGGCGCTATTGCCCGCATGGCCGAACACGGTGTGCGACTGAATCGAAAGAATATTTTTCATAGCAGAACCCAGACAACCTTACCAAAAATAAAGGCCGGTCAGAGAGACCGGCCAGGGGAGCGTTTTTATTTCCAGACAATCAGACTGTAATTCTTCTTGCCGCGGCGCAGCAGGGTAAACCGGTCGAAGAGGCGATCCTGGTCAATAAAAGCATACTCTGCGCTAAGTTGGATCTCACCGTTGATGCTGACCGCTTTTGAGTCAATCAGCTTGCGGGCCTGACCGCGAGACGGGGCAAGTTCACCGTCCACCATCGCCTGTTGCAGATCCTGACCGCGCTCAAGGGAGATAATCGGCATGCCATCCTGCGCCAGCTGCTCAAAATCGGCTTCGGTCATATCACTCAGCGCACCGGAGAACAGGCTTTTGGTGATGCGCTGTGCGGCCGCCAGGCCTTCCTCACCGTGCACCAGTCGGGTGACCTTTTCAGCCAGCACATACTGCGCACGCGGCGCTTTGCCGCTCGCTTTATCTTCCTGCTCCAGCGCATTGATCTCTTCAATGCTCATAAAGGTGAAGAATTTCAGGAAGCGATAAGCATCGGCATCCGCGGTATTGATCCAGAACTGGTAAAACTTGTACGGGCTGGTTTTCTTCGCGTCAAGCCAGACGGCCCCACCCTCGGTTTTACCGAATTTGGTGCCGTCTGCCTTGGTGATAAGCGGAACGGTCAGGCCAAATACCTGGTTCTGATGCAAACGACGCGTGAGGTCGATGCCTGAGGTGATATTCCCCCACTGATCGGAGCCGCCAATTTGCAGCGCCACGCCGTAACGCTCGTTCAGACAGGCGAAGTCGTAGCCCTGCAGCAGGTTATAGGAGAATTCGGTGAAGGAGATGCCCTGATCGTCACGGTTCAGACGCTGCTTAACGGCCTCTTTGTTGATCATCTGATTAACCGAAAAGTGCTTGCCGATATCGCGCAGGAAGGTCAGCACGTTCATGCTGCCAAACCAGTCGTAGTTATTCGCCGCGATTGCGCTGTTCTCGCCGCAGTCAAAATCAAGAAACGGCGCGACCTGATGACGGATTTTATCAACCCATTCATTCACGGTTTCGGCCGTATTCAGTTTGCGTTCGTCAGCCTTGAAGCTGGGGTCGCCAATCATGCCGGTCGCTCCACCCACCAGCGCAACCGGGCGGTGGCCCGCGTCCTGAAAGCGCTTCAGGCAAAGCAGCGGCACCAGATGGCCCAAATGCAAGCTGTCTGCGGTGGGATCAAAGCCGCAATAGAGTGCGACTGGCCCCTGCGCCAGACGTTCCGCTAACGCCTCCTCATCCGTTACCTGGGCAACCAGGCCCCGCTCTTGCAATTGTTTAATCAGGTTACTGCTGTCCATCTGAGGCTCCATGTAGAAACGTCGGTACCTTACTGGTACACCGCTTTCCGCTGACGTGCGGAGAAAATTAAGGCCTATAGAATAAAGCGCTGACGCACTCTGTGCCAGCGCTTAACGGGATTATTTCGTCGCTTCAGGGCGCCAGACGGTCGATTTTCCAGCCCGCTCCGTCTCGCTGGTAGAAAAAGCGATCGTGCAGGCGATGTTCGCCCCCCTGCCAGAACTCCATTGAGTTAATGGTGATGCGATATCCACCCCAAAAGCTGGGGAGTGGGATTTCGCCCTGCTGAAACTTCTGCTTAAGCTCAAGGAACTTACCCTCCAGCACGCCGCGTGCGGAGATGCGACTCGACTGCTTCGAGACCCATGCACCTATCTGGCTTTCGCGCGGTCGGCTGTGGAAGTATTTCATCACCTCCAGCATGGACAGCTTTTCTACGCTGCCGAGCACCATGACCTGCCGCTCCAGCATATGCCAGGGGAACAGCAGGCTGATGCGCGGGTTTTGCGCCAGCTGATGCGCCTTGCGGCTGCCCAGATTGGTATAGAACACCATACCCTGCGCATCCACATGCTTAAGCAGCACGATACGCTGATAAGGCTGACCCTGTTCGTCCACCGTTGCCACGCTCATGGCCGTCGGATCGGGCAGCCCGGCCTCAACGGCCTGATTCAGCCACTGTTCAAACAGGACCAGCGGATCGGCAGGCAGATCCTTACGACGCAGGCCACCGCGGGTGTATTCGCGGCGCAGATGGGAAATTTGCTGAAGATTATCGTTGTTCATCGCTCAGGCTCGGCTGGCAGGAAAAGGAGCGTGTGCGCTTTATCCTGCTGAATATTAATGGACTAACTGCCGGACAGGCGGCAATCGTTGATGATAAGTTTACCGTTTCGTTCGATAAACGCCTCATCCCCTTTGGACCAGAACGTATAGGTGCCATCGCTGTAGCGCGTACCGGAGGCCGCCACCTGCTGTTTAAGCGTGACCGGATTGCCGTCCAGTATCAGGTTCACTTCTTCCCGCGCATTATCCAGCACCACCGTTAGCGGCAGAGTTCCACAGGTATAGTGCAGGGTTTTCTGCTCATCCGGAGGGGCATGAAACATGCTACAACCCGATAGCAGGACCAGAGTAAAGCCCGGAAGCCACTTTTTCACAGGATCTCCTAATTTATCATCTGTTTGCGCCCGGCTGAAATACCGGGAAATCATCATTCGGTCCGGCTGGCAGGGAAAATAGCGCCGATAACCGATGCCGCGCGCGCGCCGGTCACCGAAGGCAGATTGCCTGGCTGGCCGGAAAGCGTGCGGTAAGCCAGCCAGGCAAAGGCCAGCGCCTCCATATCATCCCCGGGGATACCCGCTTCGTCAGTGGACATCACCTGCGTACCGGCCAGATGTACCGCAAGCCGGGTCATTAGCAGCTGATTACGGCTGCCGCCGCCGCAGACCATCAGTCGCTCACAGCCGCCACTGAGCATCACCTGTTCCGCGATGCTCAGCGCCGTCAGTTCAGCCAGCGTAGCCTGAACATCCTGTGGCTGAACGCCGGGAAAAGAGGCGATATTTCGCTCAATCCAGCCCAGATTAAAATACTCTCTGCCGGTCGATTTTGGCGCGGGCAGGGAAAACCACGGATCGCTCATCATCTGCTGAAGCAGCGGTAAGATCACGCGGCCGCCACCGCCCCAGGCGCCGTCTTCATCATAGCCCACCCCGCGCTGACGCCAAATCCAGGCATCAAGCAGCATATTGCCTGGCCCGGTATCGTAGCCGCCCACCGCCCGACCGGGGATCAGCAGAGACAGATTGGCGATGCCGCCAATATTCAGCACCATGCGGCGTTCGCCAGGATGCATCAGCACGGCCTGGTGAAAGGCAGGCACCAGCGGAGCGCCCTGCCCGCCCAGCGCCATGTCACGTCGGCGAAAATCCCCTACCACCGTAATCCCCGTTGCGGCGACGATCTGGTTGTTATCGCCGATTTGTAGCGTATTCGGCGCGTCGCCCCCCGGCTCATGCCAGACGGTTTGCCCGTGGCAGCCGATGGCAGTGATGTCGTCTTTTTCCAGCCCCTCACGCTTCATCAGTGTATTCACGGCTTCGGCAAAGAGACGGCCAAGTCGGGTGTCAAGCTGCCCAAGCTGTGAAAGACTGAGCGCCTGTCCCTGACATATCGCCAGAACCTGCTGGCGCAAATCTGCCGGAAAGGGGTGACAGTAGCTGGCCTGCTGCGCCACCATCTGCTGGTCAATGGCCGCCAGTACAACATCAACGCCATCCAGGCTGGTACCGGACATGACACCGATATATCGTCCTGACTTCATCTTTTCTGGCCTTACCCGCGGAGGGTTAATGGAGAATCATGGATACAGACTCGCAAAAATAGCCCGGCAATTCTATGATTAACTGTGCGATTTTACGTAAGCCCGTGACGCGGGCGTCTGTTTTGGTCTTCTGCGTTTGATTGATTTCTGGTTTAATTTGCCTGCGCTACGCTCTTATGCAGTTTTTTTTCCAGAAATAGCAACCGGGCGTGGCTTGTGCCATATAATAATGTTATCGATTGCTGCCCAGTGGGTGCAGCAGGTAAATAAGAATGGAGTTTTAACGATGATAAAGCGTTTATTAATCGTGGCACTGACCGGTGTGACATTAGCAGGATGCACCAATACTGATACGCTGTCCGGTGATGTTTACAGCGCCTCCGAAGCGAAGCAGGTTCAAAACGTGACCTACGGTACGCTGGTTTCCGTAAGACCGGTTCAGATTCAGGGCGGTGATGACAGCAATGTTATTGGTGCCATCGGCGGTGCCGTACTGGGGGGCTTCCTCGGGAATACGGTGGGTGGCGGTGCAGGTCGTAGCCTGGCGACCGCTGCAGGTGCCGTTGCGGGCGGCGTAGCCGGTCAGGGCGTGCAGGGGGCGATGAACAAGTCGCAGGGCGTTGAGCTGGAAATTCGCAAAGATGATGGCAACACGATCATCGTTGTGCAGAAGCAGGCAGCAAGCCGCTATGCCGTGGGTCAGCGCGTATCCATGGCGTCAAACGGCAGCCAGATTACCGTTTCCCCTCGTTAAGAAGCACGATGAAAAAACCGGCAGTTGCCGGTTTTTTTTTATTCGTCGCGGTTTTGCAGTTCGAGAATGTTTTTCTCAAGCCGGGCTATCAGCGTCACCAGCTTTTCCACTTCCTGCGAAGAGATACCGGATAAAATATCATCCCGCGTGGCGTCAATCACATCCTCAACCTGACCAATAATGGGCGCCGCTTCGGTGGTTAACTTAATGCGTTTGGCACGTCGGTCGCTGGCACAGGTGGTGCGGGTGATTAAGCCTTTTTCTTCCAGCTGATCGAGGGTACGTACCAGCGAGGGCTGTTCAATACCAATCGCTTTAGCCAGTTGAATCTGCGACTGCTCGGGTGGAAGCTGATGAATATTGTGCAGCGTAACCCAGTGTGTCTGTGTGAGCTCAAGCGGCTTCAGGCGTTGATCAATCAATGAACGCCATATGCGTACCAATCTTGCGAGATCCGTTCCCAGGGGTGTATCCAATTTCATCTCCTTATAATTAGCTTGCTACCTATCAAGCTTGATTCTAGACTATTCTGCGAGTTTACAGGACAAATTACAAATTCATCATCGTAACCGTGGTTTCCCGGTTCACCCGTGCGGATCCAGAAGGAAGACTTAATCCGTGAGCAACGTGCTATTTACCCCGACATCGCCGCTGACTGACTTACTGTTCGGCGCCTCTCTCTACTTTCCTCCCCTGTTTAAGGCCGTACTGCTCGGCTTTTTCATCTGGCTGCTGCTGCATCCCCTCCTGAGGGACTGGATGTACTCGGGTGAGATTTGGCACCCCACTCTTTTGGATCTTTCTCTTTTTATTTTGTGCGTCAGCGGCTCGCAGTGGCTGCTGATCGCCTGGTGACACCATGAAATTTGGCACATTAAAATATTTCTCTACCCTGATCTTTTTTGCCGCCGCCCTGTGCGCCGGCTGGTGGCTGTGGAACTACTATATGCAGTCGCCATGGACCAGAGACGGCAAGGTCCGCGCAGAGCTGGTGAACATTACGCCTCAGGTTTCGGGACGCATTGAACAGCTGTGGGTCAGGGATAATCAATACGTCACCCGGGGCACCCGGCTGATGACACTGGACGATGAGCCTTATCGCATCGCCGTCCTTAACGCCGAAGCGGAGCTTGCAAAGGCGCAGTCCGATCTGTTGAAAGCCCAGCACGAGGCACGTCGCCGCGCCAGCCTGCCGCATAATGTTATCTCCGCCGAAGATCTGGATGCCGTTAACCTGAACGCCCAGGCGATGGCGTCCAGTGCCAAAGCGGCTCAGGCGGAGCTGGAGCGGGCAAAATGGAACCTGGGGCAGACGCAGATCCTGGCGCCTGCTGACGGCTGGGTAACCAATCTGACCGTGCGCCCCGGCAACTATGCCACCAGCGGTAGGCCGGTGTTTGCCATGGTAGACAGCCACTCTTTTTATGTCGTCGGTTACTTTGAAGAAACCAAGCTGCGGCATATTCGTCCTGGCGACAAAGCCTCTATCCGCCTGTACAGCGACAATCGCCCCCTTACTGGCGTGGTTGAAAGCATCGGACGGGCAATCTATGACCAGAGCGTGGAAACGGACAGTGGACTGGTAGCCGACATCAAACCTAACGTTCCCTGGGTTCGTCTGGCCCAGCGCGTACCGGTTCGCATTCGTCTGACCGCTGTTCCAGCGGATTTGCCGCTGGTCGCGGGCACAACCTGCACCCTTTCCATTCAGCCATGAATCTGCGCTGGCTGGAGTGGCAGCAGCTGCCGTGGATCAAAGCCACCGGCGGGCAGTGGCGCTATGCGTTGCGTAACAGCATTGCCATGTGTCTGGCGCTCAGCATTGCTTACGGGCTGGATCTGGATGAACCCTACTGGGCGATGACCTCCGCTGCCGTCGTCAGCTTCCCCACGGTGGGCGGCGTCATCAGTAAAAGTCTGGGGCGGATTGCCGGTAGCCTGATCGGCGCGGGAGCCGCGATGCTTATTGCCGGGCATACGCTCAACGAGCCCTGGCTGTTCTCGCTGTCGATTGCCGCCTGGCTGGCCCTCTGCACGTGGATAGCGAATCACTATCAGAATAACGTCGCCTACGCCTTTTCGCTGGCGGGCTATACGGCGGCGATCATCGCCTTTACCACGGTCAATATTACCGATATTACCCAGCTGTGGAATATTACCCAGGCGCGCGTTTGCGAAGTCATTTCCGGTATTCTCTGCGGGGGGCTGATGATGATGATCCTGCCCAGCACCTCCGATGGCGACACGCTGATCACCTCGCTCAGGCAGATGCATGACCGACTACTGGAACATGCCGGGCTCCTGCTGCAACGCGAAACGACCGATAACGTGCGCAGCGCCCATGAAAAAGTTATCGGCCAGATCCTGACGCTTAACGTATTGCGCATTCAGGCCTTCTGGAGTCACTATCGCTTTCGACGGCAGAACAACGTGCTTAACTATGTTCTGCACCAGCAGCTCAGGCTGACCAGCGTGATTTCCAGCCTGCGGCGCATGCTGCTTAACTGGCCGGATGCGCCCCCCGGGCTGTTCAGTGCCCTGCAACAGTTGCTGAACGAGCTGGCAAAGTCAGACTGTGACAAATTTCGCCTGGCGCGCATTCTTCAGTCCGCCGCGCCTGCCGACCCGGCGGATTATCGCCATCACGCTTTCTGGCATCGTCTGCGCTACTTCTGCTGGATGTACCTGAATATCAGCCGCTGGCTGCGACAGTTTGAGCATGCGGATACGGATGCGCGCCTTTCGCCGCCTCCCGTCCCCTCGCTGGCGCGGCACACGGACAGCGCAGAGGCGGGCTGGAGCGCCTTCCGCACCTTTGTGGTTATTATTCTCGGCTGTGCGTTCACGATCGCTACCCAGTGGGAATCGGGCGAGGCGGCACTGACGCTCGCGGCAATCAGCTGCGTGCTGTACTCCTCGGTGCCCTCACCGGCCAGCAGCGTCTCGCTGCTGTTGAAAACGCTGCTGTTGCTGAGCGTGTTCAGCTTTGTCATAAAATTTGGCGTTATGGTGCAGATTGATGTGTTGTGGCAGTTTCTGCTGCTGCTTTTCCCCCTGTTGGTTACGCTACAGCTCTTTAAGCTCCAGCAGAAGGAGCGGGCCGCGCTGTGGGGGCAGCTGATTGTGTTTATGGGATCCTTTATCTCCGTCACCAATCCCCCCTCCTGGGATTACCAGCAATTTATCAATAATAACCTGGCGAAAGTGTGCGGGGTGATGCTGGCATGGCTGGCTTTTCAGATCCTGCGCCCCAGCTCGGATAAGCGACGCAGTCGTCGTCATATTCGCGCGCTGCGCCGCGATTTTCTCGATCAGCTCAGCCGTCGCCCCCGACTCAGTCAGAACCGCTTTGAGTCGCTGATTTACCATCGGGTGAACCAGCTGAGTGCCAGTCGCGACGAAAATGCCCGACTGTGGCTGCTGCGCTGGGGGGTGGTGCTGCTTAACTGCTCACATATTCTCTGGCAGCTCCGGGAGTGGCAAACCGCGTCGGCTGGCTTAAACCGGGAGCGGGAGGCAACACTTCAGGATTTGCAGAGCATTATCAGCGCGCGCGGCGTACGTCATCGCTCGCTGGCTGAGACGCTCGCCGGACTGGAGGAACGCGTTACCACGCTGGCGGCGGAGGGCGGGCGGGAAGAGACGGTGCTGGCGGGGATTATCTGGCGCCTTTACTGCTCACTTTCACAGCTACAGCAGGCCCTGCCTGAACAGGCCAGTGCCAACAGCGCATAAGCTTACGGAACAGGTAGCCTCTGCCGCCGCCTGCCCGCAGGGAAGATGTCCGCCCGAAATATTCCCGCTCAGAATAATGTGGGTTGTTCAGGCTCGTCGGGTTCGTCACGTTTTCCGGCGCGCTGCGCGCGTAAATAGCGCTGACGACAGAGGCGCAGCACCTCACGCTTCTGCGCGTCGCTCATCCGTCCCCAGTTGAAGCGTTCGTCGCGGCTGCGCAGGCAGCCTGTGCAATACCCCAGCCGGTCTGCCTGGCAAATACCCCGACACGGCGAGGGAACGGGAAAGAGTTCCAGCTGTTCTGACACCGCACCTCCTGATGATAAACCTGTCTCAATTGAAGATCGGTTATCGCAGCTTCGCAAGCAGCGGGAAAAAAATAGTCGTAAATCTGATGTTTTTCGCGATATTCCCGGTACAGTCTGCCAGAATGCTAACGCCACTTTTTATGCCGGGCCTTGTTATCGCTGAATATTAGTTAAGGTTTCACTAAGTTTGCAGCGATATTATCCCGGCAGTTTAATTTGTTATCGGATAATCATGAAACTCCTGTCCCGGTTACGTTGTAACGAAAATGCATTTAATATCTACGCTGCGCTTTTTTTTACCGTCGTGCTTAATGCCGTTTTCATTAGTCATGCCTGGGAAACCATCCCTTATATCACCCTGCATGACTACCTTTTCGCGGCGACGCTGCCGCTGGTGCTGTTTTGTGCCTTCCTGTTCATTTTCAGTCTGATCGCGCTGCCGTGGATACGAAAACCGTTAGTGGTGGTGCTGGTGCTGGCCAGCGCGGCGGCCAACTACTTTATTTACAGCTTTGGTACCGTCATTGATACCAATATGATTCAAAACGTTTTTGAAACCGACGCTCAGGAGGCGACCGCTCTCTTCACCCTGCGCTATATGGTATGGATGGCAGCCTTTGGCCTGCTCCCCGCGGCAATTTTTTCCCTGGTACGTATCAGCACCCGCCGCCCTGGCTGGATGAATGCGGTGCATCGCGTGGTCACTGCCCTCGCGTCGATTGTTATTATCCTGCTGGTGGCTGCGCTGTTTTATAAAGACTACGCGTCGCTTATTCGTAATAACAAAGGGCTGGTCAAGATGATTACGCCTGCCAACGTTATTAGCGGCGTCAGCCACTATGCGGATAATCGCTGGTTTGCGGGCGATCAAAAGCTGGTGAGAATCGGCCTGGACGCGCATAAAGGCCCGCTGATTAAAGCAGAGCAAAAGAAAACGCTGGTGGTGTTTGTCTTAGGCGAGACGGGCCGCGCTGAAGACTTTTCGCTTGGCGGCTATGCCAGGGACACCAATCCGAAGCTGGCGCGTGATGATGTCATCTATTATCCCAATGCCAGCTCCTGCGGCACGGAAACCGCTATCTCCGTTCCCTGCATGTTCTCTAATATGCCGCGCGCCCACTATGACGCCAACCTGGCCCATCACCAGGAGGGCGTACTGGATATTATGGCCCACGCAGGCGTTAACGTTCTGTGGCGCGAAAACGACGGCGGCTGCAAGGGTGCCTGCGACCGCGTGCCGCATACCGATATGACAAAATGGAAGGTCAGTGAACTGTGCCGGAGCAATTTTTGCCTCGACGACGTGCTGCTTCACCGCCTGAATAACTATATCGACAGCGTAAAGGACGACACGGTAATTGTGCTTCATCAGATGGGTAGCCACGGCCCGGCCTACTATCAGCGCTATCCCGCAGAGATGCGCCGGTTTACGCCAACCTGCGACAGTAATCAGATTCAGGACTGCGATCATCAGGCGCTGGTTAATACCTACGACAATTCGATCCTCTATACCGACTCGATGCTGGACAGCACCATCACCCTGCTAAAGTCGTGGAGCAGCAAATACAATGTGGCGCTGGTTTATCTCTCCGATCACGGTGAATCGCTCGGCGAGCATGGCATGTACCTGCACGGCACACCCTACGTTTTTGCGCCCAGCCAGCAAACTCATATCCCTTTCCTGCTGTGGATGTCAGACGACTATGCCCGCACCTATGACATTAACCAGACCTGCCTGCGGCAGAAAGCAAAGTCTGATGCCGTTTCCCAGGATAATATTTTCCACACGCTGCTGGGGATGATGAATGTGCAAACCCGTGAATATCAGCCGGCGCTGGATATGGTAAAAGCCTGTCAGTCTTAACGTTTGCGCGGGGGCGGATAAATCATTCCCTGCCCCCGCCTGCGGATCGGACTTGCAGTCAGGTTTGTAACAGACCGATCGGTCTGTTAAGGTAGAAAGATGAAAACGGCCCGACATGACACACGTGAACATATCCTGACCACTGGCGAAGCGCTTTGCGTGCAGCGCGGCTTTAACGGTATGGGACTGATTGAGCTGCTGAAAGTGGCTGAGGTGCCTAAAGGGTCGTTTTATTACTATTTCCCCTCGAAAGAGGCCTTTGGCGTGGCCATGCTGGAGCGTTATTTTGCGGCCGGACATGCCCACCTGCGCGATGCGCTTGACGCACAACCGGGCAATCAGCGACAGTCCGTGCTGGATTATTATCATCATTCCATGACCCGCAGTCAGGAGATGGGTTTTACCGGCTGTCTGTCAGTGAAGCTTTCTGCCGAAGTTTGCGATCTCTCCGAACCGATGCGTAATGCACTGGATGCGGGCTCAAAGGCGCTGATAGCGACCCTGACGGGTGCGCTTGAGCGTGCCGTACACCAGGGCACGCTGTGCCTTGAATATCCCGCCAGAGACTGTGCACAAAATGTCTATACGCTCTGGCTCGGCGCAAGCCTGCAAAGCAAAGTTTCCCGCGACAGCGCGCCACTCTTCAGTGCGTGGCAGGAAATGAAAAGAATGCTGCCCGCGCCCGCTTAAAAAAAAACACCTCAACTAGTCGACCGGTCTACCAGGAGTAATAATGGAACTTAAGACGCTTTTTACCCCCTTAAAAACCGGCGCGATTACCGTGTCGAACCGCGTGTTTATGGCACCGCTGACGCGTCTTCGCAGCATCGAGCCGGGTGATATTCCTACCCCGCTGATGGGCGAGTACTATCGCCAGCGCGCCAGCGCCGGCCTGATCATAACCGAAGCGACCCAGATCTCCGCTCAGGCAAAAGGCTATGCGGGCGCGCCGGGTTTACACTCATCTGAACAGATTGCAGCCTGGAAGAGTATCAATCAGGGTATCCACGATGAGGGCGGCCACAGCGCCGTTCAGCTGTGGCATACCGGCCGCATCTCTCACACCAGCGTTCAGCCCGGCGACGAGGCCCCGGTCTCCTCTTCAGCTATTAATGCCGATACGCGTACTTCATTACGTGATGATACCGGCGCGACCATCCGCGCGGCGACCTCCACGCCCCGTGCACTGACGCTGGATGAAATCCCGGGCATTGTGAATGATTTCCGTCAGGCGGTCATCAACGCCCGTGAAGCGGATTTTGACCTGGTGGAGCTGCATTCTGCCCATGGTTATCTGATCCATCAGTTTCTCTCCCCGGCTTCTAATCAGCGCGCGGATGGCTACGGCGGCAGCGTAGAAAATCGTACCCGCTTTGCGCTGGAGGTGGTGGATGCGGCGATTGCTGGCTGGAGCGCCGATCGTATCGGCATCCGCATCTCCCCGCTGGGTCCTTTTAATGGACTGGACAATGGAGAAGATCAGGAAGAGGCGGCGCTGTACTATATTGGCGAACTGGCCAAACGTAAGCTAGCCTACCTGCATATTTCCGAACCTGACTGGGCAGGCGGCAAGCCTTACAGCGAGGCGTTCCGCAAGGCCATTCGCGCCGTCTATCCGGGAGTGATCGTCGGTGCCGGCGCCTATACGGCGGAGAAAGCCGAAACGCTGATTGAGCAGGGGCTGATAGATGCGGCTGCCTTTGGCCGCAGCTATATCGCCAATCCCGACCTGGTGGCGCGACTAAAGTCCAGCGCGCCCCTGAATGAGCCTCGCCCGGAGACCTTCTACGGCGGCGGTGCTGAGGGTTATACGGATTACCCTGCGCTCGGGGATTGAAGCTTTAGCCTCAGGGCTGCCTGGATTACGTCCGGCTGCGAACGCCGCTATACTGAATATTTACCGTTGTCGGATGATAACGCTTACCACATATTTACCGTTATCGGATGATAACGCTTACCACAAGAGGATGTTATGCGCTTACTTCACACTATGCTCCGCGTTGGCGATTTGCAGCGTTCAATAGATTTTTACACCAACCTTCTGGGCATGCGCCTGTTGCGCACCAGCGAAAACAGTGAATACAAATACACGCTGGCTTTTGTGGGCTATGAGGAAGAGAGCGAAGGGGCAGTGCTTGAGCTGACCTGGAACTGGGGCGTTGAAAAATATGACCTCGGCGATGCTTATGGTCACATCGCGCTGGGCGTTGATGACGTTGCCGCCACCTGCGATCGCCTTCGTAAAGCAGGCGGCAGCGTGGTGCGTGAAGCCGGCCCGGTAAAGGGTGGCTCAACCATTATCGCTTTTATTGAAGATCCGGACGGATACAAAATCGAGCTGATTGAGAACAAGCACGCCGGCCACGGCCTGGGTAACTGATACCCACGGGTGCTTTCGGGCACCCTCTCCCCCTCTTCCCCTGCTGCATCCCGTACTGAAATTTGCCATAATACGCGCTGCATTTTTTCGCCTGTGAGATCCTGATGTCTGAATCGAACGAACTTAACGCCCTGAGCAGCCGTTTTCGCGGTTTTTATCCGGTGGTCATTGATGTGGAAACCGCCGGGTTTGACGCTAAAACCAATGCGCTACTGGAAGTCGCCGCCGTCACGCTGAGAATGACTGAGGATGGCTGGCTGGAGAAAGACGAAACGCTTCACTTCCACGTTGAGCCGTTTGAAGGATCTATCCTGATGCCAGAAGCACTGGCGTTTAACGGCATTGACCCCGGCAATCCGCTGCGCGGCGCGGTCAGTGAATATGAGGCGCTGCATGCCATTTTCAAAATGGTGCGTAAGGGCATCAAAGAGCGGGGCTGCAATCGCGCCATTATGGTGGCCCATAATGCGACCTTTGATCTTAACTTTATGAATGCGGCGGCGGAGCGGTCAGGCCTGAAGCGTAATCCGTTTCATCCCTTCGGGACCTTTGATACCGCTGCGCTAAGCGGGCTGGTGCTGGGACAGACGGTGCTGGCTAAGGCCTGCCTCGCGGCCGGTATGCCTTTCGATAGCAGCCAGGCGCACTCCGCGCTGTACGACACCCTGCAAACCGCCGATCTGTTCTGCGAACTGGTTAACCGCTGGAAGCGACTGGGTGGCTGGCCGCTGCCCATTGCCGACAGCGAGGCATAAAAAAAGCGGGGATCGTCGATCCCCGCTTTGCAAACCCAGCGAAAACTTACTCAGCCGCGTCAGACGGATATTTTTGCGCCGTCTCTTTAATCAGCTGCAACAGTTCACCGCGCTGATACATCTCGATGATGATATCGCATCCGCCCACCAGCTCACCGTCGATCCACAGCTGTGGAAAAGTCGGCCAGTTAGCGTATTTAGGCAGCTCGGCACGAATATCCGGGTTCTGCAGGATATCAACATAGGCAAAACGTTCGCCACAGGCTGACAGCGCCTGAACGGCCTGCGCTGAAAAGCCACAGCTTGGCAGTTTCGGAGAACCTTTCATATAAAGCAGAATCGGGTTTTCTGCTATCTGGCGCTCAATTTTCTCAACAGTACTCATAAATGCCTTCCTATAACGGATACTTCGTGTTTATTTATTGTAGCGACTCTGGCCCCCTGATGAAAACGACATTTTCAGTAAGGGAATTATTCTGGAGGTTCCGCGTGGCGAATTATCCAGCGGTAAAAACAACAAAATAACATTTGCCTGAGCCTGACGCCGCTGCTGTCCCGGCTTACCCCGGGTTGATGAGCACATAACCAGCTGATTATGCTGAAATTGCCAACAATTACTTGTTGTACATCATTGAAACAAAAAAGACCTTACCTTTTGTTAAAGAGTTAGATTAGAATTGCGCTCACCTGTCTGCCGTATAGCAGATATCCTAATTTAGCCGAGCTTCTGCCTCTGGCGGGAGCATAAACAGTTAATGGTAACGATGCGTTTACTTATCACGCTCCTGATGCTGGCCTTCGCGCAGCTCTTTTTTAATGTGGCGCACGCATCGCCACATGCTCCAGTTAATGCAAACCACCATAAGGTGGAAGGCAGTGCCGCACGTGAGGACGATCGTCGTAAGCGGCGGCAGGTCAAGGGTAGCGTAACGAAAAAAGTTAAAGAGTCCACCCGCAAGTCACGCCGTATACCCGCCACCCGCCTCAAGGCCAAAAAAACGCTCGCGCCGCAGCCTGTATCGTCCCACTCCCGGAAATCTACCCTCAGGCATAAAGCGGCTTTACAGGCCAGTCTGGGTAAAAAACACTATGGTCACCGTCGTGGCAAATCCGTCGAACAGGGTGAAGAACTGACCGCCGAGGTGCTTAGCGCCCCGCTAAAAATGAGCAAGGCACACCGGGCGCGTTATCAAAAAGCACGCCAGACGGCGATGAACAAGCTGATGGGCCAGTTGGGTAAACCCTACCAGTGGGGCGGAACATCGCCTAAAACGGGCTTCGACTGTAGCGGCCTGGTGTGGTATGCCTACAAGGATCTGGTGAAGTTTAAGATCCCCCGCACCGCCAATGAGATGTACCACCTGCGCGATGCGGCGAATATTAAACGCGGCGAGCTGGAGAAAGGCGACCTGGTTTTCTTCCGCATTAACGGACGCGGCACGGCGGATCACGTAGGCGTTTATCTTGGCGGCGGGAAATTTATTCAGTCGCCTCGTACGGGAAAAGATATTCAGGTTAGCGCGCTGGCTGATGAATACTGGCAGAGTCACTACATCGGCGCACGTCGGGTGATGACACCCAGAACGATCCGCTAATCTCCGTGTCGCGTAGTGAATAAAAAAGGCCGATCTGACGATCGGCCTTTTTATTTTCCTGGGCTAATGATTTCTCCGCATTCTCTTTCTTTATTGATTACGGATAGTGAATTCAGGCCGCATCATGAATTATTTATGGATTGCAAAAAAAACATGTGATGAGGTAAAAACAATTTTTACCTGAATAGTACGCTAGGCAAACAAACAAACAAACAAACAAACAAACAAAGAACTAAAATACGATGATCAACGTTCAGAAAAAAACATCAATCCTGTAAATCGCGCATGGATTCTTGCGTCAACCTGAATTATGCTTTTTTCATACTTAATTAGTATCGTCTCAGTACTCTCAATTATGTGAGTCAATATCAATTTTTATTACCTGAAACAAATATTGAAGAGGTAAGTATGAATAAGCATTTTAAACTTGAATCCACAGCCAGCGATATGCAAAAGGTTTTAGTAAAAAATGGCGATGATGCCAAGGGTTTCATCAATCAGGAGTATTTCTACGGTCCTGTCAGCGTGACTAATAATAGTAATGTAGATCTGACCGAATTATCAGTCCATGTTGAGCGTTACTACGGAGGGATAAGCACTCATGTAAACTGGGAAGAATACTTTGAAGTCTACTATACGCCTGAAAAATTTGACTTACAAAAAGGCAAAACAACATTTGTTTCTATGGTGTATAAACCAAAGAAGGTTTCTATGCCGGGCTGGGTAATTACTGGTGTGACGTGGGAATGCCAGGTTACTATTGTAGATAAAAATGGGAATAAAAGCCGAAAGTATTATCCTCATGTTGTATTTGTTATGCCTCAGGAGGACATCAATATTACCCAAAAGTTTTTGAGCAAGTGGAAGCCTGACCATACCAAAAATGAATATATCTATAGCTATCGATTGAACCTAACCAGTGATTATGAAACTGTTACTGACTGGTATGTTTTCCTGGATATACCTGGAAACGGTGTTGTATATCCGGCATGGCTTGATACTGTGAGTAGCTGGGTTAAACTCAGCGACTACCAGACCCCGGTCAACAACACCACATTTGTAAGCATTGGCGATGCCAGCCACGCTATTCTGCCAGACACAAGCGTTACTCTTGATATCCAAATATTGTATCCTGATGAATCTGAGAAATACGAAACGCTGGGTAATATCGGGCTTAATGGTAAATTTTTCGGACAAAAATCAGCGCGATTCGAGAAATAAACAATGCCTGACGTAAGCTGGTTTTATTTTAGGTTAGTCAATACTAGAAAGTGGATCAGCACATTCTTTTATCTCTTATCTCGCAGAAATAGCAAAGCGCCTGTCGGTTTCTGAGGAGTGTCCCATCGACGCGGTAGCGGCACGATATCGCTAAAGTAAAAAACAGGCCGATCTGACGATCGGCCTGTTTTTTTTAGTGCATGACGGCGGTAAAGCTGAAAATAATAATCATTAACAGCGCACTACCGGTGGTCAGCAGAGACAATTTCAGATCGGTGTCCACAGAAACTCCTTTATACCCTTACAGTTTGTGTCGCCATCAATTTTCCCACACCCGGCGGTAAAAATCTCGTTTTCTCTGCTCAGCCTTGTTAGAATTCCATTTCGTTGCGCAACGGGTTGCGTTCGCGGTCTGCAACCGACGCAACAGGCCTGGCTGACTGCCCCCTTTTCCTTACTGACGCCACCGAATATTCATAAAAAACGGCGACGGATTTTGCCGTTTCAGGCAATCGTTTAACAATATACTTATCAGCATGTTGCGGTAAGTGCAGGAGTAGTAATTTCATGGCAACAATCAAAGATGTGGCTAAACGCGCCGGGGTGTCGACCACCACGGTGTCCCACGTCATTAATAAAACGCGCTTTGTGGCCGAAGCCACGCGGGAAGCAGTATGGACTGCCATCCGCGAACTGCATTATTCGCCAAGTGCCGTCGCCCGCAGTCTCAAGGTTAATCACACCCGGACCATCGGCCTGCTGGCAACGTCCAGCGAGGCGCCCTACTTTGCCGAGATTATTGAAGCCGTGGAGAACAGCTGCTTTGCCAGCGGTTACACCCTGATTCTGGGCAATGCGCACAACGATCTGGTCAAACAGCAGGCGTATCTGTCAATGATGGCGCAAAAGCGCGTCGATGGCCTGCTGGTGATGTGCTCCGAGTATCCTGATGAACTGATCCAGATGCTTGAAGATAACCGAAATATTCCTATGGTCGTCATGGACTGGAGCGAGTCACGCGGTGATTTTACGGATACGGTGCTGGATAACGCCTTTGAGGGGGGTTATCTGGCAGGCCGCTATCTGATTGAGCGCGGCCATCGCGATATTGGCGTCATTCCCGGTCAGCTGGAACGTAACACCGGCGGTGGCCGTCATGCCGGTTTTCTAAAGGCGCTATCCGAAGCGGGGATCACCCTGCGCGATGAGTGGCGGGTACAGGGTGATTTCGAACCCGAATCTGGCTATCGTGCCATGCAGCAAATTTTATCCCAGAAGCAGCGTCCTACCGCCGTATTCTGCGGCGGCGATATTATGGCGATGGGGGCGATTTGTGCCGCTGATGAGATGGGTCTGCGCGTACCCCAGGATATCTCGGTCATCGGCTATGATAACGTGCGCAACGCGCGCTACTTCACCCCTGCCCTGACCACCGTTCACCAGCCAAAAGAGAGGCTGGGCGAAACGGCCTTTGAAATGCTGCTGGATCGTATTACCAGCAAGCGTGAGGAGCCACAGACGATTGAAGTTCATCCCAGCCTGATCGAGCGTCGTTCAGTGGCGGATGGTCCCTTTGTAGACTATCGCCGCTAACGCCATTAGCCGCCTGCTCACTCCTCTGCCCCCTCGTTCAGCCACTCATTATTGAGCGTCCCGGTGTCGCCAAGATAGTCGAGCAGCCAGCCCAGCGCGGGGCTGGCCTGCTGCTGCGACCAGCTGACGCAGCAGGGGCTGTCGGGAAATGTCGCGGTGAGCACAAGTTCCGTCAGTGCGCCGCTGCTCAGCAGCGGACGGGCAAAATGTCCTGGCACCATTCCGACGCAAAGCCCGGCCAGCAGGCAGTCCGCAGCGCTTTCCCAATCGGGCACCACCAGCCGACGCTGATTATCCAGCGTCCAGGTAGTGCGTTTGGGCAGCGCGCGGGACGTGTCTTCCAGCGTCAGAGAGGGCCATTCGCGGATGGCTTCCTCGCTGACCGGTCCTGAGATTTCTGTCAAAGGATGGCGGGCGCTAACCACACAGCGCCAGTTCAGCGCGCCCATATTGCGAAAGGCAAAGCGCCCGCCAACGGGTATTGCCTGAGTTGCGCCAATCGCCACATCTACCCGGCCATCCGCCAGCGCATCCCACACGCCATTAAACACCTCCGGGGAAAGGTGTAATTCCATATCCGGGAAATGACGGTAGAAATCGACAACCAGCTGCCGGGTGCGCTGGGGTTTCACTATCCTGTCTACGGCGATATTTAGCTGCCCGCGCCAGCCGTTTGCTACCTGCTGGCACTGACGCCGGGTGGCAAGCATTTTTTTGATTACGCTCCGCCCCTCCTGAATGAAGTAGCGTCCCGCCTCGGTCAGTTCGACATCGCGATGACGGCGTGTAAACAGCGGAACGGCCAGCCACTCTTCCAGCTGACGTACGGTATAGCTGATAGCGGAGGGGACCCGGTGCAGCTCAGCAGCAGCGGCGGTAAAGCTGCCATTTCGGGCAACGGCATCAATCACTTCGAGGGAATGTTCTGACCACATTTTCTGCCTGCAAATTTTTTGAACGCAATGGACAAATATTAGCGTTTCACAACGACTCTGACACGCACTTACACTCTGCGCCGTTATATTCTTCTGAAATTAAGAGCAAAAAAATGCCTGCAAAACTTTTTACCCTTTACCTGGCGCTGCTTAGCGTCATCGGCTTTCTGGCCACCGATATGTATCTGCCTGCCTTTACGCTGATGCAGCAGGATCTGCAAACCGACGCGGGAGCTATCGGTGCCAGCCTGAGTCTCTTTCTGGCGGGCTTTGCCTGTGCGCAGCTGATATGGGGCCCTCTCTCCGATCGAATCGGCCGTCGTCCGGTGCTGCTAATGGGTCTGAGCCTGTTTGCCATCAGCTGTGCCGGAATGTGGTGGGTGCACAATGCCACCCTTCTGCTGGTGCTGCGCTTTGTGCAGGCCATTGGCATCTGCGCGGCCGCCGTAACCTGGCAGGCGCTGGTGATTGACCGCTATTCCGCCACCCAGGCCAGCAAGGTTTTTGCCACAATCATGCCGCTGGTAGCACTCTCTCCGGCACTGGCTCCCCTGCTAGGCGCCTGGCTGCTCAACCATTTCGGCTGGCGCGCAATTTTTATTGCCCTGATGGTCATTACGCTACTACTGCTGGTTTGCACGCTCTTTTTGACAGCAACACCACGCGTTATGCCAAAAAAAGGCGATAAGAAGACGGGTTTTCTAACCCTGCTGAAATCTCCTGTTTACAGCGGTAACGTGCTGATGTACGCCGCCTGCTCTGCCAGCTTCTTTGCCTGGCTGACCGGTTCGCCGTTTATCTTATCCGCGCTGGGCATGTCACCTGGCAGCATTGGCCTGAGCTACTTCCCTCAGACGCTGGCCTTTCTGACCGGCGGCTATGGCTGTCGAACCCTGCTTAAGCGTACGGAAGGCGGCTCACTTCTGCCCTGGCTGCTTGGCCTGTACAGCCTGAGCATTATTGCATTTTTTATCGCGGCTCAGCAGGCGACCCCCTCTGTGTATGCGCTGCTGCTGCCGTTCTGCGGCATTGCCCTGGCGAACGGTGCGCTGTATCCGATTGTTGTCTCGAATGCCCTGCTTCCCTTCCCGCAGGCCAGCGGTAAGGCCGCGGCGCTGCAAAATACGCTCCAGCTGGGGCTTTGCTGCGTGGCCAGCCTGCTGATCTCCTCATTTCTTACCCGCCCGCTGTGGTCTACCTCGCTGGTTATGCTGTCGACTGTCCTTTTTGCCATAATCGGCTATATTTTACAGCGTACAAAAGCGGCAGAAACGTCACTGCATCGCGCTGAAAGTAGTCGTTAACGTGCTGAATACTCTTAGTTAGCAACCTAACAATAAACATTTGAATATTGTCAGGGGTGAGCATATACTCGTTTCGCTGGGTAAAAAAATAACAATTTCCGCCTGATAACCCTCCGCTTTGCTGGCAGATAACCTGCCAGCAGGGTGAAGGATATCGGGAATACCTGCCAGGCCTCTTATGCTTTCAGCAAGTCTGACGGTTAAACGAGAAATAAAAGGTAAATTTTCAATTCTGACAGGGTAGTCTGGATTTAATCCGTGCATCCCCGTTGCTCTACTCTGCTAATATTTATATTCAATCCTCTGTAACGCCGGAAATCAGACGTACGCTAGCGTGTGCGTATTCTCAAAATCCCGTAGGAATTGTTTTTTCTATTTCTCGGGTATCAACCACACAGGGTGATGGAGAGACTATGAGTTCATCGTGTATAGAAGAAGTGAGCCTGGAAGAGAATCAGTGGTACAGAATCGTTCAGGAGATGTTGCGCAGTGCAGATATCGACGTTAATGGTACGCGCCCGTGGGATATTCAGGTAACCAACCCTGCCTTTTTTAAGCGCGTGCTACAGGAAGGCTCACTGGGGCTGGGTGAAAGCTATATGGATGGCTGGTGGGAGTGTGAAAGAATGGACATGTTCTTTCATCGCGTATTACTGGCGAAGCTCGATGAGAAACTCCCCCATCATTTCAAAGATACCTTACGTATTGCCGCCGCAAGACTAACCAATCAGCAGTCAAGAAAGCGCGCGTGGATAGTAGGAAAGGAACATTACGACCTCGGCAACGATCTGTTTTCTCTGATGCTTGATTCCCATATGCAGTACTCCTGCGGTTACTGGAAGGAAGCCCGGACGCTGGAGGATGCGCAGAATGCAAAATTAAAAATGATTTGCGAAAAGCTGCAATTAGCGCCCGGTATGTCCCTTCTGGATATCGGCTGCGGCTGGGGCGGGCTGGCAGAATATGCAGCGCGTCACTATGGCGTTCGCGTTTCTGGCGTCACTATCTCTGCCGAACAGCAAAAAATGGCTCAGCAGCGCTGTGAAGGATTGGATGTCACTATCCTTTTACAGGACTACCGCGATCTGAATGAACAGTACGATCGGATTGTTTCCGTGGGGATGTTTGAACATGTCGGCCCTAAGAATTACGCCACCTACTTTAACGTGGTGAACCGAAATCTTAAGCCGGATGGGCTTTTCCTGCTGCATACCATTGGGGCGAATACGACCGGCGAGAATGTTGATCCCTGGCTGGACAGATATATATTCCCTAATGGTCGCCTGCCCTCGGTAAGCCATATTGCTGAGGCCAGCGAACCTCACTTCGTTATGGAAGACTGGCATAATTTCGGCCCGGACTATGACACCACGCTGATGGCGTGGATTGATCGTTTTCTTGCAGTGTGGCCTGAGCTTTCAGAAAAGTACGGTGAGCGCTTTAAACGCATGTTTATTTATTATCTTAATGCCTGTGCAGGGGCCTTTCGTGCACGCCATATGCAGCTCTGGCAGGTGATGTTTACCCACGGAATTGAAGGGGGACTTCGCGTCCCACATTAATCCTGGTCCGCTAAAAGGCCGGCGTTATTTACGCCGGCCTTTTTATGCCTGTCATTTCGCTACGGCGCTTTTATCAGCTATAGCTTACAGGCGGTTTAGCGTGGTTCTGGGGCGTCCTGAGCGACAGCCTGGCTAAGCAGGGCGTCACGCTGTGCCAGTACGCGTTCGACGGTTTCAACGATCGCCTGAGTGTGCGGATCGATTTCAATATTTACGCGATCCCCCAGACGTTTGGCCCCCAGCGTGGTCCTCGCCAGCGTTTCAGGAATAAGGTGTACGCAGAAACGGGTTTTTGTCACTTCTCCAATCGTCAGGCTTATTCCATCAATGCCAACAAATCCTTTATGCAGGATATATTTCATCTGCTCCGCATCACGCGGTTTAAACCAGATTTCGCGGTTATTTTCTGAGATAAGAATTTTGCAAATCTCTGCCGTGGTCATAATATGGCCAGACATGAGATGACCACCAATTTCATCACTGAATTTTGCTGCCCGCTCGACGTTGACGTAATCGCCAATACTGAGATCGCCCAGATTAGTGATGCGCAGCGTCTCTTTGACCAGATCGAAATTTACCCGGTCGCCGTTTATTTCCGTCACCGTCAGGCAACAGCCATTATGAGAAACGGACGCGCCCAACTCCAGACCTGGCAGCATGTCGGGCGGAAGTCGCACGGTGTGGGTGCGGAAATTAGGCTTATCGTCAATCGCGAGCAGTTCGGCGGTGCCCTGCACAATACCGGTAAACATGGTTATCACCTCAAATAGAGTATTCTACCTGTTAGTTTGCCCTGGCTTACGCGTAAATCCAAACGCCCACGGTTTTTTTACTCCGACAGTCTGCGCTATTTTTCCGGCTAAGATTGGCTATTTGCTCTGCGAACATTACACTGATCGGCCAGCCCTGCTGTTAAACGCGGTGTTCAGTGCGATATTGCGGCAGCCAGGCTCCCTTCTACATAAATATAAACAGGTGTTCGTGTGCAGAAGTACCTTATTGAGGCGCGTCAGTTATTAGCGCTGGCGATCCCAGTGATCTTTGCTCAGGTGGCTCAGTCCGCTATGGGATTCGTCGATACGATTATGGCCGGCGCTGTTAGCGCCACGGATATGGCCGCGGTTGCCGTGGGCACCTCAATCTGGCTGCCCGCCATTCTCTTTGGACACGGTTTGCTGCTGTCACTGACGCCGGTGGTGGCGCAGTATAATGGTTCGGGTCGTCGGGAGCGCATTGCGCATCAGGTACGCCAGGCATACTGGCTGGCGGCGGTGGCGGCCGCCGTGGTGATGGTGCTGCTTTATAACGCCGGTTTTGTCATTCGCAGCATGCACAATATTGACCCGACGCTGGCGGACAAAGCGACAGGCTATCTGCATGCGCTGCTGTGGGGCGCGCCAGGCTATCTGTTCTTTCAGGTGGCGCGCAATCAGTGCGAAGGACTGGCTAAAACCCTGCCCGGCATGATTATTGGCTTCCTGGGTTTGATGGTAAATATCCCGGTTAACTATATCTTTATCTATGGCCATTTTGGCATGCCCGCGCTGGGCGGCGTGGGCTGTGGAGTGGCGACGGCTTCGGTCTACTGGGTAATGTTTGTGGTAATGAAACTCTGGATCCACCGCGCGCATTCAATGCGTGATATCCGTCTGCCGACGCGCCTGAGTGCGCCAGATAGCACAGTGCTCTGGCGTCTGTTTACATTAGGCCTGCCGGTTGCGCTGGCGCTGTTTTTCGAGGTCACGCTGTTCGCGGTTGTCGCGCTGCTGGTCTCCCCCATGGGGATCGTCGAGGTTGCCGGGCATCAGATCGCGCTGAATTTCAGTTCGTTAATGTTCGTTATGCCGCTTTCACTGGGCGTGGCGACGACGATCCGCGTGGGCTTCCGGCTTGGGCAGGGATCGGCCGACGCGGCTCGGGTGTCCGCCTGGACGGCACAGGGCGTCGGGATAACCATGGCCTGTATGACCGCATTGTTTACCGTGATGTTTCGCGAGCAGATAGCGCTGCTTTACAACGATAATCCGGCCGTGGTTACGCTGGCCGCTCAGCTGATGCTGCTGGCTGCGGTGTATCAGATTTCCGATTCAATCCAGGTGATTGGCAGTGGCATTCTGCGCGGTTACAAAGATACGCGTTCGATCTTCTTTATCACCTTTACGGCTTATTGGGTGCTCGGCCTGCCCTGTGGGTATGTGCTGGCGATGACAGACTGGGTGGTTTCACCGCTGGGCCCGGCGGGTTTCTGGATGGGGTTTATCATCGGTCTGACCTCCGCTGCAATCATGATGGTCTGGCGTATCCGCCGCCTGCAGCGTCAGCCAGCCGAGCGGATTCTGGCACGTGCAGCACACTAATTTTCCGACATTTTTTGTGCAGGCATGCTTAAATATGCTGCGCTTCGCACAGTTGCGCAGCAGTCACACAGAAAAAAGCGGATTCTGCTTGCCAGGCGGTAACGCTGTCGTTAATATTCGTCCCCGCTGTTAGCAATACAGTAATGATGCGTTCTTAGCTCAGTTGGTTAGAGCACCACCTTGACATGGTGGGGGTCGGAGGTTCGAGTCCTCTAGAACGCACCACAGTGCGTCCGTAGCTCAGTTGGTTAGAGCACCACCTTGACATGGTGGGGGTCGGTGGTTCGAGTCCACTCGGACGCACCAGTATTTATGCGTTCTTAGCTCAGTTGGTTAGAGCACCACCTTGACATGGTGGGGGTCGGAGGTTCGAGTCCTCTAGAACGCACCACTCCTGATAGCCACTTCCTGCGTTACCTTTTTCTGTGTTTCTCCCTCAACCAATCTCCCGCTTGCACTATGCTCGTCCCTTGCTGTGACGCCCCTGCGCCCGTTTTTATTGCGCAACACCATGCGCTAACGCAATAATTGACGGATAAGATCATGCTTTTTAGTTGGTTTTCGTCTACCCGAATCGCTATAATCACCGACGTTGTTTCATTTGAATGGTTTCAGCGTATGGTTGGCCCTTTACAAAAAACGATAGCGTCCTGCGCCCTTCGCTGCGCATGCGCTGAAACTGCGTCTCAACTTCCTCTGCAAACGACCCTACTGTCACCTATTCTTAATCTGTACCGCAGTTTACGACTCAAGCAAAAATTCTTCTCCGGGGCTTTTTTACCGGCGCCGGGATTGCCACTCTCACATCCATTACAACTTAATAGATAACTCGTCATGAAAAAGACCAAAATTGTTTGTACTATCGGACCAAAAACCGAATCGGAAGAAATGCTGACTCACCTGCTGGATGCGGGAATGAACGTAATGCGCCTTAACTTCTCTCACGGCGATTATGAAGAGCACGGCAAACGCATTGCCAATCTGCGCGCCGTAATGAGTAACACCGGCCACCAGGCGGCGATCCTGCTGGACACGAAAGGCCCGGAAATTCGCACCATGAAGCTGGAGGGTGGCAACGATGCCGCGCTGAAAGCAGGCCAGACCTTTACCTTTACCACCGACCAGTCCGTGGTGGGTAACACCGAACGCGTTGCGGTCACCTATCCGGGTTTTGCCTCAGATCTCAAAATCGGCAATACCGTGCTGGTGGATGACGGCCTGATCGGCATGGAAGTGGTTGAAGTCACAGAAAACACCGTGGTCTGTAAAGTCCTTAACAATGGTGACCTGGGTGAAAACAAAGGCGTTAACCTGCCGGGCGTTTCTATCCAGCTGCCTGCGCTGGCCGAAAAAGACAAGCGTGACCTGATCTTCGGTTGTGAACAGGGCGTTGATTTTGTTGCGGCGTCATTTATCCGTAAGCGCTCAGACGTGCTGGAGATCCGTGAGCATCTTAAGCAGCACGGCGGCGAGCATATTCAGATCATCTCCAAGATCGAAAACCAGGAAGGCCTGAATAACTTCGACGAAATCCTTGATGCGTCCGACGGCATCATGGTTGCGCGTGGCGATCTGGGCGTTGAGATCCCGGTTGAGGAAGTTATCTTCGCTCAGAAGATGATGATCAAAAAATGTAACCGCGCACGTAAGGTGGTTATTACCGCCACTCAGATGCTTGATTCGATGATCAAGAACCCGCGCCCTACCCGTGCGGAGGCAGGCGACGTGGCTAACGCCATTCTCGATGGTACCGATGCGGTCATGCTGTCGGGCGAAAGCGCGAAAGGACGTTATCCCCTGGAGTCAGTCACCATTATGGCGACCATCTGCGAACGTACCGATCGCGTTATGAAGAGCCGTATCGATTCGCATCATGACAACCGTAAAATGCGCATTACTGAAGCAGTATGCCGTGGCGCGGTAGAGACGGCGGAAAACCTGGAAGCCCCCCTGATCGTGGTTGCCACAGAAGGTGGTAAATCGGCCAAATCCGTGCGTAAATACTTCCCTAACGCCACCATTCTCGCGCTGACCACCAATGCACTCACCGCTCGTCAGCTGCTGCTGAGCAAAGGCATTGTGACCAGCGTCGTCGACGTAATTGCCTCAACCGATGACTTTTACCGCCTGGGTAAAGAAGCCGCGCTTGCCAGCGGCTACGGTCAAAAAGGCGATGTGGTGGTGATGGTTTCTGGTGCCCTGGTGCCAAGCGGAACAACCAATACCGCATCCGTACACGTTCTGTAATTTCAGATTAGGGTTTGAGATTAAAAAAGCGCCCGAGTGGCGCTTTTTTTATAGTCATCATCTGGAAATACCACAAAACATCTGCCTGAAATTATCCCCTCAAAATTTTATAAACTTAAGAAGTGTCCGATTAAACGCGCCTGTTTTAGCTAATTTTTTTGTACTTAAGTGCAAAGACGATGCTTCTTTGAGCGAACGATCAAATTTAAGCACCTTCTCATCAAAAATTTATTCTCATTAGAAAATACTTTGTGTAATACTTGTAACGCTACATGGAGATTAACTCAATCTAGAGGGTATAAATAATGAATCGTACTAAACTGGTACTGGGCGCGGTAATCCTGGGTTCAACTCTGCTGGCTGGTTGCTCAAGCAACGCTAAAATCGACCAGCTGTCTACCGACGTTCAGACTCTGAACGCTAAAGTTGACCAGCTGAGCAACGACGTGAACGCAATCCGTTCTGACGTTCAGGCTGCTAAAGATGACGCAGCTCGTGCAAACCAGCGTCTGGACAACCAGGCTCACTCTTACCGTAAGTAAGAGTTCTGGTTATGAAAATGGCGCACAGTGTGCGCCATTTTTTTTGTCTAAAATGCCCCCTCACTTAAGCCGCCCGCCAGTAGTGAGTCGTCTTAATTTACCGTACAGCTACCGCTGATTAATCCCCTGTAGCGCCCCGAAGCTTCTTATCCATACCCTGTCCTGCAAACCTACCTGTTACTATTCATCACGCGGCTTAAGATGCTGCCCCGGCTTAAACGCTCTACAAGCCATGCTAACGTGCCTGCGGCATGCGGTGGCTCAGGGTGTCGATTGTGACGGTAATGCGTCTGAATCCTGCTGGTTGCGGCTGTAAGGCAGAGTTGCCTGCTCTGGCTCACCGCTATTCACCAGCACCGGCATCCCTGAGCGGCGTTTCAGTGCGTCACCGATAACCTGCCCGTCGCTCAGCCCACTGTTGATAAATTTTTTCGCGCCAGAAGTGAGCAAAATGGGCATGGTCTGCGGATCGTCGCGATCGCTATGCGAAAGCGGCTGATGCACCTCGATATAGCGCTTGCCGTCCGGCTCTGTGGCATATTTCACCGGCTGGTTAACTATCTGTACGCGTGTCCCCGTGGGAACACTGTCAAACAGGGCTTTAATGTCATCGGGCCGCAGACGAATACAGCCCGAACTGACGCGCATCCCAATACCAAAATCCGCATTAGTCCCATGTATCAAATAGTGCCCCGCCCCCCAGGCAAGGCGCAGAGCGAAAAGCCCCATCGGGTTTTGCGGACCGGCGGGCACGGTAACGGGCAACGTTTTCCCCTCTGCGGCATAGCGTTTACGGATATTGGGCGTCGGTGTCCATGAAGGGTTTGGGATTTTCTGACTAATGCGGGTTACCATCGGTGGCGTATTCGCCCCCAGCTGACCAATACCAATCGGGTAAACAATGACCCGGTCCCCACCTTTAGGGTAATAGTAAAGGCGCAGCTCGGCGACGTTAACCACTATCCCTTCCCGCCGGGTATCGGGCAGAAGCATCTGCAAGGGTATAGTCAGCTTTGTACCGGGTGTAGGTAGCCAGGGATCGGTACCGGGATTAGCCTCCAGCATTCCCAGCAGCCCGGTTTTATAGGCGGCCGCGACGCTTTCAAGCGGGCGACCATCATCAGGAACGACGTAGGTAGTGTTCTCGCCGATCAGGCGGCTGTTTTCGGGCGGCAGCGGGTACTCTGTGGCATTAACGCAGGAGGAGGCGATCAGGAGCAGCAACAACGATGAAAGATGCGTCAGACAGCGTTTCATAGAGGCTTCTCGATGAGCAGGAGAGAAACCTCCCGACAGCAGTGCGGGAGGCCTGCCGGGAAGGCGTAGTGATTAGCTTAGCGTAGCGGCCTTCTGGCGAATTGCACGGATCATTGCTTCTAAACCCTGTGAGCGGGAAGGCGTAAGATGCTGCGCCAGCGCCAGCTGCTCAAAGAAAGGACGAACGTCAAAGCCAACGATATCAGCAGGCGTCATATTCTGATAGAGGATGAAAACCACCGCCACCAGTCCCTTAACAATCGCCGCGTCACTGTCGCCCTGCAGGGTGACGTAGCCGCCGCTATCGGTATCCATAATTATCCATACCTGGCTCTGGCAGCCCGATATGGCATTCTCGGGCTGGTGCAGTGCATCAGGCAGCGCGGGCAACAGGGCACCCAGCTCGATGACATACAGGTATTTCTCTTCCCAGTTCGCGCAGCGGGTAAAGTTGCGCACCAGTTTCTCTTTATCTGGCAAACTTGCCATTACTCTCTCCCTTATCGGTGGGCAGCCCTGAACAACTGCGCCTGACCACTTCATGCAGCGGTCAGGCGCGTTGGAACAGCTATTTAGCCGCCCAGCAGACGGTGTATACGTGTCAGGCCTGCCGCCAGTCGATCGGCCTCTTCTTCGCTATTATACAAAACGAAAGAAGCGCGGCACATTGCCGGTACGCCGTAATGCGTCATCAGCGGCATCGCGCAGTGATGACCCGTGCGAATCGCTATTCCATAACGATCCAGAAAGCTGCCGACGTCATAGGCATGATGCTGACCCAGATTGAACGCGATCACGCCTGAACGCGCCTGAGGACCATAGATAACCAGGCCAGGGACCGAAGCCAGTTTATCCAGCGCATAGCGCATCAGCGCCTGCTCACGCTGGTGGATGACATCCAGACCCAGTGCAGTTATCCAGGAGAGTGCCGCACCCAGTCCAATAATGCCGCCCGTATTGGGCGTGCCTGCCTCAAAGCGCCACGGCGCAGCGGCAAAGCGCGTGCCTTCCGTGAGGCTGACGGTGGCTATCATCGACCCACCGCCTTCCCACGGTGGCATCTCATCCAGCAGGGCCTTACGCCCGTAAAGGATGCCAATGCCGGTGGGGCCGTAAATTTTATGGCCGGAGAAAACGTAAAAATCGCAGTCCAGATCCTGGACGTCGACCTGCTGATGCATCACCGCCTGCGCACCGTCAATCAGCGTGGTCACCCCGGCCGCTTTTGCCCGCGCTACCAGCTCTTTCACCGGGTTAACCGTGCCCAGAACGTTTGAGACGTGGGTGACTGCCAGCATACGGGTGCGGCTGTCTATCAGCGTGGAGAGGTTGGACTGGTCCAGCTCACCGGTTTCGGTCAGCGGGATAAAGCGTACTTCTGCGCCAACACGTTCGGCCAGCATCTGCCAGGGAACGATATTGGCGTGATGCTCCATCCCGGTGATCAGAATATTGTCACCGGCCTGCAGCTGACGGCTTCCCCAGCTGCTCGCCACCAGGTTGATCCCCTCGGTGGTGCCTTTGACGAAGATAATCTCTTCCGGCGATGCGGCATTCAGAAAGCGTGCCGCCTGAATGCGCACGTCTTCCATTGCGGTAGTCGCTTCCGCACTCAGGGTATGAATACCCCGATGCACGGCCGCGTAGCCATGCGCGTAGAAATGACTCTCGGCGTCGATGACCGCCTGCGGCTTTTGTGCGCTGGCCGCACTGTCAAGATAGGCCAGCGGTTCGCCATTCACTTCTCGCGCCAGAATAGGAAAATCAGCCCTGACGCGTGTCAGGTCAAAACTCATTGAATGCCTCCGGGAAAACGCTGTGCGATACGTTGCATTACCGCCTCTTTCAGCACGTCATCCGTAATGGCTTCGGTTAATTCTGCGGCAAACGCATAGATAATCATACGCTGCGCTGACGCTTCGCTAATGCCGCGCGCGCGCAGATAAAACATCTGCTCGTCATCAATACGCCCGATGGTGGCACCGTGGCTGCACTTAACGTCATCAGCGTAGATTTCCAGCTGGGGTTTGGTATCCACCTCAGCCAGCCGGCCCAGCAGCAGGTTGTTGTTGTTCATCTGGCCGTCGGTTTTCAGCGCATGCTTAGCCACTTTTATCAGGCCGTTAAAAACCGCGCGCGCCTTATCGCGGACGATAGTTTTATGCAGCTGTCGGCTCTGACAGTAGCCTTTGTTGTGCTCAAGCCAGGTGCGGCTGTCACAAACTTCTTTCTCGATCGGCAGCATCAGGCTGTTAATGCCCAGCTCACTGCCCTCACCGTTCAGCTGAACGCTGGTATTGTGCCGGGTCAGACCCGCTCCCAGCAGGAAGCTGTGGCTCTGAACGCGCGCGTCACGGCCAATAACCAGATCGTTGTGGGCAAAGTGGAAGCTGCTGTTGTGCTCAAAGGCCAGCTTGTAGTGCGTCAGCGCGGCATTGTCGCCCACTTCTGCGGTAAAGCGGCCGCCGGTAAAGTGACTGGCTTCGTTCAGGCTGACGTAGTGCTCAATCACCGAGGCCTGTGCGCCATCGTCCAGCTGGAGATGATGACGATAGTGTGACGTATTCATCTCTGCCTGGGCGCTGCCGCTGCTGATATGCAGCAGGTAAAGCGCGCGCGGCGCCTGTTTTCCACGCGTCAGGCGGACCAGCGTCACTTCTTCTGCCAGACTTTCCGTCAGGTGCAGGAATACCTCAGGCTGTAGCGGCGCGTTAAGTTCGCGGCGCTCACCCGCCTGAGAAATCTGGATATCAAACAGATCATAGCTGCTGTCACTGAGGGCTTTGCTGAAACGCCCGTCGACAAACACCAGTTTGACGGCGTCGATCTCCAGGGCGCGTTCTGTAACATCAGCCGCGCTCAGTTCAGAGGAGTGCGTTTGCACAAAGTTCTGCCCAAACAGACTCTCCAGCGGGGTATATTTCCAGTTTTCCTGCTTGCGCGTCGGCAGTCCGAGACGCAATACCTGCTGCCAGTGGTGCTGTGCCTGAAGCGAACGGCTTGCGCCGTGGCTTTCAAACAGGTGATGCCACTGCTGCAGGGTGTTGTCACTACTCCTGGTCGGTAAGCCAGCCATAGCCTTGCTCCTCCAGTTGTTTCACCAGCGTAAAGTCGCCGGATTTGACGATTTTGCCCTGATACAGAACGTGAACGAAGTCCGGCTTGATATAGTCCAGAATGCGCTGATAGTGCGTCACAATAATGAATGCGCGCTTACCGTCACGCAGCGTGTTAACGCCGTTAGCGACCGTTTTCAGCGCATCGATGTCCAGACCTGAGTCGGTTTCATCCAGGATGCACAGCTCGGGTTCAAGCGCTGCCATCTGCAGAATATCATTACGCTTTTTCTCACCGCCCGAGAAGCCAACGTTAACTGAACGCGTCAGCAGGTCTTCCGGCATTTTCAGCAGGTGAATTTTGTCTTCAATAAAGTCCTGGAAGTCGAAACGATCCAGCGCTTCGCTGCCGCGATACTGACGCACCGAGTTCACTGCGGTTTGCAGAAAGAACTGGTTGCTGACGCCCGGGATCTCAACCGGATACTGGAACGCCATAAAGATGCCTTCCCCGGCCCGATCTTCGGGAGAGAGTTCAAGCAGATCTTTACCTTTAAAGCTAACGGAACCACCGGTCACTTCATACTCTTCGCGCCCGGCCAGCGTGGCAGAGAGCGTACTTTTTCCTGAGCCGTTAGGGCCCATGATGGCGTGGACTTCACCCGGTTTTACTTCAAGATCCAGCCCACGCAGGATCTCTTTGTCTTCAATGCTAACCTGTAAATCTTTAATACTTAACATAGTGTTTCCCTGGCAGTGCCGTCCAGCACTGCGCTCAGTGACCGTACGCGTGGGCCATTAGCCCACGCTGTGTTCAAGGCTTATCGCCAGCAGTTTTTGTGCTTCCACCGCAAACTCAAGCGGCAGCTCGGAGAAGACGTCTTTACAGAAGCCGTTAACGATCATTGAAATGGCATTATCTTCGCTAATGCCGCGCTGCAGGCAGTAAAAGAGCTGGTCTTCGCCAATACGTGACGTTGTCGCTTCGTGCTCAAGCTGGGCAGTATTATTCCGCACTTCAACATAGGGGAAGGTGTGCGCACCGCACTCGGCACCAATCAGCATCGAGTCACACTGGGTAAAATTACGTGCGTTGGTGGCCGTCGGCATGATCTTGACCAGACCCCGATAGGTGTTCTGGCTTTTACCCGCCGAGATCCCTTTGGAGATAATGGTCGATTTGGTATTTTTACCGATGTGGATCATTTTGGTGCCGGTATCGGCCTGCTGATGACCGCTGGTCAGCGCGACCGAGAAGAACTCACCAATAGAGTTATCACCGCGCAGGATCACGCTTGGGTACTTCCAGGTGATGGCCGAGCCGGTTTCTGACTGAGTCCAGGACATTTTGCTGTTTTCACCTTCACACAGCGCACGCTTGGTCACAAAGTTCAGAATACCGCCTTCAGTTTCGCCGCCGGAGAACCAGTTCTGCACGGTGGAGTACTTCACTTCGGCATCTTTATGGATGATCACTTCCACCACCGCCGCATGCAGCTGATAGCTGTCACGCACCGGGGCTGAACAGCCTTCGATATAGCTAACGTAGCTGCCTTCATCGGCAATCAGGATGGTACGCTCGAACTGACCGGTTTTCGCCGCGTTGATGCGGAAATAGGTCGACAGCTCCATCGGGCAGCGCACGCCTTTAGGAATGTAGACAAAGGTACCATCGGAGGCGACGGCCGAGTTCAGCGCAGCGAAAAAGTTGTCATTCGCGGGCACCACCGTACCCAGATACTGTTTTACCAGCTCCGGGTGGTCGTGGATGGCTTCACCGAACGAACAGAAGATAATGCCCTGCTCTGCCAGCTTGCCGCGATAGGTGGTTGAAACTGAAACAGAGTCAAAAATCGCATCAACCGCGACTTCCTGCCCCTCACGCACCGGCACACCTAACTGTTTAAAAGCGTTCTCCACTTCTTCTGTCAGGTAGTCGGGCGCCTGTGAACCAGAGGCCTGCGTTGCACCCGGCTCGGAGGCACAGCTGTCATCACAGTTGCCGCAGGAGGGCGCGGAATAGTAGCTGTAATCCTGATAGTTCAGCGACTTATAGTTGGCTTTCAGCCAGTGCGGCTCTTCCATCTCCAGCCAGGCAGCGTAAGCTTTCAGGCGGAATTCCAGCATCCACTCCGGCTCGTTGCGCTTGGCAGAAATGGCGCGCACAACGTCTTCGCTGAGGCCATTTTCGAACTCTTCGGTTTGCAGCTGGGTGAAGAAACCCTCTTTGTACTTCTGGTTTCCTTCCCAGATCTGCACATCATCCGATGTTTCAGTAATTCGGGACATAAAGTTTACTCAACGCCAAAGCTCTCACCACAGCCACAGGCGTGTTGAGCTTTAGGATTATTAAATTTGAAAATCTGATTCAGGCCTTCACGAACAAAATCCAGTTCCGTTCCGTCGATGAAAGGCATTGCCTGTAACGGCACGTAGAGATGCGCGCCCTGATGAATAAAGACCAGATCGTCTGCGGCGGGCTCTTTCACCAGATCCATGGTGTAGCCAAAGCCAGCACAGCCGGATGTCTTCACACCCAGCTTCAGGCCCTTCACATGCGGGTCGTTGGCTGCCAGCGCAATGATTTGCTGGGCTGCACTATCAGTGAGCGTCAGGCCTTTCCAGACGAAGTCATCCGGTGAAAAAGAAGCAGTAGTTGCTGATGGCATAAAGTTACCTCGCGAGTCGATAGCCCTGAGGGCTAATGTCTCTATGTTAGTGATATTGAATATCGCTTCAACCTCTTGTTTTGCAGGGATTAAGGCCAACGGGACTTTTTTAGCCCTTTTTATACAGTTTAGACCCTGTGAAGAGGATGACGATCGGCATTACACTCCGATTTAACGAAATTATAACACATTGAAAAAAGGCCAGTAAATAACGGCCACGCTGTGATGACCGTGAATTATAGATATTTTACCGCTTTCAGACATGCCGCGTATCGTTATTACCAATTTTCATGAGAGGCAGCATTTATGGGTAAAAATTTTCCGCCGGAAACGTTGAATAATGCGTCATTTATAATATGATAATGATTATCATTAGCACGAACGAGCCCTGAGATGAATCTTTCGATAAGCGCCTGGCTGCACCAGAAGATTGACGACTACAAGTTTTCAGTTCGCGATATCACCGTTGATTTCTACATGGCTCAGGCCAAACTCAACCGGCCACAGTGCAGCCTTGAACACCTGCGTCGATTCAATGACATTTGCCTGGACATGGCCGAGCTGTGCCAGCTAAACGGCGATGACCGCAGTTACCTGCACGCGCTGGGTAAGCTCCATCACCGCTTACTGGTCGAGCTGGGTAACCCCGAACGCGACAGGCTGTTTCGGATGCAGGCCTGGCAGCTGGCACGACATTCCCTTACCCGTCTGTGCCACGAGCTGGCGCTAACCGGCGACTGGGATCGCGCCACCCGCCTGCAGAGCGATTTTGTTAAGCATGCCGCGTGGATAATTTGACAACCGGGCTGCCTTAACCCGACCCGACCTTATCCCGGTGAGCACATCCCGACCTTGCCGCTATTCTGGCCCGGCCCCATGCCTTACCACTCCCACAGCTGGCCCCCCTCTTTCAGGAGGGGCAACATGATATCACTCTTTGCCCCTGGCTGACAAAACTGCGGTGGTTAGTCTGACCGAGCAACACAGCCGCTGTCGGGGGTCAAAAATGTCTATCTGCCAGCGCTGGTGGTTACGCCCGATGTGCAGCGCACGACACACGCCGCGCACCTCCCCTTCCCTTACCGGGCGCAGATGACTGGCGTTGATCTCCAGCCCGACGATCCGCTCCTCCCCGGACGTACATAAATAACCAGCCACCGATCCCAGCGTCTCGGCAAGCGCGACCGAGGCACCGCCGTGCAGCAGACCAAAGGGCTGACGGGTGCGAGAATCGACCGGCAGCGTCGCCTCCAGCGTCTCCTCGTTGATGGCGGTAAAGACGATCCCCAGCGTTTCTGCCAGGTTGCCCCGTCCCAGCTGGTTAAGCTCTGCCAGGGTCATCTTGCGTTGCCAGATAGCCATTAAATAATCTCCAGCAGCGCCTGAAGGGGATGGCGCACGCCGTTCCCTTCCACGCGCTTCACCTGACTGCGGCACGAGTAACCCGTCGCCAGGCAGCGCTGCCTGGGCAGCTTTTGCAGCGCCTGATGCCAGGAGAGCTCATAAATACCGAGTGAATTTTTTAGATTCTGGCTTTCGTGACCATAGGTCCCCGCCATGCCGCAGCAGCCAACGCTGACGTTCTCCAGCCGGGCGCCAAAACGGGCAAAAATGCTCTCCCACTGTTTAGTCGAGCCAGGCAGCGCCGTCACTTCCGTACAGTGCCCGAACAGATACCAGCACTCCCCGCTTTGCGGCCTGGGGTGGCTCTCTGGGAGAGCCTGCTGCAGCCACTCGTGCACCAGCTGAACGTGGAAATCACCCCGCTGCTCGCCCAGGGTCAGGCGGTACTCATCGCGATAGCACAGCACCAGCGCCGGATCGACGCCCACCAGCGGTAATCCCAGCTGCGCCACGCGATTAAGGAAATCGGCGGTTTTCTGGGCCGTGCGCGCAAAGCGTTGCAGGAAGCCCTTCACATGCTGGGCCTTTCCATTCGGTGAAAACGGCAGTACCACTGGCTGGTAGCCCAGCTTTTCGATCAGGCTGACAAAATCAGCGACCAGTCGGGCCTCGTAATAGCTGGTGAAGGGATCCTGCACCACCAGCACATAGCGTTCGCGCTGTGCGTTGCTCATCGCCTCAAGCTGTTCGAGGGTGGTGGTCATTGCCTGCTGTCCCGCCAGCTCTTTTTTAAGTGACGGAGAGGAGAGCAGGGGCAGATCCACCATGCCAATATGTTTTCTGCTCAGATCGCGCAGCAGCGGCTGACGCAGAAAAAAGTTAAACACCCTGGGGGCTTTCGCCATCAGCGGGGCATAACTCTCCACGCTGGCGACCAGATAGTCGCTGGCCGGACGCAAATAGCGGGTGTGATACAGCTGCAAAAAGCGAGACCGGAAGCCGGGCACGTCAATTTTGATCGGACACTGAGTCGAGCAGGCTTTACAGGCCAGGCAGCCCGACATCGCCTCCTTAACCTCATGCGAAAAATCATACTCCCCACGCTGGGCATGCCAGCTGTTTCGCGTTCGCGCAATCAGCCCGCGCAGGCTGACCTTCTCCTTCGGCAGGTTTTTCTCCAGTGCCACCGGATCAACCCCCTGCTCGGCCAGCAGGCGAAGCCATTCGCGGGTGAGCGTGGCGCGCCCCTTCGGCGAGTGAATACGGTTAGCGGTGATCTTCATCGAAGGGCACATCGGGCTGCGGACGTCAAAGTTGAAGCACAAACCATTACCGTTGCACTCCATCGCCCCGCGCCAGTCGGCTCTGACATTAATGGGGATCTGCCGATCCCAGGTTCCGCGTTTAACCGCATCCACGGCCATCATCGGTGCATCAAGGCCAAATGGGGTGCAGATTTTCCCCGGGTTAAGCCGGTTGGCCGGATCGAATGCCGCTTTGATACGCCTGAGTTCATTGAAAAGCGCTTCGCCAAAGAATTCCGGGCTGTACTGCGCGCGAAATCCCTTGCCGTGCTCGCCCCACAGCAGGCCACCAAAGCGTGCCGTCAGGGCCACCACTTCATCGGAGATCTGCTTCATCATCATCTCCTGCTGCGGGTCGCACATATCCAGTGCGGGGCGAACGTGCAGCACCCCGGCATCCACATGGCCAAACATGCCGTAGCTCAGGCCATGTCCGTCCAGCAGTGCGCGGAACTCAGTAATATAATCGGCCAGATGCTGCGGGGGCACGCAGGTGTCTTCCACGAAGGGAATAGGCTTGGCACCGCCTTTGGCATTTCCCAGCAGGCCTACCGCCTTTTTACGCATGGCATAGATACGTTCAATACCGTCCAGATCGCTGCAAATCTGATAGCCGATAATGCCTGCCTCATGGGCGGCGATCAGCGCATCCAGCCGCTGGCAAAGCGCAGCGACCTGTTCAGCAATCGCGGCGCCGTCGTCACCGGCAAACTCAACAATATTGAGTCCCGCCACGTCGCTGCCCGGCACATCAGTAATCAGTTCGCTCACCGAATGCCAGACGATATCCTCCCGCGCCAGGTTCAGCACCTTTGAATCGACCGTCTCTACCGACAGCGCCTTTGCCTCCACCATAAAGGGGGCGCTGCGCAGGGCGGAATCGAAAGAGTCATATTTGATGTTAACCAGCTGGCGCACTTTAGGGATACGCGTGATATCAAGCCGGGCCTCGGTAATAAAGGCCAGGGTTCCCTCTGAGCCACACAGCAGTCGCGTCAGGTCAACCTGTTGCAGATCGTCACTCAGCACATGGCGCAGATCGTATCCGGTCAGGAAGCGGTTAATTTTCGGGAATTTATCCAGCACCAGCTGGCGATTATCGCGGCAGCTTGCCAGCACGGTGCGGTAGATTTTTCCTTCCGCCGTCGCCTCCGCTGCCAGCTTTTCTGCCAGTGCGACGGGAATGCTACGCGTGTCGAGGATGTCACCACCCAGCAGAATGGCGCGCAGGGCCAGCACGTGATCGGACGTTTTACCATACACCAGCGATCCCTGACCCGACGCGTCGGTATTTATCATCCCGCCTAGCGTGGCCCGGTTGCTGGTGGAAAGCTCAGGGGAGAAGAAAAAACCATAGGGTTTAAGAAATGCATTCAGCTGATCCTTAATCACACCCGCTTCAACCTTTACCCATCCCTGCTCAACGTTAATATCAAGAATGCGGTTCATATGGCGGGACATATCCACCACAATTCCCTGATTAAGCGACTGCCCGTTGGTACCGGTTCCCCCTCCGCGCGGGGTAAAGATGAGATCGCTAAAGCGCGCCTCTCCCGCCAGGCGGGCTATTAGCGCCACATCGGCGGTGGACCGGGGAAAAATAACGGCGTCAGGGAGAAGCTGGTAAATGCTGTTGTCGGTGGAGACGCTAAGGCGATCGGCATAGTGAGTAGCGGTATCGCCAGTGAAACCCTGCTGCTCTAACGCCTGCAAAAAATTCAGCACCAGTTGGATCAGGCCTGGCGCCTGAGAAATTTGTGGGATCATTTTCGGGTGACCAAATGTGGATTATGCATTTCTGTTGATTTAACGGTTTTATCATATTTTTTTATAAACTGTCGCGGTTTCAAAAACCCGTGGATAAAAGAATCCTGCACGGCATCTGTCGTAAACGCGTTTAATACATCATGATAAGGAGGCGGGTGCAGCGCACTGGCTGCCTGCCGCTGCCCGCACCATTATTCCGCATCGTTCTTATTTTACCCGAGGTAATGTTTACGCATGAAGAACGTAGAAAAAGGCTGGGATTTGCCGCAAATCGTCTTCTCCCTGATGTTTATAACCCTGATGATTGTTGCCTGTTTCTGGGTGGTTCAGCCGTTTGTGCTGGGTTTTGCCTGGGCCAGCATGGTCGTTATCGCTACCTGGCCACTGATGATCAAACTTCAGCACTGGCTCTGGGGGCGACGCTCATTGGCAGTGATTGCTATGACGCTGATTCTGATCCTGCTGTTCATTATTCCGATTGGGATTCTGGTCAACAGCCTGATTGAGAACAGTGGCCCGGTGATAGCCTGGGCCACCTCCGGCCATTTGCTACTGCCGGATATGCACTGGATGACCAGTATTCCCCTGGTAGGCAGAAAGCTCTACTCCGGCTGGCATCATCTGGTACAGGGCGGCGGCAGCGCGATGATGACCACCATTCAGCCTTATATCGGCCGCACCAGCGTGTTCCTTTTTGCCCAGGCAGGACATTTTGGCCGCTTTATGCTGCACCTGGGTCTGATGCTGCTGTTCAGCGTGCTGCTCTACGCACGGGGGGAGCAGGTTGGCCATGGTATTCGCCATTTTGCCTTCCGCCTGGGTTCACGACGGGGTGACGCCGCCGTGCTGCTGGCCGGTCAGGCCATCCGCGCCGTGGCGCTCGGGGTGGTGGTCACCGCGCTGGTTCAGGGCATTCTGGGTGGCATTGGCCTGGCCATATCCGGCATCCCTTACGCAACTATCCTCACGGTCCTGATGATTTTCTCCTGCCTGGTGCAGCTCGGCCCGCTGGTCGTACTGGTGCCGGCCATCGTCTGGCTCTACTGGAGTGGTGACACCACCTGGGGAACGGTACTGCTGGTATGGAGCTGCGTGGTCGGCACGCTGGACAATGTACTGCGTCCGATGCTGATCCGTATGGGTGCCGATCTGCCGATGATATTGATCCTCTCCGGCGTCATTGGTGGCCTGGTCGCATTCGGGATGATTGGTCTGTTTATTGGACCCGTGGTGCTGGCGGTTTCTTACCGCCTGGTGTCGGTGTGGGTGCATGATGTCCCCGCTCCCGAAGAGGATCCGCTGGAAGTGGTGGAAGAACTGGCGGAAATAGAGCACGAAGCGCACATTAACGCAAAATAATTTCCCCTGGCGGTCATTTTTGTGACCGCTCTCACTACATGGATAAAATGATCGCCCCCAGCGCTTAACGCGCTTTGATTAGGGCCGTTTATCATAAAAGCTTCTTTTTAAGCCTTTTCAATTCTTCACTCCCCGTAATGATTACCTTTAATACAGTTTCAATTCCGTTTCTGTGGCTGACAGCCCACGAAAGATTATCGCTTTTAAACTAATGAGAGGATTCTTAATGACTCGTCAGGCCCATCTGAATATTATGAATCATACGCTTACGATCAAGCTGCTGATTTTTAAACAACCTTTTACACCCCGGGTTAAATAAAGAATTGCTGTGTGTAGTCTTTGCCCATCCCATGTGGTGGGCTTTTTTTTGCCTGTTATCTACCTAAAAGGCCAGATAATCTGGCCTTTTAGGTGTTTTGCTAATAAATCGCGCTATTTTTCAGCTATTTCCGCCAGGCTGAGCCAGGTTTGTACCACCGTATCTGGGTTAAGTGACAAACTATCAATTCCCTCATCCATCAGCCATGCGGCAAAGTCTTCGTGATCGGAGGGGCCCTGCCCGCAGATGCCAACATATTTCCCCTGTTTCTTCGCCGCCCGGATCGCCATCGACAGCAGCGCCTTAACCGCGTCATTGCGTTCGTCGAACAGCGCCGAAACAACGCCAGAATCCCGATCGAGGCCCAGCGCCAGCTGCGTCATATCGTTTGAGCCAATGGAGAAACCATCGAAATAATGCAGAAACTGCTCCGCCAGCAGCGCGTTCGATGGGATTTCACACATCATAATGATTTTCAGCCCATTTTCGCCGCGCTTCAGCCCCTGACGCTCCAGTTCCTCAACCACGGCCTTCGCCTGGTCTACGGTTCTGACAAAGGGCACCATAATTTCAACATTGGTCAGCCCCATATCATTACGCACCCGCTTCACTGCGGCACACTCCAGGGCAAAGCAGTCGCGGAAGCTGTCGGCCACATAGCGACCCGCGCCACGGAAGCCCAGCATGGGGTTTTCCTCTTCAGGTTCGTAGCGTTCACCGCCCACCAGATTGGCATATTCGTTAGTTTTGAAATCAGAGAGGCGCACGATAACGCGCTTAGGCGCAAAGGCCGCCCCCAGGGTGGCAATCCCCTCAGTCAGGCGGCCGATATAAAACTCAACCGGATCGTCAAAGCCTTTCATCATCAGGCGGATCTGCTGCTGCAGTTCCGGCGTCTGCTGGTCAAATTCCAGCAGCGCTTTGGGATGCACGCCTATCATGCGGTTAATAATAAATTCCAGTCGTGCCAGTCCCACACCCTCATTGGGCAGGCAGGCGAAATCAAATGCACGGTCCGGATTCCCTACGTTCATCATGATTTTTAGCGGTAGCGGCGGCATTTCATCGACCTGCGAGCTTTTCACCTCGTAGTCGAGCAGATCGTTGTAAACGTAGCCGGTGTCGCCTTCGGCGCAGGAGACGGTCACCTTGTGGCCATCTTTTAGCACGTCGGTCGCATGACCACAGCCCACCACGGCGGGAATACCCAGTTCACGGGCGATAATGGCTGCATGGCAGGTTCTGCCACCGCGATTGGTCACAATCGCGGACGCTTTCTTCATAATCGGTTCCCAGTCCGGGTCGGTCATATCCGTTACCAGCACATCACCTTTTTCGATGCGATTCATCTCGCTGATATCGTGAATAACCTTGACCTCCCCCGCGCCGATACGGTGCCCAATCGCGCGTCCTTCGACCACGACCTGACCTTTACCCTGCAGCGTATAGCGCTCCATCACCTGGCCGTTAGAACGGACGGTTTCCGGGCGGGCCTGCACAATAAACAGCTTACCGGTGTGGCCGTCTTTGGCCCATTCAATGTCCATGGGTCGCTGGTAGTGTTTTTCTATCTGCACGGCCTGGGCAGCCAGCGCCTCTACCTCTTCCTGAGTCAGGCAGAAACGATCGCGATCCGCCTCCGGCACATCTTCGATTTTGACCTGCTCACCATGTTCCTGCGAATCGGCATAGACCATGCGTATTTTTTTCGAGCCCATAGTTCGGCGCACGATGGCCGGGCGGCCAGCGGCCAGCGTGGGCTTGTGCACATAGAATTCATCAGGGTTTACCGCTCCCTGTACCACCATTTCACCCAGCCCCAGCGCAGCCGTAATAAATACCACCTGATCGAAGCCCGATTCCGTGTCGATGGTGAACATCACGCCAGCAGAGGCCAGGTCTGAACGCACCATGCGCTGGACCCCCGCCGAAAGCGCCACGCCACGATGGTCGTATCCCTGATGCACACGGTAGGAAATAGCGCGATCGTTAAACAGCGAGGCGTAGACGTGTTTTACCGCGACCAGCACGGCATCGAATCCCTGTACGTTGAGGAAGGTTTCCTGCTGACCGGCAAAAGAGGCATCGGGCATATCCTCGGCCGTGGCCGATGAGCGCACGGCAAAGGAAGCCTCAGCGTCATCAGCCGATAGCTGCTGGTAGGCCTCGCGGATCGCCTGCTCCAGTGCAGGCTGGAATGGGGTATCCACAATCCACTGGCGGATCTGTTTGCCCGCTTTGGACAGTTCGTCAACATCATCAATATCGGTCACATCGAGCAGCGCGTAAATCCGCTGATTAACGCCGCTTTGATCAAGGAACTGGTTGAACGCCTCCGCCGTCGTCGCAAAGCCGTTGGGCACGGATACGCCCAGCGAAGACAAATTAGTAATCATTTCTCCCAGAGAGGCATTTTTGCCCCCCACCCGATCAACATCGTTCATGCCAAGCTGGTTATACCAAAGCACGAGCGGCAGTTCGCCATTATTGGACATCGAAGCAATCCTTTTTGATTTAATTAAGATGATGAGGACTGAGTATGACGTTATGAGCCTGGCATATTCGTACCACGGAATAAAACTGTTGAATCGATCAAGCAGCCAGAATGTCCATCTTTTCAGAAAACTCCGCGCCCTACGCAGGCGTTGCGCAACAGATAAATAAAATATTTATAATTTAATCAATAAGATAGTTATCATCTTAATTTCAGGAGATTTTACCCGTTGCGCAACGTGCATTAATTCCCTTTAAGAATGATATCTTTTTAAAGTGCTATTTTTAGGAATGAACAAGCGGTTTTTATTAAGCATCAGTAGCTTTTATGAAGATGTAAGGACTTTATAAAAACAAATAGTTCATATCAACTAATTATGAACTATTTGTTTTATTATGCTGTTGTTATCACAATTTGCTTTGTGCCACCGGCTTAATTTAGTCTGCAGTAATGATAATAACGGGAGAGAAACTGACGTGAACAATGAACGAAGTGTGTTTTATATCTCTGATGGTACGGCCATCACCGCCGAGGTGCTGGGTCATGCGGTTCTTTCACAGTTTCCCGTTGCTATTAACAGCGTGACCCTGCCGTTTGTGCAGAACGTGCAGCGCGCCCAGGCCGTCAAGGCACAGATCAACGCTTTATACGCCACAAGCGGGGCACGTCCACTGGTTTTTATTTCGATAGTCACACCTGAAATACGCGAGATTATCCTGCAAAGCGACGGTTTCTGTCAGGATATCGTCCAGTCGCTGGTAGGCCCGCTACAGCAGGAGCTGGGCATTGCGCCTTCGCCCGTCGCCAACCGCACTCATGGCCTGACGGCTGGTAATCTGGGTAAGTATGACGCGCGTATCGCGGCAATAGACTATACCCTGGCACACGACGACGGCATTTCTCTGCGTGGGCTGGAAGATGCTCAGGTTATTTTGCTGGGCGTATCACGCTGCGGTAAGACGCCCACCAGCCTCTATCTGGCGATGCAGTTTGGTATCCGCGCGGCCAACTATCCCTTTATCGCCGATGATATGGATAATCTGAAGCTCCCCCCTGCCCTGAAGCCCTTCCAGCATAAGCTGTTTGGTCTGACTATCGACCCCGAGCGGCTGGCCGCCATTCGGCAGGAGCGCGCAGAGAATACCCGCTACGCCTCAATGCGTCAGTGTCGGCTGGAGGTCGGTGAGGTTGAAGCGTTGTTCCGTACCCATAAAATTCGCTACCTCAACAGCACGAACTATTCGGTAGAGGAGATCGCTACCCGCATCCTGGATATCACCGGGCTGACGCGCCGCATGTATTGACGTAGCCGATCAGGATAGCCACTCAAAAGCAGCGGGCGTAAAAAGTGATATTTATCGCGTTACGCCCGATTAGCCTCCGTTTGCTGTTGAATTCATCGCCATTTGGTTTATTGTGATCGCCATCACTTCCCGGCACTTTTGCCGCAGCGAAGACAAAATTTAGAGAGTGCAATGAACAAAACAGATGAACTGCGGACCGCGCGCATCGAGAGCCTGATTACGCCTGACGAGCTGGCGCAGCGGCATCCGATCACGCCAGCGATAGCCTCCAACGTTACCGCCTCACGCCAGCGTATCGCCCGTATCCTGTCCGGCGACGATCCGCGATTGCTGGTGGTTATCGGCCCCTGCTCTCTGCACGATCCGCAGGCGGCGCTGGACTATGCCGCCAGGCTTAACCTGCTGCGCGAGAAATATCACTCCCGACTTGAAATTGTTATGCGCACCTATTTTGAGAAGCCGCGTACCGTCGTCGGCTGGAAGGGGTTGATCTCCGATCCTGACCTCGACGGCAGCTATCGGGTAAATCACGGCCTTGAGATCGCACGTAAGCTGCTGCTGGATATTAATGCGCTGGGTATGCCGACCGCCACCGAATTTCTGGATATGGTGGTAGGTCAGTTTATCGCCGATTTGATTAGCTGGGGCGCGATTGGCGCACGCACCACCGAGAGCCAGATACACCGCGAGATGGCCTCAGCCCTTTCCTGCCCGGTGGGCTTTAAGAACGGTACCGATGGCAATATTCAGATTGCCGTGGATGCCATTCGTGCTGCGCGCGCCAGCCATATGTTTTTGTCCCCCGATAAATACGGTCAGATGACGATTTATCAGACCAGTGGGAATCCCTCGGGGCATATTATTATGCGCGGCGGCAGGCAGCCAAATTACCACGCAGAGGACATTGCTGCTGCGGCAGTGTTGCTACGCGAGGCCCGGTTACCGGAACAGCTGGTGATAGATTTCAGTCATGGCAACTGTCTTAAGCAGCATCGTCGACAGATGGAGGTTGCCGCCTCGGTGGCTCAGCAAATTCGCGATGGCTCACGGGCGGTTGCCGGCGTGATGATTGAGAGCTTTTTGCAGGAGGGTACGCAGAAGGTGCAGGCGGGTATTCCACTGGTGTACGGTCAGTCTGTAACCGATCCCTGTCTGGGCTGGGAGGATAGCGAGGAAGTGCTGGCTTTGCTGGCCGGGGCCGTTGATTCACGTTTTTGATGGCGATCGGTTTCGCTGATGCCGAAATGTTGCTCTGTGCCCCCCTGGGGCGGGGCCGGCGCTGCAATGGCTGGAGATGTCGCCTACGTGTGGGGCCCGGTGCCTGATGCACAACGCTAAAGGCTAAGTGCTGTCGCCTACGGGTGGGGCCCGGTGCCTGATGCACAACGCTAAAGGTTAAGTGCTGTCGCCTACGGGTGGGGCCCGGTGCCTGATGCACAACGCTAAAGGCTAAGTGCTGTCGCCTACGGGTGGGGCCCGGTGCCTGATGCACAACGCTAAAGGTTAAGTGCTGTCGCCTACGGGTGGGGCCCGGTGCCTGGCGGTCCTCGCGCCGCGCGTTGCGCGGTTCCTTCGCTCCGTTCGTCGACCTTTCGGACCGGGCATGACGGGACGTCCCTGTCCCGGCATGCCCTTGTGCCAGCATCCCTGCTGGCCCATCCGGGTCTTCCTCCCTGCGCTCAGCGCTGTGGATTGCCTGTCACCGGCCCCCACCCGTCTGCTCCTATCGCATGTGCTCGCTGCGGGTAAGAGCGGTTCGGAGCTTTAACTGGTCCCCTTGCATGGATGCCTCTTCGTTCATCGCTGTGGATCGCCTGTCACCGGCCCCCACCCGTCTGCTCCTATCGCATGTGCTCGCTGCGGGTAAGAGCGGTTCGGAGCTTTAACTGGTCCCCTTGCATGGATGCCTCTTCGTTCATCGCTGTGGATCGCCTGTCACCGGCCCCCACCCGTCTGCTCCTTTCGCATTGTGCTCGCTGCGAGTAAAAGCGGTTCGGAGCTTTAACTGGTCCCCTTGCATGGATGCCTCTTCGTTCAGCGCTGCGGATTGCCTGTCACCGGCCCCCACCCGTCTGCTCCTTTCGCATTGTGCTCGCTACGTATAAAAGCGGTTCCGGGGGTAACATAAACTCTTTCGGCAGGTTTGGAAGAGGGAGAACTCTGCAAAAAACTCAGCGCTATAGGCTGGGCAGGCGCTATCAAAAGCACATTACCGGATTACCTGCCAGTGGGCCGGGCGGGCTACAAAGCCTGAGCGTTTTTAGGGCTTAACTGGAAGTCGTGCTGATGATACCTGCGGAGAGCTAAACGGTTTTACTCAAAGCAGCTCAGCAGCCTGAGAGGTGGACAATCCCTGCGGTTGACGGGCATCCCGCAGCGCTGCGGCGCAGACGGAGGGCCAGGCGAGGGCAGCAGGGATGCTGCACTCAGGGAGCGGCGGGCAGGGATGCCCGCTCGCGACCGGGCCGTCCGGCCCGGAGTCGGAGCCAAAGGCACCACGCGGAGCGTGGCGCGAGGACGCCCGGCACCCGCTGGGATTGTCCACCGACACCGCAGCGATGGCAGCCCAAACAACTAATCGGCAAACTCAGGGATTGCCCCCAGAACTAATGGTTACTGCGGCTGTTTAGCCGCATAGCAGGGCTGCCGGGGGTGGCAGAAAAAAGCGACGTTGTTAAATCAAAACAGCTTAAATACCTGCACACACAGAGCTTAACTGGAATATTCGCACAGATACCTGAGGCAGGATAAACGGTTTTACTCGAAGCAACGCAGAAGCCCGAGAGGAGGACAATCCCTGCGGTTGACGGACATTCCGCAGCGCTGCGGCGCAGACGGAGGGCCAGGCGAGGGCAGCAGGGATGCTGCACTCAGGGAGCGGCGGGCAGGACGCCAGGCAAACGCTGGGATTGTCCACCGACACCGCAGCGATGGCAGCCCAAACAACTAATCGGCAAACGCAGGGATTGCCCCCAGAACTAATGGTTACTGCGGCTCTTTAGCCACATAGCAGGGCTGCCAGGGGTGGCAGAAAAAAGCGACGTTGTTAAATCAAAACAGCTTGAATACCTGCACACACAGAGCTTAACTGGAAAATTCGCACAGATACCTGAGGCAGGATACACGGTTTTACTCGAAGCAGCTCAGCAGCCCGGGAGGTGGACAATCCCTGCAGTTGACGGGCATCCCGCAGCGCTGCGGCGAGGACGGAGGGCCAGGCGAGGGCAGCAGGGATGCTGCACTCAGGGAGCGGCGGGCAGGACGCCCGCTCGCGACCGGGCCGTCCGGCCTGGAGTCGGAGCCAAAGGCACCACGCAACGCGTGGCGCGAGGACGCCAGGCAAACGCTGGGATTGTCCACCGACACCGCAGCGATGGCAGCCCAAACAACTAACCGGCAAACGCTGGGATTCTCCACCGGTATCGCAGGTATTAAAGCGCAAACAACTAACCAGAGAGCGCTGGGATTGCCCTCCGACTCAGCAGATATTGCCGCCTACACCTGCAACAACGGCTCTAAGCACCACTCAGCTGGAACAGCTCACTTCCAGCTTCTTGCCCCAGTCAGGTGGTCGACGCATCAGGTCGGTGAACTCCGGTGAGTCGGTGAAAGGATCGCTCAGCGCACGGTGCAAGCGTGACAGCACGCTAATATCATCCTTCTCCGCCTGCTCTATCGCCTGTTGCGCCAGATAATTTCTTAATATAATCGCCGGATTAGCCTGCTTCATCTTCTGCTGACGTTCCGCATCGCTCACGCCTTCCTGCAGCAAACGCTGACGATAAATGTTGTACCAGCTGTCAAAAGCCTCCCGATCGACAAACTCATCGCGCAACGGGGAGTGAGACTGTTGCTGCTCGGTCTCGCACAGTAGCCGGAAAGTCAGAGTATAATCACTCGCCTCCTTCGTCATCAGCGACAGCAGCCCGGTCAAAATATTATTGTCGTCCTTATCCGCCGTCATCAGTCCCAGCTTCGCGCGCATCTGCTCGCCCCAGCAGCGCATCAGTTCTTTTTCATATCCGGATAGCGCCAGCTTCAGCTGTTCGGTCGTTAACAGGCCCGACAGCGCATGGGCCAATCGGTTAAGATTCCACAGCCCCACCATCGGCTGGTTTTCAAAACTGTAGCGCCCCTGATAATCGGAGTGGTTACAGATAAAGTCAGGCTGGTAATCATCCAGGAAACCATAGGGCCCGTAGTCCAGCGTCAGACCCAGAATGGACATATTATCCGTATTCATCACCCCATGGGCGAAACCAATGCTCTGCCAGTGAGCGATAAGGCGCGCGGTGCGCTTCACGACATCGCTAAACCAGAGCAGATAGCGGTCATTTTCCTGCTGCCACTGCGGCCAGTGATGACGGATAACATAGTCAGCGAGCTGACGAACCTTTTCCGGCTGTTGGGCATAGAAAAAATGCTCGAAATGCCCGAAACGCACGTGACTTTCTGCCACGCGCAGCAGCATGGCACCGCGTTCCTGCGTCTCGCGCCACACCGGCTCGTCGCTGGTTACCACCGTTAGCGCACGGGAGGTGGGAATACCGAGGTGGTGCATCGCTTCCGAAGCCAGAAACTCACGCAGTGACGATCGTAAAACCGCCCGACCATCTCCCATACGGGAATATGGAGTCAGTCCTGCACCTTTCAGATGCCAGTCTACCTTGCGACCATCAGCAAGCTGCTGTTCCCCCAGCAGCAGGCCGCGCCCGTCACCAAGCTGCCCTGCCCAGACGCCAAACTGATGCCCGCTATAAACCTGAGCCAGCGGCTGCATGCCCGCCAGTAGCGTTTCACCACTCCAGAGGGAAACATGCTGCTCGTCAAACCAGCTTTCATCCAGGCCGAGATCGGCAGCCAGTGTCTGGCTGTGATACAGCAGCCGTGGATTCTTTAACGGCGTGGGTTTAAGGGCGGTGTAGAATCCCTCAAGCTCCTGATGCCAGGTATTAGTAAATTGCATGGCGTTACCTTCGGTCGTCACTCCCGACGCTGCGTTATCAGCCGCGCCTGAGTACGCTCTGTCAATATTCAACATAATGAGGATTGCATGACGACACAATGCGGCAAGCCCTCCCGGGAGCTTACTCTGGGCAGTATCGGGAATGAGCGATAAAAGCCAATCGGCATGCAACCTACAGATTGATGAGTATAAACCTCCGCGGGGGTGCTTAACACGGAGTCAGTGAAGGGTTATTAATGCAATAATTCCGCAAATCCCTCAGGGGGATCAATCAGAGTAGAGAGGGAATCTTCACCTACCGGTGAAAATAGAGGGCTCTGTATGCCGTCAAAATCAAAGCGGCTAACTTTCTTCAGGCCTGATACATTGTCAATGCCCTGCACTATCACCTGTTCGCAGTGAGGCTTAATGTGCTCCAGCACGGTGCTAATAAACGGCTTAAACGAGAGTCGGTTTAAATTCCGCTGAATAAAGCCCTTATCAAGTTTTATTCTGAAGAAAAGGTTGTCGTAAATGGCTTTCGACGAGGAACGTCCCGCGCCGTAATTTTCCAGACTTAAGTCAAAACGCTCACTTAATGCCAGCAGTGAAGGATTTTCTCTCCCCAGGCTTAAATCAGGAAAACGTTCATTAATCTCCAGGGCGAGCCATTCGATCGACTCCATTTTTCGCGCGAGAAATTCACTTTTAAGTATTGTTTCAGCGAGCGTTGCGTCGATATTTAGCGTCGCCTTTACATTGTGCTGGCAGAAAAAATCCTGATGCTTTTCGATACTGTTTATTTGTTTTTGTAACAGTAAAACCCGTTGTTCATTATCAAGCTGCGGCAGCAACATATCCTGAGGAATAGCAACATTTGCTGTGGTGTGAGAAAAGTGTGTCACTAGCTCAACGGAGATAAGCTGACCCGCAAAGCTATAGATCGGGTAAAATGCGGTGGAACTTTTATAATCCGCTTCCAGATGGATTTTCATTTTATTCAGCCATGATGAAGTGGCAATCTGCGCATCCTATATCAACGAAATACGACAATCAACAGTGCCATTATAAAGTGTTGTTTCTACACGTTAACCCGGAATGAGACTTTACGCCCGGAAAAAACGTTACGCTACCACATAACTCAGATAAATATGTGCCTGGTCAAAAAGATAATATCGCAAAAAATCCTTCGTCCTCTGATTACTTTACAGCATCTTTACTAAAATTTGAGTAAACGGCGGGAGTATTGCCAACTTAAGCCCAATTGCACCTCAGTCCCGGCAGTCTTAGCGTTTATGCTAATTAGCATCTCATAAACCAAATGATGAAGAAATGGGCTTTTTCTTATAATTATTAGCAGGCTATAAAAATGGGCGACCTAAATACGCCGCGCCTGCCAGAATACCTTTTTCCAGTACACATTTTCCAGCGAGGAACGAATCACCCCCTGGCTGGTCGAGGCGTGGATAAACTGGTTATCCGTATCGTATATTCCAACATGCAGGCCGTTTTCCCCACGCCCCGTTTTGAAAAACACCAGATCGCCCGGCAGCAGATCGTCTTTATCAATGCGCGTACCAATATCCGTTTGCGCTCGCGTTGTCCTTGGCAGCTGAAGTTCAAAGCGATCGCGAAAGGTTAAATAGACGAAACCCGAACAGTCGACGCCACCGCGTCCCAGACCGCCATAGCGGTAGGGCGCACCACGCCACTGCCCCAGCTGTTCGTTGAGTTGTGCAATAACGGTAATCGAATCAGAAAGTCGGCCGTTCGGGGGAGGCGCATGGCGGCTACAGCCCGCAACGGTGAGAATAAATACCAGAAGCCAGAAGCGCATCAGACGGGGATCCTTAGGGTGTTGTTTTTTACTCTACTCGCAAAAGGGTATTGCAGGCAACATTCTAAGGTTAATCAGAGGAATGTGGTGAGAATTTCCTGGTTCTCAACCTTCAGACGACGAAAAGGCAACTGGTAAATCTGGCTGAGCAGATCGGGTTGAAGCACCGCTTTCGCCTCACCCTGGCAGATCATGTTACCCTCTTTCATCAGCCAGACGTGCTGGGCATGGTGCAGCGTATGATTGATGTCGTGGCCGCTAACCACCGCCGTCAGCCCCGCCGCCACCCGCTCTGCCAGATAGCGGTCCAGAACGGCCTGCTGCGCAAGATCAAGCCCGGTCATTGGCTCGTCAAGCAGCAAAAGCCTTCCTTCCGGCTGCGATATCTGCGCAAATATTGCCACGAGCCTGACCCGCTGCCACTCGCCACCGGACAGGTTGCTCAGCGGGGAGGCCAGCTTCTGTTCCAGCTGAAAGCGCTGGCACAGGGCAAGTAGCGTTCGGTCTCGTTCTTCCAGGCTGGGGGGGTGGGACTGGTGCATGCTCAGATAATGCCAAACCGGCATTCTGCCCGAAAGCGCCTGCTGCTGCGAAAGCCAGGCACGCTGACGCGCCAGCACGGCGGGAGACCATTCACCTATCGGACGGCCCGCCAGCATCAGCCGCCCACGAGCGGGAAGCAGTCCGGCCAGACAGGCCAGCAGCGTACTCTTCCCTGCGCCGTTTGGCCCCAGCAGATGGATCAGCTCCCCCTGCCCTACCTCGGCATCAAAGGGAGCAAGGCGCTGCGCTACCGCAACGCCCTGGCACTCAAGCAGCACTTATTTTGCCAGCGCCAGCTTGATGCTCTCCATCACGATGGGATCTTCTGGCTGCATATCCGGTGCGAAACGCTGCACAATGGTGCCATCACGCCCAATCAGGAATTTCTCAAAGTTCCACAGGATATCGCCAGGGGCTTTGGGTGCCTGCCCTTTGCTGCTTAACTTCTCCAGAAGACCGCTGTTTTCCGGCTCAACCGCCTCGGGTTTGGCGGCGATCAGCTGCTGATAAAGCGGGTGACGATCGGGCCCGTTGACCTCCGTTTTGCTGAACATCGGAAAGGTCACGCCGTAGGTGGTGCTGCAAAACGTTTTGATCTCATCATCACTCCCCGGCTCCTGGCCCAGAAACGCATTGCAGGGAAAGCCCAGTACCGTGAAGCCCTTGTCATGCCAGGCTTTATGAATGTTTTCCAGCTGTTCGTACTGCGGGGTCAGGCCGCATTTAGAGGCAACATTGACGATCAGCAGTACATTACCCTGCCATTTCGCCAGTGAGGTCTGTTCGCCATCCAGCGTGGTCAGTTTTGTGTCGAAAATACTCATCAGTTTTTCCTGTTTAAGTGGGAAGGTTCAGGCCCTGATTTCAGGGACGGTTTCTCAATAGTAGCCAGATAAATAGGGGTGCGCCCAGCGTAGCGGTTACCACCCCAACGGGAAGCTCTGTGGAGGCAAGCGCCAGGCGAGCAAGGATATCTGCCGCCAGCAGTACGCTACCACCACCCAACGCACAGGCAGGAAGCAGAATACGATAATTGCTGATGCCATTGAGGCGCAGGATATGCGGTATGACCAGACCAATAAAGCCGATAGCACCGGCCAGCGCAACGCCAGTGCCGGTTAGCCAGCCGATAGCGACCACCAGCAGGTTACGCCAGAGCACCAGCGGCAACCCCAGCTGGCGCGCAGACATCTCGCCCAGCGCCAGCAGGTTGAGCACCTGCCAGCGCGAGCATAGCCAGAGCAAAACCGGCACCTGTGCCAGCATCAGCCAGCCGTTTCGCCAGTCAATACCGCTAAAGCCCCCCATCATCCAGTACATAAGCTGGCGCAGGTCCAGACTGGTACTGAAACAGACCAGCCAGGTCATTGCTGCACCCCCTATTATACCCAGCGCAACGCCCGCCAGCAGTAACCGACTGTTGGAGAGCTGTTTACGCGACAGGTGCAGCAGAATCAGCGTAACGCTTAACGCCCCAAGTACCGCAGCAACGCTAAGCTGCCAGATGCCGTCGGCACCGGCGAACATTGCCACCACCAGGCCGACACCGGCACCGTTAGAGACGCCCAGCAGCCCCGGCTCGGCCAGCGGATTGTCAAACAGAGCCTGCATCACTGCCCCCGTGGCTGCCAGCGACGCCCCCACCAGCAGCACAGCCAGCGAGCGTGGCAGACGCAGCTGCCAGACGAACAGCCGGGCGTCAGGATCCATCCAACGGTCAGGCAAAATCCAGCGGTCACCTGCGCACAGGCTGAGTATCAGCATCAGCAGAGCAATCAGGGCCAGCGCGCCCAGCCAGCGCCTATCGTGCCGTCTGGCACGTTCCCGCAGTAGAGATAACGACGTCATCAGCGTAATTCAGGACCCGCAGAAAATAGTTCGTGGCTGATAATGAAAAAGGCCGCATAAATGCGGCCTTTTATAGTGCAGGGATTAATCTTCTTTTGGCGAAGCGTTCTCAACCCGGCTTTTAAGCTTCTGCCCCGGGCGGAAAGTCACTACCCGACGTGCCGTAATTGGAATATCTTCACCGGTCTTAGGGTTACGTCCTGGACGTTGATTTTTGTCGCGAAGGTCGAAGTTGCCAAAACCTGACAGTTTGACCTGTTCGCCATTTTCCAAAGCGCGGCGTACCTCTTCGAAAAACAGCTCTACCAGCTCTTTGGCATCCCGCTTGCTAAGCCCCAGCTTCTCAAACAGGTATTCGGACATTTCAGCTTTTGTAAGCGCCATAGGTTCAATCCCTCAAGGATGCTTGGAATCGCTCTTTCAGTGCCTCTACACATCCTGAAACGGTAGCGGCAATCTCATCTTCTTCGAGTGTCCGGCCGGTATCTTGCAATATCAGGCTGATAGCAAGGCTCTTAAAACCTTCTTTAACGCCCTTACCGCGGTACACGTCAAACAAGTTTACGCCAACTACCTGATTTACGCCAACTTTCTTACACACATCAATAACATCTGCTGCCGGGACGCTTTCAGCCACCACAATGGCGATGTCGCGGCGGTTAGCCGGGAAGCGTGAAATCTCGCTCGCGTCAGGCAGGACGCGGTTTACCACCCTGTCCCACTTCAGCTCAAACAGGACGGTACGACCGTTAAGATCCAGTTTCCGTTCAAGTTCCGGATGCACCACACCGATATAACCAATGCGTTGATCGTGCAAATAAATTGCCGCGCTCTGGCCCGGATGGAGTGCTGGAGTGGCTTCAGCACGAAACTGAACGTCGTCCATTTTGCCCGTTAAATCCAGAACCGACTCTAAATCACCTTTCAAATCATAGAAGTCTACCGCCTGACGCGCCAGATCCCAGTGTTCTTCATTTCGTGTACCGGTGATCACACCCGCCAGCATAACATCCTGACGAACGCCAAGAGGTGCCGCTGTATCAGGCACAAAGCGCAGACCGCTTTCAAACAGACGCACGCGGCTCTGTTGACGATTCTGGTTATTCACCACCGCCGTCAGCAGGCCGGTCCACAGTGACAGGCGCATCGCCGACATATCGCTGGAGATAGGGCTGGGCAGAATCAGCGGTTCCACACCCGGATGCAGTAGTGCCTGGATCTTAGGGTCGACGAAGCTATAGGTAATCGCTTCCTGATACCCTTTATCAACCAGCAGCGTCTTAACACGTTTTAGCGACAGGCTGGCTTCATTATGACGGGTCATGATCAGACCTGCCTGCACCGGCACATCTGGAATATTGTTGTAGCCATAGACGCGCGCGACCTCTTCTACCAGGTCCTCTTCGATTTCCATATCGAAACGCCATGACGGCGGCACCGCTTTCCACTCACCGGCGGCAACGCTCACGTCACAGCCCAGACGACGGAGAATATCGGTCACGGCCTCATCGGCAATCACGTGACCAATCAAACGATCCAGCTTTTCACGGCGCAGCATAATCGGGGCACGCGCGGGCAGGCTGTCCGGGCTGGACACATCGATAACCGGGCCAGCCTCACCGCCGCAAATGTCCAGCAGCAGGCGCGTTGCCCGATCCAGCGCACGATATTGCATCTGAGGATCAACGCCGCGTTCGTAGCGATGAGAGGCATCGGTGTGCAATCCGTGACGACGGGCGCGACCGGTAATCGACAGCGGGCTGAAGAATGCACACTCAAAGAGCACATTAGTCGTCTCTTCATTCACGCCGGAGTGTTCGCCACCGAATATCCCGGCCATGGCCAGCGCTTTTTGATGATCGGCAATCACTAAGGTATCGGCGTTCAGTTTTGCCACTGTTCCGTCAAGCAGCGTCAGGGACTCACCCTCTTCCGCCATGCGCACCACAATACCGCTTTCGATGCGATCCAGATCGAAAGCATGCATTGGCTGGCCCAGCTCAAGCAGAACGAAGTTAGTGATATCCACAACCGGATCAATAGAGCGAATGCCGCAGCGGCGCAGCTTCTCCTGCATCCACAGCGGGGTGGCTGCCTTAACGTTGATCCCTTTGATCACGCGGCCCAGATAGCGCGGGCAGGCATCCGGGGCATCCACGCGGATGGGGAAGCTCTCCTGGAGGGTTGCCGCTACTGGCGTAATGTCAGGCTCAGTGAGGGACATTTTATTCAGCACGGCCACGTCGCGCGCCACGCCAATAATGCCCAGGCAGTCGGCACGGTTAGGCGTTACGCTTATCTCAATGGTGCTGTCGTCGAGCTGCAGGAATTCACGGATATCCGTGCCTGGAACGGCATCAAACGGCAGCTCAATAATACCATCCTGTTCAACGGAAATGCCCAGCTCAGAAAAGGAGCACAGCATCCCTTCGGAAGGCTCGCCGCGAAGCTTCGCGGCTTTGATTTTGAAATCGCCAGGCAGTACCGCACCCACGGTGGCCACGGCCACTTTCAGACCCTGGCGACAGTTGGAGGCACCGCAGACGATATCCAGCAGACGGTCGCCGCCAACGTTAATTTTTGTCACGCGCAGCTTATCGGCATTAGGATGCTGGCCACATTCGACCACCTCACCCACCACCACGCCGTGGAAAACGCCGGCTACCGGCTCTACGCCGTCAACTTCCAGACCTGCCATGGTAATTTGTTCTGACAGTGCCGCGCTATCAATGGCCGGGTTAACCCACTCACGTAACCAGAGTTCACTGAATTTCATTGGTGTTACCCGCCCTTATTTAAACTGTTTGAGGAAACGTAAATCATTTTCGAAGAAGGCGCGCAGATCGGTTACGCCATAGCGCAGCATGGTCAGACGCTCCATGCCCATACCAAAGGCAAAGCCTGAATAGACTTCAGGATCGATGCCTACGTTGCGCAAGACGTTGGGGTGCACCATGCCGCAGCCCAGCACTTCCAGCCACTTACCGTTTTTACCCATCACATCCACTTCTGCGGAAGGCTCGGTAAACGGGAAGTAGGACGGACGGAAGCGAATCTGGAGATCCTCTTCAAAGAAGTTGCGCAGGAAGTCGTGCAGCGTTCCCTTCAGATTGGTGAAGCTGATATTTTTGTCTACGATCAGCCCTTCCATCTGGTGGAACATCGGGGTATGGGTCTGATCGTAATCATTACGGTAGACGCGGCCCGGGGCGATAATGCGGATTGGCGGCTGCTGATTTTTCATGGTGCGGATCTGCACCCCAGAGGTCTGGGTCCGCAGCAGGCGAGTGGCATCAAACCAGAAGGTATCATGGTCAGCACGCGCCGGATGGTGGCCCGGAATATTCAGCGCATCAAAGTTGTGGTAGTCATCTTCAATTTCAGGGCCGGTTTCCACCGCAAAGCCCAGTTCACCGAAAAAGGTTTCGATGCGATCGATGGTGCGGGTAACCGGGTGTAAACCGCCATTTTCGATGCGGCGTCCCGGCAGCGAGACGTCAATGGTCTCTTCCGCGAGGCGCGCATTGAGGGCAGCAGACTCCAGCGTGTTTTTGCGTTCGTTGAGCGCTTCCTGCACCTGCTGTTTGGCATCGTTGATCACCGCACCGGCGGCAGGTCGATCTTCTGCTGGCAGCTCGCGCAGCGTGGTCATCTGCAGCGTCAGATGCCCTTTTTTCCCCAGATATTCAACGCGTACCGTGTCTAACGCGGCAACATCATGGGCATCAGTAATGGCCGCTTTCGCGTTCGCCACCAGTTCTGCGAGATGTGACATGCTTTCCTCTTCTTCCAGCCATCAGAGCTGGTTTGTTTTTATGGGGACGAGGTGTCGTCCGTTATTCGCTTCGCCAGAAATAGAAAAGCCTCCACGAGGGAGGCTTTTAGCGCGATTTTTCGTTTCTTCTCTTTGCGCCAGCCCCCGATCCTCAGGTGCTAAAGTAAAAAAAGAAACGAAAATAAGCGTTCATGCAGGTGTTACCTTGTGGATTTAAGGGGCCTCATGTTCCCACGCCATACTGGCTGCCCGGGGTCAGAGAACGGAATTTGTGACGATATCGCGGATAATAAAAGAGGGAGACGAGCTCCCTCTTCCACCTGACTTACGCCAGAGCTGTTTTCGCTTTTTCAACCAGTGCTGTGAAAGTCACTTTGTCGAATACGGCGATGTCAGCCAGAATCTTACGGTCGATTTCGATCGAAGCCTTTTTCAGGCCATTGATGAAACGGCTGTAAGACATACCGTTAGTGCGGGCCGCAGCGTTAATACGCGCGATCCACAGCTGACGGAACTGACGCTTACGCTGACGGCGGTCACGGTAAGCATACTGACCAGCTTTGATAACAGCCTGGAAGGCAACGCGGTAAACACGTGAACGTGCACCGTAATAGCCTTTAGCTTGTTTTAAGATTTTTTTGTGACGTGCGCGAGCAACTACACCACGTTTTACACGAGCCATTTAGCTCTCCTGTTTAATATTCTGTTTTACCCGATGTGACTCGGGTACTAAAAAAGGGACTACTTATGCGTAAGGCAGGCAGGCAATAACCAGACCCAGATCGCCTTTAGATACCATGCCTTTAGGGCGCAGGTGGCGTTTACGCTTAGTCGATTTTTTGGTCAGAATATGACGCAGGTTAGCGTGTTTACGCTTGAAGCCACCAGAGGCGGTCTTCTTGAAGCGCTTAGCCGCGCCACGTACAGTTTTAATCTTTGGCATTTAAAACATCCACTTCGCATTGTTAATAAAATGAATCAGACAGGCGAATAAAAAGCCGCACGGCACGAAACCGCGACGGCTTTTATTACTTTATGGCCTACTGCTTCTTCTTCGGAGCGAGCACCATGATCATCTGACGTCCTTCAATCCTTGAAGGGAAGGATTCAACAATAGCCAAATCCATGTCTTCACACAGATCTTTACGGACGCGGTTAAGCACTTCCATGCCGATCTGCTGGTGCGCCATTTCACGACCGCGAAAACGCAGCGTGATTTTGGCTTTATCGCCCTCTTCGAGAAAGCGAACCAGGTTGCGTAGTTTTACCTGATAGTCGCCATCATCGGTTCCAGGGCGGAATTTGATTTCCTTAACCTGAATAACTTTTTGCTTTTTCTTCTGTTCTTTAGAAGATTTGCTTTTTTCATAAAGGAACTTGCCGTAATCCATGATACGACAAACGGGCGGCTCGGCGTTAGGGCTGATTTCAACTAAATCAACACCTGCTTCTGCTGCTTTTTCCAAAGCTTCATCCAGACTGACAATGCCAATCTGCTCGCCATCGATGCCCGTAAGACGAACCTCAGTGGCGCGAATTTCTCTGTTAATGCGATTAGGACGCGCCGGTTGAACTCTTTTTCCGCCTTTAATACCTTATTCCTCCAATTGATGAAGATTGCGACTGCGTATTTCTGCCTGCAGCTTCGCGATTACGTCATTTACGTCCATGCTTCCCAGGTCTTTACCACGGCGGGTGCGAACGGCAACTTTGCCTGCTTCCACCTCTTTATCACCACAGACCAACATATAAGGGACACGACGTAAAGTGTGCTCACGGATTTTAAAGCCAATCTTCTCGTTTCTCAAGTCCGCTTTTGCACGAATGCCCGCATTCTGCAATTTTCGGGTCAATTCTGCAACATATTCGGACTGGCCATCGGTGATATTCATCACCACAACTTGTACAGGAGCCAGCCAGGTAGGGAAGAAACCGGCATACTCTTCGGTAAGAATACCGATAAAGCGCTCCACTGAACCCAGAATTGCACGGTGAATCATCACCGGCACCTGACGCTCATTATTTTCGCCCACATAAGAGGCGCTCAGACGACCCGGTAAAGAGAAGTCCAGCTGGACCGTGCCGCACTGCCAGGCACGATCGAGACAGTCATGCAGGGTAAATTCAATTTTCGGACCGTAAAACGCGCCCTCACCCGGCTGATAGTCAAACGGAATGTCGTTCTCCTTCAGCGCGGCAGCCAGGTCGGCTTCAGCACGATCCCACTGTTCATCCGTACCAATACGCTTCACCGGACGGGTTGAGAGCTTGACCGCGATTTTTTCGAAGCCGAAGGTACTGTACATGTCGTACACCATCCGGATGCAGCTATTCACCTCGGTACGCACCTGCTCTTCTGTACAGAAGATATGGGCATCATCCTGGGTAAAGCCGCGTACGCGCATCAGGCCGTGCAGCGCACCGGAAGGTTCATTACGGTGGCAGCTACCAAACTCAGCCATTCGCAGCGGCAGGTCGCGGTATGATTTTAGACCCTGATTGAAAATTTGCACGTGACCAGGACAATTCATGGGCTTGATGCAGTATTCACGATTCTCCGAGGAGGTGGTGAACATTGCTTCCTTGTAGTTTTCCCAGTGTCCGGTTTTTTCCCACAGCACGCGGTCCATCATCAGCGGACCTTTCACTTCCTGGTAGTCATACTCGGTCAGCTTGCTGCGAACAAACACTTCCAGCTCGCGAAAAATGGTCCAGCCGTCATTGTGCCAGAATACCATACCCGGTGCTTCTTCCTGCATATGATACAGATCAAGCTGCTTGCCAATTTTCCGGTGGTCGCGCTTTGCAGCCTCTTCCAGCCGCAGCAGATAGGCCGCCAGCTGTTTTTTATCCGCCCAGGCAGTACCGTAGATGCGCTGCAGCATTTTGTTATTGCTGTCGCCGCGCCAGTAGGCACCGGAGATTTTCTGCAGTTTGAAATGGTGACAAAAGCGCATATTCGGCACGTGCGGGCCACGGCACATATCCACGTATTCCTGATGATGATACAGGCCCGGATGGTCATCACGGCTGATATTCTCATCAAGAATGGTCATCTTGTACGTTTCGTTACGGGCAGCAAAGGCGTCACGCGCTTCCTGCCAGCTCACTTTCTTCTTGATGACGTCGTAATTCGTTTCGGCCAGCTGATGCATACGCTTTTCGAGCTGTTCGATATCTTCCTGAGTCAGAGTGCGGTCAATATCAACGTCATAGTAGAAACCGTTATCGATCACCGGGCCAATCGCCATTTTGGTATCAGGCCACAGCTGCTTGATGGCATGCCCCAGCAGATGAGCGGTTGAGTGACGAATAATTTCCAGACCCGCTTCGTCTTTTGCGGTAATTATCGCGACACTGGCATCGGCAGTAATGGGATCGACGGCATCTACCAGTTCACCGTTCACGCGGCCAGCAATGCAGGCCTTCGCCAGGCCCGGACCGATATCCTGGGCAATGTCCATCACGCTGACGGCGTGGTCGAAAGTACGCTGACTTCCATCAGGAAGAGTAATAACAGGCATCATACATCCTTAATTGCAGTGGTAACCCATACGCAAGGCTACATACAAAAATGAGTTAATTCATATACTTCAGACCATGGTGACTTGAAACCGACTCACAGTTGTCAGTTTGGTCCCAGCCTGGTACACGGGTAAAACGTTTCTTTCAGCAAAAACGCCTTAAGGGCGAACATCTTACACGCTATGACCCCCAGGTCAAAGAAAGCGAAGGCAGAGTTTTTTTAGTTTGCAATAAAAAGAGTCAGTGAGGGGAAATAACGGAGAAAGAACGGACTACAGATTAGCGGGCCGGCACTGCCGACCCGTCACAAAAACAGCGAACCGGGACGGTTTACATGGCGTAGGACAACATGACGGTCGTCTTGGTATCCGTTTTATCCGGCGCAGAGGAAGGTGGATTCTGGTTCCAGGTGACGTTGTAAGCTACCTTCAGCGAGAAGTGCTGGTTAATAGCGACCTGCAGGCCCGTTTCGGAGTTAACAGTGGTGTCATCACTGCCCAGTACCGATACACCCTGAATGAACTTAGTGGTATCTGTCAGCTGCCACTGATAGCTCAGCGCGCCGTATGCCAGGGCCTGCGTTTCACTGCCACCGTCGTGGTAGTCGTCATAGCGTACGCCCGGGCCGGCTTCTATGCGCAGTGAATGCACGGGACCGTTAAGCAGTTGGCGACCATAACCGGCTACCAGAATTGAGCGGCCGTCATACCCGTTAAAGCGGTCGCTGAGCCAGCTTGCCTGACCGAACAGGTAGTCAAAGTCGGTCATGTTGTAACGCGTACGTCCACCCAGCTGATAGGTTTCAGAAGAGCGTTCGTCGTTAGAAGAGGTGTTACTGGCGCTGCCCCACAGGCTGTATGCTGTTTTTGGCTGATACCAGGTCATGGTGGTATTAGCCGTCAGCGAGGAGCTGGTAGTGTTTCCGGTCTGAGCCAGATAACCCGCAGAGGCATTGCCATCGAAAGATTTCTTCGCCGTGGAGGGATCATCCATGACCGTAAAGACGTTATTGTCCGCGAGCGCCTGGTGGCACAAAGTTCCGCAGGAGAGCAAAAGAGCTACAGACAGCTTGTTAAAGGCTTTCATTAAATGTGATCCGTACGACAGTTTGAGATGAGTGAGTCTGAAGATTTTTAAAAGACGATCAACGCAATTTACGGAAATAATCGTAACATTTTGTTTGATCGCTCTTTTAACTAAGCAACCTGTCAAAAAGGTGTTCTGAATGAGAGAAGTCTGATTAACGTCGCGTAGTATAAAGGTTAATTGAATGCTTTACAGCCAGCAGTAAATAAGATTTATTCCGCAAAAGTGAAAATAAAGTGTCTGGATGTTACAAGGTGTCTCGGCTGACGGAATAATTCTCACACCCTGTTTGGGGTTTAAAATGGACGCGGCAGAACCACCGTTTTACACCACTGGCCCTGTCGCGCCCCTGTTGCTGCCCTATTTTGCCGGGGCCTGTGCGCCTAACACACCTTCCCCCAGTGGGACTGCGGTAAAGTGGGTGACAATTTCTTTCCAGGTGTTAGCCGGATCGAGCGTGGCAAATTGCTGCGGGTAGATAAACTTCGCCAGATACTCCAGCCCAACAATATTGTAGGGGTGGTTATAAAAATTATGGTAAATGCCGTAAAAGCGGTTATTGCTGATGGCGGAGACCTGTGAAAAACCGGGCCGCTGCTTCATTTTGTCGAAAGCGGCGTTAACCTGATTTTGCGTGACGTTGTAACCGAAAGGAATAGCAGCATTATTTTTACTCGCCCACTGCGAACCCGACACGATATAAACATCCGGTTTAAGCGAAATCACCTTTTCCAGGGAGATATCGCCAGTGGCACCCGGCAGCAGGCCGGTAGCGAGATTTTTCGCGCCTACGGCTTCGACCATTGCGCCCCAGCCGACGTTAGCATGGGTAAAACAGCATGATTCCAGCCCGCCCAACCCGGCCTTTGCTTCAATAAAGACCCGGGGCTGTGGCGTAACACGGCGGGTTGCGGAAAGGATAGCCTGATAGTGGCGCTGATAGAAATCCGTGTAGGCGCGGGCTTCCGACTCACGGTTAAGTGCGATGCCCAGCAGGGTGATACTTTTGGGAGTATCCTTGACCGGATCCTTAAAGGTGTCGATAAACAGCACGGGGATACCAAGCTGATGCATTTTATCCAGCACCCCGGTCTGGCTAAGTGAAGGTTTGGCGCGAAGCTGGGCGATCATTAAGTCGGGATGCAGGGCAACCACACTTTCCAGATTGACATCCCCTTTATCACTGAACCCCATATCAACAATTTTCTGCGCAGCGGGCCACTTCTTCGCCATCAGCTCCCAGGTCGGGCGGTCGCTTTTTTTCAGCAGGTTATTCCACGCCACCAGGCGCTGAAAGGGGTCATCGCGGTCCAGCAGCGCCAGCGCGAGGATGTCGCGACCATCCTGCAGAACAACCCGCTGCGGCTGATGAGAAAGGGTGACCTGCTGCCCGTCGCTGTCGGTCAGCGTGACCGGGAAGGTAGTCGCAAAGGCTGGAACGGCACAGGCCATCAGGGCGAAGGTGGTAGCAAAACGAGCAACAGACAGCACATCAGACTCCAATAACTCTCGGGATAAGGGCGAAGATAATAATGATAATTAATTGCATTATCAATCAGCGCTTTCCGGCCTCCTCTTTTACGTCAGTGGGCTATGCTAAAACATTATGCTTAACAAAGAGGTGAATCATGAGTGCATTAGACGTCGAGCAGTATGTGGTGACTTTTCACTATCAGGAAGAGGGCCTGACCGATGTGCTGGAACTCACCAGCGCGCTGGTTAATGGGGGTTTTACCACCACGTTGCACGATAAAGAGGGTCATCCACACGAGCTGGGTACGAACAGCTTTGGTATCGTCAGCGCGCTGGAAAAGGATGCCGTGCGTGAACAGGCTGAGGGTCTGGGTGAGCTGGCGCTGGGCGACAAGCCTCAGGTGGTGATTCAGACGTGGCAGGAATTTTTAAAAGCGGACCAATAAATAATAATTAATCCGGTAAAAGTTGCTCTGGCCGTGCGCAAGCGCAGGTTTTGATTATTATTTAGGCGTTAACATCAGCGCATCCTGCAGTAAACAGCGAATGGGAGAAACCCAAATGTGGTCAGCCATTGGTCGTCTGTTAAATGAGCAGTTGGGTAACGCCGAAATCAGCCAGCGTACCGAGTTACCCGGTGGGGATATTCACCCGGCGTGGCGCATCCGCTACGGCGAATATGACGTATTCGTTAAGTGCAACAGTCGTGATATGCGGGATCTTTTCGCCTGGGAGGCCGAGCAGCTCCAGCTTCTGGCCCGAACACAAACGGTGCGCGTCCCTGCCGTGTATGGCACAGGCAGCGATCGTGACGTTAGCTTTCTGCTGCTGGAATACCTCCCACTCCGCCCGCTTGAAGGTCGGGATGCCCGGGAGCTTGGCAGTGCGCTGGCGCGTCTGCATCAGTGGAGCGAGCAGCCTCAGTTTGGTCTGGACTACGACAACAACATCACCACCTCCCCGCAGCCCAATAGCTGGCTTAAGCGGTGGTCACTCTTTTTCGCCGAGCAGCGCATTGGCTGGCAGCTACAGCTGGCGGCAGAAAAAGGGATACTCTACGGTGATATCGACCTGATTATTCGCTGCGCGCAGCGGGTTTTGTCTGCACATAACCCACAACCCTCGCTGCTGCACGGCGATCTCTGGCCCGCAAACTGTGCCGCCAGCGACCAGGGACCCTGTATTTTCGATCCCGCCTGCTACTGGGGTGACAGAGAGTGCGATCTGGCCATGCTGGCCTGGCATCCCGAACTTCCTGCTGAGATCCTGGCGGGCTACCAGTCGGTCTGGCCCCTGCCGGAAGATTTCGGCAAACGGCAGCCGGTCTATCAGCTCTACTACTTGCTTAATCGGGCCAATGTTTTTGGCGGTCACTGGCTGGCAGAAGCACAACGTGCGATCGGCAACCTGCTGGATGAGGATGCGGGAGAGGAGCAACGCGCTTGAACGGCCTGATGCCAGTGGTCGGCATGGCGTGTGCTGCATGGGTAAAAAGTGACACGCGTGAACGGCCTGATGCCAGACATCAGGCCGCTTGATCAATAAATAAAGCCCAGCAGCTTTAAGACAAAATAGCCCGCGACGGCAACGGCAATCGGCAGGATGTACAGGGGGAAAATCTGCAGGAAAATCGTATGCCGTGGAACCACGATTTTCTCTTCCAGCTGCTGCCGCGTTCGCCCTTCCGTGCCCCGGGCATTTTCCAGAATCAGCTGATCCTCGATCCCTTCCCGCAGATGGCGCGTCTGACGCCACATTCTTGCACCCGACGCCTGTAAAGCGAGACCGACAAAAATCAGCACATATATCACCCAGAAGGAGACGTTGCTGCCGTGATTGAAATCAGGCACGGGCGAATTTTCCCAGAATGACTTCAAAAAACCGGTATTGAAACGGATCATGTCGATCATGACGTGCGAGAAGTCCTGCATTACGGCATTAATCCCTTCTCGCTTCTCACGGCTTTGTTCTAAAAAACCCATCAGCGAAATAAGCGTGGAAATCAACGCCGGAATGAATACGATCCAGCCAGCAATGCGCTTAAGTACGGCAACTCTGCCAGCCTGTTGATAAGTCATGCTTTCTCCTGTCCTTCTGTGCCAGGGGTGTAAGTTTACCTTCAGGCAGCAAATGTGCCTGAAAAAAGTCGGCTTGTCCCTAATATTGACGAAAATAAGGCGATTTCACCCGCGAAAGCTTCATGCTACTGTGAGGATAACCGGTCAAATGGAGTGATAGAATGCCTTATTTTCGTCCTGTACTTGCGGCAATTTTCGATATGGATGGGCTGCTAATTGACTCTGAGCCGCTGTGGGATCGCGCGGAAAGGGATATTTTTTCCTCACTGGGCGTCGACCTGTCGCGCCGCAACGAGCTGCCGGATACGGTAGGGTTGCGTATCGATCAGGTGGTGAGGATGTGGTATGAAACTCTGCCCTGGCAGGGGCCGGATCAGCAGGAAGTTACACGCAGAATTATCGTGCGAGCGCAGGCGCTGATTGAGGAGACGCGCCCGCTGCTTCCCGGCGTAGAATCAGCGATAAAACTTTGTAAGGCTGAAGGACTGAAAATTGGCCTGGCGTCAGCTTCGCCTCTGCATATGCTGGAACGCGTGCTGCACATTTTCAACCTGCGCGACTATTTCGACGTGGTTGCCTCGGCAGAAACGCTGCCGTGGAGCAAGCCCCATCCGCAGGTTTATCTCAACGCTGCGGAAGGCCTGGGGGTGGATCCGCTTAACTGCGTAACCCTGGAGGACTCGTTGAACGGCGTCATCGCGACCAAAGCCGCCCGCATGCGCTCCGTGGTGGTCCCTGCTGCTGAACATGCCGCAGACCCGCGCTGGGCACTGGCTGACGTCAGGCTCTCCTCGCTGAGCCAGCTCAGTGCAGCACATCTCCACGGTAACCGCCTGAAGGAAAACTAATCCTTTTACCCCCTATTTATCTTTCGTTACAGCGTCACATATTTATTCTACTGTACATATCACCTATACTGGATGGATTGACAGCTATCCAGCCAGGTGTTTTCCATGACGGCCGAAGGCCATCTTATATTTGCGCTTGCCAGCGCTATTTTTTCCAAACGCGCCGAACTCACGCCGGTACTGGCTAACGGTGACTGGTGGCATATTATTCCGGCAACGCTGCTAACCAGCCTGCTGCCGGATATCGACCACCCTCAATCCGTGCTGGGCCGTCGTTTTCGCTGGCTTTCACATCCTATTGCCCGCGCCTTCGGTCATCGTGGATTTACCCACAGCCTGCTGGCGGTGATCGGAGGTATTGCGCTCTTTAACCTGAAAGTTCCGCAGCACTGGGTGGTGCCTGCCGATGCTTTTCAGGGCCTGGTACTAGGCTACCTGAGTCATATCGTCGCCGATATGCTCACGCCCGCTGGCGTGCCGCTGCTCTGGCCCTGTCGCTGGCGCTTCAGGCTGCCGCTACTTGCCAGCCAGAAGGGTAACCAGATGGAGCGAATTTTCTGCCTGGCGCTGGTCGGCATCGCCATGTGGTTCTCTCCCGGCATGCCCCCCTTTGGTGCAGACGGATGGCCAGCGCAGATGGTCAGCACGGTACAAAGTAACATTAATCGGCTAATTGATAGCCATGGTGCGCAATAACCCGTCATAAAACGACGATTGGTTATAACCCATTCCATTTGGATATATAGACACCCCGGATCAGCTGCTACCATGCACTCCAGGGCGCATTTGCGTGCGCAATAAAAAATAACGGTAATAGCGCGGTGCCTGATATAGCGCACCGCTTCATTGGAGATCTGGGGATGAACCTTCCATTAATCGCTAACCTTGCGGCATTTGTCGCCCTGTTAGTTATACTGGCTAAAAGTGGTAGCACCCGCTGGAGCCTGTCAAAAAAGGTCCTGCTGGGCCTGGTGACCGGTGTGCTGTTCGGCCTGGTCCTGCATACTATTTATGGCGCCGACAGCGCGACGCTGAAAGAGTCCATTAGCTGGTTTAATCTCGTCGGTAACGGCTACGTTCAGCTGTTGCAGATGATCGTTATGCCGCTGGTCTTCGCCTCAATACTCAGCGCCGTGGCCCGGCTGCATAATGCCTCCTCGCTGGGGAAAATTAGCGTATTAACGATTGGCGTACTGCTGTTTACCACCGCTATCTCTGCGCTGGTCGGCGTGTTCGTCACCTGGCTGTTCAAGCTGGATGCCGGCGGGCTGGTCCAGGGCGTGCAGGAAACCGCTCGCCTTGCCGCGCTAAAAAGTAACTACGTCGGCAAAGTTGCCGATCTCTCCACGCCGCAGCTGCTGCTCTCGTTTGTGCCAAAAAACCCCTTTGCCGACCTGACCGGGGCCAGCCCGACCTCGATTATCAGCGTGGTGATTTTTGCCGCCTTCCTGGGTGTTGCAGCCCTGCATCTGCTGCGGGATGATCGGCCGAAAGGCGAACGCGTGCTGGCTGCCATTGATGTTTTACAGGCCTGGGTCATGAAGCTGGTTCGCCTGATCATGAAGCTGACGCCGTTCGGCGTAATGGCCCTGATGACGAAGGTGGTGGCCAGCTCAAACGTGAGCGATATCGTTAAGCTCGGCAGCTTTGTCGTGGCGTCCTATCTGGGCCTGGCAATCATGTTCGCCGTCCATGCCCTGCTGCTCACCGTTAATGGCGTTAATGCTAAGCGTTTCTTTAAAAAAGTCTGGCCGGTCATCACCTTTGCCTTTACCAGCCGTTCCAGCGCCGCAACCATTCCGCTGAGCGTTGAGGCCCAAACGCGTCGCCTGGGTATTCCGGAGTCTATCGCCAGCTTTTCCGCCTCATTTGGTGCGACCATAGGGCAGAACGGCTGCGCGGGGCTTTATCCCACCATGCTGGCGGTGATGGTTGCGCCGACGGTGGGCATCAACCCATTCGACCCGATGTGGATTGCGACCCTGGTTGGCATCGTAACCCTCAGTTCAGCGGGCGTAGCAGGCGTTGGCGGCGGTGCGACCTTCGCCGCGCTGATTGTGCTGCCCACGATGGGCCTGCCGGTGACGCTGGTAGCGCTGTTGATCTCTATTGAACCGCTCATTGATATGGGCCGCACCGCCCTGAATGTGAACGGCTCGATGACGGCCGGCATGCTGACCAGCCAGTGGCTGAAGCAGACCGATAAAGCACTGCTTCACGCCGATGCAGAGCGTGACTTCGAGCTGGCGGAACGCTGACAGCCTGCTCCGTTGGGAGCCTACAGAACGCGAATATCCTCTCAGGGCTGGCCTCCGCCAGCCCTTTTTTTATCCCCGCCCCGCTTCCCCAGCCGATTTTTACCGCGCTATGCGCGTTTTATCATCCTTTATCATGTTTTAAACACGATTTTAAACACTTAACCCTGCTGTTTTAAGGCGTATCTCACTCACTGTTCTATAGTTACTGGAGTCTGAAATGACAACAACAGGAGTAAGTGAGAATGTCGAAAGAAACAGATAATAAGGAACTCAGCCACAACGCCCCGTCTACCGGGCCTGATTCAGCTAAACCCGGCATGGATTCGCTGGCGCCCGCAGATGGGTCGCATAAACCTTCGGCGGAACCTACGCCACCCGGGAAGGAGCCAACGGCTCCCGGTAGCCTGAAAGCCCCGAATACGCATAATGCCAAGCTTGATGCGCTGGAGTCCTTCCGCAAAGGGGGTGAAAATTTCCCGCTGACGACCAATCAGGGCACGCGTATTGCCGACGACCAGAATTCACTACGCGCGGGTACTCGCGGTCCTACCCTGCTTGAAGACTTTATCCTGCGCGAAAAAATCACCCACTTTGACCACGAACGCATTCCTGAGCGTATCGTGCATGCCCGCGGTTCTGCGGCACACGGCTACTTCCAGCCGTATCGTGATATGAGCGATATCACCAAAGCGGACTTCCTGCGCGATCCGGGTAAGCAGACGCCGGTATTCGTGCGCTTTTCAACCGTTCAGGGCGGTGCAGGCTCGGCGGATACCGTACGTGATATTCGCGGCTGGTCGACCAAGTTTTATACCGATGAGGGCGTGTTTGACCTGGTGGGCAATAACACCCCGGTGTTCTTTATCCAGGATGCTCACAAATTTCCCGATTTTGTCCACGCGGTGAAACCCGAACCCCATAATGAAATCCCTCAGGGACAGAGCGCGCACGATACCTTCTGGGACTATGTGTCGCTCCAGCCGGAAACGCTGCACAATGTCCTCTGGGCGATGTCCGACCGCGGTATCCCACGCAGCTACCGCACGATGGAAGGCTTCGGTATTCACACTTTCCGCTTTATCAATGCCGAAGGTAAAGCCACCTTCGTCCGCTTCCACTGGAAGCCGGTTGCCGGTAAAGCCTCTTTACTGTGGGATGAAGCGCAAAAACTCACCGGGCGCGATCCCGACTTCCACCGTCGCGATCTGTGGGAAGCCATTGAGGCTGGCGACTATCCTGAGTATGAGCTGGGCGTACAGCTGATTGCCGAGGAGGATGAGTTCAAATTTGACTTTGACCTGCTGGATGCGACCAAGCTTATTCCCGAAGAGCTGGTGCCGGTTGAACTCATCGGTAAGATGGTTCTCAACCGTAACCCGGATAACTTTTTTGCCGAAACCGAGCAGGTTGCTTTCCATCCAGGGCACATCGTCCCGGGGATGGATTTCTCCAACGATCCGCTATTGCAGGGTCGCCTGTTCTCCTATACGGATACTCAGATCAGCCGCCTGGGTGGACCTAACTTCCACGAGATCCCGATCAACCGCCCGACCTGTCCGTATCACAACTTCCAGCGTCAGGGCATGCACCGGATGGATATCGACACCAATCCGGCGAACTATGAGCCAAACTCGATCAACGATAACTGGCCGCGTGAGACGCCTCCAGCCCCGCACCGTGGCGGGTTTGAAAGCTATCAGGAGCGCATCGAAGGCCATAAAGTTCGCGAGCGTAGCCCGTCGTTTGGCGAGTATTACTCGCAGCCGCGCCTGTTCTGGAACAGCCAGACGCCGGTGGAGCAGCAGCATATTATTGATGCCTACTCCTTTGAGCTCAGCAAGGTGGCCCGTCCTTATATCCGCGAACGCGTGGTCGATCACCTGGTCCATATCGACGTCTCGCTGGCAAATGGCGTGGCAAAAAACCTGGGGATTGCCCTGTCCGACGAGAAAATGCATACCGCGCCGCCTAAAGACGTTAACGGTCTGAAAAAGGATGCCAGCCTGAGCCTCTATGCGGTACCCAGCGGGACCATCAAGGGCCGCCAGGTCGCGTTGCTGCTCAGCGATGGCGTATGTGCTGCTGACGTGCTGGCGATCCTCCAGGAGCTTAAAGCTCAGGGCGTTCACGGCAAGCTGCTGGCACCGCATATGGGTCAGGTACGCGCCGACGACGGTTCAGACCTGCCTGTTGATGCCACCTTCAGCGGTCTGCCGTCGCTGACCTTTGATGCGGTCATCGTCCCGGATGGCAACATTGATGCCCTGCTGCTGAGCGGTGATGCCCGCTACTTCCTGCTGGAAGCCTATAAGCACCTGAAGGTTATCGGGCTTAGCGGTGACGCCCGCCGCTTTAAGGCGCAGTTTGGCCTGGGCGACAGCGAACAGGAAGAAGGTATCATCGAAGACAGTAAGGCCGAAGGCGTGCTGATGAGCGAGTTCCTGTTGGCGATGGGTGCACACAGGATCTGGTCGCGCAGTCAGAAAGCACTGACCGTGCCAGCCTGACGGCATGGTGATATGGCACTTAATCGGGCGCAACGTTTCAGCCCGATTAAGTGTCGATTAAGCATTAAATCGGGCGACAGGTTTTCGCCCGATTTTTCATTCAGGAAAGCGTTAAACCCGCCCGATACCTTCTGCTCAACTCCCCCTGAAGTGGCCCGGCGTTAATCCGAAGCAGCGCCGCGCCGGGATGCCTTATGGTAAGGCAGGTAGTCTATGTGGAACGTTCTCCCACGGTGCAGCCAGCACCGCGTCAGACATCATGGTCAGGCCCATCGGGTGCCTCCCGGCTTTAACGTTAATTAAGTCGGTCACTTATCATCCGTTTATCACCCCGATATTGTCGGTCACTGACCATCCGCTATCACCCTGGCATTGATGTTGCTTATTTACCTTCACACCCGTTGTGCTGGAGATAAACCATGAATGCCACCCTGACCGTTAGCCGCTATCGCTACCGTATTTTCGCCATGCTGTTTTTCATCGCGCTGATCAATTACATCGATCGGGGGGCGCTCTCATTTGCGGCCAATGCTATCTCAACGGAATATCAACTCAGTAAGGTGCAGCTCGGCGCAGTGCTGAGCTACTTCGGTTTTGGCTATCTGCTGGGTTCGCTGTGCGGCGGTTTTCTTGCCGATCGCCTCGGCACCAGAAGAGTGTGGCTGATGGCGGGCGTCGCCTGGTCGCTGCTGGAGGTCGCTACGGCCTGGGCGGGTGATGTGGGGTTGGCGCTGTTTGGCGGATCGGCCATTATGGGGTTTGCGGTTATGCGCGTACTCTTTGGCCTGGCGGAAGGCCCGGCTTATGCCCTCATGAATAAGGCTATCGCGCACTGGTCGCCTGACCACGAGCGCGGAACCGCGCTGGGAATTGGTCTGCTCAGCACCCAGGTGGGCGCACTGCTCACCGCCCCGGTTGCCGTCGGCCTGCTGCTGCTCACCGATGACTGGCGAAGCATGTTTATTCTGCTGGGGTGCTTTTCGTTGATTGCCATGGTGATTTTTGCCCGCGTATTTACCGATACGCCCGAACAGCACCCCAAAGTTAGCCCGCAGGAGCGGATGGTCATCAGCTGCGGCCAGGCTGAGAAGGCCAGCGGCCCGCGCCTGCCCTGGTGGCGCTTCTTCAGCAATCGTACGCTGGTCTGTAACGCGCTGGGCTACTTCTCCTTTCTCTATATCACCTTTACCCTGGTAAGCTGGGGACCGAAATATTTGCAGGACAGCTTTCACTACGATTTGCACTCGCTCTGGTACGTCGCGATGATCCCATGGAGCGGCGCCTGCGTGACCGTGCTGTTGGGGGGCAGGATCGCCGATGCGCTCCTGAAACGCTTTAATAATCTGCGGCTGGCGAGGAACGTTTTTGCCGCCGTCACGCTGCTGATGACTGCGCTCTGCTTTATGGCGATCCCCTGGATGCCCTCACCTGCCACCATTATTCTGATGATGACGCTGGGCAATGCTCTGAACGCGCTGGTGAATAATGTGTACTGGTCGGTGGTAATCGACGTCACGCCAAAATCCACGGTAGGCACCTACAGCGGCATCACCCTGGCCATTGCCAATCTTGCTTCCATTACCTCTCCGCTGCTGAGCGGGTGGCTGGCGCAGCACTATGGTTACAACGCCATGTTCAGCGCCACTGCCGCCGTGGCATTTATCAGCATGCTGGCCATGACCCTGCTACAGCCGGAGAAGAAACTTCAGCCGGAAGTACGCTTTGCAACCCGCCAGGAGGGCGCAATATAAGAGGCATCGTGGAGGGAGCGTTAAGAATGCGTTAAGTGCTGTAAGCAGCGGACAACCGTGGCGATTCAGCGCTTGCGTTTTCGCTGGCCGGGCGTAATGTTAATCTCAGTCAGAACCAGGAGAAACCCTATGAAAAAGGTGCTCAGCGCTCTTTTCGCTGTAACATTACTTTCCCCAACGCTGGTCCTCGCGCAACCCGGCTGGGGTCCAGGACCAGGCCCTGGACCGGGCTGGCATCACGGCTGGGGCGGTGGGCCCGGCGGACACCGTGGCTGGGGCGGTGGGCCAGGCAGATTAAACTTTCTACCCGATGCCGCCGTGGGCGTGCTGATTGGTGGCCTGACTTACTATGCCCTTAACGGCAGTTACTATCAGCGCGCCAACGATAATACCTATGTGATGGTGCAGCCACCGGAGCAGCGCTATAGCGGCAGCATGCGTACGCTCGACTACAATGGCGACCGCTTCTACGTCCAGGATGGCCACTATTACCGTCGCGATATTGACGGCCGCTATCTGGAAGTTTCCCGCCCGCCCGGTCTGTAAAAGACAGGCAAAAAAAAACGGTCACCGAGGTGACCGTTTTTCATGTTATCTCAACAGGAATTTACTGCGAAACCTGCGGATCGGTGTCATATTCCTTACAGCTCTGGAAGCCGTAGTTCATTACGCGACCGGTATCGCTATAGCTAACGAAGTAGGTCTGTAATTTACCGTTACGCTCACCCAGAACATAGGTCTGGCAGGTACCGCGAGCGTGTACCATGGTAATTTCAGTTGACGCCGGGCCTGCGATATCACGAACCTGCTGGCGCGTCATACCCTTTTTAACGTCCTGTACCACTGGCTTGGTAACGTAACTTTCCGCGCGATCGTACGCCGAACAGCCCGATAAAACGGCTAAAACCACGGCAGCACCAATAGCTCCTGCAAACTTCTTCATGTTTTTATTCCTCTTTTATTTTCCATGTAAGCTTAAGCCTGGAACAGAAATGCTGATTTATCAACTTTATGGCAAAAAAAATCGCACTTTTTCCTCTCTTTATTGTCATGCAAGCCATGCGAATGACAGATAAAGGAAACATCAGAATTCAATCTTGTTGTTTAACGCCAGCCGCGTTAGCTTTAACGCAACCATTGAAAACACGGCTGCCTGCTTAAGGCAATGAATCTCAGGAGATACAAATGACTTTGCAACAGGAAATAATCGAAGCACTGGGGGTCAAACCTGTCATTGATGTTCAGCAGGAGATCCGCAACAGCGTTGAGTTTCTTAAGTCCTATCTCAGAACCTATCCCTTTATTAAAACGCTGGTGCTGGGGCTCAGTGGGGGCCAGGACTCTACCCTGGCCGGTAAACTGAGTCAGACCGCTATTTCAGAACTCCGTCAGGAGACAGGAAGCGCCGACTATCAGTTTATCGCCGTCCGCCTGCCCTACGGCATTCAGGCCGACGAACAGGATTGCCAGGACGCGATTGATTTCATCAAACCTGACCGCGTGTTAACGGTAAACATCAAAGAGGCGGTGCTGGCCAGTGAGAAAGCCCTGCGCGAGGCGGGCGTGACGCTGTCCGATTTTGTGCGGGGCAATGAGAAGGCTCGTGAGCGAATGAAGGCCCAGTACAGCATCGCCGGGGTGACCTCGGGCGTGGTGGTGGGAACCGACCATGCCGCAGAAGCCGTCACCGGTTTTTTCACCAAGTATGGCGATGGCGGCACGGATATTAATCCGCTGTTCCGGCTGAACAAAGGTCAGGGTAAACAGCTGCTGAAAGCGCTGGGCTGCCCGGCGCATCTGTATCTGAAACACCCGACGGCGGACCTGGAAGATGACCGGCCCGGCCTGCAGGATGAAGTGGCGCTGGGCGTCACCTATGAGCAGATCGACCACTACCTTGAAGGCAAAACCATTGCTGCCGATGCGGCAAAAACTATCGAAGGCTGGTATCTGAAGACGGAGCATAAACGCCGCCCGCCCATCACCATCTTTGACGACTTCTGGAAGAAATAATCTCGCACCAGTGAGTGACAAACTGAAGCCAGGGAAGCAGGTCATCGCCCCGGCTTCAGGCGTTATATCAGCATAATCCTGAGCATAGCCACGGCCGTTCGAACATATTTCTGGCGCACAATGCGCCAGGAGACGCTTTTTTATCCTCCCCGCCCCTGTTACACTGTACAAGTAACCAGTAACCGGAGTGCAATGTGGTCAGACGTGCAGCAGCTCAACGCCTGGAATTTGAACCAGCGGCTATCTATCAGTATCCCGAACATCTTCGCCCCTCACTTGCAGGGCTACCTTCACTCCCTGGGGTCTACACCTTTCACGGCGACAGTGAAACGATGCCGCTGTATATCGGTAAAAGCATCAATATCCGCAGCCGGGTCATGTCCCATTTTCGCACGGCGGATGAAGCCAAAATGCTGCGTCAGACCCGCCACGTCAGCTTTATTCAAACTGCGGGTGAGCTGGGCGCGCTGCTGCTTGAGGCGCAGATGATCAAGGTGCAGCAGCCGCTGTTTAATAAGCGGCTGCGCAAGAATCGTCAACTCTGTTCGCTGCATATCAGCCAGAACAAACCAACCGTGGTCTTTGCCAAAGAGCTGGACTTTTCGCACACGCCGGACCTGTTCGGACTCTATTCCAGCCGCCGGTCGGCGCTGGAGACGCTGCAAAAAATCGCCGATGAGCAGCAGCTCTGTCTCGCACTGCTGGGGCTGGAGAATCTGAGCCGCAACCGCGCCTGCTTCCGCGCCAGCCTGGGACGTTGTGCCGGTGCCTGCTGCGGTAAAGAGTCCCCCGAGGCGCATCATCAGCGCCTGCTGGCCGCGCTGGAACGCGTACGCGTACAGTGCTGGCCCTGGGAGGGTGCCGTCGGCGTGGTTGAGGAAGGCGTAAACCAGACGCAGATCCACATCATCAATAACTGGTTTTATCTGGGATCGGTTGAGGATTTGGCGATGGCAAAGGCGCTAACCTCGACGCCCAAAGGCTTCGACAGCGACGGCTATAAAATCCTCTGCAAGCCGGTCATTAGCGGAAAGTACCCGATAGTACCTTTGTATTAACAAAAAACCGCCGACGCTGCCCACATCCCATTGGCAGGGAGTGGGCAACGCCGGCGGTTTCTGTTTGCGACCGCTAAGCGTTGATTACGTCGCTAAGACTTAATCGTCAGCAGGAGGCATTTTGCCTTCGTGGTGCGGTTTTTCAGCCAGACGCTTTTCGAAGTTCTGGTTGAACTGTTTTTTCTGCTCAGGCGTCAGCACGTTGTACAGTTTGTTTTGCGTTTCCATCATTTTCAGCGCTCGGCCTTTGCCGTCTGCCGCCATCTGGGTGGCCTGAGCTTCGGCTTTAGCCTGGTCGAAGCTGTCAGAGGCGATAATGTCATGCATCGCGCGGCGCTCTTCCAGCGATGGACGCTTCATGTCTTTGTGTGCGTTATCCATGATGGTACGCATCTGCTGCTTCTGTGCATCGGTCAGATTCAGCCCTTTAAACATTTCATGCATACCACCATGACGCGGCGGCTGGTGCATCATCGGCTTGTCGGCACCGGCCGGTGGCGGGGTCAGCGTATCAGCCGCAGCGTGAACGATATTAGCGGCGCCCAGGGCCAGAGTCATGGCGATTACGGTAGAAGTTAATTTACGCATCATTTTTATCCTTACTTTTCGGTTCTGAGGCGACAGCTTTGTCGCGATGTCGGAACTCAGTTTAGTGCGCTGAACGTCAAGTACGCTGAGCGTGAGTAAAGCCCTGAAAGCATAAAAGACAAATTAGCGCCAATCATGAAGAGAATGCGAAGATTACCGTGAGGAATTGCTAAGAAGTATGAATTTAAAGGGATTAATGCAGAAAGAGTGGAGAAGTGTAATACAAACGCAAATAGCTGGAAAGGAAAAAGTAAGGGGCGTTAACCCCTGGAGTACGCAACAGAGTGGAGCGCCATTGCGCGCTGCTATTTAGCGTAGCGCCTGATTATGCGCATTGTCCTCAACCAGCATCAGGCCCGCCCGCTGCCCCAGCGCAACGTCAGGATTAGGGAACATCACATATTCCCGCGCCTGTTGCACGTAGTAGCGCTTTTCACCATCTTCTGCCAGCAGCGTCCCCTGAGGGAAGACGGTAAAGTTCAGAGTTTCACGGCTCATATGTAGCCTGAAATCATCCGTCTGGCGGGTCAGCTGCTGGGATACCCGATAGCGGAGCGGCGGTTCCCCCACCTCGGGCAGGCTGCCTCCGGTCAGTATGGCCCTTAGCGCCTGATGCGTCGCGGCGAACTGGCTGAGATCGTTACTGCCGAAAGGGAGCGCCTTACCCAGTTCGAGCGTACAGCTTGCTGCGCCAAAGTGGCGGGAGCTGTAGTGGGTGAAAGTACCTCCCGGTGCACGATGAAATACCAGCGCCTCCAGCCCGGCGGCGGCCAGCCAGTGCAGAAAATCGTCCGGCCATGGCGTTTCGCGCATCGGCATAACGCCAAAGCGGGTATGCCAGGATCCACGGATTGCCGTATGCAGGTCAAGATGCCAGCGGATCTCGTCGCTGTTGCCCGCCTGCCAGAAGGTCTCCATCGCCTGCTCAAGGCGCCATGCGCGTCGCGCCTCCATGCAGTCTTCATACTGCTGCCAGCGGCCGCCGAACAGCCGGTTCAGGTCGCAGCGAAGATAGCGTTTATCTGCCCGCAGCGCAGTGGGATTACCATAGACCACCAGCAGGCGCGGAAGCAGCGGCAAATCGCCCGCCAGCAGCTCACTGACCAGTGCATTGAGGATCTCGACCGGGGCCGTTTCATTGCCGTGAATGCCCGCCGAGATAACTACCGCCTGGGTAGTCGCCTCCAGCGGCGTGATTTCGAGGATGCCGTCGTCGAGCCACTGCCACTGCATAAATGCATTGCGACCCGCGCGGGGGGATGGACGTTCACCGCTAAGCGTTAATGTAAGCAAGTCCAGCATGCATTCTCCTTGTTATGAATTTGTGCTCCTTTGTCGGGCTCAGACGCGCGGCTCTTCAGGAGACGCGCGTCGCTTCATCCGTGATTACTGCTGAAAATTATAGACATTCCCTAAGTTTAGCACTTTTGTGAGCTCATCGAGCGCCTGACGTCCCTCTGTTAGCAGCTGCGGATCGGCCAGGTCAGCCGGTGAAAGGCGATCGCGGTAGTGACGGGCCACCCAGTCGTTAAGCGTGGTAAACAGCCTGTCATTCATCATCACGGCTGGATTAACCGCCGCGTACTCTGCCGCGTTTAGCACCACGCGCAGGCGCAGGCAGGCGGGCCCACCGCCGTTAAACATACTTTCGCGCAGGTCAAATACCTTTAGCTCGTCCACCGGGCCCCCACTCTCCACCAGCCCGCTCAGATAGCGCCAGACGCCCGCATGCTGTCGGGCCTCTTCCGGCAGCACCAGCAGCATTTTACCGTCAGCCTTGCTCAGCAGCTGGCTGTTAAACAGATAGGTGGAGACGGCATCGCCCACGCTCACCTCGTTATCCGGCACGACCAGCGGGGTAAAGCCCGGCACATTTTCTTTCAGTTCGTCCAGCAGCCGGGGCTGGTTCAGAAAAGCCCGCTGATGGCAAAAAAGAACCTGCTGGTTACTCACGGCGATAACATCGTTATGAAATACGCCTTTATCAATGACGTCAGGATCCTGCTGTGCAAAAAAAGTCCGTTTGGCATCGAGCTGGTGGAGCCTGGCCACGGCCTCGCTGGCCTCACGCGTTTGACGGGCGGGATAGCGTGTCGGTGCCAGGCCCCCCGCCCCCTCCGCGCGGCCGTAGACAAAGAGCTGAACGCCAGGTTCGCCATATCCGGCGCTAAAGCGGTTGTGGTTAGCAGCGCCTTCATCACCAAACATCCCCACCTGCGGGAGCGCATCATGAACGGTAAAGTGCGCGCCGTCACGGAATATAGCCCGCAGCAGCGCCGCCGTGGTGGGTGCTTCCATCGCCCGATGAAACTTGTTGTTAAGGTTGGCTACCGTCAGATGGACGCGCCCGTCGGCGCTGTCCGCCGAGGGGGAGACGGTCGCCGCATTGGCGACCCACATTGCCGAAGCCGAGCTCGCTGCCGAGAGCAGCGCCGGTGCCTGCGATGCCGCCTTCGCGATGACCTGCGCATCGCTGCCGGTAAAGCCAATCTGGCGCAGTGCGCCGACGTTAGGTCGCTCGTGGGGCGGGATCACCCCCTGCGCAAAGCCCCTGTCCGCCAGTGCCTTCATTTTCAGTAGCCCCTGCTGGGCTGCCAGCCGCGGATTTGACATCTGGTGTTGATGACGGGTGGAGGCTTCATTGCCAAACGACAGCCCGGCGTAGTGGTGCGTCAGCCCCGGCAGCCCGTCAAAGTTAACCTCGCGCGCGCTCATTGCGGCTCCTCCCCAACGCTAAAATCCAGGCCAGGCGACAGCTGATCCGGGAGCGTCAGGCTGTCAGACTCCAGCGAGGCCATCGGCCAGGCACAGTAGTCGGCGGCGTAGAATGCGCTGGCGCGGTGGTTACCGGACGCGCCAACGCCGCCAAAGGGCGCGCTGCTGGCTGCGCCGGTCAGCGGTTTATTCCAGTTAACAATCCCCGCGCGGGCTTCAATCAGCAGACGGTCAAACAGGTCACGCTGCGGGGAGATCAGGCCGCATGAGAGGCCATAGCGGGTGTTATTGGCCAGGCGGATCGCCTGGTCGAAATCGTCATAGCGCACCACCGACAGCAGCGGGCCAAAAACCTCTTCGTCCGGGACGTTTTTTAGCGAGGTGATATCCATGATGCCCGGCGTCAGGATCGCGCTGCTGCGATCGGGCCAGCGCATCGGCAGCAGGACCTTACCCCCTGCATCAATTCGCGTTTGCCATTCACTGTAAATATGCTCTGCTGCCTGGCGTGAAATCACGCTGCCCATAAAGGGCTGGGGTTCATCATCCCAACGGCCAGTCTGGATACGCCCGGCAACCTCAACCAGGCGCGCCAGAAAAGCGTCACCCTGCGCACCGCGCTTAACCAGCATGCGTCGGGCACAGGTACAGCGCTGTCCGGCAGTAATAAAGGCCGACTGGATAGCAATATGCACGGCGGCATCAATATCCTCCGGGTCCTCGACGATAAGGGCATTATTCCCCCCCATTTCCAGCGCCAGCATTTTATCAGGCTGACCGGCAAACTGGCGGTGCAGCTGGAAACCGGTCGCGGCGCTGCCGGTAAACAGCAGGCCGTCTATATGCGCATCCTGCGCCAGCGCCTGTCCAGTGTCCCGGCCGCCCTGCACCATATTTAGCACGCCGTCAGGCAGTCCGGCGCTCATCCACAGGCGGACGGTTTTTTCAGCGGTGACGGGCGTCAGCTCACTCGGCTTCAAGACCACCGTATTCCCGGCCAGCAGGGCGGGTACAATATGGCCGTTTGGCAGATGCCCCGGGAAATTGTAGGGGCCAAACACCGCCATTACGCCGTGGGGGCGGTGGCGCAGCGCGCTTTCGCCGGAGAGGGTTTCCCCGGTGCGTGCGTGCCAGGCCTTAACGGATATTGCCACCTTATTGATCATTGCCTGTACTTCGGTACGGGCTTCCCAGCGGGGTTTCCCGGTTTCCTGCGCAATCGCTGTGGCCAGATCCTCGCTGTTCTTTTCCAGTAGCGCAGCAAACTTCTCCGCAATGGCCTGGCGCTCGGTAAAGGGCCGCCGCGCCCAGCCCACAAAAGCCGCGCGCGCTGCCTCGCAGGCTGAAGAAACCTGCCCTTTGCTGGCGGCCTGGCCCTGCCACAGCGTCTCACCGCCGACCGGGTCGGTTTTGGTGAATTTCTCTGCGGCCCCGGTAAGCCATTGTCCATTAATGCAGTGGGTCATGCTTTTTTCTCCTCAGGGCTTAGGGTAACTACGCGCAGGCTGTCGCCCGGCTGGCATTGCAGGGCTTCTGCCTGCTCGGGGCTGAGAGTGATGCTTTCCAGGCGCGGGTCGGCGTTCACCAGGATCGCCCGGAAATCCTGATAGCGATCGTTACCGACCAGGCACAGGGGCAGAGACTCACTGCCCTCCTCCCCGACTTCCACCGTCTGCCGATGGCTTTTACGGATAGCCCGGACGCGGTCAATGTCGCACTCCAGCGTCGGGCCTCCGTCAAAAATGTCAACGTAGTCGTTATAGCGAAAGCCCTCTGATTCCAGCACGGCACGGGCGGGCGCGGTTTGCGGGTGAGTCTGGCCAATCACGCTTTGCGCCTCTGCCGACAGATAATCCAGATAGAGCGGGTGCTTCGGCATCAGCTCGGCGATAAACGCTTTCTGCCCGGTGCCGCACAGATAATCCGCTTCGCTGAAGGACATGGAGAAAAAGCGGCTGCCAACGCTCTCCCAGAACGGCGAGTGCCCGTGTTCATCAATCACGCCGCGCATTTCGGCCACCACCTTTTGCATAAAGCGATCGCGAAAGGCGGCCATAAACAGAAAGCGCGATTTCGACAGCAGATAGCCGTTTTTGCCATTACGGTGATCGGGATCGAGGAACAGGGTGCAGAGCTCGCTGCTGCCGGTGTGGTCGTTGCTGAGCGACAGCGTCGGCAGCGAGTTGTAGACATTTAACTCGCGGGAGGCATGCACCTGCGTACCCACGCGAAAGTTATACCAGGGATCCTGCAACCCGACGGCCACTTCAATCGCACAAATACCCACGGCCCTGCCGCTTTCACTCTCCTCCAGCACAAAGACATACCCCTGTTCGGCGCGCGGCAGCTCGCCCTGCCAGGTAAGCAGCGAGCGATCGATACGTGCCGCCAGAGTGGCGCTGTCGGCAGGCAGTGACGTCAGCCCGCCGCCCGTCTTGCCCGCCAGCAGCAACAGTTGCGCGAGATCGTCACGCTCAACCGGGCGAATAAGCATCATGATTGCGCTCCGTCGATCACCGCGCGACAGGCTTTTTCAAAGCGGGCCAGCCCCTCTTTTACTTCGGCTTCGCTAATAATCAGCGACGGCGCAAAGCGGATGACGCTGGCACCGGCAATCAATACCATTAGCCCTTCGCGTGCGGCGGCCTGGTTGAACAATTTTGCCTGACCGCTGTAGTCCTGATTCAGCACGCAGCCGAGAAGCAGTCCGAGGCCGCGGATCTCGCTGAACAGGTGTAGCCGCTGATTGATCTCATTCAGCCCTTCAGCAAACCAACGGTGACGCTCGGCAACACCCGCCATCACCTCAGGACGGTTAATCAGCTCCATCACTTTCCCCCCCACGGCCCCGGCCAGCGGGTTACCGCCATAGGTGGTACCGTGGGTACCGACGCCCAGTACGCGGGCATACTTTTCAGTGGTGAGCATCGCGCCAATGGGAAAGCCGCCTCCCAGCGCCTTCGCGGTGGTCAGCACATCTGGCGTCACGCCGTAGTGCATATAGGCGTAAAGCGAACCGGTACGGCCAACGCCGCTCTGGACTTCATCGAAAATCAACAGGGCCTGATGCTTATCACACAGCTCACGCAGCCCCTGCAGAAAAGCCGGTCCGGCAGGCACCACGCCGCCTTCACCCTGGATGGGTTCAACGATGACCGCGCAGGTTGCATCGTCGATCATCGCTGCCGCAGAGGCCAGGTCATTAAATACCGCGTGGCGGATGCCGCCGGGCAGCGGGGCAAAGTCTTTTGAATAAGCCGGCTGGCCCCCGGCGGTGACGGTAAACAGCGTGCGACCGTGAAAAGCATTACTGAAGGCAACGATGCCACTCTTCTCTTCGCCCACGGCATCATGAGCCACCTTACGGGCCAGCTTAAGCGCTGCCTCATTAGCCTCTGCCCCGGAATTACAGAAGAACACGCGTTCGGCAAAAGTGGCGTCAATTAACCGTTTCGCCAGCTTCAGCACCGGTTCATTGGTGTAGCCGTTACCGGTATGCCACAGCAGCGCCGCCTGCTGCACCAGCGCCTGCTGGAGTTCCGGATGAGCATGCCCGAGCGCATTAACGGCAATGCCGCCCGCAAAATCAATATACGACTTTCCCTGTTGGTCCCACAGCGTTGAGCCCGATGCACGTACGGGGATAAAGCCGGCAGGGGCATAGGTAGGAACAATCCATTGGTCAAAGTTTGCGCGGGTAACTTCTGATTGCATGACGGCCTCTGTTTTCAGCGCCCACCGAAAGGTGAACTAAAGGTTTAATTTATGTTAATAAAATGATTCATCACAGCTTCACTGTAATTTGCACAGTTCATGCCAGCCAGCGAATAAATTGCATAAATCACTTTACCTGACACAATATCAATAAGTTACCGGTCATCATTATTCACTAATAATGCATAAAAAGTGAATAAAACTACGGCAGGCGCAGGTTTGCCGAATAAAAAACAGAGGATTTATGCATTCAGAAAATAAAATATCGCTTTTGTGATCGGAGCGGAGATTGGCGCCTTCCAATCAGGGAGTTATGCACCTCTTTGACGCGTACTGCACTGTTTGGAGGCACGAGCCCGGTCTCAGGCATGAGCATGGTCGCAGGCGCGTGCATGGTTTCATGCATGAGCATGGTCTCAGGCATGAGGTGAATCGCAGGCGTGAGAGGGGTCGGGGCTGTGAAAATGATTGCAGCCGCGAGAATGATTAGGGGCGTGAAAAGGGTCTACTCCGGCCTGAGATCAGCAATAGTGCGCATCAGGCCAGGGCTTTAAACATTGGCGCTAGTCAGCCCTGGTCCTGGTCCTGGCTTTGGCTCTGGCTAAGGCTAAGGCTCAGGCTCAGGTTCAGGTTCAGGCTCAGGTCAGACGATAGTGCGCGTCGGGGACGGGCGTAGCCGGCAGGTCGCGCTGGTTATTCATCTCCAGCAGGTTGATTTCGATATTGGTGCACAAGGCGTCCATCGGCAGGTGATTATTGGCGTAGCCAAAGGGCATCTCCAGCTCTTCGGCCAGCGTATCCAGCGAGAGAAAGCTGTAGGCGATAAACACCGACACCAGCGGCGTCATGTAGTGCAGATCTGGCACCAGTGCAAACGGCAGCAGCGTACAGAAAAGGTAGACCGTGCGATGCAGCAGCAGACCGTAGGCAAACGGCAGCGGCATGCTGGCCAGCCGCTCGCAGCCACCCAGTACCTGAGAAAGCTGGTGGATGCTGTTATCCAGCTGGGCAAAGACAATATCGGATACCGCACCGCTGCGGCGAAGATCGCCCAGCCACTGGGAAATTTTCATTTCGATAGCGTTAGTCGGCGCACGGCGGCGCAGGACGTCTTCGGCCTCATCCCCGAGATAGCGCTGCAAATCCTCCCGTGGATCGGTCCGTCGCAGCTGGTGCTTGAGGCTGTAGCAAAATGCCATCAGCAGCGCGGTGACCCGCGTGGCATCCGCCGGTGAAATCGCATGCACCTGACGCAGCAGGGTTCTGCTGGCAATCAGCAGGCCGCCCCAGAGCTGACGGGCTTCGGTCAGACGCGCATAGCAGACGCTGTTGCGAAACCCGAGGAATATGGCGATGGAGACCCCCAGCAGGCTGAACGGCGCCAGGGTCAGCTTAACCCCCAGCGTTTCGTACCAGTCGAGGCAAAAGATCGCCACAATCGACATCAGTAGATTAAGGGCAAGTCGGAACAGGATGCCGGGCAGCACGGAGCCGTGCCAGGAGAACAGACGGACAAACCAGTGACGCGATGGGCGAAGGATCATAGTAATCGGCTGCGTGGTGTTTTTTGAAATTCTGGCAAATTACCCTGACTATTCACAGCTGTTTTTTGTGATTTTACTCACATTTTTTAGCCTGGGCGATCTTGACAGCCTGTCTCAGCCAGGCTTCTCCCGCGCCAGACCACCAGGCTGCGTATCAACGCCTGGCCCCCTCATATCGCAAGGCTGAGCATCCTTTATGGCCGGACAATCACAGCTATGGCCGGACAATCATCACAGCGGCAGGACAATCATCACAGCGGCAGGATGAGCATCACCTAGGGTGCCATGAGATCGAAAGTCGGCGGCCTATCGTCCTGCAGCGTCACCGGCGGCACCAGCTTAAGCGTTATCCAGTTCGAGGTCACACGCTGCTGCCTGCTGTCCTCGAGGGTGACGGAGAGGTGATAAGTATTTGTGGCATCCGGGGAGCTGTCCCAGGCTGGAATAATAATGCTCCATCCTTGCGGATCAAGATTGTTCCCCGGCGGCGTCAGGCTTAGCGCCTGCGTGTCGCCCTGCCAGTTAACGGCCTGAAGCGGGTTAGCGTTGCGGATTTGCAGCCGCAGCGGCAGCGTTTCGCCCGGCTGGACCTGCCAGGGCGGCGTGGCCAGGAATACCGACAGCGTTTTGCGCTGACGAAAGGCCATTACCGGCGTGTCATTGCGGTTAACCTCATCGTAACGGCTGCCGCTCAGCGAGCGCGCCGCCGCGACATTTTCGGCCGAAAGCTGTTTGCTCAGCGCGACGCCAATCTGGTAGTTCATTTTTAAACCAAACTGATCCTGGGTTTCACCGGTATCGGCGGTTTTATGGGTGGCGGTAAAGGTAAAGAGCGGCACCGGCGTGTAGCTTACGCCAAGCTCGATAGCCGACGGGTTATTACCCTGCGTACCGCTGTTAAACAGGTCAATGTTGTTACCCAGATACTGCTCGTAGCTTAGCGAAACGCCCAGCTGGCGATAGAATGGCAGATAGCCCTTGCTGGTGATGTCGTAGCCGCGCGCCAGCCGCATTTGCCCATATTCACTGCGATCCCGCCAGCCGGAAAGCGGCTGATAATAGTTGGCGGAAAAACGCAGGAAGTCGCCCCAGGCCTCCGCGCCCAGCGATCCTCGCTGCTGATGGGATTCAAACATCTGGTCAATAAAACCGTTATATCCCAGCCGCCAGTTGCCCGCCAGCCAGCGCTGGCCCACGCCAGCATTGCCCACTACGCCATAATCCGTCTGCTCAACACCGACCTGACTGAAGGTCAGATACTGATAGTTGTCCTGCCAGGGGGTAACCAGCTGAGCCGAGGTTCCCGCAAAGCTGCCATGCAGGTCGACTTTCAGCGACAGATCGGCATGACCATAAGGAGAGAGTAGTCGCTCTCCCCCATTCTCAGCCCGTTGGGCGGCTTCGTCGCGAAAATGATTAAACGCCCACTGCCCCGCCTGATTACCGAGCGATTTGTCGGAGTCGCTGTCCATGCTGGCCTCGCCAATACTCTTCACCGCTTCCGCAATGCGCTTTTCGGTGGCGCTGTCTGCGGCCGTCGTGCTGCCAAGGTCGGGCAGCGAAGCGTTCAGGTCGCTGAACCTGGCAGGATCGTCAAAGGGCGCGTCGGCAACCCGCGTTTCCGTCATCATCGCCAGAACGTCAGGACAAACGATGGCCGCGGAGAATAACGCCAGCATCGGTATGCGGTTCAAAAGATAAAGGGCATTGAGTCTGCTCATAACCTCACTAATTTCTGCTAGCACAGTTTTCTGATTAAAAATGCAGGCTTTCTCACAAAATCATTCGACGTTTACTTTAGCATATTTCTCTGACTGCGCGGGCAGTGCCACGCTGAAAGCGGCGGTGGTTCAGCCAGGATATTGTTCCGTGTCAGACGATCGCGGTTGCGGTGGTGGATAACGGGATTATCGTCCAGGCTTTATTTCCACCCGTTCAGGAGTTATCCGATGAAGAAAATAGTGCTCTCTGCTTCACTGCTGCTCTGTGCCAGCGCCCTGAGTGCCGCGCCGGTTTTTACCCTGGTCTCGCCCGACTTTAACGATAACGCGCTGCTGGCAAAAAAGTTTGCTGGTAACACGCCTGGTAACGTCAGCTGCACCGGTGAAGGCATCTCACCCGCGCTGGGCTGGTCCTCTCCCCCCGCGCTGACCAAAAGCTTTGCGCTGACGATAACCGATCCGGTGGGTGCCAAAGGCCTTGGTGTCGATCATCTGGTTGCTTACAACATTGCCCCCCAGCAGACGCAATTCTCTCAGGGCGAGCTCGCCCAGGGTAAGGGCTTCACCGGCGGCAAAAATAGCATCGGGACGCAACGCTACGCTGGCCCCTGCCCCCCCGCAGGCAGCGGCGCGCATCACTATAACTTCACGCTTATCGCCACCGATCTTGCGCCTGATGCGCTGCCCGAAGGGCTCACGCGAGACGCGCTGATGGCAAGGCTCAAAGGGCATGTGCTGGGGGCGACGGGGCTGATTGGCCGCTATGGCAATGGTCTGTAGCCCTGGCGATTTTTCAGGTTTCAGGAACAAAAATGTCCCCCTCTTCTCAGGCCCGCAATAACATGTAATCTTGCGGGCCGCAATGGTTCCCAATCCCAAAAGTGTCAGGTAAACTGACTGCGGTTTTATCTTTCTGTAAACGTGAATGATTTTTTGTGCGGCTGCGTGCGGTTTTTTCACCTGCCGGTAAAAAAATCATTTTTAAACCGCTGGATTATCAGACTCACTGATGAGACTCACGAGGAGCACTGTGAAAACAAGCATTGCGTTAACCCTGCTGGCAGCACTGACCCTGAGCGGATGTAAAGCGCCTCCCCCCGCTGTGACGGATGACACCCTGGTGACCAGTGAAGTTGACGGCGTCAGGCTGACGCATCGCTATGCCGTTCAGGCCCCCCACGCCTTTACGCCAGTGAATGAAACTTACCGTGCGCTATACGCTGCCTCGGTAATGCCTCGCCCGGAGTTTGGCGGGAAAATTGTACGCTATCTGGATAACGGCAAGCCCTTTACCGTGCTCGGTGAAGTTGAAAATCACTGGCTGGCGATTGCGGACGACGACAGCCAGCAGCTCATTGGCTATGTTCCTTTTAAGGCTGGCGTAAAGGCGGACCTCTACGATGCAACGGTGCGCAGCGATCGTCCGCGCCCGCGCAAAAATACGAATGCGAAAAAAGTCTGTGTGGATGTCGGTGGGCAGAGTAAAGCCTGTCGCAATAACAGCACGGCCACGTGGATTCTGGAATAGATGTTGTTTCACCCCGGATCAATGTGAGTCAGGACAGGCGATGATTCTCTATTCGATGATAAGCACAGGGTGGCTGCCCCGCAGCTGCCCCCTGGCTGAGACAGTGATATCCTGATGACACTGGAAAATACGACCGACCTCCCAACCTCTGTCAGCCAGGATAATCCGCTGCTAGCCGCCGCCTCGCCGCTGCTGAATGCGATTGTGCAAATCCGCCTGTCGGCAACGCATGACGACCCCGCCGGTCTGCGCCAGCAGCTGATTGATGAGATCCGCCAGTTTGAATCCCGCAGCAAGCGAGCTGGCCTGCCTTTCGACATGATTATGGGCGCCCGCTACTGCCTGTGCAGCGTTCTGGATGAAGCCGCCGCGCAGACGCCGTGGGGAACGCGCGGCATCTGGTCCGGTAATGGCCTGCTGATCACCTTTCATAATGAAAGCTGGGGCGGGGAGAAGGTCTTTCAGCTCCTGTCACGGATTTCACAAACGCCGACGCAGCATTTATGGCTGCTGGAGGTTATCCACTACATTCTGTTACTGGGATATGAGGGCCGCTACCGGAGTATCGATCAGGGCCGCACTCAGCGTGACGGGGTGCGAAGCCGCCTGGGACAACTGATCGCTAATACGCGTGGCGTCCAGCCTCCGCTACCCGCCATGCAGCCCCTGCTTCCCACCGTGCAGCATAGCCTGTGGCGGCCGCCCGTGCCGCTCTGGGCCTGTATCACCCTGACCGCCTTTATCGCCTGCCTGATCTACACCGGGCTGAACTGGCGGCTGGGTAACGCGGCGGAACCTCTGCTGCGCGCTATCTGGGAAACGCCGCTGCCGAAAGGCGAAATTGGCCGTCGCAGTGCGTCAAGCCAGGCCCTGCTGGATCTGCGCGATCGGCTGGGCGACCTGATATCTGCCCGCCAGCTCGACGTAACGGATGGTACGGAAGGCAGCAGGGTGATTATTCCCCTGGATACGCTCTTTTCCCGTGACGGCAGCGACCTGATGCCTCAGGGACGGGCGATTATCTCCCGGGTGGCGGCGGCGATGGACAGCATCCAGGGCCGCGTGCTGGTCAGCGTCTTCACCGATGACCGCCCTGCCCGCAACAGCCATTACTCCTCAAACTATGAATCATCCCAGGCGCAGGCGCAGGTGATTACTGCCCGGCTGCACCAGCAGATGAAGCAGCCTGGCCACACCATCCGGGGTGAAGGGAGAGGCGACAGCAGTCCGCTTCTGCCTAACGACAGCATTGAGAACCGTACGCTAAACCGACGGGTGGAAATCACGCTGCTTCCTGCACCACAGATACAGGCCAGCACCACCAGCAAAACGGGAAAATACTGATGCCAGGCGCCCTCTCAACCCTGTTCTTAAGCCGACTGTTGTGGAGTTTCATCGGCATTACCGCGCTCTCCGCGCTGATCTGGATCATGGGTCCGCTGCTCTCCTTCAGCGGTATGCACTGGCTGGAAAGCAGCATGAACCGCCAGGTGGTCATAGGGATGTGCTATTTCCTGTGGATCATGTTTCAGCTTATCCCGCAGCTTTATCGGACCTGGTTCAACAATAAACTGCTGACTAATTTGCAAAAGCAGAGCGTCGATCACGCTGAACAGGCCGCCACGGAAGAGCTGTTAAGCAGCCGCTTTAACGAAGCGGCCACGCTGCTGAAAAAAGCCCATTTCCCGACGCGCCAGCAGAAAAAATCGCAGGGCTGGCTGTCGCGCGTTAGCGCACAGCATCTGTATCAGCTGCCCTGGTACATGATCGTAGGCGCGCCGGGAGCCGGTAAAACGACCGCGCTGATTAATTCCGGTTTACAGTTTCCTCTTAGTGACAGCCTGGGTAAAACTGCGCTGCGCGGCGTGGGTGGCACCCGCCACTGCGACTGGTGGTTTACCGATGAAGCCGTGCTGCTTGATACCGCAGGCCGCTATACGCTTCAGGAAAGTCAGCGGGCGCGCGATGCCAGTGAATGGCAGACCTTTATCACGCTGCTTAAACGCTACCGTACCCGCCAGCCGATTAACGGCGTGATTATGACCATCAGCGTGGCCGACCTGCTGAGTGATTCAGCTGAGGCACGCTTTGCCCAGGCCACCGCACTGCGTCAGCGCATGGCGGAGCTGCACCAGCAAACCGGTATTCATTTTCCGGTCTACATCATGGTGACGAAGACGGATTTGCTGAAGGGCTTTATGAGCTACTTTTCCAGACTGGATAAGGATCAGCGCGAACAGGTGTGGGGCTTTACCTTTCCCTGGAGTGCGCAGAGAGAGAGCGAAGCCGCACTTCACACCCTGTTCGACAGCCAGTTCAGAGCGCTATCCAGCCGTCTGACAGACAATCTTGCGGGGATTATGGCCGAAGAGAGGGATCTCGCCCTGCGCGCCGAGAGTTTTCTGTTCCCGCAGGAGTTTGCCACGCTGCGTACGCTGCTGGCGGAATACCTTGATATCGTCTTTTCTGCCGATAACGAGCCCGTCTCGTGGCCGGTACGCGGGGTGTTTTTCACCAGCGGAACGCAGGAAGGTCTGCCGTTCGACCGCATTATGGGTCAGCTAACCCGCAAGCTACAGCTGCCGCAACCCGGCTCCCACTCCATCGCCAGCTGGGACCAGGTTAATCGCAGTGCTCCCATTCCAGCCAACAAAGGCCAGGGCTACTTTATCCACCAGCTATTGAGCGGGATTATTTTTCAGGAGAGCGCCCTGGCGGGAAGCGATCGCTCATGGGAGCACAGAAATCGCCTGCTGCACTGGGCAGGATATGCCTCAATGGCGCTGGCGCTGGTGATCGCCACCCTGCTGTGGGGCACCAGCTACTATAAAAATCAGCAATATTTGCAGCAGGTTGATATGCGATTAAAACCGATCAATCAGCAGGCAAAAGGGCTGGTCAGCAGCAACAGCGGCGATATCCTGGATCTGCTACCCTTTTTAAACGGTCTGATCGCCCTGCCGCAAAGCAACCAGTTTTCCCTGGATGCGCCACCTCTGAGCATGCGTGCCGGGCTGTACCGGGGCAATCAGGTGAGCGACGCCGCCTGGGGCATTTATCAGAATGCGCTGAAAACGCTGCTGCTGCCGCGTGTGGCACAGACGATAACGGCCACGCTGCGCAATGATAATGGTCAGGATAGCGAGTTCAGCCGTAATGCGCTGCGCGCCTATCAGATGCTATATCAGCCCAGAAGCTATGACGGCGAGTTTCTGCGCGGCTGGGTGATGCAAAATCTTCAGCGTAGCCTGCCTGCCGACGTGACCACGCGCCAGCTGCAACAGCTTGACTGGCACCTCAGCCAGCTGCTTGACCGTCAGATTCTGACTTCGCCGTATGCGCGGGACAATGTTCTGATGATGGGAAGGTTGTCGCTAAAACTGAACGGTACCGATCCTCAGCCTGCTGCGCCCGCCGCCGAACAGGGCTCGCAGTAATTGATCGCTAATGAATAAGGCCATCGCGATGTCAGAAAAATATGACCTGGGATGGTATGGCAAACTGCCTGGAACCGGTGACTTTCTGCAGCGCCGACTGTCAGCGAGCACGGTAGCAAGCTGGTCTAACTGGTTTCAGCTGGGCATGGCCCACTGGCACCAGCACAGTGAAGGGGGCAGCCAACTCTTCCGTCGCGCACCGGTATGGAATTTTGCCCTGCCCGCTACGCTGGGCGTACAGCGAATACAAATTGGCTGCCTGCTGCCCTCCTGTGACCGCGTCGGGCGCACCTGGCCGCTGTTGGCGTTACAAAGCGTACCGGTAAGCCTGTGGCATCCGGCCCAGCTGGCCGTCTCCGGTGAGTGGTTCCGAACGCTGGGGGAAACCCTTTATCAGGGCGTGGTCCAGTCGGCTTCCCCCGATCTGCTGGAAGCCGCGCTTTCCACATTAACGCCGCTGGCCCTTCCCGATACCGGTCGTTCGGATATTATGGACGTGCTTGGCTATCAGGATCTGCCCTGCACGCTGGCATGGCGCGAGGTCGCCCTCCGTTTTGATCCGATGCAGTACACCAGCTACTGGTGGACAAACCAGAGCGATGGATATCCGCTGGCCAGCCATAAGCACAGCGGCAATCTGACCGCCCAATTATTTTCGCAACTGTTCGACCCGGACGCCGTGGCGCAGCCGGGTCGAAATGGACTCTATCCACCGATGTTTGAGTAATGTTAGCTGGCCTTATGGCCCTGGCTCAGGAAAAGCGAATGCGATTTACCATTGTTGAAAGCCGCACCGAGGTCCCCGTTACCGCCTGCGAATTTGTTTCGCCCGGCGGAACGATTGGGCGCAGCGCCGATAACGATCTTGTGCTGCCCGATGCCGATCGTGCGATATCGCGCCTGCAGGCGGTGGTGCAGGTTACCTGCAACGGCGAGTGTCGTCTGACTAATCACGGCAGCGTGATTGCCGTGCTGCACAACCATATGCCGCTGGCGCGCGGCAGTCAGACGACGCTTCAGCATGGCGATCTGCTGGGTATTGGTGATTATCAAATCGCCGTCTGTGACCCGGCCCGCGAGCATGAAGAACCCCAAAACCCTCTCGACCCGCTCTCATTATTTACCCCCCTCAACGAATCCGGCGACGATCCGCTGGGCATTCTGGAAGACGAAGCGCCGATCGTCATTCATCCTGCCGATACCTTAAGTCCCGAGCAGCTGGCTGCCCGTATGAACCGACAGCACTCCGCCCGGCTGGGTATTGATCCGGTCAGCCATACCCCTCCTCCAGCCGGGCATTATCCTGCTCAGGGTAACGAGCAGCGCCTGCTGGCCGCACTTATGGAGGGTATGGGGCTGGATTATGGCCCGGGTAAAAGCCAGGTGACCGAGGATCAGATGCGCATTACCGGCCGTATGCTCAGCCTGTTTTCGCAGGGGACGGTCGCGCTGCTCTCATCGCGTTCGATCCTCAAGCGGGGCGTAAAAGCCGAGATGACCATGATCCTCAACGAAGCCAACAACCCGTTTAAGATCCTGCCTTCCGGTAAAACGGTCCTGATGCAGATTTACCAGAGCCAGATGCCGGGCTTTATGCCGCCTGAACAGGCGGTCAGGGATGCGCTGGTCGATTTACAGGCGCACCAGCTGGGAATGATTGCCGGCATCAGAGCGATCATTGCCGCCATGCTGCAATCGTTCAATCCTCAGCGCCTGGAGGAGAATGCGAAACGCGACGGTAATCTCTCGCGCATGGGCCTCAGCATCACCCGCAAAGCAGCGATGTGGGATTATTTCATGCGCCATTATCAAAAGACCTCAGGTGAGGTTGAAGATGATTTCCATACGCTTTTCGGTGAAGCGTTCCTTCAGGCGTATGATATGGAAGTTAATCAGTATAAAGACTCGCAAATTCAAGCGGATGAAAATGAACATTAATTTTGCCTCGACCTCGCAAACGGGTGCGCGCGAAACCAATCAGGATGAAACCGGCGCGTTGCCGGGTGAGCACCGCGCCTGTTTTCTGGTCTGCGATGGCGTGGCAGGGAATGAAGGTGGCGGTAAAGCGGCTGAGCTTGCCCGGGATGCCCTGCTTACTCAATTAGCCGTTGATGCACCGCTTAACCCGGAAGAGACCGCAGGCTGGATCGCTATCGCCGAGCAGGCCATCCACCAGGCGCAGCAGAATAATCCGAATTTTGCGCATATGAGTACCACCCTCGCGGCGTTGTTTATTGATCGTGATGACCCGCGCGCATGGTGGGTGCATGCCGGGGATAGCCGCATTTATCACTTCCGCCGGGGATTTATTCATCGGGTCACGCGCGACCATAGTCTGGTGCAACAGATGAAGGATGCGGGCTATGAAAATACCGGAATTAACAGTAATTTACTTTATAATGCGCTCGGCGTAGCGGGAAGTCAGCCGGTAAGCTACAGCGAGGTGATGCCGCTTGAGGATGGCGACGTTTTTTTACTCTGTACCGATGGTTTCTGGTGCAGCCTGACATCCCAGGAGATGGAGCAGGCCCTGCGCATGGTGAACTCTCCGCAGGAGTGGCTGGCGCTGATGCAGAAAGCGATCAATCGCAGTGAGAAAAATGACAATTTGAGCGCCGTTGCGGTGTGGGTCGGCTCACCCCAGGAAACCACCCTTTTTCAATCCATGGCGGATTCCGCTCGTTTTCTACCGCCGCGTAAGTCACAACAAGGAACGCTATGAAATTTTGGTTGCCCGCCACCCTGATAGTGTTATTTGCTGCCACTGCACAGGCAGAGGATTATCGCGCGGTTTACTCGCCCAGTCTCGCGCTGGAGGTGTATATCGACAACGTTGACAGCAACGCACCTGAAGACTGGTGTCATGAGAATATTCATCTGCGTATCGTCTCAGGCAAGGCCAGCGAGTCCAGCGTGCTGAACACCTTTCTGCCCAGGGTAGGCAATCTGCTACAGAACCAGTGTAGCAAGCTTCTTGAGCTTCCCTGGCAGATGACCACAGAGACCGGGGCCGTTCTGGCTACGGGAACGGCGGCAAAGGAGCAGAAATGGCACCCTATCGTGCTGGCGGACGGCACCCCTGCGGCAACTGCCGGTAACGCCGAGCCGCTGGACCTGTCGCAGCCGGCCAACGCCGAGCCTTTACAGCACTTTGACCTGCCCGGCGGCTGTCATTTCCGCACCTGGTGGGACAAAAACGGCCAGTCGCTGTTTATACCGGATGGTAAAGGCCTGCGCTGCCCCGCCCAGGGGTGGCTGGAAGGAAAAAGTGAGCTGACTCTCACTCATGACGGTAAAAATGAGCGGGTAAACGTGGAGTTTTACGAGGGCTTTCCGCTGCAAAATATTCATCCGGCGGCGGGATCGCTGGATATCACTGCCGCCAATAACCAGCGGCTGGTTGTCAGCAGGAAAGGTGCGCCGGACAGCTGGCTGCTGCTGCCCTTTGATACGGCACACCATGTCTGGTCATTTGATGGCACCCTGCTGGTGAAGATGGACAGACGCCAGGCAACGGATGCGGGTGCAGTCAGGACGCGCGTGGAAACTATGCGTAAAGCCTGGGCTGCGATTATCGATCCGAAAACAAAAGTTACCGTGCTGCTGGTTGATGACCTGCATGCCGATCTGGCCGATCCGGCAATTGGTGCCTGGCGCACCGTTAACTGACCCGCACTTAGAGAGTGGTTACTATGTCGGCGAACGAAAAGACAAAAAATGTGCCCAGCGCCCTTCCGGCGGGCCACCGTTTTAACGAGTTTGAGATTAAAGAAGTGATTGGCGGGGGCGGCTTTGGGATTGTCTATCGCGCATGGGATCACCTGCTTGAACGCACCATTGCAATAAAGGAATATTTGCCGATCTCTCTCGCTTCGCGCGGGGAAGATTTAGAGATTGTTCTGCGGGGCGAGCGCTATCAGAAACTTTTTGCCGCTGGCCTGAGCAGCTTTATACGCGAAGCCCGCCTGCTGGCGCGCTTTAACCATCCTGGCCTGCTGCACGTCCTGCGCTTCTGGGAGGAGAACGGCACCGCCTACATGGGGACGCTGTACTACAGCGGCACCACGCTGAAAGCCTGGCAGTCGGCCAGACCGGAGTCGATTGATGATGCCTGGATACGGCATCTGCTGCCGCCGCTGTTTGGCGCGATCAATACCCTGCATCAGGGCGGATTTCTGCATCGGGATATCTCGCTGGATAATATCCAAATCCAGGATAACCAGCTGCCGGTGCTGCTGGACTTCGGCTCGGCCCGAAAAGAAATTGGTAACCTCTCCGACCAGACCGAAATTATGCTTAAGCCGGGCTACGCGCCCATTGAGCAGTACAGCGAGGAGAGTGACAGCGACCAGGGGCCGTGGACCGATATCTATGCGCTGGGTGCCGTACTGCATACGCTGGTCACCGGAGCGCCGCCGCCGGTTAGCGTGGTGCGCTGTATTGAGGACCGCTATCAGCCGCTGACGCAGCTGCGCCCGGCGGGCTTTTCCCTGTCGCTGCTCAATGCCATTGATCGGGCGCTGATGATGAAACCCCAGGACAGGCCGCAGTCAATTGATGAACTCGCCGCCCTGATTGAGTTACCGGTCAGCACCGTCGAAGAGCTGGTTTGCGCGCCGTCGCACCTGACGCTGGCAGACGAGATATTTGAGCCGCTGCCGGATGCGGAACCCGAACCGGTAGCCGTGGCGATCAACCCGGCTGCGCGGCCAGTGACGGCAGATACCCCGCAGAGGATCCGCAAGCTGTCCAGGCCGCTGCTGATCCTCTGCGGCGTTGCCGTGGTGGCGGTGGTGGCGCTGGTTTCTATGCTCAACCAAAGCGGGCCGACAGAGCGCGCTGAACAGTCTGCTTTCCCCTCGGGGACCGAATCCTCTTCCCAGGCTGCCAGCGCGTCTGCCACTGCCTCAGTGCCCCACTCCGCCCCCATGCTGGCGACGGTTTATCTGAGGCTGGCCCATGGCGAGACCGTGATGCTAAACGGCGCGCCGGTAGACGTTAAGCCCAATAATAGCGGCTACGCCTCGCTCAACCTGGCGGCGGGCCATTATAAAATTGAGGTGCATTCCGGCGAAGGCGTTCATGCTCAGCAACTGGAGATCGATCGCGCAGGCACCTGGCTGATTAATCCCGGAGGGTGACTGGGGGTGGGGTTAACCCACCCGCCCGACGTGGCACTGCTGTAGCTCACGAACGCGCTGAACCAGACCGGTCAGGCAGTCGTCATAGAGGCCGCGCTTGTTCAGTTCCTGCTCAAGTGAAAACAGGTATTGCGCATTGCTCCCCAGTGGGCCGCTGGCCTGGGCGATCAGCGGCGCGGTGGTCGTGGGGCAGGTATCGGACTCGTACAGCGCATGGCGCGGATCCATTACGAAGGCCAGCGCGGTGACCCGACGCCCATCGTTAAGCGCCAGTTCGCACCAGGTGGGCAGGTAGCAGCCCGTCACCATTTCACGCTTCCAGAGCAGCGTCAGCTCTTCATGCAGCGTCTCTTCCGGCAGCCTGAACGCCACTCCCGTCGTCTGGCCACCATCCTTCAGGGCCAGCATGCGTCCGGGCTGCGTGGCCGTCCCTCGCCCTGCGGTAAGGCGCAGGCAAAAGGCACGATGCCAGCCGCGTAGCGTGCCTTCCGCCGTCTCTTCTGACTCAAAAATAGGGTTCCACATCAGCGAGCCATAGCCAAAAATCCATACCGGGCTGTGGTCGGGGCGACAGGCCAGTGTGGCGGCCAGCGAAGCAGCCCGCTGTTCGCAGGTCCATAACAACGATTCTTCAATGGTGCCAAAAGCCGTTTTACAATCCGCCTTTAATAAGAAATCCCGCGTCAACATAGACCTTCTCCCCTGCCCGTGAGCATCAATGCTGCATGATATGCTCAATGCTTTAACTATGAATAATTAACCCACTTATCGTTTGGTTATGAACACTGACCCTATGTCATTCAGACTTTGCAATCAAGGGTGATGGTCATCACAAAAGTAAATCTTTCAATACTGAGATCATCGGCAGCACTAAGGCAAACTTAAGCGCCCGGTTGCCGGGCGGCTTCTGAGTGTCGCTGAAGGGCGTTAAAGCGCACTGTTTCGCATAATGGATGCAATGCTGGGGTATAGATCCGTTCAGTCATATAGCGTTTTCACTGGTCAGAAGCGCGTTCACTACCTGTTTTGTTTCTGTGCTGAGCGCCGGAAAATAATATCAACCCGCCGCTGCCAGTCTGCCGATAACGCTTTACTGATTATTTTCTGAACGGTAGAGTGTCCCGGACAGAGGGAAATGTTTTTCACGTGCTGGCAACCTTTGCTGAATTCGAAGGCGATCTGATACGCCTGCGAACCCGAAAGGAATGGCAACAGCATGGGTAAATTATTATATATACAAGGATGAAGGATCATGGCTCAGGGTATTTTTATAAAATTTAATGGTATCGATGGAGAATCTCAGGATTTCACACACAAAGGGGAGATCGAGATACTAAACTGGGACTGGTCTGTTAGTCAGACATTGAATATGCATTCGGGCAGTGGCGGTGGTACGGGAAAATGTACTTTTGATGACCTTCATTTTGAACACTATATTGACAAATCCAGCCTCAACCTTCTTCAATTTTGCCTGACCGGAAAATATATTCCTGAAGCGCTTATGACTATACGCAAAGCCGGATGCTCACATCTGGAGTTTCTGCGCCTTACGCTTCAGGATATTCTTATCACTGGAGTGCATCCCGTTTACTACAATACCATGCGCGTACCGCGCGAGGCTGTAAGTCTGACTTTCTCCAGAGTAGCAATGGATTATATTCTGCAGAATGCAGTGGGAAATGCCGCAGGTACGATTTCCTCAGAGTATGACATTAAAGCCAATACGGTAATTTAACTACTGGTAATACAAGGAAGGATAAATGTTATTCATTGATGAAAATGGTTTAATGGATGCGGAACGTATTATTGTAAAGCGATTCATTACGATAGAGCGCTCAAAAATGGATAAAGTTAACGGGATTGTTGTACATCAGACGGGAGGCTCCACTGCAGAAAGCTCTTTTAATAGTTATAAAAATACGGGTGCAAACGGAGCTCATTTCCTGATAGATAAAGATGGTACTAATTACCAGATAGCTTCTGTATTTAAAGTCACCAACCATGTCGGTAAGATAAGATCCAGGTGTTATATGGAAAAGACATGCACACCTTCAGCATTTACCACATTAAACCCGCTACTTAATAAGTATAAACAACTCTCCCGGTTAGAACAGAAGAAGCCTTATCCGGAAAGATACCCTGCTAACGGTGACTCTCCGGGAATAGAAATTGTAGGGAAACCCACTTCAGGAGAAGGGGAAAACGCAGTTTATGAAAAAGTATGTGATGCACAAAACCGCTCTTTAAGATGGCTCATAGCTGAACTTACTGACACGCTGAAAGTATCAATGACTGAAATCTTCAGACATCCAGAAGTATCATATAAAGTTAAGACAGAAGCAGGTACAGCCCGATGGTAAAAGAAATACTTTCCATATTGGGTTTGATTTTTACCATGAATGTGGCTTTTGCAGACCATACTGCAACCAGGACAATAATAAAAATCAAAATTCACGAAACAGGAAAAAGTGAAGATGAGTCAGAAAATGTGAAGGAGGGTTGCCGTGTTTTTAAAATCACAGAAAAAGATGTGGGAGAATTCTTTTCTTATGCCTATCCTGTGCCTCTGAATTTCACTACCCATGAACGTTACTCCCCCTGTTATGCTAAGGGAACCATTGAGTTTAGCAACAATACCCGTGGTAAATGGAAGATTGACTCCAGTGGAGGCGGAACACTACTCTGGGATACGGGTGATGTAGCAACGTTATTTTATAATAACTATAAGTGGACAGATCCTTTTGAGGGAACATACACGTCTGAGGATGAATCCAGTCCAGAATAGAAAGTCAGGTTGTTATAATTAAAGTACGTCTCAACAGACGTACTTTAATTTCTGAGTGATTCAAGATATTAACATGATTTGACGGAGCTACAGTGAAGTAAACAGTAGCAACTTTCTGGCAGAGCCTGTAAATAATTCTGTGTAACTGCCACCACATTAAAGGTGATCGCTCAGGCGGTCACCGAACTCGATAATAAAGCGACTCATCGCCAGCCGCCAGTTTCGGATCGGCATATTCCATTTTTTTGAAGCATCCCCGATCGCCAGATAAATGACTTTCCGCACCGAGTCATCCGTCGGGAACACCTTGCGTTTCTTTATTGCCTGACGGATCACGCTGTTCAGCGATTCGATGGCGTTCGTAGTGTAAATAGCTTTACGGATATCCGGTGGATAATTGTAAAACGTATTGAGATTTTCCCAGTGTGCATACCAGCTTTTACTGATTTGCGGGTATTTATCGTCCCAGCCCCCTGCGAACTGCTCCAGAGCCATTAACGCCGCCTCTTCTGTTGGAGCCTGATATACCGCTTTCAGCCCGCCAGTCACGGCTTTGTAGTCCTTCCACGACACGTATTTCAGGCTGTTACGCACCATGTGAATAATGCACAGCTGGATATGCGTTTGGGGATAAACGCTGTTTATCGCATCCGGGAAGCCCTTCAGACCGTCCACGCAGGCAATCAGGATATCCTGAAGGCCCCGGTTTTTAAGCTCCGTCAGCACGCTGAGCCAGAACTTTGCGCCTTCGTTTTCTGCCAGCCACATGCCCAGGAGCTCTTTCTGGCCTTCGGTATTAATGCCCAGTGCGAGGAAGACGGCTTTATTAATCACGCTACCACCGTGGCGAACTTTTACAACAATACAGTCAAGATAAACAATGGGATAAAGTGCATCCAGGGGGCGATTCTGCCACTCTGTGACCTGCTCTTTAACCGCATCGGTGACTTTAGAAATCAGCGTGGGTGAAACATCCGCGTCGTACATCTCTTTGAAGGTGGCGACGATTTCTCGCGTGGTCATGCCTTTGGCGTACAGGGACAAAATCTGGCTGTCCATCTGGGTGATACGTGTCTGATTTTTCTTTATCAGTTGCGGTTCGAAGGTGCTTTCACGATCGCGTGGCGTACTGATTTCAATCTCACCATCATCACAAAGCAAGGTTTTTGACGAGTAGCCATTACGGGTATTGGAGCCTGTTTTGGGGGCGTTCTTCTCGTGGCCGATGTGATCAGTCAGCTCAGCATTAAGCGCTGTTTCAACGGTAAGCTTTGTCAGCATACGGGAAAACTGATTGAGATCGGCTTCGGTTTTAAGGCCTTTAGCCAGTTCAGTCGCAAGGGCCCTGAGTTTCTTTTCGTCCATAATTTGCCTGTCTCCGTTGTTGGAGTGAAGATATCAAAAACAGGCAGATACACAATTTAAATTACAGACTCTTCTGGCAGCTTCCTGCTTACAACCCCTTCACACTCCACCTGTCCCCTGCTCCAGGTTTGGCCGTATTACTTCTTATGCCACTTATCGTCATCACCCTTTTGATACTGGTGCTTTACCGCAGCCCAGGCAACTTTATGTGCGACCTCTTCCTGAGACTCATCGCCGCGACGCTCTTTTTTATCCTTATACTCTTCCCAGGCGCTGTTAAAGGCTGCCTGATAAATGTCCTGCGCATGTGCGGGCAGCACATTTTTAACGCTATCCGGCAGGGACGAACGGGTTTTATATGGCATTGGTGATCTCCTCTTTTATCACTGTTACCAGCCTGGTATCGATCCTGTCAGATCGCCATTTAGTGCTTTACAGGCCGTTAAGCTTCTAAAACCGATAAAGCCCGCAACACGGGTACAAACCACGGCTGAAAAAGCATTTTTTCTGCGTATAATTCGCAACAAATAATTTTAATATCCGATTAGATACAGTGAGATAAGATGCCAGACCGCAAAAATAACGCCTTCAACTAAAAAAAGTGCCATTCGGTAATATTTCGTAAAATATTAGGTAATTTACCCCGTCAGGCCTTATACTGCGACCGCTTGTATTATCACCACTTATTACCATTATTGTAGAAGCTTACGCAGCCATTGCCTCCCGGGTTAACCATTAAATAAAAGGGTCAAATGCCTATGAGTTCGAACGACAGCGGCAAAACACGCCACACCGAGTACTCGCTTATTCTTCCCCTCGCCGCGCTGGCCGTACTCTGGTTTTGGGGTGCATCAGGTTCACTATCCGTTGTGGTAGGAATTAACCTGCTGGCGCTGGTCGCCATCCTGGGCAGCGCCTTTAGCGTGGTGCGTCACGCTGACGTGCTTGCCCACCGACTGGGTGAACCCTACGGCTCCCTGATCCTCAGCCTGTCGGTAGTCATTCTTGAAGTTAGCCTGATTTCAGCCCTGATGGCGACGGGTGATGCCGCGCCCGCGCTGATGCGCGACACGCTTTACTCAATCATCATGATTGTGACCTGTGGACTGGTGGGGGCCGCGCTGCTGCTGGGGGGGCGTAAATTTGCGACCCAGTATGTCAATCTGGCCGGGGTGAAGCAGTATCTGATCGCCATTTTTCCACTGGGTATTCTGGTGCTGGTGTTTCCTAACGCGCTGCCCGGCGGAAACTTTACGCCGGGACAGGCGCTGTTAATCTCAGCCCTTTCTGCGGCGATGTATGGCGTATTCCTGCTGATCCAGACCAAGACCCATCAGAGCCTGTTTGTTTACGAGCATGAAGACGAGGGCGACGATCCCCATCATGGCAAGCCTTCAGCCCACTCCAGCCTGTGGCATACCCTCTGGCTGATTGTCCATCTGGTCGCGGTCATTGCGGTCACCAAGATGAATGCCAACACGCTGGAATCACTGCTAACCGAATTACATGCGCCTGAGCAGTTTACCGGCTTCCTGGTCGCGCTGCTTATCCTCTCCCCCGAAGGGCTGGGCGCAATCAAAGCCGTGCTGGCAAATCAGGTGCAGCGCGCCATGAATCTCTTCTTTGGTTCCGTGCTGGCGACTATCTCTCTGACCGTACCGGCCGTCACCATTATCGCTACCCTCACCGGTCAGCAGCTGATATTTGGGCTTGAGTCATCGCAAATGGTGGTGATGGTTGCCGCCCTGCTGCTGTGTCAGATCTCTTTCTCGACCGGACGAACCAATGTACTGAACGGCGCGGCACACCTGGCGCTGTTTGTGGGGTATCTGATGACCATTATGCTGTAGCGGTAAGGAAGGGATGTAAAGCTTCTGAAGCGCGGGAACGTGCACAATAAAGCGGGCTCCGGGATGGAGCCCGCTTTATTTCAACTAGCTGCTGGTATCCAGCGCGGGGAAGTTCTTCACCAGATCGTCGATAGCTTTAATCTGTGCCAGGAATGGCTCAAGCTTATCAAGCGGCAGCGCTGACGGGCCGTCGCATTTTGCATTAGCCGGATCCGGGTGCGCTTCAATAAACAGACCTGCCAGACCCACGGCCATGCCAGCACGGGCCAGTTCGGTGACCTGACCACGACGGCCACCAGACGCGGAGCCAAAGGGGTCACGACACTGGAGCGCATGGGTAACGTCAAAAATCACCGGGCTGCCGTTAGAGACCTGCTTCATAACGTTAAAGCCGAGCATATCCACAACCAGGTTATCGTAGCCAAAGTTGGCACCGCGATCGCACAGGATCACCTGCTCATTGCCGCCCTCGGCAAACTTCTCAACAATATTCCCTATCTGCCCGGGGCTGACGAACTGCGGTTTCTTCACGTTGATCACCGCGCCGGTTTTCGCCATGGCTTCTACCAGATCGGTCTGACGGGCAAGGAAGGCGGGCAGCTGGATAACATCCACCACGTCCGCCACGGCCTGCGCCTGGCTGGCTTCATGCACGTCGGTAATGATTTTCACGCCAAACGCCTGCTTCAGCTCCTGGAAAATTTTCATCCCCTCTTCCAGACCTGGCCCACGGTAGGAGCGAATGGAGGAGCGGTTGGCCTTATCAAAAGAGGCTTTAAAAACGTAAGGAATACCCAGCTTCTGCGTAACGGTGACGTAATGCTCGCAAATACGCATCGCCAGATCGCGCGATTCCAGCACGTTCATACCACCAAACAGGACGAACGGCAGATCGTTACCGACCCTGATATCACCAATGTTAACCACTTTTTGTTTCATGTAATCGCCTTATCCATGCAGAAAATAGTCGCCCGTCACTTTCACACAGTCGCGCGCTGGCACCCGGGTGACGGCGGCAAAAACAGATTAGTGCAGCGTAATCTGCTTTTGTTCAATTGAGTGGATCTGTAGCTTAATCATTTCGCTAACCGGATCTTCCGGGCACTGTTCAACAAAATAGGCCAGATCGTTTAGCGCAATATGTTCGCAATCCAGCTGGGCAAAAATCAGCCCGCGATCGCGGATTTCATAGGGATCTTCCGGATCCATCTGCACCAGCACCTGGCTGACCTGCAGCGCCAGCTCCATCTGCTTCTCTTCCATCAGCGCCGACTTTAAGGTGTCCAGCATTTTGCTTAACACCAGATGCGACTCCGCTTCCTGCAGATCGTCATCATACAGCTCGGCTATCGGACCAATATTCCCTTTCAGCCACACTTCCAGCGTATGTTCGCTCAGCGTTTCGCCGTCGAATGGGTTAATCAGCCACATCTCTTCATCCAGCCAGTCCGCCCGCAGGATCAGCTGCGTGGGGAAAATCACCGGCATCAGCGGCAGAGAGAGCTCTCTGGCAATATGCAGGAAAATCACCCCCAGCGACACGGCCGTGCCCTGCCGCGTTTTCAGTACATTGTCCAGCCACAGCGTATCCGACAGGCGATAAACGCCGCTCGCGCCGCCAAAACCCCATGTCTGCCAAAACAGCTCAATCAGCTTTTCCAGCTTTTGATCCTGTTCTAACTGACCCGGTAGCTGGTCGCGGGCCTCTTTCACCAGCGCAGCCAGCTGCTTATTAACGTCATCAGCAGGAAAATCGGGGCGAATCGCCTGCATCGCGGCGATCACCGCCTCACAGAGCGGAAGCGCTGTGAGATCTACATTTGCTATCGACGTCATAAAATCCCCAACAGTGGCACTTTGGTTGTAGCCAGTCTGTAAATAATCACCAGCGTCGCAACCGCCACAATAAATGCAATCCAGCGTACTTTTTGCGCCCGGGGACGCCGCCCGAGGGCCACAAATCCGAGCGCGATATAGATGATAACGCCAAACAGCTTCTCAGTCAGCCAGGCTCCCTGAGGCGTAAACGGGTAAAAATGCGTTATCACCACCAACAGAATACCTGAAAGCAACAGCAGCGTATCGTTCAGATGCGGCACGATGCGCACCCAGCGCTGCTGTAGCATCGCCGAACCGCGCTGGAGCCAGTAAAAACGCAGCACAAGCATCAGCGCGGTGATCCCCACGGTCAGAAGATGAAGGTTTTTAATCAGGCTGTACCATGCGATCATGTTTAGTTCCTCTGTAAGGGAGTCTGTGCACGGGTGACGCGGTCATTCCCGCCGTAATCCTGCAGGGTGTCCACCTGTACAAAGTGATTTTCAAGTAAAATACGCCGTACCCGCTTCGCCTGCTGCCAGCCGTGCTCAACCAGGAGCCAGCCGCCAGGGAGCAAATACCTTGCGGCCTGAGCCGCGATCAGCGCGATGTCAGCCAGGCCATTATCGTCAGCGATCAGCGCGCTGGCTGGCTCAAAGCGTACATCGCCCTGCTGCAAATGAACGTCATCGCGATCAATATAGGGTGGATTACTGACAATAAGATTGAAGTGCGACGCCTCCAGGGCGGTAAACCAGTCGCTGAGGGAAAAGGTGGCGTTGGTAATGCCCAGGCGCTGCGCATTGCATTCCGCCAGCCTGACGGCGCCAGGGATGCGATCCACACCGATGACGCGGCAGTCGGGCCGCTCGCTGGCGATAGCCAGCGCCACGGCACCTGTACCGGTGCCTAAATCAAGCACCGCCGCAGGCGTGGCAGGCAGATGCTGCAATGCCTGTTCAACCAGAAGCTCGGTGTCAGGACGGGGGATCAGCGTCTCAGGGGAAACCAGCAGGGAAAGGGACCAGAATTCGCGCTCGCCGGTCAGATACGCCACCGGCTCGCCGGCAGCCCGGCGCAGCAGCAGCGCCTCCAGCTGCGTCAGCTGCTCAGGGCTGAGCAATTGGTCGTCAAAGGCCATCAGCCAGCTGCGGGATTTGCCGGTGACAAACCCCAACAAAATTTGTGCATCGCGCTTCGCGCTGTCACTGCCCGGCAGGCGGGCGATGGCGGCGCGCAGCCACTGACGAATCTCCATCAATCCTGCTCGGACAGCGCAGCCAGCTGGTCCGCCTGATATTCCTGAACGATAGGTTCGATCAGCATATCGAGCTTACCCTGCATCGCCTCATCCAGACGGTAAAGCGTCAGGTTGATGCGGTGATCGGTAATGCGCCCCTGCGGATAGTTATAGGTGCGGTTGCGGTCCGAGCGGTCGCCGCTGCCCAGCAGGTTGCGGCGCGTGGAGGCCTCTTCCAGCTGGCGTTTGGCCATTTCCGCCGCGCGAATACGCGCACCCAGCACCGCCAGCGCTTTGGCTTTGTTTTTATGCTGGGAACGCTCATCCTGGCACTCCACCACGATGCCGGTTGGCAGGTGGGTAATACGGATGGCGGAATCGGTGGTGTTAACGTGCTGACCGCCCGCGCCCGAGGAGCGGAAGGTATCGATTTTCAGATCGCCCGGATTGATATCCGGCAGTTCTGCTTCCGGCAGCTCGGGCATAATCGCCACGGTGCAGGCGGAGGTGTGAATACGTCCCTGCGATTCCGTTTCCGGTACGCGCTGAACGCGATGGCCGCCGGATTCAAACTTCAGGCGGCCATAGGCGCCGTCGCCGATCACTTTAGCAATCACTTCTTTATAGCCGCCGTGCTCGCCTTCGTTGGCGCTCAGCACTTCTATCTTCCAGCGACGGGCTTCCGCGTAGCGGCTGTACATGCGGAACAGATCGCCTGCGAAAATCGCCGCTTCATCGCCGCCGGTTCCCGCGCGCACTTCCAGGTAGCAGTTGCGCTCATCGTCAGGGTCCTTCGGCAGCAGAAGAACCTGTAGCTCCTGCTCAAGCCCTTCGCTGGCCGCCTGCGCCTCTTTCAGCTCATCCTGAGCCATATCGCGCATTTCAGGGTCCGCCAGCATCTCTTCCGCGGTGGCGATATCATCCTGAGTCTGCTGCCAGCGACGGAAACACTGGCTCACGTCGGTCAACTGAGCATATTCCCGCGAGAGTGCACGAAAACGCTCCTGATCGGCAATTACGCCCGCATCACCCAGCATGACCTCCACTTCTTCATGGCGTTCCTGCAGGGCTTCCAGTTTGGCAACAATAGAAGGCTTCATTAATCTTGTTTTACCTTGTATTCAAAGAGGCGAAAACGCTAATCCAGCCCGAGGCTGTCGCGTAAAATCTGCAGGCGTTCGGTATCCCCATCACGGGCAGCCTGCTGAAGAGATTTTGTTGGAGCGTGGATCAAGCGGTTAGTGAGCTTATGCGCCATTTCGCGCAGCACCTGCTGAGGGTCGCCCCCCTGCGCAAGCGCGGCCAGCGCCCGCTCTTCAAGCCCGGCACGCACTTCGTCAGCCTGAGCACGATAGTCGCGGATGGTCTCAACGGCGCTTTGCGCGCGCAGCCACGACATAAACTCGCCGCTCTCCTGCAGGACTATCGTTTCGGCTTCTACCGCCGCGGCCTTACGCTGGGCCATATTACTTTCGATAATCGCCTGAAGATCATCCACGCTATAAAGATAGGCATTCGCCAGCTTGCCGACTTCCGGCTCGACGTCGCGCGGAACCGCAATATCGACCAGCAGCATGGGCTGATTGCGGCGCTGCTTAAGCGCGCGCTCAACCATGCCCTTACCGATGATCGGCAGCGGGCTGGCGGTGGAGCTGATGATAATATCGGCTTCGGCCAGACGCGAGTCGATCTCCGCCAGGCCAATCACTTCTGCCCCCACCTCGCTGGCCAGCGTCTGTGCGCGCTCACGGGTGCGGTTGGCGATAATCAGTTTCTGCACGTCATGCTGGCGAAGATGCCGGGCCGCCAGCTCAATCGTTTCGCCTGCCCCCACCAGCATGACGGTCACGGTCGCCAGGGATTCGAAAATTTGCCGCGCCAGCGTACAGGCAGCAAAAGCAACGGACACGGCACTGGCGCCGATCTCGGTTTCCGTCCGCACGCGTTTGGCGACGGAGAAGGATTTCTGGAACATTCTCTCCAGCTCGCTGGAGTGGGAGTGTCCGCGATGGGAGTCGGCATAGGCCTTCTTCACCTGCCCGAGGATCTGCGGCTCGCCCAGCACCAGCGAGTCCAGCCCGCTGGCCACGCGCATCAGATGACTGACCGCCTCATCGCCCTGATGCCAGTAGAGACTTTTGCGCACGTCATCGGCGCTCAGGCCGTGGTAGTCACACAGCCACTTCACCAGCTGTTCCTGCAGATTTTCCTGCTGCTCGACGCTTAAGTATAACTCGGTCCGGTTACAGGTAGACAGCACGACGCCGCCCTGCACCAGCGGCTGAGCCAGTAGGCTGTTAAGGGCCTGATCCAACGTCTCCGGCGAGAACGTAACGCGTTCACGCAGGGCGACGGGAGCCGTTTTATGATTTATTCCGAGTGCCAGCAACGTCATGGTGATTGGTTGGGGATATCCCACTGTTGATAGGGTTTTGTGAGGCGCATTCTACAAGATGCGCGAGATCAAGAAAAGCCATCCTTCGCCACAGGCTGTAACAAGATATAGTCATTGAGGGGCAAATAAGACAAATTGAGCATTGACCGCATGCCGTTGAGTAGATAGCGTGGACGGTTACTTTGGGCATGAACGCCCGTGATAAGTCTGAGGAGCTGACCCCCTATGTTTATGCAGAATCGCCGCCTGATGCGGCTTCTCCCGCTTGCCAGCGTCCTGCTGGCTGCCTGTAGCGTTAATAAACCCCAGGGGCCAGGGCAGAGTGTTACCTCTCCACAATGGCAACAGCACCAGCAATCCGTAGAGAAAATAACCCATTATCAAACCCGGGGCGCTTTTGCCTATCTCTCCGATAGCCAGAAAGTTTATGCCCGTTTTAACTGGCAGCAGACCGCGCCCGATCGCTATCGCCTGCTGTTGACTAACCCGCTCGGCAGCACTGAACTCCAGCTGGACGCACAGGGCAGCGTGGTACAGCTGGTGGATAACAAAGGCAAGCGCTACGTCAGCAACGATGCGGAAAAAATGATCTCGCAGCTTACCGGTATGGACATTCCATTAAACAGCCTGCGCCAGTGGATCCTCGGCCTGCCGGGCGATTCAACCGACTATGCCCTGGATGATCAGTACCGCCTGCGCCAGGTGAACTACAGCCGTAACGGTCAGAAGTGGACCGTCACCTATCAGGGATATGACAATAAACTTAATCCTACCCTGCCCTCTAATCTGGAACTCCAGGAAGGCAACCAGCGTATCAAGCTGAAGATGGACAGCTGGACGGTAAAATGAAACCTGGCGATATTCAGCCGGCGCTGAGCCGCACGACGTGGCCTGCACCCGCTAAACTCAACCTGTTTCTCTATATCACCGGCCGTCGGCCAGACGGCTATCATGACCTGCAAACGCTGTTTCAGTTTCTGGATTACGGTGACGAACTGACGTTTGAACCGAACGTTAGCGGCAAAATCAGCCTGGTCACGCCCGTTGCGGGCGTGGCCGAAGAAAATAATCTGATCTTTCGCGCGGCTTCGCTACTGAAGGAAAGCGCCCTGCAGGCAGGGCGTATTTCAACCGGGGCGGGCGTCCGAATCAGCCTTGAAAAACGGCTGCCAATGGGCGGAGGTCTGGGCGGCGGGTCGTCCGATGCGGCCACCGTGCTGGTGGCCCTGAATCATCTGTGGCAAACGGGCTATACGCCTGAGCAACTTTCGGCGCTGGGCCTGACGCTGGGCGCTGATGTGCCGGTTTTTGTTCAGGGCTTTGCCGCCTTTGCAGAAGGGGTTGGCGAACGGCTTACGCCGGTCCATCCGGAGGAGAAATGGTACCTGGTGCTGCATCCCGGCGTGAACATTTCCACCCCTGTCGTTTTCAACGATCCCGAGCTTCATCGCACCACACCCGTACGTGAAATCAGTCAGTTATTACGGGCTGATTTCAGCAATGATTGTGAGCCAGTAGTAAGAAAACGTTTTCGTGAGGTTGAACAGCTTGTTTCCTGGCTGCTAGAATACGCGCCGTCGCGCCTGACTGGAACGGGCGCTTGTGTGTTTGCCGAATTCGACACCGAGTGCTCTGCCCGCCAGGTGTTTGAGCTGGCTTCGGAAAAGTGGCCGGGGTTTGTCGCGCGAGGCGTTAATATCTCGCCGCTGCACCGCCGCCTTTCTGAGTCATCAGAGTAATTTGTCGCATCGCCCGTTCCTGATGCGCAGGCTACTCTTTACTACACCCGTATGAACCCGTCAGCGGTATACCGCCCAGTGCCGCTAACGATGTTGTTCATTCTCTGGACGCAAAGCCTGAGGTTCTTCTCGTGCCTGATATGAAGCTTTTTGCTGGTAACGCCACCCCGGAACTAGCACAACGTATTGCCAACCGCCTTTACACGAGCCTGGGCGACGCCGCCGTCGGTCGTTTCAGTGATGGTGAAGTGAGCGTACAAATCAATGAAAATGTACGCGGTGGTGATATTTTCATCATCCAGTCCACCTGTGCCCCTACCAATGACAACCTGATGGAACTGGTTGTGATGGTTGATGCCCTGCGTCGCGCTTCCGCCGGCCGTATTACCGCCGTCATCCCCTACTTTGGCTATGCCCGTCAGGATCGTCGCGTGCGTTCTGCCCGCGTCCCCATTACCGCCAAAGTGGTTGCTGACTTCCTTTCCAGCGTCGGTGTTGACCGCGTCCTGACCGTGGATCTGCATGCAGAGCAGATTCAGGGCTTCTTTGACGTCCCGGTTGATAACGTATTTGGTAGCCCAATCCTGCTGGAAGATATGCTGCAGATTGGTCTGGTGAATCCGATTGTGGTTTCCCCGGATATCGGCGGCGTGGTTCGCGCCCGTGCTATCGCTAAGCTGCTGAATGATACCGACATGGCGATCATCGACAAGCGTCGTCCGCGTGCTAACGTCTCTCAGGTGATGCACATCATCGGTGACGTGGCGGGTCGCGACTGCGTGCTGGTTGACGATATGATCGATACCGGCGGCACGCTGTGTAAGGCTGCCGAGGCGCTGAAGGAACGAGGTGCCAAACGCGTATTTGCCTACGCCACGCACCCTATTTTCTCAGGCAATGCGGTAGAAAATCTGCGTCATTCGGTGATTGATGAAGTGGTGGTTTGCGACACCATTCCGCTGCCGGAAGAGATTAAGGCGCTGCCAAACGTGCGTACCCTTACGCTCTCTGGCATGCTGGCTGAAGCGATTCGTCGCATCAGCAATGAAGAGTCTATTTCTGCGATGTTCGAGCATTAATAAACGTGGGACGGGTTCGCCCGTCCCACTTCTTTCGCGCTAGCTGAACAGCAAACGCTGATCGTCCCTGCCACCCGGTTCCCACCGGCGAATACTAATTCCCTTCAAACGCTGGCTTTTATGCCCTCCTGCCAGGACGTGATTTACAGCGCCACTTTTACGGTGAGCTATCACGACAGTTCCATAAAAACGAAGCTGTGGGGGCAGAATTACTGATGTCCGTGATGGTTGCCGGAAGGGCGACGGCAGCGCTCATCGCCATAATGGCGCACCCAGTAGTAGTGATCGGTTATCTTTTCACGTCCGCTAATGCGCGCGCCAACCAGCCACAGCAGCGCGCCGATGAAAATGCTAAGAATTGAACCTTGGATCATCAGCTGCGGCATCTGGAGCTGAGGAAGCTGGTTCAGTACGGCAAAAGCAATGCCAGCCAGCATCACCACCAAACCCAATACCATCAGCGCGTTACCCGCGTAATGTGCATGTTTACGTTTCATAATCCACCTCCAGAAGCAAAGCGGGGCAGAATCCACCCCAAAGTAAGATAAGTTTACCTAATGGATATGCAGTCTGGTGCGGGTCCGATCACATTTATTGCTTAAAGTTTGACATAACTTTACGTCTAAAGGGTTGTTTTACTATAGAAAACTTATTATCACGCAGGGCGATTAGTGTGGCTTTCGTCACATCACTGCGCGTTACTTTGAGTTCTGCCGTTCTGCCAGGTACACTAGCCCCCTGATAACGCATTCTTCAGGAACAGAGACAAGTGAGCAGCATTAAACTGATTGTGGGCCTTGCCAACCCCGGCGCCGAATATGCCGCAACCCGCCACAACGCCGGAGCCTGGTACGTTGATCTCCTGGCTGAACGACACAACCAGTCCCTAAAGGAAGAGAGCAAATTCTACGGCTACACCGCCCGCCTGAACCTGAGTGGCAACGATGTCCGCCTGCTGGTGCCCACCACCTTTATGAACCTGAGCGGTAAAGCCGTCGCCGCGATGGCAACCTTTTACCGTATCGCGCCGGAAGAGATTCTGGTAGCGCACGATGAGCTGGACCTGCTTCCCGGCATCGCAAAATTCAAACAGGGAGGCGGCCATGGCGGGCACAACGGTCTAAAGGATATCATCAGCAAGCTGGGGAACAGCCAGGACTTCCACCGCCTGCGCATTGGCATCGGGCATCCTGGCGATCGTAATAAAGTGGTGGGATTTGTACTGGGAAAACCTCAGGCCGCCGAGCAGACGCTCATCGACAGTGCGATAGATGAGGCTGCCCGCTGTACCGAGCTCTGGCTGAAGGAAGATAAGCTCAAGGCGATGAATCGCCTTCACGCGTTTAAAGCCTGATGCAATATTAGTCGCTGTCTGCGGCCACCTGATAGTTGGGGTCATCCAGCTCATGGCTGCAGAACGGGCCCGCTTTCTTCAGTAGGCTGATGCAGTCACGGCTGAGATGACGCAGCCGGACGCTGCGTCCCGCCTCCACGTAGCGGCTGGTGAGTTTATCAATCGCCTCCACGCCGCTCGAATCCATCACGCGCGTATGGGCAAAATCAATCACCACCGCCTCGCAATCCTGCTCCGGGTGAAACAATTCGTTAAAGCTGGCAGCCGAACCAAAGAATAGCGGCCCTTCAAGCCGGTACGTCTTCACGCCCTCTTCTTCCCGCTGCTCTACGATGGTAATGCGTGCATGCTGCCAGGCAAACACCAGCGCCGAGATAATCACGCCGCAGATAACCGCCATGGCCAGGTCGGTATAGATGGTCACCAGGGTAACGGCCACCATAATCACCGCGTCCGGCTTTGGCATGCGCTTAAGGCGACGCAGCGATGTCCATTCAAAGGTATTGATGCAGACCACAAACATAATACCCGCCAGCGCGGCCACCGGCAGCAGCGCGATATATTTCGACAGGCTGATAACAAACAGGATCAGCAGAACGGCCCCAACCAGATTGGAAATCCGTCCGCGACCGCCGGAGGTAAAGTTAATAATCGACTGACCGATCATCGCACAGCCGGCGAAGCTGCCGAAGAAGCCGCAAAGGGTATTGCCAATGCCCTGTGCGACGCACTCCCGGTTACCGTTGCCCTTTTTACTGCCCATATCGTCCAGTACCGCGAGGGTCAGCAGCGACTCAATCAACCCCACCAGCGCAATAATCACCGAATAGGGCAGCACCACTTTTAGCGTGGCCCAGCTCAGCGGTGCCTCCGGCAGGTGGAAAAAAGGCAGCGTGCCGGAGATATCGGCCAGATCTCCAACGCGTTTCGTATCCAGGCCAAAACCGATGGCAATGGCGCTGATAGCGATCAGCGCGGCCAGCGAACCGGGGATGACGCGGGTGAACTTTGGAAACAGCCAGACAATCAGCATCGCCAGCGCGACCAGGCCGTACATCACGGGTCCCTGATGTTTAATCATCGGGATTTGCGCCAGAGCGATAACAATCGCCAGCCCGTTCACGAAACCGTAAATCGCGGGCTGCGGCACCAGCCGGATAAACTTGCCCAGCCGGAACAGACCAATTGCCAGCTGGATAACACCGGCGAAAATCGTTGCCAGCAGCACATACTGATAGCCATGGGTTTGGATCAGACCGATCAGTACAACGATTATCGATCCGGCTGCGCCTGAAATCATGCCCGGCTTACCGCCAAAGAAGGCGGTGACCAGCCCGAGGATAAACGCGGTGTGCAGACCGATCGTGGGCGACAGACCGGCCAGCAGCGAGAAGGCCGTCGCTTCCGGGATTAGCGCCACCGAGACAACGGCACCGGCCAGCACGTCGTTTTTAACGTCCGTTGCCTTAAGGTTGCTGAAATTAAACATACTTTTTCCAATATTATTAAGTTATGCCACGCCTGCACCGGTTTAAACATTACGGTGAGAAATATCACATTTGGGGAGAGCCGTGCGGTGAAAGGAAGCACTCAGGATGGCGTAAGCAGGAAGCCCGGCATCCGCTTGCGTCTCCGTTAATTGTAAAGTCCGGTCAGTATCAGGAAATGTGAAGTGGATCTCAACTCATTTCCTGACGGGCCGGAGAGAAATCGCCCCCATCGCAGCGATAATTACGTGTATAATGCGCGGAAACTTTTAGTGTTACTCAACATCGACCGTCCGGAATCGGTTATATCTGCCGGGCGATCAAGCAATTAAGGTGATTCAAACATGGGATTCAAATGCGGTATTGTGGGCCTGCCGAACGTCGGAAAATCGACTCTGTTCAATGCGTTAACCAAAGCGGGCATCGAAGCAGCTAACTTCCCGTTCTGTACCATTGAGCCAAACACCGGCGTGGTGCCAATGCCTGATTCCCGCCTGGATAAGCTGGCTGAAATCGTTAAGCCGCAGCGTATCCTGCCGACCACCATGGAATTCGTGGATATCGCTGGCCTGGTGAAAGGTGCCTCGAAAGGTGAAGGTCTGGGTAACCAGTTCCTGACCAATATCCGCGAAACCGAAGCTATCGGCCACGTGGTACGCTGCTTCGAGAATGACAACATCATCCACGTGAATAATAAGGTCGATCCGGCTGACGATATTGACGTTATCAATACCGAGCTGGCGCTTTCTGACCTGGATACCTGCGAACGTGCGCTCCAGCGCGTGCAGAAAAAAGCCAAGGGCGGCGACAAGGACGCTAAGGCCGAGCAGGCCGCACTGGAGAAGTGTCTGCCGCACCTTTCCAATGCCGGTATGCTGCGCTCGCTGGATCTTAACGACGATGATAAAGCGGCCATCCGCCACCTGAGCTTCCTGACCCTGAAGCCCACCATGTATATTGCTAACGTTAACGAAGACGGCTTTGAGAACAATCCTTACCTCGACAAAGTGCGTGAAATCGCCGATGCCGAAGGCTCAGTGGTGGTTGCCGTGTGTGCGGCAGTTGAATCCGATATCGCCGAGCTGGACGACGCCGACCGCGAAGAGTTTATGGCCGAGCTGGGCATTGAAGAGCCAGGCCTGAACCGCGTGATCCGCGCGGGCTATGCCCTGCTGAATCTGCAAACCTACTTTACCGCAGGCGTGAAGGAAGTACGAGCCTGGACCATCCCGGTCGGCGCTACCGCTCCACAGGCCGCCGGTAAAATCCACACCGACTTCGAGAAGGGCTTTATCCGCGCCCAGACCATCGCCTATGAAGATTTCATCACCTACAAGGGTGAACAGGGCGCGAAAGAAGCCGGTAAGATGCGCTCCGAAGGCAAAGAGTACATCGTTAAAGATGGCGACGTGATGAACTTCCTGTTTAACGTCTAAATAAAATCTGCTGTCTCATGGGGTTTCGCTGAATCTCATAGCAACGGTAAAACCCTATAAAATCCACGCAATTGCGTGGATTTTTCATTTCATAACATCTCAAGTTATCTCGTAACAACGCAGTCAGAAATGAGTACATGGATGAGTACAACATTCTTCCATCTTCATGTTAAGTGAGTACAATAACGGTATAATAAATAAACAAGGCCCGTTATGCTCACCGATACGCAATGCCGCACTGCCAAGCCGAAAGAAAAACTCTATCGGCTCAATGATTTCAACGGTCTCTACCTCGAAGTAAAACCCAATGGCAAAAAGGCATGGCGCTATCGGTTTAAACTCAACGGTAAATCCAGCATGTTTGCGCTGGGTGAGTACCCGACGGTCAAACTTGCCGAAGCTCGCGGGAAGTGTGCGAGCAAGCGCGTAAGCAAGTCGCAGAGGGAGTTAGCCCGACACAGGCTCGTCAGTTAGATAAGATTCGCAAGATCAATGACTCATCTAACACCTTTGAGCTGATTGCTAAAGAGTGGTTGCAGATGAAAGACTGGGCCGAAATTACCAAAACGCGGCGACTTGATATGCTTGAGCGTGTGGTTTTTCCTGCAATCGGTAAGCTCCCAGTCAGAGAGATCACTCCACATCACATTCTTAAAATTCTTCAGGAAACGGCTAAACGTGGGGCACCGACAGTTGCCGCTGAAGCCCGTCGAACCATTTCATCGGTTTTCGAGTTGGCAGTAGCGACACTTAGAGCTGATAGCGATCCTGTATGGCCTGTCCGCAAGGCCCTTCCCGCCAATAAGACACAGCATAAACAGGCACTGAATCCTCAGCAAATCGGAAAGTTATTAAGCTGTTTTGACAATAGTCGTGGCTCGTACCAGGTTAATTATTGCATGTGGCTTATGTGGTGGACATTGGCGCGTCCTGCAGAAGCAACCGAAGCAGAATGGGCAGAATTCGATCTTGATAACGGCCTGTGGACCATTCCGGCAGCGCGAATGAAAGCCCGCAGAGAACACGTTATTCCCCTACCCTTCCAAGCAGTCAAAATGCTCAGAACACTACAGGGATTAACCGGGCATAGGCAGCACCTTTTCCCGGGCAGAGATAATCCGCTAGGTCCAATGACATCGCACTCTCTGCGCCAGCTACTTAAAATCCTCGGCTGGAGTGGGACATACAGCCCCCATGCCACCAGAACTACAGGGAGTACGCGTTTAAACGAAATGGGTTATCGAGCTGATGCAATCGAGGCTCAACTTGCACACGCTGACACTAACAATGTTCGTCGCACATGCAACTTCTATCGATGAGCGTAAAGTGATGATGCAGGAATGGGCTGATTTGCTTGATGGATGGGTAGGAAGCACACACAGCAATATTGATGTTTCGTAAACATAATGCATTGGTGGTTAAAACTGATTATTAACGATTATTTGTATTAGCTCAGACCTGATCTGACAGTTACCGGTTATTTATACAGGTATCTGTCAGATTACATCTGGCTTAAATTCTTCTCAGCCCAGATGCGTTTTCCATCAAGTAATGTTTCCATCGGCGTCCGGCCACAGCACATTTTCCCCTGATGGGTTCGCTCATTATTATAGTGAGCCAGCCATTCATCAAGATCCGATTGTAATGTATCGAGTTCGCCATAGAGTTTCTTGCGGAACACTACCTGATAAAATTCCTGCAATATCGTCCTGTGGAACCGTTCGCATCGTGCAGCGCACGCAGAAACTGCTCGCCGGTGACGGCGGTATCAAATAATTTAAACAGCGCTGCTTTTCACTCTTGCCTGGTGGAGATAGCGAATGGCCGCCTCGGTATCTGCCGTTTTGCAGCCAATCTGCACAATCATAAAACCCAGGATTGTGCTTTGTACTTCAGACATATTGGCAAACAGGATATTCACCTCAACCGGAAACTTGCGCATCAACTGACTGATGATCGGCTGCTGAGCCTTCTGGCCGATAAACTCCAGCCGCAGCGCGCGACTGTGGCCCTTCTGCCTAATCCGCGCCAGAGTTTGCCCCGGTAAGCGATCGTGTATCACCGATCGCACAAAGCTGCCGGTGACGACGTCCTGGGGCTGACCGAAAAGCGACAGCACGCTATCCTGCTCAACTATTCGCCCGTGCATCATCACGGCAACTTTTTGACAAATTTTCTGCACCACCGACATTTCGTGTGTCATTAGCACTATGGTGATGCCGTAGCGCTGATTAATCCCTTGTAATAACAGCAGAATTTGTACCGTCGCGTTCGGATCGAGTGCCGATGTCGCCTTGTCACACAGCAAAATTGACGGGTTTATCGCCAGCGCGCGGGCAATGCCGCCCCCCTGCTTCTGCCCACCCGACATCACATTGGGATAGACGAAATGCGGCGCAGCTTCAGTATCGGGCTGCGCCGAAGGAACATTAGCGATAGCGTTAAGGCCAGATTTGTCCGGGCGCAACATCTCACGCTTCCGTAATCAATTTTTCGCCTTTGGGCCAGCGGCGACGTTAGCGCATTAGCTAGCGCGGGGTTTTAGGAAATTCGTTTTACCACCGGATGTTTTTCGGTCGCCATTTCATGAAAAATATCGTCCAGCCACTGAGCTAAACCTTCTGTTTCCACATCCGCAGGGATCACATAGTCATGCAGGCGAGAACTTTTGTTTTCATTGAGATCAACCCGATACAGTTCCCACCCAGAACTCACCGCTTTCACACCCATCGGACGGCCAAAAACATTAAACATAAGCATGGTTAGATCCTCTATTTGAGACCCGGCTACGTTACCCGGCATCGTTTTTAACCTCAGGTCAGACAATGAAGAATTGGAGCGAGGTCAGGCTTTCTGCTTCGCACTTTTATTCCCGTATTGCTTGGCGCTGTTCCAGTCGCATTATCGATGGTACCAAGCTTGCGGCTACAGAGACCACGATTACTGCTATCGCGCAGTCCACCATCACGTGGGCGTTACCATAGCGCAGCGCCAAAGGGTCGGCGGCAAGCTCGCCCACCGGGATGGCGATAAAAGATCCCATCGCATCCCAGGCATAAACGCGCACGAGCTTATCGACAGGAATGTGGGTTTGCAGATGATGCGCCCAGATCACGCCAAACTGCCCAAACCCAATTCCGGCCAGGAAGAAAGCCGCCATCAGAGCCGGTGTAGCGGCCATTTTACTAAGTAAGAAAAAGGCGACGGCGCTAAGCGCCACCAGCATGACGCCCATCAACATGTCGCGGTTTGGACGCCAGCGAAGCGCCATAAAAGAACTAACAATCAGGCCCACGCTTTCCGCTGCGATGCTGATTCCCCAGCCGGTTCGTCCTACTGATGCATCCACCACGACAGGACCCAGCACCATCATCCCCCCGCTAAAAGCCGCATTCACAATGGTGAACTGGATGACAACCGTCCAGACCCAGCTGCGGGCGATAAACGCCTGCAAGCCCTCTCGCAGATCGTGCAGAAAATGGCTGCTCACTTCCCGCTGGCTTGCGCTTATTCGGATGCAGTAATAAAGAGGAGCGGAAATAGCGAATCCCAGCGCGTCGATAGCAAGTTCCCAGCCCGGCCCCACAGCACCAACCAATACGCCGCCCAGTGAAGCGCCTGTGATAGTACCGGCATAAACGCCAGCTGTATAAAAGCGTTAGCCTGCCTGAGTTTGGTCGCGGGAATGAATGTTGCGATAATAGGAGTCTAACCTACGAACTTCGCATTACGAAAGCGAGCCAACTCCAAAATGAGTACAAGCATGAGTACGTGAAATATAAAATTTTAAATAAATAAAAAATATCAATAAGATAAAATTTAAATCACGGTTCAACGTCTAAATAGCTTCTGTTGTCTTATGAGGTTTCACTGCACCTCATGCACATCAAAAAAAACCTTCAAAATCCACGCACATGCGTGGATTTTTCATTTCGTAAAGGCTCACCTCATTTCGTAATAACGCAGTCAAAAATAAGTACGTGGATGAGTACAACATTCTTCCACCTTGATTTTAAGTGAGCTCAATAACGGTATAATAAATAAACAAGGCCCGTTATGCTCACCGATACGCAATGCCGCACTGCCAGGCCGAAAGAAAAATTCTATCGGCTCAATGATTTCAACGGTCTCTACCTCGAAGTGAAACCCAATGGCAAAAAGGCCTGGCGCTATCGGTTTAAACTCAACGTTAAATCCGGCATGCTTGCGCTGGGTGAGTACCCGACGGTCAAACTTGCCGAAGCTCGCGGGAAGTGTGCGAGCAAGCGCGAATGTAAGTCGCGGATGGAGTTAAGCCGACGCAGGCTCGCCAGGTGTGCGTTTAAACGAAATGGGCTATCGACCTGATGCTATCGAAACTCAGCTTGCGCACGCCGATAGCAACAATGTTCGCCGCACCTATAACCATGCGACCTATCTTGATGAACGTAAAGTGATGATGCAGGATTGGGCTGATAAACTTGATGCATGGGTAAACAGTACTAGCAGCAGTGCTGATGTTTCGTAAACTATGATGTATTGATGTTTTATCATTGATTAATATATGTTTTTATAACTGCCCTTTTAAACTTACAATTCAACCTACAATATATGTTGACCTGCCCCCCGTATGTGATCCAGCCATAATCAGGAATAACCTGCTTGGAAGTAGCAGAAAAACTTAGCACCAAAAATGGACAGTTAACTTTCACCATGAAACCGATATTATTCGGAGAATAAGGAAAACCTCATCGGAAATTAAAATGGATGCTATTTATTTGGATCAGTCCTACTTTCACCAGCAGGGCCTGACTGCGTTGATCGGTGAATCACTGTTATGCTGTTGCAGCGATATTCGTGAAATAAAAAACAGGCTTAATGACCGAAAAAGTCAATCCATGTCGTCGCCGTTGATTATTTTTGATTTACCAGCCAATTTCCGCACTACGCTGACATACATCGATTATCTGACACGAATTAAAATCAATCGAAACGCAACGTTGATTTTCTTCTCCGACTTCGAGAGGAATATTTTTAACTATAGTGAATACGGCATCAAAGCCGACTTTTTTATCGATAAAAAATCCTCCACAGACATGATTATTAGTAAACTTGCGGAGATGCTGTTACTTCACAAAAACGGCCTGTCATTTCCCTCATCCGTGATGAGTAATGATTTAACAAAACGCGAATTCAGTTTCCTGTGTTCTTTATTCACCCAAGGTTCAATTGATGGGGTGGCGAAAATAACCGGTAAAAACAAAAAAACGCTCTACAGTTATCAGGCGAATGTGGTTAAAAAACTCAACCTCAAAAACAGCCTTCATCTGTATAAGCGTCTTATTCATAACTACTAAGCCAACAATTTTTTCAGTAGAAAATAAATCTTTCGGGGAATTATTGCGTGGTCGGGGTATAAATAATCCTCAGGGTACCGCGATATCGCCCGGCCGTTTTTGACGACAAAGTGAAAGACGGCGTAATCAACTCCATCGGTGCGGGAACGCACAGCACGGAATTGCGCTGTCCCGGTAATACGACGCGTCGTAATACGCCTTTATTGGTGCCGCTCCAGATGACCTCGGTGCCGTTTTGCACTGTCTGCCGCGCTTTGGTCAGCGGGTTAATCACCTCTATCGAATAATCCAGACGATCTTGCGCCAGATTTTTATTCCCACCAATGAGATATAACGAAAACAACCCGCTGGCTCTGGAGGGCGCGGCAGAACCTTCGTCCTGAAATATCAGGCTTACGCGGTTGCTGTCCGAATTATTGCCATCATAAAGACACATATCCAGCGAACGGCTGCCGCTTACGGTGGTGGTGGCACGTGCGCCGGGGAGGATTTTCAGCCCGAGATCCACATTCGCCGCCGCATTGCCAAACTCGGGCAGATAGATCTGCTGATTACCGTAATCCGTCACCTTAAACGTCATGCTGGCGATCCAGTCAGCCAGCTTGATCGCGTTGGTACAGCCCACGTTCACGTTCTGCGGATTCCCGGTACAGGTTACGGGCCATTGCATCAGCGACATTTTGAGCGTTCCGCTCCAGGTTCCGGCGGCGGGAAATTTACTCAGCTCCGACGAAGTTACATATGCTGAATAATCCGTACCGTCGCTCCTCGGCGTAACCTCGCCGCCAAAGGCATTCAGCGGAACCAGATTGGTTGCCACTACCACATTATTTAGCGATCTACGTTTGGTCATATAGACATTGAGCACCAGCGTCTGTTTAGTGGTGCTTTCGGTAAACAAGACCGGCACGGGATACGGCGCGGGGGACGCTTCCAGCCAGACCGGAAACGTCAGGCAGGCACCGTACTGATTGCTGGTTCCTGACTGACAAACCAGCGTGTTCCGCCCCCATTTTGGTGCATCGTTGGTGTCATAACCGCCGTTTTCGTTGGTCCAGATGGGCAACTGCGCCGGTACAGACATCCGGTCAAAGGACACGGCGATGCTGGTATTGCGTCCTGACGGCGTGAGCGAAGCCGCCTGCGCGCCAGCCATCAGGCATATCAGCGCCAGACAGGCGAGAAATCTACTTTTCATACAAAATCCCTATTGTTGTTCCTGCGAGGAAAACTCTGCCCGCGCAAGAGGACCTTCATCCGTCCGGCGGGTAGCGATCAGCATTTTTGCCTGCTGCTGAACGCCCTGCGGCACAGACGCGAGTTCGACCGTTTTACAATCGCTGTCGCCGACATAACGCACGACGTCATGCGTGCTTTTCACCTTCAGTTCGCAGCGGTAAATCTGCATGCCACGTGCCATATATAAATTTTCCATGCGGCGATCGGTTTCCGCCGTGAATCCGCCCTGCCCTAATCCCGACCAGCTGGCGACATTTAGCGGCGTAGCTCCTTCCAGCGGCGTTTGCTGATTGATCATCAGTCTGCCGAGATAGGTGTAGCGCGAGACGATATTCACCTTGCTGACCAGCATCCGTCCCGGCGCGATAAACAGCGTCCGGCGTCCGGCACCCTGCGTGATTTCACTGCGCATACCGGCGGTGGATTCGATGGAGTCATTAATGCTGATATTACTTTGCGTATACGCCGGCACGCTGAACAACGTTCGGCCGGTACCGTGCAGACTGGCGCTGCCCGCGCCGTCAACGGAGACATCCACGCGGGTATCCCTGCTGTCATCGGTGCTCTCGACGTTCAGCCCGACGGCAGCACCGGGCAGGCCGTTACCCCATTTCCCCCAGTACAGACCAGATTTTGCTACCGCCATTGAGGAGTTATAGCTGCCGCTACTGCTTAAACGCTGGCTTGACGCGCCCGAAGAGGCTGAACTGAACGCCAGACTGCCGCTGCCGTACTCGCCGCTGGTTTTGCCGTAGACCGAAGCATTCAGCGTATTGTCCTGATTCCCGTTGAGATTCACGCCGATCTCCTGCTGGTTCTGCGCATCGAAATACCAGTTTTGCGCGACGTTATAGCTAACCTGATCTTTACTGCTGCGGTCAGTCTGATAAGTCATGCCCACCGAGCTGTAGTTCGAGCGCGCATTAATCGTCGGCGTGCTGACCCTCGAGAGCGAAACGGAGAGAAATCCGCCATTATCGCGCTTCATGCCGGTGCTGTTGGTACGCGTAAAAAGGTTGGCGCTGGTATTGATATTGATGCCGCCGACGCTGTAACCGCGCCCCAGCCCGGCCTGCCAGGTGGCTGTCTGCGTTTTGTTATAGCTGCTGCGGCGTGTCCACACCGGCACCACGTCTTTATCATCGAGCTGCGCCGGGATCACGTTGCGGCCTTCATTTTTGCTGGCGCTGTAACCGGCGTTCACATACCAGCTTTTCACCGGCACGCTGAACATCAGGCTGCTGCTCTGATAGCAACCGCTAAAACCGTATTGGCCGCCGTTGTTGCTGTAACAATCCTGCGCATACAGCGCGCTCCGGTAAAAGCTGAGGGAAAAACCGTCGTTATAGGTGACCTGCTGAATGTTGCCGCGCGAGCCTTCGCTGCCCTTCAGGTAACTGAAGCGGGTGGTGAGAATGCCGTCGAGCAGCGGGTTATCAAATCCGTGACTCCAATCGAGTGCGCTTTCGATAAAATGGTGGCGATTGGTCGCGGCCACACCACCGGTGAGCGCGGCTTCACGGGTGAGCGGCACTTTGATCCCCGCCTGCATCACGCGGCGATCGGTACCGTTTTTTGATTCTGCACCGTTGCCCTGTACCTCGTGGTCAGGAATGGCACCGCCCTGCACAAACCATTCGATGTTCTGGCTGGTGGCATTGCCCGTACGGCTAAAAAGCACCTGCTCGGTGCGCGACAACTGGTTATCTTCGTAAACGCGCAACGTCACGGTGTAGCTGCCGTTAGGGAACGCGGTGGTATTGAGGTTCTGCGTCCCCTCATTCAGGTAAAAGGTGCCGAGCAACTGCCGATCGCGATAGGCATCAATGCGCGACGGGCGGGTGATAAACACCGTCACCGGCGTGCCCAGCGCGGTCTGTGAGTTGTTCATCCAGGCGAGCGTGGAACCAACACGCGCACCTTCGATGGTGCTGAGCGGCAACTGGCTTAGGGTAATATTTCCGCCTGCGTTGCTGAAAATATCCCGCGAGTCCATGCGCCCCGCCTGAACGTAATAGCGTTTGCCGACGTCACGGCGCAGGAAAACGTTGTTAAAATGCACATCCTGATGATTTTGCTGGCGATATTTCTGCGCCAGATAATCCCAGTCAATACCGGCATAACTATTTTCCGTCAGCCCGAGCGCGCCCGCGCCCTGCACGGATAACGTCTGGTCATCGTTGTTGGTAACGAAGTTAATATTCTGCTGATGGATAAACGCCGCTTCCGTTTCTGCCGTCTGTTCGAAGTATGGCGAGCTCTTGTCTGCGGCAAGCGGCACAAACTCAGGGCCGAGGAACAGCGCGACTTTGGCATTATTTTCATCATAGATAAGCGCAACGGAATCCGTTGCCAGATAGTCACACCCTGCCGCGCCGCCGTTACTGCTGCACGCCAGATTTCCATTACGTGCCATAGGCTTGCCGATCAGCCGGTCCAGTACCGCTTGCTGCTGAGAACTCTTTTGATAATGCGCCATCACTGCCTGCGCCACGTCTTCCGGTTTGAGGAAAGTGACAGTATCGAGGTTAACGGAAGCTTCAAAAAGTCCGAGCGATTGCCCGTAGACAGAAAGATTGAGCCACAGCGTCTGGCCGGTGACCAGCGATTCAAAACCAGGCGGAACCTGGGTGGCGGCACGGGCTGAAAGAAAGGGGGTCAGGGTAATGAAAGAGGCGATTATAACGATGCGGAAATTGACCTTCATTACAGCGTCCTGCTGAAAAAGAATAACAAGGGGGCAAACTGCCCCCCGAAATAATCGATCAGTCAACTCAGGCAAATCAGCTCGACGTCGTTGCCTGTGTGATTAACAGGCTGACCACGCCGGAATAGGTGCCGGTCGTCAGAGGCGCTACGGTTGCCGGGGAGATTTTCAATGGCAGAACGGAAGAACCGTTCTCAGTGCCCGCCGGAAACAGGGATGCGTAAGTCAGGGAAGTCGCCGTGGTGGTGATCGGTTTCAGATCTGCACCCAGCGTGACTTTCAACGGAACGGCGGTACCGGTTACGGTTTCGTTTAACTGGGCAGTGTTCACCAGCGCCACGTTGATATTGGCGGTAGAAGAATTCGACCAGATTTTGGTATCCAGTGAATAAGTAGATAAACCAAGGCCAGGAATATATTGCATATTAATGGTGCCCGGCAGTGCAGTACCATCTGCCTGAGTCATATCAACCGTCGAATCAACGTTGGCATTGACAGTAATATCTTTCTGCACCGCCTGTGCATTAAATGCAGCCGTTAACGCGGCAGCGATTAAAAGGGGTTTGATTAATTTTTGCATTTGTAGCTCCATGAAAATCCATGTGGTGGTCACAACGCTAAAGAGTTCGAGCTGCAGGAAGGTGACTTAATACAGCCAACTCACCTGCGGCTTGAAGAATGCCGCGCATCCATGACCGTTTTATTGATAATGAACTGCTTAATAACAAACAGGTTGTTATTCTTTTAGAATAAGTTGATTATTTCCCGAGAACGTATTCGTTCATACTTCTCGTTTTCTGATCAACATATTTAATTCTTATTTCCCGTGCAGCGTTTATTTCAGCTGGCGCCCATGATTTGAGCCGCAATGTCTCATCCGGATATACCGTGGCGTGTTCTTGTTTCCACCGGCAGCTGCCGCTGTTATTTTTTTGCAAGCAGAGAGCGACTTCACGGATCACCACTCGCACGGTGCCATTGTTTTTAACGTCGCTCGATGATAATGAAATGAGTGATAACACAGCGTGTTTCGGCGGAATATGAACCAGCACGCCCCAGACTAAATTGATGCCCACCTGGTTGCTGATTTTATTCTCCTTACCAGTGTTATCCTTCAATTCCTCCGGCGCACCGACGGCCTCGAAGTAAACACGCCAGGCAGTCTCTTTCTCCGGGGGTTTTAACGAAATAAGACGAATGATACGTTGCGAACCCGATGCCAGCGCGAATTTATCCGGGGTAGCAATTAGCGAGCGTGAAACCGCATCTTCTATCAATATTTCTTTTTCAGATTGTGTGGCAGGGTGATCAATTCGCTTAATGCTGACTTTAATAAACTGCGCCTCGCCGCTTTGCGACAAAGTCTGTACCTGCGCTGCGCCCTGGCTATTTAGCGTCACCTCCATGGGATAAACGCTCATATTTGCCAATGCAGCAGGCATGGATAAAAAAGTCATTACTATCAGTAAGAAACACCGTAGCGTGGCGCACTTCTTTTTACAAAAGAACGCAAAAGAATTGCCGTAACGCAGGGTCTGATGACGTGACTCTTCCATGATAAATCCTTATAAGATCCATTAAAAAAACGTGCCGGTAATTTCCCCTCCTGAGAGTACCCCTGTTAACCCGGACATCTGAGCTCACGGGTATAACCTGGCGATAAGAAAATTCTCACACAGCCTCTGATATGTCACTGTCCATTTTTGTGGTTAATTTTTTAAGAGAAAGGGCAGAAAGATCCATGCTGTAATAAAAATCGCCTAACTCAATGAAATAGTTAATTAAAATACACACAATAAAAGTAAGGGTATCGGGTTTTTAAACTATTTTAACCGGTAAGAATGAAATCAGGGTTTATGAGAAATAGACACTTTAGTGCTAGGATTATCCTGAGAAGGGCAATAAAGACCCTTATTAATTTTAACATAAATCGCTAAACACCCACTGTCGCCATATAGTGCAACTAACCATTTCTCAACGAATTTTAAATTAACACTAAAAAACAATGGCGATATTTTTCTATTTGTATTATGGAACCAGGCAAAGTAAGCATCAATATGAAGAGCAAACAAAAACTCACAGAATTAATTTCCCTCCGTGCAGAAGTAATTAAATATCATAAAGATATTGAGGCAGCCATACAGAAGCACTATAAACTTCTGTTTAGACTTTATCTGACTAAGCCTCTCTATTTTAAGGTTATTTTTAAAGCAAACCGTTTTATTATCGGTTCGGCCATCATGGCGTATTTTTTTACGACAGAAAAACCGACGCTTCGCCACGTAAAAGATTTTTGTAAAAAAACGGGGTTAATCAGTGACAATACGATCGATTCCTTTCTGCTCTTTATCCGGGTAGGTGGCCGTATGGACGTCAAAAAGGATCCCCAGGATAAACGAAAGTTAAACTATCAGGTGACGTCAAAAGCGCTTGATGAAACCCGTGCGTTAATTAATACCATGATGATCCCCTATGGGATGCTTTATCCTGATTTCGATGTATCCGGATGTCTGAAAATGGAAAATTTCACCGCTGCTTATTTCCAAAAATATGCCGAAATCACCCTCAGTCAGGTGTATATCTTCGATATGGTGCCGGATTGTAAGGCGTTCATTTTCAGAGATGCCGGGCATATGCTGCTGATGGATCTCTATATCGAGAGCATCAAACAGCAGACGGCGGTGATCAAATACAACTACCTGAAAGCCTCGCTCAAGTGTGGTGTGTCACGCTCGCACATCAGACGATGCCTGAAAGCCGCAGAGGTTGGCGGATTACTGACGCTCGATACAGAGAACAACACCATCATCCTGCACCTGACCTTCATGCAAATGGTGCTGAACTACTTTGCGGTTTACATGGCGATGGTCGAGCATGGATTGCGAGGTTTGCCCCAGAGTCAAACGATCTGAGTGGCAAATTTACTTCATTTCAGGCGCTTCGCGAAGTATGTCGCGGCCTTTTGGAGGATGCGTTCTGCAAGCTTAAGGGCTTCGTTGCGGAACTCAGGCGTATGTTGCATACGTGGCTTCTTACTGGTTGATGCTGGCTTTGTCATGTGAGCGACCTCTGGTTAAGAGTTTACTCACTTAGTCGCGTGTGCACTATTGGCGGGTAAGATGACATCAAAAAAAACCTATAAAATCCACGCGCATGCGTGGATCTTAGTAAGGTTTATTTCCCCCGAAGCGTCCCTCCCTTCGCCCCATCCACCCGCCTCTTCTCACCCACGCCGTTCCCATCCCACTTCCCGCCAAACACCAACTCCAGCCCTCCACAACCCCAGCCTTACCCCAACCAAAACCCAGCCTTACCCCGGCTCCAGCCCGGCATAAACGGCATCCCGTAGCTCGGTGACAAAACTGCCGGACATCCCTTCGTACAGCGTATTGGTTAATGCCACCACGCTTAGGCCCTGCTCCTTATCCACAAACCACGAATGACCATAAACGCCTCCCCAGCGCCAGGTACCGGCTGACTGCGGCGAGGCGGCCTGCTGAGGATCACGCAGAACGGCAAACCCCAGGCCGAAGCCGAAGCCCGGATTGTCGGGGAGGTTTATGCCGCCGGTCTGATCGCGGCCCATTTCTGCAACCAGATCGGCGGGCAATAGCTCTCCGCCCTGCTGGCGCAGCGTTTCCAGCAGGCGCATAACATCGCCTGCGGTGCCCGCCATACCCGCTCCACCCGAGGGGAAAGCGGACGGTTCGAAGATCCGCCCCGGGCTGAAGTGTACGCCGAGGGTCTCATCGTCAAAAGGAACGGTTTCCCCCTCTGCCAGCCGGTGCGGCTGCGGCGTATCGTTTACGTAGGGGGTGGCGACAGATTGGGTGTCGTGCATCACAAATCCGCTATCGGTCATACCCAGTGGACCCGTCACCAGATCCCGTACCGCCACATCCAGCGTCGTACCCTGAACGCGGGCGATCAGCGCACCCAGTACGTCGGTCGCCAGTGAGTAACGCCAGTCCGTACCCGGCCTGAACAGCAGCGGTACGCTGGCCAGCCGGCGGAGGTTCTCATCAAGGCTGATGCCGGAGGCATCCAGGCCGTCGGACACCCCTGCGCGCGCACAGGGGCCCTGGTTATCAGGCTCGGAAAAGCGGTAGCTTAGCCCGGCCATATGGCACAGCAGCTGTCGCAGAGTGATGGAGGCCGGTGCGCCATCGGCCAGACGTGGCTGGAATTCAGGGAGCCAGCGTTCAATGCCGGCGTCCAGATCCAGACGCGCCTGCGCCACCAACACCATTGCCGCGGTAGAGACAATCGGCTTACTGACTGACGCCAGCCGAAATACCGTCTCCAGGGTCATGGGTCGCGCGCTTTCGCGATCGGCAAGGCCCGCGGCCTGTTGGTGGACCAGCTCGCCATTGTGGGCGACCAGCACCACCGCGCCAACCAGCCGTCGCTCGTCCAGCGCCTGCTGCACGACGCCGCGAACGCGGTCAGCCAGGTTTGCCGGGGGAACACCCGTCGTCAGGGGAAAGGCGGAATTCGTCATGACAGAACCCTCATTATTTTCGGTAATATGCTGATGAATGGTTTCAGATTAAAGAAAAAACAGCGCCCGGGATAGTCCATCTGCCCGCTGACCGTATGACCTGCTGGTACTGCACCTGACGAAAAGCCGTACGGCTTCACACTTCCCGGCTTCGTGGCGGAAGGAATGCGAAATATCGACTAAAGTTCTTTTCAGGGTCAACTACTTACAGACTGGATTTGGTCTGGACATGGAGAACAACCAATGCAACAAGTCGAAAAACGTCAATGGCGGGCCATGCTGGTACTGCCACTGCTTCTCTCTTCCACGCTGGCCGATACCGCTTTTGCAAAGCAAAGCGACGCGCAGCAATCTATGCTGAGTCAGTCCCCCCAGCCGCCGGATATCCGCCTGGGGCCGCTGTTTCAGGCCGTGCAGTCGGCGAAGCTTTTTTCCGATCAGAAAACTTTTGCGGATGCGATCCCGAAGAGCGATCCCTCGACCATTCTTGCCGACTGGCAGATGCAGAAGAAGCAGCGTAATTTCGATTTACGCCATTTTGTTGACACCAACTTCACCCTTCCCGTCGACGGCGATAAATATGTCCCGCCTGCCGGGCAGAGCCTGCGCGAACATATTAATGGCCTCTGGCCGGTACTGACCCGCTCCGCCAGCCAGCCCGCGCGCTGGGATTCCCTGCTGCCGCTGCCAAAACCCTATGTGGTGCCCGGCGGCCGCTTCCGCGAGATCTATTACTGGGACAGCTATTTCACCATGCTGGGCCTGGCAGAGAGCGGACACTGGGATCGGGTCGAGGATATGGTGAATAACTTCGCCTCCCTGCTGGATAAATATGGTCATATCCCTAATGGTAACCGCAGCTACTATCTCAGCCGCTCACAGCCGCCCTTCTTCAGCCTGATGGTCGATCTGCTGGCGCAGCATCAGGGCGACGGCGTTTACACTCAATACCTGCCGCAGCTACAGAAAGAGTACGACTACTGGATGGCGGGCGCGGACAACCTTAAGGCGGGAGACGCGAGTAAAAACGTGGTGAAGCTGAAGGACGGCACGCTGCTTAACCGCTACTGGGATGCCCGCGACGTACCGCGCACCGAATCCTGGCTGGATGACGTCAACACGGCGGAGAAAGCTAACCATCGTGAGAAAGCGGGCCTTTATCGCGATTTGCGCGCGGGCGCGGCCTCCGGCTGGGATTTCAGCTCCCGCTGGTTCGGCACCCAGAACGATATCTCCACCATTCAGACCACGCGCATTGTACCGGTCGACCTGAATGCCCTGATGTTCCATCTCGAAAAGACCCTGGCGAAAGCAAATCAGGTCGCGAAACAGGCTGACGCCAGCAGGCATTACGACGCGCTGGCGAAAAAACGTCAGCAGGCGATCAATCGCTATCTGTGGGATGAGAAACAGGGCTTTTACGCGGACTACGACTGGCAGAAAGGTGCCGTACGTCCGCAGTTAACCGCCGCGACGCTCTTTCCTCTCTACCTTCAGGTCGCGACCGATAAGCAGGCCAGCCGCACGGCAGCCGTGGTGAAGAGTCGGCTGCTGAAAGAGGGTGGACTGGTCACGACCACCGTTAACAACGGCCAGCAGTGGGATGCGCCGAACGGCTGGGCACCGCTTCAGTGGGCGGCCGTAGAGGGGTTGAACAACTATGGTCAGCAGGCGCTGGCGAAGGATATCGGCATTCGCTTCCTGAAAAATGTTCAGACCACCTATGACAAAGAGCACAAGCTGGTTGAGAAATACGTGGTGGAAGGAAAAGGGCTCGGCGGCGGGGGCGGCGGTGAATATCCGCTGCAGGACGGCTTCGGCTGGACCAACGGCGTCACGCTGAAACTGATGGATCTCTACTGTCCAAAAGGCATCACCTGCAACAACGTGGGTGATATCAAATAAGCAGGTTCGGCAGCGCGTACCTCACGCGCTGCCGTCATAACGGCTTCCTGTTACCCAACAGCGTTTTTTTCTGTCACTCTTTCTCTTTTCACCTTCCCAGGCATTAACCATGCATAACGCAACTGCCCCCGTTCCGGATAAGAAAATGTTGATTGCCGCCTCAACAGGCAATTTTATTGAGTGGTATGAATTTGCTGTTTATGGCTTTCTGGCGACCATTATTGCCAAAAACTTTTTCCAGCTTGAGGGAGAAAGTGAACTGACCGGCCTGATCCTGACCTATGCCGCCTTTGCACTGGCCTTTTTCTGCCGTCCCATCGGCGCCATGATTTTTGGTCGTATTGGCGATCGCATTGGTCGAAAACCGACGCTGATTGCCGTGCTGCTGTTGATGACCTCTGCCACCTTCCTGATTGGCCTGATGCCCACCTACGCCGTTGCAGGCGTTGCCGCCCCGCTGCTGCTTACCCTGCTGAGGATGCTTCAGGGCCTGTTCGCCGGAGGTGAATTTGGCGGCGCGGTGGCCCTGATGACCGAGCTCGCCCCACCGGGCAAGCGTGGGCGCTACGGCGCATGGCAGTCCTTTACCGTGGCGCTGGGTCTGCTGGCGGGCGCGGCGACGGTGGCGGTTCTGGCCGCCGTGCTTACCAGCGATCAGCTCACGCGCTGGGGCTGGCGGGTGCCGTTTCTGCTTGCCCTGCCGCTTGGCGTGGTGGCGCTCTGGCTGCGCACTCAGCTGGAGGAACCGCCGGCCTTTGCTGCCGCGCAGCATACTCTACCTGCGCCCTTACCGGTGGTGGTAAAAGCCATCGTGCTGGGCATTGGCAGAATGATGGGCTGGTCGGCGGCGGGCTATACCTTCCTGGTGATTATGCCCTCGTGGCTGCAGACGTCATTACACGCCAGCTTTCAGCAGGCGCTGGCGGCGACCGTACTGGGTAATCTGGGCTTTGCCCTCACCATCCTGCCCTCCGGACGGCTGAGCGATCGCTTTGGTCGGCGACGCATAATGCTGCTGGCGATGGTAACGGTGATTGTATTCAGCTTTCCGCTGCTGGCGCTGCTCCAGCAGCCCACCACGTCAGTCTGGCTGAAAGCCCTGGCAGTGATGATGGCGGGCGGGGTGGTCGGTATCATCGCCGGGCCTGGCCCTGCCATGCTTGCAGAGATGTTTCCTGGCCGGGTACGCTATACCGGACTGGGGCTGGCTTATTCGCTCTCTAACGCGGTGTTTTCCGGCTGTGCCGGGCTGATTATTACCGGTCTGATAGCCCGGACGGGCAATGTGTTTATCCCCGCCTGGTACGTGACGCTGACCTGTATTATCAGCGCCATCGCCATTATGACCCTGCGCGCCGACGATCATCTGAAGCCACTGGAAACCTGATCCGTCGCAGACAGACAAAAAAAGGGAGACGTTTCCGTCTCCCTTTTTCATTCAATTGCGTATGCGTCAGCTTTTGACTTTGCGGTAGATCCACAGCACGACAATCGCGCCTACCACCGCCACGGCAAAGCTACCAAAGTTGAAACCGTCAACCTTGCCCATATGGAACAGCGTGGTGCTGATCCAGCCGCCGACCACTGCACCCACGATGCCCAGGATAACGGTCATGATGAAACCACCGCCGTCTTTACCCGGCATAATCCATTTAGCAATGATACCTGCGATCAGACCAAAAATGATCCACGATATAATACCCATTCCCTACTCCTTCCCTTGCTACATTTAGACCGCGTAAGTATAGGCTAAGATTCTAACCTTGTGATTTAAATCTAAAGTTTTTTTCAACTTTTTTATAACAGGTGTTAAGAAGTCATCAGAATCTGCCGATAAATTGCCGCAGAACTATTCAAATCTGGTTTCAACATTCATCAGGAGAGGGATGTGAAAGAGGAAGATAACGAGCAGTACCTCAAACGCGGCCCGCTGGCCGTGCTGGGCGTCCTGAAAGATCTGGTCAAAAATCAGACCCCGGTAATGGTGACTCATCAACGCGGCCAGTTTATTACCCGGTTGCTGTGTGCGGATCGCGAAAGGTTTATTGTCGATTATGGCAGTAATGATTATGACAATCAGCTCGCCGCTGAGGCCCGGCTGCTGAATATGACGGCGGAAACCGCCGGGGCGAAAGTTGAATTTGCCGTTTCTCAACTGACTATCACCAGCCATACCGGCCTGCCCGCCTTTACCTCCGGCCTGCCTGATGACCTGATGATGATTCAGCGCAGAGAGTTTTTTCGCGTAACCGCACCGCTCTCGCCGCTGTTCACCTGTTACGTGGGCTGGCCCGACGGGAGCGGACAGGGACGCCTGCGCCTGCAGGATATCTCGCTGGGGGGGATTAGCGTACTGGCAGAATGCCCGCTGCCGCCAGGTCTGGCAGAAGGTGAGCTGTTTAAAAACATGCGTCTGGAGATGGGGGAATATGGTCGCTTCGAGGTGGATGCCCGATTAGTGAACATTGGACAGCGCAGCGTGGTCGGCAGCAAAAATCAAACCGTTATCACGCCACGTTTAAGCTTTCGCTTCCAGAAACTTAGCGCCGACCAGGAACGTCAGCTCCAGCAGGTCATTTTCTCACTTGAGCGCCTGGCGCGCGATAAAGCGACCCGCTTTCAGTAGCTGTTATCACTCTGTCAGAGTTAAACCGGCGAGAGGATCCCCTTCCCGCCGGTCAACACAGGGTTCAGATAGTCCGGTAGGCGGTGGTGACTTTCCACAAATAGCGCGGTGCCTGCGCAGCGGGATGCTTGCTCTGAACGTGATGATAGAACGCTTCCGGCGTCATCGCGTTGATCATGGCTATTGCCCGGTCGCGATCGGGAGAGAAGGTGCGCAGCAGCGCGCCGGCCCCGTTGGCATAGGAAACGATCGTCGCGTAACGCAGCGTTTCAGGGTCGCGAATGCCCGCCAGCGACTGATCCTGCAAAATTTTCAGATAGGCGGTACCGATATCAATATTTTTCACCGGATCGCGCAGCTCCGAACTGCTTGGCTGACCGCGACGCCCCTGGACGCGATAGACTTCACGGCCGGCCGTGGAGGCTTTAATCTGCATCAATCCAATGGCATTCGACTTACTGACTACCGTTGGATTGCCGCCCGATTCCACTGAAATAATGGCATCCACCAGCTTCTGATCGATTCCGTAGCTGTGGGCCGCATTCTCCGTAAAGATCGACCACGCCTGCGCGACCTTTTGCGGTGGGGCCTTGGTTAATGGTGTTTGCTGTACGGTGACGGTCTGTTTATGGGGTTTGCTGGCACAGCCTGCCAGCAGGAGCACCCCTGCGATTGCAACGTAGTTAACGCTTCTCACGTTTTCATTATCCTTTGCGCCTTAGCCTGCGACCTATCATACCCGCCGCTGACCTGTGGAAAATTACCGTAACTCTGAATTTGCCGGGTCAGAGGGTGACTTAGGACAGGCTTTTAGTCATTATCGGGTTATTGGACCCCCGGTCTGCCAAAAAAATTCACTGGAGTCGGTATAAAAAGCAAACATTATGCAGCGCATGGCTCAACCCGACCACCAGCGGTAAGCGTAGCACACTGAAATGCGCCATTTATTCCACCCGTTAGAGGATTAAAGTGAAGATTATGTCCGTTACTCCGCGTTCTTTTCATCTGATTGCCCCTTCCGGCTATTGCCTTAATCAGGATGCCGCCCATCTGGCCGTCGATCGGCTGCGTGCCCAGGGGCATCAGGTGAGCCAGACGGAGGTTATTCCCCGACGCGATCGCCGTTTTGCCGGGACTGACGAAGAGCGCCTGCAGGATGTGAACGCTCTGGCAGCGCTGGCGACGCTGCCGGATATTGTGCTGGCGGTACGCGGTGGCTATGGCGCGTCACGGCTTCTGCCCCACCTCGATTATCAGGGTCTGGCCGCACGTCTTCGGGAGCAGCCCGTAGCGCTTTGCGGCCATAGCGATTTCACCGCGATCCAGCTGGCCCTGCTGACCCACGGCGTAAAGAGCTTTAGCGGCCCGCTGCTGGCGGGTAATTTTGGTGCGGAGGTGCTCTCTGATTTCACCCTCGATCACTTCTGGCGGGCGCTGACCTCGCCAGAATTCACCCTGAGCTGGCAAACGCCACCGCAGGACGTTGACGTTAGCGGGACGGTATGGGGAGGAAATCTGGCGATGATAACCTCCCTCGTGGGCACCCCCTGGCTACCTGCCCTCTCTGACGGCATCCTGGTCATTGAAGATGTAAATGAGCATCCCTACAAGATTGAACGCATGCTGCTACAGCTGGCCCAGAGCGGCATTCTGGCCCGACAGAAAGCCATAGTGACCGGCAGTTTTACCGCTGCAAATCTGAGCGCATACGATAATGGCTACGACTTTGACAGCGTCTGGACGTTAATCCGGCAGATAACCGGCCTGCCGCTGGTTACCGGCCTCTCTTTTGGCCACGATCGCGATACCGTCACGCTACCCTTAGGCGCCCACGGCAATTTGAAAGTAGAAGGTAACCAGGCTTCGTTAAGGTTATCAGGGCACCCTACGCTGCGTTAACTTCCCGGAGCCCCTATGAAGCAGTTATATGAGGACCTCTGGGTTTCCACGCCGGAGTTGTCGGCCTGTGAGACAGAATCAGAGTGGATGATGCATGGGTTTCTGTTGCAGCATGAGCGAGGCAACATGCTGATCTCCCGCGTTGAGAATGCTGACGATCACCAGACGATTGCCGGGCTTGGCGGGATAATCCGTCATTATCTGAGTGGCTGGCAGGAGGCCGGCCCCGGTGCGCGACAGCTGCAACAGCGGTTTAATTCCGCCCTCTACTGCCATACCCGGGCGCTCGGTCCAGTAAGCGCCTTTGTTGAAGCCGATGATACCTTCAACCTGGCAGAGGTACACTGCGGCAGCTTCCACCTGGTTCCGACGCCGGGCCATACGCCAGGCAGTACCACCTATCTTTATGCCTCCCCCTTCGGCAAAACCTATCTGTTTGTCGGGGGCACGCTGGTACGGGATGGCAATCGCTGGGTGACGCTGCAGTTACCCGAGAGTAACGAGGCCGATTTGCATAAATCGCTGGAGTTCTACCGGGCGCTGCGGCCAGACGTGGTGTTGATGAGCGTGACACGGGGTCATCCGGGCTGGTGCGAGGTGACCGTACGTGAGTGGCTGGCACTGCTGGATGAAGCCGAGCACCAGCCGCGGGATTGTCGCCAGCGGGTTATCGAGTAGCCGGGCAGGTTTTTTAACTGACTGAGGGGTCAGGATTCTACGTTTCCGGTCGCATCGGTGCGCTGCAGGGTGACTGCACCGTTCTCCCGTTCACTGCTGCGGCTGCAGGGCACCAGCTTTTTGGCCCCTTCGAAGGAGAAAAATGTCTCCTGATCCGCTTTATTAACGATCATCTGATCGCCGTTTCGAAACAGCACAATCGACACCCGCGTACCGCTGTCGGTGCTCGACTGCTGCTGCCCTGCGGCAATCTGGAAATGATTACCCGGCCACATCAGGGTAGTCAGGCCGTATTGTGCTTCGGTGACGGTCATGGTCTGACGACCAGGGCAGGTAATTTGAAACTCAGCGTTCATCGGTTGGGCATCTGGCGTGGCCCGCGCCGCAAAGGTGGCACTGACCAGCAGACAGCCCGCGGCGAAAATGCGAAACATGAGCAGCGTTCTCCGGAAATTTTCTCACTTAACGCAAATACTATGAGGGAAAAGTCCGTCACATGACACTGTCACCTTCGTGAAAAGGGACAAACCAGGAGTGTTCCTGGTTTGTCCGCACCCTCTACTTGTCCAGCGCGCTCATCTCTTTGATATCAGCCTGATTTACCGCCTGCTGCTTGCCGTTTTCATCGGTGTACAGCACCATACCGGTCGCTTTATCGACCTGCGGTTTACCCTGTACCACCAGCGTGCGCCCGTCGTTCATATGCAGAATATGATTGTTCGTACAGCCTGCAAGCAGCGTGCCGGCCATCAGAACGCTGGCCATTAACAGCATTTTTTTCATTTTTCATTTCCTGTTTATGCGTTATCCCGCCTGTATCATAATTTGATTGAAGGATGGTTAAAATAACTGTATTTTTATACAGCACAGTTAACCAGGATAAGTACATGTTTGTTGAACTGATTTACGATAAGCGCAACGTAGCGGGTTTACCTAATGCTCAACAGATGATTCTGGACGAGCTTGAAAAACGCATTCAGCGGGTTTTTCCGGAGGCGGACGTCCGGGTCAAGCCGATGCAGGCGAACAGCGTGAAAACCGATGCCAGCAAAAGCGATAAGGCCGTCATGATGAGAGTCATTGAAGAGATGTTTGAAGAAGCCGATCAGTGGCTGGTAACAGGCGAATATTAACGAGCAGAAGAGGTGCGCGACGACAGCTAACTGACCCGGCCTGCCCTTCAGCATGCAGCAGCCCGGTTACCTGATTTCATTGAGTGCAGTGAGTCTTAGCACTCCGCTCAGCGCGGTTGGTCTTTGTTACGCTCAGCGATTTCCGCATAGATCAGGTCATAGACTTTTGCCGCATGGGCCGAGCTGTCACGAAGCATCTGAATCGCATCCTCTAAGGTATGCGGTTCCATCTGGCCGACAATACGCCATCCCAGCGCGATATTTTTTGCCTCTTCCAGCCGATCGGGGTGGTTTTCAACAGACGCAGCTTCTGACACATCATTCTCCTGATTTAAGTAATGGTCCTATTTTACGACCCTTTTCATCTGGCTCAACCCCTGATTTATTCTAATGGCCAGGCTGCCACTTTTATAAACGCCTCTGGCAGAAAAACCACACAATTTCCCCCTGAAACAGAAATTTCGTCCACTAAAAACGGATTATTCCTGGAGGGTGATTCCGTACTATTTCACTCTTCTGCTATGTTCGCCAACACTTTTTGCGCACCGCGGCTTTATTTGCTGCAAAAAAAAACCGCCCTGGAGGGGCGGTTAGGTTCAGGCTGTAGCACTCAGTTATAGTAAGGGAACTTACGATCGGTACCGTTAATGTTGAGCGTAATGTAACCGCCCGGTGCGGTGCTGGCAGGTACCGCAGCATCCGCAGTCGCTAAGGTCACTACGCCATTTTCATTAGCCCCTATCCCCGCTAAACCATTATGCAGGCTGAGTCTTGCACTGGGGGTCACGGTACCCAACGTAGTGAGATCGGTCACCTCACTCAGGTCCGGGGTAAACAAGGAGCATTCACCGGAATCAAACCGCGTGGGGCCGGTGGAACGAAGATTAAACATGGTATCCCCGCTGCCGGCTTTGAGTTTTACCCATACCTCAACGATGTTTTCATAGCTGCGCTTATATTTGACATCAATCACCGACGTCGAGCCGCGATGAAACATATCCGCCCAGACTGAACTGACGCATCGCTGGAGGTTCAGCCAGGTCACCCCGGATGAAACAGCCTGCACCGGACTGGCTGCCGTGCCCGCCGGGTTAGTATTCGTCAGTTTACCCACGAACTCCAGCGTCCACTGCTGATTGACTTTCGGGAAGACGAATTTGCCAATGCGGAACCATTTATCACTGTCCGAAATATTATTCAGCCGGTAGCCGCTGTACCAGCCGGCCTTCATGGAGCCGGTCATCGTGGTGCCAAAGTTCTCCTCCCGGCGCCAGCCGGATTCGTAGCCTGACAGCCAGCGGTCGCTGGTGGTATCCATGCTGACCTTTGCACCCGCCTGCAAATTAAGCTGACGAAACTGCACCCGACTGTTGTTCATTAACAGCGGATTAGCGCAATCCTCCACGCTTAATGCATCGACAATCCACTGCCCGTTAGTGAGATCGCCGGGGAACCGCGTATGCTCAATCCAGACGTTGTGAATGATCCCCTGGGTCATGCGTGGCATATACAGGGTGGCATCACCATAGCCGGTCTGGAAGTTGGCATTACTCAGCTCAATTGCCGTTGCGTGATCCCAGACGCCATTCGGCGAGTTAGACCAACCCACTTCAAAAACCCGCGCATAGGTATTCTGGCTGTAGATTTGATCAAAGCGGGTATCCAGGGTGTCCAGCAGCTTGATGACGGTGCCGCCGTTATACTGCACGCGAAAGCAGCGGATATGCACGAACTCGCCCTCGATAGTGGTGTTTTCAAAAAATGGCTGCACGTTGGAGAGCATATCGGCGGTAATGGCCCCGCTGGTAGCGGTGATATCCGCGCTGGCCTGCCCGTTCCAGCTGATACCGCGAATAACGGTGCGCCGGGCATTGACTTTAAACACCGTATTGATCGACTTATCAGAGATAATTACCGTGCCCGGAGACACGCCGTAAGGGCTGTCGTCACCATAAAGCGCAAAATAAGGTATTTCGCTGGCCGAAAGGTCGATGGGCGAAATCAAAAATTTCCCCGGCGGAAAACGCACGCCAATATCTTTTGCGTTGATATCGTAGCTCTGCGACCAGCTAAACATCCGCCTGAAGGCGTCGCCGTCATCGGTTACGCCGTCGCCGCGTGCGCCAAAGTGATAGAGATTCACCTGCACGGGATCGTTAATAATACGCTTCCAGTAAAAGCTGCTGCCCTTCGCCACCGTTCCGCCGTCATCAGTCAGCGTGGTGGTGCCCAGAAAGCCGACAAAGTCGCCGCCGCCGTGAAATGACGAGTCTTTGTCGTAATAGCGTTTCAGGGCGGCGATGTCGCCAGCTTTCGTCGGTGCAGTGGTGCGCAGATCGGCAAAGCAGTTCACTTCGATCATAAAAACCTCCAGATAAAAGGAATAGTCGTACAAGGGGTGCCCACGGGGGCAGGTTTTGGGAACAGATGGAACGCGGTGAAACGAGGAGTATCAGTGATGACAGTCGAGCTTTTGACGCTCATCAGCCAGCGTCCGCTGGCGAACAAACTGCGCCATCACCGCCATGGCGACCATAAACGCGCCAATCAGGCCAAGATAATTTGGGGGGATAACGCTCTTAACGTCAGCGGGCAGCATCTGCCAGGCCTGCATGGCAGAATCGGGAAATGAGTGAACCCATGCGCTTATCGCGGAGCCAAGTGAAGCCAGCCACACCGACCAGGTTTTAAACAGCAGCCTGGCATGCAGTACAAACTCCACTGAGCTGTAGCGACGAATCACCAACAGCAGCAGCAGCGCAATCACTACGCCGCTCAGATAAAGGGAAAATTTCATAGCAGCCCCCGATAGCTTTCATAGCTGCCGCTGCGCATCACGTCCGCGTGTCGCTTCGCTCTGGCGGGTGTCTGCCTGGCCCACAGGCTGTTTAACATACCATCAGCAGCGGACGAAAAGTCTCCCCGGGCAATGGCGGCAAGCGTATTACTGAAGCCGCTCAGACCTTCCACTCCCATCTGATAAGCCATACTGTAAAGAATGTCTGAACGCGCGTCGTTACACTGATCCAGCGCACTGGCCAGCAGGGGACGTTGCTGCATCGCAAAAATCTTCCCCTCAACCAGCGTTTGCATCCACAGTTCACCGACCTGTCGGGGAACCTTGAAGATATAGCTGGTCAGAGAGGCGCCTTTCGGACCGATTTTGATGCCACAACCTACGGTGGGATAGCCTAACGAATCGATAAACGGTTCGTCCCGGTAGCCCTCTTCATACTTCAAAATGGAGACAATCTGGCTCATGATGAACCCCCTCTTTAACGTGAAAGATAACCGGTAGCATTTTTCGGGCACCTGTATCGGCGCGTTCAGGCTGTTAAAGAGCGGGATAATACGGCGCATCATTTTACGGGCAAGAAAAATAATGCGTTATACGCATATTAGGATGCCCCTTAAAAATGCGCAAGGCGCTTTGCGTGATACGCATAAAAAAGGTGTAATAACCCGATGAAACCTGGAGAAAGAATCAGACAGCTTCGTAAAGCTAATAACATGACCCTGCATGAGCTTGCCCTGCGGGTTGAAAGTGACGTGGGTAACCTGTCCCGCCTTGAGCGTGGCCGGCAGGGTTACAGTGATGCGTTGCTACAAAAAATTGCCGATGCCCTCACCGTGCCCGTTTCTGAGCTATTCTCATCAGGAGAACTAAACAATACTGGGGTTTTATCCAGTGTTGATTCGTTAACCAGCGTGAGGAGAGGTGATGTGTATCGTGTTGATGTTCTTGATTTTGCCGCCAGCGAAGGCGTGGATCCACCCGCCAGAGAAGTGGTAGAAGTCATTAAATCCATTGAATATGTCAGAAATGAGGCAAGCGTAATTTTTGGCAATAAACCGGAAGCGTACGTTAAATTAATCAATGTTCGTGGCGACAGTATGGAAGGCACTATTGAGCCAGGCGATCTGATTTTTGTTGATGTCAGCGTGTCATCCTTTGACGGGGATGGCATATACGTTTTCGACTTCAACGGAGACACTTTTGTTAAGCGTTTACAGAAAGTTAAAACGGAACTTTATGTCATATCCGACAATCCCCGTTATAAAGAGTGGACCATATCTCATCACGAAATGGCGATGTTGAACGTAGCGGGTCGCGTGTTGCTGAGTCAGTCACAGCAGTTCCGGCGCCATGGTTAACCCCCCACAGAGGTCCCGGTAAACGGGCCTCTTTATATTCCCACCAACATATGCGCTTGACGCATATCAATTCAGCTTCCAGGCTTATCTTACCTTCACCCTAAAAGAGAGCTTGCCGATGAACTCACGCCAACGCCGCGCACTGCGCTACAAAGAAAATTGTAAACGGCTCGACAGAAAAATGACGCAGGCGCTAACCGGATGCTCGCCCCGGGTTTATAAAGCCCTGTCTCTGCCTCCGCCGGAAAAATAAAAAAAACCTGTCGCCAGCAGGCTGCGGCGACAGGATAAGGTTTTAATCAGGGCTATTTATGCTGCCTGAATACGGCAAATACCACCGCAACGTTGCCGCTGGCGCGGTATACCGCGGCGCAGATCAGCAAATTAATGGTGATAATTGCCCATGACGTATGTTCATAATGATCGAAAAAGAAGCGGAAAGGCACCGACGCGTAGGCCAGAATCATCAGATAAGCGAGCCAGGATGCCCATTTTTGGTATGAAGACCCCTCTCTGCGGAAGGACATTAGCCGTAGCACAATCGCCATACAGATCGCCACATTGGCAATGACCAACGGATCACTTATTACCATGATATCCTCCTCGCCAGCGAGCCAGCCAGATAACCGGATTCTGTTGATTAATAAAGGTCAGGGTTTTAATCGCCAGTGCCGAGAGCAGAATGGCCCCCAGCCCATCCAGCGGACGATCGCTGTAACCCAGGATCTGTGCCAGCTTTGCGCCCGCCAGCCCTGACCCAAACACCCCTACGATCATTGAAACCAAAAAGTAGGCGGCACGCACCAGAAGTCGCATATCAGATGCGCTGGCGACATAAAAAACCGCGCCCGCAAAAGCGCCAAACAGCACGCTGTAGTTGACCAACCCCGGATGACTTTCCAGGCCCGTTCCCGCGACCGCAGCCGCGCCAGTACCAACTGCTATCAAATGCCCGATCATACTGCCCCCCTTGTTACTGCAATGCCCTGGTTGCCAGAGATAAGTACCCCGTTCGGCGTCGTTATGGTAACGACTTAAGGCTGTCATCTGACAAAACGCTTACGGGACAGGAACGTCACGCTACGCCAGCTTTATCAGTTCGACGAATGGTTAGGAAATGTGTAATAAGGCCAGATGTGGTATATAAAGTAAGCGTCAGGTGAGTGGCCTGCGCGTTCTTAATTAGCATGCTTTTAATGTAGATCGATAATTGCGTACGCGTGAGCGTGAGAAACTGATAATTTTAACCCGTTGTTCCCGCTTGAAATCATGCCCTGAAACTCAGACCGGGGATCATTGTGATGTCGCATCCGGCGATTAAGAATGGATGAGTCATCAACCGGTTCCCCTGCCCCACCACGCGGGGGGGTATATCCACAATCTGAAGGATGAAACGTACGGATTGAGAAAATAAGGAGAGGAGATGGAGATAAGACTGGCCTCACCCGATGAGGCAAACGCGCTCTGGCGCATCCGTAACCTTGCCATCCGTTATGGATGCAAAGACGTTTACGGCGCATCAACGATCGGTGCCTGGACGCCCGATGCCATGCCCGCCGGTTTCCCACGCACCATTGCAGACAATCCCTTCTATGTCATCGATGCGCCCGGGGGGCGGATTCCGGTTGCCACCGGCTTTCTGGATCTGAAACAGCAGAGCGTGGAAGCGATTTTTACGCTGCCGGACTTTATGGGCCGAGGGCTGGCCGGTCGCATTTTGCAGGCGATCAAAGATGAAGCCCTGAAAAGGGGAATACGCAGGCTGACGCTCGATTCAACGCCGAATGCCTGTACTTTTTATCAGCGGCATGGGTTTCGCGTGGTGCGTGAAGGTATCTATCACTCTCCGACGGCAGGCGAATTGAGCAGCGTGGAGATGGCGTGCGACCTGACGGAGTGAGGCGTTAGCAGCAGGATAAAAATTTAGATTAAAGTTTCCGTAATTCAAACCGATGTAGATTCTACTTATCCTTAACGCTGACATGATGCTGTGTATTTCATCAAACCCATCGAGTTCGCTCTGCTTACCCTCACTCTGGTCTACTGCTTTGCCATGTCCTCATGGTTCTGGTAATCAGATAAAGGCTGAGTGGGGATTATATCGCGCTGACAGGCGTAATAGCGGATATCCGTGACTCAACCGTAACGGATATCCGTGGTTTCACTTGATTAACCATGGCTCTGTTATTCCTGCTTACCCTTATCCTCAAGCGTTAATACCTCCCGAATCTCAGTGCGCAACAGCCTGATATTTGCCCAGCTCTCGCTTCGGGTGCGCCCAGCCACCGCTAAAAACTCATCCATGCTTATCCCCCGCTCCTCACGGGTTTCGGCCGCCACGGTACTAAAACGCTCAAACATCTCTTCCTTCACGTCCGCATCGCCAAACCAGCCATCCAGCCATCGCCGCAGCGATTTCGAATCCCCACTGGCTTTTCTCTGCACGACTCGAGCCCGCTTAGGCGGAAGTACCACCACAACTTCCGGCTGTTCCACGTCATCCGCAGCCCACAGATGGGCATACTTCGACTCCAGCAGCGTATATTCAGCCTTATCGCCAAAAGCCGCTGCGGCGCAGGCCCACACTTTAATGCCGCTGCTTCTGATCATGTCGGTCTTAGCTAAAGGGTATTTAGCTGCCGGATAAGGCTCCACAGCGTGCGCCCCTGACGTGCTGCCCTTTCCGGCGGACATCCGATACTGTCCAACGATGGTCAGGATTTCCCTGAGTTTTTCCTCCGACACCATCAGCGTCCTTGTGCCGCCGGAGATCTGATTAACCTCCGCCTCGGCAATCAGCTCCACCAGGCGTCGGGCGCGGGTAGCGTTAAAACTGAGAATGGAATCATCACGGGTAAGCTTTTTTTTACCCATCGCTTTTACCGCTTTCAGTCGCGCCCTGACAATGCTTACCGCCAGGTTGCCGTACTCATGCGAAAGTGCCAGGGCGGTTGTCGCGGCGATCTCGCCCGTTCGTACCATGGCGATCAACTCTTCATCGCAGGCTAAAAGCGTGAGATGCCGGGTGATATCGCTCCGGGAACGGTTAACGCGCCTGGCTATTTCCGCGTTGCTCAAACCAAGGTTATGCAGCCGCAGGTAAGCGACCGCCCGCTCCAGTGCGCCCAACGGTTTACTCTGGACGCGGGACAGCATCAAGATCAAACGATCTGCTTCCGTCCCGCTCAGATCTTCACAGGCAAGATGCGTTATATTGAAACCCGCCTCAATGGCCATCACCGCCCCATAATAGCGATGATGTCCATCAACGATCTTCACCCCCTTTGCAGTAGCCTTTACGGACAATGGCGGCACAGGTTCCCCGGCGAGAAAAGCGTCGCGGAAAACCTGAATCTGATCCCAGTCAATGTCACGAATGTTGTAACCCGGCTCAGCATAGAGTTCGGCAATGGGCACCTGCCAGGTTGGGACCGCACTGGCTTTCAGACCATGCGGGTCAGAAGATTTATACAGCTGAGAAAGTGTTGTCATTTGCTTACCGTCTCCAAAAAAGAGTTAACATCAGCGGCGCAATCAACACGCAGGACGTACGGCTATCGTGACAGGAAAGTCATTTCAGGAACCGGTATTCGCTGCCCTGTTTTTCACCACGGACCGGTAATTGAGGTTTTACGTCGCAACTGCCTGCAGCCTGAGCGATCGCGCCCACGTCACCACGACGATTGCATTGTTATCCGCAATGCCTGGGCACGGCCTGCGGCTTAACAGCTGGGTAGAAAAGCCGCAGCCAGACCCTGTTCACGCCGGTGAAGCACGCAAGACATGGCCTGGGGGAATACAGCCAAACAGCGGTGATATTTCTATTCTGGACTGCAATTCAGCCCGATGCCTGCTGCTGCTGCGCGGTTCAGGTGGAATGAATAGCTGACGCAGCTATTCCCTTTTTGAAGGGAAAAGGCCTGAAGCGGGCTACGTTAACCTTGTCGTGCGGGCTCAACCAGAAGAGGACGGATGTGAAAAAAGGAGAAAAGAGTAATAAAAAAACTGCCGGGAGGGTGAAGACCCAGCAGCTGAACTTTCCACGATAATCGTGATAAGGAAATGCATAAAGACAGAATGCCAGACGTTATTTAATAACCTAATAAGCCGGTCAACGCGTTTAAGTTCAGGCCAAAATTTTCTATAGCATGAACGATATGATTTTTGTGAAAATAATCTGAAAACTTCATTTTCTCACTAGCCTTTGTCAATCAGGATTTCCGCAGATACGTCCAGCGCCTGTGCGATGCGCACGAGGCTCGAAAGGCTAATATTACGCTTGCCGTTCTCAACCTCACTCAGATAGCTTCTGTCCATATGTGCCAGGTGGCTGAGGTCCAGCTGACTCAGCCCTTTTCGTCGCCTGAGCTGACGTATTGTCACGCCCACTCTCAACAGCAGAGATTTGTACATAGGGTTTTCCATTTTTAACATTCACTGAGAATATTTAAGGCAAAACCTGATTAGGTACGACAATCTTTAATCAATCAAATCGCTATTAGAGCAAGCTAAATCAAAGTGATAACGGGTCACAATTAACGACAGGGAGTCTGGAAGATGATTAATCCTCCAGAATATTACTGAACCGCTTTTCTGAAACCCGCTCCTCTGATTCAGCTTGCACAGTATGATAGTGATATGGCTTGCCCGGATCGGTACTTGCCCGCCTGACTTTACCATAGTCTTTCAGCCAATCCGTGTAGACGGCCAGCAAATCATCAACATCCCTGTGCGGCGGGACATGGCAAAGAAAGAGCTGAGCATCATGCTTGGTTAAGTGATGAATATACAAATCCTTTTTAGGTAGAACGCTCTCTTCTTCATAATATTCAACAACCTTAATATGGTTAAATTCAACCAAAGGCCAGCGTGATAAAAGTGTGAAAAACTGCATTTTTTCCATTTCAGCCCCCAGACGACTTAAGATGTTATTTGAGACTTTCCTTATAAAGAAAATAATAATAAGTGGTACTATATTCACTGGTCACTTTGTTATTCGTTATACAGATGGTAAACATAGGGTTTATCACTAAGGTTTATATTTTAGTGGCGGACCCTTTTTATGCTAAACATGTAATCACTTTCTACCCATCACAGGAGAACCTGTAGACTATATACTACACCCCACCTTAGCAATCCTTATCCGCTCTCAATTTGAGCAACAATACAGCAAGATCCCGATAAAGTGGCTTTCATCAGTGTAATATGCTAAAAAAAGCTGCGTGGAAGCGCGATTGACACCATAAAACCCTATAAAATCTAAATAACTCACCTAATAAGTTTTTTAACCTAAACACTGCTTGGCACTATATTTTAAAATGGCCTGAGATTTATTAGTGATATAGTCAACACCGTGACTTATATCATTTCAAAGTGAGTGCGAAAATTAGTTAAACAAAAAATCAATAGACCGCTAAATAAATAGATCAGGTATTGACGAGATTAACTCAGTAAGTGACCGGAAAGATTTTTGATACTCTTTACATGAATGAGAATCATTACTGGCTAAAGTGGGCGCTGGTTGCTAACTGGCAGAGCACACGCCTTCTGACAGGGCATGCGTGGCGTGTGGGCAGTGATACTCTCCAGGCCCGGTAATTACTAAAGCCGTCCGGAGCATGACGGAGCCTGTGAGATAAAGGCCCTATGGCTTACAGATCACCCTCAAATCGTTACCGCCTGATTTCGGGGTGCAATGATAAAGGGCTCACCGAAGCGCGCCCTGTAGTTGTTAGATGAAGGTTTATAGAAAGTTTCTTCAGATGCACGGCCATCTTAATTTATAGCCGGTACATCTTAAAAGAGTCCTCCCTTATTTGGCTGCACGGCCCGTTCTATATCATGCGACATATTATCTTCGAAAACGGCACCAAATGCAGCGCGCGCATACCCCTCACGCAGAGATAGATTCAGGCCATTACTACCTGTACCGGTAAAGTCACAGCTATGTTTAATGCTGCTTAGCGCTTTTTTAAAAATCGCGACTGCATAAGATTTTTCCTCATAGCCAAAAGAAAAATTAACCATGTGCGTTCCATTACACTCCATCAATACCCCACCTTCAAAGCAAGCTGAAGTTACTGTATTAGCGATAGCTGCACTGGAAAAGACGGTTTTAAACATCAGCGGAGCGCCTGTTACCCATAAGGGTACGTCAGCGTCATTTGCAGCCTGCTGTAATTCTGTCATCAGGTCGGACCCAATGGCAAGCGCTGCCGGGTACGGGTCCTGCTCTTTAATAAGGCGCAAAGCGGTAAGGCCGGCTGCCATTGGCGTCACTTCCTTATTATAGGTTCCTGCCAGACCAGCTGCATCATAACTATCGATGATATCCGCTTTGCCCATAACGCATGACAATGCTAAACCATTAGCCAGCCCTTTACTAATAACAACCAGATCTGCTGGTACACCAGAGCCATTAAGACCCGCTGCGCCATAACGAAGTCCTGACATAACCTCATCCAGAATAAAAGGGATCCCTTTCTGCAGACATAATTGGTACATATTTTTAAGATGGTCTACCGAATACCATCCCGGTTCTGGTGTCACGATGACTCCTGCGATGCGCTCCTGGCCTTGCTCAAGTAATTTAGACAATATGTCCAGGTTATAGCCAAAATGGAAAATATCGCATTGGGCATCCCAACCAGGCTTATCGAATTTTCTGTGCCAGTCGTGCCAGCCATGGTATCCGCTCGATAAAATCAGGCGTCTGCCCGTATAAGCCCTGACCATTCTTACTGCAGCAGTTGTACCGTCAGATCCGGTACGAAAGAAAACGGCTTTTTCGGCTGCTGGATATCGTTCAATAATACATTCTGCTAACGAAATTCTTTGAGGTGAAAGTGTTGTGGGGAAAATGGCACCTCTTTGGCTAATCTGCTCGATAATACTGGCATTGATCTCATCGTTACAGTAGCCGAATAACGCAGTACCGTTCGAAGATGTCATATCTAATATATCCCGACCATCACAATCCTTCAGCCAGGCTCCTCTTGCGCTCTGAACCACAAAAGGGGGATGTGAATCGATATCGTATTGACGTGCAGCAGTAACTGAAAGAGCTTTATGTAATAACTTTTCATTATTCATTTTACCCTACCTGTATTTTAAGATTAGCTTATCGCTTTCGCCATCCGTCTTGCATTAGCCATAATGGTATGCGTAGGATTCCAGTTGCCTGCAAAATTCATCACTGAGGCATCCATAACGTAGATATTATCGTAACCGTGGACTTTGCCATAAGGATCTACTACGGAATTCATTGGGTTTCTCCCTGCACGTGCCGTTCCATGCAAGTGAGAGCTCCCTTTTTGGTAAACAGGTACCTCACGCTGTATATAACTGGCACCGGCCTCACGTAGAATATCCTCAGCGCGTGCGGCTAAAAAATCTAAACGCGCGATATCAGTGTGAGTGTTTCTGTAATTAAATCTGATTAGAGGCATACCGAAACCATCCACATTATCATCAAGAATAATTCTGTTATATGACCAGGGTTCCTCCCCGGCCAGATAATGTAATCTTAAACAACCAATGTTATTTTCTGGTAAAGGTGACGCTGCTTCATAGAGTAAGCCGCCCAGGCCAGTGGGTGCAGCGGAAGACTGGAAAAAATCATCTGTATATATTGTTGCTGGTGCGCCAGGGTGTTTTTTACCGAGCTCTGCATCATTTTTCCATTCCGGGTTTGAACCCACGGTATATCCGCTAACCTTGAATGACAGGCCCCGGCCCACCAAATCATATTCATTCCCAATTCCTCGTCTGGCAAGGGAGGATTTTGACCGAAGTAATAGTGAACCGGATTGAATGGCGTTACCGCAGCAAATTAGTTTATGTACGGGTATAATAAGGTGTTCAGCGCAAAAGGGGATGTAACATTCGAGTGCATGCGCATGACCTTCATTTGATAACAGTATTCTTTTAACCACACATCCATAAAGGACGGTTATATTTCCCTTGAGATATGTCCCATCAAGCAGAGAGAGATTCATCACGGAAGCTTTGGCACCCTGTGGACATGAGCGACTATCACAGGCACTGCAGTAACCACATCCTGCTCTTCTGCCAGGGGGGGAAATTGCCAGGGGTATTTTTTGTGGCTGGTAGCCGAGTGATGACATCGCATTTGCAATATTGCGTCCTCTGGCACTGATCGGATAGGCACGGTCATTGCTCATATTTAATAAATTCTCGATGTACCCGTAATGCTCCTCCAGATCATTAATCTCAATAGGCCAATCCATTTGAAGATCTGATTGCAGATATCGGCTGGCACGCATGTCTGGTTCACGATATCTGAATGTAATGGCAGAATAAAACTGCATTCCGCCTCCTACGCAACATGCAGTCCATGGATTTCCGTCCCTTGTCCCATCTCCCGATAGGCTTCGGCTAAAAATTGACTGATGTTCAGTTAATATTGCACCTGGGGAGGCGACAGATCCCAGTTCTAAAATAAGAACATTATCACCCTGCTCCGCCAGAGTATTAGCAACGGTCGAACCAGATGGCCCCGAGCCAATGATGACAGTATCGAATTGTTCAAATCGCCCTTTGAATGTCACAACATGTTGTATTTTAGCCATAAGTACCTTCAATCGGCCCTGACCAATAGCAGCCCGGAGTAGTAAAACAATAAATTATTGATTTTCTTACCGTTGGCGCTGCCGGAAGATGACGAGTTCCATCAAAGACGTAGTGTAATCAGGCGTGACATACTCTAAATAGTACCAGCGTGTCAGTAGATTTCTTGAGTATATAATTAGCAAAATTTGGGTTAAAGTCGATAATTATATTTGCTAATGTTAAGTAAAACTAACAAAACCAACCTAGTAATCTGCAGACTATGCATGGTAGAAACGGGTGAGATTTACGCGATCAATATTATCTTTTTTTCATTTAAAACAGTTAGTTAAAAACACTACAGGTAGGGGTAATTATGTCTGATTATGAAGCTAAGGCTGCCAAACATTTATTATCAAATCCGATCTTTCTGGGGGGTGAAAATCGATCGGGTACCACCTTGCTGAGTGTGATTCTTGACTCTCATCCGGATCTAAGAATTGCACCCGAAATAGATTTTACTGAACCTGTTAATCTCGGGCCACATATCCTGGAAGCGTGCGATTTTATGGATGAAAATCCTGCAATCCTTATTGGAGCAACGAAAGATTCTATCCCCTTAAAATGGTATGACGGCATACATTTTGTCGCCCAGTGCGAACGCTCTGGCTTGTGTCGTGAAGAGATCAGGTCGCAAATTGTAGACGTGATGAGACGGCGCAGGAGCAACCTTTTAGATTTAGACGGCCGTTGCTTTCTAATTGAATCCCTTGGTGAATATTTACGTGAGAAAGCGGGTAAACAGCGCTGGGGAATTAAGCTTCAGAGAAAAATCAAAGATGTTGCTCGTTATTCCGCCATCTGGCCCAGAGCACATTTTATTCACATCATTCGGGATGGCCGCGATTTGTCGGCATCGCACCTTAAAACTGTACCCGACTGGGGCTACAAGAGTGTGGCGGAAGCGGCAAAAGGCTGGCTCGAAATTGTCGGGGAGGCACACAGAATGGCGCCGAGGGAGCGATATCTCGAAATAAAATATGAAGAATTGGTTCTCAATCCACAGACTGTACTGAGACAGATCGTCGATTTCCTTGGGCTGCCCTGGAGTGAAGCTCCGCTGCGGCATACAGAACAACATCACGCCCTTAATGACAATCCCTGGGGACACCCCGCTGCTGAAGCAGTCAGTAAACCGCTGTATACCGATCGCAGTGGTCGTTATATGAAAGATTTATCGCCTGCACAAATTAAAGAGTTTGAAAAAATTGCCGGGGACGAATTACAACGTCTTGGATATGGTTTAACAGTCCACCGATAATCAGGTACCTAATGATGAAGAGCTTACCACAATCAACTCTCCGCTTGCCGTCATCTTTTTTTCTGATTCTTAGCGGACAGTTTGTTTCTTTGCCTGGTACGCAGGTAACCGTTCTTGCCATTCCGTTGACGACCATAACGCTGAATAAGGCCGCTCCTCTGAATACCAGTATACTGATTGCTTGTGGACGGGCGCCTTATTTTCTCTTAGGAATTTTTACAGGGGTGCCTGTCGACAAGGTTCCTCACATAAAACTTTTACTGACAACGAATTTATTAATGTCAGTCACTATTTTTACCCTGTCCCTGCTCTATTTTAACAGTGGCTATATCAGCATGGTCCACCTGTATACGGTTGCATTAACTATGGGTGTTGCAGCGATGGTGGCAGATATAACCTTCCTGACATTGATACCCACCTTAGTACCCTGTTACTTATTAACACAAGCTCAAAACCAGGTAGAACTACTTCAGTCAATCGCGACTATGGTGGGGCTTCCTCTTGCTGGCTGGATGATAGCGATCTTAACATCCCCTGTTGCTGTACTTGCCGATGCCTTATCATTTCTTTTAGTGGTCGCATTAATCCCTTTTGTTTCAAACTCAAAAAAAACCGCCATTATTAGTGAACCCAAACCGGAAGATAATGCAATAAAACATACGAAACTGACGCACAATTCACTTCGTGAATTTTTTAAATCCTCGCCGCTTTATGAATCTTCTTTTCACCTCTTCGCAAGGTGCGCACATCACAGTTGCTGACAGTAAATAATCATCATACCTCATCCACGCAGGCAGATTAAAAAGGAAAATTTATGAAGTTTTCTGATATGTCATCAATTACGGTCCCCCCTGGGGAGCTGACTCTCTGGCATGTTCGTGGGCCACATATCTCGGACATTCGTTGGATTACCGACAAGAGGAGAGCTGCACTTAATCAGGAAAGCAGTATATTAGACATAGTGGAGGCCAGAAAATCTGGTCAGGCTAATCCATCCTGGCTGGCTTGTCGTTTCTCTATGGCCAGCGATATTAATACCGACGCCTTTGCAAAGACTATAAGCGCCTGGACCGACCGCCATGAAAACTTAAGAACTCATCTTATAAGTTCTGGCTACCCACTCCAGAGGGTAACACTGGCAGAAGGTAATCTTAAGGTTGAACAAGAAACCCCGCCTCACATTTCCGTTCGCAGCCAGTTAATAAATTACCTGGAAAATAGATTTGACACTGAGGTCGGTCCATTACACTGGCCTGGCTATTTGATTGCCACTGTTTCAAATACTCATTCAACTACTGTGTTTGTAGCTATAGACCATACTTTAACGGATGGATACTCCATTCTTGAAGTACCGTATGAATTTCACACACTTTATACCGCTTTTATGACGTCATCAGATATGACATCCTTCAAGGACATTTTACCTTCGGTTATCAGCTACCCTGATTTTGCCGAGGAAGAACGAGCGGCGGCCGATATGATTCATTCTGATGATGAAGATATTTTACGCTGGAAGAAGTTTATTCTGGAGTCAGGAGGGGAACTTCCCAAATTTCCAATCCCTATAGATGCATCGGTAATACCTGGCCGCGCACAGTTTGAAGATTATGTCGAACTGCTTGATATGAAAACCGCTTCTCTATTTGGAAAAGCTTGCCGTTCAGCTGGTGGTGATATTTTTTCGGGCTTACTCACCTGTATGGCGAGTGTAACTTATCAAATCACGGGAGCTTCTGAATTTAGAACAATGATCCCACTTCATACTCATAAGAACCAACGTCAATCTTCAATGGGATGGTATGTGGGTATGGCCCCCGTTTCTTTTCAGATCGATGGCGATGCAGATTTTGAAAAAACGCTTTCTAAGGCCGTCTGCGGATTGCGAGGTGTAAAAAATTTAGCGAGAATACCCATTCCAAAACTGTCTGAACTCCTTAAACAACCGCTACGCGATCCCTTTATGGTTTCGTTTATGGACCTGCGCCGCGTTGCAGGTTCAGCAAACTGGACAGAATGGCAAACCAGTACTCTGCGCTGTCGTAGCTTTGATCCCTATGAAATTTGCTTTTGGTTTTTTCTTACCCGTAACGGCCTGTTTGTTAATTATCGCTATCCAGCTTCTGAGGTAGCTAAAGCTGTGCTATCCGATTTTGTCACGCGGATTAAAGCCATGACGCTATCCATACCTGACCTGTGATGCGCTGCAAACGGCGCTATGGCGGGAGCAGAACGCCCCCGCCGATCGGCACACTTACATGTGCTGAATCATAGCATCGCCGAACTCTGACGATTTCAGCAGCTTAGCGCCGTCCATCAGACGCTCAAAATCGTAGGTGACGGTTTTGGCGGCAATAGCCCCTTCCATACCTTTGATAATCAGGTCTGCGGCTTCGGTCCAGCCCATATGACGCAGCATCATTTCCGCTGACAGAATAACGGAACCTGGGTTCACTTTATCCTGACCGGCATACTTAGGTGCCGTGCCGTGGGTCGCTTCAAACAGCGCGCATTCGTCGCCAATGTTCGCACCAGGCGCAATACCGATGCCGCCTACCTGCGCCGCCAGGGCATCAGAAATGTAGTCACCGTTCAGGTTCATACAGGCAATCACATCGTACTCGGCCGGGCGTAACAGGATCTGCTGCAGGAACGCATCGGCGATCACGTCTTTAACAACGATCTCTTTACCGGTGTTTGGATTCTTAATTTTCATCCACGGACCACCGTCAATCAGCTCGCCGCCGAACGCTTCTTTCGCCAGCTGGTATCCCCAGTCTTTGAAAGCGCCTTCGGTGAACTTCATGATGTTGCCCTTGTGCACCAGCGTCACGGAGTCGCGATCGTTAGCGATCGCGTACTCGATCGCCGCACGCACCAGGCGCTTAGTCCCCTCTTCTGAGCACGGCTTCACGCCGATACCACACTGTTCTGGGAAGCGAATTTTGTTAACGCCCATTTCATCGCGCAGGAACTTGATCACTTTATCCGCTTCGGCAGAACCCGCCTTCCACTCGATACCGGCATAAATATCTTCAGCGTTCTCGCGGAAAATCACCATATCCGTGTCTTCCGGGCGTTTAACCGGGCTTGGCGTACCGGTGTAATAGCGCACCGGACGCAGGCAGATGTAGAGATCAAGCTGCTGGCGCAGTGCCACGTTCAGTGAACGAATACCGCCGCCGACCGGGGTGGTCAGAGGGCCTTTGATTGCCACGCGATACTCTTTAATCAGATCCAGCGTCTCTTCCGGCAGCCAGACGTCCTGGCCATAGAGCGCGACCGATTTTTCGCCGGTGTAAATTTCCATCCAGGAGATTTTACGGTCACCGTTATAAGCTTTCTGTACAGCGGCATCGACCACTTTGATCATTACGGGTGACACATCAACGCCAATACCATCACCTTCAATAAACGGGATGATTGGGTTGTTTGGTACGTTCAGTTTTCCCTGATCCAGGGTGATTTTCTGACCTTCCGCCGGAACAACTACTTTGCTTTCCATTAACCTCTCCTTCGAACGCTTTTTTGTTAATGATTTGTAAGATGCGCGTCAATACTACTTGAATATTGACGTCGCGCCAATCATCTCGGGTTTGCGGTATAATGCGCTCATTATCACTCAGTGCAAAGACTATGCGTAAATCTTCCCTTATGAATCACCGCGTTAAACGCCCCTCCGCGCCCGCTGCCGCTAAGGGGCCCCGACGTATCATAATTTTTAACAAACCCTTCGACGTGCTGCCTCAGTTCACCGACGAAGCGGGCCGCGGCACGCTAAAGGATTTTATTCCGGTGGCTGACGTCTACGCGGCGGGTCGCCTGGATCGTGACAGCGAGGGCCTGATGGTGCTGACTAACGACGGGCCGCTTCAGGCCAGGCTAACGCAGCCGGGAAAACGAACCGGTAAAATTTATTTTGTCCAGGTCGAAGGCGATCCCAGCGACGACGATCTCCAGCCGCTGCGAAATGGCGTGCTGCTGAAAGATGGCCCCACGCTGCCTGCTCAGGTGGCGCGGGTGCAGGAGCCAGAGTGGCTGTGGCCGCGCAACCCGCCCATTCGCGAGCGCAAAGCAATCCCCACCCGCTGGCTTAAGATTACCCTTTTTGAAGGGCGTAACCGTCAGGTCCGGAGAATGACGGCGCATATTGGCTTCCCGACGCTGCGTCTGATACGTTTTGCCATGGGCCCGCTACAGTTGCAGGACCTTGCTCCCGGCGAATGGCGCGATATCACCGACGCGTGCTCGCTGTGAGTTATCACTCTTTTCAAGGAGGCAGGCATGTTTAAACCGCACGTTACCGTAGCCACCGTGGTGCAGGCTGAAGGTCAGTATCTGGTGGTGGAAGAGATGGTGCGCGGTCGCGCCACCTGGAACCAGCCGGCAGGCCATCTCGAAGCTAATGAGACGCTGCTTCAGGCTGCCGCGCGCGAACTCTATGAGGAAACCGGCATTGAGGGCGTTCCTCAGGCTTTTCTCCGTCTGCATCAGTGGATCGCGCCCGATAATACGCCGTTTTTACGTTTTTTATTCGCGCTGGATTTACCGAAAGTGCTGCCCACCTATCCGCAGGATCGCGATATTGACCGCTGCTGGTGGCTGCCTGCCGAAGAAATTCTGAGCGCGAAAAAGCTGCGTTCTCCGCTGGTTGCAGAAAGCATTCTTATTTATCAGCAGGGTACGCGCTATCCGCTAGAGGTGCTGAGCGCCTTCCAGTGGCCGTTTAGCGAGGATGCGCCCGCCCCGGACGCGTGGTAAACTACGCCGCAATTTTACGGGGCGCTTTTCCATCGCCACTAACGTCAGGTATTTCTCATGTCTCAAAGCCAGAAAAAAGTGATCGTCGGCATGTCCGGCGGCGTCGACTCCTCCGTTTCTGCCTGGTTACTGCAACAGCAGGGTTACCAGGTCGAAGGCCTGTTTATGAAAAACTGGGAGGAGGACGACGGTGAGGAATACTGCACCGCCGCAGAGGATCTGGCTGATGCACAGGCGGTCTGTGACAAACTGGGCATGGTGCTGCACACCGTAAACTTTGCCGCCGAGTACTGGGACAACGTTTTTGAACTCTTCCTGGAGGAGTATAAGGCGGGCCGCACCCCTAACCCCGACATTCTCTGCAATAAAGAGATCAAATTTAAAGCCTTCCTCGAGCATGCCGCAGAAGATTTGGGTGCGGACTACATCGCCACCGGTCACTACGTGCGGCGTCAGGACGTTGACGGTAAAAGCCGCCTGCTGCGGGGACTGGACGACAATAAAGACCAGAGCTACTTCCTCTACACGCTTAGCCACCAGCAGATTGCGCAGAGCCTGTTCCCGGTAGGCGAACTCTCCAAGCCGGAGGTGCGCCGTCTGGCGGAACAGCTGGAGCTGGTGACTGCGGCGAAAAAAGACTCTACCGGCATCTGCTTTATCGGGGAGCGTAAATTCCGCGATTTCCTCGGCCGCTATCTGCCCGCACAGCCGGGTGCCATTGTCACCACCGAAGGCGAAACGGTCGGCGAGCATCAGGGACTGATGTACCATACCCTCGGTCAGCGTAAAGGCCTGGGGATTGGCGGCACCCGCGAAGGCAGCGAAGATCCCTGGTATGTGGTGGACAAAGACGTGACGAATAACCTGCTGGTGGTTGCGCAGGGCCATGAGCATCCCCGCCTGATGTCGCTGGGGCTTGTCGCACAGCAGCTGCACTGGGTTGACCGCGAGACGTTACGCGCGCCGCTGCGCTGCACGGTGAAAACGCGTTATCGTCAGGCCGATATCGCCTGTACGGTCACCCCGCTGGGTGACGATCGTCTGGAAGTTCGCTTCGACCAGCCGGTCGCCGCGGTGACGCCAGGCCAGTCAGCCGTATTTTATCTTGATGAAATTTGCCTGGGCGGCGGTATTATCGAAGCGCGCCTGCCGCTGCTATAACGGCATTGTGGCGACAATATGCTGCCCGACGCGTTGACCGGGCAGCCGGGTACAAACAGGAGTGACCCTGGTGAAAAATTATTACGATATTACGCTGGCGCTGGCAGGTATCTGCCAGTCGGCTCACCTGGTGCAGCAGCTGGCGCATCAGGGAAACTGTCCGGCTGAGGCACTGGATACGTCTCTGCGAAGCGTGGTGGATATGAATCCGGGCTCCACGCTGGCGGTATTCGGCAATGATGAATCCAATCTGCGCTTTGGTATAGAGACGCTGCTGGCGGTACTGAACAGCAGCAGCCGCAAGGGTGCAGGCGCGGAGCTGACCCGCTACCTGCTGAGTCTGATGGTGCTTGAGCGCAAGCTGAGCGCCAATAAAAATGCACTCGACGAGCTGGCTTCGCGTATCGCACAGCTGGACCGCCAGCTGGCGCACTACGAGTTAACCTCTGATACGCTGCTCAGTGCGATGGCGGCTATTTACGTCGACGTGATAAGCCCGCTTGGCCCGCGTATTCAGGTCACCGGCTCCCCGGCTGTTCTGCAAAACAGTCAGATCCAGAGTAAAGTACGTGCCGCGCTGCTGGCCGGTATCCGTGCTGCCGTATTGTGGCATCAGGTCGGCGGCGGCAGGCTGCAGCTGATGTTTTCACGCAATCGCCTTGCCAGTGAGGCAAAGCGCATGCTGTCCCGAATGGACGAGTCTTCACTCTAAATTTTTTGTTAACCTTTTCAGGAGTTGCACTGATGGAATTATCCTCTCTGACTGCCGTTTCACCCGTGGATGGCCGCTATGGCGACAAAGTCAGCCCGCTGCGCGGCATTTTCAGCGAATTCGGCCTGCTGAAATTTCGCGTAGAGGTTGAAGTTCGCTGGCTGCAAAAGCTGGCCGCCTGTGCAGAAATTGGAGAAGTTCCTGCATTTGAAGCCGACGCAAACGCTTTCCTTGATGAAATTGTTGCCAGCTTTAGTGAAGATGATGCGGCACGCATCAAAACCATCGAGCGCACCACCAATCATGATGTCAAAGCGGTTGAATACTTTCTGAAAGAAAAAGTGGCCTCTCAGCCCGCCCTGCATGCGGTATCCGAATTTATTCACTTCGCCTGTACCTCCGAAGATATTAATAATCTCTCCCACGCGCTGATGCTTGAAACCGCGCGCCGCGAGGTGATCCTGCCTTACTGGCAGCAGATTATCACCGCCGTGAAGGCGCTGGCCGTCGAGTATCGGGATATCCCCCTGCTCTCACGTACCCATGGTCAGCCTGCCACGCCGTCAACGCTGGGCAAAGAGATGGCCAACGTCGCTTACCGCTTTGAGCGCCAGCTGCGCCAGCTGGAACGCATTGAGATACTGGGCAAAATCAACGGCGCGGTCGGTAACTACAACGCCCACATTGCCGCCTATCCGGAAGTGGACTGGCACCAGCTTAGCGAAAGCTTTGTGACCTCACTGGGCATTACCTGGAACCCCTACACCACGCAGATCGAACCGCACGACTACATCGCGGAACTCTTTGACTGCATGGCGCGATTCAATACCATCCTGATCGATTTCGATCGTGACGTCTGGGGCTATATCGCGTTGAATCACTTTAAGCAGAAAACCATTGCGGGTGAAATTGGCTCCTCCACCATGCCGCATAAGGTCAACCCCATCGATTTCGAGAACTCCGAAGGCAACCTGGGGCTGGCCAATGCGGTAATGCAGCACCTGGCCAGCAAACTGCCGCTTTCCCGCTGGCAGCGCGATCTGACCGACTCTACCGTTCTGCGTAATCTGGGCGTGGGCATCGGCTATGCGCTGATAGCCTATCAGTCGACGCTGAAAGGCATTTCCAAGCTTGAAGTCAACCGTGACCGGCTGCTGGATGAGCTGGACCATAACTGGGAAGTGCTGGCCGAGCCCATTCAGACCGTGATGCGTCGTTATGCCATTGAAAAGCCTTATGAAAAACTCAAAGAGCTGACGCGTGGCAAGCGCGTTGATGCCGAAGGCATGAAAACCTTTATCGACAGCCTGGCGCTGCCGGAAGAGGAGAAAACCCGCCTCAAAGCCATGACGCCAGCCAACTACCTTGGCCGTGCCATTCAGATGGTCGATGATTTAAAATAAGTCTGCTCTTCGGGCCGCCTCAGGGCGGCCCACGTTAACCTGCTGTTTATTCGCTTTCACCTATACTCTTCAAAGACTAAAATAAGGCTCTGGGGCCGCTCACATCATATATAAAGGATATCCGTTATGCGCGTACTGGTCGTGGAAGATAACCCTCTGCTCCGTCATCATCTTGCCGTCCAGCTGCGGGAGTTAGGTCATCAGGTTGATGCAGCAGAAGATGCCAAAGAGGCGGACTATTTCCTCAGTGAACACACGCCGGATATCACGCTGGTGGATTTAGGATTACCTGACGAAGACGGCATGACGCTGATTCGCCGCTGGCGGGGAGAAGAGGTGAAGCAGCCGATTCTGGTACTGACCGCGCGTGACGGCTGGCAGGCGAAGGTTGAAGCGCTGGAAGCCGGTGCCGATGACTACGTGACCAAGCCCTTCCATATTGAAGAGGTGGTCGCCCGCATGCAGGCGCTGATGCGTCGTAACAGCGGGCTGGCGTCGCAGATTATTACCATCGCCCCTTTCCAGGTCGACCTCTCGCGTCGTGAACTGACCATTAACGAAAGGTACATTAAGCTGACCGCCTTTGAATATACCATTATTGAAACGCTGATCCGGAATGCGGGCAAGGTGGTCAGCAAAGACTCGCTGATGCTCCAGCTCTATCCTGATGCCGAACTGCGTGAGAGTCATACGATCGACGTCCTGATGGGAAGATTGCGTAAGAAGATGCAGGCAGAGCATCCGACCGACGTGATAACTACCGTCCGGGGCCAGGGCTACCGGTTCGATCTCTAAGCCGATGACCCACTTTCGTCCTAAAAAACCTTTCTCACTGCGGGCGCGCTTTCTGATGGCTACCGCAGCGGTGGTGCTGATCCTCTCGCTCTCCTACGGGATGGTGGCGGTGTTTGGCTATGTGGTGAGCTTCGATAAAAATACCTATCGGGTGATGCGCGGTGAAAGTAATCTCTTTTTCACCCTGGCGCAGTGGCACGATGGCAAACTGACCATCGCTAAGCCGGAGACCCTCTCTCTTAATTTTCCCACTCTGGTGTTTATCTACAATGAGAAGGGCAAGCTGCTCTGGCAGCTGCGCGACGTGCCTGAAATCCGCGATAAAATCAAACGTGAATGGCTGAAGCGCGCGGACTTTTATGAAATTGATACCGATAACAGCACCAGCCGTCAGGCATTAGGCGATAACCAGGAAGCGCAGAACAAACTGACCGCCTATGATGACGATAATAACGACACCTTTACCCACTCCGTGGCGGTTAACCGTTATGAGGCGACGCCGACCCTGCCCGCACTGACCATCGTGGTGGTGGACTCGATTCCACAGGAGCTTCAGCATTCCGACGTCGTCTGGTCCTGGTTCAGCTATGTGCTGCTGGTTAACCTGCTGCTGGTTATTCCCCTGCTGTGGCTGGCCGCCCACTGGAGCCTGCGCCCTATTGGCACGCTTGCCAGTCAGGTTCGGGAGCTGGAGAGCGGCAATCGGGATACGCTTGACCCACTGCCGCCGCAGGAGCTCAAAAGCCTGGTGAGGAACCTGAACCTGCTGCTGGACAATGAGCATCAGCGCTACACGCGCTATCGCACCACGCTAAGCGACCTGACGCACAGTCTTAAAACCCCGCTGGCGGTGCTGCAAACCACGCTGCGTTCGCTGCGCGGCAACCTGACGATTGAGCAGGCCGAACCTATTATGCTGGAACAAATCAGCCGTATTTCCCAGCAGATTGGTTACTACCTGCACCGCGCCAGCATGCAGGCCGACCACAACGTGCTGAAGCGTGAACTGCACTCGGTTCCCGCCCTGCTGGACAGCCTCTGCTCTGCACTGAATAAAGTTTATCAGCGCAAGGGCGTGTCGCTAACGCTGGATATCTCCCCCGAGGTCACGTTCGTTGGCGAACAAAATGACTTTATGGAAGTGATGGGCAATATCCTTGATAACGCCTGCAAATATTGCCTGGAGTTTGTGGAAATCAGCGTGATGCAAACCGAGGACCAGCTGCATCTGATTGTCGACGATGACGGGCCAGGGATCCCCGAAAGCAAGCGCTCGCTGATCTTTATTCGCGGCCAGCGGGCGGATACCCTGCGTCCCGGCCAGGGGCTGGGCCTCTCGGTCGCCCGGGATATACTGGAGCAGTATGCCGGAGACATCATCGCGACCACCAGTGAACTGGGTGGCGCGCGCATGGAAGTGATCTTCAAGCGGCAGGAAGTGCTGCATGATGATGAATAGTTGCTGCTCTCCCCCCGCGGTGGCAAATGCGTTTCCCCGCCCCTGCCCGGGGCTGTTATAATCGAACAAATTCAGCTTTCAGGAAATGTCATTATGGCGTATCAGCTCGACCTCAACTGGCCCGATTTTATTGCACGCTACTGGCAGAAACGCCCGGTTGTGCTTAAGCGCGGCTTCAAAAATTTTGTCGACCCGATTTCTCCGGATGAACTGGCAGGCCTGGCGATGGAAAGTGACGTTGACAGCCGTCTGGTCAGTCACCAGGACGGGAAATGGCAGGTGGGTCACGGTCCATTTGAAAGCTACGATCATCTGGGTGAAAACAACTGGTCGCTGCTGGTACAGGCCGTTGACCACTGGCATGAGCCTTCTGCCGCTCTGATGCGGCCGTTCCGCTTTCTGCCCGACTGGCGCATCGACGATCTGATGATTTCGTTCTCCGTCCCCGGCGGCGGCGTGGGTCCCCATCTTGACCAGTACGATGTGTTTATTATTCAGGGCACCGGCCGCCGTCGCTGGCGCGTGGGCGAGAAGGTGGCGATGAAACAGCACTGCCCGCATCCCGATCTGCTCCAGGTCGAGCCTTTCGACGCCATTATTGATGAAGAGATGGAGCCGGGTGATATCCTCTATATCCCACCAGGATTCCCGCATGAAGGTTACTCACTCGAAAATGCCATCAACTACTCCGTTGGCTTTCGCGCCCCCAGTGGCCGTGAGCTGATCAGCGGTTTCGCGGACTATGTGTTGTCAAATGAGCTTGGCAGCTATCGCTTTACCGATCCTGACGTCCCGGCGCGTGATAACCAGGCAGAGATCCTGCCGGAAGAGATTGATGGTATCCGTAAAATGATGCTGGATGTGGTGAATCAGCCGGAGCAGTTCAATCAGTGGTTTGGCGAGTTTATCTCCCAGTCGCGCCACGAACTGGATGTCGCCCCGCCGGAGCCGCCGTATCAGCCTGATGAAATTTATGATGCGCTGCAGCAGGGTGATTCTCTCTCACGCCTGGGTGGACTGCGCGTCGTACAGATTGGGCATGCGGTATTTGTGAACGGTGAAAAGGTTGAATCGCCGCACCGCGAGGCGCTAAAGGTACTGGCCAGTCAGCATACCCTTAGCGCTGAAGCGCTCGGAGCCGCACTCGACGATCCCTCTTTCCTGGCCCAGCTTTCCGCACTGGTCAACTGCGGCTACTGGTACTTTGGCGAAGAAGAGTAACGGCAGTTTGGGGTACCCGCCGCGTTGTATTAAGCATCCCGGCCATAAAGGCGGTATGGGTACCCGTCGCGTTGTATTATCATCCCGGCCATAATGGCGCTCTCAGCGTATAAGCAGCCGATTTAACGACGGCGCAACAGAGCACCGTCGGTAAACGGGAAGCGTAAAACAGGTCGGGCGCTACTGCCCGGCATACTTTTCTGCGGTCAGCGCGGCGATACGGGTAATGACCGTTACCGCCTTCTCCATATTATTCAGCGAGGCAAACTCATGTTTGCCATGATAGTTATAGCCACCGGTAAACAGATTCGGGCAGGGTAAGCCCATAAAAGAGAGGGCTGCACCGTCGGTTCCTCCGCGAATGGGCTTAACATCGGGTTCGATATCACAATCGCGTATCGCCTGTAGCGCGATATCAATAATATGATGATGCGCCTCTACCTTTTCCCGCATATTGAAATAGCTGTCGTCGAATGACACTTCAATATGACAGGGCTGATGCAGCGTTTGCGTTAATCTGTCCGCAATTTCCTTCATCACCGCTTTACGCGCCTTAAACGTGTCGCGACTGAAATCACGGATGATGTAGTTCATTTCGGCTTTATCCACGCCCCCTTTGATGCCGTGGAGATGGTAAAAACCTTCATAGCCTGAGGTATGCTCGGGAACCTCTTTTTCCGGCATGGCGGCATGAAAACGCATCGCTAAATCCAGCGCATTGACCATCACGCCCTTTGCCGTACCGGGATGGACGTTGTTACCGGTGATTTTTACCGTGGCAGAAGCGGCGTTGAAATTCTCATATTCAAATTCACCTATACCGCTGCCGTCGACGGTATAGGCCCATCGCGCACCAAAGGCATTCACGTCGAAACAGCGGGTGCCCTTCCCGATTTCTTCATCCGGGGTAAAGGCCACGCAGATATCACCGTGGGGAATATTCTCATCCTGCAGGCGTGCCAGCGCGGTCATAATCTCTGCCACGCCGGCTTTATCGTCGGCGCCGAGGAGCGTTTTACCGTCGGTGGTGATTAACGTATGCCCGATCAGGCTGTGCAGCACGGGGAACATCACCGGCGAAAGGGATTCTTCGCCATTACCCAGCGCAATGTCGCCCCCGCGATAGTTCTCAACAATCTGCGGATTAACGTTCTTAGCCGTGAAATCCGGTGAGGTGTCCATATGCGCGATAAAGCCAATGGCCGGAACGGGCCAGGAAACGGTAGACGGCAGAGTGGCCATAACAATGCCGTGTTCGCTAAGGGTGACATTGCTCAGGCCCAGCGCCTCCAGCTCATCCTTCAGTACCCTCGCCAGCGTCCACTGCCCCTCCGTGCTGGGAACCTGCCGCACGTGACTCTTTGACTGGGTGTCACAGGATACATAATTTAAAAAGCGATCGAGTAATCTGTTCATCTGCCGTCCCTCTGAATGCCAGTGCTTATTATCGGAAACTTATTTTACAAAGTATTGCGTCAGGTCAGTCGGGGGTGAGTTTATTTCTTCATATTCACGCCTGCCGTAACACCTTTGCCGGTTAAACCCTTATTCCGGGCTATCTAAGCGCAGCGGATAGTGTATCAGGCTGTAAAAGCGCACCCTTGCCTGCGTCTGATTATGATAACGGTGGGGTCGGTCAGCCGCAAAGCGCAGCGCCTCACCGGCCACCAGCCTGTACCCGTGGTCATCAACGTTAAGCATCAGCGCCCCTTCCGTCACCACCACATGCTCAATCACCCCCCTTTCGTGAGCCGCCGATTCACTGATCCCGCCCGGTGCCAGCTCAACGGTCAGCATGTCTAATCCCAGGGTTTTGTCGTAAGGAAACAGGGAGGCAGCCTGCATGGTAGCGCTGCGCTGCTGCCACAACGGTAATTTCTCACTGCGCAGCACCGTCGCGGGAGGTGCGCAGGGCCCGATGCCTGAAATAAACAGCGAAAACGGCGCATTAAAGCCGGTAGCAATTTTCCACAGGGTTGCCACCGTGGGGCTGGATTCACCCCGCTCTATCTGGCCCAGCATGGCTTTACTGACGCCGGTGTGCAGCGCGGCTTCGCTGAGACTCCATGCACGTTCTGTGCGCAGGGATTTTAGCGTCTGACCGGGTTCAGGGTAGCCCTCGTCCATTTCTCCTCCACAACTCTTACACATCTCTTCCAGATCGGGCAAAAGCATAACGGCTTCCCGGTGCTGGCGCATCTCGCCATCCCGATTAAGCGGTCTCGCCCGCACGGTTAAGCTGTCACGGCCTCTTTATTTTACCTGAGACTAAAGGGGACGCCGCTCTGAGGGAAATGATTTTATTGCAGGTCAAAAATTTATTCGGTCAAGCCACCCGCGCCGCAATGACCTGAATGAGCGTTAATCTTGTGCGTTAATCTTGTACGTTAATCTTGTGCGTTAATCTTGTGCGCTATAACGCACAATGATAGCTTGTGTCTCATCCCAGTGCTAATCCGAGGTCAACATGCGCCCAGAGTTGTCGCTTCGCCATCTGACGATACAGGCGATGAGTGCCGGATTTGTCGCCGTGCTGGTGGGTTATACCAGCTCCGCCGCTATTATTTTCCAGGCCGCAGGCGCGGCGGGTGCCAGTGAACTCCAGACCGGCGGCTGGCTGACCATGCTGGGGCTGGCAATGGGTGTAACGTCGCTGGGGCTTTCACTCTCGTATCGCGCCCCGATCCTTACCGCCTGGTCGACGCCGGGGGCCGCCCTGCTGGTCACCAGTCTGCCGGGAACGCCACTCGACCAGGCCATTGGGGTGTTTGTGTTTGCTGCCGGATTAATTTTCCTCTGCGGCGTCACCGGTCTGTTTGCCCGGCTGATCGGTCATATCCCACAGGCCATTTCAGCAGCCATGCTGGCGGGGATCCTGCTGCGATTTGGGCTGGACGCCGTGGGGGCGCTGAAGCTGAACTTTACGCTGACCGCCAGCATGTGCCTGGTCTGGCTGCTGTCACGACGCTACCTGCCCCGCTATGCGATAGTGATAACCCTGCTGGCGGGATTAGCGATCGCGGCGGCGAGCGGCGAGATCCATTTTTCTTCTCAGCCGGTTCGCTTAGCCATGCCGCAGTTTATCGCGCCGCACTTTACCCTGTCGACGCTGCTGGGTATCGGCATCCCTTTTTTCCTGGTCACCATGGCCTCGCAAAATGCGCCCGGTATCGCTACCCTCCAGGCTGCGGGCTATCCGGCTCCCGTCTCTTCATTAATGAGCTGGACCGGCCTGACCGCCCTGCTCCTGGCCCCGTTTGGCGGCTTTACCGTCTGCATCGCAGCCATTACCGCAGCAATCTGCATGGGCCCGGATGTGCATCCCGATCCGCAGCGCCGCTACTGGGCTGCCGCCTGCGCGGGCTTCTTCTATCTGCTGGCCGGGCTATTTGGCGCGGCCATCGGGCAGCTGTTTAGTGCCCTGCCGCCCGCGTTGATTCATACCCTTGCCGGGCTGGCGCTGCTGGGTACCCTGGCAGGCAGCCTGCAGCGCGCCGTGGCGAATGAGAAACAGCGTGAAGCGGCGGTGATTACCTTTCTGATCACCGCCTCCGGTCTGACGATGCTGGGAATAGGCGCGGCCTTCTGGGGGCTGGTCGGCGGCGTGCTGTGCCATCTGATCTTCTCCCTCCCCGGCCTCGGGAGAGGTCAGAATTAATCCACCCATTCGATGCCCTGCCTTCTACTCCACCAAATGACACGCGACAAAGTGCTCACGCGCAACCTGCCGCAGCACGGGAGGTTCCCGACGGCAGAGAGCCGTTGCCAGTGGGCAGCGGGCAGAGAAGCGACACCCGGAGGGAGGACGTGAAGGATCGGGGATCTCGCCCTGGACTATCGCTGTTGGTTCACTGCCCGGGTCCAGCGTGGGTACCGCAGCCAGCAGCGCCTGCGTGTAGGGGTGCAGCGGCTGGCTGAACAGCGCGTCACGGCTGGCGGTCTCCACCAGCTGGCCAAGATACATTACCGCAACGTCATCGCACAGATGCTCGACCACGCCGAGATCGTGGGAGATAAACAGAAAGGTTACACCGCGCTCATCGCGCAGATCGGAAAACAGATTGATAATCTGCGCCTGAATCGAAACGTCCAGCGCCGAAATGGGCTCATCGGCAACAATAAAATCCGGATTGAGGATCAGTGCACGGGCAATGCCGATGCGCTGACGCTGACCGCCGGAGAACTCATGCGGAAAACGGTCGTAATGTTCGGGGGCGAGGCCGCAAACTTTCATGACATCAATCACCCTGTCATACAGTGCCGCACGGCTGCAGAGCTTGTGCTCCAGCATCGCTTCACCAATGGCGTCGCCGACGCGAATGCGCGGGTTCAGCGAGCTGTAAGGATCCTGAAACACCAGCTGTATCTTTGGCCGCAGCGCGCGCAGTTCCGCCTGCGATAGCGTCTCTGTCTCCTGCCCGCGATATTTCACGCTGCCCGCCGTTTTGTCATACAGCCCCAGCAGCGTGCGGCCAACCGTGGTTTTACCGCTTCCTGACTCCCCCACCAGCCCAAAAATCGTCCCCTGCCGGATACGGAAACTCACACCATCTACCGCGCGGAGCTGCCCGGTTTCCCGGCCAAACAGCCCGTCACGCAGCGGGAAGTGCTTTTTCAGCCCTTCCACTTCAATAACATACTCGGCGTTCATTTTACTGGCTCCGCTAACGCACTGTGGAAACAGGCTGCCTGTCGCACCTGTCTGACCGACTTCTGCACCTCTCCGCCCGGCTGTCGCGCCTGTCTGAGCAACTGTGGCGCCTGTCTGACCAACTGTGGCGCCTGTCCAACCAAAGGAGGAATGCCGCGACGACAGCGCGCGGTTGCCCGGTCGCAGCGGTCCACGAAGGCGCAGTAAGGCGGCAGTGCGGCCAGATCCGGCACCTGACCGGGGATCGAGTAGAGCCGCCGCCGCCGTTCTCCCGGCACCGGACGCGAGGCGATAAGTCCCCGGGTATAAGGATGCAGCGGGTTACGCAGTACTTCAGCGGTGGGTCCCTGCTCGACGATACGTCCGGCATACATCACCACTACCTGCTCCGCCATCTGTGCGATAACGCCTAAGTCATGGGTGATCAGCATCAGCGCCATCCGGTGTGCCCGCGCCTGGTCTCGCAGCAGCTGCAGGATTTGCGCCTGTACGGTCACATCCAGCGCGGTGGTCGGCTCATCGGCAATCAGCAGCTTCGGCTTACAGCTCAGCGCCATGGCGATCATTATGCGCTGGAGCATACCGCCGGATAGCTGATGTGGGTAGGCGCGCATCAGCTTCTCCGCCCCCGCCAGCCCCACCTCAGAGATCAGCCGCGTCGCCTGCTGCCAGGCGGCTTTGGGCGACGCTGCGCGGTGGCGGATTAGCGGCTCGCACAGCTGTTCGCCAATCGTCAGCACCGGATTCAGGGCGCTCATCGGCTCCTGAAAAATCATCGCCAGCTCGTTGCCACGCAGATCGGCCATCTTTGTAGATTTGAGCCGCAGCAGATCGCTGCCCTGGAAGCGAATCTCGCCGCCGTCGATGCGCGCCGCCTGAGGCGGAAGCAGACCCATAAGCGACATCGCGGTGACGCTCTTACCGCAGCCCGACTCACCCACAATGCCGAGAGTCTGCCCGGCATTGATCGAAAAGGAGACCTCCTGCACCGCCCGTACGCGGCCCTGCCCGGCGGCAAACGAGACGGATAACCGGTCAAAAGCGATCAGCGGCGCGCTCACTTCAGACTCCTTTTCATCTTCGGATCCAGCGCATCGCGCAGGCCATCGCCCAGCACATTAATGGCGATGACGGTGATAAAAATGGCGATACCCGGCGGCATCCACAGCCACGGGCGGCGCTGAAAATCGATCAGGCTGTTGGCCGCATCCATCATATTGCCCCATGAAGGCATCGGCGGCACGACGCCAAGCCCCAGATAGCTCAGCGCGGATTCGCTAAGAATGGCATTCGCCACCGCCATGGTTGCCATGACCACCAGAATCGGGACAGTGTTGGGCAGCAGATGTCCAAACAGACGGCGGCGCGATGAGAGGCCAAGGATGCGCGTCGCCAGCATAAAATCGCGCTCGCGCAGGGAGAGGATCTGCCCGCGCACCAGCCGCGCCAGCTTTGGCCACTCCAGCAGGCTTAACATCACCACCACCATATAGATACGCGAATCCGGTGAGAAATCGAGTTCCGAAAGCATCGCCCCGGCCACAATCAGCAGCGGCAGCCCGGGAATGGTCATCACCAGGTCTGCCAGCCGCATAATAATCTTATCGGTCAGACCACCCGCATAGCCTGATACCGCGCCGAGCAGATAACCAAGCGTCACGGAGAGCAGCATGGTGAGCAGGCCGATAATCAGCGAGATGCGGCCGGCCATCAGCAGACGGGTATACACGTCACGGCCGAGAAAATCCGTCCCAAGCCAGTGCGCGGCGCCGGGCGGTTTATTGATCATTAGCGCATCGGTGGCATCATCCTGCCACGGTGACCAGAGCGGGCCGAGTACGCACCAGACGGCCATCACAGTCAGTAATAACAGGCACAGCATCGCCAGCGGGTTCCGGCGCAGCGCGTGCCAGGCCTGATGCCATGGGGAGGGCGTCACCTGTGCCAGCATCGGTAATTCCGCTTTACGCAGGCGGCGACCGGTTGAAAATAACGAACTGAGCATCACGACCTCACACGAATGCGCGGGTCAGCCCACGCGTAAAGCACGTCGGCAATCAGGTTGCCGAGAATGGTTAATACCGCCAGAAACAGGGTGAAGCCCATCAGCACCGGGTAATCCCGGGCGGCCAGCGAGTCGATATGGATATGCCCGGCACCGGGCCAGTTAAAGACCTTTTCCGTAATAATGGCGCCGGAGAAGAGTCCGGGCAGTTCAAACCCGAGCAGGGTAATCACCGGCAGTAGCGCATTGCGCAGCGCGTGACGGAAGATCACCGTGCGTTCGCGCAGTCCTTTGGCGCGTGCGGTGCGGATAAAATCCATCTTCACCACGTCCAGCATGCTGGCGCGAAAATAGCGCGTCAGGCTGCCCGCCTGAAGCATCACCAGCGCCACAACCGGCAGCGCCAGGTGTGCAGCCACCTGCATGACCCACGCCCAGCCGGTCGCGTCGCTGCCGGTATTCGTCATGCCACCCACCGGAAGCCAGTGCAGATCGACGGCAAACCATTTAATAAGCAGCAGGCAGAGGAAAAAGGTAGGGAACGACATGGCGGCGAAGACCAGGATGCTGACCAGATGGTCGAACAGCGAATTGGGTTTCATCGCCGAGGCAACGCCGACCGTAAGCCCGATGCCCCAGTAAAGCACCAGCGCAACGATCGCCAGCAGGAAGGAGTTCCAGATGTACTGATCGAGCAGCTGACTGACCGGGATCTGATATTGCAGCGAGAAGCCCAGATCTCCGCGTACCAGCTGAGCAAGCCAGTGCAGATAGCGGCTGAACAGCGGCTGGTCGAGGCCATAAATAGCCTTCAGCTCTGCGGCGCGGGCGGCGGTAAGCGTGATATTGCCATCAATAAAGTCGCCGGGGGTTTTCGCAAACAGCATAAAGATAATAAATGAGGCGAGTAGCAGCATCGGCAGCGTTTGCAGCAGTCGCCGCAGAATAAAATTTCTCATCACGTTTTCCAACAGCCGCCGGAACGCCCGGCGGCCGCGACAGAGAGGGGTTATCGGGTGATTTTCACATCCGGCAGGCTGCCGGTGAGCCCGTTATAGATATCGGGTTTAAAGCCGCTGACCCTGGCGCTGCTTGCCGAGAGGATCTGCCGGTAGCCCAGCAGGATCGCCGGCGGATCGGCTGCCAGCACCTGGTATAGCTGATGATAAATGGGTTTACGTTTATCAACGTCCAGCACCGCATTACCCTCGCCGATAAGCTTGTCGACCTGCGGATTGTTATACCCGGACTCTTTCGCCTCGGTACTGTAGAAGTCCCAGACGCCGTCGTGGGGGTCGTTCAGCGTACTGGTACTGAAAGAGGCCAGGTCATAGTTACCCGCTTTGCGCTGCGCCATCAGCGCATTGAAATCCACCACCTGCGGCTTCAGCAGCACGCCAATCTGCCGCCAGTTCTCTTTAGCAATAGGGATCAGCGCATCATTAAGCACTTTCTTGCTCACCAGCAGCGTCAGTTCCAGCCGCTTACCCGCTTTAACGCGAATACCGTCGGGTCCCGGCTTCCAGCCCGCCTCATCCAGCAGCCTGCTGGCCTGCGCCGGGTCGTATTTATAGGGATTTACCCCCTGGGTGTCATAAGCCCAGGAGATCGGCGCAATGGGTTCATTAGCTACCCTGCCGTAGCCCTGATACACCACATCGATCAGCTTCTGACGGTCCAGCCCGTAGATCAGCGCCTGACGCACTTTCACATCCTGCAGCGCCGGACGTCGAACGTTGAATTCCACCTTGCTGTAATCACTTGAGCCGTACAGATTTATATTGGCAAAGCCGAGCAGCTTCAGCTGCTCAATATCATCCGGACGCGATGTGAACGCGTCGTAGTCGGTTTCGCCAGTCTGGAACAGCTGGAAGTTGGTAGAGGGATTCGTAACACGATAGATAAAGCGCGGCGTGGGTGGCGTACCGCGATAAAAATGGCTATTGGCGTGAAAGCGGATCTCCTGACCGGGAAGGTATTTATCGTAGACGTAAGGCCCGTTGCCCAGCGGTTTGCCGTGCAGAGTCCGCAGATAATCCAGATTACCGCGCTGATAACCTTTGCCGTACCAGGCTTTGGACAGCACCGGCCCGCCGATCTTTGCGAGCGTGGTAGCACCTGGCTGGGTGGTAGTGACCTGTAACGTCAGCGGGTCAATCACCTTCAGGCCACTGACGCTGTCGGCCTTACCGGCTTTATACCCGGCGCCACCGGCAATATTGGCGAGGGTGATATCGGTATCCCCATCATAGTGCGGATCGTATAGCACGGTGAGGGTAAAGGCGACGTCAGCAGCGGTGAGCGGAGAGCCATCGCTGAAGGTCAGGTTCGGGCGCAGTTTGATGGTATAGACTTTATTATCAGGACTGACGGTCCAGCTTGCTGCCAGCCCCGGCACCAGCTTACCCTGACTGTCCCAGTCAATCAGACGGGAGAAAATCACGTTGGTGACGTTCTCGTCCCAGCCGTTAACAAAAAAGTAGGGATTAAAAATCCCCTGAGGTTCGGAGATACCCGCGACCACGGTATCTTTACGCTGCTCTGCCGCCGCCGGGATCTGGCTGGCATCCGTTGCAGGCGTGACCCCCTCCCTGAGTATCTCATCGGCGTTTGCAAAGGAAGAGAAAGCCATCATGCTGCTGAGCAGCGCGATATTCATTGCTGACGTTACGCCCGCTGGTTTTATTTTTAATCTGGTTAGTAACCCGTTCAAAACTGTTCCCTCATCAAATAATTGCCTGTTGAAATGACAAATAATGACGAAAGATAAGAGTCGCCCCCGTTCCTGTCTAACAACGAAAGCGTATGACTTATAACAATATATCCTTAGTAAATAGGTAGCAAAGCAATGCTGAATTCATGCTAAAGCCTGGGTGCAGCGCAGTTAACTGCCTTTCGTTTGCGGGAGAAAATTGCCGGAAAGAGTATATGCACGCTAAACACAGGGCCACATTTTTTGCATCATAACAGCGGAATATTTACTCTTACACACCGTATGGAAAGCCCTGTCCCGCTGTATGCGATTGGCCTGAGAGGTTGTTCAGCCTGTACGGCAGATTAATCAAATTCATTGAGGTTAACTGTTAATTAGCATTTATTCCCTGACATCATAATAAGGATCATTACGATGAAAAATAAAAAAACCTCCGCCCTTCTCCCTTTTATAGTTCTTTTTCTTTCGGGCTGTTCCCACTATAGCGTATCAACGGAAAAGCTCTCCGAACTCTCAGAAACTGATTTATGCATCGCCCTGGGCGAAAGAAATAATACCGGGTCTGAGGTGCTGAGGATAACAGAAGAGATTCAAAAGCGGGGAGACAAAATCAGTTCGGAAAAATGTTACTTACTCTCTCACAAAGCCATGCGGTCATCTTCAGATATTACCGTTGAGCCCTATACTGAACGTAAATATAATACGACAGACTATGACTATCAGAAAAAACGCTGGGTCACAAAACCCTGTACCGATGAAGCCGGACTGACCATTAGTATTCCCGACCGCTAAGGTTCCCTGCTTAACCGGTTTGCCTGATACACCCCCCCTGATATACCACGCAGATAAGCCGTGGCGCCTCTAACCGGCGCCCCGGTTCGGGCATTGATGCACGCGGCAACCTGCGGTGAGCGCTCAGGCAGCAACCTGCCTTTACGCGCTCAAACTTCAGCGCAGCAGGCTGGCTTTATCGGGGGGCCAGCCTGCCGCGTATAATAAGCCGAATTATTTGCCGATCCTGTCCAGCAGGCTACGGACAAAAGCCGGTACGACCTCGCTGGCCAGTCCATACTCTTTATCCTGAAATTCACTTCCCACCTGGCTTGGCTCAAGATTCAGCTCTACGGTGTGCGCGCCCTGCAGTTTCGCCTCGTGCACAAATCCCGCTGCCGGATAGACATGACCGGAAGTGCCAATGGCGATAAAATAATCCGCCTTGCCCAGCGCGTCGTAGATTTCATCCATCTGCAGCGGCATCTCACCAAACCACACCACGTGCGGGCGCAGCACGGCAGGAAACTGACAGCAGTGGCAGCGGTCATCAGGCTTGACGTCCTCAGCCCAGTGCAGCAGCTGGCCGCTGCTGACGCAGCGCACTTTAAGCAGCTCGCCATGCATATGAATGATATTGCGGTTGCCCGCCCGCTCATGCAGGTTATCGATATTCTGCGTAACCAGCAGGAAATTGTCCCCCAGCGCAGCTTCCAGCTCGGCCAGCGCCAGATGGGCGGCATTGGGCTGGATTTCAGGCTGCTGAAGCTGGCGACGACGGGCATTGTAAAAATTCTGCACCTGCTGCGCATCGCGGGCAAAGCCCTCCGGCGTGGCTACATCTTCTACCTTGTGGTCTTCCCACAGGCCATCGGCAGCGCGAAAGGTGCGGATACCGGACTCAGCTGAGATCCCGGCGCCGGTCAGAACCACCACGCGAGGCAGAGGATGACGGGCGATTTCCAGCGTGCGATCGCGCTCAAAGATGCGCTGGCGAAAGCGCTGGTGCACCTGACGTCGGGTTTTCTTGTAACGTGCCAGCCTCAGCCGGCGACGGGGTGTTCGCATCATAATTTCTTGATCCTTAACGTGCAGACGTACGCGCGACCGCGTACGTCTGATGCCTGATTCCCGTTTATTGACCGCTCAGCACGCGGGCGGGGTCAATGCGACTGGCACGGCGGGCCGGATACCAGCTGGCAATCAGGCTGAGTATCAGCGAGGTGACCAGCACAATAGCCACATCCAGCCAGTGAACCTCGGAGGGCAGGAAGTCGATAAAATAGATATCGCCCGACAGAAAGTGATAACCGGTTAAGGTTTCAAGCCCGCGAATAATCGGCGTGAGATTAAACGCGGCCAACACGCCGACCACCACGCCGCTTACGCTGCCCACCAGCCCGGCCATCAGACCGTACCAGACAAATATTGCCCGAATAAGACCATCCTTTGCACCCAGGGTGCGCAGCACGGCGATATCCCCGCTCTTATCCTTCACCGCCATCACCAGCGTGGAGACGATGTTAAAACAGGCCACGCCAATTACCAGCACCATCGCCAGATACATAATAGCGCGGATCATCTGAATATCGCGGTACATGTAGCCATAGGTGCCAATCCAGCTGCGGATATAGACGTAGGAGTGGGTCACCTCCCCCGCGTCGCGCACCAGCTTTTGAGCATTGAAGGGATTATCCATTTTAAGCGCAATGCCCGTGACGTTGTCACCCATTCCCAGGTACTGCTGGGCATCCGCCAGCGGCACCAGCGCAAGGCTGTGATCGAGCGCGCCGCTGAGTGCCAGTATACCGCTGACCTGTAAACGCACGCGTTTAGGCTGCAACAGCTTGTGACCGGGATCGCTGTTAGGGATCATAATCGAGAGCCAGTCACCCTGTTTGACCTTCAGGCTTTTTGCCACACCCTGCCCGAGAATAATTTGCTGCTTACCCGCCGCGAAGCTGCTCCATGCGTTGTTTTGTACATACGAGGGCAGCGCACTCAGCCGGCTCTCCTGCTGCGGGTCGACGCCTTTAACCTGCACCGCCTGTAGCTTTGCTCCGCTTTCAATCAGACCGGTAAAGTTAATATAGGGCGCTGCGGCGGCAATGCCCTTCACCTCAGCGATTTTCGGCAGCAGGCTCTGCCAGCCGGTAAAGGGCTGATTCACCGGCTCGATCTCACCGTGGGGCACCACCGCCAGAATGCGGTTGTTGAGCTCCCGCTCAAAGCCGTTCATCGCGCTCAGCCCGACAATCAGTACCGCCACGCCCAGCGCAATACCGACCGTGGAGATAACCGATATCAGCGAAACCATGCCGCTACGGCGGCGACCACGGCTAAAGCGCAGTCCAAGAAGAAGAGAGAGCGATCCCATCAGCGCGTTCCTGCCAGCGTGACATGCTCGCTGAGCTCACCGTCGCGCATTTCCATCTGCCGGGTCAGGCGTTTCGCCAGGTTAAGATCGTGGGTGACGACCAGGAACGCGGTCCCCTGACGCACATTCAGTTCGCCCAGCAGGTCGAAAATAGCATCGGCATTGCGCGCGTCCAGGTTACCCGTCGGCTCGTCCGCCAGAACCAGCCGTGGATTATTAACCAGCGCGCGGGCAATCGCCACCCGTTGACGTTCGCCGCCGGAGAGCTCAGAGGGGCGATGCGCCGCACGTTTTTCCAGGCCAACGGCCGCCAGCATTTCGCGCGCCTTACCCTCGGCCTCACTCTGGCTGGCTTTGCCAATCAGCAGCGGCATGGCGACATTTTCCAGCGCGCTAAAGTCCGGCAGCAGGTGGTGGAACTGGTAGATAAAGCCGAGTTCGCGATTGCGTAACTCCGCTTTTGCCGCAGATGAGAGCACATTCAGTGAGCGGTCATTGAATACCACCTCTCCCGAGGTGGGCGTATCCAGCCCCCCCAGCAGGTGCATCAGCGTACTTTTACCGGAGCCGGAGCTGCCGACAATCGCCGTCAGCTCACCGGGAGCCATATTGAATGAAACGTTACGCAGCACGTCAGTCTGAACCGTTCCTTCCTGATAGCGTTTGCACAGGTTTTTGCACTGCAACAACATCGGGTTACTCATAACGTAAAGCCTCTGCGGGTTGAACGGCGGCCGCGCGCCAGGAAGGATAAAGCGTTGAAAGCAAGGCAACCACCATCGCGGAAATCACAATGGTCACTACCTGCGAAACAGAGATCTCCACCGGCAGCGCCGCGCCGTCGAGGAACGCGCCAATTAGCGGCATCAGATTATTCAGCTGGCTGGCCAGCAGCACGCCAAGCAGCGCGCCAAGTACCGAGCCAACGATGCCTGCCGTTGCGCCCTGCACCATAAACACCATCACAATCTGGCGACGGGTCAGACCCTGGGTCTGCAGGATCGCCACTTCACCCTGCTTTTCCATAATTAACAGCCCCAGCGAGGTGATAATGTTAAAGGCGGCCACGGCGACAATCAGGCTGAGCAGCAGCCCCATCATATTTTTTTCCATCCGCACGGCCTGGAACAGCTCGCCTTTGCGCTCGCGCCAGTCTTTCCATACCAGACCTTTGGGCAGCGTTTGCTGACTGAGCGTATCCACCTGTAGCGGTTTATCCAGCCACAGGCGCCAGCCGGTGATGTTTCCTGCCGGATAGCGCATCAGACGCGATGCGTCCTGCTGGTTCACCAGAATCTGATAGCCATCGACCTCGCTGTTTGCCGCGTAGGTGCCGGCAACCGTAAACAGGCGCTGGCTGGGCAGTCGGCCCATTGGCGTAAACTGGCTGGCCGAAGGCACCATCAGGCGGATCTGCTCACCGCGCTTCACGCCGAGCTGGTTCGCCAGCTGCTCACCCATAATGACGTTGTACTGACCGGGCTGGAGCACGGTCTGGCTGACGTTAACCAGCGAGGGCGTCAGCGGGTCCGGCTCATCAGGATTGATACCGAGCATCACCCCCACCCCGACGCTGCGGGCGCTTTGCAGGACCACGTCACCGGTGGTGAGGGGCGCGATGCGGCTGACGCCCTGTAGCTTTAGCTCACTGGCGGGCGTTTGCTGGGGATTGATCGATCCCGTGTCGGACGCAATGAGCGCCTGCGGCATCAGGTTCAGGGTGCTTTTTTCCAGCTCGTGCTCAAATCCGTTCATCACCGAGAGCACGGTGACCAGCGCCAGCACCCCCAGCGTGATGCCGATGGCCGAAAGCCAGGAGACAAACCGCCCAAAGCGGTCTGAAGCTCGTCCGCGCATATAGCGCAGGCCAATAAATAACGCGACAGGTTGATACATGTATTCCGTCTTTTAGCGAATCGATGGCGAAAAGTGATCGAAGATAATAAAGGTTAGCCGGGCGTTATGGAACCTCTAAGCCGCTGAGCGGGCTGCTTTGTTTTGTCAGCAAAAACAACAGAGATGTCTGGCACACGCCAGGCGAACAAAAATTATGCGCTATTTGCGTGATTAACCAGCAATAACCAGCGTAAACTTATAAAACCCCTCTGAAAGAGAGGGTATGACGCGAGTGGAAAACGGGGTCGAAGAGCGGAATGGTGAGGGGTAAAGATGTCAAAATATCCTAAAGGCAGCATCGTCAGGCATAAAACGGGAGAAATTAAGGGACTGGTGGTTAACGTCTTTGAACAGGGTGCCGCCCCGGCGGGCTACTACGTTAAATGGGACGATGGGAATCACAGCTATCATGCCGAAAATGAACTGGTGTGGGCAAATATTGACCGACCCAGAATGCACTACACCCAACAATCTCCAAAATAGAGGTATACTCCGGTGAGCTGAATCGGGAACACTGCCTGTGTCCCGCTCTCCCTACTGCGAAGAGACTGCCTGAGAGATTATGCCTGAACAGAGTCGATATACCCTGCCCAAGAAAGCCGGTGACCAGCGTCAACTGGGTCAACTGACCGGCGCCGCCTGCGCAGTAGAATGCGCAGAAATTATTGAACGTCATGCTGGCCCGGTGGTGCTGATTGCACCCGATATGCAAAATGCGCTGCGCCTGCTTGATGAGATCAAACAGTTCACCGACCAGCCGGTTATCAGCCTGGCAGACTGGGAGACGCTGCCCTTCGACAGTTTCTCTCCGCATCAGGATATTATCTCCTCGCGGCTCTCCACCCTTTACCACCTGCCTGCCATGACCCATGGCGTTCTGATCCTGCCGATCAATACGCTGATGCAGCGCGTTTGCCCGCACAGTTTTCTGCACGGTCACGCGCTGGTAATGCAGAAAGGGCAGCAGCTTTCACGCGATACGCTGCGCAGTCAGCTGGACCAGGCGGGCTATCGCCATGTTGATCAGGTGATGGAGCACGGGGAGTATGCCATTCGTGGCGCACTGCTCGACCTCTATCCGATGGGCAGCGAACAGCCCTACCGCATTGATTTCTTTGATGACGAGATCGACAGCCTGCGTCTGTTTGACGTCGACAGCCAGCGCACGCTGGAAGAGGTCGCGGCGATTAACCTGCTGCCTGCTCATGAATTCCCCACGGACAAAGCGGCCATCGAACGGTTCCGCAGCCAGTGGCGCGAACATTTTGACGTCAGGCGTGAAGCTGAGCATATCTATCAGCAGGTCAGTAAAGGCACGCTTCCCGCCGGGATCGAATACTGGCAGCCGCTGTTTTTCGAGCAGCCGCTACCACCGTTATTCAGCTATCTCCCCGCCGGGACGCTGCTGATCAATACCGGCGACCTGGAAGGCAGTGCGGACCGTTTCTGGCATGAGGTAACGGCCCGGTTTGAAAACCGTCGCGTAGACCCAATGCGCCCTCTGCTGCCGCCCGAATCGCTCTGGATGCGTACCGATGAGCTGTTCAGCGAGCTAAAAAAATGGCCGCGCATGCAGTTCAAAAGCGAAGCGCTACCGGAAAAATCCGCCAATACGAACCTGAACTATCAGACGCTGCCCGATATCGCGGTGCAGGCCCAGGCTAAAGCACCGCTCGATGCGCTCCGTCAGTTCCTGGAGTCGTTTAGCGGCCCGGTGATTTTTTCCGTGGAGAGCGAAGGACGTCGCGAAGCGCTTCAGGAGCTGCTGGCCCGTATCAAAATTTCTCCACGCGCGATCGCTGCGCTGAGTGAAACCGGGCCGGGCGGGCACTATCTGATGATCGGGGCCAGCGAACACGGCTTTGTTGACGGCCTGCGCCAGCGGGCAGTGATCTGCGAAAGTGACCTGCTCGGCGCGCGCGTCAGTCGCCGTCGTCAGGACAGCCGCCGCACCATCAATCCAGACGTGCTAATCCGCAACCTGGCCGAGCTCCATCCCGGTCAGCCGGTGGTGCATCTGGAACACGGCGTCGGGCGCTATATGGGGCTGACGACGCTGGAAACGGGCGGAATTACCGCCGAGTATCTGATTCTGACCTATGCCGGCGATGCGAAGCTCTATGTACCGGTTAATTCGCTGCACCTGATCAGCCGTTATGCGGGCGGCGCCGATGAAAATGCCCCCCTGCATAAGCTGGGCAGCGATGCCTGGTCACGCGCACGGCAAAAGGCGGCGGAAAAAGTCCGCGACGTGGCGGCGGAGCTGCTGGACATATACGCGCTGCGCGCGGCGAAAGCGGGTTTTGCCTTCAAACATGACCGCGAGCAGTATCAGCTGTTCTGCGAGAGCTTCCCGTTTGAAACCACGCCCGATCAGGCCCAGGCGATCAATGCCGTACTGAGTGATATGTGTCAGCCGCTGGCAATGGATCGGCTGGTTTGCGGCGACGTGGGCTTTGGGAAGACTGAAGTCGCCATGCGTGCGGCTTTCCTGTCGGTTGAAAACCACAAGCAGGTGGCGGTACTGGTCCCCACCACCCTGCTCGCTCAGCAGCACTATGATAATTTCCGCGATCGCTTCGCCAACTGGCCGGTACGCATAGAGATGCTGTCCCGATTCCGCACCGCTAAGGAGCAGACGCAGATTCTGGAAGAGGCGCGGGAAGGCAAGATCGATATCCTGATTGGCACCCATAAGCTGCTGGCCAGCGAACTGAAGTGGCGCGATTTAGGGCTGCTGATTGTCGATGAGGAGCACCGTTTTGGCGTGCGCCACAAGGAGCGCATTAAGGCGATGCGGGCCGATGTTGATATTCTGACGCTGACGGCCACGCCGATCCCGCGTACGCTGAATATGGCGATGAGCGGCATGCGTGACCTCTCGATTATCGCCACGCCTCCGGCGCGTCGTCTGGCGGTAAAAACCTTCGTGCGTCAGTATGACGATTTAGCCGTGCGCGAGGCGATTCTGCGTGAGGTGCTGCGCGGCGGTCAGGTTTATTATCTGTATAACGACGTTGAGAATATCGAGAAAGCGGCGAACCGTCTGTCGGAGCTGGTGCCTGAAGCCCGCGTTGCCATCGGGCACGGCCAGATGCGCGAGCGGGATTTGGAACGCGTGATGAATGATTTCCACCATCAGCGTTTTAACGTGCTGGTTTGTACGACCATCATTGAGACCGGAATTGATATTCCGACCGCCAATACCATTATTATCGAGCGCGCCGATCGCTTCGGTCTTGCCCAGCTTCACCAGCTGCGCGGGCGCGTAGGTCGCTCACACCATCAGGCCTATGCCTGGCTGCTGACGCCGCATCCAAAAGCGATGACCGGCGATGCTCAGAAGCGGCTGGAAGCCATCGCCTCGCTGGAGGATTTAGGGGCGGGCTTTGCGCTGGCTACCCACGATTTGGAAATTCGCGGCGCGGGCGAACTGCTTGGCGAGGATCAGAGCGGCCAGATGGAAACCATTGGCTTTTCTCTGTATATGGAGCTGCTGGAGAACGCCGTTGATGCGTTGAAGGAGGGCCGGGAGCCTTCGCTGGAGGATTTGACCAACGGCCAGACGGAGGTCGAGTTGCGTATGCCGTCTCTGCTGCCGGATGATTTCATTCCCGACGTCAGTACCCGTCTGTCATTCTATAAGCGCATTGCCAGCGCCGGGGAAGAAGGCGCTCTGGAAGATTTGAAGGTGGAGCTGATCGATCGCTTCGGTCAGCTGCCGGATGCCGCCCGTAATCTGTTGGACATTGCGGCGTTGCGTATGGTGGCGAAGCAGCTGGGTATCCGCCGCATCGAGGCGAGCGAGAAAGGCGGTTTCATCGAGTTTGCCGAGAAGAACCGGGCCGATCCCGGCTGGCTTATTGGGCTGTTGCAGAAGGAACCAAAACACTGGCAGCTGGATGGCCCGTCGAAGCTGAAGTTTATCCGCGATCTTGGCGAGCGTAAGGCACGAATGAAGTGGGTGCGGGAGTTTATGGGGCAGATTCTGGCGAATGCAGCCTGATTGGAGCTGATGCTCCGGCTAGTTGTGCGGGCTGCAATTTCTGCTCTGCCAGTGGGTAAGCCCTGCATTTACCGGCTAGTTGTACGGGCTGCAATTTCTGCGTTGCCGGTGGGTAAGCCCTGTGGTTGCCGGGCGTCCTCACGCCAGGCTTTGCCTGGTGCCTTTGGCTCCGACTCCTGGCCGGACGGCCCGGTCGCGAGCGGGCATCCCTGCCCGCCGCTCCCTGAGGGCAGCGTCCCTGCTGCCCTCGCCTGGCCATTCGTCTCTGCCGCAGCGCTGCGGAATGCCCGTCAACCACAGGGCTTACCCACCTTTCAGGCTACAGAGTCGCTTTCAATAGAATCCCGGCCTTTACCATGCACCTGCGCTATATCAGCCAAACCCTGTTAATACGCAGGCCTCTGAGTCGCTTTAATTGTCCATGACTTACCCCGAAGAAAGCCAGAGGACTCTCAGTCATACTTTTTTCATCTGGTTTGCATGATTACTTTGCTTTCAATCTGGGCGATATATTCCATCACTACCCACGTTGCTGTTACTTATAAACCAGCCAGGCGAATATGTCTGAAAGCGCCGCCCTTCCTACACGCTTATGCACAATGCTGACTGTGATTAACAGCTCCAGTCAGAATACCTGGCTGAATAATCAAAATGGATGAGGATAGCAGCGGCCCAATCGGAGGACAGTAACAGGAGAAGTATTAGCGGGCAGGAGCCTGGGAAACTGCCGATTAAATCGATTTAACGTAAACCCTCTCACAAAGCCGCAAAATGCTGCCCTCAGGAAACGGTGACATTTTAGCTAAAAGCTGCGTTGGGGCTAAACATAAAAATAGTTTTGCTTATCGTTATATAGTTTTTTTTATCGTTCTATTTATATAGTTTTGTTTATTGTTTTATTTATTGTTTTATTTATAAAGGCGGCTCTAAAGCCCGAGAGGTGGATAATCCCAGCCATTGCCGTGCATTCCGCAGCGCTGCGGCGTAGATGGAAGGCCAGGCGAGGGCAGCAGGGACGCTGCCCTCAGGGAGCGGCGGGCAGGGATGCCCGCTCGCGACCGGGCCGTCCGGCCTGAAGTCGGAGCCAAAGGCACCACGCGTAGCGTGGCGTGAGGACGCCCGGCAATGGCTGGGATTATCCACCGACACCGCAGAAACCGAAGCTTACATAACCAGCCAGCAAACGCCGGGACTACTTACCGACACCGCAGACACCGCAGCTTACATAACCAGCCTGCAAACGCCGGGACTACCCACCCGCACAGCAGGTATCCCAGCCTGCACAGCCAGTTTCTAAGCCCGTTATTACGCTTTATCGTTCAGGATAAGCTGACCATTACTGTCCAGTGGGATACGCGTACCGGGATCGTTATCCATGCGGACTTTGCCCTGCTGGCTACCGATCTTATAGGTCACATCATAACCCATCATCTTTTCCTGCTTATCGTAAACCGTCTTGCAGCGCTGTTCGGTAGTGGTATAGGTATCTCGATCCTGCAGCGCGCCCTGCGCCTGATTACCGCCATAGCCACCCGCCAGCGCACCGGCAACGGTTGCCACGCTGCGGCCACGACCGCCACCAAACTGATGACCCAGCACGCCACCGGCGACGGCGCCCAGAACGGAACCGGCAATGCGGTTTTCATCCTGAACCGCACGACGGTGGGTCAGCGTAATATTCCGACATTCCTGACGTGGGTTTTTAGAGGTCTCTTTAATCGGGGTAGCAGAAAGCACCTGTGCGTACTGAGGACCACGGTCAAATACGTTCATACTCGCTACCGCTGCCACACCCAGTGCAGCCGCCACGCCAATCCCGATACCCGCCAACATTGATTTATTCACAGGACACCCTCCTGAAATTGTTACCGCGCATTCTTTCCTTCTGCACAATCTCGTTGCAGGAGTTTGTACTCGGCGTGCGCGACGCGCCGTGGTATTGCATTGAATTGTGCGCATCAGGACCAGATGTGACAATAAGAATACCGGACGAAAAGTAACGGTTTGACATAAGTAAAAGCTTTTAAGAGTGTTCTGACTGGCAGGCGCGTGGAATAGGTGAACCTGAAAGGCTCAGGGTGGACGCGCCACCCTGAGTTTTACTACATGGCGTTCAGCAACAGGACCGAAACAGGGCCTAGTGCAGCTTCAGGCGGGGACGAATAACGCGGTTAATGCTGCCTACCAGCATCATCAGGCCGGTTTTAAAATAACCATGCAGCGCCACCTGATGCATACGATAAAGTGAGATATAGACGAAACGCGCGATGCGCCCTTCTACCATCATCGAGCCACGCATCAGATTTCCCATCAGGCTACCCACGGTACTAAAACGCGAAAGCGAAACCAGCGATCCGTGATCTTTATAGACGTAGGCTTTCTGACTCTTGCCTTTCATCTCTGCAAGAATATTGTCCATCACCCGCGACGCCATCTGGTGAGCAGACTGGGCGCGTGGCGGGACAAATCCCCCTTCCGGCAGTGCGCAGGAGGCGCAGTCGCCGATGGCATAGATAGTCGCATCACGAGTGGTCTGGAGCGTCGGTTCAACCACCAGCTGATTAATACGGTTGGTCTCCAGCCCGCCAATCTCTTTCATAAAGTCCGGAGCCTTAATGCCCGCCGCCCAGACCATCAGATCGGCTTCAATCACTTCGCCCGATTTCGTGTGCAGCCCCTGCTTATCGGCGCTGGTCACCATCGTCTGCGTCAGTACGCGCACGCCAAGTTTGGTCAGCTCATGGGTGGCCGCGGTGGAAATACGTGGCGGCAGCGCGGGTAAAATGCGCTCACCCGCCTCGACCAGCGTCACGTTCAGCGCCTTATTGTCCAGCCCCTTATAGCCATAGCTGTGAAGCTGTTTAACCGCATTGTGCAGTTCAGCTGAAAGCTCAACGCCCGTAGCACCACCGCCGACAATGGCGATATTCACCTTCTCTTTCACCCCTTCGCTGGCAGAGAATTTGAGAAACAGGTTAAGCATTTCATTATGGAAGCGACGCGCCTGGTGCGGGTTGTCCAGGAAGATACAGTTATCCTTGACGCCCGGCGTACCAAAGTCATTAGAGGTACTGCCCAACGCCATAACCAGCGTATCCCACGCGATCTCACGCTCCGGCACCAGCAGCTCGCCGTGCGAATCACGGATCTCCGCCAGATGCAGTCGTTTGTTTTCACGATCGATAGCGGTTAACGTCCCCAGCTGGAAGTGGAAGTGATGATTGCGGGCGTGGGCCAGATAGCTGAGTCCGTCGATGCCTTCGTCCAGCGATCCGGTCGCCACTTCATGCAGCAGCGGCTTCCACAGGTGGCTGTGGTTGCGATCGACCAGCGTGATTTCCGCTCTGTTTTTCCGCCCCAGTTTTTGCCCAAGCTGCGTGGCCAGCTCCAGACCACCAGCACCTCCGCCGACAATAACGATCTTCTTCATTGGTGTAGTCAAACGACCCCCTTAAAATGTGAACCAATCGTTAACTAAAGGTTAAATTAATATCCTTAATTAACATAGGGTTGGCGAGTTTAATTCGCTATCTGCTGGCAGAATAGCACGGGGAAAATCAGGGGTCGTGCAAAAATTGATGCAGGTCAATTTTTGTCTGGTGAACTCAGAATAGTACTAAGAGGCGCAGGTAAAATTCAGGCAGCTGAGCAACGCTCACGCTGCCTGAACGGTTAACCCAGCGTTTTAAAGGCTTTGATACGCTGAAGATGGGGAGCGATATTCTTAAATTTGTGGCCTTCGGTTTCGTCCCAGATAATCTCGTAGAAACTTTGCAGCGCGGCCGCGGAACGCTGACTGTCCAGCGCGTCATCCTGACGGGAAAGCACCGCCAGGCAGCGATCGCGATTCTTTTCACGAAAGTTACTCACGCATTTGCTGGCGATATCAACGTACTCCTCCGGGCGGTTGATCTTCCCTACCATGTTCTCTTCAGGCCACAGATTGGGGTTAAACATCACCTGGCGGATATCGCTAAGAAAGCCAATGCGCTCCGCCCAGAAACCGCCCAGACCCACGCCGCAAATGAGGGGCCTGTCGTCACTGCTGCTTTGCAGCAGCTTATCCGTCTCGTTCAGCAGAAACTGCATATCGTGCTTAGGATGCAGCGTGCTGTAGCTCAGCAGCCGCACATCCGCATCAATAAATTGCAGCTGCAGGACCTTCTCATGATTACCCGGGCTGGTTGAATCAAAACCGTGCAAGTAGATTATCATCGTCTGCCATCCTCTCTGTGGTGTTAGCCGGTCAACTACCCTTATGCGCCAGCCAGCGCGTCTGAAGTGCGCTCAGGGTTTGATGCGCCTCTTTCCAGCGGGCAGACGCCATCAGCTGCTCGCGGGTAAAAGTCCCCTGATGATAAAGGGAGGTGACGCGCTCAGCGTTGATCGGGGACAGATTATCGAGCACGCTTACCGCACCGTTGCGATTGTTGCATACCAGAATCATATCGCAGCCCGCAGCCAGCGAGGCTTCACCTCGCTCCGCATAGCTGCCCATAATCGCCGCGCCTTCCATCGACAGATCGTCGGAGAAAATCACCCCTTTAAAGCCCAGCTCGCCGCGCAGCACCGTTTTTAACCAGTGTGGCGAGCCGCTGGCGGGTCGGCTGTCCACCTGAGTATAAATGACGTGGGCGGGCATCACGGCATCCAGCGCCTGTTCGTCGATCAGCTGGCGGAATATCTGCATATCATGCTGGCGGATTTCCGCTTCGGTGCGATTGTCGCGCGGCGTCTCCAGATGAGAGTCTGCGCTGACCGCACCGTGGCCCGGAAAATGCTTACCGGTGGTCTTCATGCCGGCGCTGCGCATACCGCTGATAAAATGGCGCGCCAGAATGAGCGCGATGGCCGGGTCCTGATGGAAGCTGCGTTCGCCAATGGCCACGCTGCCGTGGCCAATATCCAGCACTGGCGCAAAGCTAATGTCGATATCCATGGCGATCATTTCCGACGCCATGAGCCAGCCCGCCTGCTCCGCCAGCTTTACCGCTTCCGCCTGCGGGTGAAGCGCTGCGAATGACTGCATGGCTGGCAGGCGGGTAAAGCCTTCGCGGAAGCGCTGAACGCGCCCGCCTTCCTGATCGACGGCCACGATCAGCCGATGACGGGAAGCCTGTCGAATCTGCCTCACCAGCTCCCGCAGCTGCGCCGGGTCGTGGTAGTTTCGACTGAACAGGATCAGCCCACCCGTCAGCGGATGTTGTAAAATTTCACGCTCTTCCGCATCCAGCTCGTAGCCGAGCACGTCTAACATTACCGGTCCCACTTCACACCTCTTCTTTGATTAGATCTGCTGCCAGGCTTCTGTCGCCAGCCCGTCATACAATTTATCACCGCTCTGCTGCCAGCGTCGTTCATACCAGCAGGCGATCAGGAGCCTCAGCCACGGCGCCCAGCGGCGGATCTGCTGGCGCAGCACCGCCGGATCAAGCTGCTGCCGTATCGCATAGTCTGCGATCAGACTCTCCTGCTGTGCCAGACAGAGATCGTTACCCGCAATCATCGCTGCCAGCTCCAGCGCGACGTCGCCGTCGCTGGCATATTCCCAGTCAATCAGATGCAGGGCGTCCCCGGTCTGCGTCACGATGTTGCCCGGGTGGATATCCATATGCAGCAGCGCCAGCCGCAGCGGCTTAGGCTCGCCCTGCCGCTGACAGCGGCGCAGCGCATTCAGCCAGCGGAGATGCCGACGCGAAGCGTGGCTTAACAGCCAGTACTGCTCCAGCAGCGGCAGCAGCAGCAGGCGAAAGCCGCTCAGCGGTTGCTGATGCAGCGCCGACACCCGCGCCGTAATATCGGGTAGCCGCTGCGAAAACTCATCCGGGGTAAGCGTCCTTCCCGCCTGCCAGTGCAACAGTAGCCAGCGCCGGTTATAACCCTGCACGACAGGCGCGAGACCGCTGTCGCTAAGCCCACGCAGAATATGATATTCACGCCGACGGTCAATGCCCGGCATCGGCGTGCTTTCCTGCTGCTGACGCGCCAGCAGCGTCACATCACCCACCTGCAATTTTCCACTCAGGCCGGTCAGGCCTGACAGCGGATAAAAAGAACCGGCGGGTTTAACCGCCGGAAACTGGTGTGCAATAAGCTGGCTTAGCGACGGATCAATGCTGAACGACACCGCTACCCGACCAGATAATTTCTCCGGTCTGCACCAGCATCAGCTGCATTTGCAGCGTGGGTGACTTCACGTCCCCCTCCGCATTGCTGTAGAGCACATACTGTGCGCCAACATAGCGCGCCAGACCGACCGCCTTGCTGCGTGAGCCCAGGCTGTCTTCAGCGGAAAGGCCCAGCGTCTGCTTAGCCGTTGCCAGCTGCTGCGGGGTGACCAGGGTAAACTGTGTATTGTTGGCCAGGGCGTTTTGCAGCGCACCCGTCGCCTTTGACGATTGCAGGCTACCGTTGGTACTGTTTTTGACGTTATCTACCAGCAATACGCTGCCGGCGGTAACGCCATCCGCTTTCAGCATCTGCGCCACCAGCGGGGTAACGCTGGCGTCCCAGTTGATGGACTGCATTTTAGGCGGCACCGGCACCGTCTCGATCGGTCCCGGCTGGGCTGGCGGCGGCACGGGCTGGGCTGGCTGGGCCGGTTCTACCGGTGCAGGCGACTGCGTCTGCTGCTGTTGATGGCTGATACAGCCGCTGAGGATCAGTGCCAGTAACAGCACGCCCGAACGTTTGGTTATTTTCCTTTCCACGCAATGACCTCTTACAGATACAAATAGAGCCTGACCTTACTGGCGGTCAGATTACCGGTTTGCGATGATATTTCAATTTTGTCGTGCGGCGCGACGGTGACGGTACGCGGACGCTCGAAGGGCAGTATCTCCAGCCCCTTATCGTCGTACCAGTAGAATCGGTAGTGGAGCGTTACCGCCCTCTCCTGCTGATTGTACAGTACCGAAGAGGCGCGCTGCTGCCCCTCATGCTCCGACAGAGTCGGCTCATCGGTGGTTATCCCGGCTGAGAGCACCGACGACTCCATCACCAGCGACTGTGAGGTATTAATGGTGGTGGTATCGCTGCTGCATCCGCTGAGGAGTGCAATCAGCGTCATGCCCGTAGCAAGAGCGCGCATCATAGAGTAGGTATCCGCGTTAAACGTGCATTTACTTTGCCAGCATTGGCCCTAAAGCACGGCCCCCGACGAGGTGCAGATGGATATGATACACCTCCTGCCCGCCGTGCTGATTGCAGTTCATGATCAGGCGGTAGCCGTCTTCGGCAATACCTTCCTGTTTTGCCACTTTAGCCGCCACGGTAATCATTCGACCCAGGGCAGCCTCATGGCCCGCTACCGTATCATTCACGGTTGGGATCAGGATGTTTGGCACCACCAGAATATGGGTGGGCGCCTGGGGAGAGATATCACGGAACGCGGTAACCAGCTCATCCTGATAGAGGATGTCAGCCGGAATTTCGCGGCGGATGATTTTACTGAACAGGGTTTCTTCAGCCATGGTGCATATCCTTGAGCGGCAGATTGATTTATCGCAGTATGAGCGAGAAATTCGATTTCATTCAACCTTACCGTCACTTTTCTTTCCCTGAATGCGCGCCTTTGCAGCATTTCAGCCTTACAGAGATAAAAAAAGGGCGCTTTCGCGCCCTCAGTGGTACTGACTAACGGTTACAGCTTGCGCATGTAGTCATCCATATCGGTCTTCAGGTTATCGGATTTAGTACCGAAAATGGCCTGAACGCCCGAACCCGCCACGACCACCCCTGCGGCCCCCAGCGTTCTCAGGCCGGTCTGATCGACCTTAGACACGTCGGCCACGCTAACGCGCAGACGGGTGATACAGGCATCCAGGTTTGTGATATTTTCCTTACCGCCAAAGGCCGCCACCAGATTAGCCGCCATCTCGCTGGCATTACCCGTAGCCTGATCGCGGGTTGCATCTTCACGACCCGGGGTTTTCAGATTGAACTTAGCAATCACTACCCGGAAGATGGTGTAATAAACCAGACCATAAATGATGCCGACAATCGGGAACAGCCAGATTTTGCTGCTGTTGCCGCTCAGTACCACAAAGTCAATCAGCCCGTGGGAGAAGCTGGTGCCATCACGCATGCCCAGCAGAATACAGATTGGGAATGCCAGCCCGGCAAGGATAGCGTGAATCACATAGAGGATCGGTGCCACGAACATGAATGAGAATTCAATCGGCTCGGTGATCCCGGTCAGGAAGGCCGTCAGCGCGGCGGAGATCATAATCCCGCCCACTTTTGCGCGGTTTTCAGGCTTAGCGGAGTGCCAGATAGCAATCGCCGCAGCAGGCAGGCCGTACATTTTGAACAGGAAGCCGCCTGACAGTTTACCGGCAGTCGGATCGCCCGCCATGTAGCGCGGAATGTCACCGTGGAACACCTGGCCGGCCGCGTTAGTAAATTCGCCAATCTGCATCTGGAAAGGAACGTTCCAGATATGGTGCAGCCCGAACGGCACCAGGGCGCGTTCAATCAGGCCATAGATACCGAAAGCCACCACCGGGTTCTGATAGGCGGCCCACTGTGAGAACTCCTGAATGGCGGTACCCACCGGTGGCCAGATAAATGAGAGCACGACGCCCAGGAATATAGCCGCCAGCCCGGAAATAATCGGGACAAAGCGCTTACCGGCAAAAAAGCCCAGATACTCAGGCAGCTTGATGCGATAAAAGCGGTTAAACATATAGGCAGCGATGGAACCGGCGATGATCCCCCCGAGTACACCGGTATCGGCCAGGTGTTTAGCGTCGATTTCCGCCGCAGAAATATGCAGTACCAGCGGCGCTACCACTGCCATAGTTTTAACCATTATGCCGTAGGCGACTACCGCAGCCAGCGCCGAAACGCCGTCATTATTGGTGAACCCCAGCGCCACGCCGATGGCAAATATCAGCGGCATATTGGCAAAGACGGAGCCGCCCGCATCAGCCATAACGTGAGAAACCACGGCAGGCAGCCAGCTGAAGTTAGCCGAACCGACGCCCAGCAGGATACCGGCAATCGGCAGGACCGATACTGGTAACATCAGCGATTTACCGACCTTTTGCAGGTTTGCAAATGCATTTTTAAACATAGTGTCAAACTCCTGAGTATGAGTGCTTTTATCCGCGCGGTGCGCGTGGCAATGGGGGGAGGTCCCACTGCCGAAGGAGCGTTGTTACGCTCTCAATATTTATTACGAACTGTAAAATAAATCGGTCATGATTTGTTTGATGATTGTCACGTTTCATCTAACATTCGTTGCATACGTAGCGTATTTTTCTGATAAACGCCAATTTCTGACCATAAAAAAACGGCACCGCCCTGCGGAGGCGATGCACTTTACGATCGGCAACGAATTATTACGAGCAGTAAAATTATTTTAGCGGTCTGACAGCTCAGAGAGCGGGACGTGGAACAGCGTAGAGAAGTTTTGCGTTGTCGCTTCAGCCATTTCCTCAATGCTAACGCCTTTTAACACGGCCATATACTCAGCAACGTCGCGCGTCCAGGCCGGCTGGTTTTCCTTACCGCGGTAGGGAACGGGTGCCAGATAAGGTGAGTCAGTCTCCACCAGCATTCTGTCGAGAGGCACATAGCGCGCCGCCTCGCGGATCGCTTCAGCGTTGCGGAAGGTAACGATGCCGGAGAAAGAGATGTAAAAGCCCATATCCAGCAGTTTTTCTGCCGTTTCACGATCCTCGGTAAAGCAGTGCAATACGCCGCCACAAGCCTCTGCCTGCTCCTCTTTCAGGATCGAAAGGGTATCTTCGCGCGCGGCGCGCGTATGGACGATAACGGGCTTATTCAGATCGCGGCCTGTGCGGATGTGCTCGCGGAAAGAGGCCTGCTGCTGCGCTTTCGTTTCCTGCTGGTAGTGATAGTCCAGCCCGGTCTCTCCCATCGCTACCACGCGAGGGTCGGCCGCCAGCCGGCGAAGATCGGCGAAATCCCACTCTTCTTCCTGGTTGAGCGGGTGTACGCCGCAGGAGAATGCCACGTTTGGCCTGTCGCCAATCAGCTGCCTCATGGCGGTATAGCCGGGCAGCGTGGTGGCAACGGCCAGCATAAACTTCACGTCGCGGGCGGCAGCCTTAGCCAGTACGTCGGAGACGTCCTGATGAAGATTTTCATAATCCAGGCCATCAAGATGGCAGTGTGAATCGACTAAAAACATAATTACTCTCTGGTTCGTTTACCCGACCGTAGGGGTGTGCAGCATCTGCTCCCAGCCCAACAGCCGATCGGTTAATAACAGTTCGCGATTGACGGCAGAGACATGCAGCAGCCGATCGCGACAGATAATCCATTCCCGCAGGCTGAGATCCAGCGCGCTGCCGGGAAGCTGTGACGCCATTCCGGCAATCAGCGGCTGGCGATCTGCGTTCGCAATAAAAGCCCCACCGCCCTGCTGCCACTTCAGGGCATCCACCAATAGCGCACACAGCCAGCCAATGCGCCTGGCCGCGTCATCATGATTGAGAACCGGCAGGAGGCGCAACATATCCGACTGTAGCGCCTCCGGCAGTGCGTGACATAATGCTTCCCGCGCTGCCCAGATCTTCTCTTCCAGCAGCCCAAGGGCCGCACCCGGTGCTCCTCCACTCAGGCGCAGAGCGGTGATACAGGCATCCTGAGGCGCCCCAACCTGTTTTTGCAGCCAGCTCAGGCTCGGCTCCTCCGGCGGCGGTGCCAGATGAAAGTTCTGACAGCGGCTGCGCAGCGTGGCCAGCAGATCCGCAGGCTGGTGGCTGCTTAACAGAAACCAGGTATTTTTGGGCGGCTCTTCCAGCGTTTTTAACAGAGCGTTTGCAGCCGCCTCGGTCAGCTGCGACGCATCGGGCAGCCAGACAACCTTCGCGCCCCCCTGCTGAGCGTGATGGTAAAGTTTTTCCGTCACGCCGCGAATGGCATCAATACCCAGCGACTGCTTGCCCTTCTCCGGCGAAAGCTGATACCAGTCGGGATGCGTATGCGCCTGCATAAGCTGGCAGGCGTGGCAGGTGCCACAGCTTTTAAAGCCATCGCGGCGCTGGCACATCAGCCAGCGGCTTAGCCCCCACACCAGCGAGGCATCGCCCATACCGGGAAGCGACTGCAATAACAGGGCATGATGCCCTCTGCCCGCCTGGTGCTGGCTGACAAGCTGCCGGTAGGGTTGATTCAGCCACGGATACCAGATCAAAGCTGCGCCTTAAGCCAGCCCGCGACCGATGCACGTATGGCCTGCGTGACCTGCTCCAGTGACTGGGTGGCATCAATGGTGGTAATGCGCCGATCGCTGGCCGCCAGCGACTGATAGCGTTCGCGAACGCGGGTAAAGAAGTTGAGTGACTCCTGCTCAATACGATCCAGCTCGCCTCTTGCCCGGGCACGTTGCAGGCCGATTTCAGGCGTGACGTCCAGATAGAGCGTCATATCGGGGGCAAAGTCACCGAGCACGCTGCTTTTCAGCTGCGCCATCAGGTTGCTATCCATGCCGCGCCCGCCGCCCTGATAGGCCTGCGAGGAGAGATCGTGACGGTCGCCCACCACCCATGCGCCGCGGGCAAGGGCAGGTTTAATGACGTTCTCCACCAGCTGGACCCGGGCGGCATAGAGCATTAATAATTCTGCCCGGTCAGTGATCCGTTCATTTTCGACGCCCTGCTTTATCAGATCGCGCAGTTTTTCTGCCAGCGGCGTTCCCCCCGGTTCGCGGGTAAAAACGATCTCAGCGATCCCCTGTTGCCTTAGCTCAGCGACCACCACGTCACGGGCGGTGGTTTTCCCTGCGCCCTCCAGCCCTTCAATCACAACAAACTTACCGCTCATTTCTGTTCCTTAACGGCCAGACGCCAAGCCTGAACCGCCCGATTATGACTGGCGAGATTAGTGGTAAAGGTATGTCCTCCCTTACCATCCGCAACAAAATAGAGGAAGTCTGTTTTCAGCGGATGCGCCGCCGCTTCCAGCGAGGGCTTGCCCGGCATCGCAATAGGTCCTGGCGGCATGCCGGGGATAATATAGGTGTTCCAGTCGCTGGGCGTTTCGAGATCCTTACGCGTCAGGCTGCCCTTATAGCGATCGCCCATACCGTAAATCACCGTTGGGTCAGTTTGCAGACGCATGCCCAGCCGCAGACGGTTAATAAATACCGATGCCACCTGGCTGCGCTCTGGTCCTATCGCCGTCTCTTTTTCAACAATCGAGGCCATGGTCACCAGGTCGTTCTTATCCTTATAGGGCAGGCCGTCTGCTTTTTCCTGCCACAGCCGGTCAACCAGACGATCCATCCGCTCATGGGCTCGCTTAAGCAACGCAACATCGGTGGTGTTAGCCGTATAGGAGTAGGTGTCGGGATAAAACCAGCCTTCAACATCCTGCTCCTTCAAATCCAGAGCAGCGGCGACCGCCGTCAGGCTGTCAGCCGATAGCGTATGCTTAATATAGGGCGCAGTGCGCAGTGCGGCCAGCCACTCCTGCATGCGCGTTCCCTCAACAAAACGTATCGGGAACTGGGCTTCTTTGCCGCTGGCCAGCAGTGCCAGCATCTGGCGGACGGTCATCCCCGGCGTAAAGCGATAGGTGCCCGCCTTGAATTTGGCCAGATCCGGTTCCAGCTTCAGTAACCAGCCAAACCACCGGGTACTGGCCACCACATGCTGTTTATTCAGTTCGGCTTCCAGCACCACTCTGCCCGAGCCCGCCGGGAGGGTGAATATCGTTTCATCGTGAATGGGCAGCGTGGAATCCGCGTACTGACGCACCTGCCAGTAACAAACGGCAACAGCAGCCACGGCGGCCAGCGCCAGGATGGTAATAATTTTTCGCGTAGGTGTCATGAAATGTCCATGTTAAACGTTTCTGGCAGTAATCAAATTGAACAGCTGGCGGGAAGCGTAGTGCCACGTGTCGATCTGACGGACCGGCACCACGGGCATTAGCGCATTGGTGATAAACACCTCATCCGCATTGGCAAGCGTATCGGGCGGCATTCTGACCTCATGCAGCGCGATCCCCCGCTCTTTTAACTGATGGATAACCCACTGACGTTGAATACCCTCAACGCCAGATGCGTGCAGGTCGGGCGTATAAACCTGCTCTCCCCTGCGCCAGAATAAATTTGCCGCACAGCATTCCACCAGCAACCCTTCGGTGTCAAGCACCAGGGCTTCGTCGGCTTCGGTCTGCTCAAGCTCTGTACGGATGAGTACCTGCTCCAGGCGATTCAGATGTTTAATACCCGCCAGCAGGGGGTTTTGCCCCAGCCGGACTGAACTTAGCGTCAGCCTGGCGCCGGTTTCACGCAGTTGGGCGTAATGTTGCGGATAGGGTGACAGGTAGAGGATCCGCGTCGGGCTGTCACAGCCCGCAGCACTGTAGCCGCGCCCACCTGAGCCGCGTGAAATAATGGTTTTCAGGACGCCATCGCTGCGCTGCGATGCCGCATAGATCATTTCAGCGCGCAGCGCCCCCCAGTCAACAGCCGCAATGCGCAGACGTTCACAACCTGTAGTAAGCCGTTGCAGATGGGCTTCCAGCGCAACGATCTGCCCCTCAACAATACGCGCCGTCGTAAAACACCCGTCGCCAAAATGCACGGCACGGTCTGCTGCTGCAAGACTGTTTTGTGACTCGCCGTTTATCCAGGCCATTCATCCCTCCGGTGACGATAACATAGGGGTAAAGATTACCTGTAAGCCCGAACGGATTCACCCGATCGCCAGGACTAAATTGTATAAAGATTAAAAAATGCGGATGCGCCAGCAGCCAGAAATGAAAAAGCCCCGCTGGTGCGGGGCTTCAGATACCACATTGCGGGATTAGATCCGTCGGAAGATCAGCGAGCCGTTCGTTCCGCCAAAGCCAAAGGAGTTGCACAATGCGTATTCCAGTCCACTGACCTGACGTGCGGTATGCGGCACGAAATCAAGGTCACAGCCTTCATCCGGGTTATCAAGATTGATGGTGGGTGGGATAACCTGATCGCGCAGCGCCAGTATCGAGTAGATTGACTCAACTGCACCGGCGGCCCCTAACAGATGCCCGGTCATCGATTTCGTTGAACTGACCATCACGGTTGATGCAGCAGCGCCGAAGACGCTCTTCACCGCCTGCGTTTCCGCTTTATCACCGGCCGGCGTTGAGGTGCCATGCGCGTTGATATAGCCAATCTGTTCCGGTGACAGCTGCGCATCTTTCAGTGCATTGACCATTGCCAGTGCTGCGCCCGCACCATTTTCCGGCGGAGAAGTCATATGATAAGCATCGCTACTCATGCCGAAGCCCACCAGCTCAGCATAAATTTTCGCGCCGCGTTTTTTCGCGTGCTCATACTCTTCCAGCATCACGATACCCGCGCCATCGCCCAGCACGAAGCCATCGCGGTCTTTGTCCCACGGACGGCTTGCCGCCTGAGGATCCTCATTGCGGGTAGACAGCGCACGGGCCGCGCCAAAGCCGCCAATCCCCAGAGGGGTACTGCCCTTCTCTGCACCGCCCGCCAGCATGACATCGGCATCGTTGTAAGCAATGATGCGCGCTGCCTGTCCGATGTTATGTACACCGGTCGTACAGGCGGTAGAGATAGCAATGCTGGGGCCTTTCATGCCAAACATAATAGTCAGGTGACCGGCTATCATGTTTACAATCGTAGAAGGCACGAAGAAAGGGCTAATCTTACGCGGACCGCCGTTGACCAGAGACGTGTGGTTCTCTTCGATCAGACCAAGACCACCAATACCGGAGCCGATAGCGGCACCAATACGGTCGGCGTTTTCATCGGTGATGACCAGGCCAGAATCCTGCATGGCCTGTATGCCAGCGACAACTCCATATTGAATAAAGGCGTCCATCTTGCGCTGATCCTTACGCGAGATAAACTCTTCACAGTTAAAATCCTTTACTAAGCCAGCAAAACGCGTTGCGTAGGCACTAGTATCAAAATGGTCGATCGGGCTGATGCCACTCTGACCGGCAACAAGAGCATTCCAGGTAGACTCTACGGTATTGCCGACAGGAGACAACATGCCAAGACCAGTCACAACTACACGACGCTTAGACACGTTCGTCCTCCAGGGAGGGAAAAAATGACACTGTGTGGGACGTTCAGATAAAACTCAGGCGGTCGAGTGACCGCCTGGAGATGCTCACTTAAGCCTGGTGACCATTGATGTAATCAATAGCAGCCTGAACAGTTGTGATTTTCTCAGCTTCTTCATCCGGGATCTCGGTATCAAACTCTTCTTCCAGAGCCATAACCAGCTCAACGGTATCAAGAGAATCAGCGCCCAGATCTTCTACAAAAGAGGCAGTATTTACAACTTCTTCCTGCTTAACGCCAAGCTGTTCGCCAATGATTTTCTTAACGCGTTCTTCGATAGTGCTCATACTATTAAATTTCCTATCAAAACTCGCTTTCGCGATGGTTTTCGTAGTGTATAAAATGTTGAAAAAGATGCAACTAAATCCCGGCTGGTCTAACCACGATTTTACGTTATTTTGCGGGATTCGCCGCAAATAACGCAAATAATTTCGTGATTATCAGACCATATACATTCCGCCGTTGACGTGAAGCGTCTCACCAGTGATGTACGCCGCCTCGTCGGAGGCTAAAAATGCAACGGCATTGGCGATTTCCTGTGGGTCGCCAAGGCGCCCCGCAGGCACTTCCGCCAGAATGCCCGTACGCTGATCTTCAGTCAACGTACGCGTCATGTCGGTTTCAATGAAACCAGGAGCCACAACGTTAACGGTAATACCACGTGACGCGATTTCACGCGCCAGTGATTTGCTAAAGCCAATCAAACCTGCTTTTGCTGCTGCATAGTTTGCCTGGCCCGCATTACCCATCGTTCCGACAACGGAACCGATGGTAATAATTCGGCCTGCGCGCTTCTTCATCATAGCGCGCATTACCGCTTTTGACAGGCGGAAAACGGAAGTCAGATTCGTTTCCAGGATATCCTGCCACTCATCATCCTTCATCCGCATCAGAAGATTGTCGCGCGTGATGCCTGCATTATTGACTAAAATGTCGACTTCACCAAACCCGGCGCGAATATTTTCAAGCACCTGCTCAATAGAAGCTGTTTCAGTCACGTTCAGCGACAGGCCTTTGCCCTTGCTGCCGAGATAAGCACTGATTGCATCCGCGCCGCTCTGGCTGGTGGCGGTGCCGATCACTATTGCGCCGCGTGCGGCCAGCGTTTCAGCGATAGCGCGCCCAATTCCGCGACTTGCGCCCGTTACCAGCGCAATTTTTCCTTCAAAGCTCATCATCTTCCTCGTATAACTGTTAAAGCGCAGCGGACAGGCTGACCGGATCGTTCACCGGTGCCGCCGTCAGGGTATCAACGATACGCTTAGTCAGGCCAGTTAGCACTTTACCCGGCCCCACTTCCAGCAGCGACGTCACGCCCTGGGCTGCCATAAATTCCACACAGCCGGTCCAGCGAACCGGGCTGTACAGCTGACGAACCAGCGCACTACGGATAGCCTCAGCCGAGGTTTCGCATTTGACATCAACATTATTCACGACCGGTACAGTCGGGGCGTTGAAGGTCAACTTCTCCAGCGCTATCGCCAGCTTGTCCGCGGCGGGCTTCATCAGCGCGCAGTGTGAAGGTACGCTGACCGGCAGCGGTAGCGCACGTTTGGCGCCAGCGGCCTTGCACGCGATACCTGCACGCTCAACGGCTTCTTTATTTCCGGCAATCACAACCTGCCCTGGCGAGTTGTAGTTAACCGGTGAAACAACCTGGCCCTGGGCAGACTCATCACAGGCTTTTGCGATAGAGGCATCGTCCAGACCAATAATGGCCTGCATGGCACCCGTGCCTTCCGGCACCGCTTCCTGCATCAGTTTTCCGCGCAGCTCTACCAGCCTGATAGCATCAGTAAACTCAAGCACGCCTGCACAAACCAGCGCACTATACTCGCCCAGGCTGTGTCCCGCCAGCATTGCTGGCATCTTGCCGCCTTTTTCCTGCCAAACGCGGAAAATAGCAACAGATGCAGCCAGCAGCGCGGGCTGCGTTTGCCAGGTTTTGTTCAGTTCTTCAGCAGGCCCATTCTGCACCAGCGCCCACAGGTCATAGCCCAGCACCGCAGAAGCTTCGCCAAAGGTTTTTTCAACTGTAGGGTTTTCCGCTGCCAGTTCAGCCAGCATGCCAGACGTCTGTGAGCCCTGACCGGGGAAAACCATTGCAAATTGCGTCATTGTCATTTCCTGTTAATCAAAAACGAACCAGCGCCGAGCCCCAGGTGAATCCACCGCCGAAGGCTTCCAGCAGGATCAGCTGGCCGCGCTGAATACGACCATCGCGCACCGCTTCGTCGAGCGCGGTCGGGACCGAGGCCGCAGAGGTGTTACCGTGACGATCCAGCGTCACCACCACTTTTTCCATCCCCATGCCCAGCTTGCGGGCAGTGGCATTGATAATACGCAGATTTGCCTGATGGGGGACCAGCCAGTCAATGGCTTCGCGTTCGAGATTGTTGGCCTGGAGCGTCTCTTCAACAATATGCGCCAGTTCAGTAACCGCCACTTTGAACACCTCGTTCCCCGCCATCGTGACGTAGGAAGGCTGTTCCTGATGCTCACGATCCTGATTGCTCAGCGTTAACAGCTGGCCGTAGCGGCCATCGGCATGAAGATGGGTAGAGATGATGCCCGGCTCCTCGCTGGCACCCAGTACGACGGCACCGGCACCGTCGCCGAACAGAATGATTGTGCCGCGATCTTCAGGATCGAGCATGCGCGCCAGCACGTCGGCGCCAATGACCAGTGCATTCTTCACTGCACCGTTTTTGATGTACTGATCGGCAACGCTAAGACCGTAGGTAAAGCCTGCGCAGGCAGCCGCCAGGTCGAACGACGCGGCATCATCAATTTCCAGCATCTGCTGGATCATGCACGCCGAGCTGGGGAAGGCATGGCTGGATGAGGTGGTGGCAACCACGATCAGCCCGATGTCGTTTTTATCGATACCGGCCATTTCCAGCGCGCGCCGGGCGGCCTGGAATCCCATGGTTGCGACATTTTCATCTGGCGCGGCAATACGACGCTCACGGATACCGGTTCGGGTGACAATCCACTCGTCCGACGTATCCACCATTTTTTCCAGATCGGCGTTAGTCCGCACCTGTTCGGGCAAATAGCTGCCCGTACCGATAATCTTCGTATACATTTCCGCTCAGTCACTCTTAGGTAATACAGCCTGAAGGCGGGCAGCAATCCGCTCCGGAACTTGCCGCCGCACCGCCTGCTCTGCCTGTTCGATCGCCGCAGCGAACGCGCTTTGATTGGCCGCGCCATGGCTTTTTATCACCGTGCCGCGTAATCCTAACAGACAGGCGCCATTGTACTGGTCGGGATTGAGATGGCCGAAGCGCCTTGCGAGGCGTTTCTTCAGTAAATGCCCCAGCAGCGACAACCACCATACCCTCTTTTTACCTTCGCCCTGTGATTTCAACAGCGAAAGAAACATTCTTACCACGCCCTCCATGGTCTTTAGCGTGATATTGCCCACGAATCCATCGCAGACAAGCACATCCGTTTTACCGGTAAGAAGATCGTTACCTTCAAGGTAACCAATATAGTTAATATCTGGCGATTCACGCAGTATATCAGCCGCCTCGCGGATGCTGGCGATACCTTTATTCTCTTCCTGGCCGATATTCAGCAGCGCTACGCGTGGGTGAGTAATGGTCAGTAACTCTTCTGCCACCACCGCGCCCATAATGGCAAACTGCACCAGCATCGCGCTGTCCGACTCCACATTCGCGCCCAGGTCAAGCACCACCGTTTTGCCCTGCCTCTGGTGGGGCAGAACGGTCATCAGCGCCGGACGCTCAATGCCTTCCAGCGGTTTTAACAGCAGTTTTGACAGCCCCATCAGCGCACCGGTATTTCCGGCACTGACGCACGCCGCTGCCCGCCCCTCTTTGACCAGCTCCAGCGCCACGCGCATGGAGGAGCCGCGACTGTGTCGGATGGCCCAGGAGGGTTTGGCATCACTGGCAATAACCGACTCGGCAGGAATAACCTGCAGGCGCGCGAGTGCGGCTGAATCAGCTTTTGCAAGTAATGGCTTGATTTTGTCGGGATCGCCGACCAGAAGAAGATGCAAATGCAGATCGGAGGCCAGTGCCTGCATTGCAGCAGGCACTGTCACGCAGGGACCGAAGTCCCCGCCCATGGCATCGAGTGCCAGGGTCAGACGTGTCAAAGTATCGCCGCGCTGTTCCGCAGGAATTACTTAGCGATGACCTTGCGACCGCGGTAGTAACCATCCGCAGTGATGTGGTGACGCAGATGCGTTTCGCCAGAAACTTTATCTACGGAAAGAGTTGCTGTAGTCAGAGCATCGTGCGAACGACGCATGCCACGCTTGGAACGGGTTGGTTTATTCTGTTGTACGGCCATGGACCTTACTCCTAATTACTTACGCTTTAAACTGGCTAATACGGCAAATGGGTTTGGTTTTTCTGCCTCGGGAGGCAACTTACCAAAGACCATGTCCGCCTCGGACACTTCACAGTGTTCAGAATCATGCACCGGAACGACAGGCAGGGCGAGGATAATTTCATCTTCAACCACCGCCAGCAGATCGATTTCGCCAAACTCGTTGACCTCGATCGGCTCGTACGCTTCCGGCAGTGCTTCAGCCTGCTCGTCAGTAACGACAGGGCTAAAGCAGTACGTCACGTGGACATGTTGCGGAAAAGTTTGACCGCAGCGTTGGCAACACAGCGTAACGGAGACCGCAGCAGTACCGTTAAGTACCGCTAAACGCTGGTTATCAATCGCAAACGACATCTTACAATCAACATCACTGTCCACGCTCACTACCGATTCGGTAATACGCTCCACCTGTTCAGGGGTGTAAACGCCCTGGTAGTCCAGGCGCTTTTGAGCGGTACGAACCGGATCGAGAGTCAGGGGTAATTTTACCTTTTGCATAGGGCGCGCATATTAACTTTGTAACGAGATAGAGTCAAAGAAAAAGGCCGCTTTACGACATCTTTCACCCATAATTCGCATCCAGTGCGGCGCACAGTTTAAAATGCGCCGCTCAGATCCGCTATCTATTCCGGAAAAAAATATGACCCAACTGGTTTTAGCTTCAACCTCTCCTTTCCGCCAGGCGCTGTTAGCGAAGCTGGCATTGCCTTTTATTACCGCGGCGCCAGAGGTGGATGAAACGCCGCAGCCCGGTGAATCGGCCACTGCGCTGGTAACGCGTCTGGCCGAAGCGAAAGCCCGGGCGCTGGCTGGGCGCTATTCTGACCATCTGATTATTGGCTCCGATCAGGTTTGCGTTATTGACGGAAAAATAACCGGCAAACCCCATACGCCGGAAAATGCCCGTCAGCAATTGCGGCGTGCCAGTGGCCATAGCGTGGTCTTTTATACCGGACTGGCGCTGTTCGAGAGCCGGAATAATCGCTTACAGGTTATTTGTGAACCCTTCAGCGTCGATTTCAGGGAGTTAACCGACCGCGAAATTAAAAATTATATCGACAGAGAGCAGCCGCTAAGCTGCGCGGGCAGTTTTAAATGTGAAGGATTGGGGATTACGCTATTTGATCGACTGTCGGGGCGCGATCCCAATGCGCTGATAGGATTACCGCTGATCGCGCTGTGCGACATGCTGCGTCAGGCAGGCATGGATCCGCTTGGGTAGCTTCAGGGCAGGCCTCTCCTGCCCTGAAAATGAGGATTATCTTGCGGGAGAAGTTTTGCGCAGCACGTCAAGGCAGCGTTTTAGTTCGCCATCCAGCGGCGCTTCAACCCGCATCACCTCGCCCGTGTCAGGATGGGTAAACTTAAGCGCGGCCGCATGCAGAAACAGTCTTTTCAGCCCGGTTGGGGCTAATTGTTGATCAAAGTCGCGTTCACCATAGCGATCGTCACAGGCAATCGGATGCCCGGCATGCAGCGTATGTACGCGAATCTGGTGGGTACGGCCGGTCACCGGGCTGGCCTTCACCAGCGTGGCACAGGCGAAACGCTCTTCAACCTTAAATCGGGTTTCTGAGGGTTTACCCTCGCTGTTAACCCTAACAATCCGCTCGCCGCTTTGCAGAATATTTTTAAGCAGCGGCGCCTGGACAGATTTAATATGCGAAGGCCACTGGCCACGCACCAGCGCCAGATAATCCTTCTGCATGCTTTTCTCACGCAGCTGCTCATGCAGCGCGCGCAGGGCGGAACGTTTTTTGGCGACCAGCAGCAGACCGGAGGTATCGCGATCCAGGCGGTGTACCAGCTCAAGAAACCGCGCCTCGGGCCGTAGCGCACGCAGGCCTTCAATTACGCCAAAGCTCAGGCCGCTGCCGCCGTGGACCGCCGTACCTGACGGTTTATTGATGACCAGGAGATAATCATCCTCGTAAAGGATAGCGCTGGCGAGGGCGGCAACCTTATCGAGCTTCGGCGAAATAGCCGCATCTTCACGTTCGGCAACCCGCACGGGAGGAATGCGAATCTCATCCCCCGCCTGTAGCTTATATTCCGGTTTAATTCGACCTTTATTTACCCGCACTTCGCCTTTACGCAAGAGGCGATAAATCATGCTTTTCGGCACGCCCTTAAGCTGGGTGCGTAAAAAATTATCAATGCGCTGTTCAGCCTCATCGACGGTAATGGTCACGATACGTACTGCTGGAGTATTGGTTTTCATGGTCGGCGATTCTAATTACCGCGCCACCATAGCGCCACTTCTTTTTCTGTGCTTAACTGACAGTGACTCTTTATGTAAGGGAATTTTTCGTCCAGTTTTTAGGCAATTTGCATTCGTGTGAGGCAAATCGCGTTTAAATGGACAATAAACTGCCTGATGCAGGAAAAGTCACCTTGCTAACACAGGGTTGGCGATGGAATAATGAGAATCGTTTCCTCGCTAAACCTTGTGAAACAAGTAAATATAACCAAATTATCGGGAACGTCTTAAGGACGGCGAGTGCGAACAGCGCGATGAGCTTACAGGGTAAGCAAGTTGGGTGAGTTAACGCGACCCGCTCCGGGCCTTATCCGATAGGAAGGATATAGCGTAATAATAAGTTTTGCCGGATAGCCCTTACACGCAGCAATGGCGTAAGACGTTTTGGGTAATCAGGCATTTAGCGGGCTGCGGGTTGCAGCCTGGACGACAAGACGGGACTGGTTCACTCGGTTTTATGCTGGCAGTTCCTCCTTTTAAAAGCGCTGTTTTTCCAAATGAAAAACAGGCTGCCGAGAATTAGCACCCCTGGAGACGCCGACACCCGTGAGGTTGGCGGCGCTGCGATGAGTCTCGGGGTCATCGGTCGATCGCGTCCAGCGTTACTATTGCCCGTAGCTTTGTCACTAATGCAAGAATAATGAGTAAGTTACGATGAAAAGAATGTTAATTAACGCATCTCAGCAAGAGGAGTTGCGTGTTGCCCTGGTGGATGGTCAGCGCTTGTACGACCTGGATATCGAAAGCCCGGGGCACGAACAAAAGAAAGCGAATATCTATAAAGGCAAAATTACCCGTATTGAACCCAGTCTTGAAGCCGCCTTCGTCGACTACGGCGCTGAGCGACATGGTTTTCTCCCCCTCAAAGAAATTTCTCGCGAATACTTTCCCAGTAACTACGCCTCTCACGGTCGTCCGAATATTAAGGAAGTCCTGCGTGAGGGTCAGGAAGTCATTGTTCAAATTGATAAAGAAGAGCGCGGAAATAAAGGCGCAGCCCTGACCACCTTTATCAGCCTGGCCGGTAGCTATCTGGTGCTGATGCCAAATAACCCGCGCGCGGGTGGCATCTCACGCCGTATCGAAGGAGACGACCGCACCGAGCTGAAAGAGGCGCTTTCCGCGCTGGAACTGCCGGAAGGAATGGGTCTGATTGTCCGCACCGCCGGGGTTGGCAAGTCAGCCGAGGCGCTGCAGTGGGATCTTAGCTTCCGCATGAAGCACTGGGAAGCGATTAAAAAAGCCGCTGAAAACCGCCCTGCCCCGTTCCTGATCCATCAGGAAAGCAACGTTATCGTGCGCGCTTTCCGTGACTATCTGCGTCAGGACATCGGCGAAATCCTGATTGATAATCCTAAAGTTCTGGAGCTGGCCCGTCAGCATATCGCTGCGCTTGGCCGTCCGGACTTCAGCAGCAAAATTAAACTCTATACCGGTGAAATTCCGCTGTTCAGCCACTACCAGATTGAATCGCAGATTGAATCCGCTTTCCAGCGTGAAGTTCGCCTGCCTTCCGGTGGGTCGATTGTTATTGATACTACCGAAGCGCTGACCGCCATTGATATTAACTCCGCACGCGCTACCCGCGGCGGCGATATTGAAGAAACGGCGTTTAATACCAACCTGGAAGCATCCGACGAGATCGCCCGCCAGCTGCGCCTGCGCGATTTGGGCGGGCTGATTGTTATCGACTTCATTGATATGACGCCGGTTCGCCATCAGCGTGCGGTTGAAAACCGTCTGCGTGACGCCGTCCGTCAGGACCGTGCCCGCATTCAGATCAGCCATATTTCACGTTTCGGCCTGCTGGAAATGTCACGCCAGCGCCTCAGCCCGTCGCTGGGTGAGTCAAGCCACCACGTCTGCCCGCGCTGTAGCGGTACCGGAACCATTCGTGACAACGAGTCCCTGTCGCTCTCTATTCTCCGACTGATTGAAGAAGAAGCGCTGAAGGAAAATACCAAAGAAGTCCACGCGATCGTGCCGGTGCAAATCGCCTCTTACCTGCTCAATGAGAAACGTGAAGCGGTGAGCGCGATTGAAAAGCGCCAGGGCGGCGTTCGCGCCATCATCGTGCCAAACGATCAGATGGAGACGCCGCACTACTCCGTCCTGCGCGTACGTACGGGCGAAGAGACGCAGACGCTCAGCTACCACCTGCCGAAGCTGCATGAAGCCGAGATGGCGCTGCCGTCTGAAGAAGATCACGCTGAGCGCAAGCGCCCGGAGCAACCTGCTCTGGCGGCCTTTGTCATGCCTGATGCTCCGCCAATGCCACAGGAAAAAGTCCCTGAGGCGCCAGCAATCGCTGCACCTGAAGCCACCGCCGCGCCAAAAGCGCCTGCTGCTGCGCCCGAAGGTAGCCTGCTGGGCCGCTTCGTCCGTGGCCTGAAGAAGATGTTTGCGGGTGAAGAGAAGCCGCAGGTCGCAGAGGCTCAGCCAGAAGTCGTGGAAGAGAAGGCGCCCGTCGCCGCGCCAGCCGCCCCGCGCGGTGAGCGCCGTAATAATCGCCGACAGAATAATCGTCGCGACCGTAACGGTGAGCGTGGTGAACGCTACGGCGATCGCAACAGCAGCGAACGCAATAACGATCGTGGTGACCGAAATAACGACCGTAACGAGCGCAATAACGATCATGGCGAGCGTAACAACGACCGTAACGAACGTAACAATGACCGTGGCGAACGCAATAACGACCGTAACAATGACCGTGGCGAGCGCAACAGCGACCGTAACGAACGTAATAACGACCGTGGCGAGCGTAACAGCGACCGTAACGAACGTAATAACGACCGTGGCGAGCGCAATAACAACCGTGGCGAACGCAATAATGACCGTGGGGATCGTAACGCGAGCCGCAACGAACGTATGGTCCGCGATCGCGATCCTGCTGCTGAAGGCCGCGAAGATAACCGTCGTAACAAGCGCAACGTCGTCGTTCAGGATGAGGTTCGTGAAGAGGTTCAGTTAACTGACGAAGCCGCCATCGAGCAGCAACCGCGTCGCGAACGCAACGATCGTTCACGCCGTCGCCAGGATGATAAACGTCCGACGGCGCAGGAAGATCAGCTGCAAGAGCCGGCAGTGCTGGAAGAGGTTGCGGAAACCAGCGACGACACCGTTGAGGTGATGCCGCGCCGTAAACCGCGCCAGCTAAACCAGAAAGTGCGTATCGAAACCGCTGAGCAGACTGCTGCGCGCTCTTTCCACACCGAAGAGAGCACGTCAGAACCTTCCGACGAAGAAAAGCCTGTCGCTGTAGAGCCAGTGGCCGAAGCCGATGAGGGAGACGAGCGTGACAGCATGCCGCGTCGCTCACGTCGTTCGCCTCGCCATCTGCGCGTCAGCGGACAGCGCCGTCGTCGCTATCGTGACGAGCGCTATCCAAATCAGTCGCCGATGCCACTGACTTTCGCAGCCGCTTCCCCGGAAATGGCTTCAGGTAAAGTGTGGATCTCCTACCCGGTTGCGCAGGTAACTGATGAGCACGCTGAGCCCGAGCAGTCTGTTGTGCCTGAGTATGGCCATCAGGATCAGGCAGACGCTTTCGCCGTTGCAGAGGGTGCCGCTCAGTCAGCTCTGAATCAGGGTGAGGCAGAGCCGGTGCATATCGCCGAACCTCAGCCGGAAGAGAAGCCGCAGGTGACGCTGGTTAATACCGACGAAACGGATGCGATTGACGCGCCGGTAAATCAGCAGCCTTCAGTTATCTCGGCCGCTGATCAACAGACTGCGGAAAGCATCTCTGAACAGGCCGTTGCAGCTGATGAGATCAAACCCGCTGTAGAAGCATCGGTTAGCCCGTCTGTAGAGCCCACCGATCGTTCGTCATCAGAACCGCGTATTGCCGACGCCGCCAGCCAGCTGGCTGCCGACAGTGCCGCTGATGTGAACGCCGGGACGCAACAAGACGTGCCTTCACGCTCCGCTGCGCTGTCAGCGACCTCTGAGCCCCATGCGCCGGTCCCGGCCCGTGACGAGCCTGCTTCGGCCCCGGCTGAAGCCGCTGCTGCGCAGAGCGAGTTCGCGCCTGTGCAGGGTGAAACGCCTGCTGCCCAGGGTGACTCCGCGCCTGTGCAGGATGAAACGCCTGTAGCCCAGCGTGAATCCGCGCCTGTGCAGAATGAAACGCCTGCTGCCCAGCGTGAATCCGCGCCCGTGCAGGGTGAAACGCCTGCTGCACAGCGTGAATCCGCGCCTGAACAGGATCAAACGCCTGTAGCCCAGCGTGAATCCGCGCCTGTGCAGGATGAAACGCCTGCTGTTCAGCATGAATCCGCTCCGGTAACTCAGGCGTCAGCTTCCGCTCCGCAGGCTGGCGAAAGTCACCCAGTGGTAGAAAGCAACAGAGCATCTGCCCCTGCGCAGTCCCCTGCCGCAGAGCCCGCTACTGTCACCAGCGCTCCCGTTGCAGAATCTGCCGTAGCGGCGCCGGTCGCCAGCGAAGCGGTAGTGGCTGAGAATGTGCCTGTTTCCGCCTGGAAGCATCATGCCGCCGCGCCAATGACCAAAGCACCCGCGCCTGATTATACGCCTGAGTCCGACTCGTCACGCCAGAGTGACTGGGTACGTCCGGCCTATAACTTTGACGGTAAAGGTGCGGCGGGTGGACATGCTGCAACGCACCAGGCCACCGCGCCTGCAACGCGCCCGCAGGATTAAGCCACTCTGCTAATAAAAGCCCTGGTCAGTTGACCGGGGCTTTTTTTATCTTCCCCTTCTCGTTTTTTCCCGTCGCGATAATGATACTGATACTTCATGACCGACTGCATTGCTACCCGGCCAACAGTGCGGGTGCCGGTGTTGAGTTGGGTTTACAGCATGTCATTGAACAGAGGTGTCGCTTAGTAGGTTTAGAGGTGTCGGGCTGAGTAGGTTTAATGTGCTGATTGGGACTGAACGAAGCCGTTCCGAATAGAGCCAGAGATGAAGCCATGCTAAATCGCTAAACAGGGATAATGCAGATAAAAAAAACCCGCTATCGGGTGGTTAGCCCCAATAGCGGGAGAAGGTGAACGTACCCGGTTAAAGTACGTTCAAAATTAAGTGACTAGCCGTTCAGTTTGAACAGGGACATGCTGGACATGTCGGTAAAGACTTTATAAGAGGCCTGCAGGGCCGTCTGCTGCATGGTGTAGGACGAGATCGCGCTGGTGTAATCCACGTCAACCAGCCCGCTCATTTCCGTTGCCTGATTGGTGGCGGTATCGTCACCTTTTGAATTCAGGTTATCCAGCTCATTAAGCTGCGTACCCAGCTCGGAACGCACTTTCAGCACGTTGTTTAGCGAGTTACTTAATCCCCGGCTGGTTTTGTCGATCGCAGCGCTGGCTGCCGTACTTGCCGCATCATCGGCGCTGGCCAGCGGCGTATTCAGGGAGGCAATCGCCGTATCCAGGGTGTTAAAGATATTCGCTTCGCTGGTACTGCCGTCCGGCTCCGCTTTAGCGTTGCTGGTCAGTGACATAAAGACCTGGCTACCGGTATGGCTGGTCACCATGGTGCGGTTAGCGTCCACTTTTTGCGTAATCGCAGTAGTGCCGCCGGTATAGGAGACGCTGCCGCTGGCATCGGTGGTAAAAGGCGCGCTGTTGGTCTTGTAACCGGCGAAAATATAGCTGCCATTGCCATCGGTAGAGTTAGCCAGGTTGAGCAGCTGCGCGCGGATCCCGGTCAGCTGTGTAGCATAGGATGCGCGGTCATCATCTGACAGCGTGCCGTTAGCCGCCGCAACCACCACGGTCTGCGCCTGCTGAATGACGCTGGTCACCTGCTGTAGCGTGGTCTCTTCCTGCGAGATCCCGTTAGTCGCAAAGGTTCTCGCGGTTTTATACTGCGTGTTCTGGGACTGGGCCTGCCCCAGCACGACCGCCTGGGCTGCCGCAACCGGGTCATCAGACGGGGTCACCACGCGCTTACCGGAAGAGAGCTGTTCACCGACCTTCAGCCAGCTCGCCTGCGAACTGCTGATGCCGCGCATCTGCTGATCGTAGATCATGGAAGTACTGAGACGCATGACGGATTCCTTAATTCAGTTATCAGCTAATGGCGCTGATAAGCGCATTGAAAATGGTGCTGGCAGTCTGCAGAACCTGGGCGTTAGCCGAGTAATACTGCTGATAGCGAGTCAGATTGCCGTATTCTTCATCCAGATTAACGCCGGAAACCGACTGCTGCTGATTGGTCAGCTGAGTTACCACATTGGTCTGGGTGGTACTGGTCGCTTCCAGATTGCTGGTTTTGTTACCAATATTCGCCACCATGCTGGCATAGCCCTGGGTCAGGGTGCTGTTGCTGTTGATGACCTTTTTGGTTTGCAGATCTAAAAGCGACTGAGCGTTGGTGTTATCACTCACTCCATCATCGGCACCGGCGGCGGCAACTTTAGACTCATCGGTAATATTCACGTCCATATTAACTATGACGTCAGAGACCGGTTTCACCAGAAAGCTGTCTTTCGCCGCCGGGGTGCCGCTGACCGTCAGCTGCAGGCCGTCAAAGGCCAGCGTGGAGTTACCGCTGCTGTCGGTAGCAGAGGTGGCGGTTACGCTGGCATTATCCGACAGGCGCGTTACGTTCCAGTTTGACCCGTCGTAGCTCACCTTGTAGTTGGAGGCCTGCACCTTGCTGGTATCGGTCCACGCGGCGCTGACGGAGGCAGTGCTGGTATTTTTGGTATTGGCCGTGACTGACGGGCTGCCGAGTTTGAAGAAAGCCTCGCCCTTGTCGCCGTTCACGTCATAGCCCGCTTCATGCTGGGTATTAAAGCTGTCGCCCAGCGTCATCGCCAGCTGCCCCAGCTGATTACGGGTATTATCCAGATCGGTGCGGAACGACAGCAGGCCACCCAGCGAGCCGGTGGTCACCAGCTTTTCGGGAATTTCGGTGGTGGCGCCGGTGACGGCGTCAACGGTGGCGATGGTGGTCCGGTTTGGATCGCTGCTCGATGGCACGGCGGCCAGCTGGCTGGCACTGTCGCCCTGCACCAGTGAGATACCGTTGCCCATGCTGATGTTGTAGCTGCCGCCATCCTGCTGACTGACGGTCACACCCACCAGGTTATTCAGAGAACTGACCAGCTGATCGCGCTGATCCAGCAGATCGTTCGGCTCGCTGCCCGCGCCCGCACCCTTTAATTTGGTGATCTGCTGGTTAATATTCGCAATCTGTTTGGTATAGCTGTTTACCTGGTCGACGGTAGAGGAAACGGACGTATTCAGGCTGCTGTCGAGATTACGCAGATAGGTATCCGTCACCTGGAACTGATTGACCAGGCCGTCGGCCTTGCCCAGCACTGTCTGACGCGCGGACGAATCGCTCGCATTACTGACCAGCGTCTGTAGCGAGGAGAAGAAGTCCTGCATATTGGTCGATAAGGTGTTGGTGGTGCTGGAGAACATTTTATCGATATTAGACAGCTGATTGTACTGCGTGGTCAGCGCGCTGGACTGCGTGCTGGCGTTGCGCAGCTGATTAGTAATAAAGGCATCATACTCACGGTTGACGCTGGAAACGGAGACGCCGTTACCCACATAGCTCGCGCCGGTCAGCGTGCTGTTTGCCTGCGCCAGAATCGTCGTCTGACGCGAATAACCGGCAACGCTGTAGTTACTGATGTTATTACTGGTGGTGTTTAACGCGGCCTGAGCGGCGCTTAACCCGGACATCGCGGTATTGATTAAATTAGACATCTCGGTTCCTTTTGTACCCAGGCCACGGCACGGGCAGGTAAGAAGATTCTGCGGCTGCGCTTAACGCAAATCCGGCTTGTTAGAGTTATCGGTTAAACCGCGACAAACTTGAGCAATTAATCAGAACAAATCGCCAATATCCTGGGTATAGGCTTTAACCACTTTTTCACCCATGCTTTTGAATTGATGGATCATCCCCACCAGCTTTTGGGCATATTTTGGATCGGTAGCATAGCCCGCTGCCTGCAGGGCCTGCGCCCCCTGTTCCGGGGTAGAGGCGGTAGTCACGGCGGAGTAGCGCGGGTTGTTGGCAATCAGCTTGACATAATCATTGAGCGCGTCGAAATAGGAGTCGTAGACGCGGAATTTGGCCTTTACCTTCACCGCTTCGCCGTTCTCATATTCGGTGGTGGTAATTTCGGTGCTCTTGCCCTGCCAGTTTGCACCCGCTTTGATACCGAACACGTTATAGCTCGGTTTGCCATCGGCGGTGCGGATCTGCCGCTGCCCCCAGCCGGACTCCAGCGCGGCCTGCGCCAGGATCAGGTGATGCGGGATCCCACTCTGGGCGCTGGCCAGCTGCGCCGGCTGTGAAAGCTGGGCGATGAAATCGCTGCTGTCGCCGCTGAGTGGCGTCTCGGACGAGGGTAAACGCGGCACCGCACGGCGAACGATCTGTTCCATCGCCAGCGGCGGCAGCGTGTTAATGAAGTTTTTATCCAGCATCATCGGCACGGTGCCCGCTTTTTCATCCAGCGGCTGCGCCTGCTCCATCTGCTTAACCATCATATCAGCCAGACCCAGCCCCTTAGAGGCGATCTGTTGCCCAATCTGCTGATCGTACATTGAGGTGTAGAGCCGCGTCTGCTCCGTGCTGAGCAGGCCATCCTGCGGCAGGGCCTCACGCATGCTTTTCAGCATCATCTGTACGAACATCCCTTCCACCTGTTTAGCCACTTCCCGGGCATGCGCCTTCGGGTCGCCGCTGGCCTGGCGTTTAAGGTTGTTAAGCGAGCGGCTGTCGTACGCCGCCCCCATCAGAGATTGAGAATCGCTCATCAGATGATTTCCAGTTTGGCATGCAGGCAGCCGGCACTCTGCATGGATTGCAGAATAGACATCAGATCGATAGGCGTTGCGCCCAGCGCGTTAAGCGCCCGCACCACGCTGTTCAGGTTCGCGCTGGCGTTCACGCTTTGCAGTGCCCCACCGCTCTGACGCAGGTCAATTTGCGTCTGCGGCGTGGTGACCGTCTGGCCCCCGGCAAAAGGCGTATTCGGCTGGCTAACGTTCTGCTGCTGATTCACCGTCACCGACAGGTTGCCCTGGGCAATGGCGCAGCTGCTGAGCATCACTTCGCGATTCATTACCACCGTACCGGTCCGCGAGTTGATAATCACTTTCGCATCCTGAATCGGCACTGAGACGTCGATATTCTGAATATCCGCCAGCAGGCGAACCTGCGAGGTGCCGTTGGCAGACACCTGCACCTGCACCGTACGACCATCCAGCGCCTGAGCGGAACCGTAGCCGCTGTGGGCGTTGATCGCATCGCTGATCCGCTGCGCCATGCTGAAGTCTTCATCATTCAGAAACAGGTTGATAACGCTTTGCGTGCCGAAGTTAGTCGGCAGTTCGCGCTCAATGGTCGCGCCGCCGGTTATGCGGCCACCGTTAACCTGGTTGACGGTTACGCTGCTTCCGCCCGCTGAGGCACCCGCACCGCCGACCAGAATGTTCCCCTGCGCCAGCGCGTAAACCTGATTATCCACCCCTTTTAAGGGCGTCATCAGCAGCGTGCCGCCGCGCAGGCTTTTGGCGTTACCCATAGAGGAAACGACTACGTCGATCACCTGACCCTGACGGCCAAAGGCGGGCAGCTTCCCGGTCACCATTACCGCAGCCACGTTTTTTAGCTGCATATTGGTGCCCGCGGGCACGGTGATCCCGAGCTGCGAGAGCATGTTGTTCAGGCTCTGCGTGGTAAAGGGCGTCTGGGTTGTCTGGTCACCGGAGCCGTCAAGGCCCACCACCAGCCCGTAGCCAATCAGCGAGTTATCGCGCACGCCGCCCACGGTAGTCAGATCGCGAATGCGATCCGCCTGAGCAAGAGTGCTGATACCCGCCAGCAGCAGCAGGGCAAACTGAAAAATAATCTTACGCATTGTAGCCTCTTAGTACGGTGACAGGTTCAGGAAGAACCGTTGCAGCCAGCCCATGGTCTGCGCTTCATTGATATAGCCGTTGCCGACGTATTCAATGCGGGCATCCGCCACCTGCGTCGACACCACGCTATTGCTGCCGCTGATGGTGCGCGGGTTAACGACGCCCGAGAAGCGGATAAATTCCGTCCCCTGGTTAATCTCGATCTGCTTCTCACCGACCACTTTCAGGTTTCCGTTTGGCAATACCTGATTAACGGTAACGGTGATGGTGCCGGTAAAGGTGTTATTCGCGGTCGCGCCGCCCTTGCCGGCGAAGTCATTCTTACCGCTGGCGTCAATATTGGTTTTGCTGCCGCCCAGCAGTCCGGTCAGGGCGCTTGGTAATGCGGTCAGGCCCAGCGTACTGCTGCCGTCACGCCCTGCTGACGCAGTCGAGCTTTTGCTCGCGCTGACGTTTTCCTGCAGGGTAATGGTCAGCGTATCGCCGATATTACGTGGGCGTCGATCTTCGAACAGCGGCTGGTAACCGTAGTTCATCGGCATCACGCCCTGAAAAATAGAACCGTTAACCACCGTTGGCGAAGCAGGCAGCGGCTGGGCCGTTGTCGACCCATCGACCAGGGGCTTACGGGGAACCAAAGCACAACCGTTAAGCGTCAGGAGCAGCGTTGCTACCAACAAACGTCCAGGCACTGAAATTTGCTTCGCCATGGAATCACTACCTTTAATCATCAGAAGTTCTTTTATTAACGGCCGGGAAAACCGGCCGCCATAACCTTAAAATTTCGACCCGGAACAGGCGGGTTGTGCAGTGCGACTATTACAGCTGCGTCAGCTTAGCCAGCATCTGATCGGAGGTGCTGATGGCCTTGCTGTTGATTTCATAAGCGCGCTGGGTCTGGATCATACTGACCAGCTCTTCCGCAACGTTAACGTTGGACGTTTCGACATAGCCCTGATAGAGCAGGCCAGCGCCGTTGTTACCGGGCGTACTGTCGGTTGGCGCACCGGAGGCCTGCGTCTCCTGGTAGAGGTTTTCACCCTTACTTTCCAGGCCAGCATCGTTAATAAAGGTGCTCAGCGTCAGCTGCCCAACCTGCACCGGCTGCGTCTGGCCCTGCTGGGTGACGCTGACCACGCCATCGCGTCCCACGGTCATGCTCAGGGCGTTAGCCGGAATGGTAATCGCGGGCTGCACGGGGAAGCCGCCGTTGGTCACCAGCTGACCGTTCTGGTCGGTCTGGAAGGAGCCATCGCGGGTATAGGCCAGCGTGCCGTCGGGCATCTGTACCTGGAAGTAACCCTGACCACTGATCGCCACATCTTTCGACGAATCGGTTTTGTTCAGGTTACCCTGGGTATGTAAGCGCTCGGTGGCGACCGGGCGCACACCCGTACCCAGCTGCATGCCTGAGGGCAGCGTTGTCTGCTCAGAGGACTGCGCGCCAGGCTGGCGAATAGTTTGGTACATCAAATCTTCGAACACCGCACGCTGGCGTTTAAAGCCGTTGGTGCTGACGTTGGCCAGGTTGTTCGAGATGACGTCCATATTTGTTTGCTGGGCGTCAAGGCCGGTTTTGGCAATCCACAAGGAACGGATCATTTAGGTTTCCTCTGCACTTAGCTCATTGACAGCAGCTGATTAGCGCGTTGTTCATTCTCATCGACGCTTGAGATCACTTTCATCTGCATCTCGAAGCGGCGTGCGTTGGCGATCATATCGACCATGGTTTCAACCGGTTTGACATTGCTGCCTTCCAGTACGCCTGGCATCACCTGTATGGTCGGGTCGCTTTGCAGGACGGCACCGCGCTGCGTCTGTGCGCTCGCGGTCAGACGGAACAGTCCGTCATCCCCGCGAGTCACTTCATTGCCGGTGGCTTTCACCAGCTTCAGACGTCCCAGCTGGACAGTGGCATTCGGCGGATCGCCCGGGTTCAGCGCGGTAATAGAGCCATCAGCAGCAATGGTCACCTCAGACCCCTGCGGTACGGCAATCGGTCCGCCGTCGCCCATCACCAGGTTACCCTGGATGGTGAGCTGCCCGGCCGGGTCGAGCTCCATATTGCCGTTGCGCGTATAGGCTTCGCTGCCATCGGGCGCACGCACGGCCAGCCAGCCGTCCTCACGCACGGCGACGTCCAGCGGGCGCTCGGTGTAGTCCAGCGAGCCCTGCGACATGTCGGCACCGGGTGTTGATGCGGTGACCAGCGTGCGCGTTGGCAGCGAAAGCCCCTGCACCGGCACCGCCCGCAGCGCGTTAAGCTGCGCACGGAAGCCGGGGGTTGAGGCGTTAGCCAGGTTACTGGCCGTCACTGCCTGCTGTTCGAGGGTCTGACTGGCAGCCCCCATGGCGGTATATATCGCGTGATCCATAAGACGATCCTGTTAGCCGAATTAACGCAGGTTGACCAGGGTGTTGAGGATCTGGTCCTGAGTTTTGATAGTCTGGGCGTTAGACTGATAGTTACGCTGGGCGACGATCATATTGACCAGCTCTTTACTCAGGTCGACGTTGGATGACTCCAGCGCGCCTGCGGTCAGGGTGCCGAGGTTACCGGTACCGGCAAGCCCTACCAGTGCCTGACCGGACGAGTTCGTCGCAGACCAGACGTTGTTGCCCTCTGACTTGAGTCCTTCCGGGTTGGCAAAGTTAGCCAGCGCAATCTGCCCCAGCGTCTGGGACTGCTCGTTTGAGTAGTTACCGACTACGGTGCCGTCGTTATTAATCTGATAGCTGGTCAGTTCGCCCGGCTTATAACCGTTCTGAGTCGGGTTACCAAAGGTGCTGGTACCGGTGTTCTGCTGCTGGCTGTTCAGCATGCTCAGCGAGAACGTCTGGGCTGCGGAACCGTTCAGGGACGCCATGCTCAGCGTCTGGTTCGCATCGGAAGTCAGCTGACCGCTGCTGTTAAAGGTCATGTTAAACGAACCAGCGGCAGCACCGGTGCTGGCATCCTGCGCGTTAACGGTCCAGTTGTTATCACTCGACTTGACGAAGTAGAGATTCATGGTGTGGGCGTTACCCAGTGAATCATACGTGGTCATTGATGCTTTGCTGTTGTAGGTGTCAACGTTGGTTGCATCAAAAGGCGTCGTCGTGGGAACGCTGTCGGTAGAGTTGAGGTTAGCCACCAGTGCCGCCGTGGTGGTCGCTTTCGCTGACATCGCGGTGGTCGGTACGCTCAGCGCCACCGGCGTAGCGCCGGTCTGAACGGTTGGCGGCGTGCCGGTTGCCGGATAGCCGGTCAGCTGCAGGCCCGCTGCGTTAACGATATTGCGGTTTTCATCCAGCGTGAACTGGCCATTACGGCTGTAGTAGACCGCACCGGTGGTATCGGTCATGCGGAAGAAACCTGACTGGCTGATCGCCACATCCAGCCCGCGGCTGGTAGAGGTGGTGGTACCGTCGTTAAAGTCCTGCGTGACCGCAGCCACCTTGACGCCCAGCCCAACCTTGGAGTCGGCAAACATATCCGCAAAGGAGACGGTGGCGGATTTAAAGCCCACAGTCGCGGAGTTCGCAATGTTGTTACCTATTACGTCAAGATTGCTGGAGGCGGCGTTAAGACCGCTGACTGCCTGTGAAAATGCCATGTGTAATCTCCTGGAAAGGGTTAATTAAATAATCTGACGAACGTTCGCGACGGTACTGGTACCCATCGTACCGAGGTCTAAAACGGCACCGCTCGTGTCGTTAGTCACCCCATTAACCAGTGCATAATTCAGCGGCTGCGCAACCAGTTGACCGGTCGCATTGCTGGCGCTGATTGACACGCTGTATTTGCCATCTGCCGCTGCCGTGCCATCGGATGACGAGCCATCCCATGAGAAGGTGTGCACGCCCGCAGTCAGCGCACCCAGGTTGATGGTCTGCACCACCTTGCCTGTCGAATCGCTGATGGTAGCCGTGGTGGCGGTAGAGGCCTGCTCCAGACTGACGCCAAATGGCGTGGTCTGACTGCTGCCCACTAAGACCTGCGAGCCATCAACCATCACGCCTTTACCGATAAGCGCGGAGGCCTGCAGAGACTGCCCGCTGTTGATCTGCCCGGAGATCGATCCCAGCGTGGTATTCAGTTTCTCAATACCGCTCAGGGTATTGATCTGCGCCAGCTGGGTGGTCAGCTGGCTGTTATCCATCGGATTAGTCGGGTCCTGGTTTTTTAACTGTGTCACCAAAAGCGTTAAAAAGTTGCTTTGAAGATCGGCAGACGACGTATCGGTGGTCGAGGTGGTGGTAATTGAGCTGTTATCCAGCTTTTCATTTACGCCTACAGCAATGCCCATTAGCGAGCTCCTTATTGACCCATCGTCAGGGTTTTCATCATCATTTGCTTAACGGTGTTTAACACTTCGACATTAGCCTGGTAGCTGCGTGAGGCCGAAAGGGTGTTCACCGTTTCCCCGACTACGTCAACGTTAGGCATTTTTACGTAGCCTTTCGCATCCGCCATGGGATTGCCCGGTTCATAGACCAGCTTTGCTGGTGTGGGATCGTCAACCACCTGGGAAACACGTACGCCGCCGGTAGGTGAGCCGGGCTCAGCATTGGTCTGAAAGACCACCTGCTTTGCCACATACGGCTGGCCGTCAGGCCCGGTAACGCTGTCGGCGTTAGCCAGGTTACTGGCGCTGACGTTGAGCCGCTGCGACTGTGCGTTCATCGCCGATCCCGCAATATCAAAAATATTGAGTAAAGACATCGATTATTGCCCCTGTAGCACGGACATCATGCTTTTGATCTGGCTGCTGATAACGGTCAGATCGGTCTGATATTTCAGGCTGTTGTCCGCAAACTGCGTACGTTCGCGGTCCATATCAACCGTGTTGCCATCCATCGACGGCTGATCCGGGATGCGGTACATCAGGTCCATGGAGGCGGGTTGCAGCGTTTCTGCGGGAATATGGCGTGCCGACGTAACCGCCAGCGACAGCCCCGATCCTTGTGCCCGCCCCTGCTCCATCACCTTGTTCATCTGACTGGCGAAATCAATATCGCGAGCCTGATAGCCAGGGGTGTCAGCATTGGCGATGTTAGATGCCAGGATTTCCTGCCGCTGGGCACGCAGGTTTAACGCTTCGGTATTAAACCTGAGTGCCGCGTCCAGTTTGTCGAGCATGCGTCCTCCGCAAATGAGAATTTAGAGCTGACAGCATAAGCGCGTGGGGGGAAGACTTATCGTCAGAATAGCGCCTAAAAGCGTTGCTAATTTGCGCCTTGACCTGGGGCAACAGTCAGTACAATGACTTTCATGTTGAGATGCGGGAAGAAAAAATGCGCGCCTTAAGCCTGCTTGTAATGTGCCTGACCGGACTGCTCACGCTGTCGGCCAGCGCCGAAGACCTGACCGGTCAGTTAAATCAATTTTTCAAATCCCGCTATGGGGAAAACGGCCAGAGTGCCGATACCCTTAGCGTGGTAGTAAAAACGCCGCAGGCTCAGTGGCCAGACTGCACTGCCCCGCAGTTCTCACTTCCCGGTAACAGCCGGATGTGGGGTAGCATGAGCGTCGCCGCAAACTGCGGGCAGAACCGTCGCTATATTCAGGTCCAGGTTCAGGTGACCGGCGATTATATTGTCGCCGCCCGGCAGGTGGCTCGCGGTACCGCCCTCACGCCCGCCGATGTTAAAATTGAACACGGACGGCTGGATACCCTGCCCGCCCGTGCGGTGATGTCAGCGGATGAGATTGCCGATGCGGTCACCCTGCGCGACTTTTTGCCAGGACAGCCGGTTACGCTGATGATGGTCAGACAGCCCTGGCGGGTTAAGGCGGGTCAGAACGTGACCGTAACCGCCAGCGGCGAGGGCTTTAACGTCTCCAGCGAGGGGCAGGCCATGAATAATGCCACCGCCGCCCAGCTGGTACGCGTGAGAATGAGTTCAGGGCAGATTGTGAATGGTAAAGTTGGCGCGGATGGGAATATTCTGATAACGCTATAAAGGGCTAAAGATGGCTTCAGTTCTGCCGATAGTGTAATTAACAGACATAGTACACTTATCTTATCTGGCCGCTTTCAGGCCTGAGCATACAGGAGCCAGACATGAGCATCGACAGAACTCAACCTTTGAACCCAGCGGCTACCGTTCAGACGCGTGATACTAACGAAACGGCAGCACCGAAGGCACGTCAGGTCGAGACGAAAACTACCCCGTCCGCTACCCAGGTTGTACTGAGCGGCGCGCAGTCACAGCTGACCAAATCCAGCTCGCAGGATATTAACACCGCGCGCGTGGAAGAGTTAAAAACCGCCATTCGCAATGGCGACCTGAAAATGGACAGCGGTAAAATCGCTGATGCCCTGATTCAACAGGCAAAAGATTCGATAGAAGGTAACTAACCGGATGGATAAGCTGCTGAACGCGCTTGATAAAATGCTTGAAGTGCTATCGAACCTGGCCGACGTCATGATGGCAGAGCAGCAACAGCTCTCTGGCGGACAGGTCAACAGCAGCTTGCTCCAGCGTATTACCGAAGATAAAAGCTCCCTGCTGGCCACGCTCAATTTTATTGAGCAGCTGCGGCGCGATGCGGAAAAAGAGGCCGGGCTACATGCGCCCTACAGCCTTCAGCCGGAGATGGCGAAGCGCTGGGCCGCTATTCAGGAGCAGACCGTTAAGCTGCGGGATACCAACCTGCACAACGGACTGCTGCTTAATCATCAGATTGGCTTTACCGAGCAGGCGCTGGAGGTGCTTAAGCCCCACCAGACGCAAAAATTCTATGGCCCGGACGGTCAGGCAACCTCGAGCGGTTTTATCAGTCGTAAAGTCTGATTAACGTTTCCGCCCTGCCTTTCCGAAACGCTTCCGACCCCGGCGCAGCAAACGTTGCGCCGGGGTCTTTTTATGATGCCGTGCGCCGCGCGTAATCGCTCACGCGGAAGCCCAGCAGCGCCAGAACGATGAAGTAGACGCCGCCGCCCACCGCACAGACACCCGCCAGTCGCACCAGCCGCCAGAGCATATTGCCGCTCGCCCAGTCAGGCATAATCATCATCATACCGACCAGCGCAGCGGCCATCGCGACTACCGCCAGCAGCAGGCGTACCAGGAAGCTTGTCCAGCCCGGCTGGGGCTGAAAGATTTTTTGCTTACGCAGCTGCCAGTAGAGCAGCGAGGCATTCAGACAGGCCGCCAGCCCAATCGACAGCGACAGTCCGGCATGCTTCAGCGGACCGATAAAAGCCAGATTCATCAGCTGGGTCACTATCAGGGTGACAACGGCAATTTTAACCGGCGTCTTGATGTTCTGACGTGAGTAGAAACCGGGAGCCAATACCTTCACCACGATGAGTCCCATCAGGCCAACGGAGTACGCCACCAGCGCCCGCTGAGTCATCGAGGCATCAAAGGCGGTGAACTTGCCGTACTGAAACAGTGCCACGGTGAGCGGTTTTGCCAGGATCCCCAGCGCAACCGCGCTGGGCAACGCCAGCAGGAAGCAGAGCCTTAACCCCCAGTCCATCAGGCGGGAATATTCGTCATGATTGCCGCTGGAAAAGCTTTTCGCCAGGGAGGGCAGCAGAATAGTCCCCAATGCCACGCCCAGAACGCCGGAGGGGAACTCCATCAGGCGATCGGCGTAGTACATCCAGGAGACTGAACCGGAGACCAGAAACGAGGCGAAAATGGTGTTAATAATCAGTGATATCTGGCTGACCGATACGCCAAGTATCGCTGGCCCCATCTGGCGCATCACCCGCCAGACGCCCGCGTCCTTAAGATTGAGTCGCGGCAGCACCAGCATGCCAATTTTCCGAAGGTGCGGCAGCTGATAACCCAGCTGTAGCACGCCGCCCGCGACCACGGCCCACGCCAGTGCCAGTACGGGGGGATGGAAATGCGGTGCGGCAAACAGGGCAAAACCGATCATACTGACGTTTAATAGCGTCGGAACGAACGCAGGTACCGAAAAGCGGTTCCAGGTATTCAGGATCGCACCCGCCAGCGAGGCCAGGGAAATCAGCAGGATATAGGGAAAGGTGATGCGCAGCAGGGACGAGGTCAGAGCAAATTTATCTGCCGTATCGGCAAATCCCGGCGCGGTAATCAGAATAACCCAGGGTGCGGCCAGCATGCCCAGCACCGTGACCAGCGCCAGCGCCAGCGTGAGCAGGCCGGAGACATAGGCAACAAAGATTCTGGTCGCCTCTTCCCCCTTCTGACTTTTGTATTCCGCCAGGATCGGCACAAACGCCTGAGAAAACGCGCCCTCAGCAAAGATACGCCGCAGCAGGTTGGGCAGTTTAAACGCCACAAAAAATGCATCCGTTGCCATCCCGGCACCAAATATTCTTGCCACAATGGCATCGCGGGCAAATCCCAGCACGCGCGAAAACAGGGTCATCGAGCTGACCGCCGCTAGCGATTTCAACAGGTTCATGGTCTTCCTGGTTCTTGGTGATAAATGACGACGTAAGACACGACTGAGCACAGGTCTTTCGCGCTCGGGTCGGCATAGTCTACTGATGCTGAAGGAAATAACCACATTCGTTTGTTACAGCGGATTATTGCGTTTGTTATTGGGTCAGAGCTGTGCTGCTCGCTGCGCCTGATCTGCGTTCCCCTGCAAGCCGAAACACCCGGTTCTGTACGGTGTCTTCGCCGTATGACATCACCCTTTGCGGCATTGTCTGATTTTGGTGAGTCACTCTTCCCCTCTTACACGCGTGATTTATCGGGAGCGTGCTTAAGTCCGATATGCCGGTTTGCACAGATAACATCATAAAAGCCAGCGATCTTATCACTGGCTTTTCGCATCGGGGCTGGCTTCCTGCCTGCCTCGTTTTACTTTATAACCTGCGATTACTTTTTAGCCACTTCAATGTGAATCAGTATCGGGGCAATATCATAACTGTCGCGCTTAGCCATAATCGGCAGGATCCCACTGTAGGTATCCACGGGTAACGTCATGTTATCTTCTTTATTATAGCTAAGTACCAGAGCGGCCGGTTTAACATTACCGCAGCCTGTTATGGAGTTGATGGGCCGTAAAGCCGGAGAGCAGGTCGTCTTTCGGTTACCGCGCAGCGTCATAATATAAACCTGGCCGGCTGCGTTCTTAACCTGAACCTTCAATGTTGTGTAGCCTGTCCCACCAGTCACCGTTTCCAGAGGACCCTGCCCGGCATAAACTGCAACAAAGCCAAGATTAGATTTATAGGTTACCTGACTGGTCGTTAGCGTGCTTTTTTCTGTCAGAGTATACTCTGTTACCTTACTGTCTTCTGCAATGGGTGAACTAAACGGATCGTAGCTGGAATAGGACACAGGCAGAATAAGATTATGTAAACGCTGATCCTTATCGTCATTAATGCGTATTGCCACCCATCCGGTGAAACTCCCCACTCCGGGATTGTCAGTACGCAGCAGCCAGCTATTCAGATAGCGCTTTCCGGCCTGGCTACACTGATTTGCATCACTGAAATTTTTTTCTCCACAGGGCGTTGTGATGCTGAAACGGATATTAGCATCGACGATTCCGCCCCCGGCCACACGCACCTTAGCTTTAAAAAGCGTACTGGTCTCATCATCCGTTAAGCGCCCTTCATACAGTGATAAAAGGCTTATTGCCCCCGTTGCCTCGATGTCCTGCGGCGGAACCGGCATATCGGGATAAAAATCCAGATTTTTAACTAATACTTTCCCTTCACCCAGGGTAGCCGCACTGGCCTGATTAGCATCAGGTAACAGCGTCTTTACCTTGTTATAAAGATATGGACCGATTACGCCAATATTTTTAGAGCTGGTGCCCGCGTAATGCAGCGCAACCACGCGGCTATCGGACTGAAGGAGCACGGGAGAACCTGATGATCCGCCAGCAGTATCACAGGTATAGGCCAGTGTTTCACTGGCGTTACCCGAAATTGTCTTGCAGGCGCCACCATCATCATCAAGGGAGGAAATACGTTTATAATCCCCCCAGGGATGCTGAGCAATATAGAGCGGTAAATTTTTTATCAGCTCATTCTTAGGTGTATCAGCATTAATCGCCAGCGTACCAAAAATTTGTTTAATCCCCGCCTCTTCATACGCCAGTGGATCGACTTTATAAACCGCCCAGTCATCGGTGTCGCCGGAACCTGCGATAACGACGCGTTCCGTTCGGATCTGCAGGGTATTTGTAGCATCCGTACGGCTACAGCCTGGAGACTCGTAGTTATAGGTTAATGAATGGCTTTTGCTCCCGGCATCCCCTGCGACATGATGATTGGTTATCACATAAGGCCCGCCCGCGACATTCCATCCGGATCCATTATTGGCTTTTACTACGGCATGGCTTTTGGAATAAAACAGGGGGTTAATGTCCTGGTAACAGGCCGCCTGTTTCATCTGATTATCACCAATTACTGCCCGAGTGCTTCCCTTGATATAGCGATATTGGTTAATCACCAGATGTCCGCTGGAGGACCTATTACCGGTGGTGAAAAGTTTTATAATCATGACGCCGCCGTCTATTGGCGAGGTAATAATCTGAGGTTTACTGCCATCATAGAATGCTTTGTCATTATAAATTGATTGTTGTTTTCCCGCGGCATCACTCACCTCAAGCCATGAACCCGTGGGTAGTACGACATTATCCAGAGTTGCAGCTAACTCTTTTGCCTCGGGAACCTCAATTCGCCAGCTACGGCTATTTCCTGATAAGGGTGCCGTCAAAACATCGACGTTAATTTTTTTAATTGTATAGGGATCTTCGCGGTTAACCGTAGAGGAATCCCCAGAAGCAGATTGTCCCTGACCCGGAAAAAAAACGGCTAAAATAAGGGGAAGGTAACGCATTGAACGTACGCAGTTCATAATATATTTCCCTTTACTTAAAGTGGGAAGCCACTTTATATTGCAGTATTTAACTGGAATGAACCATGCAATGAGAAAGCGCATAATTAAACTTATCAACGAGAATTACTCAGTCATTCATTCCACCTTAAGACTTATTAATAATATAACTAAAGGAAAATAACCCGAGCATCATTTTTAATCTTTAGACCTCACAATCGCCGCAGGAAGATAAATGACTTGCCCCTCACGCTCTTACTGATGCGCGTACTTGTAGGGTATTAAAATAATACCTGTTACCCGGCTTACGTAAAGAGAACGGATTATTCGCGCTCGTTTTCCCGCCAAAGTTTCTCAACGATACGCTGTGCCATCAGTGCCTGATCACCCGAGGTCTGCGGCTGCGTCTGATTCTGCACGCAGTCGATAAAATGGTGCGCTGCGCCGGTAAAACCACGCAGTTGCGACGTGGTTTGCCAGCTTGGCACAGGGTCACTTATCAGCTGGCCACCGCGCTCCTGCTGAAAATTGCGCATGTCGCTGACGTTCCATACGCTGCCATCCGTAATGGCCATGACGGATTCACGATCGGTTCCTGCCCGACGGTGCATACTGGTCGTTATCCTTGCCTGCCCCACCGTAAAGTGATGCTCCGCATACAGCATTTCGCCCAAATCGCTGGTCAGCAAACATCCGCCCTGCCGCTTGCCAACGCCGCCGCTTAGCCATAGCGCGGTGTCCACCACGTGCAAATAATCATCCAGCAGGGTAAAGAACAGATCGCGCGGGCCGACGCTATTGCTGCGGTGCTTATCCATTCTCAGTGACACCGGCGGCTGGCTGAGCTGCGCTTTTAGCTGTAGGTAACGTGGCGCAAACCGGCGATTAAACGCCACCATCAGCCTGCGCCCCCGGCGATGGGCCAGCTCCACCAGCTGTTCCGCTTCATGTAACGTTGCTGCCAGCGGTTTATCCACGCAGACATCCACGCCCGCCAGCAGCAGCTGTTTAACGATAGCGAAATGCGTCTCGGTTGAGGTGTGAACGAACGCGGCATCACAGCTGGCGGCCAGCGCATCCAGCTGCGAGAAAAGCGGTATACGGTAGCTGTCACAGAGGATTTTGGCTTTTTGCTGACTGGGAGAAAAGGCCCCGGCGATATGCCAGCCCGTGGTCTGCGTCACCACCGGTAGCCAGGCTTTCTGCGCAATATTACCCAATCCGACAATGCCTATACGAAGTTGACTCATTACGTCGCGTCTCGCTTATGTTCGTCCGGAGGTGTTATCCCCGACGTTCGGGTGTCCATTCGCTGGCGGTCAGGGCCGTCAGCACGTGATCCTGCCAGCGACCATCAATCAGCAGGTAATCCTTTGCATAACCCTCTTTTACAAAACCCAGCCGGGCCAGCAAATCGCCGCTGCGATGATTATGCGGCATGTAGTTTGCCATAATGCGATGGATGCGCTGCTGGCGCTGCATATAGCGAATCGCCGACTGTAGCGCTTCAAACATCATTCCCTGGCCCTGCCACTGCTGCCCCAGCGAATAGCCCAGGTAGCAGGCATGGAAGGATCCCCGTACCACGTTGCTGAAGTTCGCCACGCCGCGAACCGCGTTTTCTTCCGGATCCATCACCACAAAATAGAATGCGCTGGCCTGTCGGTGCATTTCGGTTATCAGACCGAGCCTGGCCTGCCAGCCGGAGGGGTAACAGTGACTTTCGTCCCGCACCGGCTCCCAGGGTTTAAGAAAAGCGCGGTTTTCAGCGTAATAGTCTGCCAGACGCCATGCATCGCGCTCATGGACCAGGCGAACAACCAGTCTGTCCGTAGTCAGGCGCACTTTGGGCGCAGCGGATCGATAGCCAAACATCATTTCTCCTGAATTGGCCAGATGACATTTATCACGACATCCCTCGCTCACACCCACTGAGCCGCTCAGGGCCGCATTCAGGGAGGGAGATGACTGACCTCACTATAGCCGCCCGCAGCGCGACAGGTAACTGGATCCCGTTAAAAACCTTCAAACTTTTACATTTGCCGCTAAATACCGCCGTCGGTTTGCCCTGCCCGCTAATCTCTTCCATACTTACCCTTTGTAAACTCAGAATAATTCGAGGAGGGTTTCTTGAAACTTTACATCTACGATCACTGTCCGTTCTGCGTAAAAGCCCGCATGATTTTCGGCCTGAAAAACATCCCTGTTGAGCTGATAGTGATGCTCAGTGACGATGTGGCCACGCCTGAGAAGCTGATTGGCCAGAAAATGGCACCGATCCTGATGAAAGAAGATGGCAGCTGCATGCCCGAAAGTCTGGATATCGTTGAATGGGTGGATAAGCGGAATGGTGAACCTCTCCTGACCGGCTCCACCAATCCCGCCATTAGCGAATGGCTGCGCCGCGTGAATGGCTATCTCAACAAACTGCTGCTGCCGCGTATTGCTGCGGCCTCCTTTGCCGAATTCGCTACGCCCGAGGCGCGCCGCTACTTTCATGATAAAAAGGAAGCCAGCCAGGGCAGCTTTGATGAACTCAAAAAGCATGCTGACGGCTATATCAAAAACGTCAACGACGATCTGCGCAAGCTCGATAAGCTCATTGTCCAGCCGAATGCGGTAAACGGTGAACTCTCTCTGGATGATATTCACCTGTTTCCGGTGCTGCGTTCGCTCAGCCTTATCGCCGGGATTGAGTACCCCAGCCGCGTGGCAGATTACCGCGACAATATGGCCAAACAGACCCAAATCAATTTGTTATCTTCGATAGCTGCCTGATCGATCGGGGCCGCGCCGTGCGGTCCTGCGTCATTTTGTTACCTGTTTCCCCTCCCTTTATCGGTTCTCCTGGTGACTCCGGACTGAATGTCGTGCAAGCTATTGTTTTGCGCCAGAAGGTACTGGCTGCACGCTCCCAGGAGGATAGCTATGAAAAAGGTGACTCTGGCGCTTTGCGCCTTTTTTTTGACCGGTCTGCTGGCTGGTTGTAATCAGCTTACGCAGTACACGATTAGTGAGCAGGAAGTGAATCAGGCCCTGCAGAAACACAATAATTATGAAAAGCAGATTGGCGTTGCCGGGCTGATTGACGCGCATATTGTCCTGACCGATCTCAGCAGTCAGATTGGTCGTGAAGAACCGAATAAAGTGACGCTCTCCGGCAATGCAAAGGTCAATATCAGCTCGCTGTTCGGCCCGCAGCAGGCCACCATGAAACTGACCATGAAGGCGCTGCCGTTCTACGATAAAGATCAGGGCGCGGTATTCTTAAAGGATATGGAGCTGGTAGACGTACAGGTCGAACCTGAAAAAATGCAGGGCGTGCTGAAGACCCTAACGCCTTATCTGAATCAGTCGCTGAAGGACTATTTCAATCAAAAACCGGCCTGGGTGCTCAGTACCGATCGCAGTAAGGCTGAGTCGCTGGCAAAACGCTTTGCTAAAGGACTGGAAGTGAAACCCGGCGAGCTGGTTATTCCCTTCACCGAACGTTAAGCGACTTCAGAGGCGCGCTGTGCGCCCCTGTTGATGGGCGCGACTCTTGTTCCACAGCGCGCCCTCCCCCCTCTCTGAGGCCGCCACCGGCGTGATTAACGGCCAGACTACGCTTACCCGCTGAAATCTTTTTTTTCCGACGGTAAACAAACCTGGTGCATTCAGCCCGCTTTATCCCTATGCTTGATACCCGGCCAAATCCAGCCATCACTGACTGATTTCACTTCTGCCGGAGCACGATGATGACAACACTTCCCCAGCAACTCCTGATCCGCCGCCCTGACGACTGGCATATCCATTTGCGTGACGACGAGATGCTGCAAACCGTGCTGCCCTATACCAGTGAAGTGTGCGGTCGGGCCATTGTGATGCCTAACCTGGTCCCGCCAGTTACCAGCGTGGCGGCTGCCGTGGCCTACCGTGAACGAATTCTGGCTGCGCGCCCTGCCGGGCACGATTTCACCCCCCTGATGACCTGTTATCTGACGGATACGCTGGACGCCAGTGAACTGGAAACCGGCTTTAACGACGGTGTTTTCACTGCCGCGAAGCTGTATCCCGCCCATGCCACAACTAACTCCAGCTACGGCGTAACGGATATCGCCAGCATCGCCTCGGTGCTGGAGCGAATGCAGAAAATCGGCATGCCGCTGCTGGTCCATGGTGAAGTGACCGGTGCAGATATTGATATCTTCGATCGCGAGGCGCGTTTTATTGAGACGGTGATGATCCCGTTGCGCAGGCAGTTTCCGGCGCTGAAAGTGGTGATGGAACATATCACCACCCGGGAAGCCGCCGCCTATGTCCAGGAGGGCGATAGCCTGCTGGCGGCCACCATCACACCTCAGCACCTGATGTTTAACCGTAATCATATGCTGGTTGGCGGCATCCGGCCCCATCTGTACTGCCTGCCGATATTAAAGCGCAACGTTCATCAACAGGCGCTGCGTGAGGTGATAGCCAGCGGCAACGATCGCTTCTTCCTTGGCACCGACACGGCTCCGCATCTGCAACACCGTAAAGAGTCCAGCTGCGGCTGCGCCGGGGTATTTAATGCGCCAACCGCGCTGTCTGCCTATGCGACAGTGTTTGAGGAGATGAACGCCCTTGCGCATTTTGAGGCATTTTGTTCGCTAAACGGGCCGCGTTTCTACGGCCTGCCGCTAAACGAGGGGACGGTGAAGCTGGTTCGCAAGCCCTGGAAAGTAGCCGAAAGCATTGCGCTGGGTAATGACCGCCTGATCCCCTTCCTGGCGGGCGAGACGCTTAACTGGACGGTAGAGCGTTAACGCCCCGGCCAGGGTTCGTTTCAGAAAGTGATTGCCTCTGCGTTAAATACTGTATATATTCACAGTAACTTAATCGGAGGCTGTTATGCGTGTTGAAGTTACCGTTGCAAAAACTACTTCTCTTCCCGCCGGTGCCATCGATGCGCTCTCAAATGAGCTGATCAAGCGCATTGATAAGCAGTTCCCGGAATCGCCAAACAGCGTCTCCGTCCGTTATGCCGGGTCCAATAATCTGACCGTCATGGGTGGAGGCAAAGAAGCCAAAGACCGCGTTACCGAAATCCTCCAGGAAACCTGGGAAAGCGCTGACGACTGGTTTATCACTGACTGATTCTATTTTGTGCCGTAGCTTGCCGGGTTTTGCCATCCGGCCTTTTTGTTTTTCATCCCCGCCCCCCTCGCCGTAATGCCTCTGCCGTTGTAGACTGGTTTAGATTACCTGTCCCTGACACAAGCTCAGCTGAGGAACCCATCATGACGCCTGAAACCCCCGAAGAAGCGATGACATTTGGTGAATTACTGGGACTGATTGCCGACCAGCAGCGACGCCTCAGCGTATTAGAAATTGCTTTTTCCTCCCTTTCATTTTGCCTGGATGAGAAGGCTGTTTTATTACTGACGCAGCGTCTGCGGCTGGAGGCGCAAAATCACGACCGTGATGAAAATATGCGGCAGCATTTTTCCCGCCTGGCTGAAGAAGTTGAAAAGCATCGTGCGCCGATCAATATACCGCTTCAGGGTGATGACCGATCCCCACTTTTTTAAACGCGCCGGTGCGATTAATTTCGTGAAGATGCCCTGACGAAATAATAACCAAATAAAACACCCATTCATCCTGTGGGTAAATTTCATTCAGCCAAATTCAAAATCCCTGTTATAGTTAAACGGCTCTGTGAAAAAAAGACCGCATTGAACCTCGATAAATCACTTCGTTGTCATCATTAACACGAATAATAAGGGGATCATAATGGACAGAAACAAAGACGTTATCCAGACACATCCCCTCGTTGGGTGGGATATCAGTACCGTAGACAGCTACGATGCAATGATGATCCGGCTACATTCCCTTACCTCAAACGAGCAGCAGTCCGAAGAGGCTGAAGTGGGGCAGACCTATTGGTTAACCACTGATGTTGCCAGACAATTTATCTCTATCCTCGAAGCCGGTATTGCCAAGATAGAAGCCACGGAATATCAGGATCGTGATTACAAAAAGCATTAGTCCGTTTTGGCTTTATCTTAAGGGCACCCAACAGGGTGCCTTTTTCATTACTGCGACAGTTTGCTATTCTGCATGCCTCACCTGATTACTAAGGACCCGGATGCAGATGGTTTATGATTTAATCGTAGTGGGCAGCGGCTCGGTTGGCGCGGCTGCGGGCTTGTACGCTACGCAGGCCGGACTGAAGGTTCTGATGATTGACCGGCATCATCCTCCCCACCAGCAGGGCAGCCATCATGGTGAAACGCGACTGATCCGCCATGCCTATGGCGAAGGCGCGTACTATGTCCCGATGATACTGCGCGCACAGCAGCTGTGGGACCAGCTGGAAACCGACTGCGGCGAGCGCATTATGCATCGCTGCGGCGTGATTAATCTGGCTCCCGACGACTCAACCTTTATGCGCAATATCCGCCATAGCGTCAGTCAGTTTACACTTGAAACAGAAACGCTTAGCGGTGATGACGTGACTCGCCGCTGGCCTCAGCTCAGCGTTCCACCTGGCTATAGCGGCATTTTCGAACCCCGCTCGGGCTACCTGAAATCAGAGCTGGCGATCCGTCATATGATTCGGTTGGCGAAAGAGGCAGGCTGTGCGCAGCTGTTTAACTGCGGCGTGGACTCGCTTGAGGAGCGCGACGGTTTGCAATGGGTTAGCACCGCCGATGGCGACTTTTGCGCGCGAAAACTGCTGCTTAGCGCAGGAACCTGGGTGAAATCTCTGCTCCCCTCCCTGCCCATCACGCCGGTCAGGAAAGTCTTCGCCTGGCATCAGGCCGATGGGCGCTACAGCGAAAATAACCGCTTCCCCGCTTTTACCGTTGAAACGCCTGACGGCGGGCAGTTTTACGGTTTCCCGGCTGATAACAATGCTATTAAGATTGGTAAACACAACGGCGGCCAGACCATCACATCGCCTGAACAACGCAAGTCTTTTGGCTCCGTCGCCGAAGATGGCAGTGAGCTCTTCTCTTTTCTGCGCCAGTTCTTACCGGGCGTGGGGGTCTGTCTGCGGGGAGAAGCCTGCACTTACGATAATACGCAGGATGAAAACTTTATTATTGATACTCTACCCGGTTCGCCGGATCGACTTATTATTAGCGGCCTGAGCGGACATGGTTTTAAATTTTCAACCGTATTAGGCGAAATAGCGGCAGATTTTGCCCAGGATAAATCCTCTCAATTTGATTTATCGCCATTTAGTCTTTCACGTTTATGATTTGATTAGTCTGGTAACGATTATTAAAAACGCCCTGCCAGCGCATCGCTTACAGGGCGTTTTTTACCGTCTTATTTAACCGGGCCTCGCCCGGTTTTTTTATCTACGCGCCGTTACTTTGGCGTATTAAGCGCGGCGTCTTTCTTTTTCTGTCGCAGACGAAGCTTGTTAATTAGCTTATGGGCTTCTGCCTCATTCGCCACCGCCGGGGCCGATCCATTAAGCGGCTTCCGCGCCGTTTCACGCATGGTAAATACGGTAATCACGCCAATAACCCCTGCGCCCATTAAATAGTAGGCCGGCATCATCAGATTGTGCGTTGTACTGACCAGCCAGGTGGTAATCAGCGGCGTGGTACCCCCGAACAGCGAAACGGAAAGGTTAAAACCAATCGCCAGCGCGCTGTAGCGAATATCAGTGGCAAACAGTGCCGGAAGCGTTGCGGGCATTGAGCCGCTGAAGCAGGTATGAATCGCCCCAAGGATAATCAGGCCCACGAATACCCATAGCATATTACCTGATCCAATCAGCATCAGGCAGGGGATCGCCATCACTATCAGGGCAACTGCGCCGCCCCAAATAACAGGACGACGGCCCAGGCGATCGTTCCAGTGCCCCCAGAACAGCGTCAGCGGCATCATGACAAACATCACCACCAGGATCAGCAGCAGGCTGCTCATCTCACTCAGCCCCAGAATCCCGGTCAGGTAGCTTGGCATATAGGAGGTGAGCATGTAGTTAGAGACGTTAAACAGCAGCACCAGACCAATACACTTCAGCATCTGCGCGCGGTACTTGCTTAACATCTGAAACAACGTCAGACGGGGTTTGCTGTGCTCCAGCGCTTCCTGTTTCTCCATATGCTTTTGAAAAGCGGGCGTCTCTTCCAGTTTCAGACGCACATACAGACCAAAGAGGCCCAGTGGCGCGGCGATGAAGAAAGGAATGCGCCAGCCCCAGTCCAACAGCGTCTGTTCCGGCATAAAGGCGGTCAACGCCGTGACCAGGCCCGCTCCCAACAGGTAACCGCCGAGCGTGCCGAATTCCAGAAAGCTGCCCATAAAGCCGCGACGGTTATCGGTTGAATATTCCGCGATAAAGGTTGCGGCACCACCGTATTCCCCCCCGGTAGAGAAGCCCTGTACCAGCCTGGCAACCAGCAGCAGGATCGGTGCCAGGATACCAATCTTCTCGTAGCTGGGGATGATACCGATGCAAAATGTCCCGATGGACATCATGATCATGGTGATCGCCAGCACTTTCTGACGACCAATTCGGTCACCGAGTGGACCAAACACCAGACCACCCACCGGACGCACCAGGAAGGCCGCCGCGAAGGCGCCAAAGGTCGCCAGCAGCTGTGCCGCCGCGCTGCCGCCGGGGAAGAACACCTTACCAATGGTAACGGCAAGATAGCTGTAAACACCAAAATCGAACCACTCCATGGCGTTACCCAAGGCTGCAGCACCTACGGCGCGCTTGAGCATGTCGCCATCAACGATAGTAATATCTTCGAAGGTCAGCTCTTTTGGCTTCTTTGGCTTTTGCCAGAAATGCTTCTTCTGTTTTTCTGTGTTGCTCATACAAGCTCCATGAGTAAGGGTGAGCAGCGTTATAGCTTTCGTTGCCGGTGAAAAATGAACTAAAGGGAAAGAAAGCTATAAAGCAGCGGATTGCGACGGGGCGAAGGTGTTAATACGCGTGGGCAACTTTTCTTTACGGATATTTACTCTAGTAGACGACCCGTTTTTTTTCAAGTTTGTGATAGCTATCGTTTTAATTGCGGAATTTTTGGCGTAAATGCAGGCAGCGTAAGCAGAAAGGACAAAACTGTATAAGCGTCAAACAGGGCCAGCCGTTCGACTGGCCCCTGAACGCGGGCAAATCGGACTGGCCCTTAACGCGGGCAGATCCGACTGCGGGATCTTTCAGCGTCAACGTTACGCTAACGGTCCGGATCGGGGATCGTTAGCGCTATCGTAAAGTTAGCGATCTGACTCGGGGATCTTTAAGGTCATATTCAATAAGCCACGCGACTTATTGAACACCTTATTACCGTTTTCACGGCCCGCGCGACGCGCGCGCTGCTCTTCCGGCGTAAGGACCAGCTCTTCCATACAGAGCGGACTACAGCAGTGCTGGTACTTTTCCGCACAGGCTGGGCACTGGATAAACAGCAGGTGGCAGCCATCGTTCTTGCAGTTGACGTGGTTATCGCACACCGTGCCGCACTGATGGCAGTGCGCAATCACCTCGTCGGAGATACGCTCCCCCATCCGCTCGTCAAAAACAAAATTTTTGCCCTTGAAGCGCACGGGTAGCCCCTGCTCACGCGCGCGCCGGGCATATTCGATAATCCCGCCTTCCACGTGATAAACGTTCTCAAAACCATTATGTCGCATCCAGGCGCTGGCCTTCTCACAGCGAATGCCCCCGGTGCAATACATGACGATTTTTTTGTCCTTATTGTCCTGCAGCATATCGACCGCCATCGGCAGCTGATCGCGGAAGGTATCGGCAGGGATCTCAAGCGCGTTCTCGAAATGGCCCACTTCGTACTCATAGTGGTTACGCATATCGACAAATATCGCCTCGGGATCGTCCAGCATGGCGTTCACTTCATTCGCTTTGAGGTAGTCACCCACATCGCTGGCATCAAAGGAATCATCGGTGATGCCATCCGCTACGATACGTTCGCGCACCTTCAGGCGCAGCACCCAGAACGATTTACCGTCATCGTCCAGCGCGATATTCATCCGCAGGTTATCCAGCGCCGGATGGAAGGCATAGAGCATCGTTTTCATCGCGTCGTACTGGCTGGCAGGTACGCTAATCTGGGCATTGATGCCTTCGGCCGCAACGTAGACGCGGCCAAAAACCTTAAGTCGGGTCAGCGCAACATAGAGCGCGTCACGAAAGGCTTTCGGATCGTCAACAGTGAAGTATTTATAAAAAGAGACGGTGGTGCGCGGCTCGGTTTCGGCCAGCATGCGCGCCCTCAGCTCTTCATTGGAAACAAGGTTATGTAACACTGGCATGGTGTTCGTTCCTGCATTCAAGAGAGAAATTTTGCGGCGGCTATGATACCTGAATCATTCGGAAATCAAACCAGATTCGTCAGTCGTTGCCGGGTTCTTTAAAAGGTAATGTTTGGCACTTAACAGCATAGCCTGATCAACATCACAGAAATAACCGCCTATAGTTAGCCTGTTCAGTTCAGAACTGTGATTGATACCGGAGAAAATTCATGAGTCACCTTTTCACCCCGATAACGCTGGGTAAGCTCACCCTGGAAAACCGCATCACCATCGCCCCGATGTGCCAGTATTCCGCCGATCGGGGCCGGGCCACCGCCTGGCACCGCATCCATCTGGGCCACCTCGCGCTTTCCGGTGCAGGACTGCTGATCCTTGAGGCATCCGCCGTTGAGGCTGCTGGCCGCATTACCCCGCAGGACCTGGGGCTGTATAACGATGAAACCGAGCAGGCGCTGGCGGATGTGTTAAAGGATGTGCGTCAGTACTCCTCAATTCCGCTGGGGATCCAGCTGTCACACGCGGGTCGTAAGGCGTCAACTGACGCTCCCTGGCACGGTGGCGGCTTTTTACAGCCTGAGCAGGGAGGCTGGCAGACCTCTGCCCCTTCAGCCGTGCCTTTCAATGAGACAGATACCCCCCCGGTTGCCTTAACCACCGCGCGTATTGAGGAGATTAAGCAGGGCTTTGTCGACAGCGCCATTCGCGCCGACCGGCTGGGGCTGGATTTGATCGAGGTACATGCAGCACACGGTTATCTGCTGCATCAGTTCCTTTCGCCCCTCTCCAACACGCGCGAGGATCAGTACGGTGGCTCGCTTGAAAACCGTATGCGCCTGACGCTGGAGATTTTCCGTGAGATCCGTCGCGTGTTCCCGGCGGATAAACCGGTGGGCGTGCGCATTTCTGCTACCGACTGGGTGGAAGGTGGCTGGGATACAGAACAGTCTGTGGCACTGAGTCAGGCGCTGGAGAAGGAAGGCTGTGCTTACATTCACGTTTCCAGCGGCGGCCTGTCGCCGAAACAGCAGATTGCGGTCGGCCCCAATTATCAGGTGCCTTTTGCGACGGCGGTCAAACAGGCCGTGGCTATCCCGGTTATCGCCGTTGGTCTGATAACCGACCCTGAGCAGGCCGAGGCCGTACTGGCCGATAATCAGGCGGATATGGTGGCGCTTGCCAGGGGCATGCTCTATGACCCGCGCTGGCCGTGGCACGCCGCCGCGAAGCTGGGTGCAAAAGTTAATGCGCCCGAGCAGTACTGGCGCTGTGAGCCACATGAAGTAAAAGGTCTGTTTAAATCCTGACCGACATCACTGTCCCACTGCGGTGGGACAGTAACCCTATCCTTAACCCCATCCTTAACGACACCGTGATAATTTCAGTTTGTTCTTAAAAAATGGCACAATAGGCCATAAATGTTCATCTCCGGCCCGCATAATGGTGCCCCTTTATTTTACTCTGGAAACTCATGACTCAGCTGCCTCAATTTTCGCGTGCGTTGCTGCATCCACGTTATTGGTTTACCTGGTTTGGTATCGGTTTACTTTACCTGTTGGTACTGTTGCCCTACCCCGTTCTTTATTACGCAGGCTGCGGCCTTGGCCGGCTCTCCATGCGCTTTCTGCGTCGCCGCGTCTGGGTCGCGCGCCGCAATCTTGAACTCTGCTTTCCCGCCATGCCGGAAGCCGAGCGCGAGGCGATGGTGGTCCGAAACTTTGAATCTGTTGGCATGGGCCTAATCGAAACCGGCATGGCGTGGTTTTGGCCCGACTGGCGCATTAAGAAATGGTTTCAGGTCAGTGGCCTGGAACATATTGAAAAAGCGCATCAGGATGGCAAAGGCGTACTGCTGATTGGCATGCATTTTCTGACGCTGGAGCTGGGTGCCCGAATATTCGGCATCCATAACCCCGGCATCGGCGTTTACCGCCCTAATGACAATGCCCTGCTGGACTGGCTGCAAACCTGGGGGCGGATGCGTTCCAATAAGAGTATGCTCGACCGCCGCGACGTGAAAGGTATGATTCGGGCGCTGAAAAATGGCGATATTATCTGGTACGCCCCGGATCACGATTACGGCCCAAAAAGCAGCGTTTTCGTGCCCTTCTTTGGCGTGGAAAAAGCCGCGTCAACCCGTGGGAGCTACCTGCTGATCCGCAGCGGCCAGCCCGCAGTGATCCCCTTTGTTCCGCGCCGCCTGCCGCAGGGCAAAGGCTATGAAATGGTTATTCTGCCAGAAGAGACAGCCATCCCCCTTGATGACGAGGCGGCCACGGCGGCCAGGATGAACAAGGTGGTGGAGAACGGCGTGCTGATGGCGCCTGAGCAGTATATGTGGCTGCATCGCCGTTTTAAAACACGCCCCAAAGGCGAGCCCTCTCTCTACAAATAAGCCCACGGACAGTCCGATAGCGGTCGGACTGTCCCACTTCCTGATACTCCCTGCTCGTTTAAATATCTCTGTCCCGCCCTGTTCATGACTGTTTTTTAAGCGCATAATTAGCAAGCTAATTAAACATTTACTGCCGACAGGTTACCTGCGCCCCTATGTCTACCCCCTCAGAAGTTACTCTGGTACAACTGAACTGGCGGAAAAACCTGTTTGTCGCCTGGTGCGGCTGTTTTCTGACCGGCGTGGCGTTCAGCCTGGTCATGCCTTTTCTGCCACTCTACGTTGAGCTGCTTGGCGTGAGCGATCCCCATGCGCTCACGCTCTGGTCAGGTGCGGTCTTTAGCATCACGTTTCTGTTCTCTGCCTTTGCCTCCCCCTTCTGGGGCGGCCTGGCCGACCGCAAAGGCAGAAAAATTATGCTGCTGCGCTCTGCCCTGGGTATGGCGATTGTGATGCTGCTGATGGGCATGGCAACGTCCGTCTGGCAGTTTCTTGCCCTGCGAGCGCTGCTGGGCCTGTTGGGCGGCTTTGTGCCAAACGCTAACGCGTTGATCGCGACCCAGGTGCCGCGTAATAAAAGCGGCTGGGCGCTGGGGTGGCTCTCTACCGGTGCCGTGAGCGGCGCGCTGATTGGGCCGCTAATAGGCGGCCTGCTGGCTGACAGCTTTGGCCTGCGGCCGGTCTTTTTTATTACCGCCGCCGTGCTGTTTATCTGCTTTATAATGACCCTGCTCGCCGTCAGAGAAACCTTTATACCCGTTAAAAAGAAAGACATGCTGCACGCGCGCCAGGTCTTCACCTCACTTAAAAATCCCAGACTGGTGCTGGCGCTGTTCGTCACCACGCTGATTATTCAGATTGCTACCGGTTCAATTGCCCCCATTCTCACGCTCTATGTCCGTGAACTGAACGGTACTACGCAAAACCTGGCGTTTATTGCCGGGCTTATCGCTTCCGTGCCCGGCGTGGCAGCGCTTATCAGCGCGCCGAGGCTGGGCAAACTGGGCGATCGCATTGGTCCCGAACGCATTCTGATCGCCATGCTGCTGGTCTCTGTTCTGCTACTCATTCCGATGTCGCTGGTGCAGAATCCCTGGCAGTTGGGCATCCTGCGGTTCCTGCTCGGCGCGGCTGACGGTGCCCTGCTGCCGGCAGTACAGACTCTGCTCATCTATAACGCCTCTAACCAGATCGCCGGGCGTATTTTCAGCTATAACCAGTCTTTCCGCGACATCGGTAATGTCACCGGCCCGCTTATGGGTGCGCTGGTTTCTGCCCACTGGGGATTTCGCGCGGTATTCGTGGTCACGGCAACCGTCGTGCTGTTCAATGCCGTCTACTCGTGGCGGGTACTGCGCCGTCGGGCCGTACTCACCGCGCGGGCAGAGGAATGAAGGCTGGCTGTTACGGGCGCAGTATTGCCTTTGAGCGGGTGCCTATAAAGCCAGGCGGCAATCGCGTTACGCTGTTGAATTAGAATGAATGTCACAGAAGTTTTTTTTATCCTTCATCATTTTTTTCTGTAACACACTGATACGCGTATACAAAACAGCACGATTTTTTTCCTGAGACGGGTTTACCCCTGCAAAACTTAGACTATCCTTTGCTGATAGTCTTAACCGGGAAAGGAAAATAGCATGTCATTATACGCAACGCTGGAAGAAGCCATCGACGCCGCTCGTGAAGAGTACCTGGCTGCGAATCCAGAGCTGGAAGAGGATGATGCCTCCGTCAGCCAGTTCAATCTGCAAAAATACGTTATGCAGGATGGCGATATCATGTGGCAGGCTGAGTTCTTTACCAACGAGGGCGATGAAGGCGAATGCCTGTCTCTGCGCAGTGGTGAAGCGGCCCAGGCTATTTTTGATGGCGATTTCGACGAGATTGAACTGCGTCAGGAGTGGATGCCGGAAAATACCCTGCACGAATGGGATGAAGGCGAATTCCAGCTTGAGCCGCCTGCAGACACCGAAGAGGGTGAAGCGGCTGCGCAGGAGTGGGAAGACGACAACAGCGAATCCGATCGCTGGGCCTGAGTCATGCAAGACGGCGCACCCTTTCAGGGTGCGCTATTGATAGGGTCCGTGGCTGGCGTCCACCGGCAACAGCAGCGTATCAACCACCAGCGACAGCGGCAGGTCGATAATCGTCAGAAACCGCCAGGGCGTATCGCGAATGTCCCACTGCACCCCAGGATAAAATTGCTTTCCGTGACCCTGTCCGGGCAGCGTACGGCTGATGATGCTGCCACAGCCACTCAGTACCAGCAGGCTGACACCCAGCAGTAACCCGCATATTATTTTCTTCATCGTAACCATCTGACCAAATCTAAGTAAAAGAGCGATACTAACCGCATATTGTATCCTACCCGCGTTCGCGCCGTCCGCTATAAACCCTGCTGGAAACGTAAGGTTGGCGTAAATAGCATAAAAAAAGGCCGGGGAAAGTCCCCGGCCTCTGCTGCCGTTACCCTGCTTTCGCAGAGCATTACAGCGCTATTTATTTCGCTTTCTGAATAGCCAGCGGATTCATTTTCAGCGACTGATAGTAATCAAACCAGTCATGATACTTATCCGCATTCTGCCACAGACGGTAGTGCATCCTTGACAGCGTCACCGGGTCGCTAAGCAGCGCCAGCCGACGGTCGCGATCCAGTTTAAGCGGTGACTCGCTTAGCGCCTGTTCAACGCGACGATCGCGGGCAAACTCCAGTATCTCACTTTTGAGATGACGCGAGGTTGCCATCGCGCTTGCCAGGGCATTAAACGATGGGTTAAACACCGCATGCATAAAGCCATCTTTCAGCGCACGTTCGCGATTGATCTGCACGTAGCGGTCGGTATCCAGCAGCTCTTTCGGCGGATCGTACTCTTCCGGGATAAGGAAGAGTTTCGCCCGTCGTGACGCTCTCCCGGTCGTAGAACGACTGGAAAATACCGACACAAAAGGTGAAAGGATCAGCGAGAAGACAATAGGTGCCAGCCACCACAGGAAGTTCAAATCAAGCCAGCCCATTCCTGCTGCCCAGACAATACCCAGCGCCATTTGTGAACCGTGACGTTTGAATGCCTCGCTCCATGGCGTTGCATCATCATCACGCTGCGGAGAGTTCCAGACCACTTCCCAGCCGAGGAAGGCGCTGACCACGAAGACCGTGTGAAACAGCATACGCACCGGCGCCAGCAGTACCGAGAACAGCATCTCGAGGAACAGAGACGCGAAGACCCGCAGCGCACCACCGTAGGGCTTAGCGCCTTTGCACCAGATCAGCACCACGCTCAGCAGCTTGGGCAGGAACAGGAGCACCAGGGTGGTAGAGAACAGCGCAATCGCCAGCTCGGGACGCCACTGCGGCCAGACCGGGAACAGCTGTCGGGGCTGCATGAAGTACTGCGGCTCCATCAGCGTATGCACCACCTGCAGTGCCGTCGACAGGGCGAGGAACATAAACCACAGCGGCGCAGAGAGGTAGGACATCACTCCGGTCAGGAACACGGCGCGGTGAACCGGATGCATGCCCCTGACCAGGAACAGTCGGAAGTTCATCAGGTTACCGTGACACCAGCGGCGGTCACGCTTCAGCTCATCCAGCAGGTTAGGCGGCAGCTCCTCGTATGAGCCAGGCAGATCGTAGGCAATCCAGACGCCCCAGCCTGCACGGCGCATCAGCGCGGCTTCCACAAAGTCATGCGACAGAATGGATCCTGCAAACGACCCTTCCCCCGGCAGAGGTGCCAGCGCGCAGTGTTCAATAAAGGGCTTCACGCGGATGATGGCGTTGTGTCCCCAGTAGTGAGACTCCCCCAGCTGCCAGAAATGCAGACCGGCGGTGAACAGCGGCCCATAAACTCGGGTAGCAAACTGCTGGCAGCGTGCATACAGCGTGTCCATACCGGATGCCTTTGGCGATGACTGGATAATCCCCGCATTGGGGTTCGCTTCCATCATACGCACCAGGCCGGTCAGACACTCACCGCTCATCACGCTGTCCGCATCAAGAACAACCATATAGCTGTACTGGCTGCCCCAGCGGCGGCAGAAGTCATCGATGTTACCGCTCTTACGTTTGACGCGGCGACGGCGACGGCGATAGAAAATACGTCCTTCGCCACCCACATCGCGCACCAGCTCCATCCACGCCTTCTGCTCGGCAAGGGCGATATCCGGGTTATAGCTGTCACTCAGAATATAGACATCAAAGTTCTGCTGCTCCCCGGTTCTCACTACCGACTCCCAGGTCGCGCGCAGCCCGGCAAAGACGCGTTCCACGTCTTCATTACAGATAGGCATAATTAGCGCGGTACGGTGCGCCGGATCGATCGCCTCATCCCCCACCGTTCCGTAGGAGATACTGTATTTGTCCTTGCCGATCAGCAGTTGCAGGAAGCCCATCAGAGCCGTCCAGAATCCTGCCGACACCCAGCAGAACAGCACGGCAAACAGGAACAGTATCCCGGTTTGCAGCACGTACGGCAGGATTTGCAGCAGCGACTGCTGCCAGTTCTGGTTGATCATATCCATAGGATCGATCAGCGCCCAGCCCTGGTACGGCAGAATGGTTTTCATGTACCAGGTAGCGACGACCGTCTGCGCGATGGTGAGGATCAGCAGAATATAGCGGCGGATTGAGCCAACATGTCGCCACTTCTCTTCCGACCTTCTCTCTTCCGCACTGGTAAAGCGTGGAACGGTTTTACGGCCACGCAGCGAATCCCAGGCGCGCGCAACCGGGTTGGTGCGCCAGGCTTCCGGATACATAGAGGAGCGCGTATGCGGAGGCATCGCCTTCAGGGTGGTGCGATCCAGGGCATCCTTATCGAACTGCTCACCCTGTTCGCCCACGGAGTCCGGCCAGGTGTGATCAATACGCGTACGAACCGACGACAGGGGCGCGTCGTCAGGACGGGAAGCCAGGGGCTCGCCCTCAGCCAGATTCTGGTGCAGCTGGCTAAAGGCGTCATCCCCCTGGAGTGGCAGCGATTCACGCAGCGCACCCTTTCGCTCCGGCGAAAGGGGCAGCGCATCGATATACTCGGTAGGTATAACAGTAGACTTATTCATTGGCAGGCAACTGATAGCTCCAGGTTTCCGTCAGCGTTTTGTCGCCGTTAAGCAGCGCCGCACGCATTTCCGTAGGCTGTTTATTATCTTTGACGCGGATACGCATCAGCAGACGCCAGCCTTTGGTGACCGGGTTATAGCGTACGCTGTTTTCCACCAGCTCACCGTTGTTACCGATGCTCACCTGTGGCGTAACCGGCGTATTTTCCGGCATCTTGCTCATATCCTGACCGGTAAAGTCAACGATAAAGGCCAGGGTGCCGTCCGGCTGGCGAACCAGATTAGACTGTTTCACGTCGCCGGTGGAGCGCAGCGTATCATTTACATAGGCGGTATCCGGCGAATGCAGCTGGCTTTCGTCGCGGGTGAAGTGCAGACGATAGTTGAAGCTCATTGCTTTGCCCGGTTCCGGCAGCTGTTCCGGCGTCCAGAAGGCAACGATATTGTCATTGGTTTCGTCAGCAGTAGGGATCTCCACCAGCTCAACGTGTCCTTTACCCCAGTCGCCCTGCGGTTCAATCCAGCCGCTCGGGCGGAGATCGTAACGATCGTCCAGATCCTGATACTGGTTGAAGTCGCGCCCGCGCTGAAGCAGACCGAAGCCTTTCGGACTCTCAACGGTAAAGGTGCTTACCGCCAGATGTTTCGGGTTATTCAGCGGACGCCAGATCCACTCGCCGTTACCGGCGTGAATGGACAGACCGTTGGAGTCATGCAGCTGGGGACGATAGTTAACCATCGGCGACGGCTGATTAGGTCCAAAAAGGAACATGCTGGTCAGCGGGGCAACGCCCAGCTTGCCCACTTTATCGCGCAGGTAGACCTTAGACTGAACGTCTACGGTGCTCTCTTTACCCGGTGTAATCAGGAAGCGATAGGCCCCGGTCGCGCGCGGGGAGTCAAGCAGCGCGTAGATAACCAGATGCTTGTCGGACGGCTTAGGCCGTTCGATCCAGAACGATTTGAATCGCGGAAACTCTTCACCTGAGGGCAGCGCCGTATCAATAGCCAGTCCGCGCGAGGAGAGACCATAAACCTGGCCCGCACCAATTACACGGAAATAGCTGGCACCGAGGAAGCTGGTGATTTCATCATCTTTTTTATTTTTGCTGTTAAGCGGGTACAACACTTTGAATCCAGCAAAACCGAGGTTTTTGACCGTATCAGGATCGTGCTTAACGTTGCCGAAGTTAAAGTAATCAGGCGAATATTTGATCTGGCGAACCGAAGAGGCAATCACCTCATTGATCTGTACCGGCGTATCGAAATACATGCCCTGGTGATAGAATTCCAGCTTGAATGGCGTCTTTAATTTACCCCAGTAGGCTTTATCCCGGTTGAACTGAATCTGTTGATAATCAGCATATTTCATTTCGCGCAGCTGAGAAGGCAGATTGCTTTTTGGGGCTTCATACCCTTTTCCTGCCAGCTCTTTTGCCTGTTTTGCCACATCATCAATGCTGAAAGCCCAGCTTGAGCTGGCATACATTGATAATAAGACCGCAGCGCCAAGTAAGCGCAATGTCATCTGTTGTGGCTTACTTTTCATTTTAATCAGCACATCCCCCCCTTTCGAGTACCAAAATTAATTCCATCCATCTTAATGGATAATTCAGCATTCCGACAGCCTGACACCACTTTTAGTTCCCCGGTATTGGCGGCGTTAGCGCCCTATTCTCAAGTGCTTAGCGGATACAGAATCCCCTGATAGTATACCCATGAACGTTCAACTAAAGTAAGCGATAAGCTTTAGCGTGGTTCAGGGCGAACTACTGCATTAATTTGTTGATTTTTGGATGAATATGACTAGAAAAACGCAGCAAAGAGAGTACTTCCTCGATTCTATCAGGGCATGGTTGATGCTGCTTGGCGTCCCCTTTCACGTTTCACTGATCTATTCTACCCAGTCATGGTCGGTCAATAGTGCGACTCCCTCCGAATGGCTGACCCTTCTTAATGACTTTATTCATGCCTTCCGTATGCAGGTTTTCTTCGTCATTTCCGGCTATTTTTCCTATATGCTGTTTCTGCGATACACCCCCCAGCACTGGCTTAAGGTCCGCCTTGAGCGCGTTGGCATCCCGATGCTTGCCGCTGTCCCGTTGCTGACGCTTCCGCAGTTTTTTATGATCAAAGCCTGGACCACTAAAATTGGCGACTGGCATAACCTTTCGCTGTATGAAAAGTTTAATGCCCTGACATGGGATTTGATCTCCCACCTCTGGTTCCTGCTAGTGCTGGTGGTACTTACCACGGCGGGTGTCTGGATGTTTAAGTGGCTGCGGGACAGCAGGCCCGCAAAAACAGATTATTCTGACCTGACATGGGGAAAATTAAGCCTGGCGATTCTGCTTTGCAGCCTGGCCTGGGGCGCGATTCGCCGTTTGTTGTTTCATTTTGAACCGCAGCTGCTGGGGAATGGATTCTTTAACTATGCCGTCATGCAGTCGCTATTCTTCCTGCCTTTCTTTGTGCTGGGGGCAATGGCCTGGAAATATCCGGCGATCAAAGCGCTGTGCGTCCGTCCGGTGCCCTGGACCTTTATTGGCTCGCTGCTGGCCTTTATTGCCTACGTGGCTAACCAGACCTACAGCAAGGGCGACGGCTGGCTGTATGAAATTGATGCGGTTGTATCCATGATGATGGGCCTGTGGATGGTTAACGTGGTGTTCTCTCTGGGACACCGCCTGTTAAATTCTCATTCGCCCCGGGTGACCTACCTGGTGAATGCTTCCCTGTTTATTTATCTGGTGCACCATCCGCTGACTATTCTGTACGGCATCTTCTTTGTGCCCGAGATCGGCAACAATACCCTCGGCTTTTTTGCCGGGCTGGTATTTGTATTTGGCATTGCCTTTATCCTGTATGAAATCCATTTACGTATTCCGGTTCTGCGCTTTCTCTTCTCCGGGAAGCCGCAGCGGTAGCGCCCCGCAGGGCGCCGCCTGGCTTACAGCAGCCACTCAATCGGCAGCCGCCAGACCAGGCGCACCAGCAGCCTTTGAATGAAGCGGGTACGGGGTTCGTGCTTATGTACCCGCTCTTTATCCCCTTCTCCGGGATACTCAACCCAGTTAACCCGCCCCCACTTATCCAGCCGCAGCGTCCAGGCGCGATCGCGCATGCTGCTGATAAACCGCTCATGAACACTGGTCGCCAGCGTTTCACTTTCAATAACCAACCCCATTTCGGTATTCAGCATCGCCGAACGCGGATCGAAGTTAAATGAGCCGATAAAGACCTTTTCATTGTCCACGCTGAAAGTTTTGGCATGCAGGCTGGCACCGGAATTACCGGTTAGCCCGCGATCGTGGCTCGGCTCGCGGGCGTCGCTATGGGGCTTGAGTTCATAGAGCGCAATACCGTGTCGCAGCAGCTTTTTACGCCATTTGGCGTAGCCCGCATGGACCACGGAGACGTCGTTTGCCGCCAGGGAGTTGGTGAGAATGGCAATTTTCACCCCCTGACGCACCAGCGACAGAAGTTGAGCGACACCCGCCCGGGTCGGTACAAAATAAGCCGAAATGATATCGAACTGCACCTGCGGTTTGCCAATCACCTCAAGCATGCGCTGGGGAAGCAGCGTGCTGGCTTTCGCACGTCCCAGCCCCTTGCGCGGGTCGTCGCTCAGCAGCCGCGTTTTGGCCCAGGTAAGAGGTAGCGTTCCACTCTCAAGCTGAGTCACAAACGTCGACGCGTTGACCTTATTCAGATAGCGCATCACCTTAGGATCGTTGCGCCACACATCCGGCAGCTGGACGTCTTCTCGCCCGTGCCCCTCTTTACGCTTAACCACGGCATTCAGAGGTTCAACGGCCCTGCTCTGCCAGTAGCGCTCGAAATCCTTCGTGACCTCCTTGACCACCGGCCCGATGGTCAGCACGTCAAGATCGGAGAAGAGCGGCTCATCACCCGTACCAAAGTACTCATCACCGATATTGCGACCGCCAACAATCGTCGCCTGGCGATCGACCGTGAAGCTTTTGTTGTGCATTCTGCGATTCAGACGGGCGAAATCGGTGAGGTAGCCCAGGGCCCTGAGCGTCCGAAAAGAGAAGGGATTAAACAGCCTGACCGCAATGTTAGGATGGCGAGCCAGCTCGCTCAGCGTGTCGTCCAGCCCCATGGTATTATTGTCATCCAGCAGCAGGCGCACTTTAACACCGCGATCCGCCGCGTCCAGTACCGCACTGAACAACAGCCTGCCTGACATATCGTTCTGCCAGATGTAGTACTGAATATCCAGACTGTATTCCGCCATCGTCGTTAACAAATAGCGCGCGGCGAACGCGTCCAGTCCCTCTTCCAGCGGATGAATACCGCTATGGTCAGGGTGCATCTCCACCCGTGGGGAGACGGCGCGAGTCAGTCGCGACGGTATACCCGGGGTTGCATCCTCATCCAGCGTAAAAGCTTCGGCCATGCGTTATCCTCAGATCATCAGCGTAAGCGCTCTATTCTAGCGGTTTTATTAATAGCGCAGCGGCCTAAATGTGATGCGACTGTTCTGATTAAATGCGGTGACCCCGGATAGGCTAGACTTAGCGCAGAGAGTTGCGTCAGGTTAATGGAGTGAGGAACGCGCATGAAAACCGGAATGCTTGATGTATCACGCCAGCCCCACAGCCCAACACTGTTTAAAAGTTTCTTTCAGGGAAGCTTTGCCTGCTCCACCGCCCGTCGTGCCGAAGGCAAACGCTTCGATCTGGTGATCAATAGCGGTCACGATACGCTGATGGAAAAAGACTATGCCCTGCTGGCGGCGGAAAAACTGCTTACCGCCCGCGACGGCGCACGCTGGTATCTGATTGAAGAGACGCCGGGTGAGTATGACTGGTCAACATTTCTGCCCATGCTGCACGCTGCCGAAAATCAGGGGCTGGAAATGATCTGGGAGCTGGCTCATTTCGGCTGGCCATCCCATCTGGATATCTGGCAGCCTGCCTTTGTTGACCGCTTTGCCGCGTTTGCCCGGGCAATGGCTCACGTCATGCAGCAGGAAGGTCATACCCACCCTTTTATTACGCCAATGAATCAGATCTCCTTCTGGTCCTGGGCCGGCGCTGACGCAGCCCTGTTTAACCCCGGCGTGACCGGGCGCGGGCGTGAACTCAAGCAGCAGCTGGTCAGAGCCTCCCTCGCCGCGATGCGGGCCATTCGTGACGTGCTGCCCGGCGCACGCTTCGTATTAACCGACCCGCTGGTGAACGTTGCGCCCGCAGAGGATACCGCAGCTTCCCGCCAGGCAGCCTTACGGCAACACGAAGCACAGTTTGAGGCATGGGATATGCTGAGCGGTCGGGTGCAGCCGGAATTAGGCGGGGAGGCGTCGCTGCTGGATATCGTGGGTTTGAACTATTATCCGGATAATCAGTGGCGGGTGGACGGTACTCCCATCGCGCCGCCGCACCCTGAATATCGCGATTTGTCCAGCCTGCTTCAGGAGGTCTGGCAGCGCTATCAGCGCCCGATGCTGATTGCCGAAACCGGTGCGGAGGGCGATAAATGCGCCCCCTGGTTTACCGGGGTGGTGGAACAGGTCGGGATAGCAATGGAACGCGGCGTACAGATAGAAGGTGTTTCTGTCTATCCGGTGGTGGCTTATCCCGCCTGGGCAGACAGCCGTCGTTCGCCTGACGGATTGTTTGGCCTGCCGGATGCGAACGGCACCCGGCCGATTTTTGAGCCCTATGCACTGGCAGTACGCAGTCAGCAGATCAAATTAAAAAGTGCGAATCAGCCGGAGTGAGGCGGCGTGGCGTAGCAAGACTGGGGCGAAATAGTATCGTCAGAGGGATGACGCACGTCCGACAGCAGGGTCAGGGTGAACAGAACCATAACCGCAATCAGGCAGGCCGACAGTAACCCCACCAGCGCCAGAAGTTTATCCTCTCTGGATCCCATATTATGCATACTCCATGCGGACCGTGGCCGGTTAATTATTACATCATTAGCAGGGTAAGGATCAGGACAAAGATTATAAGGGTAACGGAAGTGACTGCAAGTACCACTATGGCAAAATGAGCATCGTCCAGCCGGAAACGCGGTTCTTTTTCGGGTTCATATTCAGGATGTTCATTCATAAGCGGGTATTATCTGCTGCCCAGCCTGCGCTGTAAAGCGCAGACGCTACGCGATCGCCCTCCCCCGTCAGTGCGCCTTTATTTCTACCAGCACAACTCATGGCCATTTTTGCCTTATAGTTACTGATGCAACTCTGACCGTTTAATCCTCTGATGGAGAGCAAATATGAGTACAACGCTATTTAGTAAAACACCCTCGGTCGTGGTATTTGATAACCGTGCGCTTACCGTTCGCAACATCGTTTATCACCGCCATCCCGACGCACCGACCTTAACGGATGAGCGCATCTCCCGTTATCAGTATCATCCACGCGGCTTTATGACGCAGAGCGCAGACCCGCGCCTGTCTAATGCCAGCCTGGTAAATCTTACCTGTGTGACAGATCTGACCGGCAATGTCCTGCACACGCAGAGCGTTGATGCCGGGATCGCGGTTACCCTGCATGATACCGCCGGGCGCCCTTCCCGGGCAGTAACTAACATCAACGCTGATGAAGAGATCAGGGATGAAAGTCAGACCTTAATCCGCACCTGGCAGTATGAGCGTCCTACGCTGGCGGGACGCCTGCTCAGCACGACAGAACAGGTGGGCCAGGCCGTGCGCATTACGGATCGTTTTATCTGGTCTGGTCACTCAAAAGAAGAGAAAGCCTTTAATCTCACGGGTCAGTGCGTCAGCCATTACGACACCGCCGGCCTGATTCAGATAAACAGTATTGGCCTGAGCGGCGGGTCGCTCTCGGTGACCCGGCGGCTGCTTAAGGAGATGGATAACGAAGAGATCGTCGCCAACTGGGAGGGGGACGCTATTTCTGCCTGGGACGACCGGCTGGACGACAGGTCGTATAACACTCTGACCCGCGCGGATGCGACAGGCTCGACACTCATCGCCACAGACGCCAGCGGCAATCAGCAGCGTGTAGTCTACGACATAGCCGGCCTGCTTTCAGGCAGCTGGCTGACAATCAGGAACGAGCCGGAGCAGGTAATTGTTAAATCTCTGACCTGGTCTGCTGCCGGGCAGAAGCTGCGTGAAGAGCATGGCAATGGCGTTGTGACGCTCTACCGCTACGAGCCGGAAACACAGCGCCTGACAGGTATTAAAACTGAGCGTCCCGCCGGGCATCACTCAGGGCGCAAAGTGTTGCAGGACCTGCGTTATCAATACGATCCGGTGGGCAATGTGCTAAGTATCCGTAACGATGCAGAAGAAACCCGCTTCTGGCGCAATCAGAAAGTGGTGCCGGAGAATACCTGTCGCTATGACAGCCTGTACCAACTGGTCAGCGCCACCGGGCGCGAAATGGCTAATATGCAACAGAACACTGGCTCTTCCACTGCTATCATCCCCCTCCCCACCGACAGTTCAGCCTTTACGCCTTATACCCGGTCATATCACTACGATAATGCCGGAAACCTGACGCAAATACGGCACGCTGCGCCTGCTACCTCAAATACTTATACCACTGACGTTACCATCAGCAATCGTACCAACCGTGGCGTCTTAAGCGCACTGACGACGAACCCGACCGTAGTAGACTCCCTGTTTACGGCGGCTGGCCAGCAAAAACAGTTACAGCCGGGACAAAAACTGGACTGGACACTTCGGGGCGAGCTGCGAAAAGTGATGCCCGTAGTCCGTAACGCTGGGGCAAATGACAGTGAAATGTATCGCTATGACAGTACCAGCCAGCGTCTGCTCAAGGTGACCAGACAGCAAACGGGCAACAGCACGCAAAAACAGCAGGTTATTTACCTGCCTGGGCTGGAGCTGCGTACCCGCTCAACGGGCAGTTCGTTAACGGAAAATCTGCAGGTCATTACTCTGGATGGGTTGGGGCGCGCGCAGCTGCGCATACTGCACTGGGAGAGCGGCAAGCCAGACGGTATCGGCAATAATATGGCGCGATGGAGTTACGACAATCTTTCAGGGAGCAGTGGTCTGGAGGTGGACGATGACGGCAATGTTATTAGCCTTGAGGAGTACTATCCCTTTGGCGGTACAGCCTTATGGACAGCCCGTAGCCAGACAGAATCTCACTATAAAACCATCAGATTTGCGGGTAAAGAGCGCGATGCAACGGGGTTATATTACTATGGCTACCGTTACTATCAGCCCTGGGCGGCGCGCTGGCTGAGTTCGGATCCGGCAGGCACGGTGGATGGCCTCAACCTGTTTCGCATGGTCAGGAATAACCCACTTTCATACAGTGATTCCGACGGCAGAATGCCTTTTTTTTCCGGCAAAAAATCCTCATTGCGACAGAATATCAATAACGAAGTCCAGGCAGAGATTTCCGCGCATGAGTATGCTGACATTCCAAAATCCATTCATATGATCTGGATTGGCTCAAACAAAATATCGGATAAGAATGTCGCGCTTTCGCTTGATACTGCCAGTATGAACCCAGATTATCAAACACAACTTATTTATGACAGCAGCATTGAAAATTACAAACAAGCAAGCGATGATTTAGTTGAAAGATTTCGCGGGAGTAACGTTAATATTACCGACTTAAGAACATTACCTTCATTTTCAGAAATACAGTCTCACCCTGCTTTTAAGTATTATACTAATACCATTCGCGAAGGACGTTATGCACAGGCAAGCGATCTGTTACGCCTGTTAGTATTAAAACACGAAGGTGGGATATATAAGGATGTCGACGATACGCAGCGAGCGCCGTTTGGCGATTTGTCCCTCTATGGCGGGATAGGCTTTAAAAAAGAATATATCGCCAAAGAAGGAGAAAAAGAGCAGGCAGTGCCTAATACCCCTATTGGCGCGGCCCGGGAGAACAGGGTAATTAACCGGACACTGGATATTGCAGTGGAAAGATATCAGCGTGGTGAAACCAACGTATTTAAACTTGCCGGGCCTGATGTATTTACCGAGGCGCTTTACAGCACAATCAAGCTGTCAAATATTCAGGCGGTTATTGACGGGGATAAGAAAGCAGTTGCGACGTTAACAACCTTTATGGATAAAATTTTAAGGCGGAAAATTCAAGGCTTTAGCGATGAACAATACGGCCAGCTTGTCCAACCCAGAGATAATATGCTTAGTCTCGGAAGACAGGTTGATAATGGTTCGGATCACTCATGGAAATAATCATTTATATGACCGATAGTGTTTAAAGTCAGCCTGAATGACAGCACAGGGACGACCATTTCGTCGTCCCTGTGCATACCGAGATTTACCCTCTTTTTGATTTCAAACAGTGCCAGTGAACCACCGATGCGACCAAATCCAGCTTCAAGCCGATTTCATTCTGATTAGGGGGTTAAACCGAAGGATGGCGGCAGCATTAGCCCGGAGAGGGTCCTCACTCAAGGCAATTAATGGCTCGTGAGTGAGGAAAATGACGGTGGCGTTTACGCCTCCTTCCAGCCGCCCCCCAGCGCCCGGTAGAGATCAATCTGCGCCTGGAGGAGGTTATTTTTTACCTGTACAAGGTTAAGCTGGGTGCTGTAAAGCGTTCGCTGGGCATCCAGTTCATCCAGATAGGATGCATAGCCATTCTGATAGCGATTGCTGGCAATACGCAGCGCTTCACTCACCACCTGCGCCTGCTTTTGCAGCTCCACCAGCTGCTGCTGGTAGCGTTCAATCGCGTCGAGATCGTTGTTAACTTCACTGAAGGCATTACGCACGACTTTTTCGTAGCTGTACAACGCCTGATTGCGGCTGGCCATGGACACATCTACCTGCGCCGTTAGCGCCTCGCGGTTGAGTATCGGGGCCAGCACGCTGCCGCCAATGCTCCATAGCCTGAAGGGGTTATCCAGCAGCTGGTGGAGTGCAGAACTCTGCATCGTACCGGACGCGGTCAGGTTCAGCGAAGGCAGCAGCCGCGCGCGGGATGCCGCAAGGGAGCTATCCGCCGCCAGCAGCAGCCTCTCAGCCTGGACGATATCCGGGCGACGCTGTAACAGCTCGGATGGGAGCAACGAAGGCAGCGTCTGCGGGGCAACCTGCTCGAACTCACGTCGCCGGGCAATTTCGCGGGGGTTCATGCCCACCAGAATACTCAGCGCATTCTCCTGCTGGGCGATTTGATGCTGTAGCACCGGGATCTGTGCTTTCGCCGTCTGATACTCCGACGCGGACTGCACCCACTCCAGCTTTGAGGTATAGCCTGTCTCATATTGCCGCTGGGCGAGCTTAAGCGAGTTAGCGCGTGAAGCCAGCGTGGATTCTGTCACCCGGAGCTGCTCGTCCAGTGCGACCAGCGTCATATAGCCTGAGGCCACTGAACTGGCAACCGTCAGCTCGGCGGCCGAGGCGGCGGCCTGCTGAGCGGCAAGTGAGGCGGTGGCAGCATCAATACTGCTGCTGCGCGCGCCCCAAATATCAACATCATAGCTGGCCTGCAGCAGTCCCTGAAAAACGGCATACTCATAAGGCTGTCCGCTTACCGAGGAGAGCGCGCGAGCATGGGTGGCACTGACGCCAGCGTTGAGCGTGGGAAGATTATCGCCCTCTGCCCCGCGCAGCTGGGCACGATATTGCTCGACGCGGGATCGCGCCGTCAGGATATCCAGGTTGTTGCGCAGCGCCTGGCTAACCAGTCGGTTGAGATTGTCATCGTTAAAGTTGCGCCACCAGCCCGCTTCCACCGGCGAAGAGGGCCCCACCTGGTTACGCCACTGCTGAGGGATGGGGAGCGCGCCGGGCGCCTTTTCGACCTGCGTTGCGCATCCGGTCAGGGCTGTAACCACCAGCATCAGCGGCAGCGATATCTTCCAGCGCATCATTTCTTCTCCTGAGAGGACGACGACGCAGAGGTGTCAATGCTCACTTCGACGGACATGCCTGGACGTAAATGCCCGGCGTTATCACTGGTGATATTGATACGCACCGGAATGCGCTGGGCAATTTTGACAAAGTTCCCCGTGGCATTGTCGGGAGAAATGGCGCTAAATTCTGAGCCTGCCGCCGGGGAGATATATTCCACTTTACCCTGGAATTTCTCGCCATCGAGCGCATCAACGGTAAAGGTGACCGGCAGGCCGGGCTGGATACGGGCCATCTGGGTTTCCTTCATGTTCGCCACTATCCACATCTGCTCCGGAACCAGCGATGTCAGACGCGTGCCGGCGGTAACGTAGGCACCCTGACGGACGGCAATCTGGCCCAGTTGCCCGTCGCGGGGGGCAATAATGCGCGTGTTATCCAGATCGATCTGCGCCAGCTCCAGTGCAGCCTCCGCGCTGGCCACATCGGCCTCCAGTGACGCGCGATTAACAATGGCGGTTTGCAGGTCCTGACGGGAGACATCCAGCGTGGCCTGCGTCTGCTGCACGTCGGCCAGTGTCTGACTGTTGCTGGCGCGGGACGCATCCCGTTCACGGATCGACAGCGAACCGTCCGACACCAGATTCTCCACGCGCTTCAAGTCCAGCGCGCTTTTCACCGCCTGTGCCCTGGCGTTGGCCAGCATGGCTTTATTGCGCTCAATCACCGCTTCAGCGCTGCGACGCTGTTGGATATTGTTTGCCAGAGCGGCTTTTTTCATCGCCACCTGCGCCTGCGCCTGGTGAACCCGCTGTTTATAGATACGATCGTCAATGGTCATAATCACATCGCCCCGGTGCACCGGCTGATAGTCCAGCACATTCACGGCGGTAATATAGCCATTTACCTGAGGGCTGATAAACGTCACCTGTCCACGAACGTAGGCGTTTTCCGTCGACTGGATCTGACTGGTGAAGGGAGGAAGCTGCCACGCATAGAGGATAACCAGTACGCCAACAATCGCAATCCCAGCGCCGAAGGCGATGGATAATATACGCAGCTTATTATTTCTTTCTCGTTCCGAAAGCGGGTTCTGTTCCTGCTGACTCATTCTTTCCCCGGACTGATTGAAGTGGTAGGTGGTAGCATTGCCCTACGCTCAGCTTCCGCCTCACGTTTTGCCTGTTGCCAGTTAAGGTAACGCTGACGGGACAGTCGCCAAAGCACCCAAATCAGGGTGACGAAAGCCATACCAGCGGTAAGCAGATAAGTATCGTTATAGGCCAGGACGTTGGCCTGCACGGTGGCAACGCTCTGAAGCTGCGTGGTGCTCTGCGCGGCCAGCAGTGCGCTATCGCTAATCTGGCTGCTGAACAAGCCGGTATACTGGCTCAGCCGTTCAGTGACGTTCGGATCGAGCGTCGACAGCTGGTCACCCAGCAGGCTGGAGTGAAACTTCTCACGCCAGGTCTGAAACGTCCCAAGGATCGCAGAGCCCATCAATCCGCCGAGGTTCTGACTCATGCCGAAGAGGACCACCAGACTCACCAGGTTTTTAGGCTGCGTGACCACGCTGCCGATATTCATCAGTAGCGCAGGTGCAATGAAGAAGGTGCTGCTGAATCCCAGCAAAAACTGGCTGAAATACATATTGTTCGCGCGCGTCAGCGGGCTGGACTGCGCATCCATCAGCGATGCCACAATAATCAGCAACAGAGAGACGACAATAGGCCAGCTCAGGTGCTTAACATTAATCGTCAGTGCGCTGATTACGATGCCAGCGACTACACCAGCCAGAATCGCCAGCGCCAGTCCATGCATCTGATCGTTGAGCAGCCCCATCTGTTGCAGATAGCCAATCGCGCCCGTGTTCTGCTCCGCCAGCGTGACGCGCAGCATTATCATCACAATACCCAGTCGTATTATTGATCCGGTGCGCAGCCAGCGGGTATTGATCAACGGATTGCTGCGGTTATGTTCCAGCACAATGGCGGCTATGACCAGTACCAGCCCGAGAGCCAGACAGATCCCCAGCCAGGGCGTACTGGTCCACCACTCTACCCGGCCGAGTGACAGCACCGCGCAAAACAGCGCCATTCCCGGTGCCATCAGCAGGAAGGTCAGGAAATCCTTTTTCTCGAAAACCTTCATCCGTTCGCCGGGCGGCAGCTTAAGTATCAGTACCGCTCCCAGACAGATCATTGCCAGGCCGAGTTCAAACAGGTAAAGCCCCCGCCACTCCTCCAGCTGTAGCAGCTCGTCTGAAAAGAGCCTGGCAAGCGGAATGGCCAGCTGTGACGCGCCGATGCCGATGGTCATCGCCTTAAGCCGATGCTTAGCGGGCCAGGCCTGAATCTGATAATAGATACCCAGGGAACTGAGGGCGGCACCCACCATTCCATGCGCGGTGCGCACCACGATGGCGGAACTTAAATCGTTTACCAGCAAATGGAAAAAAGAGACCAGCACGTACAGCACCAGGAATGCCTCAGTAAAGGCACGCAGTCCAAACTGCTGGCGAAACTTTACCAACAGCAGGTTGATGGAGATATTTCCCATCACATATACCGCCGGAAGCCAGGCGATTTCATTACTGTACGCGCCGAACACGCCCTGCAGATTGGTTAAATTGGCGGTCACCAGCGCATTGCTCAGCGCGCCGGTGACCGAGATCAGCAGGCCGATAATCCCGAAGGCGATGCGCCTGTGAGTGGGATGCAGCGGCGTGGAGGGCGATCCCGGCAGGGTCGGTTTTTCGCCGGGTGCCCACTCCCGTGGGGCGAAGGGGTCATGGGAAGTGCCACGCATACTATTTGGCCTCGGTTGCGATTAGCAGGCGCTGTAGCACGCGCTCGGCAACCGCCAGATCCTGCGGATTGATATCCGTCAGCAGCTCACTGCGCAGATTATCCGCCTCAATCTTCAACTTTTCGTACAGCTTTCCGCCCTTAAACGTTAAGTGCAGCAGCCGCTTACGGCGATCCTCTTCAGGCTGGATGCGCTCAACCAGCTGCTGCCTGACCAGCCTGTCGATCAGCGGTACGACGCTGGCATCTTCCAGCCCCAGCCGATGCGCCAGCTCTTTCTGGCTCATCGGTGCCTCTTCAGCCGCGATTGCCACGACCGCCAGCCAGCTACTCATGCTGAGCCCACTGTCCTTCATACGGCGATCGATAGCCTGCCGCCACGCATGGGCAGTCATATGCAGCAACCGGGAGAAGTTAAGTTCTGAGACATTCGACATGTAGACGCCTGATGATTAGGGTTCTAACTATACAGTTGCGGTAATTATAATCATGGATGGCAGAAGATGGGAAGAGGATTGCAAACCTGCAGGCAAAGTTTGTGCCGCCATACAATCAGGACGATGGGTAACCCCGGTCGCATAAGGGAGACCAGCATTAGCCCACAGGCGGGTTAGCACTCTCTAATGGTACTGCTCAGTCGTACCTTTCACGTACTGATTTAACAAATGCAAAGTAGCAGTCGTCGCAAAGTTCATCATCGATTGCGAACAGGCGTGCTGTCAGGCGGCGTTTGATTCCGCAATCCGTGCAATATTTCATGGCTAAAATTTTCATCAGGTTATCACTACGCCCAGTTCCGGGAACCCGTTCACCCTATTTCCTGGCCCCTTCATAGTCCAATCACTTAAAACGATCGGTTTAGCGGTATTGATCGTCACCAACGATCAATGCCCTGGAGTCAGTGGGGTGTTAACCCTGTGCGTCCAGCTCAGGGCTGAATGCAGGTGTGAACTTTTTTCTGGCCATAAAACAGAAAACCCTGGAGTGCCACCGCGACAGCTGGAGAAAATGCTGCAGAAAGCGGCAATGCAGGCTGAATAGTTATATTTATCCACGCGGTTATTTTAAATGCATATGATAGACCTGCACTACTTTAATACTTTTTATTTTTCATCGTTGCTGAGAAACTTAATAGGTTATAAAAATGGAAAAAATAAAGTAACATAATGTGAGGATGGCATTTAGGTTAAGCCCAAAGAATAATTAAGATCATTGAATCATTAATGGCTATTAAACGGTGATAAAATCATCTTTTTCAGCCTCCGGGGTAACAATTATTTACTTTTATCGAGGGACAACAATAATCTAAAAAACATATCGCACTAATAGTAAACCGCGCAAAAAATTCATTTAAATCTTACACGGCAAGATTACCCATGATATTTTTCGCATATGGTTTGGAGAATGTTCATTTTATAGGTGGTGAATTTTTTTTATTCAGAAAACCGCAGTATGCGTAGACACCTCATATATACCCTTTCCCCACCTGAGTCCGGCGCTGTAAAAAGCCCGATGCTCATTTCATTTCGTCGTATCGGATACGACGGATCTGTGTATTTTCGACGTTCTAAGCCTAAACCCCACATTTTCCCGTTACCACAACCCCCTGTTAGCAGTCCGCGCCCCAGAACAATAATCTCACTGGCCCGGAGGGAGGGAACGGATATCCTTATGTGCTCCCCCTTCATCTTTAGCACGGTGACATTGATTGAATCACTTTCGGTTTAACTGAAAATTAGAATTGGTTTTATAAAATAAGGTTTTTCACTCTTTATATATTTTCTCCAAGGAAATTGATGAGTATCGTGATTTTAATGGTGTGGGTGGGCGTCTACGCTCTCTTGTGGAGTATGGCAACTATCTTTCTGGACCCCACGGTTCCTTACGATGCCGTTGAAGCACTGAATTGGGCGCAAAATACAGAATGGGGCTCACCGAAAAATCCATGGCTGGTTAGCATGGTATGGCGTCCGGCGCTGTGGTTTGCGGGTACCCCACTGAGCGTTTACTGGTATATCACGCATTTTTTTGCGGTTGCTGTCGGGATGGTCGGCTGCTGGTTTCTTGCGAAATACCTGAGCGGTAGCGAACGTATGGCCTGGCTTGCATTATTCACTCTCAACCTGTCAGGAATCATTAACTTCGACATTATTAGCTATAACGACAACTATCTACTGGTTATGCTGTGGCCGTGGATGCTGTTATTCTTTTTCCTGGCATTCGCACGCCATCCAGCGTGGTGGATGGCATTTGCAGTAACAGCCGGTCTGGGGTCGATGGCTAAGTATTCGACACTGGCATTTGTCGGCGCGGTGTTAATTGCCACGCTGGTCATGCCAAAGATTCGGGCATGTTATCGCCAGCCTATATTTTATCTGGCGCTACTTACTGGCCTTGCCATTATTGCTCCAAACCTGTTCTGGCTGTGGGAGCATAACTTCGCTGCCTTCAACTGGGTGGATTCGCAGATAAAGCGTCAGTTTAACCCTGGAGTATTCATAAAGTTACTCAGTATCAATTACCCGCTGCTGTTCTTATGGTGGATATTGCATCTAAGCAAAATTCGGCTCCGATGGCCTGCTGACATCAATAAATGCGTTGTCCTGTTAGTCGCCTTATTACCGCTGGCATTGATTTGTTTGTGGTTTCTGTTTCATCATGGAGGAAGACTGACGGAGTGGCTACAGCCATTTTTTATTCTGGCGCCAGCGCTGGTTGTCGCCTGCGTCGTCACTCCCAATGTGCAGCCAGTGAGAAGATCTACTCTCTTGCTAATGGGTTCAGCGGGTCTGGTTCTGCTTGGGTATGCTACCGTCATGATAACGAATGTAGGTAATGCGGGGCAAAAAATGAGCGGTATTATCCCGTTCAGCCAAAAAGCGGAACGGCTATGGCAAGAACGTTATGGAACGCCATTGCGTCTGGTAGGGGGAGAGCACCTGGCCGAATGGCTCACTTTTTATGCAGCGTCGGGTCCCAAAATTATTACCCCCTGGAATAACAGCACTAAACCTAATATCTATAACGCAGATATCAAACTTGCCGATATCCTGCACTCAGGGGCGTTACTGATTGGTCGGTCTGATAAAAACTGTACCCACGCTTCGTTTACCAGGGCGCTGACGCAATGGCCGCAGCTGCCGCTTGATGCTATCAGCCAGATAACTTTCCAGGAGGATAACGAGCATATCAGTAAGCCTGTATGTATCGGATTTGTAAAACCGAACGCTGGCACGCTCTTGTTGCATGAAGGCCCGTCGGAGAAATATACGAATAACGAGCTGTAAATCTGTGAAAATTGGGCTGCACCCTTTGGGAGGGCAGCCCACATATCACGAGGATTTTACAGACTCGAATGCGTTACCGGAAAGGATGCGAAGGAGACAAACGCAGTATCAGCATACCGGCCAGTGCCGCCAGTACGGAGCCGACCAGCACTCCCACCTTAACCTCGTCGATTAACAGAGGGCTTCCTGCAAAAGCCAGGTTGCCGATAAACAGGCTCATGGTAAACCCGATTCCGCACATGACCGACACGCCGTAAACCTGCAGCCAGGAGCTTTTTTCAGGCCGTTTTGCCAGGCCCAGTCTGACGGCCAACAGCGACAGGAAGAAAATGCCCACCTGCTTGCCAAAAAACAGGCCCAGCGCCACGCCGACCGACACCGACGATATGAGGTCATCCGCCGTCATGCCGGACAATGTGACCCCCGCATTGGCAAAGCCAAACAACGGCAGTATCAAAAACGTGACCCACGGATGAATGCCGTGCTCCAACTGATCCAGAGGGGGGGCTTTATCCGGGTCGGCTGGCCGCAGCGGGATAAAGAAGGCCAGCAGGATACCCGCGACAGTGGCGTGTACCCCAGACTGAAGCATGAAAAACCACAGCACGCCGCCCGCCAGGAGATAGGGAAGCAGCCGGGTTACCCCGGAACGATTCATGATAAACAGCAGGGCTACCGTGACCGCCGCGCCAGCCAGCATCAGAAACGAAATATTACTGGTATAGAAGAGCGCAATAATAGCCACTGCGCCCATGTCGTCCAGAATAGCCAGCGCCGACAGGAAAATTTTCAGCGAGGCAGGTACGCGACTCCCCAGCAGTGCCAGTACACCGAGCGCAAATGCAATGTCTGTGGCGGCAGGAATGGCCCAGCCCGCGAGGGTTTCATTGCTGCCCGCATTAAACCATACGTAAATTACGGCAGGCACGGCCATCCCACCCAGCGCGGCAAATCCCGGCAGCGCGCGCTGACTCCACGTGGAAAGCTGGCCGATGAGAAGCTCGCGTTTGATTTCCAGGCCGACCATCATGAAGAACACGGCCATCAGGCCGTCGTTTATCCAGTGCTCAACGGAGAGGCCGGCGGCGTTGTATTTCAAACATGCCTCATATCCCTCCCTGAGCGGAGAGTTGGCCACGATAATAGCGGCTGCTGAGGCAATGATGAGCACGATGCCACCGGCTGCCGGCGAGCTGAAAAATGCAGAAGGTACTTCTGACATGCTATTTGTATTACTGTCACGGGGCTCTGACACTCTCCCTCCCTTTATTTGTTAAAAACAGCTCTCTCCTGATGTACAGCCGCTGGTCATCAGAACGTAAACCGCCTAATACATGCAAGGGAGACGAAGAAGTATTATCACTAATTACAGATGAATTAATAAATTAGTGTGACTGTTATTTTACCATAACCTGTACCCCACTCCTCAGGCGGAAGAGGTAAAGACCTGTAAAGCTGCCGCAGCCAGGGTCATATTAGCCGTCGTCAGCCATGCGCTTAAAGCAGTCATGTGGGGTATGTCCACTGCTCAAACACCAGGATTACTGGCGTACCGTCGTTGCCATTAAGACCGTTTAGAATAGCGCACTCTTATCCTTTTACTATTAGTGAAAGTCAGACAGAAAAAATCAAACCGACGTTTACAGTAGGGGAAGCCTTAATAGGCCATTTTCTTTCTATTGGACTTCAACCCCTCTAAACCAACTGTCAACAAAGAAGATCCTGCGCCTAAAGGAATGGGCGCGTTGTGCTGGCGAATAGAAATTGGGCCTTACAATAAACTACTCAATGATAGATCTTAATATTTAGGTCGCCTGCTTTTAATTTGCTCGCTAAGCATTGTCGTTACTCTGATAACGCCTTGAAAAGGATGTACCAATGTTCGTATTTTTGAAGCGTAGTTATGTGGCCCTATTATCTGTGTTATTTGCACTTCTCTATTTAATCCCCCTTAATGGCCGCTTGCTATGGCAACCTGATGAAACACGTTATGCAGAAATCAGCCGGGAAATGCTTCAGCGCGGGGATTGGGTCGTTCCCCACCTGTTAGGACTGCGTTATTTCGAAAAACCGGTCGCAGGGTATTGGATAAATAATTTTAGCCAGTGGCTGTTCGGTGACAGTAACTTTGCCGTGCGCTTTGGCTCAGTATTCAGTACCGCATGCAGCGCCGCCCTCATTTTTTGGCTGGCGTTAATGCTGTGGCAAAGCCACAAAACAGCGCTACTGGCAGCTCTTATTTACCTTACATCAATACTGGTACTCAGCGTAGGTACCTACAGTGTACTCGACCCGATGATATCCTTGTGGCTAACGGCAGGCATGGTTGCCTCATATATGTCACTACAGGCCACCACATTTTGGAAAAAGTGTGGGTGGTATGCCTTACTCGGGGTGGCCTGCGGCGCAGGCTTTATGACTAAGGGTTTTTTGGCACTCGCAGTCCCTGTTATTGCTACGCTGCCAATAGTCTGGCAGCAACGCAAGCTCAAAGAGGTGCTCTGTTTTGGCCCTTTAGCCGTCGTCGTCGCCGTGTTAGTGAGTTTGCCCTGGGCTATCGCAATTGCCTTACGTGAGCCTGATTTTTGGAACTATTTTTTCTGGGTAGAACATATCCAACGCTTCGCATCTGAAAAAGCACAGCATAAATCCCCATTCTGGTTTTATTTACCCATCCTGTTGCTGGGGACATTACCCTGGATGGCATTACTCCCTTCATCTTTGCTTAAAGGATGGCGTGAAAGAACGACACGGCCTGACTTATTCTTTTTACTAAGCTGGGTCATTATGCCTCTGTTTTTCTTTAGCCTTGCCAAAGGAAAATTACTTACCTATATCCTGCCATGCATGGCACCCATTGCTCTTCTAATCGCCGCTTACGCTAAAGATTGTGTGACGAATAGGTCACTGCGAGTGTTCAGGGTGAATGGGATTATCAACCTGGTATTTGGGTTGATTTGTGCTCTGACTATTTTTGTTTTAGGACTGGGCCTGTTCCCACACTATGTTGTCTATGGACCACAGGAATATTCAAAAGTTGCCTTAGGTGTTTTTGCGTTTTTGATGTGGGCAGCGGTTGGATATATTACGTTACGAAATCATGCAAGTTTCTGGCCTTACGCCGCAGCATGTCCGTTGATGTTCGCGCTCTGCGCCGGTTATTTGATTCCTCAACAAATCGTCGATACCAACCAGCCGCAACATTTTATCGCTGACAATGTGAAAACGCTGACAGAGAGCGCTACTGTACTGACGAATAATGTTGGCATTGCTACAGGGCTGGCCTGGGAATTAAAACGTAGTGATATCATCATGTATGACGTACGGGGTGAGGTGCAATACGGCCTTTCCTACCCGGATGGGGGTGCGCAATATGTGAGTGAAGAAGATTTTCCTTCATGGCTCATGCAGAAAAGAAAATGGGGTAATACCTCGCTCATCCTACAACTGCCTGCCAATAATCAGCTTCAGGACAGGTTGCCGACGCCTGAAAAAACGGTGAAGATGGGGAGACTGGTACTGCTTTGGTATCAAAAAGCGCATTAGGCACAATCGAGATGCGACAGAACCTAAAAGGTTCTGTCTGCAATCTTTTTATTTCCGGGCGCGCAGCATTCATTTCTCATGGTGCTGTTTTAGGCGCATCAGGCCTTTATTGGTGGTGATCTGTCGTCTTCAGCAGTGATTTCGCAATACAGTTTGGTTTACTGAATGTGTGCACATCAAAAGAATAACCGAGCGTGTATTTAAAGCATAAATCAGAGGTCACCGGTAAGGGGATGATGTATCGCGACACACCGGCCGTTCTACTTGCGGAGGTCAGAAGCCTAAGCGCATCGGCCTCTGAAGCAGTTGGGGTACTGATGCGGCTTGTAATACGCGGGAAATCTTCGTCCCTGCCATTAATGTTTGCAATCAGACCGACATGCTGTTGCGCACAGGTGCCACCGGCGCAGGGGAGCATGCTGGTGTCTCTTTGCGGGTCAGAAACCATGTGACTCCAGTCAACCGTGACGCTGATTTTCCCCGGCATATACGGCATTACTGACACCAGTAAAGGGGCGGCCACAGAGGTTAAAGAAGCCGACAGTCCAGCCAGTAATAAGAGCACATAAGTTCTTAAAGTTTTTTTCACTTGAAATGACTCCATTCAGGGTTTTATTCAGGACGAAGATTCATATGCTCACAAATCGTACTGTGTTTGAGTAAAGTATTCAATGTATTGATCATGTTGTAAAGTGGGCGAGCCGGAAAATACGTCAATACCACCACTGTCGCTTTTTCATTTCATACGCATATCGCTGAACTTAGCGGTAATCGCTCAGTGTATCTGCTGATATCTGGCTTATTCACTCAGCTTACGCAATCTTGAAGAAAAATCCCACCTGAACTCCAAATAAAGATGAGAAAATAACCTGCACCGCTTTCAACAACCCCGAATTGACAGAGAAGCTCTGCGAAGAAAAAAAAGAGTTTGCGAAATTAACCGCCCATAAATGAACGGCATATAAAGTGCATGTCCGTTACCGATCCGGTTATTATTGTCAGTGCTGCGTATCAGATCCGTCGTCAGAAAGTGGATGTATATTATGATCTGTCATTCCCGAAAGCCAGGCACTCCCTTAATTCGGAAAAAAGGATAAAAAATGACAAAATTCTGTCTGTTTGCGGCGATTCTGGCCGCATCTGTATTATGCACCAGCGCATCAGCAAAGCCGTACAGTACGCTTTCACCTCCCGTGCCTGATGCACCCGACGTGGTGGAGTTTTTCTCTTTTTATTGTGGCCCCTGCTATTTATTTACTGACCAGTACCCCGTAGTCGCAGGAATTAACCGGATACTTCCGGCAGGAAACAGCGTGACCAGGTATCACGTCAGTGCTATGGGAAAACTCGGTCATGAACTGAGCGAGGCCTGGGCAGTCGCCACGGTTACGGGTGTGACAGACCTCGTGGAGCACCGGCTGTTTATAGCGGTTCAGCGCGACAGGTCAATAAATAAGCTGGACGATATCTATGCGATATTCAGTGAGGCGGGCATCAGTCCGGAAGCGTATAACAGCGCGCGGCACAGCATGATGACCAGAGCATTTATCGCCCGGCAGGAGGCTATGGTCAGCGCCTTCAGGGTTAGCGGCACCCCCTCTTTTTACGTAAAGGGCCGCTACCTTATTGACAATAGCGGCGTGAAAGCAAAGACTCCGGAGGGCTATGTTGCTGCGTATGCTGGTCTCGTTTCAGAGCTACTTAAAAATAAGTGATGCTGGCACGCCTGAGCGAATGGGTCAGGGATGCACAGACCTGCAACGGTACCGGCGAACGACAGGTCTGCTTTGCGTATTCCGGCGGTGATGAACAGTTGTGCCGGAGGAACGTGAACACGTTATTTCCTGACGAGTCCTCACTTCGTTTCATTGCGCTTAAGCCCGGTGAGCCAACGTTTTCTAAAAGCGTTCATCATTGCCATAAAACGCGGTACCGTTGCTGAGCAGGTCTTGGTCAACGCACTGGCGAAACCTATAGTGAGTGACAGGCTGGCCACAGGGTAAAACATCACGAGCATAAAGCGTTACAACGTCAACGAACGCCCTAAATAGCTGCGCCGAATACCGCTACACTTTTGCCAGGCCATGTTTCCCGCCGGGGAATGGACTGACGGTTTCCATAAAGCGATGAACCTTTCTCAGCAACTGCCACATTGAACGGCACTGGTGGTTGCGGGTTACCGTGTCGTGAAGCGCCTGCCATAATCGCTCAACATGGTTCACCCACGGTGAGTAAACCGGCTGATAAATCACGCTGAACTTCGGGTTCGCTTTCAGCCAGCGCTGGATTTCACGGCTTTTGTGGATGATGTAGTTATCGACAATCAGCCTGATCGTTTTTGCACGGCGGTAACCCGCCTTCAGGTGCTTAAGCAGGCTGATAAACAACACCGAACTTTTACTACTGCCGACAACGTAGCTGACTTTGCCCGTTCCGCTGTGCAGCGCGCCCGCCAGGTAATATTTTTCATTTTGACCCGGTGTTACCACGCGTCTTTGCTGCCCGCGCAGTTGCCAGTCTGCACCGATTTTGGGATTGAGATGGATATCCACTTCATCTTCATAAAATACCGGATGCTCTGCGCTGCATTTGTCCAGCGCCTGACAGATCACCGCCATCTTTTCATCTTTGTGCGGGTCACGGATCCGCAGCGTCGGTGCCGCCCTGCGCCAGACAAGCCCGGCTGACGGCAGCCAGCGACTAAGGGTTCCGGCGTGTAACCGGTGCCCGGTTATCTCTCTGATTTTTATAGCCAGCAGCTCCGTACTCCAGCGTGAACGTTGATAACCAAAATCAGCGGGCGAGTGCTTTATCAGTTCACGTAACAATGTACAGATATGCTCAAATGGCCATCGGCGGGAGCGCCCTGCGGGTAACGATTTGAGTCCTTCAACACCGAACAACGTAAACCAGTTTATCCAACGCCCGACGGATGAACGGGCGCAGCAGAGCGCTTTGGCGACGTGGGAGACACGGTCACCCCGATGCAGCATCAGCATGGCCGTCAGTCTGCGGGCATGGTTTTTGTCACGCGTTTTATGGATAGCTTTTCGCATCAGGCGTCGTTCTTCAGGGGAAATGGGTGCTATGATCGGCATTGCTCAGTCCGGTTGGTGATTTGTATTAGTTTGGCGATTGATCAGATCGCACAATCCGGGCTGAGTTCCCTCAAAGTGATCTACTATTCCGCGCAGCTATTTAGATGAATGCTGACCCGGTGCCGTACCTGGTATCTTCTTCTCGTAGACGAAATAGCCCGCGCAAATTTGCTTTGTGAAGAATTGCGGTATCTCCGCTTTTTCCAGTAAACTGTTCATGTGCTTGTGTCTCCGCTAAAAGTGACTTGAGCGCCTATGCTCGGGGGCCGCAATCCCCTGGGCATCAACCCCTTCTCCCTGCCATTAAATCCACTGCATCAGCCTGCATACCATGCAGCGCCGCCCAGTATAGAAAACTCTGCTTTGTGTGCCTGACCGACTTCAGAACGTTTCTGGCAACAGTTTTAAGCTCGTGCTGTTCAAGGATCCCGTCCTCTTCTGCAGCCAGTTTTGCCTGAGCAATCATTCCCTTTGCCGCGTCTACCCTCATTTGGATTGTGAAAAGTTCGACGTTATCAATTCGTTCAGGCCTGGGATTCTCGACCACCAGCATGCCGAACTGTGCTGCAAAGTCATCTGCAAGAAACGGATGCCCTACTACGTGCTGCAGGATCTCCAGCTGGTCCATATCGAATAAGCGGGTGTGAATGAGGCATGGTGAAGGGCAATCCAACTAAAGGGGTTAAGAAGTTCAAGGAAGAGTCACGTGACCGTTACGTTACGGATGCTGAGTATCAAGCTGTGTATTCGTGTGCGCCGGATATTGTGAAAATAGCTATGGAGCTGGCTTACCTGTGCTGCGCCCGACAAGCTGATGTGCTTTCCATGAAAAAAAGTCAGATAATGGAGGAAGGCATTTTAATTAAGCAAAGCAAAACTGGTGTTGCCCAAATAAAGGGCTGGTCCCCTCGCTTTATGTCAGCAATCAACTTGGCGGGGCAGTTACCGCTAAAGCCGGGGATGAGTAGTATCTTCATTATCCACCAGCCAAACGGCTCGGGATATACACGTGACGGGTTTAATAGTCGCTGGAGTGCGGCACGGGAAGAGGCCAGGAAAAAATTCCCTGAGTTGCTATTCGATTTCACCTTCCATGACCTGAAGGCAAAAGGCGTATCTGATCTTGAAGGTGACCTCTATGAAAAGAGAGCCATCACTGGGCATAAGAACATCGAGCAAACTGCTACCTACGACCGTAAAATCGTGGTTGTTCCGGTGGTTGGTGGTCAGAAAAAGAACGCATGATATTAGGAAGTGATATTAGGAAATAAATGGCAGACACAAAAAAACCGCCCTTGGGCGGTTACGACATCACTGCTTATTGCTTTGATTTTATTCGTTTAATCGGTAGTAAAAGTATGGTGCCCGGGGCGGGACTTGAACCCGCACAGCCATAAGCCGAGGGATTTTAAATCCCTTGTGTCTACCGATTTCACCACCCGGGCAGGGTGTAAAGTGGAGGCGCGTCCCGGAGTCGAACCGAGGTTCACGGATTTGCAATCCGCTGCATGGCCACTCTGCCAACGCGCCTTAATCTTGCTTAGCCACCAGGCTCTACCTGACAGGCTGAATTTGGAGCGGGAAACGAGACTCGAACTCGCGACCCCGACCTTGGCAAGGTCGTGCTCTACCAACTGAGCTATTCCCGCCTTCATCATTTCTGCCAGCTTCACAGAACATGCTGATTTATTTTATCTTCTGGCAGCCTGACTGCCTTTCGATGCGTTGCATTCTACTGACCTGGAGAAATGAGTCAATAAAATTATCCTCATATTTTATCCGTTTGCTGCTTTTTAAATCGTATCGATCACCGTTCGAACAAATCACCGCGCGCAGCGTTGAGATACTGGAACATCGACCAAAAAGTCAGCACCGCAGCGATATACAGCGCGACCACGCCAATGCCAATAACGGTGCTGTCATAGCGCCAGAGCAGCGCAAAGAGAGAGAGCATCTGGGCGGTGGTTTTGACTTTACCGATCCATGAAACGGCCACGCTACTGCGCTTGCCTATTTCTGCCATCCATTCGCGCAGGGCAGAGATGATAATTTCACGTGCGATCATCGTTGCTGCGGGCAGCGTAACCCACCAGGCGTGGAAGTGTTCGGCCACCAGCACCAGGGCAATTGCCACCATCACTTTATCCGCCACGGGATCGAGGAACGCGCCAAAGCGGGTGGTCTGTTTCAGGCGTCGGGCAAGGTAGCCATCGAACCAGTCAGTGATGGCCGCCACGATAAAAATAAGCGCGCAAGCCAGCGGAGCCCATTGAAATGGCAGGTAGAATGCCAACACAAAGAACGGAATCAAAACGACACGAAACAGAGTAAGTAAGGTCGGAATGTTAAAATGCATAGGTACGCTAACTGTCTGGGCAGGGTAGAATTTGTCCCTATGTTCCTACATTGCCCGGACCGTTGCAATGCTTAGTGTTTCAGCGAATAAAAGATTTTCTCCGCCAGTAACTGCGAAATCCCCGGCACCCTGGCGATTTCGTCCACCGACGCATTCATCAGGGGCTGGAGGCCGCCCATGTATTTCAGCAACTGCTGGCGGCGTTTCGGACCAATGCCCTCAATCGTTTCCAGTGCGCTGGTATTTTTGACCTTAGCACGCTTGTTACGATGCCCGGTGATGGCATGATTGTGAGAATCGTCACGGATATGCTGAAGCACGTGCAGCGCCGGAGAGTCAGGGGGCAGAGAGAACCCCTCGCCTTCTGGCTCGAAGAACAGCGTTTCCAGCCCGGCCTTACGATCGGTTCCCTTGGCAATCCCCAGCAGAATTGGCTTTCTCTTGTCCCACTCCACATCCAGCTCCGCAAAAACCGTTTTGGCCTGTCCTAACTGACCCTTGCCGCCGTCGATAAGAATCACGTCCGGAATTTTATTCTCTTCAATGGCTTTACCGTATCGCCGACGCAGCACCTGATTCATTGCCGCGTAATCATCGCCCGGTGTGATGCCCGTAATATTGTAACGGCGGTACTCCGCACGCAGCGGACCATTACTGTCAAAAACCACGCAGGAGGCAATGGTCTGTTCGCCCATGGTATGGCTGATATCAAAGCACTCCATGCGGTTAATTTCCGGCAGCTTAAGCACCGTCGCCAGCGCGTGAAGCCGCTGGTGAATCGTCGACTGCTGCGAGAGACGGCTGACCAATGCGGTGCTGGCGTTAGTGCGCGCCAGCTTAAGGTAGCGGGCACGATCGCCTCGCGGACGGCTTTGGATGGTCACCCGCCGTCCGGCAAGGGTGGTCAGCGACTCGGCCAGCAGATCCTTTTCAGGCAGGGTGAAGTCCAGCAGAATATCGGAAGGAAGCGTGCGGGCCTGGCTACCCTGCAAATAAAACTGTCCAACAAATGTCTGCACCACTTCGGCCATCTCGGTGCCGCCGGGTATTTTCGGGAAATAGCTGCGGCTGCCCAGAACCTTTCCCTGGCGGATAAAGAGGACGTGCAGGCAGGCCATACCCGAGTCAAAAGCCACGCCGATAACATCCAGATCGTCGCCATTATTGGAGACGAACTGCTTTTCAGTGACGCGTCGCACCGCCTGGATCTGGTCGCGTAGCCGCCCCGCTTCCTCAAATTTGAGATCGCGGCTGGCCTGCTCCATCCGTGCGACCAGCTGATTAAGGACCTGATCGTCCTTACCGGATAAAAAGAGCCGCACCCAGGAAATTTGCTGCGCGTATTCCTCTTCCGACACCAGGCCTGCCACGCACGGTCCCAGGCAGCGTCCGATTTGATATTGCAGGCAGGGACGGGAGCGATTGCGGTAGACGTTATTTTCACACTGCCTGACCGGGAATATTTTCTGTAGCAGCGAGAGGGTTTCACGCACCGCGTAACCATTTGGGAAAGGGCCGAAGTATTCACCTTTCGCATGTTTTGCACCGCGATGACTGGCCAGGCGTGGATGGGCATCCGCACTAAGGAAAATATAGGGGTAAGACTTATCATCCCGCAGCAGCACGTTGTAGCGAGGCTGATACAGCTTGATGTAGTTATGTTCGAGGAGTAACGCTTCGGTTTCTGTGTGCGTTACCGTGACATCAATCTGACGAATGCTGTCAACCAGCGCTTCCGTTTTACGGCTCCCGAGGTTGCCGCGAAAGTAGCTTGAGAGACGCTTTTTAAGATCTTTGGCTTTTCCGACATAGATAACCGTTTCGCCTGCATCATACATACGGTAGACGCCGGGCTGGCTGGTCACAGACTTCAGGAAGGTTTTAGCATCAAATACATCATTCACTACTGATCAACGACTCCGGATTAAACAGGCCATGGCGAATGGCCAGATGCGTTAACTCTACGTCACCGCTGATGTTGAGCTTACTGAACATCCGGTAGCGGTAGCTGTTAACTGTTTTGGGGCTCAGGCTCAGCTGCTCTGAAATATCTGCCACTTTTTGACCCCGTGTGATCATCAGCATAATCTGTAATTCACGTTCCGACAAACTATCGAAGGGGGAATCCGTTTTCTGAGGTTCAATCTGGCTTAACGCCATCTGCTGGGCGATATCAGAGGCGATATAGCGCTGCCCGGCATTGACGGAACGAATAGCATTGACCACTTCCTGAGGGGCCGCACCTTTACTCAGATAGCCCGCTGCCCCGGCCTGCATGACTCGCGCAGGCAGAGGGTTTTCGGTATGTATAGTGAGCATGATAATTTTGATATCGGGATTGTAGCGCACGATTTTACGTGTAGCTTCAAGACCGCCGATGCCAGGCATATTCATGTCCATTAGCACGATATCTGCGCTGTTTACACGGCACCATTTCACCGCATCTTCGCCACAGTTGGATTCACCCACCACCTGAAAACCTTTGATGTCTTCCAGTATGCGGCGGATGCCCGCGCGGACAAGTTCATGGTCATCTACAAGCAGAACGCTTATCAAGGGTTCTCTCCAAAAGGGGATATCAGCTACGGTATTTAGGGATTTTCCGATGGACGATCTTACCTCTTTTAACCCCCGATAGAACAGAAAAAATTGACATATCCCGCGGATGAAATTTACGGCGGTCCGCTCCCCGAGGCGATCGCGGGCGTTTCTTATGTGGTATACTTGTTACCAGTTTACAGTACCAGCGGCAGCTGTCGGGCCGGTGAAGTTGAGATGACTTATAAGGAAAAATCATGAGCAATACAGACTTTTCAACCAGCGAAGAAACTGAAACTCTGGCCAAAGAAGTGGCATGTATGAAAGCACTGGTGACATTTATGTTAAAGGGTATGGGCCAGGCTGATGCCGGTAAAGTCATTATCAATATGGAAAGGTACATTAATCAGTTAACCGATGAAGAGCAGGCTGAAGTGTTCAGCGGCACCATCAAGCAGATCAAGCAGGCTTATCGCCAGTAACGGATAATCCTATTCTCAGCCCATTGATTTTCGCCCACGAATGTTAGATTGTGGGTTTTTTTCATAGAGAATACAGGAAACAATGGGCTTACTCTTTAAGGCGTTATTGGGCGCGCTGGTTGTGGTGCTGATCGGCATCCTGTCTAAAACGCGCAGCTATTATATTGCAGGGCTCCTGCCTCTTTTCCCTACCTTTGCGCTGATTGCACATTATATCGTGGGCAGTGAACGTGGTGTTCAGGCATTGCGCACTACCCTGATATTTGGCATGTGGGCGATTATTCCCTACTTTATCTATCTGCTTTCCCTTTGGTACTTTACGGGATTCATGCGGCTGCCTGTGGCGTTAGGCAGCGGCGTGTTGTGCTGGTGCGTAGCTGCCGGCGTGCTGATTTCGCTGTGGGCAAAATTCCAGGGCTAGCGCCCCCTGGAACCCCAGCTAACGGAAACGCCCAGCGTGGGCAGTACTTCCTCCGGGCTGAAGCGCCGCGCGCCGCGAAACTTCTCCGCAAGGTGGGGCTGCTGAACGGGAATGCGTACGGCGAAAAGGTTGTCTTCAGACTGGATGACGCCCGCCGTCAGTGGCTCATAGACCACCTGATTTTTCTCGAACATATGCTCCAGCATAGGCGTTGCCGCACTATAGAGAAAGCGGATCCCTGACTGTTCTGCCAGCTGGACGCAGTGCCACAAAATACTCAGCGGTAGCTCCGAATCGATTTCAAGTCGGGCTGAAAACCGCGACATTTCCCAGGCCGGCAGCGGGTTTTTACTGCTTCTACTCTCCGAGGCCAGGCTGGCCTCTGGCTCATGCCACTCCATCAGTCGGGCGCAGCCACAGATGCCATGCTGAGCCGTCCAGGCAATCAGCCATGTCACGTCTGAGCGGTCAAAGCGATCGTACTCCTGACCAGGCGTGCTGAGTCGTGATGGAATTGACCACCCTTCCCCCCTGGCAAAAACGCTGTAGCGGTAGCTTCCCAATTCGACCAGTAAGGAGGAAGGCATGTCCTTAAGTTTTGTTTGTATAATTTTCATCATTATTCCCCTGACGCATTCCCTCGTGGATGCCGCTCCTGACGGCCCGCTCAGGGTTGTTACCCTGAGCGCAGGGTAGACAACCTATTAGCAATTCGAAACTACCAAATTTAGTAGTTGTATTACCCCTCAGATTAATCCCATCGCAGCCGCGTAGGAGGCCACCTGGGTTCGGTTAGGCGCATTAAACCTTTTTTGCATATTTTTTTGATGGAAGTTAACGGTATTTTCCGAAATACAGAGTATGAGGGATATTTCCGCTGAAGTTTTACCCTCTGCCGTCCATTTTAGAATCTCCAACTCGCGCTGGCTTAATTCCATGTTCATAACCGACATCGAAATATCTTTTACACGCTGTAACGCTTCAAGCACCAGGACCACTAAATGCTGGAGCTTTAGCTGATCTTCCTGCACTAATCTTATTTTTTCAACAGGTTCGTGCGATGCCATAGATAATATCCCTGTGGCTCGGTTGAGGGCCATGGTGGAACAGGAAAAACCTGAGCAAATCCCGTACTCCTGTGCGGTCATCAGTACCCTGCTATCTCCGCAGCTAACGGGGTCACTCCATAAAAATATTTTCCCCGGCACCTTGCAGTAATTGATAACGGGGTCTATGGCCGCAAAGTCCTCATTCTGATAAAGCCTGACCCATTTTCTGGGATAATTACTATAAACAAAGGTCTTTGGCCGCGTAAAAGGAATCGGATGTCGGATATATAACGCGTAAAACTTAAGTCCCAGCTTAATCGTCTGCTGCTCAATGACGCACATTATTTCGGCGGCATCGCTCACATCATCCAAAGCAGCCCGCATTTCGTTACGCCAGCTGAAATAGTTACTGCCAATCATTAATGCCTCATCGGAGGGTTGTCGCTGTCCCCTCCTGTTCCGGTTATTTACAGTAATATGGGGTAAAAAAATGAATAAAAAAGAGCAAGACCGCATTGCAATCCCATAAAAACTACAACTGTGATAATAACCCCGAAATGAACATTTTTATGCGGCGCCCTTTGCTGGATTATTGACCGGCAAAGACCTTGCAGCATTTCACTCTACCCAGGCTGTTCAGCTGACCAACCTGTTCTCAAAAACCGGCCATCCCGCCTAGAATAGGATTTTTCCTATAAACATTCAATAATTCTGACCCTGTCAGAATCCAAAAATTAATATAAATTTTTATAATTTTACTCATGTTTAACGCGGGTGAAAGCATAATAACAGGAAAAAACGTGTTTTTAATTGACTGATATATGTAGATAAAATACCAGAAAAAGGCTAATTTGGCTTTTATTTCAATGGTAATATAATATTAATTTTACTTAATTATAGCTATACATTTACCGCTCTCACATGCGCGTCACCCTGCCTTAATGATATCGAAGGTTAATTTATAGTGAAATTTTGTCACCTTCCTTCCAGCCTGTCATGCACAGAAGCAGCTGCACAGTAAGCTGCGACATGGGATTAGCGATGTCGTCTCGTTTTTGCGCAGTTGGGAGGGGCTTTACTGAACTTTCCCTGTATCCGGGTCGCTTTTACGTTAAGCTTTGCGCCCCAAAACGCAGGTCAGGCCGGAATTCTGCTTCCCTGAATCCAGTACGTGGTTGACCGCGATGAAAAAATATTAGCGACCTGAAGCTGAGTTACCTTAAGGTAGTGCTGAATTCGCTTTTTTAAACGACCCACTAAGAGCCCACAGAGCTCAGACAACATCACTAAAGGACAATAACTTCGTTATGGTTGACCAATCTAAAGACGCGCCCCAGGCATCAGAGGCGCCGGGCGAGCTCCGGCGTAACCTCAACAACAGACATATCCAGCTCATTGCCATCGGCGGTGCCATCGGCACAGGCCTGTTTATGGGCTCCGGTAAAACCATCAGTTTGGCGGGTCCGTCGATCATTTTCGTGTATATGATCATCGGCTTTATGCTGTTTTTCGTGATGCGCGCCATGGGCGAACTGCTGCTCTCTAATTTAGAGTACAAATCCTTTAGCGACTTCGCAGCAGATCTGCTCGGGCCCTGGGCGGGCTTTTTTACCGGATGGACGTACTGGTTCTGCTGGGTGGTAACCGGAATTGCGGATGTGGTTGCGATCAGCGCCTATTTTCAGCTCTGGTTCCCGGACTTTTCAATCTGGATGAGCGCCCTGCTCTGTATCTTCGTTTTCCTGTCGCTCAATATCGCGACGGTCAAACTGTTTGGTGAAATGGAGTTCTGGTTCGCGATTATCAAAATCGTCGCCATTGTTGCATTGATCGTTACCGGCATCGTACTCATTGCCATGCACTACCCTTCCCCCGGCGGCGGAACGGCCTCGTTGACACACCTCTGGGATCGCGGCGGGATGTTTCCTAAAGGCCTGAGCGGCTTTTTTGCTGGCTTTCAGATAGCGATTTTCGCCTTTGTCGGCATTGAACTGGTGGGTACCGCAGCGGCAGAAACGCAGGACCCTGAACGGGTGCTGCCAAGGGCCATCAACGCCATTCCACTGCGCATTATTATGTTTTATGTGCTTTCGCTGGTGGTCATTATGGCGGTCACGCCGTGGGATAAGGTCGTCGCCGATCGCAGTCCGTTTGTGGAAATGTTCATGCTTATCGGTCTGCCCGCGGCGGCCAGTATCGTTAATTTCGTTGTGCTGACCTCGGCGGCCTCCTCGGCTAACAGCGGTATTTTCTCCACCAGCCGTATGCTTTACGGCCTGGCACAACAGGGAGCCGCGCATCGCAGTTTCGGCAGACTGTCACGCCGTGCGGTGCCTACTGCCGGTCTGTTCTTTTCATGCTTCTGTCTGCTGGGCGGCGTGGCGCTGATTTACCTGATCCCCAACGTGATGAAAGTCTTTACGCTGGTCACCACCGTGTCGGCCATTCTGTTTATGTTTGTCTGGAGCATTATTCTCTGCTCGTACCTGGTTTACCGCAAAAATCGACCGCAGCTGCACGCAGAGTCCATCTATAAGATGCCCCTTGGCAAGGTAATGTGCTGGGTTTGCCTGGCCTTTTTTGCGTTTGTTCTCGTCCTGCTTACGCTTCAGGAGGATACACGGCAAGCGCTTATGGTGACCCCGGTGTGGTTTATTTTGCTGGCTATTGGCTGGTGGCTTCGCCAGCGCCGCAGGCCCAGCTGATGTTAGCGGCGGGCCAACCAGGCCCGCCGCTTAGCGTACCCGAATGCCTTCAATCACCATCCGCTGCACGTTTTCCAGCGTCTGCCTGAAAAAACTCTCATCATTTAAGGTCCTGCCGGTGACGGCCTCTACCTGAGTGGCGAAATCCGCGTAGTGCTGCGTGACCGCCCATAGCATAAAGATCAGGTGATCCGGCTGAACGGGTACCAGTCTGCCCTGTCTGATCCACTCATCAATCACCGATGACTTCTCCTCCACCAGCGCCCGGAGTGAGCTTTCAAGCTCGCCTTTTAACAATGGCGCCCCCTGCAGCATCTCCATACAGAACAGCCTCGATGCCTGGGGATGATCGCGGGAAACCTCGAGCTTGAGACGAATATAATCGCGAATCGCTTCCAGTGGTTGCTGTTCATTGTTGAGGGCACGAAGGGGTGCCAGCCAGACGTCGAGAATATCCTTCAGCACGGCAATATAAAGCGCCTCTTTTGAGGGGTAATAGTAAAGCAGATTAGTTTTCGACACGTCCGCCCCCTCCGCCACTTTATCCAGCGTTGTTCCGTGTAGCCCAAACTGAGAAAAGAGCGCCAGTGCCGCATTTACAATCGCCGTGCGCTTCGCGGCTACCGCTTTGGAACGACGCGTCGCCGTTTTAAGCGGTAATTTATCTGTTGAATTCACCGTGACTCCATCATCTGTTTCGCAGGCCAGCCTGGACCGCCCTCATCGGAAAAAAACAGGTGACCTGCACCGACATGGAACAGACCTGCCTGTTTTCTGTGCACATTCTTTTTACCAAATGGTCCATTTCGGACCAAGCGCTCTACTTTACTTTAACAAAATTTCTCAACCTGCTGAATATATAGCGTATTGCTAACCTGGCACAGCCTTTGCTACTTCATCAGTATGCGCCGCCGAAACGGGAACTGCAGGATGCACCGCAGCGCGAACAACATCCTTTATGCAAAATACGAGGTATCTTTATGAAAGTTGGCGTATTTATCCCTATCGGCAATAACGGCTGGCTGATTTCCACCCATGCCCCCCAGTACAAACCCACCTTTGAGCTGAACAAAGAGATTGTGCTTAAGGCGGAGCATTATCATTTTGACTTCGCGCTGTCGATGATTAAGCTGCGCGGCTTTGGCGGTAAAACCGAGTTTTGGGACCATAACCTTGAGTCATTTACCCTGATGGCTGGCCTGGCGGCCGTGACCTCGCGCATCGAAATTTACGCTACTGCGGCCACGCTAACCCTGCCGCCCGCTATCGTGGCACGCATGGCTTCAACAATCGACTCCATTTCCAATGGCCGCTTTGGCGTCAATCTGGTAACCGGCTGGCAAAAACCGGAATACGATCAGATGGGACTCTGGCCCGGCGATGAATACTTCTCAAAACGCTATGACTATCTGACCGAGTATGTGTCGGTACTGCGCGATCTCTGGGGGAACGGTAAATCCGACCTTAAGGGGGAGTTTTTCACCATGAACGATTGTCGACTCAGCCCACAGCCGCAAAAACCCATGAAGGTGATCTGCGCCGGTCAGAGCGATGCCGGAATGGCTTTTTCGGCAAAGCATGCAGATTATAATTTCTGCTTTGGTAAAGGCGTCAATACGCCCGCAGCCTTTGCCCCCACCGCAGCACGCATGAAATCTGCTGCGGATAAAGAAGGCCGGGATGTCGGTTCTTATGTCCTGTTTATGATCATTGCCGATGAAACCGACGAGGCCGCGCGCGCGAAATGGGAGCACTATAAAGCCGGTGCCGATGAGGACGCGCTCGCCTGGTTAACGACGCAAAGTCAGCAGGACAAACGTTCCGGCAGCGATACCAACGTACGCCAAATGGCCGACCCCACCTCGGCAGTCAACATCAATATGGGCACGCTGGTCGGTTCTTATGCCCATGTGGCCCGTATGCTGGATGAAGTGGCGGCGGTTGAAGGCACACAGGGCGTGCTGCTGACCTTTGATGACTTCCTTCAGGGAATTGAAAACTTTGGTCAGCGTATCCAGCCGCTCATGGCCTGTCGTCACGCCCTGCTTAACGCTACGCAGGAGGTGGCATAATGAACAGTTCAGAAACGGTCGTCTGCGCGACCGCCTCAAACCTCGATAACATCACCCTTAAGGCACGCCCGGAGTCCATCGCCTTCCCTCCCAGCCAGACTGCGCTGATTGTGGTGGATATGCAAAATGCCTATGCCACCGAAGGTGGCTATCTGGACCTCGCTGGCTTTGACGTCTCCGGCACGCGCCCGGTAATAGAAAACATCAATATCGCCGTGAAAGCCGCCCGTGACGCAGGTATCCAGATTATCTGGTTCCAAAACGGCTGGGATGACCGCTACGTGGAGGCCGGTGGCCCCGGCTCGCCAAACTGGCACAAGTCTAACGCGCTTAAAACGATGCGTTCGCGTCCCGAACTGGAAGGTAAGCTGCTCGCCAAAGGCGGCTGGGATTATGCACTGGTCGATCAGCTCCAGCCCCAGCCGGATGACATTGTGCTGCCTAAGTCCCGCTACAGCGGCTTTTTCAATACGTCGCTCGACAGCATGTTACGCAGCCGCGGTATCCGCCATCTGGTCTTTACCGGGATAGCGACCAATGTCTGCGTTGAAGCCACGCTGCGCGACGGCTTCTTTCTGGAGTATTTCGGCATTGTGCTGGCGGACGCCACTCACCAGGCCGGGCCTGCCTTTGCCCAGCAGGCAGCGCTCTTCAATATAGAAACTTTTTTTGGCTGGGTATCAGATGTCAACGCTTTCTGCTCCGCGCTTCAGCCTGAAACGCTTTCATTAGAACCGTCGGCGTAAATTCACCCGATAAAGGAGCACCTTACATGCCAAAAACCATTATCACCCTGCCGGGTAGCGGCAATCCGATCGCCCCTTTTGTGCCAGGTACGCTGGCCGACGGCATAGTCTATGTCTCCGGCACATTGCCGTTTGATAAAGATAACAACGTGGTGCACGTCGGCGATGCCGCTGCCCAGACGCGTCACGTTCTGGAGAGCATAAAAAGCGTGATTGAAACCGCCGGAGGGACGCTGGATGACGTCACCTTCAACTCCATCTTTATTACCGACTGGAGCAACTATGCGGCAGTCAATCAGGTTTATGCCGACTACTTTCCCGGCGAGAAACCGGCACGGTTCTGCATCCAGTGTGGGCTGGTGAAGCCTGATGCGCTGATTGAAATTTCCAGCGTAGCGCATATCGGAGGCGGAGACAGGCATGCATATTGAGCTGACCGGGCCGGCGCATGCCGGGGTCAGGACGCTGGTTCTCTCTGCCGGACTCGGCGGATTAGGGAGCTTCTGGCGCCCGCAAATGGCTGCGTTATCCCGTGACTATCAGGTTGCTGTGTATGACCAGCGTGGCACGGGACGCAGTGCCGATACGCTACCAGAAGGCTACAGCATAAAGGATATGGCGGCAGAACTTGCGCAGGCCCTGGCTGAAAAAGGCGTTGAACGCTATGAGGTTATCGGCCATGCGCTTGGCGGCGCAATCGGTATGCAGATGGCGCTCGACTTTCCCGATCGGGTGCAGGGACTGGTCATTGTTAACGGCTGGCTTCGGCTGGATGCCCATACCCGCCGCTGCTTTGACGTCCGTCAGACTCTGCTGCTCAGGGCGGGTGTGGAGAGCTTTGTCCAGGCCCAGCCGCTGTTCCTCTATCCTGCCGACTGGCTGTCGGAGAACCAGACGCGCATTGAGGCGGAGGATGCGCTGCACGTGGCGCATTTTCAGGGCCGCGATAATCTTCTGCGCCGCCTGCACGCCCTGATGGCCTGTGATTTCACGATGCAGGCGCAGTCTGTTACCCCACCCGTGCTGCTTATCTGTTCACAGGACGATCTGCTGGTGCCCTGGACCTGTTCGCAAAAGCTGGAGCAGGCGCTCCCCCACGCAAGCGTCGTCAAAATGCCCTGGGGAGGTCATGCCATGAGCGTTACCGCCAGCGATGAATTCAACCTGCTGCTGCTGAACTGGCTGCAGGAAAGACCGATTCACGATGTAAACGCATAACCGGAGCCACGATGGCAGAGAAACTGAATACGACCGCATTAGAAACGCTGTTCACCGCCGCCCGCACCTGTAACGGCTGGCAGGATCGCCCCGTCAGCGATGAGCAGATCCGGGTGATTTACGACCTGGTTAAGATGGGGCCAACCTCGGCTAACTGTGGCCCAGCGAGATTTTCTTTTATTCGCAGCGAGGCCGGTAAAGCACGCCTTAAACCTGCGCTGTCCAGCGGCAACCTCGAAAAAACCATGACCGCACCGGTCACGGCCATTGTTGCCTGGGATCCGCTTTTCTATAACCGGCTGCCGGAACTCTTTCCTTATGCGGATGCGCGCGCCTGGTTTACCAGCAGCCCTGAACTTGCCATGGAGACCGCCTTTCGCAACAGCTCAATGCAGGCAGCCTATTTGATCGCGGCATGCAGAGCGAGCGGCCTGGATACCGGTCCGATGTCCGGCTTTGACCGCGAGGCGGTGGATGCGGCCTTCTTCGCGGAGAGCGGCTGGAAAAGTAACCTGCTGATCAACATCGGCTACGGCGACCCGGGCAGTGTTTATCCCCGTCTGCCGCGGCTGGATTTCGCTACCGCCTGTATCCTGGAGTGATGGCAGAACATCACCATCGCTCTCCCTGTGAATAAAGGAAACAATATGACTCTGGCTACGCCCGTAACAGCCGCTATCAGCGGGGTTGAAAAACAGGATTTCCGCAATGCCATGTCCCGCCTTGGGGCTGCGGTGAATATTATCACCACCGATGGTCCGGCTGGCCGGGCGGGCTTTACCGCCTCGGCGGTCTGCAGCGTGACCGATACGCCTCCAACGCTGTTGGTCTGCCTGAACCGTTCCGCCTCGGTCTATGAGATTTTTAGAAAAAATCAGCAGCTCTGCATCAATACGCTGGCCTCCGATCATGAAGATCTCTCTACCCTGTTTGGTGGCAAAACGCCGATGGAGGAGCGCTTTATCGCCGCCGACTGGACCACGTTGATAACGGGTTCGCCGATCCTCACCGGTGCCGTCGCCTCTTTCGACTGTCGCGTCTCTCAGGTAATGAATGTCAGCACCCATGACATTTTGATCTGCGAGGTTCAGGCGCTGATTTCAAATGACGATACGCACGGTCTGATCTACTTCGATCGGCGTTATCACCCTTTACGGCGACAGCTCGTCTGATCCCTGCACCCGGCGGTCACGGCACTATTTACTCTACTGGAGAAAACGATGGCAGCTTCCTGGTTTCCAAAATGGCAGAAACATTCCGCGTCGGCGCAGGGGGTTGTAGCCCCGGATGAAACGCTCCCGCTGGGTCAGACGATAATCATGGGACTTCAACACGCGGTCGCCATGTTTGGTGCGACGGTACTGATGCCGCTATTAATGGGGCTTGACCCCAATCTCTGCGTGCTGATGTCGGGCGTGGGGACGCTACTGTTCTTCCTGGTCACCGGAGGCCGCGTTCCCAGCTACCTGGGTTCCAGCGCGGCTTTTGTCGGGGTGGTCATTACCGTCACCGGGTTTACGGGACAGGGGATTAACCCCCACCTTAGCGTGGCGCTGGGGGGCGTTATGGCCTGCGGCCTGATTTATACCGTGATTGGCCTGGTGGTGATGAAAACGGGTACGCGCTGGATCGAGAAGATGATGCCGCCGGTGGTCACCGGCGCGGTAGTGATGGCCATCGGGTTGAATCTGGCGCCCATTGCGATTCGCAGCGTGTCTGCCTCCCAGTTTGATAGCTGGATGGCGGTGATCACGCTGGTTTGTATTGGCGCTGTCGCCGTTTTCACCCGGGGTATGGTGCAGCGGCTGCTGATTCTGGTCGGTCTGATTGCTGCCTTTGCGATTTATATGCTGTTAACCAACGGACTCGGGCTTGGGCAACCGGTGAACTTCTCCCTGATCGATAATGCCCCCTGGTTTGGTTTGCCTACCACAACCGCCCCCTCCTTCGACAGCCATGCCATATTTTTGATAGCACCGGTGGCGGTGATTCTGGTGGCTGAAAATCTTGGGCATATTAAAGCGGTGGCGGGGATGACGGGTAAAAACATGGATCCCTGGATGGGGCGAGCCTTTGTGGGTGACGGTCTGGCAACCCTGATTTCAGGGGCATCCGGCGGCAGCGGAGTCACGACTTATGCCGAGAATATCGGCGTGATGGCTGTTACCCGGGTCTATTCGACGCTGGTCTTTGTTGCTGCCGCAGTGATTGCCATTTTGCTCGGGTTTTCACCCAAGTTTGGCGCACTCATCCACACTATCCCAGGCCCGGTGATTGGAGGAGCGTCAATCGTGGTCTTCGGACTTATTGCGGTCGCAGGCGCAAGAATTTGGGTACAAAATGGCGTCGATCTCGGTCAGAACGGTAACCTGATTATGGCTGCCGTCACGCTGGTGGCCGGTGCGGGGGACTTCTCACTGCGGATTGGAAGCTTTACCCTCGGCGGTATCGGTACCGCGACCTTTGGCGCTATTTTACTTAATGCCATATTAAATCATCAACGTAAGGCGGCACTGCCTGACAGCCCGGCGGTTGAACCGGAGCACTAAAGGTTATCGCCGCCGGGTAAACCCGGCGGCCTGACGGGGTCTGCTCGCTGGATCATTGCCGATTACGACGCGTCATCAGCTTTTGCCCGATTACCGTGACTGTTGCGGCCTCCCTTCTCGCCCGCTTCAGAGGCACGTTTAGGGTCATTCTTAAAGTTACCCCCGCTGGCTTTCCCCCCTTTCCGGCCTGCTTCTGATGCGCGTTTACGGTCTTCAGCGAAATTTCCCGATCCACCACGATGCTCTGCCATCTCTTACCTCCGCTATAGTTAAGCCATCATACTGCGTTGATTATTTCACCCGGCTGAAAGCTGCCCAGGGACGACGACGTTTATTTGCTGCCGCCACGTTATTAAGCATAGATTACCGGGTAAAGTTGGCGAATATTTATACTCAGCGGTGAGATTTAAGACAAATTGATTACGACGTAATCATTAATCAGCGCCAGCAAATAGTATAAAACAATCTAATGTATTAGTTCCGCGTCATGACACAAACCTCTTCGCCGGGTGCCTGAAACAGGCAAATCCCAGCAAAACTGTGATCCTCTTCTATACTTATTCCCTGACAATTCACTGAAGATAAGAAAGGAAGTTTGTTGTGAGTACGCTGACAAGCTTTCCGGTCCTTTAACAGGCTGGCCCGGCTTAAGCCGCCCGGCAAATGCCTTTAATTTTATCAAGGAGGGAGTCAATGGCCAAAATACTGGTGCTTTACTACTCGATGTATGGACACATTGAGACCATGGCAAATGCGGTTGCCGAAGGGGCAAAACGCGTCAGCGGTGCCGAAGTAACGATACGTCGCGTACCTGAAACGATGGATGACGAACACTTTGCTCAGGCTGGCGGCAAAACGCAGCAGTCTGCTGCTATTGCCACCCCCGATGAGCTTGTAAATTACGATGCCATTCTTTTCGGTACGCCGACGCGCTTCGGTAACATGACGGGACAGATGCGCACCTTTCTTGACAGAACGGGTGGCCTTTGGGCGTCGGGTGCTCTGCACGGCAAATTAGGCAGCGTCTTTGCGTCCACAGGTACCGGTGGTGGACAGGAACACACTATTTCCTCAACCTGGACCACCCTCGCTCATCACGGCATGGTTATCGTGCCAATTGGGTATGCGGCGAAGGAACTCTTTGATATTTCCCAGGTGCGTGGTGGTACCCCCTACGGCGCAACCACCCTTGCGGGCGGAGACGGCTCCCGCCAGCCCAGCGAGACCGAGCTGAATATAGCGCGTTTTCAGGGCGAATATGTCGCCGGACTGGCCGTTAAGCTGAACGGATAACACACTTCACAGGAGAGTAAACATGGCAACGCAACAATCTAAAGAACATCACGTTGGAGAATGGGCAAGCCTGCGCGCAACCTCTCCGGAGATTGCTGAAGCCATATTCGAAGTGGCTAACTACGACGAAAAGCTGGCCGAGGAGATTTGGGAGCAACAGGGAAGCGATGATGTTTTACTTCGCGCCTTTGAAAAAACCGATAAAGACGTCCTCACCTGGGACAACAAAACCGTCGAAAGAAAAAACGTATAACGTCATTAAATCATCCCGGGGCGGGCTTTTCCGCCCTTTTTGCTGCATTAAAGCGGAATATTCCGACTTTTTTTGTCAACTGATAACGTTGTGAAATTAGTGTTCTTTCGACTACGCTTAATCCACATTTCAGGCCTGAGAGCCAGGCAGCTTATTCGTAAAGGAGCGCAATATGTCGTCTTATCAGACAATTAATCCCACCAGTAACGAACTTATTAAAACCTGGCCCGCCCACAGTGCCGATCAGGTCGAGCAGGCATTATCTACCGCCGACGATCTCTACCATTCCAGCTGGTCGAAAGGCCCGATCCAGCCGCGTCTTCAGGTGCTGAAGAAGCTTGCAGAGCTGATTGAAGGCCGCGTCGAAGAGCTGGCCAAAGCGGCAAGCGTTGAGATGGGCAAACTCATTGGTCAGAGCCGCAGCGAAGTGCAGCTGTGCGCACAGATTGCCCGCTATTACGCTGAAAATGCTGAACGCTTTCTTGCGCCGGTGCGTTATCCCAGTGAATTGGGCGAAGCCTGGGTTGAAAATCACCCGATTGGCGTGCTGGTGGCCGTTGAACCGTGGAACTTCCCGTTTTATCAGCTGATGCGCGTGCTGGCCCCTAACCTGGCCGCAGGTAACCCCGTACTGCTTAAGCATGCTTCAAATGTGCCTCACTGTGCTTCTCTGTTTGAACAGCTGGTTAACGAAGCCGGCGCGCCTAAAGGCGTCTGGACAAATCTGTTTATCAGCAGCGATCAGGTTGCAGAGCTGATTGCCGATGACCGCGTGCAGGGTGCTGCGCTAACCGGTTCAGAACGTGCGGGCAGTGCCGTTGCCGAACAGGCAGGTAAATACCTGAAGAAAACCACCCTTGAGCTGGGCGGTAATGATGTCTTTGTGGTGCTTGATGACTGCGATCTTGATAAAGCAATTAAGGCGGGTGTCGGTGCGCGTCTGAATAACTGTGGTCAGGTATGTACTGCTGCGAAACGCTTTATCGTTCAGGAGAAGGTGGCTGACGCTTTCTTTGAAAAATTCACTCAGGCATTCCGTGACGTTAAAATCGGCGATCCGCTGGACGAAAGCACCACGCTTGGCCCTCTGTCTTCTTCTTCTGCGCGCGACACCCTGGTGAAACAGGTGAATGAAGCGGTAGCAAAAGGGGCCAAACTGCACGTGGGCGGTAAGGCAGTAGATGGCAAAGGCTGTTTCTTCGAGCCAACTATTCTCTCTGGCATTACGCGTGACAATCCTGCCTGGTTCGAAGAGTTCTTTGGCCCGGTGGCGCAGGTTTATGTCGTAAAAAATGATGAGGAAGTGGTGAAGCTGGCGAACGACTCACACTATGGCCTGGGCGGTGCAGTATTTACCCGTGATATCGAACGCGGTAAGAAACTGGCCTCGCAGATTGAAACCGGCATGGTGTATATCAACTCCGCTACTGATACCTCTGCTGAGCTTCCCTTTGGCGGCGTGAAGCGTTCTGGCTTTGGGCGTGAACTGTCCGATCTGGGCATCAAAGAGTTTGTGAATCAGAAGCTGGTTGTCGTCAGCGCTGACTGACCGTTAATGTCAGCGAGTCGAACAGGCATCCCGCCCCGCTGACAGACGACGGACAGACAGACAGACAGACAGACAGACAGACAGACAGACAGACAGACAGACAGACAGACAGACAGACAGACAGACAGAGAAAAGGCCGACATCGTCGGCCTTTTTTTTACGCCATTACCTGTGAATCAGGACGCTTTATCAGTCTGTGGCACTGGCTGCGCTGGCGTAACGGCATCTGATGGTGCCGCGTTATTTTTATCATCCGCCTTAGCTTTGTCATCAGTTTTGGCTTTCTGATCGGCACTGGCTTTATCATCAGCCTTGGCTTTCTGATCGGCACTGGCTTTGTCGTCAGCCTTGGCTTTCTGATCGGCACTGGCTTTCTCGTCAGCCTTGGCTTTCTGATCGGCACTGGCTTTCTCGTCAGCCTTGGCTTTCTGATCGGCACTGGCTTTGTCGTCAGCCTTAACCTTCTGATCGGCTTTTGCTTTCTCGTTGGCCTTCGCCTTATCAATCTTATCTACGGCGCGCTTATCCTCAGCCGCTTTATCGGCGGCGGCGCGGTCAGACGTCACGTTGTCCTTACCAGCCTTGTCACCTGCTGCACCCTCTTTAGCTGCTTTTTCGCCAGCCGCTTTATCTGCTGCGGCCTTATCCGCTTCTGCTTTGTCTGCTGGGGTGGCGGGAGTGGCGGCCGACTGGGCGGCGCTGGCTGCCATTGGCGTTCCCTGAATGGCTTTATTCAGGACCTGAGTAAACTGATCCCATGGACAGAAGCCGTTAGCATCCGTCGTACAGCCGTTCATCTGCAACGTCACGCGCTGGGGTGGCGTATCCAGCGAGAGCGGGGTTGCATTACGCAACTGATCGCTGGTCTGGTAAACGTATTCCACCTTCACCAGTTCCTGATTGTTTTTCTTATCATGCCAGCGCTGGAACTGAATCATCCCACCAATCGGCGTGCGCTCATTTTGACCGGGCAGCGTATAGGGTTTGAAATCCAGGGCGGTCAGCAAAGACGCGATGTTGGAGTCATGTCCCACCAGCAGCGTGACCTTAGGCGCACTCGCCTTATCTTCATCCACCAGCATGCTGCGAATATAGTCCACCAGCGGAGCGGCTACGTCACGAGCGACTTCAGGTGATGTAAAGAGCGTATCCTGATAGGCATTCTTGATGGCTGACAGCTCTTTCCACTGCTCAGGCGTTTTGATCTGACCCCAGGCAATTTGATCCAGCGGCAGACCTTCGTAATATTGCAGGGTGAAAGCGTCGACCAGCGAGTTTCCGACTTTCAGCGGCCCGGAGACGCCCGGCTCTTTACCATTTTCTGCGGTAAATTTGTTCTGGTTGTCGCTTGCGAGGTCACACTGCTTTTTATCACGACAGGCTGGCGAATTTTTATAATCAATGATCTTTTCCAGACGCTGGAAGGCGGGCTTAAGCGCCAGCTTATCGCCTGCGCTATTCATCGCGGTCAGCGCCTGCTTATTAAAGGTATCACTGCCGTCGGTAATGATCGGGTTGAATACCGGATCCATTTCACCCATCGCATCCTGGTGAGTGACAGGAATATCGCAGCCAGGGAAGGCGCCAATAGTGAAAAATTGTGCCGTCGCGACGGTACGCTGAAGGCTGTTGGCATAGGCGTAGATATCATCATTTGCCGGGCATTCGCCATCCTTCACCAGGCCCTGCTGCGCCAGCCATTCACGGGTGTAGCGCCCCATATACACTTCCAGCACGCCGCCCTTGGTGGTGAGCTGACCACCAGCAACGTCCCACTTTGGCCAGGCTTTTTTGGTTGCCTGTGCCAGTACGCTGCCGTTATCTGCCAGCGGCGCGCGAAGATTATGGCGGCTCATCATCAGGACTTGTTCAAGCTGGTAGTCACCGTCAGCTGCAAAGGCTGACACCCCGGTAAGTGCCGAGCAAACTGCTAACGCGCAGAGACTAAATTTTTTAATCATGTTTTTTCCATCAATTCAAGGGTGTTTAGCCCAGCCGTTTAAGGCGATGCGGTTGAAAACGCCAACAGCGCAGACGCCACTCGCAGTGGCACCCACCAGAACACAGGCAGGCATGGGCATTCGTTAACCGTGTTGAGTTTATAGCAGACTATCGCTTTTACGCTTAAGACGCATCAGGAGATTGAAAAGATACAAGATGTTTTAGGAATGCTCTAATCATTTCGGGAGGATAATGTACTGCAGAACGAAATGTGGGCTTCACCGGATGGCGCAGGGAGATAAAAGCAAAACGGGCCAGCTTACGCTGACCCGTCGAATTTGATGGCGGAGGAGGAGAGATTCGAACTCTCGAACGGTTTCCCGTCGCCGGTTTTCAAGACCGGTGCCTTCAGCCACTCGGCCACCCCTCCGCACTTTATCCTTTACTCATTCGGTTTTAGAAAACGTCCTGAGCAACTGATGGGGCGCAGTATAGGGATTGTTACCGAGCTTGCCAAGCTTTTTTTTCGTATTTTGTTGAAATTATGCGCTTTTATGCAATTAATTTTAAAGTGAGGGGGAAAAGGGGTGCTGGAGTCTGGAGTCTGGAGTCTGGAATCTGGAGTCTGGAGTCTGGAGTCTGGAGTCTGGAGTCTGGCATGAATAAGGTATGCGGTTATAAATGCAAAACGGGCCAGCTTTCGCTGACCCGTTAAATTTGATGGCGGAGGAGGAGAGATTCGAACTCTCGAACGGTTTCCCGTCGCCGGTTTTCAAGACCGGTGCCTTCAGCCACTCGGCCACCCCTCCGCAATGAGGCGCACTATAAACATCCGCCCTGTCGATGTAAAGCAGGTTTTAATTCAGTTGCTTTAAAAACAGTCATTCGCTTTTCATTTGCCGCTAAAATCGCCAGGAAGCGCACTAAATCAGCAATTAATCGTGCCGGCGGCTCGCTTGCGCCCCTGTGACCCCTTCCTTATATCTGACGGCCAGAGTGCAGATCTCTTTCCAGACATCATGTGGCGGGCAGCGGGCAGCGGTCAGCGAAGCTAAACACCTTTACATCGCGCCCCGGGCTTTATTTTTTACCCGGAAAATTTGCTACACTGGCCGCCGATCAACCAGAGAGAGGTTACAGGGTGTTTTTTGAAGGTAAAGAAATTGAGCGCGATGCGCAGGGGTATCTGAAATCGACGAGTGACTGGCATGAAGCGTTAGCGCCCCTGCTTGCCGCTGAAGAGGCGATTGTACTCACTGAGGCCCACTGGGAGGTTATTCGGCTGGTGCGCAGCTTCTATCTGGAGTTCAACACCTCCCCTGCCGTCCGTATGTTGGTGAAAGCGATGGCGAAAGAGTACGGTGAAGAAAAGGGCAACAGCCGTTATCTCTTCCGCCTTTTCCCTCAGGGTCCGGCAAAACAGGCCACTAAAATAGCGGGCCTGCCAAAACCCGCCAGATGCCTCTGATATCTACAGGCGTGAAATATTCACACCCTCGTCCGCAGGCGCGTAATGACTAATTTGTCGTAAAGCCGCCCGGTTCGTCGCCCGGCGGGCAGGGTTCAGCGAGCACCTTATCCACGCGTGCGCTGCGAGGGCCCCCTGCTCTTAACCAGGTCAACAACGCCTCAACCCGTTCCTCTTCTCCCCACGCAACCACCTCAACGCTGCCGTCATCCAGATTCTTTGCATATCCTTTCAGGCCAAGCGCCTTCGCTTCACGCTGGGTGCTGTATCGGAACCCTACCCCCTGTACCAGGCCATGAACCCAGGCTCGTGTACACACTATCGCCATATTCCCTCCCGTAAAGACGCAGATTGCATTTTCCCGGCTGGCACCGGACAATAAACGCTGTTTTTCTGACTGTAAGCATAGCAAATATGAGTGTTCGTTTAATTCTTGCCAAAGGGCGTGAAAAGTCACTGCTCCGTCGTCACCCCTGGGTTTTTTCCGGCGCGATAGCCAAAATGGAAGGAAAAGCCCAGTCGGGCGAAACCATCGATGTCTGTGACAGCCAGGGGAAATGGCTGGCCCGCGCGGCCTGGTCACCCTCGTCACAAATCCGCGCCCGCGTATGGACCTGGCAGCAGGACGAAGTCATTGATGTCGACTTTTTTGTCCGTCGCCTTAACGCCGCTCAGCAGCTGCGTGACTGGCTTGCTGCACGCGATAATCTGGACAGCTACCGTCTGATTGCGGGCGAGTCCGATGGTTTACCGGGTGTCACCATCGATCGTTTTGGCCACTTCCTGGTGCTTCAGCTGCTTTCAGCCGGGGCTGAATACCAGCGTGCTGCCCTGATTTCCGCGTTACAAATCTGCTACCCCAGCTGTGCTATCTACGATCGCTCCGACGTTAGCGTGCGTAAAAAAGAGGGCCTGCCTCTGACGCAGGGTACGGTGCTGGGCGACACGCCTCCCGACCTGCTGCCGATCACTGAACACGGTATGAAGCTGCTGGTTGATATCCAGACCGGCCATAAAACGGGCTACTACCTCGATCAGCGCGACAGCCGCCTCGCAACGCGTAGCTACGCAAAGGATCGCCGCGTGCTCAACTGCTTCTCCTACACCGGAGGTTTCGCGGTTTCAGCGCTGCTGGGAGGCTGTAAGCAGGTCATTAGCGTTGATACCTCACAGGGTGCGCTGGACGTGGCCCGTCAGAATATCGAACTCAACGGCCTTGACGTGTCAAAAGCCGAATTCCTGCGTGATGACGTTTTCAAGCTGCTCAGGCGCTATCGCGACGAGGGAGAGAAATTTGATCTTATCGTAATGGATCCCCCGAAATTTGTTGAAAACAAAAATCAGCTTGCGGGCGCCTGTCGGGGGTATAAGGATATCAATATGCTGGCCATGCAGCTGTTGAACCCCGGCGGCATGTTGCTCACCTTCTCCTGCTCGGGACTGATGCCGACTGATTTATTTCAGAAAATTATCGCCGATGCCGCGCTTGATGCGCAGCGTGACGTTCAGTTTATCGAACAGTTCCGTCAGGCCGCCGACCATCCGGTGATCGCCAGCTACCCGGAAGGAATGTATCTTAAGGGTTTTGCCTGCCACGTGCTGTGACTTGAAAACATCGCCCCTGCCCCCATGTTATTGACAGGGCATGTTTCTCAGGAGATTACGATGATTGCCAGCAAATTTGGACTCGGTCAGCAGGTGCGGCATCAGCTGCATGGATTCTTAGGCGTGGTAGTTGATGTCGACCCCGAATACTCTCTGGAGGATCAGGAGGTCGATGATACCACCACCAGCGGCTCGCTTCGGCATGCGCCCTGGTACCATGTCGTCATGGAAAATGAAGAGGGGGAAACGGTACACACCTATCTCGCTGAGGCGCAGCTCTCATGGGCGCTGCCCGGCGATCACCCCGAACAGCCCTCCATGGACGAGCTGGCCGCCTCTATACGCCAGCAGCTCCAGGCACCGCGCCTGAGAAATTAACTGTCGTGCAGGGAGAGTCACTCCCCTCAAAAGCCCGCGCTGCGGGCTTTTATTTTTTCCAGCCGGACGCGGCTCCTGTTACGCTTTTTCCAGGCCGAGGCGCGGTATTTCAATTTTGGGGCAGCGATCCATCACCACCTTCAGGCCAGCACTCTCTGCCAGCACCGCAGCCTGCTCGTTGATCACCCCGAGCTGGAGCCAGAGCGATTTCGCCCCAATGGCAATCGCCTCCTGGGCCACACCGTAAGCGGCTTCCGAATTGCGAAAAACATCTACCATGTCTACCGGTTCGGGAATATCTTCAAGCGATGCATAAGCCTTTTGGCCCAGCAGAACCTTCCCCTCAAGCTTCGGACTGACCGGGGTCACTTTATAGCCCTGAGATAACAGATAGGACATGACTCCATAGCTGGCTCGCGCGGGTTTATCACTCGCACCCACCAGCGCAATATGCTGCGTACCGCCTAAAATCTCCGCAATCATTTTATCCTGCATAGCATCCTCCTCATTATTCAATCCTCTTATTTTATGCCCTTCTGAGTACTTCGTTAATGACTGGGCCGGTTTATTGCGTACTGGCTGGACTAAACCGCACTAAGAGTATGTAAAAATGTTAATGCTGTGCCATAATGAAAGACTTTGATACATTCACTGTACTCGCATTCCCGCCGGCTGGAGAAAGAATGAAGCTGCGTCTGTCCCTGACAGGGCTACTGGCGATGCTGGTTGCGATAAGCACGCAGGCCACCACCCTGAAGCTTTCGCCTGATATCGATCTGTTGGTTCTTGATGGTCATAAAATATCGGGTTCGTTATTAAAAGGTGCCGAGGGCCTTGAACTGGAACGCGGTCAGCACCAGTTTTTGTTTCGAGTCGAAAAAAATCTGCAAAAAGGGCCACAGCAAAATGAGATGTGGCTCTCGGCCCCGATGATCGTCACCTTCAACACGGTGCATGCCCGTTCGGTCACTATCAAACTCCCCCTTCTGACCAGCCATCCTTTAAGGAAGGCTTTTGACAAAAATGCAGATTTTCAGCTGGTCGATGAAAAGGGGGTACTGATTGAGAGTCAGCGCGACCGCTTGAACACGGCGGGCAGTATGGATTTTGAACAGGCGATGGTTATCTACAATTTGAAAGGGAACGTCGCGTCGGTCGCGCGTTTTGCCCGTCAGCCAAAGCCGGGCGCAGCGGCCAGCGAAAGTCCGGACGATCTCGCCAGCAGTCAACATCCCGGTGGACGGCTGCTCTATCTCTGGTATCAGCAGGTTGACTCTGCTACGCGTCAGCGATTTATGGTCCTCATGCAGGCACTGCGTACCAGTTGATGTATGCTGCCCTGCCGCTTAAAATCGGCAGGTACAGGGTTATCTCCCTCACCTATTGTTGTGAAACCAGGAAACCGGCATGGAACAAACCACTCGCACTATTCAGGAAAAAAAACATATTGCGCTGGTCGCGCATGACCACTGTAAAACGTCGCTGATGGAGTGGGTCGGTATCCATAAAGAGATACTCAGCGCACACACGCTGTACGCTACCGGCACTACGGGTAACCTGGTGCAGCGCGCGACCGGACTTCCGGTAACGGCGATGCTTAGCGGGCCAATGGGCGGCGATCAACAGGTTGGCGCACTGATTGCAGAACTTAAAATCGACGTGCTTTTTTTCTTCTGGGATCCGTTAAACGCCGTCCCCCACGATCCGGATGTAAAAGCACTACTGCGCCTGGCGACCGTATGGAATATTCCGGTAGCGACGAATCGCGCGACGGCTGATTTCATTATCCATTCGCCACTTTTTACCCGGCCGGTCGAGATTATCATCCCTGACTACCAGCGCTATCTGCAGGAACGCCTGAACTGATTGTGTTGCAGCGGCCCACAGTGGCCGCTGCAACCGTTATGGCTTACGCAATACCGGCACGCCCAGCTCTCTGAACTCCTCCACAAAGACCGACGGATTTTCTTTTTCATACAGCAGCCAGACCTGCTGCCTCGCGCGGGTAAGGGCAACATAGGCCAGTCGCCGCTCTTCGGCATCCGGAAATGCCTCTGGCTGCGGTAGCAGCGCCTGTTCAATCACCGATTCTCTTGCCTCGGCGGGAAAGCCCTCTTTATCCGCCCGCAGGCCCAGCAAAATTACATAGTCTGCCTGCTGGCCTTTACTGGCATGGATGCTGGTGAAATCTATCTTCAGCTTCGGCCAGCGGGTTTTCGCCTTATCCAGCAGCTGTGGACGCAGGTAGTGATAGCGGGCAAGGATCAAAATCCGCTCATCCGGCGCTGCATAGCCGCTCATTTTGTCCAGCAACGCCTCCAGCTGTCCTTCTGGCAGCAGTGAAACGGCGCGTTTGCCCCCCTTGCTCAGGCTGTTCAACGGTTTTTTAAGCTGATGGGGATTATGCTGAATAAAGCGGTTTGCAACATCACCGATGCGATCGTTAAAGCGGTAGGTGGTATCAAGGAAGCAGCGATCGCCTTCACCAAAATGGTGATGGAACGCGGTGGTCAGCGTCATTTCTGCCCCACTGAACCGATATATCGCCTGCCAGTCATCGCCAACGGCAAAGAGCGAGGTTTGTTTGTTTTGCCTTCTCAGTGCGGCCAGCAGCGCAGCACGCTGCGGCGAGATATCCTGAAACTCATCAACCAGAATATGCTTCCAGGGGCTGATAAAACGGCCTTTATCCAGAATATTCACTGCCAGATGGATCAGGCCAGAGAAGTCTATTGCGCCCTCCTCTTTCAGCGCGCTTTTCCAGGCCTTAACCAGGGGGGCCATCAGTTTTACACGCTTAGAGAAAACGTCACGTATCGCCTCCGGTGCGGATGCAATCATCTCCGCCTGCGCCCCGCCGTGCATACGTATTAACCCCAGCCAACGTTCCAGCCGGCCCGCCAGCTTTTTAGCCAGGCGGTCATCCTGCCAGAATTCCCCTTCGCCAGGCGACCACGCCAGTTCATCCTGTAGCCACTGTCTCCAGCCGTTCGCGTGCGCTTTTTTCTCGCTGCACTGCTGACGCCAAACCGCAATCAGCAGCTTATGCCGCTCGGCACTGTCGGTCTCAAGCCTGCTTATCGTCGGAGATTTGTTACTTCCCTGGCTGATGATATTCAGTGCCAGGGAGTGAAAGGTACGGGCTTCTATGCCTTCCGCATCCAACCGTTTTCGGATGCGATCGTTCATCTCACCAGCGGCCTGATGACCAAAGGCCAGTAGCAGGATTTGCTCTGGCGCGGCCTGTCGCCGCATTAACAGCCATCCTGCTCGCGCAACCAATACCGAGGTTTTGCCGCTGCCTGCTCCCGCCAGTACCAGCAGTGAATCCTCACCGTTGACCACCGCCCTCGCCTGAGAAGCATTAAGCGGAGAGGTTTCAACCCTGTTAAAAAAGTCAGCATACTGCTCCAGCATTTTTTCTGTCCAGCTGGCATTGCGCTGCTGGCGCTGTGCATCGCCGCTTTCCAGCCAGCGCAAACAAAACAGGGCCGCATCCCGACAGTTATCAAACTCTTCTAATCGCGCAACGGGTAGCGGTAAAGAGGAAAAGGCTTCTGTAATCACGCTGCGCCAGTCTGCCACATCACTGCGCTTCAGCCATTTTTCCTGCTGTTCAAAGGTGTGAAGTTTTTCGACCAGGCTCTCCAGTACGTCAGCAGCGACCAGGCTCATCTCGTCGCTCCAGAGCTGCCATGCGTGGCTGAGATGATGGTAAAAGCGCTGGGTTTCCTGCCATTCGGTGCCATGCAGCCGCACCACTTTGTCATCCGGCAGCGAGAACTCAAGCTCACCCCAGACCAGACCTCGCTTGCATTTGATGGCTAACAGTTGATTAAACGGAATAAGGTATTCATGCTTTTCGCCACTGACCTCGACGCCGGCGCGTAGCAGCCGCACCCGATTGTAGGGATGTTGCGCCAGATGTTTACCCAGCGACGTTGCTTTCAGTTCCATGACGAGACCCTGGCTACTGTTGAATTCTCCAGGCGGTAGTTTACCCGGCGGGAGTGTACCGCTCCAGAGTTAAAAAACGGTATAATCAGTCCATTAAGCTATGCGACTCGTATTTACCCTAAGGATTGTCCCCATGCGTACTGTTTTAAACATTATTAACTTTGTTTTAGGTGGCTTTCTCACCACGCTCAGCTGGCTGCTGGCCACGGTATTGAGCGTGGTTTTTATCGTCACTCTGCCGTTAACCCGCTCCTGCTGGGAAATCACCCGACTTTCCCTTGTGCCTTTTGGCAATGAAGCGGTGCACGTTGACGAGCTGTATCCTGACCGGAAGAGCGCGGTGCTGAACTCGGGCGGAACACTGCTAAATGTGCTGTGGTTTATTCTTTTCGGCTGGTGGCTATGCGTGATGCATGTTCTGACCGGCATTGCTCAGTGCATCACCCTGATTGGCATTCCTCTGGGCATAGCCAACTTTAAGATTGCTGCTATCGCGCTCTGGCCAGTGGGCCGCCGTGTGGTTCCGGTTGAAGTGGCTCAGGCTGCCCGTGAAGCCAATGCCCGCCGCCGATTTAACTGACTATGCAAATCACGCTTACGCGCGGCCTTCGGCGCTATGCCTACAATAGCGCCCTGCTTTACAACCTGCGGATATTTATCGCCCTCGCGGGGACCACCGGCTTACCCTGGTGGTTAAATCAAATAACCTGGACCATTCCGCTAACCCTTGGCGTGGTTGCCGCTGCGCTGGCCGATCTGGACGATCGCCTGAGCGGCAGATTGCGAAACCTGCTTATCACCCTGGTCTGTTTTTGCGTAGCGTCGGTTTCCGTCGAACTCCTTTCCCCCCAGCCCTGGCTGTTTACCGCTGGCCTGGCGGTGTCAACCTGGGGATTTATTTTGCTGGGAGCGCTTGGCCAGCGCTACGCCACCATTGCGTTTGGTGCCTTGCTCATTGCTATCTATACCCTGTTAGGGATAGGTCTGTTCCCCCAGTGGTATCTCCAGCCCGTGCTTTTGCTGGTGGGCGCGGCCTGGTACAACCTGTTAACGCTTACCGGCCACGTCATTTTCCCTATTCGTCCACTCCAGGAGAATATGGCCCGATGCTATGAGGGGCTGGCACTTTATCTTGATGCCAAGGCAGGCCTGTTCGATCCTGATGCCGAAGAGGGCGACAGCGACACCCTGATAGAGGTTGCAATGGCAAACAGTCAGCTGGTTGCCACGCTGAATCAGTCAAAAATATCAATCCAGTCCCGCCTGCGGGGAGACCGGGGGCAGCGTGGTACGCGTCGGACGCTGCACTACTATTTTGTGGCTCAGGATATCCATGAACGCGCCAGTTCCTCGCACGTCCAGTATCACGCGCTGCGTCAGGAGTATCGCTACAGCGATATTCTTTTCCGCTTTCAGCGCCTGCTATCCATGCAGGCCGGTGCCTGCCGTCAGTTGGCCAACTGTATTTTGATGCGGGAAACTTACCAGCACGATGGCCGGTTTGAGCGGGTGTTTGTTCATCTTCAGGCCGCGCTGGACAGGCTAAAGAACACACAGCCCGCCAGTGGTGAAGTAAAAGCCATGCACTATTTGCTGAACAATTTGCGGGCCGTCGACGCACAGCTGGCCACAATCGAATCCGAACAGCTTCAGGCTGCTGGCACGCAAAGCCACGACAGCACGCTTTCCAGTGAAGGACTCACGGGCTGGGCCGATATCAGGCTGCGGCTGAGTCGACACCTTTCCCCTGAATCGCCTTTATTCAGACACGCCGTTCGCATGTCACTTCTGCTCTGCGCAGGTTATACCTTTATTCAGGTAACCGGACTTCAACATGGCTACTGGATACTGCTAACCAGTCTGTTTGTTTGCCAGCCTAATTACAATGCCACCAAAAGACGGCTGGCTCTGCGTATCGCGGGCACAGTTATCGGTATCATCATCGGCCTGCCGCTGCTGTGGCTGGTGCCTTCGGTTGAGGGGCAACTGATCCTTATCGTGGTGACCGGCGTACTGTTTTTCGCCTTCCGCCAGTCTCAGTATGCCCATGCAACCATGTTTATTACCTTACTGGTACTGTTTTGCTTCAATCTACTGGGCGAGGGATTTGAAGTCGCTCTGCCGAGAATTATTGATACGCTGCTCGGATGCGCGCTCGCCTGGCTGGCCGTTGCCTTTATCTGGCCCGACTGGCGCTTCAGGCGGCTCTCCGCCGTCGCTGAGCAGGCGGTAAGCGCCAACTGTCGCTATCTTGATGCCATCCTGGTGCAATACCATCAGGGTAAAGATAATCGCCTTGCTTATCGCATTGCGCGCCGTGATGCGCATAACAGCGACGCTGAGCTGGCATCCGTCGTGTCGGCGATTTCTGCCGAGAAAAATGCGGATGCCCCCCTGCGGGAAGCGGCCTTTCGCCTGATGTGTCTGAATCACTCCTTTCTCAGCTATATCTCGGCGCTGGGCGCTCACCGGGAAAAAATTCAGCATGAACTGATGCTGAAAGTACTGGAGGATGCTGTCTGCTATGTTGACGACGTGCTACAGGTTAAAAGCGTTGATGAGGTAAAAGCCACAGACGCACTGGCATGCCTTTCTGAGCGAATTGAAACCATGGAAGCCGACCCGGAGACGAAAGAGCCTCTCATTCTGCAACAGGTCGGCTTACTTATTGCGCTCCTACCCGAACTAGCGCAGCTGAGAAAGCAGGTCCTCATTAATAAGATTTAGGGGTATCCGTACCTTCATTCATTGCGGGCACCGGAGCGTCATCCGGTGCCACTCCCGAAGTTCTTCTTTAATATCATCAGGCAGCGCCTGATGATGACGCCCCAGTATCGCCCCCTGAAGCGCAAACAGGACGCTGATACTGAGGTTCTTATTACAGGCCCGGAGCTTCAGCCAGCTCTCCTTCGCCCCCTGTTCCCTCAGCATTTGTACGCTGCTGATCCCTACCCTTCTCAGTTCGAGTTCAAGACGTAAGCTCAGGTTGGGCAGATCCTTCAGTCTCCGGTTCTGTAAAACCCCTTCACGATGCTTACGCGCCCCCTGCAGGCAAAGTTTGGACAAAGCGATCAGTTGCTCCTGCTGGGACCAGAGCGCCGGATCAACACGATAATAATCCAGCGTCACCGGTATTCCTCTTTTGTTGAAACAGAGAGGTTCCATCTGGCGCTCAACCAGATAGGGCTTAGCCTGTTCACAGGCACGCAGATAAAGTTCCCCCTCCGCGATGAGCGCAAAAACCACTTTCCCCACTGACAGGCTGTAACCGCCAAACTGGCTGCGACTGTCGATATCGCCCAATGCGGCAAGGTCACGCTTAGCCTGCTCAATTTTTACTTTTGAATCATGCATTTCTCTCTCCTTGTGCCAAAGCCGTCCTTACGTAAAACTTTTTCTTTGCTGCGCTGTAGAAAGTATGCAATCGACGTTAAGGGTTCAATGAATAATTGCCTGGAAGGACATTTACGTTTCTTTTTTGCGAGGCATTTTCAAAAAAATAAGGTTGATCTTTATCCACCTGGCCTATACTGTATATTCATACAGTAACCCTGGGGGCGAAGCCATTATGTATACTCATTCTCTGAAGCCACGTGTTCGCACCGCTGCTTTTAATTCAACTCCAGCCTGTGCCGGTGACACATCTCAGACTGAGGGCGCAACGGGCCTGATCAGCGAAATGATCTACAGTGAAAACCAGCCAGGCATGACGCAAATGCTGTTACTGCCTCTGCTTCAGCAGCTTGGTACGCAATCGCGCTGGCAGCTATGGCTAACGCCTCAGCAAAAATTGAGCCGCAGCTGGCTAATGCAATCGGGTTTACCGTTGGATAAAGTCATGCAGGTGAGTCAGTCAGGCGCTATCACTACCGTTGAAGCGATGATTAAAGCGCTGCAAACCGGCAATTACAGTGTGGTTTTAGGCTGGTTGCCCGGTGAAATTACGCTGGAAGATCGCCTCAGACTTCAGCATGCGGCCTCCGCAGGAAATGCTCTGGGATTGATCATGCGGCCCGATCGGGCAAAAATCGTTACCTCCAGACCGTGCAACGGGATAAAAATTCACTCTACTTTGTATCATTAAGTAAAAATAAGAATTTTCTCATGATTATTTTCCACCAGGCCCGCGAATATCGGCTGATAATGGGCTGGCGCGGCACAACAATGGTTTAGCAGCTCTCAAAATCTCTTCTTTTAGGATGAAACCTGTCCACAAATGTGAAAATTTGTGTGTGGAAGGAACTTTTTTTGCTGTTGTCGCTCACATCATACTTGTAACTTTGCTGGTACGTTGTAGACTTTACGTCGCCAGGGTGCTCAATAACCACCATTTTTTGGATGAGTCACAATCGAGCTTCATAACCCGGCGAAGGATTTAATCAAAGAGCTAATGAAAGCTCATTGCCTATTTGGATGATAACGAGGCGCAAAAATGAAAAAGACAGCTATCGCAATTGCAGTGGCACTGGCTGGCTTCGCTACCGTAGCGCAGGCCGCCCCGAAAGATAACACCTGGTACACCGGTGCTAAACTGGGCTGGTCTCAGTACCACGACACTGGTTACTACGGTAACGGTTATTCCAACAATGATGGCCCAACTCACGAGAGCCAGCTTGGCGCTGGTGCATTCGGTGGTTATCAGGCTAATCAGTACCTGGGCTTCGAACTGGGTTATGACTGGCTGGGTCGTATGCCTCACAAAGGCAACAACGTAAACGGCGCATTCAAAGCACAGGGCATTCAGCTGGCTGCTAAACTGAGCTACCCAATTGCTGACGATCTGGACGTTTATACACGTCTGGGTGGTATGGTATGGCGTGCAGACTCTACTCAGCAGAACACCCTGACTGGCAACCGTATCAGCGACCACGACACCGGCGTTTCTCCGCTGGCAGCTGTTGGTGTTGAATACGCACTGACCAAAAACTGGGCAACCCGTCTGGACTACCAGTGGGTTAACAACATCGGTGATGCAGGTACCGTTGGTACGCGTCCTGATAACGCCATGCTGAGCGTTGGTGTTTCTTACCGTTTCGGTCAGGATGATGCTGCTCCAGCTCCGGCTCCAGCACCTGCTCCGGCTCCAGTTGTTGAAACCAAGCGTTTCACCATGAAGTCTGACGTTCTGTTCACCTTCAACAAGGCTACTCTGAAGCCAGAAGGTCAGCAGGCTCTGGATCAGCTGTACACCCAGCTGAGCTCACTGGATCCTAAAGACGGTTCAGTCGTCGTTCTGGGCTTCACAGACCGCATCGGTTCTGAGCAGTACAACCAGAAGCTGTCTGAGAAACGTGCTCAGTCCGTCGTTGACTACCTCGTTTCTAAAGGCATCCCATCTAACAAGATCTCTGCACGCGGTATGGGCGAATCTAACCCAGTTACCGGCAACACCTGTGACAGCGTGAAAGGCCGTAAGGCTCTGATCGACTGCCTGTCTCCGGACCGTCGCGTAGAAATCGAAGTTAAAGGTATCAAAGACGTTGTAACTCAGCCACAGAGCTAAGTTCTTTCTTTGATAAAAAAACCCCGCTCCGGCGGGGTTTTCTTTTTATAACTCTTGCTGGAATTTAGTCTGGCTTACCTAATATGGCCTTAAGATCCTGCCTGAGAGATGACATCTGGTTCGCGTACTGCTCTTTTCTTTCCGCATCCTCAATCAACTGCACGATGGTTTCTGAAAGCGTGCTGCTTCTCCGCTGGGCCAGCCCCGCCAGTCGCTGCCAGACCAGATATTCCAGATCGATCGACTTTTTACGGGTGTGCTGGTGCTCAGCGTTGAAATGCCGTTTGCGACGAGCGCGAATGGTCTGCTTCATTCTGTTTTCAAGCGCAGGATTAATATGCTTACTTATCCAGATAAGCACATCAACCGGTCGGTTTTCCATAGCCAGAAGTTCGTCGACAGCAACCTGTGCCGCGCTGTTTTCCAGATAGCGCGTAATCGCCTCACCCTCCCGGTGTTTTTTTACCAGGTATTTCCATTTCCAACCGCTTTCAAGATTTTCCAGTTGCTGATATTTCATCGGAATCTCATGCTGACTTCATAACGGGTTAAGAATAACAGTTTTTAACGCGCAGCCGCACACAAAACAAGGATGTTATCTCTATTGCGATCTGAACATGATGTGAAACACATGTCCCCGGTGCTTAACAGGCTGAAATCTTGTATAATGCCGCTTTTACTCATTTTAGAAAAATACGATAACTTTGACCAATAACAGATTAGAATGGCGTGCTTTACAGCCCGATATCGAAAGCGTCCAGCCCCTTTTTTCGCAGGCTTTTGAAGCCGACGGCAGCTGTTTTGCTCTGGTGCAAGCGCGCCTGTTTAACGGTCTGAGCCTGCTTCTGCAAACGCCAGCGGCATTTCCGCTGATGTTAATCAAGACGCCAGAAAATATTGAATATCAAAAACTTCTGCAGGACGAGCTCACCCGCCTCGCTGAGGAGGATGACGATTCGCTCTATGGCGGTCACTATCAGGTAGAGGGGATGTCAGTTAGCTGGCAGCCTGCCGTCACTCCTGAAGATAATTTCGCCAGCACGGGCGGTATTCATCGTGCAGACTGGATTGAAGCTGAAGAGCTATTTGGCTGCATTCGTCTGCAGCAGACAACTCTTATTCCCGAACCCGGCCTGGTTCACAAGGCTAACGGCGGCACGCTGATTCTCTCGCTGCGCGCACTACTGGCTCAGCCCCTGCTCTGGCTCCGACTGAAAAAGATCATGGCCACCGGTCAGTTCGACTGGCATTCTCCTGATGAAACCCGCCCGTTACCCGCGGCTATACCTTCAATGCCGATGCAGTTCCGTCTGGTCCTCACCGGCGATCGCGATGTACTGGCGGATTTCCAGGAAATGGAGCCCGAACTCGCCGCTCTCTCACTTTATGGCGAATTCGAAGATAATATTCAAATCGTCGATGCCGAAGAGTTCACCCTCTGGCTGAGATGGTTTAGTGACATCGCCGTTAGTCATGATTATGGGCCGATCAAAGAAGATTTTTGGCCGGTAATGATCCGTGAAGCCGTGCGTTACACCGGCGATCAGGACACGTTACCGCTCTGTCCCGCCTGGATCTCACGCCAGCTCCATGAAGCAGCGATGTACAGCGCGGATAGCAGCCTGAGCGGGGAAAATATTCTTAATGCCCTGGAAATGCGCGAGTGGCGCGAGGGTTTTCTGGCCGAGCGCGTGCGGGATGAAATTCTTCTCGATCAGATAGTCGTAGAGACGGAAGGCGAAATGATTGGGCAGATCAATGCCCTGTCAGTGATTGAGTTCCCAGGCCATCCCCGCGCCTTCGGCGAACCGTCGCGCATCAGCTGCGTGGTTCACGTTGGCGACGGCGAGTTTACCGACGTGGAGCGCAAAGCCGAACTGGGTGGCAATATCCATGCGAAGGGCATGATGATCATGCAGGCGTGGTTGATTGCGGAGTTAGAACTGGAACAGCAGCTGCCCTTCTCGGCATCAGTGGTATTTGAACAGTCCTACTCGGAAGTTGACGGCGATAGCGCCTCCCTGGCTGAACTCTGCGCGTTAATCAGCGCACTCTCCAGCCAGCCGCTGACTCAACAAATTGCCGTTACCGGTTCGGTCGATCAGTTTGGTCGCGTGCAGGCGGTCGGCGGACTGAATGAAAAGATTGAAGGCTTCTTCCATATCTGTAATCAGCGTGACCTTAACGGTAAGCAGGGGGTTATTATCCCCGCCGCTAACGTGCGTCATCTCTCCCTACAGCAGGACGTAGTGGATGCAGTACGGGAAGAAAAATTTCATATCTGGGCAGTGGACAGCGTGGATGAAGCCCTGCCTTTACTGACCGGCGCAGAATGGGACAAAGAAGAAGGCCCCTGCCTGTTACGGACCATACAGGAGCGCATTGCGCAAATTAATCAGCAGGAGCTGCGCCATCATCGCCCGTGGCCCCTGCGCTGGCTGAACTGGTTTAACCAGAGCTGATTGGGCTTGTTCAGCGTACACCTGTTCGCTAAACTTCGTGCTTCACTAAAATAAGGCTTATTGACAACATGGTAGATAAACGCGAATCCTATACAAAAGAAGACCTCATTGCCTCTGGTCGCGGAGAATTATTTGGGGCTGAAGGCCCACCGTTACCCGCGGGCAACATGTTGATGATGGACCGCGTGGTCAAAATGACCGAAGACGGCGGCAACTACGGTAAAGGCTTTGTTGAAGCCGAACTGGATATCAGCCCTGACCTCTGGTTCTTCGGCTGTCACTTTATCAACGATCCGGTTATGCCTGGCTGTCTGGGCCTGGATGCCATGTGGCAGCTGGTAGGATTTTATTTGGGCTGGCTGGGTGCCGAAGGTAAAGGCCGTGCGCTGGGCGTTGGCGAAGTGAAATTCTCTGGTCAGATACTGCCCACGGCTAAGAAAGTTTCCTACCGTATCCATTTCAAGCGGGTGATTAATCGCAAGCTGGTCATGGGCGTAGCGGATGGTGAAGTGCTGGTAGACGGCCACGTTATCTATACCGCCAGCGATCTGAAAGTGGGGCTGTTTAAGGACACCAACGCTTTCTAAGATGCAGAAACGGAAACCTCCGCCCGGGCGGAGGTTATTCGTGGGTCAAACAGGATGATTATACCGAAACCGTCCTGTCCTCCATGGCTTGTCGCCACCCTCCCAACCAGTGAGACCTCGGTTCTATCGTTTGATAGGGACATATCTCTTTGGACCGTCCGGTAATACCGGCCTGATAACCGCGTGAATGTGCCCGTTCGAGTCGATCTCGTTTCTGTCTCTTCATCATGCCTGTTGTCCCCTCTTCAGGTCAGGTGGATTCTGGTGGAAAGAAATCAGCGGTTACTTACTGCGCAACCACCCTTAAGTTCTATCGCCATCAGAGACAAAAATCAATGCGCAATTTTCACGCCAGCGTCATCAAAATGACACGTCAGTCGGGAATGAGAACACCTTAAAATTGGCACTTTAAGGCTTTAAACCGCTGTTTAAACATTAAAAAAGCCTTCGACCCTGGCAAACATCCGCTTGCAAAGATCAAAGGCTTAAGGGCAAAGATTAAATTATTTTAATTATTGCTGATAATCGAATTAGCAATAACCCGTGCTTCCTGCTGCCATCCTGCCGCCAGGGTTTTCACCAGCGCATCATAGCCATCTTTGTTTTGCGGCAGCGTCAGAGAAAAACTGCGCTTGATGATTTGCCCCTGATGCTCAAGGATCCAGTCCCCGCTAATCACCGCATGACCGTCATAGCGACCGTGGAAGCCGGTAACGTTGACGTTAAGCTTGTCCTGCGACTGTCCCAGCGGTGAAGCAGATACCAGCCAGCCGGGCAGTGCTTCACCCAGATTGGCTACCAGCGTCTGCTGGAGCTGCTGGTCCAGCGGGCTGGCCCAGAGGTTATTACTGGCGATAACATACTGCACATCGCTGCGCTGAAACACCACGCCGTTGCCCGCAAGGTAGTCCGGCACGGCGACGTGCTCAACCCAAACCGCCGGGCGGCTGGCATCTTCACGGCTGCTCACCACGGTAGTTTTATCGGCCGACGGCAGCTGGTAGTAGTTCGTTTCCGGCGTACTGCTGCATCCGGCCAGCGTCAGCGCCAGCGCAATGGGGATCCATTTCATCATTGTTTCGCCCTCTTCGGCTGTGGGTCCTGCCCTGGTTTAGCCTGAAATACCAGCGCGTTACTTTTCGAGTTCAGCGTCTTCAGGACCGGCTGAAGTTCGCGCATCACCTGATCGAGCCTCTGCATATCGCCAACCATTTTGGTGTAGGCCGGTGAGCCAGGCTGGAAGCCCTTCATGCTGCGGTTGAGCTCGCGAAGGGTTTTCTGCATATCGGCTGGCAGATCCTTCATCGACTGACTGCTGGTGATTTGATTAACGTTATCCAGCGTTTTTTGCAGTTCACGCATCGTCCGCTGGCTCTCCTTCAGCGTGCCGGTTGCCTGATTAATCATCGGATTCAGCGGCAGATTATTGATCTTATCCAGTGCATCCATGAGCTTTTGCTGGATTTGCGCCAGGCCGCCGCTGGTGGTTGGAATGAGTTCATAACCCGCAAAGGTGTCCGGACCGGTGAAAGGTTTGGCGTTACTGTAAAAATCAAGGTCGATATAGAGCGAGCCGGTGATCAGGTTCGCCGATTTGAGCGATGCGCGCAGGCCGCTTTTGATGCCGTCTTTAAGATGACGCTCAATATCAAAGTCTTTGCCCAGCATGCTCTGGAAGCGGTCCGGTTCGATACGGATCAGCACCGGAATGCGATAGTCATTATTCAGTCGCTGAGCGATCTCCTTCGACTGGAACGGCACCTGAGCCACGGTTCCAAGACGTATGCCGCGGAATTCAACCGGGGCGCCCGCCTGCAGGCCGCGAATCGAATCGCTGAAGAACATCACGAAATCTTTGTGCACCGTATAAAGCGAATCCTGGATACTCCGCTGATCGTCAAACAGGGTAAATTCGCTTTTGTTCTCGGCGACCTTGCCCAGCTCCCACCCGTCTGGCACATCAAAGCTTACGCCACCGCTAAACAGCGTAGTCAGCGACCCCATTTCCACGCGCATCCCCGACGCTGACATATCAACCGCAATGCCGCTGTCTTTCCAGAAGCGCACGTTAGTGGTAATCAGACGATCGTAAGGCGCTGCGACAAAAAGCTGGTAGGTCATCATGCGCTTATCGGCATCAAAGTGGCTGGTTTCAACCGAACCTACGCGATAGCCCCGGAACAGTACCGGATCGCCCGGATTAAGCTGGCCCGCTTTCATGCTATCAAGCGTAATATGGATCCCTTTCGCATCGGGTGGCGCCAGCGGGGGGGCATCAAGCAGCTGATACTCCTCCTTCTTTTCACCTTTATTACCGGGCTGTAATTCGATATAGGCCCCGGAAAGTAGCGTACCCAGGCCAGTCACGCCTTCACGACCGATGGTCGGCTTGACCACCCAGAAGGCGCTGTCGTCTTTAAGCAGTTTTTCCATTCCGGAATTGAGGCGGGCGGTGATCTCAACGTGGTGCAGATCGTCCGTCAGTACCGCGCTCTGCACAACACCGACGTCAACGCTGCGGCTCTTGATGGTGGTTTTCCCCCCTTCAATCCCCTCAGCATTGGTGGTTATCAGCGTCACCAGCGGTCCCTGATGACTGAAGTGATAAAATAGGATCCACGCACCAATCAGTACGGTGACGATGGGGATTATCCAGACGGGTGACCAGCGCTTGATTTGATCAACCGTCGCCACGTCGTGATTATTTTCCTTCAATTGCAGGCTCCTCAAGACTCTTTTCTCGTACACGATCCCAGGTCAAACGGGGGTCAAAGGTCATGGCGGCAAACATCGTCAGGATAACCACCATGGCAAACAGCAGCGCACCGGGCGCGGGATAGATGTTCATTAATCTCCCCATACGGACCAGCGCGGAAAGGACGGCAATAACGAAGACGTCGATCATTGACCAGCGACCCACGAACTCCACCACCTCATAAATCTTGTGCATTTTTTCACTGTCGTGACGTCCCGGCCCCTGCCGGTGAGCGTCCCAGCAGAGCCAGCAAATCGCCATCATCTTCAGCGAGGGAACCATAATACTGGCAATGAAGATCACCATCGCGACCGGATAGGACCCTTCGCCCCACAGCAGGGCAACGCCCGCCATAATGGTTGAGGTGATCTTACTGCCCAGCGCTTCGGTGATCATAATCGGCATCAGGTTGGCAGGGATATAAAGCAGCACCGAGGTGACCAGTAACGCCATGGTCCACTGCAGGCTGTGCCGCCGCCTTGCATGCCCCACCGTGCCGCAGCGCGGACAGACCGAACGATCGGCGGCCAGCACGGCCGTGCAGCAGGGGCAGGAGCGCATGCCCTGACGCAGCCCGCTGATACCGGCCTCCGGCGCGGCAGGTAGCGCAGGAACCGGCGCAATTTCCCCCCACAGCCAGCGGCGATCGACGCACTGAAACGCCCGCAGCTGCATAATGCAAAACAGGCACCAGGGGATAAAGCTGGTGCCCACGCCAATACTGCCGTAGGCCATCAGCTTCACAAAACTGACTAACACCCCGGCAAGGAAAATTTCAGCCATTCCCCAGCTTTTCATCTGGAACAGCATGCGTGCCATATTTCGCCTGAGCGTTTCCGGCAGGCGAACAGAGTTGACCAGCAGCAGAATGATGATCATGCACAGGGCGGGCACCGCCTGCACAAACAGAATAAACAGCGTCGCCAGACTGCTGTAATCTTCGGACACCATCACCTCGGGAATGCGCAGCAGGCTTATTTCACTGCTAAGACCCGAGACATTCATATTGATGAAGGGAAAAAGGTTGGCCAGTACCAGCATAAACAGGGCAGCCAGCGCATAGCCAGTGGGCCGCTTTCGCGGCTCCACCCAGCGCGAGACCAGCGTGGTCTCGCAGCGTGGGCAGCTGGCCTTGCTGCCTGGCTTAAGTTCCGGTAACTGCGTCATCAGATCACACTGCGGGCAAAGCATCCATCGTTCAGCGTGGTGATTCGAACACATTGTTGACCTCTGAGTGACTTAATTAATCATTTTTCAACGATTCAAGATATTCCCAGCGCTCGAAGGCCACTTCCAGCGCCTGCTCCGCCTGCGACAGCGCATCCAGAACTGGCTGCGTCACCTCATGGGGCTGGCTGAAAAAGCTGGAATCGGCCACCTGAGCCTGCAGGGATTCAAGCTGCTGCTCCAGATCTTCCATCTTTTGCGGTAGCTGTTCCAGTTCTCGCTGGACGTTATAGCTTAGCTTACTGGCTCCGCGCTTTGCCGGCTCGCTTTTTACACTTTCCTGACGCTGAGTCGTTGCCACGGCCTTCGCCGCCGCGCGATTCTGCTTCCAGGCCGCGCGCTGACGCTGCGCATCGTGATATCCGCCCACGAAGGTACCAATGTCCCCCTGCCCGTCGAAAATCCAGCATTCGGTTACGGTGTTGTCCACAAACTGACGATCGTGGCTGACCAGCAGTACCGTTCCCTGATAGCCGTCAATCAGCTCTTCAAGCAGTTCCAGCGTTTCAACATCCAGGTCGTTGGTCGGTTCATCGAGGATCAGCAGGTTGCTGGGCTTAAGGAACAGGCGCGCCAGCAGCAGACGGTTACGTTCACCGCCCGAAAGTGCGCGAACCGGCGTCATGGCGCGTTTGGGGTGGAACAGGAACTCCTGCAGGTAGCCCAGTACGTGGCGCGGCTTACCGTTAACCATCACCTCCTGCTTACCTTCGGCCAGGTTATCCATTACCGTCCGATCGGGATCGAGTTCGGCACGATGCTGATCGAAGTAGGCCACTTCCAGCTTGGTGCCGATATGCACGCGTCCGCTGTCGGCTTTAAGCTGTTCCAGCATCAGCTTCAGCAGCGTGGTTTTCCCGCAGCCGTTAGGGCCAATCAGGGCAATCTTATCGCCGCGCTGAACCTGGACGCTGAAGTCGCGCACCAGCTGTTTCTCACCCATGCGGTAGCTGACGTTCTCCAGCTCAAAGACGATTTTACCGGAGCGGCTCGCCTCTTCGACCTGCATGTTGGCTTTGCCCATCACTTCACGGCGCTCGGAGCGCTCGTTGCGCAGCGCCTTAAGCGCGCGTACGCGGCCCTCGTTGCGCGTACGGCGGGCCTTGATGCCCTGACGGATCCACACCTCTTCCTGGGCCAGCTTGCGGTCGAATTCGGCATTCTGCATCTCTTCAACGCGCAGCGCTTCCTCTTTACCCAGCAGGTACTCATCATAATTTCCCGGCCATGAGACCAGCTTACCGCGATCGAGATCGACAATGCGCGTCGCCATATTGCGGATAAATGAGCGGTCATGGGAAATAAATATAATGCTGCCCTGGAAGGTTTTCAGGAAGGTTTCCAGCCAGTCAATGGTTTCAATATCCAGGTGGTTAGTTGGCTCGTCCAGCATCAGTACGCGAGGGTTACTGACCAGCGCGCGTCCCAGTGCCGCTTTGCGCAGCCAGCCGCCTGAGAGCGATGAAAGTGGCGCATCGGCGTCAAGTCCAATCTGCTTAAGCACATCGTGAATACGGGTTTCCAGCTGCCACAGATTCTGATGATCCAGAATGCTTTGCAGGCGCCCCATTTCATTCAGGTTTTTATCGCTCGGATCGGTCATCACCAGATGTGAGATGGCATGATAAGCCTTCAGGTACTCGGCCTGCTCATTAACGCCTTCCGCCACAAAGTCATACACCGACCCCTTTACGTTACGCGGCGGATCCTGCTGCAGGCGGGCCACAACCAGATCCTGCTCATAGATGATGCGGCCATCGTCGAGCGGCTGCTCGCGGTTGATGATCTTCATCAGCGTGGATTTGCCCGCGCCGTTACGGCCGACCAGACAGACCCGCTCGTTTTCTTCAATGTGAAGCTCGGTGTTGTCCAACAGCGGTGCATCGCTGAATGACAGGTAGGCACCATGGATACTGATCAGAGACATAAAACTTATTCCTTACCGGCGTGGGTTATCAGCCAGCAGTTGTGAATTTGACGGTTACGGGCAAAGTCCTGAGACTGCGTTTTGCCGGTGATTTCCTGCGCGGTCAGGTTCAACCCTGCCAGCCCATCGTGGTCCATTTTGAACCCACGCTTATTATTAGAAAACATAATGGTACCGCCCTTCCGCAGCAGCCGTTTCAAATCGGTCATTAGCGACAAATGGTCGCGCTGCACGTCAAAACTCTCTTCCATTCGCTTGGAGTTGGAGAAGGTTGGCGGATCGATAAAGATCAGATCGAACTGTTCATCTGACGTTTGCAGCCAGTTCAGACAGTCGGCCTGCATCAGCCGGTGCTGTCTGCCGGTTAGCCCGTTCAGACGCAGGTTACGCTCTGCCCACTCCAGATAGGTACGTGACATATCCACCGTGGTGGTGCTTCGTGCACCGCCCAGGCCCGCATGGACGCTGGCGCTGCCGGTATAGGCAAACAGGTTGAGAAAGTCCTTGCCCTTGCTCATCTGACCGAGCATTTTTCGTGCCACGCGATGGTCGAGGAACAGTCCGGTATCCAGATAGTCGGTCAGGTTCACCCACAGCCTGGCGTTATATTCGGTAACCTCAAAAAAGTCGCCCTTCTCGCCCAGCTTCTGATACTGGCTTTTACCCTTCTGCCGCTCGCGCGTTTTCATAACCAGCCGGTTAGGCGGCAGATCTAATACGCTGAGGGTGGCAGAAATAACGTCAAACAGACGCTGACGCGCCTTCGCCGGTTCAATGGTTTTTGGCGGCGCGTACTCCTGCACGACCACCCAGTCGCCGTAGCGATCGACCGCGACGTTGTAGTCTGGCAGATCCGCGTCGTAAATGCGGTAGCATTCAATGCCTTCCTGGCGCGCCCACTTCTCCAGTTTCTTAAGGTTCTTACGCAGGCGGTTAGCGTAATCCTCGGCAATCTGCCCCACCGCGTTTGGCGAGGTGTTGACCGCCAGCGCGTAGTTTTTTTGCACGCAGTCCAGCGGGCCGTTTTTCGCCTTAAACTGGCGATCGGCACGCAGTTGCAGGCAGCTCAGCAGCTCGGGTGAGGCACTGAACAGGGAGAGATTCCAGCCGCCAAACTGGTTTTTCATAATGCGGCCCAGCTGGCTGTGCAGCGCAATCAGGGCCGGTTCGCTTTCCAGGCGCTCGCCGTAGGGCGGGTTGCTCAGCACGGTGCCGGTTGGGCCATCCGGCAGAGGATTCTGCAGCTTAAGCGCATCCTGCACGGTATAGCTGATGATATCGGCCAGTCCGGCGCGGCGGGTATTCGCCCGCGCCCGTTCGATAACGCGGGAATCGTTGTCGTAGCCGTAAAAGCGGGAGGACGTCTCCTGCAGGCCGCGCCGCGCGCGGACCTGGGCTTCGCTACTGACTTCACGCCAGAGCGCTTCATCAAATTTAGCCCAGCCGGTGAATCCCCAGTGGGTACGGTGCAGACCCGGCGCACGATCGGTGGCGATCATCGCTGCTTCAATCAGCAGCGTCCCTGAACCACACAGCGGATCGACCAGCGGTGTGCCCGCCTGCCAGCCGGAACGCATAACAATGGCGGCCGCCAGATTTTCCTTAAGGGGAGCCTGTCCGGTTTGCTGACGGTAGCCACGCTGATGCAGCCCTTCACCGCTCAGGTCGAGCGCAATGCTGGCGGTATCCTTATTGAGCCAGACATTGACACGAATGTCCGGCTGTTCGCGGTCCACATCCGGCCGCGCAAGGTTTTTACGGGTGAAGCTGTCAACGATGGCGTCTTTCACCTTAAGCGCGCCGTACTGACTGTTGCGGATAACCTCATTCAGGCCGCTAAAGTGAACGGCAAAGGTCTTATCGCTGCCGAACATCGCAGGCCAGTCGATAGCCTGCACGCCCAGATACAGGTCCAGATCGCTGTAGACACCACATTCGGTAAGCGGCAGCAGGATGCGCGATGCCAGGCGGCTCCACATCAGGCTCTGGTACATCAGACGATCGTCACCCTGGAAATGTACGCCGCCCTGGACAATCTGGCAGCCTTCGGCCCCCAGGGTTTCCAGTTCACTTTTTAATAGCTCTTCGAGCCCACGCGCCGTACTGGCAAACAGAGAATTCATAGTGTCACTTGTCGTCTTCATAAAATTGCTGCGCATTATAGCTAATCACAGGCCCATGTCATAAAGTTAGCTTCTTTTCGTTTACGCCAGGTGAATTGCCCGGCTATCTGACGCCTTTATTTAACCGTTTATGCCTGGAGTACATTATGTTGAGCCTGTCCCGCCTGTTTATCCATCCGGTAAAATCAATGCGTGGAACGCAGGTTTCCCTGGCCCAGGCGCGGGACAGCGGTCTGGTATTTGATCGTAGCTTTATGATAACCGAACCGGACGGAACCTTTATCACCGCACGTCAGTATCCGGAAATGGTGCTGTTCACACCTGCACTGACGCCGGATGGGCTATTTCTTTCTGCGCCGGACGGCAGCAGCGCCAGTATCCGCCTGGCGGATTTTCAGCCGACGCCGGCAACGACGATGGTTTGGGGCAATACCTTCACCTCGCAGATTGCCCCCGAGGCTATTAACCAGTGGCTGAGCGGCTTTTTCCCCCGCCCGGTACAGCTGCGCTGGGTAGGGCCTGAGATGAGCCGGCGGGTAAAAAACTTTGCGCAGGTGCCGCTGAGCTTTGCCGATGGCTTTCCCTTTTTACTGATTAATGAGGCTTCGCTACAGGATTTGCGTCAGCGCTGCCCCGCAGGTGTCAGGCTTGAGCAGTTTCGCCCTAACCTGGTGGTGACCGGTGCCGCCGCCTGGGCGGAAGACAGCTGGTCAACGCTGCGCATTGGCGAAATCATTTTTGAGGTGCCAAAGCCCTGTAGCCGCTGCGTACTCACGACCGTTAGCCCGGAGCGAGGTCGTAAACACCCGAGCGGAGAGCCTCTGGCCACGCTGCAAACGTTCCGCAGCGCCACCGACGGCAGCGGCGATATTGATTTTGGTCTTAATTTACTGGCCAGAAATAGCGGCATCCTTCGCGTCGGAGACGAGCTGGAAGTGCTGTCGAGCAAACCTGCCCGCCGCTATGGGCCCGGCGAAGTGATTGAGACGCTTGATGTCGCCGCGGTTGCGGAAGGTAGCCTGTCGATAAGCTGGGAGGATGAGCCTTTTACCGGCAATAACCAGCAGGTTTTGCTGGAACAGCTGGAGATGAAGGGCTATCGGATACCCTACTCCTGCAGAGCGGGCATTTGCGGCAGCTGCAAAGTCAGGCTGGTCGCCGGAGAGGTCACGCCGCTGAAAAAAGGCGCGGTGCGCAACGATGGCACGATACTCAGCTGCAGCTGCATTCCCGCAGGCGACCTGGTACTGGGATCGGCCGGATGATAGCGCCTAATCTCAGGCGTTAGACGGCTCTGGCGAAGCTGTGGGCGGACTCTTTCGCCAGCGGAATAAGGCGATCGTGCATCACTTTAATTGCATCACCCAGCGCCATGCTGCGACCGGCCACCGTTAGCTCAGGCTGCGCAAGCAGGCAAAGTGCAGCCTTTTCGCCCGCTTCCGCCACCAGCAGCGTCGCCCACTCGCCGGTTTCACAGAGTTTCACACTCACCAGCTCGCCCTCTGCCGGATGGCAGTGGCCTGGATGCGTTTCGAAATGCCAGCTTTTGGGCATCAGGGGCTTAAGGAAGCGGCAGGCCACCAGCGCGTTCAGCACCAGCTGCGTGCGTTGTTCGCTATCCAGGTTGCAGCGCCGACAGCTCTCTTCAAAGCTGAAAAACATTGCGGCATCGTCAACGCAGAAGCCTGCGGCGCTAAAGGCATCCGGCGTCAATACCTTGCGCGTAAAGCGCGATCGGAACATCGAGCCGTCCGCAAAATCCAGCATCATGCAATCCTGCTCTGCATCGAAATACCAGCGCCAGCTGTCGTCAGGTTTATTTCTCATGATGTATTCCATTGTAATACTTATTTACATTACGGACGCAAAATTAGCATAAGAACGTCGGACGAAACCGCAATAAATAGCGTCCATCGCGTCCAGAGAGTAAGCATTGCGGTTAAACAGGATAAAATATAAACGAGCCAGCGGGGAAAATAAAGCCCCAGGCAGATAACCTGGGACCCGGAGCAATATTTTCGAGATAATTCCGGCAGGATATCGCACACAAAAGCGGCAGTGCGACGGGTGAAATGTTGGAGAGGGTAGGATTTACCCTCTCCAATAAAATAGCGCTGTCGGGACGGCATTCACCCTCAGAGGTGGTTCACAATTTCTTTTATCAGCGGCGGGCCTTTATAAATAAACCCGGAATACACCTGAATGAGCGAAGCGCCAGCCGCTAATTTTTCCCGCGCTGAGACCAGTGAATCAATGCCCCCCACGCCGATAATCGGCAGCCGTCCCTGGAGTTCCTGGGACAGGCGACGAATTATTTCCGTACTGCGTGACTGAACGGGACGACCGCTTAGCCCTCCCGCTTCGTCGGCATGTTTTAATCCGGCGACCAGAGAACGATCGAGCGTCGTATTGGTAGCAATAACACCCTCAATATTATGGCGCACCAGACTGTCGGCAATTTGGCTTAGCTCCTCTTCGGAAAGATCCGGAGCGATCTTTACCGCCAGAGGAACATATTTATGATGGCGCGCGGCAAGATCTTTCTGCTTCTCTTTAATCGCTTTTAGCAAATCATCCAGCGCTTCGCCATATTGCAGCGTACGCAGGCCAGGGGTATTGGGAGAAGATATATTGATGGCGATGTAGCCTGCATAAGGATAAATTTTCTCCATGCAGATTAAATAGTCTTCCTTACCCTGCTCAACCGGCGTGTCTTTATTTTTACCGATATTGATCCCCAGCACGCCGTCAAAATGCGACTTTTTAACGTTTTCCACCAGCTGGTCGACACCGAGATTATTGAATCCCATACGATTAATGATGCCTTCAGCCTCCAGCACGCGGAACATTCTTGGCTTATCGTTTCCCGCCTGCGGACGCGGGGTCACCGTACCCACTTCTATAAAGCCAAAGCCCAGTGCGCCCAGTGCATCTATACATTCACCATTTTTATCCAGTCCTGCGGCCAGACCCAGCGGATTTTTGAACGTCAGCCCCATGCAGTTAACGGGCTTGAAAGGCAGCGACTGGCGGATCAAAGGCAGCAGGGGCGTCCCGGTAATGCGGTGCAATTGCCGGAGCGTCAACTCATGCGCGCGCTCAGCATCAAGCTGGAAAAGCGCCTTACGGACCAGAGGGTAATACATAAAGGCTCCTGAATGACCCCAGCAGTGGGGCTGATTAAAAAGGTATACGCCGAACTGCATGCCAGTGGCGTGACGCTGTGCGCGGGGCAAAATGGTAAAGTCCTTTTGACTCAATGTAAAACGATTGCGCGCATCCCGCCCTAAATCTACGGGCGACTCTTATTCGGAAAGTAACTTATAAATGCCGGATAAATCATTTAAGCCTGTTTCCTCACTCTGTCAGGATAAGCCTGTTCGTTATCTAATATGTTTAATCAATAACTTTTAGTTATAAGGAGAGGCGATGCGCGTTATTACTCTGGCGGGAAGTCCTCGCTATCCCTCACGCTCCACGGCGTTATTGACCCTTTGTCAGCATGCGCTTGAGGAACGCGGCGTGGACGTTATTCCGTGGAATCTGCACAATTTCCCTCCGGAAGATCTGCTTAATGCCCGCTTTGATTCCCCTGCGCTGCTGGCCTTTAAGGAAGACCTTGCGGGTGCCGATGGCGTGATCGTTGCCACCCCGGTCTATAAAGCCTCTTTTTCCGGTGCCCTGAAAACCGTTCTCGATCTTCTACCCGAGCGGGCGCTTGAGCATAAAGTGGTTCTGCCGCTGGCAACGGGCGGCACTGTGGCACATATGCTCGCGGTGGATTACGCCCTTAAGCCCGTACTGAGCGCGCTTAAGGCGCAGGAAGTCCTGCACGGCGTGTTCGCCGATGATACGCAGGTGACCCATTACGATCGCCAGCCGGAGCTGTCTCCGGTGCTAGAGGCGCGTATTGCCGAGTCCATTGAAACTTTCTGGCAGGCGCTGTCTCGTCGCCATCAGCCGCTGGCCGTCGCCGTCTGATTAAGGAACCCGATCGTGAAGCTGTTTGCAAAAGTAACGGGTACCTTGATGCTCGTCGGCATAATGTTGCATAGCGCGCTGGCGGCCGACTCCCCTGCCCCTGAAACCTTCCGGATTGGTTATCAGAAAGGGTCGGTCAGTATGGTGCTGACAAAATCGCACCAGCTGCTGGAAAAGCGCTTCCCTGGCACGCACTTCAAATGGGTCGAATTCCCTGCGGGGCCACAAATGCTGGAAGCGCTTAACGTTAACAGTATCGATCTCGGCAGTACCGGCGATATTCCCCCTATTTTTGCCCAGGCTGCCGGGGCCGACCTGCTCTACGTCGGTCAGGAACCCCCTAAGCCCAGGGCTGAAGTGATTCTGGTGGCGAAAAACAGCCCTTATAAAACTGTTGCCGATCTGAAAGGCCATAAAGTGGCGCTACAGAAAGGCTCCAGCTCGCACAATCTGCTGCTCAGGGCGCTGGGGAAAGCCGGCCTGAAATTCAGCGACATTAAACCCGTCTGGCTAACGCCCGCCGATGCACGCGCGGCTTTCCAGCAGGGCGATGTCGATGCATGGGCCATCTGGGATCCCTACTACTCCGCCGCGCTGTTGCAGGGCGGCGTGCGTGTGCTTACCGACGGCAGCCAGCTTAATCAAACCGGTTCGTTCTATCTGGCTACGCGTTCATTTACCGAGGCCCACGGCGCGTTTATCAGCCAGGTGCTGGAGACGTTCAGCCAGGCAGATGCGTTGACCCAAAGCGACCGCGATAACAGTATCGCCCTGCTGTCCAGCACCATGGGCCTGCCGAAAGCGGTCATCGCCAGCTATCTGGATCACCGTCCGCCAACGACGATTACCCCCGTCAGCGACAAAACGGAAAAAACGCAGCAGCAGACCGCCGATTTATTCTATGCCAACCATTTAATGCCGGTGAAGGTGGATATTTCCAGCCGCATCTGGCACGCCCCCACCGTGAACTGATTAAGGAGTTACGCGATGAGTCTTTCCGTTTTCTGGTTTCTTCCTACCCACGGTGATGGTCACTATCTGGGCACCGCCGAAGGGGCACGCCCGGTCGATCACGGCTATCTGCAACAGGTAGCGCAGGCTGCGGACAGGCTGGGTTTTGGTGGGGTATTGATCCCTACCGGACGCTCCTGTGAAGATGCCTGGCTGGTCGCGGCATCACTGATCCCGGTCACCCAGCGGCTGCGCTTTCTGGTGGCGCTGCGCCCCGGCGTGATTTCACCCACCCAGGCCGCCCGTCAGGCCGCCACGCTTGACCGTTTATCGAATGGTCGCGCGCTGTTCAACCTGGTCACCGGCGGCGATGCCGACGAGCTGGCCGGTGACGGCGTGTTCCTCGATCATCGTGAGCGCTATGAAGAATCGGCGGAATTTACCCGCATCTGGCGTCGCGTGCTGGAGGGCGAGACGGTGGACTATGAAGGTAAACACGTCAGGGTGCGCGGTGCGCGCCTGATGTTTAAGCCAGTACAGCAGCCGCGTCCTCCACTCTGGTTTGGCGGTTCCTCAGAGCCAGCCCAGGATCTGGCCGCCGAACAGGTCGATGTCTATCTGACCTGGGGCGAGCCCCCCGCGCAGGTCAAAGAGAAGATTGAGCAGGTCCGCGCCAAAGCGGCGGCGCAGGGCCGTAGCGTTAAATTTGGCATTCGCCTGCATGTGATCGTTCGCGAGACGAATGAAGAAGCCTGGCGCGCCGCCGACCGCCTGATCTCCCATCTGGATGATGCCACCATCGCCAGAGCGCAGGCCGCGCTGGCGCGAACGGACTCCGTCGGCCAGCAGCGTATGGCGGCCCTGCACGGAGGGCGCAGGGACAAGCTGGAAATCAGTCCCAACCTCTGGGCCGGCGTTGGACTGGTGCGCGGCGGTGCCGGAACGGCACTGGTGGGGGATGGCGAAACGGTAGCCGCCCGGATGCAGGAGTATGCCGACCTGGGCATTGAAACCTTCATTCTCTCCGGCTATCCGCACCTTGAGGAAGCTTACCGCGTGGGTGAACTGCTGTTCCCCCACCTGGATCTTGAGGTGCCAGAAATTCCCCAGCCCCGGGCAGTCGTCGCTCACGGCGAAGCGGTAGCCCATGATTTTGCCCCACAAAAAGTCTCCCAGAGCTGAGGTAACCATGAACAAGCAGCTTAAGCGTATCAACAATCAGCTTATTCCCTGGGCGCTGCCGATCGCGCTGGTGGTGGTGTGGCAGATTGCCTCACAAACCGGTTGGCTCTCTAACCGAATTTTGCCTTCGCCGGAGGCGATCGTGGTGACCTTCTGGCACCTGACGGTCAGCGGTGAGCTGTGGCAGCACCTGGCCATCAGCAGCTGGCGAGCGGCCGTTGGTTTCGGCATCGGCGGGTCCATCGGGCTGATTCTTGGCCTGATAACCGGCATGTCCCGCCTTGGGGAGCGTCTGCTGGACACCTCAATTCAGATGCTGCGTAACGTTCCGCATCTGGCGCTGATCCCGCTGGTTATCCTCTGGTTCGGCATCGACGAATCGGCCAAAATTTTCCTGGTGGCCCTCGGCACCATGTTCCCCATTTATCTCAACACCTATCACGGCATCCGCAATATTGACCGGGGGCTGGTGGAGATGGCACGCAGCTATGGGCTTTCTGGCTGGAGTCTGTTTATTCAGGTGGTGCTGCCGGGCGCGCTGCCGTCAATTATGGTTGGCGTACGCTTCGCGCTGGGTTTGATGTGGCTGACGCTAATCGTGGCTGAAACCATCTCAGCGAACTCCGGGATTGGCTATCTGGCCATGAACGCCCGTGAGTTTTTACAAACCGATGTGGTGGTGGTCGCCATTATTTTATACGCCCTGCTGGGCAAGCTGGCCGACGTCAGCGCGCTGCTGCTTGAACGCTGGTGGCTGCGCTGGCATCCCGCTTATCAACTGAAGGAGGATTTCGCATGAGTGACGTTAACACCTCTCCCGCGCGTCTTAATGCCGGAACGCCTCTGGCGATTAACGGCGTAAGCAAGCAGTACAATGGTCGTACGGTGCTGAATGACATTAATCTGCATATCCCCTCCGGCCAGTTTGTGGCGGTAGTCGGACGCAGCGGCTGCGGTAAAAGCACCCTGCTGCGCCTGCTGGCCGGACTGGAAAAGACCTCGACCGGCGCACTTTTAGCCGGCAGTGCGCCGCTTAGCCAGGCGAAAGACGACACCCGGCTGATGTTTCAGGATGCGCGCCTGCTGCCGTGGAAAAGCGTAATTGATAACGTCGGGCTGGGCCTTAAAGGGCGCGCCTGGAAAGAGGCGGCGCGGCAGGCGCTGGAGGCTGTGGGCCTCGCAGAGCGCGCAGCAGAGTGGCCTGCGGCACTGTCGGGCGGCCAGAAGCAGCGTGTGGCGCTGGCGCGTGCGCTGATCCACCGTCCCGGTCTGCTACTGCTGGATGAGCCGCTGGGGGCGCTGGATGCCCTGACGCGCATTGAAATGCAGGACCTGATCGAATCCCTGTGGCAGAAGCACCATTTTACCGTGCTGCTGGTCACCCACGACGTCAGCGAAGCGGTGGCAATGGCAGACCGTGTGCTGCTGATCGAAGAGGGAGAGATTGGGCTGGATTTAACCATCGATCTGCCCCGCCCTCGCCGTAAAGGTTCCGTCAGGCTGGCAGAGCTGGAAGCGAAGGTGCTGGACCGGGTGATGAAGCGCTCGCCTGCCGAAGCAGAAAAGCATTACGCACAGCGATAAAGCGTGCGCATCTTTGATGCCACGCCCGGGCAGCAGGACGACAGTCGTGAGGATTAGGATCTTATCCGGTCGCGGGCGGGTCTCACACGGCACCAATCCCTCCTTAAATAAAAAAACCGCCGCTTACCCGGTCAGTCATGCTGACAGGGAAGCGGCGGTTTGGCGCTTTTAGTGAATTCCGCCGTCGGCTAGCGCCGACCTTTAGGCATTGAGCGCTTTGGTTATCTTCTCGAAAAGATCGCCTGAGAGCTTCTCCAGCCCCTGTAGCTGTTCCAGCGCCTGGCGCATCAGCGTTTGACGCGACGCATCGTAGCGTTTAAGACGGATCAGCGGCTCAATCATTCTGGAGGCCACCTGCGGATTACGGGTGTTCAGATCGGTTAAAATCTCAACCAGGAACTGATAGCCGCTGCCGTCGGCCGCATGGAACGCCGCCGGATTGCCGGAAGCAAATGCGCCGATCAGCGATCGAATACGGTTTGGATTACTCAGGGTAAAGGATCGATGTCCGAGCAGCGCCTTAACCTGACTTAAGACGTCCGGCGCGGGGCTGGTCGCCTGCAGGGCAAACCACTTATCCATCACCAGGCCATCTTTATGCCAGCGGTTGTCAAAGGCTTCCAGTAGCGCATCCCGGCAGGGCAGCCCGGCTGCCACCGCCGCCGACATAGCAGCCAGCGAGTCAGTCATATTATTCGCCTGCTCAAACTGCGCGGTAACCACTTTTTCCGCCAGCGCCTCGTCGCCAAAGGCCAGATAGCCCAGACAGACGTTTTTCAGCGCGCGCTTCGCCATGTCAGCATGTTCAACCCGATACGTCAGAGTATGGTGCGCGTTATAAATCGCCAGCCATTCGTCAGCCAGTTCGGTTGCCAGCAGGCGCACCAGCGCGGCGCGCACGTCAGAAATTGCCTGTGGATCGATTATCTCGAACAGCTCGGCAATTTCATTCTCGCCCGGCAGCGAGAGGATCAGCGCCATCAGCGCCGGATCGCTGTTCTCTTCCAGCAGCACGGCGCGGAAAGCATCGGCAACGTGGAGCGGCAAAGAGAGCGGCTGGCCCTGCTGATAGCGTGCAACGTTGAGACGAATATAGATTGCCAGCAGGCTCTGTGCCGCATCCCAGCGGGCAAAGTCATTACGTGCGTGACGCATCAGGAAGGTGAGCTGCGCATCGCTCCAGTTATACTCCAGCTTCACCGGCGCAGAGAATTCGCGCAGCAGAGAGGGTACCGGCTGGAAGTAGACTTTATCGAAAACGAACGACTGGAACTCTTCCGTCACGTTCAGTACGTGATGCACCGGATGCCCATTGTGCTGAAGCGGGATCACCCTGCCCTCGGCATCGTACAGTTCGATATCGAGCGGAATATGCAGCGGCAGCTTCTCTTTCTGATCGGCCGTCGGCGGCGTCACCTGGGTGACGTGCAGCGTATACTGCTCCAGTTCAGGGTTGTAGTCATCGCGCACGGTCAGCACCGGCGTGCCGGACTGGCTGTACCAGCGACGGAACTGGGAGAGATCGACGTTGGACGCGTCCTCCAGCGCCTGCACAAATTCATCGCAGGTGGCTGCGCTGCCGTCGTGGCGCTCGAAGTAGAGCTGAATGCCCTTCTGGAAGTTCTCTTCACCCAACAGGGTGTGCAGCATGCGGATCACTTCTGAACCTTTCTCATACACCGTCAGGGTGTAGAAGTTGTTCATTTCGATCACCTGCTCAGGACGGATCGGATGCGCCATCGGACTGGCATCTTCAGCAAACTGGGCGCCACGCATAATGCGCACGTTGTCGATGCGGTTGACCGCACGCGACCCCAGATCGGAACTGAACTCCTGATCGCGGAACACCGTCAGCCCCTCTTTCAGGCTGAGCTGGAACCAGTCGCGGCAGGTGACGCGGTTGCCGGTCCAGTTATGGAAATATTCGTGACCGATCACCGCTTCAATGCCGAGATAGTCTTTATCGGTTGCCGTTTCCGCCTTCGCCAGCACGTATTTGGAGTTAAAGACGTTGAGGCCCTTATTTTCCATCGCACCCATATTAAAGAAATCGACGGCGACGATCATAAAGATATCCAGGTCGTACTCCAGACCGAAACGCTCCTCGTCCCATTTCATGCTGTTTTTGAGCGAGGTCATCGCCCAGTCGGCGCGATCGAGATTACCGCGATCGACAAAGATCTCCAGCGCGACGTCGCGGCCAGAGCGCGTTCTGAAGCTGTCGCGCAGCACATCGAAATCGCCCGCAACCAGCGCAAACAGATAGCAGGGTTTAGGGAAAGGATCTTCCCACTTCATCCAGTGACGCCCGTCTTCCATCTGGCCGCCATCTACGCGGTTACCGTTAGAGAGCAGGAAGGGATAGCGTGTTTGTTCAGCAATGATGGTGGTGGTAAAACGCGCCAGCACGTCCGGCCGGTCAAGGTACCAGGTGATATTGCGAAAGCCTTCGGCCTCGCACTGGGTGCAGAGCGCATCGCCGGATTTGTACAGGCCATCCAGCGCGGTATTTTGATCCGGATGAATGTCGTTGACGATTTTCAGAGTGAACGCGTCGGGAAGCTGGCTGATATACAGCGCATCCGGCTCCTGGCGATAGTGCGGCCAGGGGGTGTCGTCGATCGTCAGCGAAATGAGCGTCAGATTCTCGCCATCAAGACGTAATTCACCTGCCGCCGGATTCAGCCGTTTGATCTGGCTGATGGCGGTGACCTGCGTTGTGCTGGCATCCAGGATAAACGTCAGGTCAATATCGGTGATGGTATAATCGGGTGCACGGTAATCATGGCGATTTTTGGCTTGCGGCAGTTGCGTCATAGGGCGTTCTCACGTCGACAATTAGTTAATCATTTCAAGTCTATTCCTGTTAGCGACATGTTGCCACGTACAATCCTGTCCCGACAGAAATAAAGCGCCCTAAATACACATTTCATTAACAAGCGCACAGATTGCCCTCGACCTGAACCGATGATTTATGCTGTGATTGAGTTCAATAAATGAGGATTCACGTTATACTCCTGCGTCTTTACTATTTTGAACCAGGGATAACGCTCTTCGCCAGAGGATGCTGAAACGCACCATGACACGACATGATTCCCCGATATTGACGACGTTGCTTGATACGGATGCCTACAAGCTGCACATGCAACAGGCAGTGTTCCATCGTTACCAGAACGTCCCCGTAGTGGCGGAATTCCGCTGCCGGGGTGACGATTTGCTGGGTATTTATGCCGATGAAATTAGAGAACAAATCGACATGATGCGCACGCTGGCGTTGACCGGCGACGAAGCAAACTATCTGGCAGAGCTGCCTTTTTTCAAAATGGATTATCTCACCTGGCTAAAGCAGTTTCGTTACGATCCCAGCCAGGTACGCGTTCGCAACCATCACGGCAAGCTGGATATCCGCATCAGCGGAAGCTGGCTTGAGGTCATCATGTGGGAAGTCCCCCTGCTGGCGCTGATAAGCGAAGTGGTCCATCGCCACCGATCCCCAGGGGTGCAGACCGCCATGGCGGTTGACCGTCTGAACAGCAAGCTGGCTGATTTCAGCAGGCTGACCGATTCGATGGATATGTCGCGCTTTAAGCTGATGGATTTTGGCACGCGCCGCCGCTTCTCGGGCGACGTGCAGCGCGCGATTGTCAGCACGCTTAAGCAGCACGTCCCCTGGCTGGTCGGCTCCAGCAACTATGATGTTGCGCGCAGTCTGGCGCTACCGCCGGTGGGAACCCAGGCGCATGAATGGTTTCAGGCCCATCAGCAGATTAGCCCGGTGCTGGCAAACAGCCAGCGCGCGGCTCTCCAGGCGTGGCTTGATGAGTACCCTGATAATCTGGGTATCGCACTGACCGACTGCATTACTATGGATGCCTTTTTGCGCGACTTTGGCCAGACGTTTGCTAACCGTTATCAGGGTCTGCGCCATGACTCCGGCGACCCGGTGGAATGGGGTGAAAAAGCGATCGCCCATTATGAAACGCTGGGCATCGATCCGAAAACCAAAACGCTGGTGTTCTCGGATAACCTCGATCTGGCAAAAGCGGTCGATCTCTATGCGCATTTTGGGCAACGGGCAGACGTCATCTTTGGCATCGGCACCCGCCTGACCTGCGACATCCCTCAGGTTAAGCCGCTGAATATTGTTATTAAGCTGGTGGAGTGCAACGGCAAACCGGTCGCTAAGCTCTCCGACAGCCCGGGCAAAACAATTTGTCAGGATAAAGCCTTCGTTCGCGCCCTGCGCAAGGCGTTTGATCTGCCGCTGGTCAAGAAAGCCAGTTAACCCTTGCGTCATTAAGAGAAGAGGTCTCCCCTCTTCTCTTATCCTTCTCTCTTTCGTTAAGAAATCTCCCACCCGATAACGAATTCTTCTTGTGTCTCGCCAGTCGGCAAGTAACATAGCATCACCCCAATTTAGGGTAATAACTTCCCCTTCTGAATAATAGTGAGAGACTTTTATGAGCGTTGTGCCTGTAGCGGATGTACTGCATGGCCGGGTCGCGGTTGACAGTGAAGTCACCGTACGCGGCTGGGTGCGTACAAGAAGAGATTCAAAAGCCGGTATTTCCTTCATTGCCGTGTATGACGGCTCCTGCTTTAATCCCGTCCAGGCTGTCGTCAATAATGCGTTGAATAATTATCAGGATGAAGTCCTGCGCCTGACTACCGGCTGTTCGGTGGCGATCACCGGAAAAGTTGTTGAGTCACCGGGTGAAGGTCAAAGCTTTGAAATCCAGGCCACTGCCGTTGAGGTCGTCGGATGGGTTGACGATCCTGATACCTATCCCATGGCGGCAAAACGTCACAGTATTGAGTATCTGCGCGAAGTCGCCCACCTGCGCCCACGCACCAACCTGATTGGTGCCGTAGCCCGCGTTCGCCATACCCTGGCCCAGGCGCTGCATCGCTTCTTTGATGAGCAGGGCTTTTTCTGGGTTTCCACCCCGTTGATTACCGCGTCTGACACCGAAGGTGCCGGTGAAATGTTCCGCGTATCGACGCTGGACTTTGAAAACCTGCCGCGTACGCCAGAAGGTAAAGTCAATTTCGACGAAGACTTTTTCGGCAAAGAAGCCTTTCTGACCGTCTCCGGTCAGCTTAATGGCGAAACCTACGCCAGTGCGATTTCCAAAATCTATACCTTTGGCCCAACTTTCCGCGCGGAGAACTCCAACACCAGCCGCCACCTGGCCGAGTTTTGGATGCTGGAGCCGGAAGTGGCGTTTGCCGATCTGGAAGATAACGCAGCGCTGGCTGAGGCGATGCTGAAATACGTGTTTAAAGCGGTCCTGAACGAGCGTGCCGATGATATGGCTTTCTTCGCAGAGCGCGTAGACAAAGAAGCCATTTCTCGCCTGGAACAATTTGTAACGACGGATTTTGCTCAGGTCGATTACACCGACGCCATAGAGATTCTGATTGCCTGTGGCGAGAAGTTTGAGAATGCCGTTTCATGGGGCATTGACCTCTCCTCCGAACATGAACGCTACCTGGCTGAGAAACACTTCAAAGCCCCGGTAGTCGTCAAAAACTATCCTAAAGACATTAAGGCCTTCTACATGCGCCTGAATGATGATGGACGGACCGTTGCGGCTATGGACGTTCTTGCTCCGGGCATTGGTGAAATCATCGGGGGTTCACAGCGTGAAGAGCGGCTGGACGTTCTGGATGCGCGCCTGGCCGAAATGGGACTCAATAAAGAAGATTATTCCTGGTATCGCGATCTGCGTCGCTACGGCACCGTACCGCATTCAGGTTTCGGATTAGGTTTCGAACGTTTAATCGCTTATGTCACTGGCGTACAAAATGTAAGAGATGTTATCGCGTTCCCACGTACGCCGCGCAACGCCAGCTTCTGATTTCAGCATTAAATATAAGAAATTCATATATATAAATAAGGTCAGCCTCGCTGGCCTTTTTTTATTTTTGTAAATCATGAGATGCTTCACAAAGTTCAGTGATTTTTACATCTTGTAATACATATTTTCTAATTGTAACCAGAATACGAGATTAGTAGCATTTTCGGGCTAGATTAACCGCGCTGCGAATGGAAAGATGCGTGCAGACACAGGAAGACACCAAACTCTCTTCGGGGTTCTGTAAAGAATTGTTGACGGCAGTGGCAGGTGTCCAAATAACTCCAATGAGGGTAATAAAAATGATGAAGCGCAACATTCTGGCACTGGTTATCCCGGCACTTTTAGCAGCAGGCGCAGCCAATGCAGCAGAAATTTATAATAAAGACGGCAACAAGCTGGACCTGTACGGTAAAGCGGTTGGTCTGCACTATTTTTCTGATAACGACAGCAATGATGGCGATCAGTCATACGTTCGTTTTGGTTTTAAAGGCGAAACGCAGATCAACGATATGTTGACCGGTTACGGCCAGTGGGAATACAACTTTAACGCCAACAATTCTGAAGGTTCTGATGCGCAGAGCGGTAACAAGACGCGTCTGGGCTTCGCCGGTCTGAAATTCGCTCAGTACGGCTCAATCGATTATGGCCGTAACTACAGCCTGCTGTACGATCCAATGGGCTGGACGGATATGCTGCCAGAATTCGGCGGTGACTCAGCTTATACCGACGAAGGTATCCTGGGTGGCCGTACCACTGGTGTCCTGACCTATCGTAATACTAACTTCTTTGGCCTGGTTGATGGATGGGACTTCGCTCTCCAGTATCAGGGTAAAAACGACCGTGACGATACCCGTCGTTCAAACGGTGATGGCTACGCCATCTCTACCAGCTACACCTCACCAGTGGGTCTGGGCGTGTCCGGTGCCTATGGTTCCTATGACCGTACCAACGCTCAGGCCTCTGGCGTTCGTACTCTGAATGACAGCAGCGGCAATGCGGTACTTGACGCAAATGGCAACGACGTCACCATTAACAATGGTGCAGGCAAGCGCGCTGAAGCATGGGCAACGGCCATCAAGTATGACGCTAACAGCGTTTACCTGGCTGCAATGTACGGTGAAACGCGTAACGCTACGCCGTTTACCAGCTCTCAGGTAACGTTCAGCAACAATCAGACCGGCAGCATCAGTTCTTTTGCTAACAAAGCACAGAACATTGAGCTGGTTGCACAGTACCAGTTCGATTTCGGCCTGCGTCCTTCACTGGGCTACGTTCAGTCTAAAGGCAAAGACATCGGCAACGGTATTGGCGATGCTGACCTGATCAAATACGCTGACGTTGGTGCGACTTACTACTTCAACAAAAACATGTCTACCTACGTTGACTACCAGATCAACCTGCTGAAAGACAACAACCCTCTGGGTCTGAACACCGATGACACCGTAGCAGTAGGCCTGGTTTACCAGTTCTAATTGCTCTGTGGGATGGCCTGCTCATCTCCACGCTGTCATTAAATGGGGCTTCGGCCCCATTTTTATTTGTTCCGCAAGACAGAAGAATTGACGCTCGCGCTCCACATCATTCCGCTTCAATTAAATACAACACGTCCCGCCCATTGCCCGATATCTGTCAGCCTAACGTGAAAAGCGAGCAATTTATTATCCACTGGTGCTGACATGAATAAATTTACTTCCCCTGTTTTCCCCCGCAAACGGTTGGCATTTTGTGCCCTCAGGCGGTAATCTGGATGCACACTTCGTTTCAGATGACGCTAACGGAATTTGACTATGTTTGAACGCATTGCAGCAGCACCCGCCGACCCCATCCTTGGTTTAGCCGATCTTTTTCGCGCCGACGATCGTCCAAATAAGATCAATCTCGGCATTGGCGTCTATAAAGACGAAACCGGTAATACACCCGTGCTGACCAGCGTAAAAAAAGCTGAGCAGCACCTGCTGGAAAACGAAAAGACTAAAAACTATCTGAGCATTGATGGACTGGCCGATTTTGCCCGCTGCACCCAGGCGCTACTCTTCGGCGAAGAAAGTACGGTTATCAGCAGCCAGCGCGCGCGTACCGCGCAGACACCCGGTGGCACCGGTGCGCTTCGCGTAGCAGCCGATTTTATTTCGACCCAGACTGGCGCAAAGCGTATCTGGATCAGCAATCCAAGCTGGCCGAATCATAAAAATGTTTTCGAGGCTGCTGGTCTGGAGGTCTGCGAATATCAGTATTACGATGCGGCCACACATTCGCTCGATTTCGACGGTATGCTAAGCACTCTGCGTGGCGCAAAAGCGGGTGATATCGTACTTTTCCACGGCTGCTGTCATAACCCTACCGGCGTTGATCCTTCCGCCGAACAGTGGGCAACACTGGCTGAAGTTTCCCAGGCCAGCGGCTGGCTGCCCCTGTTTGACTTCGCCTATCAGGGCTTTGCCCGTGGTCTTGAGGAAGATGCTGAAGGCCTGCGTATTTTCGCTGCCAGCCATCAGGAGCTGTTGGTCGCCAGCTCATACTCGAAGAATTTTGGCCTGTATAATGAGCGCGTCGGGGCGCTGACCCTTGTCGCCAGCGACGCCGCCGTTGCCACTACCGCTTTTAGCCAGGTTAAATACACTATCCGGGCTAACTACTCTAACCCGCCAGCACACGGCGCAGCGGTGGTAGCCACCATTCTGAGCAATAAGGCGCTGCGTGCCATCTGGGAGCAGGAGCTGACCGATATGCGCCAGCGTATCCACCGTATGCGCCAGCTGTTTGTGAATACGCTGCAGGAGAAAGGCGCGAAAGGCGATTTCCGCTTTATCATCAGCCAGAACGGTATGTTTTCATTCAGCGGCCTGAGTAAAGATCAGGTGATTCGCCTGCGCGAGGAGTTTGGCGTTTATGCGGTTAATTCCGGCCGCGTTAACGTTGCGGGGATGACGCCGGATAATATGTCACCGCTTTGCGAAGCCATCGTGGCGGTTCTTTAAGGGCATTACGGTACGCGGCAAAGGCTGGGGGTGTCGCCTGCGGGGGGGCCCGGTGCGGCAAAGGCTGGGGTGTCGCCAACGGGTGGGGGTGTCGCCAACGGGTGGGGATGTCGCCAACGGGTGGGGATGTCGCCAACGGGTGGGGATGTCGCCAACGGGTGGGGATGTCGCCAACGGGTGGGGCCCGGTGCCTGGCGGTCCTCACGCCGCGCGTGGCGCGGTTCCTTCGTTCCGCTCGTCGACCTTTCGGACCGGGCATGACGGGACATCCCTGTCCCGGCATGCCCTTGTGCCAGCATCCCTGCTGGCCCATCCGGGTCTTACTCTCTTCACTCAGCGCTGCGGATTGCCTGTCACCGGGCCCCACCCGCCTGCTCCTTTTGCCTAAACTGGCTGCGGGTAACGGCAGTTTCAGGTGTTACAGGAGATCATTCGCCTGTGGTTCAAACAAACATAACTATACAAGTAAGACAACTTCCGTGCTAAAGGCTTAGAGCCGTCGCCTGCGGACGGTGTCCGGTGCGACAAAGATTGGGGCACCACTCACCTGCTCCTTCGCATTGTACTGGTTGAGAGCAACAGCGGTTTAGGGTGTTACAGGGAACCCTTCAGCAGGTTAGAAAAAGAATAGGACCAGGCAAACAAGAAAGCCGGTTTGCTTAAAATCGGCTCAAAAGCCTACGCGTTAGTACGGCCTAACTGGAAGTGGTTAAGATATCTGTAGACATTTGAACGTGTACACCAAAAGCGACTCAGTAGCCTGCGGAAAGTCATACGGTTTCAAACAAAGCGGCTCAGAAGCCTGAGAGGTGGATAATCCCTGCGGGTGACGGGCAATCCGCAGCGCTGCGGCGAAGACGGAGGGCCAGGCGAGGGCAGCAGGGATGCTGCACTCAGGAAGCGGCGGGCAGGACGCCCGCTCGCGACCGGGCCGTCCGGCCTGGCGTCGGAGCCAAAGGCACCACGCAACGCGTGGCGTGAGGACGCCCGGCAAACGCTGGGATTATCCACCGGAACCGCAGATATCACAGCCTGCAAAACTAACCCACAAACCATGGAATTATCCACCGGAACAGCAGGTATCACCGCCTGCAAAACTAACCCACAAACCATAGGATTATCATCCGGCACAGCAGATATCGTAGCCTGTATAACCAACCGACAACCACCAGGATTGTCCTCCGGCACAGCAGGTATCGCAGCCGATACAACTGATCAGCGGGCGCTGGGATTGCCCGCGAAATAACGGATATTGCGGCTCGCCAGCCTCATTACAGTGCGCTAACGGGTGGCACAAAAAACCGACGTTGTTAACTTAAAGCGGCTCAAAAGCCTGCGCACGAACAGCGCTTAACTGGAAATCGATCAGATAGCTGGCCAGATAAACGGGTTTACTCAAAGCGGCTCAGAAGCCTGAGAGGTGGATAATCCCAGCGGGTTACGGGCATTCCGCAGCGCTGCGGCGAAGACGGAGGGCCAGGCGAGGGCAGCAGGGATGCTGCACTCAAAGAGCGGCAGCACGCCCGCTCGCGACCGGGCCGTCCGGCCTGGCGTCGGAGCCAAAGGCACCACGCAACGCGTGGCGTGAGGACGCCCGTCACACGCTGGGATTATCCACCGGAACAGCAGATATCACAGCCTACAAAGCTAACCCACAAACCATGGAATTATCCACCGGAGCAGCAGGTATCACCGCCTGCAAAACTAACCCACAAACCATAGGATTATCATCCGGCACAGCAGATATCGTAGCCTGTATAACCAACCGACAACCACCAGGATTGTCCTCCGGCACAGCAGGTATCGCAGCCGATACAACTGATCAGCGGGCGCTGGGATTGCGCGCGAAATAACGGATATTGCGGCTCGCCAGCCTCATTACAGTGCGCTAACGGGTGGCACAAAAAACCGACGTTGTTAACTTAAAGCGGCTCAAAAGCCTGCGCACGAACAGCGCTTAACTGGAAATCGATCAGATAGCTGGCCAGATAAACGGGTTTACTCAAAGCGGCTCGGAAGCCTGAGAGGTGGATAATCCCAGCGGGTGACGGGCATTCCGCAGCGCTGCGGCGAAGACGGAAGGCCAGGCGAGGGCAGCAGGGATGCTGCACTCAGGGAGCGGCGGGCAGGGATGCCCGCTCGCGACCGGGCCGTCCGGCCTGGCGTCGGAGCCAAAGGCACCACGCAACGCGTGGCGTGAGGACGCCCGTCACCCGCAGGGATTATCCACCGGAACAGCAGATATCACCGCCTGCAAAACTAACCCACAAACCATGGAATTATCCACCGGAAAAGCAGGTATCACCTGCCTGCAAAACTAACCCACAAACCATGGGATTATCATCCGGCATAGCAGATATCGCAGCCTGTATAACCAAACGCCAATCACCAGGATTGCCCTCCGGAACAGCAAATATCACCGCCTAAACATCTGGCCGACAACCGCTGGAATTGACCACCCGCCGGAAATACTACTGAAGAAAAGGGTTTGAAATACGCTCGCGTCCCAAAGTGGACTTAGGTCCGTGCCCGGGTAGAAAGGTTACGTCATCACCTAACGGCAAAAGCTTAGTTTTAATGGCTTTGATTAAATCGCTGTGGCTGCCCTGCGGGAAATCGGTACGTCCCACGCCACCATTGAAAATCACATCGCCCGAAATCAACAGGCGTGAAGTGCGATCGAAAAAGACAATATGGCCGGGGGTATGGCCAGGACAAAGCAGGATCTCAAGTAACAGATTGCCCACCTGCACGGTCTCGCCCTCTTCCAGCCAGCGGTCAGGCGTCAGCGGAGCGCAGTGGGGAAAACCAAACATCTGAGACTGTGTGGGCAACCCCTCAAGCCAGAAGGCATCCGCCTTATGCGGGCCAACTACCGGTACGCCGTATACCTTAGCCAGCTCTGCAGCGGCTCCCACGTGATCGAGATGACCGTGCGTCAGCAGGATCTGGCTGACGGTAACGCCCTGCTCCGCCACCTGCGCCTCTATTTTCCCGGCATCACCACCAGGATCGACAATCGCCGCCGTATGAGTCTCGGGGCACCAGATTAATGAACAGTTCTGCTCAAACGACGTCACCGGAATAGTTTGATAATTCATAACGCTCCATTACCGGCTCATCGGAGGACTTACCGGGATTTCATTACGACCAGCTCCGTACCGGGCCGGTATCAATATGCACAAAATTACTTCTCGGATAGTATCCTACACCACCCGCGCGCATGGAAAGCGCTGCCTTGCGAACATTGCTTAATGAAATACCTTCAATGTGGAAATCCATTGCCTGTCCGAGCGTGTGAAAACTGTGCTTCGCCACCCCTTTACTGTGAGTGCGCATGGCATTGTTAGTCGCCAGGGAACGATAACCCGAGATGAGCTGTACAGGTTTGCGGGTATCGAGCATCGCCTGGAGACGATAAAGGTGATCGAAGAGGCGGGGATCGATACTCTTAATTTGATTTGCCCGGTAGTCGCGGAAAAAATGATTTAGCCGCGTAAGCTCATCTTTATCATAGCTTTTGCCATTGAAAAACTCAGTCTTGAGCGTTTCACCCGTGTTGAGATTATTGAGTGTCAAAATGCGAGGACGGGAGGTGGAAAGCGAGGCGAAAGCCTGTCCGGGAAGCAGTGCACAACCGAGGGCTGCACCGCCCAGCGTCAGCCATCTGCGGCGTTGAGAGTCGAATTTATCCATCATTCAGTATTACCCAGCATAAATGGTTAGATAGAGTGCGAAATAGTTAATGTTCGCAACCATAACCGCGGCCATGAGGGGAGTCAACCCGAGGAATGTGAGCGACGCAGCAAGAGTGAAAACTCCTGCTGCGTAAAGGGGCGTATCGCTTCACTGCGAAAAAACCTTTACTCCTGTTTAATCAGTCATTAGAGCAATAACTGACCAGCGGCCGCCAGTGCCTGCGCACCGGAACGGACGGTATTATCATAATTGTAAATATCTGTACGATACTGCGGCTCACCGTCGTCAGCTATCCACGCGGTCAGATAATAGAGGTTGACCGGAATACGATGCCTGATAGGAACATAGCGGGTATCGCCCTCCTTCAGGGTGCTGGAGATGCGCACATTATTCCAGCCAGCATCCTGCAGCAGCAGATTAGCGAGATCGGAAGCCTTGTTCACCCTGACGCAGCCAGAGCTGAGCGCGCGAATATCCTTCTGGAACAGATTATGGTTCGGCGTATCGTGCAGATAAATAGCATCCGAGCTGGGCATATTGAATTTGTAACGGCCAAGTGAGTTGGTTGCGCCCGGAGCCTGACGGATGCGATAAGGGAAAGAGGCCGCGGAAATCATATTCCAGTCAATAGTCGTGGGATCGATAACCTGCGCTTCGCTATCCCATCCCGAAAGCAGCTGGTAGTTATGCTTATAAAGATAGGAGGGATCAACTTTGACTTTAGGCACGATATCCTTGCGCACCAGGGTGGTCGGCACATTCCACGGCGGATTCAGCACCACGTTATTCAGGGCGCTGCGCATCAGCGGAGTTTTGCGATCCGGGCGTCCAACTATCACCCTTGAAGCCAGAATCTGATTCCCGTTGAGATAGTAGATCAGCGAATAGTTGGGAATATTGACCATAATGCCATTGTGCATGTCATCAGGCAGCAACCGCAGGCGCTGAATGTTTAGCGCCAGCAGCGCCGCACGCCGCTGCGGCGAAACATTCAGCCACTCGCGGGTACGCAGACCGATGGCGCCGTCGGCTTCCAGCCCCTGCCAGCGCTGGAAGCGTTTCACCGCGGCAACTAAATCCTCGCTATAGACCAGAGTCGGGTTAGCGGGCGGCGTCGCGCCCTGAAGATCGCCGACCGCATTGGGCGTATCGGCTTTCACACTCTCAGGCTGCGGCGTTGCGGACGGGCTTACCGCCACGTTGACGTCGCTGACGCTGACTGGCACGTTCGAGGTTGGCACGGCATCCTCATCTGGCCTCGGTGCCTGCGTATCGGCAGAAAGCATACCGGTGCGCTGCAAAATTTCACGCAGCGCTGGGACGCTATCACTCATCTGGCCCGGACGCAGGGTTTCCCGACCCGCCAGCTGAGGCCAGGGGTGGGTATCAGCCAGCAGCGTTTTAAGCGCCTGATGCATACGCGGATACTGAGGGTGCTGCGGCGCCAGCGAGACGATAAAGGCCTCATCGCGACTTGCCGCTACGGCTCTTTGCCACTGGTTAATCACCGACTGGCCAGGTGCCTCCATCTTGTAAGGCACATTGCTGTAGAGCCAGGTCTCACCTTTAAGCGGTACATTCGAGACGAATTGCAGATAGCCCAGCATGGCATCCGACAGAACAACATCCCGCGCCTGACCGGTAACGGCGGGCTCGGTCAGCAGTTTTATCCATTGTGTAAACTGCGGCTGAACACCCGAAATGGCGACTTCGGCCAGCTGCTGTTGAAACTGCCGGACGGCCTGACGATCCTGCCACATCGGGCGCATACCATGACTGGCATAGAGCGACGCCAGCTGGCTCAGATAAAAAGGGCGATAGCCCGCTGGTAGGTGGGCCAATATCTGTGACTGTGCCTGAGAGTGACTCACTGATACGTTAACCGGCGCGGAAACAGGAGGAATACCTGCCACGGCGGAGTGACTCCCCCCCAGGGAGAGCGCCAGACAACAACCCAACAGGGATAACCTTGCAGTAAACGATTTTGCCAGCAACATCCCTTGCCTCCTGAGCAATGTCTGAACGGACGGGCCATCACTTCGTGGTGATTATTATAAGTGTAGAAAAGAAAACGGCATCAGCGTGAACCGCTAATGCCGTAGGTAGAGTAATCTGCCGCCAGCTTTTTATCTATATCTGACGGCGGAAAATTTCACCTGTTATCAGGACGAGGCCTGGTGCTCAGGCGTCTCGTCTGGCGTGTTCGCGGCAGTCGGTTCCGCAGCAAAACCGCGCAGCCCCACTACGTGAACGTGTTCAACATTATTAACCACTTTACGCACCAGTTTATAGGTGGTCCCCTTCTCCGGACTGATGTTTTCCGGCGCAGCGATGATCAGCTGCATTCCCAGGCGGTCGCACAGTTCAAACAGCGTTGCGATGGATTTCGCATCAAGGCGCGCGGCTTCATCAAGGAACAGCAGTCGACAAGGAGAAATATCCTTGCCGCGCAGGCGTCGTGACTCCTCTTCCCAGCTCTGCACAACCATGACCAGAATAGACATCCCGGTACCGATCGCCTCACCGGTTGACAGCGCCCCACTCTCCGCACGTAGCCAGCCATCAGAACCGCGGTTAACCTCAACTTCCATTTCAAGGTAGTTACGGTAATCCAGCAGCTCTTCACCAATGGTTTGCGGCGTGCGCTGTCCCATATCAATCTGCGGATTCAGGCGCTGGTAGAGTTTAGCCAGCGCCTCTGAGAAGGTCAGGCGATTGCTGTTAAACAGATCCTGATGCTGCTCATGCTCTTCCGACAGCACGTCCAGCAGCGTCGCATGAGTTTCCCGCACGTTAACGTTGAGCCGGACGCTTTTCACCTGGCCAAAGCTGACGCTTTGCAGCCCCTGGTTGAGCTGGCGAATACGGTTCTGCTCGCGCTGAATGGTTTTGCGGATAATGTTCGCCGCGCTGCGCGAGCTGATTGCCAGCATCTTCTCGCGCGCCGTCAGCTCTTCGGTCAGACGGCCCAGCTCAATTTCCATCTGCTCAATCGCTTCGACCGGATCGTCGGTGCGGATAATATCCTGCCGGATACGCTCACGCAGGTGCTGATAAACGGCGATAAAGAACTGAATTTTGCGCTCGGGACGTTTAGGATCCTCCGACAGGCGCAGGATGTCCCGCAGGTGTTCATTGTCTGCCACCGCCAGACGCAGCGCACCCAGCGCCTTATCCGACATGGATCGCAACTCATCTCCGCCCAGATAGGCCAGCTCGCGGCGATGCAGCCTGCGCTCAACGCCGTTATCTTTCACCAGGCGCAATACTGCCACCCAGCCAGACTTGGCGCTCACCACCTGCTCACGGCTCTGGTGGTAGTCACGTTCGACGCGACGCAGTTTTTTCTGAAGCGCATCCATTTCTGCTTCACAGAAGGTGAGCTGTTTTTCCAGCTGATTGCGCCGTACGCGGTTGTTGCTCAGGGCCGTATAGAGTTCATCCCGGCGCAGGCGCGCGCGCTCCTCGGCACTGGCATCGGCCTGAACGCCGATATCCTGCATCTCCTGCTGAAGCTCTTTCAACATATCGCGCTTGGCGTCGTAAGAACTTTTTAGCGACGCCAGCACCTGAGAATACTGGGTAAACTGCGCCTGATGACCACGCAGCTTTTCACGCGCCCGCGCCCGCTCAGCCTCGGCGTGTTCAAGACGCTGACGCAGCTTCTCATTCAGATCGCTATTGCCATCCAGCATACCCGCCGAATCCACATAGCCAAAATGCGCCCGACGCTGGACGACTTCGGTCAGGGCAAACGCCTGCTGACGTGCATCGCGCTGCACCTGACTGGCCTGGGCATAGTCAAGCTTGAGCTGCTCGTGCTGCTCGGGGTCGCTTTGCAGCACCGAAAGCAGCGGCTCAAGCTTCGCCAGGGCGCTTCCCTGCTGTTGCAGGAAGCGCGCCGCTTCCTGCGCTTCGTCCAGCCGCTCCAGCAGCTCATCGTAGCGATCCTGGAGCGTTTCATCCATCAGCAGGCTGACGCGAGGCATCAGACGGTTCAGCTGAGAAATGCCCTCCTTCGCCTGTTCAAACTGCTGACGCTGCTGCTGATTTTCCTCTTCATGCGCACTTATTGCGCGCTCCAGCTCCGCGCGACGCGCATTGTGCTGGCGCAGAGCGGCTTCCGGATCCGGGTCAAAGGCCACGCCGAGATGGGTGCCGATAAAGCGGCTGAACGACTGATGCAGTCGCTGCGTTTTCTGCACGTCAAAGGAGAGCGTGGCATAGCGTTCGGCCAGCGTCTCACGCTCCGCATGCAGGAGTTCAAGCTGATTTTCACGGGCTGCGCGGCCAAACAGCGGCACTTTTGGAAAGCGGGAGTAGCGCCACTGGCGCTCACCCGACTTCACCACCACCGCTTTATTCAGCTCCTCGACGTTAAATACGCTGTCGTCAAACGACTGCGGATCCCCTTCGATGAGATAGAGATCTTCGGGACACTCTTCCAGCCCGTCCAGCTGTTCACGGATCCGTGACAGATCGGGAACGACGATGGCGTGGCGGGCAGGACCGTAAAGCGCAGAGAAGTACGGGGCATCGTCGATCGTTACATCGTCGTAAATCTCGGACAGCAGCACGCCGCCAAAGCGCTCGGCCAGCGTATTCAGGCGGGCGTCTTCGGCCCCTCCCGGCTGGCTGAGACGTTCGATCTTGTTCTCCACCCTGCGTTTGCGGCTGGAAACCTCGTCACGCTCAACGGTCAGTTCACGCTCGCGCTCCAGCAGCATCTGCATAAACTCAGTCACCTGCTGGCTGTTTTCCAGCGCCTGCCCGGACTGTTCGCTCAGCTGGCTGAGAATATCCTGCGCGGCCAGCCACTGCGGTGCCTGACGCGTCAGGCGGGCGATGCGTTCACGCACCTGTTCCAGCTCCTGACGCATCTCCATACGGCGTTCACCGGCATCCGCAACGCTTTCGCCCAGCGCCTCGATTTGCGCCTCCAGGCCGTGCTGCAGTCCTTCAAGCTCCTGCGGATCGACCTGCTGACCCTGGCGCTTGCAGAAATCATTCAGCAGCCGCTCCGCATCCTGCTGTTCGCGCAGCCGCTGTTCCATTTCGGCCAGGCGCCCGCGAAGGGACTGAAGCTGGTCGGCGTGGTAGCGCTGATTACTGGCGTCGCGCAGCAGCTCGCGCCCGGTCTGATACGCTTCGCTTCGGCTGACGGGCCCGGCAATGCGGGTCACCAGTTCAAATGCCTGTTCAAACTGGCTGTGCGCCGCCCCGGCCACGCTCATTTTTTGTTCCAGCATCAGCAGGCGTTCGGTCGCCTCCTGCTCTTTTGCCTGGAACGTCTCCTGCCACTCCTCAGCGTTGTCCACGCTCAGAGCGGGGATCTGGCAGAGTTGCTGCGCGCGTTGCAGCGCCTGTAGCGCCTGCTGATACTGAATCGCGCGCGTTTGCTGCACATCCAGCGCCTGCTGATAGTCAGCAAGCTGGCTTTTCAGTTCATCAACCTCCAGCTCCGCTGCCTCTGCGCGCGCCTCGTTGTCCTCATGGACTTCACGCGCTTCGGCCACTACCTCGCTCTGCTCCTCCAGCCGGAAGGTCAGCTCGTCGATATCACCTTCATAGCGTTCGATTTTCTCCTGCTGACGCATCGCGGTCTGCACCAGGCTGAGATGATCGCTGGCGCTCTGGTAGTCAGTTTCAAGATCGCTTTCCGCTGCGCTGTGCTCAGCCAGTTCGCGCGACATATCAACGTGTCGGTACTGCTCGGCGGCAAGCTGTTTGCGGCTGCTCAGCAGTTCGCTACGCTGCAATAGCGCGCCATCAAGGTGGATACGACGCTCGTTGGCGTGGCGCATATAGTCCGCGGCAACGTAGCTGGTCGCCTCAGAAATCAGATGCTTAAACAGATCGCGGTCAGACTGCGTAACGCGGATAGCCTCAAGCGTCATGCGGTTTTCGCGCAGGGCGGCTTCCATATCCTGAAATGCCTTACGCACACCGCTGTTTTCCGGCAGCAGGTAATCGCGCAGCGAGCGGGTAATGGCGCTGGAAATACCGCCGTATAGCGAGGCTTCAATCAGGCGATAGTATTTGCTGCGATCCGCCGCTGAGCGCAGGCGTCGGGCCACGATCCCCATATCAAACATCATGGAGTGGTAGTCGGTGATGGAGTTGTACTGCTTAAACTGGACGCTCTCCATCGCTTCGAACTTCTCTTTCAGCTCACTGAGCGGCAGCACGCGCGCCTGACGCGCATTAACGGTTTCGGTAAGGATTTCCGTCGGGTTAATGGAGGTCGGCAGTCCGTGAATGCTAAAAGGTTTGATATCGACCTTACGATCGCGTCCGGCAACCTGTTGCAGGCGTACGCCAACGATCACCCGCTGGTGCACCGAGTTGACCACATCCAGTGCTGCATAGCAGACGCCGGGACGCAGCTTACCGTGCAGACCCTTGTCGCGGGACCCGGAGGTTGCCCCCGCCTCGGTGGTATTACGGAAGTGCAGCAGCGTCAGATCGGGGATCAGCGCGGTGATAAAGGCGGCCATGGTAGTGGACTTACCGGCGCCGTTGCCGCCGGAAAGCGTGGTGACCAGCTCATCGAGGTCGAAGGTTCGGGCAAAAAAACCGTTCCAGTTGACCAGCGTCAGCGAGCGAAATTTTCCGCGTTCAATCATTCCTGTTCATCCTCTGCGTTGTCGGATGGGCGACTCTGCGCCTCTCCTTCCCCATCGCTTTCATCATTCAGCATCAGGCCGCCATCAATCGCCATCGCCTCACCGTCCCTGATCATTCTCAGCTGGGCTGCGCGCGCATCGTCTCCGCTGCGCACGTCGGCACCAAAGCGAAATACCGATTCAATAATGCGAAACTTGCTGCTGTCATTGGCCATAAACCACACCATGCCGAGGCGGCGCAGGCGATTGAGCGACGCGCGCATTTTTTCCTGTAGCTTCTGGCGGTCGAGATCGGAACCGGTCGAGCGCTGGTTAACCAGCTTCAGCAGCTTGCTTTCATCTGCCAGCGTTACCAGCTCGTCATACAGCTCCTGCTGGGTGAAAATTCCCTCATTGGCTAATCGCTCCGGGCTGAGATAGAGGTAGCAGAGGATCTTGCCTACCATCATATCCAGTTCGGAGAGCACCGAGCGCGGGATCAGCGTGGTTGAACGCGGACGCAGATAGAAAAAACCTTCGGGGGCGCGGATAAGCTCAACGTGATAGCGCGCGTAGAACTCTTCCAGATACTCCTGGTAATCCATCAGAAAAGCGTGGTTGTCCAGCTCCTCAATCCCGACGTGTCGACCTGCTCGCAGCTGGCTGTCCAGCGCCGGGAAAAGTGGGTTAGCCAGCGCCTGCGCCAGCTTAACCGGCATTACTTGTTCAATATTTATCGATGACATGCGCCTGCACCCTGGCTCCGTAATCATTAATGACCTGCCACTCAGCGGGCAGGCCGGAGAAATCTGCTTCAGCCACGCCTAAGCGCACGGCCTGATCGACAACGATTCGCGCCACGTCAAAATGGCGCGCGCGCGGATACTGCTCCAGATAATCACGCATTACCGCACCGAGATTAAGCGGTTTTTGCTGCGCCTTGTAGATGGCCAGCGCCTCGGCAATCATGGCGGCCAGCTGCTCGCGGATCTCGCTGAACTCTTCGTATTCCAGCTCGGAAGGCAGCTCGCCGGTTACCTCTTCATTGCGCAGCGTCAGCTCTTCGTCACGCACGTCGTACAGACGATCGGCATTGGCGTAGGTTAATGCCCACGGCTGGTCGAAATAGTTCTGTACCGACTGGCGTAATCGTTGCGCAAATACGCGGTTTTTATCCATATCAATGGCGGTACGAATAAATTTATGGACGTGTCGGTCGTAGCCGATCCACAGGTCAATGGCCTGCTGGCCCCAGCTGATAATGCGGTCAAGTTTGTTTTGCAGGTCAAACACCAGCTTGTCGACGAAGCCCAGATCGGGGCTGTTCATCGTCGCATCCTGAATGCGCAGCAGATTAGCCTGTAGTTTGTCGCCTGCGGCTTCCAGCGTGTCCTGTAGCTCACGCAGCGTACCCGAGGTTTCATTAAGCAGCAGCTCGCAGCTGGAGATGGCCGCGCGCCAGTCCTTATTCAGCAGCTGCGCGATATCGTCTTTCACCGCCTGCTGTTGCTCATCCATGATGCGCTGGGTGATGTCGATACTGTCAAAAATCTCCGCCACGGAGTATTTCAACGGGGCGAAGACGTTACGATGCCAGTGAAATTCATCGCCGTTTTCCGCCGCCGCGTCCGCCGCGCGCTTGAGTTCGCCGGCGACGATAGAGAGCTGCATTGACAGCCTGAGCGTGGAAAACTCACGCTGGCGAATGTAGTAGTCGGTAATACCGATGGCCAGCGGGGTCAGCCGGTAGATAGCGTTGCCTTCGGAGAACTCACTGGTAAAGCGGTTAAGCAGGCGCTGACGTACCATGTCGTTGATAGCGTTATTAGCACGACTGGTCAGCGTTTCGCTGGTTTGTTCAAATCCTTCACTGACGTGACGGAAAGCATCAATCAGTTCACCTTCGCTCATTTCACCATCCATACGCTCCCCGTTGAGGGTGGCAATGGCCAGCAAAAACGCCAGCCTTTCGGTAGGCAGTGAGACGGAAAAGTCATTTTTTCGCGCCCAGGCGACCAGCTCCGGTACGGTCTGGGAAAGTTCACTCATGGTTCGTCCTGTTTGTGGGTTTCCGCGCGGTAACGTGGATGTAACGGCCCAAACTTAAAAAGGGTTCCTGACGGCAAAAACGTTTCTCCAGCGCCAGAACCTCGTCAAATCGCTCAGTCTGCTTATTTTTATCGCGCATATAGTCATGAAACACGCGTACGCCAGCTTTGTTTTCTATGCTGAACCCGGCATTCTCCAGCCAGCCATAAACCTGCTGTGGGTCGCGGGGAAAATCGGGAGAGAGCGTTTTTCGCTTACGCTTGCGCAAATCCGCCTGCATATAACCAAAATTCCCCAGCACCAGGGTTTGCATCGTCAGGCCGTTGAGATTGTAAAACATCAGCGACAGTACGCCGCCTGGGGCCAGCGTGTCATAGAGTGCCGCAAGAACGGCTTCGGGATCCGCCACCCATTCCAGCACCGCGTGAAACAATACCAGATCGGCTGGCTTATCCAAATGTTGAGCGACCTGTTGTGCGCTAATTTGTTTAAATTGCATGTTGTCGCTCACACCTTTCTCTTCGGCATGACAGCGCGCGCGCGTTAACATCTCGCCGGAGAGATCGCAAAGCAGCACGTTATGGCCTCTGGCAGCCAGGCCGCAGGCGGTTTGCCCTTCGCCGCCGCCCGCGTCAAGAACCTGTAGCGGTCCCGGCGGCAGCGACGCAAGAATATCCTCCAGCTCCTGCCAGACGATGGCCTGCCGGATGCGGCCTTTAGTGGTACCGTAAATATTCTTAGAAAATTTTTCAGCGATATCATCAAAGTTGCGATCCTGCTGCATGTTCTGGCTCCGGCGGCTCAGTAGGTGATTCAGGGCGCTATTTTGACATACACTGGCGGAGAATGAACCTTTCAGTCGCCGCTTCGCTTTTGGGTGGCGTTTTTTCGGACAAATGGAGCTTTTTTCCATGCTTTTTGCGTTAAAAAAAGCGACTGGCGGGCTGTTGCTGCCCCTGCCCGTGCTGCTGATTCTCATGGCAATAGGAATTTTATTACTCTGGTTCAGCCGCTGGCAGAAAACGGGCAAAATTACCCTCTCCGTTGCCTGGCTGCTGCTGTTAGCGCTGAGCCTGCAGCCGGTGGCGGATTCACTGCTGGCACCGATTGAAAACCAGTATCCCACCTGGAGGAACCAGCAGAAGGTTGACTACGTCGTGGTCCTGGGCGGCGGCTACACCTGGAATGCCGCGTGGGCGCCCAGCGCTAATATGCTGAATAACAGTTTGCCCCGGCTGGCTGAGGGGATCCGGCTGTGGCGGGAGAATCCGGGTTCGAAGATGATCTTTACCGGCGCGGCTGCACAGACCAATCCGGTCAGCTCCGCTGAGGTCACCGCCCGCGTTGCACAGTCGCTGGGGGTGCCGGACGCGGATATCATTCGGCTGGATAAGCCGCGGGATACCCGCCAGGAGGCTCGGGAAGTGGCAAAAGTGGTCGGCGACCGCCCTTTCCTGCTGGTGACCTCAGCGTCACACCTGCCGAGGGCAATGATTTTCTTTCATCAGCAGGGGCTGCATCCTCTGCCTGCGCCAGCGAACCAGCTGGCTATCCACTCTCCGCTGAATATCTGGGAGAAAGTGCTGCCCTCTCCGCAGTGGCTGGGGCACAGCGATCGGGCGCTGTACGAAACGATGGGTCGACTCTGGCAGCGGATCACGGCGGGCAGTGATCCGGACTCAGCTAAGCCAGGGGAGGAGTGAACGCGCGGCGCGGTCAAATGTCGCCCGATCGAACTGGCCAAAATGCATCAGGCTGTCAATCTGATCCCACATCAGATAGAGCCAGCGCCGGGCGATAAAGCCTTCGTCTACGGGCGCCCGCTGAAGATAGTGATATAACAGCGATTCTGCCGGCCCTTCCTCACACAGGCGGGTCAGATCGTACTCACGTGGGGCCCAGAGCAGCCGGCCGGGATCGCAGATCGACAGCAGTCGATCGTCCCGGCCCTTAATCAGGCTGCGCAGCCTGAGATTGCCGTGCACCAGCACGCAGGGATCCCTGAAGTCGGCCATCAGGCCGGCAAGGCCTTTACGACTGCGATTCAGCACGGCGTAGTCCTGCTGCGACAGCATCTTCGGCTGCATAAATCCCAGCGTGGACCACAGCACCGAGACGCGCTGCGCATACCACGTGGGCCAGGTGTTCTCCTGCGTGCTGTCGACGCTGCCCACCAGACCATTGCTCTCTACCCGGTGCCAGGTCAGCAGCGCATCGACGATCTGATCCTGTAGCTGATGCCAGCGTACCGGGGAGCGCGCGGGGGCCTCCACCGATACGCCCTCCATCCTTTCGATAAGCAGGACCTCATGCTGCGGCGGCCGCTGACTTGTCACCAGCCCCCAGACCCGCGGCACATGTACGCTACTCTCCTGCGCCAGCACCGAGAGCTTACCGGCTTCCTGCGCGGCCATCCCTTTGACGGTGAAATATTTCGCCACCAGCGGCATGGAGTGGCCCTCCCGGTCGTACAGGAAGTAGAGGCTGGCGTAAGGCTGTTCGCTAATGCGCTCCAGGCGACTGAGATGCTCGCCCAGTACCAGCGACAGTTCTGAAAGAAGCTGTTCCATTACTCCTCCTTAGCAGTGTAAACGGGGCTATTGAGTAAGCAGGCCATGGCGGCGACAAGGCAGAGTTGTGAGCGGAAAAAATCTGCGGGGCCTGGGCTGGCCCCGAAAAATTACTGCATGGCCGCCCGGACGCGCGCCAAATCTTCTGGTGTATCCACGCCCACGCTGGGAATGGCTCTGGCAACGTCAACGTGGATCTTTTCGCCGTACCACAGCACTCTCAGCTGCTCCAGCAGCTCAATCTGCTCCAGCGGACTCGGCTCCCAGCTCACGTAGCGGCGGATAAACCCTGCACGATAGCCGTAAATGCCAATATGGCGAAGAAACCCGTCGCCGATGGTATCGCGTGAGGCCGTGAAGCGCTCACGATCCCACGGGATCGGCGCGCGGGAGAAGTATAGCGCGTAGCCTTTCGCATCACGCACCACCTTCACCGCGTTGGGATTGAACGCTTCCTCCGCGGATTCGATCGGTACCGCCAGCGTAGCCATATCTGCTTCGCTGTTAGCCAGATTCTCCGCCACCTGACGGATGATAACCGGCGGGATCAGCGGCTCATCGCCCTGTACATTGACAATGATTGTCTCGTCAGGAAACTGATAGCGTTCAATCACTTCCGCCAGACGTTCGGTGCCGGACTGATGATCGGCACAGGTCATGCACACCTCTCCCCCTGCGGCTTCGACCGCGCGCGCGACCTCTTCGTTGTCGGTCGCCACAATCACCCGCTCTGCGCCCGACTCCAGCGCACGGGCCATAACGTGAACCACCATCGGTTTGCCGTGGATATCGACCAGCGGTTTACCCGGCAGGCGCGTGGAGGCGAAGCGCGCAGGAATGATTGCCACAAAACTCATGGATGAATCTCTTCCAGCGTCAGCACGCGCGATTCGGTTTCCAGTAATACCGGAATGCCGTCGCGCACCGGGAAAGCCAGACCATCAGGCTTGCAGATAAGTTCCTGATTAGCTTTGCTGTAATAGAGTTTGCCGTGGCAAACAGGACAGGCAACAATTTCAAGTAAACGGTGATCCATGGTATCTCCCTGGTGGACCCGATCGGACAGGATGGTCAGAATATCATAGCACGGCGCAGAGCAGTTACCCCCTGACGTCAAACTTACAGCATCCAGCCATTGCCCCACTCTCCGGCCAGCGCGGCAGGAAGATTTTCCAGCAATACCGACTCTGCCCCCTGCCAGCGTGCAAAGCGGGAGATGGCCTGTCGGAAATCGTGCAGCATTCCCTGAGTCATACTCACCCCTGGCTCCAGCCAGAGCTGCCTGACGACCAGGACTTTCTCTTTACGCAGCATTTTGGCATCCATTCTTGCCTTTAGCGCGCCGCGATGGAGGATCGGTAGCACAAAGTAGCCAAACTGGCGCTTTGCGGCTGGCGTATAGCACTCAAGCCGGTAATCGAAATTAAATAGCTCCCGCGCCCGTTTGCGATCCCACACGACCGGATCAAAAGGAGAAAGAATCGCGGTAAGAGTGGGCTGTGGAATGGCTTCCAGCAGGGGAAACAGCGATTGATGGAGATAGCAGCGCCCCAGGGTCTCAACCTCTGCGGCCACTACCTCACCGTTCTCCAGCCAGCTGGCCAGGGCTTCACTGACCGGCGCACGTTTAAGGCGATAATAATCCGCCAGCCAGGCGGGCTTAAACAGGCCAAGGCTGGCGGCGGTATTGCGCAGCATCTGCCCCACCGCGTCCTCCTCACTCAGTGCATGCTGTGCATCGTCCCAGTCTGGCAATACGCGCTGGCGAAGGTCGTAGACCCGCTGGAAATTACGCCGCTCGGTCACCATCAGCTCGCCTGCGCTGAACAGATTTTCAAGGTGTTTTTTATGCGGCTTCCATGACCACCAGCCTGGTTTTTGTCCGGCAGGCGCGGTGAAATCAGCCGATCTGACCGGGCCGTTTTTCTCAATATGCTGTAAAAGCTGGCTGATTTCCTGCTGCCACGTCTGCATCCACTCCCTGTTGTATTTCCAGCCGAGACGGTGCGGACTAAGCATCCGGTGGCGCAGCAGCGGGTAATCTTCTGCCGGAATAAAGCAGGCTTCATGCGCCCAGTATTCGAACAGTTTTCCGCTGGAGAGTGCCTCGCCCAGCCAGGCCTGCGGGTAGTCACCCAGGCGACTGAACAGGACCAGGTAAGGACTGCGGGCAACCACATTAATCGTATCTATCTGCAACAGAGACATCTGACGCAGGGTGCTAAGCAGGTCGCAAAACTGCGCTTTGCGCTTCGGGGGGCGCAGTAAACCCTGCGCCGCAAGATGGAGCTGGCGAGCCTGTTTGAGAGAGAGTTGGAGGGTGGACATAAGGCATCCCCTGGCAAAAGATGCACTGAGTTTAGCGTAATTCGCATGAGTGTTACGAGCGAGTGAATGATGCGCCTTATGGCCCAGGACGCACCGCGTTTCACGTCGTTAGCGGGAGAGATACGAGCAGGTAAAGAGGCATCCTGTCGCTAAGGGTGCACTAAGTTCCGCGTGGTTAGCGGGAGAGGTGCGCGATGATACTATTCAGCAGTGTGGCTGCCTGTGATGCCTGGAGCTGGGCCTCCACCGGCAGATACCACCAGTTATCGGCGGCAAAGGCGCGTGCTTTCACCGCGTCTTTTTCCGTCATCAGCAGCAGCTGGTCGGGTTCCGTAAGCGCCGTTAACTGTGCAGCGGTGTAGTTTTGATGGTCGGCAAAGGGGACTTCTCTGACCGGGCAAACACCCTGCTGGCGCAGCGTGGCAAAAAAGCGCGGCGGATGGCCAATCCCGGCCATGGCCACCACGTTGTTAAGCGCAGAGAGCGGCTGTACCTCATGAGTTTTCACATTCACCGCCTGGCCGGGTAGCAGCGTCATCGCGATTTCACCCGCCTGCGCCTCACCGCCGTTGGTAATGACGGCATCAACGCCACGCAGGCGGGAAACGCGTTCGCGCATCGGCCCGGCAGGCAGCCACCAGCCGTTGCCGAATCGACGCTGTCCATCCACCACCACAATCTCAACATCACGGGCCAGCGCATAGTGTTGCAGGCCATCGTCGCTGATAATCACGTCAACCTCGCCCTTCGCCAGCAGCGCCTGCACCGCGTCGCGCCGGACTGGCGACACCGCCACGGCAGCGCCGGTGCGCTGATAGATCAGCACCGGCTCATCGCCCGCCTGCTGGGTGGAGGTAAAAGAGTCAAGCACCAGCGGGTAATGCGCTGCGCGTCCGCCGTAACCGCGCGATACCACGCCGGGGCGGAAGCCACGCTTTTGCAGCGCCTCCACCAGCCAGATAACTACCGGCGTTTTTCCATTTCCCCCGGCGGTGAGATTCCCCACCACCACAACGGGAACCGGTGCCCGCCAGGCACGCCGCCAGCCCCAAACGTAGCTGAGCCGGATCAGGTTGCTGACCAGCCCGTACAGCAGGCTCAGGGGCAGGAGCAGCAGGTAAAGCGGCGACCTGCCGCTCCAGAGACGTTCAATCATTGACCAAACTGCATTTTGTGCAGCTGAGCATAGACGCCCTTATGCAGCAGCAGATCGCTGTGGCTGCCACGTTCAACGATGTAACCATCTTCCACCACCACAATTTCATCCGCTTTTTCAATGGTAGAGAGGCGGTGGGCAATAACCAGTGAGGTGCGGTTTTTCTGCAATTCGTCCAGCGCGGACTGGATCGCGCGTTCTGATTCCGTATCCAGCGCCGAGGTCGCTTCATCCAGGATCAGAATCGGCGAATCGCGCAGCAGCGCACGGGCGATAGCAATACGCTGACGCTGACCACCGGAAAGCAGAACGCCATTTTCGCCAATGATGGTGTCCAGGCCCTTATCCATTTTGTTAATAAAGTCCATCGCGTGGGCCATCGTAGCGGCTTTCTCAATGTCAGCACGGCTGTATTTCTCACTGCGCGCATAGGCAATGTTATTGGCGACGGTGTCATTGAACAGATGCACATTCTGCGACACCAGCGCCACCTGATCGCGCAGGGAGCTAAGGGTATATTCACGCAGATCGTGACCGTCCAGTAAAATCTCACCCTGCTGAATATCGTAGAAGCGCGTCATCAGGCTGGCGATAGTGGACTTACCCGAGCCTGAGCGTCCGACCAGGGCGACCGTTTTGCCCTGCGGAATCGCAAGATTGATACGGTGCAAAGCGGGAGTTTCACGGCCAGGATAGGTGAAGGTGACCTCGCGGAACTCAACGTCGCCTTTCGCACGCTCCAGGGTACGGGTGCCGGTATCCACTTCCTGTTCGCTGTCCAGAATAGAGAACAGCGTCTGGCAGGCGGCCATACCGCGCTGGAACTGGGCGTTAACGTTGGTAAGGGATTTAAGCGGACGCATCAGCGCGATCATCGATGAGAATACCACGGTGATAGTACCGGCCGTCAGCGTTGCCATCACGCCGGGGAAACTGGCGGCGTAAAGCACGAAAGCCAGCGCCAGGGAGGCAATAAGCTGAATAATCGGATCGGAGATAGAAGAGGCTGAAACCAGCTTCATGCCCTGCTGGCGCATGCGGTTACTCACCCGACCAAAGCGCTCACTTTCCACCTCCTGACCGCCAAAGATCAGCACTTCTTTATGCCCTTTCAGCATCTGTTCAGCGCTGGCCGTTACATGGCCCATGGTGTTCTGCATGTTTTTGCTGATATTGCGAAAGCGTTTTGAAACGGTGCGAATGGCTAACGAGACAATAGGCGCAAGGACGATCAAAATCAGCGACAGCTGCCAGCTGTAATAAAACATCATGATAAACAGGCCAATAATCGAAGCGCCTTCGCGTACCACGGTCACCAGCGCGCTTGATGACGACGAGGCGACCTGCTCGGAATCATAGGTGATGCGGGAAAGCAGCGTCCCGGTAGACTGCTGATCGAAAAAGGCCACCGGCATGCCCATCATATGGCTGAAAAGCCGACGACGCATGCCCATCACCACGTTACCTGACACCCATGAAATACAGTAGCTGGAGATGTAGCTGGTAACGCCGCGGATCAGCATCAGACCGATAACGGCCAGCGGCATCCAAATCAGTACGGAAGAGTTCGCCTTGCCAAAACCGTCGTCCAGCAGCGGTTTCAGCAGTGACAGCATTAAGGTATCGCCCGCTGCGTTGAGTACCAGCGCAATCGCTGCCACAATCAAACCCGTTTTGTACGGCACGATCATCGGCCAGAGGCGACGGAATGTCTGCCAGGTGGAGAGATCTTTATCCTGATGCATTATTTAACCAGCTTTAAATGAAATAGCCGCTTATTCTACCTGGAATAACGTGGTACGCCAAACCACTGATGGTACCAACGGGGCATTATTTGCGCTCTTAACCCTTTGACAAACCAATTTTCAGCAAAAAAATGAATACTTACCTGCCCCTCAACTGCCGTGTCATACCACTGATAGCGATTCTGCTTATAGCGCATCATCACGCGGCTGGCGGGGAGTCGCCAGGCGCTGTAGCGCGCCACCGAGGCGAGTGCCACCCGCGCGGAAACGGCTCTGAGAAAAGGCGGCGAAGATGACGTGCCGCTGCCGTGATGCGCCACCTGCAATACGTCCGCGGGCAGCTCGGCGGGATAAAACCTCACCAGGTGATGCTCAGTTTTTGACTCAATGTCGCCAGTTAACAGCACACGCCATTTCCCGTCGCTCACAGCAACCACGCAGGAGTGATCGTTACCGGCTCGCTTCTCCCCCTCCTCAGGCCACAGTACCCGAAAGTTCAGCCCCTGCCATTGCCAGACTATGCCCCGGTGACAGGGCAAGTGCCCCTCCGCGCCGGGATTGCTGCGAACGCGGGCGGCCGGAAACGCGCGCTGGATACTGGCCAGCCCTCCCATATGGTCAAGGTGCTGGTGGCTGATAATCACCTGCTCCAGCGTCAGGCCCTGCCACTTTAGCCAGGGCAGGATCTGGCTGAGTGCCGCATCGCCGCTTTCCCAGCGATTCCCGGTATCATAAAGCGTGGCCTGACTCCCTCGGGATATCACCACTGCCAGCCCATGCCCCACGTCCAGCATATCGACCCGCCAGTCCGCTCGGGTCGTATTAAGACGAAAGCAGAGCAGCGATAACGTAAAGGCCACCAGCGTCAGGGGTGAGGTTCGCCAGCCGCCGAAGCGTATAGCGAGAATGAGCAGCCATGCCAGCCCGCTCAACCATAGCGCCAGGGTATTAACGTCCAGCCAGGCCGTTGGCAGCGCCCTCAGGGGCAGAAATGTCCCTGCCAGCGTTCTGTCCGCACCCCACCACAGCAGCTGGCTTAAGGACGTAAGGGGGGTAACAATGATGGCACACAGCAAAAGAGGGACGGTCAGCAGTGTAATAATCGGGATGGCCCAGAGATTCGCCAGCAGCGCACTGAGGCTAAAGCCATGAAAAATGACGACCTGAATCGGTAGCAGCAGGAGGAACATGCCAAACTGCACATGCAAAAGCCGCAGCAGCAGCCAGCGTTTTTTCCGCATAAACCTGGCCGGGAGTGGAAACCAGTGAAACCAAATCAACAGGCCCGCTACCGCCACGGCCGAGAGCCAGAGGCTGTCAGACAGTATGCTTAGCGGCTCAAAGAAGAGTATCAAACCAATGCACATACTCCATACCTGCCAGTTGCTGCAACAGATCCCACCCAGCCGGAGCAGACTCCAGGCGCTGAGTGCCAGCATCGCACGAATTGCAGGAGGATTGCCGCCGGAAAGCCAGGTGTATATCAGCGCTGCCAGCAGGCTCAAGATCAACGGAAAGCGGTAGCCAATCCATCGCGGGGCAAACCCCAGCTGCATCAGTCGGGCAATCGCCCAGCCCAGACTGGCCGCAAGGCCAATATGCATTCCTGATATCGCCATCAGATGCGCCGTGCCGGTTTCCCGCAGCAGCTGGCTGGTTTCACGGTTGATATCGCCCCGCTCGCCGAAGGCCAGCGCCGAGATTACAGACTGCCAGGGTAGATGCCCGTAATTTTCCCTGCTTGCGGTTATGACGCGATGCCGCCAGCTGCACGCCGGTGTTACGAGAGCCGCTGCGAGAATTCTTCCCGTCAGCGGCGTCTGGTTAGCCAGAGCGAAACGCTGTGCATCAAAGCTGCCCTCATTCAGCCGCGCGTGAACGGGTCGTAGCCTGAGCCTCATCTGCCAGCGCTGACCGGCACAGTAAGGGACAGGTTCACCCTGTGCTTTTACCAGTGCATAAATGGGCGCAAAGATCGGCCTGCCCGCTACCTGTAGAATGCGTAACTTCACCCGCTCAGACTGGGGCAGAAGCTGTTCGATACGCACCACCGCGTCAACCGGGCCAGTGCTTAAGCCCGTTATCTGCTGCCCGATGCTACGGCCTGCGCTGACCGACCAGACCACGATCAGCATAATTATCGCCAGATCGGTTGCCCCCCTCCTTCGCAGAACCAGCAGCAGGCCCGCCGTAATCATCAGCAGTGCGTCAAATCTGCTTCCCGGCAGCGATGGCAGGATTGTCAGCGGCAACGTGGCAATAATGACCCACACAGACAATCGGGTAAGAGAATAAGGCATGTCGGCACTCCTTTATTCCGGGAATACTAGTGTCCATGCATCAGGGAAGGAAATCAGCGGCGGAATCAGTGGGCTGGGGCAGGTACCGCAAACTATTTGGGCGTGTTACAGCTAATGGGGGAAAATTGCGCGACCGCTTCCATTACTGCCCGGTGAACAGGATACAACTATGAAAGATGGACACTGGTATTTTCGGAATAGAGGATGCGTCTGGCAGACGTTTATTGCAGGCAAAAAAAAACGACACCGAAGTGTCGTTTTATCGCTGTAATGCTGTAAGCCTTAACCGTAGATATTTGCGCGATCCCGCAGCTCTTTTCCCGGTTTAAAGTGTGGAACGTACTTCCCTTCCAACTCTACTTTGTCACCCGTTTTAGGGTTACGGCCGGTACGCGGAGCGCGATAGTGCAAAGAGAAACTGCCGAAACCCCGGATTTCAATGCGTTCGCCATCGGCTAAGGTAGTAGCCATATGCTCAAGCATCTCTTTTACCGCATCCTCAACGACTTTCGCCGGAATATGAGAGTGCTGGCCAGCAAGTCGTTCTATAAGTTCTGACTTGGTCATAAAACCTCCGGTTAATCCTTGGAAAAGCTCTGACAGTAACGGTTATCAGGGCGACCTGCGCCGCCCTGATGGCAAAAGCTATTACTCGCCTTTAGCAGCTTTGAATGCTTCAGCCATAGCGCTGGAGAAGTTACCTTCTTCCTGTTTGGTGTTAACAGTATTGATGGCTTCTTTCTCGTCAGCCTGGTCTTTCGCACGAACAGACAGGCTAACAACGCGGTTTTTACGGTCAACGCCAGTAAATTTCGCTTCAACATCGTCGCCGACGTTCAGAACCAGAGTCGCATCTTCAACGCGGTCCAGTGAAGCTTCAGAAGCGCGCAGGTAACCTTCCACGCCGTCTGCTAATTCAACTGTAGCACCTTTAGCATCAACAGCAGTCACTTTACCGTTAACAATCGCGCCTTTCTTGTTCAGAGAGACGTAGTTGTTGAACGGATCTTCTGCCAGCTGCTTAACGCCCAGGGAGATACGCTCGCGCTCTGCGTCAACCTGCAGAACCACAGCAGCGATTTCGTCGCCTTTCTTGTATTCACGAACCGCTTCTTCTCCGGTAGCGTTCCAGGAGATGTCAGACAGGTGAACCAGGCCGTCGATACCGCCGTCCAGGCCGATGAAGATACCGAAGTCAGTGATTGACTTGATTTTACCTTCAACGCGGTCGCCCTTGTTGTGGGTCTCTGCAAACTGCTGCCATGGGTTGTTTTTACACTGCTTCAGACCCAGGGAGATACGACGACGTTCTTCGTCGATATCCAGAACCATAACTTCAACAACATCGCCAACGTTAACAACTTTAGACGGATGAATGTTTTTGTTGGTCCAGTCCATTTCTGAAACGTGTACCAGGCCTTCAACGCCTTCTTCGATTTCAACGAAGCAGCCGTAGTCGGTCAGGTTGGTTACGCGGCCAGTCAGACGAGTGGTTTCCGGGTAACGCTTAGCGATAGCAACCCATGGATCTTCGCCCAGCTGCTTCAGACCCAGAGAAACACGGGTACGCTCGCGGTCGAACTTCAGCACTTTAACGTTGATTTCGTCACCAACGTTCACGATTTCGCTTGGATGCTTAACGCGTTTCCATGCCATATCAGTGATGTGCAGCAGGCCGTCAACGCCGCCCAGATCAACGAATGCACCGTAGTCAGTCAGGTTCTTAACGATACCTTTAACTTCCATGCCTTCCTGCAGGTTTTCCAGCAGCTGATCGCGCTCTGCGCTGTTTTCGGATTCGATAACGGCACGACGTGAAACCACCACGTTGTTACGCTTCTGATCCAGCTTGATTACTTTGAACTCAAGCTCTTTGCCTTCCAGGTGCAGCGTGTCGCGTACCGGACGAACGTCAACCAGTGAACCTGGCAGGAACGCACGAATACCGTTCAGCTCAACAGTGAAGCCACCTTTAACCTTGCCGTTGATAACACCGGTAACAGTTTCAGCGTCTTCGTAAGCTTTTTCCAGCGTGATCCATGCTTCGTGACGCTTAGCTTTCTCACGGGACAGCAGGGTTTCACCGAAGCCGTCTTCCACTGCATCCAGAGCAACGTCAACTTCGTCGCCAACCTGGATTTCCAGTTCGCCGGCTGCGTTTTTGAACTGCTCTGCAGGAATTGCAGATTCAGATTTCAGGCCCGCATCAACCAGAACGACGTCTTTGTCGATTGAGACAACAACGCCACGAACGATGGAACCCGGACGGGTTTCGATTGTTTTTAGGGATTCTTCAAATAGTTGAGCAAAAGATTCAGTCATATTGATAATCTTATGGATTCTTCAATTTAACGTCCACCTGACATCCTGACGGGTGGGGTTGTTTCACATGCCCCATGACGTCCATATCACAGGGTTAGATAAACTTTCGGGCCCCCTGGGCCCGGGTGTCACTGCGGCAAAGCGAGTTTCTCACGCGCATAATTAAGCGAAATTTCAATAACCTGCTCAATCGTCATGCTGGTTGAATCCAGCACCAGCGCGTCCTCTGCCGGTATCAGTGGCGCAATGGCGCGATTACGGTCGCGTTCATCACGTTCTTTTATCTCGGATAAAAGGCGCTCAAAGTTAACACTAAAGCCCTTCTCCTGCAACTGTAGCATACGCCGCTGAGCGCGCTCTTCTGAACTGGCATCAAGGAAGATTTTTACCGGGGCATCCGGAAAAACCACGGTTCCCATATCGCGGCCGTCGGCAATCAGGCCAGGCGCCTCGCGAAACGCCCGCTGACGGCGCAGAAGCGCCTCGCGCACCCGTGGAAAGACGGCGACTTTTGATGCCGTATTACTCACGTCCTGGGTACGGATTTCAGCCGAAACGTTTTCACCTTCCAGGATAACGTCCAGTTCACCTTCGGTAGAGACAAAGCGAACGTCAAGATGAGCGGCAATCGGTACAAGGGCCTCTTCAGACGTAATGTCCACCTGATGATGAAGCGCTGCCAGCGCCAGCACTCGGTATATTGCGCCAGAATCCAGCAGATGCCACTGCAACGCCTCTGCCATCGCTTTACACAAGGTCCCTTTACCGGCACCGCCTGGACCATCAATCGTGATCACCGGAGCTATAGCCGTCATGTCGTTCTCCTGTAGCTGGAATGCCTGAGAAAAACGCCTCAGGCAAATATCGCCGCGCATTATACGCACCTTACGCCAGGATCGTTACCCCTTAAGCATAGTCGCTTCCAAAAAACTGCACGATATGCGCTAAATGTCGTCAGAGAATATCAGGCGCTCGCTGGCAGGAGGCTGAATATCCGCTGCACTTTCAGCAGCGGATTTACAGATTTATGCCAGCGTGCTGATACGGGAAAGCTGCTCGAAATAATCAGGAAACGTTTTGGCGGTACAACCCGGATCGAGAAGGGTAACCGGCGACGGGGAGAGCGCGACCAGGGAGAAGCACATCGCCATACGATGATCGTTATAGGTGCCAATCTGCGCATACTGAATAGCGGTGGGCGGCGTCACACGAATGTAATCGTTCCCCTCCTCCACTTCCGCACCTACCTTGCGCAGCTCGATGGCCATCGCGGCCAGACGGTCAGTCTCCTTGACGCGCCAGTTGTAGATATTGCGCAACACCGTGGTGCCTTTGGCAAACAGTGCAGCGGTAGCAATGGTCATTGCAGCATCGGGAATATGATTCATATCCAGATCGATTGCGTTCAGTTCGCCGCGCGTGCAGGCAATGTAGTCGTCGCCCCATTCGATAACGGCACCCATTTTTTCCAGTACGTCAGCAAACCGGATATCACCCTGAACGCTGTTGCGCCCAATGCCGGTTACCTTAACGGTTCCCCCTTTAACGGCGGCGGCAGCCAGAAAATAGGAGGCGGATGAGGCATCTCCCTCGACCAGATAATCGCCCGGTGAGACGTAGCGTTGATTGCCGGTGATATGAAACACGCCGTAATGATCGTGTTTTACGGTCACGCCGAAGGTCGCCATCAGGTTAAGGGTGATATCAATATAGGGTTTGGACACTAAATCGCCTTTAATAACGATCCTGGTGTCCCTTTTCGCCAGCGGCGCGGTCATCAGCAGCGCCGTCAGAAACTGGCTTGAGACGGAGCCATCCACTGACACCTCGCCACCGTTAAAACCGCCTCTGAGGCGCAGCGGTGGATAGTTGTCCTGCTCAAGATAGTCGATCTCCGCCCCGCCCTGGCGCAGCGCGTCAACCAGATGGCCAATCGGACGCTCCTTCATGCGCGGCTCGCCGGTCAGCACGATATCATTACGCCCCAGGCAAAGTGCGGCGGCCAGCGGTCGCATCGCCGTTCCGGCATTACCCAGAAATAACTCAAGCGATCCCTGGGTCTGTAGCGGGCCAGCCTGACCGGTAACCTCACAGACGGTACGATCGGCAGAAAGCTGATAGTTTACGCCAAGCGCCTGTAAGGCATTCAGCATATGGCGGACATCATCGCTGTCCAGCAGGTTAGTCAGACGCGTCGTGCCCGACGCCAGAGCGGCCAGCAGCAGGGCGCGATTGGACACGCTTTTAGAACCCGGCAGATTGACAGTACCCTCTACCAGGGCAATGGGTTGTAAAGTCAGGGAATCCATTTAAGAGCTTTTCTCCAGAATAAATACGGTGAAACCCCGCAGCTTCGCGAGGTTTCAGTGAGGATGACTCACGCCGTTGCTGCGCAGGGCGGTTCAGCCGTGGCGGCGTTCAAAGTCTTGCATAAAGTCGGTCAGCGCCTGGACGCCTTCCAGCGGCATAGCGTTATAGATTGATGCGCGCATGCCCCCTACCGCGCGATGCCCCTTCAGCGCATGCAGACCCGCCGCCAGTGACTCCTCAATAAAGAGGTCGTCCAGCGACGCGTCGGCCAGCAGGAAAGGCACATTCATCCGCGAGCGGTTGCCAGTGGCGACGTCATTACGATAAAACGCGCTGCTATCGATGGTACCGTAGAGCAGATCGGCTTTCGCCTGGTTGCGCTTATCCATCTCAGAGACGCCGCCCTGCTCTTTCAGCCACTTAAACACCAGTCCGGAAAGATACCAGGCAAAGGTCGGCGGCGTGTTGAACATGGAGTCGTTGTCGCTGAGCACCTGGTAATCAAGCACCGAGGGCAGCACTTTGCTGGCCTTACCCAGCAGATCCTCACGCACCACCACCAGCGTCAGGCCAGCTGGGCCAATATTTTTTTGCGCCCCCGCATAGATAACGCCGTAGCGGGACACATCAATCGGATGTGAAAGAATGGTTGAAGAGAGATCGGCGACCACCACTTTGTCACCAAAGTCCGGCTCTTCATGAATCGCGAGGCCGTCGATGGTTTCGTTCGGGCAGTAATGAACGTAAGCTGCATCATCGGAAAGCGCCCAGCTGCTCATCGGCGTATTCGCGCGCAGGCCATCAACGGTGGTTTTGGCATCAATCACGTTCGGGGTGCAGTATTTATAGGCTTCTTTGATCGCGCTGTGCGCCCAATATCCGCCGTCTATATAATCTGCCGTGGCGTGCTCACCCAGCAGGTTAAGTGGAACCGCCGCAAACTGCGCGCGCGCGCCGCCGTGACAGAACAACACTTTGTAATTGGCTGGAATTTTTAGCAAATCGCGAAAATCTTTTTCGGCATCCTGCGCGACCTGAGTGAATTCTTTACTGCGGTGGCTTATCTCCATAACGGACGTCCCTAAACCCTGCCAGTTACGAAGTTCCTGTTCGGCACGACGAAGCACTTCCACCGGCAGCATTGCTGGGCCGGAGCTAAAATTGAATACCTGACTCATTTCCCCTCACCACTTTCAGTTCAAACGATTCTCTTCTGCTATCGGTTTTATCATTGCCTCCCCGCTGCTGCAATGTTTTATCCTGACAGCCGACCCGTTCCCGCCGCGTTATCATTACCCCCGGCGGAGAGCGATATAGCGATTCATTAAGAAACCCCGTATCATTACGCGCTTTCTGCACAACCCAAAAAGAGTGGGACTATGACGCAAACATTTATTCCAGGCAAAGACGCCGCGCTGGAAGATTCCATCGCGCGCTTTCAGCTAAAACTGCAGGACCTGGGCTTCAATATCGAAGAAGCTTCATGGCTGAATCCGGTGCCGAACGTCTGGTCCGTCCATATTCGCGACCGCGACTGCCCGCTATGCTTTACCAACGGTAAAGGTGCCACGAAGAAAGCGGCGCTGGCCTCTGCGCTGGGAGAGTATTTCGAGCGTTTGTCGACCAACTACTTTTTTGCCGATTTCTGGCTGGGTAATAAAATTGCTCAGGGCGATTTTGTGCACTATCCCAATGAAAAATGGTTTCCTCTGACCGACGATGATGCGCTGCCGGAAGGCATTCTCGACCCGCGGCTGAAAGCGTTCTACGATCCGGAAAATGACGTAGCCGCCAGCGATCTGATCGATCTGCAATCCGGGAATGCCGAACGCGGTATCTGTGCCCTGCCCTTTACCCGTCAGTCAGACCAGAAAACGGTCTACATTCCGATGAATATTATCGGCAACCTGTACGTCTCTAACGGGATGTCGGCAGGGAATACGCCTGATGAAGCTCGCGTGCAGGGTCTCTCGGAGGTTTTTGAACGCTATGTAAAAAACCGCATTATCGCCGAGTCAATCAGCCTGCCTGCCATTCCCGAAGACGTGCTCAGCCGCTATCCGGGCGTTGTGGCATCCATTGAAAAACTGGAGGCGGAAGGGTTCCCTATTTTCTCTTATGACGCCTCTCTTGGCGGCAACTATCCGGTTATCTGCGTGGTGCTGTTTAATCCACAAAACGGCACCTGCTTTGCCTCGTTTGGCGCGCACCCTGACTTTGGCGTGGCGCTGGAGCGTACGGTTACCGAACTGCTACAGGGTCGCAGCCTGAAGGATCTTGATGTCTTTACGCCACCAACCTTTGATGACGAAGAAGTGGCTGAACACACCAATCTGGAAACACATTTTATCGATTCCAGCGGGCTAATTTCATGGGATCTGTTTAAAGACGATGCGGATTATCCCTTTGTCGACTGGCATTTTGAGGGTTCCACTCAGGAAGAGTTCGCCACGCTGATGGCAATCTTCAAAGCGGAAGATAAAGAAGTTTATATCGCCGATTATCAGCATCTTGATGTTTACGCCTGCCGCATCATTGTGCCGGGCATGTCTGATATTTATCCCGCCGAAGATCTGCTGCTGGCAAATAACAGCATGGGCGCTCCGCTGCGCGACACGCTGCTTTCCCTGCCGGCAAGCCAGTGGGAAAAAGAGGACTATCTGGCCCTGATCGAGCGTCTGGACGAGGATGGTCACGATGACTTCACCCGCGTACGCGAACTGCTGGGTCTGGCAACCGGGAAGGACAACGGCTGGTATACCCTGCGTATTGGTGAACTGAAAGCGATGCTGGCGCTTGCCGGTGGCGATCTCGATCAGGCGCTGATCTGGACCGAGTGGACCACCGATTTTAATGGTTCGACCTTCTCTCCTGCCCGCGCGAACTATTACCGCTGCCTGCAAACGCTGCTGTTGCTCAGTCAGGAAGATGAACGCGATCCGCTACAGTATCATACGGCATTTGTTCGCATGTATGGTCAGGACGCCGTAGAGGCCGCCTCCGCCGCCATGAGCGGAGAAGCCCCTTTCTATGGCCTTCAGAGCGTTGATGAGGATCTGCTGGCCTTCCCGGCCCACCAGTCCCTGCTCGCCGCATATGAAAAGCTACAGCGTGCTAAGCGCACCTGGTGGCAGCAGAACTAACGCCTGACGTTTCGGCGATAATTCTGACGTAGCCACAGGGCAGCAGCAAATGGCGTAGCTGCTGCCCGATTAATTCCGATTTTACCGTGCCTCTCCTCTCAGCCTTATCCTCCTCTCGTTACATAAACATCCTTGTGAATAGCCCGCAGTAAAAGAGACAAAACGTGCTACTTTCAACTTTATTTTAGCCAATTAAAAAAGTTTTATTTCATATAATTCAGTAGTTTAATGCGAATAACATCATTAAAAACAGGGCTTTAAGCCCGATCGCACAGGTTGCGGCATGATCCAGGTCAATTTCTTACTGCCTGGGCTTTGTTACTATTTCATCGCTGACTAATTTTGGGAGACGTTAGTGTGAAAGCTGGCAACCCGTTCGATCTACTTCTACCGTCTGAAATGGCAAAAGTTGCCGAGGAAGCCGGTGTCTATAAAGCATCCAAACACCCCTTCACCACTTTTTTTCTGGCGATTACCGCTGGCGTATTTATTTCAATCGCCTTTGTTTTTTACATTACGGCTACGACCGGTGCCGAGGCCCTTCCGTGGGGCATGACGAAGCTGGTAGGCGGTATCTGCTTTTCACTGGGACTGATGCTGGTTGTTGTCTGCGGTGCCGATCTCTTCACCTCTACGGTGCTGACCATGGTGGCTAAGGCCAGCGGCCGGATCACCTGGGGGCAGCTGGCGCGTAACTGGATTAATGTTTATATCGGTAACTTTTTTGGTGCCGCTTTCTTTGTCGGGCTGATCTGGTTCGCGGGCCAGCATATGGCGGCCAACGGGGCGTGGGGCCTGAATGTTCTGCAAACGGCCGACCACAAAATGCACCATACGTTTATCGAGGCCGTCTGTCTTGGCACCCTGGCGAATCTGATGGTCTGCATGGCGGTATGGATGAGCTACTCGGGCCGTACGCTGACCGATAAAATGCTGGCGATGGTGCTGCCCGTCGCGATGTTTGTTGCCAGCGGTTTTGAACACAGCATCGCGAATATGTTCCTGATCCCAATGGCTATCGTTATCAGGGATTTCGCCTCTCCTGAATTTTGGCATGCAACGGGCGCAACGGCGGCCCAGTTTTCGCACCTCACCGTTAAAGACTTTATTACTGATAACCTGATCCCGGTCACTCTCGGCAACATTATCGGCGGCGGTTTGCTGGTAGGCCTGACATACTGGGTCATCTATCTGCGAGATGGCGACCATCACTGATCGCCGACATTCATTTAGCTCCCGCGGCCAGGGCTGGCGGGACGGAAGAACTCAACGTAATTAAGGTAGGTATCAAATGAGCACACACAATGAAAAACAGGCCGCAGCCTGGGCGAGCTTTGCAGAAGGTGAATGGCAGAACAGCGTTAACGTTCGTGACTTCATCCAGAAAAACTACACGCCTTATGAGGGTGACGAATCTTTTCTGAGCGGTGCATCTGAAGCCACTACTGCCCTGTGGGACAAGGTCATGGAAGGCATTAAGCTGGAAAACCGTACCCATGCGCCGGTAGATTTTGATACCGACCTGGCCTCTACCATTACCTCACATGACGCGGGCTACATTAATAAAAAGCTCGAGAAAATTGTTGGTTTACAAACTGAAGCTCCGCTGAAACGCGCACTTATTCCGTTCGGCGGCATCAAAATGGTTGAGGGTTCCTGTAAAGTTTACGGCCGTGAACTGGATCCGGGCCTGAAAAAAGTCTTTACCGAGTACCGTAAAACCCACAACCAGGGCGTATTTGATGTTTATACCCCTGACATTCTGCGCTGCCGTAAATCTGGCGTACTGACGGGTCTGCCCGATGCCTACGGACGTGGCCGCATCATTGGTGACTACCGCCGCGTGGCGCTGTACGGCATTGATATGCTGATGAAGGACAAGTTTGCTCAGTTTACCTCGCTGCAAAGCGATATGGAAAACGGCGTCAATCTTGAAGCCACTATCCGTCTGCGTGAAGAGATTGCTGACCAGCATCAGGCGCTGCAGCATATTAAAGAGATGGCGGCAAAATACGGCTGCGATATCTCCGGACCTGCAACCAACGCGCAGGAAGCCGTACAGTGGACCTACTTCGGCTACCTGGCGGCAGTGAAGTCGCAAAATGGCGCAGCGATGTCCTTTGGTCGCGTATCCACCTTCCTGGATATTTACATCGAACGCGATCTGCAGGCCGGTAAAATCACCGAGCAGGATGCACAGGAGCTAATCGACCACCTGGTCATGAAGCTGCGTATGGTGCGCTTCCTGCGTACCCCAGAATACGATGAGCTGTTCTCAGGTGACCCCATTTGGGCAACGGAATCGCTGGCCGGAATGGGCGTGGATGGTCGCACCCTGGTGACCAAAAACAGCTTCCGCTTCCTGAATACGCTCTACACCATGGGGCCATCTCCAGAACCGAACATGACCATTCTGTGGTCTGAGAAGCTGCCGCTTAACTTCAAAAAATATGCGGCGAAAGTCTCAATCGACACGTCGTCAGTTCAGTACGAAAACGACGACCTGATGCGTCCTGATTTCAACAACGATGATTATGCTATCGCCTGCTGCGTGAGCCCAATGATCGTCGGTAAACAGATGCAGTTCTTTGGTGCCCGCGCTAACCTGGCAAAAACCATGCTGTACGCGATTAACGGCGGCATGGACGAAAAAATGAAAATGCAGGTCGGTCCAAAAGAAGCCCCGATGATGGATGAGGTGCTGGACTACGATAAAGTGATGGCCCGGATGGATCACTTTATGGACTGGCTGGCTAAACAGTACGTGACCGCACTGAATGTGATTCACTACATGCACGACAAATACAGCTATGAAGCCTCGCTGATGGCGCTGCACGATCGTGATGTCTACCGGACTATGGCCTGTGGTATCGCAGGTCTGTCGGTGGCGGCTGACTCACTTTCCGCCATTAAATATGCGAAAGTCTCCACCATTCGTGATGAAGACGGCCTGGCGGTCGACTTCAAAATTGAAGGTGAATACCCGCAGTTCGGTAACAACGACTCCCGCGTCGATGATATCGCCTGTGACCTGGTTGAGCGCTTTATGAAGAAAATTCAGAAGCTGCACACCTATCGCGATGCGGTGCCCACTCAGTCCGTGCTGACCATCACCTCTAACGTGGTTTACGGCAAAAAAACCGGTAATACCCCGGATGGTCGTCGCTCAGGCGCGCCGTTCGGACCCGGCGCTAACCCAATGCACGGTCGCGATCAGAAAGGTGCCGTTGCCTCCCTGACCTCGGTGGCGAAGCTTCCGTTTGCCTACGCGAAAGATGGTATCTCTTACACCTTCTCCATTGTGCCTAACGCACTGGGCAAAGATGATGATGTACGTAAAGCCAACCTTGCCGGATTGATGGACGGGTATTTCCACCATGAAGCCAGCATTGAAGGCGGCCAGCATCTTAACGTTAACGTGATGAACCGTGAAATGCTGCTGGATGCGATGGACAACCCGGAGAAATATCCACAGCTGACCATCCGTGTTTCAGGCTACGCGGTACGTTTCAACTCGCTGACCAAAGAGCAGCAGCAGGATGTGATTACGCGTACCTTTACTAAATCTCTGTAACGTTTACGCTGAGAATAAGGGCTCCACATCGGTGGAGCCTTTTCCAGTCTTCTTTGCCAGCCGCCTTCAGGTTCTACGCTTCTCAGACTGCGGGCAAAAAAGACTTAACGCAGCTCACAGACTGCGACCCGCCACCGCGCGGGACTAACGTGGAGAATTCACCGCAATGTCAGTAAAAGGTCGCATCCATTCATTTGAATCCTGCGGGACCGTCGACGGCCCCGGCATCCGCTTTATCACCTTCTTTCAGGGCTGCCTGATGCGCTGCCTCTATTGCCACAACCGCGATACCTGGGATACGCACGGTGGTAAAGAGATAACCGTTGAAGAGCTGATGAAGGATGTCGTTTCCTATCGCCACTTTATGAATGCCTCCGGCGGCGGCGTAACCGCATCGGGCGGAGAAGCGATATTGCAGGCGGAGTTTGTGCGCGACTGGTTTCGCGCCTGCCATGCTGAAGGGATTAATACCTGTCTGGATACCAACGGTTTCGTTCGCCGCTACGATCCGGTCATTGATGAGCTGCTGGAGGTCACCGATCTGGTGATGCTGGATCTGAAGCAGATGAACGATGACGTGCATCAGATCCTCGTGGGAGTGTCCAACCACCGCACGCTTGATTTTGCCCGCTACCTCGCGAAGAAGAAAATCCGCACCTGGATCCGCTACGTGGTGGTGCCCGGCTATTCGGATGATGATGACTCTGCACACCGCCTGGGTGAATTTACCCGCGACATGGGTAACGTGGAGAAGATTGAGCTGCTGCCCTATCACGAATTGGGCAAGCATAAATGGGTTGCGATGGGTGAAGAGTATAAGCTTGATGGCGTTCATCCACCGAAAGCAGAGACCATGGACCGTGTAAAACATATACTTGAAGGCTACGGCCACAAGGTCATGTACTGACAGAAAAAGCGGTTGGGCCGAACGGCTGTTTGTTATGGCCGCAAGGCTTTGCCGCCGTTTTGAACATAGTACGCCTTCGGCGTGAGCGGCGCAGCTTCGGGGGTTATCATGACTTCTGCTCCGTCTTATACTTTGCCCCATCTATATACCGCGACCCGCCAAACTGCTCTTCACCGGACTGTGCCCACTCCCGTGTCTACTGCCAGAGCTGTAAATATAAAGGCCTGCAGTGCCTGCGGCATGAAATCATTGGAGCAGTGGATTGCTGAGCAGCAGCACATCATCTTTACCATACCTGCTGTGGCCCTTCTTTAACAACAACTGGCCACTACCAAACAGATTGTTCCGCTGCGCCAGGAAGAGATGATCGGACGTTTTTTCAGCCACGTTCCGGCACGCCATTTTAAGATGGTACATTACTCCGATTTTCTGGCTAACCGCAAACGGGGGAAGCTGTTCCAAAGATCTCCGAAACGCTGTCGGTGACTGGGCGGGAGATACCCAAACGTCCGGGATTAACGGGGCTGATGAAAGCGTTTATTGGTACTAATTCGTACCAATGTTTTTTGTGCAGGGACAGGCTGCGTTTAGCGGGATCTGAGGCCCAACCGTACGCAAATGTTTGCTAAGTGCGGCATTTAATCTGCCATCACAAATCAATACTAATAAAAATGCATTTTTTCATAGTGTTAGGATTACTAAGTTGCAAGCCCACTTAGGCTGGTATTTCTCACTTGATAAACAATTACCAGCCTTTTTATATGTTCCCGCTTACATTTTACTTACTTGTAGTTATTAATTTCCTCTCCACGAATAGCGCCCCACTCAAGTAATATACCAATCATTTCTTTCTTAGTGTATTTTATCGCATTATCTAACATTGCCTCAGCAGAATTAACTTTCCTAAATGCCTTATTCGGTTTTACTAGCCCATGATCCAAAAAATCTTTCAGAATTTTCTCATCCGCAGAGTGACCGCTTAGTAAAAACTAGATATCATAAAGAAAATTTGAAATTTTAATTAAATCCCTTCCAGTAAAGCTGAATTTTGATAATAACAAATCGACAACATCTTTTTTAGAGTGTTCTATAGCAAGCCTCATAACTTTACATGCTTCATCCTTGTTTCTAATATGTACTGAAAGAGCTTCAAAATTAGATGCTTTAACCGCATCCTCTGCACTTAATTCTCGTAACTTTACTTCTTTAAAAGTATCAGTGCTAACCATTCTCGGGACATGAAACTCTGGTTGAAATACAAAGTTCAGAATTTTATCTAAATTTTCGCTATCCAGGTTTTTATTCATAGCAAATTTTTTAAACTCTGTATCATTGCTGTTTCGAAGGAAATCTATGAGGTGTAACCCCAGTCCAAGCCTCATGTCTTTAGTATTAAAGATAGGAACATCTTTTATACCTTTTTCCCCATGAACATTACGGTCAATTTCACTTCTTACCTCAGAGAATTGACCTATGAATTTCTTATGTTCGTGCATAAATGCCGGTGGTATTCTGTTATCAAAATGATCAGTCAACGTCAGATACCCATGAGAAAACTGTTCATCAACTATATAAGCATTGGCTCCAAAATCTACAGTTGAATGGCGGGTATTGAGAGGGAGTTGAGCTTTATCGCCAGAAAATTCGACGCCAAAAAAAACAAAATCATGATTACTTAAACATTTTATATCTTCTGGGTAGGTATTTTTTGCAGTGCTAATCTCACTTGATTGCAACTTATTCAACGACATAATGTTAAGTATTCCAGCGGAATCTACCAAATTTGAATTACTTTGATGTCTGAAATGGATTTTGGCATCTACCACTTTACTTAGCAAAACCTTTTCCTGCGCGGTCATATTTTGGATTTTTTCTTTTATTTCAGTTAAATAATTTTTTGATACATTATTAAGATGCTGTAGTGAGTGTAATGAAGCTTTCCGTGCGGATGAATCTGTCAGAGCGATGCCTAATTCTCTGAAGTTAGAACCTTTAGAAAACATTCTATGATAGCTCTGAGCGGCCACTACTTTCTTAAAAAATGCTTTTATTACATCTGCACTTCTGTTCTTTAAATCACTACTCTTAAGAATTGTATCCGGAGAGTTTTGTATAGAAATACAATATTTCATGGTGTTACTTAGTCCCTTTGCAGTTTCTCTATCTGACGGAAGGCAAGCAAAATTATTTTGCTGATCATTTACTAATGAATGTGTTAACTTCATAACTAATTTCTCCTTGTATACATATTAATTTTGACTGAAATTATCGTGGCAGCCTATAATGTCAGGCCTTATTTTTTCAAATGTAAATCACTAATGAATTATTCTTATAATAGCCTGGGTCTTAAAAAATTTTTTTCCGCATCCTGACAACTGAAGTGCATCACTCTGCGAATTCAGGTTCTGGTCATCGGTTGAGATCCTGGCATATCCGATTAACATGATTTCACCCACATATTGTCAATATACTCGTTACTGTGACCTCGATGTTAACATCGTTTAACTTACCCGGTATATTAACAAACGCTCTTCAGTCGTTCTGTTTAAGCACAAAGCGGAAAACAGAAGTAAAGAAAACGACCGTATAGGTGACAGGTGACAGGTGACAGGTGACAGGTGACAGGTGACAGGTGACAGGTGACAGGTGACAGGTGACAGGTGACAGGTGACAGGTGACAGGTGACAGGTGACAGGTGACAGGTGACAGGTGCAAAATGTTAACAGGATATATGCGAGTGTCAAAAAAAGATGGTTCGCAGTCGGATAATTTACAGCGTGATGCGCTGATTGCCGCTGGTGTTATGGTTGCTCATCTTTATGAGGACCGGGCATCAGGCAAACGCGAAGATCACCCTGGGCTAGTAGCCTGTCTTAAAGCACTATGACCCGGCGAACGCTGTACAGACGTAGATCCCCTGATGGTCAACTGCGTTCTGACGGAATAAAACTTCTCAACCGGAATTAGACCTGTTAATTAAATTTTTTTATTGAAAGTATTATATGAATACGAATGGAAAAAATGGTCATTTATATTATATAACAAAATAGAATGGTCCTCTTTTACTATTATTACATGGCTTGCTGATGGATGGAAATTAATGGCTCACTAATGGGTTAGTTGAGACTCATAGCAAAAATTTTGTGTAGCATATCCTGATATGTTGGGGCAAGGAATGCGTGATAAACCAGTTGAAGCTGGTCTTTATGAGCAGGGCAAGCAGAAGAAACGGATGAATGGCCACTGTGACGGTTATAATTGTGTGAAACCAGAATGCGTGATTGTATGAAAACGCACTTAGCGTACGTTATCGTACGGATGGGCTTCAGCCCCCTTAGCCGGCACCCAGGCCTGTGCGCATGCGATGGAATCGCTGTTGGAAAGGCTACGGGGTATGGAGAAAAAGCGATGGCTACGAATGCTGGATCAGTGTGCCTGAAAAATGGATTTAAGGTTAAAATACAATTAAAAAGGCATTTGTACACATAAACTAACACATGGCCGCGCCATCAGCGGATGGTTCGTGCTGATATCCATGGTCAGATACTCTCAAAAGAAGCGATTGAAATTTCTAACCATGAACGAACAGTCAGCCAGCGGCCTCTCTGTTATCTGCCCTTCTCAGGCATGCGCCACCGGCGTAGCCTGCTTGTCTTCTTTACGCAGTAGCATGACCAGATAGACAAGGGCTACGGCTGCAATCATCACGAAGAGTACGCGATCCGAATAGTTTTGCATCAGCACCGAGGTCATTGCCGGGCCGAGCAGGCTGCCAGTGGTATAACTCAGCAGCAGCGCCTGGTTCATCGCCACCAGTTCATGATGCGCCACGGTCTCGCAGGCCCATGACATGGCGACCGGATAAAGGGTGAACCCGGCGCATCCGAGGATAAACAGGGCCGGCGCCATTGCGGCGTGGCTCATCATCGCCAGCGCGCCAAGGATCACCACGAATACCTGCACACGCAGCACCAGCAGGCGACCATAGCGATCGGCCAGGCGGCCCACCGGCCACTGCCCGACAATTCCGGCGCTGACCAGCAGCGCCATCCAGTATCCGACCGTGGCATCGCTCATGCCCTGATGCGAAAGATAGAGCGGCATCAGGCCATAAAGCGAACCGAGAAGGATCCCGGAGATGATGCAGCCATTGATGCCGAGACGCGCGCTGCGACGACGCAGCATCGGCCACATACGTCCGGGAGCGGCCTCCTCATCATCCCCTTTCGCCGTGATGCGGGTAAATACCAGCGGCAGCATGGCAGAAATCACCAGGGCGGTGACCCAGGGGAGAACCGTTAGCAGCGCCGTGCCTCCCTTGCTGACCACCAGCTGTCCGACAACGGTGCCAATATAATAAACGATCATATAGGCGGCCAGCAGCTGGCCGCGATTGCGCAGGGTACCGCTGCACAGCAATGCGCTCTCCACCACCACCCAGATCAGGGCACAGCCTATCCCGGCGACGAAGCGCCAAAGCGTCCAGGCCCAGAAGCCACTCTCCAGCCCCAGCGCCGCCGTTGCCATGGCGAACAGCACCGAAGCCAGATAGTAGCTGCGGTTGAATCCCAGCCGCTTAATGATTATCCCTGCAATTAGCGTGCCCGCCAGGTTACCGGTGTAGTAGGCCGAACTGACCACGCCTACCTGCCAGGTCGGTAAGGCATCATGCGTGAGCCACAGCGGCACCAGCGTATTCAGTACGGCGATGGCAATGGTCATCAAAAGCAGGCCGCAAAGCAGCACAATGACAGGGCGGGACCAGGTGGACATTGTCAGTTAATAACCAGAAATATGGGAGATTTTGCGCGCATAATGCCACCGGCATAATTAATGTCAATGGGCTTAAATCACGCTCAGCACGATTTGCCAGCGGACGCCTCAAACCGCCAATAAAAAAGCCCGCGGGCATCGCTGCCAGCGGGCTTTTAAACAAGGCTAATCCTGTTAGCCGATTGAGGTCAGGCCCTTCATATAGGGGCGCAGCACGTCAGGAACCCTGATAGTGCCATCGGCCTGCTGATAGTTTTCCAGCACCGCCACCAGCGTACGCCCAACGGCCAGACCTGAACCATTCAGAGTATGCACCAGACGTGGCTTCTTCTCCGTTTTGGTGCGGCAGCGGGCCTGCATGCGACGCGCCTGGAAATCACCCATGTTGGAGCAGGAAGAGATTTCACGATAGGTATTCTGCGCCGGAAGCCACACTTCCAAATCGTAGGTCTTACAGGCACCAAAGCCCATATCACCGGTACACAGCAGCACCTTACGATACGGCAGGTCAAGCTGCTGAAGGACTTTCTCGGCGTGACCGACCAGCTCCTCAAGCGCCTGCATGGAGTCTTCCGGACGCGTGATCTGGACCATCTCCACTTTGTCGAACTGATGCATACGGATCAGCCCGCGCGTGTCACGACCGTAAGCGCCCGCTTCAGAACGGAAACAAGGCGTATGGGCCGTAAACTTCAGCGGCAGCGACTCCTCTTCCAGAATTTCATCGCGAACCAGATTGGTCAGCGGAACTTCCGAGGTTGGAATTAATGCGTAGTCGCTGCTGGAGGCCTCTTCTTCCAGCGGCCGGGTATGGAACAGATCCTCACCGAACTTGGGCAGCTGACCCGTCCCGTACAGCGATGCGTGATTCACCAGGTAGGGTACGTAGGTTTCAAGGTAGCCATGCTGCTCGGTATGCAGATCCAGCATAAACTGGCTGAGCGCACGATGCATAAGGGCTATCTGCCCTTTCATCACCACAAAGCGCGAACCGGTTAGCTTAGTCGCAACGGCAAAATCCAGACCACCCGCCATTTCACCCAGTTCAACGTGATCGCGCACGCTAAAGGCCAGGTTTGCAGGCTCTCCCCAGCGGCTGACTTCCAGATTCTCACTGTCGTCTTTACCGTCAGGCACTTCATCAGCCGGTATATTCGGCATCGCCAGCGCAACGTCGCGAATCGCGTTCTGCAGCGTCTCTAGTTCAGCTTTCGCGGCGTCCAGACGTTCACCCAGTGCGTTCACTTCCTGACGCAACGGCTCAATATCTTCCCCACGCGCTTTGGCCTGGCCGATCGTTTTGGATCGGGAGTTACGTTCTGCCTGCAACGTTTCTGTTTCGACCTGCAAAACTTTACGACGCTCTTCGTGAGCACGTAACGTATCAACGTCCAGCTTAAAGCCCCGACGTGCCAGTTTTTCAGCGACTGCGTCTGGCTCATTACGCAGCAGATTGGGATCGAGCATGCTAGTCCTGTGCTTAATATGATTGAGTGAATAAAAGCGGGACGCATTCGATCAGCGAATGCGTTGAATTCCTTGCTAACCTTACCGCAACGCCACTGTCAACGATAGCGTTTTGTCGGGCTATTTTGATCCTGCTCAGCAAGCCAGGTGAGCTTTTCACCAATTTTACCTTCAAGACCGCGAGAGGTCGGCTGATAATAGCGAGTATGGGCCATTTTCTCCGGAAAATAGTCCTCTCCGGCCGCATAAGCATGGGGTTCATCATGCGCATAGCGATACTCCGCGCCCAGCCCCATCTCTTTCATTAGTCGGGTGGGGGCGTTACGCAGATGTTCCGGCACATCATAATCAGGATTTTCCCGCGCATCGCGCATCGCTGACTTGAATGCGGTGTAGACGGCATTACTTTTTGGCGCGCAGGCCAGGTAGACGATCGCCTGCGCGATCGCCCTTTCGCCTTCTGCCGGACCGACGCGGGTAAAACAGTCCCATGCCGAAATCGCCACCTGCATGCCGCGCGGATCGGCGTTGCCGACATCTTCCGACGCAATAGCCAGCAATCGACGGGCAACGTACAGCGGATCGCCACCGGCGGTGATGATCCTGGCGTACCAGTAAAGCGCCGCATCGGGGGCGGAACCGCGAATCGATTTGTGCAGCGCCGAGATAAGGTCGTAGTAGCGATCGCCCTTGTTATCGAATCTGGCGCTGCGTTCACCACTGACCTCATTCAGAAGCTTTGGCGTCAGTTCACGCTTGCCCTGAGCGTTGACTTCGGCCATATCGGCCATCATCTCCAGCGTATTGAGAGCACGGCGTGCATCGCCGCTCACCAGCGCGGCAATCATGCGCCGCGTTGCCTCCGGCAGTTCAATATTTTCCGCGCCGTAGCCGCGTTCGCTGTCGTTCATCGCCTGCGTCAGCACCGTTTCGATATCCTCATCGGTGAGTGATTTCAGCAGATACACTCTGGCACGGGACAGGAGCGCTGAATTCAGCTCGAACGAGGGGTTTTCGGTGGTGGCGCCGATAAAGGTAATGGTGCCGTCTTCAATATGCGGCAGGAAGGCATCCTGCTGGCTCTTATTGAAGCGATGGACCTCATCAACAAACAGGATCGTACGTCGCCCGGCATTACGGTTCTGCCTGGCCCGTTCAATGGCCTCTCGGATATCTTTGACCCCGGACGTCACCGCAGAGATGCGCTCGACATCGGCCTGACCATAATGGCCAATAATCTCGGCTAACGTCGTCTTACCCGTACCTGGTGGCCCCCACAGGATCATTGAATGCAGATGACCCGCCTCTATGGCGCGGGGAAGCGGCTTATCCGTCGCCAGCAGATGTTGCTGGCCGATATATTCAGCCAGCGTACGTGGCCGCATACGGGCGGCCAGAGGCTGAAATTCATTATGGGAGAAATCCAGAGACAGAGTGCTCACGCTGACCTCACTTACGCTGGTCGTCCAGCGTTACGCCTTTCGGCGGCGTAAAACGGAATTTATCGGCAGCGATTGCGCCATTTTGCTGGCTCTTAAGCGCGTAGCTACTGCGCTGACCGTCCTGCTCCACCGCGCTGAACTGATTGATTGTACCGTTGGTGGAGACGTTGATGGTGAACTGTTTCAGATTGCCATCAGCAGATTTTGGCGTCAGCTCAAAGTTGTCACCCAGCTGCTTAATATTGTACTGCTTCCAGTCACTGCCCTGGTTACGCGCAATCAGCATAAAGGGCGTATTGCTGGTGGCATCTTTCAGCCAGGATGCACTCACCTGCTCCACGAACGGATTGTAAAACCACAGGGTTTTACCGTCAGAAATCAGGGTGCTTTCGTCCGGTGCCGTCATATGCCAGTTAAACAGATCTGGCCGCTTGACCCACAGTTCACCTTCGCCGTCCTGCACCGACTGGCCGCTGCCATCGGTCACTTTTTGGGTGAAACTGGCGTGAAAGCTTTTGACCTTATCCAGACGCTGCTGCAGGTCAGAAGAAGCATCGGCGAATACGCTGGCCGATGCAAAAGCAGCCATCACACAGCAGGAAATCATCAGTTTTTTCATTACGGCATCCTTATTAAAACTTTTTTATCCCATAAGCGGGGAAGCATTCGTGGATAACTGTAGCCAGGGCCGGAGGATTACAACAGGAGATTATTCTGGTCGCTGGCAATAATAGTGTTATGGGGGCGTCTGCAGGAAACTCAACGGGCCAGGTTTTCCTGGCCCGTCTGTAGCGGCAAAAAGGTTAAAAACGACGACTACATTTCATGAGGCGGCGGGGAGAGCACCTCGCGGTTGCCGTTATGGCCCGGAGAAGAAACAATGCCCTGTGCCTCCATCTGTTCAATGATCCGTGCAGCACGGTTATAGCCAATGCGGAACTGACGCTGGACGCCTGAAATAGAGGCCCGGCGTTTTTCAACCACGAACAGCACCGCCTGATCGAACAGCGGATCCAGCTCCTCCTCACCGTCCAGACCCAGACCACCACTTTCACTCTCCTCACCGGCGGTAATGCTTTCAATGTACTGAGGACGACCGCGCGCCTTCCAGTCCTGCACCACCGCATGCACTTCCTGATCGCGGACGAAAGCGCCGTGAACGCGCACCGGCATTGATGAGTTCGGCGGCATATAGAGCATATCCCCCATACCCAGCAGGGATTCCGCGCCCGCCTGATCGAGGATCGTGCGCGAATCAATCTTACTGGAGACGGTAAAGGCGATACGGGTCGGAATGTTAGCTTTAATCAGGCCGGTAATCACATCAACCGACGGACGCTGCGTGGCAAGGACCAGATGAATACCTGCCGCACGGGCTTTCTGGGCGAGACGGGCAATCAGTTCTTCAACTTTCTTACCCACCGCCATCATCAGATCGGCAAATTCATCGACCAGCACGACGATGTAGGGCAGTTTTTCCAGCACCGGCGGCGTCATATCCATGCTGTCTCCCGGCTTCCAGAACGGATCGGGAATCGGTCGGCCCATCGCTTCTGCCTGCTCGATTTTCTCGTTATACCCGGCCAAGTTACGTACGCCCAGCGCTGACATGAGCTTATAGCGGCGTTCCATCTCGCCAACGCTCCAGCGCAGCGCATTAGCCGCATCCTTCATATCGGTAACCACTTCGGTCAGCAGATGAGGAATACCTTCATAGACCGACAGCTCCAGCATTTTCGGATCGATCATAATAAAGCGCACTTCTTCCGGCGTGGCCTTATACAGCATGCTGATGATCATGGCGTTAACGCCAACCGATTTACCCGATCCGGTGGTACCCGCGACCAGCAGGTGCGGCATTTTTGCCAGATCGGCGACCACCGGCTGGCCGGCGATATCTTTACCGAGCACCACCGCCAGCGGCGAAGGGTTATCGCGGAACTTAGCGCACTCCAGCACCTCACGCATGTAAACCGTCTGACGATGCTTGTTAGGAAGCTCCAGGCCGACATAAGGTTTACCCGGTATCACCTCAACCACGCGTACCGCAACGGCAGAGAGCGAGCGCGCCAGGTCACGGGAGAGGTTAGAGATACGCGCCGCTTTAACGCCCGGCGCCAGATCCAGTTCGAAACGGGTAATGACCGGGCCTGGAGAGATACCCACCACTTCTGCCTTGACGCGATAGTCGGCAAGACGTGCCTCAACCAGCCGTGCCGTTTGCTCGAGAGCGAACATATCAACCGGCTCTGCCTCAACGGGCGGAGCCGAAAGCAGATCCAGCGTCGGCAGCGGCGTGGTAGGTTTCTCCAGCGGCTGTTCATGGCGAACCAAAAATGGATGGAACAGGCTGTCAGGCGCTTTCGCCACGGGCTCCGGCCGTGGCGCAGCAGGTTCAGCCTGTGGGGCAGCAGGTTCAGCCTGTGGGGCAGCAGGTTCAGCCTGTGGGGCAGAGGTCTGCCACGAGGGAACCGTGGCCGCTGGCTGTGGCGCAGCGGGTTCAGCCTGTGGGGCAGAGGTCTGCCACGAGGGAACCGAGGTTTGCTGAGCGGGCTGCTGACTGTGCTGCTGCCACTGGGGCTGTTCCGCCGGCTGTTCCTGCTCTGACTCCGGCATGGCTGAGAGCGTGAACAGGGGCTCGCGTGGGCCATCATCCACCAGATCGTCAAGCGGAGAGAAATCAAAGGCACCAGCAGTATTCAGCGTAGCGGTCGACTGCGGATGTTCCGCAGCCTCACCGTAACGCTGCTGTTGCTGCTCACTGAACTGACGTGCCAGCGCGGCCTGCTGCTGTGACTCCTCATCCTCCCCGGTCAACTCTTCGCCATAGCGAACCTGCTGCTGCGCCATAAAGGCTTCGCGCAGGTGCGCTTCTTCCTGCATCGCCTCTTCACTCTGAGGCGCGGCAAACGGTGAGTCGGACCCATCCTGCTGCTGTCGCAGCTCCTCTTCTCTCGCTTTCTCCTCGGCAATACGCTGAGAAGGCAGTTTGATGCCATAGGAAGCCAGTTCACGCCGCGTGGGCAGCTTAACCGGGTTTGGCCGGGGCAGCGAGGGTCCGATCCCCTGCTTCACCTGCGGATTGCGACCCTCGCTGGTGGCACTAAAGCCGGGCATAAATGCTGCCGCCGAGGCTGCCGTTGTAGCCAGCGGCGCAGCATTATTCGCCGCCGGGCCAGCAGCGATATCAGCAGGCTGGACGGCAGGTGAGGCCGTGAACTCAAAGGGTGAAGAAGAGGAAGCCTCACGCCAGTTACCCATCTGCGGCCCATCGTCTTCATCCATTACCGGTCTTGAAGGTGCTGGGGTATCGGCCGGGACCTCGAAGCGATAAAGTTCTGGATCAGGTTCTGCCTGTGCAGCAGAGGCGGGGCCAGTGTCGTATACGGACGCGCCCTCTCTTACAGGCGCAAAGGTCGCGGCACCTGTAGACCCAGCAACAGCTACTGCACCGGTTGCTACTGCGGCGGTCGAAGCCAGCTGCGCATTGTTATCATTTCGCACGGATGTCTGACGGGCAGCAGAAGCCAGCAGCGCGTCGTCGTCATTATGCCCGGACGGCTGACGGGCAGCAGAAGCCAGCAGCACGTCGTCATCATTATGACCAGATGTCTGACGTGCAGCGAAAGCCAGCAGCACGTCGTCGTCATTATGACCGGATGGCTGGCGGGCAGCGGGAGCCAGCAGCACGTCGTCATGTCGATCGGCTGGTGGGTGGGCAGCGACAGATGACGCTTCCTCCGCGTCTTCGTCGTCGTAGTCGTCTTCATGCCAGCGGCGATCGTCACGAGAACGATTGCTGGCGAAGGTCAGCACGCCCATCACCGCGCCGCCAATTTTCTCGGCGATAGTGAGCCATGACCATCCGGTATAGAGCGTTAACCCAGCGGCCCAGATGCAGAGCAGCGTTAGTGTGCCGGTAGCGCCGTTGAACCAGGGCGCCATTGCATTGACAATCAGGCTGCCAATGACCCCACCGGAGGCAAAGTACCAGATATCATCCGCGTTAAGGGCTGCCAGGCCGCAGGTCGTGATTACCAGCGCCAGCACGCCAATCAAGCGCAGGCCGACCGCAAAATAGTCAATATAGTCCTGAGAGTGGCGCTGACTAAAGGTTATCCAGCACAGGCCCAGTATCACCGGCGGGATGGCGTAGGCCATTACGCCGAAAATAAAGAACAGCGTATCCGCAAGCCATGCGCCAATACCGCCGCCCAGGTTATGAATAGGTTCATGCCAGGCAGTCTGTGACCAGCTGGGATCGGAGGGATTGAAGCTCACCAGCGCAACCATCAGGTAGATGGCGAAAAGAGCGACAATAATCAGCAACGCTTCCAGCAGGCGACGCCCGCTGCTCAGAGGTTGCAGGGAAACTTCTTTATCTTCTGTGTATTCCTGGCTCAAGAGTTCTCTCCAGGTGCCCGTAAACTATGAAGGAAAAAACGCCGGGCAAGCCCGACGCTGAACCTGTATGAATTCACAGGAGTGTACCCAAATCCGACAGAATTTGCACCTGCCCTGTGTTACCGCGTCTTAATGACCAGGCGGTTACTTTGTTTCACTTCTTCCATCACCACGTAGGTCCGCGTATCGTTCACGCCCGGCAGGCGTAGCAGGGTTTCACCCAGCAATTTACGGTAGGCTGACATGTCGGGCACACGCGTTTTCAACAGATAGTCGAAATCGCCGGAAACAAGATGACACTCTTGAGTTTCCTCAAGTTTTTGCACGGCGGCGTTAAATTGTTCGAATACGTCAGGCGCGCCACGATTCAGAGTAATCTCAACAAATACCAGTAGCGAGGCATCGAGGTAGTGAGGATTGAGCTGAGCGGTGTAGCCCAGAATAAATCCCTGCCTTTCCAGACGACGAACACGCTCAAGGCATGGCGTCGGCGATAGCCCCACGCGTTTAGACAACTCGACGTTTGAAATTCGGCCATCTTTCTGCAGTTCATTTAAAATGTTGCGGTCGATTCTGTCGAGGTCTTTACCCGGTCGTTTTTTATTGTCTACCATTATTATTGTCTCTCTTAATGCCTTCCCTTTACCCGCCATACCCTGAACAATGCCGCTGTTACAGGGTTGTTTAAGTGAAGTCTGGCGCCTGTTGCGATTTTAAAACGCCCATCCGTATGACGCATGCTGTCTGTCCACACCATGCGTCATGACCAATGACAGACTGAGTTTATCCGGTAACGGCTAAAACACGGGATAAACCCGGTTCCGTCGGCCAGGATACCCTCTGCTTCCATTACTGTTTTCGCAAAAGACCAGCCGATTGTCAAAGTAAAACAACTAAAATCAGTACAACATGCCAAACGCGTGACTGCATGACTGTTTTTAAATGAATATTCCTGTATTTCTGCACCACAAAATGGCCTTCACTGCCCCATTTTGGGGCAGTCCTCCCGATAATGGCGCAGCCTGAATGGTTAAACCTTTTACATCTATTGCTAACAAAATTGCAGAACGCTTTTTTTGCTGCGCTAAATTCCCTACAATCAAAAAAAGTATGCCAGTTAAAAAAAGAGGGGCTCATGAGCACGGCCAAACACAGTAAATTACTTATCCTGGGTTCCGGCCCGGCAGGCTACACCGCAGCGGTGTATGCTGCGCGAGCGAACCTGAACCCGGTATTAATTACCGGTTTAGAAAAAGGCGGTCAGCTGACCACCACCACTGAAGTGGAAAACTGGCCCGGCGATCCCCACGATCTGACCGGCCCGCTGCTGATGGAGCGCATGCAGGAACATGCCGAAAAATTTAATACGGAGATTATTTTCGATCATATTCATACCGTCGACCTGCAAAACCGTCCCTTCCGTCTGACCGGCGACAGCGGTGAATACACGGCTGACGCGCTGATTATCGCCACCGGCGCTTCCGCCCGCTATCTGGGCCTGCCGTCAGAAGACGCGTTCAAAGGACGCGGCGTGTCAGCCTGTGCAACCTGTGATGGTTTCTTCTACCGTAACCAGAAAGTTGCGGTTATTGGCGGCGGTAATACAGCGGTTGAGGAAGCACTCTACCTGGCGAATATCGCCGCTGAAGTTCATCTGATTCATCGACGTGACAGCTTTCGCGCAGAGAAGATCCTGATCGATCGTCTGATGGAGAAAGTCCGCACCGGCAATATCGTTTTGCATACGCACCGCACGCTGGATGAGGTGTTGGGCGATCAGATGGGCGTTAGCTCGCTGCGCCTGCGCGCCACGGATGACGTTGAAAAAACGGAGGAGTTACAGGTCGCCGGACTGTTTGTTGCCATCGGTCACAGCCCAAACACCGCCATATTTAACGGCCAGCTCGAACTGGAAAATGGTTATCTGAAAGTCCAGTCTGGTCTGCAGGGTAATGCGACCCAGACCAGCATTCCAGGCGTATTCGCTGCGGGCGACGTGATGGATCATATCTATCGTCAGGCGATCACCTCCGCCGGAACCGGCTGCATGGCCGCGCTGGATGCGGAACGCTATCTCGACGGATTGGTTAAAAACTCTCAGTAAGTTGTTAAAACACTGCTTCAATTTTCCGGAAGGCGACCTTTGCAGGTCGCCTTTTCTTTTTGTGCACGGTAAAATCCCAGGAAATTTCCCCCGTTTATTATCGGGATATGGAGTGCAGCTCTGCCCTCCTCCCGTCGCACCGGCAGGTCATGAACAAAACAAGGCAACAATATCTATTACGCTGGCTAAGAAGTCAGAGCGCACAGGGTAAAGGCTGGCTGCGCCTTTCCATGCTGTTGGGCATGCTGAGCGCCGTACTGGTGGTCGGGCAGGCATGGCTGCTGGCTACGCTGCTTCAGGCCCTGATCGTGACGGGCCAGCCACGCGACACGCTGATCAGCCCCTTTATGCTGTTGTTGGTCTGCTTCTTTCTGCGCGCCCTGCTGGCCTGGGGGCGTGAAAAAGTTGGCTTCGAGTATGGCAAAGCCATTCGACAACGCCTTCGTCGTACCATTCTGGACAGGCTGCATCAGCTCGGCCCGGCCTGTATTCAGGGAAAACCCGCGGGCAGTTGGGCGACGTTGCTGCTGGAACAAATCGAGGATATGCAGGATTATTACGCCCGCTATCAGCCGCAGATGTTACTGGCGGTGTTTATCCCACTCACGATTCTGATTGCCCTGTTCCCGGTTAACTGGGCCGCCGCGCTGATCCTGCTGGCCACCGCGCCACTTATCCCTCTGTTTATGGCGCTGGTGGGCCTGGGCGCGGCAGAGGCAAACCGACGCAACTTTAGCGCGCTGGCTCGTCTGAGCGGTCATTTCCTCGACCGCCTGCGCGGGCTGGAAACGCTGCGCCTGTTTAATCGGGCAACGGCTGAAACCGCGCAGATCCGTGAGGCCTCCGCCGATTTTCGCCGGCGCACCATGGATGTATTACGCCTGGCCTTTCTCTCTTCGGCGGTGCTGGAATTTTTCGCCTCGCTTTCAATCGCCGTGGTCGCGGTTTATTTCGGTTTTTCCTACCTCGGCGAGCTTAATTTTGGTCACTACGGCACCGGTATTACGCTCTTCGCCGGATTTCTGGCGCTGATACTGGCACCCGAGTTCTTTCAGCCCCTGCGGGATATGGGTACCTTCTACCACGCGAAAGCGCAGGCGGTAGGCGGGGCTGATGCGCTGGAAACCTTCCTCAGCAACGCGGACACCCTCCCGGCCCGGCAGGGGAAAACGCTCATTGACCCTTCACCGGGCATCGCCCTTGAGGCGCGCAATGTCGTTATTACCAGCATTAGCGGTAAGGTTCTGGCGGGTCCGCTGAATTTCTCCCTTGCGGCAGGCCAGCGCGTTGCCGTAATTGGCCAGAGCGGAGCGGGGAAAACCTCCCTGCTGGGTCTTATTCTCGGTCATTTACCCTATCAGGGATCGCTGCTGATTAACGGCGTGGAGCTGCGCGACATCGAGCCGGGCTTCTGGCAGCAGCAGCTTGCCTGGGTAGGACAGAATCCTCATCTCCCTGCCCGTACGCTGCGTGAAAATATTGTTATGGACGGCAGCGACCATTCGGATCGCCTGCGTCAGGTTACTGCCCTTGCCGGGGTTGATGAGTTTCTTCCGCACCTGCCCGCCGGGCTGGAGAGCGAAACCGGTGAACACGCCCGGCATCTCTCTGTAGGCCAGGCCCAGCGCATTGCCGTCGCGCGTGCGCTGTACAAACCCTGCCGCCTGATGCTGCTGGATGAGCCGGGAGCCAGCCTGGACAGCCACAGTGAACAGCAGGTCAATCAGGCGCTCCACGACGCGTCATTCAACCAGACGACGCTGCTGGTCACCCATCAGCTTGAACAGCTGGATCGCTGGGATGAAATCTGGCTGATGCGCGAAGGGAAAATTATTCAGCGCGGCACCCATGGTCAGCTTGTTCAGTATCCGGGTGCCTTCACTGAACTGGCTTCACACCGACAGGAGCGCGCTCAATGACTACCCTGGCCCCTTTTTTCGCGCTTTATCGTCGTCATTTCTGGCGTCTGTCGCTGGGTATTGTGCTGGCGATCCTTACGCTGCTGGCCAGCGTCGGCCTGCTGACGCTCTCCGGATGGTTCCTGGCCGCCTCCTCCCTGGCGGGCAGCGCCGGACTTTACAGCTTCAACTATATGCTGCCTGCGGCGGGGGTTCGCGGGGCGGCCATCATCCGCACGGTCGCGCGCTACTTTGAGCGGCTGGTCAGTCATGATGGCACGTTCAGAGTGCTTGAGCATTTGCGGGTTTATACCTTTAGCAGGCTGATCCCCCTTTCACCCGCCGGGCTGGCTCCGTTCCGCCAGGGGGATTTACTGAATCGCCTGGTTGCAGATGTCGATACCCTCGATCATCTTTACCTGCGGGTTATCTCCCCGCTTATTGGCGCACTCTTTGTTATCATCGCCGTCACGGGGGGGCTGAGCTGGCTGGACGGAAGGCTGGCGCTGACGCTGGGGGGCCTGATGCTGCTGACGCTAATCCTGCTTCCGCCGCTGTTTTACCGTGCCGGACGTCCCACCGGAGAAGCGCTGACCCAGCTGCGCAGCCGCTATCGCACCGAGGTCACCAGCTGGCTCAACGGGCAGGCAGAGCTGACGCTTTATGGCGGCGAGGGCGCGTATCGCAGCAGGCTGGATACCACCGAAGCGGCATGGCTACGCGCACAGCGTCGTCAGGCCAGTCTTTCCGGGCTCTCCCTTGCCCTGCTCACCCTGATAACCGGTTTCACCCTGGTGCTGATATTCTGGCTGGCCGCCGGCGAGTCCGCTCTGCCGGGCGCACCCATCGCCCTGTTTGTCTTCTGCACCCTGGCGGCATTCGAGGCGCTGGCGCCCGTGGGCGGCGCGTTCCAGCATCTGGGACAGGTAATGGCCTCTGCCCGCCGCGTGACCCAGATTGTCAGTCAGCGGCCGGCCGTCCAGTTCCCCTCTGCCGGCCCGTCCGTTGGCGAACATGTACAGCTTGAGCTGCAAAACGTCAGCTTCAGCTACGACGGCAGGCATCAGGCGCTGCAAAACCTGTCGCTGACTCTCGCCAAAGGCGAGCATGTCGCGCTGCTTGGCCGTACCGGCTGTGGCAAGTCGACGCTGATTCAGCTGCTTACCCGTGCCTGGGATCCTCAGCAGGGTGTTATCCTGCTCAATAACCAGCCGCTTTCTGCCTGGAGTGAGCAGAGCCTGCGCCGCGCCATTAGCGTGGTCACACAGCGTGTTCACCTGTTTAGCGACACGCTGCGCGGCAATCTTTTGCTGGCGGCACCTGAGGCAACGGATGCCCGGCTCTGCGATGCGCTTCGCCAGGTTGGCCTGGCTGGCCTGCTCGACGATGATCAGGGGCTAAACGCGTGGCTGGGTGAAGGAGGAAGAGCGCTTTCTGGCGGGGAGCTGCGTCGCCTTGCCATCGCCCGTGCGCTGCTGCACGGCGGTGGCTTAATGCTGCTCGATGAGCCGACCGAGGGGCTGGATGCGGAAACAGAGCAGCATATTCTCCTGCTGCTGCGCCAGATAGCTCAACACAGAACCCTGATCATGGTTACCCACCGATTACAGGGGCTGGAGCATTTCGACAAAATTTGCCTTATGGACAGCGGTGAAATTGCTGAGCAGGGAAATCATCACGAATTAATCTCAAAACGCGGCCGCTACTGGGATTTTCACCAGCGGGTTGCGCTATAGTTTCTCCTCTCGTTCGACAGAGATTTTATCATGCGTCTGATCCAGCTTTCGAGGGAGTCGCTTAACTTCCCTCCTCCTGAAATGGCCCTCCGTGAGCCCAACGGCCTGCTGGCAATGGGCGGGGATCTCAGTCCCCCTCGCCTGCTCAACGCTTATCATCGCGGTATTTTTCCCTGGTTCTCACCTGGCGATCCGATACTCTGGTGGTCACCCGACCCGCGCGCGGTACTCTATCCCGGACGGTTTCACCTCAGCCGCAGTATGAAGCGTTTCCACCTGCGATCGCCCTATCGGGTGACGCTGAATCAGCGCTTTGCTGAGGTGATCGAAGGCTGCGCCACCGATCGTGAAGAAGGTACCTGGATCACCCCGGAAGTGAAGCGCGCCTGGCAACGTCTGTTCGAGATGGGCCACGCCCAGTCGGTAGAAGTTTGGCTCGACGGGGAGTTGGTTGGCGGCATGTACGGCCTGGCGCTGGGTCAGATTTTTTGCGGTGAGTCAATGTTCAGCCTGCGTGAGAATGCGTCGAAAACCGCGCTGCTGGTCTTCAGCCACTATTTTGCACAACAGGGCGGCCAGCTGATTGACTGTCAGGTGTTGAATCCGCATACCGCCTCGCTGGGCGCGGAGGAGATCCCCCGCGCCGACTACCTGCAAATTGTTCATGCATTGTCCGATCGTTCACTTGCTGAAGGCTGCTGGCAGCAGCAGACCCTTTTTTGATGCTATTTCTTGATGTTTTCCACGCAACCGGCGAGAACAGTGGTATAATATGCGCGTTTGGTATGTCGTCCGCCCTTCGCCTTACATCACTGGCGAGCCGGGATTGGCCTGGCAGGGAATATTAACGCAACTTGTCTTTACGCTTTTCAGCCCGCGCAGAAGCGGTTGAAAAACGCATTCTTAGCCCGCAATTCCCTCACGCGTTGACACCCATACACTACTCAGAATTAATCGTGAGCTCCTCTCTCAGCCGCGCTGCAGAGGGGCTGATGCTGGTGAATTCACCAACAATTCTTTACATAATACTTGAAATTCGGCATTATCTTGCCGGTTCAAACTAAGGTTGTAACACCCAGAGGATTCGATGGCCAAAGAAGACAATATTGAAATGCAGGGAACCGTACTGGATACGTTACCCAACACCATGTTTCGCGTTGAGCTTGAAAACGGACACGTGGTTACCGCTCACATCTCCGGTAAAATGCGCAAAAACTATATCCGCATCCTGACGGGCGACAAAGTCACTGTAGAGCTGACCCCGTACGACCTGAGCAAAGGCCGCATTGTCTTCCGTAGTCGCTAATACGCATTCAGTCGTGCTGCCGCATCTGCCGCAGCGCCCATAAAAAAAGGCCGGTTTAAACCGGCCTTTTTATTTATCTGCATTTAATGCAGTTCGCGCTCTGTTAGTGAACCGTCCCTTCCGTTTTACGCTTCTCAGCGCTAAGGAAGTGGTAAGTCAGCTTGTTGTTCTCTTTGTCCAGTGCGACAGAGACAGAGCCCCCGTCTACCAGCGATCCAAACAGCAGCTCGTTTGCCAGCGGTTTCTTGAGGTTTTCCTGCACGGTACGCGCCATCGGACGCGCGCCCATCGCTTTATCATACCCCTTCACCGCCAGCCAGTCACGGGCCTCATCACTGACTTCAAGCGACACGCCTTTCGCATCCAGCTGCGCCTGAAGTTCAACAATGAACTTGTCCACTACCTGATGAATCACCTCGGTATCAAGATGTTTGAACCAGATAATGTTGTCCAGACGGTTGCGGAATTCCGGCGTAAAGATCTTCTTAATCTCTTCCATCGCGTCGGTGCTGTTGTCCTGATGGATCAGACCGATGGATTTACGCTCGGTTTCCCGCACGCCAGCGTTAGTCGTCATTACCACGACCACATTGCGGAAATCGGCTTTACGACCGTTGTTATCGGTCAGCATACCGTTGTCCATGACCTGAAGCAGCAGATTGAACACGTCCGGGTGCGCTTTTTCAATTTCATCAAACAGCACAACCGCATGCGGATGCTTGATAACCGCATCGGTCAGCAGCCCACCCTGATCGAAACCGACATAGCCCGGAGGCGCACCAATCAGTCGGCTGACGGTATGACGCTCCATATATTCGGACATATCAAAACGCAGCAGCTCAATACCCAGCGCCTTCGCCAGCTGTACCGTCACTTCGGTTTTCCCGACGCCGGTCGGCCCGGCAAACAGAAAAGAACCCACCGGTTTACGGTCCTGACTCAGGCCAGCACGGCTCATCTTGATCGCTTCGGTCAGCGCTTCAATGGCATTATCCTGACCAAATACCAGCATCTTCAGGCGATCGCCGAGGTTTCTCAGCGTGTCGCGATCGGTCGCGGATACGCTCTTCTCAGGGATACGCGCAATACGCGCCACGACCGATTCGATATCCGCCACGTTAACCGTTTTCTTACGCTTGCTGACCGGCATCAGACGCGCCCGCGCGCCCGCTTCATCAATGACGTCAATGGCCTTATCGGGCAAATGACGATCGTTGATATACTTAACAGCCAGCTCCACGGCGGCGCGTACGGCTTTCGCCGTATAGCGAACGTCATGGTGCGCTTCATACTTCGGCTTCAGTCCGTTAAGGATCTGCACCGTTTCATCCACCGACGGTTCGGTAATGTCGATTTTCTGGAAACGACGCGCCAGCGCACGATCTTTTTCGAAGATGTTGCTGAACTCCTGATAGGTGGTGGAGCCCATTACCCGAATTTTCCCGCTCGAAAGCAGCGGTTTAATCAGGTTTGCGGCATCAACCTGCCCACCCGATGCGGCACCCGCCCCGATGATCGTATGGATCTCATCAATAAACAGAATACTGCTGTTATCCTGCTCGAGCTGCTTTAACAGCGCCTTAAAGCGTTTTTCGAAGTCGCCGCGATACTTAGTCCCGGCCAGCAGAGAGCCGATATCCAGCGAATAGATGGTGGCATCCTTCATCACTTCCGGCACTTCGCCCTGGACGATACGCCAGGCAAGCCCTTCAGCAATGGCGGTTTTACCTACGCCGGATTCACCCACCAGCAGCGGGTTATTTTTGCGACGGCGGCACAGCACCTGAACGGTACGCTCCAGCTCTTTATCGCGTCCAATCAGCGGATCGATTCCGCCGACGCGAGCAAGCTGGTTAAGATTGGTGGTGAAGTTCTCCATACGTTCCTCCCCCCCTGCCTGCTCTTCGTTAACGGGATTTTCCGCACCCGGCGCCTGGCCAGGTTCGTCTTTGCGCGTACCGTGTGAAATGAAATTAACCACGTCAAGGCGGCTGACCTCATGCTTACGCAGCAGATAGGCAGCCTGGGATTCCTGCTCGCTGAAAATAGCGACCAGTACGTTTGCCCCCGCCACTTCGCTGCGGCCGGATGACTGGACGTGAAAAACCGCCCGTTGCAGTACACGCTGGAAGCTCAGCGTAGGCTGGGTATCACGTTCTTCTTCGCTGACCGGCAAGACCGGGGTGGTTTGTTCGATGAAGGCTTCAAGCTCCTGCCGGAGAGCCACAATATCTACCGTACAGGCTTCCAGTGCCTCTCTGGCCGACGGGTTACTGAGCAGCGCCAGTAACAAATGCTCGACGGTCATAAACTCGTGACGGTGCTCGCGCGCTCTGGCGAAAGCCATGTTTAAACTGAGTTCCAGTTCTTGATTGAGCATAGGCACCTCCCCCAATAGATCGCCTTATTCAGGCTTTTTCCAGCGTACACAGCAACGGATGCTCATTCTCCCTGGCGTACTTATTGATATGAGCGACCTTGGTTTCTGCCACTTCAGCAGTAAAAACACCGCAGATCGCCTTTCCCTGATAGTGAACCGTAAGCATCAGTTGCGTTGCACGTTCTACATCATAAGAAAAGAACTTTTGCAGTACGTCAATAACAAATTCCATAGGTGTATAATCGTCATTGTTTAAAATAACTTTATACATCGAAGGTGGCTTGAGGCCTTCACGCAATTTGTCATCTGCAAGCTGTTCAAAATTAAGCCAGTCGTTAGTCTTTCCCATACGTACCCGGTTTGTAAACGTTGTCTGCTCACGCCAGCCCGGCATCATTCAGAGTAAGTTTAACACACTCAGAATTTTGCCCCGGCCCGATGCGTTTTTGTCGCAAAATAGTGCTTAGCGACCTTCATCACAAAATCGTCAATAGCGTTAACTGCCTCATATTTTGATGATTTTGTTGCCGTCATAACGTCCCCGATGCTTGACGCATTAAGCCATTTATCTACAGTACAGGCATAAGCTGGATGCGTTTTAACCAGCTTTGAGGCTATCTGCCTCACCACCCCACTCAATTGAATGTCTTGCGAGGGATGTAGAAGCATGGAGACGGGTACTGTTAAATGGTTCAATAATGCCAAAGGCTTCGGCTTTATCTGTCCGGTCAGTGGCGGCGAGGATATCTTCGCACACTACTCAACCATTCAGATGGACGGTTACAGAACGCTGAAAGCCGGACAGCAAGTCCAGTTTGATGTGCATCAGGGGCCAAAAGGCAATCACGCCAGCCTGATCGTTCCTGTAGAAGAAGCGATGGCCGTCGATGCCTGACCTTATCCTTAACACATTCTGACTAACCCTTGAATAAAATGCCAGCAACTCAGGCTGGCATTTCTATCTGTTACGTTTACCGACTTTACTAAGATTGGGATGCCGCGACATATTTCAAGGCCGCGAAATCAGACTTATTTCTGCTATTTTTCCTGATGCCACTTCCATCTGGTCCTGCGCTTTACTCAATATAGAAATTTAGCTAATTTAATGAGACATTTTTCTCCTCATGGATGACCAGGTGATCTACTCCGGACTGTTAACAATTCTGTTGCCCCTCATCGCTGGCTACCTGCTGCCGTCAAAAAACCCGACAGTCATAAAAGCGGTCAACCGACTACTGGGCTGGATGGTTTACATCATCTTGTTCTTTATGGGCATCAGCCTCGCCTTTCTGGATAACCTCGGTACCAATCTGCTGGCTATCTTCCACTACTGCCTGGTCAGCGCCGCCGCCATTCTGCTTTGCAATCTGCTGGCGCTGCGCGTGCTTGAATCACGTCGCCCCTGGCAGCACGCGCATCGGAGCCAGGCCCTGCCCTCGCGTGTGCATATGGCGCTGGAATCGCTCAAGCTGTGCGGCGTAGTGCTTGCTGGCTTTCTGCTGGGGCTGTGCCACTGGCCGCTGATGAAATTTGCCAGCCAGGCCAGTGAATACGCCCTGCTCTTCCTGCTCTTTCTGGTGGGGCTTCAGCTGCGCGGCAGCGGAATGACGCTGCGCCAAATCCTGCTTAACCGCCGTGGAACGATTGTCGCCATCGTCGTTTTCGTCAGCGCGATGGCAGGCGGGGCAATAGCAGCGCTTATCCTCGGCCTGCCGATAAAAACCGGACTGGCCATGGCCTCCGGCTTTGGCTGGTACTCGCTTTCGGGCATTCTGATGACTGAATCCTTTGGACCGGTTATCGGCAGTGCGGCATTTTTTAACGATCTGCTGCGTGAGCTGCTGGCAATAATGCTGATCCCGGCTCTGATCGCTCACCATCGCTCCAGCGCCCTCGGGCTCTGCGGGGCAACCTCGATGGACTTTACGCTGCCGGTACTACAGCGCAGCGGCGGAAACGAGATAGTCCCTGCGGCTATCGTCCACGGCTTTGTGCTGAGCCTGTTAGCCCCGGTACTGATCGCTTTCTTTTCTGCCTGAGTGACCGCACAGACGTATTCCTGTCTGCCTGAGTGCACGCTCAGTCACATTCCTGTCTGCCTGAGTGCATGCTCAGGCACATTCCTGTCTGCCTGAGTGCATGCTCAGTCACATTCCTGTCTGCCTGAGTGCATGCTCAGGCCTGCTCCTGCCTGCCCTGGTTTATCGCTCAGGCGTATTCGTGCGGTTTCCGGCATGCTGAGACGCCACTTTGCCTCCTGTCGACTATGCTCCAGTATTTATTATTTGTCAGAACGTGACCTGCTGACACCAGAAAGGAGCTACAGATGAAACAGTCCGTTGCCGCCCTCGTGGCTAAAACATTAGAAAATGCCGGCGTTAAACGTATCTGGGGCGTGACCGGCGACTCGCTGAACGGCCTGAGCGACAGCCTGAATCGCATGGGGACCATTGAATGGATGCCCACGCGTCATGAAGAAGTTGCGGCCTTCGCCGCCGGTGCGGAAGCACAAATCAGCGGCGAGCTGGCCGTCTGCGCGGGTTCCTGCGGGCCGGGTAACCTCCATCTGATTAACGGTCTTTTCGACTGCCACCGAAATCACGTTCCCGTGCTGGCCATTGCCGCACATATTCCCTCCAGCGAGATCGGCAGCGGCTATTTTCAGGAGACGCATCCTCAGGAGCTGTTCCGCGAATGTAGCCATTACTGTGAACTGGTTTCAAATCCTGAGCAGCTGCCTCAGGTGCTCGCAATCGCCATGCGGAAAGCCATTCTGAACCGGGGCGTCTCCGTGGTGGTGCTGCCGGGGGATATTGCTCTGCAGGCCGCACCGGAAGGGGCGACCGCTAACTGGTATCCGCCACAGCTGCCGGTTGTTCAGCCGCCCGCAGGCGAAATGGATAAGCTGGCCGCGCTGCTGAACGAGGCTGAAAACATCACCCTGATGTGCGGTGCGGGCTGCGCGGGCGCGCACGACGAGGTGGTCCGTCTGGCCGAAACGCTGAAGGCACCCATCGTGCATGCGCTGCGTGGCAAAGAGCACGTGGAATACGATAACCCGTACGATGTCGGCATGACCGGCCTGATTGGTTTCTCGTCCGGGTATCACGCCATGATGAACGCCGATACGCTTATTCTGCTCGGCACCCAGTTTCCCTACCGCGCGTTCTACCCTGCCGATGCCAAAATTATTCAGATCGATATCAATCCTGGCAGTATTGGCTCGCACTGCCACGTGGATATGGCGCTGGTGGGGGACATTAAATCGACGCTGAGCGCCCTGCTTCCCCAGTTGGAGATCAAAAGTGACCGCCGCTTCCTGGATAAGGCGCTGTCGCACTACGCCGATGCGCGAAAGGATCTCGACAGCCTGGCTAACGCCAATGATAATCAGGCGATCCACCCGCAGTATGTGGCCCAGCAGCTCAGCCGCTACGCCGACGACGATGCGATATTCACCTGCGACGTGGGCACGCCAACGGTCTGGGCCGCCCGCTATCTGAAAATGAACGGAAAGCGCCGACTTATCGGTTCGTTTAACCACGGCTCAATGGCCAATGCCATGCCGCAGGCACTCGGTGCACAGGCTATTGACAGGCAGCGTCAGGTCGTCGCCATGTGCGGTGACGGCGGCTTCAGCATGTTGATGGGCGATTTCCTCACCGTTGCGCAGCTTAAGCTGCCGGTGAAGCTGGTGATCTTCAACAATAGCGTGCTCGGATTCGTCGCTATGGAGATGAAAGCCGGTGGCTACCTGACCGATGGTACCACGCTGGAAAATCCTGACTTTGCTGCCATTGCCCAGGCCTGCGGCGTTAAAGGCCTCCGCGTGGAGCGCGCCTCTGACCTTGACGGCGCCATTCAGGAAGCGATGGCCTTTGACGGCCCGGTGCTGCTGGATGTCATCACTGCGAAGGAAGAGCTGGCGATGCCGCCGCAGATCAAAATGGAACAGGCGAAAGGATTTAGTCTCTATATGCTGCGGGCCATCATTAATGGTCGCGGCGATGAAGTGGTAGAACTGGCTAAAACCAACTGGCTGCGGTAAAACATTTGCAGGTCTTTTATTATACGGACGCTAAGGCGTCCGTTTTCATAAGAGGAACGCACAGATGATTGATTTACGCAGTGATACCGTCACTCAACCGAGCCAGCCGATGCTGTCTGCCATGATGACTGCCGAAACCGGCGATGACGTTTACGGCGATGACCCAACAATGCGTGCGCTGGAAGCGAAAGCCGCCGCGATTAGCGGGAAAGAGGCCGCGCTGTTTATGCCCAGCGGAACCCAGGCCAATCTGGTGGCGCTACTGTGCCACTGTCAGCGCGGGGAAGAGTATATTGTCGGACAGCTGGCGCATAATTATAAGTATGAAGCGGGTGGAGCCGCCGTTCTGGGCAGTATTCAGCCCCAGCCCATTCTGGCCGCTGCCGACGGTACCCTGCCACTCGATGTTGTGGAGCAGTTTATCAAGCCGGACGATTTCCACTTTGCTATCACCCGACTGCTCAGCCTGGAAAATACCCATAATGGCAAGGTGCTACCGCTAAGCTATCTGGCGCAGGCCTGGGAATTTACGCGACCTCACCGCCTGGCGCTGCATATCGACGGTGCACGTATTTTCAACGCCAGCGTGGCGCTGAACGTGCCGCTGACCGACATTACCCGCTACTGCGATACGCTGACCATTTGCCTGTCGAAAGGGCTGGGAACCCCGGTCGGGTCGCTGCTGTGCGGCAGCGCCGACTATATTCAACGCGCGCGCCGCTGGCGCAAAATGACCGGCGGCGCCATGCGACAGGTGGGGATTCTGGCGGCGGCGGGCCTGTATGCGCTTGAGCATAACGTCACGCGCCTGCGGGAGGACCACGATAATGCCGCCTGGCTGGCTGAGCAGCTGCGGGGGATCGGCGTGAACGTGATGGGTCAGGATACCAATATGGTGTTTGTCCGCCTGCCGGATGCACAGGTGGCCCCGCTTAAAAGCTGGATGCGCAAGCACGACATTGTGCTAAGCACCGGGCCGGTCACCCGCCTGGTTACGCATCTGAATATCGATCGTCCCGCCCTGGAGAAGCTGACAGACCACTGGCAGGCTTTCCTGGCGCAGCAGCCTCCGGGACAAACTGTCCACCCCGCTACGCCTGCTCCGAGCCATACTTATCCAGCAGCGCCTTAACAATGGCTTCGCTCTGGGCGTCCGGCAGGCCCCGATAGTCCTCCGGCCGGAAGTGCATCTGGAAGGCAGCAATCACCTGCTGCTGCTGCTGTGCTGACATGCCGGGCGTGACCTGGTAGCCGTAGCGCGCCAGTAACGTCAGCAATGGTCCCGCATCAACCGCCTGCTCAGGCGGCCTGCCTGCAAGCCAGAACGCGACCCGATCGGCGTCTGGCCAGGCACCCACGCCCTGGCTCGCCAGCCACTGCCAGGGAAACAACGGGCCGGGGTCCTGCTTGCGCTGCGGGGCAATATCGCTGTGCCCCACCACGTTTTGCGGCAAAATGCCGTAGCGATGGATGATATCCCGCGACAGCGGCACCAGCGCCGCGATTTGCGGGGCAGCGAACGGGTACCACTCGCGTCCGTGGAGCGCCGAGCGGTGATAGCCCTGATTCTCCAGTTCTATCCCCACCGAGGTATCGTTTATGCGGGTTGCTCCGCGCCAGTAGCTGCTGCCCGCATGCCATGCCAGCAGCTCTTCAGGAACCAGTTGGGATACGGTCGGCTGCCCCCCCTTCCGTGGCGGAGCCGCAGCGATCAGGTAATGTACGCTGACCTCGCGATCGGTCAGGATAGCCAGTGAAGTGGGGTAATCCTGCGCGGTATAGTGGATCACCAGCATTTTGATACGCGGCCGTGCCCCCAGAGCATGTTGACGCGAATCCACCACGTATCCCGCGTGCCGCTCCAGCCCCGTCGGGCTACAGGCACTCAGCATCAGGGCCAGAGTTGTCAGCAAAAGGGGCGTTAAAAATTTCATTTTCCCTACCTTTGGATGTTGATTCCGGCGGTAACCCAGCGGCTTCGTAAGCGTCTATACTTTATGCTAAAACAACGTCATTACTTTATGCTAAAACAACATCATCCCGAAACAATAAGGAAAATAAGATGAAATACCAGGCGATCGCCGTTTTGGCTCCGCTGGCGCTGCTGCTGAGTGCCTGTACCACGGTACAACCGGCGTACAAGGATATCGGAACCCGGATGAGTCCCTGCGTTGATGGTGGCCCGGATACCGTAGCGCAGAAATTCTATGACCTGCGCACCGGGCAGCCAACCCAGGGCTTACCTGATGCCCAGCTGTTGGCAAAATATCGCCCCTATCTCAGTGACAAGCTGTATCAGACGCTGCTGAAAGCCAGTGGTGAAGACGGCAGGGATCCCGCCCTGATGCAGGGAGATATCTTCTCCAGTCTGCCAGCCGGACCGGATTCAGCCAGCGTGGCTGATGCCTCAACCATTCCGAATACTGATGCACGTAATATTCCGCTGCGCGTCTCACTTAGCCGCAACGGTAGCAAGCCGGTGGAATGGCAGGATGAAGTGCTGATGGTGCGTGAAGGCACCTGCTGGGCGGTTGATGATATTCGCTATACCAGTCAGGCTCCCCACCTGGACGGTGGATCATTAAGCCAGCGACTGCTGAAATAGTTCTGCTCCATGCCGCCGCCTGGCGGCATGGGTATTACTGACCTGTTCATCCATCAGCATAGTGTTCCCATTTCCCTGCCTGCACCCGCCAGTCGACGGTTCCTGTTCCCTGCCGTCCCACATCCGTTGCCTGGGCATTCGCTCTAAATGACTGCCCTTTTATAGCGGATGTTAACTCTATATCTGCACAATGATTGCATAACTATGCCGTCAACGTTAAGATTCGCAGAATCAATTGCTATTCACTTATTGCGCATGAGTATTCAACTTAACGGAATTAACTGCTTTTACGGTGCCCACCAGGCACTGTTCGATATTCAGCTCACCTGCCCCGAGGGCGAGACGCTGGTTTTGCTGGGTCCAAGCGGTGCCGGTAAGAGCTCCCTGCTGCGCGTGCTTAACCTGCTGGAGATGCCCCGTTCCGGCACTCTGAGCATTGCCGGTAATCACTTCGACTTCAGTAAACCCCCGTCTGAGAATGCTATCCGCGAGCTGCGTCAGAATGTGGGAATGGTATTCCAGCAATATAATCTGTGGCCGCATCTGACGGTAATGCAGAACCTGACTGAAGCCCCCTGCCGCGTGCTGGGGCTGGGTAAAGACGCAGCGCGAGCCCGGGCGGATAAGCTGCTTGAGCGCCTGCGCCTGACAAAATTTGCCGATCGCTTCCCGCTGCACCTCTCTGGCGGCCAGCAGCAGCGCGTAGCCATTGCCCGGGCGCTGATGATGGAGCCAGCCGTGCTGCTGTTCGACGAGCCGACCGCCGCGCTGGATCCTGAAATTACCGCGCAAATTGTCTCCATCATTCAGGAGCTGGCCCAGACCCGGATCACTCAGGTGATTGTGACCCATGAGGTTGAAGTTGCCCGTAAAACCGCCACCCGCGTGGTCTATATGGAAAATGGTTTTATTGTTGAACAGGGTGATGCCAGTCGTTTTTCACAGCCGCAGACCGATGAGTTTGCCCACTATCTCTCGCATTAATGCAGGACATCATAATGAAAAAAATCGTACTTGCCGCGCTGTTAGCGGGTTTAAGCCTGAGTGCTACCGCCGCAGAAACCATTCGTTTTGCCACTGAGGCGTCCTATCCTCCGTTTGAATTTGTCGACTCTGATAACAAGATCCAGGGATTTGACGTCGATCTGGCAAATGCACTCTGCCGCGAAATGAACGCGACCTGCACCTTTACCAATCAGGCTTTTGACAGCCTGATCCCAAGCCTCAAATTCCGCCGTTTTGATGCCGTAATGGCCGGGATGGACATCACCGCCGAGCGCGAAAAGCAGGTGTTGTTCACTAAGCCGTATTACGATAATTCTGCGCTGTTTATTGCGCAGAAAGGCAAAGTGGCTTCCGTCGAAGCCCTGAAAGGCAAGCGCGTTGGCGTACAGAATGGCACCACCCATCAGCGCTATCTGGCGGATAAAATGAGCGGCGTCACCACCGTTCCTTACGACAGCTACCAGAATGCCGTTCTCGACCTGAAAAACGGTCGCATTGATGCGGTATTCGGTGATACCGCCGTGGTAAATGAGTGGCTGAAGCAGAATGCCAATCTGGCTTCGGTCGGCGATAAGGTTACCGATAAAGCCTATTTCGGCACGGGTCTCGGCATTGCCGTGCGCCAGGGGAATACCGACTTACAGGGTAAATTCAACGCCGCGCTCGAGAAAATCAAAGCCGACGGTACCTTCAAGACGATCTACAGCAAATGGTTCCAGCAGTAATTCCTGAATGAGCGAACTCTATCCTCTCGCAAGCGCCGCCGGTATGACCGTCGGCCTTGCTGTTTCTGCGCTGATCCTCGGTCTGATACTGGCGATGCTATTTGCTGCCTGGGAATCGGTTCGCTGGCGTCCTTTCGCCTGGATCGGCACGGGGCTGATGACCCTGTTTCGTGGCCTGCCAGAGATTCTGGTCGTGCTGTTTGTCTATTTCGGTGCTTCCCAGCTGCTGCTGACGCTGTCGGACGGCTTTACGCTCAATTTTGGCTTCTTCAGGCTGCCCGTCCAGGTGCAGATTGAGAATTTCGACGTCAGTCCGTTTCTCTGCGGGGTCATTGCGCTTTCCCTGCTCTACGCCTCTTATGCCTCGCAGACCCTGCGCGGCGCGCTGAAAGCGGTACCGCTGGGGCAGTGGGAGTCGGGTCAGGCGCTGGGCATGAAAAGAGCGGCGATTTTTTTCCGGCTGATCCTGCCGCAAATGTGGCGACATGCGCTGCCGGGCCTGGGCAACCAGTGGCTGGTGCTGCTGAAGGATACTGCGCTGGTTTCGCTGATAAGCGTCAATGACATTATGTTGCAGACCAAAAGTATTGCAGCCCGCACGCAGCAGCCTTTTACCTGGTATCTGGTTGCCGCAGCAATTTATCTGGTGGTGACCCTGCTGAGTCAGCAGGTATTGAAACGCCTTGATGCGCGCGCCACGCGTTTTGAGCAGGGGAATATCTGATGCTGAGCTATCTGCCTGACCTGCTGAAAGGACTGCATACCAGCCTGACGCTAACCGCCGCCTCGCTGGCGCTGGCGCTGCTTTTAGCCCTGCTGTTTACGGTGATGCTTGCGCTTAAAACACCGGTGCTAAGCCTGCTGGTGCGCGGCTATATCACTCTCTTTACCGGTACACCGCTGCTGGTGCAGATCTTTTTGATCTACTACGGCCCCGGTCAGTTCCCGTCACTCCAGTCAATCCCCTGGCTATGGCATTTTCTGTCCCAGCCCTGGCTTTGCGCCCTGCTGGCACTCTCTCTCAACAGTGCGGCCTACACCACCCAGCTGTTTTATGGTGCCGTACGCGCTATTCCCGCCGGTCAGTGGCAATCCTGCGCGGCGCTGGGAATGGATCGCAAAAATACGCTGCGTATTTTGCTGCCGTATGCATTGAAACGCGCCCTCTCCTCCTGGTCAAACGAGGTGGTGCTGGTATTCAAAGGGACGTCACTGGCTTATACCATTACGCTGATGGAGGTCATGGGCCAGGGTCAGCTGTTATATGGTCGCACCTATGACGTCACTGTGTTTGCCGCAGCGGGCCTGATTTATCTGTGTGTCAATGGCCTGCTGACGCTGCTTATGCGGTTTATCGAGCATCGCGCGCTGGCCTTTGAACGCCGTAACTAACCTTCCCGGTGGGTAGCCACCGGGAATCGTCGGGTAAAAGCCCTTCTTTGTGGGCTAATCCTGGGATAGCTCCCTTTCCGCCTGCGGCATACTGGGTCGCTGAAATAACGCAAGGACCGTTACCCCATGCTTAAAATCGCTCTGGCCCTGGTGCTTGCCTGTCTCAGCATCCAGGCAGAAGCCGGGTCTTCTCTGCGCTTCGCGACTTCCGGTAACAACCCTCCTTTTGAGTATCTGAACGACCGTAATCAGCTGGTGGGATTTGATATCGATCTGGCAAACGCGCTTTGTCAGCGCCTGAAGAGAAGCTGCCTCTTTACCAATAATACCTTTGACCGCCTGCTGCCTTCTCTTAAATATCATCACGATGATGCCATTATCTCCGGTATGGATATAACCGATGATCGCCAGAACGAGGTTGACTTTACCCAGCCCTATATAGGTAACTCAAGCCTGATGGTCGTGCCAAAAGGACGCTTCTGGCAAATTGCCCAGCTCAAAGGCAAACGCGTGGGGGTACGCAATCTCTCCACGCAGCAGGCCTACCTGCGGGACAGATGGCCTGAGATCATTGCGGTGACCTACGACAGCTACCAGAATGCTCTGCTGGATATCAGTAAGCATCGGCTGGATGGGATCATCGGCGATACGGTAGTGATTAGAAGCATGCTGAAAGTGCATCCGCAGCTGGCGACGGTGGGAGGGGAGATTTCCGACAGTCGCTACTTCGATAACGGGATGGGCATCGCAGTGCGCAAAGGGGATGACGAACTGCTAAACGCCCTGAATCAGGCCCTCCAGAGCCTGACCGGGGACGGTACCGTACGCCGGCTGGCGCTGCACTGGTTTGAGCCCGCGCAGCAGGAGTAGCAGCGGCCCTCCTACAGTTTACCCGTCCCTGCGTTTACCCGTCCCTGCGTTTACCCGTACCTGCACTTACCCGCCCCTGCGCGCCCGCTGAATATCCCTCAGCCGCTGCTTCTCTTCGTACGCCATAAATCGCCAGGCGATAAAACCGACGATGCCGACGACAAACAGGATCAGCGACGCCAGCGCATTAATTTCCGGATTCACGCCCCGGCGCACGGTGGCAAAAATTTGCATCGGCAGCGTGGTCGCCCCCGGTCCGGTGACAAAGCTGGCGATCACCAAATCATCCAGCGACAGCGTAAACGCCAGCAGCCAGCCGGTTACCATCGCTGGCGCAATCATGGGCAGCGTTATCACAAAGAAAACCTTAAGCGGCGCAGCGCCCAGGTCCATCGCGGCCTCCTCAATCGAGCGATCCAGCTCGCGCAGGCGGGCATTAATCACTACCGCCACATAGGCCGTACAAAAGGTCACATGGGCCAGCCAGATGGTCAGCATCCCGCGGTCGGCGGGCCAGCCAATGGCATGTCCCATTGCCACGAAGAGCAACAGCAGCGACAGGCCGGTTATCACATCCGGCATCACCAGCGGCGCAGTGAGCATAAAGGCGAAGCCGGTAGACCCTTTAAAGCGGCCAAAGCGCACGATGACCACGGCAGCAAGGGTGCCTAACAGCAGCGCCGCCGTCGCCGCCAGCGCGGCAATGCTCAGGCTTAGCGCCACGGCATCGATCATCGCGTCATCGTGAAACAAAACCTGATACCAGTGCAGCGAGAAACTCTCCCAGGCGGCAAGCTGCGATGAATTAAACGAATAGAAGACCAGCAGTGCCATCGGCGCATACAGGAAAAAAAAGCCCACTATCAGGATCGCGGTACGCCACGGCGAGCGGATTGTTGGCAGGCTGCTCATCCCTTTTCCCCCATCTCTTTATTCTGATGCTTGTGAAACCAGATGATAGGCAGGATGAGGATCAGCAGAATAATCACCGCCAGCGCGGAGGCGACCGGCCAGTCGCGATTGTTGAAAAACTCCTGCCAGAGCACGCGCCCAATCATTATGCTGTCAGGGCCGCCCAGCAGTTCGGGTATCACATACTCGCCAACGGCGGGAATAAATACCAGCATCGATCCGGCAATAATGCCGCCCTTCGTCAGCGGCACAATCACCTGGAAGAAGGTTTTCAGCGGGCGGGCGCCCAGATCCAGGGAAGCTTCCACCAGCGAATAGTCGATACGCGTTAGCGCGGTGTACAGCGGCAGCACCATAAACGGCAGGTAGCAGTAAACAATGCCAATGTAGACTGCGAGGTTGGTATAAAGAATGGCCAGCGGATGATCGATAATACCTGTCCACATAAGAAAACGATTAAGAATGCCATTATTATTCAGAATGCCCATCCAGGCATATACCCGTACCAGAAACGAGGTCCAGGAGGGCAGGATAATCAGCAGCAGCAGAATATTACGGGTGCCAGGTGCGCTATGTGCGACAGCCCACGCCAGCGGATAACCGATCAGCAGGCAGATAATCGTCGACACCGCCGCCACCTGCAATGAGTGTAGATAAGCATCCACATACAGCGGATCGTCAGTCAGGGTCAGATAATTGCCAACGTTCAGCACCATCTGGAGCTGGCCGTCTGCCCAGGTGACCAGATCGGTATAGGGCGGGATCGCGCGGGCGATATCGGCAAAGCTAATTTTAAGCACAATCAGGAAGGGCAGCAGGAACAGCAGCACCAGCCAGAGCCACGGCAGGGCAATTACCAGCCGTCGCCCCTGCCGCCTCTGTAGGCGATCAACGACAATGCCGAAGCGGCCCTGCGGACGGGCGGCGTGTTTCATCTCAGGTTCAGCCATCGCGCCCCCCTATACCGTCAGTACGACGCAGCTGTCGGCATCCCAGCGGAGACGCACTTCATCACCCCAGGTCGGAACGTCCTGGCGGAAGCGATGGGCATTTTGTAGCTGGGCAATGACGGTCTGGCCACTGCGCAATCTGACGTGATAGACCGAGAGATCGCCAAGGTAGGCGATGTGTACCACCTCCCCCACTGCCACATTGCTCTGCTCAGCAGGGATCTCATCGCACAGCATCACTTTTTCCGGGCGAAGCGCAACGTGAACCGGCACGCCATCCACCACCGAAGCATCAGTGCTGACTTTTAACGGTGAAAGCAGTCCCGGACAGTCGATCAGCAGACCATCGGGCTGGCGCTCGCGGAGCAGGCCCTCAAACAGATTTACCGTGCCAATAAATCCGGCGCTGAAGCGCGTGGTCGGGTGCTCATAAATCTCTTCCGGCTCACCAATCTGCACAAACTTGCCGCGATTCATAATCGCGATGCGTCCGGCCATGGTCATCGCCTCTTCCTGATCGTGGGTGACCATTACGCAGGTGGCGCCCACGCGCTCAAGGATATCAACCACTTCAAGCTGCATACGGTCGCGCAGTTTTTTATCCAGCGCCCCCATTGGCTCATCCAGCAGCAGCAGCTTAGGCCGCTTAGCCAGGCTGCGGGCCAGTGCGACCCGCTGACGCTGTCCACCTGAGAGCTGGTGCGGCTTGCGGCTGCGGTACTCCTGCATATGCACCAGCGCCAGCATCTCTGCCACCCGGCTGGCAATTTCCTCTTTCGGCAGGCGGTCCTGCTTCAGGCCGAAGGCAATGTTCTGCTCAACGGTCATATGCGGAAACAGCGCATAGGACTGAAACATCATATTAACCGGCCGCTGATAGGGCGGTACGTGTGAAAGATCCTGCCCGTCCAGCACAATCTGGCCGGAGGTCGGCGGTTCAAAGCCCGCCAGCATCCGCAGCAGCGTTGATTTCCCGCAGCCAGACGGGCCGAGCAGTGCAAAAATTTCGCCTTTATAAATGGTCAGATTGACATCATCTACCGCGTGTTGCCCATCGAAAGATTTAGTCAGGTTGCGGATCTCAAGCAGCGGGGTCAGGGCCCTGGCTGCTTTAGGTTGCGGACGGACAATAGCCTCATTCACTAACTTAACTCTCCGGCACTCTGAGGATTACGGCCAGTACGCCGTATGAAAGAGAGGGCAGAGGCTATTTAACGCCTCTGCGGTGTGAGCTTTACGCTGGCGGCGGTTATCTGCCGCGTTATATGAGCGTTGCCCGGGCGGCCGTTACTTGCCGCTTTTAACGCGCGTCCACGCGCGGGTGCGTACGCGGTCCAGTTTCGGATCCTGTACCTTCAGCACAAAGAGTTTCGCCATTGTCTCGGGCGTGGGGAAGATGCCCGGATTATTGCGGATATCCGCACTGATAAAGGGCAGCGATGCCTTATTACCATTAGCGTAGAACACCTTGTTGGAGATGTCGGCAATGACCTTTGGTTCCAGTAAATAATTCAGGAACTGATAGGCCTCATCGACATTTTTAGCATCTTTAGGAATAGCCAGGGTATCGAAGAAGGCCAGCGCCCCCTCTTTTGGAATACTGTAGGCAATATTGACGCCGTTTTTCGCATCAGCCGCGCGTTTCTTCGCCTGCAATACATCCCCGGCCCAGCCGATCGCCACACAGGTATTCCCGTTGGCAAGGTCGTTTATATACTGAGACGAGTGGAAGTAGCGAATATTAGGCCGGAGTTTCATCAGCAGATCCGTTGCCGCCCCCGAGTAATCTTTGGCATCGCTACTGTTAGGATCTTTACCGAGGTAGTTAAGCACGGTGGCAAAAATCTCTTCCGGCGCATCCAGGAATGAGACGCCGCAGCTTTTCAGTTTTTCGAGATTTTCCGGCTTAAGCACCAGATCCCAGCTGTTAACCGGCGCATCTTTACCCAGCGCGGCCTTCACCTTATCAACGTTGTAACCAATGCCCGTGGTCGCCCACAGGTAGGGAATGGCGAATTTATTACCCGGATCGTGCTGTTCCAGCTTCTTCAGCAAATCGGGATCGAGGTTGTTATAGTTTGGCAGCTTGCTTTTATCCAGCGGCTGAAATACCCCGGACTGAAGCTGACGGGCGAGAAAGCTGGACGAAGGCACCACCACATCGTAGCCGGTACTGCCCGCCATCAGTTTGCCTTCCAGCACTTCATTAGAGTCAAAAACGTCATACACCACGTGGATCCCGCTCTGCTTTTCAAAGCCGGGAACCGTATCGGGTGAAATATAATCAGACCAGTTATACACGTGCAGCGTCTTATCGGCCGCGCCAGCACCCGCTGAAACGGCCAGCAGCACGGCAGCCGCCACGCCCGACAGCCACTTTTTAGGTTGATTAAGCATATTTTCCATTCTCCGCACCAGAGGTAACCACAGCTTTTTCAAACAAGCAAAACGGCAGACGCCCGGCACGGCAGGGGCAATCAGTGAATGTTTATTCACTCTGCCGCCGGGATGAAAAACGCCAGCCCAGTCTACGTCATGCATATAACGTTGCTTCGCAAGAATAGTCCTCAGTGGCACTGGAGGCCAGCCCCTGGCGTAAAAAACAGCATTTATCGAATTTTCATGCACTTTCCCTCTACGGGATCGGCCAGACCCGGCCTGAGTGACGATAAATATCTGGTAGTAAAGGGCATTCGGCAGGATAAAAAAGGGTTTAAGGCAGGAACGGTGCAGGCTGGCGTGAAGATTAGAGTTAACCGCCTGCTAAAAGAAGGCGGTTAGACAGAGAGTAAGGCGTACAGGATGACTAAGCGGACCGGTTAATGGAGTAGCGCGTGTGAGCTGACAATCGCGCTGCGATCCTCTTCGTCGTCATCGCCGACCACCAGTAGCTGATTAGCAAAGGCTTCCAGCACCACCATTGAAATCTGCTCTTCACTCTGCTTCATAAAGTGCGCGAACTGGCCATAGGTCACCCCCGCCGTGACATTCAGCGACTGACAGACAATCAGCTTGGGCAGATTATCATCCTGAATATCGACAAAAGCCTTTACGGTCAGCGAGGATGCATTGATTTGTGACAGGTCGCCTACCAGCGGGATAAGCGCGGTCGGTTTAACTTCTGCAAGCGCGGAAAACAGGATGACGCCATCCATAAGATCGAGCTTGGCATCAAATACCCCATCAAAATTTTGCATATGCGGCAGATGGAGCGCCTGGCACGAGTCACACTCAAACCAGGTGATGCTTTGCTGATCCAGCCAACGTCGTATTACGTCAATATCTGGAACGACGAGTGAATCCATGTGATTTGTCTCATACCGCCTTAAAATTGCGCCCTAGCTTACGGAAAAATGCGGTCAAACACCACGACTGCGACGTAAATAAGCACTCGCTCGCGCGTTTTCAGACAGAAACCAGGGCGCTCCTCTCAGACGACTTTCACTACTAGCGCGTTGCCCAGCCCTGCTGATGCAGATACGCCAGCATAAACGGACGGCTCTCTTTGATAATCGTCTTCTGGATATGCTCGCTCCAGCTCTCGCGACGCGGGTTACTTTCGCGCGTGAGGTAATACTCTTCCTGCGCGTTGTCGTAGTCCGCCAGCACCTGAGGATCGATCGGCTGATAGCGGTTTTCATGGACCAGCATCGCCGTCGGCATCCGTGGTTTATGCTGCGGAGCCTGATCCGGGGTGCCGAGGCAGAGACCGAATAGCGGCAGAACATATTTAGGCAGGCCCAGCAGCTCGGTCACCTCGGCGATGGCATTGCGAATGCCGCCGATAAATACGCCGCCCAGCCCTAATGACTCGGCGGCGACCATGGCATTTTGCCCCATCAAGGCGGTATCGACGCAGCCAAGCAGCAGTTGCTCAGCCAGCCCCAGCTGCGCGTCCGGGCAAATTTGCTGATTACGATTGAAATCGGCGCAGAACACCCAGAACTCCGCTGCCTGGCCGACATACTTCTGACCGCCGGTCAGCGTAACCAGCTGTTCGCGCAGCTGCGGATGGGTGATACGGATAATCGATGAGCACTGCAAAAAGCTGGAGCTTGAAGCCGACTGTGCCGCATTAAGAATCGCCTCGCGCTGGTCATCTGCAATGGGTTTGTCCGTAAAGGCGCGAATTGAGCGGTGGGAGCAAAGCAGCTCGATGGTTGGCGTCATGGTGCACTCCTGTTTTACGCGCGACGGCGTAGTGAAAGCGTTGATACACTGAGGAGACCAAGGGTAGCAGGTGCAGCGGTTACGGGTAACGTTGAAAATGTATAATTCCTTGTCAAACCGCCGCAGCCCCCGCCAATCGCCCTATAGCCTGTGCAAATCAATGCGACAGGCAATACCTTCTTCCCTTATCCATTTGATGCGGGCATCATAGGCACCAGCGACCTATAAGATGTGATCTACATCACATATAAAATTTCGACCCTGAGGAGAAACACATGTTTGCAGTCATTTTTGGACGCCCGGCCTGCCCATACTGTGTACGTGCGAAAGAGCTGGCAGAGAAACTTACCGAAGAGCGTGAAGACTTCAACTTCCGCTATGTGGATATCCATGCTGAGGGGATCACCAAAGCCGACCTGGAGAAAACCGTGGGTAAGCCGGTTGAAACCGTGCCGCAGATTTTCCTCGATCAGACCCATATCGGCGGCTGCACAGAGTTTGAAGCCTACGCCAAAGAGAACCTGGGCCTGTTCCAGTAATCACGCAGAATTCCGCTGCGCCCCGCGCTGAGGGGGCAGCCATAAAAAGAGGGCCGATACCGTATCGGCCCTCTTTTTTTACGCCTTAACTGCCCTGAGTGCATATCTTTGCCCGTCCGGGACGGTTAATCGTGCTGATGCGTAATCAATGAACGACACAGCATCACGACAAGCGCCCCGGAACCACACCAAAACACCCCGCTGGTCATAAACGCCAGCTCCTGAAGCAGCGCGATGCACCCGCTAAAAAGGCGCAGATGCAGAATCAGCAGGCAGCATGGCGTCGCCAGCAGCGGGCCTAACAGGGCTACCGTCAGCGGAGATTCTTTGGTGGTTAGCGCCGCAATCGCACCGGGGATAGCAAACATCAGCAGACCCAGCTGCGCATGAGAATAGGCGTGCGTTTCGCTACCCATTTCATAACGTACCGCCAGAAAAATGACGCAATAAAGGATAAAACAGCCTGCCACGCCCATCCAGGACACACCTTTAAACACCACAGGATCTTCTCCCGGCAATTTATCTCGTATGCTGGCCACAATAGTCCACCGCCTTGTCTCTGTTAAAGAAGTTACAAAGAACCGCGTAAATGAGCGCGGCTTTTACTGGCTGAAAAAGAGTGAAGCGATTAAAATGGCGACCGTTTTACAGATGCTGAACTGTAATACGCGGATAATCCTGAACGTTGCCGCTGCTCTGACGGCAGCGCGTTAAATCTAGCGCAAAAAACCCTTTTTTTCAACACGTTACTAGTAAATAAGAAGTTAAACCGTGAATATAAACGTCGCAGAGTTGTTAAGTGGAAATGACATTCTGTTATTATTTGTCGTTCTGGCTCTTGGGCTATGCCTGGGTAAACTGCGGCTTGGCTCTGTCCAACTGGGCAATTCCATTGGCGTTTTAGTGGTTTCTCTTCTGCTCGGCCAGCAGCATTTTGGTATCAATACCAACGCCCTTAATCTGGGCTTTATGTTATTTATTTTTTGCGTTGGCGTCGAAGCCGGACCTAACTTTTTCTCAATTTTCTTCCGCGACGGCAAAAATTATTTGATGCTGGCTACGGTGATGGTTGGCAGCGCAGTCATTATTGCGCTTGGGCTGGGAAAACTGTTTGGCTGGGACATCGGACTGACTGCCGGCATGCTGGCAGGCTCAATGACCTCCACGCCGGTGCTGGTCGGCGCGGGCGATACGCTGCGACAAACGCTGCACGCCGGACCGTTGCTGACTCAGGCGCAAAATAATCTTAGCCTCGGCTACGCGCTCACCTACCTGGTGGGGCTGGTGAGTCTGATCGTTGGCGCACGCTATATGCCGAAGATGCAGCATCAGGATCTTCCCACCAGTGCTCAGCAGATTGCCCGCGAACGCGGCCTGGACCCTGACAGTCAGCGCAAAGTTTATCTGCCTGTCATCCGCGCCTACCGCGTCGGCCCTGAGCTGGTCGCCTGGACCGATGGCAAAAATCTGCGTGAACTTGGTATCTATCGCCATACGGGCTGCTATATCGAACGCATCAGACGTAACGGCATTCTCGCCAGTCCGGACGGTGACGCCGTGCTGCAACAGGGCGATGAGATCTCTCTGGTAGGCTATCCCGATGCGCACTCCCGCCTTGATCCCAGCTTTCGCAATGGCAAAGAAGTCTTCGATCGCGATCTGCTGGACATGCGGATCGTTAATGAAGAGATCGTGGTTAAAAATAATAATGCGGTGAATAAACGTCTTAGCCAGCTCAAGCTAACCGATCACGGCTGCTTTCTTAACCGGGTTATTCGCAGTCAGATAGAAATGCCAATAGACGACAGTATTATTCTGAATAAAGGCGACGTCTTACAAATAAGCGGTGAGGCACGACGCGTTAAATCCGTCGCTGACCGCATAGGATTTATCTCAATTCACAGTCAGGTCACCGATCTTCTCGCCTTTTGCGCCTTTTTCATTATCGGGCTGATGATTGGTATGATCACTCTGCAATTCAGTAACTTTAATTTTAGTATTGGTAATGCCGCCGGGTTATTATTTTCCGGGATCCTGCTCGGCTTTCTGCGCGCCAACCATCCCACCTTCGGTTATATCCCGCAGGGGGCGCTGACGATGGTGAAGGAGTTTGGCCTGATGGTCTTTATGGCGGGCGTGGGGCTGAGTGCAGGAAGCGGCTTGTCGCATGGCCTGGGAGATACCGGCCTGCTGATGCTGGGGGCGGGCCTGGTGGTGAGTCTGCTGCCGGTGGTTATCAGCTTTATGTTCGGCGCCTGGGTGCTTAAAATGAACCGCGCCCTGCTATTTGGTGCCATTATGGGTGCCCGCACCTGCGCCCCGGCAATGGAAATTATCAGTGATACCGCCCGCAGTAACATTCCTGCCCTTGGCTACGCCGGTACCTATGCCATTGCTAACGTTTTGCTCACCTTAGCCGGGACGCTAATCGTTATAATCTGGCCAATGGCAGGCGGTTAAAAAATATTTAGGAATTTCTGAGAACTTTTAATTAAGCGCGCAGTCCTAATTAGTGCCACTGCTTTTCTTTGAAATCCCCAAATTGTGGAGCCCGTTAATCGAATGATTAGCGGGTTTTTTTCTTTCTGCCACTCATCCCCCTCCCTGTTCTTAATGTTTCCTTAATCGCATTTCAGCACCATGCATTTTTGTCTTCATGAAAAACTCGCTTATGTCACTGCCCTTGATCCTTAACAAACGCACAACCGCTTTACCAATTAGGAATAGGTCTGTTTACCTTTTACCTGTTCGCTTTTACCTTATCCAGCTGTTATGGCTCGCGATTGCCGCCGTCCTGTTTACGTGGATATCGCGAGATGGCCGCTGGGATATGGCTATCAGCCGTGAATGGTTCGACCCGCTCACGCAGCAGTTTCCGCTAAAGGAGAATCGCTGGCTCAATCTGATAAACCATACGCTGCTGAAGGATACGGTGATTGTGCTGGCGGTGGTGGCCCTGATGGCGGGTATCGTCAGGCGGAACAGCAGACTGATATTGGTCACGGTGTTGATCGGCGTCGGCCCGCTGGTTGTCGGGATCCTTAAAGCGACCAGCGCGCACTCCTGCCCCTGGGATCTGATCGAATTTGGCGGCAAGGCAGTCTCTTACCCGCTGTTTTCGGCCATACCGCCGGGGAGCGGCCCGGGTGACTGTTTCCCGGGCGGTCATGCGTCAAGCGGCTTTGGCGTGATGGCGCTATTTTTCTGGTTCTGGCCACAGCGGCCAAAACTGGCCTGGCTCTGTTTTTTTGTCGGCGCTGCGCTGGGGATGCTAATGGGTTTTGGTCAGATTATGCGCGGCGCGCACTTTTTGTCTCACAATTTATGGGCTGGCTGGTGGGTTTGGCTAAGCCAGTGTTTTACTTTCGGATGCGTTTCGTATCTGCTTAATATGACGAGGAAATAATCATGATGGAAGAGCTAAACCGGACGCTGTTTCTCTGGATCAACGCCACACCAGAGTCGCCCGGATGGCTGATCACCCTGGCAACCCTTATTGCCCGCGATCTGATTGCAATCGTGCCAGTGCTTATCGTTGCACTGTGGCTCTGGGGGCCCAAAGGCCAGCTGAACTCTCAGCGCGAACTGGTGTTGAAAACCGGTATCGCACTGGGCTATGCGCTCACTATCTCATGGTGTATTGGCAATCTGTACCCGCATCCGCGTCCCTTTATGATCGGCCTGGGCTATCAGTTTCTGCATCATGCGCCCGATGACTCTTATCCAAGCGATCACGGCACGGCAATTTTTACCTTTGCCATTGCCTTTATGTGCTGGCATCGCGTCTGGTCCGGCATCATGCTGATGCTGATCGGGGCGGCCATCGCCTGGTCACGAATTTATCTCGGCGTACACTGGCCGATGGATATGCTCGGCGGCCTGCTGGTTGGCATGCTCTCCTGCCTGTTCGCTCAGGTGGCCTGGTATTTCTGCGGCAGACGACTGCTGGAAAATATCTCCTGGCTCTATCGCGTAGTCTTTGCGTTCCCTATCCGTAAAGGCTGGGTGCGCGACTAACGTGATAAAAAAGGGTGGAACAGGTTTTCATCCTAAGCTTTCTTCTCCGCATGATATTAGCGGGTTACGATGTAGCCCGCTGATAAAATCCGCAAACAGCCCACGATTTAATCAATCAAACCCGTCGATAACTCAGTTTTATACACCAGTAAAACCCCGTCCAGCCAGCGATTAAACCCCATCAATAACGCGCGACCAGTATATAACCCCAGAAACATTGTCATAACTGTGATTAGGATCGCCAGAAACTCCCTTCTGCCCTCTTCCTTCTTCTCATTCTGGTGGTAGAGTGTCGCCGTCTCGGGAAAAGAGTGAACTAAATTGCGCGACCGCATCAGGTGATATCGCAGGCAGGAGCGGTTTACTTCACTGTTTTTAATATGGAGATCATTATGGAATCATCTAAGGCGGCCACGCTTAATGTGCCGGTAGCAGAAGAGGCTGCGGCCTGGCGCAAAAGCGATACGATGTGGATGCTGGGCCTGTACGGGACGGCAATAGGAGCAGGCGTACTTTTTCTACCGATCAACGCCGGTATTGGCGGACTTATCCCACTGGTCATCATGGCGCTGCTGGCATTTCCCATGACCTTTTTTGCTCACCGCGGCCTGTGTCGCTTTGTTCTCTCCGGTAAAAGCCGCGGCGAAGACATCACCGGCGTGGTGGAAGAGCATTTTGGTGCCGGTGCCGGGAAGCTGCTGACCCTGCTCTATTTCTTTGCCATCTATCCTATCCTGCTGGTCTATAGCGTGGCGATCACCAACACCGTGGAGAGCTTTCTCACCCATCAGCTACACCTAACGGCTCCGCCGAGGGCGCTGCTGGCGCTGATCCTGATCGTCGGGCTGATGACCATCGTGCGCTTTGGTAAAGAGATGATCGTGAAGACCATGAGCGTGCTGGTCTATCCTTTTGTGCTGGTGCTGATGGCGCTGGCACTCTGTCTGATCCCGCACTGGAACAGCTCTATATTCCAGCACGTCAGCATGGCGGGCAGCGGTAAAGGGCTGTGGATGACGCTGTGGCTGGCCATTCCGGTGATGGTTTTTTCCTTTAACCACTCGCCGATTATCTCCGCCTTCGCCGTTGCAAAACGTGAAGAGTATGGCGACTACGCTGAGAAGAAGTGTTCGCGCATTCTTGCCCGCAGCCATCTGATGATGGTGCTAACGGTGATGTTTTTCGTCTTCAGCTGCGTGCTCAGCCTGTCACCAGCGAACCTTGCCGAAGCGAAAGCACAAAATATTTCGATTCTTTCCTACCTGGCTAACCATTTCGATACCCCGCTGATGGCCTGGCTGGCGCCCGTTATTGCGATGGTGGCAATCACTAAATCCTTTCTTGGGCACTATCTTGGCGCGCGGGAAGGCTTTAACGGCCTGATGGTAAAATCGCTTGGCAAACGAGGGAAGGATCTTTCCGAGCATAAGCTGAACAGAATCACCGCCCTCTTTATGCTGCTGACCACCTGGCTGGTGGCGACGCTAAACCCGAGTATCCTGGGGATGATTGAAACCCTGGGCGGCCCGATTATCGCGATTCTGCTGTTTCTGATGCCGATGTATGCCATCCATAAGGTGCCGGCCATGCGCCAGTACAGCGGTAAAATCAGCAACCTGTTTGTGGTGCTGGTGGGTCTGATTGCCATCTCTGCCATCGCCTGGGACCTGTTTTAGCTGTAACAAAAGAGCGGCCACGCAGGCCGCTCTTTCTTACTCACCATTATTGCTGCCGGTCAGGAAAACCACTTCCCAAACACGCTACTCAGCTTCATCATTACGAAATCCCAGGCGCGACTGAAAAAGCCCCCCTCTTCGACTGCCTCCATCGCCACCAGCGGCCGTTGTTCAATCGTCTTGCCGTTGAGCTGGAAGTCGATGACGCCAACCTGCTGATTTTTCTTAAGCGGCGCGGTGAGCTGCGGCTGAGAGAGCGTAAAGCTGGCTTTCAGATTTTTCATCTGTCCCTTAGGCAGAGTAATCGCTGCATCCTTCGCAACGCCGAGATTGACCTCTTTTTTATCGCCAAACCAGACCCGCTGGGTGGAAAAAGGCTTGTCGGCCTTGATCGGCGTAACGGTTTCGTAAAAACGGAAGCCCCAGGTCAGCAGCTTTTCACTCTCACGAAAGCGAATACCGTCGGTCGCCGCGCCCAGCACCACGGAGATCAGTCGCTGATCGCCATCCGTCGCCGAGGCGACAAGATTATTTCCCGCGCCGTTGGTATGGCCAGTTTTAATGCCGTCTACCTTAAGGTTAGTGCTCCACAGCAGGCGATTGCGGTTGTACTGGCGAATATGGTTAAAGGTGAACTCTTTCTCTTTATGCAGGGCGTACTCTGCCGGAACGTCGCGAATTAGCGCCTGGCCAATCAGCGCCATATCGCGCGCGGTACTGTACTGCCCGTCAGAATCCAGGCCATGCACGGTTTTGAAATGGGTATTTTGCAGGCCCAGCGCCTTAACGTAATTGTTCATCAGCCCGACAAATGCATCCTGGCTACCCGCCACATAGTCGGCCAGCGCAATGCTGGCATCGTTGCCGGACTGGATAATAATGCCCTTATTCAGTTCGGAGACCGGAATGCGATCGCCAGGCTTCAGAAACATCAGCGACGAGCCCTGCAGGATAGGATTGCCGGTTGCCCAGGCATCTTTGCCCACGGTGACCATATCGTCGTTGGTAATTTTACCCGACCTGAGCGCCTGTCCGGCCACATAGCTGGCCATCATTTTGGTCAGGCTGGCGGGATCGAGACGATCGTCAGCATGAGATTCCGTCAGCACTTTGCCGCTGTTGTAATCCATCAGGATCCAGGCTTTCGCATTGATTTCGGGCGGAGCAGGTGCCTCTTCTGCATGGGCAAAAGATAAGGTTAGCAGCATTAATGACGCGGAGGCGGAGAGCGTGTAGCTTACGGAGATGAGCGATTTCTTCATGGTGGGACCAGATATCCATTTGAAAGGTAAGAATTTTCACAGCGATGACGGGCACATGTCCTGCTACGCTATCGTTTCTATGCTCAAATTTGAACAGCAGTAGAGTAAAGATTTTTAGAGTTTATTAGATAATAACCTGACAATGACATCGAAGTGGCGGTTTTTTCGCCTTCACCGCCAGCGAAACCAGGCTAAATTCCGAATTTTTCCAAAACAGTTAAGTGCATCACATAATTCCGTTACCCTGAGGTCAATCTGGCTTAGGAGCAACACCATGGATTTAGCCCTTTTCGACCTTGATGAAACCCTTATTAGTGAAGACAGCACCGGTTTGTGGCTACGCTGGCTGGTCTCCCAGGGGTTTGCTCCACCTGAGCTGATCGAGCAGGAGCAGGCACTGATGGAACAATACTATGCGGGCTCGCTGTCGATAGAAGCCTATATGCAGACCATCCTGGCACCGCTAGCCGGCATGGGTACGTTAACCGTTTCCGGCTGGGTTCGTCGGTTTGTTCATCGCGATATCCTTCCCCGCGTTTACCCGGCTGCCCGCGAGCGCATGAGCTGGCATCAGCAGCGCGGTGATACCATTCTGGTCATTTCAGCCAGCGGCGAACATCTGGTGACGCCTATCGCGCAGCAGCTTGGCGCTCATGATGCACTGGCCATTGGCGTTGAGATTGTGGATGACCGCTACAGTGGAAAAACCTACGGCACAATGACCTATAAAGAGGGCAAAGTCACCCGCCTGCAGGAGTGGCTTAACGGCCAGCAGAAAGGGAAATTTAACCGCACCTGGGCCTACAGCGACTCGTTAAATGACCTGGCGATGCTGGAACACGCCGATCACGCCTGGGTTATAAACCCGGCCCAGCCCCTGCACACCCTGGCACAGCAGCGTGGCTGGGAAGTGTGCAACTGGGTCAGATAACCCCTTCTGCCGGGCGTGGCGGTGAGATATTACGCCGGGTCAGAGAGCCGCTTCTCAGGACCATGGCGGAGAAATGTAAAGCTGGGTCAGAGAACTGCTTCTCAGGACCATAGCGGAGAAATGTGACACCGGTCAGAGAGCGGCTTCCACAGCGCGCTACTGGCCGGATGACTCCGCCAGACCAACTTTAAGCAGCTTGCCGTCGTTCTCATCCGTCAGCACATACAGGTAGCCATCCGGCCCCGTTCTCACGTCACGGATGCGCTCCTTACGATCGGCCAGCAGGCGCTCTTTTTCCTCAATGTTTTTGCCGTCCACCGTCAGGTGGATCAGGCTCTGCTGCTTAAGCGCGCCGATAAATAAGCCATTTTTCCACTGCGGAAAGCGCGGGCTGTTATAGAACGCCATGCCGCTGATGGCGGGTGACACCTTCCACCAAAACGCAGGCTGCTCGGTGCCTGCCACCCTGCCCCCTTTCGATCCCGGGACTTTTTCCCCGCTGTAGTCAATGCCCCAGGTGGCGAGCGGCCAGCCGTAATTCTTGCCCTTGCTGAGGATATTAACCTCGTCTCCGCCGCGCGGGCCGTGCTCACTTTCCCACATCTCATGCGTCCAGGGGTTTAGCGCCAGCCCCTGAGGATTACGCATCCCCCAGGTCCAGACTTCGCTCCGCGCCCCGGCTTTGCCGACAAAAGGATTATCATTCGGCACGCTACCATCGGCATTCAGCCGTATTACTTTGCCGGTCAGTGACGCGGGATCCTGAGCCGTTTCAGCGTGGAAATTATCGCCAAAGGTAATATAGAGATATCCCTTATCATCAAAGGCCAGCCTGGATCCCAAATTAGCACCGCTGGAGAGCCTCGGCTGCTGGCGAAGGACCACCCGAAAATCTGTAAGCTGGCGGCTGTCCTGGCTTAGCGATCCGTAGCCCACCGCAGCACCTGCCCTGCCCTGACTGTCCGCTTCGGTCCACGTAAGCCAGACGCGACGACTCTGCGTAAAGTCCGGCGCCAGCGCCACGTCAAGCAGGCCACCCTGACGCTGCGCCCACACCTTCGGCACGCCGCTAACCGGCTGTGACAACCCCTTTCCGGGCTGCCAGAGGCGCAGCTGTCCCGCACGTTCGGTAATCAGCATACTCTGGCCATCCGGCATAAACGCCAGCGACCAGGGGTGATCCAATCCTTTCTGCAGCTCTTCTACGGTCACTTTCTGCGCCGCTGCCCCCTGACTCAGGGTCAGCGCGACGGCCAGAAAACTCAATTTAACGAATCGGGACATACCTTTCTCCTGATGGGAAGCATCAGATAAATCTAGTAAAAGGTGTCAAAGCGCGTGGAAGTTTTACAAAACATTAATCGGGGGTTCAGGGGCCGTCGGGGTTGTTTGGGATCGGATAAGTATTTTGACTATCCGATGCCCATATCACCCGATCCCCCATAAGCCCACATTTTATAGCCCAGCGAGGATTATTGTTTGGGATTAATCTTTATCGGCATGCTATAAAAACTTTACCCCCTATTTGCAGTTATTTAGACAAATCATCACATCTCATTATTTCAATTTAATCAGATGGGAATCTAATATTTTTATTAACGAACCAAAAAGTAAAGAAATTCCTGCCGGTATAACCACAACGAAGATGACTCACGTAATATTTCTTGCAGGTTCCATACGCCATTCGTCATCCCTCATGATAAACTGATTTGTTCTCAAAAAGTAAAACAGTGCTGTGTCCACATTATGCGGGTAAGATCAGGTTACCCTGATGCAAAAATGTTTGCAGAAGAATTTCCAAAGAGCATGCAGGGCTATGTGATATATATCATCTAAGATTCACGCCTTCAAGATTAATATCCCCACCCATACCAATCGTAATCTTAGCCACATAATGCGCATCTTAATCATATATTTCAGGTTTCTACATTAAAAAAGTATGTTAGAATGACACTAATTGGTTAAATTTCATAAGTGGGGTCAATTTTGAACGATATGGATTTTGTAAATGATCTTAAGGCGAACGGCTTCACTGAGAAAGATATAACTCGCTTAAGAGCAATAGTTGAGAATGTTCCAACGAAGGATCAGACGTTAGCTTCCATAGTACTTGACCTAAGCAAGCGTTTTTGGGGTGGTGTCATTGGGATGTTACTAATGGTAGTTATTGCCTTGCTTGGCAGAATATATGACACAGCGGAAAACTTTTTCATCTACCTGTTAGTTATTTGTTTTGGAGTGACGGTTATTTATATCGTCACCCCAATTAAATTGGCATGGAAAGCACATCGCTATATAGCTAAGAAAAAGTAAAAATTACTTGTGGTCAGTATTCATATCGTTAAGATTTTTTCCAATATCTATACCTTTCTTTGCTGCACCAGTTCCTTTGAGTATGAGAGCTGGTTTACTCATTGCCTGAACTTTCCTGTAATAATCGGAAGGAAGATAGTTGAATAGTCTCCAGGACTCAGGTTTCAAAGTTAACTTCAAAACCCCATAATACGATGTTGTAAAATCAATAGCCTGATAAGCTAAAAACCCCAATCTTTTGTCAAAGCCCATAAATTCAGCCACATCTTCATATGCATTTTGCATGAAGCTTGTTGGATTAGCACGTCCAAGAAGTTTTTCCGTACTTTCTATAGCTGAACCAGCACCATTCAGAACCAGACTACCCCCAGCTACAATTCCGATTATATTCCCAGTCGCTACAGAGCCTGCAATTAAAGTCGCACCTGCAACCATCTGCAACCCACCCAGTACAACACCTATACCATCTATGACATAACCGATGATTTTTTCATGATCATGATAGAACTGAACAGAAGCAGAAACTACTGCATGACCTGAACGTAGCATCCTGTCTTGTATAGTCAAATATTCATGCTCTTGCTTGAGATTCTGTATGCAAGCCTGGCACTCATTATCGGTACTCGCAGAGCGAATAACATCAAGCTGAAGAGTGATAAATGATTGAATTTCATCTTTAAAATTTATCCTTAACAGCGCGTCCTGGATATGCAGCAAGGATAGTGTATTAGCAATGCTATACAATTGATTTGCCTGAAGGTTTGCCATTGTCAGATAGTAGTCTGAAAACCTTCTGGGATTCACGTAGTTGTCCATAACCGTGCCTTTGTGTCATCATATGATCAGTACTTTATTTAAACAGATAGTATTGAGTAATCAAAGGGAGTTTTGAATATGAGTACCGATCTTTACCTGAGAATTGATGGCATCAACGGCGAGTCACTGGATTCTAACCATAAGGGCTGGATCAATATTGACTCCTTCTCCTGGGGGGCAAGCCAGGCAGGAAACATGAGTGTGGGCGGTGGTGGCGGAGCTGGAAAGGTTCAGTACCGTGATCTTACAGTACACGCCAGCATCGACAAGGCTATCCCTGCAATTATGCGTTATGTCTCCAACGGTAAACACATCAGCAAGGTTGAGCTGGCAATTTGTAAGGCCGGAGGAACTCAGATTGAGTACTGCCGTATTACTCTTGAGGATGTGCTAATCGTTGATGCAATGTTCAATGGTGCAAGTCAGCGTGATCTTGTTGGCATGACTTACCAGTTCCAGGCTGCGAAGGTCAAAACTCAGTACTGGGAACAATCGACTACTGGCGGTAAAGGACCAGAAACCCAATCAAGCTGGAACATTAAAGAAAACCGCGAATAAGCTTCATAAGACGCATTCTACGGGGTTAAATAACGGTTGTACTGACATTCCAGGCCGTTAGAATGCGTCTGGTCAGTACTGAAGGTCGTTATCCTGGTTCTCGCGACCCATGATTTATGTCAGTACTTCCAGACCCTGTAAATAATTCTGTGAAATTGCCACCGCATTAAAGGTGATCGCTCAGGCGGTCACCGAACTTTGATCTTACCCAGCAATAATGGACACGCGACTAAGTGAGTAAACTCTCAACCAGAGGTGACTCATAACAATTCCCGTGACGCATACGGGGCGACAACAGTATACATAGCTCTTTCAATAAATCATCACATCAAATAATTAAAATTAATGGACAATATTCATATTTTTTTTCGAACAAATCCGAATAGGACTGAAAGTACTATCGCTATAACGACAATGAAGATCACCAGCATGATATTGCTTGCCGGGTCCATACCCCACTCATAGTCCTTTGTAATAATATTATTTGATCGCAAGACATCAAACAGTTCTGAAGAAGACCAGAGATAAAGTTGGTTTATTGGCTTGATCCATGTAGTAACACAGAATGCTATTACTACACAGACAATCGCGGTAATTATTCTAAACATTACACTTCGCAAAATCTGGCACTCCTTTTACAGATACTTTTCCGTAAGCCATCAAACCTGAACGGGATCCAGGTACTTTACATTGCTGAGTACGAAGTAATGCTCTTCTGACTTGTTGAAAATCACTAACCTTGAAGAAAGTTATACATCCCCATGATTCACCTGAGCCATCTGGCCTTAACGGGTGTAGTCTGAACTGCCCACGCTTTACGCCATTTACAAAAACGCTATCTGACATGGTTTGAGCACTAAACAGGCCGAACCATTCATCGTGGTTTGTGTGGTTAACAAGATCCTTTAACTCGCGTAGCACCGTGTTGGCAAAACCTGAGGACGGCATTTTGACTATCCAGTAATCCCCAACTGGGATCGAACCGTAATCAGTAATATAGGAACAATTAATGTTATTGATGAATTTCTCACGTCCAGAAAGTACTGAGAATGTACCTATCCCATACACTGTAAGTACTGCCTTGCCTGAACGTCTGGCATCATCATCATAGGTCATACTCATTTGAATCATTATGTATTACTTTCCTGTAATCCCTATACTTAAGGAAGTATACACACTCATTCTAACTACGATCAAGGATTTAGCCTGGAGGGAAAAACGAGATAGCGCCACAAATAAAGCTTTCTCTTTGCTTAAAAGCAGCTGTAACTATTTGCCAGTAATAAGACTCTTTGAATTGTCCAATGCTGTTGTCAAGCTTCAGTACCTCCTGACGAAACTGGGCCCTGTGCTGTTTACCTGGCTTCCTGTTAGTTGATACAGACATTGTCATATGAGCGACGTCTGATCGAGGGTTTACTCACTTAGCGACGTATCCACTATTGCCGGGTAAGGCCATAGCAATTCTAAGCCTCCCTGAAGGACTCTAGCCCCTTTAATCCCCTCTGTTATTAACATTGCTGTATAAATTTTGCTTCGACCCCGGTAAAATCCCGCGCAAATTGCTGTGCTGAACTGGAAATGAGCTATGTCGCAAACTACAACAATGGCACCACGGGTCGGTTTCGTCTCGCTGGGCTGCCCAAAAAACCTGGTCGACTCTGAACGGATCCTCACCGAGTTGCGTACGGAAGGATATGAAGTTGTGCCGCGCTATGACGATGCGGAAATCGTTATCGTTAACACCTGCGGCTTTATCGACAGCGCGGTGCAGGAGTCGCTGGAAGCGATTGGCGAAGCGCTGAATGAGAACGGTAAGGTCATTGTTACCGGCTGCCTGGGCGCGAAGGAGAACCAGATCCGGGAAGTGCATCCGAAAGTGCTGGAAATTACCGGCCCTCACAGCTATGAGCAGGTGCTGTCCCACGTGCATCGCTACGTGCCTAAGCCACAGCATAATCCGTTCACCAGCCTGGTGCCGGAACAGGGTGTGAAGCTGACGCCGCGCCACTATGCCTATCTGAAAATTTCCGAAGGCTGCAACCATCGCTGCACCTTCTGCATCATCCCCTCTATGCGTGGCGATCTGGACAGCCGCCCTATCGGCTCGGTGCTCGACGAGGCCCGTCGTCTGGCGGAAGCCGGGGTCAAAGAGCTGCTGGTGATCTCGCAGGATACATCGGCCTATGGCGTCGACGTTAAACACCGTACCGGCTTCTGGAACGGTCAGCCGGTTAAAACCAGTATGGTCAGCCTGTGCGAACAGCTGGCGAAGCTGGGCGTATGGGTGCGACTGCACTACGTCTACCCTTACCCGCACGTTGACGATGTGATCCCGCTGATGGCAGAGGGCAAGCTGCTGCCCTATCTCGACATTCCGCTTCAGCATGCCAGCCCGCGCATTCTCAAGCTGATGAAGCGACCAGGTGCCGTAGAGCGTACGCTGGAGCGTATCAAGCGCTGGCGTCAAATTTGCCCTGAACTGACGCTTCGCTCGACCTTTATTGTCGGCTTCCCCGGCGAAACGGAAGAAGAGTTCCAGATGCTGTTGGATTTCCTTAAGGAAGCGCGGCTGGATCGCGTTGGCTGCTTCAAATACAGCCCGGTCGAAGGTGCAACGGCCAACCAGCTGCCGGACCCGGTGCCGGAGTCGGTAAAAGAGGAGCGTTACGATCGCTTTATGCAGCTACAGCAGGCTATTTCTGCTGAGCGTCTGCAGGAGAAAATTGGTCGTGAGATTCTGGTGATTATCGACGAAGTGGATGAGGAAGGCGCGATTGGCCGCAGCATGGCCGACGCCCCTGAAATAGACGGCGCGGTCTATCTGAACGGAGAGTTTAGCGTGAAGCCCGGTGACATTATTCGCGTGAAGGTGGATAACGCCGACGAATACGATCTGTGGGCATCTAAAATCTAGCCTCTATTCCCCTGCTCACCGCCGGTTTCGACCGGCGGTTTTTTGTATCGACAACCTCAGGTGAAGCGGCTGGCTTTAGCCAGCTACACATGACGCGGCAGGGGTTTAGCCCAATACACCTGACGCGGCCAGGCTCAGCCATATTTCGCCTGATGCGCCTTCTTCCGGGCCAGATAGTCCGCATCGGCCCGTAGCTTGTCCCACTCCGCTTTAAAAATAGCAGCCGCCGCGGCCTTCTCTTCGTTCAGCTCACGCGGTAGTACCAGGCGATCCTTATCATACTTGCGGCCGCCCTTGTGATTGGCATAGCGTCTGGCGCGGGTATACCCCATCTGAATAAACTTACGCGCCATATCCATGCCGACAAAATCATCGCTGGCGCGGTAAGCCTCAAACAGTTTCATAATTTCGTCAGCCGAGGCGCGGGCGATTTCAGGCGTGCGAAAGCGCCAGTGAGGGAGGATCTCACCCTTATAAGGCTCCACCATCAACACACCCTGCTCGCCGCGTCCTACCTGATAAAGCTCAGGATGCTGGCGGAAATCAATGCTCTTAAAGTCCTGTTCGTAATCGAATTCTTTCATCAGATCAGCTCTTTAGCTTAGGATCCAGCGCATCACGCAGGCCATCACCCAGCAGATTAAAAGCCAAAACGGTGAGAAATATCGCCAGGCTGGGGAATACCGCCACGTGTGGCGCCATCACCATATCTGCCCTGGCTTCATTAAGCATCGCGCCCCACTCCGGCGTTGGCGGCTGCGCGCCCAGCCCCAAAAACGACAGGCTGGCCGCCGTAATGATCGAGGTGCCGATTCGCATGGTGAAATAGACCACAATCGAAGAGAGGGTGCCGGGCAGAATATGGCGAACCAGGATGGTGAGATCCGATGCGCCGATGCTGCGTGCCGACTCAATATAGGTCATATGCTTCAGCACCAGGGTATTGCCCCGCACCAGGCGGGCAAAGGCCGGAATGCTGAAGATCGCGACGGCAATAATCACATTCGACATGCCGGTGCCCATGATCGCCACCACCGCAATCGCCAGCAGAATGCCGGGGAAGGCAAACAGCACATCGCTGATGCGCATGATAATGCGATCCCACCAGCCTTCGTAATAACCCGCCAGCAGGCCCAGCGCCGTGCCGATCGCAGCACCTATCGCCACCGAGACGAAACCGGAAATCAGCGACAGCCGCGTACCCAGCAGCACCCGGCTAAAAATATCGCGCCCAAGCGAGTCCACGCCGAACCAGTGCATCAGCGACGGGCCTTCCGTCAGCCTGTCGTAGTCGAAATAGTTTTCAGCATCAAACGGGGCCAGCCAGGGAGCCAGCACCGCCACCACAATCAGCAGCAGCACAAACAGACCTGCCGCTATCGCCACCGGCTGACGGCGGAAGCGCCGCCAGAACTCATGCCAGGGGGTGCGCACGCGATGCTGCGTTATAGTCGGCATCGCGGACAGCGCCGCGTTACGTCGCCAGTTTTTCATCGCGGGTCCTTATTTATAGCGAATCGCAGGGTTGATTGCGGCATAGAGCATATCGACAATCAGGTTAATCAGAATAAATTCCAGCGAGAACAGCAGCACTTCGGCCTGTACCACCGGGTAGTCGCGCATTTCAACCGAATCCACCAGCAGCCGTCCCAGGCCCGGCCAGTTAAACACTACCTCGACGACGATCGAGCCCCCCAGCAGGAAACCAAACTGCAGACCCATCATCGTCACCACCGGGATCATCGCATTGCGCAGGCCGTGCTTAACAATCACCCACGTCTCCCGCACGCCTTTCGCCCGCGCGGTACGCATATAGTCTTCCTGCATGACCTCGACAAAGGATGCGCGGGTAAAACGCGCCATGACCGCCGCTACCGCCGCACCCAGGGTTATCGACGGTAAAATATAGTGCCGCCAGCCGTCAGCACCCACCGTTGGCAGCCAGCCCAGCTGAACGGAAAATACCTGCATCAGCAGCATGCCGAGGGCAAAAGCCGGAAAGGAGATGCCCGATACGGCCAGCGTCATGCCCAGTTTATCCGGCCATTTATTGCGCCATACTGCCGACGTAATACCGATGGCCATACCAATAATCACCGACCAGACCATACTGCTTAACGTCAGCCAGAGCGTGGGGAAGAAGCGCTGCGCGATTTCGGTGGACACCGGCCGCTTAGTCACCATCGACTGCCCGAAATCGCCCTGTAGCGCGTGGGTGATAAAGTGCCAGAACTGATGGGTAATCGGCTGATCCAGCCCTAACTGCTGGCGCACCAGCGCTATCACCGTCGCATCGGCCTCCGGCCCTGCCACAAGGCGAGCCGGATCGCCCGGCAGCATATGAACAAACAGGAACACCAGAACCGCCACAATCAGCAGCGTGGGGATCAGTCCCAGTAAACGTCTGATAAAATAATTGAGCATGCGTTATCCTGCGCCTCAGACAGCCGCACCTTCCGGTGTGGAAGGTGCGGGCGTGTATCGGCGGGTTACTTCAGAGAGGCGTCGTCAAAGCTGAACGAGGTGTCAGGCATGACGTAGAAACCCGTCAGGTTTTTAGTATTGGCTGAAACCAGCTTTTCTACCACCAGCGGGGCCCAGGGCTGATCCTTCCAGATACGATCCTGCGCATCCTTATACAGCGACGCTTTTTTATCGCCGTCGGTGGTATTCAGCGCATCGGTCAGATCTTTATCCACCTGCGGATTGCTGTAAAAAGCGGTATTAAAGATGGTTGGCGGCCAGGACTGGGTGGCAAACAGCGGCGTCAGCGCCCAGTTAGCTTCGCCGGTAGAGGCAGACCAGCCGGTATAGAACATGCGTACGCCGCTCTCTTTCTGACCTTTATCCTCCACTTCCGCCGCGCGCTGCCCGGCATCCATCGCCACGACATTAACCTTGATACCGACCTGAGCCAGCTGCTGCTGGGTAAACTGCAACACCTTCTGCGCGGTACTGTGATTATGTGAAGACCAGAGCGTGGTGGTAAACCCGTTCGGGAAGCCCGCTTCCTTCAGTAGTTCGCGCGCCTTAGCCGGGTTGTACTCAGGGGCCGGATAGGCCTGGGAATACTGAATGGCAGGCGGCACAATGCCGCTAGCCGGGGTGGCATAGCCAGAGAAAGCTACCTTCACCAGCGCCTGACGGTTAATGGCGTAGTTAATGGCTTCGCGCACTTTAGGATTATCAAACGGCTTCTGGGTAACATTGAAGCTGATATAGCGCTGCATAATGGACGGTGAGGTCACCAGATCCAGCTTCGGATTTTTCTCCAGCAGCTTCGCCTGCTCATAGGGAATGGGGAAGGCAAAATTGGCTTCGCCGGTTTGCAGCATCGCCGCGCGGGTGTTGTTATCCACTACCGGACGCCAGGTGATGGTGTCCAGCTTCGGATAGCCCGACTTCCAGTAGCCCGCGAATTTCTTCACCTTCACAAAATCGGTTTGATTCCAGGTTTCCAGCTCGAACGGCCCGGTACCCACCGGATGGAAGCCGATATCCTTGCCGTATTTCTTCAGCGCGGTAGGCGAGATCATCGCTGCCGCCGGGCTGGCCAGCGTATTGATAAAGGCGGAGAACGGCTGTTTTAAGGTGATTTTAACCGTGGTGGGATCGACCACTTCCGTGGTGCCAACCGACTTAAACAGGTTGTAGCGCTTGAGATGGTTATCCGGGTTACTGGCGCGGTCAAGATTCACCTTCACCGCTTCAGCATTAAAGTCGGTGCCGTCCTGGAATTTAATGCCCGGGCGCAGTTTGATGGTATAGGTCAGGCCGTCGGGACTGGCCTGGTAGCTCTCGGCCAGCACGTTAGTCAGCTTCATCTCTTTATCAAAGCCAAACAGGCCCTGATAGAAGGATTTGGCAACCGACTGGGACAGCGTATCGTTGGCGTCGTAGGGGTCGAGGGTGGTGAAGTTCGATCCCACGGCAATCACCGCATCTTTTGCCGCCCAGGCCGGTAGCGCCGCCAGGCTGCCCAGAAGTCCGGCAGTTAACAGTATTTTACGTTTGCGGGTTATCATCATTTTGCATTCATCTCCTGTCCCTTCTTATTGTTGTGCTGCAATTCAGGCACCGCCGATAGCATGGCGGGCTACATAGTGTCCGGCGCTCACTTCAACCAGCTGAGCCACCTCCGGCTCGTCCCCCAGCGCACGAACCGCACTGGGAATTTCATCCACCAGCAGCGGCCTTTCGCGTCGACGATGACGGGGATCGGCCACCGGTACGGCAGACATCAGCTTGCGGGTATAGGGGTGCTGCGGATTTTCAAACACCGACTGCCGCGGCCCGATCTCCACAATCTGCCCAAGGTACATCACCGCGACGCGGTGGCTAATGCGCTCAACAATGGCCATATCGTGTGAAATAAACAGGAAGGCAATGCCAAATTCCCGCTGCAGGTCGAGCATCAGATTCACGATCTGCGCCTGAATGGAGACGTCCAGCGCGGAAACCGATTCGTCGGCAATCACTACTTTCGGGTTAAGCGCCAGCGCCCGGGCAATACAGATACGCTGACGCTGGCCGCCTGAAAACTCGTGCGGATAGCGCCGCGCATGTTCAGGGAGCAGCCCAACGCGCTGCAGCAGCCAGGCCACGCGATCTTCTGCCGCCTGGCCTTTAGCAATTCCGTGAACCAGCAGTGGCTCCATAATTGAAAAGCCGACGGTCAGCCGCGGATCGAGCGAGGCATAGGGGTCCTGGAAAATAAACTGGATGTCGCGCCGCAGATGCGAAAGCGCCGACCCGGTCAGCTGGTCAATCCGCTGGCCGTTGAAGGTGATAGAACCGCCCTGGCTTTCCACCAGCCGCAGCAGCGACCGCCCGGTGGTGGATTTGCCGCAGCCCGATTCGCCCACCAGCGCCAGCGTCTCGCCCGCATGCAGATCAAAACTGACCTTTTCTACGGCGTGGACCCGGCGCGTCACGCGGTTAAACAGGCCGCTGCGGATGTCAAAACGGGTCACCAGACCCCTGACCTGCAGGACCGGCTCCCCCTCATTTACCACGGTGTCCTGGGGTACGGCCGGGGCGGATTCGCCCTCGCTGCCCGCCAGCGGGAAATGGAGTGGGAAAGGGGTGCCGGTCATGGCACCCAGTTTGGGGACAGCGGCCAGCAGCGCGCGGGTATAGGGCTGCTGAGGACGCTGAAAAATATCCTCAACCGTGCCGGTTTCCACCACGTCGCCACGGTACATCACCTGTACGCGATCGGCCATTTCAGCCACCACGCCCATATCGTGAGTGATAAAAATCACCCCCATCTGCATCTCTTTTTGCAGTACGCGGATCAGCTGGAGGATCTGCGCCTGGATGGTGACATCCAGCGCAGTTGTCGGCTCGTCGGCAATCAGCAGCGCCGGTCGGCACGAGAGCGCCATCGCAATCATCACGCGCTGGCGCATGCCGCCCGACAGCTGGTGGGGAAAGCGGGAGAGCACGTTTTTCGCGTCGGGAATACGCACCAGATCGAGCATATGCTCCGCTTCTTTCAGCGCCTCGCGGTGGCTTTTCCCCTGATGAAGGCGCAGGGATTCGGCAATCTGCTCACCGACGGGAAACACCGGGTTCAGCGAGGTCATCGGCTCCTGAAATATCATCGCCATGTCTGCCCCGCGAATGCGGCGCAGCTGGGACTGGGGCGCGGACGTCAGTTCAACCAGCTGGTCATTGCGGCGGCGCAGCCATATTTCACCGCTGTCGATACTGCCGCCGCCCTGCTCTATCAGCCGCATCAGCGCCAGCGAGGTAACGGACTTCCCGGAGCCGGACTCGCCGACAATCGCCAGCGTCTCACCGCGCTGGACGTCCAGCGAAAGGTTTTTGACCGCCCGCGTCACGTCTCCTTCCTGACGGAAGCTGACGCTCAGATCCCTGACGGACAGAACCTGGTTCGCGGCAACGGCTGCTTTATTCGTCATCCTCCTGCTCCTTATTGTTCTCCGCGCCAGGTTCTTCCCGATAGATGCCGGTAACAGGCGCCTCGCCGACATAGCCGTAACCGCGATACATTCCCTCGCAGTTAAACGGCAGCGCGACGTTACCGGTACGGTCAATGGCTATCGCGCCGCCGCTACCGCCGAGTTCGGGAACCTTGTGCAGAATAACGCGATCGCTGGCCTGCGCCAGCGTCAGCCCGCCATATTCCATCTGCGCGGCAATGTCATAGGCAGCCAGCAGCCGCATATAGACCTCACCGGTGCCGGTGCAGGAGACGGCAACGGTGGCGTTGTTGGCATAACAGCCCGCCCCGACAATCGGCGAGTCACCTACGCGGCCCGCCTGTTTATTGGTCATCCCCCCGGTTGAGGTGGCGGCGGCCAGATTCCCTGCCAGGTCGAGCGCGACCGCCCCCACGGTGCCTAATTTGCGATCCGCGTCGAGCGGCTCGCCCGCGCTTCCGGCCATGGCGCCCGCTTCTCGCGCCACGTCTCCAGCGCCTCCGGCCACGCCTGCGTTGTCGCGCGGCCAGCCGGCTTTTTCGCCCTCGTCAGACTCGCGATATCCCGCTGCGGCACCGCCATGATCGAGTAGCAGCTGATGGGTGTTGCGCGCACGCTCAAGCTGTTCCCAGCGTGCGGCGGTGGAAAAGAAGTCAGGCGCAACCTGCTCCAGCCCCTGCCCGGCGGCAAACGTCTCCGCCCCGTCTCCAATGAGCAGAACGTGCGGGCTGTTATCCAGCACCGCCCGCGCGGCGAGGATCGGATTACGAATATGGCGAACGCCGGCAACGGCGCCAGCCTCAAGCGAGCGGCCATCCATAACAGAGGCGTCCAGCTCGTGCGTTCCCTCGTGGGTAAAGACCGCCCCTTTGCCCGCGTTGAAGAGTGGGCACTCCTCCAGCAGGCGTACCGCTTCGGTCACCGCATCCAGTGCGCTTCCTCCTGCGGCCAGCACCGCCTGACCACGGGCAACGATATCTGCCAGCGACTGAGTGTAGTGACGTTCCTGCTCTGCGCGCATACTGGCGCGGGCAATCGCTCCTGCTCCGCCGTGGATGGCGATAACTGCTCTGACCATAGCCGGTTTACCCTGAGTGCCAAATCAGCATGGAAAACACTGAGTTAGAATGATTTTATTTAATATTAGGACGTTTTTGACTATAGGCAGGCAATAAAGTGATGTAAAGCGGAATGTTTGCTGGCTGATAATAACGAAAAGTTCTATCTCATAACTGCCGGTGCGCTTACTGCTGCCGGGCGATGCATATCCTTTCCGCCGTTTACGTGACCCTGGCATGGATTCGCGCCATAATATTGCCTTCTGCTTTTACTGCCGCCCCCGATGGGGTGTGCCGGAGACACTATGGAATCCTTTACTGCGGGACTGATCTCCCTGGACGATGCGCTGGCGACCATGCTGGCACAAATTACCCCGGTCAGCGAAAGTGAAACGCTGCCTCTGATTGAGGCCGCTGGCCGCATTACCGCCGCCGACGTGGTCTCACCGGTAAACGTTCCCCCCTTCGCCAACTCGGCGATGGACGGCTATGCCCTTCGCCTGGCCGATGCGCAGGCCGACACGCTGACTGTCGCCGGAAAGGCCTTCGCCGGGGTGCCGTTTAGCGGCAGCTGGCCAGCAGGTAGCTGCATACGCATTATGACCGGCGCTCCCGTTCCTGTGGGTGCGGATGCGGTAGTCATGCAGGAGGAGACCGAACGGCAGGGCGAAGCGATCCGTCTGACGGCCACCGTTACCGCCGGGCAAAATATCCGCCTGCCGGGGGAAGATATCCGCGAAGGTGACAGTGTGCTGCGTGCGGGTACGCGCCTGGGCGCGGCGGAGCTGCCGCTGCTGGCCTCGCTGGGCGTACCGGAGGTTAAGGTGCTGCGCAGGCTTCGCGTCGCCGTTTTCTCCACGGGTGACGAGCTGCAAACCCCGGGCCAGCCGCTGGCACCGGGCCAAATCTACGACACCAACCGCCTGGCGGTAAAGCTGATGCTCGCTAAGCTGGGCTGCGAGGTTATCGATCTGGGCATTATCCGCGATGACCCGGATGCGCTTCGTGCGGCCTTTGACCAGGCAGACAGCCGTGCCGACGTCACCCTGAGCAGCGGTGGCGTGTCCGTTGGCGAGGCCGATTACACTAAACGTATGCTGGAAACACTCGGCGAAGTCACCTTCTGGAAGCTGGCGATCAAGCCTGGCAAGCCCTTCGCATTTGGACGACTCAAAAACAGCTGGTTCTGCGGACTCCCGGGTAATCCGGTATCCGCCGTGCTGACCTTTTATCAGCTGGTCCAGCCGCTGCTGGCGAAGCTAAGCGGCCAGCAGACCGCTGCCCTGCCGCCGCGCCAGCGGGTGAAGCTGGCCGGTAGGCTGAAAAAAACGCCGGGCAGGCTGGATTTCCAGCGCGGGATCCTTAGCCGCAACGATCGCGGCGAGCCTGAAGTGCGTAGCACTGGTCCCCAGGGTTCGCATGTGTTTAGCTCATTCAGTATGGCCAACTGCTTTATCGTGCTGGAGCGCGAGCGCGGCAGCGTAGAGGATGGCGAATGGGTTGAGGTTGAACCCTTTAACGCGCTGCTGGAGGGATAGGATGCTGCCCGAACTGCACCACGATGAGATCCTGCGTTATAACCGCCAGATTGTGCTGCGCGGATTTGACTTCGACGGGCAGGAGCGTCTGAAGGCCGCAAAAGCGCTGGTGGTCGGGCTGGGCGGCCTCGGCTGCGCGGCCAGCCCCTATCTGGCCTCCGCCGGAACCGGGCATCTGACCCTGCTGGACTTTGATACCGTCTCCGTTTCCAATTTGCAGCGACAGACGCTGCATACCGATGCGGATATCGGTCAGCCGAAGGTTGACTCTGCCCGCCAGCGTCTTAGCGCCCTGAATCCTCATATCAGCCTGCGCGCCATTCATGCCCGCTTAGATGACGCTGAAATGGCCGCGCTGATTGCAGAGCATCAGGTGGTGGTCGACTGCACCGACAACGTAGAGACGCGCGAACAGCTCAACCGGCTGTGCTATGCCAGCAAAGTCCCTCTGGTATCCGGAGCGGCAATCAGGATGGAGGGGCAGCTCAGCGTTTTCAGCTGGCAGGAGAGCGAGCCCTGCTACCGCTGTATCAGCAGGCTGTTCGGAGCGGAAACCCTGAGCTGCGTGGAGGCTGGCGTTATGGCACCGCTGGTTGGCGTTATTGGATCCTTGCAGGCGATGGAGGCCATTCGCATTATGGCCGATTATGGCGCGCGTCCGGCGGCTAAGCTGCTGATGTATGACGCGATGACGCTCCAGTTCCGCAGCATGAAAGTGGCAAAGGACCCGGCCTGCGAAGTCTGTGCTGGTCACACATAAATAAGTTTGTGGTCCTGATCTGGGGCTGTTTTGTTATCACTGCTGCATTTCTCAGCTAATTCAGGCGTAAACAGAACATTTCCTCTCACTGGCACTATATTTAAGCGGTAATACCCTGAGGAATTGGAGCGTTTTAATAATGTTTTCGCCACCCCGATCGCCACCTGACGTTAATATGAACAGCCTGCGAACATTAATGATCGCCTTTCTGTTTATCGTCAGCCTGGCCGTTATCCTGGTGAACGGCTGGATGATAATGGATACCTGGCAGCGCGGGGTGCGGGAGACCGAAAATGACGCACGCAACCTTTCCCAGTCAGTTTCAAAACAGTCGGAAGACTCCATTTTGCAGGTGGAACTGACGCTCGAGGATCTCCGCGATCGCATTAATCTGATGGGGCTGGATACCGAGCGGCAAAGAAACATTGCTAACCTGCTTCGTGAGCGTAAAGATTCACTGCCTCAGCTGCATGGCCTGTTTATTTACGATACAACAGGCACCTGGCTGGTGACCTCCGAGGGGGTTTTACAGCAGCACAGTAACAACAGCGATCGTGAATACTTTCGCTTCCACCGACGCAGTACCGATCCCGGAATGCATATTGGTAAGGTTATTCGCAGCCGCTCGACGGGCGACCTGGTTGTCCCCCTCTCCATGCGCTTAAGTAATCTGGACGGTTCCTTTCGCGGCGTGCTGCTGGCCACGCTGCGTATTGATTATTTTCGGCAGATATTTAGCTATTACAATATAGGCGACCAGGGGCTGATGGCGCTGATGCTTAACAACGGCACCGTGCTATATGCGCGTCCTTTCCCGGACAATACCATCAACCTCAATATTTCCAACAGTCCGCTGTTTAATCGACTGCTGAAAAGCGCCTCCAGCGGTACGGCCACCTATAAGGCCACTCTGGACGGCGTAGAGCGAATATTTGGCTATGCCACGCTGAAGCGATACCCATTGGTTGTGACCGTCGCCTACGGCAGTGCACAGCTGCGGCAGGCCCTGATGGCCAATCTGGTGATGTATCTTGTGCTCTGCGTAATGCTGCTATTGGTGATTGTTGCGATGGGCTACCTTCTGCTGCGCAATCTTAGCAAGCATATTCAGGATCAAATGGAGCTGGCGCAGGTTCGCGATCAGCTCACCGCAATGAATCATACGCTGCAAACGCTGGCGCTGGTCGATAGCCTGACCGGGCTTGCCAACCGACGCCGGTTCGATCTGTGGCTGGATCGTGCTCTGTTGCGGGCTAACAAGCTGAAAACGCCGATTGCGCTGCTGATGATCGACGTCGATTTTTTCAAGCGTTTCAATGATACCTACGGACACCTGGCCGGAGACGAGTGTCTGAAGCAGGTCGGCAGCGCCCTGTTGCAGCTGGTGCGCGGTCCTGAAGATCTCGTTACGCGCTACGGAGGTGAGGAGTTTGCGGTCATTCTGCCCGGTAGCGAGCGCGAGGAAGCGCTGCGCTATGCCCATAATGCCGTTGACGCTATCGCAGCGCTGGCGATTCCGCATTCCAGTACCGATATAGAGAGTAAGCTGGTTACCGTGAGCGTTGGGGTGCAGGTTATCGGAGGCGGCAGCGGTGATGCCACGCGTCAGGCGCTGATCGGTCTGGCGGATAAAGCACTTTACAGGGCGAAGGCGTCGGGGAAAAACCGGGTCGGTGAGGCGTAGTCGTAAATTATGTAGCGACAGTGCCGATGCGGCATTGACTCAGTGCTGTCGCCTGCGGGTTGTGCCTGATGCTGCACAGGCCTGGGGTGTCGCCAGCGGGTTGTGCCTTACCAGGTAAAAGCTCAGTAGTGCCGTCGCCAATGGGGCCTGGTTAGCTAAAGGCCTGTTGCATTCGCCTACGGGTGCTGCACAGGCCTGGGGTGTCGCCAACGGGTGGTGCCCGTCTGCTCCTTTGCATTGTGCTGGCTGCGGGTAACGGCAGTTTCGTGAGTCACAGGCGATTCTTGGGCAGGTTTAAAGCAAAGAGAAATCTGCAAATAAGACAACCTCCGTGCCAAAGCTTCAGGGCCGTAGCCTGGGGGTTGCGCACGGTGCGCTAAAGGCTCAGTGCTGTCGCCTGCGGATGGTGCCTTGCCAGGTAAAGGCTCAGTGCCATCGCCAATGGGGCCTGGTTAGCTAAAGGCCTGTTGCATTCGCCTACGGGTGGGGCCCGGTGCCAGGCGGTCCTCGCGCCGCGCGTGGCGCGGTGCCTTCGCTCCGCTCGTCGACCTTTCGGACCGGGCATGACGTGACATCCCTGTCCCGGCATACCCTTGTGCCAGCATCCCTGCTGGCCCATCCGGGTCTTCCTCTCTGCGCTCAGCGCTGCGGATTGCCTGTCACCGGGCCCCACCCGTCGGCTCCTTTGCATTGTGCTGGCTGCGGGTAACGGCGGTTTCGTGAGTAACAGGCGATTCTTGGGCAGGTTTAAAGCAAAGAGAACTCTGCAAATAAGACAACCTCCATGCCAAAGCTTCAGGGCCGTAGCCTGGGGGTTGCGCACGGTGCGCTAAAGGCTCAGTGCTGTCGCCTGCGGGTTGTGCCTTACCAGGTAAAGGCTCAGTGCCATCGCCAATGGAGGCCTGGTTAGTTAAAGGCCTGTTGCATTCGCCTACGGGTGCTGCACAGGCCTGGGGTGTCGCCAACGGGTGGGGCCCGGTGCCTGGCGGTCCTCACGCCGCGCTTCGCACGGTTCCTTCGCTCCGCTCGTCGACCTTTCGGAGCGGTCATGACGTGACATCCCTGTCCCGGCATGCCCTTGTGCCAGCCTCCCTGCTGGCCCATCCGGGTCTTCCTCCCTGCGCTCAACGCTGCGGAATGCCTGTCACCGGGCCCCTCCCGTCTGCTCCTTTGCATTGTGCTGGCTGCGGTTAAGGGCGGTGTCGGAGATTCCCGGAAACTCTTCGTCAGGTATGAATGCGTACAGGAAATATGCAATGACCAAAATAGTTGGGATATGAAGAAAATCAGAAGACTGAGAGTGCACAGTTTATTGTGACTGGTTTTTTCGTGGTGCAGATAAATGACCTGAATAGCGGCACCAAAAACTAAATCGAAAAGTGAGCCGAATCCTGCCCGAGAGCAAACCTTAACGGGGATAGGCTCGGAAATCTGCGGACAGATAAACGGTTTAACCGGAGCAGCTTAGCAGTCCGCGGACAGATAAACGGTTTTACCGGAGCAGCTCAGCAGCCCGCGAACAGATAAACGGTCTTACTCAAAGCGGCCCAGAAGCCTGAGAGGTGGATAATCCCTGCGGGTAACGGGTAATCCGCAGCGCTGCGGCGAAGACGGAAGGCCAGGCGAGGGCAGCAGGGATGCTGCACTCAAGGAGCGGCGGGCAGGGATGCCCGCTCGCGACCGGGCCGTCCGGCCTGAAGTCGGAGCCAAAGGCACCATGCGAAGCGTGGCGCGAGGACGCCCGGCAACCGCTGGGATTATCCACCGGCACAGCAGAAATTGCAGCCAGCACAACCCACCGGCCAAAGCTGGAATTATCCACCGGCACCGCAGATATTGCAGCCAGCACAACTCACCAGCGAACGCTGGGATTGTCTACCGCCACAACACATATTGCAGCCCGTTAGCCACTCCTGTGGGCTCACGGACTGCAAAAAAGTGGCTTACTTAGCTTGAAGTAGCTCAAAAACTTTGCGGATAAGTAAATGGTTTTGCTGGAAGCAGCTCAGCAGCCCGCGGACAGATAAACGGTTTTACTCAAAGCGGCCCAGAAGCCTGAGAGGTGGATAATCCCTGCGGGTGACGGGCATTCCGCAGCGCTGCGGCGAAGACGGAAGGCCAGGCGAGTGCAGCAGGGATGCTGCACTCAGGGAGCGGCGGGCAGGGATGCCCGCTCGCGACCGGGCCGTCCGGCCTGGAGCCGGAGCCAAAGGCACCAGGCAAAGCCTGTAGCTGCGACGCCCGGCAACCGCTGGGATTATCCACCGGCACAGCAGAAATTGCAGCCAGCACAACCAATCGGCTAACGCAGGCATTATCCATCGGCACCGCAGAAATTGCAGCCAGCACAACCCACCGACACAGCAGATATCACAGCCCGGCCCCCCATTCCATGAGCCTGACGCCGGGCTTCTTAAATCAGACGATACCCTGACTACGCAGATAATCTTCGTAATTGCCGGTAAAATCGTTGATCTTGCCGGGAACCATCTCAATCACCCGCGTCGCCAGCGAACTGACAAACTCACGGTCGTGTGAAACGAAAATCAGCGTACCTTCGTACATCTCCAGCGCCATATTCAGCGCCTCGATAGACTCCATATCCAGGTGGTTGGTTGGCTCATCCATAATCAGTACGTTCGGCTTTTCCATCATCAGCTTACCGAAAAGCATACGCCCCTTCTCACCACCGGAAAGAACCTTCGCGGGCTTACGGATATCATCCTGACTGAACAGCAAACGCCCCAGAATGCCACGCACGGCCTGCTCATCATCGCTCTCCTGCTTCCACTGGCTCATCCAGTCGAAAACCGTCAGATCGTCAGCAAAATCATGAGCGTGATCCTGAGCGTAATAACCGATACGCGCATTTTCAGACCACTTCACTGAACCCGTATCAGGCTGCAACTCACCCACCAGCGTTTTCAGCAGGGTCGTCTTACCGATACCGTTAGGACCGATAATCGCCAGCTTTTCGCCCACTTCCAGCAGCAGATTAACGTTCTTAAACAGCGGACCCTGGTCGAAACCTTTACTCACCGCCTCCAGCTCCAGCGCGTTGCGGAACAGCTTCTTATCCTGATCAAAACGGATAAACGGGTTCTGACGGCTTGAGGCCTTAACTTCTTCCAGCTTGATCTTATCAATCTGCTTAGCGCGCGAGGTCGCCTGGCGAGACTTCGAGGCGTTAGCGCTGAAGCGGCTAACAAACGACTGCAATTCGTTAATCTGCGCTTTCTTCTTGGCGTTATCAGACAGCAAACGCTCGCGCGACTGGGTCGCGGCAGTCATATACTCGTCGTAATTACCGGGGTAAACGCGCAGCTCGCCGTAATCCAGATCGGCCATATGCGTGCAGACCATATTCAGGAAGTGACGGTCATGCGAAATGATGATCATGGTACTGTTACGATCGTTTAGCACCTGCTCCAGCCAGCGAATGGTATCGATGTCCAGGTTGTTGGTCGGTTCGTCAAGCAGCAGGATATCCGGGTTAGAAAACAGCGCCTGCGCCAGCAGCACGCGCAGCTTCCAGCCGGGAGCAACCTCGCTCATCGGGCCGTAATGCTGCTCCAGCGGAATACCCACACCCAGCAGCAGTTCACCCGCGCGCGCTTCAGCGGTATAACCGTCCATTTCACCGTACTTCGACTCGAGATCGGCCACTTTATAGCCGTCTTCTTCGCTCATTTCCGGCAGGGCGTAAATGCGATCGCGCTCTTCTTTGACTTCCCACAGCTCACCGTGGCCCATGATCACCGTATCAAGTACCGTGTACTGCTCAAAGGCGAACTGATCCTGGCGTAGCTTACCGATACGCTCATTCGGATCGAGGGAGACATTACCGCCTGACGGAACCAGATCGCCGCCAAGGATTTTCATAAAGGTGGACTTGCCGCTACCGTTGGCGCCGATCAGTCCGTAGCGGTTGCCGCCGCCAAATTTGACAGAGATGTTTTCGAACAGCGGCTTACTGCCAAACTGCATGGTGACGTTACTGGAAACTAGCACAGGATTGCCTTTCGTTTGCGATGTGAGGGTGTGATTCAGCGCGCATTATGCCAAAAAAAAGGGGCGGCGAATACTCCACCGCCCCTCACGCGTTGTTTACTGCCTGTTAGTGGCTTTTTATCTCGCGTTTTGGCGCAGGCATCGGACGCGTTTCTACGTCATTGCTGAGCCAGTCGTGCAGGTAATGCTCAATCTGTTCCAGGCTGCGATTACGGGTTTCCGGTATGCATTTCACCACAAATACCGCGCCGAACAGGCCGATCAGGGCAAAGATAAAGAATGCGCCCGCCAGGCCTACCGTCGACAGCAGTATCGGGAATGCCAGGGAGATCAGGAAATTAGCAATCCACATGGCGAAGACCGCACCGCCCATAAAGATCCCGCGCAGGCGGGTCGGGAAGATCTCCGACAGCAGCAGCCAGGTGACCGGCGACAGCGCACCCTGCTGAAAGCTCAGGAACATCAGCATACCCAGCAGCACCAGATATCCCCGCATCACGTCAGGCTGACCGCCGATCGTTTCAGGCATAAAATAACTGACGCAACCGATAAACAGCAGACAGGCGGTGCAGCCAAACTGACCTATTTTTACCATAGTGCGGCGACCCAGCTTACCCAGCAGCCAGATACCGACAAAGGTCATAATCACCGAGATCGCCCCGTTGCTGATGGTGGCGAATAGCGCCGCATCGGTACTCATGCCTACGGCTTTCAGCATGGTAGGTGCGTAATACATGATGGTATTCACGCCCGAAAGCTGCTGGATCACCGCAATCCCTACACCAATAAAAAACAGCTTTAGCAGCCACGGCTTTCTCAGTTCGCGCAGGCTCGGCTTGCCCTTATTTTCATCCTCGGTCAGGGTTTCCTCAATTTCGGTCAGTTCCCACTCCACGTCACTTTTGGCGCGGGTACGTTCAAGCACCTGGCGCGCTTCCGCCAGCCTGCCCTTCATGGCATACCAGCGCGGGGAGTCAGGCATAAACATCATACCGATCCACAGTGCCACCGCCGGAATGGTGGCAATGGCCAGCATCCAGCGCCAGGTTTCATGACCGCCCCAGGCGGCGTTAAAACCGGCATTCGAGATATAGGCCAGCATCTGCCCGGAAACAATCATCAGCTCCTGAAGGGTCACCAATTGACCGCGCTTGTTCGCCGGGGCAATTTCAGCAATATAGACAGGCACCGTCGCGGCCGCGCCCCCTACCGCAACGCCGAGCACCAGGCGGAAGAAAATCATCCAGTTTACATCGGGTGCCATTGAGGTCCCCATTGCGCCCACGGCAAATATCGCTGCGAGGATAATGATGATTTTCTTACGCCCGGCGGAGGCAGCGAAATGACCCGAGATCAGTGCGCCAAAAGCGGCACCGAACAGCAGCGAGCTGGTCACCAGGCCGGTAGTAAACGGCGTCAGATGGAGCTCATCGCCCATAAACAACAGCGCCCCGGAGATAACGCCGGTGTCGTAACCAAAAAGCAGACCGCCCAGCGTGGCGATACAGGCGACAACCTTAACAAAGGGTTCCGTTTTGGAAGTACTGTTGGGGCCAGAGGCCCGGCTGGGCGTGAGATATTGTTCTTTCGACATAGTGATATCCTAACCTCGTCTTCTAAACCTGATGTAAAGGGATGTCGGAGAATGAAACGTCTTGTCCGACAATAGTCTGCTACCGCATTAATTTAGACCTTTTCTTTCATTTTAATTAACCATGAAAATTAAATTTTGCAACACAGCTCCCATCATCAGCTTGAAATTGTGACAAAAAGCACAGAGAGCGGCGTATACGGTTGTCTCAATTCTCACGCCATGCTATGGAACAGAGTCACCAACAAAGTGTTATTTTGGCCTGAATATTTCACTTTTACCCGGTATAAAATCCTCAGACGGGCAGTGTGTAAAATTATTATTCGATTAATCCTCCTTATCACCGATCCGGGAAGCCGCGCAACATCAGACAAAGGGCGTGAAAGCGAAGGCGGGAGAAGTGAGAGCCAAAGACAGGCTGAGTGAAAGCAAAAGCCCAAGAAGTGAGCACCAAAGAGAGGCTGAGTGAAAGCGAAGGCGGGAGAAGTGGTCGCGAAGGCAGTGGATGCAAGGCCAAAGACAGTCGCGATAAGCCCTTACTCGCATGGATCGATAACAGCGTGTAGTCGGGAAGACGGCCGCCCGGTTACTCGTCTGACGCAGGCAGTAGCAAGGGAGGCGCATCCCTCATCTGGCGCGCGCCGTTGCTATGGAGGTACATTCCTCGTCTGGCGCGCGCCGGTTATGAGGTGATCCTAAGGTGTTTTACTGCCGCTCACGGCCGGGCCGAAGACCGAATAATTTGGCAGCTGAACGTTTTGATACAGCTCCCAGCCCCCGCCAAGGGCTTTGTAAAGCGCAACCAGATCCAGGCTGGTCTGCACCCTGGCCGAGGCGGCCTGCTGCTTCGCCTGAGCCAGCTGACGCTGGGCATCCAGCGCATCAATAAACGTCGAGAGCCCCTGACGATAGCTGTCGTTAGCCAGATTAAAGGCGTTCTGTAGCGCATCGACCGTCTGATCCAGTCCCTCCACCTGCTGCTGATCGGTACGGTAGCTGACCAGTGCGTTTTCCACATCCTGCAGGGCGGTCAGGACCGTTTGTCGGTAGCCCAGCGCGGCATTAGCCTGTTCGGCGCGAGCCAGCTTAACGCTGGAAACCAGCCTGCCCCCCTGGAAGATGGGAATCGACAGGGACGGACCAAAGCTATAGAAATTACTGCTCCAGTTATCCAGGTAGCTGGCATCGGTATTACGCATGCCAAACTGCCCGGTTAACGAGAGATCGGGGAACAGCTGCGCTACCGATACGCCGATATTAGCGGTGGCGGCATGGAGCTGCGCTTCCGCCTCACGGACGTCGGGCCGTCGGCGGGCCAGCGTGGAAGGAATACCCACCGGCACCACCTGCGGCAGCGGTGGCAGGGTCTTAGACTGAGTTAGTTCAGCATCCAGCGCGCCCGGGGGCTTACCGATTAACACCGCCAGCCCGTTCATCGCCTGACGCATCTGCGCCTGATACTGCGGCAGCTGGGCTTTAAGTGAGTTCAGCTGCGCGCGCGCGTTTTCCACATCCATTTGTGGGGCCAGACCGTTACGCTGCTGACTTTGGGTCAGCTCCAGCGTCTGCTGCGCCACGTCAATCTGGCTTTGCAGCGTCTGACTGATTGACTGCGCGCCCCGCAGCTGCAAATAGGTACGGGCAACTTCGGCTTCCAGAGAAACCAGGGCATCGTTGCGGTTCTCAATCGACTGCTGTTGCTGCGCCTTCGCCATCTCAACCTGACGACGCACTTTGCCCCACAGATCTATCTCCCACGAGGCGTCAAAGCTCCCCTGGTAAAGCGTAACCGGCTTGTTCAGGCCATCCAGGGCCGAACGGGCCTGTGGGTTGAGCTGATCGGCCTGGTCATACACGCCGTTCGATTCCAGCTCGCCCTTAAGACCAAGCTGCTCACGATTGAGTGAGGCATTGCCGTTCACCGACGGGAACCAGGCTCCACGCGCCTGATTAAGCTGCTGGCGGGAGCCAGCGATGCGCAGCACCGCCTGTTGCAGGCTGATGTTGCCCGCAATGGCGCGATCGATCAGGCTGTCGAGCTGGGGATCGCGAAAGGATTTCCACCAGCTGGGATTGGTCTGCGTCGCCTGTGGGCGGGAACCGCCATCGCCCTGCATATCGTTGAAGGCCACTGGCGTCACCGGCTTCGGCGCCTGATAGTCTGGCCCGACGGAACAGCCCGACAGCGCCAGCAGAGTAACCATTAGCGTCGCTATCCGCGAATGCCGGAATAAAGGAGAAACGTTCATGTCAGTGTGCTCCAGCACTGCCCTCGCTCTTAATCGGCGCAAGCAGAAGACAAAAAGGGATAAGGATCAGGGCAACGATACTCATGCCCAAAAAGACGTCGATATAGGCCAGAATGCGCGCCTGGGCGATCATCTCTTTATACAGCTGTCCGGTGGCAATCGTAACCGGATCGCCTACCGCCGAGGTGAAATCTTTCACCCCCTGCGCCCAGCGTGCAACCGTCAGGTTAAAGGGTTCGTTCAACGCTGACATGTTGTGCACCATATTGGCACTATGCGTCTGTTCCCGTTCGGTGATCATCGCTGTCGAGAGCGAAATCCCAATCGAACCGGCCACGTTACGGCACATGGTGAACAGCGCCGAGGCATCAGCGTTAAGGCGCTGCGGAATGGTGACAAAGGCGACGGTGCTTAACGGCACAAACAGGAAGCCCAGCCCGATAGTCTGTGCGCTACGCATCAGTACCAGGGTGGTGAAATCCACATCTGGCGTCAGCGTCGCGGAATAGAGAAACGAGACGAACAGGCAGGTGAAGCCGAAGGCAATGATCCACCTGGCCTGCACGATGGGCATCAGCTTTATGACCAGCGGGATGGTCAGGACGATCAGCAGAGCGCCAGGCGAGAGCACCAGCCCGGACCAGGTGGCGGTGTAGCCCAAATCCTGCTGTGCCAGCTGAGGTATCACTACGGAGGTGCCATAGAGGATCATCGCCATCCCCCCCATCAGCAGGCTGGCAACCGCGAAATTGCGGTCTTTCAGACAGTGAAGATCGACCACCGGCTTTTTCGCGTACATCAGCCAGTAGACGGCTCCCACCAGCCCGATGGCGGTCAACAGGGCAAAGGTGACAATGAAGGGTGAGCTAAACCAGTCATCATCCTCCCCGCGATCGAGCATCACCTGCAGGCAGCCCAGCCCCAGCGTAATCAGCCCAATCCCGATATAGTCGATGCTGAGCTTACCTTTCGCCCATTTACGCTCCCACGGCGGATCTTCCAGCAGATGGTAAATAGCCAGCACGCTGAATATCCCAACCGGAATGTTGATAAAGAAAACCCAGCGCCAGCTGTAGTTATCGGTGATCCAGCCGCCGAGCGTCGGACCGAGGACCGGTGCCACAATGATCGCGATTGAGGACAGGCCAAACGCCTTACCGCGATCCTCTGCTTTGAAGTAGTCCAGCAGCACGGACTGCTGTACCGGCTGGAGTCCACCGCCGAAGAAGCCCTGCAGCACCCTGAAAAGAATGATCTGCCACAGCTCCGTTGCGATGCCGCACAGGAAAGAGCAGATGGTAAACATCACGATACAGATCAGGAAGAACTGCTTGCGGCCAAGCATACGGCTGAGGAAGGCCGAAATCGGCAGCACGATACCATTCGCCACCAGATAAGAGGTCAGTACCCAGGTCGATTCATCGTAGCTGGAGGAGAGCGTACCGGCGACGTGAGGCAGCGCCACATTGACGATGGTGGTATCCAGGATCTCCATGAATACCGCCAGCGTCACCGTTATGGCAACCAGCCAGGGGTTACTGGCTGGCTGCCAGCTCTGGCTGTCACTCATTCCACCGTCACCTTCGGTTCAACTGACAGACCCAGCGGCAGCGGTTTATTCGCATCCAGCCCTTTATCAATGATGATTTTAACCGGGACGCGCTGGACAATTTTCACGTAGTTGCCGGTGGCGTTTTCTGACGGGAAGGTCGAGAAGCGCGAGCCGGAGCCCATCTGGACGCTGTCAATATGCCCTTCAAGCTTCATATCCGGCCAGGCATCAACGGTGATATCAACCCTGTCGCCCGGTTTCATGCGCTCAAGCTGGGACTCTTTGAAGTTGGCGGTGACCCATACATTGGGTGAGACCAGCGAAAATAGCGCACTCCCTGCCTGCACCAGCGTCCCCACCTGAACGTTACGCTTGGTCACGAAGCCATCGTAAGGGGCGCGGACTTCGGTGTAGGAGAGGTTCAGGTTAGCGGTATTAAGCTGCGCCTGTGCCTGCTCTACCTGCTGTTGACGCGCTTCGACGTTGGTTTCCTGCTGACGAATTTGCAGCTGGATTTGCGAGGCAACTTCAACCTGGGCCTTTGCGCTCTCCAGTTCAGCGCGCGCACTTCTTAACTGCGCGCTGGCCGCATCAATATTACGCTGCGAGGTGGCACGAGGATCCACCCCACGCTGACGTTTGTAATCTTCCTGAGCGTTAAGCATATTCGCTTCGGCTTTCGCCTGCTGCGCCAGCGCCTGGTCTTTCTGCGCCGGATACTGTACGCGGGACAGCTCCAGTGCAGCCTGGGCCTGATGAAGCTGTGCAACCGCCAGCCCGAGCTGGGCCTGAGCCTGATCGCGCTGGGCGGTGTTATCACGCGGATCAATCACCACCAGCAGATCGCCTTTTTTCACCCGCTGGTTATCCTTCACCCGCAGCTCCGTTACGTAGCCAGACGCTTTCGGGGCAATAGTGACCGCATCCGATTCGGTAAAGGCATCGTCGGTGGTTTCGATATTGCGGTTGGTTAGCCAGTACCACAGCCCGATAATGATCATCACCACCACCACTATCCCCAGGATGATGAGCGGTTTCTTGCCCGGGCGCTTGCGCTCAGGCTCACCGTTATCCTGCTGGTCGCCATCACCCTGCTGATTATCGTTGCCCTGCGGGTTCTGGTTATCCTGCGGGTTACCGTTGTTCTGCGAGTTTTGATTACCCTGCGAGTTACCGTTGCCCTGCGAGTTTTGATTACCCTGCGAGTTACCGTTGCCCTGCTGGTTTTGGTTACCCTGCGCATTACCGTTGTTCTGCTGGTTTTGGTTACCCTGAGAATGCCCGTTATCCGGTGAATTCTGGTTAGCCTGTGAGGGTTGATTTTGCTGCTGATTGTTATTGCGACGACTCAGGTCATCATCTGAGGAAGAAGTTGATTGATTAGCCATAGTTCTCATCAGTTTACAGCGGGCCCCGTTCAGGCCCGGAGGATTCATTCTGCTATAACAATAGGACGTAAATTGACAAATGCCAGCGTTTCTTTACGAAGTCAGACCAGGCTGACTTTATACCGCATGAATGCCTAAAAATAGCGCCCAGCCGATCAGCAGCGCCCAGCCCAGCAGCGGCACGGAATAGAGGTGGAACTGCCACCAGATAGTACGGTCTTTAGCCATACGCAGCGCAATCAGATTCGCCAGTGAGCCGGGCAGCAGGCCAAACCCGCCAATATTGACCGCCCAGGCCAGCAGCGTGCTGGCAGGCAGCGATCCCAGAAGCAGAATGGTGGCAGGCACATTACTGATAACCTGCGACAGACCCGTCGCCATCAGATACTGGCCACCGGGAGGCAGATGCGCGATATAGCCCAGGGCGGACTGCACCACCGGCAGGCGGGTAAGAAGAAAGACATCAACAAACATCATGATAAACACCGCCAGCAGGCTCCAGTCCAGCGACAGCAGGATACGACGCGCCCGTAGCAGAAAGACGGCAAACACCAGCAGCAGACCCCAGACGGCCAGATCCACTTCCAGCGCCGTGATAAACAGCAGGTAGAGTCCGGCGCTGATCCACAATAGTGGACGCTGCCACTGCGGCGGGCTGCTCTCCTGCGAAGTGGACTGGATTCTCTCTGCGGCGAAAGCCACCCAGGTTAGCAGCAGCAGGCTGGTCACCAGTACCGCCGCCAGCGGCAGCATCTGCCAGATAAATGCGGCAAAACCGGCCCCGCCGTGTCGCCACAGCAGGATATTTTGCGGATTACCGATCGGCGTCAGCAGCGATCCGGCATTTACCGCCAGCGCCTCAAAGATGATCAGACGATTTATGGGCAGCGCGGAGTAGCGCTTGAGGGTCAGGGTGAGCGGCACCAGGATAAAGAGTGCGACATCGTTGGTCAGCACGGTAGACAGCAGCGCGGCAGCCGCCACCAGAAAAAGCGCCAGCCTTCGCTGGGTATGAAAACGCAGCACCAGCCGACGGCCCAGCACGTTGAAATAACCGCTGGATTCAATTCCCCGGGTGAGGATCAGCAGCCCACAGAGCGTGACGATAGTGGGCCAGTCCACGGCTGCGGGAAGCTGTGCCAGGGTAAAGGGTGCGAAGCAGGCCAGCGCCAGCCCCAGCAAAATTAACAGATGCAGTAAGCGATCCTGCAGAAAAGGCCGGAGCAGCGTTGCCATAGAGACTCACAAAGAGGACAGCGTTATTGTTGGTTTTCGTAAAACTGCTTAAAAATGGCCAGCGTCTCATCACTCACATGATGTTCTAGACCTTCGGCATCCCGCCGGGCGGTTTCCGGGCTGATACCGAGCGCCAGCAAAAAGGTTTCCACAATATGGTGTCGCTCGCGGCTCTCTTCCGCCAGCGCCTCCCCCTCTGCGGTAAGAAACACACCGCGGTAAGGAACCTGCTCGACAAGACCACCACCCGCCAGCCTTTTCAGCATTTTGGCAACGGTGGGCTGCGAGACGCCCAGGCGGGCGGCCATATCCACCTGGCGCGCTTCACCAAATTCACGGATCAAATCTGAAATAAGCTCAACGTAGTCATCAATCAGCTCACGACGATGGGCTTCACGTACCTGGCGGAAGCCTTCGACATGCTCTTCGATCTCTTTCAGTTGCGCGGGCACTGCACTTTTTGCGCGACGACTCATTCAGCTTCCTCTTAAGTATTCCTGACGCGTAGCTTCAGCCTCAGTAGTGTGTGCCACATTGTAAACGAAGCACGACGAAGCACAAATATTCGCTACATAGCACTGGCTACGAATTATAGCTCATGCTATAACTGTCTATAAAGCGTACGTATGACTGCGGAGGCCCATCTGATGAAAACACCCCTTTTGCTAAAGCTGCTCTGCCGCTCACCGTTTACGCTGCGGCTGATGCTGCTGGAGATGCTGACGCATCAAACGCCTGCTCCCTCTAAATGAGTTTTTAAACAGCCATAAAAAAATCCGCCACGAAGGGCGGATTTTTTTCGTGCCAGCCGGACCGGCTGTGGCAGTAGCAGCTTAGAAGCTGTAACCTACGCCAGCGATCCAGGTGCCAACGTCAACGCTACGGATACGGCTCTGCTCGTAACCTACGTCCAGAGCAACGTTCTGGATTGGGTTGAACTGCAGACCAGCACCGTAGGAGAAACCTACGTCGCTTGAATCAGCTTTGTCACGTACGGTAGTGTCGTTTTCCTGGAATTTGCCGTAGCCAATACCCACAACGCCGTAGATGCTAGCCCAATCGTTCAGGCGGTAAGCAGGACCACCAGTGATACCGTAGTACTGGCCTTTGTTATAAACGCCTGCATCGGTACGATCTTTTTCGGTGTAAGTGAAAGAACCGATCCAACCCAGTGGATCGCTGCCGTTTTCATAGCGATACTTCAGGTTAAAACCGTTAGCTTTGTTTGCTACACCCTGATAATCGCTCTGAGCGTAACCGCCGGTAACGGTGCTTTGCGCCATTGCTGAACCAGCAGAAACTGCCAGTACACAAGCCAGTGCTGAAAGACATGCAATTTTTTTCATAACCACCTCAAATGTGAAAGTACTTCTCTCCTGACAACGCTGGAAATATAACAAAACTTAGCCAGAAACTCTGCCCTGATTTTGTTGTCCAACACAATGTTTGGTGTAACAGAAGGTTAATGGAGTAACCTATGTCATTCTTTTTACTTATAAATACCCCCTTCAAACCAAAGTTCCGTAAAGGCGAAAAAAAATTGCTCATTAAGATTATTCCTAATTAAAAAGGCCCTTTCCTGACATAACTACACACTTGACTGGCCTTATCGCGACTTTTTTTCACCCTTCTTTACCGCTATCACTGCCCATCAAGTAGACTATTGTGAACGTTTACCTCGCTTCACTTACATGAACAAGGATGGTCACAGGATGTCTGCCGCTTCACCTTCATCTTCTGGTACAACCCCGCCCTGGCTCCCGGTGCTAGTGCTGCTCATTGCGATGACCTCAATTCAGGGCGGGGCCGCGCTGGCTAAAACGCTCTTCTCTGACGTAGGTGCGACCGGTATTACCGCGCTGCGCCTGGCCTTCGGCACCGTTATCCTCTGCGTTATTTTTAAACCCTGGCGGTTGCAGTTCAGCCGTCAGCAGATTACACCCCTGCTGCTCTATGGTCTGGCGCTGGGTGGAATGAATTATTCGTTTTACCTGGCGTTACGCACTATCCCGCTGGGCGTCGGCGTGGCGCTTGAGTTCACCGGACCGCTGGCGCTGGCGCTGGCTGGCTCCCGCCGTCCGCTGGATTTTCTGTGGGTGGTGCTGGCGCTTGCAGGGCTATGGTTCCTGCTGCCGCTCAGCAAGGATATTTCAGGGGTGGATCCTACAGGTGCAATGCTGGCCGTGCTGGCAGGCGGCTTTTGGGCAGTTTACATTCTCGCGGGCAAACGGGCAGGCGCTCATCACGGTCCGGCGACGGTGGCGATGGGATCGCTGATCGCGTCGGTGATATTTGTTCCCGTCGGACTCGCTTTTGCGCATAGCGGTATCTGGAGCCTGTCGATCATTCCGGTCGCACTGGCTATCGCCGTTCTCTCCAGCGCCCTGCCCTACTCACTGGAGATGGTAGCCCTCACGCGTCTACCCGCGAAAACTTTTGGCACCCTGATGAGTCTGGAACCGGCGATGGCGGCGATGTCGGGCATGCTGTTTCTTGGCGAGGTGCTATCGCTGGTGCAGTGGCTGGGCCTGCTGGCGATAATTCTGGCCTCCGTCGGTTCCACGCTGACGCTGCGTCCGCCAAAGCAGAAAATTATCCGGGTCGGTAAGTAAGTAGCCAGGCTCGCTTATCAGCCGGCCCGGGAGGTGAAAGGCGTATGCTATTCAACCAATAGGCATCACCTTTCCGGCAGGGTTAAAAACCGGTGCTATACTTAGTTCCGTACTTAATTAGGACAACCAACATTAAGAGGATATTAATGATGAGTACCGCTAAACTGGTAAAAACGAAATCTTCTGATCTGATTTTCACCCGTAACGATGTGGCTGACGACGAGAAAAAAGCCACCATAGAGGTGCTTAATCGTCTGGTTACCGAATTTATTGATTTGTCTTTGATTACCAAGCAGGCGCACTGGAACATGCGCGGTGCGAACTTTATTGGTGTACACGAAATGCTTGACGGTTTCCGTACCACCATTATTGACCATCAGGATACCATTGCAGAACGTGTTGTTCAGCTGGGCGGCGTCGCACTGGGGACCACCCAGATTGTTAACGACAGAACGCCACTGAAAAGCTATCCGCTGAACATCCACAGCGTACAGGATCATCTTAAAGCGCTGGCAGAACGTTACGCTATCGTGGCAAATGACACCCGTAAAGCCATCACCGAAGTTGAAGACGATGATACGGCTGATATCTTCACCGCCGCGTCGCGCGATCTGGATAAATTCCTGTGGTTTATCGAGTCTAATATCGAATAACTTTCGGTTACCGTGCGTCCGGCACGGTTAACATCAAAGGGTTCAGGAGCAGATGAATTTTCATCTGCTCTTTTCACGTCTGGAGGCAAACATGGCAAGCGGATGGGCGCACGACGACGCCGTACAGGAGCAGATCGACTCCACCATTGATGATGCAGTCAGCCGGGTACGCCGGGCGATACACCATGGCCCCAGCGCGGAGTATTGTGAGGAGTGTGGCGAACCCATACCCGAAGCCCGCCGTCTGGCTTTGCCTGGCGTACAGTACTGTGTGCAGTGTCAGCAGGCGCGGGATGAGCATCAAACCGCTACGTCCCTATATAACCGACGCGGCAGTAAAGACAGCCAGTTAAGATAAATATTCTAAAACCTCGATCGCTTTAGCATTTCTGCTACTGCATGCCGCTGCGTCTGTTGTTTTGCCGCACCGGTTTGCTACATATTATCCTGCACCATAAAGCATCAGGCGCACCACGTTAATGCACCTTCGTGGTGCGGTCACTTTGCTTTCTTCTCTTCTGATGATTAAAACGACTTTAATAGGCTGATTTACATAATATTCGTAAACCTGGCATAGTTTTTTCATATGGGAGCTGGCATACGTTTGGGTAAAGAGCTTGCCCGACTGCAATAAGGATAAAATGATGAAGTCGATTGTTAAGTTTTCCCTGGCTGCGCTGACGCTGGCGTTTGCCGTTTCTTCTACCGCCGCAGAAAAAAAACTGATTGTCGCGACCGATACCGCTTTTGTCCCGTTTGAATTTAAACAGGGTGACAAGTATGTCGGATTCGATGTCGACCTGTGGGCGGCTATCGCTAAACAACTCAATATTGACTATCAGCTGAAACCCATGGATTTCAGCGGCATAATCCCCGCCCTGCAAACCCATAATATCGATCTGGCGCTGGCTGGCATTACCATTACCGACGAACGTAAAAAGGCCATCGAATTTTCCGACGGCTATTACAAAAGCGGCCTGCTGGTAATGGTGAATGCCAACAACGATTCGATCAAAAGCATTGACGATCTGACGGGCAAAGTCGTCGCGGTTAAAAGCGGCACCGGCTCCGTGGATTACGCCAAACAGCACATCAAATCGAAGGATCTTCGTCAGTTTCCTAATATAGATAACGCCTATATGGAGCTGGGGACCAACCGTGCGGATGCCGTGCTGCACGATACGCCAAATATCCTCTACTTTATTCACACCGCCGGTAAAGGCCGCTTTAAGGCCGTTGGCGACTCCATCGAAGCCCAGCAGTACGGAATTGCTTTCCCGAAAGGCAGTGACGAACTGCGTGAAAAAGTGAACGGTGCGCTGAAAGTGCTGCATGAAAACGGCACCTATAACCAGCTGTATAAAAAATGGTTCGGTAGCGACCCAAAATAAGCTGACGGCCTTCTGGCAATTTTACGCGGGTACAGCCGTGCTGCTGCCCGCGTCTTTACTCCCCCTTAGCGGGTTTTTATCCGGAGAATAAATCATGCAGTTTGACTGGAGCGCCATCTGGCCATCAATTCCGGCCCTGCTCGAAGGCGCCCGCCTGACCCTGTGGATTTCCGTCCTCGGACTGATTGGCGGCCTGATTATCGGCCTGGTCGCCGGATTTGCCCGTGCCTATGGCGGCTGGCTGTCCCGTAACGTGGCGCTGGTCTTTATTGAGTTGATTCGCGGTACGCCGATTGTCGTGCAGGTCATGTTTATCTACTTTGCGCTGCCGATGGCCTTTACCGATTTACGCATTGACCCCTTTAGCGCGGCGGTAGTCACGATTATGATCAACTCCGGCGCCTATATTGCAGAGATCACGCGCGGTGCGGTGCTCTCCATCCACAACGGCTTTCGTGAAGCGGGCCTTGCGCTGGGGCTGTCGCGCCGGGAAACGCTGCGCTATGTGATTATGCCGCTGGCGCTGCGCCGGATGCTGCCCGCACTCGGTAACCAGTGGATTGTTAGCATTAAAGATACCTCACTGTTTATCGTGATTGGCGTGGCTGAGCTCACCCGCCAGGGTCAGGAAATTATTGCCGGGAACTTCCGCGCGCTGGAGATCTGGAGCGCCGTGGCCGTTATCTATCTGTTTATCACGCTGGTGCTGAGCTTTGTTCTGCGTCGCATTGAAAAAAGGATGAAAATCCTGTGATCGAATTTAAAAACGTCTCCAAGCATTTCGGCCAGACTCAGGTGCTGCATAACATCGATCTGACCATTAAGCAGGGCGAAGTGGTGGTGATTATTGGGCCGTCCGGCTCCGGCAAGTCAACCCTGCTGCGTTGTATCAATAAGCTGGAAGAGATAACCGAAGGCGAACTGATTGTCGACGGCCTGAAAGTCAACGACCCGAAGGTCGATGAACGCCTGATCCGCCAGGAGGCGGGTATGGTATTTCAGCAGTTTCATCTCTTTCCGCAGATGAATGCCCTTGATAACGTCGCCTTTGGCCCCATCCGCGTACGCGGCGTCAGCAAGGAAGAAGCGCGCCAGCAGGCGCAAGTGCTGCTGGCCAAGGTGGGTCTGGCCGAGCGGGCACACCATTTTCCCTCTGAGCTATCCGGCGGACAGCAGCAGCGCGTAGCGATAGCCCGCGCACTGGCGGTTCGGCCAAAAATGATGCTGTTTGACGAGCCGACATCTGCGCTGGACCCGGAACTGCGCCATGAAGTCCTCAAGGTGATGCAGGATCTGGCCGAAGAGGGCATGACCATGGTTATCGTAACCCATGAAGTGGGCTTCGCCAGAAAGGTCGCTTCACGTCTGATCTTTATCGACAAGGGTCGCATTGCTGAAGACGGTGCGCCCGATGAACTGATTGATAACCCGCCTGGCCCGCGTCTGCGCGAGTTTTTGCAGCACGTTTCGTAACAGACACAGGGTGGACGCGCGTCCGCCCTGCTCCCTCCTTGATCCTTAAATGCGGTGCACGCCTCTGGCAGGCGCTGAGCAGTCTATACTTTTTGGTCGACGCTGTTGTTTGCGCCACAAAGGAAGATAAAGATGTTGGTTACTCCCCCTCGCTGGCATTTCATTGGCCGGTGGCTGGTGATTTTTATGCTGTTTTGCATACCTGAACTTTCAAAGGCCGTCACCCTGCCCGCCGCCGCCGTTGCGGCTTCACAATCTCAGTCGTCCACTACCGACCAGCAGAGTGAGCCCAGCAGCGATCAGAAAAAGGCCGCCTGGGCTGCGCTGGCCGCCATTTTACAAAATGACAAGTCCCGCCAGGCGCTGATCGACCAGCTTAATCACGCGTCTGAAAGCCCTTCATCCACCGCAACGCCCACCCTGACGCGACCGGAAGACACTGAGGACAAAACCGTCCTTGAGAGCGTCACCGACGTCAGTCGCCATTTTGGTGGCCAGTTTCTTTATCGCGTGCAGGAACTCCAGCGCAATATCTCCGATGCGCCTCATAAGTCATTTAATCAGCGCACTTTTTTCAATGCCGTCAGCCACTTTGCAATGTTGGCTGTTGCGCTGTTCACCTTCTATGAGGTCACGGGGTGGCTGATGACGCCGCTTTACCGCCGCATGGGCGAGTGGGGAAGAAAGAAAAACAGTGACCGTACCAGCTGGCTGCATCTGCCTGCGATGATCGTCGGGGCATTTGTTATCGATCTGCTGCTGCTGGGCATTGCGCTATTTTTTGGACAAATACTAAGCGACAGCCTGAACGGCGGCAGCCGCACCATCGCCTATCAGCAGGGACTTTTCCTTAACGCCTTCGCGCTGATAGAGTTTTTCAAGGCAATCCTCAGGCTGATGTTCTGCCCGCGCTACGCGCAGCTTCGCTTTTTTCACCTGCCGGATAACCGCGCGAACTACTGGAACCGACGGCTGAGCTGGCTAAGCGGCGTTATCGGCTATGGCCTGCTGGTGGTGGTGCCTATCGTCTCGAATCAGGTTAATCTACAGGTTGGCGCGCTGGTGAACGTGGTGGTGATGGGGCTGATGACCGTCTGGGCGCTCTATCTGATATTTCATAACCGCCGCAATATTCAGCTTGAGCTACAGCGGCTGGCTGACCGTTCCCTGTCATTCTTTGCGCTGTTTATTCGCGCCTTCGCATTGGTCTGGCACTGGCTGGCAAGCGCGTATTTCATCGCGCTCTTTCTGCTTTCCATGTTTAATCCCGGCGACAGCCTGAAGTTTATGATGGCCGCTACCGTCCGATCGCTGGCAATTATCGGTATTGGTGCGCTGGTGTCGGGTATCCTGACCCGCTGGATCTCGAAGAAAATCACCCTCTCGCCCGATCTGCGCCGCAACTATCCTGAACTGCAAAAGCGCGTTAACGACTGGATTTCGGTGATGCTGAAGCTGGCGCGCATCCTGACCGTGTTTACCGTCAGCCTGATGCTGCTAAGCGCCTGGAACCTGTTCGACTTCTGGCACTGGCTGACCCAGGGCGCGGGAGTGAGGCTGGTCGATATCATCATTCGTATCGTGATGATCCTGTTCTTCTCTGCCGTCGGCTGGACGCTGCTGGCCAGCCTGATTGAGAGTCGGCTCGCTTCCGACTCCCACGGACGACCGATGCCGAGCGCGCGCACCCGCACGCTGCTCACGCTGTTTCGCAACGCGCTGGCGGTGATAATCACCACCATCACCATAATGATTCTGCTGTCAGAGATTGGCGTAAATATCGCGCCGCTGCTGGCCGGGGCTGGCGCGCTGGGCCTGGCGGTTTCATTCGGTTCGCAAACGCTGGTAAAGGACATTATCACCGGCATCTTCATCCAGTTTGAGAACGGTATGAATACCGGCGACCTGGTCACCATTGGCGCGATCACCGGCACGGTAGAACGAATGTCAATCCGCTCGGTAGGCGTACGCCAGGATACCGGGGCCTACCATATTATTCCCTGGTCATCGATCACCACCTTTGCCAACTTCGTACGCGGCATCGGCTCTTTTGTGGCGAACTATGACGTGGACCGCAGCGAGGACAGCGATCGCGTGAACGCCACGCTACAGGCGGCGGTCACCGATCTGATGCAGGATAAGGAGATTCGAGGGATGGTGATTGGTGAACCCGCCTTCGCCGGACTGGTCGGTCTGACCGACCACGGCTTTACCGTTCGCGTCTCCTTCACCACCCAGCCGCTTAAGCAGTGGACCGTGCGCTTTGCCCTGGACGATAAGGTCAAAAAGCATTTCGATGCGGCGGGTATTAGCGCACCGCACCAGCGGCTCCAGGTGATGCAAAGCGGAACAGAAGTTGACGGTGCGGCCAGCTTCCAGTCCCTGCCCGCACCGGAATAGCAGCATCTGGCCTAACGACGGCTCATCTGACGTTCGCGAAGCGGTTTATCCATAAAGCTCCAGGCGATAAACCGGCTTTGCTTCTGTCCCTGTGCCATATCAATCGTGCGCACCGCAGCGGCACCGACATTTTCCAGCGCCCGCCAGATCTCTGGCAGATTTTCCTTGCGTGAGACCAGCGAGGTAAACCAGATGCACTGGCGGGAGAAGGTCACGCTTTCATCAATCATCCGGCTGATAAAGGCTTTCTCGCCGCCTTCGCACCACAGTTCATCCTGCTGGCCACCAAAGTTGAGGGGCGCATGTTTATCCAGACCCAGATTGCGAACTTTACGCTGGCTACCCTGCTGCGCCTCTTCGGCAGAAGCATGGAACGGTGGATTACACATCACCGCGTGATACTGTTCATTTTTGTGAATGATACCGCTGAAAATAGCCTGGGGATCTTTCTGCCGACGCAGACGAACCCCGCGGTTCAGCCCCGGGTTGGCGGTGATAATCGCGCTGGCCGCCCGCATCGCCTCTTCGTTGACCTCACTGCCGGTAAAGCGCCAGCCATATTCACGGTGGCCGATCAGTGGATAAATGCAGTTAGCCCCGCAGCCGATATCCAGCAGGGTGAGATCGCGTGGCACAACGCCTTTGTTATCTTCGGCCAGCAGGTCCGCCAGATAATGCAGATAGTCGGCGCGGCCTGGGATCGGCGGGCAGAGAAATCCTTCCGGGATCGCCCAGCTTTCAATCTGGTAAAAATGGTGAAGCAGCGCCTGGTTGAGCACTCTCACCGCCGCCGGATTGGCAAAGTCCACCGTCTCATCACCGTACTGATTGACCGACACAAAGGTCGCCAGCGGCGGATGGCTGGCGATCAGCGCGGGGAAGTCATAGCGTCCGCGATGGCGGTTACGTGGGTGTAGCTGAGTTTTTACGGCGGTATTTTTCATGGGCGGCTCTCTTATCTTAAGGCGCGTAAGATACCTGCTGGCGTAAAAATCGTAAACCATTCCCGGCTTTTTTCCCTGCGGGAGCGGCTATTATAGTGAGTCATTCATTTTCTGAGGAGATACCATGTCGCGTACCCGCCACTCTTATCAACCCCGGCTTGGCCACGGCCTGCCGCACGACCCGCTGAATGCTATCGTTGGCCCGCGTCCAATTGGCTGGATCAGCTCGCAAAGTGCCGCCGGTGTCCGTAACCTCGCCCCCTACAGTTTTTTTAACTGCTTTAACTACCAGCCCCCGATTATCGGTTTTTCCAGTCAGGGCTGGAAGGACAGCGTGGCCAATATTGTCGCGACCGGCGAGTTTGTCTGGAACCTGGCTACCCGCGAGCTGGCGGTGGCAATGAATGAAAGCTCCGCCAGCGTGCCGCCGGGTGAGGACGAGTTCGCCCTGGCTGGCGTGACGGCCATCCCCGGTACGCAGGTGGCGGTGAGTATGGTGGCGGAAAGCCCGGTGAATTTTGAATGCAAACTGACGCAGGTGCTTCAGCTGGAGGGCGCAGACGGCGCGAAGCTCCAGCAGTGGATGGTGTTGGGTGAAGTGGTTGCCATTCATATCGATAACGACCTGCTGGAAGAGGGGATTTATCAGACGGCTAAAGCCCATCCTATCCTCCGCGCGGGCGGCCCGAGCGCCTATTACGCTATCAGTGACGATTTGCGTTTTGACCTGGTGCGCCCGGACGCCAGAAAATAGTGCGTTGCGGGTTAACCGTCAGTAAATGGATGGCGCTTAACCTGCCCGGCTGCGCCGCCGGGTGGTAGCCGGGAGGCAACTGCTGTATCCTGGTCAGGCACTACAATGTCTGGCCGCTTTCAACAACAGGAGTGAACGAGAGTGACAATGCAAAGAATTGCCATCGATATGGATGAAGTTATTGCCGATTTCCACCTTAAAATGCTCAATACCGTCAACGCACATTTTTCTCTGTCGCTGACCGCTAGCGAGTTGAACCTCTTCGATTTGCGCCATAAAAACCCTGAGATGCTCAATGAGATGATGGTGCTGGCCAGCGATCCAGACTTTTTTGCCGACCTGGATGTCATCGGCGACAGTCAGCGGGTGATTGCGGAACTGAGCAAGCGTTATGAGATATTCATTACCACGGCGGCAATGGAAGTTCCCTCCTCATTTAACGCCAAGTTCAGCTGGCTTAAGCGGCATTTCCCGGCCATCAGGCCCACGAATATTGTGTTCTGCGGTCTTAAAAGCGTTATCAATGCCGATTACATGATCGACGATAATGCCTTTAACTTTGAAAATTTCTGCGGTGAAGGCATTTTGTATACTGCCCCGCATAATTTGCAGGTGACCGGCTATCGTCGGGCAGATTGCTGGCAGGATATTGAGAGGATGCTGCTGTAGGCGCACGGTGCGGGCAGCCATTTTATGCTACTTTACATCAGCCAGATGACAGGACTAACACCCGGAAGGAGAGGACGATATGGCTATCCCCGTTTCGCTCATTGAAGACGCTATCGGCTGGCGCAGACAGCTGCATGCGCAGCCTGAACTGGGCTACCAGGAGATTAAAACCTCCGGCTGGGTGGCCGAACAGCTGCGCGCTGCCGGGCTTCAGGTGCATACCGGCCTGGGCGGGACAGGCGTGGTCGGTACGCTGGAAAATGGCCCCGGCCCCACCATTGGCTTTCGGGCCGATATGGACGCGCTGCCGATCACCGAATCGGGCAATCCAGTCTGGCGCTCGACGCAGCCGGGCGTTATGCACGCCTGTGGTCACGATGGACATACCGCGATGCTGGTAGCGGCGGCGAAGCATCTCAGCGCGACGCGGCGCTTTAGCGGCACCCTGCATTTCGTTTTTCAGCCTGCCGAAGAGAATCTTGGCGGCGCGCGTAAAATGGTGGCCGATGGCCTGTTTGAGCTGTTTCCAATGTCGGCTATCTATGGCATGCACAACTGGCCGGGCCTGCCCGTGGGCCATATGGCCGTAAACAGCGGCGCGATGATGGCGTCGCTGGACGCGTTTGAAATCACCCTGCACGGCAAAAGCTGCCATGCCGCCATGCCGGAAAACGGAGCCGACCCGGTGGTCGCGGCTGCCCAGCTAATTCTGGCGCTGCAAACCATTCCGGCCCGGCGTCTCTCTCCCCTCGCGTCCGCCGTGGTCAGCATCACGCAAATCAACGGCGGCGAGGCGATCAACGTTATTCCGGAGACCGTGGTGCTGCGCGGTACGCTACGCTGTCTTCAGGCCGATGTGCGGGCAAAAGTGAGGGAGATGATCGATGCCTTCGTCACCACCTTTACCGTCCCGCTGGGGATCGAGGGGCGGATCGAGTACCTGACGGACTATCCGGTGACCACCAATAACGCGGCCGAGGCGCTAAAGGTGCGTCAGTGTGCGCTGTCGCTGCTTCCGGCGGAGAACGTACACTGGGAGGTCAATCCCTCAATGGCGTCAGAGGATTTTGCCTGCATGCTGGAAGCCTGCCCCGGTGCCTATTTCTGGATTGGTGCAGATGGCGCGACGCCTTCGCCGCCGCTGCATAACGCGCAGTACGACTTCAACGATGAGATGATCGGCGAAGGCATTGCGCTGTGGAGTACGCTGGCTGAACAGCTCCTGCCGGCAAGCTAGTCAGCATTCAGCTTAATATCCGGCCTGTTCAATCTGCGCAAGCGCGCTTTCAACATCTCTCGCTCGCCCGGTTGCCACATAACAGCAGGCAATCTGCTGACGCAGCGGCTGCGGTATCGCGATTTCACGCTGCATACAGCGCGCGATCCACGCGGCCGTGATGGCAGCATCCTTCTCTGCCGGCAGCGCATCGCGGCCAGTCCCACTCTCTTCCTGACGCGGCAGCAGAACAACCGGCTTAGCACCGGCGATCAGGCTGATAGCCGGGCAGCGCTGCGGATTAGCATACACCTCACCTTCCGTACCGTTAAGCAGCAGCGCCCTGCCGCCGGTGGCGTGGAAAAACTTCGCCACCCGGGGAATATACTCCGGGTGAGAAACGCTGGAGAGGCGCAGGGCCGCGTCTTCGGCAAAGGGCGTGAGCAGCTTCGCCAGGGTATGCGCACTGTTACGTACGCCCATCCGCCAGCGCAGAGAGAGCTGTTTTTCCAGCGGCGGGCAGAGCGTGCCGACGGAGATAAACACCAGTTCCCCCCGATTAAGTTTATCCTGCGCCTGGGTCGCATCCGTTACCGCATCAATGCCCAGCGCCCGGAAAACCGCTTCGCTGGTCACTCGGGTAGGGTCGTCGCTCACCCCATGCACCAGCACCGGAAACCCCAGCGCCGAAAGCAGCAGCGCCAGCAGCGGCGTCAGATTCCCCTGCCTGCGCGCGCCGTTGTAGCTGGGGATCACCACGGGCATGGGCCGGCCGCTCGGGGGGGTGAGACGCGTTACCCGCTCCTGCATCGCCGCATAAAATCCCGGCATCTCTTCTTCGCCCTCACCCTTAATGCGCAGTGCGATAAGCATGCCGCCCAGCTCCAGCTCGGGCACCTCGTCCGCCAGAATGTGTCGATAAAGATCGCGCGCGGTAGCAAAATCAATATCGCGGGCGTGATTTTTCCCTCGCCCAATCTCTTTAATAATCTGTTTGTAGTCCATGCGGTTGCTCTGTTGATTCATTAACGTTTACGGCGCGTGGTCGATTTCCTGCCGCTCAGCATCGGGCTGACCGTGGGCAGCTTACCCTCGGGCATCGCCGGTTGTTCAATCGGGAACACCGGGAGTGCGCCCAGCAGGCGGGCGCCGTAGCTTTTCGTCAGCAGACGCCGATCGTAGATTACGATTTCACCGTAGCAGGTATGGCTGCGGATCAGCCTGCCGACCTGCTGAATCAGGTTAAACGAGGCGCTGGGCAGGCTCTGCACTTCAAACGGATAGCGGCGCAGGCTTTTCAACCACTCTCCCTCGGTCAAAATAACCGGACTGTCCACCGGTGGGAAAGCAATTTTATGAATATGCACCTGAGAAAGCAGGTCGCCCTTCAGATCCAGCCCTTCGGCAAAGGACTGTAGCCCAACCAGCACGCTGGTTTCACCCTGCTCAACCCGCTTACGGTGCAGCGCCACCAGCGCCGGTCGCGGTCTGTCCCCCTGCACCAGCATCATTAACCGCAGCTCGGGCAGATAAGCCAGAAACTGCTGCATCGCCCGCCCGCTGGCAAACAGCACCAGCAGTCCTTTGTGCTTTGCCTCTTTAATTTGCTGGCGGAAGAAGTGCGCCATCTCCGCCAGATGCTCGACCTCGGTAGCCAGCATCGGCTCGTAGCGCATTTGTGGTATCACCAGCCTGCCCTGCTCAATATGGTTGAAGGGAGAGTCCAGCGCGACAAAGCGATCGCTCACCTTTTCACTCAGACCGGACATCTCCTGTAGCCGCTGAAAGCTGTTCAGCGAGCGCAGCGTGGCCGAGGTCAGCACCACATGAGGAATTTTACGCCACAGCAGCTTTTCCAGCTGCTCGCTAACGCGGATCCCGGCACAGTGAAAGGTCAGGTGGGCGCTGCCCTCGCGGAGGTCGCGCGTCACCCACTTCGACACCGGCGCACCCGACGCCCGCTCCATTGCTGCCAGCCGCCACAGCTTGCTGCTGGCCTCGAACCAGCCCAGCGCCTTATTCATCTGGATCAGCGTTCGGTGCAGACGAACGACATCATACTGCCCGGACTTTTCGCTTAAATCGTTCAGCAGCGCCTCTGCCAGCCCGCGCAGGCCGTCGCTAAGCTTAAACAGCCGCGCGCACAGGGTGAGGATCTCCTCGGGCAGCAGACCCATTTCAAAGCGGTACTCCCCCTCCTGATTACCCGGCGGCAGAAACTGCGCCAGCAAATGTGACAGCTGCTGGAGCTGTTCACGCACTTCTTCACAGTGGGCTTTAAGCCGCTCCGGATTGCTTAGTGCGGGCGGCCTTTTCGGACGGAACTGCGCCATGCACTGCTCAACCAGACGGCAAAAAAGATCGAGCTGGAGCGTGGTCCAGCCGGGCGTGATATCACCGCTCATTTCCAGCGCATCGCGGGCGACGTCCGGCAGATGGTGTCCTTCATCCAGCACCAGCAGCAGATTTTTGGGCGGCGGGAGCACCGATTCCGTTTCCAGCGCCGCCATCACCAGCGCGTGATTAGCGACGACGACATCTGCCTGCTCAATTTCGCGGCGGGCAACGTAAAAGGGGCACTCGCGATACCAGTGGCAGTTACTGCCAAGACAGTTGGCCTTGTCGGTGCTCAAACGCTGCCACAGCGACTCTTCGATGGTGTCATCACAGTGGTCGCGCAGACCATCCCACTGATGGCGGTTACGCTTCTGTTCCAGCCCGGTGCAAAACGCCCGCTCCTCCTTACTGGCGGTCATATCATCATCAAGAAACAGCAGCAGATCGCCCTGCTTCTCTTCGTCGGTGGCCAGGGCAGAAAGATTGCGCGGGCAGACATAGCGTCGACGGCCAAAGGCCGCGGTGAAACGCAGGTCGGGGATGATTTTTTTCAGCAATGGCAGATCCTTGCTGAATATCTGATCCTGAAGGGCGACGTTGGCAGTACTGACCACCAGCGGCTTTTCCTCAGCCCGGCTGACGGCAATGCCGGGGATCAGGTAGGAGAGCGTTTTGCCGACGCCAGTTGGCGCTTCAATGGCCAGATGACGCCCATCGTCACCCGCCAGCGTTTTCGCCACTTCAGCGATCATCTGCCGCTGAGGAGCGCGGGAGATGAAATCAGGTATTTGCTGCTGGAGGGCCTTGTACCACTCCGCAATTTGCGCTTTTAACGCGACTGTTAGCGCCATGACAACCACATTTGTTCAGAATGGCCTGTATTTTTACACAGTATTCGGTCGGCGTCAGCTCTCCTCTGCAATCATTCGCCCGATCCCCGATGTCATTTCGACTTTGACTGACGCTACCTTGCCAGAAGCGCTCAGTAAGGTCCCGGAAGCACTCCTCACCCTCCCGCAGGCGCGTCGGTAATGACTTTACTCGCCCCCATCCGGCCAATAAAGGGCAAACGCAGCGCAGGCGACTTAACGTCGATACCAAAATTGAGGCCGGAAATATTGAACTCAATTCCCTCTTCAGCGCCCAGCGTCAGGCCTAAAACCCCCAGCAGAGAGATCTGCACGCCTCTGCCCGACGGCGGCAGGCCAACCAGATTATGCAGCGGGCGGTAATCCTTCCCGATGGCATTCGCGGGCAGATCCAGCCTCAGCGCAGGCACTTTCCTGCCAATATGCGCCAGAAATGTGTTGCTGTTTGGGCCGGGCCAGACGCGATAGGTATGAGGCCAGGGATAGCTTTTGATGGCGGCCTCAATATGCGGGATCATCGCCTCGGCCGCACTGCCGCGATGGTCTACCAGCAGACGAGGGGTAGCGCCAAACCAGTAGCCGTCGGGAAGCGCGTAGTTACGCCGCACCACGTTGCTGCTGCCCCAGCTGACCACCTCGTAACGGCTGTATACCGTTTCCCCTGCTTTTTTGAAGATAATCCAGGGATGAACTGCCACCAGGCCACGCCAGCCAAAGGTCGGCGCGGTGTAAACCTGCACTATCGCACTGTTGCGAAATGCGGCTGCGTCCGGGGCAATTCCGGCAGAATCACGACGGGCGCCAGACCAGCTCTGTCCGCTCAGCGCCACGCCGCTGTGGCTCGCACTGAGATAACTTTGCGCAAACGACAGCAGCAGCAGGCAGATAAAACCAATAATAAATATCTTCAAATAGAGCATGTGACGGGCCCGGGGAAGCAAAGTAAAGGGAGGGTCTTACAGAGTAGGCGATTCCGGCTGCGCCTGCCAGGGCGCTGTTACCGGCCGCATATGATGTTAGAGCACCCACCACCGCGTGGGCTATCGCCTGCGCTTCAGGATTCCCTTCGGTCAGTTTGTGGATCTGCTCTGCCAGATAAGGCGATGCCGCACCACTGATGGCCTGCCCAATATTTCCACCCATCAGTCCCTGCACAGCAGCGGTGGCCGCCTGGATAGCCTGCTGGATGGCACTGCCGGTGCCGTAAGGAGCCATCGCCGTGTTGTAAGCCTGATCGGCTATCTGTTTATCGGTAGGATTCAGGTTACCCTGACCGACGAGTTGTTCTCTGGCGGCCTGAAGGGCAGCCGGATCTTTCTTCGCTTTCGGCCCCTCTATCTCACCCTGCGTCCGCGCGATATCCCCAACCTGGCTTCCTATCTCCCCTATCAGCTGAAGTGTGATCGGCAGGTAAAACGATCCCGGCTCTATGGCCGGGATTATGGTGATTAGAATAGTTTAATTTTTATTAATCAGTGAGATACATGATGTCTTTTTTATTACCCATTGCAACAACTTCGCAAGAGGGTTCATCAAAAAAACCTAGCGGAAAGAAAATGATACCGCCATTTTTCCACGTTTCATTCATCCAATTTGATTTATCCATTTCATAATGTATTGTGTTTTTTTTATTTTCATCAATAGAAAAATAAACATTTTTTTCAATATTAATCAGGCTGTTAATTAATCCTTTTTTAGCTAAATTAATAGTTCCTATTCCGGAAAGGATTAGCCCATCCATACCTTTCCTAATAAAGTTAACTTTATCTAAAATGTCTTCAGTCTGAATGCCTCTATCTTTTAGTAAGCCCCATAGTTTTTTATGATTAACAACAGCATTGTCAGGCTGCGTAGCCGATAACTCAACTATAACTCTTAGTGTAATCTTTTCGATTTCATGGCATGGAAGCAACTTTTTGAGCATGACTTTTAATAAGGCTTCACTTCCTTCTCGCCTTGTCTGGCTCTCTATTTCCCAGCTAACAGCTGAGATGCCCGGACCTTTGATTGAGTAACGAGCATCAAAATTGGCTATCTCATTGGGAGAGGATATATTTTCTGCATACCTATATACAATATTAGTAATCATAATGATTCCCTTGTGGGTCATTAAAATGTGAACCACGATTTTGAGGATCATCTACACCAAAGAAATGTCCACCTGCATCATCTCTAATATAAACTTTCTCTGTGCCGCCTCCAGACTTTGGTAAATCAAATTCATATATATATCCGGGTTGTGGATTACCTCGTTTATCGACATTAGGATAAACATTACTTGGGCTTTGGCTAACAGGGATGCCTGACTGGCGCTTAGCCTCATTAAATGCACCAGCTCTACCGCTTCCTTCAGGCGATAAATTCGCAGGTTTATCACCTTCAGCAAGATAAACGTAGTCATCTTTATTTTGCTCAGGGATCGGGGTAACCGTGGTATTCCCGCCAGTATCCGGCGCTCCGTCAGTATTTCCGGTATTGCTGGCTCCCTGATCGTCAGACTGATCCGGCGTGATCAACGATATCCCTTTACTCTCACCCTGGCCTGGGTTAACCAGTTTTCCACCGGTCAGATCGTCATTCACCGGCACGGTTTCGGTTTTGCTGCCTGCTCCGCCTGCGTGTTGCTGACTCTGTGCTATCGCCATCATGACACAGCTGGTATTCGCCAGACAGGCCGCATCAAGACCCTGCTTAACAGCTTTGGTCAGCGCCAGCGCCGCCTGTTCATTCGCGCCGCCCTGGCCTGCTTCAGCCATTGCAGCCGCATCCAGCAACGATTTGGCCTGCATCATCTGCAACATGCCCATACTGGTCATATTATTGCTGATTTCGTTCTGGCCTGCCTGCGCCCCGGCTACGGCATCCGCTGTACTGTCACCGGCCAGACCGCCCGCAAGACCTGCCGCCAGGCTTCCCAGCCCAACCAGCGTCTGTTTCTGCTCCTCGCTCAGCTGGCTGACCGGCACGTCACCGTACAGCGCATTTGTAATGGCTTCACCCATTATCGCCGTGGTGGCTGCGCCCGCTGCGCCTGCTGCCGCAGAGTTACCCTGTGCGGCGGCGATAACGCCCGCCACTGCCGCATGGGCCATCACCCGGCTGGCTTCATCCGGTGCATACTGTTTGATGACTTCTGCGATATAGGGCGCTGAGGCTCCGGCTAATGCTGCACCGATATCGCCACCCGCCAGACCCTGCACCGCCGCCGTGGCCGCCTGGATACCCTGCTGGAGGGCGCTGCCTGTGCCCCATTTCTGTTGAGCCGTTTTGTAGCCGGAGGTTTCCGTCAGGGCTTTATTCCAGGCGGCACGCTCTTCCTCCTTCGTGGCATTCTCACCCGGCTCTTTAACGCCTTTCGCAGCCAGCTCTGCTTTACCGGCTTTTGTGGCTTCTATCTCACCCTGCGTCCGCGCAATATCCGCAACCTGACTCCCTATCTCCCCTATCAGCTGCGCCTCCCTCAGCCGCTGCTGCTCCTTATCCTTATCAAAGATTTCCGCCAGCCCCGGATTCGCATTCTCAACATCGCGGCTCAGCTCGGCCGGGATATAATGTTACTGATCCAATAGCTTTCTCTTGGCTTCATTTAATGCATTTTGAAGCCAATCAAAATTCATTGCACTAATATTAGATGAAAATTCAACCTTTATATCGTTTATCCCATCTTCTTGTTGTAAAAGTGCAATAAATTCATCATTTTGATAAATTTCAGCTATTAGATTTTCATAATCGACATCACTAGCGATAACAATTTTTAAGTGATTTTTACAATTCATAATTATGGTTCCAAAAATCCACGGAAGTTACCTTGAGGGTCAAATCTGGCCCCTCGTCCATCAAGGGCGATAACATCAAACCCTCCAAAACGATTCCCTTCTTTTACCGATGCTCCAGGTGCTTTTACTATCCCGTCTAATATTTTCTGTCCCTGTTCGTTGATTTGAGCAGGAGTACCTTTTGCAACAGGATAGACACTTCCTTCACGGCTGCCGTGTTTCTGTAATGCTCTGCCTGCAACGGCAAAATTGCCAGATTTAGCCGCTGGATCAATATTGGTTCCAGTTTTAGAAAGAGAATTTAATTCAAGCTGACCAAATTTACCGGCATTAATTTTACCTATATCTGCAGAGAGACTCTTCGCCACATTAGCAGCAACTGCCTCAGCTTTTGCCGCCGTTGCCTCTGCCGCTGTTTTGCCAATACCAACCGCACTGCCAGCACCCACGCCACCCGGCACGATAGCTTCCGATACCTGGATGCCGACGCTGTTCAGACATAGCACAACATTTCCTGCGCATGACTGGATTGCTGCATGGGCTGCCGCCGCGATTTCCGGTGTAGCCGCAGCCAGTAAACCACCGCCAAGCCCGGCAGGAAGTGCCACCATCAGCGCATCCTGCATCGCCAGCCCTTTCTGGCAGGAGGCTGAGCCAGGATTATCAGCACAGGATAGGATATTTTTCGCATGCTCCTGTGCAGCTTTTACCTGTCATTCCTCGGTTCCGCCACACAGAAGATTATTCTCAACAACAACGTTCCAGGCGCAAGGACTGGGATTGTTGTGCTATCTGCTTCGATTTTTCCTGTAATGCTGGTAGTAGATCCACCAACTGCCTATTGCTATCAACGATCCGGCGAAAGATGCAGCTTTGGTATATTTCCATATATCAGCCCAAACCAACTCAAATGGAATTTGATACATCAGCAGGATATAACCTCTTGTAAGAAAATATAAAAATAAAAAAACTATTATCATTGCTATGTTACATGCAACAAATAAGTATAGAAAAATGATGAACCACGATTCTTTTTTCATCATTGCTTCTTCCCATTACTATTTACGGCCTTACCAAGCTGATCATTAAGGATTTCTGTCGCTGCACTGGCTGATGTATTGCCTGCCATACCAGGTACTGGATTAACTGGTAAAGGCTTCGATATCCCCATCCCAACATCAACCCAGATCCAGTCTTTCCACGGTTTCATTGGGTTTAAAACTTTATCAAGAGGCAACTCAACTAATTTGCTACCGATTCCATATCCAATACCTGAAGCTGCACCACTTATGGCACCACCTTTCAGTGGATCATCACCTTTAAGATAGCTGGATGCAGCACCGCTGGCCGCATTAACTCCCATCGTTCCCCACAGCCCTGTTCCTGCCGTGAAAATACCTGTCCAGTAACCCAGAATCACATCATTGGGGTTCACTTCACCGTTAATCAGATAACCTACCCCGGCGTTTGCTCCTGCACCTATCAGACCGGTCGTCGCTGCCGCTGCGGGCAATAATGGCAAGGCCATCGCACTGCCCATTGCTGCCACCGCTGCTTCACAGGATATCGGCGTTCCTCCGCTACAGGCTTCCCTGATGGCTTCCTGGGTGCCCGATTCATATTTCTCTATCGTGCCTTTCTTATGGGCTTCTGCGGCAGCCAGCACATGAGCTAACGAGTTATTCTCAACGGTCGTTTTCCCTGCCTGAGCCGCAGCCACGGTATCCGCCGTGCTGTTACCAGTCAGTCCCCCGGCCACACCCGCCGCCAGGGTGGCCAGGGCGCTCACCGTCTGCTTCTCGGTCTCGCTCAGTTCGCTGACCGGTTTACCGTAGGCGTTCAGGGCGATCATCCCGGCCATTTCAGCCGTGGCCGCGCCTGCTGCACCGACCAGGGCGTTGTTACCCTGCGCCGCCGCCAGTGCCGCGTTGACTGCCGCGTGGGCCAGCACCTTACCGGTGTCATCCAGCCCGCTGCTGCCGATTACCCCGGCGATATACGGCGCAGAGCCGCCCGCAATGGCTTTCGCCAGGTCACCTCCCACCAGACCCTGTACCGCAGCGGTTGCGGCCTGGATAGCCTGCTGAACCTTACCACCGGTGCCGAATCCGCTGTCGTTAAACGCCTGATTATAGAACGTCTGGTAAGCCTGGCCGCTGATATCATCTGCTGTTGGCGTTTTGCCCGGATTGGCTTTGCGCCAGTCAGACTCTGCCGTTTGCAACTGATCCGGCGAGATGTCCTTCATTTTGTCGTTCGCCGCTTTCGTTGCCGCTATCTGGCCCTGCGTCCGCGCAATATCCGCAACCTGACTCCCTATCTCACCTATCAGCTGCGCCTCCCTCAGCCGCTGCTGCTCCTTCTCCTTATCAAATATCTCCGCCAGCCCCGGATTCGCATTCTCCACGTCGCGGCTCAGCTCACTTACGTCCTGCTGCTGCTTCGCCTGGTCACGGATAATAATCGTCCCTTCACTCACCGCCGCGTGGGTGGTCGAGCTGGCGCTATCTGAACCGTTCACCCCGGTCAGCAACGTGTTCGCCATATTTCCGGCGAACTGCCCGTCCACGCTACCGCCCGTGCTGACGCCCGTGCTCTGGTGCTCAACGCTGTAGTCCGCTCTGTTGTCGATATCGCTGAACCCCAGCGTGCCGGTATCCAGTTTATTCCGCTCTGACGCCGCCGTCGAGCCGATAACCGCCCCGTTGAGCTGCGTATGCTCGCCCACGGTAATATCAAAGCCGCCGCTGCCGGCAAAGATGCCCGTCTGATCGGTGACCGACTCCCAGCGGCTGTTCATGCTCTCCTGAGAAACGTTAACGCTGGCCGAGCCGCCGCCTGCCCCCGCACTGCCACTCGCGCTGGCGCTCTGCTGCTTCGCGTCATAGTGGTTTTTGTCCTGCTCGCTGGTCAGCGTCAGGTTACGACCGACCTCCAGCGTCACCGTTTCCCCCGCCACCTGCGCGCCGGTCAGCGTCGTATCCCGCCCGCTGATAAGGGTCACCTGATTACCCGCGTTAATCTGGCTTTCGGTATGGCTCAGAGCATCGGCGTTTTCATGGCCCTTCGCGCTGTTAACGCTCCCCGAGACGCTGAAGCCCGATCCTCCGGCCCCCACACCGAAGCCGACGCCAACCGCCCCACCTTTGCTGCTGTTTTTACTGCGCGTGCTTTCCTGCTCTGCGGCCGACAGCAGGTTGACATCGCGGTTCGCCGACAGCAGCAGATCATGCCCCACCTGAAACTGGCTGCCCTGCACCCGGATATCCCCGTCAGCGCCGGACACGCCGCTGCCGCTGGCGGTGATGCTCAGGTTGTGACCCGCCGTCAGGCTGCTGCCACGCTGGGTGGTCTGCTCAAGGCGACTCTCCGAGGTCGATGACTGGCTCCCCCAGGAGAGGTTCGCCCCCACCGTGTTGCCGTTCGCCGGATCGCTGCCCTTCGCCGCATCCATCTGCAGGGCCTGCCCGGCACTGACGCCGTTAAGCCCCGCCTGCACGCCCTGCAGGGCCGCCAGTCGCCCGCTGCTTTCGCTGGCCTGCTTCGCCGTGGTGACCGCCGTGTTCAGGGCGCTGCCCGCCGTGCCGGAAAGGGCCAGCGTCAGCCCGGAGCTTTTCTGCTCGGTGGTCTGCTTCTGCGACCGCTGGTTTTCTGCCGCCTCAATGTTCACCTCCTTCGCACTCAGCCGCATATCCTGTCCGGCCACCAGGTCAGAGCCGCCGATCAGCAGGACGTTGCCCGCCGTCAGGCTCAGGTTACCGTCCACGCTGCCTGCCGTCGCCGCCGCGCTGGTGCGACTGCTGAGGGTGTCGGTGGTCTTCACGCTCTGTTTACCGTAGCTGACGCCAATGCCGCCGGTGCCGGAGAAGCCGGTTTTTTTCTCCTCGTGGATCTGTCGCACCTCATGCTGTTCGTCCACGCTGGTCAGGCTGAGGTTGTTACCGGCATGGAGCATCACGTCCTGCGTGCCCACCACGCTGCTGCCCTGCACCTGCAAATCGTGCCCCGCCAGCATCGTGACGCTGTGGCCGTCAAGCTGGCTGGCTACCGCCGTCCGGTCGCTGAAGCTGTTGTGATCTACCGTTGTCTTACCGGACAGAAACCCGCTGCTGGTCGATTTAGTATACTGATCGAAGCTTTCCGTAGCCGTGCCGCTGTGGATACTCAGGTCATTACCCGCCTGTACGGTTAGCGCCTGGTTTGCTGATACCCTTGCCGCCGTCATGCTGAGGTCATTCCCCGCCAGCAGGGTCACCTCGCCGCCGCCCTGGATCAGGGTGCCCACCTCCCGGCTCTGCGCCTGACGCAGGGTGTCATCGCTGCCCCAGCTCAGGTTGTCCCGGCTGGCGGTCTCAACGGTGGTCAGGCTCAGATTATTCCCCGCCATGACCGTGGCACGGCTATTGTCGCCGCTGGCGGCGACAATAGCCGCCTTAAGATTCACGTCGCGCCCGGCCTGAATGTCGAGTAAACCTGCGTTATTGGTGACCGTTACGCTGCCCGCCTGGTTGATCGCCGTGCGGGCGGAATCGCCGTTAAGGCTGTCGTTGCTGCGGGTTGTGGTCGTGATGCTGATATCCCGTCCCGCTATCGCCGTCAGCCTGTCGCCGCCCTGTACGTGGCCGCCGGTATTGGTGATATCCGTTCGTGCCTGCAGCCAGACATCCTGCCCGCTGAGGGTGCCGCCCAGGTTGTTGATGTTATCCGCCAGCATCTGCATGCTCTGCTGCGCGCTAACCGTTCCACGGTTGGTCAGGTCGCCACTGAGCGCCAGCTGCACATTTTTACCCGCCAGCAGCGCCCCGCCGCCGTCAATGTCACCGGGCCTGACCAGACTGTATACCTGCGGGACCAGCACCTGCTGCATCGTGCCGTCCGGCAGCTGTACGGGTCGGGCGACCATCCAGACGATATCGCTGGTCAGCTCACTCATCTGCCTTGCCGTCAGGGCAATGCCGGGCGTCAAATTATGTTTCCTGCCAAAGTCGATGCCATTGTTCATCAGCGCTTTATACTGATCTTCGTCGTTCTGCTGACCGGCCAGATAGCGCTGCCCGGTCAGGGCGATGATCTGCTCGCGGATCAGCCGCTGCTCGTACCAGCCGTCGCCGAGCCGCTTATGAACGTTAGCCGGATCGGTTTTAAACGCCTGCAACATCCAGTCCGAGCTGAGCCACGCCTTTTCGCCGATAAAGCGTGGGTCGGTTTCAATCAGCCAGGCGCTGTCGCTTTCTGGTCGCATATGGAACAGGCTGCTGTCAGGCAGGCGGGTATCGGGGCCGGTAGTGCGTACTACGCTGTCCACCCCCTCCCGGGAGACCTCAAGAATTTTGCCGTAGGAGAGGTCGTCTGACCCCGCGATCGGCGCGATGCTGACGCCGCCGGTTCCCGATGGGTTGCCGCTAAGGTGGCTCTCCGGTTGATTATCCGGCGTCAGGCCGCTGCCCTCACCCGTGGTGTTGCCGCTGATGTAACCAGGGCGCAGGGCAATGTTCTGAATCACTACCGCTGGTTTCCACGCTTCGGTTACTACCCGCGGTGAATCGCCGCCGCTGTGCTGCTTACGGGTGTAGCGCCGGGTCACGCCCTCCTCTTTTATCTGGCGGGCGGCGACCGGTTCAATGTTATCCATCTGCGCCGCCGTTATCGCCAGCGTACCGCCTGCGATAATCTGACTTTTATCGTTAAGCAGCCGGTCAGCCCCGACGGTCATACTGCCACCGGCAATAATTTTCCCCGGATCGCTCTGCGCGATGCGGTCTTCGGTGATGGTGCGCGTGTAGTCGTAGTGGGTGAACTTATCGCCATCGGTGTTATGGCAAATCACGCCCACGATGCAGATGACCCACGTCTCGTCCTTATACATACTGATATCGTAGTCATTGACGTTATAGCGCACGCCATTATTCAGGCGGTCCACCTGGTATTCAGAAACCTGCTCCTGCGAGATCAGCACGTTTTCAGTACGAAAATGGTCATTGTGGTTATTGATGCTGGCGATATTCAGCGTCATATCCCCCGCCGACTCAAGGGTGGCGCTGTGATTATTGAGTGCACCGCCCTGTCCGACAGCCCGGTAATCGTCGCTGAGCGTTCCGCCCAGGGCCAGGCTGCCGCCGCTGTAGATCAGCGCGTGCTCGCGGTTATTTAGCGTACCAACGCCCAGATCCAGCTGCTGCCTGGCCGCAAGCGTGGCGGCATGGCCCGACGCGGCGAGGTTATTCAGCGTCCCGGCCTTTATCGCCAGCCAGTCACCGTAGATCCGCCCGGTCGCAACGTTGTTCAGAATCTGCGCGTTCAGGCGCGTATAGATGCCGTTGAGCAGGCCATAATTAGTCAGCGTGGCGGCGATCTCCGCCTGTAACAGCCCGGCAGCGATCTCCCCGGTGGCGCTGTTAAACAGCGAAGCGGCCCGGAGCGCGAGGGTGCCCCCCGCCTGCATCAGGCCGTGGTTAGTGAGCTGGCCCGCCGTGGTCAGCGAGAGCGCCCCCGCCGCTTCCAGTGAGCCGCTGTTAATAAAGTCCCGGCTGAGGCTGAGCGACATATTGCCCAGCGACAGCAGACGACCCTCCCCGCTCAGCCAGTCACTTCGCAGGCTCAGCCCCTGTCCGGCTTCGATATCCCCCGCCCTGTTGGTCAGGGTGGCAGCGCTGAGTGAGGCATTTTTAATCGAGGAGATCAGACCGCTGCTGTTATTCAGCCTGTCGGTGAGCGTCAGCGTCAGATCCTCATCGGCCAGCACTTCACCCTGGTGATTATCCAGCTGCTCCGCCGTAACCCGCAGCCTGGCGGCCTGCAGCCCGAGGGTACGATCGCTGCGTCGGGTATCCTGATTCATAATCTGTGCGGCACTAAGCAGCAGCGTCTGGGCGCTGTGGATAAGCCCCCGGGTATTATTGATCACCGCATCCTTTGCGCTCAGCACCATATCGCCCAGCGACTGAATGCGGCCCTGCTGGTTATTCAGCCCGGCGGTGGTCAGCCGCAGACTGCCTTTGCTGATAATCTGCCCCTGCTGGCTGTTGTCCAGCGCATGGCTGCTCAGCGTCAGTTCGCTGCCCGCGGCCAGCGTGCCCTGCTGGTTATTGATATCACCACTTTGCAGTGCAAGGCCGGTATGCGCACTGATAACGCCCGCCCGGTTAATCAGCGCCTGCCCGCTGGTATGCCAGTGCAGGTAAGAGCCGGACTGGATTGTACCGCTGCTGTTGTCCCAGTGCCCGGTCTCCAGCCGCGCATTACCGCCGCTGAGGATCAGGCCGCTGCGATTATCGCCCGCGCCGCTGCGCAGCGACAGCGCACCCGCACTGAGAATGCCGCTCTGCGCCCCGCTGTCGCGGTTCAGCAGCAGGCCGCCGTGGGTATCCACCATGAGGCTGCCGCCGCTGTGGATCAGTCCGCCGGAATTATCCAGCGTGCCGTTCAGGTTGAAGGTCATCTCACCGCTGCCGGTCTGGATAACCTCTCCGCCGCGGCCGGAGAGGCTGGCCGCGTTTACGGTGATGTGCCGGGCCTGGGTGGTAGCCTGGTCAAGCGTCAGCGCGCCGCCCTCCAGCAGCAGGGCGCCATTAGTCAGCAGGCTGCCCTGCGTACCCGACAGCGCTGACGCGCTGACGTGGAGCTGTCCCTCACCCGCATGGGTTATCCGGCCCCGGCTGTTAATCAGGCTGGCGGTGCTGAGCGTCAGGTTTGCGCCATTGCTGGCGATGCTGCCCCCGGTGTTATTAATGCCCGCCTGGTGCGCCAGCGTCAGATCTGCCTGGCCCAGCTGCTGCAACGTTCCCTGCTGGTTAGAGAGCTGATGCGCCGTCAGGCTGAGTCGGTCAGCGGCCAGGCTGCCGCCATCATTGTTTAGCTGCCCCCGGGTATTCAGGCTGAGGGTCTGGGTAGCGGAAATAACCGCGCGGGCGGTGCTGATATCGCCGGAGGAAGCGGTAACGGCAATATCGCGGCCCGCCGTCTGGCTGTCACTGAGATCCACCGAGGCACCCTGAACGCTGAGCTGCTCCGTCGCCAGCAGCTGTCCCTGCGCGCGTAATGCGCCGCTGCTGCTGAGGGTCAGGCTGCCGCCAGGTTTAGGCTGCCCGCGATCGTCAACGCCCGCGGCAAAGACGCTTTTGCGGCTGGCCTCAATAGTGGCGGCCTGTACGCGGATCTGCTGCCCGCTGGCGAGAGTGCCGCTGTGCGTCAGCCGCCCCGCGACGGAGATGGCAGAACTTTCCCTGGCATAGAGCGTCCCGCTGTTGCTGAGGTCGCCCCGCGTAGCCACATCAAGACGGTTCGCGCTGCTGATGCTTCCGCTGTTAGCAATATGGCCGTCGGCGGTGATCGCCACGCTACCCGCCGAGGTGCCGATATGCCCGGCATTGCGTACGCCAACGCCACCTTCGGTGCCGATCAGGCGAATTTTACCGGCGTACATGCCGCCCAGCTGCGCAACGTCAAGGGCAAACTGCGGCTTCGCCTCGCCCTCACCGGCCATTGCGCTGACGGTCTGGTGCGCGGCGTCAATATGATTGCGGCCGGTCGTCACCTTCAGCTCCCTGGCCTGGATCCCGGCATTGATATGCACCGCCCGGGCGATCAGGTCGGTGCTGTCCTGCTGGCTGCTGTCCATTCCCTGGCCGTGAACGGTAATCGTGCCCTGGCTGACGTCGTACCCGGCGATCTGGCCGTTGGTGAGCCGCGCCTGGCCGGTGGTGAGCGTGGCCCGGCTGGCATTAATAAAGCCGCAGCCGTTACAGCTGATCCCGGCGGGGCTGGCAATCACCACCTGCGCGCGCTGCCCGGCCACTTCGATAAAGCCGTTAAGCCGGCTCGGATCGCGTGAGTTAACCTCGTTGAGGATCACCCGCGCCTCGCCTTGCGCCAGCCACGGATTGCCCGCGACCCTGCCGCCCAGCGCCGTTTGTGCCGCCGTGCGCGAGTTATTCAGGATGACGCCTTTTTGATCCACGTCGAACTGGCTGTACTGATTGCGCGACACGCCCGCCGCGCTGGGCGTCTGAATATTGACCTGCGGCGTGCCATTGGCGCTGTTGATCACCGTCGGGCGCTGCCCACCCGGCGCGCCGCCGTCGGCAACCACCCCTGCCGATGCGGGCATAATCGCGCCCGTTGCCAGCAGTAGCGCAAAGCCCAGCGAAGAGAGCGCGGGGGCAAAAATTTCTCGTGCGCGAGTCACACTGCGTCGGCAGCTCCTTCGGCCCCGGCCCGCCGGGAGGATATCGGCCACCACCACAAGCATACTGCGGGCCTGACTGAAAATAACGCGAAAGCAGCGCGTGTTCATGATGATGTCCTTATCAGTAGAGCTAAAGTGCTAAGCGGTCAGTACGTGTCGGGTACGACGCGCTCAGTAATTCCAGTTCAGGTTGAAGCCGAAGCTTGCGCCGCTGGTGTGGTATCCCGCGGGTTTTGCCAGCGGCACCCCGGCAAAGAGGTCATAGCCGGTATTCAGGGCGCTACCGCGCAGCCCGACGGCGCCACCGGCCAGATGTCGGCCCAGCAGATCGCTGCCCCGGCTGCCGGTTTCACCGTAGTCCACCGCCAGATAGAGCTGCTGCGCCGGGACGGGCGTTGCCCAGCCAATATCGTTACGTACCGTCCAGCCGCTGTCGGCGCTTAGCGAGCGTTCACCGTCAAAACCCCGTACCGTCCAGCGGCTGCCAATAGAGAAGCGGTCCTGCGGGGTCAGTGACGTGCTGCTCATCTGGCGCAGATACTGGCTGGTAAAGCTGAAGCGCTGCGCGGATAGCGTAAAAGGCACGGAAAACTGGCCGTTTAGCTGAAGAATTTTCGCCAGCGCAGTACCTTCTCCCCAGGCTTCGGAAGGTGCCGGGATGGCGCCAAACCAGCGCGTTCCTCGCTGATAGCTGACGCCCGCATCGAGCGTCGCGGCACCGATATAGTGTCGATGCTGCAAACCCAGTCGCCACGCGGAGGTATGGCTGCGCTGGACGCCGATTTCGGTGTCATCAAGGTAGCTGCGCGTCTGGCGGGAGAGCAGATCCCAGCTGAGGGTGGTTTTCTGGCTGCCGGTGCGGTGCAGAACGCGGCTGAGCTGGCCGTTCAGGCTCTGGCTAACCCCGCTGTAGCGCACATCGGCGTAGCGTCCTGCCACCGTCTGAAGATAGCGGTATTTGCTGGCGGTCATCCCAAGCAGCCAGTAGCCAAACGGCACGGAGTAGTGGCCGGTCAGATTTTTACTGTTCTTATCGCCGCCGCGCGCCAGGTCGTGGCTGGCCGATACATAGAACAGATCGCTGAGCGACAGCGGATTGTCCAGATAGAAGGTCACTCCTCCCTGGATGCGTCCGGTGCCGGTAGCGCCCGCATCATCAAGAGAGGCGCCCAGCCGCCACATTTTGCGCTGATGCCAGTCTATGCTGACGTCGCTCTCGCCGGGTTTAGCGCCGGGTGACAGCGACATCTCTGCCGTCACCGTGGGAAGCCGCTGGAGATTTTCCAGTCCCTGCTCGACGTCGCGCAAATCGAACAGCGTTCCCGCGCGCGTCGGCAGCGCGGTCCACAGGTTAACGTAGCGCCCGCTTTGCGGCGTCAGGCTGACGGCACTGGCTTTGCCGGCAAACAGCTGGAGGGTGAGCGAACCCTGAGTCAGATCCTGCGCGGGTGCAAGCACCCGGCTGGTGACATAGCCGCGATCGATAAGCAAATTTTGCAGGGCGCTCATTAGCAGGTTGATGCCCTGCGCGCCGAGACAGCGGCCGCTGGCCTGATTTGCCAGGCGCTGGAGCGGGAGCCAGTGGGGAAAGTCCTCTGTCCCCTTTAGCAGGATCTGCTGGAGTGGGAAGCAGGGAGTCTCATCAGGAAAGTGCAGCCTGGAGCTGCCCGAAGCGGGTGGCGAAAGACGTACGTCAGGCGTAGCGGGCTGAAGCTGTTGTTCAAGCGCCCTCTGCCGCTCCTGCTGGTGAATAATGGCTTCAGATTCAGGCGCGGCGATGGCCGCGCTGCTAAAGAATAGCGCCTGCGCGCTCAGCAAGGCTGCCGCGCAGCAACGCTGTAAAAAATCCCTTTTCACCTTTCACTTCCCTGTTGGCTAAGTCCGTTATTGGCGTTAATTAATCCTTAATCAACCCCGTTTACGCGCGGCATTCTATTCGTTGCCCGTTTAATATTCAATCAAAGATGTAATAAAATGAGACGAGTTTATCTCGGTGCAAACGCGGCGGACGAAAGTGCGCCGTCGCTCCTCAGAGACCGGGGACATCAGAACATCAGAACTCAATTTTCACAGACAGGGGTTGTACGCCGGAACCACCGACAGCATTATTAAAGGCATTTATACATAACGGTCGTGGCCTCGGGCTCGCCGTCGGTGGAAAGCGCATACCCCGGGATCTGTCCGCTTATTTTCCAGCCCTGCGTCAGATAAAGCTGTTCTGCCACATCGCCGCTGCGCGTATCCAGCACCAGCAGCGTTCTGCCTGCCTGCCGGGCAAGCTGCTCGGCACGGGACAGCAGCTGACGGGCGATGCCGCGCCGCCTGGCCTCCGGATGCACCAGCAGCTTAGCGATTTCAGCGCGGTGTGCGCCATTGGGCATCATGCCCAACACCAGGATAACCGTCGCAACTATCCTGCCGTCAAGGCGCGCAACCATCAGCTGGCGATCGCCGCTTTTCAGGCTGGCGATGACCCCGTGCCAGAAATGGCGCATGGGTTCAGGATCCAGACTGACAAAGCCCACGCTGGCACCCTGCGCTACGCAGGCGCTCAGCACATTACACAGTTCAGCCTGCTCAGCGCAGGCCAGATCGGCAGTAAGCAAATCCCAGGAAAGCGTCATAAAAATTACCTTAGTTGTGTTCAGTGGATCGGTTGCGTGTGCAGTTCTTAAGCACGGCAGACGACCAGCGCGTAGTGTGCCCCTTCTGCTTCGGGTGCGTGAAACGAAGAGCGCCCGGAGAGATGAAACCGCAGAGAGTCCCCCGCTTCCAGTCGCCACTGCCGATCGTTCATGTTGAATAACAGCACGCCGTCAAGTATCCAGAGATGCTGCTCGATTCCGGCGACTGGCGGGGCATCGTAGTTGATCAGTGCACCCGCCTTAAGCCGTGCTTCCACCAGCTCGCCCAGAAAGCCTGTTGCGGGAGGCGAAACGCTACGTCTTTCAAAGCCGCTCTGGCGATCGCACCAGACGTTTTGCGCCGCCGGACGCAGATGCACAGGCCCCTCCTCATCAACGCCGCTCAGCAACCGCGACAGGGTTAAACCCCAGGCGATGCACAGTCGGTTAAGCAGCGAGGCGGTCGGGCTGGTTTCCGCGCGTTCGATCCTGGAAAGTGATGCGCGGCTAATGCCTGTCAGATCGGCCAGTGCCTCCAGCGACCAGTTCCTCTCCAGACGAAGCTGAGCCAGGCGTTGAGCAAGACGATGTTCAGCGAGTGAAATGTGCAGCGTTGTTGATAACATATAAACACTTGCCGATTCAACGATACTGGTTGTTTTGTCATTATGTTTTCTTGCTATAAGATTTTTTATGCCTGTTGGGTATAGTTTGTGTGAGTTTCTGACTCAGAGATTAAATATCAAGCTAAGCTATGCTTTACGCGAAAAAATCATTGACAGGATACTGACATCACATAACGATAGTTTTAGCGAAAAAAAACCGGCGAAATTAACAAAGTGTCAGAAAGTATGATTACGTCTGCCACCACGCTTACCCGAATAATATGTACAGACATAATGCCGTTATTAATACAGCTGGCTACGATAGTAGTAACTATTGCTGTTTCTGTAAACTACATCATCGCAATTTAATTTCTAGTGATGATGTTCGTATACCTGTATTTTGTCATAAGAATGACTCAACGCAGACTTCCGTTAATGAGAGCGGTAGCCATAACGGCTAAAAAGATGTCTGGCGGAATGTTTGATCTGATGCAGTTATTGCCGGTGATAAGTCATTTCACACCACAGATAAAAGCAGAAGCAGGTTCATGAGATTCGTGAACAAGAATGTGTCGAAACAAGTAGCGGTACGCAACGAGTTCTTCTTTTTTGGGATTAGCTCCGCTCTGCTGTCGGTTCTATTCTGTTCGGTTATATTATTCTCTGTCTATATGCTGACTAAAAACGGGAATATTACCAGTGGTAGTCTGGTAATGATCGCTGCCTTTTTGTTCCAGATATTCCTCCCAATGAACCAGGCCGGATTTGTTTTCCGTCAAATAAAAATGGCCCGGGCTGATATTGATTTATACTGCACCGAAACAGAGGATGTTATCCCCTCAAATACCCTACCGTCTCCCTTTGCTGACAGGACTCACCTCAGTGCGATCACTGAATGGCTGAAAAGATTCGGGTTCGATAAGCCGCTCAACCATGTTATCCGTGGTTTCGGCAGTAACCTGTCAGGTGGTCCGAAGAAGAAGTTAGGTGTCATGCTCTCTTATGGCAAGCCGTACAGCCTCATCGTGTTTGATGAGCCAACCAAAGGGTTTGATGAATCCGGAGTAAATGCCTTCCGTGAATATCTGATGCATGAGACCAGAGACAAATATGTACTTGTGATCACACACGATGAGCGGTTACTGGGTTCGTGTTCTGATACCAGTATTGTACGAATGAACAACAACAAGGAGCTGGCCTGTTAATAATTTTATTAGCCGCGATATTATGGAAGAATTTAGCCGCCAACACTTTCGAAAATCGCCTTTTGTACTGACCGGTGTCGACGCCAGTAAGCTGGTGAGCTGGACGGCATTAAACAAGACGCTGGAGAAAGACATTCTTCATTACCCCAGAGTAAGGCTTGCCAATGATAACTGGCCGGAAATGAGGGGCTATGGCGGGTTTGTCAGATATTCTTACAGCCAGTCCGGATACAGGACGCCCCACATAAACAGACACCAGTTATATAAATGCTACGCGAAGGAGCAACACTTGTTCTTGACCGCTGCCAGGCGTTTTTTGACTCAGTAGAGGAATGCAGGATAGCATCAAATATAATAGGGGTCTGAAGCCCAGTAGTACGGAAACGTACGCTAAGTGTGTTTTTTAACCACGATATGAAGGGTGATATACACCACCTAACCCCTCAACAGTTTGAAAAAATGGTCTGTACTCAGCTTTACCAGCTTGAACTGGTAAATATGGAGCAGCCAGGTACAGCCCCGCCTCATTAACCCGCTCTCTTTTTACTAATCCGTTTCCCTGCGGAGGATGTTCGTTGTCCATCTGCTAAAGTAGCTCGTTTTTTAGCCATTATCATCACGATAACCTCACCGACATTTGTTCAAAACCCCCATCAACACCGGCGTTATATCTTTTATGCACATTTATCTGCAAACAAGTAAATGAGGTTATCTGCAATCAATAAATCGTTAGCTGCAAAACAATCAGTGTAAGTATCCCGCTAAAACAGCCCATTCACATTTAGAGATCTTCCGGCATACTTGCTCTGCTAATGAAGGAGATCGCTATGCGTAAAGCACGATTCACCGAACACCAGATTATTGCTGTCCTGAAGTCTGTCGAAGCTGGACGTACCGTGAAAGAGGTCTGTCGTGAGGCCGGGATTTCCGAAGCCTCCTGTTACAACTGGAAAGCGAAGTACGGGGGGATGGAAGCATCTGATATTTAAAAGATCAAAGATCTGGAAGATGAAAATCGTCGTCTCAAACAGATGTTTGCCGATCTGAGTCCTGAATGCCGGGCGCTGAAAGACGTCATCGAAAAAAAGCTTTAAAACCAGCGATAAAGCGTGAGCTCGCCAGCTATCTGACGACGCAGTATACGATGAGCATACGCCAGGCATGCAGGATATTATCGCTGAGCAGGACGGTGTTTCGTTATCAACCGGATACGCGTCTGCTAAAACTTAATTTTCGTCGTAGGGGTAAACAACGCCTGCCTGTGCGTAATCCGGCCCCGCTGGCAACGCCGGAAGCACTTAACCAAAGCGGGTCGATTGATTTTATGCACGACGCGCTGACATGCGGCCGACGTTTTCGGACTTTCAACGTCGTGGATGATTTTAACCGTGAAGCTCTGGCTATCGAAATTGACCTGAATATCCCGGCGCAGCGGGTCGTCAGGATGCTGGACAGGATAGCAGCAACCCGTGGATATCCGCTGAAGATGCGGATGGATAATGGGCCGGAACGGGTATCACTGACTCTGGCGCAATGGGCTGAAGATCATGGTGTGATGCTGGAATTTATTAAGCCGGGTAAGCCGACCCAGAACGCGTTTATCGAACGTTTTAACCGGACGTACCGGACAGAAATACTGGATTTTTATCTGTTCAGAACACTGGATGAAGCGCGGGAAATAACGGAGCGCTGGCTGAATGAATACAACAGTGAGCGGCCTCATGAATCCCTGAATAACCTGACGCCGGAAGAATATGGGCTGATGGCTGAGAAACTGGAAATCTCAAAAAGTGCGTGGAACTAAAGCTGGGATACTTACATCAGCACCACGAAGCCTATTTTACAGACTATAACGCGGGATTTTTGGTCGTGTATTCAATATGGTGAATACACGACCCGATTTACGGGTTCTCTGAGCAAGTGGGCTTACAGACAAACTTGATTATAAAAAAATTATGATGCTATTTTAAGAAAATCTTCTTTTTTCCCATCAAATACTATATTAAATTGATTGAGATAAACAACTCTATCAGCAAATTCAAGTAAATTTTTACTGCGTGTGAATAAAATCATTGTTGTGTCATCCTTTAATTTATTCCTAAGAATGTTTGAAAGTTTCTGTTCTGTCCCAGTGTCAACATGAGCTGAGGGTTCATCAAGAATGAAGTATTTTTTGTCAGAGAAATGCAACCTTGCCATTTCTAACATTTGTAATTTATCTTCAGATAATTTTTTTATAGGGGTTGAAAAAATCCCATCAGGATAATATTCAGGAAGCCATGATAAAAAATCCAGTGTCTGTAATTCCTTTATCAAAGAATCACTCGTAACATTAGAACTAAAAATAGAATCATGTAAATTCCGATAAAACACAAAACCACGTTGAGGAAAATAGAACGAACTTCCTTTTCCATTTTCTTGATTGAGACCATCGGGTAAAAAAACCTCACCTTTCTCAGGTTGATAAATACCACAAAGAATATGTGATAGTGTAGTTTTTCCACAACCCGGGGGACCAATGATGGCAATTTTTTCACCCGGAGAAAACTCGAGATTGATTGAATTAAAAACGTTCAAATCATGATTATAGCGGGATAAGGTCGTTACATTTTTTAAACTCCACTTTGATGGATCTCTGATAACCGTAGATTTGAAATCATTGGATTTTTCAGTTAGTTCATTGATTTCCTTTATGCTCTTTGACAGTTCTCGGTGGAAGGGTAAAAATCCAAGCAGCATTGAAGTTGACTGGGTTATTTTCCCAGACAAAATTATTGTAGCAAACATCGCTGAGGAGGAAATAATATGATTTGAAATCAGATAGAAAGCAGTTAGAACAATAGCGACCGTTTGAAGAGACGTTAGGAATGAAAAAACTGAAGAACTATTATTTTTCTTAGCCAACTTAATTGCCTCAGCACTGTTGGACGACTGCACCTTTTGTGAATATAATGCCGGAAAATAATCCATCAAACCGTTGAGCTTGTAATTATCGATAAGTTCAGTAGGGAGGCCGGAATTTGCGTCATTCTTAAAATCAGAATCATCAGGAGACATTTTATCAATGTAAAACGTAGCGATTATCTGTAGAAAGAAAACGGCCAAAGGGACTAATGCAAGCCATTTAGCGATAACGGCTATAGCCACAATATGTGTTAAAAGGAAAATAGCATCAATGTAACCTGAAGATAATAAAACCCAAAGCCCCAGACGAAACTTGATTAGATTATCAATTCCTTTTTTTCTCAAATCCTGCCAATCATCTTTTCCTGAAGAAATTGGCGTCATAAATGAATTAAGTATTGAAGGCTCCCTGAATAAACTAAAAGATGACACCATATTAGAAACTAACCGGATTCGTTTCTTTTTTAAAACAATTTCGAAAGAAAAGGAAAGTAACATGATTATCGATAGCGTCCACAATGAATTTTCTGCAGAGGCTGGTATTATCCTGCCATAAACCGCATTCATGTACAGTGGAATGCTCAATGACAACAGACTAAGACAAAATGAAAGTGAGAAAAATTCAATGAGACCCGCCCGTTTTCTCAGCCAGAAAACCATTAACTCTAATAAATTTAAACTCCTTTTCTCTCTGGTACTAAAGAATCCCTTCATCTCATCACAATCGATTAAATTCATTTTATCGTCCGTCACCGACCACCTGTTTCCTTTCCTGTATAAAACAATACTCTGCGAGCGGGAAACACCAGTATCACAGGACGAATCTATTTTGAAAAAAACACCATCGGTTAATCTTTCTATATATTCTAAACAATCTTCATATTGATTGTTTTTATTGTAAATTTCATAGACAAAGCCGATTGAATAGACTGGTAATTTTTTATCATGGTGGGACAAAATACCATTAACAGCACAAATGAAAGATAAGAAGGAATCATCACTTACTTTAGGATTCATATATTATATTTTACTTAATTCTGATGGCGATTGACAAAGAGTATCTTGTATCAAAAACACTCTGGCATAAAAAGACATAAATATATATTAAGAATCATTAGGCCAATTTAGTATTATGAAAACAGGGGGCAAGTTTTGGGAAAATTTAGGATGCTTTTTTTCCGATTAAGCTGCATGTATAACATGAACAGATGAATGGTCGATTCTGTTCTCATAAACATCGGCTTGCGACGTCTGGTCGTAATGATGATCCCATTCATTGCTTGTTGAAAACTTGACAACATTATCGTCTTTATTGTTTATAATAATATCTATATTATGTCCTTTGTACCAAGAGTTATTGAAAAGAGAATCGAAATTACCAACGATAGATTTATGTTGCACTTTTGAAACATCAACAATATTAAAGTTCTTAGTGTTTGCCAGAGAGCTTAGGTCAATTACGGTAGCACCATCAGAAGACTGCTCTAATGTGTTTTTCCCTTTACCACCATCAAGCGAGCTGACATTCAGAAAATCATCAACTGTTTTCCATAAAAATGTATCATCTCCATTACTTCCCAGAAGCCTTAACGTGTTTCCTGTAAAACCATTGAGTGTATCCTGGTAATTATTTCCTTTATTTATTATTCCTGAATACAAATTAACATCTATATGATCTAAACCGCTATAATCAAATGAAATATTATCAGAACCCTTCACATTGTTAAATGTATGGTTTCCAGCAATATTTCCGTACACCTTCACTTGAGATGCAACGTTAAAATCAAAATTGAAGTCAGAGGAATCAGTACCCCCTTCAAATAGATTAATGGCAGAAGCATTAGCATCATTAAAAACTATATTCTTCAAATCATATAGATGATCCTGACCCATATCCTTTCCAGCATAGTCCTTTTTATCATAAATTCCTGTATCCATATGGAAATCCCCACCATACGGTGTATCATAAAGGTGTCCTACACCATCACTTCCCCAAACTTTATCATTTCCGGCGCTAACAAGATAATGCATAGCATTATTTTTACTTAGATGTACTACGTCGTCGCCAACAGTAGCTCCAAAGTAATTCACTTTACCTCTGATAATGTCATTATCAACTTTATCAGTGAAACTGATAATTCCCGAATCAAAATTCGCATTTAGACCTTTAGTTCGACTCAGATCATAATTCAAAACAGCATTGTTATTAAAGGTAAATATATTCCCACCACCATTAGCATGAATGTATACTCTATTTGTATTAATACTATGCTGCCCCTGTATTTCAAGGTTTATGTGGTTAGCATCGTTATAGTAGAAATTTGAACTCGTTCCTTTGCTGACATCGTAAATAAGATGAGTCATGCTATTAGCATTAATTTCCCTGTTTGTGTAATCGAGAGAAAAATCGAAATGTCCATCTTTTGAATTTGAAAAATTAATTTTAGAAGAACTTGATTGTTGTATGTAAGTGAATATATTTTCTCCAGTTCCACCGGTAAAGACAGAATCTGAATTACCACCGGTATTGTGATAACTAAATTCATTATTTCCATTACCTGCTTCAATATCAATTTTATTATTCCATCCAAAATTACCATCTAAAACATATTTACCACCCTGATCATTACCATAAATTTTACTCACTAAATTATCATAAGTATCAGTGCCGACAGATTTCTTTACAGAGATATTATTGTTGGTAATATTGAACTCCAACGCCCCACTTATCTTATTATAAAATATGTTATCTGTGTTATTGTTTTTTAATTTAAAATCCGCACTGCCGCCTTCTCCAGAATATATATCTGCTCCTGTAACACCTGAGAGATCGAAAAAAGATCCCCCCATTTCTTTAGCATAAAAGATTCCTTTTTCATCATTATTAGCTATAACCCTGTCAAAACCGTCAATATTATCATTGTTTAATTGCGACTTGTTGTTTAAATCTACACAAAGCACCCCTTTATATTTACTGTAATCGAGAGTATTATTCCCTCCCGAGTTAAATATTTTATAAGTTCCATTCTTACCAAGAATGACAAAATAATTGTTAGACGAAAAGTAACCATCGGAATCCACAGTTATATTGTTTCCATCTGCCTTTCCCGTCTCAAACCGATTCCCATCCCCCCATGCATCAATAGTCAGAGCGGAATCATATGTAGAAAAAATATAATTTCCATCACCATTTTCACCTGAGATAATTTTGTTAATTATAGTATCATTCAGTACTATTTGCCCACCGTTAGAGGAATTTATTATCCCATGATCAAGGTCAGCGGAGATCTTACCGCTATTTCCATGGGAAAAGTTTATTTCAAAACTCTTTGCGTTACCATGTATTTGTGAATAACAATCCCCACTATAAAGAGTGAACGCCCCCTCGTTATCCAAAATAATTTCTGAGAAAGCATTATCTGTCAGGTCTAAACGAGATGCCCCTGAACCTGCATTAATAACAGACCGCCCACCGGATAAAAAGAGATTATCCTCACCTTTTTCTGAGCCATGAAAACGTAAGGTCATATCCTTAGCATGTATATTATTTATCAAACCATGAGCACTGATTTCTGAAACTCCATTTGATATAGTGTATTCATTATGATTATCACCACCTATAATTATTGAGTTACCACCCTCAGTGTAAAACTTAATATTACCCGATGTTCCAATGAGAACATTATCAGATCCTGTTTTTCCAATTAGATTCCCTCCCCCATTAGAGCCAACAATTTTGTGAACATCTGAAAGATGGTCCTGACTACCGTTGTATTTGTTAACAATACCACTATTAAGGTCAATATTTACTTTCCCTTTAAGCAGTGAGTAGTCAACATAAGATTTATCGTTAGCATAGATGACATATGAGCCATCTCCAGACCATATATAGTTAGATCCTAACTGTTCATGCAAGGTACCATGCAAATCATTCAAAAAAACTTCGTCATTGTAGCTACTACCAAAAAACTCATTGATACCCTCAAAGTGGTCTTTACTAATTGCATTTTGATTTACGCCACTATGCTCAGTACTTTTCGATCCAGTATTGATCTTTAGACCATTTACATCTATATATTTACCATCAGAAATATTAATTCTCCCAAAATAATGACTTCCTATTTTGCTATAATCTAAAATATTCTCTCCCCCTCCCCCGTGAAAAATATTGCTATCATTATAAGCGATAAATCTATCATTTCCAGAACCGCCAAAATATTCGCGATCTCCTTTTCCAGTAATGAAAATATTGTTACCTGTACTACTTCCGAACACTTTGTCGAAATTGTTAATGAATTGTGTTTTATCACCAATAGTTACAACTGCAGAACTGCTATCTGTAATCTTGAACTTGGCAAATTCAGAAAAGTTATCCGACTGATAATTGAATATGGTATCTTTATTAATATGAGAAAAATCAACCGAATTTTTACCCATGAAGCCATCATATATATTTAAGCCATCTGAAGCGATGAATGTATCATCTCCCTGACTTCCTTTAATAACAAGCCTGGCGTGAGTGCTTCCTATATGGATTAAGGAGTCATCTTGATCATTTAAACTTGATGATTTGTCAATCCCTATTTGTAAAATTGATTTAGTACCGTCGGCTGAGGTGGTGTTGATTGTAGCTCTGATTATCTCATTGAGCGTGGTATTATATATTATCGCAACTTCATTTTCATGCAATCCCAGTAGCGCACCCTCTTTACTGTTCCATGTTATAAATTTGCAATTTGGGGAATAAGGATAGCTGATCGCATCAACTGATTTAAAATCATTCATTTGTATTATCTTTGTGAGGGTGCTTTCGTTGTTTTCACTACCTACAACTCTGGCATCTATCTTCCATCCCGATTTTTGGTCATCTAAATTGAAATATTTAACTCCATATTGTGATTCATAACTTCCATTATTCCTGTCACCTCCACTGATTATTGCCGTATGTGATGCATAATCTAAATGATCACTAGGTTGCAAAACCTTAACTTGGTTTAATTTATCTAGCTTATTAAAGTCATAATCTCGATCAATTATCACCTCTGCTATTTTTACAGTTTCTTTATTAATTATCACCTCTGCTGTTTTAATAGTTGACTTTGATGAGTGTATGACAACAGGATTTATTGGTTGAAAAGATAATAATTCATCAGAAGAGATATTGTCAGCACTCTGGTTTTCGTCAACTATATCTATGATTTTTTTTATTTCATCTGATTGATTGTTAACGATTGCCTTTTCAATCGTAACAACAATTGTTTTGTTTTCTATACCAGCCTGAGTATTTTTATTATTATTGCTATGATCGCTCTTGTTAGTTTCTATATTATCCTTACCGTGATCAGATGATAGGAATCCATCTTTATTTGTGAAGTTTTTTACAGATTTAATTATTACCTCTTTAGAGGATATTTTTTGGCCATCACTGAATGCTAATGTAAATGACTGATCTGATAATGATGCAAACTGAGCAGCATAAGGGATTTGGTAAATGACGCCAGTTGAGGATTCAATTACCAGATCTTGACCAACAATGTTAAACGTAGTTCCCTCTAGCGGGAATGGGATCTTGTTTTCCTGAAAGGTTTTTAATAATAAAGTTAATTCTTTAGTGCTCATAGTTTGATCTCACGATTATTTGATTTATAGAAGGGTTTTAAGAGGAATTAAATATTTTTACATGTTGCACTAGTTTTTTTAGGCGTGTCCGTCGTGACTGATTATGTTGTCTAAACTTAACTAAAATACTGATTCGCATATATAGGTTTTTACGACGCTTGTTAAACCTAATCACTTGATAGAGGTTCAACGGTGTAAATACGAGATAGTAATAATTTATAAAAAAATTTTGGTTTTTAAAAAAGATTTCAAGACATACTCTGACACCGAGTCGCTAATGTAGATGTGAATTTTATCCATGCATAAAATTAAGACACTAAAATTTTTATCATGCACGTTTAAGTCATGTATTAAAAATAGTGAATATATTGCAATGTATAATACCCGCGCTGGATAAAAGTACCAATGGTCTTATCATGTATTACTGTCGGTTTTCCGTACCCCATTGTTCTACGCTTCAACCTGTTGCGGAGATTCAGGTTTTCACGCTCAATGCGCTGTGTGTGAATTTTACCAGTAATATGTTTTTATTCGGTAACACATCATGAGCTTTGAGACGAGGCTCCCATGCCTACCACAGTCAGCGGATCAGGAATTTGCGTCTTCATACCTTACTGGCAAGCATAGTATTCACATTCAAATTGAAAGGGTGGACAGCATGCCTGGCAGCGATAACGGTGATGCCCGGTACACCCCTGTCCATGCTCTTCCACCGGAGCTGTTTGCTTACAAAACGGATATTTGACATCAACCTTGACCATCAGGATCCCTTCGTTAAAACAGGTAGTTTTCCTTAAGATCTCCTGATTGGATACATGATCCACGTTTGAACCTGAACAGACCACTCCGTCATTGAGATATTGGCCCTGGTTGTTGCCCTCAATACAGGTTAAATCCATAAAATGATAGATGGAAAATTCACAGGAATGTGAAAAAAAGTCATCTGACAATGCACATACTAGTCCACTTGTTGAGCATATTAATGTATATGTTATACGCACTGAGTCTCTTGACGGATTTTCTATTCCCTTAAAATCATCGATTGAACTGCTTAACGAAGCAAGAGGCCCCATAGAGTCAATGACTTATCCTGGCGATGTGACTCTATTATATTTTTTGAACCTATTCAGAAAAAACGTATTTTTCTTGCTTTATCACAGGCCAAAGAATATATTCTGCGACACTTCTTTTGCCAGTTTTTATGTAAGCATCAATGGCCATCCCTGGATATAAACTCTTACCTTTTTTATCTTCAAGACTAATTTCAACCTGATAATATCGCTGACTATTATCTGAGGAAAAAGAATCTTCGCTAATCATGTTTACTATTCCATTAAACGACCCTCTATGGTTATTGAAGCCACCCACTTCAATTTTCGATTGCATCCCAGACCAAATATTTATCCTATCTTTAGGATCTAAACGCACAACTGCAACCAAGGGAATATCTGTAGGTGCTATTTCCATAATTTCTCCACCTTGAGGAATTACGCTACCTTTATGGTTTTTAACTAACTTTTGAATGATCCCGCTTACGGGGCTGAATATTTTTTCTTGAGTTTTCCTGACATTTGCTCCAGAAAAATCAGATTTAGCATCAGATAACTTGTCATTGATATTCTCAAGCTCCTTCTGTTTCACACTTAAAAATTCACTTTTTATCTTTTTAGTGTTGATAATTGCCTTTTCAACTTCGGACTCAACCACTTTTAACTCAGACTTTTCCAGATTATAATCATTTTTTGTTCTCTGGTTTAACGAAATTTTCTCTAAAAGATTTGCTTCTGCTGCCGCCTTGATTTTCACTAATGAAGAAACCATTTTTATCTGTCTACCTTCAATTTCCAGCTGTTTCTCTAAACCTTGTATTCTGATTTTTTTTGCATTAAGCTCGGCCTTTTTTTGTTTTTCGATAGCTATATTGAGATTTACAGATTCTTCAATTTCTTTCAAGTTAGTGAGATAACTCGAATATTCCTGCGCATACAATTTTGGGTCATAACTTTCACTTATTGGAAATGGTTTCCCCTCAATTTCACTTGTTATCCTGGCCTTTCTTAATTTAAGTGTTTCAAGCAATACTCTTGATTTGTCATAACTTTCTGAAATGTAACTATTGTCTACAACTGCTAATAATTCACCTTTTTTTACTTTTTGCCCTTCAGTTATATACAGGCTTTCTATTCTCCCCCCCCCCGGATGGTCAATTTGTATATTCTTGTTTTTTATTTGCAAAAAACCTTGTGCATGCACTGTAATATCAACTTTTAGTAAAAACAATGCAAGCAATAGCAAAAAAGGTAATATTAACTTAACAAAATAACTGGATATTAAATATTTAACCCTCATTTTATTTAATTCTCATTTTTATGACTTCCTGATAATGACCGCCAGGTTTCGAGTTTTTGTTAATTATATTATCGATTGGGAAATTATTCAGTGCTGCTATTTGAAGTACTTCGTAGTATAGTATCGCTTGTGTTCTTAAAACAGAACCAACAGATTTCGTTTCAGGAACTGGCAAGTAAACACTAAAAAGGACCTTTTGTCTTTTGCTATCTACTGTTTGCAGCCACTCTTTGATTAATGTCGCATCTTCTTTACTAAGTGAGTTTTTATCCTTTATGTTTAGGATGAAATCTCCCTTTTTGTTCACATACAATTCATTATTGACATCCATCGAACGCTCAATGTCATATTGAAAATTGACTGAAGTAGCAGGCTTCACATCTTGATTTTCAACACAGACACCTTGTACTAAGGCTACGTCATCATCTCCAATTTGAGTGATAACTACCGACAACAAAACATTAAGCAGCACATATACCAACAACAATACAGTCATCATATCAACGTATGCTGGCCAAATATGATTTTTAGCTGACATTACTACTTCCTATATTGAGGATGGCTTCGTCAGTATTTCCATTCAAATGAAAAATAGCCAAATAATAAAGATAAATATTATATTGAGAATCGATCAATCTTAACTCTGCATCAGTCTCCGATCTTTCGGCCGTGATTAAATCCTCGATGCCTTTGATTCCTAGTGGAAACTCATTATAAAATTGCTCTTTGACTTTTTTTGAATTGACGGCATTTGTTTTCAACATCTCCCATGCTTTTCTCTCTCTATCAAATGAGTTTAGGAGTGTTTCATAATTTTTGACCAGGTCTTTTTCTGCCATGCTTAATGTAAGCTTATTAATCTCCAACTCTGAAATCGCTGCTTTCCTCTTATTTGTGCTATTGAATCCATTGAATAAAGGCATACTTACTTGTACAAAAAATTGCATATCAGGTGATACAACATTTCTAAAATGTTCTTTATAATTGGCAATAGCATTCACTTTAGGGTAATCATCTTTTTTTATTGCATTGTACTCTATCCTCTTCTGTTCTACCCTTGTGGACAACACTTTCAGTGCTGGACTATATTTAATTATATCCCTTTTTGTAATTTTAATATTTGTGATGTTTATGTTACTGACATCGTAAACATCGTTTTTTGATAAAGCTAAACCAGTAAGGGAGGATAATTGTATTTCAGCATTACCCAGTTCTTTTCTGACATTATCTAACTTATTTCTCGTTTCATCAGCAGCCACCTTTGCTCTTAGCATATCTGATTCTTGGGACATCCCTGCATCAACACGGGCGTGAACTTTATTGACCAAGGAAGATAACGAACTGTAATCTGATTCTAATACATTTTCTTCATTTTTTTTCTTCCATATATCCAAATATGATTTAGTAATATCAAACTTTGCTTTTTCTATTTTCGCCCTTCTATCCCACTCTTCTTCATCCTGATTATATTTTGCCGCTTTTACTTTCTCTCCCCTCGCTAGATCAATAAGCGTATACTGTGTAGCAACAGTCAACATTGCTGATTCATCATCACCTCTGTAATAATTAGAACCTGCAAATTTCACTTCATCTTTCGATTTGCCAACCAGGCTAACCTGAGGCCAGTACGAGGAATATGCCTCACCTAATATAGCTTCTGCCTTCTCTTTCTTTGCGTTACTTATTTTAAGTTGGATACTATAATCGAGACCATACTTTATGGTGTCCGTAAGGCTCAACGCTTTGCAAAAAAAAGGGCAAAAAAACAAGAACAAACATAATTTTTTTTTCATAATATTAGTCACTTTCTTTATAATTTTTTATTATAGCTATCTTTGTTTCATTAAGCTCACGAAGACATGCTATAGTCGAATTCACGATAACTTGCTGAGTATGATTGTTATCATGCAGAGCATAAGTGTTTTCTTGTGCTATCTCTTTTATCCCTAACAATTCTGCTTTCAAGAACCTTGCTTTATCAGATAAGGAATTTCTATTTGCAATCTCTTTCTTAAACATTCTTTTCATAATGCTTTTGATATTATCTATTTTAGTTTCAACCCTTAGCGAAATGTTTCTCATCTCTTCCATCTGGGTCTGGTCTGTATTGTTAATAGTAATAAATTTTAGATGATCAGTTTGTTTTATATTCTCCTCATGAATTCCAACGGAAATATTGATCAGTGACTGCATAATCCTTTTGTTTTCTGATATTTCATTCTCGATCATCTCTAACTGCAGCAAAACCTCATTAGCATCAGCACTAAGTATACTTTTCTTCATCTTTCTGATTGAAGTTGATTCTCTGGAGTTTTTTATCGCCCATTCATTAACCTGAGAAGCGAATTCTGAACTTATTTTCCCTGCGATCAAGGCAGCAGTACCAACAATAATAGATGAAACCAGCCCCAACATTGATGCCGAAAATGCTGTTGACATACCAGCCAGCGGTATTCCCAACTTAGATACTAATTCTTTTCCTGAAACATTGGCTCCCAGTACTTCAAATACCGATCCCATAGTGTGCATCAGGCCAATAAACGTTCCGAGCAAACCTAAGCAGATTAACGTCCCTGAAAAGAAATCTAGTGTTTTTTCTTTTTCCTTAATTTTATGCTCCCAGCTTTTTAAAAGGTTATTGTTATTACTCGCCATACCTTCATAATTTCTCCCGAAAACAATGGATTCACTATATCTTCCATTAACGAACCCTTGCCATAAGATACTTCTACGGATCATCATCACGGCATCCATAATCAAATATACACATATAATGATTAATATTGATACTATCACTCCATTAATGACCTTATTGTGTTCAATCAAATCAATCATTTCTTTTTTAAATAGAAATACAGCTACAAACACAATCAGTGCAATAAAAAACTGCAGTAATATTAAGGATGTTAATTTTTTCACTTTTCACTCTTTTGAATGGTTGAACAATGATGGATGTTGTTGATTTAGTTTCTTTCGATGTTTTGCCCATTGCCATAATCAGTCATCTGAAAAATAGATATGACCATTGGATAACGGCTTCACTTACTAAGAATTATTTTATATGTTTTTTTTAAATTTGAATGAAATCAAATTTAAGTTGCGATTTTTCTAAATTGCATTTGAAATTAAAGTTTTTCTTACCACGGGTGATACCCGCACTAAAGCAATCAATTGTTAAGTTGTCTTTTATTTGTCTCCCCCCCCTCACCTTGTGATTCATTTTTCCACAGGAATATCTGTCTACAGCCACCCATCGTATAATTAATTATTCCCGTTAAATTGACTAATTCTTAAATACTTTACCTGACCATGTTCACAGGCAATATATCGAGCTGTTCACTCTATCCCTCTACCTGACGTTAGTATTCTTAGAGGCACGCTACCGCCCTTCTTTACGTAAATAAAGAAATCGTCTTATGGTTCCCTTCTCGTACGGCTCCGTCGCATTAACTACGACAGGTCGCCAGAAATCGTGATGCAGTTTATTTAGGCAGCCAACAAATAAAATTGTTCTGCGGATGACAATCCATCACTTTGCGGATGTTGATACTGCCCTTTACGTATCATGTGGAGGAGCTCGATGCGGCCAGCAGCGTCTGTGCACGGCGAAACGATTTAAACCCAGTATCTGTTGCATCCGGCGTTTGATAGTACGGTGATGTTTCCCTCATCAGGTTTTCTGCATTGAGCGTTCTCAGGTCGGCGGTAATGCCGCCTTATCTGTCGTCACCACTACAGGTTCTCCGTGGTGACGGAGAGCCTTGCGTAAGTAGCGCCTCGCTGCTGCCACATCACGTCGCGCGGTCAACATAAAAGTCGATGATCTGACCTCCAGTGTCGACCGCCCTATACAGGTATTTCCACTACCTTTAATGTAGGTTTCATCCATTCACCCTCGGCGTCTCACGGCGCGCTTATGCCGACGAAATGCCTTACCCAGTAACGACACCAGACGGATGACCCAGAATGGTCCACGATAATACCGCGCTTAGCCATCATGTCGTACAGACTACGCAGGCTCAGGGTGTAAGCCAAATACCAGCGAGCATATTGCGCGATGATATCGCCAGGGTAATGTAAACGTCTAAAGGCTCTTCGGAACATAGGCATGAGCAGGTAACATCAAAAAAAAGTATGTTACTTGCTGCAGCCTTGATGCGACAGAACCATATCAATCCATGATTAATGTCAGCCGTTAGTGAGGCCGCAGCCTTAGTTCGACTTGTCGTATTATGCAAGAGTACCCTTAGCTTTGTAAGCTAAGTTATGATTTCCATTTCGGAAACATAGCTATCTCATTCTATTCAAGCAGGGGGTTTGTATAGTGAGTGTTGTGACTACATCCAATAGAAGGCATATCACTGACAAAGGATAAGTGAATGAACTTTATGCTTGTTATTAGATGTTGATTATCAAGAATCCTGAGTTTGTGGTGTATTTAATAGGGTGAATATATTACAGTGTATAATGCTCGAGCTCGATAGATGTACCAATGGTCTTGTCATGCATTTATGCCGGTTTTGAGTACCTCATTGTTTTACGGTTCAGCCGCTTCAGCCTGTTGCCTGGATTCAGGTTTTCACGCTCAATGCGTTGTAATTATAGTTTACCTGTTATATATTTTTCATTGGGTAACACGTCATAAGCACTGAAAATTTCCGGTACATAAGAAGGCCACATTAAAACCTGATAGCAGCACCAGTAACTTGCGAAGCGTTTTTTTGCTCCTGCAACGGTAATCCCCCCAAATAACCGGTGTGTTCATAAGTAGAGTTTCCTCGTAACCTGAACCGGGGAGATTTCTATGAAAAAATCACGTTTTGCCAACAGCCAGATAATGGCCATCCTTAAGCAGGCTGAAGCCGGAACGCCAGTGGCTGAACTGTGCCGCGAGCATGGCATGAGCAATGCCAGTTTCTATAAGTGGCGTTCTCGCTTTGGCGGTATGGATGCTTCCATGATGGCCCGAATGAAAGAGCTGGAAGACGAAAATCGCCGTCTCAAAAAGATGTATGCCGAAGAACGACTCAAAGCCGAAATCATTCAGGAAGCCATGGCAAAAAAGTGGTAAAGCCATCGCTTAGAAAGCAGATGGCGCAGGATGCTGTCAGGCGTCGCAATATCAGTATACGTTTTGCCTGCCAGCTATTTGTTATCAGCGAAAGTTGCTACCGTTACCAGGCTAAACTGAGTAACGAAAATGACGTTATTGCCAACTGACTGCTCCACATCACCGACAGTCAGCGAAACTGGGGGTTCGGCCTGTTTTTTTTTGTACCTGAGTAACGTAAAAGGCTTTCGATTTAACCACAAAAGGGTCTAGCGGATTTACTGCGAATTGTCGCTGAACATGCGGATCAAACCGAAAAAAAGACTGAAACGTAATAAACCTTAACCGCTGGCTGTGCCTGAAAACAACTATGCATGCATTATTATCTTTTGATTAACGAATTAGCAGGGCATACCCAATGGTAGCTGAGACAATTAACGACCACCTTTCATGATCGGAAATAACATCTCAAAAAAAATATTACGGACACATAATATCGTTGTCTGAATACAACAAAAAAATCATTCTCTGACAGAGACTATATGACATGAAAATTTCAATTTTTTTGATAGAAAGTTTTTTCTAAACAAACCCTGAATAAAAATCAATATGTCAAGTGACAAATGGGAGGGCGGGTTTGTTTATGCTATGGTATTCGTCTTACTTTCGGAGGTGATTTTTACATGAAAAAAAATGTACTGATCAATGACTGGATTACTTTTGTCACAGTTGTAGAAATGGGAAGTTTCTCTGCTGCCGCCACAGAACTTAGTGTGTCGACAGGCACTGTAAGCAAAAACCTAACGAAGCTTGAAAACACTATCGGAGCGCAACTTATTAGCAGAAATGCACATAAATGTGAACTGACAGAGTCAGGAAAAATAGCGTATGAGAAATCTATAATTATATGTGAAGCGTACTCTAATCTCCTTGCCAGAATTGATGGTATTGGCAATGAAATAAAGGGGGTCATGAGATTGTCCGCTCCAAGCATAATATGCGATAATATTGCCAGTCAGTGGATAATGGAATATATAGACCTTAATCCTGGAGTGTCCATACATTTGCTTTCCCGTGATAGCGGGAATTTTACGGCGGACTCCCCCGAATTTGATGATTTAGTTCTCAAAAGTGGTTATCTGAATAATCCAGATCTAATTCACAGAAGCCTTAACCCCGTTCCTTTTGGAATTTATGCTTCCCCTGACTATCTTTCAAAACACAAACCCATCAAATTTCCTGAAGAAATGTCTGGTCATAGTTTTTTGAGACTCAGTCACCCTTACCTGAAGCCACCATTAATTCTTATGAAGAATGGTGAGTCACGAAAAATAGAATTCACACCCGGAAAAGAAATGGTGTCCAATAATGTTTTCAGTCTTATTAACATGGCTACAGAAAACCGGGGGATATGTCTTGCAGCCCCGGTCTGGGCGGTGAAAGAGCAGGTGGACAGTGGCTTGCTTATTCATCTGCTTCCTGAATGGCGACTACCTGAATTACAGGTACATCTGGTATGGCGTTACCGAAAGCATTATTCACCTTTATTCCGGGACTTCAGCACGTTCATTGAAAAAAAATGGAATTCCCTGTTTGCATAACCTCATCAATGAGTTCAGGGCACGCAATTTTTTTACAGACGAACCGGCTCGCAGCATTAATGCTGATAATGACAGCCAGGCTCAGGCCTGCCATTATCAATGCGAATATCATTTGGAAGACCCTGCTCCTGAAATCTCCTTCAGTCATATTGTCGTGTCACAGTGAATTTGGCCACCTGAATAGAGGTGATATCATCACCTCATAGTCAAAACAGGTGACATTATGACCGGACGTAACAGACGCATTTTAGCCCCGACTTCCGCCTCGAAGCGGCCCGACTTATACTCGATCAGCATTACACCGTTGCCGCCGCTGCCACGGCAATGAATATCGGTAAATCCATGATGGGTAAGTTGGTCCGCCAGTTGAAAGAAGAGCGAGCAGCTAAAACACCCATAGAGGGCGCGGTTTCCTGTTGCCGTTGTGTGCAACGTGTTTGGGGTTCATCGCAGCAGCTATAAATAGGGGTCTGAAGGCCAATGGAACGAAAACGTACGTTATTGAGGTAAATGACTGATATATAGATAAAAGCCCTTAAAACAGCGTTTTTTATCGCTAAATGGCATTTAACTGACGCTGCTGTCCATTAATCGATTTTTCAGGCGATCTTTCTCGTCTAAGTTGAACGTACAGTAATGTAAGAAACCACGCTAACAGGTACCAGAAATCGATTTTGATACGATCTAGCCTCAAACCGATAAAAAAACGATATTAGGTACCGATTTTTCGGCCCCAATATGTAGTCTCATAAGTATGGACATTTCAAAAAGTTAGTTTCTTAACGTGGTTTTTTTCGCACGGTTGGCCCTCGAACCCCATTAACGTGAGTTTTCATTCGACTGAGCGTCAGCCCCCTTATATGAGATACAGCTGATTTTCTATTCTGCTTCAACTTGTACAATAGAAAAAATAGTTGTACAGCCGGAGGGAGTCCGCTACGGTTAGGGTGAGAGAAGAAAGATAAGAGGAATTGCATGGCATTGTACAGTATTGGTGACGTTGCCGAACGCTGCGGGATCAACCCCGTTACGCTTCGTGCCTGGCAGCGCCGCTATGGCTTACTGAAGCCTCAGCGGACTGAAGGGGGTCACCGACAGTTTGATGAAGATGATATTCTGCGCATTGAAGAAATTAAGCGCTGGGTTGGAAGCGGTGTTCCCGTTGGCAAAGTCAAGGCGTTGCTGGAGGGGGAAAATATCAGCGTGGATGATGCCTGGTCCACCCTCAAAGAAGAGATGATGACCGTTCTTCGTCACGTTAAACCGGCAAAAATCAGGAATAAAATCGCCACCATTGGCCGGGAAAATCCGGCGGATGTGCTGATAGACAACGTTTTTCTGCCCATCCGGCAGCGGCTCGGCCTGGATCAAAATACCGCGCGTGCCATGTGCAGTCTGCTGGACGGCGCGCTAATCGACTATGTGGCATTCTGTCTTACCGGCTCGCGCAAGAAAGCGGGTAAGGATGCGCTATTAATGGGCTGGGGGACGGAGGACCGTACGCGGCTGTGGCTTGAAGCATGGCGGTTATCACAGCAGGGCTGGCGGATGGACGTTATGGCCGAGCCGCTGGAGATGCCCCGTCCGGAGCTGTTTCCAGGCCAGAAGATCTTCATTTTTACCGGAAAAGCGTTAACCCACCGGCAGCAGGAGATGATGAATCACTGGCAGGAGCAGGGTTTTACCGTCTCACATATCGGTCATTAGCGAACGTCGTTAAAAAGCCAGCAAAGGCTTAACGCGAGGGTGGGAAAGGCGATATACTCGTGCCCTCAGCGCTTCAACAAACGGGCAACGGCATGAACTGGCAAAAAATTGGCGTAATTATTATCTTCCTGATGATGGCCCTCGGTGGCATTGGCGGCGTGATGCTGACCGGCTACACCATCCTTATCCGTTCTTAAACCGCCGCATTAACCGCTCGAAAAGTCGATCGGTCACGATCGCCATCAGGGCGACCAGGCAGGCGCCCTGGATAACATAAGCCGTGTTAAATCCGCTCAGTCCAATAATCACCGGGGTTCCCAGCGTTTTCGCTCCCACGGTAGAGGCAATCGCCGCCGTACCGATATTAATAATCACCGATGTCCTGATCCCTGCCAGAATCACCGGTGCGGCCAGTGGCAACTCCACTTTGCACAAAATTTGCCTCGCGCTCATGCCCACGCCTTCGGCGATTTCCCTGGCGCTGGCAGGCACCGCATCAATACCGGCCAGCGTCCCCTGTAGAACGGGCAGCAGGCCATACAGCAGCAGCGCGATAATCGCAGGCGCTTCGCCAAATCCCATCACCGGCACGGCAATGGCTAACACGGCTACCGGTGGAAACGTCTGACCTGCCGCGACCAGCGTTTCAGTCAGCGATCGAAACTCCTTCCCGGCCCGGCGCGTAACCAGTACGCCGGCCCCCATGCCGATAATGACGGCAAAAAAGCTGGAAAATGCCACCAGTTTGATATGTGACAGGGCCAGCTGAACAAAACTGTCCTGCTGGTACAGCGGGCGCTCCAGCTGCGGAAAGGCCCGGGCAAACAGCGGGCCGCTTAAGGGCATGAGCAGCAGCAGAGCCACAAACAACAGAATCAGCCATAAAAGCGGATCGCGGAGCCAGCGCATCTTAAGCCCCCTTCTGCCGCAGCAGATCGGCGAAATACAGCACGCCAAGCGGGCGATGCTGCGCATCTGTCACCGCCAGCCGATCGGTCTGTCGGGCAATGAACTGTGACAGCGCCTCGCGCAGGGTCATACTTTCGGGAATGGCCTCTTCATCCAGCCACTCTCCCCGCCGCGCCGCCGATCCGGCGTTGCCGAGTGACAACAGCCTGACGCCCAGCTCACTACGGCCAAAAAAGTCCTGCACGAAGGCGTTTTTGGGTCGGGTCAGCATCTCCAGCGGCGTACCCTGCTGAATCACTTTACCGCCGTCCATAAGCACCAGACGGTCCGCCAGCGCCAGGGCTTCATCAATATCGTGCGTCACCAACACGATAGTGCGGCCAGAAAGCTGATGAATCCGCACAATCTCCTGCTGGAGCGCGGCTCGCGTTACCGGATCCAGCGCACCGAAAGGCTCATCCATCAGCAGTACCTCAGGATCGGCCGCCAGCGCGCGGGCTACCCCCACCCGCTGCTGCTGCCCGCCGGAAAGCTGATGAGGGTAGCGGTGACGAAAATGATCCTCAAGATTCAGCAGTGCCAGCAGCTCGCTGACCCGCTCGGCGATGCGCGCCTTCGGCCAGTTAAGCAGCGCGGGCACGGTGGCGATGTTCTTCTCTACCGTCCAGTGAGGGAAAAGTCCTATTGACTGGATGGCGTAGCCCATACGTCGGCGAAGCACCTGAGGGTTGAACTGGCGGATCTCCTCTCCGGCGAACAGAATCGACCCCTCATCATGCTCAATCAGGCGGTTTATCATTTTCAGAGTGGTGGACTTACCCGAACCCGATGTGCCAATCAGCACCGTAAATTCCCCGTCGGCAATATTTAGCGTCAGATCGCTGACGGCCGGTTTTCCGGCAAAATATTTGCTCACTCCGTTAAAGTTGATCATTGGCGCTTTGCCTCGGTCAGCGAAAGGAGAAATTTGAACAACGCATCAACCACCACCGCCAGCGCAATGACCGGGATCACCCCCAGCAGTACCAGTTCCAGCGCGCTGCTGAGAAGCCCCTGAAAGATGATGGCACCAAACCCACCGGCCCCAATCAGCGCGGCAATCGCCGCCATGCCAACGGTCTGAACCGAAATGACCCGTAGCCCGGAAAGCAGTACCGGCAGCGCCAGCGGCACTTCGGCATGCCAGAAAATCTGTGCCGGGGTCATGCCCATGCCACGCGCGGTTTCAACCACCTCCCGGGGTACCTGCTGTAAACCCGCTACCACGCTTCTCACCAGCGGCAACAGCGCATACAGCACCAGCGCGATCAGCGCGGGCGCTACCCCGATACCGCTGATGCCTATGTCAGAAAGCGCCGGAAAGGCCTTTGCCAGCCCGGCCAGCGGGGCGATCAACAGGGCGAAGAGAGCGATAGAGGGTACGGTCTGAATAATGTTCAGCACCGCGAAGACCGGGGACTGCGCCGATTTTTTTCGGTAACACAGCCAGCCCAGCGGAATGCCGATAAGCAGGGTCGGCAGCAGCGTACCCAGCAGCAGCAGCAAATGGTGGCTAAGCGCCTCATTAAAGACCTCCCGGCGGTTGGCGTACTCTTTCAGCAGCGCCAGCTGATCGAGCTGTCCGCTCAGGATTAAAACGATGACCGGGATCCAGATTTGTCCGTTCAGCAGCAGTCGCCAGAGGGGATTTTTCGTCAGCCGGGTCACGGCATCCGCTGCGGCCAGCAGACAGAGGCCCAGCGCCAGCCAGCAGCCGCTGCCGAAGGCGCTGCGTGCCAGCGGGCTGCCCTGCTGCGAAAGCCGGGCGGCCAGTTCGCCTCCCAGCGCGATCAGCCCCACCAGCAGCAGTTCGCTCAGTAACAGCGTCAGCAGCAGATTACGTCGGGAGAGCGGCAGAAATGCCAGCAGCGGTAGCACCAGCACCGGCAGCAGCCACCCCTCTCCGCCACCGGGCATAAGTTGATACAGGGCAAAAGGCTGACCGGATACCAGCCGATTGGGCGCGTAGTTAAGGAACGGCAGCAGGAGCAGCGCCGCGGCCAGCAGTACGCCCAGCATCAGCAATACGCGATTATAAATAGTGAGGCGCACAGTTTCCCCGCGATAACCGACCATCAAACCGGCCTTTACTTAGCCTGTAGCAGCTGCTTTTGTTGCAGATAGTCCGCAGCCACTTTCTTAGCATCCTGCCCCTCTACCGCTATTTTCGCGTTGAGCGATTGCAGCGTTTTTTCGTCGAGTGAAGCAAAGACGGGTTTCAGCCACTCCGCAATGTCCGGATAGGCTTTCAGGACCGCATCACGTATCACCGGGGCGGGTGCATAGACCGGCTGCACGCCTTTAGGATCGCTAAGCGTTTGCAGGCCAAGTGCGGCTACCGGGCCGTCCGTGCCGTAAGCCATTGCGGCGTTAACACCAGAGGTATGTTGCGCAGCGGCCTTCACGGTGACCGCCGTATCGCCTCCGGCCAGCGACAGGAGCTGGTCCTGCTTAAGCGTAAACCCATAGGCTTTCTGAAAGGCCGGAAGCGCATCAGGGCGCTCGATAAATTCGGCCGAGGCCGCCAGCTTGAACTCCCCGCCCTTTTTCAGCCAGGCGCTCAGGTCGTCCAGTGAATTCAGATTATTTTTCTTCGCCAGATCGCCGCTGACCGCAATGGTCCAGGTATTGTTCGCCGGTGAGGGAGTAAGCCAGGTCAGATGATTTTTTTCCTCATCCAGTTTTTTTACTTTTTCATAGCCCGCCTGCGCATTTTTCCATGCTGGGTCCTGTTCGTCATTAAAGAAGAAGGCGCCGTTACCGGTGTATTCCGGATAGATATCCAGCTCGCCCGCCGTAATTGCACCGCGAACGACCTGCGTGGTGCCCAGCTGGACTTTATTGATGGTTTTTACACCGTGATTGTCCAGAACCTGGAGGATAATATTGCCGAGCAGCGATCCTTCCGTATCAATTTTCGACCCCACCCTGACCGGATCGGCGGCCGTCGCCGATCCTGCCAGTGCCAGTAGAACAGCCAGCGTCATTACGCCGCCGCGCGCGGTTACCTTTGCCATTTTCTTTTCCTTTTCGTCAGGTTAGTAACAAGCGTAGCCTAATAAATCAACGGATGAAGCCGGACGGCAAAAAAGCGCGCGGGTCATCACCCTGCTGTCGCCCGGCGGCGAATTTTTGTTAACTGAAGCCAATAAGGTGAGAAGTGCGAACTATTTCCCTCCGTCCCGCTCGCGTGTATTCTCAGCGCTTATTCTAATAAAACTGAACACAACATTATGACGCTTTCAACCACGTCGGCGCACGTCGCCATGGCAGGGAATATCCCAACGGGCGAGCCCGTTATTATCCGCGAGGCAGCCGATGTTTCGCATCTGATCAATACCAGTACGCAGTCGCGAAATAATGCGCGCATTGTGATTGGCATCGCGCTGGGCGGCGTTTTTCTGGATGCCTATGATTTAGGCTCGCTGGCCTTCGGCATGAAGGATATTACGCGGGAGTTTGGTCTCTCTCCGGGTGGCGCGGGGATGGTGGCGTCGGCCATTGCCTTCGGGGCCATTATCGGCGCGCTGGCGGGGGGCTATCTGACCGACAAAATCGGGCGCTATCGCGTCTTTATGGCCGATATGTTCTTCTTTGTGGTCGCCGCCATCGCCTGTGCGTTTGCCCCCAACGAGTACGTGCTGGCCGGGGCGCGCTTCGTGATGGGGCTGGGTGTCGGGATTGATTTACCGGTAGCGATGGCGTTTCTGGCAGAATTTTCGAAGCTCAGGGGACGGGGAAATAAAGCCTCCAGTATCGCTATGTGGTGCCCCACCTGGTACGCCGCGATCTCCATCTCCTGGCTGCTGGTGCTGTTTTTCTACGCGGTGCTACCCGATGAATATGCCGGCTGGCTATGGCGTATTATTCTCGGCTTTGGCGCAGTACCCGCCCTGCTGATTATTGCTATTCGCAGTCGCTATATGAGCGAATCGCCCGTCTGGGCGGCCAATCAGGGCGATCTGCAAGGGGCCGCGGCGATCCTGCGCAATGCCTGGGGCATTAACGCCCAGGTGGCGCAGGCGTCGGAACGGCCGCCCGTTAAGCCGGTGCGTGCGGCAAGCTGGCGTAATTACGGTGAACTGCTGAAAGGGATTTACCTGCGCCGGACGATTCTGGCCACCGTCACGGCGGTCGCCTCGGCTTTCGCTTATAACGCCGTGGCCTTTGGCCTGCCGGTAATTATCTCCAGCTTTCTGGCGCAGTCGATGCTGACCACCATTCTGGTTTCACTGGCGTTGAATTTGCTTTTTGCCTTTACCGGCGGGCTGCTCGCCGTGCGGCTGGTCCCACGCTTTGGTGCCTGGAAGATGACCGTGCTGGGCTACAGTTTTCAGCTGGTGGCGCTGGTCGGTCTGGCCCTGGTGGGCAAGCCGGGCAGCGGCGCAGAGGCGGCCCTTTCTGTTGCCATGCTGGCGCTTTTCCTGCTGGGCCAGGGCGTCGGGCCGGGCTCCCATACCATGACTTTCGCATCACTCAGCTATCCCACTTCGCTGCGCGGCGTGGGCGTCGGTTTTAACCAGACGCTGATGCGCGCCAGCTCGACGGTTTCGCTGTTTATGTTCCCGCTGCTGGCCGCCGCCCTCAGCACTCGCGTCTTCTGGATTATTGCGCTGGCACCGCTGGCAGGGCTGCTGGCGTTACTGTTCATTCGCTGGGAGCCGTCGGGCTATGATGTGGATGCGGAGGATTTCAGTTCCGCCAGCCAGTGATGCTGGTCATCTACTGACTGGCGCAGGCGTGGGAACAGAAGCGTAGGGCCGGAACGTTATCCGGCCATCTGTTTTTGGCTAAACTGCTGAAGCTGGGCGGGAATACGGGAGAAGGTGTGCAGAAACCACGGCGTAAAGCGCTCGGGATGTTGCACCATCTCATTTTCCAGCTCGCTCAGTGAGATGTAGCGGTAGGCTTCCGCTTCATCGGCATTCATCTGCGGCAGCTCATCGCTAATAGCGAAAAAAACGTGGCCGTACTCGTGTTCAGTCAGACCGTTACTGAGCGGGAGGTTGTAGCTCAGTTCAAATACCGGTTCCAGCGACAGGCGCATGCCCATCTCTTCGCGCAGGCGTCGCTCGGCGGCGTGGCGGGTCGCTTCTTCCGGGTAAGGATGACCGCAGGTGGTGTTACTCCACAGGCCGCCGCAGTGGTATTTCCCACTGGCGCGCTGCTGTAGCAGCAGTTGATGACGCGAGTTGAAGATATAGACGGTCACCGCACGATGCAGCAGTCCCTTTTCATGCACCTCCAGCTTTTCCATGCGGCCGGTAGGGCGATCGTGACGATCGACCAGTATCACTTCGATTGCAGACATTCGCCCTCCTTAAGATAATTCCCAGTTAGTGTGGCACATCTTTTTAACCTGATGACGTAAAATTCGTGCGAAATGAGAAAGGTTACGCAACTTTAGCAGGATTGCGCGAGTAGAGACGCCAATCGCGAGAGAGCGGAGGGTGAATCCGGTCACCGTAAAGTATTGCTGCGCGGGTGTCATCCCACGGGCAGGATCATATCCAGACCCGCGGGTAGTACCGGAGAGTTTTTATCGCGCCACGTAATATTTGTATTTGCATCGATTGCCATTTTGATATGATGGCTGCCGATAATTTAGCCGGACAGGATAAGTAGAATAATGCCCCTTGTCTGCGAATTATCCAGGGGCGAAATACGTAAGGTTTTTTTGTCCTGTTGGTATTAAGAAATTTCTAACCGGTGCCGATAACGGGAAAGTTAATTTTAATTTATTAAATGGAGGTTTATATGTCTGGGATGGTTTTTTGCCGGGGTTGCGGTAAAGAAATTCACAGTTCTGCCAGAGCTTGTCCACATTGTGGCGCAACGCAGGGTGCGGTGACAGGAGAAAAGAGCCGGATTGCAGCAGCGCTGTTAGCCTTTTTCCTTGGCGCATTTGGCGTTCACAAGTTTTATCTTGGCCGTGTTGGGCAGGGTTTTCTCTATCTGATTTTTTGCTGGACGTTCATTCCGGCGCTGATCGCCTTTTTTGAGTTTATTATTTACCTTTGCACATCTGATGAGAATTTCGCCAAAAAATACGGCTGATTGGTCAGGGCAACATAATTATCAACCGCGCTGAATTGCATTATATCTGGGTGGTTGTGCAGGCTGGAATTTCTGCTGTGCCGGTGGATAATCCCTGCGGGTGACGGTGAGTTGTGCAGGCTGGGATTTTTGCTGTGTCGGTGGATAATCCCTGCGGGTGCCGGGCGTCCTCGCGCCACGCTTCGCATGGTGCCTTTGGCTCCGGCTCCAGGCCGGACGGCCCGGTCGCGAGCGGGCATCCCTGCCCGCCGCTCCCTGAGTGCAGCATCCCTGCTGCCCTCGCCTGGCCTTCCGTCTGCGCCGCAGCGCTGCGGAATGCCCGTCACCCGCAGGGATTATCCACCTCTCAGGCTTCTGGGCCGCTTTAAGTAAAACCGTTTATCTGTCCGCAGGTTTCCGAGCCTATCCCCGTTAAGGTTTGCTCTCGCGCAGGATTCAGCTCACTTGTCGATTTAGTTTTTGGTGCCGCTATTCAGGTCATTTATCTGCACCACGAAAAAACCAGTCACAATAAACTGTGCACTCTCAGTCTTCTGATTTTCTTCATATCCCAACTATTTTGGTAATTGCATATTTCCTGTACGCATTCAAACCTGCCTGGGATTGCCTGTCCGACACCGCCCTTACCCGCAGCCAGCACAATGCAATAAGCCAGCGGGTGGGGCCCGGTGACAGGCATTCCGCAGCGCTGAGCGCAGGGAGGAAGACCCGGATGGGCCAGCAGGGATGCTGGCACAAGGGCATGCCGGGAAAGGGATGTCACGTCATGCCCGATCCGAAAGGTCGACGAGCGGAGCGAAGGCACCGCGCGAAGCGCGGCGTGAGGACCGCCTGGCACCGGGCAACACCCGTTGGCGACACCCCAGGCCTGTGCAGCACCGTGCACCACGCGTAAGCGACGGCACCAGGCCTTCAGCCAGCCAGCCGCCGTTCGTTGGCGACATCCCGGATCCTGGCCATATCGGTCACTGCCCGCAAACGGTATCCACGGCCTTTACAGCATCAGGCATAACCCACAGGCTACGGCCCTGAGGCTTTGGCAAAGAGGTTGTCTGATTGCAGAGTTCTCTCCGCTTTCAAACCTGCCTGGGATTGCCTGTCCGAAACCGCCCTTACCTACAGCCTGCACAATGCAAAAGGAGCCAGCGGGTGGGACCCGGTGACAGGCATTCCGCAGCGCTGAGCGGAGAGAGGAAGACCCGGATGGGCCAGCAGGGGGGCTGGCACCGGGCAACACCCGTTGGCGACCATAGGGGCCTCTGTCGCACCGTGCACCACCCGTAAGCGACGGCACCAGGCCTTCAGCCAGCCAGCCGCCGTTCGTTGGCGACATCCCGGATCCTGGCCATATCGGTCACTGCCCGCAAACGGTATCCACGTCCTTTGCGGCATCAGGCATAACCCACAGGCTACGGCCCTAAGCGTTTGGCAAGGAGGTTGTCTGATTGCCGAGTTCTCTCCGCTTTCAAACCTGCCTGGGATTGCCTGTCCGAAACCGCCCTTACCTACAGCCTGCACAATGCAAAGGAGCCAGCGGGTGGGGCCCGGTGACAGGCATTCCGCAGCGCTGAGTGAAGAGAGGAAGACCCGGATGGGCCAGCAGGGAGGCTGGCACAAGGGCATGCCGGGACAGGGATGTCACGTCATGACCGCTCCGAAAGGTCGACGTGCGGAGCGAAGGCACCGCGCCACGCGCGGCGCGAGGACCGCCTGACACCGGGCACCACACGTTGGCGACCACCCCAGCCTTGCCGCGCCAGACACCGGGCACCGCACGTTGGCGACCACCCCAGCCTAGCCGCGCCAGACACCGGGCACCACACGTTGGCGACCACCCCAGCCTTGCCGCGCCAGGCACCGGGCACAACCCCCAGGTGACAGCACTAAGCCAGTAACGCGCAAGGCAATGCCCGTGCTTAACTCTCTGGATCGACAATCTGCTGGCGCGGCCGGAAAATATGACCGGCACCGGATTGCATCAGCCGCTCAACCAACTGATAACCCCCATTCTCATCGGCCTGCGCAAACTCACGCTCGGTAGTGGTCACCGGCGTTGCCCAAAACAAATTAACCTTATCACCTTCGCGCTTAGGTAAGGCAAACTGCCCCTCCTCACGCCCCAGCTCACCCGACAGCAGAAAACCTTCAAAACCCACCGGCGCGACCGCTGACTCCAGCGTATGCCCCTCCCCCAGCCAGCTAAGCCGTGCCCAGGGGAAATGTGCGAAACCTGCCAGCGCACTGGCCATCTGCACCGCGTTCTCCTCGGTCATCACCTCGGCATCAATCGCCATCGCCAGCTCGGCGCGGCGATACTGTGGGGCCAGCTCCTGATACAGATAATCGACCCAGGGCATCGGGCGAATGCTCATCCCCAACGTCAGGAAAAACCAGCTCCCCTGATGATAGTGCTGGGAAATGGCCATCGGCGGCCAGCTCCCCTGATCGATAGCATAATACTTAAGGGACTCGCCGTAGTGGGATTCGTAACACTTAAGCAAATCGCGCTGCATGGGCTCCCACAGATGTGCGTCGTGCCAGTCACGCCAGAAAAGACGGTTTTTTTCAGCCTGGGCGTAATTATCATTGGTCGAAGCCGACCCCAGCGGCGCGGTCAGACGGTTTTCCTTAATGCACCCGGCCGAAAAGCTCACCTGCTTATTCTGATACAGACTCCAGCCCGGGATCACGGCCAGCAGCTGTCCCTGATACCAAAGCGCCGCACCGTCATCGGACGGTTCCCAAATAATTTGTAAACCAGCAGGGTCCAAAGCAGGTTCCGCCTCCAGCGTGCGACAGAAGCTGGCGCTTAACAGCGGTGCTATCCCCTGCTCCATGGCCTCTACGTCTTCGCGGGCAGGTGCAGGCAGAAGATTACGTAGCCAGCAGCCGCGTACGGCAAACTGACTGCGAAAAGACTCGGCGGGCCACAGGTAGAAATAAGCCGTGCGCTCATCCTGTTCAACCCTGGCGATCAGCGTTTGTTGCTGATTAGCCACTTCAGCAATCAGGTACGACGGTCTCATATAGCCTCGACGATGGTGGGAAGGATCCCTTTTCCGGAGAATAGAGCAGGATGTCCTGTTACGCCACGTCACAACAAGAGGAAGAGTCTCAAAGTCTTCCTTAGCGCCCGATGTATCGCTTAATCACGCCCCATGCGCTGCATTGCCCGATGATAGGCCCCGCGACGGATACACCAGCGCAGAACACCGGCAAGCAGGACAAGGCGCTGGCGAATCAACCGATGCCTCAGCGGCGAGAAGCGAAAGCCAAATGCCTGCTGTGCCCATTCGGGAAGCAGTTCAATACCGGCCATCATCATCGCGTGCATCGCGGGCTTTGCCTGCCAGCTGGGTGCAGGGGCATTCATCAGCAGAGCAAGCACTTCACGGGTACGCGCATCGCAGCGCAGTTGGGGCCGTATTCGCTCCAGATAGTCCTCTACCGCCGCGACCGTTTTCGGCACCTCCTCCGCGCCCAGCGCTTCTGCGACCCTCGCCGCTTCCGCATAGTAGCGGTCCTGCTCTGCCAGACTCAGCTGCGGGTTTTTATAGCGCAGATGGGCGGCGAGAAAGCGGCTGGTTTCAGCCACGTGAACCCAGGTCAGCAGTGCCGGATCGCTGGCGGCGTAAGGCGTACCCGCGGCGTCTACGCCGGTCACCTGGAGATGGATGCGTTTCACCCGCTCAATCAGCGTAGCGGCGTCCTGGGTGTTCCCAAAGGTGGTCACGGCAATAAACTGGCTGGTCCGCCGCAGGCGACCCATCATATCCTCCCGGAAGCGGGAGTGATCCCAGACGCCCGCCAGCGCCAGCGGATGCAGCATCTGCATCAGCAGGGCTGATATGCCGCCGCACAGCATTGACGAGAAGTCGCCGTGAACGCGCCAGATTACGCTGTCCGGGCCGTAAAGGCCCGGGTCGCCAGCCGGTTGAGAGAGATCAAATTCATTCATTGCCAGCCCGTTCAGGCGAAAGACCTGCTGCTGGATCCTGTCGCGAACCGAAAGCATAGGGGTTCCTGATTAATGCGGAGTCAAAATAATAAGGGGCGAAAATTTCGCCCCTTATCCCGGCCATAAACGTTGTGCTATGGCTGATTTACCTGCAGAGATTACGGGTAAGTGAACTCTGCATTCTGCGTCCGAACCGAGTCCAGTCCAATCATCACGTCGAATTTGCCTGGCTCAGCAACATACTGCATCTTCGCATTCCAGAAGCTCAGCGCCTGCACGTCGATCGGGAACGTCACCCGTTGTGATTCGCCCGCCTTCAGCATGATGCGCTTAAAGCCCTTCAGCTCTTTGACCGGTCTGCTGATGCTGGCGATGTCGTCATGCAGATACATCTGCACCACCGTGGCGCCGTCACGCTTACCGGTATTGGTAACCGTGACGCTGGCGTTCACCGTACCGTTATGCGGCAGGGTTGGCGCAGACATCACCACTGGGGACACCGTAAAGGTGGTGTAGCTCAGACCATAGCCGAACGGAAACAGCGGACCGTTAGCCGCATCATAGTAATGCGAGGTGTACTTATTCGGCTTGTTGGCATCGTAAGGACGCCCGGTATTAAGGTGATTATAGTAAATCGGGATTTGACCCACCGAGCGGGGAAACGATATCGGCAGCTTGCCAGAGGGATTGTAGTCGCCAAAAAGCACGTCGGCGATGGCATTTCCGCCCTCGGTGCCGCTGAACCAGGTCTCCAGCAGCGCATCGGCCTGCATATTCTCCTTCACCAGCGCCAGCGGTCGACCGTTCATCAGAACCAGCACCAGCGGCTTGCCGGTCGCTTTCAGCGCATCGATCAGCGCCAGCTGGCTGGGAGGAATGGTAATGTCGCTGCGGCTTGAGGCCTCATGCGCCATGCCCTGGGCTTCGCCGACCACCGCAATAACCACATCCGCTTTCCTGGCGGTGGCAACCGCCTCATCCAGCATTTGCTGCGGGGTACGCGCGTCGACCGTCACCGCCTTTTCATACAGATTGAGGAAATCCTGGATGCCTTTGTTATCGGTCACGTTAGCGCCCTTGGCATACAGTACCGTTGCCTTACCAGCCGTCGCGTTTTTCAGCCCCTGCAGCACGCTCACCGACTGTGCAGCAACGCCCGCCGCCGACCAGCTCCCCATAATGTCCCGCTGGCTGTCGGCCAGCGGCCCAATCAGCGCAAGGGTACCGGACTTTTTCAGCGGCAGCGTATCAAGACGGTTTTTCAGCAGCACGATGCTCTTACGCGCCACATCACGCGCCTCTGCCCGGTGCAAACGGCTTTCGGCGTTGGTATCGGCAGGGTCGCTCTCTTTGGGCCCAAGATGGCTGTAAGGGTTATTAAACAGCCCCATGTCATATTTGACGTTAAGCACGTGGCGGACGGCGTCGTCGATCTCGTTTTCACTTACCGCCCCGCGTTTTACCAGGCCCGGCAGGTACTTACTGTAGTATTCATCACTCATGCTCATATTGACGCCGGACTGAATCGCAATGCGCACCGCGTCTTCCGGATCGCTGGCGACCCCATGCTTGATCAGCTCTTTAATCGCCCCGTGGTCGCTAATGGTAATGCCCTTAAACTTCCACTCATTGCGCAGCAGATCTTTTAGCAGCCAGCCGTCCGCCGTGGCGGGCACGCCGTTTAGCGAGTTAAGCGCCACCATCACGCCCCCGCTTCCCGCATCCAGCGCGGCTTTATAAGGCGGCAGATAGTCCTGCGCCAGACGCTGCGGGCTCATATCGACCGTGTTGTAGTCGCGGCCGCCCTCTACTGCGCCATAGGCCGCAAAGTGTTTTACGCTGGTCATCACCGAATAGCGATCCGCCGGGCTTTTACCCTGCATGGATTCAACCATCGCCCGCCCCATTGCCGAGGTCAGAAAGGTGTCTTCTCCGAACCCTTCGGAAACCCGGCCCCAGCGCGGCTCGCGCGTGACGTCGACCATCGGCGCCCAGGTCATGTTCAGGCCATCATCTGCGGCTTCATAAGCCGAGATCCGCCCCACGTCAGCCACCGCCGCCAGATCCCAGCTGGCCGCCAGCGCCAGCGGGATAGGGAAAACGGTGCGCTGGCCGTGCACCACGTCAAAGGCAAAAAAGAGGGGGATTTTCAGGCGACTGAGCTGCATCACCTGATCCTGCATCGCGCGAATATCCTGTCGGGTCACAGTGTTGAAAATCGCCCCCACCTGCTCATGCTGGATCATATCGCGGATAGCCTCTTTCGGATTATCCGGCCCGACGCTTATCAGTCGCAGCTGACCAATTTTTTCATCGAGAGTCATCTTTTTCAGCAGATCGGTCACGAAGGCATCGCGGGCTTGCGGCGTTAAGGCATGGGGAGCCGTAAGGTCCTCAGCTAATGCCGGGTGCAGCACCAGGGCGGCAGCAAGGCTGACAGAGCACATCCATTTCATCAGGTTGGTTTCTCTTAATAACTGCGGAGCAGTGAGTGATTTCACGACAGGACACGGGTACGCCAGTGTGCCATAAGTTGATGATAGCAGATAGTATTCAACCCACTGGCGGGATCGCGATCGACTTTTTTACCCCACCGGCACGCGCGGAGTGGTGCTAAGGTTAAGCGGTGATAATGAAAAGGACAACGCCTATGCTTAATTCTTCACGCCCGGACCCTCAGCAGCTGGTAGCAGAACTGAAGCGCATCGTCGGGCGCGCGCATCTTCTTACCGATCCCGGCGACACTGAACGCTATCGTCGCGGCTTTCGCTCCGGCGAGGGTGACGCGCTGGCGGTGGTTTTTCCCGGTACGCTGCTGGAACAGTGGCGCATTCTACAGGCCTGCGTCAGCGCAGACGTGATTATCCTGATGCAGGCGGCCAATACCGGCCTGACGGAAGGCTCCACGCCGAACGGCAACGACTACGACCGCGATATCGTGATTATCAGCACGCTGAGAATGGACAAAATTCAGCTGCTGGATAAGGGAAAGCAGGTGCTGGCGCTGCCGGGCAGCACGCTCTATCAGCTGGAGAAGCTGCTGAAGCCGCTGGGACGCGAGCCTCATTCGGTGATCGGCTCCTCCTGCATCGGCGCGTCGGTGCTGGGCGGCGTCTGTAATAACTCAGGCGGATCGCTGATTCGCCGTGGCCCCGCCTACAGCGAAATGGCGCTCTACGCGCAGATTGATGCGCAGGGCGCACTGAAGCTGGTGAATCATTTGGGTATCGAACTGGGTAACAGCCCTGAACAGATCCTCAGCCGGCTGGATGATGAAACCTGGCAGCCGGACGATGTCCGCTACGATACGCGCCACGCCTCTGACCATGAGTATGCCGAACGCGTGCGCGATATCGAAGCTGATACGCCTTCGCGCTTTAATGCCGATGCCCGGCGCCTGTACGAAGCATCCGGCTGCGCAGGCAGGCTGGCGCTCTTTGCGGTGCGGCTGGATACCTTCCCCGCTGATACGACTCAGCAGGTTTTCTACATTGGCACCAACGACACAGCCGTGCTGGATACGCTTCGCCGCCATATCCTCAGTGAGTTTCGCGAACTGCCCGTCGCCGGGGAGTATCTGCATCGCGATATCTTCGATATTGCCGAAGTCTATGGCAAAGACACCTTTATGATGATTGACCGCCTCGGCACCGACAAAATGCCGCTGTTCTTCAGCCTGAAGGGCCGCGCCGACGCGCTGCTGAAAAAACTCTCGTTTGTTAAACCCAACTTCACCGATCGGCTGCTACAGAAGTTCGCTAATCTGCTCCCCTCTCCGCTGCCAAAGCGACTTAAGCAGTATCGCGACCGCTTTGAGCATCATCTGATGCTGAAAATGTCCGGTGAAGGTATTGACGAAGCGCGTCGCTATCTTGATGCCTTTTTCCAGCAGGCGGACGGCGCCTTTTTTGAATGCGATAAAGAAGAGGGGGCGAAGGCGTTTCTGCACCGTTTTGCCGCAGCCGGTGCGGCGGTCCGCTATCATGCGGTCCATCACGATGAGGTTGAGGATATTCTGGCGCTGGACATCGCCCTTAAACGCAACGATCGCGACTGGTTCGAGCGCCTGCCAGCCGAATTCGACGATGCGCTGGTACACCGCCTCTATTACGGCCACTTTTTCTGCCACGTATTCCATCAGGATTATATTGTGAAGAAGGGCGTGGACGCCCACGCGCTTAAAGAGAAGATGCTGGCTATTCTGGCGGCGCGCGGCGCTGAGTATCCCGCCGAGCACAACGTCGGCCACCTCTACGAGGCGAAGCCGCAGCTCAGAGCGTTTTATCAGCAGCTCGACCCGACCAACAGTTTTAATCCAGGAATTGGCAAAACCACTAAAGCGAAGCACTGGGCAGCGTGCGGCTGCGAAAGTCACCAGAAGTGAGATAAGTATGCTGACGCTGACTCAGCGTCAGCATCAGCATCAGCATCAGCATCAGCATCAGCATCAGCATCAGCATCAGCATCAGCATCAGCATCAGCAGCTCATTTTGAGCCAGAGTCAGCTTATAAACCAGATTCAGCCACGACGCTGGGCCAGAGCCGGAAGCCATATTATCCTTCAGTCGCTGATCCTTCGGGTTCTTTTACCACCAGATTGCCGTTACGCTGCTCGACGATCATTGTTTGCGGCGTGGAGAGGACCACCCCTTCTTTGCGCAAACGGGTCAGAATATCAAACAGCAGATCGCTCTTGGCACCCGAGACCTGGCGCGGACTGGCGACGTTACCGGTTACCGCCAGCACGATCCCAGCAGAGGTCAGATCCTTGAAGGAGACCGAGGGTTCAGGGGTATCCAGAATGCGCTCATTTTCGTTATAAACGTCCAGCAGCAGATCCCGCACTTTCTCAGGATCGATATCCAGCGGGAAGGTGAGCGTGATGGTGGCCACGCCCTGCGCATTGCCCATGGTGGCGTTACGCACGTTCTGCGAGATCAGCTGTGAGTTAGGCACAATCACCGTTGACTTATCGCCAAGCTGGATTTCGGTCGCGCGCACGTTGATGCGGCGGATATCCCCTTCTATCCCACTGATACTCACCAGGTCGCCCACCTTCACCGGACGCTCGGTCAGCAGGATAAGACCAGAGATAAAGTTCTTCACAATCTCCTGCAGGCCGAAACCGATACCTACCGACAGGGCGCTGACGATCCACGCCAGCTTGTTCCATTGCAGACCCATAATGGAGAGTGCCAGCAGGAACACCACCACGTAGCCAAGGTTGCTGAACAGGGTGATCAGCGAAACGCGCATCCCCACGTCCATGGTGGTCTTCGGCAGAAAGTCATGTTCCAGCCAGCGCTTCACCGAGCGCAGTACGTAAATCCCGACCACCAGACTGAGCAGCGCATTCAGCACGTGCGCCGGGACAATATTCAGCGACTCCAGCCCCTTCCCGCCCCAAAACTCAATGGCTTTTTGCACCAGTTCAATCGGCGTTCCGCTACCGAAGGTGCCGTTCAGTGCGGCCATTGCGGCGGCCAGCACCAGGAACGTTTTACCGATGGCACCCAGCAGGGTCGAAACCTGCGCCAGATGGCGTTCATCAATGTTCAGCGATCGCTGAATGCTTTTACCGGTAGAGGTATTGGTTGAGAAGAAGGTTTCACAGGCATCGGACACCAGCTGGCTGAGAATATAGAATGAGCCGAAAACAATGCCAATCCAGATAAGCTCATAGCTCAGGAAGCGGGCCAGCGTAATGTAACCAATCAGCAGGGTGATCATAATCGCCACGCCTACCAGCGTTATCGCCATCTGGATCAGACCGACCAGCGTCGATTTCGCCTCCGGCTGTGCGCCGGAAAGGATGATTTTGCGGCGCACGCGGTTGGTACGCAGGCTGATGGAGAGCGCCGTTGCGCCAATCAGCAGCGCGGTCAGGCCATTAGCAAAAACGGTGGTGCTGACGCTGGTATTGGCGCTGCTGTTGAGAATTTCGATCGTCTGGAAAACAAACACCAGCACGGCGGTCAGCGGCGGGAAGGGTTTTAAAGCCTGGGCCACTTCGTTAGAGATATTGGGTAAACGCCATGAGGGACGGCGGGTGGATAAAAACGCCCTGCCCAGTCCGGCAATCAGCCCGCATAAAATGCTCAGATTCACCAGCTTATCGGCAAAATCCCTGACGTCGTCCACCACGTTGTCATGGCGGGTAAAGGCCAGATCAAGGAAGTTAAAGGCCAGCACAATAGCCAGCAGGCTGGTCAGCGCGGTCGCGGCGGCCAGGAAGCTGCGGCGCAGGCGCCCTTCGGGCAACAGATTAATCCCCACCCAGGCGAGAAACTGCTCAAGATAGCGGCGCCCCAGCGTGGCGACCAGCACCGACAGCACGAGCCATAGCACGGTGCCCAGGCGCCAGCCGGGTTCCCATGACATCGCCGCCGTTTGCGCCAGTTCGTCACAAAAGTACCTGACCTTCTGGCTGTCATCGCTCTGCGGAGTAAACAGGGGCGACCAGAAATGTGGCCCGAAAATACTGCCCGCGTTAAGCGCCAGCTGCGTTTTCAGCGCGTCCCGACGCAGGTTGACGATCTGCGCCGAAAGGTTAATGGCGCTGCTTTTAATCGACTCTGCCAGGGTGATTTGATCGTCAATTTTGCCTTTCTGGTTTTCCAGATTTCTACGCTTGCTGGTGACCTCACCGGTCTCTTTTACGCCGCTTTGCGGTTTCGGCGGCGGGCCGAGAACCGCCAGCTGCGCCACCAGCTGGGCGCGCTGTGGCGTAATTCCCTGCGTCAGCGTATCGGCGTCGCCGGACAGCTCCAGCGCCATATCATTAAGGGCGCTCAGCTTGCTGTCATTGGTCTCCCCCGATACCTGCTGCTTAATTTTATCGAGGACTTTCTGCATTTTAGGCAGTTCGACGGCGGCATTGACCTTCACCGGCGCGTCCTGACTCTGCCCGGATGCATCATCATCTGCCTGCGCCAGTACCGGAGAGAGTGTCACCAGCGCCAGCAAAAATATGCGAAACCAGGTTAATAACGTAGACATGAACATTTCCAGATATCAAACAATGGATGGTACCGAAGACAGTACCCGTTAAAACCCGCGCCAGTTTAGGCTTTTTCCCAAAACTGATGCTATAGGATTACTCACGAAAATGTGGCGTCATAACGCTTGCCTATGACGTCTTTGTGACGCCTGTATGACAAAATAACAGCAAACTTTAATAGTGGGATGATCTGTTATGTCTGCGTTAAGTCTGATAACCGTCCGCGATGCCGTTGAGAGCGATATGGAGGCAATTACCGCCATTTACGCCTGGCACGTTATTCACGGCTGTGGATCCTTTGAGGAGACGCCACCCGACAGCCATGAAATAGCGTTACGCTATCAAAAAGTGCTCTCGCACGCCCTTCCCTGGCTCTGTGCAGCGCGCGGCGACCAGGTGGTAGGTTACTGCTATGCCACCCAGTATCGCCCCCGTCCCGCCTACCGCTTCACGCTGGAAAACTCTGTCTATATTCACCCTGATTTTAGCGGTCAGGGGGTTGGTACCCTGCTGATGAACAGGCTGATCGAACGTTGTAATGAAGCAGGTTATCATCAGATGCTGGCAATTATTGGCGATGGCGAAAATAACCAGGGTTCGTTTAAATTACATAAAAATCTGGGGTTTGACATCGCGGGTAACTTTCGCAGCGTCGGTTTTAAACAGGGTAAATGGCGAGACACCCTGCTGATGCAAAAAACCTTAACGCCTTCCCCACAGCACAAGGAAGGCTGATGCCCTACTCGACGTCGCTGCCGGCTGCCCCATTGCTGACTATTTCAGCCGCCTTCTGCTTTTTATAGCTTAGCGCAGCGGCAGGAACGGGCGAGGCTTTACCGGTTTCTACCCAGGTACGCAGGCGGTTGGCATCGGCAAAATGGGTATATTTTCCGAACGCATCCATCACCACCAGCGCCACCGGGCGTCGGTTAATCACCGTCCGCATCACCAGGCAGTGTCCCGCCTCATTGGTGAAGCCTGTTTTGGTTAGCTGGATATTCCAGTCGGGGCGATACACCAGGTGATTGGTGTTGCGAAACGGCAGCTGATAGGGAGGATTGCTAAAGGTAGCCATCTCTTCATGTGTGGTACTCAGCTGGCCGATCAGCGGATAGCGCTTCGTGGCGATCAGCAGCCTGGTGAGATCGCGGGCGGTGGAGACGTTTTGCGTCGACAGGCCGGTAGGCTCGACATAATGGGTGTGCATCATGCCCAGCTCGCGCGCTTTCGCATTCATCGCGCGAATAAAAGCATCATAGCCGCCGGGATAGTGGTGGGCCAGACTCGCTGCCGCACGGTTTTCCGAAGACATAAGCGCCAGCAGCATCATATTTTTGCGGCTAATTTCGCTATTCAGGCGCACGCGAGAATAGATACCGCGCATCTCAGGCGTGTGGCTGATATCGACATTAAGCTTCTCATCAAGCGGCAGATGCGCATCGAGCGTCACCATCACCGTCATCAGCTTGGTTATCGACGCCATTGGCCGAACCAGGTCCGGATGGTTAGCGTAAATCACTTTGTTGGTATTAAGATCGACGATCATCGCGCTACCCGAGGCGATCTGTGGCTGCGATACAGGCACAGCATCTGCCTGAAGCGGACGGGCTACGGCCTGATTCAGGATGCCCTGACCAGAAAAAAGTAGAGCTAACGTCAAAAGAGATAAGCGGATTTTCGCAGGCATCGTTAAAAACTTAATCGAAAGGTGATTCTGGTACGGAGAGTCCGTACGCCGCCCCCGCGCAACGGCACTCGGCGGGAGCTGGCCCGCGCATCATACTCTGGAGGATTGAAAATTTACTACAGGATATTCGTTTCCGGGCGTTACCGAATAGCCGCCGGACGCCCGGCGGCGAATTCAGGCTATCAGCCGGTAGCCATAACCCCAGATCACCACGGTCAGGGCCAGTAACACTTCAAAAACCAGGATGCCAATCGCCAGCGTGGAGCCAGAGAAGCGCAGGCTCTCTTCACGATCGATATTCAAAAATAACGGAATGCCAACGTAGAGCAGATAAGCGGTATAGAGCAGCGCCAGCGCGCCCGCCAGTACGCACAGCCACACCAGCGGATAAAGCGCCACCAGGCCACTGATAAATAGCGGCGTACCAACGTAGCCTGCAAACACCGTGCAGCGCTGCAGGCTGGGGCGCTGAGGATACTCCCGCGCCATCCAGTAAATCACCCTTCCCATCAGCGCCACGCCCCCTAAAATAAGCGCATAGAAAAGGATCCCCAACCCGACGGCGGTGGCCAGCGAAAGCATAATGGTATGTCGCGCGCCGAGATCCCAGCCAATCTGCGTGGTACCAATCAGCGCACAGATAACCGGGATCAGCGCCATTAACAAAACATGGTGCGTGTAATGGTGAGAGATCGTTTCGTTCTCTTGCTTAATATCACGCATCTCACGATCGGGATGCGCAAGAAGTCCCCAGACATGGTTCATCTTTTCATTCCTCTGCTATGACGCTTCGACGAGCCTGAGACGTTCAGGCGGTGGATGCTATTGAGTATAAGCGCTGTTTAACTGTTTATTTTCCAGGCAGGGTCTGTTTCGCTTAATTGCCTCATTATTCAGCGAATAAAAAACAATTCATCACAACTTTCGCGGCGGTTTATTCCATAGCGGTTAAACTTAAGGGTTAACGCGCATCAACCGCAGGAGATTACGCATATGGATGTTAACGGGCTGATATCACAATACGGTTATCTGGCGCTTTTTATCGGCTGTATCGCCGAAGGGGAAACTTTCACCCTGCTGGGCGGCGTTGCGGCTCATGAGGGACTTTTACACTACGGCTGGGTGCTACTGGTGGCGATGCTCGGCGGCATCCTGGGGGACACCGGACTCTTCTTTATTGGCCGCTATTACGGTAGTGCAATCCTTAAACGCTTTAAAAAGCATCAGAAACAGATTGCTAAGGCCAACCGGCTCATCCGCAAACGGCCCGTGCTGTTCGTTATTGGCGTCAGATTTATGTACGGGCTGCGCATCGTGGGACCGATTATTATCGGTGCCAGCAAGCTGAAACCTCAGAAGTTCCTGGCGCTGAATATCATTGGCGCGATGCTGTGGGCGGTGATTTTTGTCTCACTGGGCTACCTTGGCGGCGAGGTCATTGCGCCCTGGCTGCATACGCTGGATCGCCATCTGAAACAAATTTTCTGGGTCGTGCTGATATTCGGTCTGGTCTGGGCGGTGCGAATTTACTTTAAGCGGCGCGCAGCGCGCGAGAAAGAGGCAGAATGAGTCAAATTAAGCGAAAGATTGAAGATCACGGGGTGATAGGTGACCTGCGTACCTGTGCCTTAATTGCCAACGACGGCACCATTGACTATTTCTGCTGGCCCGATCTCGACAGCCCCTCCGTTTTCACCGCCCTGCTGGACGGCGACGAGGCGGGTGTTTTCAGCATTCAGCCCGACTGGCCTGATGCCCGCCGTCAGCAGCTCTACCTGCCCGATACCACCCTGCTGCAAACCCGCTGGCTGGACAGTCAGGGCGTGGCAGAGATCACCGACTATATGCCCGTCTGCCAGGAAGACGAGGATCGCCCACGCCTGATCAGGCGAATAAAGGTGCTGCACGGCGAAGCCACTATCAATCTGCGCTGCGCACCCGTTCACGACTATGCCCGCGCGACCACCTCGGCCAGCCTGAGCGAAGGCAGCGTACTGTTTACTGCCGCCGATCAGCCCACCCTGCGGCTGTGCGGCAACGTCGATTTTACCCTGGACGGCAGCGCGGCCACCGCCCGCTTCACCCTTAAGGCAGGCGAACACCGCGAATTTATTTTCGGCAGCGCCGATGATAAATCGCTTGATGATGAGGCCACGCTGAACTGTTTCCAGCAAACGCTGAACTTCTGGCGCCGATGGAGTGCAAAAAGCTCCTACCATGGCCGCTGGCAGGAAATGGTCAACCGCTCGGCGCTGACGCTTAAGCTGCTGACGTCGCGCAGGCACGGTTCTATTGCGGCTGCGGCCACTTTCGGGCTGCCTGAGGAGCTGGGCGGCGAACGTAACTGGGACTATCGCGCCTCCTGGCTGCGCGACGCGTCATTCAGCATGTATGCCCTGATGCGTCTTGGCTATGTCGATGAAGCCAAACATTTCACCCACTGGGTGGGACGCTGCGTTGAAAACAGCCATCAGGATATTGAAAAGCTCCAGGTGATGTACCGACTGGACAGCGGCACCGAGTTGCAGGAGAGCGAGCTGCTGAATCTTTCCGGCTATGCCAACTCCACGCCGGTAAGGATCGGCAATGGTGCATGGAATCAGTCGCAGCTGGATATCTATGGCGAGCTGATGGATGCCATTTATCTGGCGAATAAGTACGGTGAAGCGATCTCCCACCGCGGCTGGATGCACGTCACCACCATGATCGATTATCTGTGTGACAACTGGAATCAGCCGGATGCCGGGATCTGGGAGATGCGCGGCGAGCCGCAGCATTTTCTTCATTCGCGCCTGATGTGCTGGGTTGCTCTGGACAGGGCGGTGAGGCTGGGAGAGAAACGCTCGCTTGAGGTGCCCTGGACGCGCTGGACGGAGACCCGGGATGCGATTCGTGCAGATATCTGGGCCAATTTCTGGAACGAGGATCGCGGTCATTTTGTCGCCACGCGCCACGGCGATTATGTTGATGCCTCGATGCTGCTGATGCCGCTGGTGCGCTTTGTCGGCGCAACCGATCCTGACTGGCTGTCAACGCTGGATACTATCAAAGAGAAGCTGGTGAGCGACGGATTAGTGCGCCGCTATAATCTGGCGGAGACCCCTTCTGACGGGCTGGAAGGAACCGAAGGATCCTTTGTCGCCTGCTCCTTCTGGTACGTGGAGTGCCTTGCGCGGGCGGGTCGGGTGAATGAGGCCCACTTTGAATTTGAGAAGCTGCTGAGCTACGCCAACCCGCTGGGGCTGTACGCCGAAGAGTTTGACAGTCAGGGCTATGCACTGGGTAATACCCCCCAGGCCCTGAGCCACCTGGCGCTGATTAGCGCGGCATTTTTCCTGAACCGCAAGCTGAGCGGTGAAGACCCGCTCTGGCAGCCGTGATCGCTCCCTGAAGAGCGGTGAAATCGTTGCTTCCAACCGCCTTTCACAAAACGGCTTTCCATTTGCTGTCAGTCAGGGCCGGGAAATATACGTAAAGTTACCGCAATAGTTAAAATCCCGGTTTATTCCCCGGGGTTATGACCATATAATGTGCAGCCGCTCACACTAAGCGGCACAGGTTCATCTATCCACCGTTTACATGGCGCAACATCTTAGAAAATATGAAAAAGAGCATCCGCGCATTAGCCGCTTTAGTCCTGACCGTTACGGCATACAGCCATTCAGCCTTTGCCGTGGTTTACCCGCTGCCTGCGGCAAACAGCCGTCTGATTGGTCAAAATCTGGAAATTACCGTTCCTCAGGACAGCAAACTTCCACTGGAAGCCTTTGCGGCACAGTATCAGATGGGCCTGAGTAACATGCTTGAAGCCAATCCGGGCGTCGATGTTTATCTGCCCAAGCCCGGGACCAAACTGATTATTCCTCAGCAGCTAATCCTGCCTGATGCCCCGCGTGAAGGTATTGTGGTTAACAGCGCTGAGATGCGTCTTTATTACTATCCTAAAGGCACCAAAACGGTAGTTGTTCTGCCGGTCGGCGTGGGTGAACTGGGTAAAGACACCCCCATGAACTGGACGACAGCGGTCGAGCGTAAAAAAGATGGCCCGACCTGGACGCCAACCAAGAAAATGCACGAAGATTCGGTAGCTAATGGCTCGCCGCTGCCAACGATTTTCCCGGCTGGCCCGGACAATCCCATGGGGCTGTATGCCCTCTATATTGGTCGTCTTTACGCAATCCACGGGACCAATGCGAACTTTGGTATCGGCCTGCGCGTGAGTCATGGCTGTGTACGTCTTCGCGCTGACGATATTAAATGGCTTTACGACAATGTGCCGGTAGGTACGCGCGTGCAGTTTATCAATCAGCCGATTAAAGCCAGCGTGGAGCCTGATGGTTCACGTATGGTTGAGGTGCATAATCCGCTGTCGCAGACCGAGGAGCAGTTTAATTCTCGTGAACCGGTGCCGCTGTCCATTACGCCAGTGGTCAGTAAAGTGGTTAGCGATGCCAGCGTTGACAGTAACGCCATGGACGCCGCCATGAAGAGGCGCAGTGGCATTCCAACGCGGGTCAATGGCGGTGCCGACTATACGGCCCCTGCTGCGATCGCCGTGCAGGAGATGAGTGGTGCATTGCCGAAGGAAGAACCCATGACCCCTGCGACGCAGCAGGGTGCCAACGTGGTTAATCAGGATGCAGCATCTGCCGCGCCGACAGTAGACGGTAGCGCAGCCCCGGTTCAGCAGGCTCCGACCGATGGTAGCGCAGCTCCGGCTCAGCAGGCTCCGACCGATGGCAGTACAGCCCCGGCTCAGCAGGCTCCGGCCGACGGCAGTGCAGCCCCGGCTCAGCAGGCTCCGGCCGACGGCAGTGCAACCCCGGCTCAGCAGGCTCCGGCCGATGGCAAAAGTTCGTTTGTTGTACCTGCTCAGCCAGGCCCAATTTATGACAATAAGTCAACGTCCGTGAAAACCGCGACGCCGGGTAGCGTAGCGGCGGGTTAATAGTTTTAACCTGCGGTAAAGCGGGCGAGTTGCTGGAGCTAAGGGTGTAGTAATTCGCTTCAGCTACCGGGCAGCGTTTCACCAGCTTTGAATGGAAGGGTTCATGTTGATCATGAGCCCTTTTTTATTTTCGGCATTTGGTGGAGAGCTTTTGTGGGTTGCAGGCTGTGATATCTGAGGAGCCGGTGGATAATCCCTGCGGGTGCCGGTGGGTTGTGCTGGCTGCAATTTCTGCTGTGCCGGTGGATAATCCCTGCGGGTGACGGGCGTCCTCGCGCCACGCGTTGCGTGGTGCCTTTGGCTCCGACTTCAGGCCGGACGGCCCGGTCGCGAGCGGGCATCCCTGCCCGCCGCTCCCTGAGTGCAGCATCCCTGCTGCCCTCGCCTGGCCTTCCGTCTTCGCCGCAGCGCTGCGGATTACCCGTCACCCGCAGGGATTATCCACCTCTCAGGCTGCTGAGCTGCTTTAAGTAAAACCGTTTATCTGTCCGCAGGCTGCTGAGCTGCTCCGGTAAAACCGTTTATCTGTCCGCGGGCTACTGAGCTGCTCCGGTAAAACCGTTTATCTGTCCGCAGATTTCATAGCCTATCCCCGTTAAGGTTTGCTCTCGCGCAGGATTCGGCTCACTTTTCGATTTAGTTTTTGGTGCCGCTATTTAGGTCATTTATCTGCACCACGAAAAAACCAGTCACAATAAACTGTGCATTCCCAGTCTTCTGATTTTCTTCATATCCCAACTATTTTGGTCATTGCATATTTCCTGTACGCATTCATATCTGGCGAAGAGTTTCCGGGAATCTCCGACACCGCCCTTACCCGCAGCCAGCACAATGCAATAAGCAGACGGGTGGGGCCCGGTGACAGGCAATCCGCAGCGCTGAGTGCAGAGAGGAAGACCCGGATGGGCCAGCAGGGAGGCTGGCACAAGGGCATGCCGGGACAGGGATGTCACGTCATGACCGCTCCGAAAGGTCGACGAGCGGAGCGAAGGAACCGCGCCACGCGCGGCGCGAGGACCGCCAGGCACCGGGTCCCAGCCGTAGGCGACGGCACTAAGCCTCTAGCGCAACGGGCACTATCCGCAGGCGACATTCATCGGAACCTCCGTACATCATGCGCCCCCACAGGCAACATCTTTGCAGCATCAGGCTCCAGTGACAACACGGAGTCTTTGGCAAAGATGATTTCTTATTTACAGCGTTCTTTCCGTTTCCACACCTGATCCAGAGTTTCATATAACCCCGAAACCGCACTTACCCGCAGCCAGCACAATGCAAAGAAGCAGACGGGTGGGGCCCGGTGACAGGCATTCCGCAGCGCTGAGCGTAGAGAGGAAGACCCGGATGGGCCAGCAGGGAGGCTGGCACAAGGGCATGCCGGGACAGGGATGTCCCGTCACTGCCCGCTCCGAAAGGTCGACAAGCGGAGCGAAGGAACCGCGCCATGCGCGGCGCGAGGACCGCCTGGCACCGGGCCCCACCCGTTGGCGACCACACGGGCCTCTGTCGCACCGGCCACCACACGTAGGCGACTACACAAGCCTCTGTCACACCGGGCCGCACCCGTAGGCGACGGCACAAGCCTCTGCCACACCAGGCGACACTCACGCCGGGATGGTATGCCCGCTGCGAAAAAACGACTGAACTACCACTTAACCCCCAGCCCGGTAATAAAACTCCGCTCGTTAAGCGTATCACGCGTGCCGCTAATCAGGTTATGACCATAGGTGATATTAAGCGATGACCAGCTGGTGAGCTGATAACGCAATCCCACCTCCGCATCCATACTGAAAATAGCATCGTCATCCAGCGAATGACCCACTTCACCGTGCGTGAAAAGCGACAGCGTCCTGCCCCGAAGGAAACGCTGATAGTCCCAGCGTACTGAAGCCCCAAAATGGCTATCTGAACTGCCATCGCTGTAACTGTAGGCAAAAGCACCGCCTAAAAGCGACATCGAAAATGAACCCAGCTCATCATCCCAAAACTGGTAGCCGGGACCGGTGCCGATCAAACCCTGCTGGGAAATATCCTCTACCCAGTCACGCTTATAGCTCGCCCTGCCCTGCCAGAAATACCGATCGCGAAACATATAGTCCAGCGCATAGCGCAGACTGTAATTATCGGTATTCATCGTACCGTCTTCTTCTTCGCGGTTGTAAGTTCCGCCAAAGTCATTACGCCACTTACCGACATTCACTTTGTTGTTATAGGCGAGATTGTAATCCTGAGTGCGGGTAGAAGCCTTTTTCAGGCTGACACCCGCATCAATATTCCCCGTCCAGCTCAGCGCAGCCGTTTTCGGCTTTGGCTTAAGGAACTCTTCAAATCGGGCGACGGGCACGCGCTGCTGGCTTTCTCCCTGATGCACGATAATGTAGCCAGCATCGGTGGCTTCAAGGCGGGCTTTAAAGGTTTTGCTGCTTTTACCGTTACGGACGTCAAAATCCTTTTCGCTGGACAGGGTACTTACTGCATTCCAGTTTAGCGATACCGTTCCCGCATAGCCGGTGTCTATGACCAGCTTGCCGTCGCTGAGCGAGCGCACCGTGCCGCTGACCCGGTCACCATTTTTCATCCAGACGGTATCAGCGATGGCAAAAGGCGGAGAGACCAGCAGACAGGTTAGCAGGCCAGCTCGCGCAGGGCCGCCGCGAATTGAGTGGGGCATAGTGGTGAGTTAACTCCTCAACTTACGTCATCAGGACCATTTTTCTTTCCAGGGTACAGGATCGGGCTGGACAGAGTGAGAGGGAAAGGTCTGATAGATAAGCTTATTGCGCACGAAAGGTTCAGGAATTAATAGAAAGCTATGGCCAGCTACGGTCAGCAAAACCAATCATCAGGCCGCTGAGCCTGTTACTGTTATCTGCTCTATATATACGGCGGCGCCCAAAGATAATGACTGCTACGCGAACGCCCGTCGCGGCAAACTGACATAGCCCAGCGCTCATCGGCTGGGCTGAAATGTGCACTATTAAGCCTATTGAGCCGCTGCGCCTGGTGCAACGCCCCAGGCGGCGCATCTGCGGCTACCAGCCCGGTTAAATCCGATGCGCCCTTTCCCGGTGCTGGCTGTCAGCAGGTTGGCTTAGGCGGTATTCTCGTTCGGCGGCGTAATCAGTCGAAGCCGCACGGTGATAAACAGCGCCACCATCACTACCAGGGCCGCCGCCAGGTAGATTGAATCCACGCCCCAGCGCCCGATTAGCAGCCCGGCCACCGGGCCGGTAATACCCAGGCCAAAATCCAGAAATGCGGAATAGAGCCCCAGCGCTGACCCCTGATTCTGCGGAGCCACCCGGCGAATAGCCTCCACGCCAAGAGCGGGAAACACCAGCGAGAAGCCGGAACCGGTGAGGAATGCGCCCACGTCCACCATCCAGGATGAGTGGCCCTGCCAGATCAGCAGCAGTCCAATACACTCAATAACAAAGGAAAACAGCGACACCCGGATGCCGCCAAACCGCCCGATAAAGCTGCTGAAAATCAGCCTCATCACCACAAAGCCCAGGCTAAACAGAGTCAGGGAAAAAGCCGCCCCGTGCCAGCCGTGACTGGAAAAATACAGGGTGATAAAGGTGGCAATGGTTCCGAAGCCAACCGTACCCAGCCCCAGACAAAGCCCATACAGCCAGATCCGCGAGAACACCTGGGTGAAAGGAATGCGCTGCCCCACTGCCACCACTACCGCCGGACGGCGAGTCGCCAGCCAGAAGCCAAAAATCGCCATCAGCATAATCAACACCGCAAAGCCGGGGATACCAAACGCGGAGTTGAGCATCACGCCGAGCGGTGCCCCCAGGGCCATCGCCAGGTAGGTTGCCACACCGTTCCAGGAGATCACCCGCGCGCTCTGTAGCGTGCCGACAATATTTATCCCCCACAGAATCGAACCCGTTGCGGTCAGGCTCTCCCCCAGACCCAACGCGATCCTTCCGGCAGCCAGCAGCAGCAGGCTGGTGAGCGCACTGCCGTGGACCGTCACCGCCAGCAGGGTGAACAGGCCGCTAACTCCACAGAGTAACAGCCCCATCAGCACTACCTTTTTGGGGCCGAGCAGATCGGCATAGCGCCCCGCCTGCGGTCGGCTGATCAGCGTGGCAAAGTATTGCAGGCTGATAATCAACCCGGCCATAAACGAACTGTAGCCCAGATCGTTATGCACGTAGCCGGGCAGTACCGCCAGCGGCAGGCCAATAGAGAGGTAGCAAAAGAAGGTGAATATAACGACCGAGATAATACGCTTATTGAGCTGGGCGCTGGATAAAGCTGCTGAGGACATGACGGGACCAGAAATAGGTGTGATGTGAGTCACATCATACCCTTAGCAGACTAAGAGATCCCGTTAAGAATATTGGGAAATGTGACAGCCGCCGCCTCAATCGCCCGCGCAATATCAACGGAGCGCTTAAGCGGTCGGATGTCTGCAAACAGCATATCGGCCTGCGGATACACTTTACGCAGATATCCCAGCCACTGCTTAATGCGCGCCACGTGGTACAAACCGGTGTCACCCTGCTTTTCCAGCCGGACATACTTTTGCAACAGCCTGACCACTTCCGGCCACGGCATGGGCGGCACATTATCCTTTATGACCCGGCTCAGGTTTGGCACGTTTAGCGCGCCGCGACCAATCATCACCGCATCACAGCCGGTCACCGCCAGGCAGTTCTGCGCGCTCTGCCAGTCCCAGATCTCCCCGTTAGCAATCACCGGGATGGTCAGCCGCTGGCGAATTTCGCCAATGGCCTGCCAGTTAATGCGATCGGCCTGGTAGCCATCCTCTTTTGTTCGCCCATGCACGGCCAGCTCGGTGGCACCGGCCTGCTGAACCGCATCGGCTATTTCAAATCGCTGGTCGTCGGAAGCCCATCCCAAACGCACCTTCACCGTCACCGGTAAATGCGCAGGTACGGCCTGGCGCATCGCTTTCGCGCCGCGATATATCAGCTCAGGATCTTTTAACAGCGTGGCGCCGCCGCCGCTGCCGTTGACCGTCTTCGAGGGACAGCCACAGTTGAGATCGACACCCCACGAACCCAGCTCCGCCGCGCGAAAGGCGTTTTCCGCCAGCCATTCAGGCGACTGGCCTAACAGCTGAATACGTACGCGCGTACCCGCAGGTGTGCGACTGGCATGATTAAGCTCGGGGCAAAGGCGAGAAAAGGATTTAATCGGGAGTAGCTGGTCAACAACCCGCAAGAATTCAGTGATGCAGAGATCGTAGTCATTAACTTCGGTAAGCAGTTCGCGTACCAGCGAGTCAAGCACGCCCTCCATCGGGGCCAGTAGAACACGCATGTCACAACCCATTGCGTTAATAAGGGGGATCTGGGCGATCCCCCTGGTTAGAAAGCGTTAATGCCTGCTTACATTACGCGCATGAAACCCAGCCTGGATTAAGCGTGTTAATATCAGCTCGGATTAGACCGGCGCTGGCGGGTCACGCCACGCGGTGCGGCGCTTCCGCCTTCTGGCCTGGCGCTGCGGCCACTGCCGTTGGCCTGGCGACGCTGGCCGTTACCCTGGCTGCGTTCACCTGAGGCTGCACTGCGTTCGCCACCATTGCCGCGATTTCCGCCCTGACCACGTTCGCCACCGCGGTTGCCCTGCGGCGCGCCGCGCCCACGGCCTGCACCGCCACCACCGCCGCCGCCGCCACCGCCACCGCGCTGCTGACGACCATTCTGGATCGGATCGGCCTTGATAGACGGATCCGGCTCATAGCCGTCAATGGCGATACGCGGGATCTCACGCTTCAGCACGCGTTCGATATCGCGCAGCAGCTTGTGTTCGTCCACGCAGACCAGCGAAAGGGCTTCGCCCGTTGCCGCAGCGCGGCCGGTACGACCAATACGGTGAACATAGTCTTCCGGCACGTTTGGCAGCTCATAGTTCACTACGTGCGGCAGTTCAGAGATATCAATACCACGCGCGGCGATATCCGTCGCCACCAGGACGCGGATTTTACCCTCTTTGAAATCGCTCAGCGCACGAGTACGGGCGCCCTGGCTTTTGTTGCCATGAATGGCCGCAGAGCCAATGCCATCTTTATTCAGCTGCTCGGCAAGGTGGTTGGCACCGTGTTTGGTACGGGTAAAGACCAGTACCTGCTGCCAGTTATCGCGCCCGATCAGGAACGACAGCAGTTCTCTTTTACGTTTCTTATCAACGAAATGCACGTGCTGAGAAATCTGCTCGGAGGCGGTGTTGCGGCGCGCCACGGAGACCTGCTCCGGGTTTTGCAGCAGCTTTTCTGCCAGACCTTTGATCTCGTCAGAGAAGGTCGCGGAGAACAGCAGGTTCTGACGCTTAGCAGGCAGTTTGGACAGCACGCGACGGATATCGTGAATAAAGCCCATATCCAGCATACGGTCAGCTTCATCCAGGACCAGAATCTCAACCTGAGACAGGTCTACCGCATTCTGATGTTCCAGATCCAGCAGACGACCCGGCGTAGCGACCAGTACGTCAACGCCGCCGCGCAGCTTCATCATCTGCGGGTTGATGCTGACGCCGCCGAAAACCACCAGCGAACGAATATCAAGGTATTTACTGTAGTCCTGCACGTTTTCACCCACCTGAGCCGCCAGTTCGCGGGTCGGGGTTAAAATCAGCGCACGAACCGGACGACGCCCTTTAGGATGGGGGGTCGCGCTGCTCAGCATTTGCAGCAGGGGAAGCGTAAAGCCGGCCGTTTTACCGGTACCGGTCTGGGCGCTGGCCATCAGGTCACGACCAGCTAAGACAACCGGGATCGCCTGACGCTGGATTGGCGTTGGCTCGTTATAACCCTGCTCTGCAACAGCACGCAGAATGTCGGCATTAAGGCCGAGAGAATCAAATGACATAAAATTGACTGACTCCGGATCCGCCCTGACCGCATTTAAGGGTGTAGTTTCCAGGGGGAGAATATGACGTCAGGCTTCGCCAGACGTTTGAAAGGGAGCACAAACCACGGTGCGTAAGCGGCAGATTATAACAGATGTTATCCCCTCACAGAGAGCGTTTCTTTGCGAGCCGATAAAAACGGCATTTTTACACCAGAAACGCCCCGTCCCCCTAAGGGCGGACCGGCATTCTGCGTCTGATGCGGCATATATACGCCAGTCGTAGGGTGAGATCCTATGCAGCGAGGTATAAACGCTCGCAGGGGTGATCAGGCTTATGCAGCGAGTGGAAACGTTAGCGGAGGTGATAAGGCTTATGCAGCGAGGTGTAAACGTTAGCGGGGGGATGAGGTCTGATGCAGTAGCATGAAGTCGTAAAATGGCTTTAATAAAACGGGCCGCGTATGCGGCCCGTTTCGTCTCAGCGGTGGCGTGGCCTGACGGCACGACGAACCGGCTCTTTCGCCAGCAGTGAAACCAGCGCGGGCCCGGTCAGCATCAGTACACCCACACAGCCCAGCAGCAGGTTATGGTGAACAACGCGTGACAGCAGGTAGAGTACCAGCATGGCCGCCCCAAAATAGTAGGTGGTGGTGACATCCTCAAGGAAGTCGCCAACGCGGCGCAGATGCGGCAGACGCTGTGTCAACAACATGGCGGTAAATACGCAGGCATAAAGCGCCAGTAAAACCATGGTGACATGCAGCAGGCTTTGGTGTTTCCATCCCCACACCAGCGCTGCAATCAGCAGCAGGTGCAACATGATATGTACGCAGGCTTGTCCGGTGACAATCTGGATACGATTAGACCATTTCATTTTCTTCTCCTGGCACACCCAACATCGGTCGCCCAGTTTGGCTATCACAGTAAGCGATAGCGCATTCTTCAGACTACCCCACTTTTCGGATAATGCCGCAAATAATGAGGCTGCCCGGCACTATTTTGTGACAAAGACTACACTTTATTCTTCGCACGACGAAAAGGAGAGCGCGCACAGTATGTCACAAAAACCGCAAGGATTTTCATTAAAAGTCCTGACGATCAATACGCATAAGGGTTTCAACGCCTTCAACCGTCGCTTTATCCTGCCAGAATTGCGCGATGCAGTTCGGGCCACCTCGGCGGATATTGTTTTTTTACAGGAGGTGATGGGCAGTCACGCCGTCAATCAGCTGCAGATTGAAGACTGGCCTGACACACCTCATTACGAATTTCTGGCTGATACCATGTGGAATGATTTTGCCTATGGCCGCAATGCCGTCTATCCCGAGGGACACCATGGCAACGCGGTGATGTCCCGCTTTCCCATTGTGGAGTATGAGAACCGGGATATCTCCGTCGAGGGTACGGAGAAGCGCGGATTGCTGCACTGTAAGGTGACCCTCCCCCATCGCGATATTACGCTGCACGCCATCTGCGTGCATCTGGGGCTTCGCGAGGCACACCGTCATGCGCAGCTGATGATGATGTCTGAACTGATTAACAGTCTTCCCGCCGATGCGCCAGTCATTGTGGCGGGTGACTTTAATGACTGGCAGCAAAAAGCTAACAGGATCCTGCATCGGGAGGCGGGCATGGATGAGGTATTTAGCCAGCACTATGGTCGCCCGGCCCGAACCTTTCCCGCCCGCTTTCCGCTGCTCCGGCTGGACCGCATTTACGTGAAAAATGCCACGGTCAGCCACCCACAGACTATACCGCTCCGGCCCTGGTCGCACCTGTCCGATCATGCCCCTCTGGCCGTGGAGATTCACTTATGAAAATGCATTGGCGTGAAGGTAATCGGCTGAAACTGCTGGAGAATGGTGAAAACTATTTTCCCCGCGTGTTTGAGGCCATTCGTCGGGCGAAAAGCAGCGTGCTGCTTGAAAGCTTTATCCTCTTTGAGGATGAGGTCGGTAATGAACTGCATCAGGTGGTTTATGATGCGGCAAAGCGCGGCGTGAGAGTCGAAATGCTGCTGGACGGCTATGGCTCCAATAATCTGTCGGAAAACTTTATCCACCAGCTAACCGCCGCGGGCGTACGCTTTATCTATTACGATCCCCGCCCGCTGGTGCTAGGCATGCGCACCAATATCTTCCGACGCCTGCATCGTAAAATCGTCGTTTGCGATAATGAGATTGCCTTCGTCGGCGGTATCAATTTCTCCTCGGAACACAACACCAGCTATGGTCCGGCAGCCAAACAGGATTATGCCGTTGAGGTGAAAGGTCCGATCGTTGAGGACATTGCCCTGTTTGTGCAGCAGGCTATCAACAGCGAACAGGTCACGCGCCGCTGGTGGGGGGGGCGCTCCCATCGTTCGGCGCAAAACACCAAACCCGGCGACGCTCAGGTCCTGTTTGTCTGGCGCGACAATGACGAGCATCGTGACGATATAGAACAGCACTATATTGATATGCTGCGCGAGGCCAAAAATGAGGTGATTATCGCTAACGCCTACTTTTTCCCCGGCTACCGCCTGCTGCGCGAGATGCGCAACGCTGCTCAGCGCGGCGTTTCCGTTAAGCTTGTCGTGCAGGGCGAGCCGGATATGCCGATTGTGAAGACGGGTGCCGAGCTGCTGTATAACTTTCTGGTCGAAGGCGGCGTGGAGATTTATGAATACACCCGGCGCCCACTGCACGCCAAAATTGCCGTGCAGGATACCCACTGGTCTACCGTTGGCTCCAGCAACCTTGACCCGCTAAGCCTGTCACTGAATCTGGAAGCCAACCTGATGATCCACGACCGCACCTTTAACGAGGTCATGCGCGGCACGCTGAATCATCTGCTGACCCAGGACTGCCGACGCGTGCAGAAAAGCGAACTGCCGAAGAAAAACGGCTGGCAGTTTATGAAGAGCATGCTGGTGTTTCACTTCCTGCGCCATTTCCCGGCGATTGCAGGCTGGCTGCCCGCCCATACGCCAAAGCTGGCGCAGGTTACCGCGCCCGCGAAATCGGATCAGGCTGACTCCCCGGTACAAAGCGAGCTGGAAACCCAGGATCGCGTCAAACCGGAGCATAAAACCATCAAAATTGAACATGAGCATAAAACGGTGAAACCTGAGCATGAGCATGAGCATGAGCATGAGCATGAGCATGAGCATGAGCATGAGCATGAGCATGAGCATGAGCATGAGATTGTGAAGCCTGAGAACGAAAAGGTGAAGCGCTGATGTCAGATTCGCACCCTCGCTGGCGGTGGATAAAGAAGATCCTCACCGGGCTGTTTTTTGTCGCCGTGGTTGTGCTGCTGGTGATTTATGCCCGTAAGGTCAACTGGCACGATGTGGCAGAGGTGATCACCCACTATAACCGGCTGGCCATTCTCTCCTCGGTCGCGCTGGTGATCGTCAGCTATCTGACCTACGGCGTGTACGACCTGATTGGTCAGGCCTACTGCGGGCATCGTTTGCAAAAGCGCCAGGTGATGCTGGTCTCCTTTATCTGCTATGCCTTTAATCTGACGCTCAGTACCTGGGTTGGCGGCGTGGCGATGCGCTATCGCCTTTACTCACGGCTGGGGCTGGACGGCAGCACTATTACGCGTATTTTTTCGCTCAGCATCGCCACCAACTGGCTGGGCTACGTGCTGGTGGCGGGCGTGGTGTTCAGTATGGGTCTGGTGCCTGTCCCGTCAGGCTGGTTTATTGGGGAAGGCACGCTTAGAGCGACAGGCGTCTGCCTGCTGGCGTTTGTGCTGGTCTATCTGGCATTTTGCGCTTTTTCACGCCGGCGGCGCTGGACGGTAAAGGGCCATACGCTGGCACTCCCCTCTCTGCGTATGGCCCTGCTACAGTTCAGCGTATCCAGCGCAAACTGGCTGGTCATGGGCGCTATTATCTGGCTCCTGCTGGGGCAGAGAGTGGATTACCCGCAGGTGCTGGGCGTGCTGCTGATCAGCAGTATCGCGGGGGTGATTATTCATATCCCAGCCGGGATCGGCGTGCTGGAAGCGGTATTCCTAGCACTGCTGAGCGGTGAGCACCTCACTCACGGCGCGATTATTGCGGCGCTGCTCGCCTACCGGGTGATCTATTTTATCGCCCCGCTGCTGCTGGCGCTGGTGCTTTATCTGTGGCTGGAGAGCCGCGCGAAAGGCCTGCGGCAGAAAAACCAGCAGGCGATGCAAAAGACCTGACGCTGGGATGGAAAAGTCATCGCCATCGGCAGGTCCAGACCTGTTGGGGCGTTGATGGGCAGAAGAGACATATCTGATATTCGGATGATGGCCGCACAATAAGCGATAAAAAAGAGGTGCCAGCTGCAAAGCGGGCACCTCTCTTATCACAATGCTGCCTCAGGCAGCAGGTTCTTACCTTAGCAACACCATGCGGGCGCTAACAGAACAGCGCCTGCTCAGGCAGCATGGGTGCCGTCTTAGCGACGGTTGCCGAAAATGCGTAGCAGCATCAGGAACAGGTTGATGAAGTCCAGATACAGCGTCAGCGCACCCATGATTGAGTAGCGACGCAGATTCTCTTTATCCTCAACGTTGATGCCTTCACCAATATTTTTTAGCTTCTGCGTGTCATAGGCGGTCAGACCCACGAACACCAGCACGCCAATATAGGTTACGGCCCACATCAGCGCCGTACTCTTCAGCCAGATATTCACCACCGACGCCAGCACAATACCAATCAGGGCCATAAACAGCATGCTGCCCATACCGCTCAGATCGCGTTTAGTGGTGTAGCCCCAGAAACTCATGGCACCAAACATACCACCGGCCACCAGGAAGGTGCTGGCGATGGAAGAGTAGGTATAGACCAGGAAAATACTCGCCATGGTCAGCCCGGTAAGCGCTGAATAGAGCATAAACAGCCCGGTTGCCGCCGCCCCGCTCAGCTTGTGCACCATACCTGACAGCACAAACACCAGGCCAAGCTGGACAATAATCAGGCCAAAGAAGGTAATGCGATTAGCAAAAACCAGTTCCATAACGGCTGGCGTATTGGCCGCAAACCATGACACAAACGCCGTCAGCAGCAGGCCGCAGGTCATCCAGCCATAGACTTGCGCCATGTAGGTCTGAACGCCACTGCTGGCCTGCGATACGATTGACCCATTAGAGCGTGGGTATCGATCCATGATTTTCTCCTTATTCTCACGTGAACGGAATTACCACAAGGTAACCGCAAGTCTGGCACAGTCCGGGGAGATTAAGCCAGCCCCGCACTCACCTTTTTCTTCACCCTGGAACCCCTGCCGTACGGTCAGACTGCAAAATCGGTTCAGCCGTGCTTAAAGAAGCGCCAGTTTATGCCGATAGAACGTACACAGGGAGATCGCTAAACAGGAAGTATGCCTATGCTGCACCTTTTTACGCCGGGGAACCTGAATGAAAACGAAATCAAACCATAAACGGAAGATGAGCACCCGCACGCTGATGCTCGTGACCGGGGCGCTAACCATCACGCTCGGCTTTACCATTACCATTGGACTGCTGAGCTGGCAGTCAGCCAGGCAGCAGCGCATGCTGGCCGGAGAGTATCTGGGGCAGATTGCCGAAAGCCAGGCCCTCAGCGTGCAAAAAGAGCTGGATTATGCCCGCACGGTAGCAAAAGACCTCGGGCAAAGCCTGATTGCCCTGCCGCCCTCAGGCATAACCGACCGTACCACTGCTGAAAACCTGATGAAATATTCGCTTAAGCAGAATCCCGACTACCTCTCGATGTCGGTGATCTTTGAAGCGAACGCCTGGGATGGAAAAGATGCAGAGATCGCCAAACTGCCCGGTGCCGCGCCGCAGGGCCGCTTTGCACGCTTTGTCGATCGCGATAAGTCCGGTAACTTTGCAATGCACAATCTGGACTCCTTTCTCACGCCAGGCGAGGGGGACTACTACCTTATCCCGCAAAAACGCCAGAAAGATGTGTTAATTGAACCTTATACCTACGCCTACAACGGCGTCGATACCCTGCTCACCTCCGTTGCCGCCGTGATCATCGACGACGGCAGGCTTAAAGCGGTGGTCACCTCAGATATTTCTCTTGCCTCGCTGCAAAAAACCATCGGTGCCATTCACCCCTGGCGGGGAACCGGCTATGCGCTGCTGATTTCTCATGGTGGGCTGGTGGTGTCCGGCACCGATAAAGCGCAGGCCGGGAAGCCCTATACCGGAAATCGCGGGCCGCGTACGCAGGCTATTGTGGAACATTACGACAGCGCGCTGGGGGAGAAGGTGCTGGAGACCTGGCGTCCGGTGACCATTGGTAACAGCGACAGCCCCTGGTATCTGGGGATTGTCGCGCCGGTGAGCGCGGTGATGGCGGAAGCAAACCGTCAGCTTTACTCTGCGCTAATTATGATGCTGCTCAGCATCATAATCGTCTGTACCGTACTGGGTCTGCTTTTCAGCCGTAAAGTTGCCAGGCCTATTGGTGGGGAGCCTTTGCAGGCGGCAGAGATTGCGCTGGGCGTCGCGCGGGGAGACCTGAGCGCGGCCATTCCGGTTGCGGCACAGGATCGGCAGAGCATCTTTTTCGCCATGCACACCATGCAGCAGCAGCTGCGTACCATGGTGGGGGAAATTATCTCCGCCAGTCACGCGGTCAGGCAGGGTGCCGGTGAGATTGCCACCGGTAACCTGGATCTCGCCTCGCGGACCGAACAGCAGGCCGCCGCGCTGGAAGAAACGGCTGCCAGCATGGAACAGCTCACCGCCACCGTGAAGCACAATGCGGATAACGCGCATCAGGCGACCGCCCTCACCAGTACCGCGACGGATATCGCCAGGCGCGGCGAGGATCTGGTACTTCAGGTGGTGCAGATCATGCAGCAGATCGACGACAGCTCACGGAAAATTGGCGCCATCACCAGCATCATTAACGGTATCGCTTTCCAGACTAATATTCTGGCGCTGAATGCGGCGGTAGAGGCGGCGCGTGCCGGAGAACAGGGCCGTGGTTTTGCCGTGGTGGCCGCCGAGGTCCGCAGCCTGGCCCAGCGCAGCGCCAATGCGGTAAAGGATATTTCTGCGCTGATTGGCGAATCAACCCAGCGCGTGGGCCAGGGCGTTTCTCTGGTTCAGGATGCCGGAAAAACGATGCAGGAGATGAGTGCGGCGGTAGACTCGGTAAAAACCATTATTACCGAAATTGTCCACGCCTCTGACGAGCAGTCGCAGGGCATTGGTCAGGTGACGGTGGCGGTTAACCAGATGGATGGCACCACCCAGCAGAACTCGGCGCTGGTTCAGCAGATGTCGGCCGCCGCTGCTTCGCTGGAAAATCAGGCGAAGCAGCTGGCGGAGACGGTCGAACGCTTTCAGCTGGGTGCGGGTTAGCCGCGGGTGAACACGCCCGGCCGCTCGTGGCCGGGCGTATCACCGCGCTATTTCGCTCGCCTGTGGCCGGGCGTATCACTGCGCTATTTCGCCCGCGTCAGACAGCGTTGATAGCGTCCGTCGACCCGCTGGGCATACCAGGCGGTGGTGAGATTACGGGTGATTTTCGGGCTTTCCAGCTGGATGCCGGGCAGCCTTTCACGCGGCAGGCGCACGCCGGCATTTTTATCAGCCAGGGTGAACACCTTCTCCCACAGCGCGCTTTTCTCAAATGCCAGGGTTTCCCCCTGCTCCAGCGCGCGCCGGATACTGCTATTGCTCATGTCCAGCTGCCTGCTCAGGGTACGGACGGCCAGCTCAGTGGCACCCGGCGTGTCTGTACCATAGCGGATCACATCGCCATCCAGCGCCAGCTTAATGCCGGTCAGCTGCGCCACCGCGGCCTGGAAAGCCGCGTTGCGGCTGGCGTACCAGCCCGCATTGAAATCGGCAAAGCGATAGAGCGGCCTGCTGTAGTGGGTGGGATACCCCAGCAGGTGGCGGGTGCCAAACCAGACTCCGCCGCGCCGGGTAAATACCTCATGGCGCAGCGTGCCGTCGACCGGATAAGGGTAGCCTTTTGACTGCGCCTCCGCGAAGTCAATACTCACCTGCATCGGCCCACCGGTATGGATAGGGTTCAGATTGCCAAACAGCCTCTGTCCCATCGGGGCCATATTGATAAAGTCATCGAAAATGGCGCTTAGCTCTTTTTCACTGCGTACGTGATCCAGCCGCCAGGCGTAGCTTTTTCCGCTGGGTGAGTTAATCATCAGCGCGGTACGGACCACAAAGGCTGGAATATGCAGGCTGGCGGCGCGCCGGTCAATCTCACCCCAGGCGATTTTAGGCAAGCCCGCCACCGTGGCATCTACATTGAAGTTGGACTCCTGATCGGTCACCGCAATGACCGCACAGAGATTGTCGGGGGACGCATCAATGCCCTGGCTGTTGAAGGCGGCAAAGATATCGTTTGCCCAGCCCTGCCTGTCGTTCACTCCGGCGGGGATCAGCCGGACAATCTGCGCTTTGACGTCGGCGGGCCGCCGCTCGGGAAGGTTTTTGTGCGGCTGGCTGCTACAGCCTGCCAGCACCAGCAGTGCCAGCAGCAGTCCGCGCTTCAGGGGGGAACGGATCATGACTTTCCTTGTGGTTTATTTCCAGCGCGAGGCAGCCTGGTGGTCGCTATCGCGGGATTCAACCCAGCGGTCGCCGCCGGGCGTGGCTTCACGCTTCCAGAAAGGCGCTCGGGTTTTAAGATAGTCCATAATAAACTCGGCGGCGGCAAAGGCGCTGCCACGGTGGGCTCCGCTTACCCCTACCATCACAATTTCATCACCGGGAAACAGTTCGCCAGTGCGGTGAATTACCGTTACGCGCTGCATGGGCCAGCGCTCACGCGCCTCGGCGACAATTTCTGCCAGCGCCTTTTCCGTCATCCCGGGATAGTGTTCCAGCGTGAGCGCGGAGACGTTATCGCCGAGGTTATGGTTGCGCACCTTGCCGGTAAAGGTCACTACGGCGCCATCTTCATCACAGGCTGCCAGCCAGCGGTACTCTTCTGCCATATCAAACGGGGCCTGGCCGACCCGGATCCGCGTTTCCATTTATCCTCCGGTGACCGGTGGGAAAAAAGCCACCTCATCACCATCCTGAAGCGGATGCTGAGGCGCCACCAGCGTTTGATTCACGGCGGAAAGCAGCTTACCGGTGGTCAGCGCCAGCGCCCAGCGATCGCCGCGCTGAGCCAGCGCAGCCCGCAGCGCCTCAACCGTGGCGTACTCCTGCGGCAGGCTCAGGCTGTCGGTGCCGGTTAACTCGCGGACCTGGGCAAAAAACAGCACGTTAATCATGGTCAGCCGCCCTGAAGTCACCCGACTTGCCGCCGCTTTTACTCAGCAGTCGACAATGCTCGATGGAGATATCCTTCTGCACCGCTTTGCACATATCGTAGATGGTCAACGCGGCGACCGACGCCGCGGTGAGCGCTTCCATTTCTACGCCAGTTTTACCGGTCAGGCGGCAGAGGGATTCAATTCTCACCCGCTGCCTGGCAACGTCAGCCGTTAAGGTGACTTCAACCTTGCTGAGCAGTAGCGGATGGCAGAGGGGGATCAGCTCCCAGGTGCGTTTAGCCGCCTGGATACCGGCAATGCGCGCGGTGGCAAAGACATCGCCCTTATGGTGGCTGCCATCAATAATCATCTGTAGCGTATCGGCATGCATCACCACAAAGGCTTCTGCCCGGGCTTCGCGTACGCTCTCCGTTTTGGCGGAAACATCCACCATATGCGCCTCACCGGCAGCATTAATATGTGTGAGTTGTGACATCTGTTCAGGGCTTCTTTACGTGTGAAACAAAGTTGCAGGGGCGGGTGCGGGCATCAAGCTGATCCTGAATGATCCGTTCCCAGGCGCTCTGGCAGGCCCCGGTCGAGCCGGGTATGGCCAGAATTAGCGTCTGATTCGCCATGCCCGCGACCGCGCGCGACTGGATGGTTGAGCTGCCGATCTCCTCCCAGGAGACCATGCGAAACAGCTCGCCAAAGCCCTCAATTTCGCGATCGAACAGCGGCAGAAGCGCTTCCGGGGTGCTGTTTTTGCTGTTAAAGCCAGTGCCGCCGTTGATCAACACCACCTGCACGTCCGTACTGGCGATCCAGCTGGATACCACCGCACGGATGCGGTAGCGGTCGTCTTTTACTATGGCCCGGTCGCAGACGCGGTGGCCTGCCCCGGTCAGCGCTTCACGCAGATAGTCCCCGGAGGTGTCACTGGCGGCGTCGCGGCTGTCAGAGACGGTGAGGACCGCTGCGTTAAGCGCGATGAATTCTGCTGTGGGTTTACCCATGTTGAGCTCCTTACTTAACCGCCGATAAATGAGAGATTCTGCGTAATGCCGGTGTTGCCCTGATGCAGGAAGTGCGTCTGCTTTTTGGTTCGCAGGCTGGCTGCAATACGCGCCTGCAACGCATCCTGCTGATCGTCGCTTTGCAGCAGATCGCGCAGTGACACGCCGCCGTCGCCAAACAGGCAGAGATGCAGCTTACCGACCGCCGAGACGCGCAGGCGGTTACAGCTGGCACAGAAATCTTTTTCATAAGGCATGATCAGGCCGATTTCACCCTGATAATCGGGATGGGTGAAGACCTGCGCCGGGCCATCGCTTCGCGCGCGCGACTGACGAACCCAGCCCTGGAGCAGCAGACGGTCGCGGATCACCTCGCCGGAGATATGGTGCTGACGAAACAGCGCCCCGCCCTCGCCGGTTTCCATCAGCTCGATAAACCGCAGCTGGATGGGCCGGTCACGGATCCAGTTCAGGAATGTCTCCAGGCTGTTATGGTTGATGTCGCGCATCAGCACGGTATTCACCTTCACCTTGCTGAATCCCGCATCAAAGGCGGCATCAATCCCACTCATGACCTGATGAAATTTATCCTGCCCGGTGATGGCATGAAACTGGCGAGCATCCAGACTGTCGATGCTGACGTTGAGCGCGGTCAGCCCGGCGGCGCGCCATGCAGCGACATCGCGGGCCAGCCGGTAGCCATTGGTGGTAACCGCCAGCTGGCGGATGGCGGCGTTCTCGCGAACGGCAGCGATAATGTCGGTGAAGTCGCGGCGCAGTGAAGGCTCACCGCCGGTAAGGCGGACTTTTTCCGTCCCGGCTGCCGCGAAGGCACGGGTAACCCGCCGGATTTCATCCAGCGTAAGGAAGCTTTTGTTGGTTGTACCCTGGGGCTTATAGCCGTCGGGCAGGCAGTAGCTGCAACGAAAATTGCAGACGTCAGTGATCGACAGACGCAGATAATAAAAACTGCGGTCGAAGCTATCAGTAAATTGTTGCACCAGAACACCTTTCCAATTCGGGAGATGCAGGCATTTCTTTCTGCACCCTGGCAACGTATCGTTGCGGCCAGGGCACCCTATCCAAAGACGTAGGTGCCAGGGCTAAGTGTGGTCTACCGACACCGGTAAACCATGGTCTGGAAATTCTACCGCTAAACCGTCCGGGATTCCAACATCATCTTTCGCTATGTATTTTGATATATAACGTATTTTAGCCGCCTGTTCCCTGCCAGTTTAGGGTAAAATGGCACAAATGCATGTGGCCCGTTTCGGGTCAATAAACCGCTTCAAAACAGAAGGAATTTTATGCGTAATCGCACATTGGCCGATCTCGATCGCGTGGTGGCTATCGGTGGCGGGCATGGTCTGGGTCGCGTGATGTCGGCGCTCTCCCCACTTGGATCGCGGCTCACTGGCATCGTCACCACCACCGATAATGGCGGTTCAACCGGGCGCATTCGTCGTGACGAAGGAGGCATTGCCTGGGGCGATATGCGTAACTGCCTGAATCAGCTGATTACCGAACCGAGCGTGGCCTCTGCCATGTTTGAGTATCGCTTTGCCGGAAACGGCGAGCTGGCCGGACATAACCTCGGTAACCTGATGTTGGTAGCCTTGGATAACCTCAGCGTGCGCCCGATTGAGGCCATTAATCTGATCCGCAATTTGCTTAAGGTAGATGCGTTTCTGATCCCCATGTCAGAGCAGCCGGTGGACCTGGAGGCCATTGATGAAGAGGGGCAACGGGTGCACGGCGAGACGGAAATCGATCGGATGTGTCGTCCCCCCCGCGAGCTGATGCTCTCTCCTGCGGTGACGGCCACCCGCGAAGCGGTTGAGGCCATCGCCGAGGCCGATCTTATCCTGATTGGGCCGGGCAGTTTTTACACCAGCCTGATGCCGGTACTGCTGATGCCCGATATGGCACAGGCGCTGCGCCGTACGCCAGCCACGATGGTATTTATCGGAAATCTGGGTAAAGAGCTGAGCCCTGCCGCCGCTCAGCTCACGCTGGCCAACAAGCTGGCAATTATGGAAGAGTACATCGGTAAAAAGGTCATTGATGCCGTTGTCGTCGGCCCCGGTACCGATACCCACAACGTCACCGATCGCCTGATTATCCAGGAGCCGCTTGAGGCGGCAGATATCCGCTACCGGCACGACCGACAGCTGCTCCACATTGCGCTGGAGCATGCTATTCAGTCGATTGTTTAAGCGGAAACGCGCGGCTAGGAAGCCGCAATAAAGAGCTCGCGCGCCTCGTGTAGCCGATCGCGTACGCGCGCGGCCTCCTCGAACTCCAGGTTCTGCGCATGCTGCTGCATCTCCGACTCCAGCTCGTGGATCTTCTTCTGCAGCGCCTGCGGCGTCATTGCCAGGTAAGGGCTGTCGTCCTCAACAACAGGATGGGAGGTTTTGCCGCCGCGCCCCCGGGTTTTGGTCTTGTTAATGCCCTGCCCCAGCTCAAGAATATCGGCGATTTTCTTGTTGAGACCCTGGGGTACGATGCCCTGCTCCTTATTGTGCAGCTCCTGCTTTTCCCGACGACGCTCGGTTTCACCAATCGCCCGCGCCATGGAGGGCGTAATTTTATCGCCATACAGAATTGCCTTACCGTTAAGGTTTCGCGCGGCACGGCCGATGGTCTGGATCAGCGAACGCTCGGAGCGCAGGAAGCCCTCTTTGTCGGCATCCAGTATCGCCACCAGCGACACCTCCGGCATATCCAGCCCTTCCCTCAGCAGGTTGATCCCCACCAGCACGTCAAACTTGCCCAGCCGCAGATCGCGGATAATTTCCACGCGCTCCACGGTATCAATGTCCGAGTGCAGATAGCGAACGCGCTCGCCGTGCTCTTCGAGATACTCGGTTAGGTCTTCCGCCATCCTTTTGGTCAGTACCGTCACCAGCACGCGCTCATTGATCACGGCGCGCTTGCGGATTTCAGACAGCAGGTCGTCAACCTGGGTACCGACCGGGCGCACCTCAATCAGGGGATCGAGCAGCCCGGTAGGACGCACCACCTGGTCGATCACCTCACCGCCCGATTTCTCCAGCTCATAATTACCCGGCGTGGCAGAGACGTAGATGGTCTGCGGTGCCAGCGCCTCAAACTCTTCGAATTTCATTGGGCGGTTATCCAGCGCGGACGGCAGCCGGAAACCATACTCCACCAGCGTCTCTTTACGCGCCCGGTCACCGCGATACATCCCCCCGATCTGCGGAATGGTGACGTGTGATTCGTCAATAACCAGCAGCCCGTCGGCAGGCAGGTAGTCAAACAGGGTCGGGGGCGCTTCGCCCGGACCGCGCCCGGAGAGATAGCGCGAGTAGTTTTCGATCCCCGAGCAGTAGCCCAGCTCGTTCATCATTTCAAGGTCGAACTGGGTACGCTGGGTGATGCGCTGCTCTTCCAGCAGCTTATTGTTTTCCAGCAGAACGCGTTTACGGTCGACCAGCTCCACTTTAATCTCTTCCATCGCCTGCAAAATGCGCTCGCGCGGCGTTACATAGTGCGTTTTGGGATAGATGGTATAGCGTGGGATCACCGATTCGATCTGCCCGGTCAGCGGGTCAAATATTGACAGCCGTTCCACCTCTTCGTCAAACAGCTCTACGCGCAGGGCATAGTCATCGGACTCCGCCGGGAAGATATCGATCACCTCGCCGCGTACCCTGAACGTCCCGCGCTGGAAAGCCTGATCGTTGCGGGTATATTGCAACTCGGAGAGCCGACGCAGGATCGAGCGCTGGTCGATAACCATACCCCGCGTCAGATGCAGCATCATTTTGAGATAGAGATCGGGATCGCCCAGACCGTAAATGGCCGACACCGACGCCACCACAATCACGTCGCGACGTTCCAGCAGCGCTTTGGTCGCTGACAGGCGCATCTGCTCAATGTGCTCATTCACCGAGGCGTCTTTTTCAATAAAGGTATCGGAGCTGGGCACATAGGCCTCAGGCTGATAATAGTCGTAGTAAGAGACGAAATACTCCACCGCGTTATCGGGGAAAAACTCCTTCATCTCGCCGTAAAGCTGCGCAGCGAGGGTTTTGTTAGGTGCCAGCACCATGGTCGGGCGGTTCAGATCGGCAATAACATTGGCCACGGTGAAGGTTTTGCCCGATCCGGTCACCCCCAGCAGGGTTTGATGAGCCAGCCCATCCTCCAGCCCCTCTTCAAGACGGCGAATAGCCTCAGGCTGGTCACCTGCTGGCTGGAAATCGGAGTTGAGTTTAAAGACTTTGCTCATTGGATTGCTACCTGATGATAAATGCTCGCGGACAGGAGATTAATTTTACTCTGCCGTGGCGATTTTGCCAGCAAAAAAGACTGGATATATCCACAGTTATTTTGCATGATAAAGTGAACCTGCCGTTAAGTCCTTATAGATAATCGGTTAAATACTTAATCAAACAGGGAATAGTGAGGTTATCCCCAGAAGGGTCTGCCACTTTAACATTTGTCAAGCGTGGCTGACAAAATGCGGGAAGCGCGCGGCCGGTTTTTTTATCCTGCTTGATTTTCATCAAGTCGTTGATAGTGTTATGCATTCACCGTAAGATGAGTTTCACAGCAACTCGTGCCCAGGCCGCGCTGGCTCTCGCCTGGCGTGAGTTTTAAGCCGCTCATGCACATGGTTATCCACAGGAATGGTGGATAACTGATTTGAGCGCCCGAACCGTCTGCTGTGTATAAAGCTGCGCTGCCGGTAAAAAAGGATGCTAAAAATTTTTTTTTGCTTTTTTTCACTGTCAATCTTCAGCATTGGCATGATGAGTAAGCATAGTTTTGGTGCCGCCGCCAGCCCTGGTTACCCCTTATTTACTTATATCCTTTCCCCTCTCACTGCTTCTCAGACAGGCAACTGCACCATCACCAGCCTGCACGGGGCACCGCCGCAGTGCAGCACCAAATCACTACCGGTAATTATTAAATAAACATTACCAATAACCGCAGCAAAATGCCTGTCGGTATCATGATTGCGTGCAGCACTTAACAACCTGGCCTGTCAATTGCAAGACACTACGGGAAGCAGGTCACCACCCGGCGAGCTCCTTACACCAGAACGAAGCTCAGAGCCGCAGGTTTCTTATACAAGGCATTGAAGACTGTTTGACAGACGACGGAGAGCGGATGCAATCAGGTGCGATCGATAACTGTCTGAAGGAGAGTGTCAGATGCTCAGCTTACGTTCAATTAATCAGTTTTACGGACAAAACCATATTTTGTGGGATGTCGATCTCGAATTACCGCCTGGCACCTGCACCGGCGTGCTGGGCCGCCCCGGCATGGGCAAAACCACTCTGGTTAACTGTATTATGGGTAATCTGCCCATTAACAGCGGCTCGATTATCTGGCAGGAGGGGAGCCTGCCGCCGCAGGATCTGCTGCTGCAGCCAGTAGAACAGCGGGCCGCGCTGGGGATAGGCTATGTTCCGCAGCGGCGTCAGCTCTTTTCACAGCTAAGCGTGGAGGCCAATCTGCAAATCGCGCTGCTTGCCGGTGCGGGTCCCGATAGGCATCGGGCCATCCCCCCGGTGGTGTACGATCTCTTTCCGGCGCTCTGGTCCCTGCGCCACCAGCGCAGCGGCGATCTGCGTGCCGATCAGCAGCAACAGCTGGCCCTGGCGAGGGCGCTGGTGCTGGAGCCCAGGCTGCTGATTTTGGATGAGCCGATGGAGGGAATGTCCTCCTGGCTGGAGGAGGAGATGGGCAATCTTATCCATCGCCTTAACCATGACTTCGGCCTGACCATCCTGCTGCTTGAACAGCGCATTTCGTTTATCCGCCGGGTGGCCGACTACTTTCTCCTGCTGCACCAGGGCCGCAACGTGGCGCACGGCACCGTTGCTCAGCTTGATGAGAATATGGTTAACACCTGGCTGGCGGTTTGAGCGCTCTGTAGCGGCGCGTTATACCGCTCCAGCATGCTGCCTGCCCCGGTTGCGCTGTCTGGCGCCGCTATTCACACCGGCAGTCTGACGTATTGCCCCAGCTGTTCAAAGTCCTCCGCCTCGGTCAGGTAGGGAATTTCGCCCAGCATCGGCGCCGGGAGCCGCTGCGCCAGCGTGGTCAGATACTCCTGATGCCGCTTGCCCGGCGGCTGAACAGCGTTTGCTATCCACCCTGCCAGCCTCAGACCGCTGGCCAGAATTGCCTGCGCGGTCAGCAGCGCATGGTTAATACAGCCCAGCTTAATCCCCACCACCAGCACAACCGGCAGCTGTTCAGCCCGCACCCAGTCGGCGAAGGTTGCGCTGTCGGTGAGCGGGGTGAACCAGCCGCCAGCCCCCTCGGTCAGCACCCAGTTCGCCTGCTGCGTCAGGGCCTTCAGCCCGGCAGAAAGCTGCTGAAAATCGATAGGCCTGCCCTCCTCCGCGCTGAGGATATGCGGAGCGGTAGGCTCCACAAACGCCATCGGATTAATGCTGTCGTAAGGGAGATCCACGGCGGACGCCTTTTGCAGGGCTAAGGCATCCTCATTGCGCAGCCCCTGTGGCGTGATCTCACTGCCGGAAGCGACGGGCTTGTATCCCACGCAGCGAAAACCCGCCTGCCTGGCCGCCTGTAGCAGGGCGGTGCTGGCGACGGTTTTCCCCACTTCGGTGTCCGTTCCGGTTATAAACCAACGTTCAGTCACGGTTAATTACTCCATAAATCAGATGGTAGCTAAGCAGGCAGCCGCGCGCGTCGCGGGGCCAGACCTGTTCGAGCTGATGAAGATGGCGGCGGGTCAGCAGGGCGCCATTCCGCCCCTGATGCAGGTGCGTTGCTCCAATCCCCTTCAGCGAGCGCAGCGCACTCAGCACGTCGGGGAAGGCCAGCGTCAGCGTCTGGCGGTGTAACGTCAGCGCCATCCCCTCTCCCGCTTCGGCAATCTGCCCGGTGGATAAAAACCGGTTAACCGGCGCGGGAAGGTTGAGATGCTGCCAGGCGAGCTGAACTTCGCCGAGTGAACCTGCTTCCAGGGTGGAAAACAGAACCTGTCCTCCCGGGCGGGTCACCCGGCACAGTTCAGCCAGGGCCTGGCGCAAATCACTGCACCACTGCACCGCAAGGTTGCTCCAGCAGAGATCAAATTCTGCTGCGTGAAAGGGCAGCGCTTCGATATCGCCCTGGCGGTAGTCATTGGCGGTCTTTCCGGCTCGCGCCCGCTCCAGCATCTGGGCGGAAAGGTCGAACGCGGTAACGTGGTTTCCCGCCTCGCGCCAGCGCTGGCTGAACCAGCCGGTGCCACAACCGGCATCCAGCACGTTCAAATCCCGCTGGCGGGTGGCAAAACCGGCCAGCGCCTCGCCGCTCAGACGCTGAAGTTCAGCATGCTGGTTGTAACCCTCTGCGGCGCGACCAAAGGCCTGGGCGATGGCCTGTTTATCGACAGCGTGCGTCATGCTCCTCCTCCGCACGCCGGGTGAGGCGCGGCGTCAGTCGGTAACCCGTCCGCCGGACAAGTCGCCTGATGCAGCAGGTCCAGCAGTTGTTCAATATCCTCCGCCTGATGCGCCGCGCTGAGCGTAATGCGCAGCCGCGCCGTGCCCGGGGGAACGGTGGGCGGTCGGATGGCCGTCACCCAGCAGCCAAGCTGACGCAGCCTCTCTGCCAGCGCCAGCGCGCGATGCTCATCACCGACAACCAGCGGCTGGATAGCGGTGAGAGAGGGAAGCAGCGTCAGGCCTCGCGCGCGCGCGCCGTCGCGAAACTGATGGATATTCTGCGCCAGTCGCTGACGGCGATCGTCTCCCTGCTGAACGCAGGTCAGTGCGGCAGTCAGCGCACAGGCCTGCGCGGGCGGCATGGCGGTGCTGTAAATCAGGTGGCGGGCAAATTGCAGCAGGTAGTCGGCGGTGTCCTGCTGGCAGAGTACCGCCGCGCCGCTGACGCCAAAGGCTTTGCCAAAGGTCACTACCAGCAGCTCGGGACGGACATTTTGCTGCCAGCAGCTGCCGCGCCCCTGCTCTCCGACGGTACCGATGCCGTGAGCGTCATCCACCATTAGCCAGCCGCCATACTGACGGGTCAGCCGATGGATCGGTGCCAGCGGTGCGCTGTCGCCATCCATGCTGAACACCCCCTCGGTGACCACCAGCGTTTCCCCCGCTGCGTTGCCCGCCAGCAGCCTGTTCAGTGCGTCAGGCTGGTTATGCGCGAAGCGGCGCAGCGTCGACGGGCTGAGCACCGCGGCTTCCAGCAGCGAAGCGTGGCTGAGCTTATCGGCGAAAAGCCGATCCCCTTTCGCCATCATCGCCGTAATGACCGCCTGGTTAGCGGCAAAGCCAGAGATAAACAGCAGCGCGCGGGGAAAGCCCAGCCACGCGGCCAGCTGCGTCTCCAGCGCCGCACAGGGGGCGCTGTAGCCGGTGACGTGGCCGGAGCCGCCGGCCCCCACGCCATACTGTTCCGCCCCCTGCTGCCAGGCACGAATAATGCGCGGCTCGTGACTCAGCCCAAGGTAGTCATTGGCGGAAAAGTTGAGATAGCGACGCCCGTCGATCTGTAATGTCCGCGCATCGCCCTGCTGGTTGATCCGCCGCTGGCGAAACTGCCCCTTCTCCCGGCGTTCGGCGAGGGCGAGATCGATCCGTTGCTGCCAGCTCATAGGGTCCACCACAGATTTAAACGACAGCCTGTCTGGCTCATACAGGCCACCGCGAATTTAAGGCACATCCAGGACGCATTCAGACCGCCGCGTTATAGAACTGCTCGGTATCGGCGTTCAGCAACTGTCCGGCCAGAGACTGCTGCTGCTCGTTATCGCCCGCCTCGGTGGTGGTGTGCTGCGGATTGAGGCCCAGCTTGCGGAAGAGCAGCATATCCTTATCCTCTTCAGGATTGGGGGTTGTCAGCAATTTACAGCCGTAGAAGATAGAGTTTGCGCCGGCCATAAAGCACATTGCCTGGGTCTGCTCGCTCATCTGTTCACGCCCGGCAGAGAGACGCACGTGCGAGGCTGGCATCATGATGCGGGCGACGGCAATGGTGCGGATAAAATCGAAGGGATCGACGTCATCATTGTCCGCCATTGGCGTGCCTTTGACCTTGACCAGCATATTAATCGGTACGCTTTCCGGCGGCGTGGGCAGATTTGCCAGCTGAACCAGCAGCCCGGCGCGGTCGCTGACGGTTTCACCCAGCCCGACAATGCCCCCGGAGCAGACCTTAATTCCGGCATCGCGGACTTTGCCCAGCGTATCCAGACGTTCCTGATAGCTGCGGGTGGTGATGACGCTGCCATAAAACTCCGGGGAGGTGTCCAGGTTATGGTTGTAGAAATCCAGCCCCGCCTCTGCCAGACGCTGCGCCTGTCCGTCGCTCAGCATGCCCAGCGTCATACAGGTTTCCAGCCCCATCGCCTTCACGCCTTTTACCATCTGCTCAAGGTAAGGCATATCGCGGTCGTTGGGGTTTTTCCAGGCGGCCCCCATACAGAAGCGATCGGAGCCGGCGGCCTTCGCCTTACGCGCGGAGCTCAGCACCTCCTCCACTTCCATCAGCCGTTCGGACTCCAGCCCGGTTTTGTACCGCGCGCTCTGCGGGCAATATTTGCAATCCTCCGGGCAGGCCCCGGTTTTAATCGACAGCAGTGTACTGACCTGCACCTGACGCGGGTCGAAGTGCTGACGATGCACCTGCTGCGCTTCAAACATCAGTTCGAGAAAAGGCTTATTAAACAGGGCTTGAGCCTGTGAGACCGTCCAGCGAGTTGCCATTGCTTGCTCCAAAAAAGTACTGTCGTGTCGGGTCGTTGCCCGGTTATACTTGTAAACTAATTTTTTTGAAATTGGTTTACAAGTAATTTTATGACCCCTTCAGACCTCGCCTTCGATCGCAGCCACATCTGGCACCCCTATACCTCAATGAGTCAGCCGCTGCCGGTCTACCCGGTGGTCGGTGCCCAGGGCACCTCGCTTCAGCTGGCCGATGGCCGTACGCTGGTGGACGGCATGTCCTCCTGGTGGGCTGCGATTCACGGTTATAACCATCCCCGGCTTAATCAGGCGATGACCGCGCAAATAGCACAGATGTCGCACGTGATGTTTGGCGGGATTACCCATCCTTCTGCGGTCGCACTTTGTCGCAGGCTGGTCGACATGACGCCAGCCGTGCTGGAGTGCGTGTTTCTGGCGGATTCGGGATCGGTAGCGGTAGAAGTCGCCATGAAAATGGCCCTGCAATACTGGCAGGCACGCGGCGAGAAGCGGCAGCGTTTTTTGACGCTGCGAAATGGCTACCACGGCGATACCTTTGCTGCCATGTCGGTGTGCGATCCGCACAATTCGATGCACAGCCTCTATCAGGGCTACCTGCCCAGCCATCTGTTCGCCGCCGCCCCCGCCTGCCGCTTTGATGAAGCGTGGCGCGACAGCGATGCCGATGACATTGAGCGGCTGATAACGCATCACGCTGGCGAGGTCGCCGCAGTGATCCTGGAGCCGGTGGTTCAGGGCGCGGGCGGCATGCGGTTCTATCACCCGCGCTATTTGCAGCGCGTACGGGCGCTGTGCGACAGGTACGGCATCCTGCTGATTGCCGATGAGATTGCCACCGGCTTTGGCCGCACCGGTAAGCTGTTCGCCTGCGAACATGCTGATATCGCGCCGGATATTCTCTGCGTGGGTAAGGCCCTGACCGGCGGAACCATGACGCTCTCAGCCACGCTGACCACCCGTCACGTCGCCGATACCGTCAGCAACGGCGAGGCGGGCTGCTTTATGCATGGGCCAACCTTTATGGGTAACCCTCTGGCCTGCGCCGTCGCCAGCGAGAGCCTGGCGATGCTCCAGGAGAACCAGTGGCCGCAGCAGGTCGCGGATATTGAAGCGCAGCTCCGCCGCTCGCTTCTGCCCCTTGCCGACCACCCTGCAGTAAAAGATGCGCGCGTACTGGGCGCTATCGGGGTGATTGAAACTCATCAGCCGGTCAATATGGCCGCTTTGCAGGCATTTTTTGTCGAGTGCGGCGTGTGGATACGCCCGTTTGGCCGGCTGATCTACCTGATGCCGCCTTATATTATCAGCCCTGAAGCATTGCAGCGCCTGACGGATGCCATTGCCGGGGCGCTGGAAAAGCCCGGCCACTTTATCGGGGCCTGAGGGTCTCTGATGCGGTAATGGCACAGGGCGCCAGGCATCAGGTCCGCTGATGCACTACGCTTTTACCAGGCCGCATTCCGCATTAAGGAGAAAATTATGCCGCAAGATAAACAGACTAATCGCCGCATCGTACTGGCATCCCGCCCGCACGGCGCACCGACAGAAGCTAATTTCCGGCTTGAAACCGGGCACGTTCCGACGCCAGCGGCAGGACAAATTCTGCTGCGCACCATCTGGCTTTCGCTGGACCCGTATATGCGTGGACGGATGAGCGAGGGCCCCTCCTATGTCCCGCCCGTGGCGATTAACGAGGTTATGGGCGCAGGCACCGTCGCCATTGTCGAACACTCTGACCACCCTGACTATGCCGAAGGTGACTGGGTGGTCAGCAACAGCGGATGGCAGGACTTCGCACTCTCTGACGGCAAGGATTTGTTTAAGCTGAGCGGCCCGGTATTAAAGCACCCCTCATGGGCACTCGGGATGCTCGGTATGCCGGGCTTCACCGCCTATATGGGGCTGCTGGATATCGGTCAGCCGCAGCCGGGTGAAACGGTGGTCGTTGCCGCCGCCACCGGCGCGGTAGGATCCATCGTCGGGCAGATTGCGAAATTGAAAGGCTGCTACGTGGTGGGAATTGCGGGCGGCGCCGATAAGTGCCGCTATGCAGAAGAGTCGCTGGGCTTTGACCGCTGTCTGGATCACCGCGCCGGCGATTTCGCGGAATCCCTCAGGCGCCACTGTCCCGAGGGGATTGACGTCTACTTCGAAAGCGTTGGCGGTAAGGTATTCAGTGCGGTACTGCCGCTGATGAATACAAAGGGACGCATACCGGTCTGCGGACTGATTGCCGACTATAACAGTACCGAACCTGCCGCCGGCCCCAACCAGCTGCCACAGTTTCAGGGAACTATCCTGCGCAAACGCCTGCGCGTTCAGGGCTTTATCATTACCCAGGACTATGGCCACCGCTTCGGCGAATTCTTTAGCCAGATGAGTCAGTGGGTGGCAGAAGATCGCTTTGTTTTCCGTGAAGATAGTGTGGAGGGTCTGGACCATGCGCCGGAGACCTTTATCGGCATGCTTGAAGGTAAAAACTTCGGCAAGGTACTGATTCGCGTGGCCGGTGACCAACCCTGAGGATAGAAAAATGAAAGTATTAATGGTGCTGACTTCGCATGACAGGCTGGGTGATACCGGTAAAAAAACGGGCTTCTGGCTGGAAGAGTTCGCCGCGCCCTGGTATGTCTTCCGTGATGCGGGGATAAACGTGGTGCTGGCCTCACCTGCCGGGGGACATCCCCCGCTCGATCCAAAAAGCGACGAGCCAGACGCCCAGACCCTGGACACCGAACGCTTTCGCCAGGATCTCGTGGCTCAGCAGGCGCTGGCCAACACGCAGATGCTGGCCAATATCGAAAGCAGCACGTTCGATGCGGTGTTCTACCCCGGTGGACACGGTCCCCTGTGGGATCTGGCAGAGGATCGTAAAAGCATTGAGCTGATAGAGAACTTTTATGCCAACGGCAAGCCGGTAGGTGCCGTTTGTCACGCGCCGGGCGTACTGCGCCACGTTAAAAAACCTGACGGTACCCCGCTGGTCGCCGGTAAACGGGTCACCGGCTTTACTAACAGCGAGGAAAAAGCCGTCGGCCTGACAAATGTGGTACCTTTTCTGGTCGAGGATGTGCTGAAAGCGCTGGGCGCGGACTATGAAAAAACCGATGACTGGGGCGTGTTCACCCTGACGGATGGGCATCTGGTGACCGGTCAGAATCCCGCGTCATCGGCCGCCGCCGCCGAAGAGCTATTAAAACTGCTTCACAAATAATAACAGGGAGATGGAATGAAACTGACCAGTCAGGATTTCAACAATGGCGATAAATTGCCCCTCCGCCATGTGTTTAACGGCATGGGCTACCAGGGAGATAACCTCTCCCCACATTTAGCCTGGGACGAGGTGCCGGAAGGCACCAAAAGCTTTGTCATTACCTGCTTTGACCCCGATGCGCCTACCGGTTCAGGCTGGTGGCACTGGGGAGTGGCGAATCTTTCCGCCGATACCCACACGCTGCCGCAGGGAGCCGGTTCAGGCGTTGCTGCGCTTCCCGCCGGTGCGGTGCAAACCCGTACGGATTTCGGCAGCCAGGGCTACGGCGGCGCCGCGCCGCCAAAAGGCGAGAGCCACCGCTATATTTTCACCGTCTATGCGCTGGACGTGGATAACCTCGAGGTGGATGAACATGCCAGCGGCGCGATGCTCGGCTTCAACGTCCATTTCCACAAGCTGGGCAGCGCCTCGCTAACCGCGCTTTACGCGTAACCAACAGGGCGCTTCAACAGGGCAGATATCTGCCCTGTTTCCTTTCTCAGTCAAGCCGGTGAATCACCACCCACATTGGGCCCTGGCCAACCGCGTAGCGTGCCCGCGGCGTGAGTGCGCCCTGCTCGCCGTCGATGCTGTACACTTCGATATGATGTGACTTCTGCCCGGCCGCCACCAGATATTTCCCGCTGTGATCAATGTTGAAGCCGCGCGGCTGCGTTTCGGTTGGCTGATAGCCGGTTACCGTCAGCAACCCACCGTCTTCACTGACGCTAAAGTGCGTCAGGATACTGGCGGTGCGATCGCAGCTGTACAGATGGCGGCCATCCGGCGTCAGGTGAATATCCGCCGCCCAGCGGGTGTCGCTGAATCCGGCAGGCATCATGTCCAGACTCTGCACGCGTTCGACCGTGCCATGCGCATTCGCCAGCTGCCACACGTCCACGGTACTGTCCAGCTCATTGACGCAGTAGGCGTACTGCTGATTGGGGTGGAAAACCATATGGCGCGGCCCGGCACCTTCCACGGTAGTCACCTGCGCCTGGCGGTGCGGCTGAAGCTCACCGCTGCTTTGCAGGTCAAACAGGCAGATACGATCCTGCTTCAGCGCCGGAACAAACAGCGTTTTATTGCTGAGATCGATATTGGCTGAATGGCAGCCCTCCAGCCCTTTAATCACCTGGAGCGGCTCGCCCGGCAGGCCATCAGCGCCGATCGGCGACACGCTGACGCAGGCATCGTTATAAGAGCCAACGAAGATAAAGCGCCCCGCTTTGTCGGTTGAGATATGCGTTGGGCTGCCGGGTAGCGGCGCCTGTCCGGCTTCGGTCAGCTTACCCCCGGCGTCAATGCGGTACGCTACGATGCGAAATCCCGGGCGCACGCCCACATAGAGAAACTGCTTATCGGGGCTGACCACCATCGGCTGCACCTGGCCTGGGGCATCCACGACCTGGAGCAGCGTGAGCGCGCCCTCGCTGTCAAGCTGCCACGCGTGGATCTGGTGGCTCTCCGGGCTGGCGGTATAGACGATCTGTTGCATAAATTCTCCTTTCAGTGGGAAACCTGGCTGCCGCAAAGCGTAGCGTATTTTCAGGAAATAATAACGCGACGATCCCCTCTGCGGGGCGTGTGATTTTGTGGCGGACGGCACAGGGTGTAGACTACTGGCGTTTATTTAACCCCCATTCGGAACTGATTATGAGCTATCGCGTTATTGCGCTGGACCTGGACGGCACCCTGCTGACGCCGCAAAAAACCATTCTGCCCGAATCGCTGGACGCGTTAAACAAGGCCCGGCAGGCAGGAGCAAAGGTGGTTATCGTTACCGGACGCCACCACGTGGCTATCCATCCTTTTTATCAGGCGCTGGCGCTGAATACACCTGCAATCTGCTGCAACGGTGCCTATTTGTATGATTATCAGGCGAAAAAGGTCTTGCAGTCTGACCCGCTTCCTACCGCTCAGGCGCTGCGGGTGACTGAGATGCTGGATGAGGCCGCCATTCATGGGCTGCTCTACGTGGATGATGCGATGCTTTATCAGCACGAAACCGGGCATGTAAGCCGCACCATTAACTGGGGGCTGTCGCTGCCGGAAGCGCAGCGTCCGGTCTTCAGGCAGGTGGCCAGCCTGGCGCAGGCGGCAGCGGAGGCGCAGTCAATCTGGAAGTTTGCCCTCTCCCACGCCGACACCACCGCGCTCCAGCAGTTTGCGCAGCGGGTGGAAAAGGAACTGGGCCTGGCCTGTGAATGGTCATGGCACGATCAGGTGGATATTGCCCAGGCGGGCAACAGTAAAGGCCGCCGTCTGGCGCAGTGGGTTGCCGCTGAGGGCTACCAGATGAGCGACGTACTGGCGTTTGGTGATAATTACAACGACCTCAGCATGCTGGAAACGGCGGGGCTGGGGGTGGCGATGGGTAACGCCGATGAGGCGATTAAAGCCCGGGCGGGCCGGGTCATTGGCACCAACCTGGAACCGGGCATCGCCGAAACAATCTATCGCGAAGTGCTGTAATCCGTGGTGAGTGAGACGCTTTTGATTTGCGCGTACAGCCACATGCCCGTTTTAATCATCAGTTCGTCCCGTGCCCAGGGCGTGATCCGCGCCCACAGCTCGCTCTGCCCGATGCGCAGTTTGACTTCAATCTGATCCTCCACCGTCAGCAGCTCGGTCACCTGCGCCGGGATGACGTTGCGGATCGAGCTGTTAACCGGAGGCTGTAGCACCAGCGAGACGTCAGCGGACTGAATGCGGATGCGCAGGGGCGTTTTCACTGGGGCATTTACCCGGCTGACCCAGATATGCTGATCGCCCAGCGACAGCGCGGTCATTTCATAGCGGGGATGCTGCTCCAGAACCTGGACGCGCAGCACGCTGCTCAGATCGGCGCGCGGCAGCCAGGGGCGCATTGCGCTGCTGGCCCACACCTTTTCCAGCGGGCCCGACGCCTTAACCCGGCCATTATCCAGCACCAGCACGCTATCGGCCAGCTGGAGGATTTCATCCAGGCTGTGGCTAACGTAGAGGATCGGGATAGCCACCTGCCCTGCCAGCCGCTGGAGCCAGGGCAGCAGCTCACGCTTGCGGGGCAGATCCAGCGAGGCCAGCGGCTCATCCATCAGTAGCACCTCCGGGGCGGTGAGCAGCGCCCGGCCAATGGCCACGCGCTGTTTTTCGCCGCCGGAAAGCGATGCCGGATAGCGCGTCAGCAGCGCCTCCAGCCCCAGCAGCCCGACCAGCGCATCAAACTGGGCGCGCATACTTTTCGCCATACCGTATTGCAGATTTCCGCGCACGCGATAGTGCGGGAAAAGGCGCGCGTCCTGGAACACGTAGCCGATGCGCCGCCGCTCGGGCGGCAAATGCACCCCGGCGGCGGCATCGCTCAGCACCCGGCCATTCAGTACGATGCGCCCCTGTTGCGGTTGCGTCAGACCACCAATCGCATTAATCAGCGAGGTTTTTCCCGCGCCGGACACGCCGAAGATAGCGGTGATCCCCTGCGCAGGGAGCTGAACGTCCAGTTCGAGCTGATGGTCGCCAAGACGCTGGCTGAAGCAGAGTTCTAACATTCTCCCCCCAGTTTTTTCCGGCCCCAGCGGGCCAGCCACTCGGAAATCAGCAGCGAGCCCAGCGCCAGCGCAATAGCAATGATGCACAGCCGCGCGGCGGCGTCTTCCGCACCGGGTGTTTCAATCAGGGTATACATGGCGGAAGGTAGCGTGCGGGTTTCACCCGGGATATTGGAGACGAAGGTAATGGTCGCACCAAACTCACCCAGCGAGCGGGCAAAGGCCAGAACCGTTCCGGCAATCACGCCCGGCAGCGTCAGCGGCAGCGTAATGGTAAAGAACACCCGCCAGCGCCCGGCCCCCAGGGTGCGCGCCGCCATTTCCAGCCCGGCATCCACGCCTTCCAGCGACAGGCGAATGGCGCGAACCATTAACGGAAAAGCAACCACCGCCGACGCCAGCGCCGCCCCGCGCCAGCTGAAAGCGAAGGTAAAGCCAAACCAGTCATACAGGGCGGCACCAATGACGCCGCGCCGGCCAAAACCTATCAGCAGCAGATACCCTACCACCACCGGCGGCAGCACCAGCGGCAGATGGATCAGACTGTCGAGCAGCGCTTTACCCGGGAAACGACAGCGAACCAGAATCCAGGCCATCAGTATCCCAAACGGCAGGCTAAACAACACCGCCACCGACGAGACCTTCAGGCTGAGGGCGACGGCCTGCCATTCCGGTTCGCTAAGGATCATGAGGCAGGCGTGAAGCCATACTGTTTAAAGATAGCCGCCGCCTGCGGGCCTTTCAGGTAGTCGTAAAAGGCCTTTACGCTGGCGCCGGTATGGTTTTTGACGATGGCCATCGGATACTCCACCGGCTTATGGCTGTTTTCAGGGAAAACGCCGACTACCGTCACTTTCTTGCTGGCGACGGCATCAGATCCGTAAACGATGCCATACGGCGTTTCGTTACGTTCGACCAGCGCCAGCGCAGCACGGACGCTGTTTCCGCGTGCCAGCAGCGGGGAAACGGTTGGCCATGCCCCCAGCGACTCCAGCGCCTCCTGAGCGTAAATCCCCGCCGGTACATGGTCGGGATCGCCCACGGAGAGGCGCTGCCCTTTCAGCAGGTTTTTCCAGTCGGTAGTTTTAGAAATCGTCACCTGCGGCGCATGACTTTCCGTCGGCGCCACCAGCACCAGCTGATTACCCAGCAGGGTAAAGCGGCTGGCCTCATCAATCGTTTGCTTCTGCGCCGCGTAGTCCATCCACTGCCGATCGGCAGAGATAAACAGATCCGCTGGCGCGCCCTGCTCTATCTGCCGCGCAAGGGTGGACGACGAGGCGAATGACGAGACAATCTTCACCTCTTTGCCCTGCTGATACTGCTCAGCAATGGCCTGCAGGGCATTGGTTAACGAGGCGGCAGCAAAGACGGTGATATTCTCCGCCGCAACGGCCTGCCCCGCCACGCTGGCGCTCAGTACCGCACCGGCAAAGAAAAGACGTAGTTTTACGGACATGGTGTTCTCCAGAGGGTTTCGTTATATGGTTGATAATATAACGAGAAAAAAAACACTGTCATGAAATTTATCGGCAGAGATGAGAAGAAGTTGAGCAGGCGCAGGAAAAAGCGCGCCCGGCGGGTGCCGGGCGCGGCGAGAGACGTTACTGAGGGTTTTTAGCCTGCCGATCGCGGCGATGACCAATTTTAGAAATAACGTTAAAGACTTCACCCAGACCGTAAATCAGGCCAAGGATTATCGCCATTACCACCGGAACCATCAGGATCGCGACGGCCAGGCCTTTTAATAACTCCAGCATTGAAGCCTCCCTTACTGAATAAAAAAGCCATTGTAACCAGCAAGCCGAAAAGTGCACTGTTCTTTTGTGCGTTTCCGCACAATTTATGCCCCGGCCGCCTGACGGTGTACACTTTGCAGATCGTCGTTTTTAACAGGAGCCGCTATGCAGGCCGAAATCTCTCTGACCCTTAAATTGCAGCAGCGCCTGTTTGCCGATCCGCGCCGCATTGAGCTGCTAAAGCAGATCCAGCATACCGGATCTATCAGCCAGGGCGCGAAGCTGGCCGGGATCAGCTATAAGAGCGCCTGGGATGCCATCAACGAGATGAATCAGCTGGCCGATCGCACGCTGGTCGAGCGCGTTACCGGCGGTAAAGGCGGAGGCGGGACGCAGCTGACGGCCTACGGCGAGCGGCTGGTGCAGCTGTTTGCGCTGATGGAGCAGATTCAGCAGAAGGCGTTCGACGTGCTACAGGATGACGTGCCGCTCGGCAGCCTGCTGGGAGCCATTGCGCGCTTTTCACTGCAAACCAGCGCGCGCAATCAGCTTTCGGGAACGGTGGTCGGGCGTGACCATATGCGCGTCCAACAGCACGTTGAGGTGCAGCTTGCCGACGGCCAGACCCGTATAAAAGCGGCAATCACCGAACAAAGCGCCAACCGCCTGGCGCTGAGCGCCGGAAAAGAGGTGCTGGTATTGATTAAAGCGCCCTGGATTGAGGTCACGCTGGAGGCCAGTACGGCAGATAACCAGCTACGCGGTACCGTCGCCGAGGTGCTGCGCGGCGAAACCCATAGCGAGGTGCTGATCGCCCTGCCGGGCGGGGAGACGCTTTGTGCCACGCTCAGCAATGAGGCGGTTGACCAGCAAAAACTGCAGCCTGACCTGTCCGTAACCGCACATTTTGATGCGGATAAGGTGATCATCGCGACGCTGCTCTGATCGGGATGCAGGGATTTGACATTAGTCCGGCTGACGATTATTAGTTTGGGTACCCTGCACAAAATGGAATAAATAATGACATCGTTGCATATTTCGCAAGGCACGTTTCACCTCAGCGCAACCCGCTCCCTCTCACTCCCGGCGCTGACGCTTGCGGCCGGCGAAAGCTGGGCCTTCGTTGGGGCCAACGGCAGCGGTAAATCATCGCTTGCCCGGGCGCTGTCTGGCGAGCTTAGCATCGCCAAAGGGGAATACCTGAACGGTTTTGCCCGTCCCACCCGTCTTTCGCTCGAACAGCTCCAGAAGCTGGTATCCGAAGAGTGGCAGCGTAACAACACCGATTTGCTGAGTGCGGATGAAGATGATACCGGTCGCACCAGCGCGGAAATTATTCAGGAAACGGTCAGAGATGCCAGCCGTTGCCAGCATCTGGCCGGCCTGTTTGGGATAACCCACCTGCTGGATCGGCGATTCAAATATCTCTCGACCGGCGAAACCCGTAAAACGCTGCTTTGCCAGGCACTGATGACCGGGCCGGACCTGCTGATCCTTGATGAACCCTTTGACGGGCTTGACGTTGCTTCCCGCGCCAGTCTGGCAGAGGTGCTGGCCGCGCTGCATCAGCACGGCCATACGCTGGTGCTGGTGTTAAACCGGTTCGACGATATTCCCGACTTTGTCGATAAGGTCGGCGTGCTGGCAGAATGTACCCTCACCCACGTCGGGCCGCGGCAGGAGATTCTGGCCCAGGCGCTGGTCGCCCAGCTGGCCCATAGCGAACTGCTGGAGGGCATGGCCCTGCCGGAAGCGGACGGCGTTGACAGCGAAGCGCCACGCCTCGCGGGCGATATCTCCCCCATCGTGCTGCGCGACGGCGTGGTGAGCTACAGCGATAAGCCCATCCTCAATCATCTTAGCTGGGAGGTGAAGCCGGGCCAGCACTGGCAGATTATCGGCCCCAACGGTGCCGGGAAATCGACCCTGCTGAGCCTGGTGACGGGCGATCATCCTCAGGGCTACAGCAACGACCTCACCCTGTTTGGCCGCCGTCGCGGCAGCGGGGAAACTATCTGGGATATCAAACAGCATATCGGCTACGTCAGCAGCAGCCTGCATCTTGAATACCGCGTCAGCAGTAGCGTCCGTAACGTGATCCTCTCGGGCTACTTTGATTCCATCGGTATCTATCAGGCGGTGTCCGACCGCCAGCAGCAGCTTGCCGGCCAGTGGCTCCATCTGCTGGGAATGAGCCCTGCGGCGGGCGATGCGCCGTTTCATGGACTCTCCTGGGGTCAGCAGCGGCTGGTACTGATTGCCCGTGCGCTGGTGAAACACCCGGCCCTGCTGATCCTTGATGAACCCTTGCAGGGGCTGGACCCGATTAACCGACAGCTGGTCAGGCGATTTATTGATGTGCTGATCGGGGAAGGCGACACCCAGCTGCTGTTTGTTTCTCATCATGCTGAGGATGCGCCACGCTGTATTACCCACCGCCTGACCTTTGTGCCCGACGGGGATAGCTACCGCTACGAGCAGGCATCGCAGCGGTAGCGGCCTGAATAGCCTGCTATAGAGTACCGCCGCGTGGGGTGAAGGAGAAGTGTAACCGCTTCCACTTATTGGTATTGTTCAACGTTCTCAACGCTAAATATATTGTGCTATCAGCCGAAAGTTCGGAATTATCAGCTTGTGTAAACGATTCCATTTATCCAGACTTGATCACGCTTTGTTTTTTCCCACTGTGCTATTTTTCTTTAAGGCTTCCGACGCATAGAGAAGGTTATCAGGACGCAACATGCAAAAATTTAATCCGGTCGATCACCCCCATCGCCGCTATAACCCGCTGGCTGACCAGTGGATTCTGGTTTCTCCTCACCGTGCTAAACGCCCCTGGCAGGGCGCGCAGGAGACGCCTTCTCAGCAGCAGCTTCCGTCCCACGATCCGGACTGCTTTCTCTGCCCGGGCAACACGCGAGTAACGGGTGACAAAAACCCGGACTACACCAGCACCTGGGTGTTCACCAATGACTATGCGGCACTGATGACCGACACCCCGGACGCGCCGGAAAGTGACGATATGCTGATGCGCTGTGAAAGCGCGCGCGGCACCAGCCGGGTGATCTGTTTTTCCCCGGATCACAGTAAAACGCTGCCGGAGCTGTCGCTTCCCGCCCTTGAGCAGATAGTCAGAACCTGGCAGGAGCAAACCGCCGATCTCGGTCAGCACTATCCCTGGGTGCAGGTGTTTGAAAATAAAGGCGCGGCGATGGGCTGCTCCAATCCGCACCCGCATGGGCAGATCTGGGCCAACAGTTTTCTGCCGAATGAAGCCAAACGCGAAGACGATCTCCAGCGCCGCTGGTATCAGCAGCACGGATCGCCCATGCTGGTGGATTATGCCGCCCGCGAACTGAAAGATGGCAGCCGCACCGTCGTGGAAACGGCGCACTGGCTGGCCGTGGTGCCCTGGTGGGCCGCCTGGCCGTTTGAGACCCTGCTGCTGCCCAAAACGCCTGTTCGCCGCCTGGTGGATTTGACCGACGCGCAGCGTCAGGATCTGGCGCTGGCGCTGAAAAAACTGACCAGCCGCTATGACAATCTTTTCCAGTGCTCTTTCCCTTACTCAATGGGCTGGCACGGCGCACCCTTCAACGGGGAAGCTAACGAACACTGGCAGCTGCACGCGCACTTTTATCCCCCGCTGCTGCGTTCCGCGACGGTGCGTAAATTTATGGTCGGCTACGAGATGCTGGCTGAAACCCAGCGCGATTTAACCGCGGAACAGGCCGCCGAGCGCCTGCGTTCCGTCAGTGATATCCATTTCCGCGAGACGGGAGCATAACCATGACGTTAAAGACCTCTGCCCAACAGATCTTCCAGGACAATTTCGGCTACGCGGCCGACCATCACATTCAGGCGCCGGGTCGCGTCAATCTGATAGGTGAACATACCGATTATAACGACGGATTTGTCCTGCCCTGCGCCATCAATTATCAGACGGTGATTGCCTGCGCACGCCGCGATGACCGCCAGGTACGGGTGATTGCCGCCGATTACGAAAATCAGCAGGATACTTTTTCACTGGATGAGCCGATCCTCAGCCACAGCGACTGGATGTGGGCAAACTACGTCCGGGGCGTGGTGAAACACCTCCAACAGCGCCATAAAGATTTTGGCGGCGTGGATATGGTGATTACGGGTGATGTGCCACAGGGTGCCGGCCTGAGCTCCTCGGCATCGCTGGAAGTGGCGGTCGGAACGGTATTCCAGCAGCTCTGGCATCTGCCGCTCGACGGCGCAGAGATCGCGGTGAACGGACAGGAAGCCGAGAATCAGTTTGTCGGCTGTAACTGCGGCATTATGGATCAACTTATCTCCGCGCTGGGTAAGAAAGATCATGCGCTGCTGCTGGACTGCCGCACCCTGGGAACGCGCCCGGTCCCGGTCCCAGCGGACGTGGCGGTAGTGATTATTAACTCCAACTTCCGCCGCAGCCTGGTGGGCAGTGAGTACAATACCCGCCGCCAGCAGTGCGAAACCGGCGCACGCTTTTTCAGCCAGCCGTCGCTGCGTGACGTCGACCTTAACCAGTTTAAAGCGGTGGAGCATGAGCTGGATCCGCAGGTGGCGAAACGCGTCCGTCACGTACTGACTGAAAATGCCCGTACGCTGGAAGCCGCCGACGCGCTGGCGAAGGGCGATCTGGCGCGGATGGGCGAGCTGATGGCGGCGTCCCATGCCTCCATGCGCGATGATTTTGAAATTACCGTCCCGCCCATTGATGCGCTGGTAGACATTGTGAAAGCAACCATTGGTGAGCGCGGTGGCGTACGCATGACCGGCGGCGGCTTCGGCGGCTGCGTGGTAGCGCTGGTCCCGCTGGCGTTAGTGGATGCCGTGCAGGTAGCGGTGGCGGAACAATACGAGGCGAAATCCGGCATCAAAGAGACCTTCTACGTCTGTAAAGCCTCAGCGGGAGCCGGTCAATGCTAACAGAACCGCATTCTCATGCTCCTGACGGCCAGCCGTGGCGGATCACCCACCTGCGTAATGCGGGTGGCATGGTCACTACTTTTATGGACTGGGGCGCGACCTGGCTGTCGGCGCGGGTGCCGATGAAAGATGGCTCGGTGCGTGAAGCACTGCTCGGCTGCGCCACACCGTCAGACTACCTCATCCAGACCGCCTATCTGGGCGCGACCGTGGGCCGCTATGCCAATCGCATCACCAATGCGACCCTTCACGCCGGCGGCAGGACGGTGCAGCTCGCGGCGAATCAGGGCGCCCACCAGCTGCATGGCGGTCCCGATGGTTTTCATAATCGCCGCTGGCAGATCGTGCGTCAGGCTGAGCAGGAAGTGGAGTATCGCCTGGACTCACCAGCGGGCGATCAGGGCTATCCGGGACAGCTGCTGGCCTCGCTGGTCTACCGTCTGGAGGACGATAATACGCTGACGATAAGCTACCACGCGACGGTCGATGCGCCCTGTCCGGTGAATCTGACTAACCATGCCTATTTTAATCTGGATGCTTACCACGGCGATGCACGTGAGCACCGGCTCCAGGTCAGCGCCGATCGTTATCTTCCGGTCAGCAGCGAGGGGATCCCCAATGCCGATCTGAAGCCCGTCGCCCACACCAGCTTTGATTTCCGCCAGGCAAAAACGCTGGCGAAGGACTTTATGCAGGATGAAGATCAGCGCGCGGTGAAGGGCTACGATCACGCCTTCCTGCTGAACGCGCGCGACGCGGCCACCCCTGCCGCGCAGCTCTGCTCTGCCGATGGGCAGCTGATGCTAAGCGTATTTACCTCTGCTCCCGCCCTACAGGTTTATAGCGGTAATTATCTGGCGGGAACGCCCGCGCGTGAGCAGGGCGTCTACGCGGCGCACCAGGGTATTGCGCTGGAGAGCGAGTTTTTACCCGATTCGCCGAATCATCCTGAATGGCCGCAGCCGGACTGCTGGATTAAACCGGGTGAATCGTTTCAGTCTGTCACCCGCTACCGGCTGACGGCGGTTTGATTAAGCGCATGAAAACGTGCATCCTGAGTGCTTCAGGCTTACGTGCCGTGAAGATTTCCGCTATGGTAGGTCACAATCAAATTGCCAGGGCAATTTGCAGTTTACCAATATCATAGAAACGTCAGATTAAGGAGTTGAGCTATGGCTGTAACTAAGCTGGTTCTGGTACGTCACGGCGAAAGCCAGTGGAACAACGAAAACCGCTTTACCGGATGGTACGATGTTGACCTGTCCGATAAAGGCCGTACCGAAGCCAAAGCAGCAGGTGAGTTATTGAAGAAAGAAGGTTTTACCTTCGACTTTGCTTACACGTCCGTGCTGAAACGAGCCATCCATACCCTGTGGGCTATTCTCGACGAAGTTGATCAGGTCTGGCTGCCGGTTGAAAAATCATGGCGTCTGAACGAGCGTCACTACGGTGCGCTGCAGGGGCTGGACAAAGCTGAAACCGCACAGAAATACGGTGACGACCAGGTTAAGCAGTGGCGTCGCGGCTTTGCCGTTACGCCACCGGAACTGGATCGCAGCGATGAGCGTTTCCCGGGCCACGATCCACGCTACGCGGGCCTGACCGCTGAGCAGCTGCCGACCACGGAAAGCCTGGCGCTGACCATCGATCGCGTGCTGCCCTACTGGAATGAGTCCATTCTGCCGCGCATGAAAAAAGGTGAGAAAGTGATCATCGCTGCTCACGGTAACTCACTGCGTGCGCTGGTGAAATACCTGGACAACATGAGCGAAGAAGAGATCCTCGAGCTGAACATCCCAACCGGCGTACCGCTGGTGTATGAGTTTGACGAAAACTTCAAGCCGATCAAACACTACTATCTGGGCGATGCCGACGAGATTGCCGCTAAGGCAGCCGCCGTGGCTAACCAGGGTAAAGCGAAGTAAGCTTTCTCCCTTCCCTTTTGGGAACAAAAAATCCGCCCTTGGGCGGATTTTTTTATGCCTGTTTCCGGGAGCAACAGCGGCTGTCACCCCCTTCTGCCATCAGCCGCGACGGACTCTGACGGCCTCGGCCAGCTGGCGAAGCACCTTAGTGGTATCGTCCCAGCCGATGCAGGCATCGGTCACGCTCTGGCCGTAAACCAGCGGCTCACCGCTCTCCAGGCTCTGGTTGCCTTCAACCAGATGGCTTTCAATCATCACGCCCATAATAGCCGCTTCGCCGCCAGCAATCTGCTGAGCAACGTCACTGGCAACGTCCATCTGCTTCTGATACTGCTTACTGCTGTTGGCATGGCTAAAGTCGATCATCACCTGCGGGGTCAGCCCGGCCTGCTCCAGACCGCGCTTAACGGTATCGACATGCTCAGCGCTGTAGTTTGGCTCTTTGCCGCCGCGCAGGATGATATGGCAGTCAGCGTTTCCGCTGGTTTCGACAATGGCTGAGTGGCCATATTTGGTCACCGACAGGAAGCAGTGCGGCGCACTGGCCGCATTAATGGCATCGATCGCCACCTTGATGGTGCCGTCGGTACCGTTTTTGAATCCTACCGGGCAGGAGAGGCCGGAAGAGAGTTCGCGATGAACCTGCGATTCGGTGGTTCGGGCACCGATTGCACCCCAGCTCATCAGGTCAGCGACATACTGCGGGGTGATCATATCCAGAAACTCACCGGCGGTGGGTAAACCGGAATCGTTAATTTCCACCAGAAGGTTACGGGCAATGCGCAGCCCATCGTTGATCTGGAAGCTGCCATCCATATGCGGATCGTTGATTAACCCCTTCCAGCCTACGGTGGTACGCGGCTTTTCAAAATAGACCCGCATTACCACTTCCAGCGCATCACCCAGCTCTTCGCGCAGGCTGAGCAGGCGCCCGGCATACTCTTTTGCCGCCGCCGTGTCATGGATGGAGCACGGCCCAATCACCACTAAAAGGCGATCGTCCTCTTTTTTAAGGATAGCGTGAATGGCCTGGCGGGAGCGGGCTACGGTCTGTGCCGCCAACTCCGTGGCCGGAAACTTTTCGAGCAGAGCTACAGGGGGTAAAAGTTCCTTTATCTCTTTGATTCTTAAGTCATCATTCTGATAGTTCATAATCTTTCCAGTATCGTAGTCGCAGTACTGCACACCTGGCGCATCCCGCCCAATTTATCGCGTGCACAGGTTGGTGTAAATCGACGGAGAGAAATTCCTGATAAGGATATTTGCCGTTTTTCCATCCTTAACTACACTTTATTGTGCATACACCTAAAAAAAACGCATAAAGATCACCAGCTTCAGGCGGGCGAACGTTATGCGTCTGGGTATTTATCACCATACTCAGCGTTATTTGGACTGCTTTTATGCCGACTTTTCGGCACTACACAAAATGAATGGGGCAAAATGATGAATAAGATCGCAATCGTACTTCTGGCAACCGCAATGACTTTCGGCAGCACCGCAGCAATGGCTGCAGGCAGCGGCGAAGGTAATTCCAACAACGCCGCCGCAGCGGGCGCGGTAGCCGGTGGCGCAAAAGATAACCTTGCACCTAATAATGTTGATAACAACAAAATCAACACCGGGAGCGAAACCACCACGCATCCGGTGAAAAAGCATCATAAAAAGGCCCAGCATCATAAAAAAATGACCGCTGACCAGATGGATAAAAACGCCCAGTGTAAAGACGGCAAATGCCCGGACATGAACAAAAAAGTGGGTCCAGGCGCGGATACTAAAACCGATGGCACCACCAACTAATTCGTCCTTATGACAAAAGGGGGCGCTGCATACTCCCTTTAGTTGGCCGACAAACCCCACTCTCAGGTGGGGTTTTTCATTTTTAGCGATTTTATCGGCGGGCCCGACATCGGAGTAAGCAAACGCTTTCACCTCTCCCTGACCCAGTCAACCCTCGCGGACCACAACGGCTAAAAGCCCGACCGCCTGATATGACCGCGCTGAATTTATTGATATCATTAGCAGAAGTATACTGACGGAACTGGAAATTTATGGCTCACACCCACACTGAAGATAAGGGCAACCAAAACCGCCTGCTGGCGGCGTTTATTGTCACTGCGGTATTTATGGTGGCAGAAATTGCGGGTGGCCTGCTTTCAGGCTCACTGGCGCTGCTGGCCGATGCCGGACATATGCTGACCGATACGGCTGCCCTGCTGATGGCGCTTCTGGCGGTGCATTTCGCCCGGCGTAAACCGAGCGCGCGTCACACGTTCGGTATGCTGCGTCTGACCACGCTGGCAGCCTTTGTTAATGCCATCGCCCTGCTGGTGATCACCGTACTGATTGTCTGGGAAGCGATTCGCCGCTTTATGCATCCGGAGCCTGTCGCCGGCGGCGTCATGCTGGTCATTGGCGTGGCCGGGCTCTTTGCCAACCTGTTCTCTTTCTGGCTGCTGCATCACGGCAGCGAAGAAAAAAACCTCAACGTACGGGCGGCTGCGCTGCACGTACTGGGCGACCTGCTCGGCTCGGTCGGCGCCGTCGCGGCCGCGCTGATTATTATGTATACCGGCTGGACGCCAATCGATCCGCTGTTATCCATTCTGGTCTCCCTGCTGGTGGTGCGCAGCGCCTGGGCACTGCTGAAAGAGAGTCTTCATGAACTGCTGGAAGGTGCGCCATCACGGCTGGATGTGGAAAAGCTCACGAAGATGCTAAAGCGCGGCATCCCGGAAGTGCGCAATGTGCATCATATCCACCTGTGGCAGGTGGGTGAGAAACCGGTCATGACGCTGCACGTGCAGGTTATTCCCCCGCACGACCACGATGCATTGCTGCACCGCATTCATGAGTATCTGCACGAACACTATCAGATAGCCCATGCCACGGTGCAGATGGAGTATCAGCACTGTGAGGAAGCGGACTGTACGCTAAGCGCAGAGTCAGCCGGACACGCGCACCATCACCACTGAGTTATAACGAGAGCGCCCGCTCACCCTGCTGCCGGGCGCTCCGGATCCACAGCCAGCTACCATTGAGCGCAATCAGCGTCAGAATGACATATTCTACCGCCATCGCCCAGACGCCCTGCCGGGCAAAAATCATTACGCTTATCACGTTAATGACCACCCAGATCAGCCAGTTTTCGACGTATTTTCGCGTCATTAAGATCATCGCAACAATGGATAGCACCATCAGACAGGAGTCCCAGAACGGGAACGCGTCCGGCTGCAGCGTCGGCTGCGTCACCGCCAGCCCCATCGCCTGCATGCCCTCCACCGCAATGGCGGTCAGCCAGGCAAATACCGGATTGATATAGCGCGTCATCAGTGCGATAGCGACAACGCAGACCACCAGCCAGGCCAGCGCCTTCGGCAGTCCCATCCAGCGGATTTTTAGCGCCTGCTGATGATCCGCCGTCTGCCTGCTCCAGGCATACCAGCCGTAAATATTGGCTACCAGGAAAAAGAGCTGGAGCAACAAACTGGCGTAGAGTTGGATCTGAAAGAAGATCACCGCGAAAAGGGTGACGTTTACCAGACCAAACGCATAGTTAATTATTTTTTCCTGGCTGGCAAGCCAGATGCAGAGCAGCCCTGCCAGCGTGCCTATGGCTTCAATCCACGAGAGATCGTAACCGCCTGCGCCGAGGGGAATGTGAACCAGAATATTATGCGTGCTGAAAAAATCCATATTGACACCTTTTGCTGAGCAGTAAGGAGGCCCGTTTATTTTTTTAAACCCGCTGCGAAGGTTAACATACGATTCAGCGGGATCAACGCCGCTTCACGCAGTGTAACCGCCACCTGAATTTCATGCGTGTCGCCCGCCTGTTCCAGCCCGTCGGCAATCGCTTTCAGCCCGTTCATGGCCATCCAGGGACAGTGCGCGCAGCTGCGGCAGGTGGCTCCCTCTCCTGCCGTCGGCGCTTCAAGCAGTTCTTTTTCAGGGCAGGCCTGCTGCATTTTGTAGAATATGCCCCGATCGGTGGCGACGATAAGCTGCGGATGCGGCAGCGTTTTAGCCGCCTGGATAAGCTGGCTGGTGGATCCGACTGCATCAGCCAGGTCGACAATGGCCTGTGGCGATTCAGGGTGTACCAGCACCGCCGCCGCCGGATAGAGCGACTTCATACGATGCAGCGCCTGGGTTTTAAACTCATCATGGACGATACAGGCTCCCTGCCAGCAAAGGATATCGGCTCCGGTTTGCCTGGCAACATATTGCCCAAGGTGACGATCCGGCGCCCAGAGGATCTTCTCACCCAGACCGTCCAGATAATCAATCAGTTCTACGGCAATGCTGGAGGTCACCACCCAGTCAGCGCGGGCTTTGACGGCCGCAGAAGTGTTGGCATAGACCACGACGGTGCGGTCGGGATGGAGATCGCAGAAGCGGCTAAATGCTTCGTCCGGGCAGCCAAGGTCGAGGGAACACTCCGCTTCAAGGGTGGGCATCAGGACGGTTTTCTCCGGGCTGAGGATTTTAGCCGTCTCCCCCATAAATCGTACGCCTGCCACCAGCAGCGTTGAGGCGCTATGCTGGCTGCCAAATCGCGCCATTTCGAGCGAATCGGCCACGCAGCCGCCGGTCTCTTCCGCCAGCGCCTGTATTTCCGGGTCGGTGTAATAGTGGGCCACCATCACCGCATCACGCTTTTTCAGTAATTCTTTGATTTTTTCCCGGTAGAAAGCCTTCTCATCGGCAGTTAGTCGTGCGGGTTTAGCCGGGAAAGACCAGGCCGTCTCAGGATTGAACATCAGGCTCATATCGCGACTCTCGTTTCTGGAACTTAACCCATTCAGCAGAATTAAGGCTTCATTACGCTTAAATTCGGATTTTTGTTTGATATGCTAAACAAGATAGCCGAATTTTTTTTCCCTGTCGTCGGTTTTTTCATCTGTGGCGAGAGGGGCCTGCTCCGTCTCGCAGTGAAATATTTGCGGCTGAGGGCAGTTTCCCGCTCGCAATGCATTGTTTGCCGGTGTGGGCTGCTTCCCGCTCGCAATGCATTGTTTGCCGGTGTGGGCTGCTTCCCGCTCGCAATGCATTATTTGCCGGTATGGGCTGCTTCCCGCTCGCAATAAGTTATTCTCCGGTGTGGGCAGGGCTCAGCAGGCTGCCTGAATCACCATAGTGGGTGGCTTCAAGTCGTAGCAGCAGCGCCTTGACCTCAAGCCCGCCAGCAAAACCCGTCAGTTTGCCATTGGCACCGATCACACGGTGACAGGCGGCAATGATTGAGATTGGGTTTTTTCCATTGGCCGCGCCCACTGCGCGCACCGCCGCAGGGTGGCCGATTTGACGGGCAATCTGCGCATAGCTGCGGGTTTCACCAAAGGGGATGTCCAGTAGCGCCTGCCACACCTTTTTCTGAAAATCGGTGCCGACAAAATCGAGAGGCAGGCTAAAACGGGTACGCTCACCGGAAAAATACTCGTTAAGCTGTCGCGCCGTCTCCAGCAGTACCGGATGCGTGGGATCCTCCTGCGGCGACATCTGCCGGACACGCTTAGGGTTTTCATTTTCCCACAGTACCGCCGCCAGCCCTCTGTCGCTGGCGATCGCCGTCAGCTCACCCACCGGTGAAGATATCCTTTTAAAGAAGTAATTCATCATACTCACCCTGCGTTACGCCTTGTAGAAACAATAACGCTTATTATCCTTAATCCTGCAGGGTCTGCCAGCCGTTTTCGGACAGGGGAATAAACCGGTTTGCCGTCCGAAAACCGCCAGTTATAAAAATGAATCATTGCTATCTTCGGTGTCAGGCGATGCCTCCGGAGAGCAGAAAACTGCATGCTCTTCCCCTCCACCCGATGCAATAAGGCAGCAGAATGATCGATCGTACCGTAGCCTGGCGTGCCATGACCTCACGCGATGTCCGCTTTGACGGCGTGTTTTATGTTGGCGTCACCTCGACAGGGATTTATTGTCGGCCCGTCTGCCCGGTCAAACCGCCCCATCAGCAGAACTGCCTGTTTTTTGACAGCGCCGAAGCTGCAGAAAAAGCCGCCTTTCGCCCCTGCCTGCGCTGTCGGCCTGAGCTGGCACCGGGTAATGCGCCGATCGATAACGGCCAGCGAATCGCTAATCTGCTTATCCAGCATATTGAAAACGGCCAGATCGATGCGGCAGAAGGATTAGAGCAGATTGCCGCCCGCTTTGCGCTCAGCTCCCGGCAGCTACGACGCATCATGCATAAAGAACTCGGCGTTTCTTTCGTTGAGCTGCGGCAAACCCGGCGTCTGCTGCTGGCAAAGCAGCTGCTGACCGAAACAGCACTGTCAGTCACCGATATCGCCTATGCCAGCGGCTTCGCCAGCCTGCGGCGGTTTAACGAGGTGTTCAGCAGGCAGTACCGGATGCCGCCTGGGCGCCTGCGTAAAACCGTTCGCGAAACTGGATCCGCGGTCCAGGGGGAAACCTCAACGCTGCTGCTGAGCTATCGCCCACCCTACGACTGGGCGTCCCTGCTTGACTTCCTGCGCCTTCGCGCACTAAAAGGCATAGAGACCGTGGATCACGAGAGTTATGCCCGTACGGTGCGTCTGGGGCAATATACGGGCTGGGTACGCCTGTCACATCAGCCGCATAAGAACAGTTTGCGCGTGGAGTTTACACACTCCCTGATACCGGTCCTGCCCGTACTGCTCCGGCGGCTGAGACATTTATTCGATCTGGACGCTCATCCCGATCGCATCACCACCCACCTTGAGCAATCCCCGCTGCTGCGGGAAAGCCTGCAAAAAAACCCGGGGCTCAGGCTTCCCGGCACGTTTGATAGCTTTGAAACGCTGGTCAGAGCCGTTCTGGGCCAGCAGATTACGGTTAAGGCCGCTACCACGCTCGGAGGGCGCTTCGCCGCAGCCTTTGGCGAGCCGTTCGCCACCCCGCTGCCGACGCTTACGCATCTGACGCCGCGGGCGGCAGACTTGGCTCAGGCCAGCCTGGATGAGGTTGCCCGCCTGGGTATTATCAGCGCACGCGCACGGACGCTTATCGCCGCCGCGCAGGCCTGTGACAGTGGGGCGCTGACGTTTGATGCCGTAGCGCATCCGGAGCAGGCTATTGCCGCACTGACTGCCCTGCCCGGCATCGGCCCCTGGACCGCACACTATATCGCCATGCGCGCGCTGCACTGGCCGGATGCCTTTGTCAAAGAGGATGTGGTCGTGAGGAAGAATCTGGGCGGCGTTACCGCCAGAGAGGCGGAGGCGCTTGCGGAAGCCTGGCGTCCATGGCGCGGCTATGCCGTTATGCATATCTGGAAAAATCTGGCGCCCTGAGCGTGAGCTTCGTTATCAGACCCGACCTGCTGTAGCTTCGCACCCTGCACAAATGCAGAAAAGCAAAAAGGCGCCTTTAGGGCGCCTTTTGACATTGGTGGGTCGTGCAGGATTCGAACCTGCGACCAATTGATTAAAAGTCAACTGCTCTACCAACTGAGCTAACGACCCGCTGAAGCGGTGTACTGCCTGTTATTACCTGATAGTGGTGGGTCGTGCAGGATTCGAACCTGCGACCAATTGATTAAAAGTCAACTGCTCTACCAACTGAGCTAACGACCCGCTGAAGCGGTGTACTGCCTGTTACTATCTGATAGTGGTGGGTCGTGCAGGATTCGAACCTGCGACCAATTGATTAAAAGTCAACTGCTCTACCAACTGAGCTAACGACCCACTTTCGTGCTGTCAGAACGTTTTAACATATGTCCCGGCAACGGCGGCATATATTACTGATTTACCGATTCAGCGCAACCACTATTTTAAACTAACCCGTTCAACTGACTACCTTTCGCGCGTATGGACCAGAAATCACGCGATAACAGGTCAAAGCGTGACACTTACTGCGCGCCAGCCCGTTTTTGCGCATTTTTCGCCGCGTCACTGTTCGGATAAAGTTTGACCACCTGCTGCCAGACGGCTTTCGCTTTTTCCGTGTCGCCCTTCTCCTGCATGATCACGCCAACCTTGTAGAGTGCGTCAGGACTTTTCGGTGACTTAGGGTATTTCTTGACCACGGTGGCAAAATAATAGGCCGCGTCGTCTTTTTTACCTTTGTTGTAATTCAACTGCCCCAGCCAGTAGTTCGCATTTGGCTGGTAGGTTGAATCCGGGTATTTTTTTACAAATGCCTGAAAAGCAGTAATCGCCTGGTCGTTCTGTTTTTTCTCCAGAACAAGGGCGACCGCCGCATTGTAATCGGTATTGGCATCTCCGCTTTGCACGCCAGCCGCCGCCGCGCCGCCGTTAGCGTGCGTGCCGCCTGAGGCCGCTGCGGCATCCTCACCCGATACGGTCGGCTGAGCCTGAGCATCAGAACCTGTATTGGCACCAGCAGTAGCATTAGCGCTGCCAGCGCTGCTGCTTAGCGTATCAATCTGCTGATAAAGGTTTTTTTGACGCTCGGTGACCTGATTCAGCTGATACTGATTTTCCTGAATCTGTCCACGGAGGGAATCGATATCGCGCTGGGTGTCGGAGAGCTGCTGCTGAAGCTGCTGGAGAAGTTGTCCCTGAGCATTCGAGATACGCTCAAGGGTAGTGACGCGGTCATCGACCGAGCCTGAGCCAACGTTACTGATTGACGCCTGGGCATTAGCGGCCCAGGGAGCCGCTACGCCAACCAGTAACGACAGACCCAACAGGTGAAGTCTGAAGTTACTAATCATGTGATTCTCTTAGTAGACCAGTACGGCACGACGGTTTTTAGCATAAGCCGCTTCGTCATGACCCAGCACCGCTGGCTTCTCTTTACCGTAGGAGACGATAGAGATCTGATCGGCAGAAACGCCTTTGCCCTGCAGGTACATTTTAACCGCAGTCGCACGACGTTCGCCCAGGGCGATGTTGTACTCAGGCGTTCCGCGCTCATCCGCATGACCTTCTACGGTCACTTTGTATGATGGGTTGTTACGCAGGAAAGTCGCATGCGCGTCCAGCATCTGAGCGAAGTCAGACTGGATGTCATACTTGTCCAGACCGAAGTAAACGATGTTGTTTTTCTGCAGTTCCTGCATCTGCAGGCGAGCCTGCTCGTCAGAAGACATGTTGCCGCCGCCGTTCATGCCGCTGTTCATGCCGCTATTTGCACCATCGCCCATACCGCTGGTCTGGTCGTTGTTGTTGTTTTTGTGTGAGCTACAAGCAGCCACTGCGATTACTGGCAGTGCCAGCATTAAGCCTTTCAGCACTTTATTCAGTTGCATTTCTACAATCCTATTATTGTTTGCCATACATATTTACACATGCATCACAGATACGGCGACCAGGCAGGTGATTTTACCTGTCCATCGGTTGCCGGAAGACGCGCTTTGAAACGCCCATCAGTCGAAACCAGCTGCAGAACGGAACCCATACCCTGTGTAGAGCTGTAGATTACCATCGTGCCGTTTGGCGAGAGGCTTGGCGTTTCATCCAGGAACGTGTCCGTTAATTGTTGCACGGCTCCCGTTTCCAGATCCTGCCTGGCGATGTGCTGCGCACCACCGTTGGTGCTAACCATCACCAGTGATTTACCGTCAGTGCTGACGTCGGCATTCTGATTCTGAGAACCTTCCCAGGTCAGACGCTGGGCTGCGCCACCGTTAACACTGATTTTATAAATTTGTGGACGACCTGCCTGATCGGAGGTATAGGCCAGCGTCTGGCTGTCCGGGAACCAGGTAGGTTCGGTATTGTTATAGCGACCGTCCGTTATCTGGCGGATCTGACCGGAACCCAGATCCATCACGTACAGGTTCATGCTGCCGGTCTTCGACAGGGTGAAAGCCAGCTTAGTACCATCCGGTGAGAAAGCCGGTGCGCCGTTATGGCGTGGGAATGAGGCCACCTGACGGATAGCACCGTTTGCCAGCGTCTGAATGACCAGCGCTGATTTACCGCTTTCAAAGGTCACATAGGCCAGTTTGCTGCCATCTTTTGACCAGGCCGGAGACATCAGCGGCTGCGGTGAACGATGAACGACAAACTGGTTATAGCCGTCATAGTCGGAGACGCGCAGTTCGTACGGGAACTGACCGCCGTTAGTCTGTACGACATAGGCGATACGCGTACGGAATGCACCCTTAATGCCGGTCAGCTTCTCGAAGGATTCGTCACTGGCGGTGTGCGCGGCGTAACGCAGCCACTGTTTGGTTACCTTATACTGGTTTTGCGCCAGAATAGCACCGGGATTCCCTGATGTATCCACCAGCTGGTAAGAGACCAGATAGCTGCCATCAGCCCCCGGCTGTACCTTACCCACTACCACGGCATCAATGCCCAGTGCGGTCCACGCCGCAGGCTGGACTTCCGCCGCCGTCGTCGGCTGCTGTGGCAGACGGGCGCGATCCAGCGGATTAAATTTCCCGCTGTTGCGTAAGTCTGCCGCCACGATGCCGCCGATATCTTCAGGTGCGGCACCCGGACCGTCCCATTTGAAAGGCACGACGCCAATTGGACGCGCGGTGTTCACCCCCTGGGTGATTTCAATACGAACTTCTGCATGCGCGACCGCGACAAACAGCAGTAAAAAACTCAGTGCTACACGAAATGCCTGCTTCATCTTTTCTCCCTTACCTGAACGCGATGTCCACGATAATTAGCAGTGTTTCAAAGAACCGTGAATGCATATGTAGAGTCCGGCACGAGAGTTTTGGTTCCCCCTGCCGGAACATACCGGTTTATTATGGCTTGAATATCAGCGTTGCGTCTTTCACCGCCTGATAAACATCCGCGCTTGGCGGCTTCGGTATCCGCGCCATTCTGGCTGCATTGATTGCCGCCTGGCACAGCGCCGGATCGCCCCCCGACTGCACGGCCGAAATTAACAAACCATCAGGTGCAAGTTTGATGCGAACGTCGCAGGTTCTGCCCTTGAACGTATCTGAATCATAGAACTTACTCTGAATTGCGCCCTGCACCTGGCCAAGATAGCTGTCAATGGCCGCGCCGGAAGCGCCGGATTTTTTCTGGTTACCCTGCCCCGCCGCGCCACCGGATTTACCCTGCTTTGGCGCATTCTTGCCAGAACTGAGTCCGCCCAGCAGATCGTCAACATCACTGCTGTCTTTTGCGGCTTCAGCAGCTGCTTTTTTCTTCGCATCGGCCGCGGCTTTTGCTTTGGCAGCAGCGGCGGCTTTCGCTTCCGCTTTTGCCTCTGCTTTGGCTTTCGCTTCTGCCTGAGCCTCAGCTTTCGCTTTCGCTTCCGCCTTAGCCTCTGCTTTCGCTTTCGCCTCTTCCGCAGCCTGTTGTTTGGCTTCCTGCGCCGCTTTGGCCTCTTCGGCGGCCTTCGCTTTCGCATCGGCGGCGGCTTTGGCTTTCGCCTCCTGCGCAGCCTTCACCTTAGCGGCTTCAGCCGCAGCCTCTTTGGCCTCGGCTTCCGCCTGCTTTTTAGCCTCGGTGGCTGCTTTTTTGGCTTGAGCCTCCGCTTTCTTGTGCGCATCAGCCGCCGCTTTAGCCTGCGCGTCAGCTTTCGCCTTTGCGTCAGTCTGAGCTTTAGCCTGCGCGTCAGCTTTGGCCTTTACCTGCGCGTCTGCCGCCGCCTTAGCCTGCTCATCCGCCTGCGCCTTCGCATCAGCCTTAGCCTGGGACGCAGCAGCCTCAGCCTGCTTCTGCTGCTCCTGGGCCTGCTTTGCCGCTTCCTGCGCCTGCTTCTGTTCTGCTGCCTGCTCGGCCGCCTGCTGCTTCGCTTCCTGCTGCGCCTGCAAACGCTCTTTTTCCATCTGCTTTAGCTGCTGCTGTTCCGCCGCCTGCTTCTGCTGTAGCTCTTCCGCCTGCTGTTTTGCCTGCTTCTGACGCTGCTGCTCGGCACGCTTGCTGTCGCTCTGTTGATTCTGCTGACGATTGTACTGTTCAACCACCGCGCCAGGATCAACCATTACTGCATCAATATCACTACCGCCGCCGCCGCCGCTGGCTTCGATATGTTCGTCAAAAGAGCTCCAGATCAGCAGTGCAATCAAAAAGATATGCAGAATAACTGAAATGATAATCGCTCGTTTTAACTTATCGTTTTGCTCGGTTGCCTTCGACACTCTCGGTTCCCAAAAACGGTTCGAATGAATTAAATCGGCTGCGTCATTAAGCCAACAGACTTAACGCCTGCCTGATGCAGCAGGTTAAGCGCCTTGATGATCTCGTCATAGGGCACGGTCTTCGCACCGCCAATCAGGAAAACCGTCTTCGGATTCGCCTGGATACGACGCTGCGCTTCAGCAATGACCTGTTCAGGAGGGAGCTGCTCCATGCGGTCGTGATCGACCACCAGGCTGTACTGCCCTACTCCCGCCACTTCCACGATCACCGGTGGATTATCATCGCTGGAAACGGTTTTTGAATCCGTTGCGTCCGGCAGGTCAACTTCCACGCTCTGGGTAATGATGGGAGCCGTTGCCATAAAGATCAGCAGCAGCACCAGCAGCACGTCCAGTAAAGGCACGATGTTGATTTCGGACTTCATGTCGCGGCGACCGCTGCGACCACGCTTTCTGGCCATAGAGCCTCCGCTGTTACTTGCTGACGTCGCTGGAGAACGCCTGACGATGCAGAATGGCCGTGAACTCTTCCATAAAGTTATCGTAATTCTGTTCCAGCCGGTTCACGCGCTGATTCAGGCGGTTATACGCCATGACCGCCGGGATTGCCGCAAACAGACCGATCGCCGTGGCAATCAGCGCTTCTGCGATGCCCGGTGCCACCATCTGTAGCGTGGCCTGTTTAACCGCGCCCAGGGCGATAAAGGCATGCATAATCCCCCAGACCGTACCAAACAGCCCGATATAGGGGCTGATCGACCCCACGGTGCCAAGGAAAGGAATATTGTTTTCCAGCGCTTCCAGCTCGCGGTTCATTGAAATGCGCATAGCGCGCGTCGCCCCTTCCACCACCGATTCAGGCGCATGGTTATTGGCGCGATGCAGGCGGGCAAACTCTTTGAAGCCCGCATAGAAAATTTGTTCAGATCCCCCCAGCTCGTCGCGACGCGCCTGGCTCTCCTGATAAAGGCGCGAGAGTTCGATTCCCGACCAGAATTTATCTTCGAATGCGTCCGCATCACGCCCTGCCGCATTCAGAATGCGGGTACGCTGAATAATGATTGCCCAGGAGGCGATAGAAAACCCAATCAAAATCAACATGATAAGTTTGACCAGAAGGCTCGCCTTCAGGAACAAATCAAGAATGTTCATGTCAGTCACTGCTTGAACTCCGCGACAATAGACTTGGGAAGCGCAATTGGCTTCATTAGGTGTGGATTAATACAGGCGATAAGGACTTCCGCTTCGTTCAGCGTCTGCCCCTCTGCATTCACAATTCGTTGTGCGAAAGTCATCGTCGTTCTGGTCATCCTTACTACCTCCGACTGCACCTCGAGAAGATCGTCAAGGCGCGCAGCGGCAAGATAGTCAACCGTCAGGCGACGCACGACAAACGCAACCTGCTGTTCCAGCAGCGTCTGCTGATTGAAATGGTGCTGGCGCAGCATTTCAGTTCGTGCCCGTTCATAAAAAGCGACATAGCTGGCATGGTAAACCACACCACCGGCGTCCGTGTCTTCGTAGTAAACACGCACCGGCCATCGAAACAGCGTTGTACTCACTTCTACATCCCGGTATGGCTTTTAAAAAGTCAGGCTGCATCCCCAGGGGACGTAGCGTTGTTGCTATCTCTGGCGTTAGCGTAGAGACGGCTGAGGCAATAACTCCCCGCGTAACGGCTTAAAATTAACGTAACGCTTGCCGTACTATACGCAAGAGATATGCCCTTGGGAATGGGTTGCCAGAGGGGAGAGAAAATAATTATCGTTTGGAAACAACTTGATTGTTTTTGACAGACTTTTCAGACAGAACATGACAGTGCCTGAAGCAGATAGAGAGGGGTAAACGTAACCTGACGCAGCCGGGATAAGGGCGACGTAAAAGCCGCCCGACACGCTCACTTAAAAAAGAATAACAGCCCTGCCAGCAGCACGCACCAGGCTAGGGGGGGAAAGAAAAAGGCCTGCCAGCACAGCCGCCGTGGCCGGAACCCTACGCCGTGTATAACGCCTGCGCAGACGGCCCAGATCGCTAACAGCCCCTGCCAGACCGCCAGCTCACCGCTGTTAGCCGCAAAGCGGGCGGGCTCCCAAAAGATACAGCCTGCCAGCAGCAGTGCCATCAGCAGGGACAGCGCCCGTATTGGGCTGCTGTCCATCACCTTAAGCGCACGAAAAATTCCCGTTGTCATCAGCGTTCGTTTTTCACTTCGCTCTCTTCGATATGCTCTATCGCCAGCGCCGTAATGATGCCAAAGGCGCAGGCCAGCAGCGTGCCAAGTATCCAGGCAAAATACCACATTGTGCAGCTCCTCGATCAGTAGAGTGAATGGGTGTTATTTTCAATCTGCTCACGCGTGATGCGACCGAACATTTTGTAATAACACCAGGTTGTGTACGCCAGAATAATCGGCACAAAGATGATGGCGGCCACGGTCATAATTTTCAGCGTCAGCAGGCTCGAGGTCGCATCCCACATTGTCAGGCTGATATTCGGAACCGTGCTGGATGGCATAATGAACGGGAACATCGCCACCCCCGCCGTCAGGATCACGCAGGCCAGCGTCAGGGAAGAGAAGAAAAACGCCCAGGCGCCCTTCTCCAGCCGCGAACAGAGCACCGTCAGCAGCGGCAGTACCACGCCCAGCGCCGGGATAGCCCAGAGTATTGGGGCACGGTTGAAATTCACCAGCCAGGCACCCGCTTCACGCGTCACCACCTTAGCCAGCGGATTCGACGGGGCATTGTGATCCAGCACAGAGCTCAGCACGTAACCCTCTATGCCCTTCATCACCCACACGCCGGCCAACACAAAGCACACCATCATCACCAATGCTGAAATCTGCGCGGCCCCGCGAGAACGGATGTGCAGTTCGCCAGTGGTGCGCATCTGTAAATAGGTGGCGCCCTGCGTCAGGATCATGCTGACGCTGACGATACCCGCCAGCAGCGCAAACGGATTCAGCAGCTGGAAGAAGTTGCCGGTATAGAACAGACGCAGGTATTCATCGGTATGAAAAGGCACACCCTGCAACAGGTTGCCGAAGGCCACGCCAATCACCAGCGGCGGCACAAAGCTACCGATAAAAATGCCCCAGTCCCAGGTACGACGCCAGCGTGGGTCTTCAATCTTCGAACGGTAGTCAAAACCCACCGGGCGAAAGAACAGCGAGGCCAGCACCAGGATCATTGCCACGTAGAAGCCGGAAAAGGCCGCCGCATAGACCATTGGCCAGGCGGCAAACAGCGCTCCCCCGGCGGTGATCAGCCACACCTGATTGCCGTCCCAGTGCGGGGCGATACTGTTGATCATAATGCGTCGATCGGTATCGGTCCGCCCGAGAATGCGTGAGAGCATGCCCACGCCCATATCAAATCCGTCCGCCACGGCGAAGCCAATCAGCAGTACGCCGATCAGTGCCCACCAGACGAATCGCAGCAGTTCATAAGTAATCATCAGTAGACTCCTGTCTTAGCGTGCTGCCGGTGTGGTAAGGGGAGACTGTTCATAGTGATAGCGACCCGTTTTCAGGCTGCTTGGGCCCAGTCGGGCAAACCTGAACATCAGATACATTTCAACCACCAGGAACATCGTGTAAAGCCCGCAGATTAGAATCATCGAGAACAGCAGATCGCCAACCGTCAGTGAGGAGTTCGCCACCGCCGTCGGCAGCACCTCGCCGATAGCCCAGGGCTGACGGCCATATTCCGCGACAAACCAGCCGGACTCGATGGCGATCCACGGCAGAGGAATGCCGTAGAGCGCGCACTTAAGCAGGAAGGTACTTTTGCCAATGCGGTTACGGACTACCGCCCAGAACGCAGCGCCGATAATCAGCAGCATCAGGATGCCGCTGGCGACCATGATGCGGAATGAGAAGTAAAGTGGCGCGACCTGAGGAATGGAGTCTTTGGTCGCCTGGGCAATCTGCGCTTCAGTGGCATCGCTGACGTTTGGCGTATAGCGTTTCAGCAGCAGGCCGTAGCCCAGATCTTTTTTCACCGCGTTGAAGGCGGTGCGTACCTGAGCGTCATCGTTGCCGGATCGCAGCTCGGCCAGCAGCTGATAAGCTTTCATCCCGTTACGGATGCGCACCTCATGCTGCCCCATCAGCTCTTTCAGCCCGGTCACCTGCTTATCAAGTGAGCGGGTAGCAATCAGCCCCAGCGCCCAGGGGATCTGAATAGCGTATTTATTTTCCTGTGCCTGCTGATCGGGTATACCAAACAGCGTAAAAGGAGCCGGCGCAGGCTGGGTTTCCCATTCGGCTTCAATCGCGGCCAGCTTCGTCTTCTGAACGTCGCCGATTTCATAACCTGACTCGTCCCCGAGCACGATAACCGACAGTATTGCCGCCATGCCGAAGCTTGCCGCAATCGCAAAGGAGCGTTTAGCGAAGGCCACGTCGCGGCCGCGCAGCAGGTAAAAGGCGCTGATACCCAGAATAAACATCGCGCCGCAGGTGTAGCCCGCCGCCACGGTATGGACGAATTTCACCTGAGCGACCGGATTGAAGATAAGCTCTGAGAAGCTGACCATCTCCATGCGCATCGTTTCAAAGTTGAAGTCAGAGGCGACGGGGTTCTGCATCCAGCCATTCGCGACCAGGATCCACAGCGCAGAAAGGTTTGAGCCTAATGCCACCAGCCAGGTCACCGCCATATGCTGGACTTTTCCCAGTCGATCCCAGCCGAAGAAAAACAGCCCGACAAAGGTCGATTCCAGAAAGAAAGCCATCAGACCTTCAATCGCCAGCGGTGCGCCGAATATATCCCCGACGTAGTGTGAATAATAGGACCAGTTGGTCCCGAACTGGAACTCCATGGTCAGTCCGGTAGCCACGCCCAGGGCAAAGTTAATACCAAATAACTTGCCCCAGAATTTAGTCATATCTTTGTAGATTTGCTTACCTGACAGCACGTAAACCGTTTCCATTATCGCCAGCAAAAACGCCATTCCCAGCGTTAAGGGCACAAACAGAAAGTGATACATAGCGGTCAGAGCAAACTGTAAGCGCGACAGTTCGACAATATCAAACATCTTGACTCCTTGCTCCTCGTTCGAGGGTGTTGGCCCTTGAGATGCGCCCTGCCAGGCGGGGCGGTGGGCCAATGCCAGTAACTAAAAAAGATCCCACGGGTGAGTAAAATAAAGATAATTAATCTCTTTTCAGCGCGCTTTATTTGAAATACCCGCGCTTAAAGGGATATCCGTGGCAAAAAGGGAAAGCGGCCACCTTTAATGATAAATAAAACTTAATTATTAAGAATTATAAATTTCAGCGTGAAGATCATTCTTCAAAATAGGCACCCGACAGGTGCATTTTGATGTAACGCAATTTAATCCAAAAGGCTGCATCTAATCCAGAACTAACAATTTAAATAGATTGTACTTTCTTGATATTAATCAAGGTGTGTACTTTGATTTATATGCTAGCGAGGTTTCGTTGTTAATTTATTGTATTTTTCTGGACGGCATTGGAAATAATAAAACAATAATCACCTGGATTATTTAACCGAAGCGGCAGGCGGGAGGGAGGCGAGGTAACAGAATAATAAAGGCTGAAGCACGAAGGACCAGGATTATGCTGAACAGGATACGGCCCAGCCCGCCATAAAAAAGCCTGAATCCGCCGATGTGGCGAACTCAGGCCGGGGGTGCTGCCGATTCAACCTCCCCTGCGCAGGCTTAGCTCAGGGCGGCGGCACAGTAATGCAATACGTCGGGTTAGCGAGGCAGAACGGCTTTCACCGCTTCGCCGATGTCGGCCAGGCTGCGCACGGTTTTCACCCCTGCGGCTTCCAGCGCGGCAAATTTCTCATCCGCTGTGCCCTTGCCACCGGCAATGATCGCGCCCGCATGGCCCATACGTTTGCCTTTTGGCGCGGTCACACCGGCAATATACCCCACCACCGGCTTGGTGACGTTTGCCTTGATAAAGGCGGCCGCCTCTTCTTCAGCGCTGCCGCCGATCTCGCCGATCATCACAATCGCTTCGGTCTGTGGATCGTCCTGGAACAGGGTCAGAATATCAATAAAGTTAGAGCCGGGGATCGGATCGCCACCGATACCAACGCAGGTTGACTGGCCGTAGCCGATATCCGTGGTCTGCTTAACGGCTTCATAGGTCAGCGTACCCGAACGGGAAACGATACCGATACGTCCTGGCTTATGAATATGGCCCGGCATGATGCCGATTTTGCATTCGCCGGGGGTAATAACGCCCGGACAGTTAGGGCCAATCATGCGCACGCCCGCTTCGTCCAGCTTCACCTTCACCGTCAGCATATCCAGCGTAGGGATACCTTCGGTAATGGTGATGATCAGCTTAATCCCCGCTTCAATGGCTTCCAGGATACCGTCTTTACAGAAAGGAGCCGGAACATAGATAACGGATGCGGTCGCACCGGTCGCTTCTACGGCTTCGCGCACGGTATTGAAGACCGGCAGGCCCAGGTGTTCTGTGCCGCCTTTGCCCGGCGTTACGCCGCCCACCAGCTGCGTGCCATAGGCCAGCGCCTGTTCAGAGTGGAACGTCCCCTGCCCGCCGGTGAAGCCCTGGCAGATTACTTTGGTGTTTTTATCGATCAGAATGGACATTATTTACCCTCCGCTGCGGCCACAACGCGCTGCGCCGCGTCGCTCAGGCTGGTTGCTGCAATGATATTCAGGCCGCTGTCTGCCAGTTTTTTGGCACCCAGTTCGGCATTGTTTCCTTCCAGACGCACCACGACCGGTACGTTGACGCCCACTTCCTCAACGGCGCCAATAATGCCGTCTGCAATCAGATCGCAGCGAACAATACCGCCGAAGATATTAACGAAAACCGCTTTGACCGCGTCGTCGGAGAGGATGATTTTAAACGCTTCGGTAACGCGTTCTTTCGTCGCACCGCCGCCCACGTCGAGGAAGTTAGCAGGCTGGCCGCCGCTGAGCTTCACGATGTCCATGGTGCCCATCGCCAGACCGGCACCGTTGACCATACAGCCAATATTCCCTTCCAGCGCCACGTAGTTAAGTTCCCACTGTGCAGCCTGCGCTTCACGGGCATCTTCCTGGCTCGGGTCGCGCATTTCGCGCAGATCCGGCTGGCGGAACAGCGCATTGCCGTCGGCACCCAGCTTGCCATCCAGGCAGATCAGATCGCCCTCTTTGGTGATAACCAGCGGGTTAATCTCAACCAGCGCCAGATCGCGCTCCAGGAACAGATTTGCCAGGCCCATGAAAATTTTGGTGAACTGCCCTACCTGCTTGCCGGTCAGACCAAGCTTAAACGCCAGCTCACGGCCCTGATACGGCTGCGGACCGGTCAGCGGATCGAGCGCCATTTTGTGGATCAGGTGCGGGGTTTCCTCTGCGACTTTCTCAATTTCCACGCCGCCCTCGGTAGAGGCCATAAACACCACGCGACGGGTGCCACGGTCCACGACCGCGCCCAGATACAGCTCCTGGTCGATATCGGTCGCCGCTTCCACCAGGATCTGGTTAACCGGCTGACCCTGAGCATCGGTCTGATAGGTGGTCAGGCGTTTGCCTAGCCAGTGCTCGGCAAAGGCGCGGATCTCTTCTTTGCTTTTCACCACTTTCACACCGCCCGCTTTACCGCGGCCTCCGGCATGAACCTGACATTTCACTACCCACGGACCGGCGCCAATCTTGGAGGCGGCTTCTTCTGCTTCACGTGGTGTGGTGCAGGCATAACCGGTGGGTGCCGGTAAACCATACCGTGCAAACAGCTGTTTTGCCTGATATTCGTGTAAGTTCATGATGTTAATCCATTTAGTCGGGATAAACTCAGCCGCATCCGGCAGCGTGCCAGAGTATTGGCTCTCATAGGGTGGGCGCGGCATTCACCGCGCCCGACAGGGTTCAGACGTCCAGCAGCAGACGAGTGGGATCTTCCAGCAGCTCTTTAATGGCGACCAGATAGCTGACCGACTCTTTACCGTCGATCAGGCGGTGATCGTAGGAGAGCGCCAGATACATCATCGGCTGGATAACCACCTGACCATTGACCGCCATTGGGCGATCCTTGATGGCATGCATTCCCAGGATGGCGCTCTGCGGTGGGTTGATGATCGGCGTTGACATCAGGGAACCAAAGACGCCGCCGTTGGTAATGGTGAAGTTACCGCCGGTCAGTTCGTCAACGGTCAGCTTGCCGTCGCGGCCTTTGATCGCCAGCTCTTTGATTTTCTTCTCAATGTCGGCCATACCCAGCGCATCCACATCTTTCAGCACCGGCGTCACCAGCCCGCGCGGGGTGGATACGGCAATGCTGACGTCGAAGTAGTTGTGGTACACCACGTCTTCGCCGTCGATTGAGGCATTCACTTCCGGGAAGCGCTTCAGCGCCTCCACTACCGCTTTCAGGTAGAAAGACATAAAGCCCAGGCGTACGCCGTGACGTTTTTCAAACGACTCGCCGTACTGCTTGCGCAGGCTCATGATCGGCTGCATGTTGACTTCGTTAAAGGTGGTCAGCATGGCGGTGCTGTTTTTCGCTTCCAGCAGACGCTCCGCTACGCGCTTGCGCAGGCGGGTCATTGGCACACGCTTTTCACTGCGTCCGGCCAGCGCGGGTGCTGCTGCTCCTTCCGGCGCTTTCGCTTCCGACGGAGCCGCAGCAGGTTTTTTCGCCAGATGTTTTTCGACATCTTCACGCGTCAGTCTGCCACCCACGCCGGTGCCGCTGATGGCGGCCGGGTCGAGGCCGTGTTCGGCGATCAGACGGCGAATGGCCGGGCTGAGTGCGTCATTGCTCTCGTCACTCAGGGACGCGCTCTGGCGCTGCGCAGGCGTAGAGGCTGCGGCTTCAGACTTCGCTGAACTCTCTTTTCCACCGCTGTTACCCTCTTTCAGACGGCCCAGAGGCTGGCGTGAGGTCACCGTTGCGCCCTCATCTTCCAGAATGGCTTCCAGTATGCCGTCTGCGGAGGCCGGAACTTCCAGCACCACTTTATCGGTTTCGATCTCTACCAGGACTTCATCGCGCTGCACGGCATCGCCCGGTTTTTTGTGCCAGGTCGCCACGGTGGCATCGGCAACGGATTCAGGCAGGTCGGGAACGACAATATCTACGCTACTCATTATTTTTCCTTTAATTAATTAACGTTCAGCGCATCATTAACCAGATCTTGCTGCTGCTGCTGGTGAACGGACATATAACCTACTGCCGGCGAGGCCGAAGCTGGACGGCCGGCATAACGTAATGAAGCCTGAGCGGGTACGGCTTCGCGGAAATGATGCTGACTGCTGTACCAGGCGCCCTGGTTCTGCGGCTCTTCCTGACACCAGACAAAATCAGTGACGTGCTTATAGTGCTTAAGCACTTCCTGTACCACTTTGTGCGGGAAGGGGTAGAGCTGCTCAATACGCACGATAGCGACATCGGTCTGCTCGTTCTTACGGCGTTTTTCCAGCAGATCGTAATAAACCTTACCGGCACACAGCACCACGCGCTTCACGCCCTGCGGATCGAGGTCGTCGACTTCGCCAATCGCGGGCTGGAAGCCGCCGTTCGCCAGCTCTTCAAGAGAAGAGACCGCCAGCGGATGGCGCAGCAGGGATTTCGGTGACATGACCACCAGCGGACGACGCATCCCGCGCAGCGCCTGACGGCGCAGCATGTGGTAGACCTGCGCCGGGGTGGAGGGTACGCAAACCTGCATGTTCTGCTCGGCGCAGAGTTGCAGATAGCGTTCCAGGCGGGCGGAGGAGTGCTCCGGCCCCTGCCCTTCATAGCCGTGCGGCAGCAGCATCACCAGCCCACACATGCGGCCCCACTTCTGCTCACCGGAGCTGATAAACTGATCGATAACCACCTGCGCACCGTTGGCGAAGTCGCCGAACTGCGCTTCCCAAATGGTCAGCGTACGCGGCTCAGCCGTCGCATAGCCATATTCAAAGGCCAGCACGGCTTCTTCCGACAGGACAGAATCCCAAACCCGGAAGGTGCCCTGCCCGTTATGAACGTGCTGAAGCGGAGTCCAGGTGGAGCCATTAGCCTGGTTGTGGATCACCGCATGACGATGGAAGAAGGTGCCGCGCCCCATATCCTCCCCGGAGAGACGGCAGGGAATGCCCTCATCGACCAGCGTGGCATAGGCGAGATTTTCCGCAGCGCCCCAGTCGAAGGGCTTGTTACCGGCGGCCATTTCAGCGCGATCGTTGTAGATCTTCGCCACGCGCGACTGCATTTCGATCGACTCCGGCACCGTGCTGATGCGCTTCGCCAGATCCTGCAAGCGCTGGAAGTCCAGGGTTTCCGGGTAGCTCTCATCCCAGTCATGATTCAGATAGGGTGACCAGGTGAAAGAGTGCAGGCTCATCGGACGCCATTCTGGCACCACGCACTCGCCCGCATCCAGCGCATCGCGGTAGAGATTAACCATCTCCGTCGCGTCTTCCAGGCTGGCAACCTTCTCTTCCTGCAGGCGGTCGGCATAGATCTTACGCGGCGTAGGATGCTTTTTGATCTTCTGATACATCACCGGCTGCGTGGCGCTTGGCTCGTCGGCCTCGTTATGGCCGTGACGGCGATAGCAGACCAGATCGATAAACACATCGCGCTTGAAGGTGTTGCGGAAATCCAGCGCCAGGCGGGTAACAAATGCTACCGCTTCGGGATCGTCAGCGTTGACGTGGAAAATCGGTGCCAGCACCATTTTACCGATATCGGTACAGTACTGCGTCGAACGGGCATCTTTCGGATTGGAGGTGGTAAAGCCAATCTGGTTATTGATCACGATGCGCACCGTGCCGCCCACCTCGTAGCCGCGCGCCTGAGACATGTTCAGCGTTTCCTGAACCACGCCCTGACCGGTTACCGCGGCATCGCCGTGAATAGTAATCGGTAATACCTGATTGCTGCCCGGCTGGTCCAGCCTGTCCAGACGCGCGCGTACCGATCCCATTACTACCGGGCTGACAATCTCCAGGTGCGACGGGTTGAACGCCAGCGCCAGATGAACCATGCCGCCTTCGGTTTCAACATCGGACGAGAAGCCCATGTGGTACTTCACGTCGCCGGTGCCGAGATGCTCTTTGTGCTTGCCGGAGAACTCATCGAAGAGATCCTGCGGCTTTTTACCCAGCACGTTGATCAGTACGTTCAGGCGGCCACGGTGAGCCATCCCCAACACCACTTCACGGGTGCCGCTTTTACCGGCGTGACGGATCATTTCATTCAGCATCGGTACCAGCGCGTCGCCCCCTTCCAGCGAGAAGCGCTTCGCGCCGGGGAATTTAGCCCCGAGGTAGCGTTCCAGACCTTCCGCAGCGGTGAGCTGTTTCAGAAAGCCCTTTTTCTCATCGGTTGAGAATGAAGCCTGGCCCGCCACCGATTCGATACGCTGCTGGATCCAGCGCTTCTCTTCGGTGTTGGTGATGTGCATATATTCCGCACCAATCGAACCGCAGTAGGTCTGCTTCAGCATCGCGAACAGGTCGCCCAGCTTCATCGTGTCCCTGCCAAACGCAAAGGACCCCACGTTGAAGGTTTCCTGGAAATCCGCTTCGGTCAGATCGTGGAAGGCCGGATCGAGATCGGGCACCGATTCCTGCTGCCACAGGCCTAACGGATCGAGGTTAGCCAGCTGATGGCCGCGGAAACGGAAGGCGTTTATCAGCTGAAGAACCTTCACCTGTTTGGCATTGGTATCGGGATCGCTAACGGAAGCGGTGTAGCGGGTGGCATCTTTCGCCAGGCGCTTGAAGTACTCGCGGGTGGTCGAATGGAATTGTTCAGGTCTGACTCCCTGACCTGGAAGCTGTTCAAACAGCGATTTCCAGGCAACATCAACAGAGTCAGGATCGGTCAGGTAGTCCTCATAGAGCTGCTCTATGTAGGTCTGATTCGCGCCGGCCAGCCAGGATGAGTCTAGCCAGGGTTTCATCGCGCTGTTCTGCATTGTGATCCCTTAAGCATTTGTGCTTTCTTTCGCCGTGATTTATTTAAAGGGGAGCTTTACAGTTCCCACGCCGCACAGGCGGCTTGCCCTCGGTCGTGTTCCGCAACGTGCTGCGGGACGCGGCCTGAAAGTTCATCGATACGAGCGCTGTGCGCAACTGCTGGCGCCCGGGCCCGTAAGGGAACCCTGGTGAAAAGTTTCTGTTAGGCGTTGTCGAAACCTTTCATCAGGGCCACCTGATATCTGCGATCCGGGAACCTTTCGGTTCCCGGTTTACGGCTAATCAGGCACTGCGCTGCAACAGCATTGACTTAATATGGCCGATGGCGCGCGTCGGGTTCAACCCTTTCGGACACACGCTCACACAGTTCATAATGCTGTGACAGCGGAAAACGCTGAAAGCGTCATTCAGATTATCCAGACGCGCATCGGTTTCCGTATCGCGGCTGTCAATCAGGAAACGGTAGGCGGCCAGCAGGCCTGCCGGGCCGATGAATTTCTCCGGATTCCACCAGAATGACGGGCAGGAAGTGGAACAGCAGGCGCAGAGAATACACTCGTACAGGCCATCCAGCTTTTCACGCTGTTCCGGTGCCTGCAAATGCTCACGCGCCGGTGGTTTCTCCCCGTTATTCAACAGGTAAGGCTTGATCTTCTCATACTGAGTATAGAACTGGCCCATGTCCACCACCAAATCCCGGATTACCGGTAACCCCGGCAGCGGGCGAATAACAATCTTTTTCTTACCGCCGCCCAGCGCCGAAACCGGTGTAATGCAGGCCAGGCCATTTTTACCGTTCATATTGATGCCGTCGGAGCCACATACCCCTTCCCGGCAGGAGCGACGAAACGCCAGCGTCGGATCTTTCTCTTTCAGGCGGATCAGCGCATCCAGCAGCATCATGTCGCGCCCTTCATCCGATTCCAGGCTGTAATCCTGCATACGCGGCGCGTCATCGACGTCCGGGTTATAACGATAAATAGAAAATTCGAGTCTCATCGTTTTATCTCCGCAACCTAGTAAGTACGTGCTTTTGGCGGGAACGCCGCGCGCAGCTTCGGCGCCATGTTCACCTCACGGCGAGTCATGCTTTCGCTCTGCGGCAGATACACGCTGTGGCACAGCCAGTTTGCATCGTCACGTTCAGGATAATCGAAGCGGCTGTGTGCGCCCCGGCTTTCGGTACGGAAGTTAGCCGCAACCGCAGTGGCGTAGGCCGTTTCCATCAGGTTATCCAGCTCCAGGCACTCTATACGCTGGGTATTAAAGTCGGCGGAACGGTCATCCAGACGGGCATTTTTCAGGCGTTCACGCAGCAGTTTAAGCTCAGCCAGCCCTTTCGCCATCGCCTCGCCTTCGCGGAAAACGGAGAAGTTGTTTTGCATACAGGTCTGCAATGCTTTACGCAGCTCGGCGGGATCTTCCCCGGTGGTATTGTTGTTCCAGCGGTTCATGCGGGCCAGCGAGGCGTCGATCTCTTCATCGGTCGCTTCCAGCAGTTCACCCTGTTCCTGAATGGATTCCTGCAAATGCAGGCCCGCAGCGCGGCCAAATACCACCAGGTCCAGCAGTGAGTTACCGCCGAGGCGGTTAGAGCCGTGCACGGAGACGCAGGCAATTTCACCCACGGCAAACAGCCCCGGCACCACCACGTCTTCGCCCTGTTCGTTAACCGTAATCGCCTGACCGGTCACTTTGGTCGGAATGCCGCCCATCATGTAGTGACAGGTCGGGATGACCGGGATCGGCTCTTTTACCGGATCAACGTGTGCGAAGGTGCGCGACAGCTCAAGGATGCCAGGAAGACGGGCTTCCAGCACTTCGCTGCCCAGATGGTCCAGCTTGAGCTTGATATGCGGTCCCCACGGACCTTCACAGCCGCGCCCTTCACGAATTTCAATCATCATTGAGCGGGCAACCACATCGCGTCCTGCAAGGTCTTTCGCATTAGGGGCGTAGCGCTCCATAAAGCGTTCGCCGTGCTTATTCAGCAGGTAACCGCCTTCGCCGCGGCACCCTTCGGTCACCAGCACGCCCGCCCCGGCAATACCGGTCGGGTGGAACTGCCACATTTCCATATCCTGCACCGGTACGCCCGCGCGCAGCGCCATACCCACGCCGTCGCCGGTGTTGATGTGCGCATTGGTGGTGGACTGATAGATGCGTCCTGCGCCACCGGTAGCCAGCACCGTCGCCCGCGCTTTGAAGTAGACCACTTCACCGTCTTCAATATTGAGTGCGGTACAGCCGACAATCGCACCGTCGGCGTTTTTCACCAGATCCAGCGCGTACCATTCGGAGAAGATGGTGGTTTTGTTTTTCAGGTTCTGCTGATAAAGCGTGTGCAGCAGGGCATGACCGGTACGGTCAGCTGCAGCGGCAGTACGTGCAGCCTGCTCGCCGCCGAAGTTTTTCGACTGTCCACCGAAGGGGCGCTGATAAATGCGACCGTCATCAAGACGGGAAAAAGGCAGCCCCATATGCTCAAGCTCCAGAATCGCTTCCGGGCCGGTTTTACACATATATTCGATGGCGTCCTGGTCACCGATATAGTCGGAACCTTTTACCGTGTCATACATATGCCATTCCCAGTCATCTTCATGGGTATTGCCCAGGGCAACGGTAATGCCACCCTGCGCAGAGACGGTATGGGAACGGGTAGGGAAAACTTTGGATAACAGAGCACAGCTCTGTCCTGATTGTGAAATCTGTAGCGCCGCACGCATGCCCGCACCACCTGCGCCGACAACCACGGCATCAAATTCTCTTACTGGCAACTTCATTACGCACCCCACACAACAACGGTTCCATAAATTGCATACACTAACAGTGCAACGACCACAATCAGTTGCAGTATCAGGCGTGTAGCCACGGCCTTGACGTAATCTGTTAATACCTGCCACATCCCAATCCAGCCATGCACCAGAATGGAGAACAGCGTTAAAAGGGTGAAGACCTTGGTCAACGGAGAGGCGAAAAAGCCCCGCCAGATCTCATATGTCAGCGTGCCAGACATAACGATAAAGCCGAGAACATACAGAACATACAGGGTGATAATCATGGCAGCGGCGCGAAGCAGCAGCCAGTCATGAACGCCGTTACGACCCAGTGCAGAAGCGTTGCTTACCATACGAGGACTCCAGCCAGAATTGAAAGCACGACAGTAATAACAAATGTAATATGCGCAGAGCGCTTACCCGTCTCCATTGTTTCGGCCAGAAAGCCAAAGTCCATCAGCATGTGGCGAATGCCGCCGGCGATGTGATACGCCAGTGCGGTCAGAATGCCCCAAACGATGAATTTGACGAAAAAGCTGCCCATAACGGCTGAGGCTTGCAGGAAGCCCTCGGGAGAGGAGAGTGACAGGCCCAGTAACCAAAGCAGAATTCCAACGGCCACAAAGGTTATGACGCCAGATACGCGGTGGAGAATAGACGCTATTGCAGTAACGGGAAACCGGATCGTGGAGAGATCCAAGTTGACAGGTCTTTGTTTTTTCACGGTTTTGCCCACACAGCCTTTCTTATTTTGCTTCCTCCGGTCCTGAGGGCGGGTCAGACAGCGTTTAATCAAGCACTGCGCCAGGCACTAAAACTTCAACGTCCAGAACTTCAACGTCCAGTGTCAAAACGACGCGTATAAAACGCTGGGTGGCTCCTACAGCAGGGTTTTCCGGAGACCTGGCCGAAGTATAGGGGGTTCACAAACTCATTACAATTCCCCTACAAACATCCTTGTCACATTTAGGTGGAACAGTGATCATCATCACATTTTTCACAATTTATACAAATTTAATTATCTGATTTGACAAAAGTTCAACATTCCTGTTACAAACTAGCGATCGAAATTTATATGATGCACAAAAGTTAAGGGGATACACTTCCCCCTCATGACAAGTTATGTAACATTGGCTTCAACTATACTTAAAGAACCCGATAATAATCACCGACAAGTTATGACCAGAACGGATCTTTAACAACCGCGAAACGCAGACAGATTGTACCCGCCGACCTGCACGCGCCCATCGCTCTGTACCCTGCACGATAAAAGATGCCACAGAGTCGATCACCTGCGCACCAGTATCAACCGCGGATACAGCGGCATTTCCGTTGTCAAAGGTTCACCGATAAGGCGCTAAGGAGACTGTAAATGGCTGATAAAAAAGCAACGCTAACCCTACCAGGCGAAGCTCCTATTGAACTTGATGTGCTGAAAGGTACGTTAGGCCAGGAAGAAATTGATGTCCGTAGCCTGGGTTCACAGGGATACTTCACCTTCGATCCGGGTTTTACCTCTACTGCGTCCTGTGAGTCGAAAATCACCTATATTGATGGTGACGAAGGTATTCTGCTGCATCGTGGTTTCCCTATTGATCAGCTGGCCCTGCACTCCAACTATCTGGAAGTGTGCTACATCCTGCTGAACGGCGAAGCGCCGACCAAAACCCAGTTTGAAGAATTCCGCACTATCGTTACCCGCCACACCATGATTCATGAGCAGATCCATCACCTGTTCCGGGGTTTCCGTCGTGACTCTCATCCGATGGCGGTCATGTGTGGGGTGACGGGCGCGCTGGCCGCGTTCTATCACGATGCCATGGACGTTAACATTGAACGCCACCGTGAAATCGCGGCATTCCGCCTGCTCTCTAAAATGCCTACCGTGGCGGCGATGTGTTACAAGTATTCGATTGGTCAGCCTTTCGTTTATCCACGCAACGACCTCTCCTATGCCGGTAACTTCCTGAACATGATGTTCTCGACGCCCTGTGAAGAGTATGTGGTTAACCCAATCCTTGAACGCGCTATGGACCGCATCCTAATTCTGCATGCAGACCATGAGCAGAACGCCTCTACCTCTACCGTCCGTACCGCAGGCTCATCCGGCGCCAATCCGTTTGCCTGTATCGCTGCCGGTATTGCGTCTCTTTGGGGGCCTGCACACGGCGGGGCAAACGAAGCCTGCCTGCGGATGCTGGAGGAGATCAGCAACGTCGAGCACATTCCTGAGTTCCTGAAGCGTGCGAAAGACAAAAATGACTCTTTCCGCCTGATGGGCTTTGGTCACCGCGTATACAAGAACTACGATCCACGCGCTACCGTGATGCGTGAAACCTGCCATGAAGTGCTGAACGAACTGGGCATGAAGGATGACCTGCTGGAAGTCGCCATGGAGCTGGAGCATATCGCCCTGAACGACCCGTACTTTATCGAGCGTAAGCTCTATCCTAACGTCGACTTCTACTCCGGTATTATCCTGAAGGCGATGGGTATTCCGTCCTCTATGTTTACGGTGATTTTCGCTATGGCGCGTACCGTGGGCTGGATCGCGCACTGGAAAGAGATGCACGATGACGGCGTTAAAATCGCCCGTCCCCGTCAGCTCTATACCGGCTACGATAAGCGCGATTTTAAATCAGAGACCGCGGAGTAACGCTTTCCGTTCGGGCGGGAAACCGTCCGGACGGGCTGATGCCTTCGCGCTTAAGCTTAACGGTGGGCTATGCTCACCGTTCTCCACCCTGGATGGCGAATTCCAGATCATGCGCTATCTGGCGAGGTCAATCTCCATATGCAGAAGATTTTAGGGTGTGTCTGCTGTTCGGTGCAGAAAGCTTAAAGTTAATTAGACAAAATTGAATCAACCCCACGTATCAAGCCGGGGAAATATGACTGGTCTATCACTATTCCGCCCTTGAGCATCCAGCCTTCATCCTCGTGCGGACTGGCTGTGAAATTGAAACCAAACTCATCAGCACCCACCACCTGCCGGACTTCACAGGTGAAAGTTTCTATTCTCGGAACAAATGCGATCGCTGCGGGTTTAACTTTATAGGGAAGGCATTCGTAAAATGCCGACAGTTTGTCGCGTAATTCTTCAAGCTCAAACTGGGCTAGCTCACACTGGCATTGTAGTTTTATGCAAGGTTCTTCGATCTCCAGCCAACACATGATGAGGTCCAGGCTACGTTCTTCCGGTTCTTCGAGTCTTTCGATAAAAGAGAGGCGAAACAGCACGTCTTCATTTTTGATCTCAAACATTATTTGATTTCCTTAATATGGAAATGCATAACTGTCCAGTCCTTCTCTCGCATCAGCACATGTAAGGTATACGATTTCGGTTTATAAACTACCGCCTTACCCACTATAGATCTCGTTAAGCGGGTCATTCCAATGCTATATATGAAAAGACCGGCCTTTCTGCGCGGATCTGGGCTTCGGACTCCATACCGAATGGCTTTTTCGATTATCTGAATGGGTATGTAGCGACCAGAATCGGCCATATGTAAAGCGGTTGTTTTAGAGAACTTTATGCTTACTGCGGACAAACCAACTTTAAAGCGCCCCCTTAAAATACTCAGGGTCGCCTCGCTCATTGCAACCTTCATCCGGTTAATTGCAGCCCCTTCAAGTAATGCTTTTCCGGTACGAAGTAGGCGAAACGCGCCAAACATAAACAGAGCAATATCAAGAGGGTCAACGAGCGGCGTTTCTAGCGGAGATTCTTCCAGCGTGATGAATCTCCCGTCAGCATCATAAATCTGCCATAGCCCTGGTGCCTGAGCCACAGAGTAGCCAAGACAAACATTTGTTTGTTCGTCGACTATGGGTTTCGCAATATGCGGCGGACGAAATGAGGGGGTAATTGCAAAATATTCACCCGGCCGCAGGTGCGTTCTAAAGGTGTAATATTGCCCAGGCTCGTTCGGATCAATAAGATCATACTCAGTCATCATATTCCCTTTAATGATGAACTTCTGGTACCGATTAAATCACCACAGTGGGAGTAATGGCAAACAGTAATAACTGCCCAAATTTATAACTCCTCCAAGATTAGACAACTTGCTAAAGAAATATTCAGGGAAGGAAAAGTTGTTCTTCCACGTCATCGCTAAACGGTATAAAAAAAGCGTGAAGATCCTATGCTCTGATCTCTGATAACCTGGATGCCTGCAAGGGGATCACACGACATCCCAACGGCTATATTTATCATGGTGAAACACCAGAATTTATTAAGGGGAAAAAATATCCCTATGGCAACGGGTGACACAGATGGGAAGGCTCAGCACAGTACCCCCTTAATGCTGGCAGCCCGGGCACCAGTAAAAGGGCCGCGATGAAAGCGTGGTCCGCTCGATGATGCCGCCGCAGCGCTCGCACGCCTTCCCTTCGCGATGAAAGACCTCAAAACGAAATAATGCGCCGTGATGCCGTTTTTCACTGACTACGCCCCGCGTCTGATACGAAAGGCGCGGCACCGCCAGCAGCGCCTCCGCCAGTCGTTGCAGCGCTTCTGGCGACAAATCCTGAGCGCGATGGTGTGCGGCAATCCCCGCCTGCCAGAGAATTTCAACCCGCAGGTAATTGCCAAGCCCGGCCAGAAAAGCCTGATCCAGCAGCAGACCGCTGAACTGACGCCGGTGAAAACGCGTTGAAAGCAGGCGGCCCGCCACCTCGGCCACGGTCAGCGACATATCCAGTACGTCTGGCCCCACGCGCTGCAGGAAAGGATGCGTTGTCAGCGAATCGCAGTCCAGCATCTCAATGTCCGAGGCGCTATAGAGCAGAATAGTTTTATCCTCCGCCCCCAGCCTGACGCGCAGTACGCGATTAGAGTCAGGCGTTTTACCGCTGTCGGTCACGCGCCAGACGCCGTAAAGCTGATTGTGGCTGTAGAGCGTCTGACCGCTGGAAAAGTGGCTGAGTATCGCTTTACCACGGGTCTCAATAGCCTCGATGCGTTCACCAAGCAGCACCGGCTCCCAGACTTTCAGTTCAGGGAACGCGAACCACACGTCGGTCAGCGTTTTGCCTTTTATTGCCTTTTCCAGCGTGTCGGCCGCACGGCGAATTTCAGGTCCTTCTGGCATCAAATATGCCCTCCAGATAACAGGTTAATGCGTTGCGCCGCCTTCCAGACGACGATCTTCCTCGACGGTCAGGGCAATACTTATCGCCATTTCCAGCGCCAGGTCTACCGTCTGCACCGGCATACTCGCCAGGCCTGGATGCTTAACCGCCTGCTCAGGCAGCAGGGGAATATGGATAAAGCCGCCGCGCACCGGGTCTTTCTGCTTAGCCAGGGCGTGCAGCAGGCCATACATCACGTGGTTGCAGACATAGGTACCCGCAGTCTGCGACACCGTTGCCGGAATACCCGCCTCGCGGATCCCTTCCACAATGGCCTTTATGGGCAGAGTAGAAAAATAGGCTGCCGGACCGTCTTCGACGGTGGCCTCATCAATCGGCTGATTGCCGGCGTTATCGGGAATGCGCGCATCGTTGATATTGATTGCCACCCGTTCAACGCTGATATCGGTCCGTCCTCCCGCCTGGCCGACGGCAATAACCAGGTCAGGTTTGAGTGCATCCAGCGTCTCATTAAGCACCCTCAGGGACTCATTAAACACGCAGGGTAGCTGTTTAGCCACGACGTGTGCCCCACAAATCATCCGCTCATGCAGGTGGCGGACCGCCTCCCATGAGGGATTCACCCGCTCGCCGTCAAAAGGTTCGAAGGCAGTAATCAGAACCGTTTTCATCTAAGCCTCACAGAAACATCAGATACCAGAGTAGGAAAATATTCACTATTAACAATAGCACGCCGGTCGGCACCTGAGCTTTGATCACCGCGTTGCGATCGGGTAGCTCCAGCAGCGCAGCCGGAACGATATTGTAATTAGCCGCCATCGGCGTCATCAGCGTGCCGCAGTAGCCCGAGAACATCCCTATTGCCGCCATCACCGCCGGATTGCCGTGGTGCTGGAGCACCAGGACCGGAATGCCAATACCGGCGGTAACAATCGGGAAGGCGGCAAACGCATTGCCCATCACCATGGTCAGCAGCGCCATGCCGATGGCATAGCTGGCGACGGCGACAAAGCGGTTATTAACGGCCAGATAGGTTTCCGTCAGGTGCGCAATCGCGGTCCCCACGCCCGCGCTGGTAAACAGCAGCCCCAGCGTCGCCAGCAGCTGCGGCAGTATAAAGGCCCAGCCGATGGCATCCAGCAGGCGGCGCGCCTCCTGAACCGACTGCGCCGGGGTATCCCGGGTCATTTTTAGCGCAATCAGCCAGCCCGTCAGGCAGCCGACCATCATGCTAAACAGCGTGACCAGGGTGGCATGATTACCCGCACCAAATACGGCGTTTTGCAGGCCGGGCAGATTATTAAAAGCCACTACCCCTGCCACGGTCACTACTGGAATTGCCAGCGCGGGCAGAAACAGGCGGTTACGCAGCCGTGCGGCACTCTCATCACGCTGCTGCTGGCTGCGCTGATGATAAGAGCCCAGTTTTACGCCGCCCAGCCCGGCAATAAGCGCGGTGATCACCACCAGAACGCCGGTGAGGATATGCAGGTTACGCGCCCCCAGCAGGTTTTCCGCGCCGTCCCCGATAAAAAAGATCGCGCCGTACAGCGCCCAAAACAGTCCGGTCGTCAGACGGCGGGGATTAGCCTTATCGCGCCATGACATGCCCGCGACCCCCAGCAGAATGACACCCGCCAGCCAGAAGAGATAGTGCTGTTGAAACATTAGCGTTCTCCTTTGGCTTTCAGGGCCGTGCCGTTCAGCGCCGAGAGTTCGGCCGCCAGGGATTTATCCAGACGCCGCAGGCGGAACGCATGGATCAGAAAAGCGCAAAGTGCCGTAGGTAAACCCCATGCGGCAATATGCAGCGGCTCGGTCTGGATACCCGCCGATTCCTGCATAAAATTATGCATAAAGATGATGGCCCCAAAGGCAACGAATACGTCCTCGCCAAAGAACAGCCCGACGTTATCGGTTGCCGCCGCCATCGCGCGTAGCCGATAGCGCACCTCAGGCGGCAGCTCGCCGTAGCGGTTTTCCGTTGCGCCCTCGGCCATTGGGGCCAGCAGCGGGCGCACCATCTGTGGATGTCCGCCCAGGCTGGTCAGCCCCATGGCGGCGGTGATTTCACGAACCAGCAGATAAACTATCAGCAGACGCCCCGCCGTCGCCGTTTTGATTTGAGCTATCCACGCCTGTGCGCGCTCTTTTAAGCCATGCCGCTCAAGCAGTCCGATAATCGGCAGCGGCAGCAGCAGGATCAGCGCCAGATTGCGCGTATTGAGGAAGCCGGAGCCGATCTTATCCAGGATATCGCCGATCGGCATATGGGCTGCCAGCCCGGTGATCCAGCCGGCAATCAGCACCACCACCACCGGATTAAAGCGCAGTAAAAAACCCACAATAATCGCTGCGATACCGGCCAGCGGCCACAAATTCACTGCAGTTTCCATCTCTTCTCCTGGTTTTTCTGAATATCGCCCGCGCCGTACCGGGAAACTGAAAATATTGCACCCTGCCCGCTTTTTAAATTAGCGTTCGCTGGTCACAAGGATATGCTGTTCGGCAAAAGCATTGCGCAGCTGGCGGGCAAAGGCCAGTGCATGTGCGCCGTCCCCGTGTAAACAAACCGTTTCTGCCCGCACCCGCACCCACTCGCCGCTCAGACTTTGCACCTCACCGCGCGCGACCATGCCCAGCGTCTGGGCTATCGCCTGTTCGTCGCTGTCGACCAACGCGCCAGGCTGAGAGCGCGGCACCAGTGAACCATCTGACTGATAGCCGCGATCGGCAAACACCTCTTCCCGGGTGCTCAGCCCCAGGGCCTGCGCCACGCGGATTGATTCGCTGTTCGCCAGCCCTACCAGCACCAGCCTGGGATCCACCGCTTTCACCGCACGGGCGATGGCGTCGGCCAGCGCGGGATCCTGCGCGGACTGGTTATAGAGCATCCCGTGCGGCTTAACGTGCGCCAGACTTCCCCCTTCACTCTCCGCCATCGCCTTCAGTGCGCCAATCTGGTAAACCACCTGGGCGTAAACGACCCCGGGCGGCAGCGTCATACGCGTGCGGCCGAAATTTTCACGATCGGGGAAGCTGGGGTGGGCGCCAATCGCCACGCCACTGGCCAGCGCCCAGCGCACGCTTTGCAGCATGGTCTCTGCATCACCCGCGTGAAAACCGCAGGCAATGTTGGCAGAGGAGACCAGCTGTAGCAGGGCGTGGTCGTTGCCGCACCCTTCGCCGAGATCGGCGTTTAAATCAACCTTCATGTGCTAACCCCCAGGCCATCTGATCGAGTGAGCGCTGACGTTCGCGTTTTGCCTGTAGCGCCTCTTCTAACGTGCAGTGAACAAAGTGGATCGGTTCACCCAGCCGGATCTGCGCAAGGTGATAAAGATCGGCCTCGATCACGCAGCCAATACGGGGATAGCCGCCGGTGGTCTGCGCGTCGGCCATCAGCACAATGGGCTGACCGTTGGGTGGAACCTGAATGACGCCGGGCATCAGCCCGTGCGACAGCATATCCCGCATGGCGATGCGTTTTAGCGCCCTGCCCTGCAGGCGATAGCCCATACGATTACTCTGCGGGTTAAGCTGCCAGCCGGTCCGCCAGAAGGCCGCCCGGCTCTCCGGGCTGAACTCATGAAATTCAGGGCCAGCCATGGCGCGGATGCGGTTGCCAAACAGCAGCTGACGAACGCCAACAGGCTTGCTAAAGCGCTGCTGCGGTACGGCCTGCGGCAGCAGGTCGCCCTCTTCGAGTTTTCTCCCCCCGAAGCCGCCAAAGCCCGCTTTAACATCCGTGCTGCACGAACCCAGCACCGGCAATATGTCAAAGCCGCCGTCAAGCGCCAGATAGCTCCGCATACCGCGCTGCGGCATTTTTAGCGTCAGGCGCTGACCCTTCCTTACCGCCGTACGCCAGCCTGTCCACACCGGCTGGCCGTCAATATCCGCACTGCATCCCGCCCCGGTAAGCGCAATCCAGCCGTCGCGCCCGAACTCTGCACAAAACTGCCCCAGGGTTATCTCCAGCACGGCGCTCTGCCGGGGGTTGCCCACCAGCATATTGGCCGTTTCCATTGCCGGATGATCTAATACGCCCCCGACGCTGATGCCAGCGTCCCGCCAGCCTGTCCGTCCCGCATCCTGTAGCGTTGTGCTCATTCCGGCGCGAATAATCTTCAGCATATGCCCTCCTTTTGCGGGATAAATCGCACGCTGTCGCCAGGCCTGAGCCAGGTCGGCGGCCGGTTTTGCGGATCGAACAGCGCCACCCCGGTATGGCCAATCAGCTGCCATCCGCCCGGCGCGGAAAGAGGATAGACGCCGGTTTGACTGCCGCCAATACCCACCGAGCCGGCCGGAACCGCCACGCGCGGCTCGGCGCGACGCGGCGTATGCAGCCGGTTATCCAGCCCGGCGAGATAAGGGAAGCCCGGCTGGAAACCGATAAAGAAGACCTGATATTCCGCAGCGGCGTGCGCCTCCACCACCTGCTGCGGGCTAAGGCCGCTGTGGCGCGCCACCACCTCGAGATCGGGGCCAGCCTGGCCACCATAGACCACCGGGATCTCGATTCGACGGGTTGCCAGCTCCAGCGCCTCGCTCTTCTCCCACCAGAATTGCATCCATTCAATCGCATCCGGCGCCGTGCTCTGTGGGTCGCTAAGCAGTACCGTAATGTTGTTCATTCCCGGTATCACCTCTGTGACTTCAGGGCGAGCGCTGAGCGTGGCCGCCAGCCCCCAAATGCGCTGCTGGCTGCCGAGTGAAACCGGCGGCGCCAGCTCAAGCACTACCGCGCGCTCGCCTAACAGGTAACAACGTGCTTGTTGCAAAACGCCCTCCTGACCCGCAATGCGGCTTTTTTTCTCATTAAGGCAAACAGTTATGCGTAAATGTGATTAAGGTGTCAACAAGGCGTGTATCTGTCGTTACTGCGATGAGGGTGAGATAAGCGGTTTTGCGCGGAGCATTGAGGCGTATAACGGGCGACGGTACGCCGCCCGGTTTCATCAGGCGGGATTGGCAATATCAATAAAGGTGACGTCCAGGCCATGTGCCTCTGCAAGCCACTCGCCCAGCGCCCGGATCCCTGCACGTTCCGTCGCGTGATGCCCCGCAGCAAAGAAGTGCAGGCCCTGTTCACGCGCGCTATGGATGGTTTGTTCAGAAACCTCCCCACTAATAAATGCATCCACGCCAAAGGCGGCGGCATCGTCGATAAATCCCTGCCCGCCGCCGCTACACCAGGCCACGCGGCGGATAAGCGCGGGCGCATTATCGCCACAGTGAAGCGGCTCACGGCCAAGCACCTGAGCGATGCGGGCAGCAAGCTGCTCTCCGGTCAATGGATCCTGCAATTCACCCCAGGGAACCAGCGGCAGAACGTCGCCTTTGACGGTGATGCCCAGCAGCCTCGCCAGCTGTGCATTATTCCCCAGTTCGGGATGCGCATCTAAAGGCAGATGCCAGCCATAGAGATTGATATCGTTCGCCAGCAGCGTTTTCAGGCGGTTTCGCTTCATGCCTTTGATGGTTGGCGCTTCGTTTTTCCAGAAGTAACCGTGATGTACCAACACCGCGTCGGCACCCAGGCGCACGGCTTCGTCGAGCAGCGCCTGGCAGGCGGTCACGCCGGTGATAATTTTAGCGATCGCTTCCCGACCCTCAACCTGAAGTCCGTTGGGGGCATAGTCGCTAAAGCTCGCAGCGTTGAGTTTCTGATTAACAAGGTGTTCAAGCTCTGTATTACGCATAGTCATTCCCGATTATCTTATTTTCGCGCGGCCTCATAGGCGTCAAGGGTCTGCCTGCGCGCCTCTTTATGATCAACAATCGGGACCGGATAATCCAGCGTGACATTATTCTTTTCCGCCCAGCTGTGCGGCTGATGGATCCATTCGTCAGGCACCTCTTTCAGGGCGGGCAGCCACGTACGGATAAATTCGCCCTGCCGGTCAAAGCGTTCTCCCTGGGTGGTGGGATTAAAAATGCGAAAATAGGGTGCGGCGTCGGTCCCCGTCGACGCGGCCCACTGCCAGCCACCATTATTCGAGGCCAAATCGCCATCAACCAGCTGCGACATAAAGTAGCGCTCGCCTTCCCGCCAGTCGATCAGCAGATCTTTGATCAAAAAGCTGGCGACGATCATTCTCAGGCGGTTATGCATCCAGCCCAGCTTATTCAGCTGGCACATGGCAGCGTCAACAATTGGGTAACCGGTTTTTCCCTGTTGCCAGGCGGCAAAATGCGCGGGATTATTCTGCCACCTGACGCCGCGCGTCCAGGCAATAAAGGGCTGATAGCGGCACAGTGAAGGGTAAGCGACCAGCAGATGGCGGTAAAACTCACGCCAAATGAGCTCGTTCAGCCAGACAAATTCCCGGCCGCCGTCAAGCGCCTGCGGGTGCTCCGTCAACAGGCGGTGCAGACACTGGCGGGGAGAAAGTACGCCGGTGGCCAGATAGACTGACAGGCGACTGGTGCCATCCACCGCCGGAATATCCCGGTTATCGGCATAATCGGTAACCGTCTGCTGACAGAAATGCCGCAATCGCGCAATCGCGGCGTCCTCTCCGCTGGGGAAAAGGGTTTCATCAACCTCCTCGAAGGGATAGTTAAAGGGCGTCAGCGCGGGTACATCCCGCAGCGGCGCATCCGCGCGCGCGGCCGGTGCGGAAACGCACTCCGGCAGGCCAGCATGCAGACGCTTGACAAAGGCACGACTGAAGGGAGTGAACACCTTATACATCTCGCGATTGCCGGTCAGTACGCTACCGGGAGGCAGCAGCAGGCTGTCATCAAACCCCTGTGAAACCACACCAATATCAGACAGCTCACGCTCGGCCGCCGCATCGCGGTTGCGTTCGTTGACCTCGTACTGATAATTGTAAAACATGCGTCCGACCTGATGCTGCTGGCAAAAGGATTTCAGAACCTCAATCGAGGCGGTAAAGTCATCGCACTCGACAGAGTGTAGCGGTATGCCCTTTTCAGCCAGCGATCGTTGCACGTCCTGAAGACTGCTGAAAATAAATGCCGCCTGTCTGGGGGACATTGAGTGTGATTTCCACTGGACGGGCGTGGCAATAAACAGCACCAGAACCCTGGCATCAGCATCGCGGCAGGCCGCATTTAGGGCGTAGTTATCGTGGATGCGCAGATCGTTACGCATCCAGACCAGATGGGTGACCATGAATCTCCCTGATAAGTTTAGTGACCGTAACGCAGTCGAAGCGCTTCCGGATAGGGTTCAAAGTAGCGCTGCTGCGCGAGATAAGGATCGGGAAACTCAGACATGTAGTGCTTTAACAGCGTGATAGGTGCCAGCAGCGGCTGAAGCCCCTGCCGATAGTGATCAATCAGTGAAGCCAGCTCCTGACGCTGCCTTGAACTCAGCTGGGGCCGGAAATAGCCCTGAACATGCATCAGAACGTTAGTGTGGTTGCCCCGCGTGGCCGGATGTTTCAGCAGATCCATCAGCCGCTGGCGATATTCAAGGGCATACTCCTCCAGTGAACTCCAGCTTTCAATGGCCGCAACGAACCGCCCCAGTTCACGGTATTCCGCCTGAGAATGTGCCAGCAGTGACAGCTTATAACGACTGTGAAAAGCGATGAGTTTGCCGCGGGTCAGCCCACTCCGCCACAGCGCATTAAACTCATGCAGGGTATATACGCGTTCGACAAAATTCTCACGCAGCGGCGCATCCTGTAACCGGCCATCCTCTTCAACGGGCAGCCAGGGGATTTGGCGCATCAGCTCACGCGTAAAGACGCCGACACCCTCTTTACGATTATTATTGCTGTCCGGCTGATAAACCCGAACGCGTTCCATGCCACAGGTCGGCGACTTGGCACAGACGATGTAGCCGCATAAATGCTGTAGGTTAGCCACTCGCTGTTCGGAATAGTGCTGCATTTTTTCGGTAACCGGCTCGCCGTGGCCGTTACTGAATGCCAGCTCCGTTTTACTCTCCGCAGTATCGATCAGCCTTAACGCCGGGCGGGGAGCAGGCAGACCAATGGCCATTTCCGGGCAGGCCGGCTCGTAATGAATATAGGGAGCGAGTTCATCCGTAGCGAAGGTACATCGCTTATGTCCGCCGTCAAAACGGACTTTGTCGCCCAGCAGACAGGCACTGATGCCAACAGGAATTTTCTCGCTCATAGTTGTACAACCTCTAACTTCTTGTAGAAGTTTAAGTGTAGCCCAGTTGTACCAGTAAAGGCGAGAATATTAAGAATTACTGAATGAAGGGGGAAAAAAAACCCGCCGAAGCGGGTGAGATTAATAGAATTCGCAGCCAGCGGCTTCTGAGTTCGCCAGCCAGACCGGCTGGCTGCTGGTTTTAGACCAGACGCGATGGAGATAGCTGTAAAACCTCGAGCGGTCATGACGAAATAGCATGACCGGCAGTGCGATAAACCCAATGATAACCACCGCGATACGGCGCAGGATTATTCGATGTAAAGAGTAAGCGTGATAGAGCAGCATAAGCCCTCCCGACAGGCCAGCAAGATAAGAGAAGATTTGCCGAAAATAATACGCGTTATAGTGTAATTTTTCATCTCATCTGACCACTTTCAGCGATAAATCCTCTCTTTTATCCTCTCTGAACCGTAATAAAGTTACATTAAGGTTAATTAATTACACTTAATTAACCTTAATGTAACTTAAATGTCTTAATCCACTATTTTCGGCAGCATGACGTGCCGCGTCTGCCTTTACGGGCATCTGTGCACCCCCGGGAATAATTTGGTAGATTGAGAGCTATAGCTAAGCCGCAGAATGTTGGCATACGAATGTATTTATTGAGCGAGACAGCGTGACTACGATCCTGATTATTGAAGATGAAAAAGAGATCCGCCGCTTCTTACGCCTCGCGCTGGAGGGTGAAGACCTGCGCGTTTACGATGCCGATACGCTCCAGCGTGGCCTGATTGAAGCGGCCACCCGCAAACCCGACCTGGTTATTCTCGACCTTGGTTTACCTGACGGTGATGGCGGAGAGTTTATTCGTGAGTTTCGCCAGTGGAGCGCCTCCCCGATCGTGGTGCTCTCTGCCCGCAGTAATGAACAGGACAAAATCGAAGCGCTGGATGCGGGTGCTAATGATTTCCTGACTAAACCCTTTGGAGTGGGCGAGCTGATGGCAAGGGTGCGGGTCGCACTGCGCTATCGCGCAGATCCGAGTCCGTCTGCACTCAGCCCGGAAGTGAGCTTTGGCGATGTCACGGTCAATATCGCCGATCGCCGGGTTACGCGGAACCAGCAGGATTTACACCTGACGCCGACTGAGTTTCGCCTGCTGGTGAGCCTGCTCAATCACGCCGGTAAAGTGATGACGCAGCGTCAGCTGCTGAATCAGGTATGGGGTCCGAATGCCGTGGAGCACAGTCATTATCTGCGCATCTATATGGGGCATTTACGCCAGAAGCTGGAAGCCGACCCGGCCAGGCCGCGCTATCTGATCACCGAAACCGGCATAGGCTACCGTTTTATGCCCTGAACGAAAAAAAGGCGCTACGAATAGCGCCTTTTTTGCGGTTCCACCCTGAATAATCAGGCGTTTTTCAGCACTTCACTGACAATCTCTACCGCTTCTTTTTCGATCTTCTCGCGATGCTCGGCACCGAGGAAGCTTTCACAGTAGATTTTGTACGCATCTTCCGTACCGGAAGGACGCGCAGCGAACCAGCCGTTCTCCGTCATCACTTTCAGACCACCAATTGACGCACCGTTGCCCGGCGCTGCCGTCAGGCGGGCGGTGATCGGGTCACCGGCCAGCGTATCGGCACTGACCATTTCAGGAGAAAGCTTCGACAGCGCCGCTTTTTGCGCCGACGTGGCGGATGCCTGCAGGCGATTGTAGCTGGGTGCGCCAAACCGCTGTGCCAGCTCATCGTAATGCTGCTGCGGGTTTTTACCGGTTACCGCGGTAATTTCTGCCGCCAGCAGGCACATGATGATGCCGTCTTTATCCGTTGACCACGGCGTACCGTCAAAGCGCAGGAAGGAGGCCCCTGCACTCTCTTCGCCGCCGAAGCCAAAGCTGCCGTCAAACAGTCCGTCGACGAACCATTTGAAGCCGACCGGTACTTCTACCAGCCTGCGGCCAATATCATTGACGACGCGGTCGATCATCGCGCTGGAGACCAGCGTTTTGCCGACGGCCACATCGCTACCCCACTGAGGACGATGCTGAAACAGGTAATTAATAGCAACGGCCAGATAGTGGTTCGGATTCATCAGCCCGGCAGGGGTAACAATGCCGTGGCGGTCATAATCAGGATCGTTAGCAAACGCCAGATCGAACTTATCCCGCAGCGCCAGCAGGCCAGCCATCGCGCTTTCAGACGAGCAATCCATGCGGATCACGCCATCTTTGTCGAGATGCATAAAACGGAAAGTCTGATCCACTGAATCATTCACGATGGTCAGATCCAGCTTGTAGAACTCGGCAATACGCTGCCAGTAAGCGATACCGGAGCCGCCCAGCGGGTCGACGCCAATTTTCAGGCCTGCTTTCTGAATGGCCGGGATATCAATGATCTGTGCCAGACCTTCGATATAGGGCTGAATAAGGTCTTTTTCCTGCAGGTGCCCACTGGCCCATGCTTCATCCAGTGCGATACGCTTCACGCCTTTCAGTCCGTCCTGAATCAGCGCGTTGGCGCGGTCCTCAACGACTTTGGTAACGTTGGTATCGGCCGGTCCACCGTTCGGTGGATTGTATTTGATACCCCCATCTTCCGGCGGATTGTGTGACGGCGTAATCACGATACCATCAGCCTGTGCGCCACCCGCTTTATTGTGCTCAAGAATGGCGTTAGAGATTGCAGGGGTTGGCGTATAACCATTATCCAGCTGCACGATAACGTCCACACCGTTAGCCGCCAGCACTTCCAGTACGGAAATGATTGCGGGTTCAGACAGCGCGTGGGTATCTTTCCCTACGTAGCAGGGACCGGTGATGCCATTCTTTGTACGCTCTTCAGCAATCGCCTGCGCAATCGCCAGAATATGCGTTTCGTTGAAGCTCTGACGCCCTGCACTGCCGCGATGGCCTGAGGTACCAAATTTCACCGCATGTTCCGCATTACCCGGATTGGGTTGCAGGACATAATACTGTGAAGTCAATTGTGCAACGTTAATCAAATCGCTCTGCTGGGCCGGCTGCCCGGCACGGGGGTGATTAGCCATGGGCGCTTCTCCCTGATTATCAGGTTATCAGTTAGAGGGTGCCGCAAACTTTGTCGATCAGCTCCGCCGGGAACTGCATCGACTGCATGATATGTTCAATCATGCTGCGTTTACGACCTGTGTTAGTGTTGGTGATCACCCAATACGGCGTGCCCGGAATATGCTGCGGCTTGGTATGGGTGCCGTTCTGTACCAGGGTTTGTTGATTACCCGCAAAGTAGACGCGCGTACGACCGAGCAGTGACTCGGTGCCTGTAGCAAATGCTTTGGGATCAAGACTGTACAGCGTCGAAAGAATCAGCATAAAGCGATTTACCGCTTTTTTCTGATCGGCATACTCATCGGACAGCAGCAGCTCACGTACGGCACGGACGCGATCCTGAGGACGCGATTGTACTTCCGCAGGTGCAGCACTTTTCGCCATCGCTGGCGGCGTTGCTGCGCCCTTTGGCAGCGGCTGACCGGCTGAGAATTTAAGCATACGCCGTAAAATGTCAGAGGCACTTTCACCAATATGCTGAGTGTGGCTGGCGATATAACGGTACAGCTCTTCGTCGACTTCGATAGTTTTCATCATGATCCAGTACGATTATTGCTTATAAGAGCCGCCCGGTGCCGTGTTACAGGGTTCGGTTACGCAGCACGGTTCACAGACCAGCTCTAACATGTGGATTATAAAGTTAAATCCTGCCAGGGTGTAGCGCCAGACCCCAATACAGGCAAAAGTCAGACTATGCCGCAAAAAGGTGGCCTGGAAGCCGTTTATCGTTTCGGCAGAAAAATGTGGATCCATGATACCCTAACCCCTCGTTTCAACTGTAAGAACTTTGCTATGAAATTGAATGCCCGCTTGCAAACCGAACAATCCGCTGCCGCGAATCTGCCCACCGTACTGATCCACGGCCTGTTTGGCAGCCTGGATAACCTTGGCGTACTGGCCAGAGAGCTGAAGGCGACGCGTCCGGTGGTCCAGATTGACGTACGCAATCATGGCCTTTCCCCGCGATCGGATGAGATGAGCTATCCGGCGATGGCGCAGGACGTGCTGGAGACGCTTGATGAGCTGGGGATCGCGCGTTTTGACCTTGTAGGTCATTCGATGGGCGGAAAAATCGCCATGGCACTGACGGCGGCCGCGCCGGAGCGGGCTGGCAAGCTGGTGGTAATTGATATTGCGCCCGTCGCTTACCCTGAACGCCATCATGACGCCATTTTTGCCGCACTGAACGCGGTGATGGCAGCGGGAATAACCACCCGCAGCGAAGCCGCCGCGCTGATGCGCCAGACAATAGAGGAAGAAGGGGTGATTCAGTTTCTGCTGAAGTCCTTTCACGAGGGGAGCTGGCGCTTTAACGTCAGGGCGCTGGAGGCCCGGTACCCAGAGATCATCGACTGGCAGCCGATCCCCGCCTGGCCGCATCCGGCGCTTTTTATCCGCGGCGAACGCTCAGCCTACCTTGACGACAGGTGGCGTGACGCCCTGCTGGCGCAGTTCCCCCAGGCACGCGCACATGTGATTGCCGGTGCCGGACACTGGGTACATGCAGAGAAACCTGATGCGGTTCTGCGCGCAATTAGCCGTTTTTATGCGCGTTAGAAACAAATGCTCCCTCAAATTGTTAAATCGTTGTCGTCTCGACTTTCACTGGGGTATGATGGCGCGCTAAAATTTTGTCGCGGGTGAAAATCCCTTTGGCAACATGGCTCAATCCATCAGAACTCCAGCCTTCAGTACCACGATTCTATGGCAAAAGAAAACACGGACCGCACCACGATCGATCTCTTTGCAGACGAACGCCGTCCGGGACGACCTAAAACTAATCCGCTGACGCGTGATGAGCAGCTGCGCATCAACAAACGCAATCAGCTTAAGCGTGATAAAGTGCGCGGGCTTAAGCGCGTCGAGCTGAAAATCAATAGCGATGCGGTTGATGCCCTTAATCACCTTGCTGACCAGCGTAATATGAGCCGCAGCGAGCTGATTGAAGAGATGGTGATGGCGCAGTTAGCCAGCCAGAACCCCTGAAGCGGTGGTTATCTCGCAGTAAGGGACAGCTGAGGGCACAGCACAATGCGACAAAAGCAGGAGGATTACTCGTTTATCCCCCTGTGGCTGTCTGCTATCATTGCCGTTATCTTTTTTAAGTTAGCCATCTCATATCATTAAGTTTCAAGAGGTTATTAAACTCATGGCAATCGTAGGCATTTTCTTTGGCAGCGATACGGGCAATACCGAAAATCTTGCAAAAGTGATTCAAAAGCAGCTTGGCACAGACGTTGCTGACGTTCACGATATCGCTAAAAGCAGCAAAGAAGATCTTGAAGCCTTTGATATTTTGCTGCTGGGTATTCCCACCTGGTACTATGGCGAAGCGCAGTGCGACTGGGACGACTTCTTTCCGACCCTGGAAGAGATCGACTTCAACGGCAAGCTGGTGGCGCTGTTTGGCTGTGGCGATCAGGAAGATTATGCCGAGTACTTCTGCGATGCCATGGGCACCATCCGCGACATCATTGAGCCCAGGGGCGCGGTGATTGTCGGGCACTGGCCAACGGCGGGTTACCATTTCGAGGCCTCTAAAGGGCTGGCGGATGACAACCATTTCCTCGGTCTGGCCATCGACGAAGACCGTCAGCCTGAGTTGACCCAGCAACGTACCGAGCAATGGGTTAAACAGATTTTTGACGAGCTGCAGCTGAAAGAGATTCTTGAAGCCTGAGTGCAGCGGCCTGATGTGGGCGTTGTCTCATATCGGGCCAGTGGTTTTACCTGTAGAAGTAATAGGTACATCTTTGTAATTTTCATCTGCAAATCTGTAAAATATCGCCATCGGTCACCTCACTTATTCAGCGTTCCTCGCTCAACGAGCGATAAGAGTGCTGAGCAAAATGTTAATCCCGTTTTTATTGGGCGTTTGCTTTCCTGGACGTATCGGGTTCTCAACTTTACATCCCACAGCGGTTGCGCATCCCACTCGTGGTTTCCATTTTGAAGTATCAGTTCTATAATGAGACGCACCTAGCTTTCTGCGTCGACCGATGTTTAAGGCTTTTCAGCCACTTAGTGACTAGCAAAGTAACAGGACAATATCCGCATGACTGACAACAATACCGCATTAAAGAAGGCCGGCCTGAAAGTCACGCTTCCCCGACTGAAAATTCTGGAAGTGCTTCAGGTACCAGAGAGCCATCACGTCAGTGCGGAAGATTTATATAAACGCCTGATTGATATGGGCGAAGAGATTGGGCTGGCAACGGTCTACCGCGTACTCAACCAGTTTGATGATGCCGGGATTGTAACGCGTCATAACTTTGAAGGCGGCAAGTCCGTATTCGAACTGACTCAGCAGCAGCATCACGACCACCTGATCTGTCTGGACTGCGGAAAAGTGATTGAATTCAGCGATGAGTCTATCGAGACACGTCAGCGTGATATCGCTACCCGCCACGGTATTAAACTCAGCAACCACAGTCTTTATCTTTACGGCCACTGCACCACAGGTGACTGCCGTGAAGACGAAACGCTTCACGACAAATAATCTTCCGCGTTGCTCAACATAAAAAACCGGTGATCACCACCGGCTTTTTTTTACGCTTTTTTCAGACTTCCTCCACCCTGCTGTAGCGTTTGCCGTCGGCGCTGACCGCGCGCACCAGGACGTTGCCCTCCTCAACCTGCGGTTTGGCCGTGGCCTCATAGCGCTGCCAGCTTTTGCCTGCATCAACGCTGTACTCAATGGCGATGCCAGGCAGCGCGATATTCGCCTCCAGCATTCCGCCAATAATACGCGCGCCCGGTACCGGGATGCGGTACTCAATTCCCCGGCGATCCAGCTTCGACAGCTCGCGTTGACCCAGCAGGTTGGCAAAACGCTGCCACTCTTTCAGCTGAGTCTTACTATCGACAAAATGCGTCTCGCCCCGGGTAAAGGCTTTTCCTGGCTGGTAATCCTGCTCCCAGCCCGCGCGGTGCCATGCTCGCTCCGCCACGGCCAGCAGACGCGGAAACATCATATATTCCATCTGTCCGTCAGTGCGTACCGTCTCGCTCCACAGCTGGGCAGAGAGTCCGGTTGCACCAGGCCAGGGCTTGTCGGATTTAGCCGTAAAGGTTTTCCCGTCGCGATCAAACGACATTTCTGCATTCTGCGGCAGGTTATCCGGCACAAAGCTGAACATTTTGCGCTCGTCGCTGAAACGGGTTCCCCAATAGTAACCCCGCTCAAGCGGATTCACTTCATTGGGGAAATCGAGATAGACGTAGTCCGGGTTGGAGACGATCACCTCGTAGCCCTTGTTGGCCCAGTCGTTAGCGCTGTCATACCCTCCCCAGTAAAGCGTATCCCAGAAATTCACCGCCACACGCTTCGTGGCGAAGGCACCCGCATTTTCAGCATCCTTCAGGCCGTCCTGCCACGCCTGCATTTTCTCTATGCCGTGCGCATTGACCTGCCTGCTAACTTCCCGCGCAAAATAGCTCGGGAGGTGATCAAGGTCAGTTATTTTTCCCGCTTTGATCATCGCCTGACAGACGGAGGATTTTGCCTAGGGTTTATCTTCCTTGCGCATATCCAGCCTGCCTTTACCTTCTTCGGGCTTCTTCTCATCGGTATAGCCTGCGCCAAGACGAATATTTTTCGCTTCATCACCGCCAAAATGCCAGGCCTTCATTGGCTTTCCCGCCGCCAGATGCATCGCCTGGATTTCACTAATCACCTTGTCGGTAAAGCGCAGCGAGGATGTCAGGCAGGGATTGAGATAGCTGGTACGATCGTAAAGCTGGACGGAGGTGGTATTGGAGTCGTCGGTGGGATCCACCAGCCGGTATGCCTCCGCGTCGGCCTGTTTCCCCCCGGCCATCAGGCGGGCATAGCGTGCCTCCATCGACACCACCGCCGCCCGGGCATGCGCAGGCATATCAATTTCCGGGATCACCTCAATACCCCGGGCCCCTGCGTATTTGACGATATCAATATAGTCCTGGCGGCTGAAATGCCCGGAGCCGTTATTATTACTGAAAGGCCCCGATCCCAGCTGTGGCAGCAGGCAGGTTTTCTCGCTGAGATCGTGGCAGCGCTTACTACCTACATCGGTCAGCTCTGGCAAACCGGGGATCTCAATACGCCAGGCTTCATCGTCAGAAAGATGGAAGTGAAAGACGTTCAGCTTCCAGGCCGCCATCTGATCCAGCAGCCGTAAAATCGCCTCTTTGCTATGAAAATTACGGGCAACATCGAGGAATACTCCACGATAAGGGAAACGCGGTGCATCGGCTGCTTTCAGCGTCGCAATTTTGAGGCCGTCAGCGGGGATCAGCGACAGGATCGACTGTACGCCATTCATCACGCCGCGCTGATCGAAGCCGGTCACCTCCGCCAGGGCTTCGCCAATGGTTAGCTGATAGCCGCCCGGGATGGACTGCTGTTTCCCCAGCGCGCTGGCAGCAATCCGGGTCTTGATGGTATAGCCATTAGCCCGTTCCTGAACGCCCAGTAAACTGAAACGCTGACGCAGTGCATCGGCCTGATCGGCCGATAACGTGGCGAAATCGAACCTCACGCCCGATGACAGGTCGGCGTCCCCACTGTAGATCTCCACGCTCATCGGCGTAGGTACAATATGCCCGCGCAGAGTTTGCGCCGGGAGCGTGGCCACGTCGCTATTTTTAGCAAAGCGGCTGGCCGCGTTCATCAGCACGTTTTTGTCATCCGGCGTGCGCCGCCATTGATCGCCAAAAGGCTCGACGAAGCGGGACAGCTCTTCCGTATCCGTTATGGCGATGATTTTTGGGCTGGCGTTGCTGGAGGTAACATACCAGCGTGGCATCACGTCGGTGATAAACAACTGCCAGTACTCATTGATAATCGGAATATCGACCGATGCACCGGCGGCAAAGCCGGTGAATTTGTCCGTCGGCTCAAGCCGGGTCAGGTCGCCGACGACGTGCACCATGCGAAACTGATCGCTATCGACCTTAAGCGTTTTATGCACGTTGGACATGTAAATGGCCCAGTCTTTACTGTTAATGGCCCCGCCTGGGTTGGTTAAGGTGAGGGTGGCCCGGTTGCAGGAAACCCAGTCAGCGCCCAGCGCGGCGCAGTCCACGCCATTCTGGGCAGCAAGGTTATCGGTCACCTTATACTTAACGCCAAACTGACTGATCCTGTCGACCAGTTGCTGATCCGCCAGCACACCCGTGCTGCCGAGCGCTGATATCAGCGCCGCCGCGATCGCACTTTTGTACATTTTCATTATTTCACCTGTTCCTTCTGGTTTTTATGTTCAATCTCTTCAGACAGCCTGCCACAGCGATCCTGAACCTCATCGCCGCCGCCCATCTGCTCTGCATCAAGACAATGCTGATAGTCCCGCGCCGGAATGCGCTCAGGGCGTGGCGCAGGGCCTGACGAGCAGGCGGCTAACACCAGCACGCTGGCGATGAGCAGTAATATTTTTTTCATTTCACCCCTCCGTGGTTTTCTGGCGGGGCCTCTGCCCCGCCTGCGGAATGGTTAAAAAATAGTGAATGGTGCGATGACTATAAATTTCACGTCCTGCTCATCCTGGAAGATATTGCCGTATCCCCCACTGAAGCTGGGCAGCGAGGAGTGGTTGTCGTAGCGGGTATAGTGCAGTTTGTACAACGTGCCTTTGGCCCAGCCCGCCTGCACGGTGTGCATCAGATCGAGATTCCAGGCTGATTCTTTCAGGCGGGCGTGGCGATCCCAGGCCGGGCTGCTGGCAGGTTTGGCATCCCATCCCCAGGCACGGGAGGTGCCAAGGCTCCATCCGGGGAGCGACCAGTTGGTTAGATCCCAGCTCACCCCGGCAAACAGGGCTTTTTCACCGTTAGCATTAAAGTCAGAGCGTGAATCCCACCACACGTCCAGCCGCCCGTTCGACGTGGCATAGCCTGGCGTCATCCGTTGCAGGAAAAATCCCTGATTCCCTTCGGCCTTCACCCAGGTGCCTTCCAGTCTGAAATCAAAGGCTCCCAGGGTATACCCCAGCGTCAGCGCCTGTAGCCAGGCCAGGCCGTCATACACATCATTAACGTTCGCAACGCCGCCGTGCGCCTTATCTTTTGCGCCATAAAACTGCCAGCTGGTTCTCAGATTATTCCCGGCAACCGGAAAATCATAAGAGACTTTAGTAAAGTACTGATCCATATAATCCGCGGCCTGCCCGAATGCAGCTTCCAGCACCAGCTGATTTTTGAAATCATATTTCATGCCGATTGAATGCAGATAGCGAACGGGCGTTTTCCCGTCTGCCTGCCGAAAATGATAGGTATTTCTATACCAGGGGGCTTTATATCGGTCGCTCCACATCCATGACATCGAGAGCGCACCCGCGTCATCGAAATCACGATTAAAGCCAACTTCAGCGCCACGATAAGTGCCGGGTAAAAAACTCCAGTGCGATGCCATCAGCGTCTGGCCGGTGGGCTGTAAATAGCCAGCACGTAGCCAGTAATCACCCTGCTTAAACTTTAACGCCGCTTTATATATTGACGCGCCGTTTTTATCCCCGCCCCACTTTTCATCCCAGCGCGTTTTCGCGTCGCTAAAGCCTATTTCGTTGGGTGCGGCAGGCCCCTTGCCTGACATCTCCAGCGCGCCAAAGGCGGCCAGATCGAGACCAATAAAATCAGCCAGATAGCCGGATGAAAAATCCAGGCTGCCGTTGAATGTCGAGTGATGGAGGTTTTGTTGATAGTTACCGTATTTATCGCTGTCGGGGTTAAGATCTTTTCTTTCTCGATGTCGCTGCCAGTAATAAACCCCACCACTCAGGGTAGAATCCTCGATAAATCCCGTGGCGCTGGCCTGAGGACTTATCGAAAGCGTGGAGAGAGTAGAAATAATGGCAACGGATAGCGTCAGCGCACGACGCGCCGGGTCAGAGATATGCATTGAGAAATCCCTCTCATTGTAAATTTAACAATCCTGAAACAGTAAAAATAATATTTCTTATAAAGAAAGGCACCCTTCAGATGCTGTATGAATGATATTTTTCGCGACGCGAATTATCAATATATAAATAAAGCCAGCTGCCAAAGTATGATCGGCGACACATAATATCGGCTGCTCTGGCTATTATTGGAATAATAAAGGCTAATTTAATCATTACGGAATTAATTAACAGCAGGCTGTAATGCTTTGTGCCGCGCTTATCTGATTAAGCAAAAGCGGATACGCAATTCACCCCGCAATTATTTTTCCTGGCGGGAATCGGGATAGCGAATAAAAGGTATGCTGTCTCACTGATAAGCACCTGCCGATCGCCTTATAGTGGGTTTACTCGATTGAGGTGCAAAATGCGATGAAGTGGAGCGTCAGGGGGAGTGGAACGCAATGGGAAGTGGAACGTAATGGGAAGTGGAATGTAATGGTAAGTGGAATGTAATGGTAAGTGCAACTCACGATGTAAACCCGCCGGTAATCCATTTTGCTGCAAGAATCAGCCAGGGGATTCCCCCCGGCCAATTCTAAACCCACAGGGTTATTTCAGCGCACAGCGCTTACCCGCACAGGGCGAAAGATTACTCTCCCGCCTTCGCCCAGGTGTCACGCAGACCCACGGTACGGTTAAACACCAGCCCGTTTGCGCCTGAAGTGCGGTCGGCACAGAAGTAGCCTTCACGCTCAAACTGATACGGGCTTTCTGCCTGTGCACCCGACAGGCTGCGTTCCACAAATCCTGAACGAATCACCAGCGACTCAGAATTGATGGTGGTCAGGAAGTCCTCTGCCGCTGCCGGATTAGCCACGCTGAAAAGACGATCGTAAAGGCGGAACTCGGCGGGCAGCGCATGCTCAGCCGACACCCAGTGGATAACGCCTTTCACCTTGCGGCCATCAGCGGGATCTTTACTCAGTGTGTCGGTATCGCAGGTACAGAACAGGCAGGTGATGTTACCCGCTTCATCCTTCGCCACGCGCTCAGCCCGGATAACGTACGCATTGCGCAGGCGCACTTCTTTGCCCAGTACCAGACGCTTATACTGCTTGTTAGCCTCTTCACGGAAGTCAGCGCGGTCAATGTAAATTTCGCGGCTGAACGGCACCTCACGCGTTCCCATTTCCGGCTTATTCGGATGATTAGGCATGGTGAGGATCTCTTCGTGATTAGCTGGCAGGTTTTCAATCACCAACTTCACCGGATCAAGCACGGCCATAGCGCGCGGCGCATTTTCATTAAGATCGTCACGGATGCACGACTCAAGCGAGGCCATTTCAACAATGTTGTCCTGTTTGGTCACGCCAATGCGGCGGCAGAACTCACGAATAGCGCCTGCAGTGTAGCCACGACGACGCAGGCCGGATACGGTCAGCATGCGCGGGTCGTCCCACCCTTCAACAATCTTTTCGCTGACCAGCTGGGTCAGTTTACGCTTGGACATAATGGCGTATTCAAGATTCAGACGAGAAAATTCGTACTGCCGGGGGTGGGCAGGAATGGTGATGTTATCCAGCACCCAGTCATAAAGGCGACGGTTATCCTGGAATTCCAGCGTACAGAGCGAATGAGTTATCCCTTCCAGTGCATCGGAAATGCAGTGGGTGAAGTCATACATCGGATAGATGCACCACTTATTACCGGTCTGGTGATGCTCGGCAAATTTAATGCGGTACAGCACCGGGTCGCGCATAACGATAAAGTTGGAGGCCATATCGATTTTGGCGCGCAGACAGGCGGTTCCTTCGGCAAAGCCGCCGTTACGCATTTTTTCAAACAGCGCGAGGTTATCGCTCACGCTGCGATCGCGATACGGACTGTTTTTCCCCGGCGACGTTAGCGTCCCACGATATTCGCGGATCTGCTCCGGCGACAACTCATCAACGTAGGCCAGGCCTTTAGTAATAAGCTCGACGGCGTAGTGATGCAGCTGATCAAAATAATCAGATGAGTAACGGACCTCGCCGCTCCACTCAAAACCAAGCCACTGCACATCTTTCTTAATTGACTCCACGAACTCCAGATCTTCTTTCACCGGGTTAGTGTCATCAAAGCGCAGGTTACATTGACCCTGATAGTCCTGAGCAATGCCAAAATTCAGGCAGATTGATTTGGCATGACCAATATGCAGATAGCCGTTAGGCTCGGGCGGAAAGCGGGTATGAACACTATTGTGCTTACCGTTCGCCAGGTCTTCGTCAATAATCTGACGAATAAAGTTAGTTGGGCGGGCTTCTGCCTCACTCATCTCAATGTCCTCAGGGATGCTTAGCGTAAATTAGTACGTGAAATAACGGAGTATGATCCACAAAGCAGGGAAGGGAAACAACCGTTTGTTAGCGGCGAGGCAAAAAAAAGGGCGGGGATCTCTTCCCGCCCTGATCGGCTATCTCTTCAGAGGCTAGCCGTGGACGTCAAACAGGCGGGTCTCACCTGCAATCACCGTTCCACCCGCCGCCAGTTGCAGGCTGCTGTAGTCGTCAATATTACTCACCACAACCGGGCTAATCATCGAACGGGCGTTGGCATTCAGCCAGGCCAGATCCATCTCCAGCACCGGCTGCCCGGCAGTGACGACCGCGCCCTCTTCAACCAGCCGGGTAAAGCCCTTCCCTGCCAGCGCCACGGTGTCCAGCCCCATATGCACCACCACTTCGACGCCCTTCTCCGTTTCAAGACAGAACGCATGGTTAGTGTTGAATATTTTAACCACCGTACCCGCTGCCGGTGAAACCACGATGCTGCTGGTCGGTCTGATAGCCAGTCCGTCTCCGACCGCTTTGCTGGCGAAGGCTTCATCCGGTACCTGTTCAATCGCAACCACCTCACCGCTAACCGGGGCCACCAGCGTCGCCACGATACCTTTCGCCGCGTTTGGCACCGCCTGCGGCGGGGCAGAAGCACTGGCCTTTTCAGCTACATCATGGGAAGCAAAAGGGGCAACGCTCGCTTTAGCGATGACCTTTTTCATCTCTTCAGCGATAGATTCCGCTTTGGCACCCACTATCACCTGAACCGTTTGTTTATTCAGCTTGATGACGCCGGACGCGCCGAGGCGCTTACAGGCTGCATCATTGATCATGGCTGCATCGTTCACGGAGAGGCGCAGACGGGTGATACAGGCATCAATAATTTTGAGATTATCACTGCCGCCAACCGCGCCAATGTACTGACGGGCAAGCGTTTCCATCCCTTCTTCGGTATTACTGTTAGCACTCTCTCCGGCAGACTGGTCATCCGTGCCGTCATCGCGCCCCGGCGTTTTCAGATTGAACATTTTGATAATCGCGGTGAAGAGCACGAAGTAAACGATAAAGGCGATTGCTCCCATCACCAGCAGCATCCAGACATTGTGGCTGGCGGCGGGTAGCTTATACATCAGCACATAGTCAATTGCCCCCGCCGAGAAGGAGAAGCCCGCGTGAATGTTCAGTGCCGTGGCAACAAACAGGCTGATGCCGGTCAGGATGGCGTGGACCAGATACAGCAGCGGCGCAAGGAACATAAACAGGAATTCCAGCGGCTCGGTCACACCGGTAAGGAATGCAGTGACCGCAACCGACAGCAGCATCCCTCCAACGAGGGGACGGCGAGCCTTAGGTGCACCCAGGTACATTGCCAGCGCGGCACCGGGAAGACCAAACATCATGATGGGAAAGAAGCCTGACATAAACATGCCCGCGCTGCCGTCACCGGCATAGAAGCGGTTGATGTCGCCGTGGAAAACCGCGCCCGCCGCGTTGGTGTACTCACCAATCTGGAACCAGGCAATGGTATTCAGCACCTGATGGAGACCCGTTGGGATCAGCAGGCGGTTAACAAAGCCAAATATGCCCGCACCCAGCGCGCCCTCAGAGACTATCCACTCGCCCCCGCTTTGAATGGCGGCCTGAACGGGCGGCCAGATATAGCCAAATACCGCCGCCAGAATCAGACAGAAAAACCCGGTCGCTATCGGCACGAAGCGTTTGCCACCAAAGAAGCTCAGGAACTCCGGCAGTTTAATATCCGACCAGCGGTTATAGGTCATTCCGGCCACCAGCCCGGTAATGATCCCCGCCAGTACGCCCATATTAATCGCCGGATTTATGGTCACCATAGCCTTGGTCATAATGAAATAACCCACGGCTCCGGCCAGCGCAGCGGGGCCCGCATTGTCTTTTGACCAGGTAGATGCGACGCCGATAGCAAAAATCAGCGCGAGGTTGTCAAAAATTGCCCCACCGCCCTGGGCGATAAACGGCATATTCAGTAAATCGGGTTGCCCAAAGCGCAGCATAAGGGCCGCAACAGGCAGCACCGCGATGGGCAGTTGCAACGATCGCCCCAGCCTTTGAAAAAATCCTAAAATGTTCATCCTTCCCCCTAAAGACCCGTTAAGGCACCGATTACCGTTTTGCGTTTTTATAACGGCCAGTTTGATTTTGCATCATAGTAAAATCACCTGACGGAGTGTAAGAAAAAATTAATTCGCTTCGCAAATTAAAAGCGCTGTAATGTGACTTTTATCACCCAGAAATGCAGATAAGCGCACAATAGTCTGGTCATATGCAGCCACTTATTTTATGATCCGAAATATCAGCACGGATTTATCCCTCGCGGATGATGCCCGGAACACGTTACGCTTGCTTACTGCTACGCGCCTTACACTGCTGACCCCCTTCAATGTTTAAATGAGGTGATACATGAGACTGATTCCTCTCGCAACCCCCACACAGGTGGGCAAATGGGCCGCGCGCCATATTGTCGATCGCATCAACGCCTTCAACCCGACGGCAGACCGCCCTTTTGTGCTTGGCCTGCCGACCGGTGGAACGCCGCTTGAAGCCTATCGCCATCTGATTGATATGCATAAAGCGGGCCAGGTCAGCTTCAGGCATGTGATCACCTTCAATATGGACGAGTATGTCGGCCTGCCGAAGGAACATCCGGAAAGCTACCACAGCTTTATGTACCGCAACTTTTTTGATCATGTTGATATTCCAGCGGAAAACATTAATCTTCTTAACGGTAATGCGGAAGATATTGACCTGGAGTGTCGTCAGTATGAAGAGAAGATCCGTGCGCTCGGTAAAATCCATCTGTTTATGGGCGGCGTAGGCAACGATGGTCATATCGCTTTTAACGAACCGGCCTCTTCCCTGGCTTCACGTACCCGTATCAAAACCCTGACGCATGAAACCCGCCTGGCTAACTCGCGCTTCTTTGGCGGGGATGTGGAAAAAGTGCCTAAATATGCCCTCACCGTCGGCGTGGGCACCCTGCTTGACGCGGAGGAAGTGATGATTCTGGTCATCGGTCACGCCAAGGCCCAGGCGCTACAGGCCGCCGTTGAGGGGAACGTCAACCATATGTGGACCATCAGCTGCCTCCAGCTCCATGCCCGCTCCATCGTGGTCTGTGATGAACCCGCAACAATGGAACTGAAGGTCAAAACCGTTAAATACTTCCGCGAGATGGAAGCGGAAAGCGTGAAAAGTCTGTAAATCATCAGCTCAACACAGAGCGGCAAAGTGGCTTTCGCCTGTACCACAGCGTACGCGGCCGGGCTGGGTGACTGCCCCCAGCCAGGCAAAAGCGTTAGCCATTAAGCCGGATATGCCGGGAGAAAATATGTACGCTTTAACCAATGGCCGCGTTTTTACCGGCCATGAGATACTCGAAAATCATGCGGTTGTCATCAAAGATGGCCTGATTGAACGCGTTTGCGCCGCCGATGAACTTCCGGCAGACATTGAAAGGCGCGATACGGGCGGCGCGATTATTGCTCCCGGCTTTATCGATCTTCAGCTTAACGGCTGCGGCGGCGTGCAGTTTAATGATGATATGGCTGCACTTAGCGTCGACACCCTGAACACCATGCAGAAAGCCAATGAGAAAGCGGGCTGTACCAGTTTTCTGCCGACCCTTATTACCAGTACTGACGACATGATGAAGCGTGCCGTCGAGGTGATGCGGGCTTATCTGGCGCAGAATACCCACCAGGCTCTGGGCCTGCATCTGGAAGGCCCGTGGCTCAGCCCACGCAAGCCCGGCACCCATAACCCAGCCCTGATCCGTCGCCCTTCTCAGGCGCTGGTCGATTTCCTGTGTGAGAATGCCGATGTTATCAGTAAGATAACCCTTGCGCCGGAAGAGGTGGAACCCGAGATTATCCGTCAGCTGGTCAGTGCGGGCATTGTGGTGTCCAGCGGTCATTCTCATGCCACCTATCATGAAGCCCGTACTGGCATTAACGCCGGGATCAGTTTCTCCACCCATCTTTATAACGCGATGCCTACCCTCACTGGACGTGAGCCGGGCCTGATCGGTGCCCTGTTTGACGCACCGGAGGTCTACAGCGGGATTATCGCAGACGGCCTGCACGTGCATTACGCGAATATTCGCAATGCTAAGCGTATCAAGGGTGACAGGCTAATACTGGTGACGGATGCCACCGCGCCAGCCGGGGCTAATATTGACCAATTTATTTTCGCAGGAAAAACAATATACTACCGGAATGGGCTGTGCGTTGACGAACAGGGCACGCTGAGTGGTTCTGCACTGACGATGATCGAAGCGGTGGCGAACTGCGTCGAACATGTCGGTATTTCTCTCGATGAGACGCTCCGTATGGCAACGCTTTATCCGGCCCGGGCAATGGGAATTGAGAAAAAGTTAGGTTCAGTTGAAGCCGGAAAAGTGGCGAACCTGACCGTTTTCACCCGTGATTATAAAATAATCCAGACTATCGTTAACGGTGACGAGGTCTTAAGCGAGTAGATACGGAATGACCAGCGGCGGACAGGCTCAGATAGGAAACGTTGATTTAGTTAAGCAGCTTAATAGCGCAGCCGTATACCGGCTTATCGATCAGCAAGGACCGATTTCACGTATTCAGATTGCCGAGCACAGTCAGCTTGCTCCCGCCAGCGTCACCAAAATTACCCGTCAGCTTATTGAACGCGGGCTGATCAAAGAAGTGGATCAGCAGGCCTCTACCGGAGGCCGCCGCGCCATCTCAATCATTACCGAAACGCGGGGATTCAACACCATCGGCATCCGTCTGGGACGCAGCGATGCCACACTCACCCTTTTCGATCTCAGCGGAAAATCCCTGGCTCAGGAAGATTATGCCCTGCCAGAACGCACCCAGGAAACCCTGGAACACGCCCTGTTTAACGCCATCGCCCGCTTTATGGAACAGTACGAGCGAAAGCTGCGTGAGCTGATTGCCATTTCCGTTATTTTACCCGGGCTGGTCGACCCGGTTAACGGGATTATCCGCTATATGCCACATATCAACGTCAACTGCTGGCCGCTGGTCGCAAACCTGCAGGCACGGTTTAACGTCACCAGCTTTGTCGGCCACGATATTCGTAGTCTGGCCCTGGCCGAGCACTACTTTGGTGCCTCCCGCGACTGCGCTGACTCCATCTTAGTGCGCGTACATCGCGGTACCGGTGCCGGGATTATCGCCAATGGCCATATTTTTCTCGGCAGTAATGGCAACGTTGGCGAGCTGGGTCATATTCAGGTGGATCCGCTGGGGGAGCGCTGCTACTGCGGCAATTTCGGCTGTCTGGAAACCATTGCAGCGAATAGCGCGATTGAAAAACGCGTACGTCACCTGTTGTCCCAGGGCTATGCCAGCGTCCTGCGCGAGGAGTGTGGTATTCACCAGATCTGTCAGGCTGCTAACCGTGGAGATGCGCTGGCGACCGAAGTCATTGAACACGTTGGCCGCTATCTCGGCAAAGCCGTTGCCATTGCAATAAACCTCTTTAACCCACAAAAGGTGGTGATTGCCGGTGAGATTACTGAGGCGGAAAAGTTGTTATTGCCGGCCATTGAGGGCTGCATTAATACGCAGGTGCTGAAAGCCTTTCGCAAAAATCTGCCGGTCGTTCGTTCCGAACTGGACCATCGTTCAGGCATCGGCGCTTTCGCTCTGGCGAAACGTGCCATGCTTAACGGCATCTTATTACAACACTTACTGGAAGGTTGATGAGCGCTTTAACCCTGATGAACAGCGAAAGCAGTACGATTAAAAATGTCATCTGCGATATTGATGGCGTGTTAATGCACGATAATACGGCGGTGCCGGGTGCCAACGATTTTCTGCAACGCATTTTAGCCAGGGGATTACCCCTGGTGGTGCTGACGAATTACCCGTCGCAGACCGCGCTTGACCTCTCCAACCGTTTTGCCTCGGCAGGAATCGATCTGCCGGACAGCGTCTTTTATACCTCCGCCATGGCGACGGCTGATTTTCTGCGGCGTCAGGAGGGGAAAAAAGCGTATGTGGTCGGCGAAGGCGCGCTGATCCACGAACTGTACAAAGCGGGCTTTACCATCACCGATATCAACCCGGATTTTGTCATTGTCGGGGAGACCCGCTCATACAACTGGGACATGATGCATAAAGCGGCCTGGTTCGTTGCTAACGGCGCCCGCTTTATTGCCACCAATCCGGACACCCACGCCAGGGGTTTTGTGCCAGCCTGCGGGGCCCTCTGCGCCGGGATCGAAGTCATTTCCGGGCGTAAGCCTTTTTACGTTGGCAAACCAAGCCCATGGATCATCCGCGCCGCGCTCAATAAAATGCAGGCGCACTCGGAAGAGACGGTTATCGTCGGTGATAATCTGCGTACCGATATCCTGGCCGGTTTCCAGGCCGGGCTGGAGACAATATTGGTGCTATCAGGCGTCTCAACGATGAGCGATGTTGATGCTATGCCTTTCCGTCCCAGCTGGATTTATCCGTCAGTGGCCGATATCGATATTATCTGATTCGGGCTCACCCTCCCGCACCTGCTCATCTTTTAAACACAATCACCCGTAAATTGACGATTATGCAATTTTAATCGCAGTTTACTGGTGATCCATCAATATTATCCGCAATGCAACAGACTATTTTTCAGAGAATGGCTAAAACGCTTGCATCATCCGGGGCAGATAGCGCATTTTCATAGTCACAGGGCGAAAACTGTCGCCGTTGACGATTCACATTACCATCATCACCGTTCAGGGATGTCGAGAGGGAGTTAGCTATGTGTTCAATTTTTGGCGTGCTGGATCTGAAAACTGATTCTGCCGAACTGCGTAAGAAAGCCCTGGAGCTTTCACGTCTGATGCGTCACCGTGGCCCCGACTGGTCCGGCGTTTATGCCAACGACCACGCGATTCTTTCACACGAACGCCTGTCAATTGTTGACGTGAACAACGGCGCGCAGCCTCTGTATAACGCCGCCCATACGCATGTGCTGGCCGTGAACGGTGAAATCTATAACCATCAGGCACTGCGGGCCGAACTGAGCGACCGCTATGAGTTTCAGACCGAATCCGACTGCGAGGTGATCCTCGCGCTCTATCAGGAAAAAGGCGTCGACTTCCTTGACGAGCTGCAGGGCATGTTCGCCTTTATTCTGTATGACAGCGTTAAAAACACCTGGCTGATTGGTCGCGATCATATCGGTATTATCCCGCTTTATATGGGTAACGATGAGCACGGTAACCTGTTTGTTGCCTCGGAAATGAAAGCGCTGGTGCCGGTTTGCCGCACCATGAAAGAGTTTCCGCCGGGCAGCTACCTCTCCAGCACCGACGGTGAGATCCGCCGCTACTGGCAGCGCGACTGGTTCAGCTATGAGGCTGTTGAACACAACAAAACCGATGCACCAGCGCTGAAAGAGGCGCTGGAAGAAGCGGTGAAAAGCCATCTGATGTCTGACGTGCCTTATGGTGTTCTGCTGTCGGGTGGGCTGGACTCCTCGATTATTTCTGCCGTGACCAAAAAGTATGCGGCGAAGCGCATTGAGGATCAGGATAAGAGCGAGGCCTGGTGGCCACAGCTGCACTCCTTCGCCGTCGGTCTGGAAGGCTCACCCGATCTGAAAGCCGCCAAAACCGTTGCTGACCATCTTGGTACCGTCCACCACGAGATTCATTTCACCGTGCAGGAGGGTCTGGATGCCATCCGCGACGTGATTTACCATATCGAAACCTATGACGTCACCACCATTCGCGCCTCTACGCCAATGTACCTGATGTCACGCAAAATCAAAGCGATGGGCATTAAAATGGTGCTGTCGGGCGAAGGGGCCGATGAGGTATTTGGCGGCTATCTCTACTTCCATAAGGCACCGAATGCCAAAGAGTTCCACGAAGAAAACGTGCGCAAACTGCTGGCCCTGCATATGTTTGACTGTGCCCGTGCCAACAAAGCGATGTCTGCCTGGGGCGTGGAGGCACGCGTGCCCTTCCTGGACAAAAAATTCCTCGACGTGGCGATGCGCATCAATCCGGCAGATAAACTGTGCGGTGCCAACGGCAAAATGGAAAAACACATCCTGCGCGAGTGCTTCTCCTCTTACCTGCCGGAAAGCGTGGCATGGCGCCAGAAAGAGCAGTTCTCTGACGGCGTCGGCTATAGCTGGATCGACAGCCTGAAAGAGGTGGCCGCACAGCAGATCTCCGATCAGCAGCTGCAAACGGCGCACTTCCGTTTTCCGTACAACACGCCGACCTCTAAAGAGGGCTACCTGTACCGTGAAATCTTTGAAGAGCTGTTTCCTTTACCCTGCGCGGCGGAATGCGTCCCCGGCGGTCCTTCGGTCGCCTGTTCATCGGCAAAAGCCATTGAGTGGGATGAAGCGTTCAAAACCATGGATGATCCATCCGGTCGTGCCGTGGGCGTGCATCAGTCAGCCTATAAATAAGCGAACACTTTATCTGTGAAAACGGGGCCTTACCGGCCCTTTACCGTTTGTTTTGCGCACGTTACCTTCAGAATTTGTTGATTTAATCATCAGGCTGGTTATAACCCAGACAAACGAAGCATTTCAGGGCAAAAACGGGAAAAAACTTGTTGACGCTTTCAGGTCAACTCCGCATAATGCGCCCCGCAACGCCGATGAAGGTAGCGCGAAATAAAGATGGCTACGTAGCTCAGCTGGTTAGAGCACAGCACTCATAATGCTGGGGTCACAGGTTCGATTCCCGTCGTAGCCACCATCTTTTTGCGGGAGTGGCGAAATTGGTAGACGCACCAGATTTAGGTTCTGGCGCCGCAAGGTGTGCGAGTTCAAGTCTCGCCTCCCGCACCATTATCATCGCGGTTTTGCACGGATGGGGTATCGCCAAGCGGTAAGGCACCGGTTTTTGATACCGGCATTCCCTGGTTCGAATCCAGGTACCCCAGCCAGTTTTCTTGATGGTCGCTGTACTGAGTGAAACGGACATTGGGATATCGCCAAGCGGTAAGGCACCGGTTTTTGATACCGGCATTCCCTGGTTCGAATCCAGGTATCCCAGCCATTAAGAAATATGTTAGTGTAGTAACGCAGTAAAATTAGGCTACTTAGCTCAGCTGGTTAGAGCACAGCACTCATAATGCTGGGGTCACAGGTTCGATTCCCGTAGTAGCCACCAATTTTATTGGGGTGTCGCCAAGCGGTAAGGCACTGGTTTCTGATACCAGCATTCCGGGGTTCGAATCCCTGCACCCCAGCCATAAAAAAGACGATTTGCATTGCGAATCGCACCCAAGAAATTGGGGTGTCGCCAAGCGGTAAGGCACTGGTTTCTGATACCAGCATTCCGGGGTTCGAATCCCTGCACCCCAGCCATTAAGTAAAGAAGCCCGCTTTTGCGGGCTTTTTTACGTCTGCTGTTTATCAGGGCATCCTCCTCCTGGCCAGATAGCAGAATTCACATCCAGACTACCCGCAATATACTAATAACTGAGCAGAACACTGCGCCATTTAGTTGCCTGGCCAGGTTGCGCCATGCACAACGCGGGTAGGGTGAGAATCTCTCTGTTGAGCCCCGGCGCGCGCATCCCTGCGTCCGGCGGTCTGCCTGTTACGTTGCCGCCACCGGTAGCACTATTTGAGACCGCCATTCAGCGGGAGAGCGATTTAAAGGCCCAGCGCGTAGCGTAACGCCTGGCGCTTCAATACGCCCGAGCGCTCTGCCACCATCAGCCCAAGATTACGCATAACGCGCAGCGGCGCAGACGGATTGCTAAAGGCGAAGTAAAAGAGATCCATCCCGCTTTGCATCAGCAGATTGTCGGTTTGCCGCTGACGCTGATAGCGGCGCAGTACGCCCGCCGATGCCCAGTCCTCGGCTTTATCACGCGCAGCCGTTAGCGTGTTAATCAACGCGTCCACGTCGCGATAGCCCAGGTTAACGCCCTGCCCGGCCAGCGGATTGATGGTGTGTGCGGCATCGCCTACCAGCGCCAGTCCGGGTAACACATAGCGAATCGCGTGGCGGCGCACCAGAGGAAAGGATCCGGCGGTAACCGGCTTGACGTGCCCCAGCCTTGCCGGAAAATGTTTGATAATTTCCAGCTCCAGCTGCTGCATGGTCATGGCCTGAAGCTGCCGAATACGTGCCGGGCTGTCGTACCACACCAGCGAAGCCCACCCGTCGGACAGCGGTAAAAATGCGCGCGGGCCATTCGGTGTGAATTGCTGCCAGGTACAGTCACCGGCATCCCGATCGCAGCGGACGCTGATAAGCATGCAGGACTGGGCATAATTCCAGCCGTGAATGCCCATTCCTGCCAGCTGCCTCACCTGAGAGTTGGCACCATCGGCACCCACCACCATCCGGGCGGTCATCTCCTCGCCGCTTTCCAGGCGCAGACGCCAGCCGCCGTTGCAGGGTTGCAGGTCCTGAAGGCGGGCAGGCGCAATCAGACTCACATCCTGCTGCGTGAGCCGCTGCCAGAGCGCGCTTTGCAATACGCTGTTTTCCACCATAAAACCTAATTCCGGCAGCCCCAGCGACTGCGCGTCAAACCCCACCTGTGCGGTATGCCACTCCCAGGTTTCCAGCCGGCGGTAGGGTGTGGCGCGCATCTGCTGCACCCGAGGCCAGACCTCAAGCTGCTTAAGCAGGTCTACCGAGGCTGCACTGACGGCAGAAATCCTGACGTCGGGATTGCTCTGTGGATCAAACTGGGCAGGTGCCTGCTGTTCAAGCACCACCACCTTAAATCCCTGCGTCGTCAGTCCGCTGGCCAGCGCGGCTCCCACCATCCCGCCGCCAACAATGACGATATCCTCGTTCCGCGTATGTCCTGTCATTATTTTATCCTTTACCGGTGGACTACGGTGCCCTTACCTCTACACCTGTAAGGGACAATTTGTTACCCTTAGTGTATCGGATTTTGCGGGGCCAGTTGAAATCGTAAACGTAAAAGCCTGTATGCTGGTCACCACCGCAGCAAAGCATTACAATACGCGCCCTGCATTCCTTCCTGCATGATAAATGGCAACCAGATGACCCAAAAACTGCATATCAAAACCTGGGGCTGTCAGATGAATGAGTACGACTCATCCAAGATGGCTGACCTGTTAAACAGCACGCATGGCTTCACGCTGACCGACGTCGCGGAAGAGGCCGACATTCTGCTGCTTAACACCTGCTCGATTCGTGAAAAGGCCCAGGAAAAAGTGTTTCATCAGCTTGGACGCTGGAGAACGCTGAAGGAGAGCAACCCTGACCTGATTATTGGCGTCGGCGGCTGCGTGGCTTCGCAGGAAGGCGAGCACATTCGTCAACGTGCCAGCTATGTTGATATCGTTTTTGGACCCCAAACGCTGCACCGTCTGCCGGAAATGATCAATACCGTACGCGGTTCGAAAAGCCCGGTTGTGGATATCAGCTTCCCGGAAATCGAAAAATTCGATCGGCTGCCCGAACCCCGCGCAGAAGGGCCATCGGCCTTCGTCTCCATTATGGAAGGCTGCAACAAATACTGTACCTTCTGCGTGGTGCCCTACACCCGTGGTGAAGAAGTTAGCCGCCCCTGCGATGATATTCTGTTCGAGATAGCCCAGCTTGCTGCCCAGGGCGTGCGTGAAGTTAACCTGCTCGGTCAGAACGTGAACGCTTACCGGGGTGAGAGCTTTGATGGTGAGATTTGTAGCTTCGCCGATCTGCTGCGTCTGGTGGCCGCCATTGACGGCATCGACCGCATTCGCTTTACCACCAGCCACCCTATTGAGTTCACCGACGACATTATTGATGTCTACCGCGACACGCCTGAGCTGGTGAGCTTCCTCCACCTGCCGGTGCAGAGCGGTGCGGATCGTATTCTGACCCTGATGAAGCGTGCTCATACCGCGCTGGAATACAAGGCGATTATTCGCAAGCTGATTGCGGCGCGCCCCACCATTCAAATTAGCTCCGACTTCATTATCGGCTTCCCTGGCGAAACCGAACAGGATTTTGAGCAGACAATGAAGCTGATTGCCGATGTGAATTTCGATATGAGCTTTAGCTTTATCTACTCCGCACGCCCCGGCACCCCGGCGGCCGATCTGCCGGACGACGTACCGGAAGAGGAGAAAAAGCAGCGCCTGTGGCGTCTTCAGGAGCGTATTACCCAGCAGGCGATGGTATGGAGCCGCCGGATGATGGGCACCGTACAGCGTATTCTGGTGGAAGGCACCTCACGTAAAAACGTGATGGAGATGTCCGGCCGTACGGAAAATAACCGCGTGGTGAACTTCGAAGGAACGCCAGCGATGATTGGCAAATTTGTCGATGTCGAGATTGTTGACGTTTACACCAACTCCCTGCGCGGCGTGGTGGTGCGGACGGAAGATCAAATGGACCTGCGCAGCATTGAATCCCCGGCTTCCGTCATTGCGCGTACGCGTAAAGAGAACGAGCTGGGCGTAGGCTCCTTCCAGCCCTGATCCTACCCTTTTGCGGCAGGCCTCCGGGTTTGCCGCATGAATTCCCGCGCAGCGCCCTTGGTTTCCGGAACCGTCGCCCAAATATCTTTTTATACGCTTGCACATTCATGTGCAGCCATAAATAATTCTCTTATGCTATTGCCGCTAAACAGTGCGGCGCTGCCATAATACACCGTCCTCAACTGGCCCTGAGCGACCCAAAGGATTAGTTTGAATATCGAAACACGCGAAATTACCTTAGATCCCGCTGATAACCACCGTCTGCTGAGCCTCTGTGGCCCGTTTGACGACAATATTAAGCAGCTTGAGCGTCGGTTAGGCATTGAAATCAACCGCCGTGACAACGCGTTCAAGCTGGTCGGCAAAGCCCTGTGCGTCAATGCTGCCGCGACTATTCTGCGCGATCTGTATGTGGATACGGCACCGGTGCGGGGCCATATTCCGGATATCGATCCGGAACAGATCCATCTGGCGATTAAAGAGAGTCGGGTGCTGGAGCAGGCTGATGACCACGTGCCCGAGTTTGGCAAGGCGGTAAACATTAAGACCAAACGCGGCGTAATTAAGCCGCGTACGCCCAACCAGGCGCAGTACGTTGCCAACGTGCTCGATCACGACATCACCTTTGGCATCGGTCCGGCGGGTACGGGTAAAACCTATCTGGCCGTGGCTGCCGCCGTTGATGCGCTGGAGCGCCAGGAAGTGCGCCGCATCATGCTGACGCGTCCTGCGGTCGAGGCCGGTGAAAAGCTCGGCTTCCTGCCGGGCGATCTCAGCCAGAAGGTAGACCCCTACCTGCGTCCCCTGTATGACGCGCTGTTTGAAATGCTGGGCTTTGAGCGCGTGGAAAAGCTGATTGAGCGAAACGTGATTGAAGTTGCGCCGCTGGCGTATATGCGCGGTCGTACGCTCAACGACGCCTTCATTATTCTTGATGAAAGCCAGAACACCACCATTGAACAGATGAAAATGTTTTTGACACGCATCGGGTTTAACTCTAAAGCGGTCATCACCGGCGACGTGACGCAGATTGACCTGCCGCGTAACCTCAAGTCCGGCCTGCGCCACGCCATTGAGGTGCTTTCAGAGGTGGACGACATTAGCTTTAACTTCTTCCACAGCGAAGACGTGGTACGCCATCCGGTGGTTGCTCGCGTGGTTATCGCTTATGAAGCCTGGGAAGCGGCCGACCAAAAACGCCGTGACGCGCAGGCCGAAGAGCGCAAGCGTGAAGCCCTGGCGCTTCAGCTCGCCGCGCAGGAGCCAAAATGAGTACCGTAATCCTTGATTTGCAGCTTGCCTGCGAAAAGGTGGAAGGCCTGCCGGCTGAATCCGATTTTCAGGGCTGGCTGGAGGCGGTTTTGCCGCAGTTCCAGGAAGAGAGTGAAGTGACAATTCGTGTGGTTGATGAAGCGGAAAGCCGCATGCTGAATCACACCTACAGAAGTAAAGATAAGCCGACTAACGTCCTCTCTTTCCCATTCGAAGCCCCACCGGGTATCGAGCTTCCGCTGCTTGGCGATCTGATCATTTGCCGCCAGGTTGTGGAGCAGGAAGCCGCTGAGCAGGAAAAACCGCTGCTGGCCCACTGGGCGCACATGGTTATTCACGGTAGCCTGCATTTACTGGGTTATGACCACATTGAAGACGACGAAGCCGAAGAGATGGAGTCGATCGAGACCGAGATAATGCTTGCTCTTGGCTATGACGACCCGTACATTTCGGAGAAAGCGTTACCCTAAGCAGGCCAGCTGGCCTGATACCATCCCTGCCTCGCCCGTCGCGGCAGGGATATCTTCTTCTCACGACAAGAGTGACAGAAACAAAAACGCCATGAGCGATGACCATTCACAGAATAATGACAGTCCCAGTAGTAAAAAGGGATTCTTTACCCTTCTCCTCAACCAGCTATTTCACGGTGAGCCTAAAAACCGTGATGACCTGTTAGAGCTTATCCGCGACTCCGAACAGAACGAGCTGATCGATCCCGATACCCGGGACATGCTTGAAGGCGTGATGGATATCGCCGGGCAGCGCGTTCGGGACATCATGATCCCCCGCTCACAGATGGTCACTCTGAAGCGTAATCAGACGCTGGAAACCTGTCTGGATACCATTATAGAGTCGGCCCACTCCCGTTTCCCGGTCATCAGCGAAGATAAAGATCACGTTGAAGGTATCCTGATGGCAAAGGATCTGCTGCCGTTTATGACCAGCGGATCGGCGCCGTTCAGCATGGAGATGGTTTTGCGCCCGGCCGTGGTGGTGCCAGAAAGCAAGCGCGTTGACCGTATGCTCAAGGAGTTCCGCTCTCAGCGTTATCATATGGCGATTGTCATTGATGAATTTGGCGGCGTTTCCGGGCTGGTGACCATCGAGGACATCCTTGAGCTGATTGTGGGTGAGATCGAAGATGAATATGACGATGAAGAAGATCGTGATATCCGTCAGCTGAGTCGCCATACCTATACTCTGCGCGCCCTGACGCCGATTGAAGATTTCAATGACATTTTCGACACCAGCTTCAGCGATGAAGAGGTCGATACCATCGGCGGTCTGGTGATGCAGGCGTTTGGTCACCTGCCTGCGCGCGGTGAAAGCATCGAAATTGACGGCTATCAGTTCAAAGTCGCCATGGCGGACAGCCGTCGTATCATTCAGGTTCACGTCAGAATTCCGGAAAATTCGCCGCAACCGATTTTGGAAGAATAATTCGCAATGGCTATTGCTTCACTCTATCAGCGCCAGCGGGTTCGCCTGCTTTTAGCGCTGTTGACGGGTGCCTGTGGCACCCTTTCATTCTCGCCTTATGATTTCTGGCCAGCGGCTATTGTGTCGCTGGTGGGCCTGCTGGCATTGACCCTTAATCGATCGGTCCGTCAGGCCACGGCGATAGGCTTTGTATGGGGGATGGGCCTGTTCGGCAGCGGTATTAACTGGGTCTACGTCAGTATCGCCACCTTCGGGGGAATGCCGGGGCCGGTCAACGTTTTCCTGGTTATCCTGCTGGCCGCCTGGCTGTCGCTGTTCACGCTGCTATTTGCCGCCGTGCTTAACCGCCTGTTTCCCCGAACCACCTTTGTTCGCCTGGTTATTGCGGCACCGGCGCTATGGCAGGTCACCGAGTTTCTGCGTGGCTGGATCCTGACGGGCTTTCCATGGCTACAGTTCGGCTATAGCCAGATTGACGGTCCGCTCAAAGGACTGGGTCCATTACTGGGCGTTGAAGGCATTACCTTTGTGCTGATGATGGTCGCGGGGCTGGCGGTTTACGCCGTGGTGAAGCGCCACTGGATAGCCGCCGTTGTGGCGCTGGCTTTGCTTCTGCTTCCCTGGCCGCTGCGTCAGCTTAGCTGGTATCAGGCAATGCCAGAGCGCGCCATTAATGTCGCGCTGGTGCAGGGAAATATTCCTCAGTCGCTGAAATGGGATCCTAACCAGCTGATCAATACTCTGAAAACCTATACTGCGCTCACCCGTCCGTTTGTGGGCAAAGCACCGCTGATAATCTGGCCTGAATCGGCCATTCCGGATCTTGAAAGCAATCAGCAGCCTTTCCTGAAGTCGGTCGATGAGGAGTTACGTTCTCAGGGCAGTAGCCTGGTGACCGGCATCGTTGATTCCCGTCTGGAGCATAATCGCTATCATGACTATAACTCGATTATCGTGTTAGGCGGTGAGCAGCCCTATAGCTATAGCAGTAAGAACCGCTATCAGAAAAATCATCTGGTGCCCTTTGGGGAGTTTGTCCCGCTGGAGAGTTTGCTGCGACCGCTGGCACCCTTTTTCGATTTACCGATGTCTTCTTTCAGCCGGGGTGACTATATTCAACCCCAGCTGAAGGTGGCCGGGGTGAATCTGACCGCGGCTATCTGTTACGAGATCGTGCTGGGGCAGCAGGTCCGGGATAATTTCCGTCCGGATACGGATTTCCTGCTGACCATCTCTAACGATGCCTGGTTTGGCCACTCAATCGGCCCATGGCAGCATTTCCAGATGGCCAGAATGCGGGCGCTTGAGCTGGGCCGTCCTTTGCTTCGCGATACCAATAACGGCGTAACGGCGGTGATTAATGCCGATGGCGATGCGGAGGAGATGATCCCACAGTTTACCGCCCGCGTATTGGCGATGCAGGTGGTGCCCACTCAGGGTCTGACGCCTTATGCCCGCTTCGGTAACGCATCTGTATGGGTTATCACGCTGTTGTTTGGTTTCATCGCCGTAGTTCTCGGTATCAGAAATCGCCATCGCGCCTGATGTCGGTATTATTTGCCAGGCCCCTTTGGTTTCGACAAACTGTTGGAATTGCGGTGCTGGTCTCTAATACAGCGGCAATATCTGAGTAGTCGGTGGATAATCCCAGCGGTTGCCGGGCTGCACTATTTGCTGTGTCGGTGGATAATCCCTGCGGGTGCCGGGCGTCCTCGCGCCAGGCTTTGCCTGGTGCCTTTGGCTCCGGCTCCAGGCCGGACGGCCCGGTCGCGAGCGGGCATCCCTGCCCGCCGCTCCCTGAGTGCAGCATCCCTGCTGCCCTCGCCTGGCCTTCCGTCTTCGCCGCAGCGCTGCGGAATGCCCGTCACCCGCAGGGATTATCCACCTCTCAGGCTTCCGGGCCGCTTTGAGTAAAACCGTTTATCTGTCCGCAGTCTGCTGAGCTGCTCCGGTAAAAACGTTTATCTGTCCGCGGGCTACTGAGCTGCTCCGGTAAAACCGTTTATCTGTCCGCAGATTTCATAGCCTATCCCCGTTAAGGTTTGCTCTCGCGCAGGATTCGGCTCACTTTTCGATTTAGTTTTTGGTGCCGCTATTTAGGTCATTTAACTGCACCACAAAAAAACCAGTCACAATAAACTGTGCACTCTCAGTCTTCTAATTTTCTTCAAATCCCAACTATTTTGGTCATTGCATATTTCCTGTACGCATTCATATCTGGCGAAGAGTTTCCGGGAATCTCCGGCACCGCCCTTAAACGCAGCCAGCACAATGCAATAAGCAGACGGGTGGGGCCCGGTGACAGGCATTACGCAGCGCTGAACGCAGGGAGGAAGACCCGGATGGGCCAGCAGGGAGGCTGGCACAAGGGCATGCCGGGACAGGGATGTCACGTCACTGCCCGCTCCGAAAGATCGACGAGCGGAGCGAAGGAACCGTGCGAAGCGCGGCGTGAGGACCGCCAGGCACCGGGCACCACCCGTTGGCGACACCCCAGGCCTGTGCAGCACCGGGCTCCACCCGTAGGCGACCAGGCCCTGCCCTTACAGCTATGGGCTCAATACGCAGGCGACATTCGCAGGTCTCCCGCATACCAGATACGACCAGCTGGCGACGGCACTGAATCTTTAGCAGAGGAGTTTTCTTGTTTTTTTGCAGACTTCTTTCCATTTTCAAACCTGCCAAAAGAGTTTATGTAACCCCCGGAACCGCTCTTACCCCGCAGCCAGCACAATGCAATAAGCCGGCGGGTGGGGCCCGGTGCCTGGCATTCCGCAGCGCTGAGTGCAGAGAGGAAAACCCGGATGGGCCAGCAGGGATGCTGGCACAAGGGCATGTCGGGACAGGGATGTCACGTCATGACCGCTCCGAAAGGTCGACGAGCGGAGCGAAGGAACCGCGCCACGCGCGGCGCGAGGACCGCCTGGCACCGGGCACCACCCGTTGGGGACCACACAAGCCTTTGCCACACCAGGCCCTACCCGTTGGCGACCATAGGGGCCTCTGTCGCACCGTGCACTACCCGTAAGCGACGGCACTGAGTCTTTAGCAGAGGAGTTTTCTTGTTTTTTTGCAGACTTTTTTCCGTTTTCAAACCTGCCTAAAGAGATTATTTACCCCCCGGAACCGCTCTTACCCCGCAGCCAGCACAATGCAATAAGCCGGCGGGTGGGGCCCGGTGCCTGGCATTCCGCAGCGCTGAGTGCAGAGAGGAAAACCCGGATGGGCCAGCAGGGATGCTGGCACAAGGGCATGCCGGGACAGGGATGTCACGTCATGCCCGGTCCGATAGGTCGACGAGCGGAGCGAAGGCACCGCGCCACGCGCGGCGCGAGGACCGCCAGGCACCGGGCCCCACCCGTAGGCAACACCCCTGGCCTGTGCAGCACCGGGCCCCACCCGTTGGCGACCACCCCAGCCTTTGCACCACCCATTGGCGACATCCCAGCCCTTACAGCACCAGGTACCAGCCACAGACGACACTCCCGGTCTTATCGCACCCAACGTCGTGCCATCTAAAAACAGAACAACATCCCCCGCTGATTTTTTTTGGAACCCCTAACCCAATTGCCCCACATAACCTCCTGTGTCCACAACGGTTTCAGCAAACACACGTTGGCACGATGATTGCAAAATATTACGCAGAAATTGTATCCGGCCTGCAACATTCCTCTTAAAACAGAGTGTCCGCACTGTAACGGTTCATTTCCCGCCCCACGGCGGCGCAGCGCAAAAAAGACGCCCCTCTTTGGTGCGGCACAGTTCGCAAAAAGGAAACTTTTTTGTTTCATTACGTTAACATTCGGCTATGTTAGGGCTGTCCACCGTGCGGCTATGCCCTGGGATATAAAGAAAAGCAGCAAGCAGTCAAAAACCATAACATCATAATCGGCGCGCTTTATTGAGCGCACTAAATGAAGGAGTTGGAGATGAAATTTCGGAAGCTTGGGCTATGCCTTGCACTTTCTGGCCTTGCAGTTGGGATGACCCACGCAGCAGATGCACCTCAAACCACCACCCTGGACAAAATTGCCAAAAATGGCGTGGTAGTTGTCGGCCACCGCGAATCGTCGGTTCCTTTCTCTTATTACGATAACCAGCAGAAAGTTATCGGTTATTCACAGGACTACTCGGACGCCATCGTCGCAGCGATTAAAGCCAAACTGAATAAACCGGATTTACAGGTGAAAATGTTACCCATCACCTCACAAAACCGTATCCCCCTGCTGCAAAACGGCACCTACGATTTTGAGTGTGGATCAACCACCAACAACGCAGAACGCCAACAGCAGGCCGCTTTCTCCGACACCATTTTCGTTATCGGCACCCGTCTGCTGGTGAAAAAAGGCAGCCCGATTAAAGACTTCCCCGATCTTAAAGGCAAAACCGTGGTGGTCACCTCCGGCACCACCTCCGAAATTCTGCTGAATAAGCTCAATGATGACAAAAAAATGGGCATGCGCATCATCAGCGCCAAAGACCACGGCGACTCTTTCCGTACGCTCGAAAGCGGCCGTGCGGTGGCCTTTATGATGGATGATGCCCTGCTGGCCGGTGAGCGAGCTAAAGCGAAAAAACCGGATAACTGGGAAATCGTGGGTACGCCTCAGTCGAAAGAGGCCTATGGCTGCATGCTGCGCAAGGGTGATAGCGATTTTAAAAAGCTGATGGATGACACCATTGCGAAAGCCCAGACGTCCGGCGAGGCAGAAAAATGGTTTGGTAAGTGGTTCAGCCAGCCCATTCCTCCTAAAAACCTCAATATGAACTTTAGCCTGTCGGATGATATGAAAGCGACATTCAAAACGCCAAACGACAAGGTTCTGAACTAATAATGAAAATAAGGGCGTTCATCTTCGCCCTCTGATTGTTGAACACAGGCCCGGACAGACAACAGCCTGACCGGTCGTGACCGTAACGGCCGTACCAGGCGAAGAGTGTAACGTGGTCGTTCCCCACGGCGCACTGAAAGAGCCTCTCATCAATCTTCAGGGTAGCCTCGCTACCCTTTTTTTAACGGAGCCATTTATGTCAATCGACTGGAACTGGGGAATTTTTCTGCAACAGGCCCCATTCGGTAATACCACCTATCTGGGATGGCTGTGGTCCGGCTTTCAGGTCACCATTGCCGTCTCAATCTGCGCATGGATAATTGCTTTCCTGGTCGGCTCGCTGTTTGGCATTTTGCGAACCGTGCCCAATCGCCTGCTTTCCTCCCTCGGCACCTGCTACGTCGAGCTGTTTCGTAACGTTCCGCTGATCGTACAGTTCTTCATCTGGTATCTGGTGGTACCGGAACTGCTGCCTGAAAGTATCGGCATGTGGTTTAAATCGGAGCTCAATCCCAATATTCAGTTTTTTAGCTGCTCGGTCATCTGCCTGGGGCTGTTTACCGCCGCCCGCGTTTGCGAACAGGTGCGGGCCGCTATCCAGTCACTCCCGAGCGGTCAGAAAAATGCCGGGCTGGCGATGGGGCTAACGCTCCCGCAGACCTATCGCTACGTTCTGCTGCCTAATGCCTATCGGGTTATTGTGCCGCCGATGACCTCAGAAATGCTTAATCTGGTCAAGAACTCCGCTATCGCCTCAACTATCGGGCTGGTCGATATGGCCGCGCAGGCGGGCAAGCTGCTGGATTACTCCGCACATGCCTATGAATCTTTTACCGCTATCACCGTCGCCTATATCGCGATCAACGTGGTGGTGATGCTGCTGATGAGCCTGGTTGAGCGCAAAGTGCGGCTCCCCGGCGGCATGGGAGGCAAATAATGTACGAATTTGACTGGAGCACCATCGTCCCTAATCTGCCTTATCTGGCAAAAGGTCTGGTCATCACGCTGAAAATCACCGTGACGGCCATTGTTTTTGGCATTATCTGGGGGACGCTGCTGGCGATTATGCGTCTGTCCAGCATCAAAGCCGTCAGCTGGTTTGCGAAACTTTATGTCAATCTGTTCCGTTCGGTGCCGCTGGTTATGGTGCTGCTATGGTTCTATTTGGTGGTCCCCAGCTTTCTGCAACAGGTACTGGGGATCTCGCCAAAAACCGATATCCGTCTGATCTCGGCGATGGTGGCCTTCTCGCTGTTTGAGGCGGCCTACTATTCGGAAATTATTCGCGCCGGGATTATCAGTATCGCGGGCGGACAGGGGAAAGCCGCGCTGGCGCTGGGGATGACCCCGTGGCAGTCAATGAAACTGATTATACTGCCGCAGGCCTTTCGCGCCATGATCCCCCTGCTGCTTACTCAGGGGATTGTACTGTTCCAGGATACCTCCCTGGTCTACGTGCTTAGCCTGGCAGACTTCTTCAGAACCGCAGATACCATCGGCATTAATAACGGCACGGAGATTGAAATGGTGCTGTTTGCCGGTGCGGTCTATTTCGTTATCAGCCTTAGCGCTTCACTGCTGGTCAGCTACTTAAAGAAAAAAAGGACAGTTTAAATGATTACCCTGAAAAACGTTTCTAAGTGGTACGGTCACTTTCAGGTGCTGACCGACTGCTCTACCGAAGTCAAAAAAGGCGAAGTGGTGGTGGTGTGCGGCCCGTCAGGTTCGGGTAAGTCCACGCTGATCAAAACGGTCAACGGGCTGGAGCCGGTGCAGAAAGGCAATATTGAAGTCAACGGCACCGCCGTTAACGACAAGCGTACCAATCTGGCCCAGCTGCGTTCTCATGTCGGCATGGTATTCCAGCATTTCGAGCTGTTTCCTCATCTGACGATTGTCGAAAACCTGACCATTGCACAGGTAAAGGTGCTGAAACGCAACAAAGACGAAGCGCGGGAGAAGGGACTGAAGCTGCTGGCCCGGGTTGGCCTTTCAGCTCATGCCAACAAGCACCCAGGCCAGCTTTCGGGCGGGCAACAGCAGCGCGTAGCCATTGCCCGGGCGCTTTGTATGGATCCGATCGCCATGCTGTTCGATGAGCCAACGTCGGCGCTGGACCCCGAGATGATCAACGAAGTGCTGGACGTGATGGTGGAACTGGCTAATGAGGGGATGACCATGATGGTGGTCACGCACGAAATGGGCTTTGCACGTAAGGTGGCTAACCGGGTTATCTTTATGGATGAGGGAAAAATCGTGGAAGACTCGCCAAAAGATGATTTCTTCAATAACCCGCAGTCCGATCGCGCCAGAGATTTCCTGGCGAAAATACTGCACTAATGTGGCTTTGGTTAAAGCCTGAGCTTGCATGGCTTTGGCTAAAGCCTGAGATTGCGTGGCTTTGGTTAAAACTAAGCTCGCTGTCTGGTGGAAACCTAAAAGGCGACTCGCGTCGCCCTTTAAGGGATCACGGCTCAAAGGGTTGGCGATTAAACCGGTCATGGCCGCATTCCGGGCAGCGGGTAAGCGCTTCTGGCGTATAGATTGCGCGGGTAAAGTGGCACTGTTCACAAACCAGATTTCCCAGTCCGACAACCTCACCACTTTGATAAACCCCATGATGGTTGAGATCCTGAAAGACCTCGCGCCACTCGAGCTGGCTTTTATCCGTGATGTCTGCCAGCTCCTTCCAGACGCTTTCACGTATGACCCGCATAAAAACGCTGTCGCTGCTGTCGCGCGTGTTTTCGGTATAGCTACGGGCGAACTCCTGTAAATCGCGGCGAACCGCCCGGGTTACGTCGTCAATCTGTGCGTGAGTCAGCTCCCCCCGGTTGATCATCCGCTGCCTGCCGCTTTCGACCAGCGCATCAATATTATGCTCGCCCTGATTAATTCTTTCGGTCAGCGAAGCGACCAGTTCATGGTAATACTGAGCAACCTTGTTCATTTTCTCTCCTGAACGTTCCAACGCGTTTCGCTTTAAAGTCTAGCCTGAAACCAGAAATTGCGCGTAGAAGTCCTCCACCGACAGCAAAATTTGCCTGCCGTCTTCCAGCTTGCAGAGAAATGCCACCCGGGCGGCCAGTTACTATTGTTGCGCTGGTTGCTTATCAGCTATGCTATGCCGATCTAAACGAAATCATAAAGTTTACAAAGGACCACTGGCTGCCATGCAAGAGCAATACCGCCCGGAAGAGATAGAATCCCATGTTCAACAGCACTGGGATGAGAAGCAAACGTTCAGCGTTACCGAAGATACAGGTAAAGAGAAGTACTACTGCCTCTCCATGCTGCCCTATCCTTCTGGTCGCCTACATATGGGCCACGTGCGCAACTACACCATCGGTGACGTGATCTCGCGTTACCAGCGCATGTTGGGTAAAAACGTATTACAGCCTATCGGTTGGGACGCTTTCGGCCTGCCCGCTGAAGGCGCGGCGGTCAAAAACAAGACTGCTCCCGCCCCCTGGACCTACGAAAATATCGACTATATGAAGAAGCAGCTGAAGCTGCTGGGCTTTGGCTATGACTGGAATCGCGAACTGGCGACCTGTCAGCCGGAGTACTATCGCTGGGAGCAGTGGTTCTTCACCAAACTCTATGAAAAGGGCCTGGTTTATAAAAAAACCTCGGCGGTTAACTGGTGTCCGAACGACCAGACCGTGCTGGCTAACGAACAGGTTATTGATGGCTGCTGCTGGCGCTGCGACAGCAAGGTTGAGCGCAAAGAGATCCCGCAGTGGTTCGTGAAAATCACTGCGTATGCCGATGAGCTGCTGAACGATCTGGATACGCTGGAGAGCTGGCCTGAGCAGGTCAAAACCATGCAGCGTAACTGGATTGGTCGCTCAGAAGGCGTCGAGATCGCTTTTAAGGTCGAAAACAGCAGCGAAACGCTGCGCGTTTATACCACGCGCCCGGACACCTTTATGGGTGTGACCTACCTGGCCGTTGCCGCGGGTCACCCGCTGGCAGCCCAGGCGGCTGCCTCTAACCCTGCCCTGGCAGACTTCATCGCTGAATGCCGCAACACCAAAGTTGCCGAGGCCGAAATGGCCACGATGGAGAAAAAAGGCATGCCAACCGGCCTGTACGCCCAGCATCCGCTGACCGGTGAAACCGTACCGGTATGGGCGGCTAACTTCGTGCTGATGGAGTACGGTACCGGCGCGGTGATGGCTGTTCCAGCCCACGATCAGCGTGACTGGGAGTTTGCTACCAAATATGCCCTGTCGATCAAACCGGTTATCCTGAACGCCGACGGCAATGAACCAGACGTAAGTTCTGCGGCCATGACCGAGAAAGGCACCCTGTTCAATTCTGGTGAGTTCAATGGGTTATCCTCTGAGGACGGCTTTAACGCCATTGCCAATAATCTGGTGGCGAAAGGCGTTGGCGAGCGCAAGGTAAACTATCGCCTGCGCGACTGGGGTGTATCACGCCAGCGCTACTGGGGTGCGCCAATCCCGATGGTCACGCTGGAAGACGGCACCGTTATGCCAACGCCTGAAGATCAGCTGCCGGTCATTCTGCCGGAAGACGTCCTGATGGACGGCATCACCAGCCCGATTAAAGCCGACCCGGAGTGGGCGAAAACCACCGTTAACGGTCAGCCTGCGCTGCGTGAGACCGATACCTTCGACACCTTTATGGAGTCGTCATGGTACTACGCCCGCTACACCTGCCCGGATTACGATAAAGGCATGCTGGACCCGGCGGCGGCAAACTACTGGCTTCCGGTGGACCAGTACGTTGGCGGCATCGAGCACGCGATTATGCACCTGCTCTACTTCCGCTTTTTCCACAAGCTGCTGCGCGACGCGGGCCTGGTCACGTCCGATGAGCCAGCTAAGCGCCTGCTGTGCCAGGGCATGGTCCTGGCCGATGCCTTCTATTACACCGGCGAGAATGGTGAACGCAACTGGGTTTCACCGGTTGAGGTCACCCTCCAGCGCGATGAGAAAGGCCGCATCACCGAGGCAACCGACAGCACTGGCCGCGAGCTGACTTACGCGGGCATGAGTAAAATGTCCAAGTCGAAGAATAACGGTATCGATCCGCAGGTGATGGTTGAGCGCTACGGCGCAGATACCGTCCGTCTGTTTATGATGTTTGCTTCTCCGGCCGACATGACGCTGGAATGGCAGGAGTCCGGCGTGGAAGGTGCCAACCGCTTTATGAAGCGCGTGTGGAAGCTGGTCTTTGAGCATACGGAAAAAGGCGCATGCGCGAGTCTGGATATCGCCACCCTCAATGATGAGCAGAAAGCGCTGCGTCGCGATCTTCACAAGACCATTGCTAAAGTCTCCGACGATATTGGTCGCCGTCAGACCTTCAATACCGCGATTGCGGCGGTGATGGAGCTGATGAACAAGCTGCTGCGCGCTCCGCAGGAGAGCGAGCAGGACCGCGCCCTGATGCAGGAAGCGCTGATGGCGGTTGTGCGGATGCTCTATCCTTTCACCCCGCACGCCAGCTTCGTGCTGTGGCAGGCGCTGGGTGGCGCTGGCGAGGTGGATAACGCCCCGTGGCCGCAGGCGGATGAAGAGGCGATGGTCGAAGATTCTCTGCTGGTGGTGGTCCAGGTTAATGGTAAAGTACGTGGCAAAATTACCGTTCCGGCTGATGCCACGCAGGAACAGGTTCAGGCGCGGGCCGCGCAGGAGCATCTGGTCGCCAAATATCTTGATGGCGTCTCCATTCGTAAAGTGATTTACGTACCGGGCAAGCTGCTTAACCTGGTCGTGGGTTGATGTCAGGAGGAATTGTGCGAAATCCAGTAATGTCATTGTTAGTTGGCCTGGCGGTGTTGATCACCGCGGGCTGCGGCTATCATCTGCGCGGGACCACCTCGGTCCCACCGGAGATGAAAACCATGATCGTCGACACCGGAGACCCCTACGGTCCGCTGGCCCGCGCCGTGCGCGAACAGCTCCGTCTGAATAACGTAACCATCCTTGAAAAACCCGGCCTGCGTAAAGACGTTCCGTCGCTGCGCCTGCAGGGTGAAACGCAGGGACGGGATACCGCCTCAATCTTCCAGGACGGTAAAACCGCCGAGTACTCACTGATGATGACGGTCAATGCCCAGGTGCTGATCCCGAACAAGGGGATCTACCCGATCAGCGCAACGGTCTATCGCTCCTTCTTCGATAACCCGCTGGCGGCTCTGGCAAAAGACTCAGAGCAGAACATAATCATCACCGAAATGCGGACCCAGGCGGCCCAGCAGCTGGTGCGTAAGCTGTTGACCGTGCACGCGGCGGAAAACGACAGCGCGATTGATACGCTGAACGCCTCCCCGTCCGCGATCGATCAGATGTCCCCACGTTCTGTCCTGCCTGACAGTTCTCTGGCGAAATGATCAGGATTTATCCTGAACAGCTCAGCGCGCAGCTCCATGAGGGGCTGCGCGCCTGCTATATCCTTACCGGTAATGAACCCCTGCTGCTTCAGGAGTCTCAGGACGCCATACGTGCAGCGGCTCAGCAGCAGGATTTCACCGAACATTTCAGCGTTGTCATTGATGCCCATACCGAATGGGACACTATTTTCTCTACCTGCCAGGCGCTGAGCCTGTTTGCCAGCCGCCAGACACTGCTTCTCACCCTGCCGGAAAACGGGCCGAACGCGGCGATCGGCGAGCAGCTGGTCACGCTGTCCACGCTTCTTCATGCCGATATCCTGCTGATCCTGCGTGCCACAAAGCTGACCAAAGCCCAGGAGAATAGCGCCTGGTATAAAGCCCTTAGCGCCCATGCCGTTGTAGTGCCCTGCCAGACCCCAGAGCAGGCACAGCTCCCCCGCTGGGTATCCGCCCGGGCAAAAAGTCTTAAGCTAACGCTGGATGACGCGGCAAGGCAGCTGCTTTGCTACTGCTACGAAGGTAATCTGCTGGCGCTGGTTCAGGCACTGGAGCGACTGTCGCTGCTGTGGCCGGACGGCAAGCTAACGCTGCCCAGGGTTGAGGAAGCAGTCAATGATTCTGCACACTTTACCCCTTTCCACTGGGTGGATGCGCTACTGGCGGGCAAGAACAAGCGCGCCCGGCACATTCTCAGGCAGATGCAGGCGGAAGACAGCGAGCCGGTTATTCTGCTGCGTACCGTCCAGCGGGAGCTGATGATGCTGCTGAATTTGCAGCGTCAGATGGCAGGCACGCCGCTGCGTACGCTATTCGATCAGCATCGCGTCTGGCAAAACCGGCGGGCGCTGTACGGCGAAGCGCTACAGAGACTCTCCGCCCGGCAGCTCGCCCAGGCTTTCAGCCTGCTAACGCGTATTGAGCTGACGCTTAAACAGGATTACGGTCAGGATATCTGGCCCGATCTGGAAACGCTGTCGCTGCTGCTGTGCAGCAGCACCTTCCCCGAGCATTTTTGCGATGTCTGATAACCCTGGGCTGCATGCTCTTTTTGGCGGGACCTTCGATCCCATCCATTACGGCCATCTGAAACCGGTTGAGGCACTGGCGGCGCTGACCGGCCTGAGTAAAATTACGCTGCTCCCTAATAACGTACCGCCGCACCGCCCTCAGCCTGAAGCCACACCGGCCCAGCGGGTCGCGATGGTCAGGCTGGCGATTGCCGGTAATCCGCTTTTTGATGTTGACCTGCGCGAAATGCAGCGTGAAACGCCCTCCTGGACGTTTGAAACGCTCACCGCGCTGCGCCAGGAGCGCGGTGAACAACAATCTCTGGCGTTTATCATTGGCCAGGATTCACTGCTAAGTTTACACAAGTGGCATCGCTGGCAGGATTTGCTCTCTCTGACGCATCTGCTGGTGCTTAAGCGTCCGGGCTACGATAGCCAGCTGGAAACGCCTGAGCTGCAACAGTGGCTCTCAAAACACCTGACCACCGATCCCCGGCAGCTGCATGCATCTCCGGCAGGCCTTATTTATCTGGCCGCCACCCCGCTGCTGGCAATTTCAGCAACGGAAATACGCGAACGGCGCCATCATAATCAATCCTGCGACGGGCTTCTTCCCGCCGCCGTGCTGGCATTCATCAATGATGCGGGTTTATATCGCAACCCATAAGCTCATGGTATACTTCGCCGCTAAATTTTCCGGATCCACCGGAAAAAATCACTGTCAGGCTTAAAACCCAAGGGGGAACCTTTTGCAAGGTCAAGCACTCCAAGACTTCGTCATTGATAAGATCGACGATTTAAAAGGCCAGGATATTGTTTCTGTTAACGTTCAGGGCAAATCCAGCATCACCGACTGCATGATTATCTGCACCGGTACCTCAACGCGTCACGTCGCCTCCATTGCCGATCATGTGGTACAGGAAAGCCGTGCCGCAGGCCTGAAGCCGCTCGGCGTCGATGGCAAAGCGACCGCCGACTGGGTCGTTGTCGATCTCGGTGACGTTATTGTGCATGTTATGCAGGAAGAGAGCCGCCTCCTCTACGAACTTGAAAAGCTCTGGAGTTAAGACGTGAAGCTGCAGCTTGTCGCCGTCGGCACGAAAATGCCGGACTGGGTGCAAAGCGGATTTATGGAATATCTCCGTCGCTTTCCGAAAGATATGCCGCTGGAGCTGGTTGAGGTTCCGGCAGGCAAGCGCGGCAAAAATGCTGATATCAGGCGCATCCTCGATAAAGAGGGTGAGCTGATGCTGGCAGCGATGGGTAAAGGAAATCGTATCGTTACGCTGGATATTCCCGGTCAGCCGTGGGAAACCCCACACCTGGCTACCCAGCTGGAGCGCTGGAAGCAGGATGGCCGGGACGTCAGCCTGTTGATCGGTGGACCGGAAGGGCTGTCTCCCGCCTGCAAAGCGGCGGCAGAACAGAGCTGGTCACTCTCTGCGCTTACCCTGCCCCATCCGCTGGTTCGCGTGCTGGTGGCTGAGAGCCTGTATCGTGCATGGAGCATTACTGCGAATCATCCTTATCACCGCGAATAGGCGATAGGATCAACCGGATACACTAAAACAGCGGATGAAACTACAACGCAACTCTTTTCGTGACTACACCGCCGAACAGACGCTGTTTGTCCGCCGGGCGCTGACCGCTTTTTTAGGCATTTTACTGCTCTCCGGCGTACTGGTGGTCAACCTGTATCACCTGCAAATTATTCGCTACGGTGATTACAGTACCCGTTCTAACAATAACCGCATCAAGCTGGTGCCGGTCGCTCCCAGCCGCGGGATTATTTTCGATCGCAACGGCGTTCCTCTGGCACTCAACCGAACCATTTATCAGATTGAGCTGGTGCCGGAAAAGGTGGAAGACCTTGAAAAAACCCTTCAGGCCCTCCGACCCATTGTCGATCTGAGTGATGAAGATCTGATTGCCTTTCAAGCGGAGCGTAAACGCTCCCGCCGCTTTACCTCTATTCCGGTAAAAACCGCCCTGAACGACGTTCAGGTTGCCCGGTTTGCCGTCAATCAGTACGCTTTTCCCGGTGTGGAAGTCAAAGGCTATCAGCGCCGCTACTACCCCTATAATTCCGCACTCACTCACGTGTTGGGCTATGTGTCCAAAATCAACGATCGCGACGTTGACCGGCTGGATAAAGAAGGGAAATGGCCTAACTACGCTGCCACCCACGATATCGGCAAGCTGGGGATTGAGCGCTTTTACGAAGAGATGCTGCACGGTAAAACCGGTTATGAAGAGGTGGAAGTTAACAACCGCGGCCGGGTTATTCGCCAGCTTCATGAGCAGCCACCTCAGGCGGGACAGGACATTTACCTGACCATCGACCTCAAGCTCCAGCAGTATATCGAAACCCTGCTGGCGGGCAGTCGCGCGGCGGTGGTCGTCACCGATCCCCGCAGCGGAGACATTCTCGCGCTGGTCTCCATGCCCAGCTACGATCCTAATCTGTTTGTGGATGGCATCAGCAGTAAGGATTACAACATGCTGCTCAACGATCCCAACCGTCCGCTGATTAACCGCACCACGCAGGGAGCCTATCCTCCTGCCTCGACGGTGAAACCCTATATTGCCGTTTCCGCGCTAACCAGCGGGGTGATTAACAGAAATACCAGCCTGTTCGATCCGGGATGGTGGCAGCTTCCCGGCTCTGAGAAACGCTTTCGCGACTGGAAACACTGGGGGCATGGACGTTTGAATGTCACCAAGTCCCTTGAGGAATCGGCAGATACCTTTTTCTATCAGGTTGCCTACGATATGGGCATTGACCGCCTGTCGGAATGGATGAACAAATTTGGCTACGGGCACCTGACCGGTATTGACCTGGTGGAAGAGACGCCGGGCAATATGCCTACCCGCGAGTGGAAAATGAAGCGGTTTAAAAAACCCTGGTATCAGGGCGATACCATTCCGGTCGGCATTGGTCAGGGCTACTGGACCGCGACCCCGGTACAAATGAATAAAGCGATGATGACGCTGATTAACGACGGCGTGGTAAAAACGCCTCATCTGATGATGGCGAACGTCGTCGACAACGTCAAAGTCCCTTATCGTCAGCCCGAGACGCCTCCCATTGCGGATATTCATTCCGGTTACTGGGAGATTGCGAAAGATGGGATGTACGGCGTGGCTAACCGCCCCAACGGCACCGCGCGTAAAAGCTTTCAGGATGCACCTTATAAAATTGCCGCGAAATCAGGTACCGCCCAGGTCTATGGCCTGAAGGCGAATGAAACCTATAATGCGCACCGGATCGCCGAGCATCTGCGCGATCATAAGCTGATGACCGCCTTTGCCCCTTATGATAATCCTCGCGTGGCGGTGACGATGATTCTGGAAAACGGCGGTGCTGGCCCTGCGGTTGGTACCATCATGCGACAGATTCTGGACCACATCATGCTTGGCGACAACAATACCAATCTGCCCGATGCGGCACCCGTTCCGTCGGGCTATGAAGGTGAGTGACATGAACGATCGTCATCAGAAGCGTACTTTCTGGACCAGAATACACGTCGATCCGACATTCTTTATTCTGATTTCGGCTCTGCTGGTTTACAGCGCTCTGGTTATCTGGAGCGCCAGCGGCCAGGATCCCGGCATGATGGAGCGAAAAATTGGCCAAATCGCCATGGGCTTTGTCATGATGATGGTTATGGCGCAAATCCCGCCCCGGGTGTACGAGGGGTGGGCACCCTATCTCTATATTCTCTGCGTGGTGCTGCTGATTGCCGTTGACGCTTTTGGTCATATCAGTAAAGGTGCCCAGCGCTGGCTTGACCTGGGGATCGTGCGTTTCCAACCCTCGGAGATAGCAAAAATTGCCGTGCCGCTGATGGTGGCCCGCTTTATTAATCGCGATGTTTGCCCCCCCACGCTTAAAAACACCGCCATCGCGCTGGTGCTGATCTTTATGCCCACGCTGCTGGTGGCCGCACAGCCGGACCTGGGAACCGCGATTCTGATCGCCGCCTCCGGCCTGTTTGTCCTGTTTCTGTCTGGCATGAGCTGGAAGCTGATCCTTGTGGCGCTCCTGTTAGTGGCTGCCTTTGTGCCTATCCTGTGGTTCTTTCTGATGCATGACTATCAGCGGGACCGGGTAATGATGCTGCTGGACCCGGAAAGCGATCCGCTGGGCGCGGGCTATCATATTATTCAGTCCAAAATTGCCATCGGCTCCGGTGGCCTGCGCGGCAAAGGCTGGCTGCACGGCACCCAGTCGCAGCTGGAGTTTTTGCCCGAACGGCATACCGACTTTATTTTTGCCGTGCTGGCTGAAGAGTTAGGATTAGTCGGCGTGCTGGTATTGCTGGTACTCTACGTGCTGCTGATTATGCGCGGCCTGGTCATGGCCGCCCGCGCGCAAACGACCTTTGGACGGGTGATGGCGGGCGGGCTGATGCTAATCTTCTTTGTCTATGTTTTTGTTAATATTGGCATGGTAAGTGGCATTTTACCTGTGGTGGGCGTTCCGCTTCCGCTGGTGAGCTACGGCGGCTCGGCACTGATCGTCCTGATGGCCGGGTTTGGGATTATTATGTCAATCCACACTCATCGAAAACTGTTGTCGAAAAGCGTTTAAAGAGGCTTGGAAAATGCGTAAGGATTGGCTTTGGATTGGCCTGGCGTCGGCTCTGCTGGCAGCCTGTACCACCACCGACCAGCAGGCACCGGTGCAGCAACACGCGCCAGCCTACAACGGCCCGGTGGTCGAAATTAGCGGCGCAGACCCGCATTACGAACCGATCAATCCTGCAACCAGTCAGGATTATACGGTCAATGGAAAAACCTGGCGCATTATAAAGGACCCGTCGAATTTCAGTGAAACCGGGCTTGCCAGCGCATATGGCAGTGAGGCCAGCGGTAACCGTACCGCAACGGGTGAGGAGTTTGATGCTAACGCGCTGACCGCCGCCCACCCTACTCTGCCGCTCCCCAGCTATGTTCGCGTCACTAACCTGGCGAATGGCCGGATGATTGTGGTGCGCGTTAACGATCGTGGTCCCTATATACCTGGCCGCATTATTGACCTGTCGCAGGCGGCGGGCGATCGTCTGAATATTTCCAACAATACCCGCGTCAAGGTGGACTACATTGCCGTGGCACCGGACGGCTCGCTTTCCGGCCCTGGCACCATCGGGACCACCGTGGCGAAACAGAGTTACGCGCTGCCACCGCGTCCGGATATTGCCGGCGGCATGACGGTAATGGGCGCAGGCGCAGCGGCCAGCGCGGCGTCACCGCAGACCGCAACGCAGCAGCCAGATACCCAGCAGTCGGGTTATCTGCAGCCCGCCGCACAGCAGACTGAATCCCACCCGGTTGATAACAGCAGTCTGAATAGTGATGATAACCTGGGTGCGCCGGTGCGCAGCAACGGCTTCCTGGGTGCGCCGCAGCCGCTGCGCAACGGCGTACTGGAAGGCAGTGAAGCGTCCACGGTTGCGGGATCGACCGCTTCCTCCGGCGCCTCCTCCGCCACAGTTTCAACGGCACCCTCTCCGGTCGCCTCGCAGGCCGCCGCTGCACCGGTCACTTCACCAGCCGCCGCCGCTTCAGCACCCGCCGCTGCAAGCGGTGGCAGCTGGGCTGTGCAGGTCGGTGCACTGAGCGACAGCGCCCGGGCTCAACAGTTGAAAAATGCCCTGAGCAGAAAGTTCGGCGTTCCCGGTACCGTCAGTAACCAGGGCAAGGTTTACCGGGTTCAGCTGGGGCACTTCAGCTCACGCCAGCAGGCCAGCGAACTGCAACGCAGATTGTTAAGCGAAGCGCAGCAGCAATCATTTATAACCGTCGCCCACTAACGAAACCTGAAGCTGTTTGGCAGGCGTATGACGGCTAGCGGACCGATTAAATCCGTTAGCCGTCAGCAGGTAAAGACGGATGCCGGGCAGGACTGATTTTGCTATAGTGAGTCACTTTTTCTAACTTAGCCCATGGATGTTGTAGTCCTTAATATGAACAATCTTACCTCCTACCACCTGATTAAGCGCCTGACGGCGGGTTCGCTGATTGCACTCAGCCTGACCTCCTTTGCTCACGCAGACGACGTAAATATTAAGACCATGATCCCCGGCGTACCCGATATCGACGCTGAAGCTTATGTGCTTATCGACTACAACTCGGGCAAAGTACTGGCAGAAAAAAATGCCGATGCGCGTCGCGATCCAGCCAGCCTGACAAAAATGATGACCAGCTATGTTATTGGTCAGGCAGTTAAAGCCGGGAAAATCCATCAGGATGACATCGTTACCGTCGGTAAAGATGCCTGGGCAACCGGTAACCCGGTGTTTAAAGGGTCGTCCCTGATGTTCCTTAAACCGGGTGACCGCGTACCTGTCTCACAGCTTACCCGCGGTATTGTGCTCCAGTCAGGTAACGACGCCTGTGTGGCCATGGCAGACTACGTTGCCGGCAGTCAGGATGCCTTTGTTGGCCTGATGAACAACTATGTTAAAGCCATCGGTCTGCAAAATACCCACTTTCAGACCGTACACGGCCTGGATGCTGACGGACAATACAGCTCGGCTCGCGACATGGCGCTGATCGGCCAGGCGCTGATCCGTGACGTCCCGGATGAATACGCGGTTTATAAAGAGAAAGAGTTTACCTTTAACAATATTCGTCAGACCAACCGCAACGGTCTGCTGTGGGATACCAGCCTCCAGGTCGATGGGATTAAAACCGGACACACTGAGGCGGCGGGCTACAATCTGGTTGCTTCCGCTACCGAAGGCCAGATGCGTCTGATCTCTGCGGTAATGGGCGGTCACACCTATAAAGGGCGTGAAACCGAAAGTAAAAAGCTGCTGACCTGGGGTTTCCGCTTCTTTGAAACCGTCGCGCCGCTGAAGGCAGGTAAAGAGTTTGCTTCTGAGCCGGTGTGGTTTGGTAACAGCGATCGCGTCCAGCTGGGCGTGGAAAAAGACGTTTATCTGACCATCCCACGCGGACGCATGAAGGATCTTAAGGCGAGCTACACGCTTAGCAATACTGAGCTACATGCCCCGCTGACCAAAAACCAGGTCGTTGGCACGATCAACTTCCAGCTGGATGGCAAAACCGTTGAGCAGCATCCCCTGGTGGTGCTGAACGATATGCCGGAAGGTGGCTTCCTGGGTCGCATCGTCGATTATATTAAGCTAATGTTCCATCACTGGTTTGGCTAATCGCTCCGGGCAGGCCACCCCGGCCTGCCTTATACACTGTCATATTGCCTCTTGATTTCGACCCGAAAGCCCCCCATATTTGAAGGATGTTCAGGTTCCCGCTCAGGCGGGAACCTTTGATTTTGCGTTACCGGAGCCCCCCAATGAAAACCAATCTTAAAGAACTGCTCGAATTCCCCACGCCCTTTACCTATAAAGTTATGGGCCTGGCACAGCCAGAGCTGGTTGATCAGGTCGTGGAAGTGGTTCAGCGTCATGCGCCAGGCGACTACTCCCCGGACGTTAAGCCGAGCAGCAAAGGCAATTACCACTCCGTCTCTATCACCATTAATGCGACCCACATTGAGCAGGTAGAAACGCTTTATGATGAACTGGGCCAGATTGAAATTGTTCGCATGGTGCTGTAATCCCGCCAAACTGCGGTGGGTAACTGGTTGTTGCCCGCCGCAAACGCTATACTCCCCTGCCGAATATTGAACGGACCACTCGTTTTGTCACCAGATACGCTGCTTATTCGCCAGCTGGGTCTCCAGCCCTGGGAGCCTGTTTCACAGGCCATGCATACCTTTACCGATCGACGCGACGACGCGACGCCCGATGAAATCTGGCTGGTTGAACATCCGCCGGTATTTACTCAGGGACAGGCAGGTAAGGCAGAACATCTGCTTATGACCGGGAATATCCCTGTCGTTCAGAGCGATCGCGGCGGTCAGGTAACCTATCACGGCCCCGGACAGCAGGTGATGTACGTAATGGTTAACCTCAAGCGCAGAAAAATCGGCGTGCGACAGCTGGTGACGGCTATTGAGCAAACGGTTATCGACACCCTCGCCTGCTTTTCTCTCTCCGCTTGTGCAAGACCCGATGCACCGGGCGTGTACGTGGATGACAAAAAGATCTGCTCGCTGGGACTGCGCATCCGTAAAGGCTGCTCGTTCCACGGTCTGGCGCTAAATGTCGCGATGGATCTCTCGCCTTTCCTGCGCATCAATCCCTGCGGCTATGCCGGTCTGGAAATGACGCAGCTTAGCGCGCTTAAGCCGGACGTTCAGCCCGCTGAGGTTGGCCCGCTGCTGATTGAAAACTTCGCCCGGCAGCTGGGCTGCTCCGAGGTTATCTGGCTGGAAGGCAACAGTCTGCCGCTCGTATAAGCGCGAGTTGATTTACAATTCCGTCACATTTAATGCGGCGGCCTGGCTGAAAAGCGGCGGCCGGGATGATATAATTTTCGCGCTTTTATCAAAAAAAGTTGAGCCTCACCCCTGGCCTTCAGGAAACAGCCCCGCTGATTATCTGAAGGATGATGGTTAAACAACTCATTAAGTGTTATGCGCACCCGGCGCATGCCAACCTGGAACCTGCTAGATTATGAGTAAACCCATTCAGATGGAACGCGGCGTAAAATACCGCGACGCAGACAAAATGGCGCTGATCCCGGTAAAAACCGTCGTCACCGAGCGCACGGAAATTTTACGCAAGCCGGAATGGATGAAGATCAAGCTCCCCGCGGATTCCAGCCGCATCCAGGGTATCAAAGCGGCCATGCGGAAAAATGGCCTGCACTCCGTCTGCGAAGAGGCTTCCTGCCCTAACCTGGCAGAATGCTTTAACCACGGCACCGCCACTTTTATGATCCTCGGCGCCATCTGTACCCGCCGCTGCCCCTTCTGTGATGTCGCCCACGGCCGTCCCGTTGCTCCTGATATGAATGAGCCGGAAAAGCTGGCACAGACCATCGCGGATATGGCGTTACGCTACGTGGTCATCACCTCCGTAGACCGCGACGATCTGCGCGACGGCGGCGCTCAGCACTTTGCCGACTGCATTAGCGCTATCCGCGCTAAAAACCCGACCATCAAAATTGAAACGCTGGTGCCTGATTTCAGGGGTCGTATGGATCGTGCGCTGGAGATCCTCAACGCCACGCCGCCGGACGTCTTTAATCACAATCTGGAAAACGTGCCGCGCGTTTACCGGCAGGTTCGCCCCGGTGCAAACTACGACTGGTCGCTTAAGCTGCTGGAGCGTTTTAAAGAGGCCCACCCCGAACTGCCGACCAAATCAGGCCTGATGGTCGGGCTGGGTGAAACCAATGCGGAAATTATTGAGGTGATGCGCGACCTGCGACGTCACGGCGTGACCATGTTGACGCTCGGCCAGTATCTCCAGCCCAGCCGCCATCATCTGCCGGTTCAGCGCTACGTCAGCCCGGCGGAATTTGATGAAATGAAAGAAGCCGCAATGGAAATGGGCTTTACCCATGCCGCCTGCGGTCCCTTTGTGCGCTCGTCGTATCATGCGGATATGCAGGCAAAAGGGCTGGAAGTGAAATAATGTGACGGGCGTGCGGCAGCCCGCCCATTTGTCATATTTATTTACATACATGCAACACAAACAAAAAACGGATGACTGTGTCATCCGTTTTTTTATTCACCCAACGGCGATTAATCTTTGTGAATAACCTGCTCTGCGGGCTTTTCTTCGGCAACCGGCGCTTTTTTAGCGGAAGAATCGTCGTCACTCATGGCTTTTTTGAAGCCTTTGATCGCCGACCCCAGATCGCCACCGAGAGAACGCAACTTATTGGTTCCGAACAATAATACGATCAGAGCACCGATAATCAGCAGCTTCGCAATACTGATACCTTCCATACACACCTTCTTTTCTAATCTGACCCGTGTTACGGCCAATAACGATAACGTGTATTAACGCGCAGAACGCCGGTCAATACAACCGCAATCTGTAACAGAGTAATATCTGCACAGATTGACCGCTAAATGATATCAGATAAAACGGCTGAGAAAAGTCTGGAAACGGGGATGTCGCGGATTAACCAAAACGTCTTCTGGCGGCCCCTGCTCAACCACCACCCCGCCATCCATAAATACCACCCGATCTGCGGCTTCACGGGCAAAGCCTATCTCATGCGTCACCACAATCATTGTCAGTCCCTGGTCAGCCAGATTGCGCATGATTGCCAGCACTTCGCCCACCAGCTCAGGATCCAGCGCCGAAGTAGGCTCATCGAAAAGCATCAGCTCGGGACGAATCGCCAGCGCTCTGGCAATGGCAACGCGCTGCTGCTGACCGCCGGAGAGATTCCCCGGCCAGGCATCCGCCTTGTCACTCAGTCCCACCGTGGCCAGTAGCTCTCTGGCATAGCGCGTAGCCTCGTCACGCGGCACCTTGTGTACCCCAATGGGTGCCTCGATGATATTTTGCAAAACGGTCATATGCGGGTAAAGATTGAACTGCTGAAACACCATGCCAATTTTCTGCCGCTGCCGGGCGATTTTACGCGGCGGCAGGCGCTGTAGCCGTCCTTTTTTCAGGATATAGCCGGGCTGGCTACCGCTCACCATAATCGAACCCGCATTTAGCTCTTCAAGGTGGTTAATGCAGCGTAGAAAGGTCGATTTTCCCGAGCCGGACGGCCCGAGGATCACCACCACCTCACCCGACATAACATCCAGATCCACCCCTTTGAGCACTTCATTATCGCCATAGCTTTTCTGCACGTTTCGCGCCCGCACCAGCGGCTGAGTCTCGTTCACAGATCCTCCTTATGCATAAAAGGACGGTTAACCATCGGAGTGGCTTTGCTGTCCGCTGCGGGTAATCGCCGACGGGTTGCCGACAGCGTGCGTCGGACGCTGCGTGAGTAGTAGCGCTCAATCGCCGACTGTCCGACGTTCAATACAGAGGTGATGAGCAGATACCAGATAACGGCCACCAGCAGCATCGGAATAACTTCAAAGGTGCGGTTATAGATCGACTGAACGGAATAGAGCAGATCGCCCATCGCAATCACGCTCACCAGCGAGGTCGCCTTGATCATACCGATCAGCTGATTGCCGGTAGGGGGAATAATTGACCGCATGGCCTGGGGAATAATGATACGGCGCAGCGCACGCGCGCGGCTCATGCCAAAAGCCTGGGTGGTTTCCACCTGCCCGCTGTCGACTGATTGCAGACCTGCGCGAATAATTTCTGCCATATAGGCCGCTTCATTCAGCGCCAGGCCTGCAATAGCCGCCGTCAGGGGAGTGATCAGATCGTTGGTATTCCAGCTGGCCAGTACTGGCCCACCAAAGGGAATACCCAGGGTAACCGTCGGGAAGAGCGTCGACATGTTGTACCAGAAAATTAGCTGTACCAGCAGCGGCGTCCCGCGAAAAAACCAGATATACAATCCGGCCAGTCCGCTCAGCAGGCGGTTATCCGCCAGCCGCGCCACCGCCAGCAGCAGCCCCAGTAGGGTGCCCAGGATCATGGAGACGACCGTCAGCCCCAGCGTGACCTGCAAGCCCTTGAGCACCGAGCCTTCGGTAAACCATTTGCCCACCACGCCCCATTCAAAATTGGGGTTAGTAGCCACCAGCCACAGGACGCTGGCGGCGATCGCCAGTACCAGGACCCAGCTGACCAGCCGTCCGTAGCGCGGGGCGCTGCGGGCACAGGCCACATCGCGCAGCTGCACGTCAGCCCATTCGCCAGCGCTCGCACTGCCCCCAGCGCGCGGATCGCTGCCGCCTGGGGTCACAGCGTTCGGCCCTGCCTCAGCGCGCGGATCGCTGCCGCCTGGGGTCACAGCATTCTGCCCTGCCTCAGCGCGCGGATCGCTGCCGCCTGGGGTCATTTTGCTGCCCCTTTCGCCAGGTTAATCCCCGGGGCAGTCAGTGCGTTCCCCTCAAGCTTCCACTTCTTCATAATGGCGGCATAGGTGCCGTTAGCGAAAAGCTTCTGATACCCCGCAAGCACCACTTTGCCAAGCGCGGCGTCTTTCGGCACCACGGTGCCCTGGAAAATATCGCCGAAGCCATTTTTCTTACCCTGCCCGGTCAGCTCAAGCTGTCCGTTCGCCTGGTCAACAAACCACACCAGCGGTGCCTGCGAAGAGAAAAAGGCATCCGAACGCTTAGAGCGCACCGCCAGAATCGACGAGGGCTGATCGGCGAATGACTGGATAACCACCGCTGGTTTACCCGCCCCGGTACAGACGTCAGACTGCCTGCGAATGACCTGTTCCGCCGAGCCTCCCGCCATTACCGCAATTCGCTTACCGCAGGTACTCTCCAGATCGTTAATCTGCAACGGATTGCCCTTCTGTACGGCAAACACCACGAACTCCTGCACAAAGTCGATGAAATCATTTTTCTGCTGGCGCTCCGGATAATCCCCAATGGGGCCAATCGCCAGCTGATAGCGGCCAGATTTGATGCCGGCCAGCACGCCCGACAGCCCGCTGACGGTAGCGTGCTCGATTTTGATACCCAGCAGCTGTGCCAGCGCCTCGGTGAGGTCGGCTGATGCACCGCTCATCGAAGAGGGCCCTTCTACAATTTCATAGGGCGGAAAGGAGCCATTATTCACCGAAATCATCCTGCCCGCCTTTTGGATATCAGGCGGCAGACGGTCATGCAGTGCCTGGTCGACCTTTTGTACAGGAATGGCCTCTGCGGCCTGTGCCAGGCTAACGGATAAGCCCAGAGCCAGTGCCAGCGCAATTTTTTTCATTGTTCGTTTCCCCGGTGTCTTAATGGTGGATAGCCTGCCATGCCCTTTATCTCAGGGTTGGATCAGTTCAGGACGATCAAAACGACGATTTTCGAGAACCGGCAATACGCTGCGCGCGTGGGCGATACGGGCCGGATCCAGCTCGGCAAAAACCAGCGCCGGCGCTTCTGCGGCTTTCGCTATCGACACGCCAAGCGGATCCACGACCAGGCTGTTACCGATATTGCGCGGGCCACACTCACCCACAGCCACCAGATAGCAGGTATTTTCCAGCGCACGGGCGGTTACCAGCACCTCCCAGTGCATTTCTTTCAGCGGGCCTTTGACCCAGGCGGCGGGCAAGACCAGAACATCGGCTCCATCGAGCACCAGGCGGCGGGCCAGCTCGGGGAAACGCACGTCATAACAGGTCATCAGGCCGACTTTCATTCCGGCCACGTCCACCAGCGGGGGCACGGTCAGACCCGCAGAAACATTGCGCGACTCCTGCATCGCAAAGGCATCATAAAGATGCAGCTTGTCATAACGGGCGATAATTTCCCCATTGCGAATAGCAATCAAAACATTCAGTGCCTTACCCTCGTCCGCAGGCACATGTACGGTCATCATGGTGGTGAGCGTATTTCCACGACTGGCGGCATATATTTCGCTAAGGAAGGGGCCATCCAACGGCTGGGCGGCCTTTAGCACCAGATCCGGGTCAGCAATATCCCGCGCCAGTACGCCCTCGGGCAGCACCAACAAATCGGCCCCCCCTGCTTGAGCCTTCGTCATCAGATCGGTGCAAATCGCGGCATTTTCCTGCCATTCGCGGCTGACCGCAAACTGTCCTAATGCAACTTTCATTTCAGTGCTCCTCAGGTTACTGCCGGAAATAGCATGGCGGGCGTCAGGCAGGTGGTGGTAATGCCCTGTTCGAAAAGTTCTTTGCCAAACGCAGCAATCATCTCTTTGTTAGCGTCAAAACCGTTGTCATTCCAGCTGGCCGGCAAATCCTGCGCGGTACGTCGCAAATCATCCAGCAGCCAGGGGGTGGTATCCGCATATTTCTCACGTTTTGCCTGCCACAGTCTGGCCGATTGATCGATCAGATCACTCAGCTCCTTCACGATGTCAGGGTGGGCGTTAGCGATCTCGTGTTTGTAGGCCAGCAGGTGATGACCGGGGATATAACCCACCCGATCAAAATATTCGCGTTCGGCCTGACGAAAATCAGTCTGCAACTGCCGCAGGCCCGACCCTTTCAGGAAGAAGCCCTGCGGCATAAAAGGGGTAAATACCGCATCCAGTTCACCTGCCCTCAGCAGCTCAATCAGCGGGCGCTCTCCCGGAGCGGCTTCAATCCGTCCCGGACGACCAAACCCGGCGAGCCGATCCTCTACAGGATGGTCTGCCGTTAAGCGGCCGGCAAACCAGTAAGCCCTCCCGATATCAACGCCGGCCTCACGCAGCAGCGCCCGGGTCCAGGTATTGCCTGAATCCTGCCAGCCGGTAACGCCTATTTTTTTCCCCTCGAGCTGATCGAGTGATACCAGCGGGCTGTGTTCGGTCGTAATGATGCAGCGCTGACGAAAGCCGCGCATCAGAAAATGGGGCAGCGCCAGCACCGGGTCTTCTCCCCTGGCCCTGCTCTGAGCATAGCGGCTGAAGGATATCTCAGCCGCATCATAGTCGCGGCTGTTCGCCAGATCGCCCACCAGCGTTCCCACGCGGTGAACTTCCAGCCTAAAGCCCTGCGGCTTAATATCGCCCAGGGCCAGCGGGGTAAAGTAGTCCCAGTCGCGTACTGCCAGTCTGATGGTAATCATGACATTCTCTCTGTATCAGGGATCGGCCGCTAAACCGTGTAAAAAGCGTTCACTTTTTGCTTGAATTCGATACTAGATCGAGAATAATAGCTGTACAATATTTACTTTGTTACTGAACAAAGGGAATTCTTATGACCGGATCGCTTGACGTTAACTGGCTGGCAGAACGGATTACCGACGCCAGCGTAAAGGGCATTGCGGCAGTGACGTCAGCGCTGATCCGCGATGGAGAGATCCCGATGGGTACCCACCTGCCTTCGGTACGCGGGCTGGCGGAAGCGTTGGCAGTCAGCCCGGCTACCGTTTCTGCCGCCTGGGGGCAGCTTCGGAAGCAAAAGGTCATTGCGGGAAAAGGACGAAGCGGCGTCTGGGTATGTGGCGACAACATCTCGCCGCGTCCGGTGCGTTTTGAGAAAATCGGCAACTATGGCGATGCCATCCGTGCCGATCTCGCCATGGCCTCGCCCGATCCCGCTCTGCTACCCAATCTGCAGGAAGCGATGATGCAGGGTATTGCATGCCCGCAGCTCAATAGCTACCAGCGTGAACCTATCGCGCCTGCGCTGCTGGCTGCGGTAAAACCCCGCTGGCCCTTCCCTGCCCAGGCATGGCTGGCGACGGATGGCGGCTTCGATGCCATGAACTGCATTATGCAGACGCTTATCGCCCCAGGAGAGAAAGTGATCATAGAAGATCCCAGTGCGGCCCGGCTGCTGGATATGCTGGACAATGTCGGTGCCGATGTCTTGCCGCTTGCCTGTGATGAGCATGGACCGCTGCCGGGGGCACTGGCAAAGCTGCTGACTAAGGGTGCGACGGCGATGATTTATCAGCCGGGAACGCATTCCGCCACCGGTATCAGAGTCAGTGAAGCCCGAAACGAGGCGCTGGCAAAAGTGCTGCTGGGAACGCGGACGCTGATTATTGAGGATGATGGGATTGGGGAACTCTCTGCCCACCCCGTATGGAGCCTGGGGCGCTACTATCCGGAGAGGACGCTGCATGTACGCTCATTTTCTAAAGCCTATGGCCCGGACCTGAGGCTTGCAGTGTTATCAGGGCCAGAACCGCTGATTAAACGCATCCACTCGTGGCGTAATTTTGGTGCCAGCTGGACCAGCAGGATCCTCCAGCATGCTGTCGCGTGGATGCTCGATGACCGCAACACCCAGCAGCTGATCCAGCAGGCGAAAGTCGTCTACGCCACGCGGCGGCGTCTGCTGCTGAACGCGCTGGAAAAACGCGGGCTGTCGCTGCCGGACAGGGATGGCTTAAGCCTTTTTGTGCCGGTGCAGTCAGAGCAGTTTGCGATGATTACCCTCGCGGCACGGGGGATTGCCGTCCTGCCAGGCGAACGCTGCCGCAGCGGCGGCGTACAGTTTATTCGCGTCGCCACGTCCAGGCTAGCCGATGAAGATATTGCTCCCATCGCTGATGCCTTGATCCTGGCCAGTGGTACGGATCTCAGCCCCTTATCAGCAGAGGTTTAACCCTACGGATCTCAGCCCGCTATCAGCAGAGGTTTAACCAGATAGCAGGGTGATTCGGTGTAGCCTTCGCGGGCATAAAACGCATTGGCTTTAATACGGTGTTCATGGCAGTGCACTTCCATCCGGTCGCAGCCGCGCGCCTGAGCCAGGTTTTCAGCATGTTGCAGCAGCTGCTGACCAGCGCCTTTACTGCGTTCGCCATCGGCGATGCAAAAGTAACTGACCCGGGCAAAATCACCCTCCAGTGCCAGCTGAGGAATAAAATGCAGCGAAAGAAAGCCCAGCACGCTGTTATCCTGTTCAGCCACCAGAAGGCGTTCGGTATCATCGTTAATTAACTGCGCCAGCCGCCGCTCAATAAAGCGATGGGTACCTTCATAACCTAATTCGGTTAACAGGGCGCTAAGGGCAAAACTGTCTTTTTCTGCGGCGAGTCGAATTATCATACTTTTGCTCCACGTTAAGCCTGCAATACTGGGTGGGATGTCAGTCGGGGCGTTTTAATGTTTCCTTCATAATCCTTCGTCACACTCTTGCTTAAGAATAAAGACAGAAGGAAGCAGAATGAGCGCATTACCTAAATCTGTAAGTGAAGCCGTTGCTGTTATGATAAGCGTCCTGATTGCCGTACTGTGGCTTCAGCAGTTCTTTGCCCGATAAGCCATCGCGGTTATCGCAACGCGTCTTAATTAAGGGTGAATGGGACAAAAAAAAACCCGCCGATCGGCGGGTTTTAAAAATTCTGTCTGATAACTTAAATAGCGGCAACGTTAGCAGCAGATGGGCCTTTGGCACCGTTGGTGATTTCGAACTCTACGCGCTGACCTTCAGCGAGAGTTTTGAAACCATTGCTCTGGATGGCAGAGAAGTGAACGAACACGTCTTTGCTACCATCTTCAGGAGTAATGAAACCGAATCCTTTGGACTCATTAAACCACTTAACGCTACCTTTGATCTTAGACATCTATATTACCTTTACATGAAAAATGGACACAAAACTGTGTCGACGGTTAGTACAGCAATTGCCGAGCCTTTTGTCCAGTAGCGAAACGCGAAAAAGTGATAAATATCGCCTTTTTTGCTGACACATTATTATTCACGCCGCGGTTTCAGATCCAGGTACACGCCTGAAACTCCCCATCGTGCCACCCCCAGGGCGAGTCAGAAAAATGATAAGCACAGCACACCGATATTGTCTTTATTTCCTGCGTCTTAACTAAAATTTGATCTCAATCAATTTAAAATTATTTTACGCCTTTCAGACTCTATTAAAGCATTTTCAGTAACCTACATCTTAAGTTTCCGGAAAATTAATTTCATTAAAAAACAATGCTCAGCAAGAATCAATTAACATATCTTATGGATATCCTGGTAATCTTTGATAATATCACCTCAAGTAAATAGGATAAGTCCTGAAATTCGAGAGAAGCATGATGGTATTAAAATGCGCGAAATGTGGCTGCGGGAAGTTTATCTTTACCAGTGGGCAGAAGCGTTACGGGGGGCATTATGGTGCGGTTTGCGCGGACTGCATCAGGCCTCTTACGCTGTCAGATACCCCTTACTATAAGATTTTAGCAGGTGGAGACGTAACGCAGGAGGGACGCTTAACCTCACTTCATCAGGTAAATAATGAGTGCTGGACGTCATCCGGGGAGCGGTTAATTGAGTCGAAGCGAAAAGGATGACAGCCGCGTTTGCGCAGCCGTCATCCCTTTACCATCAGAACAGTATTTTAAACACGCCAGTAAGCGTTAGCAGACCCACGATAAAAATGATGGCAATAATCCAGAGAATAATCTTCATTCCATTTCCCTCAAACAAAATTAAAAGTCACTACGATGTAGTGGCTTGAGTATAGATGAAGATTTCAGGATGTGCTTTTGCCGTCTCGCTTTATTGCCTGAGGGAACCCTGGCCTGCTCTTTACCACTTAGCCTTATTCGTCTGTATCGATAAGGTAAACCCATGGTCACACCTGCTCTCCCTTCATCCGGCAACAGCATAACACCTGACATTCATGATGCCCTTCCGGAACATCCCCAGGCATCCTCACCGTCAACACACAGCGATGCCAGCCAGACCCAAGCCGCAACCCAGCGCGGCGTCTATCATATTCAGGGCACTGAGTATCACTCTGCTAACGAAGCGGCCATTCATTACAAGCTGGCTGCGCTGTTTGAGAATCACACTGACGGCGATAATCAGGCTGATTTTCACCAGCTGATCGAAGATCGCACCCGCCAGCTTCATGCAATGAATGAAACACCCGAATCAATTGAAGCGGTACTCACAAAAGGTAGCCGGCTTGACCGCGTGGCACAGGTTAGCCGAGGCGCTGTTCGCGCCATCCCGTTTGCTGTGGCATCGGTTGCCTTTGACCGCATCCCTCAGCTCAGCGCCTTTGCCCATAGCGCTGCTCAGCTTGGTATGCATGCAGGATTACAGTCGGGGATTGCCGACACCTTTGGCTGCGCGTTACTTGATAAAGCCACGGCGGATACGCAGTGGCTGGCCGCTGAACACAACGAGCTTGAACCGGTAATGCAGCAGGCGGCTGAGGCCAAACAACCGACAACCGGGCGACTGGCAGCGGAATATGCCGCCGCTATCCAGGCCTACAGCGTGCGAAATGTGGTGCGTCTGGGAACCGCTGCCGCCGTAACGGCAACCGCAGGGGCTAAGACGGCAGCAGCGGTAGACAGCTGGCTTACTGCGGGAGGCGGCCTGGCGGCCGGTGGAGCGATGTCCGCCGTGACCCATGCGGTAAACAGCAAATATAGCCGCGAGGGCGCTGAATACCTTTTTGGCCGGATGGACTGGAAGCAACGCTACAGCGCACTGAAAAATAGCCACGGCCTGACTGCGCCATTACAGGGCGCGGGTAAACGCCTGGCTAAATTCCCCGTTGATGTGGCAACGGAATCGCTTCGTGCGGGTCGTGAAGTATTAACGGCCAGCGGGATGACCAAAAATGCCCTGCTGGCAGGCGGATTTGCGGCTACGCTTTCGGCGCGTACGGCCGTCAGTCAGGCAATGTCGAGCAAAGGATTCAATGCGGCTTCTACGGCAGCGATGAATCACCTGACCAACCTGGCTCTCTCGATGCCCGTTTTTGCCTCCGTGCCGGCCGCTGAAATTCTTGCCCCCCTGGCGGCAGAACGTGCCAGCAAAGCGCTGCAGAAAGCACTGCCAAAAGCCGTTGACTGGGGCGCCAGACAAATTGAAGCGCGGTTGACTTCGCGCCTGTCCGATACATCAGGTAGCTGAATAAGCCGGGGAATAAGCGTTACGCGCCATATTCCCCCATTTGAAATAAGGGAGCGGCCCCCCTTTTCTCAGTTAAAGCACACATTCACTTGCTGACATCACCACTGCCCTGCGCGCTGGCTCCGCTGCCCTGAAGAGCCGAAAGGATAGCCCCCAGACCCAACATCTGCAGGGCGGCGCCCAGTTTACCGGCAATACCGTTACTCTCCGAGCCGCTATCCTGAGTGCCATTGCTGCTCTGTGCCGACGCGGGTGCGGCAGCGCTGTCGCCATTCGCTGACTGGCCTGCGCTATCGCTGCCTTCAGAGGACTGGCCCAGCATCTTCTTAATCATGTCCATTAGCTGAGTCAGCATATCGCTACTGCCCTGCTCATTCTGGGTAGCCGTTGGTCCGTTAGCGCTGGCGTTACTGCCGTCGCTGGCCTCACTGGGGCTTTTACCGCTATCACCCGTTTTTCCCTGCCCCTGTAGCAGTTGAATGATCGCGTTTAGCAGTTGAGTAATCGCGTTGGTGCTATCCTGATCCCCACTTACTTCCTGACCGCTTTGGCTATTTTTTAGCGGTATGGCCAGCGCACTGTTCGCCGTACCGTTGCTCCCCTGCGTGCCAAAGTTAACACCCTGCCCTGCGAGCTCAGATTTAGCCGGATTAATCATCTCCATCTGACTTAAAAAATCGCTGTTATTTGCTGTACTGCTACCGCCTAACTGACTACCAATATTTACGCTATTCATGGGATTCATGAGTATCTCCAGTAAGTGAGATAAGTGCCACTGTGAAACAGCGCACCCTAATAGCCCGGAAATTTTCCGGCTTCTTCGCGTTTTTTTGGTGGGGAACTAACCAGAAAGGTTCCAGCAAAAGAAATTTAAGACACAAATCTCGCAATTATAATTACTAAATCCTAACGATTAATAACAATAATAATGCAATTACTTACATGAACTTATCATCAGACACGACCCGTCAGGTAAGGATTTCCTTACTTTATGGCACGGAGATCCCCACAACAAGTTCAGAGGAAACTGATAGCCGCCTGCATCGGGCTGGTAAATAGTGAACGAAAGTTAAGGATCATTACGGAACAATCTGATGCTGAAAGCGTGCCTCGCAGCAGATGCCGTTCCATCTCTTATTTCGTATCAGGGTGCTAACAGAATTTTTCAAATTCGTCTGAGGGAATCCAGGAGAAATTATGATTACAGATAGTGATAAGCAGCCAATTAAAAGGATTATCTGTCACGATGTTGCCGGGCGGTGTAAGGAGATATTTCCCTTAACGGGGGATAACACAGCGTCAACCAGCGTTATTGGACCCGCGATGGCGGATATTCATGCCAATCTGTATCCCATGGTTAATACGCTCGCTCCGCTGAAGGTCGATCTGCTGCTGGAAGGCGAGACCGGGACAGGTAAAGACACGTTAACCCGCCGCATCTATCAGCTCTCTGGCGTGACGGGGCCGCTGGTGCCGGTAAACTGCGCGGCTATTCCTGAAAATCTGGCAGAAAGCGAACTGTTTGGCGTGATGGCCGGTGCCTATACCGGGGCCAGTCATTCGCGTGCAGGTTATATTGAGGTGTCGGATAAGGGCATCCTGTTTCTGGATGAAATAGACAGCATGCCGCTGACTCTGCAGGCGAAGCTGCTGAGGGTACTCGAAACCCGTTCAATTCAGCGGCTGGGGTCGACTCAGCCCGTGCCCCTCGACCTGCGGGTGATCGCCGCTTCGCAGACGCCGCTGGCGGAGCTGGTTGAGCAGGGGCGTTTTCGACGGGATCTTTACTTTCGCCTTTCGACCATCAAAATTGAGACGCCAACGGTGCGTTCTCACGCCGAGCTGATTATTCCGCTGTTTCGCCGCTTTACGCTGGAGGCGGCCATGCGGTTGAAGCAGTCCGTGCCTCCCTCATCGTTAACGCTGGACGAAGCGCTGCTTCTGCATAGCTGGCCGGGAAATATCCGTGAACTGAAAGCGGCCGCCGAGCGTCACGTATTACGCCTGCCGCCGCTGTGCAATATTTCAGCGGGCGATGGCGAGGCGACCCTGTTAAAAGATCGTCTGCGCCGCATCGAACGCAGCCTGATTAAAGACTGTCTGAACCGACACGGCCATAAAATTGATGATGTGGTGCATGAACTGGGTATTCCGCGTCGTACGCTTTATCATCGCATCAAGTCCCTGAATATCGTTGCCTGAGAACATTTTTCATTCAGTCATTTTGGGATTAACTCTCTGCAGAAAAAATTAAAATTAATTTGGAACCCTTTACGCGCTGCTCCCACTTAACAAATGAAGACGCTGATGTTAATTATCAATATCCATCTTAATCAGGAGCGAGAATATGTCAGGTTCAATTGGTACTAACCTTACCAGTCAGCTTGCAAGCTTTATGGGCGGTGCAGCAAGTGATGCCTCAACGTTAAAAACTGCTGGGGATGCAGCAGTGTCTGAAACCAAAAGCGCAGACTCCGGTACCGATTTTATGAGTCAAATGCAGGCGATTCAGGCTCAGACGCAGCAGGACTCTATCGAAAAAGCGAAACTTGATCAGCAGAATAGCAAAACCAAGGGCATTGCGGACAGTGAGGCTCAGGCCGCTTCTGCTGCTACTCAGGTTAAAATCCAGTACTAATTAGCTGTTCTAACCACTGCTATTTATTTGCACGCTATGGCGTGGGCATCATACATAAATGCCTGCGCCACCTTCACCGCGTATTTCCTCTTTTCAACAATGAGCCATTCGCCATGAAAATATCACAATTGCCATCAGGGCCAGGCCATACCGAGCTTAATGACAAGTCCCTGCTGCCGCAGCCTGAACAAACTGACGTTGATTTTTTTTCCGCCCAGCTAAAAGAAGACCCACAGGTTGAAAAAGTTTCCGCACCTAATGGCGTGAGTCACTTTATGAATGGCCTTGCCAGCTCCTTTAGTAATAGCGAGCGGCAAAGAAAAGAGACCTTTCAGGATTTACAGAAAGCATCACGCTCATCCAATTTACTGGAATTTAGCCAGGCTAATTCGGCTTTATCGAACTATTATATTGAAAATTTAATGAACGCGAAAATTGTCGCCAAAGGCGTACAAAGCATCGATAAACTGACCAACCTACAGTAGCGACGTAATGAAAACACTTTTGCTGAAATGGCTGGCGTGCCTGGCGCTGGTGCTGCTGCTTGCGGGCTGCGGTGATAAAACCGTGCTGTTTAGCGGGCTGGCAGAAAATGACGCAAATGACATTATTGCCGAGCTGAATCAGCACCAGATTGCCGCGCAAAAGCTGATTGAGAAATCGGGCATCTCCGTCGCGGTGGATGCAGAGAATATTGAACGCAGCGTGAAGATCCTCGACTCTGCCGGGCTGCCGCGTAAGGCGCGAACCAACCTGGGTGAGGTATTTCAGAAAAGCGGGGTGATTTCCAGCCCGATGGAAGAACGCGCCCGTTATATTTATGCGCTTTCTCAGGAAGTTGAATCCACCCTGGCGCAGATTGATGGCGTTGTTGTTGCCCGCGTACACGTCGTTCTGCCTGAGCGCCTCGCGCCCGGCGAGCCTGTCCAGCCGGCTTCCGCCTCGGTATTTATCAAGTATCACAACAATCTCGATCCCGACAGCATTGAGCCACGAATTCGTCAGATGGTCGCCACCAGTATTCCGGGGCTGGCCGGAAAAAGCGATAAAGACCTCGCGATTGTCTTTGTTCCGGCACAAACCTATGAAGATCGCGTTGAGGTGGTGCAGATGGGGCCTTTCCAGCTCTCACCGGGAAGCTATTCGACCGTCAAGTGGATTTTTTCACTGTTGGCCATTGTGGCTCTGGCAGCCGTTGGCCTGACGCTGTTCAGACCTGGCAAAAAGCTCAGGCTCGGTAAAGCGAAAAATGCTGCTGCCGCAGCGGGGAAATAGCCGATGGAGGTGAGCGAACAGCAGGCTGAGCGCTGGCTGCAGTGGTGGCATCAGGGATACTGGCAGCAGGCGGATGAAAGCTGGCATATTAACGGCTTCTTTGCGCTGCCTGCCGCGCAGCAACAGGCACTGGCATGGCAGCATCCCCTGGCGGTCGCCGCCGGATTTGATATTCGCCCTGCCCTGCCCCCGGCCCCTCAGGAGCGGTTACTCGCGCTGGTAAGTCTGCCCGATGCCTGCTGGGCGCGTCTCCTGACGCTGCTGGCGGGCGTTTGCGCACCGCACCTGGCCCCTGATGAACTGAGCCCCGCCAACCGTATCTGGTGCAGACGCCTGACTAAGGCCCTGCGCTGTGAGAGCTGGCTGGGTGAGGACTGTTTTTACCCTTATACCACCGGTAGCCTGCTGTTACTGCATACGCTGTCGCCCGCCTGCTGGCCCCGGCTGCGGCTGCGGTTTCCGCGGGAATGGGTCAAACAGGTCAGCGAGTATCCTGTGCCTGACCTGCCTGAGTCCCGGCTGGCCGCCCTGTGGGATGCCGTAATCTGGCAAAGCCAGCAACCGGAGAAGATGATACATGTGGATCCGCAAGAAAATCCCCTTACTGAGTGACCCACGGCTGTTATCGGGTGGCATCATCACCCGGGAGGCTATTGCTGAACATCAGCAGGCGCTGTCGATCCTTGAGGCCGCTGAGCAACAGGCGCAGCAGCGGCTTAACGACGCCAGTCATCAGGCGGATCGGCTCAAGAGACAGATGCGTGAGCAGCACGAACAAGTGCTGGCTGAACAACTCGCTCAGCATCAGCAGGATTTTCTGCATCAGGCTGAACAATTTTTCGCTGAATGGCAGCAGCAGCAGGCGCAGTGGCAGGCAAACCTGTTGCCCAATGCGGAAGCCCTGCTGAGTCAGGCGCTGGCGCAGCTGATCGCCGAACTTCCCCCATCAGAGCGCGTCCAGGCCCTGTTGCAGCAGCTACTGAAAGCGCAGGGGCGCCCCGCTCCCGCCACCCTGCTGTGCGCCAGTGAACAACACCCGGCGGTTGAACGCTGGCTGGCGACCCGTCCCCAGCTTGAATGGCAGGTTAGCAGCGACGGCTCGCTGGCAGCGGACAGCATGATCCTTACCACGCCGCAGGGCGAACTCCACCTCAGCTGGGCGCAGATCTGCCCGGCCCTGATACCTGATACCTGATATCTGATACCAATACCCGGGCAACCTCTCCTGACCCTGGTATCCTGCCACTATTTTTTCGCCTCAGCGGAACCCTAAGCCGTTGCGCGCCACATAATCCAGGCACCCTTACAGGAGACCCCTATCATGAGCAGTAATGACCCGATCCAGCGCCGCTTAACCAGTCAGGTGGTTCACGCGCAAAAGGATATGTACCAGTATGCCAAGGAGAGTCAGGACCAGCCCTTTAATGCCGCCGACATATATGCTTTTCAGAATGAAATGCAGGATCTCTCCAATGCTAACTGGGCCAGTTCACAGTATACCCAGTACAAGCACGGCATCCGTAAGGCAATTATTGATGCCATCAACTGATGTTGCGGCACTGATTGAACACCGTTTTGAACAGACGAACGGTGAACTGGCGCTGTGGATTGATGATATGTCGGTCAGGCTACAGCGCCGTCCCGGTGGCTGGTTTTATCTTGCAGAGATCCCCCTGGCTCTTGAGGTTAATCAGCAGGTCCTTGACATGGCACTTCGGCTTACCCGCCCCGCGCTCGAGCATTTCGGCGAACGCACGGCAGCCTTGTGCCTTAACCCACAGAATGCGTCACTGAATTTACTTGTCCGTCTTAAAAACGATCGGACCGAAGATGCCGTCATCCTGCTGGAAAGCCTTTGTAACCAGTGTGAAGTCTGGCAGGAAACCCTGCTGAGTCTGTTAACGCGGCAGCGCACTGCAATGCCCGTATAATAAGGAGAGAAGCGTGCCCCGACCGCTGACGACTTTTTTGCCGTTTCGCCCGTTACTGTTAACGCTGGCGCTCGGCTTATCCGTAACACACAGCTATGCCAGTACGCCCGACGAATGGAAAGAGGGGGCCTACGCCTACTCTGCCGACAATACGCCGCTCAGCGTGATACTCCAGGATTTCGCCAGCAGTCATGGCGTGGATGCCAACGTGACCGGCCTGCCGGATACCTTTGTTACCGCACGCCTGCGTTCCGATAACGCCGAGGCCTTTCTGAACCGGCTGGCGCTGGAGTATCGCTTCCAGTGGTTTGTTTATAACAACACGCTTTACGTCAGCCCGCAGTCTGAGCAAACCTCACGCCGTCTTAAAATCAGCCCCGATGCCGCGCCAGACCTGAAACAGGCGCTGGAGGGCGTAGGCCTGCTTGAATCCCGCTTTGGCTGGGGCGAGCTGCCCGACGAGGGCGTGGTGCTGGTCACCGGTCCGCCGAAATATGTCGATATGATTGCCGAGTTCAGTAAAAAATCCGAGCCGGAAACCAGCGAAGATAAACAGATGATGGCATTCCCGCTGAAGTATGCCGACGTGGCTGACCGCACCATTAAATTTCGCGATCAGACGCTGGTGGTGCCCGGCGTGGCCACCATGCTGAATGAACTCCTTGGGCAAAACCGCGGCGGTACGGCCAGCGGCACCACCACCTCGCAGGATGGACGCGGCGGGAGCGATCCTTATCAGGCCATGCAGGAGCAAAGCCGTGGGATTATGGAGCAGATGATTGGCCGCAATACCCGCCTGGGCCGCAGCAACGCGCAGGACCAAAGTCAGGGTAAAGATCTACAGGGCAAAGTCTCCGCCGACGTGCGGAATAATACCCTGCTGGTGCGCGACAATAAAAAGCTGCACAGTGAGTATGCCGCCCTGGTGAAGATGATTGATGTGCCACAAAAGCTGGTTGAGATTGACGCGGTCATTGTCGATATCGATCGTAACGAGCTGGCGCGTCTCTCCTCAAGCTGGGGAGGACAGGCTGGCAACGTGGCCGGTGGGTCAAACATGCTTAATGGTTCGAGCACCCTGTTCGTCACCGATTTTAACCGCTTCTACGCGGATATTCAGGCACTGGAAGGAGAAGGCACCGCATCGATTATTGCTAACCCGTCCGTGCTGACGCTCGAAAATCAGCCTGCGGTTATTGATTTTAGCAACACCGCTTATATCACCGCAATTGGTGAGCGGGTAGCGGATATCCGCGAAGTGACCGCCGGGACCAGCCTGCGCGTTACGCCTCGCTCGATTGGCGATAACCCCGGTAAAGCGGCGGTACAGCTGGTGGTGGACGTTGAGGATGGCCGGCTGGACAAAAATCAGGACGGTAGCGCCCAGGGGACGGAAAATGGCGTCATCAGCACGCAGGCGCTGGTACAGGAAAAGCGTTCGCTGGTGATGGGCGGCTTTCATACCCGGCAGAGCGGGGATGATGAGCAGCGGATACCGATTTTGGGCCGGATCCCCTTTATCGGCAAACTGTTTACCTCAAATAATCACACCACCTCCCAGCGTGAGCGACTGTTTATTATTACGCCGCATCTGATTGGTGACCAGGTGGATCCTTCACGCTATGTGGACGCGGAAAACCGCGATCAGGTGAACGATACGCTACGGGATATCAATCGCCGTCATCAGTTTGGCGATATGAAACACACCATTGAGAGCGCGATGCAGGATCTGGCTGAAGACCGGCTGCCCGGCGGCTTACAGGCTAATCAAACCGGCCTGACGCTGAGTTCGCTGTGTAATATTCCGCTGACCTTTCGCAGCAGCGCGCGTCATCAGTGGTACGGCAATAGCTCAATGCAGATTGCCGTCGGCGTATTAACCAATACCAGCAGCGCGGAAGCGCGTTTCGACGAGTCGTCCTGCCGCAGCGATCGCACGCTTGCCGTGTCGGCATGGCCACACAGTAAGCTGAAACCTGGTGAGTCGACCGAGGTGTATGTCGCCTACGATACACAGATACCCGCCCGTCCGGCCCGGGTATCACTGCTCAAATCCAGCGACGGCTATATGCCTGCCGACTCCGCGCCTGTCCGTTCATCGGATCGCTTACTGTCGCGATAAAAGAGAGGGAGAGAAAAGTATGAAAAAGCCGCTGGGGATTCTGGCGCTGGTCACCTTATTATCGGCCTGCGCCCACCCGAAATTTGCTGGCTGTAACGATGTGTCCTGCAGGCCGGTCTCTGACGATCATGCAATGACCATCTGGTGGCAGCCGGATATGCGCAACGGGCCATTCGATTACTCCCGGGCATCGGTGAATGAATGACGCAGGTTGATAGCATAGCGGCCTTTATGCATGCCTGGCAGCAGGGTGAGGCCTGCTGCTGGGCCTTACAGCCCGGGAACGCGTTAATTTTTGCCCCCCTGCCCGCCCCCGTGCTGACGCTACGCATCCTGCCGGGTTCACGCCGTGACGACCTCGTGCGTCAGGTGTTAACCTGGCGCTTCCAGCATTCCGACCGCTACGAAGGGTGCTATATCAGTATGGATGCCGGGGGTGCCCTTAGCCTGATCTGTTTCCCCACTGACGATGATGACCCGCACGATCTCATTACCACACTCTGTTCGCTGGGGGATTTACGCTAGGCAGTAAGAAAATTAAACGTCATCCATCTCCAGCACCTCATCAAGCTCCTGATCCTCCAGCTCCCTGAGCAGCCGGTAAACCTGCGCCACGGCCTTCAGCGTTTCGCGAGGAATGTATTCGCCCTCTTTAACCGTGCGGAACAGCGTACGGGTCAGCCAGACAAAGCGGATAACCGGCATATTTCGCTGCTGCGCGTAAGCGATAATATCCTGCGCTTCGTAGCCCTCTGCCTTATAGAGCAGTCTCGGCAAGGGGGTTTCACCGGGGCGATAATAGAGTCCTACCGCGAAATGCGTCGGATTAATTAACACCATATCCGCCTCCTCGACCGCCACTTCTCGCCGTGCCGGTTTCGGCGCTTCATTAAGGATCTGCTGCGACATGGATTTACGGTGCCCCTTCATATGCGGGTCGCCTTCGCTCTGCTTGAATTCATTGCGGATATCCTCATGACTCATGCGCTGCTGCTTAAGAAAGAAGTACTTTTGCAGGCCGAAATCCAGCGAGCTCATCACCAGCAGCAGGGCCAGCGTTTCCCGGACAATTTTCATAAACAGCGCCAGAATGGACTGCCAGAAACCGTTGAGGTCGTCACTGTAAGCAAGCTGCGCCAGCGGGCCGAGATCGGGTTCGATCGCCAGATAGAACACCACGCCGATAGCCACTGACTTCAGCACGCTGGTGAGCAGCGAGGTGAATTTTTTGGCAGAAAACATGTTCTTCAGCTGGCCCACCGGATTGATGGCGTCAAACTTAGGCTTAATGGCCTCGGTCGCGAACAGCGGGCCAAACTGGATCCAGCCGCCAATAATACGCAGCAGGAAAATCAGCGCGCAGACAATGCCGCAGAAATAGAGCAGCACCATTAACCCGTCGGTGGCCACCTCCTCCATTGCATGACCAAAAGGATCGTTTAGCCGGGCAAGAGGCAGCATTATCATCGCCTCCAGCCGCGCCATGCCGCCCTGTACCAGCGCAAAAATCGTCTCCATAACGCCGATGCAGATCAGCAGCTTAGGGATATCCGGCGTCTGACCGACCTGGCCCTTTTTACGCGACTCCTTTAGCTTTTGCGGCGTTGCATTTTCGGTTTTTTCGGCCATTACCGCGTCACCCCGCGCAAAATCTGGCTCATCTGTGGAATGAGATCTTTGAGTTCAAACAGGCGTTCGCCTGCAACGTAGTTCAGGATCGGCAGATAAAGCACGAAAAACAGCATCCCCAGCAGGCATTTTGCCGGCATGGCCAGCACCGTCGCCTGGAGCTGAGGGCTGTAGATACTGAGGATGCCAATGCTAAAATCAACCAGCAGCAGCAGGGCCACCAGCGGACCCGCGTAGAGAACGATGTGCGTAAACACGCCCGCCAGCAGCGTCTGATACACCTTGAAACCCGCTTCGCCGGGAAAGGGGAGCCACTGCATCGCCGGCCACAGGCGGTAGCTGTCCCAGATAATTTGCGTCAGCGTTGACAGCCCTAAACCCAGTACCAGCAGCAGGATAACCGACTGCTGCATCAGTACCCCCAGCGGGGTGGCATCCGGGCCAAGCTGAGGATTAAGCTGTCCGCCCATTAACGCGCCGCGCTGGTTATCAAACAGCGCGCCGACCGATTCAAACAGCCAGAACGGCATCGCCATCAGCAGGCCGATCACCACGCCGATCGCTATCTCTTTCAGCGCCAGCGCGGCCAGCAGGAACAGGGAAGGATCCTCCAGCGCCAGCTGCTGTTGGATCATCGGCGAAGGGAACAGCGCCAGTGCCAGCACGATGGCCGATCGCAGGCCGCCCTTTATGACATTAAACGAGAAAACCGGCGATAGCAGCAGGCAGGGGAAAATGCGGGCCATGGCGAGCGTGATCGCAAGAATAAAGTGGTAGCCATCGTAGAGGACACTGTTCCACATATCAGTACTTCACGTAGGGCATCATGGCGAACGCGTTCTGCGTCAGCTCAATCAGCTGAATACCAATCCATCGCCCGCTCAGCGCCAGCGCCAGCCCCACCGCCACCAGTTTGATGGCGAAGGGCAGGGTCTGATCCTGAAGCTGCATCACGGCCTGGAGCAGCGAGACGATCACGCCAACAATGACTGCCACAATCAGCGGCGGCGCGGAGAGCACCACCACCAGCAGCATCGCCTGGCGAAACAGCGTTAGAATATCCATCTGTTCCTCACATATAGCTGTAGAACAGGCCGTCAAGCAGCCGTGTCCAGCCACTGACCAGCACGAACAACAGGATTTTTAGCGGCAGGGAGATGGTCATGGGTGACACCATCTGCATCCCCAGTGCCAGCAGGACGTTGGAGACAATCAGATCGACGACGATAAAGGGGATATAGATCAGAAAGCCAATCTTGAAGCCGTTCTGTAGCTCCGAAAGCACAAAGGAGGGAATTAACAATAGCGGGCTGTCGTGCTGCACGCTTTGTGCCATCTCTTTTGGCCACATGCGCTGCGCATTTTCCTGCAGATGCGTCAGAATATCGGCATCGGTGTTCTTCACCATAAATCGCTTCAACGGCTCCACGCCGTTGCTCACCGTATAATCCAGCCGTTCGGTCGACTGCGTATCAATCGGCAGTGCCTTAACCCGCTGACTCATCTCATTGAATACCGGTGCCATGACAAAGAGCGAGGCCGCCAGCGCAATGCCATAGATAGCCATATTTGGCGGTACCTGCTGGACCCCCATCGCGTTGCGGGTGAGCATCAGCACCATGGATATTTTTAAAAAACAGGTGCAGACAATCATCAGAATCGGTATCAGCGACAGTGCCCCAAGAAACAGGGCAAGCGTCATCGGGTTGAGCGAAAGTGAATCCATTGATTATCAAACGCTCCCGCACAGAGGGTCTTTGCTGGCGGGCAGCAGGTGGGTGATTTGCAGGCCCAGCCTGCCCTCTACGTCGACCAGCTCCCCCCTGGCCAGCGGATAGTCCCCGTGGCAGAGCAGCGCCTCGCCGGGCTTTACGTTATCAATCATCACCATCGCGCCGGGGCTGAGACGAGTCAGTTCACCCAGCGTCAGTTTCAGCTGGCCGCAGCGAACCGACAGAGCGAGTGGCAGAGGGGCAAAGTCTGTTGCCCCGCCGGTCGGTTCGGCGTCCCGGCTGGGATCCGCTGGGTTAAGATTCTCTTGCTCATACTCGTCATGGGTAAGGGTCACGTTACTTCTCTCCATCTCGGTAAGATAAAAATGGGCCATCGTGCCGGGCTGCAGCTGCAATTCGCCCTGCAGCTGCCAGCCAGCGCTGCGAATCGTTCCCCGCCCCTCTGGGGTGAAGTGGAGCGTCTCAGGCAGCAATACATCCCCGCAGCGCAGGGACTGTAGCCCGGCAGGCGACAGCACTAATTCGCCGACGGTAATCGGCAGGCTAAGCATCATGCTATCCGGTAAAGGTTGCGCGTCCTGCTGCCATCCGGTTTTATTAATAAGGTGTTCCAGGCTCGCGGTGCTGAGCGCCAGCAGGCTTTCAGCCTGCTGTTCCCCCCGCACCAGCGTTAACGTCAGCAGCATGTCAGCGGGTTCGGCAACAGACTGCGTAAGAGATAAGTGGACGAACAGCGCAAGAAGTTCGGCAGAAAGTTGCTGTTGCCACCACGGCCAGTACCAGGCCTGCTCGGGCGCTTCCGGCTCAAGGGCAAATAGCGGACAGGTGGACATCAGCGAACAGACCGCCTCCGCGTCGGAAAACTGTAGCGAACCCGCGTCACAGACCCAGTGGCTCATCCCTTCGGGACAAGGCATATTCGCCAGCGTCAGCCGCATTACGCCGGGCTGGCCTGCCAGCGTAAAAGGCCATGAACAGCCCGCACCGATGCGCTGCCGCAGACGGGCATGTTGCGCAGAGACCTGCCGTAATGACAGGGCCGTCATGCTTCAATCGCCTGATAGTCATCGGGCTGACGACGCTCAACGCGCAGTCGCACCCGGCAGGCCATGCGCTGGCGAAGCGAGAGGCGACACCGTTCCTGATGAGGCAGCAGCGCCTGCCAGGCCCCGGACTCGAGGCGCAGCGCGATATCCCAGCCGCCACCGGGCAGCGCGGCCATCTGCGCGTCAACGTTGCCAAGCTTCGGCAGCATCAGGGTCAGCATCATCTCACCCGGCGGGATCCCGGTTAGCGACGAAGCCAGCGCCGGTTCAATCTCCTGCCACAGGGCCATCGCAGGCGGAGCAGACGGCGTTGCCGTCTCCGCCATCGGGGTAAAATTCTGCTGCGGATCCGAACCGCCCCCGTTGAGCGTCAGTAAAGGCATCATCACATCGTCACCCTTTTCCAGCAGGGCGCTAAACAGATCGTCTTCCTCCTCTGAAGGCCGCCTGAACTCGCTACGCGAGGCAGGCCGACCCGATGCGGCACGCTCCTGACTACGGCTGGCAGGCGACGGGGCGCCGCGCTTCTGCCCAGCGGCAGGCTCCGGCAGTCGCGCGGCTCGCGCATCCGGCCGCGCGGTTCTTCCCGCCGGGGCCGGATGCACCTGCGCTCGTCGCTGATTTTCACGCTGCTGTTGCGCCTGGCGCTCAGAGGCCTGACGAAGCTGATGCGCAATGGCCGATTGTGAAAGAGTACGGATCATGCAAACCTCTCCTGCTGTAGCAAATATTCCAGCTTTTCTACTTCCCGCAGGCGACGCCGCGTCTCCTGCTGGGCCTGCTCCACCTTTACCTGCTGCTCGCCGTGCTGCTGCGCCAGCTGGTCAATATTCATCCGCTCCCTACCCACCCGCTCTGCCGCCTGCTGCTCCTGCTGTAGCGCACGTTCCAGCCGAAATTTTTCCTGGCGTACACCGCAGTTCTGCCCGTCAAATGCCCGACGCACCTGCTGGTAATCCTGCTGCCGCCCGGCCAGCCGCTCGTCGGCCTCGGCCTTTTTATCGATCAGGGTACGAAGCGTCCTCTCCTGCTCACGCTGCTGACGCTCGCTGCGGCTCAGGCGCTGCCGCCGGATGGGCAGCAGCAGATTAAGGGTATGCTGTAGCTCGACCGCCGAGGGGTCGGTGGTCAGTTCGGGTTCGGGATTAGCGTGGCGGCGCATGACGGCTTACCTCGGCAAGTTGAGAACAGGTGAGATCGAAGCTGGAGGGATCGCGCATCGGCTGCTGGAGATAACCGTTTATCGCATCCTGAGCCTGCACTGCCGCATCGGTCAGGCTGTCGTTACCCGGCTGGTATTCGCCGAGGCGGATCAGCATTTCTACCTGCTGCCAGGCGGCCATCAGACGACGCACGTCGGTCGCCTCGCTCACCTGCTGCCGCGCCACCACGCTGCTCATGGTTCGACTCAGGCTGGCCAGCACGTCAATCGCAGGATAGTGGCCGCGCTCCGCCAGCTTACGGGTGAGCACGATATGCCCGTCAATCAGCGATCGCACCTCGTCGGCCACCGGATCGTTCATTGAGTCCTGTTCGATCAGCACCGAATAAAGGGCCGTAATTGCACCGGTGGCGGTCTGCCCGGCGCGCTCAAGCAGCGTTGGCAGCAGGGTATAGACCGAAGGCGGCAGGCCACCGCGACCGGGCGGTTCGCCCAGCGCCAGACCGATTTCTCGCTGGGCGCGGGCAAAACGCGTCAGGGAATCGAGGATCAGCAACACACTTTTCCCCTCGTCACGAAAGGCTTCCGCAATGGCGGTGGCGGTAAAGGCCGCCCGTGCGCGCTCCATGCTGCTGCGGTCTGAGGTGGCGCACAGCAGCACGGTGCGGCTGCGCAGTTCGCTGTCCAGCTCGTGGTCAAGAAACTCGCGCAGTTCACGACCGCGTTCACCAATCAGGCCAAAAATAATCACATCACAGGGCGTATTGCGCGCCAGCTCCGCCAGCAATGTGGTTTTACCACAGCCTGCGCCGGCGAAAATCCCCACGCGCTGCCCGACCCCCAGCGTCAGCAGGCCATCAATGGCCCGCATACCGGTCGGCAGCGGCGTATCAATGCGGGGGCGTTCGGTGGGCGGAGGCGCATCACCCAGTACGGGTTTGATCCCGTCACGGTAGCCCTCTTCCGGCTCGGCAAAGGCGCTGATGCCGCCCTGCTCGACGGCACGACCGAAACCATCCAGCACGCTGCCTAACAGCTGCGTTGAGACGCGAATACTGTGGGGCTGATAGAGCGGCGTCACTCTCGCGCCCTGGGCGATGCCATCCAGCTGACCCAGCGCGGAAAGCAGGGTGTGCTGCGGGTTAAAGCCGACCACCTCGGCCAGTACGCGACGGTTATTTTTGCCCTCAATGCGGCACAGGTCGCCAATCCGTGCGCCGGGCAGGCTGCTTTCAAGCAGAATGCCGCTGATGCCCGTAATGCGACCAAAGACGCTAACCGGCGCAAAGTTTGCCAGTCGCTGCTGATGTCGCTGCGTCCAGTCGCGGATGAGCCCGTTGACGTCCAGCCTCACCAGTTCACCTTGATATGCTCACTGCCGGCGAATTCAACTTCACTGGAGGTAATGGCCACCAGTCGCAGATCCTTGACCTGATCGCCAATAAACAGGCGCTGTCCGGCGTCGGTCACCACGTTCGCCCGTTTGCCGGTGGTTATCTGCACAATGCGGAACGGCAGTTTGGCGCTGCGCAGGCGGGTGGTATTGACCAGTTTTGGCACCACGTTGTACTGCGCCTCAAAGCGCACCAGCATTCTTTCCAGGATCTGCAGCTGCTCTTTGTTTAACTCTCCCTTCAGAATCATCGTGCCTTTGCCCATATCGATTTTAACGCCGGGCGTCAGTCCACGATCGCGCAGCATCGCCACCAGCGGCGGGCGAACTTCCTGCAATGTCTCCAGCACCTTACGGTTTGAGCCGCCGGTAGAGGTTTGCGCCACGGTGGGCTGTAGGATCCAGCTAATAATGGTAAAGCTCAGCAGCAGGATCAGGCTGATGGAGAGCACCTGAACCCCGCGCGAGAAGGTCGGTGACGCTACGGGTGGCGCCTCTGGGGGGGCAGGTTGTGCTACCGATTGTGCTACCGGCTGAGGCGCCGCGGTCATGGCTTCCCACGGGCTGTTCGCGGGTGAGAGGCTGAGCCAGACCTCCCCCAGTGCGAACGGCTGGTCAACAGGAAGAGGATCCAGCAGGTCGATATTCTCTCCGGCTGCGGTACGCACCTTGCCTTCCACTGCCTGCAGCAGCCAGCGATCCTCCGCAAAAATCAGCGTCGCATGTCGTGCGGCCACCCCCGCATCCGTCAGTTGCAGACCGGCGTCCTCACTCTGTCCCAGGGTCCATTCTCCCCCGGTGACGGGAAGTGCCGCCCCCTGGTGACGGCCTGTTAACACGCGTAGCTCAAACATTTTTCAGCTCCTAAGCATCAAAGGACTCGGCTGAATCGTCCAGGTCCAGGCGACCCACCACATTAATCGACAGGTTTGATTGCAGCTCGGCGAAAGACAGCACCGGCACCTGATGAAATTCATCCTGAATCAGACCGCGTAGCGGACTGCGCAAATCCTGTGCGACCAGCAGCACGGCGGAGGCGGCATTTCCCGGCGCAAAAGCGTTATGCATCTGGGCGAGAATGGCCATATTCTGCTCCTGCGTCAGGGCGAAAAAGACTTCGCTCTGGGTCTGGCGCAGCGCGTCACGCAGCTGCTCCTCCATTTCCGGCGTAAGCAGCCAGACGTGCAGGCCATCCTCCTGGCTGTACTGGTAGCAGATGTGCTCTTTTAATGAGATGCGGACCAGATCGGTAAGCAGGCTGATATCACGCTCATGCTGACCATGTTCGATCAGCGCCTCCGCAATCGCCCGCACCGAGCGCAGCGGAATACGTTCAGAAACCAGGTTTTGCAGCACGTTAGAGAAACGGGCGATGGGCATAACGCGCTGTAGCTCCTGTGCCAGCTCTGGCTGCTCCGTCTCCAGCCAGCCCATCAGCGCCCGCGTCTCCTGTAGTCCAATAAAATGCGGTGCGCTGGCGTGGATGGCATTCTCCATCCGCTTCATCAGCAGATCGTGAAAGCCCCAACGGGCCGGTTCGTCACTCTGCAACAGGGGATGGTCGGGCGGCAGCCACAGCAGGTCGCCCTCCCGCCGGGCATCGCTGCCGGGGACTACCCCCTCCTCCTCTGCCAGCCTCTCATGCTCTTTACGGCTCACCGCCAGCAGGGGCACCCGAAACGTGCCGATCACCCGGGGAATTTCATACACGGAATAGCGGAATTCATCGGCAGGCAGCTGATCCTGAAACTCAATATCAAACGCAGGCAGCGTAAAGCCGTAGTTATAAACAATGCTGTTGCGCATCCGGCGAATGGCCTGGACCAGCTCCAGCGTCTCTGCCGTCCCGCGCGCGGCGCTGGGGAACTGCAGAAGATAGGGCCGGGTGGGATTAAACTGGCGCAGATCCTCGGTGCCGTTAAGTTCGGGCGGCACCACCTCGTTCTCCATCTGCGGCTGGTTTGAAACCAGCTCGCGCCGCGCCCGCCACACCTGAAAGCTGCCGGTCGCCAGCGTCAATACCGACAGCACCACGAATACGCCGGTGGGCATACCCGGCAGCAGCGCAAACCCGAACATGCCGATGGAGGAGAGGATCCAGGCTTTCGGCTGGCTGGTAAGCTGCTCGGCTATCTCACGGCCAATATTGTTATCGACGCTGTTATCACTGTCCGATGAGACACGCGTGATAATCATCCCGGCGGTCAGCGAGATAAGCAGCGCCGGGATCTGCGCGATCAGGCCGTCACCCACGGTCAGTACGGAGTAGGTCTGCATGGCATCGCCCGCTGGCATTCCCAGCTGCATTACGCCAATGCTGAAGCCACCAATCAGGTTGATAAACAGAATAACCAGCCCGGCAATCGCATCCCCTTTAACAAACTTCATTGCCCCGTCCATTGCGCCAAACAGCTGGCTCTCCTTGGCCAGATCCACCCTGCGGCGTTTAGCGGTACCGACGTCAATCAGACCGGCACGCAGATCGCTGTCGATCGACATCTGCTTGCCCGGCATCGCATCCAGGGTAAAACGCGCGGCAACCTCGGCCACCCTATCTGACCCCTTGGTGATAACCAGAAAGTTCACCACGGTGAGGATTAAAAACATCACCATGCCCACGGCCAGGTTACCGCCGACCACAAAGGTTCCGAACGCCGCCACGATATGACCCGCATCCTGCTGTACCAGGATCTGACGGGTGGTGGAGATCGACAGCGCCAGGCGGAACATGGTGGTCAGCAGCAGCACAGCCGGGAAACTTGAAAAGGCCAGCGGTCGGGGCAGGTACATCGCCAGCACCACCAGCAGAGAAGAAATACAGATATTGACGGCAATCAGGGTATCAATCAGCCCCAGCGGCAGCGGAATGATCAGCATGAAAACAATGGCCATCGCAAACATGGCGCCAATGATTTCAGAACGCTGCATCGCGGCCAGGGCAATGCGATTTAATATTAAAAAGATGCCGTTCATCGCTTTCCCCTGCTAGCCTTTCGCCGCTGCATTATTTTCGTTGTTCACCAGAACCCTGATCGTATCGCGCAGCATATTCATCGCGGGCGAGCGTTGTTTACGGTCCTGCCACAGCATGACGGGCATCTCGTGCACCAGTGGCAGCAGGCCGTTGAAGAACAGCATCTGGGCCGCCGGATGCGTACCTGCATAGTCCTTACCTATTTTTTGGATATCCCGCCCCGTCACTCCGTTATGAGCAAAGCCGAGCAGGCTGCGGGTCAAATCAATGGCGCCCAGCGACGCGGAAGGGATTTTCCCCCCCGCGCGCAGCCGTTCGAGGAGCTTACCGCTGCCCGCGAGGACATGGCTTATCTGTCCGGCCTCGCTGAGGCCCGTGTGGATTTTGTGCAGCGACTGGGAGGAAAGTGAGGGCGTCAGCGAGGCGATATCCTCGGACAGCGCCCGCTGAAGCGTACGGAGCCCCGGCATAAACTGCTCGTGGCCAAAACGTTCCAGCAGGCTGTCGAGGATCACCGAAGCCGACTGGTGTTTCACAATGCCGCGATAATAGAGGTTACGCATCGACTGCTTTTCGGTGGGGTCGGTAGTAAAGCTGGCGATGGCGGACGCGGTATTCAGACCGGCTCTGACCTCATCGCCGTAGCGGGCATGCAGCTTATCCAGACTGCTGCTGGCGGCGGCGGCGGTCTGATGGTCACCGGCCCGATCGGCCTCGCGCAGGGTCATCCGCAGCAGCAGGTCACAGCGGGCCGGATCCCCTTCCGCTGCCTCGACCAGCGCACTCGCTTCCGGCTCCCCTTCGCCGCGTAACACGCTGCTCAGCGCGCTCAGGCGCGTCTCCAGCCGATCCTGCTGCTGGCCATCGAGCATTTGATAAAGCTCACCCAGCCGCTCAATACGCTCTACGGCACCGCGATTACTGCGCAGGTGCGCCGTATTAATCTGACGGCGCGCCAGTCCTTTGCTCCTTTTCTCCATCTTCTCGCTGAACAACATACCAATCTCTTCCAGCGAGTCTGACAGGGAATCCGCTGCCGACCGGGTATTCACCGCTCGCGTCTGCGTATTCGCCCCAGCCACGGCACTCGTAGCCGCGGACGGGGTATCCTGTTTCAGCAGCATTTTAGACAGTGCCTGCTGAGAATGAAAAGTGGACTGGATTTTGATCATGGCAAACTCAATGTGGTGAACACGATGCCATTACGTGGTCGAAAATGACCATAAGTTCCCAACCGCGTTAACCCTTCCCTGCAAAAAAAATAAGTCTTTTCGGGGGAAACTTTACCCGCGCGTTATTAGTGAAAATTATGGCACAGGTATTTTCCCCGAAAGTAAGACTTTTGTCTCAGATAATTCTTAAGCAAAGAGCCCCGTGTAGCAATAATAAGGCCTGAGCAAAATCTACCGGTCTGGCACACTCCTTGCAGTGTCTATTGAAACCCGTATTCATTATTTCAGGAGTGATGCAATGTTAGCGACCTCAATAGCCGAAGTGTCATATACGTCTGAAGCACCCATGCCCGTTTTATGGCAGGATATTCTTTGCCAGCAGAATCGCAAGCTGATTAACTTTATTCGCAAGCGCGTATCCAACCGCGAAGACGTTGAGGATATTGCCCAGATGACCTGCGTGGAAGTGCTGCGCAACAGCCATAAGTTTCTCGGCGCATCGCGCCCTGAGACGTGGTTGTTTGGTATTGCCGCCAACCTCATCCGCAACTACTATAAAACGCATCAGAATCGTTTTTTGTTCGACAGCCTGAATGAAGATAATGTGATTGAGCTGGTCCAGGAGTGCGACCCAAGTGATATTATTGCCAACGATCAGCTACTTAACGTGATGGCGACCTCCATTGATAAACTCCCTGCGGATACCCGTGAAATGCTCTCGATCCTGGTCGAGCGCAATGGCAGCTACCAGGATGTCGCCACGTCGCTCGATATCCCGCTCGGCACGGTGAAATCGCGTCTGTCACGCGTTCGTGAGACGCTTAAAAGCACAATAAGCTGACTAAAGCTAACTTTTTAGCGGCAATATGGGAGGGAAGTTTTATATTTGGCGCTGGGTCAATATTCAGATCATTTCAGGTAGTCACTGTAGTAAATATTTGTTGTAATTAGTCTCTCAGGTGTAGAATCTTAGTTAATGTAACTGAGTGGTAATAGTTATGCCTGAATTTTCTTTTCTATTTGTCATACAGAGAGAGCCATGCTTTCATCTGAAATATTCAGTCTCAACGTGAGCAAAATTTCGCTTGATGCGCGGGCTATCCTGCCCGACTTTGCGCTTGACAAAGTGAATGACGCTATTTATTTAGTCGGCCAGGACTCCAGGCTGGTATATATCAATAATAAAGCCTGCGAAATGTTAGGTTATAAATATCAGGAGCTGATACGTTTAAGCTATTCCGACGTTGAGGGCGAACTCCAGGATCCCGATGTCGCCGCGCTATGGTGGAAACTGAGTTTGCGTCCTGAAGGTATCCGCTTCACGTCTCAACACCGGATGAAAAACGGTGAGATTATCCCGGTTGAGGTCAGCTCCAGCGTGTATGAGCATCAGGGGCAAAACCTGGTACTCTGCGTGGTACGCGATGTTCGTGAACTCAGGCAGCGGACCGAGCGCTATCTGCAACAGGAGCAGCAGTTTCGCTCGCTGGTGGAAAACTCACCGGATCTGATTGCGCGTTTTGATACCCAGATGCGCTGTCAGTATGCCAACCCGCTGGTGCTTGAACTGACCGGCTGTAGTGAAGAGCGTGCGCGCGGGTGGCGTCTGACAGATTCCATTCCCTTCGATGAGGTGGGAATGCGCCTGTTCCGTCTGGTATCGAACACGCTGGCCAGTGGAGAAAAGAGCGAGGCCGAGCTGGAAGCCCACTACGGTAAACGCTCGATGGTCCTTCACGTTCGCTGCGTGCCGGAATACGATCTTAAGGGCGATATCGTGTCAGTTTTAGCTGTGGGTCGCGACATCAGCCGCCTGCGCGAAGTCGAAAATGAAGTGCGGGCCGCGCACTATCAGCTGCGACTGCTGGCCAGTAAGCAGCAGCAGCAGTCCGAGGATGAGCGTAAACATCTGGCACGCGAAATCCATGATGAGCTGGGTCAGCACCTGACCAGCCTGCGGGCTGGCCTGTCGCTGATTGGCATGCAGGCCAGCAGCCCGTCACAGGTGACGCAGCAGGTAGACTATCTGATGACGCTCATCGACAGCACTATTCAGGTGGTACGCGACGTCTCCACACGCCTGCGGCCAAATATGCTGAACATGGGGCTGGTGCCCGCGCTGGAGTGGCTGCGCGACGAGTTTGTAAAAACCAGCGGCTGTAGCTGCATGCTGCTCGTTCCGGAAACGAAACCGGTCACGCTGTGCGATCGCGCAGTAACGACAATATTTCGCGTTGTCCAGGAGTCGCTAACCAATATATCCCGACATGCCCAGGCCAGTAAGGTATCCATTATTGTGCAGGCTTCGCGCGACGCGCTGCTTATTCAGATCCGCGATAATGGTCGGGGTTTCCAGATGCAATCCGTGCGTAGGGATGCTTTTGGCCTGCTGGGCATTCAGGAACGGATGGATATGCTTGATGGTCAGGTCACTATCAATAGCCAGCCCGGTGAAGGCACCCAGCTGGAATTGACCCTCCCTCTGCCGGCAAAAAAGCCGTGATCGCCGGCTGCGCCGGGCTTAATAAGGCAGTATCGACGAGGGAAACCGAATGAATGACGTGATACGACTGGTCATTGCCGATGACCACGCGCTGATGCGTGAAGGATTAAAGCAAATTTTTGCTCTGGATAAGCGTCTTTCCGTAGTGGGTGAAGCGGGAGATGGCGGTCAGGTACTTGAGCGGCTGCGCCTCGGCGGGCTGGATCTGCTGCTGCTGGATATTTCTATGCCCGGCATCAGCGGTGAGGAACTGATCAAACGCATTCACCTGCAATACGAAAACCTGCCGATCCTGGTGCTCAGTATGTTTAATGAGCCGCAGATCGCCCGCCGGGTTTTGAACTGTGGCGCACTGGGCTATATCACTAAGGATAAAAATCCCGATGCGCTGCTGACCGCGATCCGCAGCGTGGCGGGAGGATCGCGTTATATCGATCACGACCTCGCACAGGAGATCGTTTTTGCTGAATACCAGAACGGTAACCGGGCGCTACACGAGACGCTGACCACCCGCGAACGGCAAATTCTGATGCTGCTGGCACACGGTGAGACGATCAACGCCATCGCCCAGACGCTTTCAATCAGCAATAAAACGGTCAGTACCTATAAGTCACGCATGATGGACAAAATGCAGTTCAGCAGCAACGCCGATATTGTGAAGTACGCGATAAGCCATCATCTTGTGCAGTAAATTCAGTCTGGCGGCTCGCTGCCGCAATGCATACTCTCCCTTGCCCCGTGCGTGATCCTCAGGATGGCGGTAGCCTGTCGTCCTGCTCTCGCTTTTCATCGGTGGGGCTGGCTGGCGCGACCGGGGCTATTGCATCATAGCGGCGGCGCATCCGCTTACTGACCAGGAATACCGGCGTTGCCATAAACAGTAAAAGGCTACCGGCCATCCCGCAGACCAGCAGGCTGATACTGCCCGTCCAGCCCTTGCCAGCCGTGACGCCCGCCACAACCAGCGATAAAATAAAGCAGAAGGAGAGCGTCAGGCTGACCGGCCAGATATTGGTGATATCCATATCGCTCAGCGCCATTTTCACCGGTTTAATCGCCTGTCTTGCCGCTTCCTGCTCGGCGCGCATCCGCTCTTTTACGGCAAGCAGATCAACACAGGGCGCAATAAAATCCTCAGCCGCCACCGGCGTGTACAGCTCGTCAAACACTCTGCTGACCGGCGGGAATAGCAGCGACCAGCTGCCGGTATGCACACCGTAGGCGGTCAGTGCAGGAAGCGTTATCCGCGGCCATATTACGGGCTGCAAATAGCGATCGTTTAGCACGATCCAGCTTTGGCGCGTTTCCCCCCGCGTGACGTGGTACAGGCGGAACCGGTCGGCCGGGGGGTAGTTCAGGTTACTGACGCGGGCAGTAATAAAGGGAATATTATGCTGGCGACAGTAGTTTACCCGTCCCTGCCCCTGCGCCGCCAGCAGGACGCCTAACGCAGGTAAAAAGTAGAACGAGGTACCACTGGCGGCAAAAGGGCTCTCCAGATGCTCTTTCAGGCGCGCTTCGCTGTTGGCGCTAAGATGTTCAGGCCACCAGCGCCAGCTGCGGCCGATAACGCGCTCGGTTGGCACCTGGAATATTCCAAGGGATTCTGTTTCCGCAGGCAGGCGCGCAAAGGGGAATATTTTGCTAAAAAAGGTCAGCGCATCATCCGGTCCGTTCCATTCGCCGCTTGCCTCAAGACCGTGCAGATTCGCGGTCAAATCCCCCCAGCCGTTTTTACCCAACATATCTATCTGATATTTGGTATCAGCCAGACGTTTACCCAACCGGAGGATGGCCTGCGGAATACCGTCCAGCGCCAGTTCCGGCACCGGCGCTGCATTATTTTCTTCATGTTCCATACTGCGTATCCCCAAAGGCAACGGCCCAAACAAGATTCAAGCGACAAAGGGTTATACCGCTAAGGTAATACAGCGATAAATAAGTAACTGGGTGTTGGATGGCGTACGCCTAAATGTGGCAAGTATTCAATATAAGACAATGATTTCAAACGGCAGTGAATTTGACTTTAGTCAAAAAAATCAAAGCTTTTCAAGGTGATAGTATACTTATGAAGTGTTATTCAGTGCAATAGCGCCTGCGGTTTTCCTGCCTGACGATCCACTTCTCCCTGCCTGTAGTTCGCTGTTTTTTGCCCTGGCCGAGCGTATTAATTCGTTTAAATTTAAGCGTTAAATCTCCTTCATCGGGGCGACGCCGCAGGATTACCCTGCCGCTAAAATTCGGATTTTAGCCGCTAAAAAAATTATCCCTAAGTCGGATGCGCCAAAGAATAACGCCAGTCGGCTCGACCATTGCTGTCACTCATTTGCATCAGGTCATCTCGTTCCCGCTGGGATACAGGCAATTGACGACGCACTCACAGTAAAGTGGCAATAACTTTGACCTTCGACATAAAATTGCGATAAATTACGAGCGTAAATGTAACTAATTAATTCTATCAGAATCAATATATGTCATTATGGTTTAACATTTACATGCGCTTACTGCGGCTGGGTTATCCACCAGGGTGACGAAATCATTGATAACATTAAATCTAATTTTTATTAAACGCTTGCGACCCTTAATGCAACAATTAAACAACAACACACCTGCCCATGACACCATTAAGCGTAATAATTTCCAATTTGTGCCTTAATCGACAGCTAAAACAACCAAATAGTTATAGCCGCCCGCCGCGATATAAATAATTCTTACATCGGATAATGGGGATCGGTATGACGGAAGGAGACGCCCACGGCGCGAAAAAAACCTTTAGGGCTATGCGGATACATTATTTTTACATAACAGCATCATTCCCAGATCCCATTTTAACAGTATGGACAACCGATTTAACGCAGCGGTGAAACAATTCATCGCAAAGAACCCCGTTATTATTGCCGTAATCGCTATTACTGTTGTCACTCCTTCTAATGATTTGGTCTCTGGATCAATCCTTCGATGAAATACTCGCCTGACGATCGCCCCATCACATCAAATGTGGCCTTGTTGTCAGGTGCGAGTTAATTAATAAGAAAAGGCAGTCTATGTTAGATCGAGGTAAGCAATGTTCGGATTAGATGCATTCCACCTGGCAAGGATACAGTTCGGCTTTACCGTCTCCTTCCATATCATTTTCCCGGCTATCACCATCGGGCTTGCCAGTTTTCTGGCAGTGCTGGAAGGGATGTGGCTGAAAACCAGAAATGAGGACTATCGCGACCTCTACCATTTCTGGTCGAAAATTTTTGCCGTTAACTTCGGCATGGGCGTGGTATCAGGCCTGGTGATGGCCTATCAGTTCGGCACCAACTGGAGCGGCTTCTCCCAGTTCGCCGGCAGTATAACGGGCCCGCTGCTGACCTATGAAGTGCTTACCGCCTTCTTTCTTGAGGCTGGCTTCCTTGGCGTTATGTTGTTTGGCTGGCATCGTGTGGGCCGTGGCCTGCACTTCTTTGCGACCTGCATGGTTGCGCTGGGCACCATCATTTCAACCTTCTGGATCCTCGCCTCTAACAGCTGGATGCAGACCCCACAGGGCTACGCGATTCAGAATGGCCTGGTGGTCCCGGTTGACTGGTTTAAGATTGTTTTCAACCCCTCTTTCCCATTCCGACTGCTGCACATGTCCACCGCCGCTTTCCTGGCGAGCGCCTTCTTTGTTGGCGCTTCTGCGGCCTGGCATCTGCTGCGCGGCAATGACACCCCAGCGATTCGCAAAATGCTGTCGATGGCACTGTGGATGGCGCTGATCGTATCGCCGATTCAGGCGGGACTGGGCGATGCACACGGTCTGAATACGCTGGAACACCAGCCTGCCAAAATCGCGGCAATTGAAGGCCACTGGGAGAATAAGCCGGGCGAAGCCACGCCGCTTATTCTCTTTGGTCTGCCGGATATGGAACAGGAAAAAACCCGCTACGCGGTGGAGATCCCATATCTGGGCAGCCTGATCCTGACCCATAGTCTGCATAAGCAGGTTCCGGCGCTGAAAACCTTTCCAAAAGAAGATCGTCCCGATTCCACTATCGTATTCTGGTCGTTCCGCGTAATGGCAGGCCTGGGCATGCTGATGGTGCTGCTGGGCGTGGTCAGCCTGTGGCTGCGCATACGCAATCGCCTTTATACCTGTCGTCCCTTCCTGTGGTTCGCACTGCTGATGGGTCCGTCGGGTCTGATTGCCATTCTGGCCGGTTGGTTTACCACTGAAATAGGGCGTCAACCCTGGGTGGTGTATGGCCTGCTGCGAACGAAGGATGCGGTATCCGCTCACGGCGATTTGCACATGAGCCTGAGCCTGATCGCCTTTATTCTGGTTTACACGTCAGTGTTCGGCGTCGGCTACATCTATCTGTTTAACCTGATCAAGAAGGGTCCGAAACAGGGTGAAGGTAATGACGATCCGGATGGTGGTCCTGGCACCAAACATACCCCTTCACGTCCGCTGTCTGCCGTGCAGGAAAAGTTAAACGCGCAGAAGGGGGAGAAATAACGTGGTCATTGATACTTCTGTCATCTGGTTTGGCATCATTGTTTTTTCAACGCTGATGTATATCGTGATGGACGGCTTCGACCTGGGTATTGGTCTACTGTTTCCATTTAATAAAGATGCAGCCGAGCGCGATATGATGGTGAATACCGTTGCGCCGGTGTGGGACGGTAATGAAACCTGGCTGGTGCTGGGCGGTGCGGCGCTGTACGGCGCTTTCCCGCTGGCCTATGCGGTGATCCTCGACGCCCTGTCGGTGCCGCTGACGCTGATGCTCATTGGCCTGATTTTCCGCGGCGTCGCCTTTGAGTTTCGCTTTAAGGCGACCGAGGAGCATCGTCCGTTCTGGGATAAGTCTTTTATCGTGGGCTCTATTCTGGCGACGTTTAGCCAGGGTGTAGTGCTGGGCGCCTTTATCAACGGTTTCCAGGTAACGAATCGTGCCTATAGTGGCCCGGAACTGCTGTGGCTGACGCCGTTTTCGATGTTTTGTGGTCTGGGTCTGGTGGTGGCATATGCGCTGCTGGGTAGTACCTGGCTGATTATGAAAACCGAGAACGAGCTGCATCGCAAAATGACCGCGCTGGCGAAGCCTCTGCTGCTGGTGCTGCTGGTGTTTATTGCCATCGTCAGCGTCTGGACGCCGCTGGCCCACGCGGACATTATGCATCGCTGGTTTACCCTGCCAAATCTGTTCTGGTTCCTGCCAGTACCGGTGCTGGTTCTGCTGGCTGCATGGAGTTTGCTGCGCGCCCTCAAGCGCCATGCGAATTACTCCCCGTTCCTGCTGACGCTGGCGCTGGTTTTCCTGGGCTTTACCGGCCTTGGTATCAGCATTTGGCCGAATATCATTCCACCGTCCATCACTATCTGGCAGGCTGCCTCACCGCCGCAGAGTCAGGGCTTTATGCTGGTCGGCGGGCTGTTGATTATTCCGGTTATCCTGGTTTATACCTTCTGGAGCTACTATGTGTTCCGAGGGAAAATCAATCCGGATGAAGGCTACCACTGATTGAGTGAACGGGAGATGAGTATGATTGAAACACAGCAGGCGACACCTTCACCGGTGTGGAAACGCATTTTGTGGATGGCGGTCATTTATGCAGGCAGCGTTATGGCGCTGGGCGTGGTGGCAACGCTGTTTCGTATGATGATGACCGCGGCCGGTATGAAATCACACTAATCGCACGTTGTCCGGAGGGCTGCCCTGTCATTAAAAGGCTGTCGATATGCCGCCCGCTGGACAGTTTCTGGCGCTAATAAACTTACATCGAAGCCCGGTAGACATAAGTGTCTGCCGGGCTTTTTTCGTTGTGGGTTGGTGGATAATCCCTGCGGGTGGCGGGTGGCCCACAGCGCAGGTTTGTTGCGCAGGCTGCGATATCTTCGGTGCTGGTGGACAGTTCCGATGTATGCCGGTTGGTTGTGTCGGCTGCAATGTCGGCTTTGCCGGTGGACAGTTCCTTTGCCGGTGGATAATCCCAGCGTTTGCCGGGCGTCCTCGCGCCAGGCTTTGCCTGGTGCCTTTGGCTCCGACTCCGGGCCGGACGGCCCGGTCGCGAGCGGGCATCCCTGCCCGCCGCTCCCTGAGTGCAGCATCCCTGCTGCCCTCGCCTGGCCCTCCGTCTGCGCCGCAGCGCTGCGGATTACCCGTCACCCGCTGGGATTATCCACCTCTCAGGCTTCTGAGCCGCTTTGAGTAAAACCGTTTGTCTGTCCGCGGGCTGCTGAGCTGCTTTCAGTAAAACCGGTTGTCTATCCGCAGGCATCATCAGCACGACTTTAAGTTAAGCCCTAATAACACTCAGGCTTTGTAGCCCGCCCGGCCCATTAGCAGGTAATTCGGTAATGTGCATTTGACAGCGCCTGCCCAGCCGATGGCTCTGAGTCTTAGCACAAAGGTTTTCTTAATTGCAGAGTTCTTCCTTCTTCCAAACCTGCCGAAAGAGTTTATGTACCCCCCCGGAACCGCCCTTACCCGCACCAGCACAATGCAATAAACAGACGGGTGGGCCCGGTGACAGGCATTCCGCAGCGCTGAGTGCAGAGAGGAAGACCCGGATGGGCCAGCAGGGATGCTGGCACAAGGGCATGTCGGGACAGGGATGTCACGTCATGCCCGGTCCGAAAGGTCGACGAGCGGAGCGAAGGCACCGTGCGAAGCGCGGCGTGAGGACCGCCAGGCACCGGGCCCCACTCGTTGGCGACACCCCAGGCCTGTGCAGCACCGGGCCCCAACGGTAGGCGACCACCCCTGCCCTTACAGCAATGGGCTCAATACGCAGGCGACATTCGCCAGGTCTCCCGCATACCAGATACGATCAGCTGACGACGGCACTGAGTCTTTAGCAGAGCAGTTTTCTTATTTGTAGAGTTCTTTCTTCAATAAAACCCGGCCACAGAGTTTCCTGAAACCCCCGGAACCGCTCTTACCCGCAGCCAGCACAATGCAATAAACAGACGGGTGGGCCCGGTGACAGGCATTCCGCAGCGCTGAGTGCAGAGAGGAAGACCCGGATGGGCCAGCAGGGATGCTGGCACAAGGGCATGTCGGGACAGGGATGTCACGTCATGCCCGGTCCGAAAGGTCGACGAGCGGAGCGAAGGCACCGTGCGAAGCGCGGCGTGAGGACCGCCAGGCACCGGGCCCCACTCGTTGGCGACACCCCAGGCCTGTGCAGCACCGGGCCCCACCCGTAGGCGACCACGCCCTGCCCTTACAGCAATGGGCTCAATACGCAGGCGACATTCGCCAGGTCTCCCGCATACCAGATACGATCAGCTGACGACGGCACTGAGTCTTTAGCAGAGGAGTTTTCTTGTTTTTTGCAGACTTCTTTCCATTTTCAAACCTGCCAAAAGAGTTTATGTAACCCCCGGAACCGCTCTTACCCCGCAGCCAGCACAATGCAATAAGCCGGCGGGTGGGGCCCGGTGACAGGCATTCCGCAGCGCTGAGCGTAGAGAGGAAGACCCGGATGGGCCAGCAGGGATGCTGGCACAAGGGCATGCCGGGACAGGGATGTCACGTCATGCCCGGTCCGAAAGGTCGACGAGCGGAGCGAAGGCACCGCGCCACGCGCGGCGTGAGGACCACCAGGCACCGGGCCCCAACCGTTGGCGACCACCCCAGGCCTGTGCAGCACCGGGCCCCAACGGTAGGCGACCACCCCAGGCCTGTGCAGCAATGGGCTCAATACGCAGGCGACATTCGCCAGGTCTCCCGCATACCAGATACGATCAGCTGACGACGGCACTGAGTCTTTAGCAGAGCAGTTTTCTTATTTGTAGAGTTCTTTCTTCAATAAAACCCGGCCACAGAGTTTCCTGAAACCCCCGGAACCGCTCTTACCCCGCAGCCAGCACAATGCAAAAAGAGCAGACGGGTGGGGCCCGGTGACAGGCAATCCGCAGCGCTGAGCGCAGGGAGGAAGACCCGGATGGGCCAGCTGGGATGCTGGCACAAGGGCATGTCGGGACAGGGATGTCACGTCATGCCCGCTCCGAAAGGTCGACGAGCGGAGCGAAGGCACCGCGCCTCGCGCGGCGTGAGGACCGCCTGGCTCCGGGCCCCACTCGTTGGCGACACCCCAGGCCTGTGCAGCACCGGGCCCCAACGGTAGGCGACCACCCCTGCCCTTACAGCAATGGGCTCAATACACAGGCGATATTCGCCAGATCCCCCGCAGACCGGATACGACCAGCTGGCGACGGCACTGAATCTTTAGCACAGCGGTTTTCATATTTGCAGAGTTCTTACTCTTCCAAACCTGCCAAAAGAGTTTATGTAACCCCCGCAACCGCCCTTACCCGCAGCCAGCACAATGCAAAGAAGCAGACGGGTGGGGCCCGGTGACAGGCATTCCGCAGCGCTGAGCGTAGAGAGGAAGACCCGGATGGGCCAGCAGGGAGGCTGGCACAAGGGCATGTCGGGACAGGGATGTCACGTCATGCCCGGTCCGAAAGGTCGACGAGCGGAGCGAAGGCACCGTGCGAAGCGCGGCGTGAGGACCGCCAGACACCGGGCCCCACTCGTTGGCGACACCCCAGGCCTGTGCAGCACCGGGCCCCAACGGTAGGCGACCACCCCTGCCCTTACAGCAATGGGCTCAATACGCAGGCGACATTCGCCAGGTCTCCCGCATACCAGATACGATCAGCTGACGACGGCACTGAGTCTTTAGCAGAGCAGTTTTCTTATTTGTAGAGTTCTTTCTTCAATAAACCCGGCCACAGAGTTTCCTGAAACCCCCGGAACCGCTCTTACCCGCAGCCAGCACAATGCAATAAGCAGACGGGTGGGGCCCGGTGACAGGCATTCCGCAGCGCTGAGCGCAGAGAGGAAGACCCGGATGGGCCAGCAGGGATGCTGGCACAAGGGCATGCCGGGACAGGGATGTCACGTCATGCCCGGTCCGAAAGGTCGACGAGCGGAGCGAAGGCACCGCGCCACGCGCGGCGTGAGGACCGCCAGGCACCGGGCCCCACCCGTTGGCGACCACTCCAGGCCTGTGCAGTACCAAACACCCATCAATTCACGAGGTAGACATTCCGAGGCTAAAAAAACACCCCAACTGCCAAATTCTTTACCTTCGTCATATTTTTTCACACAACCGCAGCGGCAACTCGTACGGGATGGTCTACTCTTAATGTTCCCTATGAGGAAATCATGCCACTAAGAAGGAGATATTATGAGTCTGTTAGATAAAGCGAGTGACAAAGCTGACGAAGCACTGGGTAAAGGCCAGGAGCAGCTCGGTAAAGCGACTGATTCTCCCGAGCATGAGTTAAAAGGTAAAGTGCGTCAGGGCGCGGCCAAAGCATCTTACGCTGTTGATGATGCGCTGGACTGTGTGAAAACCAAAACGCAGGATGCCCCATTTGTTTCGCTGGCGATTGCCGCTGGCGTTGGCTTCCTGGCGGCGAAGATTTTCGGCCGTCGCTAAGCCCGAGGCGCTAAGTTAATCGCTAGCGCTCCCCCTGAAAGGCCGACATCGTCGGCCTTTTTCTCGCCTTTATCGCCGCGTTGGTACCGATCGGTTACCTCGCCATTCCCCTCTTTTTTGCTAAATCCCTCACTGCTGCACCCCCTTACTCACTTCGGCTTCCGTGCCCCGGTTAATACCCTCAATTCGACCCGCCCTGCTCCCGACACACCTCGTTTTTGAAATAAACCGAATTAATTGACGCCCCCTCTTGTGCCTGCGCGCTTAAATATGTGATCGACATTTCAAATCCAGCAATTTCAATTAGCAGCCAAATCATTTCAGCACTATTTATAACAACTATCTCCGCTAATGGTGGTTTCATGCCGTCCGTACGGACCGTAAAACCCGCTCATGTCAGGCATTTTCCCTTTTCCGCGCCTGATAAGCCGGAGAAAAAACTGACCTCAGGCGCAACGGCCCAGACCCTCCTGCCTGACAGGCAACAGAAAAAAAATTATTCCAATAACAAGAAGGTGTTCCAAAATGAAAAGCAAGCTCCCTAAAACCACATTAAAAAGATCGGTGGCGTTCTGTGGTTTGGGATTAATGCTGGCATCAGGATCTGCACTGGCAGATTATGCCCCGCTCAGCATTGATTCCCCCTATGCTTTTGGCGACTGGGGCGGCTCCCGCACCCAGTTAAAAAACGACGGTGTGGATTTCCAGGTTAACTACACCATGGAATCCGCCAGCAACTTCTCCGGTGGATATAACCATTCAACTACCGCCCGCTACACGGACCAGTGGGCATTCGGCACCACGCTGGATTTGGAAAAACTCCTCAACTGGAATGACACGCAGTTCCAGACCACTATCACCAGCCGTAATGGGCAAAACCTGTCGGATTATATTAATGACCCGCGATCCGGTGGGCTCTCATCCGTGCAGGAAGTCTGGGGACGTGGACAAACCTGGCGCCTGACTCAGTTCTGGCTGAATAAAGGCTTTTTTGACCATGCGGTTGAAGTGAAGGCAGGACGCGTTACCGTTGGCGAAGACTTCGATGCGTTTCAGAGTAACTTCCAGAACCTCGCATTCGGTAGCGGTCAGGCGGGTAACTGGCGGGGCGATCGCTGGTATAACTGGCCGGTATCTCAGTGGGGCGGCAGGGTAAAATTTAACTTCACGCCTGAAGTATTCTTACAGGTTGGCTTCTATAACCAAACTGCCTCGAACTACGATACCGGTAACGGCTTCCGCCTGGATACCAGCCACACCGAAGGGAATATGGTCCCGGTTGAATTGGGCTGGCAGCCAGCCTTCGGCGCCGACAAACTGCCGGGTAACTACCGCGTAGGGATGTATTACTCCTCGGTGAAAGGCGATAACTACAGCTCATACCGTGACGGACAGTACGGCGAACAGAATCACGCCTACGGTGGTTACCTGCTGCTGCAACAACAGCTGACCTCAATGGACGGCGACAATCAGCGGGGTCTGGGCGTAATCGTACAGGCGGTGATGAACGATCACAAAACCTCTAAAACGGATAACTACCAGTCGGTCTCTTTTGTCTGGAAAGGCCCGTTTGCTTCCCGTGCTAAAGATGAAATTGGCATCGGCGCGGCGCGCATTCACGTCAACGATGACTACGGCAGTATGCTGCGTCAGACTAACCGGGATAATGGGGTAAATGACTACAATAACCCGACTTATCTGCCGATCCAGAGCGGATCGGAGTACGACTATGAGATTTACTACAATGCCCATCTTACCAGCTGGCTGAACCTGCGGCCGAACCTGCAATACGTCGCTTCTCCGGGTGCGGTAGGCGAAGTGAAAGATGCCTTTATCGGCGGCATTAGCGCCAACATCAACTTCTGATCCTCAGTCCGGGCCGCAATGCGGCCCGGCCCTGTTCAAATTCCCGCTTTTAACTGCGCCCGCGCGTTATAAAAACGCCGATAGGCGAGGTAGCCGGCAATAATGGTCGAGAAGCTGGCGGTACCGAGCAGCATAAACGTCACCATAATCTGGTATTTAATCGCCTTAACCGGATCGATCCCGGCAAAAATCAGCCCGGACATCATGCCCGGCAGACTCACCAGGCCCACGGTTTTCGCTGCATCGACGGTAGGGATCATCGCGGCGCGAATGCTGTCGCGGATTAGCGAGCCGGAAGCCACTTTAATTGACGCGCCGAGGCTAAGCCTTTCAAGTATTTTCTGGCGGTTGTCGGCAAAACGCTGATTCAGGTTGCTGTAGCACAGCCCCACGGCCACCATCGCATTGCCCGCGATCATGCCTGATATCGGAATAACCTGCATCGGCAGGAACTCAATGGAGCCGGACAGCACCAGAATTGTCAGCGTCAGGGTGGTACTCAGGGTGATGGCGACAAAAGAGATAGCCAGCGCCCGGTCGATATTGCGGCTACGCTTACGGGCGTTCAGCGCCGCATTGGTACAGATAAACAGCACCATCAACACGGTCACCCAGCCGTTGTTGAGCATAAAGATATACTTCAGCACGTAGCCGACGATAATCAGCTGAACGATGGCCCGCGATACGCTCCAGATAATATCTTTTTCCAGCCCCAGCTTCTCTTTCCTGCTGACCAGCAGGGCAATCAGCACCAGGATCAGCGCCAGCCCCAGGGATTCGTTTGTAATGTTATGCTGGTTCATCTGCACTCCCGGCTGAGGATGGGCTGAGCGTCAATACCTGCTGCGCCCGATGAATTTCGGCGCTATCGTGACTGATCCAGATGGCGGCCATGCCCTTTTCAGCCATCAGCTCGTTGATCAGCCCATTGATGGCCTGCTTGTTTTCATCATCCAGCGCGCTGGTGACTTCGTCCAGCAGCAGCACGTCAGGTAAGAACTGCAGATTACGCAGTAGCCCCACCCGCTGCTTTTCCCCGCCGGAAAGCGTCTCAATCTCTTTGTCCAGCGTCTCTGCCGGGAGATTGACCCGTTGCAGCCAGCGTTGCAGTCCCTCTCTTTCAGCTTTTTTGTGGCGGATTTCCCACGGCAGCGCCAGGTTATCCCATACCGTTTTGCCAAACAGCGCGGGCGTCTGACAGCACCAGGAGACCTGCTGACGGTAGGTTTCGGGCCTCAGTTCACTGACGGGCTGACCTTTAAACAGCACGCTGCCGTGCGTGGGATCGAGTAGCGAAGCGATAATTTTTAATAGCGTGCTTTTCCCGCAGCCGGACGGTCCGGTCAGAAGGAGAAAATCACCCGCGTTAAGCGTAAGCGATACGGGAGCCAGCAGCGTGTTTCCGGCCAGTGCATAGCTCACACCCTGTACGTCCAGCAGGGGAGGATGGGTCGACATAGTGGCGTCCTGCAAATTATTTATGCCGCCGATCATAACGCGAAAAGGCAACAAAATGTCGCCTTTTCAGGGATGAAATCTATTTGGTATGGCTTTAGTTTACGGCTTGTCTGAGGGATAGCTCAGGGTGACAGGTCCATCCGGAATTTTTGTGAAGCGGGTGAGGATTTGATGGAAGTCTGCCGTTGGATTCAGATCGCTGAACTGCGCCGGGTAGAGGTCCTTCGCCAGGATTTCCATGCCGATAATATTGTACGGATGGTTATAAAAATGGTGATAAACCCCGTAGACACGCCCCGCTTTGACCGGCGCTATCTGCTGGAGACCATTGCGTTCGATCAGTTTCTTAAAGGGGGCCGTGACCTCCTGCGGTGCCACGCCGAAGCCAAACGGCAGCACGTTTTTATCCGGGCGTTTTGATCCGGTCATAATATAGACGTCAGGCTTCATCGCAATAATCTTCTCAAGCGCAACAAACCCTGATGCACCGGGCAGCAGGCTGGAGCCAATATTCTTCCCGCCTACCGCCTCGACCAGACCGCCCCAGCCATTGTGTCCGTGGGTAAAGCAGCAGCCATCTGAATTCCCGGCAATAGGTTCGATAAAGACCGTGGGCTTAGGCTTAATCGGTTCAATTTTCTGCTGTAAAGTGTTCCAATGTGCCTGGTAGAAGTCGGTGTACGCTTTTGCCCTGGATTCCTGATTCAGAACGGTTCCCAGCAGGGTGATGCTGTTTGCCGTATTCTGCGCCGGGTGCAGTTCATAGTCGATGAACACCACCGGGATATGCAGCTTTTGCAGCTGGTCCAGCACGCCCGTCTGCTTAAGAGCAGGCTTCGCGCGCAGTTGGGCAATCATCAGGTCGGGCTTTTCAGCAATGACGCTTTCAAGATTGACCTCTCCGCGATCGCTGAAGCCCATATCGATAATTTTCGTCGCTTCAGGCCAGGTTTTCTTTAGCAAATCCCAGGTCTGGGTATCCTGTTTTTTCGGCAGGTTATTCCATGCGACCACCCGCCGAAAGGGATCTTCCCTGTCCAGCAGGGCCAGAGAAAGTACATCCCGTCCGTCCTGCAGGATCACATGCTGTGGCTCCTTACTCAGGGTGATTTTTTGATTGTCCATATCGGTGATCTGCACCGGATAGGTGGTGGCGGCACAGCCTGCGCTGGCCAGCATGGTTCCCAATAACAGCCACGAACGAGTTTTCACTAATTGTCTCCATGAGAATAAGAATCAGAGCAAGAATCATTTATGATGATACCATCCATCCCACGCCCCGAATGTTCTTAATGGCGCCACTGCCCATTTTTTTTCGCAGCGAATGGATAAAAAATTCAACCGCATTGCTCTCAATCCCTTCTCCCCAGCCGTAGAGTTTAGACTCAAGCTCACGCCGTGAAAGCGGCCTGCCCGGCTGGGATATCAGTGCCTGCATTAACGCGAACTCGCGAATAGACAGGCGGTGCACCTCACCGCTGAGCAGATTAACGGCCTGATAGCTGGCAGGATCCAGCACGATTTCACCATTGCTGATCAGCGGTGCGCCCTGCCCCTCCCGCCGTCGCCGGGCATTATGCAGGCAGGCAAGCAGTGATTCGGCATCGAAGGGCGTGGCAATGTAGCCGTCAATGTCGGTATCTGTGCAGCCTGAACGTTCGCCTGCCGCCTCCGAACACGTCATCATAATCAGCAGGGGTAATTCACGGCCCGTCACGCGCAGCAGATCCTTCAGACTCTCCTTCTCGCCTGGCGGCAGTCCGGCACTGAGAATGACAATATCAAAATGGCCATCCGCCAGCAGCTCCCCCGTCGGGTGTTTTATGCACTCCATGGCGTAGCCTGCCTCTCTGAGCGGGGGGAGAATTGCTTCACTTTGCAGGCAATTCTCTTCAGTCAGCAGAATTCTCATCCCACCCTCCGAATAACAGGTGTTAACTGCGTGAACCTGACGTTTTTGCGGCTTGCCGCCGCTAGCCCAATGGCGTAATGCATCGTTCCCCTCCAGGAAAACAGAGATGAACTCAGTTTGCCGGGGGAAACTTAGCATTACATTAGGCTGGACCGATAACGGCTCAGAAAGGAATAAAGAAGGTGAAGAAGAAGGAGGCGTTCAGCCTTTTACCCGCGAGGGCCAGCAGATCAGCAACAGGCCGCCAAAAATCAGTACTACCCCGGCCAGCTTACTCCAGACGAAGATTTCATTAAGCGCGGGCAGGCAGAGCGCTGCCCCCCACACCAGCACATAGCTCAGGCTTAACAGCGGATACGCCTTGCTGAGCGGTATTTTCCGCAGCGCCAGAAACCAGCACAGCATTGATAACGCATAGGCAAACAGGCCGCCGAGCAGGGCCAGAGCAGCCGGCGGCAGGCTGAGCAGCGCGTTAAACAGCCGGGCCGGATCGCTGGCCGACGGCAGGTTCATCATCGCCCAGCGCATCAGCAGCTGTGCGCCGCTGACCAGCAGGACGCTACAAAGTGCCAGTACAATACCCATCAGACGCTACCTCTGGTCATTCTGCTGCCTGCAAACATCGGTACATATCCATTATGCCCGTACGCCCATTACCACTACGCCAGCCACAATCAGCACAATGCCCAGCCAGTGACGGAGGGTAACCGGCTCTTTCCACAGCCAGCGGGCCGCCAGCACGATAAAAATAAAGTTCAGGCTGAGCATGGGATACGCCACGCCTACCGGCACCTTTTGCAGCACCATCAGCCATACCAGCATGGCGCAGCCAAGCAGTATGGCGCTAAGTCCCAGCCAGAACAGTAAATGCCATCGCCCCTTCAGCAGGCCATGCTGTGCGGCCTGCTTCTGACAGAGCTGGCCGGCACAGCTTAACAGGCTGGCAAAGGCGATAAACAGGATGTTCATGGCAGCTGTCTGTACTGGAACATCACCAGCCGTCCCCGGCGGAGTACCCGGTCCGCTTTGGGCAGATCGCCTGGAGTAAGCTTCTCATCGTGCGACAGCAGCATTATCAGTGAGACCTCCCCCTCATGGCGATGCGCAGCCAGCCAGCCGGCGAAATCAGCCCCGGTAATAAATGTCCCTTTTGCGTCGGGATAGCTTAATCCATACTGCACCTCACCCGGCTGGTCGTAAAGCTTGATATCGCTGCGCTTAAGCTCCCAGGCCAGTCCGGAGGCGATCCCCGGGTTATTTGCCAGTACAAACCGGCTCGGCGCGATGTCGCTTTTAATGGCACGGATAAACTGCTGCGGCTGCTTGGAGTCAATGACCCGATTGGGGATCACCATTCCGACCACCAGAGCCAGTGCCAGCGGACAGCAGGCTGCCCAGCTCCAGCGCTTCGCGGGTGATGCCAGCGTCAGCCAGCCTGTAATGCCCCACAGCAGAAAGGCGCCCCCGCCCAATATGACCTTGAGCAGCTCGCTATGGCCGTATACAGGATGTCGTGCCAGCCCCCAGGGGGCCAGAAATCCAATAATCGCCAGGGTACACAGCAGCCCAAAAGCAAAGTTTATCCAGCCATTCACTTTAAGGGCTTTGCCGCTGACCAACATCAGATCGGTGGCCCGTTTCGCCATTAAAATAGCCAGCGGGGCAAAGCAGGGAAGGATGTAGGTCGGTAATTTGCCTTTAGCAATGCTGAAAAACAGCAGGGGGATTACCGTCCAGCTTAGCAGGTAGAGGCTTCCACCGTTCTCTTTGCGCTTTTGCCAGCCGGTACTCAGTGCGCCGGGTAACAGCCCCAGCCAGGGCAGGCAGCCGATTGCCATAATCGGCAGGTAATACCAGAAAGGCGCTTTATGCTGTGCACTCTCATCGGCGAAGCGCTGAATATGTTCCACCCAGAAAAAGTAGTGCCAGAAGTCGGGTTCGCGTTGGGCAATCGCTATCGCCCAGGGCGCGCTAATTGCCGCTGCACCGATCACCGCCAGCGGGCCGAAGAGCAGCAACTCTTTGAAGCGCCGTTGATGAATCGCCCAGGGCACAATGGCGATCACCGGTACGGCAAGCGCGAGGAAGCCTTTGGTCATAAAGCCCATACCGCAGGCCAGCCCCATCACCAGCCAGGCCAGCACCTTTTCTTTACGGCTGGACGCGGCAATGGTCAACCAGTAGCTACACATGGCCGCCACCAGCCACAGGGTAATCATCGGGTCGAGCACCGCATAGGTGCCAATGCTAAACACCAGCAGGCTGGTCAGGAAAATAACGCTGGCCATTATCGCCGTGTAGCGTTCGCGCCAGATGCGTAGCGCCAGCCAGTAGACCATCAGCGCGGTCAGCGTGACGGAAAAAACGGAGCCAAAGCGCACGGCAAAGTTGTTATGGCCCAGCAGTAGCTGGCTGAGGTTGTTTATCCAGTAACCGGCGATGGGTTTTTCAAAATAGCGCAGGTTAAAAAAGTGTGGCACCACCCAGTCGCCATTGGCGAGCATCTCCCGGCTGACTTCGGCATAGCGGGTTTCATCAGGTTGCCACAGGTCGCGGAACTCAAGAGGTACGAGGTAGTACAGGGCAAACAGTGCCAGCAGCAGGGCACCGTTTCTCATTATTTTCATACTGGCTTACTCAGATAGTTGCTGGTATCCCAGCCATCCCTCACGCCCGGGAAGGGTTCCCCGGAAAATTTTTCCCGTCGGCAGGCCAGACAGGTCATCAGGCAACAGGTCACCAAGCGGGCAGAACTGAATGCCCTGCTCTGCGGCCAGCCGCAGCAGTTCGTCAAACTGGCTGCTCATGGCGATACCTTCAACTTCAGCGTGGATGGTGTAAACGGGCGTACCTTTATCCTGGTGAATTTTCTCCAGGATAAAGGCGTTGTACGCCTCTTTACTGACAACCGAACCGACGACCTCATCCCAGGTGGGCAGCGTAACGGGGATCTGCACCGTACCCAGTGCGCCATTCGGCAATAGGGGCAGGAAAGGCGTCGTCCCCCGGCAGTCGCTGTTATAGTGAAAGCCGAAAGACTCCTTTGCGTGAATCACCCGACCATCTGCCCGCCAGCCCGCGGCCGCTGAGCAGGTCACCGGCTGCCCGGTTACGTTTTGCAGCGCATCGCGCCCCCGGCGGATCTGCTCTGTTAGCGTCTCCTCAGGCCATACGCCTGCCCAGGTCTGCCAGGCGAAGTGATCCCATGCATGCAGACCGACTTCATGATGTTCGGTTGCGGCGGCGATCGTTTCTGACAGGCCCTTAGCAATGTTGCGTCCGGGCCAGGCCGTACCGGCCAGCAAAATATCCCAGCCATACAGCGAGGCCGCGCCCGAGCGCAGCATCTTCCACAGGAATTTCGGCTTCATCAGGCGCCACAGGTGGCGCCCCATGTTATCCGGCCCTACGCTGAAGAAAAAGGTGGCCTGAGTGCGATGTAAACTGAGCGTTTCCAGCAGCCGGGGGACGCCGTCACGCGTCCCCCGCCAGGTATCGACATCTATACGGAGGCCGACTTTTTTCATTTCTCCGTATCCACGCCGTCAACCGTGCGCAGGAAGAAATCGAGCGTAGCATCGATGGTTTTTTCCATCTTCACTTCCGGCGTCCAGTTAATCAGGCGGCGGGCGTTGCGGATGGCGGGCTTACGGTGCACCACGTCCTGATAGCCCTTGCCGTAATAGCTGCTGCTTTCAACGTCGCGGAAGCCGGCAAAAGGAGGGAAATGGCTGCGGAGCGGATGGCGATCAAAGCTCTCCAGCAGCTGCTGTGCCAGCTCTTTGATGCTCGCCTCGTTGTCCGGGTTACCGATATTAATAATCTGGCCGTCGCAGTTATTGTTTTTGTTTTCAATAATGCGAAACAGCGCCTCTACCCCGTCGCTGATATCGGTAAAGCAGCGCTTCTGCCGCCCGCCGTCCATCAGTTTAATGGGCGACCCTTCAACCAGATTCAGGATTAGCTGGGTAATCGCACGGGAGCTGCCAATACGCGCGGCGTTAAGGTTATCGAGACGCGGCCCCATCCAGTTGAACGGGCGGAACAGCGTAAACCGCAGTCCTTCTTTATCGCCGTAGGCCCAGATCACCCGGTCAAGCAGCTGTTTGGAGACCGAGTAAATCCAGCGCTGTTTGTTGATCGGACCGACCACCAGATTTGAGCTGTCTTCATCGAAATTAGGATCGGTACACATGCCGTACACTTCGGAAGTCGACGGGAAAATAATGCGCTTTTTATATTTCACGCAGTCGCGGATAATTTTCAGGTTTTCTTCAAAGTCCAGCTCAAACACCCGCAGTGGATTGCGCGTGTACTCAATTGGCGTGGCAATGGCCACCAGCGGCAGAATGACGTCACATTTTTTAATGTGATATTCAATCCACTCCGAGTGGATGCTGATATCCCCTTCAACAAACTGAAAGCGCGGATGGCCAACAAAGCGGCTGATAGCGTCTGAACCGATATCCAGACCGAAGATATCGAAGTTATCATCCTGTAGCAGTCGCTCGGTCAGGTGGTTACCGATAAATCCGTTAACGCCCAGGATCAGTACCCGGGTACGGCGCTTAACTGCCGATACCGGCTGGTTGTGCAGTAGCGCACCGCTAACCAGGCCCAGCGTTTGCGCGAGCTGTGAACCCTGCATATACACGCCGTTTTCGCTCTGCCCCGTCATCACTTCCAGCGCACCCTCACCGCAGGCAATGATTAATGGTGCGACCGACAGTACCGTACCGGCTTTGGCCGCAGGCAGGTCATGATGAACCTTCCCTTTCCAGACGATGAATTTTGCCGAGCCAACGTAGCCATACGCGCCAGGCCAGGGATCGGTAACCGCACGCACCAGGTTGTTGACCTTCTCTGCGGGCAGCGACCAGTCGATACAGCCATCCTCCGGCGACCGGCGTCTAACCGTTGTTGCCTGGCTTTCATCCTGCGCCCATCCCTGAAGTTTGCCCAGTTTGAGCGCGGGCAGCGCGTCGGTAAGCAGCTCAGTGGCCGCGCTGGTCAGCTTACGGTGCAGGGTTAACGCGTTATCTTCTGGCGCGATCGCCACTTTCTGCTGCGCCATAATCTCACCGGCATCCGCGCGGGCGACCATACGGTGCAGGGTAACGCCGGTTTCGGTTTCGCCATTGACCAGCGCCCAGTTCAGCGGCGCGCGGCCACGATATTTCGGCAGCAGAGAACCATGCAGGTTAAATGCGCCATGCTGAGCACAGTCCAGAATCTTGTCACTCAGCAGATTACGGTAATAAAACGAGAAGATAGCGTCCGGTGCCATCAGTTGAATGCGGTCAACCCATAATGGGTGATTAACGTCTTCCGGCGCAAAAACCGGGATACCCAGCTCCGCTGCCGCACGCGCGACCGAACCGAAAAAGTGGTTTTCATTGGCGGAATCAGGATGGGTAAAGATGGCTTCAATCTGATAGCCGGCCTCAACCAGCGCATTGATGCCGACGCATCCCATATCGTGGTAGGCAAAAACAACAGCTTTCATTCTTTGTTATCCTCTGAGGATTCGGAAACAGAAACGGATGAGTTGACAACGCGCTGGATGAAGTAGCGCGGGCGGGCACGGACGTCGTTATAAATGCGGCCAATATACTCTCCGAGCAGACCCATTCCGACAAACTGTGCGCCGATGAAAATAAACAGCACGGCGAAAAGGACAAACATGCCGTCGCCAGCCCAGTGCGAACCGAAAAACAGGCGCGCGACGATCAAAAACAGTGAGAAGGCGAACCCCGCCAGGGCAATCAGGCTACCGACCACGCTGAGCATACGCAGCGGCGTGGTGGTCAGGCAGGTCACCAGGTCATACATCAGATTGATCAGGCGCATCAGGCTGTATTTGGAATCACCAAATTCGCGCTCGGCGTGATGAACCGGGATCTCAATGGCCCGGCGGGCAAAGGTATTGGCCAGAATGGGGATAAAGGTGCTGCGCTCATGGCAGTGCAGCATGGCGTCAATAATATGGCGGCGATAGGCGCGCAGCATACAACCATAATCGCCCATCGCTTTACCGGTGGTGCGCTGGATCAGATGATTGATCAGGCGCGAGGCGCGCTTGCGGAACCAGCTATCCTGGCGATTTTGCCGCACGGTCCCCACCACGTCATACCCCTCGGCAGCCACCGCAACCAGTCTCGGGATCTCTTCAGGTGGGTTCTGTAAATCCGCATCAAGGGTGATGATAAGGTCGCCGCTGACGTGGCTGAAGCCAGCCATAATGGCCGAATGCTGGCCATAATTACGATTAAGCAATACCGCAACGATATGACTGCCCTCTTCGGACGCGGCACTCGCCAGCATCTCGGCAGAGTTATCGCTGCTGCCATCATCGACCAGCAGGATTTCATAGTCCATCGGCAGCTGGTCGCAGGCCGCTGTCGTGCGGCGGAGCAGTTCGGGCAGGCTCTCCTGCTCGTTATAAACGGGAATGACAATAGAAACTTTATTGATAGGTTGTTCGGGCGTCATGTTATCTCTCGGCAATATCGCGCAGGGCGGTAATGACGCGGCTGACATCGCCGTCGGTCATACCTGGAAACAGCGGTATCGAACAGATGCGATCGGAGTTCCATTCGGTTTCAGGCAGGGTTAAATCGGGAAAGCGTTCACGGTAATATTTCTGCGTGTGCGCCGCACGGAAATGCAGGCCGCTGCCAATATTACGATCCTTCAGGGCCTGCATCAGTTCGTCACGGGACAGCCCGCAGCGCTCAGGATCAACGCGGATAATAAACAGGTGCCAGGCGTGCTGATGGGCCCACTCCGGCACGGACAGCGGTAAAAACGGCGTATCCGCCAGCTCCTTCAGGTAGCGGGCGGCAATCTCCGCACGCCGGGCGTTCAGTTCGGGAAGTTTATCCAGCTGCACCAGCGCAATAGCGGCGCTGATGTCGGGCAGATTATATTTATAGCCGGGCGCAATAACTTCAGCCTGGGGCGCGCGGCCGTGGGTCTGACGATCAAAGGCATCGACACCCAGACCGTGGAACTTCAGGCTGCGGATACGGCTCGCCAAGGTTTCATCATCGGTTACCACCAGGCCGCCTTCCGCACAGCTCATGTTTTTAATGGCGTGGAAGGAGAAAATAGCCGTGCCGGTTGCCCCCACGTGGCGGCCTTTGTATCCGGTTCCGGCCGCATGCGCGGCGTCGTCAATGACCGGAATGCCGTAGCGCTTACCCAATGCGTGAATGGCATCAATATCCGCCGGAGCGCCTGCATAGTGTACGGGCACAATGGCTTTAGTACGCGGCGTAATCGCGGCTTCAATAAGCTCAGGGGTCACCATCAGCGTGTCACGATCGACATCAATCATGACCGGCTCTGCGCCCAGTAGCGCAATCATATTCAGGGTGGAAACCCAGGTCAGTGAAGGGGTGATAACTTCGTCCCCGGGACCGATGCCCAGCGCCATCAGCGTCACATGCATGCCTGCCGTTGCCGAACTAACGGCAATCGCATGCTGGTTACCCGTTAACTGGCAAAAAGCCTCTTCGAGCAGCTGATTTTTAGGCCCGGTAGTGATCCAGCCGGAATTCATCACGTCCCTGACCGCTGCCAGCTCAGCTTCCCCCATTGCGGGGCGCGAAAAAGGAAGAAAATCCGACATCATTAAAATTTCCTTAATTGTAACCAAAATAAACTTTAGCAGAGTGTGCTATTTCCAGTCCACTGGCAACTGTTATGCGTTGAAATTTAGCCATCACATATAATTTGCTGTGAATTTTCTCATCGGTGACTCTCTTTCTCCGCGCAGGTCATAAATGGCTAACTTTTCAGCGGCGGCATTATCGCATGAGCAAAAAGGCCAAATTTCAATGCTTAATGAACGATAAACAACAATTCTTAGTTGAAAATTAAGAACTCCCGATAAATGCGGTCGAACCGGAAATTATCTAAAGATGATTTAGAATCGGTTTACTCTTAGAGGATGTTTGCGAGGGGGTGGGACTGGAAAATGGGGGGGGAAGATTGAAACTTAAGCAAAGTTTCATATTTATGACAGTGTCCGAAACGACTCAGGCGCGCTCAGCGCGGCGCTTTGCCCTGCCCGGGACAAGGACCCAATAAAAAAGGCTGCCTGATGGCAGCCTGTTCTGATTTGCTACGGTACGTCCCGGGTTTATTTATAGATTTCGGCGGTCATATAGACGCCATCTTCGGCACGGGCGCTGGTGATTTTATAGCTGGAGGCACCGGCCGCTTTAGCCTGGGCGGCGATGTGCGCCTGAGCGCTGTCCAGCGTACTGCCGTGAGCCGAAATGCTCTGGGCAGCAAAGCTACCGAAAGAGATCATAGAGAGCGCGGCAACGGCGGCAATACTCAGTGTTTTGATGGTTTTCATGGTCAAATTCCTTCTTTAAGATGTTTGGGACAAGGCAGCTCGCCTTGGATGCACTTATAATAAGCCTGCTAACTATTAGCATCTTAACCATTTGTGCGATCCAGATCACATTTTGTCCACCAACGGTTCCATGGACAGTAGTGCCCGATTCCCGGGCGGCTGATCGCCAGGCTATAGTGGCCCGCTGCACTCTCTCTTCCGGGAAGAATATGAATCTGAACGCATTAGGCCCGCGGATTTGCATTCTCGGTCCTTCAAATAGCGGGAAATCCACACTTGCAACGGCCATCGCCCGAAAGTGCGAACTACCGATTATTCATCTCGACCGGCTTTATCACCACTACCCACAGTCCAGCTGGTATCCCCGCCCTGCTGACGAATTCCTGGCCCTTCATGAGAAAGCCATTGCACAAGAAAGTTGGATAATGGAAGGAAATTATTCACGCTGTCTTCCACAGCGCCTTGGGCGGGCAACCGGCGTGATTCTGCTCGATATTTCAACGCCTTCCAGCCTGCTGCGCTATATCCGAAGAACGTTATGGCAGCCCGGGCGCTATGGCGGAATGGATGGGCAGGATCGGTTGAGCTGGGAAATGCTCCACCACATTCTCTTTGTCACCCCCGGGGGACGGAAACGTAATGCCGCCCTGTTTGAACAGTTGAGATTACCCAGGGTACGGGCAGGATCGGTCAAAGAGATCGAGCGGCTGTATATGGAATGGGGTCTTAATACCGGATAAAAAAACAAAAAGGGCAGCCCATGGGCTGCCCTTTTTTTATCGTTTGACGCCGGGCAGGAGCCGGCGCCAGGCGTTACTTCTTAGCGTCGTCCGGCAGTGCATAGGCCACAATATAGTCGCCCAGCTTAGTGCCGAATGAGCCATGGCCACCGGCAGCGATCAGCACATACTGTTTGCCATTCACTTCATAAGTCATTGGCGTGGCCTGACCGCCCGCTGGCAGGCGAGCTTCCCACAGCGGCTTACCGTTGGTGACGTTAAACGCACGCAGGTAGTTATCTGCCGTTGCCCCGATAAACATCACGTTACCGGCAGTCGAGATTGGCGCACCCAACATTGGCATACCCATCTTGAACGGCAGAGGAACCGGCGAGCTGTCACGCACGGTACCGATGCGTTTTTTCCACACGATATCATTTGTTTTCAGATCAACGGCGGAGATATAGCCCCATGCCGGCTGCTTGCAGGGGAAGCCAAGCGGTGACAGGAACGGATTCAGCGTCACGCCAAACGGTACGCCGTACTGAGGCTGTACGCCCGTTTCAGTGCCGCTACCGCCTTTATCTTTCTCGCCTGGCCACAGTGGGTTATTTGGCCCACGCGGGATCAGACGGGAAACAAACGGCAGCGCCATTGGGTTAGTCACGGCGATCTGACGGTCGGTATCAACAGAAATACCGCCCCATTCAAACATGCCCAGGTTACCCGGGAATACCAGGGTGCCCTGCTCGGATGGCGGAGTGAACGGGCCGTCATAACGCAGCTGGTGGAACATCACGCGGCAGATCAGCTGGTCATAAATTGTTGCCCCCCACATATCCGCACCGGTCAGGTTTTTCTTCGGACGGTAGGTCAGCTCTGAATAAGGCTGAGTTGGGGAAACATGGTCACCTTTTGCGGCACCCTGTGGAACCGGCGTTTCTGGTGCAGGCACAACCAGCTTACCGTTACGGCGATCCAGCACGAAGATATTACCGGTTTTGGCCGGAACATAAACGACTGGGACTTTATTGCCGTCTTTGTCATTGATATCGGCCAGAGTTGGCTGTGCCGGTACATCCATATCCCACAGATCGTGGTGAACGGTCTGGTAGAACCAGGCTAGTTTGCCGGTGGTGGCATTCAGTGCCAGCAGGCCGCTGGCAAAGCGTTCCATTTCTGGCGTACGGTTGCCGCCCCAGATATCTGGCGTAGCAACGCCGATAGGCAGATACACCAGATCCAGCTTCGCGTCATAGGCGGCAGGTGCCCAGGAGTTAGGCGAGTTGGCAACGTAGTTCTGCTCGCCCTGCGGCAGGATGTTAGGGTCTTTCGCGCCGGTATCAAATGCCCACAGCAGCTTACCGCTGTTCACATCAAAACCACGGATGACCCCGGATGGCTCTTTGGTCGAGTAGTTATCGGTTACCGCACCGGCAATAACGATAGTTTTATCGGTAATGACGGGAGGTGAAGTCGGCTCATAGGCCCCTGCGCGTGCAAAAGGCATATTCTGCTGCAGGTTCAGTTTACCGTTGTCGCCGAAGCCCGGGCAGAGCGCACCGGTTTCAGCATCCAGCGCATACAGATGTCCATCGTTCACCGGCAGGATAATGCGGCGTGAGCACAGAGCAGGCTTACCGCCCGCAGGCGTTGCAGCAGCGTCAGGCGTCTCATGATAAGAGACACCACGGCAGGTCACGTGCTGGAAAGAGGGATCGGTTTTCAGCTGTGGATCAAATTTCCATTTCTCTTTACCGGTAGCCGCATCCAGTGCAAACAGGATCTGGTGCGGGGTACAGAGATAGAGCGAATCACCAATTTTGATTGGCGTCACTTCATCCGTCAGCTCACCCGGATCGGTTGGGCGCTTCATATCACCGGTACGGAAAGTCCAGGCTTCTTTGAGCTGACCCACGTTCTTATCGTTAATCTGCGTTAACGGTGAGTAGCGCGTTCCCGCCTGGGTACGGCCATAGGCTGGCCAGTCACCGGCTGCAACGCCGTCAGCGGATTTCTCCACGTTCGCCGCCTGTGCCGGGCTAAGCGAACCGTTAATTTCCTGCGGGTCGTTAAAGACCGACCAGCCCAGGGCAATCACCGTGACCAACAGCACCACGCCCAGCGCACCGCGTGCAAACCGCCCCGTGCTCAGGCCGCGGTAAATGAATGGCAGAACCATCCACAGGCCGAGGAAGAAGGTGACGTCCAGACGTGGCGTCAGGGCCCAGAAGTCAGTCCCGACTTCCCAGAGCGACCAGACAAGGGTCGCGAGCAGGAACACCGCATACAGCAACAGTGCTGATGAGCGGCGACGGAACAGCAGCCAGGCGACAGCCAGTTCTACCACACCAGCGATGATGTAATAGACTGAACCACCCAGCTTAGCCAGCCAGATACCGCCAATCAGCAGGTATAACCCGCTGAGGGCGGCAAACACAGCCGTGAGGATCACGAGGTTCCGTGATAACGGTGCTTTAGTTTGCATAGTATGAACCTTACCAATATTTAACGTCTTCGATTTAGATCGGGATCTTAACCGCTTAAAACACCCGGTTTCTTACTGCTTATCCATGCCGGTGTTTTTACCCTGCCCGCTGGCCTACGCCAGAGTGGCAGACTGTTGTGGATATCTGATTAAAAAGCATAGGTGAGGGTTGCTCCTCCACCATAATTTCGGCCCGGTGCGGGTTCGTAAAAGCGGCCATTGCCCTCATTGACAATAACCGAGCCCACGTACGCCCTGTCGAAGAGGTTATCGACGCGGCTGAACAGATCGAGCGACCACTTGTCCCAGTTGAAGCGATAGCCGGTATTCAGGCTGACCACCGTCCAGGAGGGCGCCTTAGCATCATTTTCATCATCGGCCTGAATGCTGCTGAGATAGCGGATATCCGCGCCCGCGTGCCAGCCCTGCTCCGGTGCCCAGGCCAGCGAGGCGTATCCCATATTACGCGCAATACCCGGCAGGCGATTACCAGAGGGTGTGCAGTTACCACTGTCGTCGCAGGACTCATTGCGGTAGGTGGCATCAAGATACGTCCAGGCCGCTTTCATCTGCCAGTTTTCAGCGAACTGCTGATCAAACGAGGTTTCAATACCCCGTCGACGTGTTTTACCGGCGTTTTTATAGACCGATCGCCCGTTGCTGCTGTCCGCCACCACCAGCTCATTGTCGGTGTTGGTCTGGAAAATCGCGGCGGTCAGGAGTCCATAGCCGAGGCGGGTTTTGCTTCCCAGCTCGAACGTGTCGCTGGTCGCAGGTTTTAGTCCCAGATTAAGCCCGGTTTGACTGCCATCAACGGAGCGGTAGGAGAGCTCATTAATGGTGGGCGTTTCAAAGCCGCGTCCGGCGGAGAAGTAGAGGTTCCATGCGTCTGTCAGCGCATAGTTCAGCGATCCCATCGGCAACAATTTATGGTAGCGTTTGCTGCCGCTGTCATCGCCGTTCCCGGTGGTCACGTAATAATCTTGTGAGTCAAAGCTCACCGTACTGTAGCGCACGCCCGCGTCCAGTGCCCACTTCTGCGTTAGCGCCCAGTGCGTTTGCAGATAGGGGTCCAGATTCCACATCTGGTTCCTTTCATTGCGCCGCTGGCGGCCCTTCTCGCCAAACGCCGGCACGCCGTTAACAAGCTGATAGTTTTCAAAACCCTGGCGGCGTTCGGTCATGGTTTCATAGTCCAGACCGCCAGTAAGCGAGAACGGCACGGTACCTATCTGGTCGTCATGCCTGATACGGGTATCAATGCCGGAATATTTCCGCTCAAGCACAATCACGCCGCCGGGATAGGCGGGCTTTAGCTGAGGTGCCAGCGGGATAGATTGATACTGGGTGGTGTGCCGCTCACCGTGCCAGGTGGTCAGGGTTAACTGGTCATTATCCGTCAGTTCACGCTGGTAGCGCAGGCCCACCTGGGTCTGATCGAGACTTTTGCGCGTATTAAAACTATCGCCGCGAGGAGACTGACGGGGATTATTTTGCCATTCCGCTTTCGTCAGTCCACCGGGGTCGTTGGCATCCACGGAGACGGTGTTAAACATCAGCGTCAGCGTGCTGGCTTCATCCAGGCGCACGCCAAATTTACCGTTACCGAGACTTTTTTGCGTTCCGCTATGATCGCGATAGCCGTGAGTAGTAAAGCGCGAAGCTGAAAGGGTGTAGTTCACATCGCCGACGTGCGTGCCATCCCCCGTTGCGCCGCTGGCTTTGACGCTGTTTCGCCAGCTGCCGTAGCTGCCAAAGTATGTCCCGGCGGTAAGGGTGGCTGGCTGGCTGCCGGTTTCGGTATCGATGTTGACCACGCCTCCGGAAGCGTTGCCATAGAGCGCTGACCAGGGGCCTCGCAGCACTTCTACACGCTCAATTGAATTGATATCAATATTCGAGGTTTGCCCCTGCCCATCGGGCATCGTGGCTGGAATACCATCGACGTAAACCCGCACGCCCCGCACGCCATACATGGAGCGGCTACCAAAGCCACGTATCGACAGCTGTAAATCCTGCGCATAATTCTGGCGATTCTGGATTTGCAGACCGGGTACGCTCCCCAGACCTTCGGAAAGGTTGACCTGAGCATTATTGCTACGCAGATCCTGGCCGTTCAACACGCTGACCGCAGCCGGCGTATCCAGTTCGGATACCCCACTGCGCTGACGAATGACGATAAGGGATCCCTCCGCCGCAGCCGATGCCTGAGCGGATGAGTTCGGCGCAGAGCTGGCTGCAAAAGCGGGCAGGCAGAGTAGCGGCGTTAGCAGAAAAGCAGAGGTTTTGTTTTTCACTGGGTCGATTCAATATCTAAAGAGTCATCCGTCATTTAGCCATTTCAGCCTGAAGCCCGGCAGCAGAAATCCTTCTCCTGCCCGGTCGCCAGCGCGAAAAGCCCGTGCGCATCATTGCAGCGAAAGTATACAAGCAGTTTGAAAACTTGCCCGCCTGCCCCGCTTTGCTGATAAAAAAAGAGCAAAAAAGCGCCTGTCCAGTGGGCCATGCGGTACGCATTTCAGGCCACCAAAGTGTGGGGCAGCGGCGTGCATATCAGGCCACCGAATAAGAGACGGGGGTATTAAAGGCGGCAAAAGTGTAGCACTCAATAATGACTTTGCGAATCGTTGTTATGATTTTCGCCCATTTGATTTACTAAAAGCCACAAAATGGTAAAAAGGGTGTGAAAGTTAATATATAAGGTGTGTTTAACCATGATTTATAAGCGGTTTTTTTCAGACTCATCCGTACAGGAGTAGCGACTATAATCAACTTACACCTACAAAAAAGGACCGGCTATGCGCAGGAATGCCACCAACAGGCTTATGCAGTTATGCTCACCCGCTCGTATCATTGGCGGGGGGATTCTCCTTACGCTGATGCTGCTGAGCGGCTGCTCTTCAGATAACCACAGCATGGCCTGCCACGGGAAAATGGAAACGCTGGCCGGTGCGCCGTTAGGCAACGTTGAAGGAAGGGTCACCGATCGCTTCACCTCGTTCAGGCTCACCCTGTCGCAGCCTGAACTCGCTCTGGAAAGCGGGCCGCTTAAGAGCAGCGATCCACGCCAGTATATTCCCTCGGCGGTAACCAAAGAGGGCTGGCTGGCGCAGAGGCTTTCCGACACCCGCTTTAGCGTTATCGGCGCGCCACAGGACAGGATGATAATTTTGTCCTGCCCTGCCCGCGCGCTCTGACCTTTACCCTTTTAACTCTTCCTCTGAGGATAATGCCCATGTTCGCCAGCCAGATGATCAACAACCGACAGACCTTTTTTGGTCGTGGCAGCCTGCAGCAGCTGCTGCCGATACTGCGCGCGGCACCGATGCCCACGCTACTCTTCTGCGGACGCTCTTTTCTGAATGGCACAGCGTGGCAGACACTGAAATCTGAGCTGGAACCGCTCCTTATCGGACATGAAATTGTCAGCCATGAGGCCTCTCCGGATGAAATTGACGCCTGGGTAAGCCGCTGGCGCGGCGATGCCCGGCGCGTGGTGGCGATAGGCGGAGGAAGCGTACTGGATGCGGCAAAAGCCTTTGCTGCGCTGAGCCAGCATCCACTTAACACGCTGCGCTATCTGGAGAAGGTGGGCGATACGCCGGTGAGCGGTGACACGCTGCCGCTGATCGCCATTCCTACCACGGCGGGAACCGGTAGCGAAGTAACGCAGAATGCCGTCGTCACGGATAAGGCGGAGATTAAGGTAAAGGCCTCGCTGCGCCACGCTAATTTTGTGCCACAAATAGCCATCCTCGATGCTGACCTGCTGCGCGGTGCGCCCGACCACGTGCTTGCCTGCTGCGCCATTGATGCATTTACCCATCTGTTTGAGGCTTACTTCTCCAACAAGGGGAACATGCTTACCCGCCTGACGGCGCTGAACGGCATGCGTGCATTTATTAGCGCCTGGCCCCATCTCAACCGCACTGATGCGCTGGGCGACAGCGCGCGTGAGCAGATCCTGTTTGCGTCATGGCAGGGAGGATTAAGTCTCAGCATGTCGGGCCTGGGCGTTATCCACGGCATTGCCGGCGAGTTGGGCGCGATCAAAGACTACCACCACGGTGAAGTCTGTGGCCGTCTGCTGCTACCCTTCCTGACCATACTGGAACGGAGTGAAAACACCCAGCAGCAGGAACTGATGAGCGCGCTGGGCGACGCGCTGTTCCCCGGATTTACGCTCCCGCCTGCACGGCAGCTGGCCCAGTGGTTGAAGGACAATGCCATTATGCCCTTCTGGCAGGAGCCACCGACGCTGACGGAGGATGAGATGCAGTGGATCCTGGCCCGTTCGGGCAGCAAAAACTCGCTGGTGAATTACAGCGTGGAGCAGCAGCGCCAGATGCTCGAGGCGGCATTTACCCTGGTGTAAATACTGATGGCGTAACCCTTTGGCTGCACAGGGATAGTGGGCGGTTTTAGCAAACGAAGCGTAAATTTTACGTTAAGGTCGCCCGGCTTAGGATTATTGACATTGTTATACGCCGGCTTCGCCCGCAGATTGTGCCTGTCCGTCAGCAAATGAATCACACCAGAAGGGAACCATGATGAAAAAATCAGGCATTATTGCCCTCAGCGCACTGCTGTTTGCGACAGCCAGCACCGGCGCGTTTGCCGATGGCCCCCAGCCGGGACAGGGTAACACACAGCAGTCACCGCTAAAGCGTCCGCCTCAGGGCGAACAGAATGGCAACGCACGCCAGCAGGGTGGCGGTGAACACAATGCGCAGGCGCAGCACGGCGGGCAGGCGCAGCAAAATTCACAACCCGGGCGCGGAGATCGGGCACAGCAGAACTCCCAGCCCGGGCGCGGTGGGCAGTCTCAGCATTCTCAGCCTCAGGGTGGCGAACGCCAGCAGCCGCAGCATATGGCTCAGGCAGATCGCGCACCGGGGCAGCGTCACCACCAGCAACCCCGTCATGCACAGCCCGACTTCCGTCAGGGTCGACCGCTACCGGAGAAATACCGGGGTGAAGGCTACCAGGTCAATGACTGGCATCAGCGCGGCCTGAAGGCACCTCCTGCCGGTCATCGCTGGCAGAATATCGATGGTAACTACGTGCTGATAGCCGTCGCAACGGGCGTTATCACCTCCGTTATCACCCACCACTAATGTCACTCACCTGGTGAAAGCCTCTTTTCGCCAGGTGCTTCATACGACGATGTACCCACTGGCATTATTCAGCCACGGGTACCCTCAGTTCAGCCACCGGGCCAGACCCAGCCAGACACCCGGTACAATCAGTAACACCCCTACCAGCCATTTAGTCAGCGTAGAGAGCGAGGAGTGGAGCGCTATTCTGACGCTTTCGACATCTTCCCGTGTGGCGTAGTTGGCCTTGATAACGGCAACGTCAATCAACAGCCTTTCCACCTTACTTTCCAGCAGCGTAACGCGTTCAATCATCGTTTTCTCCTTTTAACGACATGTTCAAATTCTCAACAAAACGATACCCGATCAACAAACACGAGTCAGCTAAAAGGCGACGTATTCCTGCGAGGCCACCTCCAGAAATTGCATGAAAAGTATGCAACCTGGTCTGATAATGAATTATGCATGGCGCATCCGGGGGGAGTAACACGCTGAAGTGGTATAAGGTGCAGTTGACCGTATCCCCTTTGTAGTAATTTGCTGGCTGATGCCATGCTGCGGCCTTATCCTTTTTGGGTGTGCCCAGTACTCATATTTTACATAACTCTGCTGGGGTCTACAGTTGATAAGAAGGTCCGCTCATGACACAAAGCGGACATCAGGAACAACGTCCTTCTGTCCCTTTCCTGCATTACCAGTCCATGTGTCCTGGTGAACTAACCGACAAAGCCAGCTAACTTTACTAAGCCGCGCGGGCACGGTCTGGTCAGGAAGGGACATGTCCGATTGCTGGCAGACAGCAACCTGTGGGTAATTTATTCGCTGGAGCTCTAAGACCACCAATTGAAAAATGGTTCAATTAGTGGTTTTATAATTCATTAATAATTATTCACTATTGCTGCATGAGGTCTGATACGTTGTCACTAGAGTCTGCCGAATGGTTTAGCCAAAATGGTATAGAGTGTTCGCGGGTCAGAGCCCGTAATTCGGGCTTTCCGAAACATATTCACGATGAATATGTCATCAGTGCAAACCTGACGGGGGTAGAAGAAATCTGGCTGGCAGGGAAAACCGCCTATGTTAAAAGTGGTCAGGTTACCTTATATAATCCGGGAACCATTCAGGCTTCGCGTTTTGAGACTCAAGCAGTGGAATTCATCAGTGTGCACATACCCCAGGCAGTGATAAAAATGCTTGCAGATGAGGACAATCTCACTAGCGTTCATGAAGCCCCTGTTCTGCGAGAAGGCATAATCAATAACACTCGCCTGTTTGACGCGCTGTACCGTTTTGCAACTTCAGCCCGACTGGTGCGTGGCATGGATGAGGAGCAGGAACTGATTTTACTTTGTGGTGAGCTGCTCGAGACGCCAGCTCTACTTCAGAGATGTGACGAACAGAAAATCAATGTTGTTATCGAGTACTTGCGGGAGCACCTTAGCGTAAAACCGCAGTTGGAGATGCTCGCGCAGCTTGCGGGGATGAGCAAATATCATCTAGTTCGCTTCTTCACCCGGCATACAGGTATGCCGCCTCTGCAGTATCATATGCAGCTTCGTCTGCAGTATGCCCGCGACTTGCTTCGCAGAAACGTGCATCCTCTCGATGCGGCGATAATGCTGGGATTTTACGATCAGAGTCATTTCATTAATGCATTTCGCAAAGTGATGGGAACAACCCCCCATCACTATGCTTCGCAGGTCAGATCAGGTCACCATAAACTCCCGGTACCCTGACACAATCACGTAAAGCGCAAAATAGCTGAATATTAGCGCTGAAGCTATGTAGGAATATTTAAGCAGGCGTTGACCAAGCAGTCTGCCTCCAAAACTTCCAACCAGGCACAAGACACAGGTCCAGAACATTCCCGCGATGAAAAAGCCACTCAGAAACCAAGACGTTGCCGTAACGCTGTGCTGGCCAATCCGGGATATCAGCGCACCGCCTACTGTCGCAAACCATAGAATGGCCGTGGGGGAGGACATGGCAAGCACCACGCCCCGGCCAAATTCACGCAGCAGCGGGCGATACTGATGGGTTTCGCTCACGTTAAGCTCCGAAGCCTTCCTGAAAGCGGCAATCAGCATTTTGCCGGCGAACCACAGAAGCATTGCTCCACCGCCAATCCACAGTATCCAGCGTACGGCTTCATACTGAAGCAGTACGGCCATTCCCGCCAGCGCCAGTAATGCATATGCTAGATCACCCACACAAGTCCCCATTCCCAGCCAGAAACCATGAAAATATCCGCGTTGCATGGCAAGGGTAATCATGGCGATATTGGCAATCCCGATATCAAGACAAAGCGAAAGGCTCAGTAAGAAACCGTTTGAAAACTCGATCACAACGTAAAGCCTTTAATCTTCTGATCGTACTCGATCATGTCGACAGTTTTACCCAGCCGGTTCAGCAGCAGATCCGCCTCTTCACGCTGATGATGAGGTGAATAGCATTGCAGGAATGCCAGGGCTGCCTCTGTATCACCCTGTAATACAGAGCGTGTCATTGCTGTTGCCAGTGCCGTCACAGCAGGCTTCATCGCGCTGAGGTCCACCACATAATGCGTCCCATTCCAATTCAGACACCGGTGTTCAGTTAGCCACTTAAGCTGTATATAGGCCGCCCCTGCATCAGGATAATCACATGGGCCGCGGCGCAAATATCTCAGCATTTCCAGCAGGAAAATTTTTAACTGTAACGTCTCATTCAGCTGTAGGGCCTGCCGGGAAGGCTCTGTCAGGCACATCAGCAGCCCAAACACATCGGCCAGTGCTTCCTGCACAACCATTGATCCCCATCTGTCCTGTTTACTTAATTTGCCAAACATCATCTTTTCAAGGACAACGGAATGTCCCAGATCATGCCCGCGGAACCAGGCGATCAGGTGGCGGGCACAGAGAGCGCTGTCTGCGATAGGTTCATGCTGCCAGCCAAGTAGGGAAGCCTGGGACCGGGAAAAGCGTTCAAACAGGTTTAAATAGGTGTTTGCAAACACTATGGTGCGCTTCTGGGGGGCGTATTTCACCCCTTCATCTTCAGGAAAGAAATAGGCGAAATGCTTGGGGTAGCTGTTAGCTTCGCCAGCAATTGCAAACAGATCGACAATTTTATAGCGGCATCCAGGCAGCGCAACCAGCCGCTGGTCGATATGATTTTGCAGCCAGCACAGGTTGTCCGGAAAGAGCTCATCCACCACATCCGAAACTTCCTGCAGCCCGCGATCGGGTAACCCAAACCAGGCGGAATAATGCTGCGTGCGAGACTTACCAACCCATGTCGACATGTAACCTATTCCCTGCACCAGCTCCTGTTCATCCAGCCCTGCTATCTGCGGGAGAAGCTCTTTTGCTGTGCTGGCGTCAGAGAGGATTTCTGCACGTAACTGCAACGCTTTGCAGGTGTCCGGATCGTCAAATTCCTGAGCAAGCTTGAAACAAATAATGCTGAGCTTTTCTTCAACAGACTTAAGCAGCGTACTCCCTGTCCCTGTGGAAACCGGCTGAATATGACTGGCCGCCTCTACAAGACGCGTGGCCTGGTGGATAAGGTCCAGCGCAGCGGGCGAAAGTGAGTCAGGCAGAGGAATATCCATCATGTGGATATGATATGAGTCAGCAGCGGGCCAGAACGATGTCGTAAACATAAAATTCCCTTCCATTATCAGTAACGAGAGGTTTACTTAACCATTGCATCTGTAATCGGTATTGGAAGGAATTGCGCGAAGGGGTTAGAAAGAACGGTGCCCTTCAGAATCATAACCGACTACTTCGCTTAGCAGTAAATTAAAGGGCACGTAGTAAAGCGTGACAAGGGGCAGTCTAACGCAGTGACAGAGCGACAAGGTGCGTTATACACGCGAGAAGTGCCTTGCACCGCATAAATCAACAGGGTTCGGTACAGCAACGTCCGCTCCTGCCACAAAGCGGACATCGTTTGCGATGTACAGCAGGTTAAAAGCGAAAGCGGATATGCGATCTCAAGAGGATCATCTGCACATAACACTTATTTGCACAGGCGTTATAGCAGTTTTCTATAAATATCTGTTTCAGGCCACAATTGTGGGAAAATTTTCTCAAAGCTGCATAACTGCGATGCAATGATTTACTCTTCAGGTTTAGGCCGCTGCGTTATGACCGGATGCAAATCCTGTTTATTGCACGCGTTTCCGGAAAGAAACACCGCAGCCAGCTGCGATTCCATGCGGTTTCATTTTACGGTATCTCATCCGAAAATCGTGCGCTGATCGCATCACGTTCATAACCCTGCGGTTGTGTCAGAATCTGGTATAAATCAGGACGGCGACCGTGGATCCAGCGACGTCCGGTACTCATGGCAAGCAGGCTTAAATCCAGTTCTGCGCTCACCATAAAATCTTTAGCAGCCCAGGTTTCATTAATGATTCTTCCATAAGGATCCAGGATCATGGCATTGCCTGTGCGGACTTCGTCATCATCTGCGCCTACGCCGTTACTAAAGAGAAGAAATAACCCGTTGTCGTGCGCACGGGCAGGTAGCCATCGCATCAGCCATTCCCGACCGCTTGCCCCCTTGAATGCAGCAGTAATTTCTTCCTTTCGCGTTTCACGTTCCGCCCAGAGCGCCAGCGAAATAGGTTTCATCGCATAAGGGCTGCGGGAATCGGTACCACCTGTTTGATGTGGCGCGAGAAGGATATCTGCACCCAGCAATGCCGTAGCGCGCACGTTTTCCACCAGATTATTGTCCCAGCAAATCAGGATCCCTACTTTTACTCCCCAGGGCGTATCAAAAACGGTAAACCTGTCACCGCTGCTAATGGCCGGATGCTCAAAGGCATGAAGTTTGCGATGCGTCTGCATTGAGCCATCCGGCATACAGGCAACGTAGGAATTGTAAAGGCGGTCATCATCGGCTCGTTCAATCAGCCCGGCGCCAATAATCATTTGATGTTTTATCGCCAGAGCGCGAATTAACATCATGGAGGGACTGGTTGCGATCGGTTCTGCAAGAGCATAAACCTCCGCTGTAGTGAGCTTTGGCACATGCCAATAGCCAGTGATACACATTTCCGGAAACGTGAGGATCTTCACCTGCTGGATGGCCGCCTGTTCAATAAACTTTTCCATTATCAGCAGATTATATTTTTTGTCGTTTGCCTGATGCTGAAACTGTACGGTTGCAGCCTTTAAGGACGTAAGCTCGTGCATGTTGCTTCTCCAGTTGTTGTTGAAACTGAATTACATAACGATTTCCAATAACTGTATAATCATATAATTTCTATTTTCGATAACTTTTTGGAATGAAATATTGAATATCCGGTTGCTAAAGGCCTTTTTAATACTGTCTGAAAAAGGAAATTATGCCGACGCGGCACGGTCACTGTGTATTTCGCAACCCGCATTGACTAAGCAGATCAATCTTCTTGAGTCGATGGTAAAGGTGTCACTTTTTTCACGCGGGCGTCACGGCGCAACACTGACCGCCGGGGGGAGACGCCTGGTGCCAGAGGCTGAAAAAGTGGTAAGACAAGCCCAGTTGTTTATGCATCACGCAGGACGGGTATCAGACGGTATTGAGGGGCATATTGCCGTTGGATTTGGCCTATCAAGCTTTTATCTGGCACCACGCTGTATTGCTGAATTTCGCAGAGACAATCCGGGAATAGAGATGTCTTTGACGGATCTTCCCTCATTCCTGCAGTACGAGCTACTGCAAAATGATGAGCTTCAGGTAGGATTTGTCAGGGTACCTCCACCGATAGCGCTTGATTACCTGCCATTATTTACCGATCGGCTGGTTCTGATTGCACCCACAACGCCGTCGTTATCATTGTCTGCTGCTGACTGGCTAAAAAAATGTCCTTTGCTACGTCTTCATCCCGAACGAGGACGGGGATTAAATGCGCAGATTGACCGCTTTCTGCATGATAACGGTCTTTTTATATCATCCACCCAGCGGGCTGATGATATACAAACTATTGTCGCGTTGGTGATCGCGGGTACAGGTGTTGCCATTTTGCCCTTTAGCGTTCTGCATATCGCACCACCGGAACGGGTTATTATTCCGTTAACAGGCAAGTCAATAAGCTGGAAAGTTGGGATTGCCTGGAACGCAGGCAGGGAGAACGTCATCCGGGATAATTTTATTGCCAGTATAAGAAAGCGTGTTGCGGTCGAAAACGAGTAATCAGCCTTACAGTTTCATTTCTGTCTGAAGCTGCACAATGCTAATAATCGGCTGCTGGGGATTGATTCATGCGCATGTTGTCGATATCTGCGACTGGCACATACCAACCTGGCAGATTAGATTTGGCCCTGTATCGGGGTTGTGCCCGGTCTAATCGGAGCTAACAGAGATAATTGCTGGAAAAGATGCGGGCCCTGACGGACCCGCAGCAGAACAGGGATTAGTGGAAAGCGTTGTTCAACAGGATTGAGGTGATGACGCCGGTAGCGGCTGCAATCAGCACATAGTTACCGTCAATATAAGCCCAGTGTTGACCACGCGGTGGCTCGCGCAGACCGCGGTCGTTCCAGTCGTTAACCCGGTAGTCGTCACCGCGGAAATCCGGCGGCAACGGGCGTCCCCTGCGGAAGTCGTGCCCCTGCCAGGCAAAGCGATCGCGCTCTTCAAAGTGGCGATCGGGACCATGACCGTCGTGATAATCGCCACGATCGTGAGGGCCAGGGCCGCGATCGCCAGGCCCACGATCCGGACCACGCCCCGGCCCATCACCGTGGTCGCCATGCCCACCCTGCTGGTGCCACTGCTGATCCGGCGGGCCATCTGCCTGCGAGACGGTGGAAAACAGGGTGCTTGCTGTGAAGACGGTCATTAAAAGTGCCAGAGTCGTTTTTTTCATCGGTACATCCTCTCATTTGCGCACGGCTTATCATCCGCCGCTGAAGGACACTATCGACGAAACCCGACGGTAAAAAAATCTCTAACTATCCTAAAACCCCTTATTTTGCGGTAGCTTAACCAAGACTTTCGCTTTCTTAACAGTGTGAAGGAATTAAGCATCTTCCGCCTGCGCAAAATTTGTGTTAAAGAGCAGAACACAGAGCCTCAGGCCGCCTCGCGCAGTGAGGTGATAAATTCATTGACCTCCCGCGCCTGGGTCATAAAGCCGCTCAGCGCCATCCGAAATCCCGTGGCATCCAGCCCGCTGACGGAGAGCTGACTACAGAGTCTCAGGCTCTCCTCGTTGTCCAGCGCCAGCCAGCAACCGCGCATGGCGTTCATTTCAAAGTTCAGGGACATCAGCGTTCGCAGGTAACGCTCGCTGCACGGCTCGTGAAGATCCTCTATTTTGCAGTGAAAGATCAGGCTGTCGCTGCCCGGCGGCAGCTCGATAACTGCCGCCTCGCGGTTATCGCGATCAACCAGGGCGCATACGCCATCTTTAAGCGTGAGTGCACTATTATGCTGCCGACCATAGTGCTCAAGCAGGTGATTAAGCTGTTCGGTTGCTGACATCGTGACCCCTTAACTTTTTAACTGATAGTGTGCCTGCTGCCCATGCAAAAGCGCAGCAGCCAGCTCATCGTTTATCTTCGCGATGCGGCCATCCAGGGTATATCCGGTCGGTTTGTCCTCATCTTCACCGTAGCTAAAATTGATTTTCCCCAGATTTCGCTTCATCGCCACCGCTGCGCTGTTTCCGCCGCCCAGAAGGAACGCCGGGGTTGAAAAACCATCGCTTTTTGACTGGCCCTTGCTAAAACCAATCGCTTTAAGCCTGAGATTATTACGATCCGTTAGCTCAGCCGTTAATTCATCAGCCCCGATCCCCTCTTTCAGCCAGCGCTGCTCCAGCCGTTCACGAACATCATTTTTTAGCTCGAGCGTGACGGTAGCATCGGTGCTGACATTATCTTTCAACCGGGCAATCAGCGTTTGCAGCCGGTGATCGTCCGTCATCAGCTGGCGAATTCGGGTGGCATTACTGGCGTTGAGTTCACCATCCAGCCAGTGAGAAAACTGATGCCAGAGCCCGTTGTTATCCACTTTAGAGGTATTCGCATAGGTCGTCTGATATTCACCATTTTGCAGCAGCGTTAGCCCCCGCTCAGCGGCATATTGCTGGCGCAGATGCTTATCCAGCTCGCGCAGAGCGGCCTTCTGCCCGTTAGTCCCCTCTTCCCCCCGTCGACTTTCAAAATGCACGTCAAGCGCATTGAGTTTCTGCCGAGCCGTGCGGGCTGTGCTCTGCCGGTCTTCAGCGGCTGACGCCTGCTGAGGCTCACTCTCTTCGTCGTTTTTCAGCGACGCCAGCAGCGCGCTGGTTTCAGGGTCGCTGAAGCTCTTGCCCAGTGACTCCATCAGTTTTGCCATATGCGCGGGTTCCAGCAGCTGTGCCCTTTTGGTTTGCAGCGACAGGCTCTGGCGAGTTCGATCATCAATCGAGAGCTGGAAAGTGGCCGCCGGGCCGGCAAATAGCGCAAAACGCCCCTCATCGCTTTTGGTTATCGTCCCTATCGGTAGCGCTACGTTTGCGCCGACGGAGGCTTTATTTAGCCCTCGCAGGCGGTTGTTACTCTGGCTGAGGGTCGTGCTCTCTTCGGTGGTAGCCCGGCCGCGCTCGCGGGTGCCAGACATCAGGTTAACCCCCACGTAAGCGCCACCGCCTATCCGCGAACTGGCTGACGCCTGTCCGGCATTTTTGTCGGTGAGCGGAAACCCCACCGAGGCCAGCGCGGCAGCGTTGACATCCAGGCTCACGTTCATCACGTTACCCTGTTTGACGCTGTGTTGATTCCCGCGGTTAATCAGCGCCAGCGGGTCAAGTGTCCCCTCGGTCAGCCCGGCAATAAAGTGCGGCAGTTCGGCATCGGTAATATCAAAGCTGACGCCGTTTTGTTTTTTAATGTCGAGTGGGGTGACGGAAACCACCGCGCCGAGGCGCGCGGCAGGCGCAAGATCGCGCCGATCGTCCAGATGAGTTTTATGCGTTTCTAAATAGTCGGTAAGCAGGTTATAACCCATTCCCACAAAGGGTGTGAAGGTTCCGCCCCCGTCGCGGCCAAAGCTAACGTTAACGCCACCCTCTCCCCGGGTGAAGCTCAGATTATAGGTGCGATCCAGACTGCCTCGTCCCCCGGCGCCCGCAATCACCTGGGTTCCCGGAATGCCTGACACCGTGGTTGCCGCACCATAAGAGCGGCTGAAAGAGAGACTTTCTCCCTTCTCCATCGACCTGACCGTGTCCTCCAGCTTTTGCGCCAGTACCGACCGATCCTTCGCATGCATCACCGTCCGCGCCGTGACGTTGATACTGTGGTTTTCCTTAGCGAAGGCTTTTGTTAGCGATTTCACCGCATCATAAGACGCCTCAAGGGCACTAATGCTGTTGTAGCCAAAACTGGTCACCTGGCGAAGCGGATTGTCATCCCAATCCTGATAAAGCGCATGAAAGTCGGTTTCAATGGCTGCCAGCGCCTGGCGCTTTTCAGCCTCCGGGAGTGCCGTCGCTGCGGTTAACCGATCGATGAGGTCATGCATTTTTACGTGGGCTAAGCCATCAATAATAAGACGTGATTTCGCCAGCCCCATCTCATCGTATTTATCACGGCGATGACCCAGCGGGATCGCTTCACTCGCCTTCTGATGCGAGAGCTTCACGCCGTTCTCTTCCAGCGCCGCAAGCGCCAGCAGCGCGGTATTTCCCTTACCGGTGGGGTAGCGTGAAAAAATATCTTTCAGCTTCGCCGTCAAATCGCCGTCGCGCGTCATGGCCGGGTTGAGGCTTCCGGTCAGATTATTAAGCTGTTTTTTCACTTCTCCCTGCTGTGAATAGTGCTGGTTAAGCTGATCCGCTTTGTGTCCGCTGCTGTCGGCCAGGCGAACGCTAAATTTCTGCATATCATCAAACCAGGCGGGCAGGTCCCCCTGACCGGCAAGAGTTTTTAGCTTAAGGCTAAGTGGCTCGGCCGGGTCCCGATCGGCAGCGGGCTTCTCCAGATGTTGATTAAGCTGAGCGAGCTGATCGTTCTGAAGTTCATAAATATGCGCCAGCCCGTTTCGCCCGCGATGACCGTGCTGGGCCAGGTAGCTAAGATTTTTCAATGGCCTGGGCGTTTGCAGCGTGGGGCGAAAGACAAAGGTGCTCAGACGGGTGCGAAACGGCGTATGCACTTTGTGACCGTCGTGGCCCGTTTGCCCGAACGTGTTCACCTCCCGCTTATAGGTCATGCCGGTGCGGCCAAGGCGGGAATCTCGGGTGGCGCTCATCAGCCGACCGTAGTGCTTATCGGCCATATTTTTCTTCTCTTTGCCGCCGGGCGGGGTGACCTCATTTGCAGGCGACGTTGGCACCGCCGCCACCGGGTGCCAGAGATCATCCCTGAGCGACAAAAGCTTGCCGTTATCCATTTCCAGCATCAGATGATTATTACGGTCGTTATACAGCTTTGCGGGTTTTGCGGACAGCTGGACCTGGCGCATCTGAGCCATGTTTCCTTTCATCCAGCTCTGCTCCGGTACGCGGTACATTTCGCCCCGGTCGGTAACTAAAAAGAGATCGCGCCCCGGCCCAATGGCCACGTCCATGACTTTTTGATCCTCAGGTGTGCCACCTGCGGGGGAATGTGACCTGATAGCCTGCTGGATAGCCCGGTTAATCGACGCGCGACTGAGCGTGACAGGCAGCCTGATATCGCGCCGGGTTTCGCCGTTGACATGGTGAAGATGCAGATCGCCCCCTTCATCCAGGGTGATAAATCGACCGTTATCGAGCACGGCGGCCGAGGTGAGCGTCTTGTCTTTGTTGATCCCCGGCAGGGCCAGGTCGTCGCTGACGCTTTTCTTAACCTGCGGCAGGGCGAAGACATTGCGATCGGCGTTAATCTTGTTGCTGGAGACATTTATCTTCAATCGCTTGAGTTCATTATCCTTTAACACCCAGGCCTGCCGATCCTGCCCGAGCCGGAGCTGGTCGGCCTTAACGTCAGAGGCCTCCCAGCTCTGCGTCGTCCCGTTGAAAAAGTGGACCTTTCCCTCTTTCAGCGCCAGATGACTGCCAGTACCCAGATCGACAATTTCGTGGCGCGAGGGCGTCACCAACGGCAATCCTTTCTGATAGTTCATTACCATGCTGTCACTCAGGTTCCAGTGCGAAGGAGCCTGCCGGGGGCTGCCCGAGGTATTAAGCGTAATGGCATGCTGGCGGTCCGCCCCGTCTTTTACCACCGCGTGCAGCTGGCCATTTTCACCATTCAGAATATCCTCCAGGTGAAAGCGTTCGCCCACTACCGCTTTTATCTGGTCGTGCAGATGCTGTTGCAGGCTGCGATTCTCTACCGCAGCAAAGTCCAGATCGCTCTGCTCAGGGCCAGGACGGCTGGCAACCCGAATTTTCCCCTGATAATCGGCGGCAATAATGTGCTGCGCCGTTTGCGCCAGGGCAGCCAGCCGGATGTCAGGGGGGGAAACGCTGAGGGTTCTGTGGCTGTCGACGGCTGCATCGGGCTGCGGCAGGAGTTTGATGCTTTGCTGGTGCGTTTTTTCATTTTTAAGCAACAGCAGCGTCTGACCCTCTTCGGCGACCGAGACCTTACTGATTTTATCTTCCAGCGGCTCGCTATGACCCGACGTGGACACATTGTGCAGCTGCCTGTCGTCATAAACACAGTAAAGCTGATTATCACCCTGTCTGGAGAGCTGCCCGTACGACTTCTCCTCGTCGGATTCGCCCTGCTGTGCCGCATGTTGCCTGCTACCGGGAAGCGAGGCTGGCTGCCAGCCGGTCTGATGATCGTTCAGCCGATAGAGTTTACCTTCATGTACTCGCCATGACTGCTTACCCGCGTCGGTCCGTTCAGGGTATATGCCCGAAATCTGCCCGAGTAGGGTTGCATCGGGTAATTTCATTCTGCCCACTGCCATTGCCGGGGTGTCGGTTCGACTGACGCTGACTTCATTTTCTGCCGCATCCAGCGCCAGCCTGTGCGAGAGAGCCGCCTTACCACTGGTGCCTGACCAGGGACTCTCCTTCACGGCGTTAGTGTGTTTCCATTCAGGCTTAGCGGCGCTGCCCGACACGCCCACCAGGCTTACAGGCGACGAGTGCAGCGCCAGCAGGCGACCGCTCTCTTCCAGCAGGGCATGTTGCTCTCCGCTGGCACTGGACACCGCGCTCTGGTAGTGCTGTGTAGCCTGTCCGAGGGTTTGTTTCAGCAGCGTGTGGCGCAGCGCGGGTGCCGTGATTTGTGGCTTCCCGTGCGCGTCCAGACTTAGCGTAACGGCGGCTTCCCCCTGGCTCTCCCGTAGCCTGTGCACCGCCGCCATGCTGACGCTTCCTCCTTCGGCACCCGATGGGTGAGCCTGCCCGGCCGCAAGCGCCTGATTAATGTCCTGCTCCAGAGAGCCGGGTGAGGTATGCGGGATCTCGTGTTCCAGCACGATCTGCGGGGCATTGCGCTGGCCGCTTAACCCGACCATTTCGATTGATTCTGCCGCCTGCCCCGGCGATATGCGGGAGGACGCTGCTCCCTGCCCCGGCGATATACGGGAGGACGCTGCTCCCTGCCCCGGCGATTTACGGGAAGATGCAGCATTGCGGCTAAATAACGGCAACCTGCTGAATGCCCTGAACCGACTATTCGATGACGTTGGCCGGGCTTCTCCCTGGACCAGGTCCAGCGTCGGTTCCCCCTGCTCCTGCGCGACGGTTTGAAGCGTATCGCTTCCGGTAATTCTGGCTGCTGCCGGACGCTGAGCCAGGGCAGGATGACTCTGCTGAGGACGTTGTACGGCTGCCGATCGCTGGGTGTTGTGCAGGCTGAAAGCCGAGGCAAGTTTTTGGGTTACCGAAGACATGGGCTTTTCTCCTGAAAGGTTCACATCAAAGCTCGGTTATTACGTGGTCCTGGATCCGTCGAGGTTCCCAGCCAGGGGGGATTTATTTCCGCGCCATCGATTAAGAACAATAACTTAGGGTAAGCCGGTGGGCCCGCCGATGCAGCGTGCGCTACAGAGAGGATAAAAGGGATGTGAAGAGGCATAACGGCTGGAAAGGTCAGAAAAGAGTAGAAGGGTTAAAAGGTCGAGTCATGTCAGAATGGGGTGGATGGGGCAGAAAGAGGTGGAAGGGTCAGAAAGAGGTGGATGGGGCAGAAAGAGGGTTTTCACCCCCTTTCTGTGTCCTCTTAGTGTTGGAGGGTTTTTCTTACCTTCTCCACCTGGCTGGCCGTGACGGCATCGGCCTTGTTGCTCCAGCCCTGACGAATAAAGGTCGCGAGCTGCGCAACGTCTTCATCACTAAGACGGTGAGCAAAACCCGGCATCGCCAGCGTAGAAGGCGCTTTCGCCGTTGAGGGCTGCTGTGCGCCAGCCAGAATCGTGTGGATCAAACCCGTTGGATCCGACGCGTTAACAATGGTGGCACCATCAAGCTGTGGAAAAACGCCTGGCGCGCCTTTACCGGTGACAAAGTGGCAGGCACCACAGTTATCCAGATAAAGACGTTCGCCTTCCGACAGGTTTTTCGCTGTGGTCAGCTTCGCTTCCGTCGCGCTGGCGGCTTTGTCATCCGTAGCCGGGACGGCAGGATTACCGCCGAGGAATTTAAGATAAGCGCTAATCGCCTGCAGATCCGCTGGCGTCATCCATGAGGTGCTGTGCTCCACCACGGAGGTCATCTCTCCGCCGGTAGCCGCTTTATCATTACGCCCGGTCTGGAGGTAATCCACGGTTTCCTGCGCGGTCCAGCGCGGCAATCCGCGCAGCGAAGGCACTTCCCATCCGTTGAGGCTACCGCCAGAAAGGAATTTCGCATCGCTGCTGTCCATGGCTTTCTCGTTCATTCCCAGTCCGCGCGGCGTGTGGCAGCTGCCGCAGTGGCCCAGGCTTTCAACCAGATAAGCCCCACGGTTAACCTCGTCAGACGCCCCGTCTAATGGCTTGAAGGGCTTGTCAGAGGTAAACGCCCAGTTCCAGAAGCGCATTCCCCAGCGCTGGCTGAACGGGAAGCTCAGATCGGTTTCTGGCGCCTGCTCAGCGCTGGGCTTCACGCCCTGCATAAAGTAGGCGTAAAGGGCATGCATATCAGCATCGCTGATCTTCGCATAATCCGGGTAAGGCATAGCCGGGTAAAGACGCTTACCGTCGGGTAACACGCCTTTACGTACCGCATCAGAGAACTGCTGCTCGCTATAGCGCCCTATTCCGTGCTCTTTGTCCGGGGTGATATTGGTTGAATAGATGGTGCCCAGATTGGATTCAATCGCCAGCCCTCCCGAAAACGCCGGTTTGCCAGGCAGTGAGTGGCAGGCGCCGCAGTCACCCAGGCGGGAGATATACTCCCCCTGCTTGATCAGGGCGGCATCATCGGCCTGCGCCAGCTGCGCATATCCCCCGCTTATCAGCAAAACATTAGCGAGTAACAATCCCTTCAGTGTCATTTTTTTCATATCGCCTATGCCTGTACCAGTGGGCCGGGGTTCTTCAGATACATATCCTTAATGGCCTGCGCAGCCATCAGCGTCAGCGCGCCGATAGTATCGGTCGGGTTCGCCTGGAAATTCTGTGGGAAAGCATTGCCGCCCGGCACAAAGACGTTGTGGACATCCCAGCTTTGCAGGTAGCGGTTCAGCGCAGACGTTTTCGGGTTATCGCCCATGATTGCGCCGCCCACGTTGTGGGTGGAAACATATTTGGTCAGGTCGAAGTTGGCATCCATTGGCAGGAAACTTTCACTGTAGCTGTCAGGGTTCAGCTCTTTGGTAATGTTACCCACGATCCCTTTCAGGTGCTGTTGCAGCTTCAGTTCGTTCTCTTTCCAGTTAAAGGTCATGCGCAGCAGCGGGTAGCCGTGCTCATCCTTATAGTTTGGATCAAGGTCAAGATAGATATCGCGATATGACATACAGGTGGTGGTGATGCTGATTTTCATTGAGTGGCCGTACCACTCCTCCATACCCTCTTTCCAGCCCGCACCCCAGGTCGGCGTGCCTTTTGGCAGCGCGGTGCTGATTGGCGTACCGGTCGCCTGCGAGCTGTGAATTTTTGCCCCGCCGATAAAGCCCAGTGAAGGACCGTCGAAGTTGCCCGGGGAGATATCATTAAACATCTGGCCGGTGGCGCCTGCGGTAGCAAACGGGTTGAAGTTTTTATCCTTAAAGAACAGCGTGGCACCGCCGTTGCTCAGGAACGCGTAGTTGCGCCCGATCACCCCTTCGTTGGTAATCGGGTTATACGGCTGGCCAATACCGGATAGCAGCATCAGGCGCACGTTACAGAACTGGAAGCTGCTCAGCACCACGATTTTTGCTGGCTGGAAGCACTCGTTGCCCTGGGCATCAATATAGATAACGCCTTTGGCGGTTTTCTTATCGTCGTGCAGCACAACTTTCATTACGTTGGCATGAACTTCGTATGAGAAGTTATCCATACGCTTTAGCGAGTCCATGACGGCGGTTTGCGGCGACGCCTTGGAGTAGTTCAGGCAGGGATATTTACTGCAGTAGCCACAGTAGTTGCAGGGTGCAATCTGGTTGCCGTAAGGGTTGGTCCATGCGCGAGACACACAGGCGGATGGGTTCGGGAACGGGTGGTATCCCAGCTTTTTTGCCGCATCAACAAACATCGTGTTGTTGAGCGTATCCTCCAGCGGGGGCAGTGGGTAAGGATTCGCGCGCGGACCTTCAAAAGGATCGCCGCCGGGCATAATCTGGCCGCGAAGGTTACCCGTCAGGCCAGACTGGCCGCAGATATGTTCAAATTTCTCATAGTACGGCTCAATCTCTTCCCAGGTGAACGGGAAGTCGCCGATAGTCATATCGTCCTGCAGAATACCCGGCTTATAGGCCTGGTCCGCATAGGTTTTCAGCTTCAGGTCGGTTGGCGTTGGACGGATCAATACCGCCGTCCAGTGCAGGCCCGATCCCCCGACGCCATTACCCGGGCAGAATGCGCCCCATTTGCGGGTCGGAAGTGCGGTCTGACTCATATTATAACGTACGGTTACTGCCGCCTCTGCGGGTGTGGCAAACACCTTATTACGCACCGCATAGGCATATTCGTCCGCCGGTTTCGGGTAGGCGAAATCAGCATAATCGCGATCGCCGCCGCGTTCCAGCGCACGCACCTTCAGCCCGGCCATCGCCAGTTCAATACTCATCAGCGAGCCAGCCCAGCCCAGGCCGACGACAACGACGTCGACTTCTTCTTTATTTACCAATGCCATCTTAAATCCTGCCAGTATCAAAAAACGGGAAAGTACTCAGTGAATTCAGGCACGCTGGCCAAGAAGACTGACCGGACCCAGCGGATAGGGCACGTTATGCTGCTTGACCCACTCGGTGTAACTGGCGCGCGAGCCGGGGAAGCCGATGGCGATCCACGCCTTCATCCCCTTATTGCCGCCGTACATCGGGTCGGAAAGGTAGCCGTGTTTGGTATCCGAAAGCAGTTCGCTAAAGAACTGCGATCCCTTCAGTGAGCCTTCGCCCAGTTCGGCGAAGTTAATATCGTTTTTCTGCACCTGGGTCAGGACCGCGTCTTTATCGGCCGTCGACAGCGCATGGAAAGGCTGCTGATGCTGCTGCTGACACCAGACGTCAATCAGCCGGATGCCCGTTTTATAGATCTGCTGGGGACGGAAAGGGATCTGATAGCCCATAGTTGCGGGTGCGTGAACATCGAACGGCCCCTGCATATAGATTTCGTCGCCGATATCGCCATGCATCTGTTGATCGATGAAGATCGGCACATTGGTTTCCAGCGCGCCTGGGGCTTTACCCTTCCCGCCCGCCGGGATCAGGCGATCGCAGGCGGCCATAATGAACTGCCACTCATCTGCGGAAAAGAAAATCGGCTTATAGTCGACCAGCTCGGGTGCGGCCATTTCTGCAGCCTGCGCTGCGGTTAATCCTTTGAATACCATGTCACTTAATGGCAATGCCAGTAGCGACCCTAGTAAAAACTTACGACGGGTAGTTTCTTTTTGAAGAAGCATAACATTACGACTCTCACATGCTAACGAAATGTAATTTGAGTTAATTAAAATAGTTATCGACGGATCTATTCGTAATGTTATGGAAACAAGAGTTACAGAATGTAATATTTGAAGAGGAAATATATATTTATTAAGCGTTGCTCATGTGTTTGCGGGAGGCAGTCACAGGTATCCCGCATCAAATATGTGGGAAAGCCCCGCTTCCTGCGTTATTAGTGCCCAAAACCCCAAAATTACGGCAGACAGTGCCGGAAATTAATATGGAAATGAAATCATACCCCCAGTAAATAAATGGGAAAAACTCGTCTAAAAAATACCCTTTTTTTCAACGAGGGGGGACCGATCAGTGGCGTCCTGAGCGAGTATTGAGAAAGTAGACATTATTGTACTCACCCTCTATGACTATCGCTTCCGGCGCGAAACGGGCGTTATACCGCAGACGAAAGGCCTGCATTTCCTGCGCATCAGGCTCTGTCTCACGAAGATATTCGAGCGCAAGCCTGACCTGCTCATGCGTTATTTCAACCGGAATGTTTGCTTTACGCAGCACACCGTGCCAGAAAGTGAGGCTTTCATCCGATTCATCAAGAATAAATACCTGATAGATAAGCAGCACGCTGGCTGCGTTGACGGTATGAGCCTCATCGTCAGCGGAAAGGTAGTCGACAAACTCCCCCCCTGCGGTTTTACCCATCTGACTTATCAGTGATTCCACATAGACAGGATCGAGATTCAACCGTCGGTTTAATGCCTTAGTGGCACGGCGCACCTTTGAGTTAAGGACGCGAAATCCAATAATAAACACCACCACCAGCGTTACAAGCATCAGCCAGATCATTCATTGTCCTGTAGAGGGTAAGACTTTCGGCGACAGAGTATCAGCGGTACCGCAGGCAGGCAATAAGGAGAACGCGCTGCCTGCGGCCGCTATTTAGCGCTTTTCCTGGCAGCAGAGAGGACAAAGCCCACTGCGACCATAACGCTTTTTCGCTATTAACAACGCATCTGCTGAGGTGTAGAAAGTACCTAAAAACTCTCTCTGCCGTCTGAGGATCCCTAGCTTCTGGCATCCGTTGCGGTGAACTACATTAAGAGTCTGCTGGTGCGGTTTTTGCTCCAGATAATAATAATCGCCCATCATGATCCTATAGCTGTCACGTTATACAACGACGGGATAATACACCTTCAAATAGGGAGGATATAACGAAACATACACTTTCCTATTACATTCAGAATTTTTACCAAAAAAACCCTGTAGTCGTGGTGGTTAAATCTTCACGGCTGGGTAAATAAGTGGAATTCAGGCCTTGCCGCAGGAAAAATGTCGGAGATTTATACCCGCTGTAAACTGGAAATCTTTAGCATTAATAATCACTCAGAGCAGATCGAGCTGTTGCGGCTGAGGGGATCCCTCTTTTTTCGGGCGGGATTTTTGAGACTTTCGGGGTTTGGTCAGGGGAGCGGGACGCTGCATCTCCTGCCCGATCCAGCGCAAAATAGCCGCTATTGCCCTGGCCTGCTGTTCAGCGGTCATCTCCTGGTGCTGATTAACCCCGTGCCATTTATGCAGACAGCTGCGACAGCAGGTTGCTGTCGCATGCTGAGCAATAAATACCGGGTGACCACGCATCGGTGTCTGCCGGCCATCATTTGGCGGCTCTGCCGGTGCCAGCCGCGCGCTGATAAAGTCCGTCGCATGCTGTCCGATCGCCTCTTCCCCTTTACTGAGGCAGTATTGGTACTCTGCGCTACCGAGCTTAAAGCGCCGGCGAAAGGGGGAGTGCGAAAGCCGCTGAAAGAGATCGTCAAGTGAGTGCATAAAGTGCCGCAGGGTTCGGTATCAAACTATCATCATACCAGCGACAAGGGTGATGTCATCTTTACTCCTGGTCCAGCCACTCCGCTACGCCGCCATGGTGCGAACAGGTTCCCCGATGATGGCGACTAAAACTGTAAGAGCCGTCGCGACAGCGTGCGGTGGCCCCTTCGGGCACCTGATTGTTTTTTGTATGGGCAGGCCGATGAATCCTTTCACCGTCAGCATTAACGTAGCTGCCCTGCTCCATCAGCGCGCTGTCAGGTGCTGTTTGATGAGATTTTTTTGCTAAAGCAGGCGTGGTAACAAGCGTTAACGCCAGCAGGATCAGTGCACAATACCTTCTAAGCCCTTTATTCACAGTCAGTTACCTAAATGTTCAGCCGTATTCACATTATCGACCCTTCTGTGGATATATTTACGTTTTTTGAGTAAATTCATGACGTGAATGATATTGTTCTGCTCTTAACTCCACTGGATGACGGGAAAATGACGATAAAGCGGCTTTATGTTGTTCTGACGTTGGCAGCATTACTCACCTTAGCGATTGGCATCTCAGACCGGCTGATTGATACCATTATTACCCTATGGGCAGAGGGAAGGTAGCGAGGGGCAATCTCACCGCCCTTTAGCGGGAGATTACGGGCGGGTCTGTGAATAATCAGACATGACGTTTATTGACCACGGCTGTTTGAATCAAAAACAACGTTATTTGAACATTATATTTTACTATCAGATTCGCCTTTATTATCCAGCTGGCCGCCGGGCGAGTTGATCAGCTTAGAGAGATCGTCGTGGTTGATTTCAGCATCAGCCGTTTCGATCAGTTTGGCGATCAACAGTAAATCCTGAAATTCTGCAAGCAGCAGTGCCGCGTCGGAGCGCAGGAGTTCATCAGCCTGAGACGTTTCAATCACCGTATTTATGGCCTTATTCGCGCTCTCAATCATGCGTGTCACCCCGCCTTTCTTTCCGACGGCTAACACCAGCGCGCTGATAAGCAGAGACTGTGCTTCCACTCTGGCGGTTAGCCGTTTGGTTTCCGCATCCAGTCGGGATATCTTTGCCAGCATGCTCAGTATGACATTTTTCATAAATTACCCTCTTTCAGTGAAGGGGATTCTACTCAGTAATGACTCAGTCACAATGCTATAAAATCTTAAAAGCGCCCATTTAATCCTGCAAAAAAGCCGATGTGCTCTCGCGGCTACAGACTATTTTAGGCCGCAGAGGGATTTAAAAATCGAGATGTGCCGCAAATTTCAGACGCCAGACTGTCGTAAGCGGACTGATTCCTTTACTTTGTAACCTGTTGATATGTCGTTCTGTCCAACGTGAAATCGGATAAACCATAATGAATAACGCCATAAATGAGCATCCGGTGAAGTCCCCTGACACCCGAACTGTCGGCGTGGTCATTAACGGGCTGACCCATCCCTGTACCCTGAACATGCTGGGTGAAGTTACCAGGCAACTTAATAACCGCGGCGCTTTGACGCTGTTGCTGAACGTTGAATCTGATAATCACTGGCAATCGGTGCTGAAGGGGGCACAGCGTTCACTGCCAGACGGGCTGATTATCATCGGGACGGATCACAACGACGCGCTAATCAGCACCCTCAAAGCGCTGTCGGATATTCCCGTCGTCTGCCCGGGCAGTATCAGCGAAGCCAGCACAACCTGGACGGGCGCTGACTACGCTGCGGCAGGTGCGGAGACGGCACGCCTGCTGCTGTCGCAGGGATTCCAGCGCTTTGGCTACCTGCAGGAACGGGAGAGCAATCCCGCGTCTGCCCAGAAAATGACAGGCTTTGCCGATGCCTTAATCCAGCAGGATAAAACGCTGAACAAGGTGCTGACGGCAGGCGGCGCTGACCGTGAGCTGGCGTATCAGGCGATGCTCGGTTACCTGAAAAAGACGCGAGCATCCGAACGCATTAATGCCCTGTTTTGTGAAAACGATCTGCTGGCATTTGGTGCTATGCAGGCGATTCGTGATTTCGGCCAGGGAGTGCACATTGGCGTGGTGGGATTTGCCGACGTGGATGAAGCGCGCGCGTCTACCTGGCACCTGACCAGCTGGGCACCGCCCTGCGACCAGCAGATTGCCGAAGCACTGGATCAGCTGCTGGGCGGCAGTGCCATACAGAGCGATGCACGCCGTAAAAGCGAGCTGCAAATCAGACATTCACATCTGGGAAAAGAGGTCCATGGGACAATGACAAAATGCGGCTGCGCCAGTCGCCATTAATCCCCGTACGCGCTGACGGGCAAGGGTAGAAATTATTGCCCGAAGGCCTCTGGCAGGTCCGACAGAGGTCTGATATGTTCATTCGTACAGGAATATCAGATAAGGCCATCCAATGAGTCACTACAATGTTCTGTGGGACGTTATCGCTGCCAGAGTTTGCCAGAATAGCGGTACAACGCCTGCGGAGATCAGCGACAGCAACAGTGCAGCGGGAAACGCGGCAAAACAGCGTATTGCGCAGATTTTTATCCTTGAGGTGCTGCTGGCCAAACACCGCAAAACCTATTCAACGCGCTACCTTCCCCTTTCAGGCGAGGATGCCCTGCACCATCTGATTTTCAAACGCACCGGCTGGCTGCCCGTCGAGATCAGATCGCTATCGTTTAACGACAGCCTGTTTGTACTGGCCGAACTTTTCAGGGAAGAGAACCTGCCAGCCGGCGCCAACGATTTTATTTTAAAGTGTGGCCTGAGCGCACGAACCTACCCAACGGATGATTTTTCCGAGAAAGACTGGGCACCAAGAGAGAATGAACCACTTTTGTCAGAGAGCTGATGTCTGCCGTGTGTTTTCACGGGCCATTTCGGCAGTGGACTGGATACCGTGATACCTGACAGTTTGGAGCGGGATTACACAGTTATTCAGGCTATACCGCTCCCGTTAGGTTATTACCCAACGGACACCCCGGTCGCGCCAGCAAACAGAGGTTTTGTAAGCTTCACCCTGCCCCGTCAATAGCTGTCACACTGGGGCTTCATTAGCAGCCCCAGCCTTGCCGTTTTTCACTGCCACGCAGGCAGTGGCGGTAAGTAACCCTGTAATATTACTTGCCGACTGGATCCAGCGAACTAAACCACGCCGGGTTATCCCTTAGCGCGGCATCAAGCTCACTCCAGGTAATATTATCCGCCGTGATGCCTTTCTTTACCTCAACGTTAATGATGATTCTCAGCGCATCAATATTACTTTGCTTCGTTGAGAAACTATTCCGGTACAGCCAGTCCCTTAATTCATACTGCTGCTCTTTGCCAGTGTTGACAAACTTACGATCGGACTTGGGCATAGCAGTTTATCCTTTTTAAGTTGGCTCTGTTACGATGCCATAGTGTTCCCAGTGCGGCTTCATCCGCATGAATACTATGTTTATATTAGTTCCATTTCACAATAGAATTTCTTAGATATAGATCCAGGGGACGTGAGGGGTTTCACAAACTTAAAAAGAAAGGGCAGCGTGAGAATGCCCGGCTGACCTGCTACCCGTTGATTAATACATCGCGATGTAAGTGATGTCTTCATCGCGTCATCGACATATTGATTTTGTTGGAACACAAAAGGCCCACCTGAGTGGGCTGATTACAGATAGCAAAACCTGCCGGGTAGTGAGTTTATTGTTGCTTTAAGTCGATCACAATCAAGCAGCCTTTGGCCCAAACTTAGTAATGAATTCTTGTTTGACCTGAATGTCAAATTCAGTAAAAAGCGCCACAGGCTTAATGCCTCTACCTTGCTTCTCAAGCCGAACAAAACCGCGAGAGCTAAGGGTCTTTAAAGTAACGGAAAGATTGCTTTTCTGACGGCAAGACATCTCAGCCAGTTCGGTAATAGTTTCTGGCTTTTGCTCTTCCATTAGTCTTAGAAGTTCAATGTTCTCGTTACTAAGGACCTGAGCCAGTGCATTTACTGATGTAAACCAGACTCTTGGCTCCCCCGGTTCAGGGTTGTACTCGCCTTTAACGATCGCAAGCATCCTTTGACGGATGTGCTCTTCAGGCATAATACCAATGAGAGCTTTCATATTGTTAACCTCGGTTTTCTCGTTGCGCGATGACTTCGTCTGATTTTATGAAAAAATCTTCAATAAGCTGCGCTGCTGACACAAACTCGTACGGGTACCCTTTATCATAGGGGGTACGATGCATATGGTCATAAACCAACCTGCCTGAGTAACAGCCTTTTTTAGGCGATTTTATCCCGTGAGCATTGTCTATGCCAAAGACACGAGTGTTGTATTTGTCATGTAGCGTTAAGGTGTAACGTATACCATGCGGAATGAAAGATGTTGGCTTAACTTCCCATACCTCGACTTTCCACCAATACCCATCATCCCGGTACACTGTCGAGCCATGTAGTGAAAGTAAATAGTCTAAACCGTCATCTCTTTCCATAGAGTCATCCGTTAATGTTATGACCTAATCATAACTATAAATGCTGCGATGTCAAACGAAGCCGAATGGATACGAACGAATCAGCACATACTTTGAATCCTGCGATTACATTTTGACTAAACGTTTTGCCTTTTTCGCCATGTAGTCATCGGCCACAGCATCGTACTCATCTGTCGTGAAGCCCTTCTGGTCTGAATATTTTGCGTTAAACATGCGCTGAAACTTAGTTATTGTCAGCTGTACTGTAGTGATGTGATGGACACATGTTGATAGGCAAAGGATGGGCGCCTGGATAAATCCGGAGAGCGCCAAAGCGGGCAAGGCTATTGGCGTGGCTCTAAGTAATACGGCTTGCAGGATAATGAAGGAGCAGATAGGAAAGCATTCACGGTGGGTGTTTGTCCACACCAAACCGGCCACCAGGAACGATGGAACGATGGAACGATGGAACGAAAATGGTCGCAGTAAGGAAATGCGAAGAGATGATAATACATCATGGAGGCTGGCGCTCAGGAGTGCAGGTATTGAGGACTTCCGTTTCCATGACCTGCGCCATATGTCGGCGAGCTGCCTAATACAATCAGGCGTCCCGCTATCTGCATTGCAGGAAATGGGTGGCTGGGAGTCGATAGAAATGGTGCGCCGGTACGCGCATCTGGCACCGAACCATTTGAACGAACATGCACGTAAAATTGACTCACTTTTGTGGAGTGACGACACAAATACGACACAATGCGGAAATCAGGCAGGATTGAAGATAGCGTAATATATTGATAATTAATGGTACGCCCTACAGGATTCGAACCGAGCCTGTAATTTAAATTGTGTATCTGCCTGTTTTTGATATCTTCACTCTAACAACGGAGACAGGCAAATTATGGACGAAAAGAAACTCAGGGCCCTTGCGACTGAACTGGCTAAAGGCCTTAAAACCGAAGCCGATCTCAATCAGTTTTCCCGTATGCTGACAAAGCTTACCGTTGAAACAGCGCTCAATGCTGAGCTGACTGATCACATCGGCCACGAGAAGAACGCCCCCAAAACAGGCTCCAATACCCGTAATGGCTACTCGTCAAAAACCTTGCTTTGTGATGATGGTGAGATTGAAATCAGTACGCCACGCGATCGTGAAAGCACCTTCGAACCGCAACTGATAAAGAAAAATCAGACACGTATCACCCGGATGGACAGCCAGATTTTGTCCCTGTACGCCAAAGGCATGACCACGCGAGAAATCGTCGCCACCTTCAAAGAGATGTACGACGCGGATGTTTCACCCACGCTGATTTCTAAAGTCACCGATGCGGTTAAAGAGCAGGTCGCAGAGTGGCAGAATCGCCCCCTGGATGCACTTTATCCCATTGTTTATCTTGACTGTATTGTTGTAAAAGTTCGCCACGGTGGTAGCGTGATTAATAAAGCCGTCTTCCTCGCACTGGGCATTAATACCGAAGGCCAGAAAGAGCTCCTGGGCATGTGGCTGGCAGAAAACGAAGGCGCAAAGTTCTGGCTCAGCGTGCTGACAGAGCTTAAAAACCGGGGCCTTCAGGATATCCTGATTGCCTGCGTGGACGGTCTGAAGGGCTTCCCGGATGCGATAAACAGCGTTTATCCCCAAACGCATATCCAGCTGTGCATTATTCACATGGTGCGTAACAGCCTGAAATACGTGTCGTGGAAGGACTACAAAGCCGTGACTGGCGGGCTGAAAGCGGTATATCAGGCTCCAACAGAAGAGGCGGCGTTAATGGCTCTGGAGCAGTTCGCAGGGGGCTGGGACGATAAATACCCGCAAATCAGTAAAAGCTGGTATGCACACTGGGAAAATCTCAATACGTTTTACAATTATCCACCGGATATCCGTAAAGCTATTTACACTACGAGCGCCATCGAATCGCTGAACAGCGTGATCCGTCAGGCAATAAAGAAACGCAAGGTGTTCCCGACGGATGACTCGGTGCGGAAAGTCATTTATCTGGCGATCAGGGATGCTTCAAAAAAATGGAATATGCCGATCCGAAACTGGCGGCTGGCGATGAGTCGCTTTATTATCGAGTTCGGTGACCGCTTGAGCGATCACCTCTAATACGTTGGCAGTTACACAGAATTATTTACAGGCTCTTCGAACCTGTGACCTACGGCTTAGAAGTTCCTAGATTTACCCTATAACACAGTAACTTACCGCATCACACCGCGCTCACACGTCCCATGATGCTAAAACATGCAAAGGCTTGGTAAAGGGTACAAACCTTTGCATGTCCCAATCTGGTCCCATCAGATTGTCGGCCGGCGCTCCTCGTAAACGCGTCGGGCGCAGAAGGTTACCTTGCCGATCACATTTAGCTCATCCAGCACCTCTCCCTCTATGCTTTCGCCGGCACTCGTCACCAATGCCCCGCCCATCATCCTGCCCAGCCCTGATTCACCCAGCAGCTCGTAATAGAATGGCTCTCCCGGCTTCGGCCGCATTGACCGGTCAATCACATGCAGCGTGTCACCATCGGTATAGATGGTTGTTGCCGACGGCCTGATCACCATTATCTCGTTAAGGTCGATCCGCGATTCTACGTAGTCCTGCGCCGGTGATGGAAATCCCATATCAGTGGCCCCCGTTGTTAGGATTGAACAGGTGGAACATCCGGCGCTCACCCTCTTCTGTCGAAATGTCTCGGAAGCAGCCCTGATAGTGCTCAATCCAACGGTTGGCCTCAGCCAGGGTGAAATCGTGGTTTACCTTCGTCAGATGCTCCACGAAGTCGACCGTGGTAACCGTGCGCTTGCCGTTCTGCGCTATTTTGATGCTTGCTCTGAATGCTGCTGCTATGTCGTCTCTGCGTGCCATGATAATCTCCTTCGTAAAATACTGTATGTATATACAGTAATATTGATCGGTGCAGGCTATCAAGGGGATTTTGAGGATGCTGAAGGAAGGGGTTGGCAGGAAAGGAAATTTAGGTGGGTGAACTGATTTTGTAGGTTACGCACCATGCAGGCTAATGTATGATTGGAGTTATAAATGCTAGGAAATAATGATAATATTATGCTGAAATCGACTACTGAACGAGATTCTTCGTTGGACCTAATAAAATTCATTTCAATATTAATGGTTATCGTGCTTCACGTTTCATCAAATGGTTTCACTAGCTCTGAAAGCAGACTATGGAATGGCGCTAATTTTTTCGAAAGTTTCACGCGAATCTGCGTACCTCTTTTTTTCATGACAACAGGCGCATTGCTAGGTAATCTACCCTGCACATTCCAATCGTCACTTTCAAGAATAAAAAGAATTACTATACCTTTGATTTTTTGGTCTGTTGCATACCTTATATTTTTTCACTTTCTTAATAATCAGGAAATCTCTTTCTTAGAAATCATTTCCAAGCCAGCGGCAGGACATCTTTGGTATTTGTACGCATTAATCGGCGTCTATATAACCCTACCATTATTGAGTATCCTGATGATTAACACAGACCAGAGACAGAAATACTATATACTATTTCTCTGGTTTGTATCATGCATAGCTTTACCTTCTATGAAGAGTTATGGGTTGGTGGTTTCATCTTACCTTGATCTGTCATCTATTGGACTATATCAAGGGTACTTCTTATGTGGTGCAATTATTGCTAAAGCTAGAAAAACTCGAACAACTCGGACTATTGCAGTTGCTATATCTCTACTTATGTCGTTGATGATAATGCTATTTACTAAGATCCTTTTTGATAATGAAGGTTTGCACGACGTGAGGAATTGTCTAAACTCATCTATTTTCGTCTGCTTAGCTTCAGTCTCGGCATTTTTTGCATTGCATGGAATTCGTAATATTGGTGGATTTGTTGGGAAATTGATAGGCCTGCAATCAAAATACATCTTCGGAATTTATCTGTTCCACCTGTCACTCATTTATATAATGGGTGCGGTGGGTTTATCAATAAGCAGTTCCAATGTTTATTACTTCATACCGCTGGCATCAATCACAATATACTTAATGTCTCTTGTGGTATGTTATTTAATTCATAAGATCGGCATGAAAGCAGTCATATCCTAGAGGTACAGAAATTAAAAAACTGCCACAATAATATCATGGCAGTTAAATAACCATTCATTCAGGTTTAGGAAGCATCCACTGAAGGGCTAATCCAGCAGAGTTATAATACTCAAGCCACCGCTCATCAGTTAACTCAACGGTGCCCTGATTTGGATAAGCCTTCAAATCGTCCTGATAGTCAGACAGGTATCCGCAAATTACTTTTTTATCCGAAGCTGTGAATTGAACATTAATACTCATAACAATCCCCTTTAAAATTCATATGCGCCCATACCAATAGCAAATGTTGGTGTTCCTGCTGTATTACCAGAACTCCATCCGATCGTTTGGTTTGTGACGGACACAGCTGAGAATGTTGCAGCATATGCCCCGCCTGCAACTACCGTTTGTGAAAATGGCATCCCACCCACTTGGGAGTTCGCCCCCCAAACTACTACGGAACAGCTTGACGATGTGACCCTGACCCAAAATCCTGCTCCATTCAGAAACAGAATTCCGGCATGATAAACACTCCCCTGAACGGAGGATGTGCCGATGAAAAAGTCACGATTCACCGAAGAGCAGATTGTTTTTGCCCTCAAGCAGGCTGAACTGGGTACGTCAGTGCCGGACGTCTGTCGCAAGCTGGGCATTTCGGATGCCACTTTCTATACGTGGCGTAAAAAATACGGCGGCATTTCTCCTTCGGAGCTGAAGCATATGCGGCAACTGGAAGAGGAAAATCTGCGGCTGAAGAGGCTGGTTGCCGATCTGAGCCTCGACAAGGCGATGCTGCAGGACGTGCTGGCAAAAAAGAGCTGACGCTGGCACGCCTGCGCGAATGGGTCAGGGATTTGCAAGCCCGCTACGGTGCCAGTGAGAGACAGGTCTGTTTTGCGCTGCGGGTCAGCCGCAGCTCGTTTCGATATCGTTCTGTGGCCGCCGACGACAGCGCACTGCGGCTACGCATCCGTGAGATAACCGAAACCCGGGTTCATTACGGGTACCGCCGGGTACACGTGATGCTCAGGCGGGAAGGCTGGCGCGATAATCACAAAAGAATCTACCGCCTCTACTGTGAGCAGGGTCTGTCGCTGCGCCTCAAACGGCCACGCCGCAATAAATCGGCCCAGCGCCGACAACCGCAGCCTCAGGGTCTGTATCCGAATCACGTCTGGGGCATGGATTTTGTCTCGGACGCGCTGTTTAACGGGCGACGACTGCGCCTGCTGACGGTTATCGACCTTTACACCCGCGAATGCCTGGGGATCTGCGTAGGGCAGAATCTGCGTTCAACAGAAGTGGCAGAAATGCTGAACAGCATAGCGCTCAGGCGTCCCTTACCGCAGTTGCTGAAAACCGATAATGGATCTGAATTTGCAGGAAAAATGCTGGATAGGTGGGTGTATGAAAGAGGTATTAGGATCGACTTCTCACGGCCGGGAACACCGACGGACAACGCCACGGTCGAGTCCTTCAACGGCAGGTTGCGGCAGGAATGCCTGAACGAGAACTGGTTCATGTCTCTGGAGGATGCACGGTGCAAAATCGAGGCCTGGCGCATACACTATAACCAGAGTCGTCCCCATTCTGCACTGGGCTGGATGACTCCCTCTGAATTTGCCGAAAAATCTGCCGGTTGCCAGAATACGCAACCAACATGAAGCCGGTTATTCCTGATTATGAATGGATCACATACGGGGAGCGGGTCAGAAGCCGGTTATTCCTGATTATGAATGGATCACATACGGGGAGCGGGTCAAATGAAGACATTACTAACATCGGGGTGTACTAATCAACGGGGAGCAGGTCAGCAGCTTGAAGCCAAGATAACCTGTAGCAAGATTTGTCATGCCATCAGCATGAGAACCCGGCCCGAATCCGCGATTAGATGAGCCATTGCCTCCACCACCAGATCCGCCACCACCCCATCCACCGGGTGGAAGACCATTATTCCATCCGCCCCAACCGCCTCCCTGACCTTGTGGCCCTGGCAATGCCATTAGTCCATTACCCCGGCGAGCCCCGCCACCGCCGCCAGCACTACCAGCCGATAATGCAAATGCACCCGCAGCCATAGCTGGGAATGCAGACCCACCGCCATAACCACCGGTCAGCGCAGGAAGATTTCGGGTGGCAGTACTGGCTCTTTGTGCATGATCCGCTGCAGACCGCATAGCGCTGGCATATTCATTTGCACCACGCGTCGCACCTGAAAACTGGTTATTCATTGCGCTGTTCATGGAGCGCATTGCTGAGGTAGCTTCTTTGGCGGCACTGGTTACAGCCTTGATGTTTTTCGCCAACTCAACGAACTTCTTATTGAGCTGAATGGCATCACGGCTCACCTGCATCATGTTCCGGGTGATCTGGTCATCAAGAGCGATGCGGACAGCTACGCGGTAAGCCTGAACATCCATATAAACCTCTTTGTTTGGGCATAAAAAAACCCAGCTCATTGGCTGGGTCTGAGATGTATCTAGCGAGAGCTAATTACTAAAGCTTAATCTCACATGCTGTAGCGAACTGGTTAACAGCTTTACTGGAACCAGAAACATTTGCTGTTACTGAGTGTTGCCCGATCACATCGCTGGAAATCCCAACTATCATCTTGGATTTAGCCTTTGCAGCCTCTTTCAAAATTTGAGTTATGATGTCTTTGTCATCAACTCCAGCCTGAATATATTTATCATTTCTTTCTTCAAATGATGATTTCATTTTTTTTATATCACCCGAATCAATCTTGACAAACATATCTACTGGTAGATGGGAAGCTTTTTCAGGCTGATTGGAACGCTCGATATACGCGAAGGATAGTTCATTTTTTGTGCAATCAAATATAAGTGCGCTACTGTCGTTGTAATCTCCGATTGAAGCAACCATAGTCGCTTTCTTACCACCAGAGAAGATGTCGTCGTCTACACTAGTTGCCCATTGGGCGTGTGCCACACCTGTTATAGACGCCAATAAAATCACTAATCCTATCTTCTTCATATCCCTGCCCCAAGAGTAATGTTCGGAGTAATCCTAAAGGGAGTCTTATGCAAATGGAAGCAAATTGGTTACTTTAGAGAAGATGTCTGCTTGCTGTCGCGTGCGCGTTCTTCACGAAGAGAAGTCACTAATCCTTTGTTGTAATCGAGATTTTTTTGGCACGACTTGAGATCTTTTGCGATATTATCCAAGTCGTTACCTCTGATGGACATTTCATCGCCACTTAAGAGAGACGCGAGAGAATTTGAAGCATCTTCCCCGCAGTTCGCCATTTGCTTAACGTAAAAACCGTTGTGAATGTTAAGGCTAAGCATAGAAGTTGGTATATAAATACCTAAAATCCCGCCAATGACCCACACGATAGCTTTAAGCTTAAAAGGCATTTTAATCCCCCTCAATTTGTTTTGAGAAGATATCGACCTGTTGAGCATTAACATTATGATATTTACAGTCATTTACCGTATATCAGCAGCCGTACACCACCAAACCCGCACTCGCGGGTTTGGTGTAGACTCAAACATCAAGCTTTGGTCGCGATTCTAAAGATGTAAGTTCAACTTACACCTTTACTTTTAAGCTACGTCAGCGCCGTGAATCAGGTGGCGCAATGCTTTGACGCCTTCGGCGTTGTAACGGAACGCTTCGACCTGCTTGCTACTGTAGGCTGACTTATCCATTACGAAAATTCCGTACTGGTCAGTTTTCAGATCATTGGCATTCGCGATGCGGCCAATCTTTTGAGCTGAAACGCCAAGCATATCGCCCACTTCCCCAGCTGTATGATAATGCTCTTCAACTTTCGGCAGTGGCAAAAGCTCAATCCCGGCAGCATCATTCACCGCGCGGGCCATTGCTGTCTGCTTTGCCACATCACTCAACTTGGGCATAAATGAAAGAGCCAGGCTCATTGCCTCAACTTCCATCTTAATAGCGCGGGCGCGACGATATTCAGGCAGGTGCGACTTTGATTTCTGGAGAAGAACCTCACCAGACTCAAGCTGACGCCAGCGCGTGGCTACTTTATGGCGAAGTGGGATGCTGTAGCCGGTCATTAGCGTTAGGGTCAGATCCTGGTCGAGCCAATACTCCTGATATGTGCGCCCCTTTTCATCTTGGTAATCGGCTGAGAACTCAGCCGATTGAAAATTGAGCGCTTCAAACATTGCTCTGCAATCCGCCATAACGTTTTTATGTTGTTTGCCGGTCAATTTAGCAATTTCACGGCTCGACATTTTCGTGACAGCAGATCTTTGGTTTGCTACAGTTAACTTAGTCATTTGAACCTCGAAGTTTGATTTGACACCTGATAACCGCCAACTCCACATTGGCGGTTTTTCTTTTTACGCCATCCCATACACCTGTCAGTGTAACTCCCTCGTACTGCGTAATTTCCTGAACATACCCTCTGCGTTTTCCACATACCGGTTTTTCTTATCCAGATGTTCGGACTCGCGCAGAAGCGCTTCTTTGGTTCCTTGGGTGAAAAAACGAGTCTCATGAGCCAGATCGTAGAAGAAGCCAGAAAACTCAGAACGCAACTGCTTCATCGCCGGGTAAACCTCTTTGCCAGCCTGCTGGGCTTTTTCCATCCACAATTGCATGTAGCAGAGGCTAACCACTGGACTGACCCCACGTCATCTTTCAGAATGTCCAGCACGTCCATTTCGTCAATCTCAACCAGGCGGCGTAGAACGTAATCTGCGTTTACCTCTACCCTTTCATTGCGACTTGATTTAAGTTCAATGATGCGTTGCGCAATATCAGGTTTTGACAGGTTTTCAGATCCGGTTCGGTTTGCAGTCTTTTCGCTATACCCCGCCCGAATGGCCGCTTGCGTGGCGTTCAAATCGATGAGGTACTCGCGACAGAACATTTCTTGTTTGTCGGTGAGTGCCATAAATACCTTTAGGATTTATATGGATATTATTTTTAAGCTCATTTCTGAATATCGAATTTTCTCAATATCTGCTGGTGTTCTGTCGGCTTTGTACTGGCTTTACTCTGCATTTGTTACCTCGAAAGAGAAGCCACACAGGGTGGTTCTGACAATGAAAGAACCAGATGATAAAGTCGATATGCATAATTTTGTTCTCACCGCTCGTTTGCAAGCCAAATACAATAGTCGCGCAGCCTTATGTGCAGCGGCATGCGCCTTATTGCAAATAATGGGGCTTTAACTACTTTGCAGTACCTACTCCATCTTGAGCAAGTCGTCTGGCGCCAGGTAAACCCATGAACCGTCTTCTTTGGCTACACCGATGAAGCCGTTAACCATCTCAGGCTGTGATCGGTTCATCAGGCCTTCGTGGGTTTCACCTGACTTTGTGGTTACTGTGATGCGGTAGGTGTCAGGCATATTCGCTCCAATAAAAAACCGCCCGGAGGCGGCTTAATGAACTTCATTATCTTCAATCGAAAATGAATCTCTGATCCCTAATGCGTATCATTTTCCCGAGCTTTGTAATTACTTCTGGCCTTGAGGCCATATCGATCTCCCATGCTTTAACGGCTTCTATGATGTCTTCGCAAAAAATGCTTGCATCAATCTGGACTATTCCACCAGTCTTATCATGGGTGAGGTGATGAACATTGTTCAATGCATCTGGAACCGTAATTCTGAATTTCTTTAACTTGTCCTCATCCATGCCTTCATGCAGCGTCGCATTTCTAAGCGCCCAGCAACTCTCAGCGGTGAATTTAACCTTAGTTGGCTCTTTTTTATAACCATCCAAGATTTCTTGAGGCAAGATTTTAATCCTTTCTGGATGGTAAGCCTCTACGTACTCATAATAATTAGCTGAGTCATACTTTTTCTTCATGTACCGATTGAACCAGTCCCTGTATCTAGCACCGTTTCCACTAACTACATTCTCAGTAGCGGCGCAGATATCTGGCAATGTTATTGCCATGTATAAAGCAGAAAGCCAATTCTTGGAATTTAATGTATTTTGAATTGAATCAACCAGTTGTTTCATTACCACCTCCTGTAGTGAGTTGGTAATAATAACTTAAAAAGTTTTAAGCTTTCAGTGTTTTTAGATACGAAAATATCCCTACTGAGCTGCTCTATACCACGCCTGCCAGCGATAAATGTTTAATCGCAACTGTCTTACACACTCAGCACTTTCGCTGTCAGACTGCAGGTCGGCGTCACTGTCACTTCCCGCCGGACTTAGCTTGCACGGAGGCGTCATCAAATCCTGCGATATTGTTGGCAGCGTTGATGGCACGTTGGCGCATGCTGACAGCATCATCATCAAACCGGCACACAGTGCGATTCGGATCCTGAACATATTTCACCACCGTTACGCGTTGGACATTTTTAAATCTAAGCACAGTTATTCAGAGGTGGCGTGATGAACCTAAGCATCGTTGAGTTTGTGAAACAGCAGGAACCGCTGTTTGTTGGAGCAGTAACGGACCAGTCAGTGGTGTGGGCTAAGGAAAGCCAGTTCGCTATTCAGCTTTTCCAGAAGAATGACTTTCTGGCAAAGACCGCAATTTCTAACCCTACCAGCGCGCAGAACGCCATCATCAATGTGGCGGCCGTGGGTATCACTCTTAACCCGGCAAGTAAGCTGGCCTATCTGGTGCCACGTGATGGCATGGTGTGTCTGGATATCAGCTACATGGGCCTGCTTCATCTTGCCCAGTCTGCCGGATCAATCCTGTGGGGCCAGTGCAAACTGGTTTACTCCCACGACACATACGAATCTAACGGGCTCGATACGGCACCAACTCACAAATATAACGCTTTCGGTGACCGCGGCACGGTCGTCGGCGGTTACTGCACCGTTAAAACTCCCGGCGGTGATTACCTCACGGAAGAGATGAGCCTTGCAGAAATCAAAGCAACGGAAGCAACAAGTAAGGCCAAGAATGGCCCATGGAAGAACTTCTGGGAAGAGATGGCAAGGAAGACAATCGTTAAGCGCGCCAGCAAGTATTGGCCCCGCGCAGAGCGTCTGGATAACGCTATTCACGTCATCAATGAAGATGAAGGGATTCACACCGAGCCCATGATGAGCCATGTCCCTGAGGAAAAAGTCATTCAGGACGAAAATCAGCGCAGGGCAGCGCTTCAGGAACAGGTCAGTGAAATATGCGACAGGATGCCTCTGGCTGAGGGACTTAACGAGCTGAAAGTTCTGTTCCAGCAGGCATACAAAATGACCACTGGAAACCCATTGCAGAAGAACGTTCAGGCCATCTATGCCGAATGCAAAGCCAAGTTAGAGGTGTCTCATGAGCAAACTGTATGAGATCGCAAATAGCTACGTGAAGCTGACTGAATCTGACATGACGCCGGAGATGATTGCCGACACCCTCGAAGGAATTGAGGGTGAGTTTTCAGACAAAATTTGTCAGCTACTCGCTATCTGCAAAAACGAATCGGTTTACGTTGATGCACTCAGGAACGAGGCCAAATCGCTTACAGAAAGAGCCGCCACGGCCGAGAACCGCATAACCAGCATTAAGACCTACATCGCCCAGACGCTTCAGCACGCAGGACTTAAAAAGATTACTGCCGGCCTTCACCAGGTATCAGTCAGAGCGCCAACAAAGTCTGTCGACATTACGGATGCTGGCGCCCTTCCCCCGAATTTAGTCGAGTACGAGACAACCATAAAGCCCGACAAATTAGGTATCAAAAAGCTATTGGATGCCGGGCAGGATGTTCCTGGAGCCAAAATAAAAGTTGGAAAACTTTCACTGATTATTAAGTGAGGTCGACAGTGAAGAATAATCCCTTTTACCGCCGCCGTACCGGATGCAAGAACGATGGTTTCAAAGAATTAGCATGCTGGCAACTCAGCAAGCGGCCAATGACCGGTACGGAGCTGGCGAAGATATTGAAGATGACTGTCACCGACCTTCACGCTCAGATGCGGTGGCAGGTCGGCGCCAATCAGACAGCCACCATTGAAGCCAGTGAATGGATTACCGATAGCGAAGGGAATCGCGACCGCATCTACACCCTCACCTCTCGCCCTCATCGCATTACCCCGAAAGCCGGCAAGACGATCGTGGTTAGTGTGAGGTCATTCAGCCTGGCGAATGAAGAGCAGCGCCAGAAGCACATCATTGCAGCCCAGCGCCGTGCGCGCCTGATTGCTGCCGGTTTGTATATAACGGAGACATGAAATGACTAACCCAATCGTGACCCTCAGCCGGGAAAGGCTGGAGCAACTTGCAGACGAGAACACCATTTGCAAGGTGTCATGGGATGAACGAATCGAAATGGCCCGCGCACTTCTCGCGGTGATGGATGCGCAGGATAAGCCTTTCATGTTTGGTATCGCAGACTATGACGGAAAACCACATTTTGATGAAGTATGCGTTGATGCCGACGGCGGCTTACTTGCGGATGTGGTGGATTCTCTAAATGATTTTCGTGAAGAAGGAGATGCCGGTTATTCCGTTGTGCCGCTCTACACCACCCCGCCAGCGCCCAGCGCGCCGGATGGCTGGATTAAGTGTAGTGACAGGATGCCGGAATGCGGTGAATGGGACCACGCAGCGGTTATGGCTAGCGAGGGTAGTAATTCATTCGTTGCTTATTACAACAAACATGAATGTAGATTCTTAAATGAACCTTTTGGGGAGTCACTGGGTAATAAGATCACCCACTGGATGCCACTACCATTAGCGCCGAGTGGTGAGTGAGTTGACCTCACTCACAACACCGGATCATCAATCTCCTCGACCAACTCACTCCCATGATTCTTCACGCTGCCCACTGACTTCGATACAGGATGCCAGGTGAACTCATCTGAGGGTATGGATTGCTCTTTGGCGATGCCCTGTGCCTCTTCAGAAGTGGTTTCAGGATTGAGCCAGTCCAGCACAGCGGATGTGCTCAGAACCAGCGGCCGGCGGTCATGGATATCGACCAGACCTTTATCGCTGGCGGCGGTGACTATCACAAAGCCTTCGCTCTCATTCTGCTTGTCATAGGGAACTTTGCCGATTACCGCGAAGAAGATGGGCTTACCGGATTTGTGGTAGATGAAGTAAGGCTGTTTTTTGCTGTCATCACGCTTCCACTCATACCAGCCATCTGCCATGACGATAGCACGACCGTTGTTCCACAGCGGCTTAAACATGCGGCCGGTGGCTGCGGTCTCTACCCTGGCATTGATCAGCGGTGCTTTGTGCCACCACTCAGGCCCATATCCCCAGTGAACCGGATCGAGATGAAGGGAATCATCGCGCTGGTTTAGCAGCAGGACATTGGTGCCGGGCGCCACGTTATACCGGGCGATCGGTTCAGGGTCGTAAGCAATCTCTCGCTCTACTTCGTCGGCAAACTCTTTCAGGTATTCTTCGCGTGTTCTGTACTGCGTGAATCGTCCGCACATAGGCACCTCCGAATTAAGAGTAGTCTAAACTGTTATTTTTCAGCATTAGTTAAGCGGTAATGATAATTTGATGAACAAACCATTACTTCAATCATTCCGATTTATAACTAAGGGTAACTAAGCTATGGCCTTAACAAAAATTACCTATCAGGGCATCCTTCTAGATGCTGATGTTTCAGTCATACATTCAGGCCATCCGAATGCTTTGACGGCAGAAACTACCGTTGTAATCCCAAAAAATAATACCAGCGTTCAATATTTCATGGGCTGGCCGAAAAGCCAAGGTGTTCATTTTGAAAGTGAATTGTTTGAAAATGGTGATTATTTTTTGGTAGAAGAAACACCTAGCCACTATATCTTTATGAATCGTTAGTCTAAAACTAAAATCCTAAAACCTCGCTCTGGCGGGGTTTTTTATTGCCAAAAGTGGAGGAGATAACGATGGTTGGAAACTACCGGAGAAGAGGGAATCAGCTTTCTCTTGGTCGTCGATGGACTCCTGATGAAAAGGATTCTCTAAAGAGAATGTCCTCTTCTCTACCTCCGAAAATAATCGCCCGGAAAATAAACCGCTCATGTGAATCAATTCGTCAAATGGCTAAGCGAATGGGCATCAGATTCATAACTGCTCGCGGCGTGAATCTGTCAGCAAAATCCAAGCCAGATTTATGACACAAAATACTGTATTTATATACAGTATTTTGCTTTGAGATTGATTATATTTCGGTTAGTATTTTTCCTGAGTTATTACGATAAACCATTAAACTGAAAAGGAATTAATCATGTCTGATACAGCTGAACAACTTGCCAGTCAAGCAATTGAAAAAGTCAACGAATTGAAAGAGCTCGCTATTAATGCGGACGCAGCTCTGAGCGATGCGCAGTCACAGAATGAAGGCTATTTCAATCAGGTCGCGGAATTAGAAAGCAAAGTTGACGATCTCGAAAACCGCAGTGAAATGTATCGAAACGAGATTTTGACCGATAGCGAGATGATTGGTTTAGCCATTGAAATCATGGATAAGATTAAATCAAAGAATGATTCTGGTGTTATCACCATGCCTATTGATGAGCAAAATCAGCTCAATGAGACATTGATGTACCTTAAGCAACGCAAAGAAAGCATTGAGCAGTATCGTACTGCCACCGATCCCAAACCACGCACCTATGAAGAATATCGTAATCCTTAATACAAATTTTTGATTTATGTGACCGCCTCCGGGCGGTTTTTTGTTTTCTAAATTCAGGAGCCACCTCATGCATGCAGACGTAACTGACCAGGCCGCTGAGCTTGAAGAGCTGGAAAGGACTATCGCTTTGGCTAACAGGAAGAAGCCGGAACCGCCTTCACCCATTTGCCGCAACGGAGATTGTGGGGAGCCATCTCAGCCGGGTGCGAGCTACTGCTGCCCAGAGTGCAGGAAAGATGATGAGCTTAATCAGTGGGCAACCAAACAACGGAGGGTGGCATGAATGAAGCAGAGAAAGCCTTTGAGCACTACATGGATGAGATTATCCAGTGGGCAGGCCAGACCGGAAAGCGCCGCTTAATCTGGAGCATACCGCGCTGCACTCTGGCCCGTGAGGTGTGGATGGAATGTATGGAGAGGCAGAATGTCGCCGGAGTCTCAGAACGCGATCAACAGCACAGCCCGAGCTGCAGTTAAAGAATACACCAACAAATCAAACACCCTCACCTACCGACAGATACTCGATAAACACGCCAAGCGCATTGAAACCCTGATACCTGCACAACATCGTGGGCGGGCATGGCTATGGCTGAATTGCGTTTGTCAGCGCCTGGGTCGTGGTGGATAGGAGATAGATCATGTCCCAAGAAGAAATTAATGAATTGAGCGACCGGGAGCTTAATAAGCTTTCTTTGATGTCTGCAGAGAGCTGCTCGCATACCGGAAAGGATAAGTTGTCACTCAGAATGGTTATGGGCTGGGCATGGCAACCTCAGATTGATACCTCGCAGGCTATGCATCTCGCCAGCCTTCTCGATATGAACATCACCTTTGGTGACCGCGTGGTTTTGGTTAGTGAGCCAGCTGGCGCTCAGTCCAGAACGGTGGAGTATTCAGAAACCGGAAGAGTTGCTGCAATGCGCCGAGCCATCACTTTGCTTTCGGCGGATTACGCCCAGCAGCTGTGATCACCCATCCCCACATTCTCATCGCAATAGCATTCGTGATCGCCGTCTGGGCGATATTCAAAATACTCTGAACGAGGTCAACTATGGAAGCGTACTCACTGACGCTGGATGAGGCCTGCACGTTTCTCGGCATTTCCCGGCCGACCGCCAGCAACTGGATACGGAGCGGCCGGCTCACCGCGACACGTAAAGACCCCAGCAAAAACAAGTCACCATATCTTGTAACCCGGCAGGCGTGTATTGCCGCCCTGAATAATCCGTTGCACACTGTCGCCGTGAGCGCGGGTGATGCACATGATAAGGAGAGAGCATGTCATTATTCCGCAGAGGGGATGTCTGGTACGGCAGCTACACAACGCCGGGCGGCAAAAGGATTAAGGAATCTTTTGGGACAACGGACCGAAAGCAAGCTCAGGAGCTGCACGACCAAAGAAAAGCTGAGCTGTGGCGGATAGAGAAACTCGGTGATTTTCCTAGCGTGACTTTTGACGAAGCCTGCATGCGCTGGCTTGAAGAGAAAGCACACAAGAAGTCACTGGATGCCGATAAAGGCCGGATGGGATTCTGGCTGATTCACTTTGAGGGTGTTTTGTTAAAGGACATTACCGAAGCGAAGATTTACACCGCTGTAAGCAGGATGAATAACAGGAAGTCTGAGGTGCGCTGGAGGCAGCGTGCTGCAGGGATGCAGAAGAAGGGAATCGATATGGGGGTTTATAAGCCGGAGCCGGTTTCAACTTCAACGAAGGCGAAGCACCTGGCTTTAATGAAGGCATTGATGCGGGCTGCGGAGCGTGACTGGAAGTGGATCGAAAAAGGGCCGGTGATCAAGGTTCCTCAGGAAAGGAACAAGCGGGTTCGGTGGCTCGAACCCGTTGAAGCCCAGAGACTGATTAAGGAATGCCCGGAGCCACTGAAGTCTACCGTAGAGTTTGCGCTGGCAACAGGCCTGCGCCGCTCTAACATCGTGGATATGAAGTGGCAGCAGATAGACATGCAGCGCAAGGTGGCGTGGATTTATCCCGAGGACAGCAAGTCAGGCAGAGCTATTGGCGTAGCGCTGAATGACCTGGCATGTTCTGTATTACGCCGGCAGATAGGGAATCATCAAAGCTGGGTGTTCGTACACACCTCGGCGGTGAAGAGAAATGACGGAACGCCAACGCCGGCGGTAAGGAAAATGCGGGTTGATTCCAATACTGCCTGGAGAGCTGCACTTGTTCGGGCGGGTATAGAGGATTTCCGTTTTCACGACTTGCGACATACGTGGGCGAGCTGGCTTATTCAGGCGGGCGTGCCACTGTCAGCGTTGCAGGAAATGGGGGGTTGGGAAAGTATCGAGATGGTACAGCGTTATGCTCATCTGGCACCGAACCATTTGACCGAGCATGCACGTCATATTGATGCGATTTTTAGTGTCTCTGTCCCAAATCTGTCCCACAAGGAAAATTTGAAGACGGGAGGAAGTTGTTAATTGATTGATAATTAATGGTACGCCCTACAGGATTCGAACCTGTGACCTACGGCTTAGAAGGCCGGTGCTCTATCCAACTGAGCTAAGGGCGCATAGTGAACTGCGTCGAATTATACGGAGCGGGGCTGCTGAGTCAACGATTTTACCTGATGCGGCGCGCTGTTGCTGCACTATTGCACAGTAGCCAGCAAAACTGTGCCTGACAGCGGCCGCCGCTTCTGACAAAATAGGCGCCATTCCCCGTTTTAACTCAACACAGATGGATCCCCTCTCTGATGGTAGCAAAGATTATTGACGGTAAAACGATTGCGCAGCAGGTACGACAGGAGGTTGCTGAGAAAGTGCAGCAGCGTCTGGCCGCTGGAAAACGGGCGCCTGGACTGGCCGTGGTTCTGGTGGGTGAGAACCCGGCTTCGCAGATTTACGTAAGCAGCAAGCGTCGCGCCTGCGAAGAGGTGGGCTTTATCTCCCGCTCTTACGACCTGCCCGCGACCACCAGCGAAGCAGAGCTGCTGGAGCTGATTGAGCAGTTGAATAACGAGGGTGAAATCGACGGTATCCTGGTGCAGCTGCCGCTGCCGGCAGGCATTGATAACGTTAAGGTGCTGGAGCATATTTCGCCAACCAAGGACGTGGATGGCTTCCACCCTTATAACGTTGGCCGCCTGTGCCAGCGTGCGCCTAAGCTTCGCCCCTGTACGCCTCGCGGCATCGTTACCCTACTTGAGCGCTATAATATTGATACTTTCGGGCTTAATGCGGTGGTGATTGGTGCATCCAATATCGTGGGCCGTCCGATGAGTATGGAGCTGCTGCTGGCGGGCTGCACCACAACCGTAACTCACCGTTTTACCAAAGATTTGCGTCGTCACGTCGAGCATGCGGATCTGCTGGTCGTTGCCGTCGGCAAGCCCGGCTTTATCCCCGGCGACTGGATTAAGCCCGGTGCGATTGTGATAGATGTGGGCATTAACCGCCTGGAGAGTGGCAAGGTCGTGGGCGATGTGGATTTTGAAGCCGCCTCCGCGCGCGCGTCGTATATTACGCCGGTTCCTGGCGGCGTTGGCCCGATGACGGTCGCCACGCTTATCCAGAATACCCTTCAGGCATGTGAAGAATTTAATGATGGAGCAGCACAGTAATGGCAACGTTCTCTTTAGGTAAGCATCCGCACGTCGATCTCTGCGATCTGCTGAAGCTGGAAGGCTGGGTAGAAAGCGGCGCGGTGGCGAAATCGCTGATAGCCGAAGGCTATGTCACCGTTGATGGCAAGGTTGAAACCCGTAAGCGCTGTAAAATCGTCTCCGGCCAGAAGGTGGAGTTCGACGGTAACAGCATTACGGTGACCGAATAAGGTTACCTCTTCCCAGTGCCCCGCCCGCGGGCTGAGCACCGGGAGCAGCGTCAGGAGCGAGCGCCCCTGACGCTGTTTACTACTTCCGACGCCAGCTGGTGCCCTGCGGGCCATCTTCCAGCACAATGCCCAGTTCGTTCAGCTTGTCGCGCGCAACATCCGCCTGCGCCCAGTTTTTCTCTTTACGCGCGTTAATCCGCATCTGCACCAGCGCATCAATTTCCGCCGAGTTATCATTCGCGTCCTGTGCACCGCTCTGCAAAAATAGCTCCGGATCCTGCGCCAGCAGGCCCAGTACGCCAGCAAGCGAACGTAGCGTTGCGGCCAGACCGTCAACGGCGGCAACGTTCTCAGCCTTCATGCGGTTCACTTCGCGCGCCAGATCGAACAGCACCGAGTAGGCTTCCGGCGTGTTGAAGTCATCATCCATCGCCTCGCGGAAGCGGGCCTCGAATGCCTCACCACCCGCGGGTAACGCCGACGCATCCGTATTACGCAGGGCAATATAGAGGCGTTCCAGCGCCGATCGCGCCTGTTTCAGGTTATCTTCGCCGTAGTTTAGCTGGCTGCGATAGTGGCCCGACATCAGGAAGTATCGCACCGTTTCCGCATCATAATGTGCCAGCACGTCGCGCATAGTGAAGAAGTTACCCAGCGACTTCGACATTTTCTCACGGTCTACCATCACCATGCCGGAGTGCATCCAGTAGTTCACATAGGGACCGTCGTGCGCACAGCTGGACTGGGCGATCTCGTTTTCGTGGTGCGGGAACATCAGGTCTGATCCGCCGCCGTGGATATCAAAATGGTCGCCCAGCTGCTTGCAGTTCATCGCCGAGCACTCAATGTGCCAGCCCGGACGGCCTTCGCCCCAGGGTGAATCCCAGCCCGGCTCGTTGGCTTTCGACATCTTCCACAGCACAAAGTCCATTGGATTGCGCTTGACGTCTTCCGCCACGTCCACACGGGCACCGGCCTGGAGCTGATCCAGATCCTGACGGGAGAGCTGGCCATAATTCGGATCGCTGTCCACCGAGAACATCACGTCGCCGTTGCTGGCAACATAAGCGTGATCGCGCGCGATCAGCTTTTCGACAATTTCAATAATTTCGCTGATATGGCGCGTGGCGCGTGGCTCGCAATCCGGCGGCAGGATGTTGAGAGCAGCAAAATCTGCATGCATCTCGCTAATCATCCGGTTGGTCAGCACTTCTATCGACTCGCCGTTCTCGTTGGCACGTTTGATTATCTTGTCGTCAACATCGGTGATGTTACGCACGTATTTCAGCGAGTAACCCAGATAGCGCAGGTAGCGTGCCACCACGTCAAAGGCAACAAACGTGCGTCCGTGTCCAATGTGACAGAGGTCATAAACGGTAATGCCGCACACGTACATGCCAACAGCACCAGCATGAATGGGTTTAAATTCCTCTTTTTGACGACTCAGGGTGTTGTAAATCTTTAGCATTGAGACATTCCGTTTTTAACGTGTGCGGGATAAACCAGTTTGGTATTCTGCCGTATTGTTAACGTAACCGCCACGCAAAGCAAGGCGCTAGCGCGGTCCCGTTATGCAGCAGGGCTGACTCGACATGACAATTTGTGATATAAAAGCGGTCTGCCAAAAGCGTGCGAATGCCCTGAGGGCACCGGCACTTGCTTACCGATAAATACTTCAATTTCTACAGGATGATAATATGGTTACTTTCCAGACTAATCATGGCGATATCGTTATCAAAACCTTTGATGACAAAGCGCCAGCTACCGTTAAAAACTTCCTGGAATACTGCCGTGAAGGTTTTTATAACAACACCATCTTTCACCGCGTTATCAACGGCTTTATGGTTCAGGGCGGCGGTTTCGAACCGGGCATGAAGCAGAAAGATACCAAAGAAGAGATCCGCAACGAAGCCAGCAACGGTCTGAAGAACACCAAAGGTACGCTGGCCATGGCCCGTACTCAGGCTCCTCACTCCGCGACCGCGCAGTTTTTTATCAACGTGGCGGATAACGACTTCCTGAACTTCCGCGACGAAAGCCTGCAGGGCTGGGGTTACTGCGTATTTGCAGAAGTAGTTGAAGGTATGGACGTGGTTGAGAAGATCAAAGCCGTTGCAACCGGCCGCAGCGGTATGCATCAGGACGTGCCAAAAGAAGACGTTATCATTCAGAACGTGATCGTTAGCGAATAATGTCCTGCACGCTGTTTATCGCAGATTTGCATCTCTGCACTGAAGAACCGGCAATCACTGCCGGTTTTCTTGCTTTTTTGCGCCGTGAAGCTTTCCACGCCGATGCGTTATATATTCTCGGCGATCTGTTTGAAGCCTGGATCGGCGACGACGACCCTCAGCCGCTGCATGCAGAAATCGCCCTTGCCCTTAATGCGCTAAAGCAGCGTGGCATTCCCTGCTACTTTATTCATGGCAACCGTGATTTCCTGCTGGGTAAGCGCTTTGCCGCCGCCTGCGGCATGACGCTCCTGCCCCAGGAGACGGTGCTGGAACTGTACGGTAAACGCATTCTGATTATGCATGGTGACACGCTCTGCACCGACGATGCAGGCTACCAGCAGTTTCGCCGCCGGGTTCATCAGCGCTGGCTGCAAAAACTGTTCCTTGCCCTACCCCTCTCTCTGCGCCAGCGCATTGCCGCGCGTATGCGATCCGGCAGTAAACAGGCTAACAGCAGTAAAGATGTCGCAATTATGGACGTCAATTCCGCTGCGGTCAGCGAGTCAATGTCGCATCATCAGGTGCAGTACCTGATACATGGCCATACCCACCGACCCGCCGTTCATCAGCTCGAGGTTAACGGTCAGCCCGCCGAGCGCCTGGTGCTGGGCGCATGGCACACCGAAGGCTCGATGATCCGCGTCAGCCCCGATGAAACGGCATTGATCGCTTTCCCCTTTTAGGCGGTTAAATGCGGTTTTTTTGCGGATGAAGGGCATACGCAACCGTTTTCCTTGCCCTCCAGTCATGTTATTCTCTCAGCCCTTCCCATCCGGCGGCCCGCTCAAGTAAGTGCAGGTCTTCCGATGACGTATGTATAATCACAGGAGTCAGACCCGCATGTCTTCCAACGCCGCATCGGCCCGCATTGCTATTGTTATGGGTTCCAAAAGTGACTGGGCAACCATGCAGTTTGCTGCGGAAATTCTCACCAGCCTGGCCGTCCCCTTTCACTGCGAAGTCGTTTCGGCCCACCGCACGCCGGACAAGCTCTTTAGCTTTGCCGAACAGGCGCAGGAAAATGGCTTTCAGGTGATTATTGCCGGTGCGGGCGGTGCGGCCCATCTTCCGGGTATGCTGGCCGCGAAGACGCTGGTGCCGGTCCTCGGCGTTCCGGTACAGAGTGCAGCCCTGAGCGGCGTCGATAGCCTTTACTCCATTGTGCAGATGCCGCGCGGTATCCCGGTCGGTACGCTGGCCATCGGCAAGGCGGGCGCGGCAAACGCAGCGCTGCTGGCTGCGCAGATCCTGGCGCTGCATGATGCAGGCCTGGCTACACGCCTCGCCGACTGGCGCAAAAGCCAGACCGACGAGGTGCTAAATAATCCAGACCCACAGGTGAACCCATGAAGCCGGTCTGCGTACTGGGTAATGGACAGCTGGGGCGCATGCTGCGTCAGGCCGGTGAGCCGCTGGGCATTGCCGTCTATCCTGTTGGCCTTGACGCCGAGCCAGAAGCGCTGCCCATTCAGCAGAGCGTGATCACCGCTGAGATTGAACGCTGGCCGGAAACGGCGCTGACGCGCGAGCTGGCCAGCCATACTGCTTTTGTTAACCGCGATATCTTTCCGCTGCTGGCAGATCGGCTGACGCAAAAACAGCTCCTCGATCGGCTGGGCCTGGCTACTGCGCCCTGGCAGCTGCTGGCCGATGCCAGCGAGTGGCCGCAAATTTTTGCGACTCTGGGCGAACTGGCGATCGTTAAGCGCCGCACCGGCGGCTACGATGGCCGGGGCCAGTGGCGTTTACGCCAGGGTGAAACCGATGCGCTGCCCGCTGCCGGCTACGGTGAATGCATTGTGGAACAGGGCATTAACTTCTCCGGCGAAGTGTCGCTGGTTGGTGCCCGGGCATCTGATGGCAGTACGGTTTTTTATCCCCTGACGCATAACCTTCATCAGGACGGCATTCTGCGCACCAGCGTGGCGTTGCCTGAGCCGGATAAGGCCCGTCAGCAGCAGGCAGAAACGATGCTGTCGGCCATTATGCATGAGCTGAACTATGTCGGCGTGATGGCGATGGAGTGCTTTGTGGTGCCGGAAGGTCTGCTGATCAATGAACTGGCCCCACGCGTGCATAACAGCGGGCACTGGACGCAAAACGGCGCCTCCATCAGCCAGTTCGAGCTGCATCTGCGAGCAATCCTGAACCTCCCTCTGCCGAAGCCGGTGGTCAGCACGCCGTCAGTAATGATCAACCTGATCGGCACCGGGGTTAATGTGCAGTGGTTAGATCTGCCGCTGGTGCATCTCCACTGGTACGAAAAAGAAGTTCGCGCGGGCCGGAAGGTTGGACATCTCAATCTGAACGATGTCAGCGTGAAATCGCTACAGGTGGCACTGCATAACCTGGTGCCGCTGCTGCCGGATGAGTACGCCAGTGGGATAGCCTGGGCGATTGAAAGGTTAGAGGGTTAAGTTCAGGCAAAAAGAATCAGATGCAGCCTGCGGGCTGATCCGCAGACTGCATCTTTCCGTACGAGTGACAGGGTTAAAAAAACGCCACTAACTGTACTTAAGTAGAGCTATCATTTTTGCTAAAGAAAATTTATCTTAGAGCCAAACAAAATCAGTGATCCGATATTTTTAATTGCCAACACACAGGGATATTTTTTTATAACGTTATAAAACCCACTCACTTATTGATGGTGTCTGCTGAATTAATTTAAACCTGCGTTAAAGACAGGTAAACGGTGTTCCCGGTCGGTTTTCTTATAAAATCAGGCAGGGTTTTGCGAGGAAATGATATGATCCAGCCTTTGTTCAATAAGGAAGCTATAAATACCGTCATCCAGGACTATCTGGAAGTGGAACTGAAAACGCTTAAAAATATTAACTACGCATACGCAATCCGAAATAAAAATAATCCAGCCGACTTTTCAATTATCTCAAACAGGCGCGAATGGTTCGAGGTCTATATCGATAATAGCTTTCACCATATCGATCCTGTCCTGAGTCGTGCCCAGCAAAGGCTTACCCCCTTTTTTTGGGATGAAAAAAGCCTTATGCAGCGAGGGGTCCAGATACCACGTCTGTTTGATATGGCATGTCATCATAATATCACCAGTGGCTGTACCTTCGTTGTCCATGACCAGCACAATAACCTGGTAGTGCTGTCTCTTTTCCTTAATCCCTACAGTGACAGTCAACTTAAGAATGCTTTGCACTGCAATAAAGACCGGGTTCAAATGCTCCTGGTCACAGCACATGAGCAGCTAATAACGCTTTATCAGGAACAAAGTAAAGCGCCAGCTAAAAAGATGACGACGGGTCAGCTTCTATCAAGACGAGAGAACGAAATTTTTTACTGGGCAAGTGTTGGAAAGTCTTATCAGGAAATAGCATTAATCCTCGGGATCAAAGTGACAACAGTGAAATTTCATATCGGTAATGTGGTCAGAAAGTTAGGGGTGAGCAACGCCAAACACGCCATCAGGCTGGGTGTAGAATTAGATATCATCCGACCCCACTACGCCATTTAACCACCAGGCTGGCTACCGAGCGGACCCCCGCCAGCCAGCCTGATTACCTACGCTGCGTTATACCCTCTAAACAGCGCTTTCCCTTTCAGCAGCCGCACGCCCAGCCATCCTCCGCACAATGACAGCAGTAGCGCGCCTGCAAGCGGCAGTACAAGCCAAATCAGCAGGTCAGGCTGCCACGGGAAGTCAAATACGTAGCGTTGCAGGCCCCACAGGGCCGCTTCGGCACCGGATGCGGCGGCCAGTCCTGATACGGCACCCAGTAGCGCAAACTCACACCACAGCGTATGCCGCAGGAGTTTTTTGCCGGCTCCCAGCGTACGACAGACCACCAGCTCTTGTCTGCGCTGGCGCATTCCAACCTGAATCTGCGCCAGCAGCAGCAGGATGCCACAGGCGGTCACCAGAATAACCATTACTTCCAGCGCCCTGCTGACCTGGGCAAGAACCTGCCCAATCTGGCGCAATAGCGTACCGATATCCAGCAGGCTGAGAGTAGGAAACGCGCGGTTTAACTGGGCCAGCATCGCCGTGTTGCCCTCAAGCCGAAAACTGGTTAGCCAGGTTTGCGGCTGGGTATCCAGCGCGCCTGGCGGGAAAATAAAGAAAAAGTTAGGTTTCAGGCTCTCCCAGTCCACCTTGCGCAGGCTGGTAATTTTGGCTGAGAAAGCCTGAGTGTCACCGGTGAAGGTCAGCGTGTCACCCAGCCCTACCCCCAGCCGACCGGCAAGGGCCTCCTCCATTGACACCTCTCCCGTTTTTGGTGGCCAGCTACCCGCGACCAGTGGGTTGTGATCGGGGAGCTGCGTTTGCCAGGTTAAGTTAAGCTCGCGGTTAAGAGCATTATCGCGCGTCGGATCGGCAGGCTGGTTGTTGATCCCCGTCAGCCTGACCCGGGCGATGGGATAAAAGGTCTGTGGCTGGACCTGATGCTGTTCCAGGAATGTCCTGACCTGCGGGACCTGATCCTGCGTCAGGTTCAGCAGAAAATAGTTAGGGCTGCCGGGCGGCATCTGCTGTTGCCAGCGATCCAGCAGATCCCCGCGCATAATCAGCAGCAGCGCCAGCAGCATAAATGAAAGTGAGAAGGCCGCCAGCTGGCTGAGGGTCGTCCACGGCTGGCGCAGCAATCGGTTTATCGCCAGACGAAATGGCAGACTCCGTCCGGTCAGTCGACGCAAAACCATCAGCCCGGCCCAGCCGACTGCACCCAGCAGTAGTGAAAGCAGCGCAATACCCGCAATCAGCGCCCAGAGCAGGCCGCTGCCGCCAACCAGTATGGCCAGCAGTGCCACCACCACCAGCCCCATGACGGGCAGATAGAGCTTCAGGGGCCAGACGTTGGCGACAGCATCCTGCCGGAGAACCCGCAGCGGCTGCGTAGCCAGCAGCAGACGATAGGGGCGCAGCCCCACCAGCAGTGAAATAATAAACAGCGAACCCAGCGCCCAGAGCCACGGCCAGCCGCTCGCAGGCGGCAGCTGCGCCGGCAGAACCGGCCCGAGCATATGCAGCAGAATGCCCTCAAAGGCCAGCCCCAGCGCGCTGCCGCCTGCTGCCGCCAGCAGCAGTACTGCCAGCCACTGGCCGACAATCAGCTTTCTGAGGGCGGTGCGGCCCGCTCCCAGCGTCTTAAGCACCGCCACCAGATCGTAGCGGCTGCGGCAGTAGTGGCTCATCGCAACGGCGACTGCCGCAATGGCCAGCATCAGCGTTAACAGCGCCGACAGCAGCAGGAACTGCTGCGCACGCTGCATCGATTTGCCCAGGGCATCCTCTGAGTTTTCGACGCTTATCCAGCGCTGGTCGGGTTGGAGATGCGCGGCAATGAAGCTGTCATACCGGCTGAGCTGGGCGGGCGTACCGGCGAACTTATAGCGCCAGGTCACCCGGCTGCCAGGCTGAATTGCGCCGGTCTTCTCCACGTCGGCCAGGTTCATTAACAGCCGTGGCGCAGTCTGGAACGGATTGAAACCCGCATCCGGCTCCTGAACGACCACGCCCGCGACGCGCAGCGTCGCATCCCCGACGTCCAGATGACCGCCTGCGGGCAGGTTAAGCAGCGCCTGCAGGCGCGGTGCCACCAGCACCGTCCCCACTGCGGGTTTAAGTGCCGCAGGTTCGGTAGCCAGCTGTCCTGCCAGCGGGTAGCCGTCGTCAACGGCCTTCACCGAAGCCAGCTGGGGCGTATCACCGGCAAAGGTCATGGTCATAAAGGTGAGCTGCCGCCCCACCCTCAGCCCCAGCTGGTGCGCGTTATCAAGCCATGCCTGGGGTACCTCGCGGGCGCTTTGCAGCGTGCGATCGCCTGCCATGTAGTCGCGACTCTGCTGAGTCAGCCCTTTTTCCATCCGGTCGCTTAGCGATCCGAGCGCCAGTACGCAGGCCACCGCCAGCGTGAGCGCCAGCCAGACAATCAGCAGCGAGGGGGACTTCCACTCTCGCCAAAACCAGCGCCAGATCATGCCTCCTCCCACAGTTTACCGTCACGCACGCGTAGCCGCCGATCGCAGCGGGCGGCCAGCTGTTCATCATGCGTGACCAGAATCAGCGTGGTCGCAAAGTCGCGGTTGAGTCCGAATAGCAGGTCGGCAATGCGATCGCCGGTTTTACGATCGAGGTTACCGGTAGGCTCGTCGGCAAACAGCAGCGCCGGACGTCCGCTGAACGCACGGGCCAGCGCTACGCGCTGTTGCTCACCGCCTGACAGCTGTGCGGGCAGGTGCGTCATGCGCGCGGCCAGGCCAAGCTGGGTTAGCAATTCCTGCGCCTGAGCACGACTCTGCCTGTCGCTATCGCCGCGCAGCAGCGCCGGAAGCTGAACGTTCTCCAGTGCGTTGAGCGTGGGAACCAGCATAAAAGACTGAAAAACAAAGCCAATACTCTTCGCCCGCAGCGCGGCTCGCTGCTCTTCATCCATCTGGTGAAGCGGCGAACCCAGCAGCGTAACCTCTCCCTCGGTCCCATCATCAAGCCCGGCTAAAATACCCAGCAGGGTTGACTTGCCGGAGCCTGACTCGCCAATCAGTGCGAGGGTTTCAGCTGGTTTGACAACCAGCTCAACTCCGGTAAGGATGGAGAGCTGATGCTCACCCTGACCGACGGACTTACTAAGACGATGAACTTCAAGAATGTTTTCCGCTGGCATTACCCTGTCCTTTTATTACTGGCTTTGATATCGCTACGCGCGGCGGCGGCAGATACGCTGCTGGTGCTCGGTGACAGCCTGAGCGCCGGTTATCGCATGTCCGCCAGCGCCGCATGGCCCGCGCAACTCAATGATAAGTGGCATAGCTCGCCTGCTATCGTTAACGGTAGCATAAGCGGCGACACCGTGGCGCAGGGGCTGGCTCGCCTGCCAGCCCTGCTTAAACAGCATCAGCCGCGGTGGGTATTGATTGAGCTGGGTGGAAATGATGGACTGCGCGGCTTCCCGCCACAGGCTATCGAGAAGGATCTTAGCGCGATTATCAGCCAGGTCAAAGCGGCCAATGCGCAGCCTCTGCTGATGCAAATTCGCCTGCCTGCCAACTATGGCCGACGCTATACCGAATCCTTCGGTGCCATTTACCCCCGGCTGGCGAAAGCGAACGCCATTCCGCTGGTACCTTTTTTTATGGAGCAGGTCTACCTGAAGCCGGAATGGATGCAGCAGGATGGTATTCATCCTAACCCTGATGCCCAGCCCTTTATTACCGGGCTGATGGCCAGCGAGCTGGCTCCGCTGATTAAGCAATAATGACCGGTTGTGATGACCGCTCACAGGTAACTCTATGCAAAAAAATATCGTTATTACCGGCTGTTCCAGTGGAATAGGCTTTATCGCTGCCAACGACCTGCTACGTCGTGGCTACCGGATTCTGGCGGCCTGTCGTAAACCCGAGGATGTACAGCGTATGAACGCGCTGGGTTTTACCGGCATCCAGCTCGATCTCAACGACAGTATCAGCGTGGAGCGGGCTGCCGCGGAAATTATCGCGCTGTGCGATAACCGCCTGGATGGGCTCTTTAATAACGGCGGCTATGGCGTGTACGGGCCGCTGGCCTCCATCTCTCGCCAGCAGCTGGAGCAGCAGTTTGCCACCAATCTGTTTGGTACACATCAGCTCACTACGCTTCTGCTGCCCGCGCTGCGCGCCAGCGGCGATGCGCGCATTATTAATACCAGCTCGGTACTGGGGCTGATTTCCACGCCCGGACGCGGTGCCTACGCGGCCAGCAAGTATGCGCTGGAGGCATGGACTGATGCGCTGCGCATGGAGCTGCACGGTAGCGGTATTCGCGTCAGCCTGATTGAACCCGGGCCAATCAGCACCCGCTTTACCGACAACGTTAGCCAGGCCGAGCGCGATAAGCCGGTAAAAAATCCCGGTATTGCCGCACGCTTTACCCTGCCGCCGGAAGCAATATTACCCAAGTTGCGCCATGCTTTGGAGAGCAAACATCCACGGCTGCGCTATCCCGTGACGCTGGTCGCGCACGCCATGACGGTATTACGGCGCTTACTTCCGGGCTGGATACTGGATCGCATTTTGCGCGGGAAGTAGCCTTACGGTGATATCAGGCCTTGAAGCGCACGCGGTCGCCCCAATACAATGAGAAACACTGAAAAGAGACGAATTCATGTCACCACAAGCTAGCATTATTACGATTGACGAAACTAACCTGCAGCAGACGCTTGAGCAGTCTATGCAGGTACCCGTACTGTTTTATTTCTGGTCTGCACGCAGTCAGCACTGTCAGGAATTAACGCCGGTGCTGGAGCGCCTCGCACAGGAGTATGCCGGGCAGTTTGTTCTGGCAGAGCTGGATTGCGATGCACAACCCGCCGTTGCGCAGCAGTTTGGCCTGCGTTCCATCCCGACCGTTTATCTGTTCCAGAATGGTCAGCCGGTGGATGGATTCCAGGGCCCACAGCCGGAAGAAGCTATCCGCGCGCTGTTGCACAAGGTGCTGCCTAAGGAAGAGGAGCTGAAAGCACAGGAAGGTATGCGCCTGATGGATGAAGGCAAAGTGCTGGATGCCCTTCCCCTGCTTAAGGAAGCCTGGCAGCTGAGTAATCAGAACAGCGAAATGGGCTTTTTGCTGGCCGAAGCGCTGATCGCCCTGAACCGCAGCGAAGAGGCGGAAGAGGTGCTCAAAGTCGTGCCGCTCCAGGATAAGGACACGCGCTATCAGGGGCTTATTGCGCAAATCGATCTGTTAAAACAGGCCGCCGATACGCCGGAAATTCAACAGCTCCAGCAGCAGATTGCGTCCCAGCCGGACAACGCTGAGCTGGCAACGCAGCTGGCTTTGCAGCTGCATCAGGTAGGACGCAATGAAGAAGCGCTTGAGCTGCTGTTTGGTCATCTGAAAAAAGATCTCGGCGCGGCTAACGGCCAGGTACGTAAAATATTGCAGGACATCCTTGCGGCGTTGGGCACCGGCGACGCGCTGGCAGCCAGGTATCGCCGCCAGCTTTACTCCCTGCTTTACTGATTGCTTCTGTACCATTAAGAAGCAGCTAACCGCCCGACATGCTGTAGAATGACGGGCACGGGCCGAATGATTCGGCCCTGGCAGCAACAATCCGGAGGTTAATTTATGCTTACTGTTATTCCTGTCATTATCATCCTGGCGTTGATCGTCGTCTGGTCAGGCATCAAAATCGTTCCACAGGGCTATCAGTGGACGGTAGAGCGGTTTGGCCGCTATACCAATACGCTCCAGCCCGGCCTTAACCTGATTGTGCCCTTTATGGACAGAGTAGGCCGTAAAATCAATATGATGGAGCAGGTCCTCGATATTCCTTCGCAGGAAATTATCTCCCGCGATAACGCCAGCGTCACCATTGATGCGGTGTGCTTTATTCAGGTGGTCGATTCTCCTCGCGCCGCCTATGAAGTGAGTAATCTGGAACTGGCAATCATCAATCTGACCATGACCAATATGCGTACCGTGCTCGGTTCAATGGAGCTGGATGAAATGCTGTCACAGCGTGACAACATTAATACCCGCCTGTTACGCATTCTCGACGAGGCCACCAACCCCTGGGGCATCAAAATCACCCGTATTGAGATCCGCGATGTTCGTCCCCCTGCCGAGCTGATCGCCTCAATGAATGCCCAGATGAAAGCCGAACGAACCAAACGCGCGGATATCCTGGAAGCTGAGGGGGTTCGGCAGGCAGCGATCCTGCGCGCCGAAGGGGAAAAGCAGTCGCAAATCCTGAAGGCTGAAGGCGAAAGGCAGTCGGCATTTCTACAGGCGGAAGCGCGTGAAAGAAGCGCCGAAGCGGAGGCGCAGGCGACTAAAATGGTGTCGGAGGCTATCGCCGCGGGTGATATTCAGGCCATCAACTATTTCGTCGCGCAAAAATACACTGATGCGCTGCAAAAAATTGGCACGTCCAGTAACAGCAAGATGGTGCTGATGCCGCTGGAAGCCACCAGCCTGATGGGCTCCATCGCCGGTATTTCTGAGCTACTCAATGAGAGCAAGAAGGATCGGAAAATCTGATGATAAGCGATCTGTTAGCAACACCCTGGGTGATGTGGCTGACGCTGGGCGGTGTCCTGCTGGCGGCCGAAATGCTTGGTGCCAGCGGTTACCTGCTGTGGAGCGGCGTTGCCGCCGTGCTGGTCAGCCTGCTGGTGTGGCTGGTACCACTGCCCTGGGAGTGGCAGGGGATCAGTTTTGCTCTGCTAACAATCCTGTCGGCGCTGTGGTGGAACCACTGGTTGAAAGGTCAGGACCGCAAAAAGCCCATTTCTACCCTCAACCAGCGCGGTAGTCAGCTAATTGGCCGACAGCTGACGCTCGACGAAGCGCTGTCAGATGGTTTTGGGCACGTGCGGATTGGGGACAGTAGCTGGCGCGTTCAGGCTGGGGAAGACTTTCCTGCCGGTACGCCGGTTACCGTGGTTGCCGTAGAAGGTATTACCCTGCGCATAATCAGACGCCCAGCCAATGCTGGAGGGTCGGACACCCGGGTTATACGCTAAACTGGCCTGCCGGGATGCGATGCTGCCAATGCTACATTGCTGCGATGCGGCGATACGGCGATGCGGCGATGCGGCTGAGGCTAACAGTGCTGCCAGTACTGATAATGCTACTCTTGCTGCGATGCTGCCGGTGCTGCTGGATTTGGCCGATGCGGCTTAACGGTGGCAGCAGCCCGCAAGGTTGTTAATAATCGGGCAATCGGCGCTATCATCGCCGGGACAACTCTCTGCCAGGGCCAGCAGGCGCGTACGCATCAGGTTCAGCTCATGGATATGCGACTCAATTTCCGCCACTTTATCCAGCGTACGGGCTTTCACATCCGCACTGTGCCGCTGAGGATTATTGAACAGGCCGATCATTTCACGGCACTCCTCAAGATTAAATCCAACCTGCCGTGCCTGTCGCAGCAGCGTGAGCTCCTCAATGTGCTTACTGCTGTAGCTGCGATAGCCATTTTCACTACGCAGCGGAGGTGTTACCAGCCCCTTCTCTTCATAAAAACGGATCGTTTTGCTGGTTAATCCGGTCTTTTTAGCCACATCGCTGATATTCATGGTGTGCTCCTTGACCTTCCCCTTGATGGAAGGTTTACCCTTCTTATCTACTGGAAATTCGTTTTCCGGTCAAACCGAACTATCAGGAGGCTTTACTATGTCACAAACCACTCTGCTAACGCTGGACGGCCTGACCTGTGGCCACTGCGTGAAGCGCGTGAAAGAGTCGCTCGAAAAGCGCGATGATGTTGAACAGGCGGATGTCTCAATTACCGAAGCCCGCATCAGCGGCAGCGCCCGTGCCGACGATCTGATCGCTACCGTTGAGCAGGCGGGTTATCACGCCAGCCTTAACCAGGGCGACCCGCGCCCAAAGCCTGAACCGCTGACAGTAACAGAGACCCAGCCGGAAGCGCTGACAGCGGCCCCTGCAAAGCTTCCGGCACAGGACATCGACAGCTTTCATCTGCTGATTGATGGCATGAGCTGCGCCAGCTGCGTCAGCCGCGTGCAGAACGCGCTGACGCAGGTACAGGGCGTCAGTCAGGCCCGCGTTAACCTTGCCGAACGCAGTGCGCTGGTGATGGGCTCCGTGCCGCCACAGACGCTAATCGACGCGGTTAAAAACGCGGGCTATGCCGCAGAAATCATCGAAGATGACGGCGCGCGACGTGAGAAACAGCAGCAGAAAGCGGAGCAGGCGACGCGACGCTTTCGCTGGCAGGCCATACTGGCCCTGACGCTGGGCATCCCGCTAATGATCTGGGGGATGATCGGCAATAATATGATGCTGACCGCCAGCAACCGCAGCGGCTGGCTGGTGGTCGGTATACTGACGCTGCTGGTGATGATCGTGGCGGGCGGCCACTTCTACCGCAGCGCGGCAAAAAGCCTGCTTAAGGGCACTGCCACTATGGATACGCTGGTGGCGCTGGGTACGGGTGCCGCCTGGCTCTATTCCGTCAGCGTTAACCTCTGGCCCGACGTTTTCCCCCCGCAGGCCAGACATCTTTACTACGAAGCCAGCGCCACCATTATTGGTCTGATCAATCTCGGCCATATGCTGGAGCAGCGCGCACGCCAGCGTGCTTCCCAGGCGCTGGAACGCCTGCTTGACCTTACCCCGCCCACTGCCCGCGTGGTCACCGATGAGGGCGAACAGACCCTTGCACTCAGTGATGTCATGCCGGGAATGATCCTGCGCCTGACCACCGGCGATCGGGTTCCGGTCGACGGCACCATTACCCGTGGCGAGGCCTGGCTGGACGAGGCAATGCTGACCGGTGAAGCCATCCCGCAGCAGAAAGCCAGCGGTGATGCCGTGCATGCTGGTACGGTGGTGCAGGATGGTAGCGTGCTTTTCACCGCCGAAGCGGTCGGGAAAAATACCACCCTGTCGCGCATCATTAATCGCGTTCGCCAGGCCCAGAGCAGCAAGCCGGAAATCGGCCAGATGGCCGATAAAATTTCCGCCATTTTTGTGCCTGTTGTTGTTGCTATCGCCCTGCTGAGCGCGACGGTGTGGTACGCGGTTGGACCGGCGCCGCAGCTGGTGTATACGCTGGTGATTGCCACCACCGTCCTGATTATCGCCTGCCCCTGTGCGCTGGGCCTGGCCACGCCCATGTCGGTGATTGCGGGCGTGGGTCGGGCGGCTGAGTCTGGCGTGCTGGTCCGCGACGCCGATGCGCTACAGCGAGCCAGTACGCTAACGACGCTGGTATTTGATAAAACCGGTACGCTGACCGAAGGCGCACCGCGCGTGGTCGATATCCAGCTGTTTAACGGCGCTTCGCAGCAGCAGGCGTTAAGCTGGGCGGCCGCGCTGGAACAGGGATCGCAGCATCCCCTGGCGAGGGCGGTCCTCGATCGCGCGGGTGATCTGCGTCTGCCCGACATCACCCAGTTCCGTACGCTGCCCGGTTTCGGCGTGAGCGGCAATCTCGACGGCGTGCCGCTGATGCTGGGCAATGGCGCACTGATGGCGCAGCAGGAGATTGATATTTCGGCTGTCGACGATCTGATCTCCACGCAGGCCGCCCAGGGCATCACGCCGATACTGCTGGCCGCAGAGGGCAGGCTAACCGCGATGCTGTCAATTCGCGATCCGCTGCGCGCTGAGACGAGCGCGGTGATGAAACGCCTGCGTCAGGAGGGCTATCAGTTAGTCATGCTGACCGGTGATAATGAGAAAACCGCACGGGCGGTCGCTCGTGAAGCGGGTATCGATCGGGCGATAGCGGGCGTACTGCCCGAGGGAAAAGCGGAGGCTATTCAGCACCTGCAGCAGCAGGGGCATCGGGTGGCGATGATTGGCGATGGGATTAATGATGCCCCGGCGCTGGCCCAGGCTGACGTGGGGATTGCCATGGGCAGCGGCAGCGATGTGGCGATTGAAACAGCGGCCATCACGCTGATGCGCCAGGATTTGAATGCCGTAACGGATGCGCTGGCGATCGCTAAAGCCACGCTGAGAAATATGAAGCAGAATCTGCTGGGTGCCTTTGTTTATAACGCTATTGGTATTCCCATCGCGGCGGGCGTCCTGTATCCGCTAACCGGCACCCTGCTCAGCCCGGTGGTTGCCAGCGTGGCCATGGCGCTCTCGTCCATCACCGTAGTCAGCAACGCAAATCGCCTGATCCGCTATCGGCTGCCCTCCGCGTAATCTCCCTCAGTCCAGTCTGGAAGTGACCCTTTTCTCTGTCGCCCGATACGCTAAACCGTTAGCATAGAATGATAACGGGCAGGAGACAGAGAGCATGGGAAAATTATTGCACCTGATAAGCGCATTCTGGCAGGTGCTGTCGCCGCGCCACTATGCCTATCCGGCACAGGACATCACTCTGGGTGACAGGCAGCTTCACCTGGTGGGCAGTATCCATATGGGAACGCAGGGTATGCTGCCGCTGCCTGCCGTGTTGCAGTCGCGGCTTGCGCAGGCAGACGCGTTAATCGTGGAAGCCGATATTACCGCCGGAGCCTCTCCGTTTACGGAAAGTGAGCGTTGTTCGCCCCTGAGCGAACGATTGACCCGCGAGGAATACGCCCGGTTCTGTCGCCTGTGTGACGAGGTCGCCATCTCCCCGGAGGCAGCAGATAGTCTGCCTGCCTGGCAGGTCGCGCTGATGTTACAGGCCCAGCAGGCGCAGATTCTCGGCCTGCGGGCCGACTACGGCATTGATTTTCAACTACTTAATGCGGCGAAAAAGCAGGAAAAGCGGGTCATTGAGCTGGAAGGTCCGGAAACTCAGCTGGCCCTGCTGCGCGCGCTGCCCGATAATGGCCTGTCCCTGTTACAGGACACGCTAACACACTGGCAGACTAACGCACGTCTGTTGCAGACGATGATCGGCTGGTGGCTTGAATCGCCGCCGCGTACCGGTCAGTCCCAGCTTCCCGGGACGTTTAACAGCGCCCTGAATGACGTTCTGATGCTACAGCGTAATCAGCGCTGGAATGACGCGCTCAGGGCGCTGCCTGCTGGGAAATATGTCGTTGCGGTGGGGGCCCTGCATCTTTATGGTGAGGGAAATCTGCCCGATTTACTGAATCATAGATAAAAAAAAGGGCCAATATTATTATCGGCCCGTCAATAAGGAAGTTTTTATGATTTTAGTTATTCACTGACAATCAGGTTGTCGGTGAGGGGCGAATTGTCGCTTAAAGCCTGGTTTTTCGCCACCATTATTGTTAATTAATTAGCCGCAACCTGTAGCGACTGGCACGCATTAAGGACGGGATCAATGACGCCTGCAATAAAACTTCTCGAAAAACAAAAGGTCACCTTTTCTCTGCACGCTTACGAGCATGATGCGGGTGAATCGAACTTTGGTGATGAAGCGGTACGTAAACTCAATCTTGATGCTAACCGGGTTTATAAAACGCTGCTGGTTGCGCTGAATGGCGATAACAAAACGCTGGCGGTAGCGGTTACGCCGGTGGCGGGAAAGCTGGACTTGAAGCTGGTCGCCCGGGCATTAGGTGCAAAAAAAGTGGAGATGGCCGATCCTCAGATCGCGCAGCGCACTACCGGTTATCTGCTGGGGGGGATCAGCCCGCTGGGTCAGAAGAAGCGCCTGCCTACCGTTATTGATGCGCCCGCACGGCAGTTTGCCACCATTTTTGTGTCCGGCGGCAAGCGCGGATTAGACATTGAGCTTGCCCCGGCGGATCTGGCTGGGCAGCTGAATGCCAGCTTCGCCGATATTTCCCGACGCGATGAGTAGCCAGGTGCCAGGGAGGGAACCCCGCGGCATCTGCGTTATGCAGGGCACAACCGGGACAGGCAAAATGTCACGGTATTATGCGTTTAGCCCGCCTGCTGGGCCATGAGCTGGTCGAGCATCCAGCGTCCTGCCGGTCCCGGCGGCGTTCGTCGGGACCAGCAGGCATCCACCGAAATCTTCCGTGGCCAGCCTTTAACCGCCAGCTCGCGTAAGAGCTGATGACCAAATTGCTCTACCATCCAGCGCGGCAAAACGCTCCAGCCAAACCCCTGCTCGGCCATCTCCAGCAACAGCAGGTAAGATGGCGCGGTCCAGACTTTACCAGGCTGATAATGCTCCTTCTCAATCCAGGTATTCAGGCTGAGCTGACGCATCTCCCTCAATTCCTCTTCACTGACCAACGACTGTTGTGCCAGCGGATTGTCCTGACGCAGAAAGATGCCCATTTCTGCTTCCACCTGCAGGCGGGAGGTGGCTATTTCCGGCGGATACTCTGGCTGCACGCGGATCACGCCAATATGTGCCCTGCCCGTTTGCAGCAGATCTATTACATCGTCATCTTCAGCGATCATGCATTCAAATTCGATATTGGGGTAGCGAGCGGCAAAGCGCTTTAGCAGTGACTCATGATAATCCGCCTGCCAGAAATCAGAGATAGCCATACTGAGGCAGGGCTCTACCTCTCCTGCCAGCCTGACGGCCAGCTCATCCAGCTTCCCGCTGGCTGAGAGGATTTCCCGGACCTGTGCCAGCGCCCGCTTACCGTTGTCGGTAAGCACCGGCGAACGTCCCTCCCGGCTGAATAACGCAAAACCTAAGTCGGCCTCAAGATTCGCCACGGCGGTGCTAATGGTTGACTGGCTTTTACGCAGTGCGCGCGCGGCGGCCGAAAAGGAGCCGCTCTCGACGGTCTGCACAAAAGCTTCCAATGATTCCGGTGAATAACGCATTAATGTATCGCTTTTATCGATGCTTTCTAACTTCATCTTATCAGATGGACGGCGGAAAATGGCGCTCATATCAAATAAGGAGCAACTATGCGTCACTGGACGTTGAAAGAACGTTTTTTCCATGCCGTAGGTTATGAAGGTCTGGCACTTATGCTGGTCGCCCCGGTGGCGGCGTGGGCGCTGGACAAACCCCTGTTTCAGATGGGCGCACTGGCAATTGTACTATCGACCCTGGCGATGGTCTGGAACATGGTTTATAACGCCGTTTTCGACAGGCTGTTCCCGCGAGAGAGCGTTAAAAGGGGCCTGCCGCTGCGCATCGTGCAGGCCGTGGGCTTTGAAGGCGGGTTTATCGCCATTGGCCTGCCGGTTGCCGCCTTTATGCTGGAGACAAGCCTGAAGCAGGCCTTTATGATTGAGATCGCCTTTTTCCTGTTTTATCTGCCCTATACCCTGCTTTACAACTGGCTATACGATACGCTGCGTAAGCGCTGGGTCGGGCGCAGAGCCTGCTATTAAACCCGGGCCTACTCCAGCATCGCCGTCAGAAAGGTCGGCAGTCGCCACTTTTTCGGCTTGTCCGACGGCTTTGCTGGGGGCGCATTTTCTGCCTTATGAACGATCTCTCCCTTTGGTTCATACGCTGCGGCGTCAAGCGGTGAATGGCTCTGGATATACTCTTTTAACACTTCGGCATCGACAAAACCGGTATTCACGTAGCCCGGTAACTTGTCTATGGCCGGGTAGCCATCCCCGCCCGACGCGTTAAAACTCAGGGTGGTCATACGGTAAGTTTTGTCGGCTTCCAGCGGCTGCCCTTTGATTGTGATCTGGCTGACGCCCGTGCCGTCGGCAACCAGGCTAACGTTGGCAAACTGCGCGTAGCCGCCCGAATCCGGTTTGATATTCGCCACCACCGCCAGATATTTTTCAACGTCACGCCCTTTCATCTCCACCCAGGTCAGCGTGTTGCCGAACGGCTGTACCTTCAGCACATCCTTATAGGTCAGGGTGCCCGACTCAATAGAGTCACGTACGCCCCCGCCGCTCATCACTGCAAAATCGGCGCCGGTGCGAGCTATCTGCGAGGCCAGCATCAGCCTGGCCAGGTTTGTCTGTACAAAGCGAACCTTGCTGCGATCCCCCTCGAAGTGCCCGTTTGCACTGCCAATTTTCACCCCAAGCTGCGCCTCGCCCTTTTTCTGGAAGGGGGTAAGCAGCTTCATCATGGCAGGATTTTTCGCAATCTCCGGGGTGTAGTTAATCCAGCTGGTGCTGCCGTCGGCATTGGCGACCTTATGCTTCAGATTGATCGGCACCAGCTCATAGTGTTCAAGCGTCAGCGTGCCGTTAAGAAAGCTAAAGTCTGCACGACCAATGTATTTGCCCCATTCGTGCGCCTGGACAATCCAGGTGCCGTTTTGCTTATCGGGCTGACAGGGCGTACCCGGCACGTAATCGACCTGCCTGACGTTGGGCTTCGCCATACACACCGGATTCTGCGAGTGGCCGCCTACAATCAGGTCCAGATAGCCTGCCGGAAGCGCCCGGGCCATCTCCACATCGCCCGGCGCGTTGGAACCGTGCTGCCCGTTGTCGTAATGTCCCATGTGGGTGGCGGCAATAATCACGTCCGGCTTCTCTTTACTTCGCAGCGTCTCAACCACGGCCTTAGCCTCGATAGCGGGTGGGCGAAATTCCATGTCGGTGAAATACGCCGGGTTACCGATTTTGGCGGTGTCATCGGTGGTCAGCCCGATGACCGCGATTTTCAGCCCCATGCGGTTAAACAGCGCATAGGGCTGGAAAAGGCGTGTTCCGGTACTTTTTTGATAAATATTGGCGGAAAGAAGCGGGAATTTTGCCCACTTTTGCTGCTGGCGCAGGACGGAGAGCGGGTTATCGAATTCATGATTACCAATCGCCATCGCATCATAGCCAATCAGATTCATGCCGCGAAAATCAGGCTCGGCATCCTGAAGATCGGATTCCGGCACGCCGGTGTTGATATCACCGCCGGAGAGGATCAGTACCTGTCCGCCGTGGGCCTGCACATCGTAGCGGATCTGATCCATCATGGTTTTCTGCGCTGCCAGCCCATACTGATCGTGTTCATCCGGCCAGAAATGTCCATGGTGATCGTTGGTGTGAAGGACGGTGAACTTATAGACGCGATCTTTTACCCAGGCCTGTGCCGGGAGCGATACGCACAGAATCGTTAGCGTTAGCGCTAATGGCGTCAGCGTTGTTCTTAAGAGTGATGGCACAGTGAATTCTCCTTGTTAAATAAGTGATCGGACCCTGCTGATTATTATCCTTTACGACCCATGCATACCGGCCTCTGTCTCACAAAACCTTAAATACGCGAATTTTGGGCGGCTAACTCCCCTCTCTTTCTCTTAACCGGGCGGAATGATTGCCTACTGGGTACAAAATCCCAATGAGAAATCAGCCGCATAAGCATCAAAATAACAGAAAAACGCTTTATGCACTTTTTCAGGCCGGTGAGCGATTTTTTCCCTGATTAAAGCCGATTAAACCGCGATAAAAATGTCATTATATCTTACAATCATTAATTACAACTGGATACATTTGCATACATAAGGAGGAGAGCATGCACCACACTACCCCGCTTATCACCACCCTTGTGGGAGGCCTGGTTCTGGCCTTTATTTTCGGTATGCTGGCCAACCGGCTCAGAATCTCTCCGCTGGTCGGCTATCTGCTGGCGGGCGTGTGCGCCGGTCCCTTTACGCCTGGCTACGTGGCCGACCAGAATCTGGCCCCCGAGCTGGCTGAATTGGGCGTCATACTGCTGATGTTTGGCGTCGGGCTGCACTTCTCTCTGAAAGACCTGATGGCGGTCAAAGCCATCGCCATCCCCGGCGCGATAGCGCAGATCGCCGTTGCCACGCTGCTCGGCATGGGGCTGTCAACCATGATGGGCTGGCCCTGGCTGACCGGGCTGGTGTTTGGACTCTGCCTCTCCACGGCCAGTACGGTGGTGCTGCTGCGCGCGCTGGAGGACAGGCAGATGATTGACAGCCAGCGCGGGCAAATCGCAATTGGCTGGCTGATTGTTGAGGATCTGGTGATGGTGCTGGCGCTGGTACTGCTGCCCGCCATTGCAGGGATGTTTGAAAAAGGTAGCGCCAGCCTGGGTCTGGTGCTGCTTGATCTGCTGATTGCCATCGGCAAGGTGGCGGCCTTTATGGTGCTGATGATGGTGGTTGGCCGCCGGGTGGTGCCATGGATCCTGGCGCGCAGCGCAGCCACCGGCTCGCGGGAGCTTTTCACCCTCTCAGTGCTGGCGCTGGCGCTGGGAATTGCCTTTGGCGCTGTTGAATTTTTCGACGTCTCATTCGCGCTGGGTGCGTTCTTCGCCGGTATGGTGCTGAATGAGTCTGAACTCAGCCACCGCGCAGCGCACGATACGCTGCCGCTGCGGGACGCTTTTGCCGTGCTGTTCTTTGTCTCCGTCGGCATGCTGTTTGACCCGACTATCCTGCTGAAGGAGCCGCTGGCCGTCCTGGGCGTGCTGGCGATTATTGTGCTGGGTAAATCGGTGGCGGCGCTGGCGCTGGTTCGCCTGTTTGGCCATTCGCTACGCACCGCCCTGACGATCTCCGTCAGCCTGGCGCAGATCGGGGAGTTCGCCTTTATCCTCGCCGGGCTGGGGATTTCACTCAATCTGCTGCCTGAAGAGGGGCGTAATCTGGTGCTGGCCGGCGCGATCCTCTCGATCATGCTCAATCCGATCCTTTTTGCCCTTCTGCAACGTTACCTGGATAAAGCGGATGCCCGCCAACAGCAGGACGCGACAGTAGAAGAGGAACAGCTACCGCTGGATATCTGCCATCATGCCATTGTGGTGGGCTTTGGTCGGGTTGGCAGCCTGCTGGGTCGGCGGCTGATTGAACAGGGCATTCCCATTGTGGTGGTGGAGAACAGCCGCAGCCGGGTGGAGGCGCTCAGGGAGCAGGGAATTCTGGCGGTATTGGGGAACGCCGCGCGTGCCGAAACGATGGATCTGGCCTCTCTGGCGTGCGCGCGCTGGCTGCTGCTGACCATACCCAATGGCTATGAGGCGGGTGAAATTGTCACGGCGGCGCGGCAGAAGCACCCCAGCATTGAAATTATCGCCCGCGCCCACTATGACGATGAGGTGGATTATATCACCGAGCGCGGGGCGAACGAGGTGGTGATGGGAGAACGGGAAATTGCCAGCAGCATGCTTCATCTGATGCAGATCGCACCCGCCAACCCCCCGTCCTGCCCGGTATAACCGGTTGGGCTCCCCACTGGTGGGGCAGCCCGCGCGTTACCGATCCCAGTAGGACTCTTCCAGACTGTCTTCCCGCTCGGGAAGACCTCGCGTCAGACGCGGTGAATGCTGGTTCAGTACCTGATAGCTGACCCGGTTGGCATATTTGCATACCTGCGCCAGAGAGGAGTAGGTCAGATACTCCCGACCGTGCTTACTGGAGTTAGGTACGTTTGAACGGTGATAGTTATTGGCGGTGATATCGTGCAGCAGCGCCGCAAGCGCGCCATCACCCGCGCCGTTGGTATTCATAATTTTTTCTGGCCCGCCCATATAAGGGGCGATATGAGAAAATATTCTGGCGGGCTGCTGGCAGTCCTGATGCCGCATCGCGCGGCTGAACTCATACTGGTTAAACTCCGGGATCGCCCCCGGCAGAAGAGGATGCTGCGTTTTACGTTTCCCTTCGTCTTCGGTAAAGCCAGCCATATACAGCCCATGCGGCCCGGCGGTGCAGAGAACCAGATCCACCCAGTCCAGCGCCATATTGGCCGCCTGAAGCGGATCGCTGAGACCGGTCAGCGCCTCGGCTTCCTCTTCATTCATCGCCACGATGGAGACATGCTCGCGCAGGAATGCCCGCCAGAACTCAGGATTATCCCCAATCACGTATTTGGTTCCCAGCGTCAGCACCACCGGCACGTTATGCTTTTTCGCAAAGGCGATGGCCTGCATGGTGGCATCCGGCATCGGCTCGCCCGGCTTACAGCGGATCAGATAGGAGGTCAGTACCAGCGCGGATGCCCCGGCAATCACCTCTTCGGGAATACTTTCCCGGTTTAGCTGGTTCATCATCCCCGGGCTGATGGCAAAGGTTCGCTCACCGCGATCGCCAATCAGCGTAAAGCAGCGCCCAATCGCGCCTTCCACGCCCTGGAGATAGTTCAGGTCGGTCCGGCTGGAGGTATTGCACAGATAGCGATAGGCATAGCCGCCAATCTGCACGTTGCTGCACATCACGCCCAGCAGCACCGAGCGGTCGTCTGCCAGCACCGAGTAATTGTGCAGCGTGTTGCCAATGGTTCCCCCGGCAAACTGATGGGTAATCAGATTTTCCTTCATCAGCTCGTGATAAAGCGCTTCGGCTACGTCATCCTCAATCACCAGCGAGTGCCCGCTACTCAGCCCGAAACGACGGATAAAGTCATCATCGACTTTGGCTTCAATATCCACCAGCGTCTGATCTATGCCGACGATCCAGCTGGTGGCAACGTCGCTTTCGGGCAGCGTTTGCTGAAGTAAAGGGTCACGGGCGCTAACGGGAAAATAGTGTTTAGATTTACGCTTGCCGGGAAATTTCATCGTTCAAAATTCAGAAAGGGGTCAGGCGGGGAAGGATAACACAGGGATGCCCGACAGCGCGCGCATCCCCGTTACTCAAACCGGTTACAGGTGTTCGTTAACCAGTTCTACCATCATATCAATATGCAGTGCATCAGCGTTAAGCGCAGGAATATAGTTAAAACTTTTGCCGCCTGCGTGCATAAAGATTTCGCAGTTCTCTTCGCTGATCTCTTCCAGCGTTTCCAGGCAGTCGGAGGAAAAGCCCGGGCTCATTACCTGCACGGATTCAATGCCCTTACCCGGTAGCGACTTCATCGTTTCATCGGTATAAGGCGTCAGCCAGGGTTCCCGGCCAAAACGCGACTGAAAGGTCAGCATCGCATTCTTATCGGTCAGTCCCAGCGCGGTCTTCAGCGCCTCGAAGGTGGCGTAACAGCGCTGAGGATAGTCATCGCCCTGATCGGCAAAGCGTTGCGGAATACCGTGGAAAGACGTCACCAGCAGATCCGGCTGGCCGTGGGTGGCAAAGGACTTCTCAACGGAGGCCTTCAGCGCGGCAATATAGGCCGGATGTTCGGCATAATCACGGATAAAGTGTACCGATGGCAGGCTGCGGTAGCCGGCAAAAACCTCAGTGATACCGTCCCACACGGCGGCCACCGTTGAACAGGAGAATTGCGGATAGAGCGGCAGCACAATCAGGCGGGTCACGCCCTGCGCCATCAGGCTGTCGAGCGCGGATTTCAGGCTCGGGCTGCCGTAGCTCATACCCAGTTCTACCGGCATATCCACGCGCGCGGCCAGCGCCTCGCGCTGCCGTTTGCTGTAAACCATCAGCGGCGAGCCCTCATCCATCCACACCGATGCGTAGAGTTTGGCGACGCGTGGCGATCGGATCGGCAAAATAGCGCCGTTTAGGATCGGCCACCACAGCCAGCGTGGGGTATCCACGACGCGTTTATCACTGAGGAATTGTTTCAGATAGCGTTTAACTGCGGGGGTGGTCGGCGCATCGGGTGTGCCAAGGTTCACCAGCAGCACGCCGGGTTTTTCTTGCCTCATTGTTATTCCTTATCAGGGCAGCTGTGGAGAAGAAAACAAGGCTTATTCTAGCGGAAAAATGCGGGGTGAGAACCAATTGCTGTAACAGGGGCCAGGAATGCCTGGCCCGGAAGGGATTAACCGAGGATGTCAACCAGCTCGTCACGCACTTCAGTCACCTTCTGGGTGCCATCAATTTTATGATAAGTGGTGTTGCCCGCTGCGGCCTCTTTGCTGTAATAAGCAATCAGTGGAGCAGTAAGCTGATGGTATTCAACCAGGCGCTTGCGCACGGTCTCTTCCTGATCGTCTTTACGGGTGGTCAGCGCTTCGCCGGTCACATCATCTTTACCTTCGACCTTCGGCGGGTTGAAGTTAACGTGATAAACGCGGCCAGAAGGCGCATGAACCCGGCGGCCCACGATGCGTTCGACGATCAGCTCGTCCGGCACCGCGAATTCCAGCACGTAGTCTACCTTGATTCCGGCATCCTTCATCGCATCCGCCTGAGGAATGGTGCGCGGGAAGCCGTCCAGCAGAAAACCATTGCGGCAGTCTTCCTGAGCGATACGCTCTTTGACCAGCGCAATAACCAGCTCATCGGTCACCAGCTTACCGGCGTCCATGATCGCTTTGGCTTGTTTACCCAGCTCGCTACCTGCTTTAACGGCTGCACGCAGCATGTCGCCCGTAGAGATCTGCGGAATACCGTATTTCTCCATAATAAACTGAGCCTGAGTTCCCTTACCTGCACCCGGTGCACCGAGCAGAATAATACGCATTGCGTAAATCCCCTTGCGAATCGCTTAAATTTTAAATTTGTCCAGCCTGAAACCATACCATTATGACTCTTTCTCCACAAGGAACGCGGTGGTTAACCTGCGTCTGCATAGCGCGCGGACGAGACCTGTCGCCGCGCGTACAGCGTTTGCGAGATGACCGCGACCACGATAATTGCCCCGCCCGCCACCGCATGGAGGGTTGGCATTTCAGCAAGAAAGATCGCCATCCACAGCGGGGCAAGCGCCGTCTCAAGTAGCAGAAACAGCCCGGCATTGGCCGGTGAGACGTAGCGGGTCGATAATGTGATTAATCCCATCGCCAGCGGCATCACCAGCATCCCCTCAGCCAGCGACCAGCCATACTGCGCCAGGCTCAGCTCTCTGAGCGTAGTGAACATATCCTCGCCTGACCAGAGCAGGATTGCCACCGACGCCACGACCGCACCCAGCGACGGCAGCGCGAGCGTCCCTCCCTCCACCCGAGCGGTAAAGATAAACGCCAGCGCCATAGATACCGCCGTAGCCAGCGCATAGAGGTTAGCTACGGCTGAGTCGCCCGCCGAACGCCCGGACATAACGATGACCACTCCGGCAATCCCCGCCAGAGCGGCAACCATGACGCTGCGATCGCACTTAACCTGAAAGAATAAGCGGGAAATCAGCGCGGAAACAAACGGCGTGGAGGAGATAATCACCAGCACCGTCGCCACGTTACCGCGATTCAGCGCGTTCACAAAACAGGCGGAAGCAATGGCAAAAAACAACGTTGGCAGCGCATTCTCCCGGGTCAGCCACGGCTTACCGAGCGTGGAACGACTCCGCCGTCCCAGCGCCCACACCAGCAGACAGACCGCCCACATAAAAAAACCGCGCAGCATGACAATCGTCCATGAGTCCTGGATGCCCATCAGCCGAATGAACACCGAGTCAAAACTCAGGATCACGCCACCCAGAATGCCGATCAGGCTGCCGTTAAGCGGTTTGGTCTGTTTCATTGCTGCTCCCATAAGTCAATCAGGTTCTGTTTTATCTGCCCGGTCACATCAATCCCCCTTCTGCCGTCGCCCCTGGCCCAGCCGGAGATACGCAGCGTATTAACATGGGGGAAGTAGCTGGCACCTGCGGCTTTGACCTGCTTTTGCAGCGCCGCACTCAGTGGTGGCACCTCAAAACAGCTGAACGGCAAGCGGGTATCGCTCAATGAGGTGAAATGCCAGCCCGCGACATCCTTCAGGGCAATGCTATTCACCTGTGCCACGTTATAGGGCTGCCAGTCGCTGCTGCGAATGTTATGCAGTGCCTCATCCAGGGGTTTTGCGGAAGCCGTCGTTCCTTCAAACAGCCGTAGCTCACTGCGCAACAGGGTGCTGAAGTGCTCAGGGCGTAGCGCAATGACCGCCAGCCCGATGGTCAGCGAAGCATGCTTATGCAGCGGCGCGACGAAGATTGAGCTCGACGCAATCAGCTCATCGTGCAGATTCGTTGCGAAGCTGTGTGAAGCATCCACCACTCCCTTGCCTTTACAATCGGTTAGCGGATTGACCTCGCCGGTATAGGGGCTGACATGGGTGATAATCGGCACATTGCCCGGGCCGGTACAGAGCGATGTCGGACGCTGGAAAAGCTCGCTGACCGGCTGATAATGCGCCTGCTTAGCCAGACAGAGCGTCGTCTCCTGCTTATAGAAAAGATGCGACAGAATAACCAGGCCAACCCGCACGGACTGGACGAAGTAAAGCTCATAATCCTGCAGATGGTAGACGCGGGTTAATTCATCCCGTAATTCATCTCGCTGCATAAGCGCTCGCTTATAAAATTGTTCGCCGTGGCGTTTTTGTAAGTCGGGAGATAACGAAGAAGCATCCATTAATTGATTAACTCTTGCTGATAAAGCAGTGGCATGACGTTGTCGCGAAAGATGGAACCGACTGCGATTTCACAGGGCGGTCGGCGGTAGTTAACCCATGCAATTTCCTCTATCTCCGCACCCGCGCGGGGCAGGCCAACGATCTCGACGTGATACACGTGATTCTCAATCGCCATGGATTCAAACTCCGCCCTGCCGTGAAAAAGACCAAAGGGCCGGAAGGACTTGACCTGCACGCCCAGCTCTTCCTGGAGCTCCCGTTTCAGGCAGCTCAGGTGGTCTTCCCCTCGTTCGGGTTTACCGCCGGGCGAAATAAAGATTCGCGTACCGCGTTTTCGCGTCAGCAGCAGTGAACGCTGATGAATAATCACCGCCGAGCACTTGACGATCACATTCATATCAGCCTCCCGGGGAGAACGTAGCCCCTCGGCTACGTCGGGGGTACATGTGCGATCAGGCTGCGGCACTGGCGGTTTTCTCCACGGGTGTCATCAGCGTTTCTCCGGCCAGGAAGCGCACGATATTCAGGGCCAGCGGCGTTTTATCTTTCAGGTAGGCGAGAATGGTGTCATCACCCGGCGTCGAGAAGCTGTCAGCAAAAATACTGATCCCTTCCAGCGATTTGGTTGAGATCCCCAGCTGTAGCAGGCGATATTTTACGTCATCCGCCGACTGCGCAAATTCATAGATGGGTGACTGATAGTTGATGTCAAACTGCGCCATCATCTCCATCAGGAAGGTTTTGGCGATCGGACGCTGTTCGGGGAACTCCATCTGGTAATGCGTAATGCCATCATTGATAGTGTTAATGTCATTGCGGCGGCAGAAGTCGACCAGATGCGCGTGAATTGCCAGCTTTTCGCCCAGCAAAACCAGATTTTTGCGGTATTTCAGAATGTCAGCTTCAAGGTGTTCGATAGCGATGGAGCGAAATGCACCGCTGATATCAGCCACGGTATGACCGACAACCAGCTCGCCAAAGCGGGATTTCAACTCTTCAACGCGATGCGACAAAATGCCGCGGTGCAGTGAACATCCGCTGTTGCCTGACCAGAGGTGAACGGGGATCCCCTGTAACATTAAATAACATGCTGCCAGCGTGCTGTCCCGGCCACCGGTAAACATGACGAGCTGTGTTTTTGCTGTATGCTGAATGGTCATTTTCCTGTCCTTCACATGGCTGATAGTCGTCATCGCTGACTGAATAAGGAGGATCCGCTCTGTAATGCGTCTTCCCTGAAGGGGCGCTTAGCGTTAACGAGCCTGTGCCGTTTCGCCTCTGAAATCAGATTATGGAAAACGCGCTGGACATTAAAATGATATAAACAGACACTGGCTGTTAGTTTTACTAACAGGGTTTACTTATGACTGGCCTCCCTTCCCTGCGCGCCCTGCGCTATTTTCATTCGGCAGCGCTGCATCAAAGCTTCAGCCAGGCTGCGCAGTCGCTCAACGTCACCCACAGCGCGGTAAGCCATCAGATCAAGCTGCTGGAAGAGTGGCTGGGGAAACCGCTGTTTAATCGCGCTAACGGCAGGGTGCATCTCACCTCAGACGGCGAGCGGCTGAAGGTTTGCTGCATGCAAACCTTTCGTGAAATTGAGACCACCTGTGAGAAAATTCGCGCCCGCAATATCAACAGCCTGACCGTCTCCTGCGCCCCCAGCTTTCTGGCCCAGTGGCTTATCCCGCGCATCAGCCGTTTCTCGGCACTTCATAGCGATATAGCCCTGACTTTTCAAACGCATGTTGATATCGAGCGCGTCAGAAACGAGCAGTCTGACGTGCTGATCCTCAGCCATGAGCAGCCGGTACAGGATGACATCGCCGCCACGCTGATTACCGTTGATTATATTGGCCCGGTTTGTGCGCCCGGGGTCGCCCGGAATCTCACCTATGAAACGGACTTTTCCACCCTTTCCCTGCTGCATGCCGATACCAAGCTGCACGCCTGGGCAGAATGGGCAAAAAAAACCGGCGCAAAGGGGGATTTCTGGGCGGGAAGGCATTTTGATAATCTGACGCTGGCCATTCAGGCCGCGCGAAACGGGCTGGGGATCATCATGACGCCGCAGATTCTGGTGCGTAAAGAGATCCGTGAAGGCACCCTGATAGCGCCATTGGGGTTCGCAGAAGTCGACCGGGCAACCTGGATGATGGTAAAGGCGTCGCGTATTGAGGAGCGGGAGATAAAACTGTTTCGTAGCTGGCTGCTGGAGGAGGCGGCCAGCGTCGGATGATGATAAGGCAGCCCACAAACAATAAGGCCCCGCCAGCGATTGCGGGCGGGGCCTGTGAGCAGGATGCTGTAGCGCTAAGGTTTACGCCAACAGCAGCTGATTCATACGGCGAATAAACTGGTTCGGATCGTCCAGCGTACCGCGCTCGGCAAACATCGCCTGATCCAGCAGCAGCTCAACCCATTCGCCAAAGCGGGCCTCATCCTCGGTATCGGCCGCGCGCTTAACCAGCGCGTGATCCGGGTTCAGCTCAAACAGATACTTCACTTCCGGCACTGCCTGCCCCGCTGCCGCAAACAGTTTCGCCATCTGGGTACTCATGTCATTGGCTTCGGTGGTGACAATGGCTGGCGTATCGGTCAGGCGATGCGTCAGACGCACTTCCTTCACGCGGTCGCCAAGCAGCGTCTTCACGCGTTCAACGAAGGGTTCCAGCGCCTTTTCGGCCTCTTTCTGCTCTTCGCTCTCTTCGTCGGCCAGCTTGCTTAGCTCATCATCTGCCTTACTGACGGACTGGAATGATTTACCATCAAATTCAGTCAGGTAGCTCATCATCCACTCATCAATACGGTCAGAGAGCAGCAGGACTTCGATACCTTTCTTACGGAACAGCTCAAGGTGCGGGCTGCTTTTCGCTGCGGCATAGCTGTCAGCGGTGATGTAGTAAATTTTTTCCTGCCCTTCGACCATGCGGCTAACGTAGTCTTCCAGCGACACGGTCTGCGCCGGGCCTTCGCTGCTGGTAGAGGCAAAACGCAGCAGTTTAGCAATGGTTTCCGCGTTTGCGTTGTCCTCTGCCGGCCCCTCTTTCAGGGCCAGTCCGAACTGCTGCCAGAACTGCTGGTACTTCTCTTCATCATCCTTCGCGACTTTTTCCAGCATCTGCAGCGCACGTTTGCTCAGCGCATTTCGCAGGTTCTGAGTGATGCGGCTATCCTGCAAAATTTCACGGGAGACGTTCAGCGGCAGATCGCTGGAATCTATCAGACCGCGCACGAAGCGCAGATAGTTCGGCATAAACTGCTCAGCGTCGTCCATGATAAACACGCGCTGGACGTACAGCTTCAGGCCATGCTTGTGGTCACGATTCCACATATCCCAGGGGGCCTGGGTCGGGATATAGAGCAGGCTGGTGTACTCCTGCTTGCCCTCAACGCGGTTATGGCTCCAGGTCAGCGGGTCGGCGAAGTCATGCGAGACGTGCTTATAGAACTCTTTATACTCTTCGTCGCTGATGTCGGCCTTATTGCGCGTCCACAGCGCCTGCGCCTTGTTGATCTTCTCCCAGGCGGTGGTGTTCTCTTCCTCGTTATGGGTTTCGATCTCAACGGGCAGCGCAATATGATCGGAATACTTGCTGATGATGCTGCGCACGCGCCAGGCATCCAGGAACTCATCTTCACCTTCGCGCAGATGCAGGGTGATCTCCGTTCCCCGATCCTCTTTGGTGATATCAGCAAGGGTATATTCGCCCTCACCCGCTGATTCCCAGAATACGCCCTGATCGGCGCTGGCGCCGGCGGCACGCGTGCGAACCGTCACCTTGTCGGCAACGATAAAGGCCGAGTAGAACCCAACGCCGAACTGACCGATCAGCTGGCTGTCTTTTGCCTGGTCCGATCCCAGCGACTCGAGGAAGGATTTGGTGCCGGATTTGGCAATCGTCCCCAGGTTCTCAATGACTTCGTCCCGGCTCATGCCGATGCCGTTGTCACTCAGCGTCAGCGTCCGGTTTTCCTTATCAACCGAAACCCGAACGCGAAGTTCACCGTCGCCTTCATAGAGATCCGGCACGGACAGCGCACGAAAGCGCAGCTTGTCGGCAGCATCGGAGGCGTTGGAAATCAGCTCCCGCAGGAAAATTTCTTTATTTGAATAGAGGGAATGGATCATCAGGTGCAGAAGCTGTTTTACCTCTGACTGGAAGCCACGCGTCTCTTGTCCTTTCATGGTCATTTCTACCTCAACTGATTCAGGTTGATCTACGTTGAGAAGTAAGGTGGGGGCAATGCTGGGGATTTCAAGACGGCACAGGCGATCGTGCCGTTGAGTGGTCAGAATCTAATCTTATGGCGTCCGGCAAGGGAGTGTGACAGCGTGGTGCCATCCACCATTTCCAGTTCGCCACCGACCGGTACGCCGTGGGCGATGCGGCTGGCGTCAACGCCATACTGTCCGCACAGTTCGGCGATGTAGTTAGCGGTCGCCTCACCTTCTACCGTCGGATTGGTGGCCAGAATGACCTCATGTATCGTCTCTTTTTCCAGCCGCTGTTCCAGCCGATCCAGCCCGATATCGTTCGGGCCAATGCCGTCCAGCGGAGAAAGATGGCCCATCAGCACAAAGTAGCGTCCGGCGAACTGCCCGGTTTGCTCAATGGCATGAATGTCGGCCGGGCTTTCAACCACACAGATCAGGCCATTTTGCTGACGACGGGTATTTGCACAGATGGTACACACGTCCTGCTCGGTAAAGGTCCGGCAGTCCGCGCAGTGCCCAATCTCTGACATGGCGCGCGTCAGGGCCTGGGCCAGGCGCATGCCGCCGCTACGGTCCCGCTGTAGCAGCTGGAACGCCATGCGTTGGGCCGACTTTGGCCCAACGCCCGGCAGGCAGCGCAGCGACTCCATCAGGCTTTCGAGGAGCGGGCTGGTCTGCATCAGAACGGCATCTTGAAGCCAGGTGGCAGCTGCATACCACTTGAAACGGCCGCCATTTTTTCTTTCTGCGCTTCGGCAACGCGACGTGCCGCATCGTTGAAGGCGGCTGCCACCAGATCTTCCAGCATATCTTTGTCGTCTTCCAGCAGGCTTGGATCAACCTCAACGCGACGGCAGTTATGCGCACCGTTGATGGTGACTTTCACCAGGCCAGCGCCTGACTCACCGGTTACTTCCATGGCAGCAATCTCTTCCTGCACATGAGCCATTTTGTCCTGCATTTGCTGGGCCTGTTTCATCAGGTTACCCAGTCCGGCTTTTCCAAACATAGTTTTCTCTCTCGGATCGGGCCGCAATCATGCCAGAGCAGTGATGCAGCGTTTCAAAGGGGGCGAATACTCTCTTCATCCACATCGGCGTCAAAAAACTGACGCAGGGTCTGAATATGATTATCCGTGCTAATCGACTGGCGCGCCTGCGCCAGCTTCTCTTCATAAATCGCCTGACGCCACTCCAGCGGCGTTAACACCGCAGGATTATCGTCTTCTACGAGTGTAAGTTCAACCAGCTGACCCGCCGCCTGACTCATCGCTTCACTCAGCACCTGCTGCGCTGCGGGTGAATTCAGATGGCGCTGGCTGGACCGCAGATGGAGGCAGATGCCGCTTTCGCTGACCTCTTTCCAGGCGTTCAGCGCCAGCTGCTGTACCAGCTTTGGCAGGGTCAGGGTCGCCACTTCTGCCGCCCACGCATCGCGCAGCAGCGATTCAGCCGCCAGCCTGGCCATCAGTTCGGGCGTTTTCTCATGCTCCAGCGCGGTACGCAGCGCTTTTGGCGTAGCTACCGGGGCCGGTTTAGCCTCGTCCGGCTTTTGCGTTTTCCAGCGATAGGCCTCTTTTTTTACCGGGGCGGACGGCGCTGCAGCGGCTGACCGCTTCTGACCCCGCTCGGTAACGGAAGCCAGTCGCTCCAGCGCTGATGCTGCCGGCCGCGCACTTAGCGCCGCCGGCTCACTCTTTTTTAATTTGGTTACTCCCTGCTGACGCATCAGCTGGGTACGCGCCTGTAGCAGCTGACTGGTACTTTCAGGCAGCGAGGCGGGAGGGGCATCCTGCTGCGTCGGCGCAGGTGGACTGGCCTCAGCGGGTGCCGCCCCCGGCGCAGCATTTTGCTGCGCCGGGGGCGACCCGCCGGAAGCGTTACCCGGCTGCACCGTATGCGGCGGCGCAATACCGCCAGGTGCCCGTACCGGATCGGACTGAACGGCCGCAGGCTGGGCCTGTGGCGTCATCACCGGGCGAGCCACCGGCTCGGCGATCACCTCGCGGGGGTGGAATGCCAGCGCCCTGAGCAGCGTCATCTCGACGCCCATCCGACGATCCGGCGCCAGCGGCAGCTCTTTGCGCCCAACCAGCAGCGTCTGGTAATAAAGCTGAACCTCCGCCGGGGGGATAACGCGGGCCAGCTCCCTCAAGCGCTGTTCGACAGCGGCAAAATCGTCGCCCAGCGCCGAGGGCAGAAGCTGAATCATCGCAACGCGATGCAGCAGCGTCAGCATTTCCACCAGCAGCGCTTCCCACTCCACGCCACGCGAGGCCGCCTGGTTGAGCAGCGACATCAACTGCTCACCCTGCGCATCCACCAGGGCTTCAATCAGCGCCAGCGGCTGCTCGTCGTCCAGCGTACCCAGCATGGCGCTGACGGTAGCGGTGGTCACCTGCCCCTGCCCCATAGCGATAGCCTGGTCGGTCAGACTGAGGGCATCACGCATGCTGCCGTCAGCCGCGCGGGCAATAAGCTGGAGCGAACGCGCCTCCGCGTCAACCTGCTCCTCGTGCAGGACATGCTCTAGCTGCCCACGGATCTGCTCAACATCCAGCGCCTTCAGGTGGAACTGAAGGCAGCGGGAGAGGATGGTCACCGGCAGCTTCTGCGGATCGGTGGTCGCCAGCAGAAATTTTACGTGGCCCGGCGGCTCTTCCAGCGTTTTCAACAGCGCGTTAAAGCTGTGACGGGAGAGCATATGGACTTCATCAATCAGATAGACTTTAAAACGACCGCGCGCCGGGGCGTACTGCACGTTATCCAGCAGATCGCGCGTATCCTCAACTTTGGTACGCGAGGCGGCATCAATCTCGATCAGATCGACAAAGCGCCCCTGTTCGATTTCACGGCAGTTATCGCACTGCCCGCAGGGGGTGGCGGTGATGCCAGTTTCGCAGTTCAGCCCCTTGGCGAGCAGACGGGCAATCGTGGTCTTTCCGACCCCTCGGGTGCCGGAAAAAAGATAGGCGTGATGGATGCGGCCGAGCGACAGGCCATTCGCCAGCGCTGTCAGGACATGCTCCTGACCGACAACATCAGTAAACGCTTGTGGACGCCACTTGCGGGCCAGTACCTGATAGCTCATTAATTCGCAGAATGTGTTGGGTGGACCGGAGGGTAATGCTATCACAGCCCCACCCTGACGGCGAGGCTGAACGCAGAAGGGATCAGTGTCCCGGGAACTTCACGAGGCTGAACGATTCGATGCCCTGAGCTTTCAGGCGCTCTTCACCGCTCAGGTCAAAAAGATTGATCACAAATGCGGCCTGATTAACCGTGCCGCCCGCGCGGCGGATCAGCTTAACCGTTGCCTCAATGGTGCCGCCGGTTGCCAGCAGATCGTCCACCACCAGCACGGTATCGCCGGGCTGAATCGCATCGCAGTGCAGTTCCAGCCGATCGCTGCCGTACTCCAGCTCGTAGGTTTCAGCGAAGGTTTTACGCGGCAGCTTGCCGGGTTTACGCACCGGAACAAAGCCAACGCCCAGCCCTAAGGCCACCGGCGCGCCAAACAGGAAACCCCGGGCTTCCGTACCCACAACTTTGGTAATACCTGCATCACGATAGCGTTCAACGAACAGTTCAATACTGAGTGCGAACGCTTTAGGATCTTCCAGCAGGCTGGTTACGTCACGAAACAGGATGCCCGGCTTAGGGTAATCCGGGATACTTTTGATACTGTTTTTAAGAAATTCAAGCTGCTGCGCAGTCGCGGTCATAGTGTTATGCCTGGTAAATACAAATCTGACTCGCGCAGCTCCGGCTGCTCTTGCGAAAACCTTCGCAGAGCAAAACGATAACGTCAGGGGGAAGCCGCGCACGAAAACGACCAAATCTATGCAAACTCCCGGACAAATGCAACCATGGTAAGAAAAATCACGGCATTTGTTGCGCGGTATCAACCGCCGCTGCACGTCGACGCGGGGAGAACACCCTGTCATCCTGCGAAGTAACAGCCCTGGACGACAATAATCGGTAGAATAGAAGACTGAAGCGGGAAGCCCCTGAAATGAGGGTATCATAACGATGCGCTCACCGGAGAGAATCAAGATGAAAAGTGCCCTTCTGCTGCAACAGCTGGAAGAAAAACTCGACCTTCTGGCCCAGGCTGTGGCACCCCATGCGAATAAACGCACCCCCAGCGCCCGCTTTGACCACCAGCTGTTTTATTGTCATACCACCCGGCTGGGGGATTATCTGCTGGAAGTCCGGCAAAGCCTCGCGCAGCTGAGGCAGAGCGTCGATGATCGCCGCACCGATAGCGTCGCCTGGATGGCCGAGCGGATCGTACTGCAAATGGGTGCACTCCAGCGCGAGCTGGCTACCCAGCGCCTGCGCAAAGGTGAAGCGCAAAAGGAACCCGTCAGCGTAAACCTTTATGAGAAGCTGGCGGAGCACCAGGACTATGAGCGCCGCCTGCGCGCCATGATAGCGGATCGTGAAAGCCAGCTTGCGACGCGTGAAACCCTGGCCCAGCAGCAAACCCTGCAGCGCGAGATCGCCGCGCTGGAGGGCAGATTGCAGCGCTGCCTGCAGGCACTGAAGCGAATCGAGCGGGCGATTGAGTTTCGGGAACGCTAGGCGGCTACCGGTTCGTCTGTGTCGTATATACTGTGTTAAATTTCTGACTGGAGAGTAAGGATGGGGCTTCTCTGCTGGATTATCATCGGGCTGCTGACCGGCCTTGCCTCACGTATCGTTTTGCATGGCCGCCCCGGCGGCCGGGTCCCCGCCCTGGTGCTTACCGTCGTGGGCGCGCTGATTGGCGGCTATATTAGCGCTTTCTTAAATGATGCGATGCTGGCGGAACTGTCGCCTGAGGGGCTGCTTGCAGCGCTGGCTGGCGCACTTGTCATGCTGCTGGTCGTAAGAAAGCTGCGCATATAACCTGAAGGTTGAGATTAAGGAGATAATGATGTCGCTGGAAACCGCTCCCGAAGAGGTCAGGCTGGCCGTGGATTTAATTATGCTGCTGGAGGAGAACAATATTGCGCCACAAACGGTGCTGGCCGCGCTGGCGATTGTACAGCAGGATTTTGAAAAAAAGCTGTTCCCTGGAGATTAAACGGGTTGCATCTGCGGCACGCGAAGCGTCTGGCCGTGCTGCATCATATCAATCAGGACGTCGATCAGCTGTGGCGCATCGGCCGCCATATCGAAGCTGTCAGGCATAAACAGCCAGTTCTCCATGATCCCCGTCATATAACCGCGTAGCACAATCGCGGTGCGGCGGGTATCAAGATTCACCGGCAACTGCCCCGCTGCCATACACTCCCGCAGGACATCTTCAATTTTTTCGTAGCATTCCAGAAACAGCGTCCGTTGTATAAACTGCAAAGTCGCCATTTCGCCGACAAATTCGCATTTGTGGAAAATTATTTCCATAAGCGAACGTCTTCGCCTGTCCCGGGCTGTGGCTTCAAGGACATACGTTAGCATCGCTTTCATAACGGATAGTGGATCAGAAGGATGTTTTAACTGATACTCATGTTCTAAGTCTTTCAGGCCTGATTCGGACTGAGCCCAAATCTCATTCAGCAAATCGCTTTTGTTTTTGAAATGCCAGTAAATTGCACCACGCGTCACCCCTGCTGTATTCGCAATATCGGCCAGTGACGTTTTAGACACACCGTGCTCGGAAAATCTTTCTATAGCCGCATCAAGGATGTGATTTCGCGTTTCTAACGCCTGCTGTTTGGTTTTTCGTGCCATAGGGAGTTTTTTACAAAAAGGTGGACTTACATACATTTGCGAATGTATGTACCATAGCACGACCATAATTTAAACGCAGCAATGGGTTTATGGGTTTGTGATCCATTGAACAATCGATATCGGACACTCGAGGTTTATTTATGAACAAAAACAGAGGGTTAACGCCTCTGGCGGCCGTTCTGATGCTTTCAGGCAGCTTAGTGCTAACAGGATGTGATAACAAAGAGCAGCAGACTGGACAACAGAAACCACCTGAAGTCGGTGTGGTGACGCTGAAAAGTTCCCCGCTCACCATTACTACCGATCTTCCCGGTCGTACCTCGTCGTTCCGTGTTGCTGAAGTTCGCCCACAGGTTTCAGGCATCATTTTGAAGCGCAACTTTGCTGAAGGTACGGATATTAAGGCGGGGGAATCTCTCTACCAGATTGATCCTGCACCTTATAAAGCCGCATGGGACAGTGCAAAAGGCGATTTGGCTCAGGCTCAGGCCAATGCGAATATTGCCGCAGTGACGGTGAAACGCTATAAGCCGTTGCTGGGCACCAAATACATCAGCCAGCAGGATTACGATCAGGCGATGGCCACCCAGGGTCAGACATCGGCAGCCGTTCAGGCGGCACAGGCGAATGTCGAAACCGCACGCATCAATCTGGCGTATACGCGTGTCACCTCTCCTATCAGCGGGCGCATTGGTAAATCTTCCGTAACGGAAGGCGCACTGGTGCAGAGTGGACAAACGACTGCGCTGGCAACGGTGCAGCAGCTCGATCCCATCTATGTTGATGTTACCCAGTCCAGTGAAGACTTTATGCGCCTGCGTAACGAGCTGAGATCGGGCACGTTAAAGCAGGTTGACGGTAAGGCTAAGGTCAAACTGTTAACGCAGGATGGTAAAGAATATCCGCAGAGCGGAACATTAGAATTTTCTGAGGTTACCGTCGATGAGAGCACCGGTTCCATTACGCTGCGCGCGGTTTTCCCGAATCCTGATGAGAGCTTACTGCCCGGAATGTTCGTTCGCGCGCGTCTGGAGGAGGGCACCAATCCTGATGCACTGTTAGTTCCGCAGCAGGCCGTAACCCGTACGCCAACCGGCGAAGCCTCCGCACTGGTCGTTGGGGCAGATAACAAAGTCGAATCCCGTACGATCACAGCCGAGCAGGCGATTGGTGATAAGTGGCTGGTGACTGCCGGACTGAAACCTGGCGATAAAGTCATTACGACTGGCGTTCAGCGTGCGAAACCTGGTGCTCAGGTTACGCCACAGGAAGTCAGTACAGATGATGCCGACAAGGCAAAGTCTGAACAACCTAAGTCTTAAACAGGAGCCGCTGATACATGGCTAAGTTCTTTATCGATCGCCCCATTTTTGCGTGGGTCATCGCCATCATTATTATGTTGGCGGGTGTGCTGTCGATTCTAAAACTGCCGATTGAGCAATATCCCAATGTTGCGCCGCCGTCAGTTCAGATTCGAGCGACTTACCCGGGTGCGGATGCTAAAACGCTACAGGACTCAGTTACCCAGGTAATTGAACAAAATATGAACGGCATTGATGGCCTGATGTATATGTCATCAAACAGCGATTCATCCGGTACGTTGCAGCTTACGCTGACCTTCCAGTCAGGTACCGATCCCGATATCGCACAGGTTCAGGTGCAGAACAAACTGCAGCTGGCTACGCCTCTGCTCCCGCAGGAAGTGCAACAGCAGGGGATTCAGGTTCAAAAATCCTCCAGCAGCTTCCTGATGGTAGCCGGGTTTGTTAGCCAGGACGGCAGTATGACGCAGAACGATATTTCGGACTACGTTGCCTCCAACATCAAAGACCCCATCAGCCGTACGCTGGGCGTGGGTGACACCCAGATATTTGGTGCGCAGTATGCAATGCGTATCTGGATGGACCCGCACAAGCTGAACAACTATCAGCTGACGCCGGTGGACGTGATTAGCGCTATTACCGCGCAAAATGCCCAGGTGGCAGCCGGCCAGTTAGGCGGTTCACCACCGGTACCGGGCCAGCAGCTCAACGCCTCAATCATCGCGCAAACGCGTCTGACCTCAACCGACGAATTCGGCAAAATTCTGCTGAAGGTGAATACGGATGGGTCGCGCGTACTGCTCAGGGACGTGGCGAAAATTGAGCTGGGGGGTGAAAACTACGAGATCATCGCACGCTATAACGGTAAACCGGCCTCCGGTATCGGTATCAAGCTGGCGACCGGCGCTAACGCACTGGATACCGCCGCCGCGGTAAAAGCAGAGCTGGGCAAACTGGAGCCTTTCTTCCCGGCAGGGATGAAGGTGGTTTACCCTTACGATACAACGCCGTTTGTTAAAATCTCCATCAATGAAGTGGTGAAAACCCTGATTGAGGCGATTGTGCTGGTGTTTATCGTGATGTACCTGTTCCTGCAAAATTTCCGCGCAACGCTGATCCCGACGATCGCGGTGCCGGTCGTTCTGCTGGGTACGTTCGCGATTATCAATGCTTTTGGCTATTCCATAAACACGCTAACGATGTTTGGGATGGTGCTGGCGATAGGCCTGCTGGTCGATGATGCCATCGTGGTGGTAGAGAACGTCGAGCGTGTTATGGCCGAAGAGGGCCTGCCGCCGAAGGAAGCGACCCGTAAGTCGATGGAGCAGATCCAGGGCGCGCTGGTCGGTATCGCCATGGTCCTGTCGGCGGTATTTATTCCGATGGCATTCTTTGGCGGTTCAACCGGCGTTATCTATCGTCAGTTCTCTATCACCATCGTATCGGCAATGGTGCTGTCAGTTATTGTTGCACTGGTACTGACGCCAGCACTCTGCGCCACCATGCTAAAACCTATCAAAAAGGGCGATCACGGTATCACGACCGGCTTCTTTGGTTGGTTTAACCGCATGTTTGAAAAGAGCACCGATCACTATACCAACAGCGTAGGCCATATCATCCGCAGCACGGGCCGCTATCTGCTGATCTATCTGGCGATTGTGGCTCTGATGGCGGTGATCTTCGTTAAGCTACCGACCTCCTTCCTGCCGGAAGAAGATCAGGGGCTGCTGCTTGCGCAGGCACAGCTACCTGCTGGCGCAACGCAGGAGCGTACGCAAAAAGTGCTCGATCAGGTGACTGACTACTTCCTGACCAAAGAGAAGGCTAACGTTAATTCGGTCTTTACCGTTAACGGCTTCGGATTTGCGGGTCGCGGACAGAATACCGGTATTGCCTTCGTCAGTCTCAAACCCTGGGACGATCGTAGCGGTGCGGCAAACAAAGTTGATGGTATCGCGGGCCGTGCGATGCAGGCCTTCGGCGCCATCAAAGATGCCATGGTCATTCCGTTCAACCTGCCGGCGATTATCGAACTGGGTAACGCAACGGGCTTTGACTTTGAGCTTATCGATCAGGCTAACCTTGGACACGATGCACTGACCAAGGCCCGTAATCAGCTGTTAGGCATGGTTGCCCAGCATCCGGATACGCTGGTGGGTGTTCGTCCAAACGGTCTGGAAGATACGCCACAGTACAAGCTGATGATCGATCAGGAGAAAGCCGAAGCCCTTGGCGTATCGATTTCTGATATCAACACCACCATCGGTGCCTCCTGGGGCGGTTCCTACGTCAATGACTTTATTGACCGTGGCCGCGTGAAGAAAGTGTATGTGATGGGCCAGGCCGATTCCCGTATGCTTCCGGATGATATCAATAAGTGGTACGTCCGCGGCTCTAACGGCCAGATGGTGCCTTTCTCAGCCTTCGCCAGTGCAAAATGGCAGTATGGTTCACCGCGTCTGGAACGTTACAACGGGCTGCCGTCAATGGAGATCCTTGGTCAGGCAGCGGAAGGCAAAAGTTCGGGTGAAGCGATGAATCTGATGGAACAGCTGGCCTCGAAGCTGCCGCAGGGCATTGGCTTTGACTGGACCGGTATGTCCTATCAGGAACGCTTATCCGGTAACCAGGCACCCGCACTCTACGCTATCTCGCTGATCGTGGTATTCCTCTGCCTCGCGGCGCTGTATGAGAGCTGGTCAATTCCGTTCTCCGTTATGCTGGTGGTGCCATTAGGTGTTATCGGGGCGCTACTCTTCACCGCGCTGCGCGGGCTCAGTAACGACGTTTACTTCGTGGTAGGGCTGTTAACAACCATTGGCCTGTCAGCGAAGAACGCCATACTGATTGTTGAGTTTGCTAAAGATCTGATGGAGAAAGAGGGCAAAGGGCTGGTTGAATCTACGCTTGAGGCGGTACGTATGCGTCTTCGTCCGATTCTTATGACCTCTCTGGCCTTTATTCTCGGCGTACTGCCGCTGGCTATCAGCACCGGTGCAGGTTCCGGTGCGCAGAATGCGGTAGGGACTGGCGTGATGGGCGGGATGGTGACCGCTACTATTCTTGCCATCTTCTTTGTTCCGGTATTCTTTGTGGTGGTCCGCCGCCGCTTCAGTAAAAACAAAGAAGAGCTTGAGCACGGTCATCCCGATGACCAGCATCAGCACTAATCTTTCCTGAACGAAACATAAAAGAGGCCGCCCGCGGCCTCTTTTTTTTGGAACGACTCCCCCGCGACTTCAACTCCCTGCCTCATTCATCCTCGCTGAACATCTCCATCTTTACACCCACTCTGTTCCAGCACCCTGAGCGCTGACGTCCTTTCCTCCGCTGGTCTTCCCTCCGGCTGCACTTGCATTTACGTAGTGGTGGGGGCATAATTAATGTTATGTTATAACGTATCAAAAAGGATGCACTTTATGAAATCGAATATTCATCCGGCCTACCGCACCGTCGCGTTCCATGACACCAGCGCCGATGCCTGGTTTATGGTGGGCTCGACGATTAAAACTGACCGTACCGTGGAGCGGGATGGCAAAACCTGGCCTTATGTGCCGCTGGATACCTCTTCAGCCTCTCATCCGCACTATACCGGCAAGCAGAAAGATTTTGCCAAAGAGAGCAGCGCGCATCGGTTTAATGAGCGTTTTGGCCGTTTTTTTTCTAAAACTCAGTAAGGTCGCATCATGCAGGTTTTAAGCTCACTGGCTTCAGCTAAAAAACGCCACAAGGATTGCCGGGTGGTGCGTCGTAAGGGGCGGATTTACGTCATCTGTAAAAGCAATCCACGCTTTAAGGCAGTACAGGGAAGAAAAAAGAAACGCTAATCTCCGCTTATAAAAAACGGGCCATTAATTGATGGCCCGTTTTTTTTGGCGCTGACGCTTGCTCAGCTCACATCAGCGCCCTTGTCTTCGTTATTTCATGCTGGCGACCATGACATTGACATTATGCGTAAACGCCGCGGTATAGGTTGCCGCGTCTCCCCCTTTGCGGGTTAGCGCTTCCGGGTAGAGTTCCCCACCGGGCTGAGCGCCTGAGGAGGCAGCGATCTGCTTCACCAGACGAGGATCCGTCTGATTTTCAATAAAATAGGTGTGGATATGCTCGCTTTTGAGCTGGGTAATAAGCGCCGCGACATCAGATGCGCTGGCCTCAGACTCGGTTGAGAAACCAACAGGGGACATAAAGCTCACGCCGTAGCGCTGGCCGAAGTAGCCAAAGGCATCGTGACTGGTCAGCACCTTGCGTTTTTCCAGAGGAATGGCCGCGAAGCTGGATTGTGCCCAGCGGTCCAGTTTCTTAAGCTGCGCAATATAGGCCGATCCCTGCTGACGAAAATAATCCGCATCAGCCGGATCGGCTTTGATCAGCGCGTTCATTACGTTAGTGGCATAAACCACGCCGTTCTTCATGCTATTCCAGGCATGGGGATCGGTAATGGCTCTCCCCTCCTCCTCCATTGAACGCGTGGCGATCCCTTCAGAGCTGACGATCACCTCCCCTTTATAGCCTGATGCCTTAACAAGGCGATCCATCCACCCTTCCAGGCCCAGGCCGCTGACAAATACAACATCGGCTTTAGCCAGTGCCTGACTATCCTGGGGCGTGGGTTCAAAACTATGCGGATCGCCATCCGAACCCACCAGACTTTTAACGTTGACGTGAGAGCCTCCCACCTGCTTCACGATATCAGCCAGTACTGAAAAACTGGCTACCGTGTTGACGGTTTTAGCCATAGCCAGGGGCGCGACCAGTAATGATGCCAGCGCCAGCGCGACGGGTAACTTTTTCATGCTTTCTCCTTACCACCAGAAAAACGACCGTGCGAACGGAAGAGGCCGCCGCAGGGTCCCAAAAGAATTGAGATAAAAAACAGCATGGCCGCGCTGAGCACGACCGCCGGCCCCGCGGGCAGAGAGAGGTAAAATGACCCCATCAGGCCGCTAAAACTGGCCGCAACGGCCAGGATCATCGCTGCCAAAATCGTGCCCGGTAGCGTCAGGCTCCAGAAACGGGCGGCGGCAGCGGGGAGCATCATCAGCCCCACGCACATCAGGGTGCCCAGCACCTGGAATCCCGCGACCAGATTGATAACGACCAGTATCAGAAAAATGCCGTGTACCAGCGGAGCGGCCCAGCGGTTTTGAGCGCGCAAAAAAGTGGGATCAAAGGCATCAATGACCAGCGGGCGGTAAATTATTGCGAGTATCAGCAATGACCCGGCGGCGATACCGCTCACCAACATAATGGAGGGATTATCTACGGCTAACAGGGAGCCAAAGAGGACATGCAGCAGATCGACGCTGGATCCGCGCAGCGAAACGAGGGTAACGCCCAGCGCCAGCGATCCGAGATAAAATCCGGCAAAGCTGGCATCCTCCCGCAGCGGGGTGTAGCGGCTCACCGCCCCTGATAGCAGCGCAACGGATAATCCGGCAATCACCCCGCCGGTGCCCATTGCGACCAGAGACAGCCCGGAAATCAGATAGCCAATTGCTGCACCGGGTAAAACGGCATGGGAGAGTGCGTCGCCCACCAGGCTCATTCTGCGTAACAGAAGAAATATTCCCAGTGGCGTGGCACTGAGCGAAAGCGCAATGCAGGCCACCAGCGCGCGACGCATAAAACCAAATTCAATAAAGGGATGCATTACGGACAGGATCATTACGCCCCCAAAGAACGCGGGGAATGCTGCCGGGACAGCACGCTATCGGAAACGGACCATTCGGCATGATGCTCCTGCAGGCGTATACGCTGTGGAAAATAGTTCTCCACCGTTGCCATATCATGGAGAACGACAATCAGCGTACAGCCTGCTTCGTGGCGCTCTTTGAGCAGCGATAGCAGCTGTTGGGTTGTCTGACTATCAATGCCTGTGAAGGGTTCATCAAGCAGCAGCAGGCTGGCCTCCTGCACTAATAAGCGCGCGAATAGCACGCGCTGCAGCTGTCCACCGGAGAGCGTGCCTGGCTGAGCGAAGGCAAAGTCGAGCATATCGACCTTTTCCAGCGCTGACATAACGCTTCGCCGCATGGCCTTATCTATACCACCGAACCAACCGCATTTTTTCCAACATCCCATCGCCACCAGATCGAACAGGCTTATGGGAAAACTGCGGTCAATTTCAGACTGCTGCGGCAGCCAGGCGATATTGACGGATGAACGAGGCAGACTGAGTGACCCACTGACCGGGTGCAATAAACCGGCCAGCGTTTTCAGTAAGGTTGATTTTCCGGAACCATTAGCGCCAACCAGGGCAGTCATTGAGCCCGTCAACAAGGTGCCATCCAACGCCGGGGTGACCGCCCTGCCCTGATAGCCCACGGTAAGCTGTTTGAAGGTAATCATCAGGCCAACGCCCACCCGGTGAGTAGCAGCAGAATAAATGCCAGCCCTGCGGCAAGCATCAGGCGCAGCCCGGACGAGCGGCAAAAAAGTGTCGCATGCTGCGACAGAGTGAAGTTTGAACTCATTATGACACCCTTTAGTTATGTTATAACATAACAATATACCGGATTTTTTATTTAAGAAGATATCGGCAAAATGTATCTAATTATTTCCAAAATAGGGCTGAGGCATGGGCGGTTATATAAAAAAAACTCAACTTCCGACTTTTATCTATCGCAGTAAATGGTTTTATCTACTAAGATAAATAATAGCCAAATCATCAAGATAGTTAACAGCACTGTTTAGGGGCTTGATTAATAGCCTCTTAAGACTAATTATCTCTATAAGCATTAATTAACTCATGGGGAAAAAGTGCGCAAAACCATCTCATGTAATTTAGAAAAAACTGAGGGTAACCCGGCGGCATTGGCTGAGGTTATTCAGCGGATTATTCCCAAAATAGCGGATGAACTTACAGGATCATTGATTTGGTATTCACAAAATGCCCAATATGTTCCCGAGAGTATCAAAATTATTTCTATAGAATATTTAGGTGAATCAAGTTATAAGATGGCCTATAGTTTTCGTTGGTCCCTGTTCAACGCCTGCCTCGATATTGATGCTGAGGAAACCCTAAGCGAAACGGTCATTTTTCATCACACAGGCGATGCGCTCGTTTTTGATTTTATTGATACTGAACCAGCAACAGCCGCAGACGAATTTTGATTTACAAAACTGTTATTAAAAAGACATATTATCTACGTTATATTTTAGCAGGGGTTAATAACGAGATAACCCTTATCACTTCCTGGCACACAACTCGCTGAAAAGCCCGCACATGCGGCATCTTTCACTAGCTATGGAGGGGAAAAAGATGGACGAATACTCACCAAAAAGGCATGATATCGCCCAGCTTAAATTCTTGTGTGAAAACTTGTATGATGAAAGCATGGCTACATTAGGTGATAGCCATCATGGATGGGTTAATGATCCTACTTCGGCAATCAATTTGCAGCTTAACGATTTGATCGAGCATATTGCCGGATTCACCATGAATTACAAAATTAAACATATTGAAGATGATGAACTCATAAGTCAGGTAGATGAATACCTGGATGATACGTTCATGCTCTTTAGTAATTACGGAATCAACGTTCAGGATTTACAGCGCTGGCAAAAAACAGCGAAGCGTTTGTTTAATATTTTCATAGAGGAATGTGCTCAGGTCGTCTCGCAGGCAAGCCATTCATTTTAGCAACCCATTATTTTTTCAACGGTTTAACAATGACAGACAAACTTCTAACCAAAACTGATTATTTGATGCGCCTGAGGCGCTGTCGGTCAATCGACACCCTTGAGCGTGTAATAGAAAAGAATAAATACGAATTATCTGAAAACGAGCTGGCCGTATTTTATTCCGCTGCCGATCATCGTCTTGCCGAACTGACAATGAATAAACTCTACGATAAAGTCCCGGTCGCGGTATGGAAATTCGTTCGTTAAATCAAAATTATACGATTAAAAGTAGCGAGTTAAGAAAAGCTGGAGGGGGAATTGGGTGGGGGCCCTGCCAGCTACATCCCGGCACACGCGTCACCTGCTGCGGCTGCTTCCTTCCGGATCTGACCGAGTTCACAAGTTAGCATTGCGGGAGAACCAACCGGGCCCCCATTGACAAGCTCCATGTTATGGAGCGAGGGCATTATCAATGAACCCCTCCTCAATTGCAACCTATCGCGCGGTGACCGTTGTTTTCTTGTTCGATCCCTTCAATTTTTGCCCAATTTTTATTACAGTTCCGCTGAGAGGGCAAAAATATGCATGAGCAAGATTCATTCCCACAGCGCATTTGGCAGATTGTTGCTGCAATACCGACAGGTAAAGTCGCCACCTATGGTGATATCGCCCGTATGGCTGGCTCCCCACGCGCTGCGCGCCAGGTTGGCGGCGTGCTTAAACGCCTGCCGGAAGGGAGCACCCTCCCCTGGTTTCGCGTCATCAATAGCATGGGTGCAATTTCGCAGACGGGTGAGGATCTCACGCGTCAGCGCGATGCACTCTTGCGCGACGGAGTAGAAGTCAGTCGTGAGGGAAAAGTTTCGCTACGGCGTTATCGCTGGATAGAATAACCCGCCCCAAAAGAGGCGGGAAAACGTTACAGTGAGGTCGGTGCGGGTACGGAAGATGAAGGACTAACCTGCGTTGGAGAGGTCGACGGCAGGGTTGTCGCCGCCCCGCTCTGTGTTGGCAGAGCCATGGACGGAACCGGAACCAATACCAAATCCTGTTTATGACCACCGGTATTAACCGCCTGCTTGACGCTATCGGTGATAAACATCATCTTGCCATTAACAGTAATGGCGGCGCTGAGCAGGATACGCGCGTCAGGCTTAATATCAGACGGGTTAAACGGCAGGATAAATTTGAACGGTGCCTGTTTTCCATCCGTGCGAACGACGCGCTGTGAAATAACTTTCGAAGGAGCATCAGCCACGGTCGCATCAGAGAGCGTTACCGTTAAAACGGCATCCGGCGGTAATGCAATGCGTTGGCGGATGTAGATGCTACCGCTGACGTTGGGCTGGCGAAGAGTAGCCTGCTGACCGGCTACCTGTGATGCCAGCGTCGCGGTAGGCACATCGTGACCTTTTTGAGCGCATCCGGATAATGCGACAGCCAGTGCGGCGCCCGTTAATATTGGTAAAACTTTCATTGACTTATTCTCCTTATGATCAATGTTAATAGCGTGATCTCGGTGAGTCACCGGGAGTAGTGCAACACTAACCCGTTGAGTTTATTCTGGCACAAGTTACTGATTTTTTCCTGTTACTGCCGTTTAACCGCCTTTTATGTTGATTGTTAGCCTGCATGCTGCGCTGACGACTCCGACTGAAAAACTAAAAAAACACCACAGAGAGGCCATAATGAGCCAGGCATTACAAAATTTATTGAATCTGCTTCATCTCGAGAAGCTCGAAGAAGGGCTGTTTCGGGGTCAGAGCGAAGATTTGGGGCTTCGTCAGGTATTTGGCGGGCAGGTTGTGGGTCAGGCTCTCTGTGCCGCCAAGCAGACGGTACCCGCCGAACGCGTTATCCACTCCTTCCACAGCTATTTTCTCAGACCGGGCGACAGCCAGAAAGCCATCGTCTATGAGGTAGAAACGCTGCGCGATGGGCAGAGTTTTAGCGCTCGCCGCGTCAGCGCCGTGCAAAACGGTCAGCCTATATTTTTTATGACCGCCTCTTTCCAGGCACCTGAAAGCGGATTTGAGCACCAGAAGACCATGCCAGATGTTCCCGGGCCGGAAAATTTAGCCAGTGAGAGTGAAATTGCAGCACAGCTCGCACCTTTTATCCCCGAAAAGTTGAGAGAGAAGTTTCTGGCGGAAAAGCCCTTTGAGTTCCGTCCGGTCAGCTTCCATAACCCCCTTAAAGGGCACGTAGAGGAACCCCGCCGCTACGTCTGGATAAAAGCTAACGGCAACGTGCCGGAAGAGAAGCGGATCCATCAGTATCTGCTAGGGTACGCGTCCGACTTCAACTTTCTGCCGGTTGCTCTTCAGCCGCATGGGAAAGGGTTTCTTGAGCCGGGCATGCAGGTTGCCACCATCGACCATTCAATGTGGTTTCACCGCCCGTTCGATTTAAATCAGTGGCTGTTGTACAGCGTTGAAAGTACCTCGGCATCCGGGGCCAGGGGTTTTGTTCGTGGAGAATTTTATAACCTTGACGGCACGCTGGTGGCATCGACCGTTCAGGAAGGCGTTATGCGTCTTCGCCAGGCCTGAAACTGATTTGTTTTCGTAAAAAAACGGCTCCCACTTACCGGGAGCCGTTGGCTGTTGTCAATCTCGTGCTTTACGCTTACTGGTTATAAGCGTTTTCACCATGGCTGTTAACGTCCAGACCTTCACGTTCCTGATCTTCTGGTACGCGCAGCCCAACCGTCATATCCGCCACTTTGAAGGCGATAAAGGCGACGACGCCAGTCCAGACGATGGTCACGCCAACGCTGAATAACTGAACGCCAATCTGATGCCCCATGGTCACGCCCTGAGCGTAACCTACGCCACCCAGTGAGGAGGAGGCAAATACGCCGGTCAGGATACAGCCCAGAATCCCGCAAACGCCATGGACGCCGAACACATCACAGGGGTCGTCAACGCGCAGCCATTTCTTCAGGACGGTCACGCCCCAGAGACCCGCCAGACCACCCGCGATACCAATAATCAGAGCACCGCCGACCCCAACGTAACCACAGGCAGGCGTGATCGCGACCAGACCACCAATGGCACCGGAACAGACGCCCAGTAAAGAAGGTTTGCCGCGAAGGGCCCACTCGCCGAACGTCCAGCTAAGCATCGCACCCGCTGTCGCCATCACGGTGTTCAGGAATGCCAGACCCGCAATTTCGTTTGCCGCGCTGGCCGAGCCCGCATTAAAGCCGAACCAGCCCACATAAAGGATTGCCGTACCGGTGAAAACCATGGGCAGGTTATGCGGTTTGAATGCCTCTTTACCAAAGCCCGCGCGTTTGCCCACGAGGTAAGCGCCTACCAGTCCCGCCACTGCGGCATTGATATGCACCACGGTGCCACCCGCGAAATCCAGTGCTCCATCCTGCGCCAGCAGGCCACCGGACCAGACCATATGGGCGATAGGTAAATAAGAGAAGGTCAGCCAGATAGCGACAAAAATCAGCACGGCAGAGAAGCGGATGCGTTCTGCAATTGAACCGACAATCAGTCCCACGGTGATGCAGGCGAACGATGCCTGGAAAGAGACGTGGATATACTGATAGAAAGTGCCCACCAGCGACGTGAGCTGAATGTTTTTCAGCATCGCCATGCTGAAACCGCCGAAGAAGGCGTTACCGTCGCTAAAGGCGAGAGAGTAGCCGTAAATCATCCACAGTACGCAAACCATGGCGAAAGTGACAGAAACCTGTGTCAGCATGGAGAGCACATTTTTGGCGCGGATCAGGCCACCGTAAAACAGTGCAATTCCGGGTAAGGTCATAAAAAGCACCAGCGCGGTGCAAATCATCATAAAGGCGTTATCGGCTTTATCCGCGACCGGTGGCGCTGCTGCCATCGCCAGCGACGGTAACATTGCCAGGCCTGCGAGGCCCAATTTAGCAATTTTTTTATTCATTTTATCCCATCCCATCACAATTCTTAGCCCCGGGGTTACAGTGCCGCTTCGTCCGTTTCACCGGTACGGATTCGAATCACACGCTCCAGCTCAGCAACAAAAATTTTGCCGTCACCAATTTTGCCGGTATAAGCGGCTTTACCAATGACATCAACCACTTCGTCGAGCTGATCGTCTGCAATTGCAATATCTATTTTTACTTTTGGCAGGAAGTTCACGCTGTATTCAGCACCGCGATAGAGTTCTGCATGGCCCTTCTGGCGACCAAACCCTTTTACTTCAGTTACGGTAAGCCCCTGAATACCAATAGAGGAGAGTGCTTCTCGCACATCTTCCAGTTTAAACGGTTTGATTACCACGGTAACCAGCTTCATACGATCCCCTCCAGGTATTGAAAATGGCTGATTCGCCCGACACCGGCTAAATAAAGCAAAGCCTGTGCCATAAATCTGAAAGTGGTCCGTTTCAGATGCTAAACCAGGTTGGGCCAGGTATTGTCGGCTTATCAGCATGAAGGGATTTTTATAGCGGCCCGCCGCGGGCAAAAAAAACGCACCATTAGAGTGCGTAACGCCTCAGGTGAGTGCAGATGGGATTGATACGAGGAACCCGACGCCAGAAAATAGTGCAGCGAAGCGGCAGGTTGATAAGGTGTTAGCTGTCACCAGCTATCTGTTATCTGCTATCAGCTATCTGTTGTCAGTTGTCAGTTGTCAGTTGTCAGTTGTCAGCCAACAGCCAGCATAGTAGTTAGCTGGCCAACACATTACCGGCCTCAAGATCCTGCCCTACCTGCTGTAGCTGGTACATTTGCCAGTAGCGCCCTTTCTTCTCCTGGAGCTGTCGGTGGGTACCCTGTTCCACGATGCGGCCACGGTGTAACACCAGGATTTCGTCCGCCTCGGTAATAGTGGATAACCGGTGGGCGATCACCACCAACGTGGTTTGCTGCCGAACGATCTCCAGCGCTTTCTGAACCGCCTGCTCCGTGCCTGAATCGATATTCGCCGTGGCTTCATCGAGGATTAGAATCTGCGGAGAGGCCACCAGAACGCGCGCCATGGCCAGCAGCTGTTTCTGTCCAACCGACAAATTATTACCCTGCTCACCAAGACGGGTATAGATACCGTCGGAGAGACTATGGGCAAGTTCAGCAAGCTGTACCGTTTTCAGCGCCTGCCAGACCTGCTCTTCGCTGATATCACGTCCCAGCGTAACGTTGGCAAAAAAAGTATCAGCCAGCACCACAGGATCCTGCTGAACCATGGCCACGCCCAGCCGCAGTGCATCATGGCTTAAGGAATCAAGCGGCCGCCCATCGAGGCGAATTTCTCCCTGCTTCAGCGGGTAATACCCCATCATCAGGTTAACCAGCGTACTTTTGCCGCTGCCGGTATGCCCCACCAGCGCGATAAAACGTTGGGAGGGAATGGTGATGTTGATGTCATTAAGCACGGGCCGGTGGTCATCGTAGGCGAAGGTCAGATCGGTAATCTCAATGCTGCCCGTCACAAGCGGTCTTGCGTCTGCGCCGTAGTGCTGGCGAGGCGCATCCATCAGTTCAAAAATGCGCTCGCCCGCCACAATGGCCTGCTGCAGCATCGACTGCTGGGTCGTTAGCTCTATCAGCGGTTCGTTAAGCCGGCCGAGATAATTGATAAAGGCATAAAGCACACCGACCTGAACGGAACCCACCGATGAAAAGCCAAACAGCATCATCAGGCCGCAGAGGATAATCGCTGAAAAGAGGCTCAAGAGTGGACGCAGTAGAAAGCCATCCAGCCTCAGCGTTTCCATACGGGCAAGATAGTGCGATCGGCTGGCTTCACCCATCCTCTCACCAAAGCGGGCCTGTTGACGAAACTGCTGGATAACGCTCATGCCGCCAATCACTTCATTGAAGCCATTGTTAATATCGGCCAGATAGCTTCGGACCCGCCGTACAATTGGCGTACTGTAGCGTTGATAGATAAGCATCACCGTCAGCACTGCGGGGAAAATGGTGACAGCAACCAGCGCCATTCGCCAGTCCAGACTGAACATCGCTACCAGCATGGCCCCGATTAAGGCCGCGCTGCGCAGGACGGTGGCAACTACCGTCACATAGAGATCCCGCACGACTTCGGTATCGTTAGTGACCCGCGAGATAATCTGACCAACGGGCTGCGTATCAAAAGCACTCAACGGCTGACGCAGAGCGGCATCCATTACGTCAGTCCGCAGCTGCTGCACAACGCCTACCGCAGCCTGATTGAAAAGCAGCGCCTGCCAGTAATGCAGCGCGGCAGCGAGTCCCTGTAATAACAGAAAGCTGAACGCCAGTCCGGTGACAATCCCCAGTGGCATGTTGTGCTTTGCCAGCAGGTTATCAATAAAATAGCTCACCAGTATGGGACCAATAACCTCTGCACCCGCGGCAATCCATAATAGCAGCACCGCCAGCCCAATTGATTTGCGCCACGGTGAGCCATAAGACAGAAGACGCTTCAGCGTCGGCCAGAGCTGTGCAAGATTATTCATTGCCTGTTTCCTTCACGGTCTCATCTTCATCAAGCGCTGCTTCAAGCTGCTGATAGCGGTACATCTCCTGATACCATCCCGGCGTTGCGGCCAGCGCCTCATGCTGTCCACGCTGGGCGACCGTTCCCTTCTGCATAACCAGTATTTCATTTGCCTCGCTGAGTGCAGAAAGGCGATGGGCAGCGATGATAATGGTTCTCCCCTCACCCCAGCGCCGCAGGTTTTGCAATATCTGATGTTCGGTGCGGCCATCCACTGCGCTAAGCGCATCGTCCAGTATCAGGATTTCAGCATTCAGCAGCAGCGCCCGGGCAATGGAAATACGCTGCTTCTGACCACCGGAAAGCATAACGCCACGCTCACCGACCTCCGTGGAATAGCCCTGGGGCAGGCGAAGAATATCCTCATGAACGTAGGCCAGCTTCGCCGCCTGCTCAATGTCGCTCTGACTGGCACCCGGCCTGCCCAGCGCGATATTGTTGGCGACCGAATCAGAGAAGAGAAACGGCGTCTGGCTGACCACGGCTAATCGGCTGCGCCAGCTATCCAGCCGCAGCTGCGTCAGTGGAATGCCATGAAAGCGAATATCGCCCTGCGCAATATCGAAATGTCGCTGGATAAGACTGAGCAAGGTGCTTTTCCCGGCGCCGGTTGGGCCACACAGCCCTAACATCTGGCCCGGTTTCAGGCTGACGTTAATATGTTTTAGCGAGGGGCGATTTGCACCGGGATAGCTAAATTCCCGCACGGCGATCTGCAACTGACCGCGATCCGTCGGGGGAACTTTGGTGCCATCCTCAACGCCCGGCATCTCTGCCAGCAGGGAGCGTATACGGCTCCACGCCGCGCTTCCGCGCTCGACGATGTTGAACATCCACGCCAGGGCTAGCATTGGCCAGATCATTAGGCCAAGATACATCACAAAGCTGGTTAATTGCCCCAGCGTCAGCTGTTCATGCCAGACCAGCCAGCTGCCTCCGACGAACGTCAACAAATTCGACATGCCAATGGCAATATAGATGGTGGGATCAAAGCGGGCATCCACGCGGGCGACACGCAGATTTTTTTGCCCGGTATCACGCGCGGCCGCGGCAAACTGCCCGGACTGGTTGTCTTCCAGTCCGAACGCCTTAATCATACGAATACTGGTCAGGCTCTGCTGCGTCTGGTCGTTAAGGGAAGAGAATGCCGCCTGCGCCGCCTTAAATCGCTGATGCAGTTGGTCACCGTAGCGCTTAATCACCACCGCCATCACTGGCATGGGCAGAAGTGCCAGCAGCGTAAGCTGCCAGCTAATTTGGGTACTCATGACAATCAGCACCGCCATGCCCATTACCAGCGAATCAACCAGCGTCAGCACGCCTTCGCCAGCCGCAAATACCACCCGGTCAACGTCATTGGTCGCGCGGGCAATCAGATCGCCGGTACGGTGTCGCAAGTAAAATTCTGGCGGCTGACGGCTGAGCTGACGGTAGAAATCCTGCCGAAGCTCCACTGCAAGCTGATAGGAAGCGCCAAACAGCAGTACGCGCCAGACGTAGCGGAGAAGATATACCACCACAGCGGTGAGCAGCATCACGCCAACCCACATGATAATTCCAGAAGCATGCATCCGATGCGCTGTGGCACCATCAACAATGATACCGACGATTTTGGGCGGCAGCAGTTGCAGCAGAGCAATGATGATTAGCAGGAACACCGCGCCCAAATAGCGCCGCCATTCACGAATAAAATACCAGCTTAATTGCTTAAACAATCGCACAAAAACCGTCCTGGATAGGGGTAAGCCTCAACATCAATACGTAACCATCAGCTTAGCGGAAGTGCCGTGGTGTATTTTATCTCTTCCATGGCAAAGCTCGAAGTCACATCAAGTAAACCTGGAACACCGTTCACCAAACGTTTATAAAAAGCGTCATAGGTTTTCATATCGGCGACCTGGACCCGCAGCAGGTAGTCATATTCGCCCGCCATACGGTAGCAGCCCATCACTTCCGGCATCGCCTTCACAACCTCAACGAATTGTTGGTACCAGCTGCTGCTGTGCTGCTGCGTTTTAATCAGCATAAAGGCGGTTAATGACAGTGCCAGCTTATCCGCATCAAGCAGCGCTACCCGTCCGCGAATATAGCCTTCATCCTCCAGGCGTTTCAAGCGCTTCCAGCAGGGTGTGGTGGTCAGGTGTACGGCATCCGCCAGCGCCTGCAATGAGAGCGTACAATCCTGTTGAAGCAGTGAAAGGAGCAAAAAATCCTTCTTATCCAGCGCTGAATCAGGCATTTTTTCTCCTCATCCCCAAATTGACGCCATCAGTATAGCAAAAATTGCTCAGGATAATTCGCTAACCTGTGCCAACGGTTACTGAGGGATCATTTATGCAAACGCACTCTTATAGAAAATTGATTATTGTTCTGCTGTTTATCGTCGTTTCATTAACATGGGGAACAACGTGGATGGCCATGAAAATAGCCGTCGGGTCAGTACCTCCACTTTTCGCCACCGGATTACGTTTTCTTTCGGCTGCCCCTTTTCTGCTATTGCTGTGCTGGATAATGAAGGCACCCTTTCTGTTTCCTCGCGGCAGTCGGCTGTTTCAGGCGGCCGTCACGATCTTCTACTTTGCGATCCCCTTTACCCTGATGATATTTGGGGAGCGGTATACTTCATCCAGCCTTGCCGCCATCATTTTTTCAACCATGCCTGCGGCGGTACTGGCCGCCTCCATTATCTTTCTCAAAGAGAGTACTTCGCTGCAGCAGGTCTGTGGGTTAGCGATCAGTCTGACCGCGCTGGCCGCTATTATCTGGCTGGAATCGCACCAGCATGACGGTAGCCTTTTTACAGGCGTGCTGGCACTGATCGCAGCAGTCTGTCTGCATGCGATTATGTACGTGCAGTGTAAAAAGCGCTGCCATCAGGTATCCGTCATGACCTATAACGCCCTGCCCTGCCTGATGGCAGGGATGATGCTGACCGCCACGGGGTGGCTGGTTGAAAAACCCAGCGTGGCGGACTTTACTCAGGGTGCATTAATGGCAATCGTCTATCTTGGCGTGGTGGCAGGCGTAGCCGGTATCCTGTGCTATTTTTTGTTGCAAAAGCTGGCCAGAGCCTTTCAGGCATCACTGGTCTTCCTTGTGTTTCCGCTGATTGCCATTGCGCTGGAAGCCGCAATAAACGGTAATCCCATCTCTCCGCAGTCGCTGTGGCTCATGCTGCCGTTCCTTAGCGGAATACTGCTGACGCTTTTCAAACGTTCGCCCGCAGTGGAAAAAATGGCATGCGGCGCTGAATCCGTCAAAAATTTGCAGAAGATGTAGCCCATTTTTGCCCGGCCTGCGCCGTTTCGCCACCTGGCCTGGCGCTGAGGCTACCCTTCTGCCGCGGCAGGGATTACCATAGGCCGCAATAAATGAATAAGGTTAAAAGTATGAAACGTGCAGTAGTGGTCTTTAGCGGTGGTCAGGATTCAACCACCTGTTTGATACAGGCGTTGAAACAGTATGACGAAGTGCACTGTGTCACCTTTGATTACGGTCAGCGTCACCGGGAAGAAATTGAGGTGGCGGCAGCGCTTTCTCAATCTCTGGGCGCGCGGGCGCATAAGGTGCTGGACGTTACGCTCCTTAATGAGCTGGCAATCAGCAGCCTGACGCGCGACAGCATCCCTGTCCCTGCCTGGAACCCTGATGCCACGGGTCTTCCCAGTACCTTTGTACCGGGTCGCAACATTCTGTTCTTAACTCTGGCAGCAATTTATGCTTATCAGGTAGAAGCAGAAGCCGTGATCACCGGGGTCTGTGAAACTGACTTTTCTGGCTATCCCGACTGCCGGGATGAATTTGTTAAGGCCCTCAATCACGCAGTTACCCTGGGCATGGCTCGCAACGTTCGCTTTGAAACGCCGCTGATGTGGCTGAATAAGGCAGAAACCTGGGCGCTCGCCGACTACTGGCAGCACTTGCCTTTGGTACGCAGCGAAACCTTAACCTGCTATAACGGCATTAAAGGTGCAGGTTGCACAGAGTGCGCTGCCTGCAACCTGAGGGCCCGTGGTTTGCAGGAATATTTCGATCAAAAAGAGGCCATTATGCAGGAGATGAAGCGTAAAACTGGCTTAATCTGAAAGCCTCTATTTCTGGTCGGCTCGTGATGCTGACATCTCTTTCTGGCCGGCTCGGGATGCAGGCATCTGTTTCGTGTCGACCCGGGCTGTAAGCATTGCTTCCATCCTGCGCTTTAAATCGCCCTCCATCGGCTGCGCTTTTTGCGTGCGCAGATCGATGCAAACGAAGGTCAGCATGGCGTCAGCCACTACCTCGCCGTTCGGTGCCAGCGTCACCGTCTGACCAATGACCCCACTTTTTCCTCCCAGTTGTACAAGCTGACTCTCTATCTGCAGTACGTCACCCATAACGGCGGGCCGCCGATAGTTGATGTTGATGTTCACGACCACAAAAGCCAGATGGTTATCGTTAAGCCAGTGGAACGATTCCAGATTCTCCAGCCATTCCCAGCGCGCTTCCTCCAGAAATTCCAGATAGCGAGCATTGTTGACGTGCTGATAAATATCGAGGTGGTAACCACGTACTTTTATTGTTGTGTGCATAATCACTCAGCCATTAAGAGGGCCATACCCACTGGTATGACCTCCTCAAGATTAGCAGGCAGTCAGAACATCTGACGGGGAAGCGGTGGATCCCGCGAAGCCGATCACAATTTAAGCCGCGACAGATTTCGCTCCACCAGGGCGTTACCCATACCGGGAACCTCTTTTAACTGTTCGATTTGCGTGAAGGCTCCGTAGCGATCGCGGTAGCTGACAATGGCTTCTGCCTTTTTCAGGCCTACCCCGTTAAGCGCCGCGGCAAACTCTTCCGCAGTGGCGTGATTAATACTGATTTGCCCGTCCGTGGCCGTTCGGCCTGATTCCATCTGTAGGCCCGGCTCAGCGCCCCGGCTGGTCGCGGTTTCTGCCTGTGCCACTGAGAGAGCCAGAGGGCTAAGGGCTAAAGCAAAAAATAGTGCAGACAGTGAAAGGTGTTTCATGCTGTTTTCCTCCGTGTATTTGACAGCACGTCCAAACTAAGTCAGAGGCAGTGCGGATACAAACGGCGGATAACAGAAATGGAAAAGGCCGCGAATGCGGCCTTTTCTTTTTCAGTACGTTGCAAAAAAACTGCGAGGCTTACTGAGCCTGTGCCGCTGCACCGTACTTAATTTTACCTTCTTTGCGCAGGTTACTCAGCAATGCTTCAAACGCGATTTGCGCATTATTCTGCGTGACGCCCTGAACCATGGCCTGCTTCTGCGCGTCCGGCATGGTGCCCGTTTTCACGCTGTCGAGCGCGATAAGGACGACATTGCCCTGACCATCTTCGCTTACGCCCCATGACGGTTGATCCTTCGCAGGAGGCGTCATAGCAAAGACAGCCTGAGTGATGGCATCCTGGCCGTTACGGCTAAGCGTTTGCTGCTGACCGAAGCTCAGGTTAGCCGCTTTCATTGCCTGCTCGCCTTTGCCGGCTTTGAGCGCGGCCAGGAGTTTGTCAGCCAGCGCCTTCGCTTCCTGCTGAGCCTTCTCAGTTTTCAGCGTATCAGTAATCTGTGCGGTCACTTCACTCAGCGGTTTCACTGCTTCAGCTTTATGCTCGCTCACGCGCAGGACAAAAGCACGATCGCCATCAACGGTGATGATGTCAGAATTGCTTCCCGGTGCACCGTTATCCCCTACCAGGCCGCCATTGAAGATGGCCTGCTGAACGGGTTTGAAGTTAAGTTCAGCAGGCACGTTGTCATGGCTGAACCAGCCGGTTTCAACAGCCTTAACGCCCGCAACCTCTTCAGCACCCGCCAGGGATTCGTTGTCGTTGCTGGCCGCCTCGCTTACTTTCTGCTGTAACTTGTAGTAAGCATCAATGGCTTTTTCCTGCTTCACCTTCGCCGCGATATCTTCGTGAACGGCAGAGTACGGCTTAATTTGCTGCGGCTGGATATCATCCAGGCGGGCAATAATGAAACCGACGGACGATTTAATGACGCCAGAAAGCTGGCCTTTCTCTTTCAGACCGGCGCTTTTCAGCTCATCTGGCGTGGTGTCCGGCTCAAGCCAACCCATATCCCCGCCGTGACGAGCCGAGATAGGATCGCTGGATTTCGCTTTCGCCAGCGCGGCAAAATCACCGCCCTTTTTAAGCTCGGCCAGCAGTGCCTGTGCTTCAGCATCGGTTTTGGTCTGGATAATGCTGTAGCGGGTGCGCTCAGGCTGGGTGTAGTCAGACTGATGTTGATCGTACCAGCTTCTGATTTCGCTCTCGCTGACGTTTTCGTGCAGCGAGGCCGCATCCAGCTTGATGTAACTCACCCGATACTGCTCAGGAGACATAAAGCTGTTTTTGTTTTGCTCGTAATAGTTTTTAACGTCTTCGTCAGTGACGGCCTGCTTCGCTACAAGCGCACCCACGTTGATTGTCGCCTCGCGAACCTGGCGCTGTTGAGCCACCAGCGCCGCGAGCGCATCCGTTTCGCCATTCAGCATAAAGTCAGTGCCGGTAACGGAGGTGATCAGCTGCTGTGTAGTCAGCTGTTTGCGCAGTGCTTCTGCATACTGATCGGCAGAGAAGCCCATATTATTGATAAGGCCGAGATATTTGGCGTTATCGAATTTACCGTCAGTCTGGAAAGCGGGCTGAGAAAAGATAGCCTGCTTAATCTGATCGTCGCTGATAGCCAGCTTCAACGTTTTCGCGTACTGATCCAGCAGCTTTTCATCAATCAGCTGGGAAAGCGCCTGCTGACGAATCTGCTGCATATAGCCTGGATTGCTGGCCAGGGTTGAGAACTGTTCGCCCAGCATTTGCTGCTGACGTGAACGCTCGCTGGAAAAAGCCCTTTCAAGCTGCGCCCGGCTGATTTCGTCACCGTTAACCTTTGCAGCAAAATCACCGTTACCGCCGATCAGGTAGTTGCCCACCCCGGTCAGGACGAAAGAAAGGATGATCAAACCCAGTATAATTTTGAGCACGACATGGTTCGATGCCGCACGTAAATTGTCCATCATGGTGTGACAACACTCCGCTGTAGTGTGAATATAAACCGTTAGCGCTACGACCCACATTCCCGGGGACGTTTCGCGCCACTGCGTGATTAAGCCCTGCTCCTTCACGCCATGTTGACCAACGCGCTACGCGTTTGTCATTGATAGATAAAAAAAGGCACATCAGAATTGTGATGTGCCCAGTATGGTACATGAGAACGCGATGACAATCCTCACTCCACCAAAGAAAATGCTCTGGTGGTGCATACCGCAGTTAGTTAACCGCGTCTTTCAGCGCTTTACCGGCACGGAAGCCAGGTACTTTACCCGCTGGGATAGTAATCTCTTTACCCGTCTGCGGATTGCGGCCGGTGCGCTCTGCGCGATCGCGCACGGAGAAGGTACCAAAACCAACCAGCGCCACTTCATCGCCAGACTTCAGAGATTCTGATACAGATTCCATAAATGCATCTAATACACGTCCTGCTGCAGCTTTAGAAATGTCAGCACCTGCAGCGATTTTGTCGATCAACTGTGACTTATTCACTCTATCATCCCCTCTATTATTATTTACATCGCGTTCGGGCTTCCCGCCGACAACAAACGCGCGTTAGTTATCAAGATAGCGTTAACCTGTCTCGGGCACGGTCATCCAGTGGATTTTGCCAGCCCGAGTCAGACAGCTATCTAAATTAACGGCACAAAAAAAAGCTGGCAAGCCCCAATTTGCCTGCCAGCCCTTGTTTCGTCCTGTTTTTGTCTTAAATCATCATTTAGCCGTGGCTACCTGCATGCCGTAAGGCGCATTGACAAGGGCCAGCGTTAAGACTTCTTCAATACGCTTAACCGGATGAATGTCGAGATCGGCGATGACGTTATCAGGGATCTCTTCCAAATCACGCTTATTTTCGTCAGGGATCAGGACCGTTTTAATACCACCGCGATGGGCAGCCAGCAGTTTTTCCTTCAGACCGCCTATTGGCAGAACCTGGCCACGCAGGGTAATTTCTCCTGTCATCGCAACGTCCGCACGAACCGGATTACCCGTCAGGCAGGAGACCAGCGCGGTACACATCGCTATACCCGCACTCGGGCCATCCTTCGGCGTGGCACCTTCGGGTACGTGAACGTGAATATCACGTTTTTCGTAGAAGTCCCCGTTGATCCCCAGCTTTTCGGCACGCGCACGCACTACGGTCAGTGCAGCCTGAATCGACTCCTGCATCACCTCGCCCAGCGAACCGGTATAGCTCAGCTTACCTTTCCCCGGTACGCAGGCCGTTTCGATGGTCAGCAGATCGCCACCCACTTCCGTCCATGCCAGACCGGTCACCTGACCTACGCGATTTTCACTGTCGGCGCGACCGTAATCGAAGCGCTGCACCCCAAGGAAATCCTTCAGGTTATCAGCGTTAATTTCGATATGCTTGACGGTTTTGTCCATCAGCAGCGTCTTCACCGCCTTACGGCACAGTTTAGACAGCTCACGCTCAAGGCTACGCACGCCGGCTTCGCGGGTGTAATAACGGATAATGCCCACAATCGCGCTATCATCGACGGTGATTTCGCTGCTTTTCAGCGCGTTACGTTCAATCTGCTTCGACAGCAAATGCTGTTTAGCGATATTGAGCTTTTCATCTTCGGTATAGCCGGACAGACGAATCACTTCCATTCGATCCAGCAGCGGTGCCGGGATATTCATCGAGTTGGACGTTGCCACGAACATCACATCTGACAGATCGTAATCCACTTCCAGATAGTGATCGTTGAAGGCAATGTTCTGTTCCGGATCGAGCACTTCCAGCAGCGCTGATGCAGGATCGCCGCGCATGTCCGAAGACATTTTGTCGATCTCATCCAGCAGGAACAGCGGGTTCTTCACCCCAACCTTGGCCATTTTTTGAATCAGTTTGCCGGGCATAGAGCCAATATAGGTTCGGCGATGACCGCGAATTTCCGCCTCGTCACGCACGCCGCCCAGCGCCATACGGACATATTTGCGTCCGGTGGCTTTAGCAATAGACTGGCCCAGCGAGGTTTTACCCACGCCCGGAGGTCCAACCAGGCACAAAATCGGGCCTTTGATTTTGCTGACGCGACTCTGTACCGCTAAATACTCAAGAATACGATCCTTGACCCGCTCCAGTCCGAAGTGATCGGTATCCAGGGTTTCCTGCGCTTTCAGCAGGTCTTTTTTCACCTTGCTACGAGCGTTCCACGGAACCTGGACCATCCAGTCGATATAGCCGCGAACCACGGTCGCTTCAGCCGACATCGGGGACATCATTTTCAGCTTTTGCAGCTCGGCTTCGGTTTTTTCGCGCGCTTCTTTCGGCATTTTAGCCGCGTCGATTTTACGCTTCAGCGCCTCATTTTCATCCGGCGCATCATCCATTTCGCCCAGTTCTTTCTGAATAGCCTTCATCTGCTCATTCAGATAGTACTCGCGCTGGCTTTTTTCCATCTGTTTTTTGACACGATTACGAATGCGCTTTTCAACCTGTAACAGGTCGATTTCCGACTCCATCATCGCCATCAGATATTCCAGACGTTCATTCACGTCGGACATTTCCAGCACGGACTGCTTATCCGCAAGCTTAAGCGGCATATGCGCTGCCACCGTATCTGCCAGGCGTGCAGCATCTTCAATGCTGTTTAACGAGGTCAGAACTTCCGGTGGGATTTTCTTATTCAGCTTGATATAGCCTTCAAACTGGCTGATAGCGGTACGCACCAGCACTTCCTGCTCACGCTCATCAATCTCAGGCGAAGCAAGATATTCAGCCTGGGCCGTAAAATGATCGCCATTATCGCCAAGCGTCGTAATGTGCGCACGCTGTAAGCCTTCAACCAGCACTTTAACGGTGCCGTCAGGCAGCTTCAGCATTTGCAGAATGGAGGCGACGGTCCCTACTGAGAAGAGATCGTTAATGTCAGGTTCATCCGTTGAAGCTTCTTTCTGAGCGACCAGCATGATTTTTTTATCATGATCCATAGCGGCTTCAAGGCAGCGAATCGATTTCTCACGACCGACAAACAACGGAATTACCATGTGCGGATAAACCACTACGTCACGCAACGGCAACACAGGGATTTCAATGCGTTCAGAACGCTCAGGATTCATAGAGCTCTCTCTTAGTTTAATTTCCGCCAGGGTGATGGGAACCGCAACAGACCATTAAAGTGCAGTTTTACCCACAGGTAGTTGAGTATATGGGGATGAATACGGGACATTCAATGATATGTGCAAGAGAAAAGCAAAAGGGGGAATAATTCCCCCTTTTTTAAGGTAACTCGCTGGAAAGATGCGGTTATTTATTCACCGGAAGCCTGCTGAGCTTCAGGTTTAACATAGATGAGCATCGGGTCAGTTTGATTTTCAATCACCGAATCATCCACCACGACTTTTTCCACATCATCCAGTGAAGGCAGGTCGTACATGGTATTGAGTAACGCGCCCTCAACAATGGAACGCAGACCACGCGCGCCGGTTTTGCGCGACATCGCTTTTTTGGCGATTGCGGTTAACGCTTCATCCCGGAATTCCAGCTCAACGCCTTCCAGGTTGAACAATGCCTGATACTGTTTAGTCAGCGCATTTTTCGGCTCACGCAGGATCTGAATCAGCGCCTCTTCACTCAGCTCATTCAGCGTTGCCACCACGGGCAGACGACCGATGAACTCCGGGATCAGACCAAACTTGATCAAATCTTCCGGTTCAACCTGCGCCAGCAGTTCCCCTTCGGTCGCTTTCTGCGCCTTGCCTTTCACCGTGGCGCCAAAACCAATACCTGACCCGGTTTCAACACGCTGGGAAATGACCTTATCCAGGCCGGCAAACGCGCCGCCGCAGATAAACAGGATTTTAGAGGTATCAACCTGCAAGAATTCCTGCTGAGGATGCTTACGCCCACCCTGAGGTGGCACGGCCGCAACGGTGCCCTCAATCAGCTTGAGCAGCGCCTGCTGTACACCTTCACCCGACACGTCACGGGTGATAGAAGGGTTATCCGATTTGCGGGAAATTTTATCAATTTCATCGATGTAAACGATCCCGCGCTGCGCCTTCTGCACGTCATAGTCACATTTTTGCAGCAGCTTCTGGATGATGTTCTCAACGTCTTCACCTACGTAACCCGCTTCGGTTAGCGTGGTGGCATCCGCCATGGTGAAGGGAACATCCAGCAGACGAGCCAGGGTTTCTGCCAGCAGCGTTTTGCCGCTACCGGTTGGGCCAATCAGCAGAATGTTACTTTTACCCAGCTCAATACCGTTGCTGGTGTCGCCATTTCGCAGACGCTTATAGTGGTTGTAGACCGCTACGGCCAACACTTTCTTCGCCCGTTCCTGACCGATAACATAGTCATCAAGGTGATGGCGAATTTCATGCGGCGTGGGGAGCGCACTGCGCTCGCGATGCGGTGATACTTCTTTAATCTCTTCACGGATGATGTCGTTACACAAATCGACACACTCATCGCAGACATACACTGACGGGCCGGCAATCAGCTTGCGCACTTCATGCTGGCTTTTGCCACAGAAAGAGCAGTACAGCAGCTTTCCTGAACCGTCTTTGCGCTTATCTGTCATCAGTTACCTCTTCTATTATCTTCGCCCGCACTCGGTTGCGGTAAAGGCGCCGCCCGGCGGCACCCTGATATATCACTCATACCCTTACTAACTATAGACGACGCGGGCGCTGAGCTTAAGTACGATGCGTCAGGATGGAATCAACCAGACCATACTCTACAGCTTCGCTCGCGGAGAGGAAACGGTCGCGCTCGGTGTCTCTCTCTATTTCTTCAAGAGTTTTGCCCGTATGCTCGGCCATCAGCTCATTCATACGCTGCTTCACCTTAAGAATTTCACGCGCGTGGATCTCAATGTCCGACGCCTGTCCCTGGTAACCGCCCAGAGGCTGGTGGATCATTACCCGTGAATTAGGCAGACAGTAACGTTTGCCCTTCGCACCGGCGGTAAGCAGGAAAGCCCCCATCGAACACGCCTGACCCATACAGATGGTGCTGACGTCAGGCTTGATGAATTTCATCGTGTCGTAGATAGACATCCCTGCAGTAATCACGCCACCAGGAGAGTTGATATAAAGGTGGATGTCTTTTTCCGGATTTTCAGCTTCCAGAAAAAGCATCTGTGCGACGATCAGGTTCGCCATATGGTCCTCAACCTGCCCCGTCAGGAAGATAATACGTTCCTTGAGCAGACGAGAAAAAATGTCGTAAGAACGCTCTCCGCGAGAGGTTTGTTCGACCACCATCGGCACCAGAGCCATATGAGGTGCCGTTTGTTCACGTTCGCCACTGTAGGACATTACCGTCTCCTGATAAATTTCGTTTGGCAATACTTTGTACCAATTCTACTTGAGAGTGGTTCGGAACACTACGTTTCCCACCCCTCTCCCGATGTCCTTCGGGACTCACCCTGCCACGCGCAAATATTGCTACAGCTTTCTATTTGGGGATCGTGCCCCGCTGATTCAAGCATAACAACGTTTTTTTCAACTGCTAACCTGGAAAAGTAGCTTAGTCGAAAATTTACCGCTTCAATGGGCGAATAAACACATTAAGGCACATCGGCCCGAGGGATAAAAAGCAAAAAGCCCGCGGTCACAGTGACCGCGGGCTTTGATTAACTCGTCAGAATCAGATCAATCAGGCCGGTTGGGTCTGGTTCATCAGTTCCTGGAAGTTAGTGGCTTTCTCGGTCACTTTGGCTTTTTCCAGCACGGCTTCCACCGCCTGCTCTTCCAGTGCAACGTTGCGCATGTTGTTCATCAGCTCATTGTTTTTGCTGTAGAACTCAACAACTTCAGACGGATCTTCGTAGGCAGAAGCCATCTCTTCGATCAGCGCCTTAACGCGGTCTTCGTCTGCTTTCAGCTCGTGAGTGCGAATGACTTCACCCAGCAGCAGTCCGACGACAACGCGACGTTTTGCCTGCTCTTCAAACAGTTCGCGAGGCAGTTCAAGCGCTTGCTTCTCATCACCGCCAAAACGCTGTGCAGCCTGACGCTTAAGCACATCGATTTCACCGTCGATCAGTGCAGCCGGCACGTCGATGTCGTTCGCGCTCACCAGACCGTCGATAGCCTGAGTTTTAACACGGTTACGCACGGCGCCTTTCAGCTCACGCTCCATGTTTTTACGCACTTCAGCACGCAGGCCATCTACGCTGCCATCTTCCACGCCAAAGCGCTTGATGAATTCTTCGGTGAATTCTGGCAGTTCGCTCTCTTCCACTTTCTTCAACACGATTTCAAACTTCGCTGCTTTCCCTTTCAGGTTTTCAGCATGGTAATCTTCCGGGAAGTTTACGTCGATAGTGAAGGTTTCACCCGCTTTGTGGCCTACAACGCCCTCTTCAAAGCCTGGGATCATACGGCCCTGGCCCATCGCCAGAACGAAGTCAGAGGCTTTACCGCCTTCAAACTCTTCACCGTCAACGGAGCCGCTAAAGTCGATAGTGGCGCGGTCGTTAGCTTCAGCAGCGCGATCGGTCTCTTTCCATGTTGCCTGCTGCTTGCGCAGGGTATCCAGCATGGTATCAACGTCTGCGTCAGTGACTTCGACAACCGGTTTTTCAACTTCGATTGCGTCCAGCCCTTTCAGCTCAACTTCCGGATAGACTTCAAACTCTACGGTAAACGTGAAGTCTTCGCCCATTTTGTACTCGCCCGGCACGTAGTTAGGTGCGCCAGCCGGATTGATCTTCTCTTTAATGATGGCGTCAACAAAGTTGCGCTGCATCAGATCGCCCAGAACGTCCTGGCGAACGGAAGCACCGTAACGCTGTGCAACCACCGTCATTGGCACTTTCCCTTTGCGGAAACCGTCAATGCGCACTTTTTTCGCTACGCTCAGCAGTTCGCTTTTTACCGCATTCTCGATCACATCTTTATCTACGGTAATCGTTACGCGACGGCCCAGGCCCTGAGTTGTTTCTACTGAAACTTGCATCTTGTTACCTCAAAAAATCACGTGCTCGGTCAACTTCAGACCTACCCCGCTCCGCAAGAAACGAGGAGAGCTCTAAGAACCGGGACGGCCTCTGATGGCAGAACCGCATTCCCTTTCGCCAGAAGCGTCCCGAAGACATTCAGGAAAAATAGACGCAGCATTATAGCGGTAACATTAAAGCGAGTCGAGGCTACACCGCGTTGCCGCCCCTTAACTTATGTCCTTTTTGCCAGTAATTCGCCAAAAGCGTCGTCAGGTTCACTCTTTTAGGGCATAAACAACAAAGCGGCCCGCAGGCCGCTCAAATAAAACAGGTTACAATCAGGCCAGCGTACCCGCCCCCCGACAGTTAGGAGAGGACGGAACGGCATCCTGTAGCCCTTCCCACTCTTTAATCGTGTAGGTGTGTAACGCCAGGGCATGAACGCTGCCCGCCAGCTCATCGGCCAGTTCGCTGTAGATGGCACGATGACGCGCCAGGAAGCGCTGACTGACAAAGCTGTCGCTGACGATCACAACTTTAAAGTGGCTTTCTGCACCGGCAGGCACGTTATGACGATAGCTTTCGTCATGAACTTCCAGATGTACGGGTGTAAACGCCGCTCTTAATTTTGCTTCTATCTGTTCACGGATCATAACCACGCTCCTCGACCGCCTGTTCGCCCCATCTGTTTAAATATTAGCTGGTTTTTTCCTTTGCCGATAAGGGGAAATAAATTATCACGGCGCCTGCCGGGGCTACTTTGCATTTTCTGCTGGGGGACTGCAACCGCGGGCAATTAAAAAGGTCATAATCGGTAAGCCGAAAAGCGAGACCGTTCGGTAGCATGATAAAACTGCAACACGATGAATTTACGCGCTATCAGGACTTCCTCTTGCCACAGGCGATGTTATGATGAGCGCAGTTTTGTCGGCACTACACACCTCACGTTAACGAGATAATAAGCATGTTAAAAAAATTAATTTTACCTCTCATGGCCGTGTTGATTCTGGCTGGCTGTGCAACGACCAGCACGACGCTTGACGTTTCCCCAAAAATTCAGCTGCCGCAGCAGGATCCCAGCCTGACAGGGATCACCCTCAGTATTAACGGCGCAGACCAGCGTACCGATCAGGCGCTGGCAAAAGTTAACCGTGATGGCCAGCTGGTCACGCTGACCCCGTCCCGCGACCTGCGCTTCCTGCTGCAGGAAGTGCTGGAGAAACAGATGGGCGCCCGGGGCTATATGATTGGTCCAAACGGCGCGGTTGATCTGCAAATTGTCGTGAATAACCTCTATGCCGATGTTACCCAGGGCAGCGTGCGCTACAGCATTACCACCAAAGCAGATATCTCCATTATCGCCACCGCCAAAAATGGCAGCAAGCAGGTGAAAAATTATCGCCAGACCTACAGCGTTGAAGGTGCGTTCAACGCAACCAATGACAAAATTACCAAAGCGGTCAACGCGACGCTAAGTGACGTTATTGGCGATATGGCTCAGGACACCAGCATCCACGAGTTTATTAAGCAGAACGCTCATTAATTTGCCTCAGCCCGTCGGTTAACCGGCGGGCGTCGTTTTAAGGTTTGTATGTCCAGCCAATATCTGCAAATTTTCACTCAGCGTAATGCGGCGCTTCTGCTGCTGCTGGGGTTTTCATCCGGCCTGCCGCTGGCGCTCACCTCAGGTACGCTTCAGGCCTGGATGGCCGTTGAGAACGTCGATATTAAAACCATCGGTTTCTTTTCGCTGGTAGGTCAGGCTTACGTTTTTAAATTCCTCTGGTCCCCGCTGATGGACCGCTATACCCCCTCTTTTCTGGGCCGCCGTCGCGGCTGGCTGCTGCTCACGCAGCTGCTGTTAATCCTCGGCATTGCGCTAATGGGGTTTATGCAGCCGTCGCGCGACCTCACCCTGCTTGCCGCCCTGGCGGTGGTGGTGGCTTTTTGCTCCGCGTCCCAGGATATCGTGTTTGATGCGTGGAAAACGGACGTGCTGCCGTCCACCGAGCGCGGCAGCGGCGCGGCCATTAGCGTTCTGGGCTATCGGCTGGCAATGTTGGTTTCGGGCGGGCTGGCGCTATGGCTGGCAGACAGGTTTCTGGGGTGGCAGGCGATCTGGTGGCTGATGGCGGCAATGATGATCCCCGGGGTTATCGCCACGCTGTTAGCAAAGGAGCCAACGGATATTATTGCCCGGCCGCATACGCTTGAGGAGGCGGTAGTGGCCCCGCTGCGCGACTTTTTTAACCGGAATAACGCCTGGCTTATCCTCTCACTGATCGTACTTTATAAGCTTGGCGATGCCTTTGCCGCCAGCCTGACCACCATTTTCCTCATCCGCGGCGTTGGATTCGATGCGGGCGACGTTGGGCTGGTAAATAAAACGCTCGGTCTGCTCGCCACCATTATCGGCGCACTCTATGGCGGCATGCTGATGCAGCGACTGAGCCTTTTCCGTGCTCTGATGCTGTTTGGCATCCTTCAGGCCGTTTCCAACCTCGCATACTGGGCGCTGTCGGTAACCGATAAACACCTCTATAGCATGGCCGCCGCCGTCTTTGTTGAGAACATCTGTGGGGGAATGGGCACCGCTGCTTTCGTGGCGCTGCTGATGACGCTGTGCAATAAATCGTTTTCAGCCACCCAGTTTGCCCTGCTTTCGGCGCTGTCTGCCGTGGGTCGGGTCTACGTCGGCCCGGTCGCGGGATGGTTTGTCGAAGCCTGGGGATGGCCCACGTTTTACGCATTCTCCGTCGTTGCTGGCTTGCCGGGGCTGCTGCTGCTGGCGGGCTGCCGTAAAACGCTGGAACATGCGCAAAATTATCAGACGTTTTTGCCACGCGTACGCTTTAAACAAGGATACCGCTGGGCGCTAAGGGGATTGATGATGGGCGCGGTGCTTATTGCCACCTGGCTGCTGCTGCTGGCGTTAAGGTCAACGGGCCTCGCTGACGCGGGTACCGTCATCAATACGCTGTTTATCGCCGGGCTGACCTTCGCTCTGCTGGGCGTGGTGGCTGGAAGCCTGCTGGACTTCATCGCCATGCGTAAAAGTTACCCGCTGGGATAATTATTGCCCGGGACGTGGCCGCTGCCTTTAGCGGTGAGAAGTGTTAAAATTCGCGGGATATGTGGTGCCGATTTATCCTGAAGGCTTCTTCAGAAGCCTCCTTTTTTTTAACATCCTTGCGGCTACGCTTCCGGCAGATTTTAATAAGTTTCATAAAATATTCTCATCGTTAAGCGCCTTTATTGACCGATATTAAAAAACGGTGCGTAATTATTATCGCCCTAATAACATCAATAAAATGATGCCGGAATGTTAAATACTTGAGTCATAAACTCGCTATTTATAGCAATGCGCTTTCCCCTTACAAATTTTCCACCTATTTTTGTTATATTAGCGGCAAACCCCTGCTATCCTTAATATTTTGTCACCCTTGGCAACATATGTGACAGTCTTTGCAAATGGTGTCAACACGGCGCTGACACAACATGTTGCTGGTTTACAGTACTGAAACCTTCCCGTAAAATGCCGCCACACTTAAACGACAATAGAGCCCTTGTCATTGAGGTCGTTAAATGAGACTCAGGAAATACAATAAAAGTTTGGGGATTTTGTCACTGTTTGCAGGCACTTTATTGTTAAGTGGCTGTGATAGTGCATTGTTGAATCCCAAAGGACAGATTGCAATGGACCAGCGTTCGCTGATTCTGACAGCTTTCGGCTTGATGATGATCGTCGTTATCCCAGCAGTCTTAATGGCCGTGGTGTTCGCCTGGAAATATCGGGCATCCAATACCAATGCAAAATACAGCCCTAACTGGTCACACTCGAATAAAGTGGAAGCCGTGGTTTGGACTATTCCCATTTTGATTATCGTCTTCCTTGGCGTGCTGACGTGGAAATCCACCCATGCACTTGACCCAAGTAAGCCGCTGGTTTCTAACGTGAAGCCTGTGGAGATCGATGTGGTTGCATTGGACTGGAAATGGCTGTTTATCTACCCGGAACAGGGTATTGCAACAGTTAACCAGATTGCCTTCCCGGCAAACACCCCTGTGAGCTTTAAGATTACATCTAACTCCGTTATGAACTCCTTCTTCATTCCTACCCTCGGTAGCCAGATTTACGCTATGGCGGGCATGCAGACTAAATTACATCTGATTGCGAATGAACCCGGCACGTTTGACGGTATCTCCTCTAACTTCAGTGGTCGCGGCTTCTCTGGTATGAAGTTCAAAGCGATCGCCACCCCTGACAATGCAACATTTGATCAGTGGGTAGCGAAAGCCAAACAGTCACCAAACACCCTGATGACGATGGACGATTTCGACAAACTGGCTGCGCCAAGCGAAAATCATCCGGTTGAGTTCTTCTCGACGGCAAATCCTGAATTGTTCAAGCAGATTATTGGCAAATTCAAGATGAACCACGGGAAAATGGCCATGCCTGAACACGAAGGTATGGACATGAGCGAAGCCTCACACGCGGGAGCCGAGGAATAATACGATGTTGGGAAAATTAACCCTTGATGCAGTACCGTATCACGAGCCGATTATCGTGATTACGGTGGCCGCCATCATTCTTGGTGGTCTGGCCGTTGCAGGTGCAATCACTTACTTCGGTAAGTGGCAGTACCTGTGGTCCGAATGGTTAACTTCTGTTGACCATAAAAAACTCGGTATCATGTACATCATCGTGGCATTCGTTATGCTGCTGCGCGGCTTTGCCGATGCGGTGATGATGCGTAGCCAGCAGGTGCTGGCCTCGGCAGGTGAAGCCGGATTCCTGCCACCCCATCACTACGATCAGATCTTCACCGCCCACGGCGTGATCATGATCTTCTTCGTAGCGATGCCGTTTGTTATCGGTCTGATGAACATTGCTGTTCCGCTTCAGATTGGTGCACGCGACGTGGCCTTCCCTTTCCTGAACAACCTGAGCTTCTGGTTCACGGCTGTGGGTGTGGTGCTGGTTAACCTGTCACTGGGTGTGGGCGAATTTGCTCAGACCGGCTGGCTGGCTTATCCGCCGCTCTCTGGCGCGGAATACAGTCCGGGGGTCGGCGTTGACTACTGGATATGGAGTCTGCAGCTGTCGGGGATTGGTACGACATTAACCGGGATTAACTTCTTCGTTACTATCCTGAAAATGCGTGCTCCTGGCATGACCATGTTCAAGATGCCGGTTTTCACCTGGGCGTCGCTTTGTACTAACGTTCTGATCATCGTCTCCTTCCCGGTTCTTACCGTGACGCTGGCGCTGCTGACGCTGGATCGCTACCTGGGCTTCCATTTCTTTACCAATGAAATGGGCGGCAACATGATGATGTACGTCAACCTGATTTGGGTTTGGGGTCATCCGGAAGTGTACATCCTGGTTCTGCCGGTCTTTGGTGTGTTCTCCGAAGTGGTCGCAACCTTCTCTAAAAAGCGTCTGTTTGGTTACACCTCACTGGTTTGGGCGACGATTGTTATCACCATCCTCTCCTTTGTCGTGTGGCTGCACCACTTCTTCACCATGGGTGCCGGTGCGAACGTTAACGCCTTCTTCGGTATTATGACGATGATTATCGCCATTCCGACCGGTGTTAAAATCTTTAACTGGCTATTCACCATGTACCAGGGCCGCATTCAGATGCACTCTGCTATGTTGTGGACCGTTGGCTTCCTGGTCACCTTCTCCGTAGGCGGTATGACCGGTGTTCTGCTGGCGGTGCCGGGCGCAGACTTCGTGCTGCACAACAGCCTGTTCCTGATTGCTCACTTCCATAACGTGATTATCGGTGGTGTGGTATTTGGTTGCTTCGCAGGTGTGACCTACTGGTTCCCGAAAGCCTTCGGCTTTACCCTGAACGAAAAATGGGGTATCCGTGCATTCTGGTTCTGGATTATCGGTTTCTTCGTTGCCTTTATGCCGCTGTACGCACTGGGCTTCATGGGTATGACGCGTCGTCTGTCTCAGGACATTGATCCACGCTTCCACTCACTGCTGGTCGTTGCTGCCTTCGGTGCTGCCCTGATTGCCTGTGGCGTGATCTGCCAGGTAACTCAGTTCTGGGTATCGGTCCGTGACCGTGAACAGAACCGTGACCTGACTGGCGATCCATGGGGTGCGCGTACGCTGGAATGGTCAACGTCTTCACCACCACCGTTCTATAACTTTGCCGAAGTGCCTGTTGTCCATGAGCGTGATGCGTTCTGGGAAATGAAGGAAAAAGGTGAAGCGTATAAACAGCCTGCTCACTACACTGAAATCCACATGCCGAAAAACAGCGGTGCTGGCGTGGTAATCGGTGCATTCAGCCTGGTGTTTGGTTTCTCCGCTATCTGGCACATCTGGTGGCTGGTAGGTTTATCGTTCCTCGGTATGATCTTAACCTGGATCATCAAAAGCTTTGACGAAGACGTGGATTACTACGTTCCCGTTGCCGAGATCGAAAAAATCGAGAATCAGCACTTTGACGAAATTAGCAAAGCAGGTCTGAAAAATGTCGACTGAAACTCTGACTAAACACCACGACGCCCATGCGGAGCATGGGCATCACGATGCAGGAGCCAATAAACTCTTTGGCTTCTGGATCTACCTGATGAGTGACTGCATTATCTTCGCAACGCTGTTTGCGACCTATGCAGTTATGGTCAACAGCACGGCTGGTGGCCCGGCAGGGAAAGATATCTTTGAGTTACCCTTCGTACTGGGCGAGACAGCACTGCTGCTGTTCAGCTCCATTACTTACGGGTTTGCCGTTATCAGCATGGAAAAAGGCACCAAAGCCACCGTTTTAGGTTGGCTGGCGCTGACCTTCCTGCTGGGTGCGGGCTTTATCTCAATGGAAATCTATGAGTTCCATCATCTGATCACCGAAGGTTTCGGTCCGCAGCGCAGTGGCTTCCTGTCAGCATTCTTTACGCTGGTCGGGACTCACGGTCTGCACGTGACGTCTGGTTTGATCTGGATGCTGGTGCTGATGTATCAGGTTGCCACTAAGGGCCTGACATCCACTAACCATACCCGTGTGATGTGCCTGAGCATGTTCTGGCACTTCCTTGACGTGGTCTGGATTTGTGTATTCACCATCGTTTATCTGCTGGGGGCCATGTAATGAGTAAGACATTAACCGATCATGGTACCTCCCACGGTAGCGTGAAGACCTACATGATCGGCTTTGTTCTGTCGATCATCCTGACTGCCATTCCTTTCTGGATGGTGATGCACGGCGGCGCGGCTAAATCGACTATTCTCGCCGTTGTGATTGTCACCGCAGTCATTCAGGTGCTGGTGCATCTCTATTACTTCCTGCACCTCAGCACCTCTACCGATCAGCGTTGGAATCTGGTGGCGATTATCTTTTCCGCCGTCATCATTCTAATTGTTGTAGTGGGCTCTATATGGATTATGTGGAACCTCAATTACAACATGATGGTCCACTAAAGAGCTGCCTGTGATGATTAAGCAATACCTGCAAGTAACGAAACCAGGAATTATTTTCGGGAATTTAATTTCTGTCATCGGGGGATTCCTGCTGGCCTCTAAAGGCAGCATCGACTATGCCCTGTTTCTCTCCACCTTAGTCGGCGTCTCGCTGGTGGTCGCATCGGGTTGTGTTTACAACAACTTTATCGACCGTGACATCGACGTAAAAATGGAGAGAACCAGAAATCGAGTGCTGGTTAAAGGCCTCATTTCTCCGACTGTCTCTCTGGTTTATGCAACCGTTCTGGGTATTGCTGGATTCGCGTTGCTGTATTTCGGAGCAAACCCGCTGGCCATGTGGCTGGCGGTGATGGGCTTTGTGGTTTATGTCGGCGTCTATAGCCTGTATATGAAGCGCAAATCCGTCTATGGCACCTTAATTGGCAGTCTCTCTGGCGCCGCGCCACCGGTCATTGGCTACTGCGCGGTAACCAGCCATTTTGATGCAGGCGCGCTGATCCTACTGGCTATCTTTAGCCTGTGGCAGATGCCGCACTCCTATGCGATTGCCATCTTCCGCTTTAAAGATTACCAGGCAGCGAATATCCCGGTTCTGCCGGTGGTAAAAGGTATCTCTGTGGCAAAAAACCATATTACGGTGTACATCATCGCCTTTATGGTTGCCACGCTGATGCTGACGCTGGTGGGCTATGCAGGCTACAAATATCTGGTTGTGGCTGCTGCCGTAAGCGTGTGGTGGTTGGGGATGGCACTTTCAGGCTACAAGACGCAGAACGATCGCGTCTGGGCGCGTAAGCTGTTTGTCTTCTCCATCGTGGCGATTACAGCACTTAGCGTGATGATGTCGGTCGACTTCATGACGCCGGCTTCCAAGGATCTGCTGACATACGTCTGGTAACACTACTCCGATCGTCAGGGGCGTGACGATACCTGAAGTAACTGGCGCTGTAGCAGCTACAGCGCTAACTACCCAGGGTATCGCACGCCCTTTCTTTTTGTTACGACTTCGCATGAAGTATCGTTTTACCCGCCCTGCCCCGCCGCCTAAAATATGTCGACCAGATAAACTGAGGTAGTAATGAACGATAATAAAATGACTCCAGTCGAGCTGCGCGCGACATGGGGTTTAGGCACGGTATTTTCCCTGCGAATGCTGGGAATGTTTATGGTGTTACCCGTTCTGACCACGTACGGGATGGCACTCCAGGGAGCAAGCGAGGCACTGATTGGACTCGCTATCGGTATCTACGGTCTGGCTCAGGCCATTTTTCAAATCCCCTTCGGACTGCTGTCCGATCGCATCGGCCGCAAACCGTTAATTGTCGGCGGATTGCTGATATTTGTCCTCGGTAGCGTGATTGCCGCCTGCACCACGTCCATCTGGGGCATTATCCTGGGGCGTGCGCTACAGGGTTCGGGGGCGATTGCCGCAGCGGTGATGGCGTTACTCTCTGACCTCACCCGTGAACAAAACCGGACCAAGGCGATGGCGTTTATTGGCATCAGCTTCGGTGTGACCTTCGCCATTGCGATGGTGCTGGGGCCCATTATTACGCACGCGCTGGGTCTGCATGCGCTGTTCTGGATGATTGCCCTGCTGGCTACGGGCGGCATTATCATCACCCTGCTGGTGGTCCCTTCCACCCCGGTGCATATTCTCAACCGTGAGTCGGGGATGGTTAAGGGGAGCTTTCGTGATGTGTTATCCAACGGTCGGCTGGTCAAGCTTAACTTTGGCATTTTGTGTCTGCATATCCTGCTGATGTCGAGCTTTGTCGCGCTGCCGGGCGAGTTTGAGCAGGCAGGATTCCCTGCTGAACAGCACTGGAAAGTCTACCTGGTGACAATGTTGATCGCCTTTTGCAGCGTTATTCCTTTTATTATTTATGCCGAAGTGAAGCGCCGTATGAAGCGGGTATTTATCTGCTGTATCGCGCTGATGCTGATTGCCGAAATTGTGCTGTGGGGTGCCGGTGCGCATTTCTGGACCCTGGTGGTCGGCGTACAGCTGTTCTTTATCGGATTCAATCTGATGGAAGCTATCCTCCCCTCGCTGGTCAGCAAAGAGTCCCCCCCTGGCTATAAAGGCACGGCGATGGGGCTGTATTCAACCAGCCAGTTTATCGGCGTTGCCATCGGCGGTAGCCTGGGTGGCTGGCTGTTTGGCCATTTTGATGCCCAGACGGTGTTTCTTGTCGGCGCGATGGTGGCGGCAGTCTGGCTGTTAGTCAGCTGTACGATGAAAGAGCCACCCTATGTCAGTAGCCTGCGCATTATGCTGGGCGATCATCATCAGGACAGCGCAAAGCTGGAAAAACGCTTAAAGGCCCAGCCCGGCGTCGCGGCGGTGTTTATTGTTCCGGAGGAGAAAAGTGCCTACGTGAAAATTGACAGTAAAGTGACCAGCCGCGTGGAGCTTGAAGCCCTGGTCGCCTCGGCCTGAAGGGTTTGCTGCTGTAAAATGAATATCCTATGCGGAGAGCGATTCTCCGCATAGGCGCTCCACGAAGGTTTAGTCGCGGAAGTTTTTAAACTGGAAGGGCTGACCTAAATTCCCCCCACGAACCAACGCCATCGCACTTTGCAGATCGTCGCGAGATTTGCCGTTAACCCGCACTTCTTCTCCCTGAATCTGCGACTGCACCTTTATCTTGCTGTCTTTAATCAGCTTAACAAGCTTCTTCGCCACGTCTGTCGGAATGCCCTGCTTCATTTTGGCCTCGACGGTCCAGCTTTTGCCGCTGTGCTCAATTTCTTCTGGCACCTCCAGCGCTGCACCTTCAATACCGCGCTTTAATAATTTCTCGCGCAGGATATCCACCAGCTGTTTAACCTGAAAGTCAGATTCGCTCAGCACCTTAATGGACTCGTTTTTCTCGTTAAGCTCGTAGCTGGCCGTGACATTGCGGAAATCAAAGCGCGTTGAGATCTCACGGTTAGCATTCTCAACGGCATTACGGACTTCCTGCATGTCAATTTCTGAAACGATATCGAAAGATGGCATGATGTATTCTCCTGAATCTAAAGTGACGTGCATAATACCCACTTCGCCACGGTAAAAAAACCACCGCTGTCGAAAGCTATACCAGGGGGAGTTACACGCAGTGTGCCTGGTGGTAATTTTTGGCCTGGCTGGCTGACTACCATAACCCAGCATCACTGAATACCATCCGCAGGCGGGGAGGATTAATGAAAATAACCGTATTGGGGTGCGGCGCGTTAGGGCAGATCTGGCTTGCAGCCCTCGACCAGCAGGGACATGAGGTGCAGGGATGGCTGCGTGTGCCGCAGTCTCACTGTTCTGTTGACGTTGTTACGCTTGCAGGGGAGACGATCGGTAAACGCTACCTTGCTAACGACGCCGCGTTTCTGTCAGAAAGCAGTCTGCTGCTGGTTACGCTTAAAGCCTGGCAGGTTTCAGAAGCGGTTAAAAATTTACAGCCTGCGCTACGGGGATCGTGCCCAATCCTGCTGCTGCATAATGGCATGGGCACGCTGGAAGAGCTCAGTGCGCTACGACAACCGCTCCTGCGGGGAGTAACGACTCACGCAGCCAAACGTGACGGCAGCAGAGTGATTCACGTGGCTTCCGGGGTGACGCATATTGGCCCCACGTCTCCCGAAGCGGCAGAGTTTAGCGGCCTTGCCGAGATGCTACATCATGCCCTGCCCGACGTTGCCTGGCACAATAACGTGGCCTCTGCCGCCTGGCAAAAGCTGGCGGTCAACTGCGTGATCAACCCGCTGGCTGTACTGTACGACTGTACCAACGGTGAGCTGGTAAACTATGGTGACGAAATTACCGTCCTCTGCGATGAATTAGCCATGGTCATGGAGCGTGAAGGCCAGCACACCTCGACAGCGTCGCTGCTCGCCGTGGTGATGGATGTGATTCACAGCACGGCAGCAAATACCTGTTCCATGCTACAGGATATCCGGGCCGAACGCCGTACTGAGATTGAATACATTACCGGTTACATTATCCGTCGCGCACGTGCACAGGGCCTGTCTACGCCACAAAACAGCCGACTTTATGAAATAGTGAAACGAAAGGAGCAAAATTATGACCACGAACGTATCGGTACTGGTCTGCCTGGCACCTGGCAGTGAGGAAACTGAAGCTGTTACCACCATTGATTTACTGGTACGCGGCGGGATTAGCGTCACCACTGCCAGCGTCACGGACGAGGGGAGCAAAGAAATCGTCTGCTCCCGCGGAGTGCGACTACTGGCCGATGCCCCCTTAGTAGAGGTTGCTGACAACGATTTCGCCGCTGTCGTTCTGCCAGGCGGCCTGCGGGGTGCTGAAGCGTTTCGCGACAGTCCCCTGGTGGTCGAAACCGTTCGTCAGTTTCATCTTTCCGGGCGCATTGTTGCCGCCATTTGCGCGGCGCCCGGCACCGTACTGATTCCCCACAATCTGTTTCCGGTGGGTAATATGACTGGCTCGCCGGGTCTGAAGGCAACTATCCCTGAAGAGAAATGGGTGGATAAACGCGTTGTCTGGGACCCGCGAGTTAATTTACTGACCAGCCAGGGGCCGGGTACCACGATAGATTTTGCGTTGAAGCTTATTGACCTGCTGGTCGGTAAGGATAAGGCACAGGAGGTGGCTGGACAACTGGTGCTGGCCGCTGGCATTTACGACTACCGCGACTGGGAAGCCTAAGCTTTGAGGTGAAGTCACGCTGTCAGAGTAAGGCCAGGGTTAGCTGGCCGGGAAACAGGCAAGGTGAAAGAGGCGTAATAAGCGTCCTGAAAATAACAGCCTCGCCCTGAGGCATTGCCAACCTGAATCGCCCCAGATGACATCAACCGCTAAGCTGCGGTTGATAAAAAGGTAGAGTAATAGCCCATTTCGCGGTGCTTAACCTGGTCTTTTCATTTTTATCACTCTGTAGTTTCTTTAAGAAATGACCATTGATAAACCTTAAAGCCCTACGATCTCATGGGATAGGTAATCCAGCATAAGTTCCGAACTGGGCATTTTTCTGGCCTGATTAATATAAATATAAAGCGAGAGTGAAAAGTTAAACGGCAGGATGGTTTCTGCATCGGGATGCGTGGCATTTACATTCAGCATAATGCACTCACCCTGTTTGAACTGCAGGAGCTGAAGATCTGCATTATCAATCTGTTTTATTTTACCTTCAAACCCCTCATTGCGCAGAACAAGAACGATGTTCTGAAACTCGTCGGTATCCAGCAAACTATGATCCACCACTAAATCCAGCTGCTTCCACCCTTCCCGCACGGAAGGCGTGCAGCAGACGACGCAGGGAAGAATGAAGTGATGCAGTAAAAAATCATCTGAACTCTGCATCTGGCAGAAAGAAACATAAACATCATCCTCGTGATAAATACGACTGGAAAATTTCACCCTGGGCATAGTGGACAGTTTTTTTATAAAGGGCTGCATGACATAGCTGAAGAAGGAGGAATGTGTCAGCGATGATGAAATGGTAAACTGATGATTTTTGTTATCATTCAGTATCTCATTAAGCAGCGAATAGTGTGGCATCAGTTTTTTATAAAGCGCTTCTGCCGCAGGCGTGGGGATGGCTTTATTACGTTCGATTATAAATAACTTAACCCCAAGCCACTCCTCGGTATTTTTTAACATACGCGAGACGGGCGGTACGGTGAGGCAGAGCTGGTCGGCCGCCTGCTTAAGGTTTTTCTGCCTGTATAATGTGATAAAAACCTGCATAGATTTACTTATAAACATGCGCCTGTCCTTTTATTCAGGGAGAAATGCCATTCAGATAAAATCCTGATCGTTAGAGCCATTAATTCTAAACTAAAACATTCTTCACGTGTCCAAAAAGGTAAAGATAATAAGATCCAATGCAAAAAAAATTTCGAAACCCATGGCACTAATGGGTTTTATTTATAGTAATTAAAAATTAAATAAAAACTCATCCTAAACTCTGAGAAGAAAATCATTTACTTCGCCAATTAAAAATAAGGAATAATTAAGTAAGTTTCAGCTTTTTTACGAATCAATTTCTATTTTCTAAAAATCAATTTTTAAAAAAACACGTTCACTTCTTAACCGCATTAAGTGGCGGAAGGTAATTATTAGTTCCAGTTAATAGTGATATAATCACTTAAAATCAAAGCATTAAATGTATGGGGACTTATGCGGGCATGATGAGAGTTCACTGCCATGGTCCTGCAGAAATCAGGACCATGGCGCAGCAAAAAAAAAGTTTAATAAAAGGCCATTCATTATTATTCTTTAGTCAACGTCCTAATTAAAAAAACACGCATTGTTTTTAAAAAATTACACAGTGTGTTTTTTACATTAAAAAATAATTATTCCAGAGGCCCCTGGTTCGACAACGAATCGTTATAATAAAAGTGTCTTCATGCCAGCAAACCTTCATCAACGGAGTGGCGCACGCTGTCAGGAAATTGTGAATGACGGCATCGCTAAGCCAGGGGATTTAAAATGGCAATAATGAAAGCAATCAACCTGGCCATTAATTACTGGAAACCTGTAGCGATTATTTTATTATTCCTTGGCGTTGGCGCGGGCATTTATTACTCAGGGTTTCGTGCCTCAGAGAGGGAGTGGACGGGTAAATGGCACGAGAGGGATCTGGCAGAGTGGCGTGCCAGGGCACAACAAGAGGCGGCAGAGCGCAGTAAGGAATTTGCCCGTCAGACTATCATCGGCCAGGTAAACGATAATGCCAGCAAACAGCTTGAACAGGCGCATGCTGAGACCGCTAATGCTAAGTCTTCTGCTGAGCAGTTGCAGCACACCATCGGTAAACTACGTAAGCAGCTTATCGCCGGTCATGCCCGCCAGAATGCTCCCGCTGCCGGAAAATGCCAGACAGAGACCCGCTCCTCCCTTTTGCTTGCCCAGCTGCTCGAAGAATCTGTCGAGCGCAATAGAGCGCTGGCAAACTATGCTGACCAGTCAGCTATACGAGGCGCAGCCTGTGAAAGAATCTGGGACAAAACAGTAGAACAGGCGCCCTGATGCGGTGAGAACAATGTCATATGGCCATTGAAGGGTAGCCAGGCTTCAGGCGCAGGACGGCTGCATAATGCAGCCATCCGCGTTTTGTGGTTAAGGTCTGTAAACCTTCACATTAGTAAATCCCTGCTCGTGCAGATAGAGCGCCTGCAGGCGGCTCATCACGCCACGATCGCAGTAGAGAAGCCAGGTTTTGCTCTGATCCAGATCGCCAAACTGCGTGCTGAGTTTGTAGAACGGCAGGCATTTAACCTCCGCGCCTTCCAGCATAAGGGGATGGCTGTCCTGCTCGTCGGGAGAGCGGATATCCAGCACCACATCATTGTTGCCAAAGGAAATCACGGTTTCAACGTCTACCACTTCCTGCTGGGTCTCTTCCGCAATTTGCCGGATATCAACGTTGGTTGCTTCAGCCACCACCCTGTCAAGGAGGGCGAAGTCAAAATTTTGCTCTTCGGCTTCAATTTTTGCTTTCACCGCTTTTACCGTCGGGCTTTTTGAAATGACGCCACAATACTCCGGCATGGTCCGGGCAAAATCCTCGGTACCAATTTCACGGGCCAGATTGATGATGTGTTCCTTATCATGGGAAATCAGCGGCCGCAGGATCAGCGTGTCTGAAGCATTATCAATCAGCCGCAGATTAGTCAGGGTTTGGCTGGACACCTGGCCCAGCGCTTCACCCGTGACCAGCGCCTGAACGTCATAACGCTCCGCTATCTTAGAGGCCGCACGAACCATCATGCGCTTAAGCACCACGCCCATCTGACCATCCTCAACTTTTTCGAGGATTTCACCCACCACCGGCTCAAAGTTGATGGCGACAAAGCGCACCTTATGCGATCGACCATAGCGGTTCCACAGATAGTGCGCCACCTGGCGGACACCAATTTCATGCGCTGCACCGCCCAGATTAAAGAAGCAGTAATGCACGCGGCATCCGCGACGCATCAGCATATAGCTGGATACGCCGGAATCGAATCCACCGGAGATCAGCGACAGTACATCTTCCTGCGTACCAATCGGGAAGCCACCGATACCTTCATGCCGGGCGGTGATCAGCATCAGGCGATCGTCTTCGATTTCCAGATTGACCGTTACCTGGGGATGGTTAAGCTTCACCTGCGCTGAGGCAACGTGCTGATTCAGACCGCCGCCCACGTAGCGCTCAACGTCCTGGGAGCTGAAATCATGCTTGCCACGACGCTTAACGCGTACGGCAAAGGTCTTACCCTCCACCCGCTCACGGTTCAGCTCGAGCGTCTGCTCGAAAATATGGTGCATATCGGTCCAGGGACGATCTTCAACCGACAGAACATGATGAATACCGGGGATACGCGTCAGCTCATCAATAATGACGGCGCGCTTGCTCTCATCCTTTGAGCGAACCTCGATATGGTCCCAGTGGCGAACGACGGCAAGCGTCTCATCGCTCTGTTTCAGCACGTTACGGATGTTCGTGGTCAAAATTTTGATAAATCGCAGGCGAACAGACTGACTTTTGATGGTAATTTCGGGGAACAGCTTAATGATAAACTTCATGGCGGCATGGGTTCGTTGGGCAATTAAGTGCTGAAAGCGTACGCACTTAGCTGATAAAATCATCGTATTGCAAAGCAGCTTGCGCCCTTTACATCCAGGACGGCAGTCTACCACATCCGTTGACCGACCGCTTCTTCATCCGTTAACAGGATCATTATTTTGCTAATCATTTCCAGTCGGCTAACATGAGCGACTTCCACGTCAACAAAACGACCGGGTCGAAAGCCATTATGCCAAAAAAAGCCGAACAGCCAGCCAGCTTTGAAACCTCGCTTACGCAGCTGGAACACATTGTCTCACGCCTTGAAAGCGGTGAGCTTCCACTGGAAGAGGCGCTGACCGAATTCGAGCGTGGCGTCCAGCTGGCGCGCGCGGGGCAGCAAACGCTGCAACAGGCCGAACAGCGCGTGCAGATCCTGCTCAGTGATGATAAGGACGCCGAATTAACGCCTTTCACACCGGAAAATGACTGATGGATTTCGCTGCTCTCCTGACGGCGCACCACGCACGCGTAAACCAGGCGCTACAGCGCTTTATTTCGCCGCTGCCCTTTCAGAGTTCTCCTCTGGTGAATGCCATGGAATATGGTGCATTATTAGGCGGCAAGCGCATACGTCCTTTCCTGGTGTATGCCACCGGTGAAATGCTGCTGGCCAACGGTGAGGCGCTGGACGCACCTGCCGCGGCGATAGAGTGCATCCACGCCTATTCGCTGATTCACGATGACTTACCCGCTATGGATGACGACAGCCTGCGCCGTGGGCAGCCAACCTGCCATATTAAATTTGGTGAAGACACGGCTATTTTAGCGGGCGATGCCCTGCAAACGCTGGCCTTTACTATACTTGCCGATACGCCAATGCCGGGCGTCCCTGACGCAAACAGGATTGCGATGATTTCAGAACTTGCCCACGCCAGCGGCGTAGCCGGTATGTGCGGCGGCCAGGCGCTGGATTTAGCGGCTGAAGGTCAGCAGACAGATCTGGCAGCGCTGGAGCAAATACACCGTCATAAGACGGGCGCACTCATTCGCTCAGCCGTACGTCTCGGCGCACTGGCGGCCGGTGAGCGTGGCCGCCAGGCGCTGCCAGCGCTTGACCGCTATGCCAGCGCTATTGGCCTGGCGTTTCAGGTGCAGGACGATATTCTGGATGTGGTCGGTGATACGGCCATCATTGGGAAACGTCAGGGGGCCGATCAGGACCTGGGAAAAAGTACCTACCCTGCTCTGCTGGGGCTTGACGGCGCGCGGCAGAAGGCGCGGGATCTCTATCAGGAATCCCTCAGCGCATTAGACGTTCTGGCGGCGCAATCCTGTAACACAACCTCACTCCAGGCGCTGGCAAGTTACATAATTGAACGCGACAAATAACCTCTACAATGAGTCTCTGATGAGTTTTGATACTGCAAAATACCCGACGCTGGCGCTGGCCAGCTCGGTACAAGAATTACGTTCTCTGCCTAAGGAGAGCCTGCCAAAACTCTGTGACGAGCTGCGCCAGTATTTACTCAGCAGCGTCAGTCGTTCCAGCGGTCATTTTGCCTCCGGGCTGGGCGTGGTGGAACTCACCGTTGCATTGCATTACGTTTATAATACGCCTTTCGATCACCTTGTCTGGGACGTCGGTCATCAGGCCTATCCGCACAAAATTCTGACCGGCCGCCGCGATCGCATCGGGACTATCCGCCAGAAGAATGGCCTGCACCCTTTCCCGTGGCGCGACGAAAGTGAATATGACGTGCTTAACGTGGGTCACTCGTCCACATCAATCAGCGCCGGGCTGGGCATGGCCGTTGCCGCTGAGAAGGAAGGCAAAGGCCGTCGTACCGCCTGTATCATTGGCGATGGTGCGATTACTGCGGGCATGGCGTTTGAGGCGATGAACCACGCCGGAGATATCAAATCCGACCTGCTGGTGATCCTTAACGACAATGAGATGTCCATTTCGGAGAACGTGGGTGCGCTTAACAACCGCCTGGCGCAAATCCTTTCCGGCAAGACCTATTCGCGCCTGCGCGAAGGCGGCAAGAAAGTGCTGGATGGCCTGCCGCCCATCAAAGAGCTGGTGAAGCGTACTGAGGAACATCTGAAAGGTATGGTGGTGCCTGGCACCCTGTTTGAGGAGCTGGGCTTCAACTATATTGGCCCGGTTGACGGGCATGACGTGCTGACGCTGGTGCAGACGCTAAAAAACATGCGCGGCCTGAAGGGCCCGCAGTTTCTGCACATCATGACCAAAAAGGGGAAAGGCTACGCCCCGGCGGAAAAAGATCCGATCTCCTGGCATGCGGTGCCAAAGTTTGATCCCGCCAGCGGCCTGCTGCCAAAAGTCGCAGAGGGCTTACCGTCCTACTCTAAAATTTTCGGTCAGTGGCTGAGCGAAACGGCAGCCGATGACGCTAAGCTCATGGCCGTGACGCCCGCGATGCGCGAAGGATCCGGCATGGTAAGCTTCTCGCGCGACTATCCCGCGCAGTATTTCGACGTCGCGATTGCCGAACAGCACGCCGTGACCTTTGCTGCGGGCCTGGCTATTGGCGGCTATAAGCCGGTTGTCGCGATCTACTCTACTTTCCTGCAGCGTGCCTACGACCAGCTGATCCATGACGTGGCGATCCAGAAGCTGCCCGTGCTATTCGCGATTGACCGTGGCGGTATTGTCGGCGCGGACGGCCAGACTCATCAGGGTGCGTTCGATATCGCCTTTATGCGCTGCATTCCGAATATGGTGATCATGACGCCAAGCGATGAGAACGAATGTCGGCAGATGCTTTATACCGGCTATCACTACTCCCACGGGCCGAGCGCGGTGCGCTATCCGAGAGGGACCGGCACCGGGGCCGAGCTTAAGCCGCTCGCCTCGCTGCCGCTGGGTAAAGGCATTGTGAAGCGTGAAGGTGAAAAGCTGGCGATCCTCAATTTCGGGACGCTGCTGCCCGAAGCGGCGGCGGTCGCTGATAAGCTGAACGCCACGCTGGTAGATATGCGCTTTGTTAAGCCGCTGGATGAGTCGCTTATTGCAGAGCTGGCCGCCAGCCATGAGGCGCTTATCACCCTGGAAGAAGGCGCAATCAAGGGAGGAGCGGGCAGCGGGGTGATCGAAACCCTGATGGCACGCCGACTGCTGGTGCCGGTTCTGACGCTGGGTCTTCCCGATGAATTCATTCCCCAGGGAACGCAGGATGAGATCCGTCATGATTATCAGCTGGATGCAGAGGGCATTGAGCAGCAAATCAGCCGCTGGCTGGCACAGTAAACCGCACGATGCTCCCCATCCGGGGAGCATCTGAACTGCTATGCTTAACGGAATAAACGGCTACCCGCCATTTCCGCTATGCAGGAGCACGAATGAAGACTATTCAATTAGGCAGCACCGACCTGACCGTTTCCCGCCTCTGCCTGGGCTGTATGACCTATGGTGAACCTGATCGTGGCCGCCACGCCTGGACTCTGCCAGAAGAGAGCAGCAGGCCGCTGATCAAGCAGGCGCTGGACGCGGGGATCAACTTTTTCGATACCGCGAACAGCTATTCCGACGGCAGCAGCGAGGAGATTGTGGGCCGCGCGCTGAAAGAGTACGCCCACCGTGACGACATCGTGGTGGCGACCAAAGTCTACTTCCCGATGAGCAATCTCTCAGGCGGCCTGTCCCGCAAAAATATTCTGCAATCCATTGATGACAGCCTGGGTCGCCTTGGCATGGATCACGTTGACCTGCTGCAAATCCATCGCTGGGACTACGAAACGCCGCTGGAAGAGACGCTGGAAGCGCTTCACGACGTCGTGAAGTCAGGCAAAGCCCGCTATATTGGCGCGTCATCCATGTACGCCTGGCAATTCGCGAAAGCGTTGTACACGGCTGACCTTCACGGCTGGACGCGCTTTGTCAGCATGCAGGACCAGTACAACCTGATCCAGCGTGAGGAAGAACGCGAAATGCATCCGCTCTGTCAGGCTGAAGGTATTGCTGTGCTGCCGTGGAGCCCGCTGGCGCGTGGACGCCTGACCCGGCCGTGGGGTGAAGCCACTGCGCGCTCGGTATCGGACGAATATGGCAGCACCCTGTATGATAAAACCGAAGAGAACGACGGCGCGATTGCGCAGCGCGTCGCCGCGCTTGCCGAAGATAAAGGCGTCAGCCGGGCGCAGATCGCGCTGGCATGGATGCTGGCTAAACCCGCCGTTACCGCACCTATTATCGGCGCATCGCGGGCGGAGCAATTAAGCGATCTGGTTAAGGCCGTTGACGTTGCGCTAACGCCTTCCGATATCGCCGAGTTAGAGAGCGCCTATCAGCCGCATAATCTCGTAGGGTTTGAATAATCTCAGGGCGTGCTGAAAACCCGGACGAATAAGCCTGCCGCACAGTAGACGAAAAAGCCTGACGTTAGATAATGTCAGGCTTTTTTATTCTTACGCTATCTGGTGCCAGACAGCGTGATCGGTCGTGTAAGCTGGCTTGTGTACGGCCGCTCACCCTAACGGCTACAGCGCCAGATAATGCCCGGCATAGTAAAGGATCCCCGCCGAAATAATCCCGGCAACAATATCATCTACCATAATGCCCATACCGCCCTGCACGTTGCGGTCAAACCAGCGTATCGGCCAGGGCTTCCACATATCCAGAATGCGGAAAATAATGAAGCCTGCCAGCACCCACTGCCAGCTGTTCACCGGAATCGCCATCAGCGTTATCCACATACCGATAAACTCATCCCAGACGATGCTGCCGTGATCGTGCACGCCCATATCTTTCGCCGTGCGGTGGCAGAGGTAAACGCCAATACAGATACCGAACATCACTACCAGCGAGTAGATATCCGGCGGCAAAAAGGTCATCAAATACCAGAAGGGCAGTGCGGCAACAGAGCCAACCGTGCCGGGTACGTAGGGGCTAAGCCCGCTACCGAAGCCCGTTGCCAGCAGATGCCAGGGGTTACTCATTTTCAAACGGCCTTTGGCCGCGTATTTATCCGCGATCAAAATGGTCAAATCCTTTCCAGTGACTCTCTACCGGTTTGCCGTTTTGCAGCAGGACCAGCCCTTCTGAGAGCGGCGCAATCTGTCCGATGCAGGTAACGGGAACGCCATAATGACTGAGGGCAACATCCAGCGCACCGCGATTAATCTCAGGCACGGTAAAGCAGAGTTCATAATCCTCTCCGCCGCCCAGCGCCCAGCGCAGGGCCTGCCCGGGGTCAATATTCTGCTTCATCACCTCCGACAGCGGTAGCGCATCCAGATTAAGTCGGGCGCCGCAGCCGCTGGCTTTCAGAATGTGCTGCACGTCGGAGATCAGGCCGTCAGAGAGATCGATGGCAGCGCTGGCAAGATTACGCAGCGCCTGCCCCTGCAGGATACGCGGCATCGGACGCAGATGACGCTTGATCAGCGCCTCATGGGCGACCGGGTCGCCAATCTTCACCCGGTGCTGGAGCAGCGCCAGACCCGCGGCGCTGTCGCCCAGCGTACCGGTGACAAAGATCCAGTCGCCGGGCCGTGCGCCCGACCGTTTCAACGCCCTGCCCTGCGGCACCAGGCCGTGAATGCCCAGCGTCAGGCTCAGCGGTCCGCGCGTGGTATCGCCACCGATGAGCTGCATATTGTAGTAGTCCAGCAGCTCAAACAGGCTGTCGCTGAACGCTTTAAGCCAGGGTTCATTCACTTCCGGCAGCGTCAGCGCCAGCGTCAGCCAGGCGGGGTCAGCACCCATGGCAGCCAGATCGCTCAGATTAACCGCCAGGGCCTTATAGCCCAGATCGGCAGGATGAATATCACGAAGGAAATGCACGCCTTCCACCAGCGTATCGGTGCTGATAGCCAGGGTTTGCTTTTCGGGGAGGGTCAGTAATGCGCAGTCATCGCCAATGCCTTTTTCCACATCGCGACGGGAGCTGGTCACACGATCAAAATAACGTGTGATAAGTTCGAATTCGCCACATGCCATACGCTGCGTTCCGGGGTTAAAAAAGAAGAAGGCCGGTAAACCGGCCTGGGAGGATTACTTCTTATTGGGGCGGATAGTGGGAGCGGCTTTATCCAGCACGCCGTTGACAAATTTGTGGCTGTCTTCGGCGCCAAATATTTTCGCCAGCTCGATCCCCTCGTTGATGGCCACTTTGTAGGGAACGTCGGCGCGTTTGCTCAGCTCATACAATGAGATCCGCAAAATCGCTTTCTCAACCTGACCCAGCTCTTCCAACTGACGAGACAGCCAGGGCTTCATCAGGCCATCGAGATACGCGCTGTTGGTCGCAACCCCGGTCAGCAGCTCGCGGAAATAGCTGATATCAACGTCCTTGACGTCTTGCTCCGCCAGAAACTGGTATTCGACATCAGAGATGTCGTTCTTAGACAACTGCCAGGAGTAAAGCGCCTGGACAGCACATTCACGGGCGCGGCGACGAGCAGCAGGTTTCACGAAATTCCCCTTTAAATCAGGCTTTGATGGCTTTCAATACGTTAATCATTTCAAGTGCGGTCAGGGCAGCTTCCGCCCCTTTATTACCCGCTTTTGTTCCGGCGCGCTCAATGGCCTGCTCGATGTTTTCAGTCGTCAGGACGCCGAAAGCAACCGGAATATCACTGTTCATTGCCACACTGGCCAGGCCAGAGCTGGCTTCACCCGCGACGTATTCAAAGTGGGCAGTGCCACCACGAATAACCGTTCCCAGGGCGACCACGGCATCATGCTTGCCGGCATTGGCCAGCGCGCGCGCGGTCATCGGCATTTCATAGGCGCCCGGCACCCAGACCACGGTGATGTTTTCATCTTTGACCTGGCCAATACGCTTCAGCGCATCGAGGGCACCGCTTAGCAGGCTGTCGTTGATAAAGTTGTTGAAACGCGCGATAACAATCGCCACGCGCGCGTCAGGAGTAGCAACAGCAGCTTCAATTACGTTCATAATCTTCCTTTAAGGGTTCTGTTGAGGCCCCGCAGGGGGGCGGATTCTATCACACTCTTCACCGGTCTGCTTCCGCTTTCGCGCAGACGGCGGGTCGCATCATCAATAATGCTAACTAAGATGCAGTCGGCGTGAGCGTAAGACGTAAATCAGGCCCGACCTGACGAATATCGCTGAATGAGAACGCTGGCGCTTCAGCAAGATGTGCGATGCCGGGCAAATGGCACAGACCACGGGCGGCATCGCCCAGCAGCCTGGGCGCAAGATAAATAATAAGCTCATCAACCACGCCCGCGCTAAGCAGCGCGCCGGCAAGGCCCGCACCCGCTTCCACCCAGACGCTGTTGATCTGACGGCGGCCTAACAGCAGCAGCAGCGACACTAAATCCGTCTGGTTACGATGCAGCGGCAGGGTAAATTGTTCTACATTTGCGGGCCAGCGCTGCGTATCAGCCTGCTCGCGCACCAGCCAGGTGGCACCGGGCTGATTAATCAGGCGGTGCTCGGGCGTGACGCGATTCTTACTGTCGACGATCACGCGTATCGGCTGCCGCAGATCCGTTTCCGGGAACAGCGCCTGACTCTCGCCGGACAGTTCGTCCCAGCGTACATTCAGGGAGGGATTATCCGCCAGCACCGTTGCACTGCTGCTGAGAATAGCGGAACTTTGCGCGCGCAGCCGCTGCACGTCGCGCCGGGCTTCCGGTGAGGTAATCCACTGGCTTTCGCCGTTGGCCATCGCCGTTCTGCCATCCACCGACGCGCCCATTTTAAGCTGCACCCAGGGGAAGCCGGTACGCATCCGTTTCAGAAATCCGCGGTTTAGCGCTTCCGCTTCCTGCATCATCAGCCCGTGGCTGACCTCAATACCTGCCTGCCTGAGCCTGTAAAGTCCGCGCCCCGCCACTTCCGGGTTAGGGTCCTGCATCGCTACCACCACGCGGCTGACACCCGCGGCAATCAGTGCATCGCAGCAGGGCGGCGTTCGCCCATGGTGGCTACAGGGCTCCAGGGTGACGTAAGCCGTCGCCCCGCGCGCTTTGTCACCCGCCATGCGTAATGCGTGAACTTCGGCGTGCGGCTCACCCGCACGGTAGTGATAGCCTTCCCCTACCACCTGGCCTGCACGTACAATAACGCAGCCTACGTTAGGATTGGGCGTCGTGGTGAAGCGTCCCCGGCTGGCCAGCTCCAGGGCGCGCGCCATATAGATTTCATCACGCATGAGTTAGTCCTGTAAGCGGGCAATCTCTTCGCCAAATTCGCGAATATCTTCGAAACTGCGATAAACCGAAGCAAAGCGAATGTAGGCCACTTTATCCAGCTTCTTCAGTTCGTCCATGACCAGGTTACCGATCATTTTACTGGGCACCTCACGCTCACCGGTCGAGCGCAGCTGGCTTTTGATATGGCTGACGGCGTTTTCCACGTCATCGGAGTTAACCGGGCGTTTCTCCAGCGCTTTCATGATACCGCTGCTGAGCTTATCTTCATTAAACGGCTCGCGAATATCATTGCTTTTCACCACCCGCGGCATTACCAGCTCGGCCACCTCAAAGGTAGTAAACCGCTCATGGCACACCAGGCATTGACGACGTCGACGCACTGAGGTTCCCTCCCCCACCAGGCGGGAGTCGATCACTTTGGTATCCACAGCAGAACAGAACGGGCAGTGCATGATGCTTCCTGATAGTCTGGAAATAGACATACAGTGTAGCGCGAAGTCAAAGTGAACAAAATAACGTACCGACCTTTTGACCGCGATTATCCCTTAGCCTTCAGGCCTCTTTCAGACCTCCCCTGAAAGCAGCTCCCGTTTTTCCCGCTATAATTATCCCCTGACGTGAAATAAATCATTCAGTGAGCAACAATTAACCGGAGGATATATGGGACTTTTCAACTTTGTAAAAGAAGCGGGTGAAAAACTGTGGGATTCCGTTTCAGGCACCGGTGAGGACCAGAGTAAAAAGCTGCACGACTATATCAACAAACTGGGCCTGCCGGGCAGCGATAAGGTCGATGTGAAGGTTAATGATGGCAAAGCCAGCATCAGCGGTGACGCTATTTCTCAGGAACTGAAAGAGAAAATCCTCGTTGCAGCAGGTAACGTAGCGGGCATTACCGCAGTTGATGACAACGTGAAAGTGGCTGAACCTGCCACAGAAGCGAAATTTTATACCGTTAAGTCGGGCGATACCCTGAGCGCCATATCTAAACAGGTCTATGGCGACGCGAACAAGTACAACAAAATATTTGAAGCGAACAAGCCAATGCTCTCTCATCCGGACAAGATCTATCCCGGACAGACGCTGCGTATCCCTGAGTAAGCTGGCTGCAAGGAGCCCGGAACAGAATGGTAAAGGACAGAGTAAAAGCCCCTCTGCTGGTAACAGCAGCCCTGCTGTTAGCCAGCTGTGCCACCCCCGCGCAGCAGCCGCAGCTGAACAAATTGCACCATGAAGTGGGTAAGCTGAACAATCAGATGCAGCAGCTTACCGCTCAGGCCTCGCTGTTGGAGCAGCAAAATAGCCTTAACGGCGGTGCCGCACAGGGTGCGTGGCTATTGCCATCCACCCACACGGCAGTGGTGTTGCAAAGTCAGGCGGGGGATCTTCGACTGTCGCTTGGTTCGCTACAAAGCGAAGCCGACGGCACGCGGGTGATGTTGCATATCCATGCGGTGTCAGATAAGCCAATTCCGGCGTTGAGCGCGCAGGTTGAATGGGGTGAAACAGATAGCGCAACGGGTAAACCACTGGAGGCCAGCAGTCAGAGTCAGACCCTTCACCTGACGGACGCGCTGTTGCCGAGACGTGATGCAGCCGTTTCGCTAAGCCTGAAAAATGTGTCACCCGAGCAGTTAGGCTACGTACGTATTCATGATATCCAGCTGGCTCCTTCCGAACAGCTGGCAACACCCGCCCAATAATTCCGGGCAGCCTTCCACACCAGCCAAATAAAAAGCGCCGCATTAGCGGCGCTTCTGACGGTCAATCAACCCCACCTTAGCGTGGGGTTGTTTTTTTCAACTGCCGCTCAGACTTGAGAACGGCAATTCTCCCGCTTACGGCATGATTGAAGGTTGATCGGCACCCTCTTTCTCAACCTTCTGCTGAAGCATATGCTCACGCTTCATTCCCAGCTTCAGCGCCAGGGCCGAGGCAACATAGATTGAAGAGATGGTCCCGATGGACACACCAATCAGCATGGTCAATGAGAAGCCTTCCAGCAGCGCACCGCCAAAGATAAACAGCATCAGCACCACCATCAGCGTGGTCGCAGAGGTCATGATGGTACGGCTCAGCGTCTGCGTCAGCGAGACGTTGAAGATCTCGTAAGGCGTTCCGCGACGAATTTTGCGGAAGTTTTCACGAATACGGTCCGATACCACGATACTGTCGTTCAGCGAGTAGCCGATAACCGACATCAGCGACGCGATAATGGTCAAATCTATCTCAATATGGAACAGAGACAGCACGCCCATAGTAATGATCACGTCGTGCGCCAGCGCCAGTACGGCCCCTAACGCCAGTCGCCATTCGAAGCGAAAACCAACGTAGATAAGGATGGCGATCAGCGCCACCAGCAGTGCCATACCGCCGGTCTGCGCCAGATCGCTGCCCACGCTGGGACCGACGAACTCAATACGCTTCACGGTAGCCTGCTGCTGGCTGGCCTGATTAATGGTGGTGACCACCTTGTTACCCAGCTCCTGGCCCGCATTCCCCTCATGAGGAGAGAGACGGACCAGGACGTCACGGCTGCTGCCGAAGTTCTGGATTTGTGGGTCCACAAAGCCAGACTTCTCAAGCGCACCGCGCAGGCTGTCGAGATCGGCTGGTTTTTCCAGGGTAATTTCAATCACCGTACCACCGGTGAAATCCAGACCCCAGTTAAACCCTTTCACGCCCATTATTGCAAAAGAGGCGATCAGCAACAGGCCGGAAAGGGTAAAGGCCAGTTTATCCCAGCGCATAAAGTCATAGACTTTACGGCCGTAGTTCAGTTGTTCAACGCTATAGTCCTGTGCCACAACGCACTCCTCAGATAGACAGCTTGTTGATGCGTTTGCCGCCGTACAACAGGTTGACGATGGCGCGGGTACCGACAATGGCGGTAAACATAGACGTCACCACACCGATTGCCGTGGTGATAGCAAAGCCTTTAATCGAACCCGTACCAACCGCGTACAGGATAATCGCGGTGATCAGCGTCGTCACGTTGGCGTCGATAATACTGGAGAACGCACCGCTGTAGCCTTCATGAATCGCCTGCTGAACGGAGCGACCGTTCTTCAGCTCTTCCTTAATACGCTCATTGATCAGTACGTTTGCATCCACCGCAACCGCCAGCGTCAGTACGATCCCGGCGATGCCCGGCATGGTAAGGGTAGCGCCCGGCAGCAGGGACATAATCCCCACGATCAGCACCAGGTTAGCGACCAGCGCCGTGGTAGCAATCACCCCGAATTTACGGTAGTAAACCACCATAAACACGATAGAGGCGATCAGGCCCCACAGGCAGGCTTCCAGACCCTGAGTGATGTTCTGCTGGCCCATGGTTGGACCGATAGTACGCTCTTCAACAATCTGAATAGGCGCAATCAGCGCACCCGCACGCAGCAGCAGCGAGAGCTGACGGGCTTCGTTAGGATTACTGATACCGGTAATACGGAAGCTGTTACCCAGTCGGGACTGGATATTCGCCACGTTAATGACCTCTTCCTGCTTCGCCAGAATCGCCCGACCGTTGGCATCTTTCTTACCGCTGTCTTTATACTCAACAAACAGCGTTGCCATCGGCTTACCGATATTATCCTTGGTGAAGTTGGACATGATGTTACCGCCCGCGCTATCCAGTGAAATGTTCACCTGCGCCTGGTTGTACTCATCCTGGCTGGACGTGGAATCGGTAATATGATCGCCGGTCAGAATCACGCGCTTGTAGAGCGTTACCGGCTCGCCTTCACGGGTTTTTTTGACTTCAGAATCACCCGGTACGCGGCCATTCGCGGCGGCGGTAGGGTCAACAGAGGTGTTCACCAGGCGGAATTCCAGCGTCGCCGTCGCGCCCAGAATCTCTTTCGCCCGCGCCGTATCCTGAATACCCGGCAGCTCGACCACGATACGATCGGAGCCCTGACGCTGCACCAGCGGTTCGGCCACGCCGAGCTGGTTAACGCGGTTACGCAGGATGGTAATGTTTTGCTGTACGGCGTATTCGCGAGCCTCACGCAGACGATCGTCGGTCATGACCGCGCGCAGCGCATTGCTGCCGCTGCTGTTGATCACCAGATCGCGATGGCGGCCAGAGAGATAGCTGACGGCATCATCACGCGCCGCAGCATCGCGGAAGCGGATTTCCAGACCGTAGTTATCCGTTTTGCGCACGTTGGTGTAGGGGATGTTTTTATCGCGAAGGTCGCTGCGGAGGTTATCAATATTTTGCTCCTGGAGCTTGCCCAGGGCGGTATCCATATCAACTTCCATCAGGAAGTGCACGCCACCGCGCAGATCCAGACCGAGCTTCATCGGTTCAGCAGCCAGCAGGGATAACCATTCAGGCGTCGCCGGTGCCAGGTTGAGCGCAACGACATAGTCTTCGCCCAGTACCTTGATCATCGCATCACGCGCGCGCAGCTGGGCATCACCGTTGGCAAAACGTGCCAGGATAGCGCCATTTTCCAGCGCGATGGATTTGCTCTGAATATTGTCTTGTTTTAATACGTTCTGGATCTGGACCAGCGTTTGCTCACTGGCGGCGCTTCCGCGCGCACCAGTGACCTGAACAGCCGGATCCTCACCATAAAGGTTAGGAAGCGCATACAGCAGGCCGACGATAAGCACGACGACCAGCATGATGTACTTCCACAAAGGATAACGGTTTAACACGGCATTTCCCTTAGGGAAGACAAAAAATTAAAGCGCTTTCATCGTACCTTTCGGCAGGACGGCAGCCACGAAATCACGTTTAACCACTACTTCCGTGGTCTCGTTCAGCGCGATGGCCACGTAGCCCGTGTCAGCCACTTTGGTTACGCGACCTACCAGACCACCGGTGGTCAGCACTTCGTCACCTTTAGAGATGGAATCCATCAGCTTTTTATGTTCTTTCGCACGTTTCTGCTGCGGACGCAGGATCATGAAAAAGAAGATCAGGCCAAATACCACCAGCATAATAACCAGTGAATAAGGACTTGACTGAGACGGCGCGCCTGCGGCAGCCACTGCGTCAGATATGAACAAACTCATTTAATTTCCCTCTTTGTTTAATTATCAGACGTTCAACGGCGGAACCGCTTTACCCGTCAGTTCATAGAATTCGGTAACGAAGCGCTCTAATTTACCCTCTTCGATAGCCTGCCGCAAACCTGCCATCAGGCGCTGATAGTAGCGCAGGTTATGGATCGTATTCAGACGCGCGCCCAGGATTTCATTGCAGCGATCGAGATGATGCAGATAGGCGCGGCTGTAGTGACGACAGGTATAGCAATCACAGTCAGCATCGAGTGGCGAGACGTCATCTTTGTACTTCGCATTGCGGATTTTTACCACGCCGCGGGTCACAAAAAGATGTCCGTTACGGGCATTGCGGGTCGGCATCACGCAGTCAAACATATCGACCCCACGACGCACGCCCTCAACCAGATCTTCCGGCTTGCCCACGCCCATCAGATAGCGGGGTTTGTCCTCGGGGATCTGCGGACAGACATGCTCCAGAATGCGGTGCATATCCTCTTTTGGCTCACCTACCGCCAGGCCGCCCACAGCGTAACCATCAAAGCCTATCTCCACCAGCCCTTTTACCGAGACATCTCGTAAATCTTCGTAAACCCCGCCCTGAATAATGCCAAAGAGCGCATTTTTATTCCCCAGAGAATCAAAGCGGTCGCGGCTACGCTGGGCCCAGCGCAGGGACATCTCCATTGAGCGCTTAGCATAATCCCAGTCGGCAGGGTAAGGAGTACATTCGTCAAAAATCATCACCACGTCGGAGCCGAGATCGAACTGGATCTCCATTGATTTTTCCGGGTCGAGGAAAATCGCATCGCCGTTAATCGGGTTACGGAAATGCACGCCCGCTTCGGTGATTTTGCGGATGTCACCCAGGCTGAAGACCTGAAAACCGCCGGAGTCGGTAAGAATGGGGCCTTTCCACTGCATAAAATCGTGAAGATCGCCGTGCAGCTTCATGATCTCCTGGCCAGGGCGCAGCCATAAATGGAAGGTGTTGCCGAGAATAATCTGCGCACCGGTATCCTGCACTTCTTCCGGCGTCATGCCTTTTACCGTGCCATAGGTGCCCACCGGCATAAATGCAGGGGTTTCAACCACGCCGCGATCGAAGACCAGACGGCCACGCCGTGCGCGCCCGTCGGTAGTATCTAATTCAAACTTCACATTGCCTCCACCAGATATACAGTCTGATGATCAGTAAAAAGGAGCGCATTCTACCAACCCAGGCAGCTGCGATACAAGCGAGCGCGTTAACCGCCCACCTGTTCATCTGCGGCCTGCGGATTTTGGGTGATAAACATGGCGTCGCCGTAGCTAAAGAAACGGTACTGTTCAGCAACCGCCTGCTGATAGGCATGCAGGGTATTGCGGTAACCGGCAAAGGCGGAGACCAGCATAATCAGCGTTGATTCAGGCAGATGGAAGTTGGTTACCAGCGCGTCAATAACCTGGTAATGGTAGCCGGGATAGATAAAGATTTTCGTGTCATCGAAAAAGGGTGCAATCAGCTGGCCCTGTGCCGCCTTCGCCGCGCTCTCCAGAGAACGAACGGAGGTTGTGCCTACCGCGACCACGCGGTTGCCGCGTGCCTTGCAGGCCAGTACCGCGTCCACCACCTCCTGTGGCACCTCGGCATATTCGGCATGCATGATGTGGTCTTCAATGCTCTCTACCCGCACCGGCTGGAAGGTACCCGCGCCGACGTGCAGGGTCACAAAAGCGGTTTCAATACCTTTCTCACGCAGCGCATCCAGCAGCGGCTGGTCGAAATGCAACCCAGCGGTCGGCGCGGCTACCGCACCAGGACGCTCACTGTATACGGTCTGATAAAGCTCGCGGTCCGCGTCTTCATCCGGGCGATCAATATAAGGCGGCAGCGGCATATGCCCCACGGCATTCAGGATGTCCAGTACCGCACGCTCATCCTCAAAGCGCAGCTCAAACAGCGTATCGTGCCGCGCGACCATGGTGGCTTTGACACTTTCGTCATCACCCAGCAGAAGTTCAGCGCCTGGCTTAGGTGCCTTAGAGGAGCGGACATGCGCCAGTACGCGATGGTCGTCAAGCATACGCTCGACCAGCACTTCAATTTTACCGCCGCTGGCTTTGCGACCAAAGACGCGCGCGGGGATCACCCGCGTATTGTTGAACACCAGCAGGTCGCCGGGGTTGAGCATATCCAGCAAATCGGTGAAGACCCCGTGCGTCAGCGTGCCGTCAGCCCCATTCAGGGTCAACAGACGACATCCGCTGCGCTGGGCCTGCGGATAGTGGGCAATCAGGGACTCGGGCAACTCAAAGGAAAAATCGGCAACGCGCATGGTCATTCACTGTCAGGGAAATCAGGGCGCACAGTCTAGCTGAAAACCGACCATTTCTAAACAGGGAGTGAGTCCGACGCGCTTACTCAAGTAAGTGAATCCCGATGAGCTTACTCAAGTAAGTGATTCGGGTGAGCGAACGCCGCAAACGCCGCTACAGCGTCAAGGGCGAAGGCGGTATACTGTGGGGATGAACTATCTCGCCCACCTCCACCTCGCCACGCTGGCTGACAGCTCCCTGCTGGGTAACCTTATGGCTGACTATGTTCGCGGTAATCCGCGTAACGACTGGCCGGATGCCGTTGCTGAGGGCATTTTGCTGCACCGCCGTATTGATGCGATGACCGATGCTTTACCTGAAGTTCGCGCGGCAAAGGCATTTTTTCGCGATGAAACGCGCCGGGTGGCACCCATTACGCTTGATGTTATCTGGGATCACTTCTTATCCCTTAACTGGGGCCGGTTGCATCCCGACAGGCCGCTTAGCGAATTTTTAACCCTTGCTGAGGATGAAATTACGCCTCACCTGACTGGGACGCCGGAACGCTTTCAGAGCCTTAATCGCTATCTGTGGCGCGAGCGCTGGATGGAGAGGTATGCCGATCCGGCCTGGCTTGAGAGAGTGCTGAACGGCATGGCCAGCAGTAGGCCCCGGCTGGCCGCGCTGGCGCCGTCCTATTATGATTTCATTGATAACTATCAAACGTTTAGCGACTATTTTTGGCAGTTATATCCGCGAATGATGGAACTTGCCTCGCAAAAAGCCCTCTGAATAATGAAAAGCGTTGCCCTTTTGCAGAAATAGACTACTGTGGTGGACTGCCTGAAGGAATAACACCTTTTGATAGCTTTAGCCTATCTCATTAATCGGCCTGTTGCGCTGGTTCACGCGCGGAAGCCACCTTTATACTGCGTCTAATTAACGTTAATTCACTCACTTTTTACAGGAGTACATATGGTCCTGGTAACTCGTCAAGCCCCTGATTTTACTGCTGCTGCCGTGCTGGGCAACGGTGAAATCGTTGAAAACTTCAACTTCAAAAAACACACCGCTGGCAAGGCCACCGTGGTGTTCTTTTGGCCAATGGACTTCACTTTCGTGTGTCCTTCTGAACTGATTGCCTTCGACAAGCGTTACGAAGAGTTCCAGAAGCGCGGCGTGGAAGTTGTGGGCGTTTCTTTTGACTCCGAGTTCGTTCATAACGCCTGGCGTAAAACCCCAATTGATAAAGGCGGCATCGGCGAAGTGAAATATGCGATGGTTGCTGATATCAAACGCGAAGTGCAGAAAGCGTTTGGTATTGAACACCCGGATGCTGGCGTTGCGCTGCGTGGCTCATTCCTGATCGACAAAGCCGGTGTGGTTCGCCACCAGGTTGTTAACGATCTGCCGCTGGGCCGCAACGTTGACGAAATGCTGCGTATGGTAGACGCGCTGCAGTTCCACGAAGAGCACGGTGAAGTGTGCCCGGCTCAGTGGGAAAAAGGCAAAGAAGGTATGGGCGCGTCTCCAGACGGCGTAGCTAAATACCTGTCCGCAAACGCAAATAACCTGTAACTCCCGCGTTTTGCAATGGCTCGCTTCGGCGAGCCTTTTTTTTAGCTGTGCTGATACGGCAGCCCGTCACCGGCATAACTCTCCCCCTCCTTAATCGCCACCTTAGCCAGCTTCAATCCCCTCTCCTTAATCGCCACCTTAGGCAGCAGCATCTTTCCCTTAACCTCTGCTGATCCAGCGCTGAATGGCTTCACTCCGCGCATCGTACGTAATTCCAACGTGTTAAGCCCTTACACCTCGGGTCTTAAGGTTTCATTAGTGCTGCAATCAGGCTATTGTTTCGCACACTGGAGCCAGTCTGCTCTTCCCCCAATGATGACAACGCACAGGGATCCGATGTTGGTGAAAACGCCCGTTCTGTCTGCGCTTATCAGCGCTATTCTGCCCGCCCTGTTCACGCTTAATGCCTGTGCGGAGAGCACGCAATACCAGCTGGAAAAAGTGGTTGAGGTCAGCCGCCACGGCGTGCGACCGCCTACCCCCGGTAACCGGAAGCAGATTGAAGCCGTTACCCAGCGTTCATGGCCCGTTTGGCAGACAGCCGACGGAGAGTTAACCGGGCACGGCTATACCGGGGCCTGGCTTAAGGGCCAGTTTGAAAGTCAGCGCTATCGCCAGCTGGGCCTGCTAAAGGCGGGCTGCCCGTCTGAAGATGAGGTTTATATCCGCGCCAGCACCCTACAGCGTACGCAGGCTACCGCCGCTGCGCTGTCATCGGCTGCTTTTCCCGGCTGCGGTGTGCCCGTCCATGCGCTGTCCGGCAGGGACCCTCTGTTTCAGTATCCCGAAGTCAATGCCAGCCCGGCAGAAAAGGAAATAGCAAAGCAAGAAGCACTTAAGGCAATCGGAGGCGACGTTAGCCGCGCGCAGCAGCGCCTGGAGCCACAGATCGCGGCCCTGAAGCGCGCCTTATGTCATCCGGGAAGCGCCTGCCCTGATTTCGATCGCCCCTGGTCACTCCATGTCTGGTCGAACGGCCGCATAGGTATTACCGGTCTGGACAGCCTGGGCGCCATGGCGGAAACCCTTCGGCTGGCGTGGAGTGAAAATCTGCCTGTCGCACGGGTGGCTTTTGGTCAGGTAAGCACCACCGCCGGGGTCGCCAGGCTTCTGCCACTGTTAAGCGCCAAATACACCTACAGCAACGATCTGCCTTATGCGGCGCGTCGCGGCGGATCGATACTGATGGGGCAGATAGCCGCTGCGCTGGATAATAATACGCAGCCCGATGCGCCACCGGACGTTCGCTGGCTGCTGTATGTGGCAAGCGATATTAATCTGGCGTATCTGCGTACGCTGCTTAATTTCAGCTGGCAGCAGGGTGAATATCCGCCTGGCAATATCCCGCCCGGCGGCAGCCTGGTCTTCGAACGCTGGCGTGATAGCCATCAACTGCGTTATATCCGGGTGACCTTTCAGGCCCAGAGCCTCGATCAGCTGCGCCAGCTCACGCCGCTCAGCCAGAGCAATCCGCTGCTTATTACCGAGTGGCAGTTCCCCGGCTGTAAAACTACTGCGGTGGGTACGCTTTGCCCTTACGATGCAGCGCTCACGCGCATAAAGCAGAATATCGATCCGGCGGTGATGGTCCCGGTGAGCTACCCGAAATCCTGATGTGTTGGATGTCAAAACACGTTCGCCTGGCGGCTTAAGTCGGCACAGGCTAAAAGCGTACAAAGTCGGGTGAATTATTTTCGCCAGGTATCAGTAACAAAAAAAGGGCCGGAAATTATCCGGCCCTTTTTTTTATCGGCTGTTGGGTTCTTCTCCACCCGGCGGGGAGTGACAACCGGGCGACGCATTGCTGTCGTCGATGGCTGAGATTAATGAGCGCTGACTTTTTTCTTCACAAACAGCCAGCTCACCAGCAGCAGCGCGATCCAGCCTACCCCAACATACAGCGACACGCGCGTATCGGGAAAGTAGCCAATCAGGCCGATAATAAAGGCCAGCGACAGCACGCCTACCATCGCAGTGAACGTACCGCCAGGCATGGCAAACTTCAGCGCCCGCGCCTGCTCTTTGCTCAGCGTCCGGCGGAAGCCAATTTGAGCGAAGAGGATCATAATCCATACCCAGACGGTGGCGAACGTCGCCAGTGAAGCGATCACCAGAAACACCTTGCCCGGCATCAGATAGTTAAGATAGACCGCGATCAGCATAGCTAACATCATCACCAACACGGTTACCCAGGGGATGCCGCGCCGCGAAACCGTGGCGAACATTTTTGGCGCATGCCCCTGTTCAGCCATACCATGCAGCATGCGGCCCACGCCGAATACATCACTGTTGATGGCCGACAGCGAAGCGGTGATCACCACAAAATTCAAAATAGCCGCAGCGGCAGCGATACCCATATGCTGGAAGGTCAGCACGAAGGGGCTACCATCAGTGCCGACCTGATTCCAGGGGAAGATCGACATAATCACGAACAGCGTACCCACGTAGAACACCAGAATACGCAGCGGGACGGTGTTTATCGCACGGGGAATAGAGGCTTCAGGGTCTTTCGCTTCACCGGCGGTGATACCAATTATTTCTATCCCGCCATAGGCAAACATCACAATTTGCAACGACAGCACCATACCGATCACGCCGTGCGCAAAGAAGCCGCCGTTAGTCCATAAATTATGGATGCCGGTCGCCTGACCGCCGTTACCAATACCCCAGAAGATGATACCGATACCCGCCACGATCATGATAATAATGGTGGCGACCTTAAACAGCGACAGCCAGAACTCCACCTCGCCAAATACCTTTACGGTCGCCATATTGATGGCGCCGATAATCAGCACCACGCTCAGTACCCAGATCCAGTGCGGGACGTCCGGAAACCACACGCCCATATAGATGCCGAAGGCGGTCACGTCGGCAATAGCGACAATCAGGATTTCAAAGCAGTAGGTCCAGCCGGTAATATAGCCAGCCAGCGGCCCCAGATAGTCCTGCGCGTAACGTGAAAAAGAGCTGGCCTGGGGGTTATTCACCGACATCTCGCCCAGCGCGCGCATAATAATATAGGCGATAGCCCCGCCGATGATGTAGGCGAGGATAACGCTCGGACCGGCCATTTTCATTGCATCAGCCGAGCCGTAAAAAAGCCCGGTACCAATTGCCGATCCCAGCGCCATAAAGCGAATGTGTCGGGTACTCAGTCCCTTTTTGAGCGTATTTTTTGTCATTTCTCTGCTTCCGATCCTGCTACATTTGCCTCCCCGACGCATTGACGACGGGGAAGACGGATGATCGATTACTGTTGCGACACGTGAGCGGGTTGGCCACCGCGTACGCGGTCATAGATAGCGGCCACGACCAGCATAGCCAGTGAAGGCGGCAGCCATGCCAGCCCCTGCTCTGCCAGCGGAAGATGCTGGGCAAAAGCGGGCAGCATGGACGTCAGCTCACCGGCCTTGATCGCATCAATAATGCCGAACAGCAGGCTGATAAGCATCGTTGGCGCGATAATGCGACTGCTTTTGTTCCACCAGTTCAGGGTAAAACTCAGCAGGATCAGCACGATACAGGGCGGATAGATACCGGTCAGCACGGGGACAGAGATGCGGATCAGATGGCTCAGGCCAAGGTTAGATACCAGCATCGAGAACAGGCCGAGAATAAATACCAGCTGACGGTAGGTCAGCGGCAGATACTGCTCAAAGAACTCCGCGCAGGCGCAGGTCAGGCCCACTGCCGTTACCATACAGGCAACAAAGATCAGCGCCGCCAGGAAGGTGCTTCCCATGCCGCCAAAGGTCTGCTGCACGTAGGCGTGAAGGATAGCTGCACCGTTAGCGCTTTGCTCAACCAGTCCCGCGCTGTTGGAACCCAGCTTGAACAGCGTCAGATAGACCAGCGTCAGGCCCACGCCGGCAATAAGACCGGCCATAACGGTATAGCGCGTCAGCAGCTTAGCTTCACTGACGCCGCGCGAGCGGGCCGCATTGACAATCACAATGCCGAACACCAGCGCACCGAGGGTATCCATGGTCAGATAGCCATTGACGAAGCCGGTGGAAAAGGCCGCCTGTTGGTAAGCGTCCGTCGCCGGTGCCACCCCCCCGGCAGGCCAGATCAACGCTGCAATTCCCAGAATGGCCAGCGCCACAATTTTCAGCGGCGCGAGGACATGACCGACGGTATCGAGCAGCTTACCGGGATAGAGAGAAATACCGATAACCAGCGCAAAGTAGATCAGGCTGTAGATAAACAGCGGTAGCGGGCCGTCACCGGTCAGCGGGGCGATACCCACCTCGAAAGAGACCGTAGCGGTGCGCGGTGTGGCAAACAGCGGACCGACGGCCAGGTAGCACACGGTCGCCAGTACCAAACCGGCGGCTTTGCCAATCGGCGTGCTGAGTGCGTCGATGCCGCCGCCCACGCGCGCCAGCGCAATGACCGTAATCACCGGCAGGCCGACGGCGGTAATCAGAAAGCCTATTGCTGCGATCCAGACGTGTGCGCCCGACTGAATACCCACCATAGGTGGAAAAATAATATTACCTGCCCCCACAAACAGGGCAAAGGTCATAAAGCCCAGCGCGAGGATGTCTTTAGAAGATAATCGATTTGTCATAATCAGCGAAGCTGCCTGTACTGGTGTTAAGTGGAATCGTGATGTCAGAAATATCGCCCCGTGTGCGCTGAAAACACCGCCTTATCAAACCGATACAGGGAAATATATTGACCCAACGTCGCTCTGGCAGCGAATGTACGCTGATTTTGGTTTTCTAACGGGGGATAATGTAAAAACGGCGCTAAGTAAACCGTTTATAGCGGAGAAAGGCAATACGGGATCGGGAATGCAGAGTGATATAGCGTAAAAAAAAGCTTATCCAGTGAATCAGTTCAGTTTATCGGCTGGTTGCCTTACATGATTTGTATGATTTGCATGCAGTCCAGGGGGTTTTCCTGCATTACCGCCCGCTTAAATGCACAAAAGGCGCACCCGGGCGCGCCTTTATGACCCTTTGCGGTGTTTTACCAGACGTCTTTAGCGATATCGACCACCAGTCGCAGCTTTTCCCACTGTTGCGCTTCGCTCAGGCTGTTCCCCTCTTCCGTAGAGGCAAAGCCGCACTGCGGGCTGAGGCAAATCTGGTCGAGGCTGACGAACGGCGCGGCTTCCGCAATACGTTTTTTTACCGTCTGCGGATCTTCCAGCTCACCCGTTTTGGTGGTGATCAGCCCCAGCACTACCTGCTGCCTGCCCGGTTTGATAAAGCGCAGCGGTTCAAAGCCACCGGAGCGTTCGTTATCGTATTCCAGGAAGAACGCATCAATATTTACGCTGCCAAACAGAATTTCAGCCACTGGCTCATAGCCGCCTTCCGAAATCCAGGTTGATCGGAAGTTACCCCGGCAGACATGCAGACCGATGGTGAGATCCTCAGGCTTGCCTTCGAGAGCCTTATTCAGCACCTGCGCATAGATGTGCGCCAGCTCTTCAGGGTCTTCGCCGCGCTCGCGGATTTGTGCCTTTTGGTCTTCGGAGCAGAGGTACGCCCAGACGGTGTCGTCCAGCTGCAGGTAGCGGCAGCCCGCGTTATAGAAAGCCTGAATCGCATCGCGATAGGTTTGCGCCAGATCGTCAAAATAGGCATTCAGATCGGGATAAACGGTGGCGTCTATCGCCTTACGGCCGCCGCGGAAGTGCAGCACGCTTGGGCTGGGAATGGTCATTTTCGCGATGGCATCGCCGCTGATGCTGTTCAGATAGCGGAAATCTTCCAGCATAGGATGCTGACCAAAGCCCAGCTTGCCCGTGACGCGTACGCTGTGTGCTTTGGTCTGCACGCCGTTAAACTGAATACCCTGCTCTGATTCATAAAGCTCCACGCCCTCCAGGCCATCAAAGAAATCGAAGTGCCACCAGGCGCGGCGGAATTCGCCGTCGGTCACCACCTTCAGGCCGCTGGCGCGCTGATGTTCCACGACGTCACGGATCGCCTCATCCTCAATACGACGCAGCTCTTCGGCGTTGATCTCACCGTTCTGGAACTGCTCACGTGCTTTTTTGATTGCGGCGGGACGCAGAAAACTGCCGACCACTTCGGCACGGTACTGAGCGGAATCTCTTTGCATGTTAGGTTACTCCTGGCCTGCGCGCACGGCGCATAATTTACCGGTGAAATAGTTACAACGGGTTACTTTTAGACTTCTGGATGTCTATATGTCCAGACGCAAGAATGTCATGAGAAAGTTTCAGGCGCAAACGAGGAAAATTCATCACAGGTGAAAAAAATTCACTTTGGGGAGGGTCGGGTAAAGCTGCTGGCTTACAACCGGACCCGTTGCCTCAAGCCGGGGATAACCTTTACTTCGTGGCCAGCCCGGCCAGCCTTAGCGCTTCCAGACGCTGTGCGTCAGAAAGCGGCAGGTAGCCAGCCCGACTCACCTGCGCCTGTCCCTGCGGTGAAAGAATATGCCGCAGAAAGGCGGCAGTCAGCGGTGCCAGCGGCTGGTTTGGCGCCTTATTGATGTAGATATAGAGCGGTCTGGCCCAGGGGTAGCGCCCACTGCGAATATTCTCTGCGTCAGGCGGGATCCAGTCATTCCCCTCACGCGCAATGGGCAGCGTTTTAACCCCGCTGATATGGCTACCCATGCTGGCATAGCCGATACCGTTCAGCGTGGCGGCAACGGCCTGCGCGACCGCCGCCGCACCGGGATACTCCCCGACGTCATTGCGAAAATCACCGTGGCAGAGCGCCTGCTGCTTGAAAAAACCCCAGGTTCCCGAGGCGGAGTTGCGGCCAAAACGCTGTAGTGCCCGCGTTTGCCAGCCGGGCTGGGTCAACCCGAGATCACCCCACTGACGGATGATTGCAGTATCGCCACAGCGGCGGGTAATGGAAAAAATTGCATCGAGCTGGCGGGTATTTAGCCCGGCCAGCGGATTATCCTGATTCACCATCACTACCAGCGCATCCATGGCAACCGGCACGGCGAGGGGCGGATAGCCGTAGCGGGTTTCAAACAGCTGACGCTCCCCCTGCTGCATTGGGCGACTCATTGCCCCCAGCTGAGCCGCCCCGGCTGCCAGCGCGGTAGGCGCAGTTGAGGAACCGGCTGCCTGAATCTGCACGTTCACGCCGGGATACTGACGATTAAAACTCTCTCCCCACAGCGCCATCAAATTACCCAGCGTATCCGAACCTACGCTGCTCAAATTACCCGCCAGCATTCCTTCGTTTGCCCGGGCCAGCAGGCTAAACAGCAGCAGCCCGGCAATAATCAGCTTTTTCATTATTGTTATCCGCATCAGTGATGAAGGGCATTCTGTGATGATTCAGCGCTGACAAGCAACTCCGGCGGCAGGACAAAACTGAAGCAGGTCTCTTCTCCCGGCTGGCTGCGTATTTCCAGACGACTGTGATGATGACTCAGCGCATGTTTTACAATAGCCAGGCCCAAACCGCTGCCGCCCGTTTGTCGCGATCGGGCTTTATCCACCCGATAGAAGCGCTCCGTCAGGCGCGGAATATGCTCTGCCGCAATGCCCGGGCCGTTATCCTTCACCCTGAACTCAGCCCCTTTCGCAGTTTTCAGCCATGCAATGTCAATCCGTGTGCCGTCCGGCGTGTGGTTTACCGCATTGTAAACCAGATTAGAAAATGCGCTGTGCAGCTGCTCCTCATTACCGTAAACCCACAGATGAGGATCGGTGGAGAACTGCAACAGGTGACGTCCCTGACTGAGCGTGGCGGCTTCCACCTCCAGCCGCCGCAGCATCGCGGGTATATCAACCTGCTCGTCCCTTCCCTGCGCCGGTGCGGCTTCAATACGGGCCAGCGTCAGCAGCTGCTTCACCAGCCCATCCATACGGCGGGTTTGGTCCTGCATAGTCTGTAATGCTTTCTGCCGCCGCACGCCTTCCATCTCTGACGTTTCCATCATCTCCAGATAGCCCCCCAGCACCGTTAACGGCGTACGCAGTTCGTGACTGACGTTGGCAAAAAAGTTGCGCCGCGCGCCTTCAAGCTGGTGCATCTGCGTGACGTCCCGAGCCACCAGGAGCCACTGCCCTTCGCTGTAGGACATTACGCGAAATTCAAGGTGACGCTGACTGTTAAGCACCAGCATCAGCGGGCGGGTAAATTCGCGCTGGCGCAGATAGCGGGTGAACTCAGGATAGCGCAGCAGGTTGAGGATATTTTGTCCGTTATCTTCGGGCCAGCGCAGACCGAGCATCTGCTGAGCGAGGCCGTTGCACCAGAAGATGCTGCCCTCTTCGGTGGTCAGCACCAGCGCATCAGGCAGTGATTCGGCGCCGCTGCGAAAGCGTTTGATCAGATGGCCCAGTTCGCGACGTCGACGGCGGTTTCGCGCCTGCATCTGGTAAATACCGTAAAAAAGGGGTTCCCAGCTGCCGCGCCCACCTGGCGGCGTCATGCTGCGGTCGATCCACAACCAGTGCGAAAGACGAAGGATGTTGGCAAAATGCCAGCCCAGCAGGGCCAGCACGGAGAGCAGCAGCAGCCACGGCAGATAGCCGATCAGCAGGCTGAGAGCCAGCGCGGGCAGGCACGCCAGCAGCAGTTCAAGCAGTAATCTCTTCCAGGAGAGGCGTTCCAGCACGGTGGATACTCCGTTGCGAGATCAGTAGCGTGAGGAAAAACGGTAACCTGTGCCGCGCACCGTTTGCACCATGCGATCGTGCCCGGTAAGTTCGAGCGCTTTGCGCAGTCGGCGAATATGCACATCAACGGTACGATCTTCGACGTAAACGTTAGTGCCCCATACGTGATTAAGCAACTGTTCACGGCTGTAAACGCGCTCGGGATGGGTCATAAAGAAGTGCAGCAGCTTATATTCCGTCGGCCCCATTTCAACGGGCTGGGTATCGGACATCACCCGGTGGGAGGAGGGATCCAGTGTCAGTCCCTGCATTTCGATCGCTTCTTCCACCGCCATCGGTGAAATGCGGCGCATGACCGCTTTGATGCGGGCGATAAGCTCTTTTGGTGAGAATGGCTTGGTGATGTAGTCATCGGCTCCCACCTCAAGGCCCCGAACGCGATCTTCTTCTTCGCCGCGCGCCGTGAGCATCATGACCGGTATATGTCGGGTCATGGCTTCACGCTTCAAGTGCCGGATGAGCTGAATGCCCGATCCGCCGGGGAGCATCCAGTCCAGCAGTATCAGGTCGGGCCAGGGTTCAATGAGCAGGTTGATGGCGCTGTCATAGTCTTCTGCTTCAATCGGTTGATAATCATTTTGTTCCAGAACGAAACAGAGCATTTCACGGATGGGGGTTTCATCTTCAACCACCAGAATGCGCTTAGCCATTATTACTCCTGCTGCGGTAACGGGATGTCATTGAGACTCGCGGCGTTATTATGCGTCACTTTTATGACATATTTATGAAAAAAGCCCCAGCCCCAGACGCAATTATGCTGCATGGGACGAATATCTGCGCTGCCGGTGGATAATCCCTGCGGGTGACGGTGAGTTGTGCAGGCTGGGATTTTTGCTTTGTCGGTGGATAATCCCTGCGGGTGACGGGCGTCCTCGCGCCAGGCTTTGCCTGGTGCCTTTGGCTCCGGCTCCAGGCCGGACGGCCCGGTCGCGAGCGGGCATCCCTGCCCGCCGCTCCCTGAGTGCAGCATCCCTGCTGCCCTCGCCTGGCCTTCCGTCTGCGCCGCAGCGCTGCGGAATGCCCGTCACCCGCAGGGATTATCCACCTCTCAGGCTTCCGGGCCGCTTTAAGTAAAACCGTTTATCTGTCCGCAGGCTGCTGAGCTGCTCCGGTAAAAACGTTTATCTGTCCGCGGGCTACTGAGCTGCTCCGGTAAAACCGTTTATCTGTCCGCAGATTTCATAGCCTATCCCCGTTAAGGTTTGCTCTCGCGCAGGATTCGGCTCACTTTTCGATTTAGTTTTTGGTACCGCTATTTAGGTCATTTATCTGCACCATGAAAAAACCAGTCAAAATAAACTGAGCACTCTCAGTCTTCTGATTTTCTTCATATCCCAACTATTTTGGTCATTGCATATTTCCTGTACGCATTCATATCTGACGAAGAGTTTCCGGGAATCTCCGACACCGCCCTTAACCGCAGCCAGCACAATGCAATAAGCCGACGGGTGGGGCCCGGTGACAGGCAATCCGCAGCGCTGAGCGCAGGGAGGAAGACCCGGATGGGCCAGCAGGGAGGCTGGCACAAGGGCATGTCGGGACAGGGATGTCACGTCATGCCCGGTCCGAAAGGTCGACGAGCGGAGCGAAGGCACCGCGCAACGCGCGGCGCGAGGACCGCCTGTCACCGGGCACCACCCGTAGGCAACACCCCAAGGCTGTGCAGCATCGGGCACCACCCGTAGGCGACACCCCAGGCCTGTGCAGCACCGGGCACCACCCGTAGGCGACACCCCAGGCCTGTGCAGCACCGGGCACCACCCGTAGGCGACACCCCAGGCCTGTGCAGCACCGGGCACCACCCGTAGGCGACAGCACTGAGTCTTTGCAGCCCGGCACCACCCGCAGGCGACAGCACTGAGCCTTTGCTGCACTGGGCACGTAACACAATGCATTGCGCCCCCGGCGCGATAAATTACCGCTTTATCAACCGGGTTATCCCTTTCAGGCTGGGGTTTTGCCGCGCGACGTTTATAATCGGCGCATCGGGTTTGCTGACCAAAGGATTTTCATGCGCATTATTCATACCTCCGACTGGCATCTGGGACAGTTTTTCTATACGAAAAGCCGTGCGCCCGAACATCAGGCTTTCCTCGACTGGCTGCTGGTACAGGCCGTTGAACAGCAGGCTGATGCTATTATTGTCGCTGGCGACATCTTCGACACCGGATCGCCGCCGAGCTATGCGCGTGAGCTCTACAACCGCTTCGTCGTGAAGCTGCAACAGGCGGGTTGCCAACTGGTGGTGGTGGGCGGAAACCACGACTCCGTTGCCACCCTGAATGAGTCCCGCGAACTGCTCGCCTGCCTGAACACCACCGTTATCGCAGCAGCCAGCGACACCCCAGGCGAGCAGGTTCTGCTATTGAAAACCCGTGACGGCCAGCCAGGCGCCCTGCTCTGCGCCATCCCTTTTTTACGCCCGCGTGATATCACCCTCAGCCAGGCCGGGCAGTCGGGCCATGAAAAACAGCACTCCCTGCTGGAGGCCATCACTCAGCACTATCAGCAGTGCTGGCAAGAGGCGCAGGCACAGCGCGAAGCCCTCGGCCTGTCGCTGCCGATTATTGCCACCGGACACCTCACGACCGTCGGCGTGACTAAAAGCGACGCGGTACGCGACATCTATATCGGATCGCTGGATGCGTTTCCGGCGCAGGCGTTCCCCCCCGCTGACTATATCGCGCTGGGCCATATCCACCGCGCGCAACGCATCGCCAACACCGAACACATTCGCTATAGCGGCTCACCTATCCCACTGAGCTTTGATGAGCTGGGTAAGGAAAAAAGCGTCTTTATCGTCGATTTCGCTGACGGGAAACTGAGCCGCGTCGAACCGCTGACCATTCCCCTGTATCAACCTATGCAGATGATCAAAGGCACGCTGGAAGAGATTGAGCACCAGCTGGCGGCAATTGAACCTCGCGAGGATGGCAAAAAGGTGTGGCTGGATATTGAGATTGTTACCCAGGACTGGCTGAATGACCTGCAGCGCCGTATCCAGGCGCTGACCGAGCAGCTGCCGGTTGAGGTCGTGCTGCTTCGCCGCAGCCGCGAGCAGCGCGAGCAGACCCTCGCCCGCCAGGATAACGAAACGCTCAGCGAACTCAGCGTGCAGGAGGTTTTCGCCCGCCGACTGGCGTCAGAGGAAGGGAGAGACCCCGGGCAGCTGGCCCGCGCCAGCCTGCTGTTTAGCCAGACGCTGGCAGAAATGGAAAATGAGGAGCCTTCATGCAAACTCTGAGGCTGGCTGAACTCCGTCACCAGGAACCGTCATGAAAACGCCAACGCTGGCCAAAATAAGTCACCGGGAATCGCTATGAAAATCCTGACGCTGCGCTTTAAGAATCTGAACTCGCTAAAGGGCGAGTGGAAAATCGATTTCACCGCCGAGCCGTTCGCCAGCAACGGTTTATTTGCCATCACCGGCCCGACAGGTGCCGGCAAAACCACCCTGCTGGATGCCATCTGCCTGGCGCTGTATCACGAAACGCCCCGGCTGGGTAAGTTATCTAACGCGCAAAACGACCTGATGACCCGCGATACGGCGGAGTGTCTTGCCGAAGTGGAGTTTGAAGTCAAAGGTGTGGCGTGGCGTGCGTTCTGGAGCCAGACCCGCGCGCGCGGCTCAGCAGAGGGAAACCTTCAGGTGCCCCGGGTCGAGCTGGCCCGCTGCGACGATAACACCATCGTTGCCGATAAGGTGAAGGATAAGCTTGAGATGCTCACCGCCCTCACCGGGCTGGACTTCGAACGTTTTACCCGCTCAATGATGCTCTCGCAGGGGGAGTTTGCCGCATTCCTCAACGCCCCTGCCAACAAACGCGCAGAGCTGCTGGAAGAACTGACGGGCACGGAGATCTATGGCCGGGTTTCGGTCAGCGTCTTTGAGCAACATAAGCGCGCCCGCGCCGCGCTTGATACTCTTCACGCCAGAGCCAGCGGCCTGTCCCTGCTGACGGAAGATGAGGTTACGCAGCTAACCGGGCAGCTCCAGCAGCTTGAAGCAGAGGAGCAGGCGCTTACTTCACTTTCGCACCAGCAGCAGCATCTGCTTAACTGGCACCGCCAGCAGATGGCGCTAACGGATGCCGTTACCGCCGCCCGTGCTGAGCACCAGCTCTCTGAAGATCGCTGGCTGGCGGCCCAGGCCGAGATGGGTAAACTCACACTCGCGGAGCCAGCGGAAAAGCTACGGCCCCTCTGGCAGCAGCGTAACCAGCTCAGTCAGGATACTGACAGCCTGCAACAGCAGTTGCAGGTGCTGTCCACCCGGCAGCAGCAGGCTCGCGAAAGGCTGGAAAGCAGCACTCAGGCGCTGCAAAAAGCCGAAGAAGCTCAGCGACAGCACGAAGTGCAGCGTCAGCAGCAGGAAACGCTGATTACAGATACGGTCGTGCCGCTGGATAACCGCTTAGCGACGCTGGGTCAGCAAAAGGAAGAACTGACAAAAGAAGTCAGTGAGTACCAACACGCGCTGACGCAGCGTCGCGCAGCCCTGCAAACCAATCATCAGGCGCAGCAGGATAAACTCGCCCGGCAGGCACAGTATCAGCAGTGGCGGACGGATCATGTACGACTGGCCGACTGGGGGGAATCCCTGCAACCCTGGCGGATGCAGTTTGAGCAGCAGCACCAAAGTGAGCAGGCGCTTACTGCGTTACAGCAGAGTCGGGTTGAACAGCAGCATAGCGTTGCCGCCCTACAGCAGCAGCTCGATCGGCTGGACCTCACACTTCGCCCGCTGCAACAGCAAAGCGAACTCGCCCAGCGCAAAGTCAGCGAAGCTGAGCAGCACTGCGCCACTCTTCAGCAGCAGTTTCCCGAAACGGCACTCCAGGCCAAACTGACTACGCTCCATCAGCAGCGCCCACTTCGACAAACCCTGGCGCTGCTGGTGCAGCAGTGGCAGCAGCACGCCGCGCGTCGTCAGCGAACGGATGACGCGCAGCAGGCTCTGCAGCAGCAGCTGGAGCAGGCAGAACAGCAGCTACAGCGCTTACGCCGCGACTGGAAAGAGAAGCATCAGCACCAGCAGGATCTGGATACGCGCTACAGGCTTGAACAACGTATCGTTAGCCTGGAACAGCACCGCGCGCAGCTGACTGCCGGGCAGCCCTGTCCGCTGTGCGGGGCCTGCGAGCATCCCGCCATTGCCGATTATCAGGCCCTGCAGCCCTCAGAAACACAGCAGCGCCTCGCGCAGCTCAGCGCTGACGTGCAACTGTTGCACGACCAGGGGACGGCGAAAGGCGTGGAAGTCAAAAACCTGACGCAGCAGGCCGAACGGCTTAAACAGGAACGGGAAGAGGCAGAGGCCGAAGCCATCCGACTGCACAGCCAGTGGCAGACTACCGCTGACGCGCTTTCGCTGTCACTGGCACCGGAACAGCAGCCGTCGGTAACGGCGTGGCTGGACGAGGAGGAGCAGCAGGAAATCACGCTTCAGGCGCAGCTCACCCAGCTTCAGCAGGCTGCCCGAACGCTGCAGCAGCATAAGGATGCGCTGATTCAGCAGCAGAACCAGCTTAACGCTCTCCAGCAGCAGCGGCAGCTTACCGAACAGCAGCAGCTTACTGCGACCCAGACGCTGAATGAGCGCGAGCAGCGCCTGACGCAGGCGCAGCAACAGCTTGACCATCAGCGTGCTACGCTGGCCGCCTCGCTCAGTAAATGTGGGCTAACGCCGCCAGAAAACGGCGAGCATCAACGCTGGTTAACACGCCGCGAAGAGGAATGGCAGCAGTGGCAACAGGCGGAGCAGGCGCTAACTCACCTTGGCCCTGAGCTGGCCGCGCTGGCTACCCAGCAGCAGGCGCTGACCGAAGCCATCGATGACAGGCAGGCCAGCCTGGAGGGGCTGGAAAAGCGCCTTCAGGCAAAAACTGCCGAGCTGACTGAAGTCAAACAGCAGCGTCACCGTGCCTTCGGCGAGCAGCAGACGGCGGAGGTGCAACAGCAGCTCAGACTTACGTCAACGCTGCGAGCGGAAGCCTGTCAGGTTCTGCAACAACAGTGGCAGCAGCAGCAAAACCAGTTAAATACCCTGACCGGACAGCATAATTCACTGACTGAGCAGTTATCTACGCTGGCCGAACGCCTGGCACAGCGGGAGCAGGCCTTTAATACGGCGCTGGCGGCCAGCCCTTTTAGCGACGAAGCTGAGTTTACTGCCGCCCTGCTGGACGAAGAGCATATCCAGCGGTTGCAGATCCAGCATAAACAGCATCAGGCACGGCTACAACAGACCGCCACCCTGCTGCAACAGGCAGAGAAAAACCTGGCGCTGTGGCTGGAGACCCGGCCGGAGGCGTTTCCAGAGGATGCCAGCAGCCTGCCGGGCGCGGTCGACGACACGGCGCGGGCGCTGCGGGAAAATGCCCAGCGCCAGGGTGAAGCGCGTCAGCAGCTCAACAGCGACGCGGCCCGCCGACAGCAGCAGCAGGCGATGCTGAATGAAATCGCCGTCAGCGAACGCCAGGTTGAAGACTGGGGCTGCCTCAATGACCTTATTGGCTCCAGCGGCGGCGACAAATTCCGCCGCTTCGCCCAGGGGCTGACGTTGGATCACCTGGTATGGCTGGCAAATAACCAGCTTAACCGTCTGCACGGACGCTACATGCTACAACGCAAGGCAGGTGAAGCGCTGGAGCTACAGGTGGTGGATACCTGGCAGGCCGACGCCCTGCGCGACACCCGCACCCTTTCCGGCGGAGAGAGCTTCCTGGTGAGCCTGGCGCTGGCGCTGGCGCTCTCCGATCTGGTCAGCCACAAAACGCGCATTGAGTCGCTGTTTCTCGACGAAGGCTTTGGCACCCTGGATGCGCAAACCCTCGACACGGCGCTGGATGCGCTGGATGCGCTAAATGCCAGCGGTAAGACCATTGGCGTGATAAGCCACGTCGAGGCGATGAAAGAACGTATTCCCGTTCAGATAAAAGTACGTAAAATGAACGGGCTGGGCTACAGTAAGCTGGAAACCCCCTCGCATTAATATTGCGGAGGCGGGTCAGAAAGCGTTCACTTAAGGAGAAGTAAACCATGGAAACCATCAGTCATCAGCTCGACAACGGCATTGCCCTGACGCTCAGGAAACCCCTCTCTACGCTGGGTAATCTGCCGGTCATTATCCTCTGCCACGGCTTTTGCGGCATTCAGGAGATCCTGTTACCGCCCTTTGCTGAAGCTTTTACCCGGGCAGGATTTTGCACCGTAACCTTTGACTACCGGGGCTTTGGGGCCAGTGCAGGCGAGCGTGGGCGTCTTGAGCCCGCCATGCAGATCGAAGATATTCTTACGGTTACCGACTGGGTGAAACAACATCCTTTCTTTAACAATCAGCGTATCGGCCTGTGGGGCACCTCCTTCGGCGGCTGCCACGTATTTGGCGCGGCGGCGGATAACGCCGATATCCGCTGTATTGTCAGCCAGCTGGCTTTTGCCGACGGCGAGGATATCGTTACCGGGCACATGTCGCCGGAGGAGAAGGAAGGGTTTATCGCCACGCTAACGAAAATGGCAGATAAAAAGCGCGCTACGGGTAAAGAGATGTTCGTTAACATCACGCGCGTGCTAAGCGATGAGGAATCAAAGGCATTTTTCGAGCAGAATAAGACGCGCTATCCGGCGATGGATATCAAGATCCCCTTTCTCACCGTCCGGGAAACGCTTCAGTATAAACCCGCGGAAAACGCCGCGCGCGTCACCTGCCCGACGCTGGTCGTGGTGGCCGGCAAGGATAACGTTAATCCTGCCGCTCAGGGGCAGGGCTTGTATAACGCGGTAAAAGCGACCGATAAGCAGTTTTATTGTGAAGAAAACGCCCGCCATTATGACATCTACAGCGGCGCGCATTTTGACAGCGTTATCCAGGTCCAGCTCGACTGGTTCAATAAGCACCTGTAACTGACGGCGCATGTCCGGTAAAGGATCGCTCCTGGCGCGATCCTTCTTTTCATCAGGATCGCAATCATACCGGGCGATCCTGCATCCTGTTCATCGTGCATCCTCCCGGTGCGACCCGCGAATAATCTGTAAATTCCCCGACAGCCGCGGATTCCCCTGTCAGCCCCTCGCTAACGCGGTAAACTGATGGGTAACATCGAAATTTTGCTATCAGGGTGAAAAATGGCATCAAACGGGAACCGGTCCGCACTTATCGCGGCGGGAATGGCGGGTATGTTGCTGCTGCTGGCGGGATGTCAGTCAGCGCCAAAAGACAGATCGTCGCTGGCAGACTGGCAGGCTCAGGGAAAGAAAATCTGTGCAACCCGCAGCAGCATTCCACAGGATGCATGCGTGTACAGCTACATTATGCGTGAAGGGATCCAGTCTGAGTTTCCCGAAGCCGCCCGCTATAAAGGCCGTCAATGCACGCTGGAAGTAGAGTATGGCAAAAACCACCGTTATAGCGTGCTAAGCACCGCTGGCGACGAAGCGCTCTGCCTGAAAGCCTGGAGCCTGGTCAGCAGTAACGGCAACCTGCCGCCACCGCCGCCCGCCCTGTCAGGCAAAAACATTGTCACAATCGCGCCGCGCTGATGAATACGACCGCCGGGATGGCTGACCGCGCAGGTATCATACGTTGTCGCGTGCTCGCCTGGCCGGCTGCGCGAATGCTGCGGCTCCTGGATCCTGTCTCGCTAAGCTGTGCGTAATACCGCTCCACGTTGCTACGTACGCGGATTGCACTGCCTGAGAGCGCTATTTAGCTGGCCAGCTCATCCTGACGCCACTGGCGGGGGCTGATGCCAAACCAGCGGCGAAAGGCACGGGAGAAGGCGCTGACTTCGGAGTACCCCAGCAGCAGCGCCATTTCAGAAATCGGTAGCTGCCGCTGCTGAAGATAATGCGTCGCCATTTCACACCGCACTTTGTCCACCAGCGCGCTAAAGGTTAAACCCTCTTCACGCAGCCGCCGCTGTAGCGACCAGCTGGACATGCCCAGCTTCCCGGCGACGTCCTCCAGTACCGGTTCTCCCTTCAGCAGCAGCAGATGAACCTGGGTACGGGCGCGATCGGCAAGGCTCTGCTGCGGTGTGGCACGGTTCAGACGGCGAATCGCATCCTGCATCACCGTTAGCAGCATCGGATCGCTGTCCGGCATCGACCGGGTGAGATCTTGTTTGGCGATCAGCAGCGAGTTATAGGGTTGATCAAACCAGACCGGTGCATCAAACACTTTGCAGTGTTCATGCCACTGCCCAGGACGGGGATGCTCAAAATGCACTTCACGCGGTGCCCAGTGCTTACCGGCAACGTGGCGGATCAGATTCAGGAACATGCCCAGCGTCAGCTCGGCATCCTGACGGCGGCAGAGTATCGCGCCGTGGCGTACCTGATAGTCCAGACGCCAGCAGTCGCCCTTATCCACCAGACGGGTCAGCGTATTATGCTGATGATAGGGAAAGGCATTCACCACATTATGCAGCGCCTGCTCCAGGGTCGCGGAGCAGAGTCCCACGTAGCCTATCAGCCCCAGCGACTGTGGCTTAAACTGTTTGCCATAGTGCAGACCAAAGTTGTCAAACCCCGAGGCGCGCGCGGCCTCTTCCATCACCCGACAGTAGTTAACTAAGCCCAGGCTAAGCGTCGGGCTGGCCAGCTGTTCAGGGTCAATGCCGCTCATGCCAAAGATACGGTCGGCGTCGCCCCCCTTCTCGCTGATAAATTCGCTCAGGCCGCTGGCGGCGGCGGCCAGCACGCCCCGGTTGCATACCTCGCTGGCGTTCAGCGCTTTCATCACGGCGGGCTGTTTAATCAGGCCACTTTCCATCATCATCGCCTCAGCGTTGGGAACATACTGAGGGTGCAGCAATTATCGTACCAATGCGCAGACTACGGGAAAACAGTCGTTTACGCCGCTCCCCATCGGGGGCGGCACTGCCCTGGCGCGGCTTCTGCCCACCAGCAGTGCATCAGCAACGCAGGCAGCAGCGTTTCACTCAGCAACCAGCTATACGGCAGCATTAGCTGCACTTTCCCCGTCCCCCGGCTGTCAGCCTCTGCCCACGCCCAACCAGGGCCTGCCCTCATGCGCCAACGGGCAGTGCATCGGTTTCCAGATAGCGTCGGCACAGGCGCACGCTGTGATCTGCCCACTGCGGCCCCAGGCTTAGGGCCATTTCGGTCTCCGCATGGGATCCTACCCAGGCCAGCAGCTGGATCCGTCGCTGGATCAGCAGCGTCGGCACCAGCGCCATCTCTTCATCGCTGATGTGCCCTGCCCGCTCATAGCCGGTTATCCAGTGATCCACCCACTGGGCCGCGCGGGGATGATGCTCAACAAAGCTGATCGCCGCCGCCAGATCGTGGAGATACCAGCCAAAGCCGCAGTCGTCAAAATCGATCACCCGCGTTTCACCCTTATGGAGCAGCAGATTAGTCAGGCGCAGATCGGCGTGGATCAGTCCGTAGCGCGATCCCGCCTTACCGAAACGCTCCAGCGCGTTTCCCGCCTGCGTGATGGCCTGCTGTACCGTTTGATGATCGGTCACGCGCAGGCCGGGCGCGTCTTTCCAGTCACCCCAGTGGCTTTGTGGGCTGACCATCGTCTGGTGATCCCAGATAATGCGCTGGAAGCCGGCTGGCTTTTGCCAGCGCCTGCTGTGCTGATGCAGTCGGGCCGTAATCTCTCCCAGCTGCTGGAAGGCTCGGGGATCGACATCGGTCCCGGGCATCTCGCCGTCGATCCAGTGAAATAACACCGCATGGCGTTCGCCTCCGTCAGCAAGCGGCAGCGACTGCACGCGCTGCCCTGTTTCATCCGGCACGGCCTGGGGTACAACAATCCCGGTTTCGCGCAGGGCATCCAGCCAGTTCAGCTCGCTCTCAATATCGCCACGCTGGTGATAGTCGCCGCGATGCAGACGCAGGGCGTAGCGCGTCCCGGCGACCTCCAGCAAAAAGGTGGCATTTTCAGAGCGGCACAGCAGGCTCAGCTTCCCCTCTCTGGCAAAGGGATAAAGGCTAATCGCCCGTCGGGCCAGCGCCATCAGCGCGCTGTTATCAAGATGTTCAGATTGCCTGGCTGTCATAATGTGGCTCCCCTGTAGATGGGTGTGGGTTATCCGGCGTGGTGAGACCAGCATGGCAACCTGAAATCGGACAGGCTTGACGACGGACGACACTCTTTTGACTTTAGCGTGCATCCGGCGTTTTAGGCGGCAGGGAGTTGACCTCAGAGCACAAAATTGATCACGGCAGCGTCAAGTTTATTCACCGCTCCCGACGGCATTATCGACAGACACGCTTCTGACGGGGATATCGGTATGACAAGCACGTTAAAGCCCACCCTGGGCACCATACATCTGTGGGGGATTGCGGTAGGTCTGGTTATCTCCGGCGAGTATTTTGGCTGGAGCTATGGCTGGGGCGTAGCGGGGACGCTGGGCTTCCTAGTCACGACTCTGCTGGTCGCCACCCTCTATACCTGCTTTATATTCAGTTTTACTGAGCTTTCCACGGCGATTCCTCATGCTGGCGGCCCCTTTGCCTACAGTCGCCGCGCCTTTGGTGAAACCGGCGGGCTGATTGCAGGTATGGCGACGCTGGTAGAGTTTGTTTTCGCACCCCCGGCCATTGCCATGGCGATCGGGGCTTACCTTAACGTGCAGTATCCGCACCTTAATCCCAAATATGCCGCCGTGGGTGCCTATATTCTGTTTATGCTGCTGAATATCCTGGGCGTCAAGCTGGCAGCGATGTTTGAACTGGTGGTGACCGTGCTGGCGGTGATGGAGCTGCTGGTCTTTATGGGCGTGGTGGCTCCCGGTTTCAGCATGGCGAATTTCGTCGCCCACGGCTGGGCGGGCAGCGATCATCCCGGTATGACCGCCGTGTCCGGAATTTTTGCCGCCATTCCGTTCGCGATCTGGTTTTTCCTGGCGATTGAAGGCGCCGCGATGGCCGCCGAAGAGGCCAGAGATCCGAAGCGGACAATCCCGCGCGCTTATATCGGCGGGATCCTGACGCTGGTGGTACTGGCCGTGGGCGTGATGCTGATGGCAGGCGGCGCGGGTGACTGGCGCAGGCTTTCAGACATTAACGATCCGCTGCCGCAGGCGATGAAAATGGTGGTGGGCGAGCATTCGGGCTGGATGCATATGCTGGTGTGGATTGGCCTGTTTGGGCTGATTGCCAGCTTCCACGGCATTATTCTGGGCTACTCGCGTCAGTTTTTCGCCCTGGCGCGCGCGGGCTACCTTCCCGCTGGCCTTGCGAAGCTGTCCCGCTTCCAGACGCCGCATCGGGCCATCATCGCGGGCGGGCTGATTGGCATCGCCGCCATTTTCAGCGACGGCTGGATCAATTTGCAGGGCATGACGCTGACGGCGGCGATGATCACCATGGCGGTGTTCGGCGCAATTGTCATGTATGTAATGAGCATGCTGAGTCTGTTTCGCCTGCGCCGTACCGCTCCCGAGCTGGAGCGTAGCTTTCGCGCGCCGGGATATCCGATTGTACCGGGGATTGCACTGGTGCTGGCGCTGGTTTGTCTGGTCGCGATGCTGTGGTTTAACCCGGTTATAGGTGGGCTGTTTGTCGCCTTTATGGCGGTCGGTTATCTCTATTTCCTGATGACCAAAAAACAGCGTGACCGCGCCCCGCGCGACGCCATGCTGTTTGGTGAATAACGCCTGGACCGTCCTGGTAATGCGCGTAAAAAGGCTTTACGCGCAGTTATTTACTCAGCTGGCCAGAGCCACGCCGCGCCACGTACGCCGCTGGAGTCTCCGTGTCGGGCTTTGAGAATGGGCGTTTCGCATTCGCCGCCAAACACCCACTTTTTGATAAGCGGCGGCAGGGTCTGATAGAGACGATCGACGTTGCTCATCCCGCCCCCCATCACGATCACATCCGGGTCGAGAATATTCACCACCTGCGCCAGCGATTTAGCCAGCCGCAATTCATAGCGGCTTATCGCCAGTTCGGCCACCGGGTCCTGCTGCTCCAGCAGGCTGATAATATCAGCGCCCTTGCGTTTGATGCCGCTCAGGCGATGATAGTCGGTGCCAAAACCGGTGCCGGAAATATAGGTTTCGATACAGCCAGATTTGCCGCAGTAGCACGGGACTTCATCACGAAAGCGCTGCTCATCTTCATCCATCCAGGGCAGCGGATTATGCCCCCACTCCCCGGCATTGCCGTTGCCGCCCGCATGTGCCTGCGCGTTGAGCGCCACACCCGCCCCGCAGCCCGTGCCAATAATCACGGCGAAGACGGTCTGCTGGCCCTTAGCCGCACCGTCCACCGCCTCGGAAACCGCCAGGCAGTTAGCATCATTGGCAATACGCACCTCGCGCTGCAACATCCTGTGCAGATCCTTGTCCAGCGGCTGCCCGTTAAGCCAGGTAGAGTTGGCATTCTTGACCCGATGAGTATAGGGAGAAAGAGTGCCTGGAATACCTAACCCCACGCTGCCACGCTGTCCGGTTTTTTCCTCGGCCAGGTTCACCAGCCCGGTAATGGCCTCCAGCGTTTTGGTGTAGTCATTCCTCGGGGTGTCCACCCGATGGCGAAACAGCGTTTCTCCCTGTTCGGATAGGGCAATCACTTCGATTTTCGTTCCACCTAAATCAATTCCAATACGCACTGTTATTCCTCATTTTTTAGCGCCCGCCCCTTAACCTTAGAGAGGCATTAACCTAAAGGCAATGAAACGCTGCCGCCGATTCGCTATCATGCGCGCTGTCGTTGAATTCGCGCGCCTGATGCGCGCATGGAGAGGGAAAGCATAATGCTGTGGTTTAAAAATTTAATGGTATATCGTCTGAATCGTGAGATCCCGCTGGCGGTTGACGAGATGGAAAAACAGCTTGAGGCCTTCACCTTTACTCCCTGCGGCAGTCAGGATATGGCGAAAACCGGCTGGGTATCGCCAATGGGACCGCGCGGCGACGCGCTGACCCACGTTAATAAAGGCCAAATCCTGATCTGTGCCCGTAAAGAAGAAAAAATACTGCCTTCGCCAGTGATTAAACAGGCACTGGAAGCCAAAATTGGCAAGCTCGAAGCCGAGCAGCAGCGTAAGCTGAAAAAAACCGAGAAGGACTCGCTAAAGGATGAAGTGCTGCACAGCCTGCTGCCCCGCGCCTTCAGCCGCTTTAGCCAGACCTTCGTGTGGATCGACACCGTCAACAATCTGATTATGGTTGACTGCGCCAGCGCAAAAAAGGCCGAAGACACGCTGGCGCTGCTGCGCAAATGTCTGGGTTCGCTGCCGGTGGTCCCGCTGACGATGGAAAGCCCGATTGAACTGACCATGACCGAATGGGTGCGCTCAGGTGAAACGCCAGCCGGATTCGCCCTGATGGATGAAGCCGAACTCAAAGCCCTGCTGGAAGATGGCGGCGTTATCCGCTGTAAGAAACAGGACCTGGTCTGCGATGAAATCGCTAACCATATTGAGGCCGGCAAGCTGGTGACCAAACTGGCGCTCGACTGGCAGGAGCGCGTACAGCTGCTGCTCTCTGACGACGGATCGCTGAAGCGCCTGAAGTTTTCAGATACGCTGCGCGAGCAGAACGATGATATTGATCGTGAAGATGTCGCGGCGCGATTTGATGCAGATTTTATCCTGATGACCAGCGAACTGGCGGCTCTGATCGTGAATACCGTCGAGGCGTTAGGCGGGGAAGCTCAGCGTTAAATCGTGAGGGGAACGGGGGCGGTGACACCGCCCCTGATAAGCTTAATCTTTCAGATAGCGACACAGGTAAGAAGAGGGTTCAGCCACCTGTAAGTGAAATTCGCTGTGGCCCGGAACGTTAAAGACCTGGCCTGGCTCAAACAGCTTCCATTCCGTTTCACCCGGCAGTAAAGCTTTCAGCGAACCGCTTACCACGGTCATCTCTTCCGGCTGGCCGGTGCCAAAAGTATATTCTCCCTCTGCCATTACACCGACGCTGGCACGGCCCGTACTGGCGCTGTCAAAACCAATTGATTTCACCTTTCCGTCGAAGTACTCACTGACGTTGAGCATATCACTATCCTTACATTATATTGAAAGACACAGGTATTGTGGCGGGCAAAAAAGCCAGGCTTCCTTGCTTACTCCATGAGTTCCACCGCCAGTTTTGCAATAAGCATATTTGACAGTACTACAGGGATCCCAAGTAGTTTCTGTAAAAAATCTCGATGCCGCTGATGATAACCAAGACAGTCCAGTACCACGACGTCTGCCCCTTTCTCCTGGAGCAACAGCGCCGCATCGATCAGCTCCTCGTCGCTCAGCGCCCACGGGCTGGCGACGGCAAAGTGAGGCCGCTGACTCAGGCTACGCCATTTACGCGCCTGTTCCGTAAGAAACTCTTCCCGCGCGACGACAATGCCTACCTGATGTCCGGCAGTAATCGCCTCCACCAGCGGAGGGAGCAGGCTGTAAGGCTCAAGCAGGGCGGCGCTGCGGGTAACGAGGTTTTTATATTCTCCGCTACAGAGCAGGAGCAGGGTTTCATATCCCTGCTGCTCAAGCCCATCAATGCGCTTTTGCAGTTCAGCCTCAACGCGCGCAGCGGACAGTATCAGGTGACTGCCATCTTCCAGACGCGCCATAACGATGCTCTCACCGTCGATAGGAGCATACAGGCTTTCGATTTCCTCAGCGGTGAGATTATCCAGCAGGCCGACGTGAACGATGTGATCCTCGGGCATCAGTTCGGTCAGTAGCGGTCGCAAATCGCTGCTCGATGCCGGGCCAAGGGTCAGGGCGACCAGTCGTTTCGTCGTCGCAGCCGCCTCAGTGGGGGCCGCCTGCTTCACCGCTGGCTGCTGGAACCGGTCATCTTCGGGGGGCGTCGTCGATACAGTGAGCGTCTCCTGCCCGGTCGTGGACAAGGTCTCTGGTGATGAAAGGGGATCGGTCAAATAATCAATCAATGCTCTGTCCAGTAGAATTTCGGTCATACGCGTTCGCGTAGCCGGTAAATAACGCGGGTGTCACTCAGCCGAAAATAAGGGGATGCCGCTGCCGGGTCAAGCGAGTATCCGATTAAACAGCCCAGAGTAGCCAGCAGAATATGTTAGAAACATCGCCTGCCCCCCAATTTAGATCCAGTTATTTTCGTTAACTTTGCACATTAAGCGGCATAAGCGCGAATTATCAGCCAGATAAGCTAAATGCCGGGGGATATTCCGAAGTTGAACATGCCCGGGCTGACGGAATAAAAAAACGCAGTGCATTACGGCATCCCTGCCGGTGGCGTCACTCTTTCTCTTTATCTTCGTAGCGCGCCTTGGCATCCTGCGCTTCCTGCTCTGATTCATGTTCGCTAATAAGCGTACCCGCCTTAGGATGATCAGCACGCAGTTCATACCAGGTTACCGTGCTGCCTGATACACCCTTTTCTACCGGGACAATCGTTGCGACACGAGGATACGGTGGTCTTGTTGGCATATAACTCCCCTTCCTTTATCAATAAGATTCTGTCCGCCGGTGAAGCCGGACACCATCAGGTCTGAATTAAGTATAGACAATTATTGACATTTTTCGGGAAGAATCAAACCGCGCGCGCCAGTGAGAGTGAGTGAATAATCGCTTCCACGACGCTCTCTGGCGTTTGCATCGCGTTGATTATCCCATGGGCCGCATCATGGTAAAGGCCATCGCGAGCCGCCAGTACCTCGATCATTTCATCAGCAATAGGACGCCCCGTAAGCGTCGGGCGCTGGTCCTTTTCTGGATAGGCCTCAAGACGTGCGGCAAGCACGCCCGCGTCAGCATTCAAATAAAGCACCCTTCCCTGTTCGCGCATATACCGACGGTTTTCCGCCGCCAGTACCATGCCGCCGCCGGTGGCGATCACCGTAAAGGGTGCGGTGACATCTTTAAGAGCCTGGGTTTCACGCTGTCGAAAGCCACTCCATCCCTCTTCCGCCACGATCTCCGCGACGGTACGCTGCGTGATAAGCTGGAGATGACTGTCGGTATCACGAAAGGTGTAGCCCAGCGCAGAGGCTAATGCCTGACCGACGGTGGTTTTTCCGCATCCGCGTGCGCCGATCAGATATAGGGGTAACGACATAACTGGCACTTCCTCACCCGTTTGCGGCACGCACCGCAACATCAGGCCGATAATGATTAACTTTGCACCGCATGATACCGATAAAATTCCTGCACCACCAGCAGTAACGTTTTCCTTACACCACCAGTGCGGTATAAAGCTTAAAAGCCGATATTTTACATAAGGTTAATAGCTGTAAATTTTTATTTACATAAACGCCCTTTTACCCTATTTTGCTGGCAACATTTCCTTACCCGAAGGGCATTTACTTTCCTTACGGGTGGCTCAAAATAGCGTTATCGCCCGTTTCGGAGGATTACCTGTGCAGATCGAAGAACAAAAGTTAATAGAAAGTCTGTTTGGCCGTTTAAAGCAGGCTGAAACTCAGTCGGGCCCGCGAGACGCGTCAGCTGAAAAGCTGATTCAGCAGCAGCTCCAATCGCAGCCGGGCGCGCCTTATTATATGGCTCAGGCTATCCTGATTCAGGAAGCGGCCATGAAACAGCTGAACAATCGCGTCAGCGAACTGGAAGCGAAGCTGGCGCAACAGCAGCCTCAGCAGAGCAGCGGCGGATTTCTTTCCGGCCTGTTCGGCGGCGGCCAGCGTCAGCAACAACCGACGCAGCAGGCACCTCAGCAGTCAGCCTGGAGCAGTGCACCTGCGCCTCAGCAGCAGCAGCCGGCATACGCGCCTCAGCCGGCCGCGGCCCCTACCGCTTCGCGCGGATTTCTGGGCGGCGCGCTGCAAACCGCAGTTGGCGTGGCCGGTGGCGTGGTGATGGCTGATATGCTGACCAGCATGTTCCATAAATCACAGCCAGAAGAGATTGTGAATATTATCAATGAGCCTGCCATGCCGCAGGAGAGCTTCGATAATAACCTTGATACCTTTAACGGTAACGACGGTCAGTTTCTGAATCAGGACGCCGGGCTACAGCAGGATAACGGTAGCAGCGATTTTGCTGGCTTCGGCAATGACGGCTATGACGATGACGACTTCGGAGACGACGACAGCTTCCTCTGATCCTGCCAGCGGGTGGCGATATGCCACCCGCTACGCTTCCCCTCAGCCGTTATTTTTTTGCGACCGCAGCCATTTATCCAGTTCATTCGCAAACTGCTGCCGGTCGCGCTGATTGAGCACCGCTGGCCCGCCCGTTTGTACGCCGCTGGCGCGCATCGTATCCATAAAATCACGCATGGTCAGCCGCTCACGAATCGTGGCGTCACTGTAGCGCTCCCCACGAGGATTCAGCGCCACGGCGCCCTTCTCCATTACCTCCGCCGCCAGCGGAATATCGGCCGTTACCACCAAATCGCCCGGCTCAGCACGCCGTACGATTTCGTTATCCGCGACGTCAAACCCCGCAGCAACCCGAAGGGTACGCAGGAAGCGCGACGGCGGCACGCTTAGCGACTGATTAGCAACCAGCGTCACCATCATCTGCTCGCGTTCGGCGGCACGGTAAAGTACCTCTTTGATCACTTTTGGACACGCATCGGCATCTACCCAGATTGGCATCGCCCTTTCCTTTTACATAATGACAAAATTAAGCACGATCTTGCCGTTCTTTTCAGAAATGGCAAATGTAATCTGCTGGCGTTGCCCCCTCTTTTTACTGACTCGCGATCCACGCTGAATTAAGGTAGTGAATGCAGTAAGCTGTTTACAGCGTAAACCAGATAAATAAGGGAGCAGGATGATGGATAAGAAAATCGGCTTTATCGGCTGTGGCAATATGTCGCAGGCCATTATCGGCGGACTGGTCTCGTCCGGTCAGATAAAAGCTGAGGACATTTGGGTTTTCGACCATAAGCCCGCAACCAATCAGGCCATGCAGCAGAAGTATGGCATCACGCCCGCCGACAGCGCTGAGCAGGTAGCAAAACAGGTCGATATCCTCTTTGGCGCCGTCAAACCTAACGTTATCCTTAACGTGCTGAACGACGTGGCGGGCAGCCTGAACAAGGATACCGTCGTCGTGTCCATTGCTGCGGGTATCACGCTGGATGCTCTGGCTGGCGTGCTGGGTCACGATCGCAAATTGATCCGCGTGATGCCAAATACGCCTGCGCTGGTCAATGAAGGAATGACCTCTGTTACGCCGAACGTACTGGTGACGAAAGAGGAAGCGGACGAGATCGTGGCCATTTTCCGCGGCTTTGGTAAAGCCGCGCTGGTGCCGGAGTATATGATCCACGCCGTCGTGGGCGTGAGCGGTTCAGCGCCGGCCTATGTCTTTATGTTTATTGAAGCGATGGCCGATGCAGCCGTATTGGGCGGCATGCCCCGCGCGCAGGCGTATGAGTTTGCAGCGCAGGCGGTGAAGGGCGCCGCCCAGATGGTACTGGAAACCGGTAAGCATCCTGCCGAACTGAAAGATATGGTTTGCTCACCGGGTGGCACCACCATTGAAGCGGTCAGAGTGCTGGAGGAGAAAGGCTTTCGCACGGCAGTGATAGAGGCAATGCAGAGCTGCATGGCGAAATCGGACAGCATGAGTAAATAAACGCGATTCCGTCAGGCAGGGGGAAGGTTCTCTTCCCCCTGCGCATAACTTCCCGATTATCAGAATAAATGGCCTGTCGCGGCATCGGCCAGACCGGCCGTATTTACTCGCTTAGCGCCTTTTCTGCCAGCGCTGCGGTTTCCTGTATGCTCATCGGCTTCTCCATTCTTTTGATCAGTTCGGCGGTAAAAGTGTACATTCCACAGGACGCCGCGGCCACCAGCCTGCCCTCCTGACCATAGAGCGCAATAAACTTATCCTCTAACGATCCCACCAGCTGATAACTATCCCACTCGCTGGCGTGCCCAAGGTACTCATAGCGCGTCCCAAACTGTGCGGTCCAGAAAAAAGGCACCCGATCAAAGGTTTCACCCCGTTGCAGCATATTCTTAGCCGCCGTCCTGCCCTGCTGCTGAGCCACGCGCCAGTGCTCAATACGCTGGTAGCCTTCAGAGACCGGATAGCTGACGATATCCCCCGCAGCCCAGACGTTTGGCGCGACTTCCAGCGTATCGTTGGCGGTCAGGCTGCCGTCGTCACGCAGGGGGATATCGTGAATAAACTGCGTGCCCGGCGCGACGCCCGTTGCCAGTAGTACCACGTCGGCCACTATCCGCTGACCGTTCTTTAACATCACGGCACTGACTTTGCCATTGTTTCCCTCCAGGCCCGCGACGTCGCCGTCGATAAACCGGACGCCCTTGCTTTCATGCAGCTGGCGAAACCAGGCTGCCAGCTGTTCGCCAAAGGGCTTCCTGAACGGTAGCGGATCGCGGGCGATAACCTGAACATCCACCTCCTGGCTACGCAGCGCGGAGGCCAGTTCCATACCAATAAAGCTGTTACCGACGATCACCAGTTTCTTCGTGCTATCCACGTCCTGCAGCAGTGTGTCCGCCTGCTCAATACTGCGCAGGACATGCACCCCGGCGAGCGCCTTGCCTTCGAGATCCGGGCGCTGGGGAATGCCGCCGCTGGCAATCAGCAGTTTGTCATAGCGGAGCTGGCTGCCGTCCGCAAAACGCAGGATCTGCTGGCGGCTGTCAAGCTGCTCGACATCGCCCTTTTTTTGCTCAGCAAAGGCGAAGAAGTCTTCATCCAGCGGGGACGGAACCTCATCTATAGCCATATTGCCGGAGGGAACAAATTTAGTCAGTACGGTGCGGTCATAGGGCGCTTCCGACTCGCGATCGACGACTACCAGCGTGCCCTTAAAACCCTCCCGGCGTAGCGTCCAGGCGGCGGCGCTTCCCGCGGCCCCCGTGCCCAACACCACATAAACCGGCGCGTCCTTCTCTGCCGATGCCGCCAGGGGATAAAGCGGGGGCAGAGGCTCGGGATCAATCTGCACCATACCGTTTTCAATTTTTACCGGATAACGCTGCAAATCGCTTAACGCCAGGGGTTCACACAGGCTGCCGTCCTCCAGGCTGAAGTTAGCCTTATGCCAGGGGCAAACCAGTCTGCCATTATAAATTGCCCCCTGCTCCAGCGGCGCGCCTGAATGCGGACATTTTGCCTGAAAGGCCTTAACCGCTTCGCCTTCGCGGATCAGAAGTATGTCGGTATCACCGATCGGTACCCTCACCGGCTCCAGTTCGGGAAGATCCTGTAATACGATTGCATTTTGATAGCTCACGACAATGCTCCTTATTATTTTCGCGCGAAATTTTTTGCGCTGTAATTTTATGACATGCAGGTTAAGCCTGGCATTGACGAGGGTATTTTTAGTGAAACTGGCAGGATCAAAGCGTAAATTAATGGCTAAATGGCTGTATTTCGGGGAGTTTAAAAGTTTAAGGAAATATGAATGTTAAGCGCGGGCGATCAATGGGCCTCGTGAGGCCCATCGCTGTTAACTCTTTTTCAGGCAGCTGCTCATAAAGGTTTTACGCTCGGCTCCCTTGAGTGATTTCTCACCGGCCTGTGTATTACAGGTTTTCATTTTTGCCTGCTGTGGCGTGATGTTACTCGCCGTACTGTCCTTTTTCAGACACTGGCTCATAAAGGTTTTACGGGCATCCCCCTTCAGCGATTTTTCACCCGCCTGCTGGTTACAAAGGGTCATTTTTTGCTGCTGGACGGTTTTTTCTGCCGCGTTAGCGTATCCGCTGGCTAAAAGTGCAAGCCCCAGGGTGGCGGCAAGGCAGGTTGTCTTGATCATTTGCTACCTCTTAACGATTAATTTCGTATTAATTCTGGCAGGGATTTCTTCTCACGCAAAAAAATTCAGGCATAAATACGCTGCGGCGATCGCAAAACTGTCTGTAAGGGACACATTGCCCGGGAGCACAATGGGCGGGATGCTCCCGGACGACAGAGGCGCTTAGTGACGAGGGTGGATAAGCAGTCGCTGAATATAATTTTCCAGCAGGGAAGCATCGCTGCCAGGGGTGGCATGCTCATCCGAAGCGAGTTTCAACGCCGTACTGACGCTGTCGGTAATTTGCTGAAGATGATCGCCATCCAGTTTACGCAGCAGGGCAGTAACCACAATTTCCAGTGCTTCTACCTGGGCCACTAACTCTTTGGACTCTTCTTCTTTTTCCGCCAGTCTGACTAAAAGTTCTGAAATAAGGATTTTCATGCGAATGTCTCAGCGGTTAAAGGCGGAACGTTACCACCACCACCGGCAAAAGAGAATAAGCCATAATAGGTATTTTTATACCCTATAAGATAATCTATTCAACAACCTGGAGATGACGGTACGGTAAAACGGATGTTAACAGGCGAAGGGGTTAAATGGCGGGATACCGGGTACTGACGCGGGCGATAAACCAGAGGCATAGCGCCTCTGGTTTAGTCGTGCTTAGCGGCCAGCGCCCATATCAAAGCCACCGCGTGGACCGCCGCCGCCGCCGCCGCCCCCCCAGCCGCCACCACCACCGCCGCCGCCGCCCGGAGGTGGGAACAGGCAACCGCTCAGAGCGGTAACCAGTGCAATCACACTTACTGCTTTAATTAAACGACTCATTATTATCACCTCATGGTAGCGTTGGCGGTGATAGTAAGCGGCCGCGTCACTCCCCACAATGCAGAATCATCCGGTTAAGGGCCATTTTTACCCAGAGTAACGACGCTTAACGCTTTGCTGTCAATAAGCCGCGTAAAACCTGCCTGTTCGCGCAAACCGGCCTTTGTCATCAGACAGGAAAGTCGCTTAAAGGACAGTATGGCCGCGCTTTACTCTGCGCCAGTGCCAGAGTAGCTGTATGGTATTCGCCAGTACCGCGACGGCGGTGGCCGCAAAAACCCAGCGAAATCCTCCCACGGCGGAAACGCCAGCGCCAATGAGCGGCCCCACCACGTTGCCGAGGTACATAAATGACTGGTTATATCCGAAGATGCGCCCTGTTACCCTGTCGCTGGAGTAGCGGAGTAACAGGGTCTGCACCGCAGGCATCATCGCCCCTTCGGCAAAGCCCATCAGAAAACGTAGTATGCCCAGCTGAACGACACCATTTACCCATGACATCCCTATAAACAGTATGATGGTCAGCGCCAGAGCGGCAAAAAGAATGCGCTCGGCACCGATTCTGTCGCCAAGCTTACCCAGCCGGGGAGCCGATAACAGCGCAGATACGCCCGGAATTGCCGCCACCATCCCACTGATAAAGGCAATATTCTGCGCGTCAGGCGCGAGCTGCCTGACAAAAAGCGTCAATATTGGACTAATGGATCCGTTGCAGAGCTGGATAACCATCGTGGTGACAAACAGGCTGATAATCAGGCCGGGGTGCGACAGCGATCGAAACACCCCGCTCCCGCTGAGCTTCTCCTCACGGCTCACCCGTTTAACCCCACCCTCTTTAATCAGAAAGAGGGTGATCAGGAAGCTGGTAAGTAACAATGCCGACGTGACAAAAAAGACCGCGCGCAGCCCCACCCAGTCGGCAAGAAAACCGCCCATCAGCGGCCCCATGATCACCCCACAGATTTGCGCCGTTGACACCATGCTCAGCGCCCATCCGCTTCGATCGCGTGGCACCTGGGTTGCCACCAGCGCCAGCGCGTTGGGAATATAGCCAGAAGTCAGCCCCATCAGCGCCCGCAGCAAAAATAGCTGCCAGACGTTGGTGACAAAAGCCTGTAAGAAAATCACCAGGCCCATGCCCAGCGAGGCGCGCAGCAGCATCAGCTTTCGCCCCTTTCTGTCAGCCAGGCTGCCCCACATCGGCGAGACAATAGCGGAAATCAGGAAGGTAATACTAAAAATCAGCCCTGACCACAGGGTAAGCGCCCTGGGATCGGTCACGCCAAGCTGTTCTACGTAAAGGGGGAGGAAAGGAATGATCTGACTGATAGCCAGTCCGGTAAACAGACAGCCAAACCAGACTGAGATGAGGTTAACTTTCCAGGATTCCATTGGCGGGTAAACATAACCTTATGGCAACAGCGTAGGGTTTCCTATTAAACCGCGTTTATGCTGAATGATAAACGCAAAAAACCCGCCATAAGGCGGGTTTTTATTCACTTTCAGCATGAGCAATATCGGGAAACCCTTACTGCTCGCTGCAAGTGGGAGTCTCTAAAAACTTACAGCGCAGTTACGTTAGCTGCAGCTGGGCCTTTCTGGCCGTTTTCGATAGAGAACTCAACTTTCTGGCCTTCTTCCAGCGTCTTGAAGCCGCCGTTCTGAATTGCAGAGAAGTGTACGAACACATCTTTGCTGCCGTCGGTTGGAGAGATAAAGCCGAAACCTTTCTCAGCGTTGAACCATTTTACTAAACCAGTCATTTTGTTAGACATTTGTCTTTCCTTCAAAAAATGTAATAAGCCGCAAGGGCACGGGGTTTGTCAACAGGGCGGACTTATGAGGCACTTAAGAAGGAAGTCAGGAAGAAGAGATATCTGAGATAGCGCTTTAACTGATAACTGCTTTAATAAATTTGCTCGCATACGTTGTCTGTTTCAAAACCGACGGTGCATTTACTCACAATGAAGAAGTCAGCACAAGCACTCAGTGATAAAAAAAAAGGCTTCGCACATAACACTCTGAAATATAATGTTTTTATTTTTGTTTGTTTTTTAACCCCTCATTCTGTTATCCCTAAATACACACGCCATTAACTTCACCATCACTAAAATCCGCATTTTTTAACCTTACTGCCGGACCCTTTATTAGGATAATTTCCCTTTAACACTTCGCAGGAAAAGGATGCCAGGGCATCATAACGGCATCACTCTGTCTGTCTGATATCTCAAGGAAAGAAAGCATGTTTGAACTGATGAAGGCCGTGGGCCTCGGATTAGTTGTGATTCTGCCCCTCGCCAACCCTTTAACCACCGTGGCCCTGTTCCTGGGGCTGGCGGGAGATATGAATTTTAGCGAACGGAACCGGCAGTCGCTGCAGGCATCCATTTACGTTTTTATCATCATGACCGTGGCCTTTTATGCGGGTAACGCCGTTATGGATACCTTCGGTATCTCTATTCCGGGATTACGCATCGCAGGTGGTCTGATAGTGGCCTTTATTGGCTTCCGTATGCTGTTTCCACAGCAGCAGGCGGGCCACTCGGTTGAGGCGGAACATAAGCTGGATGAGCTGAGCGAAAGTAAGACGGTCAATATCGCCTTCGTGCCACTGGCCATGCCCAGCACCGCCGGGCCAGGCACCATTGCGATGATTATCAGTGCGGCCTCTACCGTTCATCACAACAGTGAATTTACCCCCTGGGTGCTGGCCGTTGCTCCCGTTCTGACCTTCTTTATGGTGAGCCTGATTTTGTGGATTTGCCTGCGAAGCTCAGGTGCGATTATGCGCCTGGTCGGTAAAGGCGGCATTGAAGCCATATCCAGGCTGATGGGCTTCCTGCTGGTGTGCATGGGCGTTCAGTTTATTATTAACGGTACGCTGGAAGTGATCAGAACGTATCCCGCCAGTTGAGGAGCATAAAAGCGGAGAGGAAATATTTCTGATTGTTACTGGACTTCCTGCCGCCCCCATCCAAAATATTAATATCCTTTATGATAATTAATCATAGAGAGGGGGCCTGCGTAGTGAGCTAAGCGGAGCGCGCGTGGGAATGATCACCCGAATCTACCGGTACGCCGCCGGGGGATTCGGTGCCGTTTATCCGGAGCAGGCTATGAGCCACCAATCAGCGGGTGCAGGACGCGCCATCACCGATTACTTTAACAGTCCGGCCTTCCATGCACCGGCCGAAGGTGAACTGCTGGCGGTGATTATGAACGAACTGCTACGCAGCGGCAGGCCAGCCACCCGAAAAGCGATCATTAGCAGCGTGATCGCCAGACTGGAGGGCGAAGCGGATGAGGCGTTACTCCAGGGATATCGCAATCTGCTGTACCGCCTGCTGGATGAGAACAGGTAATCGCATTATCAGACCCGCCGCACGTGGTTAATCCCCCCCCCTCTCCACCCACCCGCAATCTATTCTTAACCTGCTGCCTACCCCCTGGCCGCACGTCGGGCTTACCCAAATTTACAGTAGTAATAGTTACGAGGGGAAATTATCGGGTTATCATAGCCTTGCCTTTCCGAAAACAGCGCAGGCAGCTCTGTCGGACACAGGGATAAACTTCAAGGGAAATGAATATGAAAACACCATCTCTCCTCTTCTACGCTGCCCCACCTCAACCCTGCTACTGGCCTCTGCGAGGTAAGTATGTTTCAGGATGAACCCTACCGACCAGCCTGGCTGCTGCCGCTGATGATAATCGTGGTTATCGGCCTTTATCTGTTAGCAGCACAGCGCGCGCCGCATCCCCCTGCAGGTTTTGCCGAGGTGTTGATGCACACCATCGACGGCAGAAGCGTCACCCTGACGACTCTGAGCGAAAAAAAGCCCCTGCTGCTGTTCATTTGGGGTACGGGGTGTGGTGCCTGTCCCTTTACCCTGCCCGCCGTCTTGTCACTTGGCGATAAGGGAAGGAATGTCGTTATCCTGGTACGGCAATCGGGGGATGATATTCACGTTATTCGCCAGTTGCAGAGTAAAAACCTGGCGCTGCCGGTAGTGAACGATCCTGGCGGCACGCTAACGGCAGACTGGGAGATCGACACCCTGCCCGCCATCCTTATTCTCTCGAAGGGGAAAATAGTCTCTTCCACGACGGGCTGGACCAGCGAATGGGGCATACGCCTGCGCCTGTGGTGGGCAAAAAAATCACATCGTTAGGCTCAGGCCGGCCATCTGCCGGCCTGAGGGTTAGCCACAGTAGGCGCGGGCAATATTGCCCTGGGCATCACCCATAAAGTTAAGTCGATTGAGGTTAAAGTCCATCGTTACCGCAGAGTTATAGGGGATGGCCCGCACGGGATGGTCAAACCTGAGCGCGTCGACTGACGACAGGGGCTTACCCACGAACTGCTGATACTCAGACGCGCCGCAGCGGTCCATCTCCGGATCAACCTGCGTATCCTTTGCGCCCTGTTTTCCAGACGACTGGCAACCCGCCAGCCCAGCCAGCATGATACCCATCGCGATTTTTCCATAACGGTTCATTTATCCACTCCTGTTTTGCAATTAACTGTGGCGATTAAGCGGCAGGTTAGCAGAGTTTCGCAACAATTGAGAAAGGCTTTTGAATTTGACCCTGGCCCTGTTCGCGTACACGACAACGTGACGTTCTGGCGCGCAGCGACAGGATAAATCAGTTACCCTTAGCAGAATTTGGCCTGGGGCGTACCTGATGAACAATCCTGATGAGAGAATAACCCGCACGCTGCTTTGCGCAGGCGTATGTCTGGTGTGGTACACCCTTACCCTGGTGGTAAGCGTACTGCCCGACCTCACCGCCCTGCGCCAAAACGGGATGCTGGTGCCGGTACTCTGTGGGCTGGAGTTTGCCGTGCTGGTGCCGCTCTATTTTTGGACTTCACGCCGCTACCCCCTCATTCCGCAGAGCAAGCTCAACCTTCGCCAGCTTCTTATCTTCATCGCGCTACTGCTGATGCTTATTCTTTCGCAGTCGTTTTACCTGTCTCACGAAAGCTGGACCGGTAGCCAGCTTGGCGACGGGCATCGCCGGGTGGTGATTTTTGCGCTGGCGGTCGTCCTGCTGGCCCCGGTTTTTGAAGAGATGGTGTTTCGCGGCTTTCTGCTTCAGGGGCTGCTGCTATGGGCACCACAGCAGCGGCTGGTCTGCGCCCTGATCGCCTCGTTAATCTTTGCCGCTTGCCATATGCAGTACACCCATCCCCAGACGCTTATTGCCCTGACCGCGCTTTCACTGCTGCTTTGCTACGCCCGCCTCGTTTCAAATGGACTTAAGCTGCCCATCCTGCTCCATATGCTGAACAATCTGATTGGCGTCTCTCCCTGGCTGTGGATTGCCGCTACCCGCTAACCGTTAGACAAAGGTTAAGCTTTTATAACCTGTACGATTTTCTTATAACCAAAACACATATCTATAGCGAATAATCTACTATTTATCTGACACAAGGGTCATCTACACTCGCGCAAAACATTAAAAGGTAAAAAAAGCCATGAAGATTGCGGTTCCATCAATTCTCGCCGTGGCGCTGGCCGCCTCATTTAACGCCTCTGCCGCCACGCCACCGGATACGCTGGTTATTGCCCAGTCTATTGATGACGCCAGCAGTTTTGACCCGGCTGAAGGGTTCGAGCTCACGTCGGTGCAGGCTTTTACTAACCTTTATCAGCGTCTGATCCAGTCTAATCCTGAGAACCCGACCGAGCTGAGGCCTACGCTGGCCAGCGCCTGGCAGCCCGGCAGTGACAATCGCAGCCTGACGTTTACCCTGCGCGCGGGGGCAAAATTCGCCTCTGGCAATCCGGTTCGCCCGGAAGATGTGATCTTCTCCCTCAGCCGCGTGGTGAAGCTGAACCTCGATCCCTCCTTTATTCTTACCCAGCTTGGCTGGAACAAAGAGAATATCGACGCGCAGCTGAAAAAAGTGGATGACCAACACGTACAGGTTAGCTGGACGGCAAATGTCAGCCCCACCTATGTGCTCAGCCTGCTCGCCGCGCCGGTCGCCTCGGTTATTGATGAAAAAACCGCCATGGCCAACGCGCAGAAGGGCGATTTCGGCAATAAATGGCTGGCCATGCACTCGGCGGGTAGCGGTCCGTTCCAGATCCGCAAATATATTCCGCACGAGGTGCTACTGCTCTCTGCCAACGCCAGCTCACCGGGCGGCGCGCCAAAGCTGAAAAACGTCCTGATTAAAAACGTGCCTGAGCCAGCAGCCCGCCGCCTGCTGCTTGAGCAGGGCGATGCGGATATTGCCCGCAACCTGGGTGCCGATCAGATGGCCGCGCTGAAGAATAAACCCGGCGTGAAGCCGCTGGCGATCCCTATGGCTTCGCTTTACTACATGCAGTTCAATACCGAAGCCAATCCGGTACTGAAAAATCCGGCGCTGTGGGAAGCCTCGCGCTACCTCTTCGATTATCACGGCATTGCTGACCAGCTGCTGAAAGGTCAGTTCCAGGTGCATCAGGCGTTTCTGCCGGAAGGGTTCCTCGGTGCGCTGAATGACAATCCGTATACCTATGACCCGGACAAAGCCAAAGCCATTCTGAGCAAGGCTGGGCTGAAAAATGTCAGCTTTAAGCTGATCGTCAGCAATCAGCCGCCCTACCTTGATATCGCTCAGGCGCTCCAGGCCAGCTTTGCCAAAGGCGGCGTGAAGGTTGAGCTGATCCCGGGGATCAGCAGCGAAGTCTCCACCACCGTTAAGGCGCATCACTATGACGCCACGCTGAATGCCTGGGGAGCCGATTATTTCGATCCCAATACCAACGCATCGGCTTTTGCCTACAACCCGGAAAACGGCAGCACCACGCTGGCCTGGCGTTCGAACTGGCATATTCCTGAGCTGAACAAGCAGACGCTGGCCGCCACCGCAGAAAGCGACAAGACCAAACGCATCGCGCTTTATCAGAATATGCAGCGTGAAGTGCAGAAGAACTCGCCCTACGTGATTGGCTTGCAGGCGCGCAACCTGATTGCCGTTCGTGACAATCTGCAAGGCTACGTGCAGGGTATCAACCCGGATATGGTCTACTACGGCCAGGTCAGTAAATAATGGCAGACGCTGCGGTGACCCGCGCATCTGCGCGGGTGTTTTGGCTCCGGGGCGGACGGCTACTGACCGGTATCGCCTCGCTGGCGGTGACGCTGCTTGGCCTGCTGGCCTTTACCTTTATGCTGTCGCACCTGTCACCGGTCGACCCGGTGCTGCAAATTGCGGGCGACCACGCCAGCGAATCGACCTATGCCCAGGTGCGGCGCGATCTGGGCCTGGACCAGCCGGTGCTAATGCAGTTCTGGCACTACCTGACGCATCTGGTGCACGGCGACCTGGGGATTTCCCGCCTCACCAGCCAGCCCGTGGCAGCCGATCTGCTGCGCACCTTTCCCGCCACCCTCGAGCTGGCGACCTGTGCGATGATCCTCGGTGCGACACTGGGGATTATGCTGGCGCTGCTGGCAGCGTGGAAGCCGGGTAGCCTGCTGGATAACCTGGCGCGACTGGTTTCACTCCTGGGCTACTCGGTGCCGGTGTTCTGGCTCGGTCTGCTCGGGCTGCTGCTGTTCTATGCAGTCCTTCACTGGTCCGCCGGGCCGGGGCAGCTGGATGACGTCTGGATTTATACGCTGGAGCCTAAAACCGGCCTGGTGCTGATTGATAGCTGGCTTTCAGGCGACCCGGAGATGTTCCGCAATGCCATCGCCCATCTCTGGCTACCGGTGGTGGTGCTGGCGCTGCTGGCAATGGCGGGCATAACCCGACTACTGCGCGCGGCGCTGCTGGAAGAGAGCAGTAAAGAGTACGTCACTCTCGCACGCGCCAAAGGTGCCAGCCGGGGTCGTATCCTGCTGCTGCACGTTTTTCCTAACGTCCGCGGTACGCTGATAACCGTGCTGGCGCTCTCCTACGCCACGCTGCTGGAAGGCTCGGTCCTGACGGAAACGGTGTTTGCCTGGCCGGGCGTGGGGCGCTATATGACTAACGCGCTATTTGCCTCCGATACGCCAGCGATCCTGGGTTCAACGCTGCTGATTGGCGGCTGCTTTATCACGCTGAATGCCCTGGCGGACGCGCTGACTTATCTTACCGATCCGAGAACCCGATGACGCAGAACCTGACTGAACTTGAAAGCGTCCCGCCTCGCGGACGCCGACGCCCCCGCGTCACCTCACTGGCCATCGGCGGTACGCTGGTTGCAGTGCTGGTGCTGGCCGCGCTGCTGGCGCCGCTGCTGGCCCCCTTCGACCCCAACGCACAGCTGATGACGGCCCGTCTGCTACCGCCCTCTTCCGCTCACTGGCTGGGAACCGACGGCTTTGGCCGCGATCTGCTCTCCAGAGTGATCTACGGTGCCCGTCCGACGCTACTGCTGGTCGCGCTGATCCTGGTACTGACCATTCCGGTGGGCATGCTGATCGGCATCTGTGCGGGCTATTTAGGCGGCTGGACCGAACGGGTGCTGATGCGCATTACCGATATTTTCCTGTCACTGCCGAATCTGGTTATCGCACTGGCGCTGGTGGCGATGCTGGGTCCGGGACTGATGAACGGCGCACTGGCGCTGGCGTTAACCAGCTGGCCGCCGTTCGCCCGACAGGCGCGCGCGGAAACTTTGGCGCTGCGCCGTAGTGACTATCTGGCCGCCGCCCGCATGCAGGGCATCAACGGCCTGCGCCTGATGTTTGGCCATATTCTGCCGCTCTGTATGCCCGGTGCGGTGGTTCGCGCCGCGCTCAGCCTGGGCGGTATCATTCTCTCCGCCGCCGGACTGGGCTTTTTGGGCATGGGCGTACAGCCGCCGACCGCCGAATGGGGCTCGATGGTGGCCGAGGGCAGCAAAGTGATTTTCGATCAGTGGTGGGTGGCTGCCGCGCCCGGCGGCGCGATCCTTCTCGCCAGCCTCGCCTTTAACCTGACGGGCGACGGCCTGCGTGACCGACTGGATACCCGACATGCCAACTGAAAACTCTTCTCTGATCGTGGCGGACCGCCTGCACATTGCCAGCGCCAGCGGTGCCACGCTGGTCAACAATATCAGCTTCACGCTGGGCCGCGAACGCGTGGCGCTGGTGGGCGAATCCGGCTCCGGGAAATCGTTAACCGCGCGCAGCCTGATGGGGCTGCTTTCCCCCTCGCTGCGGCTGAATGCGCAGACGCTCAACGTGGTGGGTGAAGATGCCCTGACGCTAAGCGAACGCCAGTGGGCACCGCTGCGTGGTGGCCAGCTGGCTATGGTGATGCAGGACCCAAAATATGCGCTTAATCCAATGCGCACCATCGGCTGGCAGGTGGCGGAGCCGCTAAAGCTCCACGCGAGGCTCAGCCGGGCGGAGATAAAAGAGAAGGTCTGCGAGATGCTCGACGCGGTCGGCCTGCCTCAGCCGCGCCAGCTCATGAGCCGCTATCCCCACCAGCTGTCAGGCGGAATGGGTCAGCGGGTGATGCTGGCCATTGCGCTGATAGCCGATCCCCAGCTGCTGATCGCGGATGAACCGACCTCGGCGCTGGATCACGCCATGCGCGACCAGGTGCTGGCGCTGATCCGCCGGATGGTGGAACAGCGAAATATGGGGCTGCTGCTGATCAGTCACGATCTTCAGCAGGTTGCCGAACACTGCGAACGGGTGATGGTGATGTATCAGGGTGAAATTCTTGACCGGCTACCCGCGGCCGATCTGCCGCGCGCGACCCATCCCTATACCCGCACGCTCTGGTCATGCCGCCCCAGCCTGGCAACCAAAGGACAACTGCTGCCGGTGCTTGACCGCGCGGCACTGGAGGCACACCGTGAACATCATTGAGCTCAGCGACCTGAGCGTTTCTCACCGACTGGGCTATGAAACCCGTACCGTCGTTCACGACGTGTCGCTGACGGTTGAGGCCGGTTCCTGCTTTGGTCTGGTCGGCCCGTCGGGCTGCGGCAAATCCTCGCTGCTGTGGGCGCTGGCCGGATTAAATCCCCACTGGCAGGGAAAGATGATGCTGGCAGGCCATCAGGCCAGGCCGGGGAGCGCGTTTACCGGCCAGCTTCGTCAGGACGTGCAGATGGTCTTTCAGGATCCCTATGCCTCACTGCATCCACGCCATCGCCTGCGGCGCACCCTGGCAGAGCCGCTGAAGCTGCTGAAGAAAAAGGATATCAATCTGCGCATCGACGCCGGTTTTCGCCACGCCGGTCTGGATCCTGAACTGGCCGACCGCTATCCGCACCAGCTTTCGGGCGGCCAGCGCCAGCGCGTGGCTATCGTGCGGGCGCTGCTGCTGGAGCCGAAGATCCTGCTGCTGGACGAGCCCACTTCGGCACTGGATATGTCGGTGCAGGCAGAGATCCTTAACCTGCTGAACCGCCTGAAGCAGGAGGATAAGCTGACCATGGTGCTGGTCAGTCACGATCCGCAGGTGATCGATCATATGTGCGATCGCGCGGTGCATATGGATAGAGGCTACATCGTGCCCTGAGGGAAACGCTTAATCTGTTAATCAGCTAACCCTTGCCGGAATCAGCATTTCCCCCCGCTGCGTTTCCCCCTATAGTCCTGATAACGCTACCATTCCAGGACTCCACAATGCGAAAAATTCTTACGCTTACCGCAGCGGTCACGCTGGGCTTAGCCCAGCTGGCTCATGCCGCTACGCCAGCCGATACGCTGGTGGTTGCCATACCGCTGGACGGCATTATCAGCTTCGACCCCGCTGAAAGTTTTGAAACGGTGAGCACCAGCAGCCTGATTAACGTTTATCAGGGACTGGTCGCCACCGATCGCACCGATCCGCGCAGGCTGGATCCCGCACTCGCCAGCGCCTGGCAGCCGGGCACAACCGATCGCAGCCTGCTCTTCACCCTGCGCCCTGACGCCACGTTCGCCAGCGGAAATCCCGTTACCGCGCAGGATGTGGTGTATTCGCTGAGCCGGGGCGTAAAGCTCAACAAGACGCCGGCGTTTATTCTCGGTGAATTTGGCTGGACGCCGGAAAATATCGACGGCCAGCTGATCGCACAGGGTGACCATCAGATAGAGATCCGCTGGACCTCGGCGATTGGCCGCGATCTGGCGCTGCGGCTGCTCAGCGCGCCGGTGGCCTCGGTGGTGGACAGCAAGCTGGCGCAGCAGCATGCCAGCAACGGTGATTTTGGCAACGGCTGGCTGCGCAACCATTCGGCGGGCAGCGCGGCCTACGCCATTCGCAACTTTGTCCCTCAGCAGGCGCTGGTGCTGGAGGAGAACCCTCACGCGGTGCCGCTGCCGAAGCTGAAGCGGGTCATTCTTAAGGGGGTGTCCGATCCCGGCTCCCGCCGCCTGCTGTTGCAGCAGGGGGATGCCGATGTCGCCTATGAGCTGGGTGCCGATCAGTTTGATGCGCTCAAAAAGGTGTCCGGGGTGAAAGTTGCCAGCTTTCCGTCCAGCCTGATTTATTATCTGGGCTTCAACACGCAGAACAAACAGCAGAGTGCGCTGGGTAACCCGGCGCTGTGGCAGGCCGCCCGCTGGCTGGTTGATTACGATGGGATTTCAAAGGATCTGCTGAAGGGCCAGTTTCAGGTGCATCAGACATTTTTGCCTGAGGGTTTCGACGGGGCCCTTACCAGTCAGCCTTTCCACTACGATCTGAACAAGGCAAAAGCGATTTTGCAGCAGGGAGGGATCAGGCCCGGCACGCGCTTCTCACTGACCATCGTAAACCAGCCACCCTACACCGATATCGCACAGGCTCTCCAGGCCAGCTTTGCCAAAGCCGATATCCAAATTGATATCCAGCCGGTGGCGGAAGCGGAGCTGTGGGCAAAAATGCGCGGACGTGACTTTCAGTCGATCTTTATTTATTGGGGGGCGGACTATGTTGACCCCAATACCAACGCCAGCACCTTTGCTTACAACGTGCCGAATGGCCCGAAAACCCTGGCATGGCGGCTGGGCTGGACCATTCCAAAGCTCAGTGAGCAGACGCGTGCCGCGGCGGCTGAGAGCAATGTGAAAACCCGCAATGCACTCTATCAGCAGCTACAGACGGAGATTCAGCAAAACTCTCCCTACGTCGTCACGCTACAGGGGCAAAAGCTGGTGGGCCTGCGCAGTAATATTCAGGGGGCGCAGCAGGGGATCGGCACCAGCATGCTCTACTACGATCGGGTGAGTAAAAATTGACGCCGGGCGATAAGCACGGGCGGCGAAATGCCGCCCGACACTTATGAGATGGCAGATTCCGAACTTTTTTTCTGCTTATCCGCTTCAAAGTGGGCTTTGAACTGCTCATAAATAGAGATCATATTGGAGGCGTCGCCCTGTAATGGGCTGAGCTTGCCCGCACGGACCAGTTCAATAACCAGCTGAAGTGCAGCCTGCTTTGGGCTGGTAGAGGGATGTGCAATTTCCGATGACATAATGTATTCCATGAGTTTGAGAGAGAAGTTAATTTTAACAACTTTCGCCTCAGCGGGTGAGTTTTTTCCTTCGCCCACGTTAATATCCTCTCACGCCAGCCCTATCGCCTTATTAAGCAGCATCAGCCTCACTGAAAGGCTATTTTTTCTGCTTTTTCAGCCACGCCTGCATCTGGTCAATTTCTGGCTGCTGCGCGTTAATAATCGCCTCTGCCAGCCTGCGCATTTCAGGATCTTTGCCGTATTTCAGCTCGGTCTTCGCCATATCAATGGCGCCCTGATGATGGGCCGTCATACCGTTAGCGAAGGCGACGTCCGGATCGTGCGAGGTCATGCCTTTTTGCATGCTGTGATGCATTTTATCCATCCCGCTCTGATAGCTGTGCTGAGCAGCCGTTCCCTGAGCCTGGCGGTCAGGCATAGACATCGTGTCATCCGCCATGGCGGCAGCGGACAGCAGAAGCGTGGATATCACTGCGGTTTTTACAATATTCATCAACTATTCCCTTTCAACGTTGAGCAAATGGTAGGGCATATCCTCTACCTTCCAGCAGGGGGAAGGTCAAGGAGAAATAACCGAATTGCCGCTCCTATTCGACCAGAAAACCCGCACTTAATTGAGTAATAACAAAAAACTTGTGTGGTAGTAAAAAACCGACTATTTTTCATCAGGTAACGAATTATGCATTTGCACGGCCTCGGGAAGTGCTGCTGGGTTTCCCACTTCCCGAGGCACTTTTTTGCGGCGAATGTTGAATTCCTCAGGTCACCTCTCAGAAATACCGCGTAAAATCGAAGAAGGTTTCCAGCATCGCGATAAAATCAATCCGCGATCGCAATCCCCGAACAGATCCACAATAAATAAGAAAACTCTGGTGGCAGTAATGTCGGCTTCATCCGATATTTCAGCAACGTTTGCACTCTGTTAGCATGAGCAATGGCGGTATACAAACTAAACGATCCGATGTTCCGATCGGAATTGCCTGCTGCTGGCATATCATTTTCTCCTTTTGGCCATGTTTACTATGAATAAATTATGCAGTGTCGCTGTGCTGAAAATTATGATGGTGTCTGCCCTCGCCTTCATTCCCCTGGTGAACGCCGCCGGGGCGGAACAAATTACCCTAAGACTCTCTCAGGAGCAGGACGGCGGAGAGGCGGGTCGCGCCTGCATGTATATCCATCAGGGAAAAGCGGAGTATCGCGTGGTTCAGGCCAATGAAGTCTGCCCGGCCACCCTTATCGTTGAACGCGCTTCCCAGCCCGGCTGAACAGCCAGGGTTATTTTTGCGCCCCGCGATTCGTCAGCGCGACGGAGTATGATACCTTTAGCGTATTGGCGATCGTCTGGCTTTTGGCCAGATGAGGCTTCTTAACGGGGAGTTAGGCGTTGAAAATAATGAATATTAAGCTGCTGTCTTTGGTAGCTACCTTTCTGGTTATTCTGTTGCACACGGCAGCGATACCTTTTAGCTACTTCCATTTAGCCTGGTCCGTGTCGGTTATGTATGAAGCCCTGGGGCGTATCGCGTTTCCGCTGTTTTTGCTCATTACCGGCTATATTTCTCTGAATAAAAATGAATCCCTGCTCAGTACGCTAAAAACACGCGTACTCAACCTGGTTATTCCGCTGGTCGCCTGGTCAGTAATCTACATTATCTACAGCCATTCCTTTAAGGGAGATACCACACCGGTCAGCCTGCTGGAACTGCTCAGTACGCCTGCGTATCCGCATCTGTGGTTTATCTATACCCTGATCCTGCTGTACCTGGTTACCCCCCTGCTGAATACCTTTATTCAAAATGGCAGCCAGCCGCGGGTAAATTACACGCTCACCGTGTGGTTTGTGCTGGCCTCGGTCTATATGCTGTTTGATAATGTAAAAGCAAATTTACTGGAGGGGCAAGCCATTCCTACGCCGAGTAATATCGACATGGTGGTGTACCTTTCAGGGTTCTATATTATCGGCGGCGTTGCGCGACGTTTTGACATCAACCCCAAGGTGATAATTTCAGCGATTATCTTTATTCTCTCTGCCGTATTGACGGCGGTCATGACCTATTCTCTCTCAATCAGCACCTTTAAGCCGAATGAAGTGTTCCTCTTTTATTCTGCGCCGACCCTTGTCGTGGTGTCGCTTGCCTGCTTCTTTATGTTACTCAACGCGCCAATAAACTATAGCCGACGGAGCATTACCCTTATTAAAACGCTATCGCGTTTAAGCCTGGGAATATTCTTTGTCCACCTGATGGTGCTGGAATTATTACTGCGCCTGTTTGATATTAACTTTGAGGGTTACTATTCGGCGCTGACGATCCCGGCGGTCGCGCTGATCTGCTATATTATTTCTGCCGCTATTTGCTGGCTACTGCGTCTTGTACCCTGGCTGCGCAGAATCATCTGAGCAACCAACAAAAACGGCCGCTGGCATAAGCGGCCGCTCGTCCGGCAATCCTGGCCGGGCATCGCCACCGTCAGTAAAGAGCCGAAGCAAATCTGTGGGGCTGATTGATTGCTTTACGCGCAATCCAGTAAAGCAAAATTCGTTCTTCGTCATTGTCCTGATCCGCCATCGCCAGCAGCTTCAATGCCAGCGTAGCTTTGTTGACGGGCTGGCCGGTAATGCTGAGATCCACTACCGCTTTGCCAATGATGTTACAGACTTCCTCATCGCTTGAATCGGGTATATCGGTTGCATTACTCATCTTCTCCTCCTGTCATGGGTGAAATTTAAGCCTGGCAGAGAATGCGGAGATTGCCATCTCATATTCTCCCCCCGGCCACGCCGGCTCAGCCATTCGCATCACGCGCAGCAGAATAAGCGCCCCGGGAATGACAGCGATAGACCCACGCGGGCGGCAGATTGCAAAGTACTCGCGTACGGTGCCAGGCAAAATGGTCCGATATCAGCGGCTCAGAGAGGGAGGTATACTGGAACTGAACGAATACGCCGTGGGGGCTGAGCAGTGAGGCCGCACGCGCCAGAATGGTGTCACGGACCTTCTGGGGCAGGGAGAGCAGCGGCAGGCCAGAAAAGATAGCATCGTACTCGTGGCTCAGCGTCTCTGCCGATGCCGTGGTGATGGTCAGCCGCGGATCGTCAATAGCCTGAAGCTTGGGAATAAACCGGGGGTTCGTTTCAAAGGCCAGCAGCTCTGCATCGGGCCGCATCCGGGAGAGCAGGTGTCGGGTCAGTACGCCATCACCCGCCCCCAGTTCGGCAATGCGCTGACAGCTTCCCCACTCAACGGCATCGGACATGGTTCTGCACAGGAAACCGGATGAGGGCGCAATGGTGCCTGTTTTGCGCGGATCGGTGAGAAACTCCTGCAAATAACCGGTCTTATCTTTGATATAGGAAAATGCAGACAACAGCATACTAACTCCCTGAATGAAATAAGTTCGTTCAGTAGGCCACAGTAAGCTTAATGAGTTCTTAAAAGTCAGGGAATTAAACAGAAAACTCGGATTAGTCGCATTAAGTATGTCAGTGCAGCATTGAAAGTTCACATCCTGTAACGTGCTTACATATCAGCATACAACGCACGTTGGCGATGACGGGATTTGAGTTAAGTAAAATCCACCTGGAAACAGACTAAAATTGTGACCGGTTTTATTCCTAAAATAGAAGCCCGATTCTTTATTGCTCTGGCTCTTATTTATAGCCAGCCGGATGTGTTGGCCCTGAGACTATTACCCTGCACCTGCTCTGAGGGTAATCCGATAAATAAACCGGGATAACGAAGCGGCAGGCTTCCCTGGCGTGACAGAGAGGCTTTATTCACGGAGCGGCCGCGTAGAAACTCCAGCTATTAACCGGATCTGTTTATTTCATCCCTCCACCAGCTAAGCATCAAAAAGCGATTTTTCCCCCTGTTTCAAACATCTGCATTTGAATTTATGCTTCAGCCGCTCTTACCCCCACCACTGCCTGAGGATAAATAAAAAATGGAAAAAATAACCGCCCTTGTCCTGTTTGTGACGCTTACCGGCAGCAGCAGCGTATTTGCTGCACCTGAAACCGGGGTAGCCGCAGGTAGCGAGGCCACCACGATGGCTCAGGGTAACTCAAACGCCATGGGCGTTGGGGCCATTGCCGCCCTGCTCGGCGTGGCGCTGGCCACGATGGGCGGCGGCGGTGAAGGTTCCAGTACCGGCACGGCGACCACCACTACCGCGACCATGGCGCATTAATTCCGCCCGCCTGCGGGTAACGGGGAATTTTCCCGCCTGCGGGTAACGGGGAATTTTCCCGCCTGCGGGTAACGGGGAATTTTCCCGCCCGCAGGCAGCGGATAATATTATTGACCGGGTGAGCGTCGCAGGCGGCATGCATCCTGCTATCCTCCGCGACGCGTTTTACCTGCTGGCAGGCTTTGAAGCCCGCATTATCAGCCACGCTGTTCTGTCTGCCGGCTGCCTCTTCAGCAAAAGCGCCCTGATAGCTGTCCCCTGGTGTGCCGAACAGCGCGATGGCCGTTACCCGCCTTCACCTCGCCGCCCCGCAACGCCACAGTGTTGCTCGCTTCGGCTATACTCAACGCTGAATGACCATCTTTAAAAGAGTGAGCTATGTTGATTGGCTTTGTTTTACTTGTGAGCGCCTGCGGGCATGATGCCTGTGACGCCCTGCCCGTTTCCGAGCATATTTTCCCTGACAAAAAAGCCTGTGAGCAGATGGCGGATCGCATTCATCAGCGTCGACCCAATGCGGTGCTGCTGTGTGGGGAAGTGTACCGGGATCGCCAGACGTCCGAAGCCGCCAGGCAACGTTAACGCACCAAACTTTCAGGTGTGGGGCCAGCCATGGCTAAAGCGCAAAGCCTTATAAGGATAATGGCGGGCGTTTTTCACGCTGTGCCAACATGTACTATGCCAAATCCGGGTCATGGAGGAATGGCATCGGGTCAGTGTGCTACTCCTGTTCTGTGCTTTTCGCCACTTCATCAACCCAGCTGGTGACGGCCAGCAGGCGGTTGACATGCGTTAACAGCAGATCAACATCCGACTGCATCACCTGCTCGCCAGCAGAAGATGCGGTAGCGATAGCATTGTGAATATTTTCCGAAATGGATGAGCTTCCCTCTTTACCGACGGTGATCATCAGCGCCGCCAACAGCAGCGACTGGGCCTCAACCTGTGCCGTCAGTTCTTTAGCACCGACTTCGATATTGGCCATTTTTAACAAAATATCGATCACTAACTGCTTCATGTTACGCCCCCAAATTATTTTGGTATGAAATTACCATCTCGCAGCGCGTTGAGTAAATATAAACTGACAAAAATAAGCACTCCTGCGATTGGCGATAAAACCCATTAAAATCATTAAAATCAAATACTTGTTTTAAATACAGGAATTTTCAGGCCGGGAAATTTTCCTAAAAATATCCTGCTGCTGGCGAAGCGGGGGATTTCGTCTAGATTTAACCAGCCGGCCCCAACGGGCAGGGCGCTGGCTCACTTCCTCTACTTGATTAACGTGTCACAACGTTATGCCGCCCTGAGAGGCCCCGGGCGCTGTATTTTTAGTGGAACGCCCAAATTATGACTAAAAAAACGGAGAGGTTAATCCGTCATGGATAAAACACATTTTTATCAACGACTCATGCGCTGGCAGCATCTGCGCTTTAACGACGTTATTGTACGTGAACGACCAGAAACACCAGCATGGGATAAAAAGTACGAAATTTACATACAGGACAAATCACGCACCTGCGCGCAGCTCTATATTCGTACCACTCAGGGTGGCGAAAATATCACGCAGGTCAGGGAAGATTATCTGCGCTGGCTGAATGAGTACCATGAACATTCTGCCCCCGATCGGCGTTTAGGGCCGCAGGAAAACGCACCGCTTCAGCGTGCACGCCCCGGTGGCACGCCTCACCGGGTGGCGCGCCTCGCTGCCGCCAGCTGGCCGCATGCCGCAGCCAAATCTGTTCATAACGTTCAGCACTAGTTACCCCTGCCGGAGTGCGCTCCGGCAGTCCTTACCTCCCCCGCCCCCCTCTGCTGACAAATAAAAAAATTATATTTCGTACTTTTCCTACCAAATTTGTCAACGTAGAGTAAATTTAGGGTGCGTGTGATCTTAGTCACATGAAAATCACAAAATAGCACTATTCGGGGAGTAGCAAGTGACAGACAAATCATACGGCGGTACCACCGGCGAGGCGTCCAAAACGCCGCAGTCGACGGAACCGCTGGTCAAAGTAATTGCCTTTATTGCCACTCTGGGTGGTTTGCTATTTGGTTATGACACCGGTGTTATTGCCGGTGCGCTGCTGTTTATGAAGCACGATCTGCATCTGACCTCACTGACCACCGGTATGGTCACCAGCTTCCTGATTCTGGGATCGGCTATTGGTGCCATTGCCGCCGGACGGGTTGCAGACCGCTTTGGCCGTAAAAAAATCATTCTGGCCATGGCGCTCATTTTTATCCTTGGTACGCTTGGCTGTGCCATGGCACCGAACGTCGTGATGATGATTACCTTCCGCTTTATTCTTGGACTGGCGGTAGGCGGCGCAGCCGCCATCGTTCCCATTTATATCGCCGAAATCGTCCCGGCAAATCGGCGCTGGCAGTTTGTTACCCTTCAGGAACTGATGATCGTCTCCGGTCAGCTGATCGCCTATACCAGTAACGCAGCCATCAATGAAGTCTGGGGGGGCGAAACGACCTGGCGCTGGATGCTGGGCGTAGCCTGTATTCCGGCGGTTATTTTGTGGGTCGGCATGCTGTTTCTGCCCGATACGCCGCGCTGGTACGCGATGCATGGTCGCTACAGTGAAGCGCGTGACGTGCTTGAGCGCACCCGCAAATCACGCATGGTCGAAAGAGAGCTGGGCGAAATTCGCAAATCGATGTCATCGAAAAGTGAAAAGCACGCTCGCCGTCAAAAAACCATTTCCGTATGGATGAAGCGGCTGGTGGCGCTGGGGATCGGTATTGCCATGCTGCAACAGCTTTCCGGCGTGAATACCATCATGTTCTATGCGCCGACCATGTTGCAGTCAACCGGGCTTGGCACTAACGCCTCGCTGCTGGCAACTATCGCCAACGGGGTGATTTCCGTCATCATGACCTTTGTCGGCATTATGCTGCTGAGCCGCTTTGGCCGCCGTCCGCTGCTGCTGACCGGGCAAATCGGCTGTACCTGTACGGTGTTGGCCATTGGGCTTATCACCTGGCTAATGCCGGAAACGGTCAACGGCCATCCGGATACGTTGCGCAGCTATATGGTCCTGGCAGGTATGCTGGTATTCCTGTGCTTTCAGCAGGCTGCGCTGTCGCCGGTCACCTGGCTGCTGCTGTCCGAAATGTTCCCGATGCGCATCCGTGGCATGGCTAACGGTATCTCGGTATTTGCCATGCAGATGACAAACTTCTCGATTGCCTTTATGTTCCCGATCCTGCTGGAGCACGTTGGCCTGACCTTCACCTTCTTTGCCTTTGCGGCGATAGGCGTGGCCGGAGGAATATTCGCTATCTTCTTCGCCCCCGAAACCCAGGGCAAGACGCTGGAGCAGATTGAGAAGCACTTCAAAAAGCATTTACAGGACGATCCGGCACCGCAGAGCGGCAGCTAATCGCCCGTGCGCAGGGACGCGCACCCTTCAATTCCCCCCTTTCATCATCGTCTCATGGCGAAGCCACTATTAAAGTGCCAGACTTATCCTATCTTGTTGATGGAGAAAGCCATGTTCAAATTTTTACGCGCTCTTTTTTCCAGTCCGGAACTGTTACTTCAGGTGATGAGTCAGCGCGATATCGAAGAGTCGATTGAAGACGGCGAACGCATCCTGATCGACGAAGACGGCACCGCTGCGGTCAATCTGTGCAGCAAAGAAGTCAAAGATGATTTTGCCCGTCACGTCAATGCGTTGAAGAGGGCATAAGATGGGTACGGCAATATTTATGGTGCTGATGGTGTGCGGGTACTGGTACACCAGCCGCGACCTCTCAACCCGTTTCAAAATCAAACGCTCGTTTGGCTGGGACGTCTATTTTCTGGTGGCGCTGTATGGCTGCATTTTCGTTCTCCAGGGCGTCATTGCCACCGGCATCGTCTGGCTGATACTGCTGGCCGCATCAGGTATTATGAACGCCATTCCGCAGCTCGGTGATGGCCTGCACCACCACTGGCAGGTCGAATTTATGACCTGGAGTTTCCTCGGCATCCAGGCACCGGTCGTTATCATGCTGGCCTTCGCCGTCGTTTTCTGTATTTATCGCTCAAGCTGGTCAGGCAGCGCGCGGCTCGACAGCAGCGGACGAAAAAAACTCTACAAAAAATTGTCCCGCTCCAATGGCGTTGAAGGGCTGCTGTTTCAGTGTATGGAAGAGGGAGAGCTGGCGTGGATCACGCTGAAGTCTCGCCGTATCTATATCGGGATGATCCATACGGCCTCTTTTGAGAATGCCTCCGTCTGCAACATTGTGATGATCCCAATGCTAAGCGGCTACCGCGAGGGCACCGCGTTGGATCTGCGCATCGAGCATAACTACAGCAAATGGTATGCCGATCACGGTATTACGCTGGATTCCGAGCCTAAATCAGCCATGGCCTTCCGTAAGGTCATCATGGTCGATCAGATTGAGAGTCTGTCGCTATTTGATGCAGCCAGCGCCAGCGCACTCGATCTGATGGAGGGTGGCACCCCGCACTAAAAACCCGCTTTGCCGCCTGGCGCATGGATGCGCAAGTCGGCGCCGGAGAGCGAGTAAATCAGAGAACCAGCGAAACCAGCCAGAATCCGGCAAAGGTCATCAGTAGCGAGCCCAGCACATGGGTCAGCACCGAGGTCATCGCCCAGGCATAGTTACCCGCCTGTAGCAGCGTAACGATCTCCAGCGAGAAGGTTGAGAAGGTGGTCATGCCTCCGCAGAGACCGGTGGTAATCAACAGTTTCCAGGCCGGGTCGAGATGCGGATTGCGCATAAACCAGGCCATCGCCCCGCCGATAATAAAGCCCCCGACCAGGTTTACGACCAGCGTGCCGGGCGGCAGGTTGGGGAAAAGTGCATTCAAACGAACCGCCAGCAGCCAGCGAATGATGCAGCCGATGGAGCCGCCAACGGCCACGGCGACCAGTGATTTGATCATAACGCCCTCAAAGAGAAAACGTGCGGTATACGCAGCAGGAAAGTGGTTTCAGCCTAATCATCGCCGTCGTTCAATGCAAGAATAAGCTACCCTGTTAACAACAATATATTATTGAAAGCTATCATTAATCTTTGCGAATGACAGGAGAAGCTGTAAACCGATGCGCCTTTCTGACGAACTGCAACACGACATGCTGCTGGGTCTGTGCTGCCTGCCCGCTATCATCGCTATCTATCTGGCCGGCTTCACCTTTGATCGCGTGCCGGTGGCCAGCGTAATTGCCGGTGGTGCCCTGACGCTGGCCTTTGGCGCGAATAAAACCTGGGGCGACTCTTCCTTTTCACTGCTGCTCACCACCACGCTCGGGCTGGCTTTCTCCTCCTGGCTTGGCTGCCTGACCGGCAACGTGCTGCCGATCTATATTGCGGGTGCCATGCTCTACGCCGGGGTTTATGTTGCGCTGGCTGACGTCGACAGCAGCGCCTGGTGGATGGTGCTCCAGTGGTCAATTGCCTATCTGGTGTCGGGTTACTATGCGGGCAACCTGGAACATGCGCTGGATCGCGCGGCGCTCACCGGCTGCGGCGGTCTGTTACAGATGCTATTTCTGTATGGCGTTTTCCGTCGCTACCCCTTTCATTTAAAAGATATTAACCCCCGCTCGTGGCTCACTTTTTTCAACACTACCCGGCAGCTTTATAAACGCAAAATCCACCTGCGCTGGTCAATTTTGTGGGCGCTGCTTTCGATGGGACTGGCGCTGAGTACGGTCCAGCTGCTGCACCTGAAAAACGGCTACTGGGCGGGAATGACCCTGCTGCTCTGTCTGCGCAATAACTACCGCGATACGCTGTCGCGGGTTCAGGCCAGAGTGTTGGGAACGCTGATGGGCAGCATCCTGGCCGCTTCGCTGATCTCAACCTGGCATAATCCGCTGTTCCTGGTGTGCGGCTTTATCACCGCCGGCTATATCGCGTTTACCTTTTCTTATTCGCTGATCTCAAAATCGTATTTTGTGTTTACTTTTTTCGTCACGTTGATGGTGGTGTTTATGATCTCAAGCCTGGGCATTTCTCAGGCGGGCGTAGCCACTCACCGACTGGAGGCCACCGCGCTGGGTGGGATTTTCGCGCTGGTTGCCATCGTCTTTACCCGCCTCTTTACCCGGCGGCAGGTGATAAAACGTTAACGCGGTGGCAGGCGCTGGCCACGCTGAGCGGGCGCTGCAGGTAGAAACGGTAGCAAAAGAAGCACAAGGTGGAAAAAGTTAGGGTCGCTGCCGGTTTCAGCGGGGGACAGCGCCGAATGATGGCAGCGGATCAGCAGCCGCTGTCATCATCCGGCAGGAGTGATTCAATAAAAGCGGTTTGCGCGGCACTCAATTCCCAGCCTTCCAGTATTTTCTTATTATTAAGCGGCTTACCGTCGTCATTCACGCCGGGATTGTTCCTGTTTTCTGCGGCCGCCTCGCTAATCAGGGAGCCATTTTCATTCACAATCTCTTCAGCTTTATTCATGACCACACTCCCCAGGCCACTACCCCCCAAAAAATAAAACAACAGGCAATGATGACCAGCCAGGTTTTCCCTCTGCGGGATAAACGACACTTCATACGGATTCCTTACCTGTTTTTAATATCACGACAGTATAAACAATCAAAAATATCGATCAACTTTCAGACTATCCCTAGGGACAACGGCAGCCATTTAAGAATTTTGTTCTGTTTCTTTGGGATAGCGCGACGGGTGGCGCTGTGCGTACGCCCAGCGCCCGGTGGGAAAAAAAACGGTTTACCTGGGTGTTAATCCAGTTTCGTTTCAGGTTTCAGAAGGGTTACAGAGGGTAAGACAGGCATCAGGATGCCTGCTGTTCGCTCTCTTCAGCGCTGTCGGCCCCGGCAGCATGTTCGTCGGTATTGACCATTACCGCCTGGATCTCTTCTTCGGTATTGGTCGGATTAAGTGCGGCAGCCAGCGGCGAGCTGGCCATCGTATCCGGCATCGGCACATGAGGAACCGGCGGTTCGCTGCTCTCCTGATGCGTGGTGCTGCGATACCAGCTCATTCCTGCAATCACCACCCCGCACAGGCAGAAAAAGAGGTAGAGCATATTGCCGCCCAGCGGCTGCATTATGGCCCCAATTGCCAGCGGCCCAATACAGGCTCCCACGCCAAAGGCCATCAGCAGGCAGGCGGTGAGCGATACCCGGCGCTCGGGCACGATGCTGTCATTCGCCATCGCCACCACCAGCGGATAAAGTGAAAACTGCATCATGCTGGCGATAAAGGCGGCGCAGACCACGGTAAGGTAGTGAAAATGCAACGGCAGCGTCAGCGGCAGTGCGGCAAGGGCATAAAGCAGGCCGGTGAAAAACAGCAGGCGGTGACGATCTACGCGGTCAGAAAGCCAGCTGAGAGGAAACTGCGAAATCAGCCCGGCGAAAATGGTAATACCCATAAACAGCCCGGATTGCTGCGTGCTGAATCCCAGCAGGCTGGTGTAAACCGGGGCCATCCCGTAGAAAGCCCCGACCGCCATCCCAATGACCAGCGTCATAAACAGAATTTTCGGAATGGCTTTAAAAAAATAGCCAAGCTCCATCGGCGCCGGTGACATGGGCTGTACGTTGGTGCGGGTGGTCAGAGCGATGGGCACCAGGCACAGTGCAAAGCAGAGGGCGACTATCAGCAGGCTGCTGCTGCCCGAGCCAATCTGCGTCATCAGGATTATCTGTCCCGCAGAAAGCCCCAGATAGGTTGCCACCATATAGAAGCCAAATATCATGCCGCGCTGTCCCGGCTCGGCCTGATCGTTAAGCCAGCTCTCCAGCACCATATACTGGCACATCATGCACAGGCCGATAATCAGCCGCAGAAAGATCCACATCGGCAAAAAGTCGGTGAGCCCGTGCCCCAGTACCGAGGCGGTAATGATCCCGGCGCAGGATACGTAAGCGCGAATATGCCCGACGCGGGCAATCAGGTTATGTCCAACCTTGCCGCCGATGACCAGGCCAATATAGTTCGCGGCGATAATCGCCCCAATCACCGCGCCACTCACCTGCTGATGGGCCAGCCGCAGCGAGACATAGGTGGTCAGCAGGCCAGAGCCCAGCAGCATTAACAGCGTGGTGGTATATAACGGTAAAAAAGCACCCAGCACTTTCTTCATGACGGCTCCCTGTCGCGCGTATTCCGGGAAAACTACTCTTAGCCGTTAACAATAGACGTAATCTGGCAACGCAGGCAAGCTTGCAGAGAAATCCCACCTGCATGCGTTCTCAATTCAGATCGAATCGCTGTCCGATAAACGCCGCCGCTCGCTGAACGCCATTCGTACTAAGCGTATGGGGCACGCCCGGCTCAAAAAGGGTACTGACCGCCACGCCAGCATCGGCCAGCGAGGCGGCAGCCCGCTCGCTCTCCTCCCACGGAATAACCGGATCGGCCTTGCCGTGGATCAGCAGCGCGGCCGCGCTGGCCGCGGGATGGTAAGGCCCGGGAGACGCCAGGCGCCCGGAGAAGGCCACTACGCCGCAAAGCGGCAGGCGATGGGATACCAGCGCGTCCAGCGCCATAATCGCCCCCTGGGAAAAGCCCGCCAGCATAATGCGGTCGGTCTCAGCGTGGATGTCGTGCTGCTGCAGGATGCCGTGCAGGACGCCATCGAAATCCTGCCGGGCGGCGAGAATACGCGCCGGACGCGACTGCTCTGTGATGCCCGCCAGGCTGAACCACTGATAGCCTGCCCCGCCACCGTCAAAGTGCGACGGACCGTCCGGTGTGGCAATCACTACCCCCGGTAGCGCAGGTTCAAGATGCCGGGCCAGCATTTGCATATCCTGCCCCGAGCTGCCCACGCCATGCAGCAAAATAAGGAGTTTTTTCACGGTTACAGACTCTCCTGCAGGCCGTAGTCACTCAGGTCTGGCCCAACGGGCACAATGCCGGTGGGGTTCAGCGCCCTGATAGAGTAATAGCCCTGTTTAATGTGATCGATACTGACCGTCTCGCGCACGCCCGCGACCGCCAGCACGCTTTGGGTATAGGCATGCAGACAGGCATACTCCCGGAGCTGACGGATATTGCATTTGAACAGGCCATGATAAGCCGCATCAAAGCGAATCAGCGTCACGAACAGGCGAATATCCGCCTCGGTGAATCGCTCGCCGGTCAGAAAGCGGCGTCCGTCGCTCAAACGCTGCTCCAGCTTATCCAGCATGCTGAACACATCGCGACAGGCTTCCTGATAGCTTATCTGCGTGGTGGCGAAGCCCGCACGGTAAACGCCGTTGTTCAGCAGCGGATAAATCTCCGCGTTCAGGGACTCAATCTCCTGCTGGAGGCCGGCTGGGAAAAGGTCAAACTCCGCACTGGCCAGCTCACCAAAGCCGCTGTTAAACATCCGCACAATATCCGCGGACTCATTGCTCACGATCGTCTGGGTCTTTTTATCCCACAGCACCGGCACGGTGGCCCGGCCCGTATAGTCCGCATCCGCACGGGTGTAGATCTGATGCATCCACTCGGCCTGATTCAGCGTATCCCGGTTAGCGCCGGGATAGTCACCAAAGTGCCAGCCCTGATCCAGCAGCCAGGGCTCGACTACCGATACGCTGACGACCTCATTAAGTCCTTTCAGGCTGCGGGCGATCAGGGTGCGTGAGGCCCAGGGGCAGATCAGCGCAACATAGAGATGATACCGTCCCGCTTCGGCCTGAAAGCCACCCTTGCCGGTCACCCCCGGCGCACCGTCCGGGGTTATCCAGCTGCGAAAGCTGGAGGTCTGGCGGACAAAGCCGCCCTTCTCATCTTTTGCCTGAACGGGATGCCAGTCGGCGGTCCATTGTCCATTTACCAGCATGGGGCTACTCCTTATCCTCTGACGGCGGTGGGCTTAAGGGCATATTTTCCGTCGCCGGTCAGGGCAAGCGCAATCAGGCCCACTATCCAGAATGCCGGGAATTCCCAGCCGCCGTTAGGGTTAGTAAAGAAGAAGCCCGCCGGACCGTGAACGGTGAAGATGGCACCGAGCAGGATGGGGATCAGCACCACGGCGACGATGCGGCTATAGATGCCTAAAATCAGGGCGATAGCCCCCACCAGCTCCACGGCCATCGTTAGCCAGGCCAGACCGCCCGGCAGTCCGAGCGAGGTAAAGAACTTTACGGTGCCTGCGGGAGTAAAAACAAAAAATTTCAGGCTGAAGTGAGCCAAAAACAGGATGCCCAGCGCGAGGCGCAGGATTAAAGCAGCCCAGGGTGCAGTACGATTGTCAGTCATGGTCTTTCCTCTCTGTGAGTTGATAAGAGAAAAGTAACTTATTTCCACTGAGATGATTATCCCCTCAAAAAGGGGATGTTTTGTTCCATATTGGAAATAATCACCAGCCTTTCTCCCACTCCGGCTCGCCCGCGAACGCCTCGACCAGGAAATCGATCAGGGTGCGGGAGCGGTGCGCCAGGTATTTTGCCGGCGGGTAGAGGGCGAAAAGGCCCAGCGGCGGGATTTCATAAGATACCAGTACCGGCACAATGGTTTTATTGCGCAGGGCTTCCCCCGCGACAAAGGCGGGCAGACGGGCGATACCCAGTCCAGCGCATGCCGCCTGCAAACACACTTCGGCGTTTGAAAACTTCAGGCGGGCGTTGACCGGCTCCTGAACCGTCTGCTCACCCTGTAAAAAAGGCCAGCGGAAAGGATCGCGGAAGTTGGTATCGATTATACAGTCATGCTGTGAAAGTTCGCCCCAGTGGGAGGGCGTGCCGCGCTGCTTAAGATAGTCCGGCGAGGCCACGGCGATAATACGGATATCACACAGCTTTCTGGCCATCAGCGCACTGTCGTTTAGCTTGCCGATGCGCAGCGCCAGGTCAAATCCTTCGTCCACCACGTTAACCACCCGGTCGGCAAAGCTGACGTCCAGTTCAATACCCGGATAGCGCCGGGCAAAGTCGATCAGCGGCTGGGTAAGCTGGGTGGTGCCAAAGGTCACCGGCGCGGAGACGCGCACCCTGCCGGAGGGGGAGTCTGAGGTGGTGCGCACGGAATCATTCAGGGCATCGTACTCAGCCAGCAGGACCCTGACCTTTTCGTAGTACGCTCTGCCGACATCAGTAGCGGTCAGCGCCCGGGTGCTGCGCCGGAAAAGCTGCACGCCCAGCTCCTTTTCCAGACGTGAGATCAGCTTCGACGCCTGGCCGTGGCTGGTGCCCAAACGCTGCGCCGCGGCCGTAAAACTTCCGGTTTCCATCACGCCAATAAACATCCTGTCGCAATCCAGTCTTTCCACTTTGCTTCCTCACCACTCGCTTAGCCGGAAACTAACATAGCCCTATCGGCGCGGTGAGTCATCCGACAGATGCACAATTTGAAATTTTGCGCCTGATGTAACAACGGGTTATCAACAGGATGGAACAGACCTTGCACTTATTTCCGGGATTGCCAGGCTTACATTGATGATTTAATGCACTAATCACGTTAACCGGAGGTTCAGATGGCACGCTTTCAGCAAAAGGTCGTGGTGGTCACCGGGGCGGGTTCTGGTATTGGCGAGGCCACGGCGCAGCGCTTTGCCCTTGAGGGCGCGTCGGTCGTGCTGGCAGGCCGCACGGTTGAAAAACTACACAGCACGCTGGCAACCCTCGCGCCGGGAGACCATCTGGTTGCCCCCTGTGACGTCTCGCAGGCGGACCAGGTGCAGGCGCTGTCGCACAACGTCCAGGCTAAGTATGGCCGGGTCGATGTGTTGGTGAACAATGCGGCCATCGTTGTACAGGGACGCATTCACGACATCGCGCCTGAGGAGTGGAAAAATCTCATGGCCATCAATCTAGATGGCGTTTTTTACTGCGTACACTACTTTATGCCCGCCCTGCTTATCACCAAAGGTAATGTGGTCAATGTCTCCTCTATCTCTGGCCTGCGAGGCGACTGGGGCATAAGCGTATACAATGCGGCAAAGGGGGCCGTCAGCAACTTCACCCGCGCGCTGGCGCTGGACTACGGCGCAGACGGCGTGCGCGTCAACGCTATCTGCCCCGGCCTGACCATGACGGCCCTGACCGAACGGATCATGAACGCGCCACAGCTGTTGGAAAAGTTCACCCAGCGCATCCCATTAAATCGCGCAGGGGAACCCGCGGATATCGCCAGCGCCATTGCTTTTATCGCCAGCGATGATGCGCGCTATATCACCGGCGTCAATCTGCCGGTTGATGGCGGCGTTACCGCCTCTAACGGTCAGCCCGCCCAGGGGTAGTCCTGCCCGCCCAGGGGTAGTCCTGCCCGCTGCCCGCTGCCCGCGGCCCGGCATGATTTATGCAAAAAACCCTGTGCAATTACAACTAATTAGCCCTCCCGCGCCGCGCCTTCACTTGCACTTCGCGCTAAGCCTGCCAGGCTTATACCCATGATTTAATTCGGTAATAATGATGAACAGGAGTTCAAAATGGCACGTTTTCAGCAAAAAGTAGTCGTCATCACCGGGGCAGGTTCAGGTATTGGCGAAGCCGCGGCGCAGCGCTTCGCCCGCGAAGGCGCATCGGTGGTACTGGTAGGCCGTACCGCTGAAAAGCTGGAAAAAACGCTGACCACGCTGACCCAGGGCGATCATCTGGTGGCCCCCTGTGACGTCGCCGACGCGGGCCAGGTCCAGACGCTTGCGCGCAAGGTGCAGGATAAGTATGGCCGGGTGGACGTGCTGGTGAATAACGCCGGCATTATCGTTCAGGGGCGCATTCATGAAATCGCGCTTGAAGACTGGAAAAAGCTGATGGGCGTTGATTTGAACGGTGTATTCCACTGCGTCCACTACTTTATGCCCGCGCTGCTGAAAACCAAAGGCAACGTCGTGAATATCTCCTCCGTTTCCGGCCTGGGCGGCGACTGGGGTATGAGCGTCTATAACGCAGCGAAAGGCGCGGTGACCAACTTTACCCGTTCGCTGGCAATGGATTACGGCGCAGACGGCGTACGCGTCAATGCCGTCTGTCCCGGTCTGACCATGACCGATCTGACGGAAGGGATGAAGGATGACCAGCAGCTGCTGAATAAATTCTATGAGCGTATCCCGCTAAACCGCGCGGGTGAGCCGGAAGATATCGCTAACGCGATTGCCTTTATCGCCAGCGATGACGCCCGTTACATTACCGGGGTCAATCTGCCGGTAGACGGGGGCATCATGGCCTCAAACGGACAGCCTAAGCAGGCATAAGCCCGCCTTCCCTGCGCAGGGCGGCTTAATGGAGAGATGCATGTCGGCTCGTCTACTGGTTGTCGCCCTTGCCCTGTTTCTGCCCTTCTCCGCGCTGGCGAACCTGTTTACGGTTGGCCAGCGCCTTCCTCCTGTAGGCGTATATGATGCAGGCGAAGTGATCGCCAGCGCCGGAGATATGGACTACCGGCCCTGGAACAGCGTCGGGTTAACCGGCAGGGTGCGCGTGGTGATGCATCTGGCCGGACGGCTTTCTGCCAGAGACGAAAATGCGCCGCTGAGTGCGGCGTTAGCGGCGGCTCACCTGCCACCCGCGCGCTTCCAGACGTCAATCATTGTTAACGCAGACGATGCCATCCCCGGCAGCGCCGTATTCGTGCGCGCCAGCCTGCGGTCCGCCAAACGCGAGTCGCCCTCGACACAGTTTATTATCGACAATCGCGGCGCGGTTAAGCGCGCCTGGCAACTGACCCCCGGCAGTGCAGCCGTGGTGGTGGTCGATAGCGCGGGCCTCATTCGCTTTGCCAAAGAGGGTGCGCTGACGCCTGCGGAGATCAATCAGGTTTTGTCGCTGCTGCACCAACTGCTGCAATAAGCCGCTGAAACGCAGGCGCGGATTGCTCCATACGGCCCCCATCCTGCATCAGTTAAGCTTTTTTTCATCGTTTATCAGCGCAATTTCTAAATAATACTCTAGCCTTATCAACAAGGACCGTGCATTTATTCCTGTAGCGTCCATTCGCTTTCCGGCCCATTAATTTACTGATTCGATTAAGAGTGACCATGACAGTGTTAGCAGAAAAATCCCCCGATATGGATACCGAATTGCTGGCGCTGCGTGAGGCCCTGGAGCGGCGGCTCGACTCGTTGCTGCCTGCCGGTGGCGAGCGGGACCGCGTAAGGGCTGCTATGCGCGAAGGCACGCTGACGCCTGGAAAGCGCATGCGTCCCCTGCTGCTGCTGCTGGCCGCCTGTGATTTGGGGTGTGATAAAAGCCACCCCGGCCTGCTTGATTTAGCCTGCGCCGTAGAGATGATCCATGCCGCCTCGCTGATCCTTGATGATATTCCCTGCATGGATAACGCCCTGCTGCGTCGTGGCCGGGCCACCATTCACCGTCAGTTTGGCGAGGACGTGGCGGTGCTGGCTGCCGTCGCCCTGCTAAGCAGCGCCTTTGGCACCGTCGCGGCCGCAGAGGGGTTATCAGGAAACTGTCGCGCGCAGGCGGTGGCGGAGCTGTCTGCCGCCGTCGGTTTGCAGGGGCTGGTACAGGGTCAGTTTCAGGATCTTAAAGAAGGCGGTGCATGCCGCAGCAGTGAAGCTATCGCCACCACAAATGATTTGAAAACCAGCATGCTGTTTGACGCCACCATCCAGATGGCGGCGCTGGCCGCCGATGCGCCCCCTGTCGTGCGCCAGAAGCTGCGCGGCTTCGCACAGGATCTGGGGCAGGCGTTCCAGCTCCTTGACGATCTGGCCGACAGCCATAGCGGCTCCGGCAAAGATCTGAATCAGGATGCGGGCAAATCGACCCTGGTGGCCCTGCTGGGTGCCGAAGAGGTACACCGCCGCCTGCAAAATCACCTGCACAGTGCCGATCGGCACTTTGCCTTCGTCTGTCATCAGGGGCTGGCGACCCGGCGCTTTATGCACCGCTGGTTCAACCAGCAGCTGGCCACGTTGCGTTAACGTCTGTTTAAACGGGTGCCTGCGCGGGTGTTGAGCCTGTGTGGTTTGTCAGAAACCGCCCGCCGTAGTGACGCCTGCAAATGACCGAATAATGGATTCACCGGAGTACCCATGAAGGACGCGGATCTGATTCAGCGTAAAAACGATCACCTGGATATCGTGCTTAACCCGGCGCGCGCCGTCAGCAGGATCCGTACAGGATTTGACCACTGGCGTTTTGAGCACTGCGCCCTGCCCGAAATTGATTTTGATCGTATCGATCTCAGCACCTCTCTGTTTGGCAGGCCGATGAAAGCGCCGATTATGATCGGGTCAATGACCGGAGGAGCCCGTCGCGCCCAGGAGATTAATCTTCACCTGGCGTCCACGGCGCAGACGCTGGGCCTGGCGATGGGCGTCGGCTCGCAGCGGGTGGCGCTGGAGAGCGACGTCAATTTCGGCCTGAACAAAAATTTACGCGCTATTGCGCCGGACATCCCACTGATGGCTAACCTCGGCGCGGCGCAGATCGCCGGCCCAACCGGGCTGGACTATGCGCGTCGTGCGGTAGAGATGATTGAGGCCGATGCCCTGATCGTGCATCTCAACCCGCTCCAGGAAGCGCTGCAAAACGGCGGGGACCGCGACTGGCGTGGCGTACTGTCCGCCATTGCCGGGCTGGTTAAGCAGCTGGCAGTGCCGGTGGTGGTCAAAGAGGTCGGTGCCGGGCTCTCGCCTGACGTGGCCCGTCGGCTGGCTGAGGCGGGCGTGACCCTGCTGGACGTGGCTGGCGCGGGCGGCACCAGCTGGGCGGCGGTGGAGGGCGAGCGCGCCACCAGCGCGCAGCAGCGTGCCGTCGCCATGGCCTTCGCCGACTGGGGCATTCCCACCAGCGAGGCGCTGCGGGGAATACGCGCCGCCCTGCCCGACCTGCCCCTGATCGCCTCTGGCGGGATTGTTGACGGCATTGATATTGCCAAAGCCATTGCCCTGGGCGCGGATGTGGTCGGCCTTGCCGCCGCGATACTCCCCAGCGCCACCGCGTCAGAACAGGCCGTCACGGCGTTTTTCCAGGTACTGATTGCGCAGCTGCAAACCGCCTGCTTCTGCACCGGCAGCACTAACCTGCGCGAGCTGCGTCACGCGCCGATGCACTACGCAGGAAGCGGGGCATGAGCCACTACGCCGTGGTTGCGCCGCCGCTTTTCAGCCACGTGCGCGCGCTCCAGGCCCTGGCGCAGGCGCTGATGGCGCGGGGACATCGCATCACTTTTATTCAGCCGCCCGAAGCGCGAAGCCTGCTCAGCGACGCAAACATCGCTTTCGAGCCGGTAGAGAACCTGCCTGCGGGCACGCCCACCCGCGCCTTCAGGCTGACCGTTAACCCGCGAAGCCTCTCCCTCTTCGGCGTGATTGATGATATGGCCCACGCCACCGATCGGCTCTGCTGCGCCCTGCCTGCCATCCTGAACAGACTGGCGGTGGACGGCCTGATCGTCGACCAGATGGAGCCTGCCGGTGGGCTGGTCGCCGACGCGCTGGGGCTCCCTTTTGTCTCGGTTGCCTGCGCCCTGCCGGTTAACCGCGAGGCGGGCCTGCCGCTGCCGGTTATGCCGTTTGCCTGGGGCACCGATCGCCGGGCGCAAAAACTTTATCATTCCAGCCAGCAGGTCTACGACTGGATGATGCGCGGACATACCAGGATCATTAATCGCCATGCGCGCGCCTTTGGCCTGACGCCCCGCCAGGGATTGCACGACTGCCTGTCGCCGCTGGCGCAAATCAGCCAGACCCTGCCCGCGCTGGATTTCCCCCGTCGCGCGCTGCCCGCCGGATTTCATGCCGTCGGGCCGCTGCGATCCCCAGGCAAAACGGGCAGGGCAGCCTGGCCGCTGGATCCCTCCCGGCCCTTTATTTTTGCCTCACTCGGCACCCTGCAGGGGCATCGTTTCCGTCTGTTCAACACTATCGCCCGCGCCTGTCGCCGCCTGGACGCCCAGCTGCTTATCGCCCACTGCGGCGGCCTCAATTCGCGCGAAGTGGAAAAATTACGTCACGCCGGTGCCAGCTGGGTCACAGACTTTGCCGATCAGGATGCCGTTTTGCGTCAGGCGCAGGCGGTGGTGACGCACGGCGGCCTGAATACCGTGGCCGACGCGGTGAAAAATATCACGCCAATCCTTGCCATTCCGATCGCCTTTGATCAGCCCGGCGTTGCCGCGCGCGTCGCCTGGAGCGGCACTGGACGGCGCGCCTCTCGTTTCAGCAGCAGCAAAACGCTGGCGCACCATCTCGACGCGCTGTTAAACGACAATCGCTACCGGGAAAACCTGTCAGCCATGCAGACTCAGCTCAGCAGCGCGGGTGGCGCGTCTGCCGCCGCACTCATCGTCGAGCAGGCGTTAAGCCCGCGTTTTTCCACAGCGGATAAGGTGGCACCGTGAAGAAATCGGATGTGATCCTGCTGGGCGGCGGCCTGGCCAATGGCCTTATCGCCCTGCGCTTAGCGCAGCGTCAGCCCACGCTCCGCGTGTTAATGCTGGAGGAAAGCGCGCGTTGCGGCGGTAACCACACCTGGTCCTTTCATCAAAGCGACCTGACGCCTGAACAGCAGGAGTGGATCGACCCGCTGGTCGCCCACCGCTGGGACGGCTATGACGTGCAGTTTCCACAGCTGACCCGCACCCTGCCCGGCGGCTATATGACGGTAACCGCCGGGCGCTTCGCCGGGGTTGTCGAACAGGCCCTGGGCGACAATCTGCTGACGGGGTGTCCGGCCATCCCGCTCTCCGCGAACAGCGTCCAGCTCGCTGACGGGCAGATCCTGCGGGCAAAAGCGGTAATAGATGGCCGTGGCTATCAGCCCGGTCCCGCGCTGACGGTCGGCAGTCAGGCCTTTTTTGGCCAGCAGTGGCGGCTGGCCCGGCCACATGGCCTGACCCACCCCATTCTGATGGACGCCACGGTGGATCAGCGGGCGGGCTATCGCTTTGTCTATACCCTGCCACTCACGCCGGATACGCTGCTGATTGAGGATACGCACTATATTGACAGCGCGGCGCTGGACGCCGATCGGGCGCGGCAGCGTATTGCAGACTATGCCGCTGAAAAAGGCTGGCTGTTACAGGAGCTGGAGCGCGAGGAGCAGGGCATTCTGCCCATTACGCTGGCGGGTCAGCCTGGGGCATTCTGGCGACAGCGCGACGGACTGCCGTGCAGCGGCCTGCGCGCCGGGCTTTTTCACCCGACCACCGGCTACTCACTGCCGCTGGCTGTTCAGCTGGCCGATCTGATCGCCAGCCAGCCCTCGCCGGATAGCGCCCAGCTGTTCCGACTCATTCAGGATTTTGCGCTACGCCAGTGGCGGCATCAGCGCTTTTTCCGCCTGCTAAACCGCATGCTTTTCCTGGCCGGTCCTCCGGCCGGGCGCTGGCGCGTCATGCAGCGCTTTTACGGCCTTAGCGACGGGCTGATTGCCCGCTTCTATGCCGGTCACCCTACCCACTTTGACCGGGTACGGATCCTGTCGGGCAAGCCGCCGGTTCCGGTAGGCGAAGCCCTGCGCGCCATCCTTAAACATCACCCCAGGCTGCGAGCCCTTAAATGAAAAGAACAATTGTTGTAGGAGCCGGCTTCGGCGGGCTGGCATTAGCCATTCGGCTACAGTCGGCGGGCATTCCCACGCTGCTGCTTGAAGGGCGAGACAAGCCCGGCGGGCGCGCTTACGTCTACCAGGATCAGGGTTTTACCTTTGACGCCGGGCCAACGGTGATTACCGATCCCACCGCCATTGAGGAGCTGTTTGCCCTGACCGGTAAACGCATGGCAGATTACGTCGAACTGCTGCCGGTTAAACCCTTTTATCGCCTCTGCTGGGAAACGGGCCGGGTGCTGGACTACGATAACGATCAGCCTGCACTGGAGGCGCAGATCGCCCGCTTCAATCCCCGCGATGTAGCGGGCTATCAGCGTTTTCTCGACTATTCGCGCGCGGTGTTTAAAGAGGGCTACCTGAAACTCGGCACCGTCCCCTTTCTCTCTTTCCGCGATATGCTGCGTGCCGGGCCTCAGCTGGCCCGCCTCCAGGCCTGGCGCAGCGTCTACAGCATGGTTGCCTCGTTTATTGAGGACGAACACCTGCGTCAGGCTTTCTCTTTTCACTCGCTGCTGGTCGGCGGCAACCCCTTTACCACCTCCTCCATTTACACCCTGATCCACGCCCTGGAGCGGGAATGGGGCGTGTGGTTCCCCCGGGGCGGAACCGGGGCGCTGGTGCAGGGCATGGTGAAGCTGTTTGAGGATCTCGGCGGAAAAATTGAGCTGAACGCGGAGGTTGATCGGCTGGAAACCCAGGGCGATAAGATTTCAGCGGTTCACCTGACCGATGGTCGCCGTATTGATACGCCCGCCGTCGCCTCAAATGCGGATGTAGTGCATACCTATGAAAAGCTGCTCGGCCACCACCCCAGAGGTGCGGCGCGCGCGACCTCTCTTAAGCGTAAGCGCATGAGCAACTCTCTGTTCGTGCTCTACTTCGGGCTTAATCATCATCACAGCCAGCTGGCGCACCATACGGTATGCTTCGGCCCGCGCTACGAAGAGCTGATCAGCGATATTTTTACCCGCAACAGCCTGGCCGACGACTTTTCGCTCTATCTGCATGCCCCCTGCGTCACCGACCCGTCGCTGGCCCCGCCGGGCTGCGGCAGCTACTACGTGCTGGCCCCCGTGCCGCACCTGGGTACTGCCGATCTCGACTGGGACGTGGAAGGGCCGCGCCTGCGCGATCGCATCTTCGACTATCTGGAGGAGCGCTATATGCCTGGCCTGCGCCAGCAGCTGGTCACCCACCGGATGTTTACCCCCTTCGATTTTCGCGACGAACTGGGCGCACATCTTGGTTCGGCCTTCTCGGTAGAACCGATTCTGACCCAAAGCGCCTGGTTCCGCCCACATAACCGCGACAGTCACATTACTAACCTCTACCTGGTGGGCGCCGGCACACACCCCGGCGCAGGCGTACCGGGCGTGATCGGCTCCGCCAAGGCCACCGCCGGCCTGATGCTGGAGGATTTAGCCCCTTGAATCAGCCTTTACTTACTCACGCTACCCAGACTATGGCGGTCGGCTCGAAAAGCTTTGCGTCCGCCTCAAAGCTGTTTGACGCAAAGACGCGTCGCAGCGCGCTGATGCTCTATGCCTGGTGCCGTCACTGCGACGACGTTATAGATGGCCAGGAGCTGGGTTTCAGCCGTGACGGGGCGGAATACAGTCCTCACTCTGCGTTTAGCAACCCGCTATCTGACAGCCCGGACGCTGGCGCGGGCTACGTAACCGCTGACAGCAGCCCGGAGCAGCGGCTGGAAAGGCTTAAAGTCCTCACCCATCAGGCGCTTAGCGGCGCCCCTGTGTCGGAACCCGCCTTTGCCGCCTTTCAGGAAGTAGCCCTGGCCAGCGCCATTCCAGAACGGCTGGCTTTCGATCACCTTGAAGGTTACGCCATGGACGTGCGGGGCGAGGCTTATTACACCCTTGATGACACCCTGCGCTACTGCTATCACGTAGCCGGGGTCGTCGGGCTGATGATGGCGCAGGTGATGGGCGTGCGCGATCCCGCCGTGCTGGATCGGGCCTGCGATCTTGGGCTGGCCTTTCAGCTCACCAATATTGCGCGTGATATTGTGGAAGATGCCCACGGCGGGCGCTGCTACCTGCCTACTCGCTGGCTGGCTGAAGAGGGTATGGACAGGGCGAACTATGCCAGCCCAGTCAACCGGGCCGCGCTGGCAAGAGTATCCCGGCGGCTGGTCGACGCCGCCGAGCCTTACTATCAGTCGGCCCGGGCGGGCCTGACCGGATTGCCACTTCGCTCCGCCTGGGCGATTGCTACTGCCCGTGGCGTCTACCGGGAGATCGGCGTCAAGGTCAGCAACGCCGGAGAACAGGCCTGGGACCGGCGTCAGGGCACCAGCAAAGGCGAGAAACTGGGGCTACTGCTCTCGGGGGCTGGGCTGGCGCTTACTTCTCGTCTTGCGAAGCCGGGCCCGCGTCCCGATTCGCTCTGGCAGCGTCCTCGCTGACCGGCTTACCGTGCCGCTGGCGCAGCGTTTTTTGCAGCTTCGACAGCGGCGGCGCATACAGGAATCCGAAAGAGACGCAGCCCTCGCGGCCCCGGACGGCGTGATGCAGACGATGCGCCATATAGAGACGCTTCAGGTAGCCGCGCCGGGGTATATAGCGAAACGGCCAGCGCTGGTGCACCAGCCCGTCGTGAACGATAAAATAGAGCGCGCCGTAGGCGGTCATGCCCGCACCAATCCACTGGAGTGGCCAGACGCCGGTACTGCCCAGATAGATCAGCACAATGGCAAGCACCGCAAAGACCACCGCATAAAGGTCATTTAACTCCAGCCCGCCCTTATGTGGCCGGTGATGAGAATGATGCCAGCCCCACCCCCAGCTATGCATAATGTACTTATGGGCCAGTGCCGCCACCACTTCCATCACGATGATGGTAAACAGCACGATTAATGCGTTGTACAACAGCTGCATCTTATTCGCTCTTCTCCGGTTCGATGGCAGTAAGCTTAATAGATAAACTGCCCGACGACTGAGTTTTACTGAATTAACGCTTTGTTTCTGAGCCAGGCAGAGCCATACGCTGAATTAACTGCGTGACTTAACGGCGGATGGGGGAATGCTAACCACGAAGGTCAGGGAAAACCTTGAAATTGGGGGCGTTGTGCCAAAGAGGCTACTCGCTTATGGTGAGCAAAGCTGACGTGTGCTGAACGGAAGGTTTAACGGTAAGTGCAAGTGCGAAAAGGTTTTTTTATCGTTTTTTTATTAATTATATTGCGTATTCCCTGGTGGATCTCTTAGCTATCGATGTGGGTAAGGCCAGCTATGATCGACGCCTGTTGCAGAAAAAACGCCTGTTATTATCAGATAGCCCAGCAGGACAACAAACAATAACAATGCGATTTTTTCAAATAATACAAACACATTCGCTAACTTCATGGCGAGCACCTCAACGTTTACAGGGTTAAAGAACATTCTGAAAAGTTAGAATGTTACCGGTAAAATCGCAAGCGCCGAGGCCGTGATAACTCATTAAGTTTGTTAATTGATATTTCTACCCACCCGCTCCTCAAAAGGAACGGGGCTGGCGTAGGTCGTTATGGCGGGATCAGACTTCATCGATCGTAAAGCCGATCTGCTGCCCACAGGAGAGTTCAAGCGTATTACCGTCCGGGTCAGCAAACAGCGCCCAGTAGCCCACTGGCGGGCCGGATTGCTGTGGCGGCTTGCGCAGCACTCCTTCCCGTTCGGCCATGCTCACTTTTATATCAATTTCATCAATGGTTGCGCAGGCCACGCCCAGATGCCCAAACGGACCAAGAGGCGTATCCCTTCCCGCCTGCGTCTGCACCAGCACAATGGCAAAGCGCCGGGTAAGATCGCTGAGCCATGCCACTTTCTCAGCCTCCGGTACGCCCGGCTCACGCTGATGAACGACCTTCATCGCGGCATAGCGCTGATAAAAATCGATACTTTTCGCGATATCTTTCACTTCAAAGGCAACGTGGGTCAAACCAATATCAGTCGCTGTCATCATCTTTATCCTGCGGCGTTTATGTCCTGCAAGAATATGATATCGCGCGCAGCGCATTTATCCGCCAGTGCGCCCCGGGGTAACGGAGAGCACGGCGGGCGACATTGCTGTGGGGGATATTATCTAAAGCGTTGAGGGTGCGGGGTAAAGGATTGAAAAATCGGCTGTCTTAAAAGAGCTACTCATTGCCCCACTGATTCAGAAACGTCGCAATGTCATCAATACGAAGCGCGTCGATGCCCGCCTCCCTGGCCAGCTCAGTTTGTGTACTCTCGCTGATCTCTTCGTTATTCATTAAGCGGGTGACTAGCAGCTGGAAATAACGCGCCAGAGGGTCACGCTCCAGGTCGCTTACCGGCTTTGCAGATTCCGTCGAATACTCATCTACGATGTCATAAAATTTTAGCGGTACGTCATTGTTCATCATTCATCCCCGGGAGTTAAGGTGGGTGTCAGTTACTGCCTCAGTCGGCTGGTGTGGATAATAGCATTTTAAGGGGTTTTCGTGTCATCCTGGGCATTGATCCCACTGTTCTCCCGACCGGGCCAACAAAAAACTGTATATAAATGGGTCTTCTCCGATTATGGTGTGAAAAATTCGCTCATATTGTCTTTATAGGGGTTAAACACGTATAAGATAAACTCTGTTTCTTGATATTATTCCCCCTTCATTTACAGTCAGTCTTATCAGGAGGGCGTATGCCTTTTAATATCAATTCATGCTTATGTAATTCAACCTTAAGTATCGATTCCTTTGTCGATACCTCATCCACCTCAAAGAATTCAACTCAAAATATCCATTCATCTGGCGGATATGTTACAACCAGTACGAACGTTAAAGCCTCAGACATCAAGCCGCGATGTTCGTCTTTGCATCCCAAATTAAGAATGAGTGCTGAAGAATATACTCACTTCAAAGAACTCATGGCTTCAGTAGGAGAATCGAATAAAAAAGTTCACTTTGATGATGTTCCGTCCAGGAAACAGAGTGCCTCTCATGATGTATCTGATACCCATAAACCGTTAACCGCCCCCATCAGCACTGTAGATGACAATGATACTGATTTCGTTCCATTTGAAGAGTTTGAGCAATGGCGTTTGCAGCGATTAAAAGATCAATTAAGTACAACCCCGTCCGATTCGGATGCTATTCCAGCAAGTAAGCAATCCGAAAGATCTGCATTTTCTGTAGAACATGCGATCTCAACCAACTACGATAATCCAAGAGAACAGGCAATCCCAATCACTTACGATTTTCCAAGAAAACAGGCAATCTCAATCAACGAAGATATTCCAATTAAGAAATAAACGGTTAATCAAAACGCGCAGAAGCTCATATTCAGCTTACCGTAATGGAACATTACTCCCAGCTTAAAGCGCTCCCTGTTCCGGTAACCTCTGGCTTTTATTCTCAGCAACCTTATTTAGCTGTTCAGGGCTTCAGCATTGCCATTTGAGACGTTATGCCGTATGACATTCAGTATCCCGTATAACCTTTTGCTGATTGTACCGGCCATGTTTCTCATTACCGGTACATCGCAACTTCTCGCCAGCGCTATCCATTGCTGCCAGTCCGTTCGCCGTTCAGTACTCCACGGTCGGTTCCAGATGTCTTTTGCCAGCTCCTTCATCGTCTGCTGGCGACGTGGCCTTTTACTCTTTCAGCTCCACAACCTTTACAAACTGACAGATGCTCCTGGATTCCTGTACCGCCAAACGGACATCCTGACATACCCCCCCACCAAATATCATCTAATTAGTTGATATAATTGATCTGAAGAAAGAACCTGTCAGAGCGGTTTTATCGATAAAATTCATTACAGTTAGTAGTCATAAAATATCAATGTTAATTTATCGATTGATTTAGACAATTAATTACCAATCGACATGAAATTATCAATCGCCATAACTATCAATTTAACCACATCGATCGATTTCACAGATCAATAACTCAAAGAGATTTTAATCAATTAATGGATTTGTGAGACGGGAAAAGGATGCTTGCTGACCCACTGCTCTCTGGAAGTCAGTCTTTTTATGTCTCGCTTTGGGTTAGTGAAAACCCGGTTGCGCATATAGCCAGTGGGCATACCCTGTGGCAAACTTACGTTTTCTCAGGCACAGGGAATCTGCTCAATGTCCGAAAGCCACGCTACCTGTCTGTTCACAGAAGGCCGGATAACGCTTCCTGACCAGTATCAGGACCGCACGGTTAATGTTTTTACTCTACCCGGCGAGAACGCCCCCGCATTTAACATCTCACGAGATACCCTCAGTAATGGAGAGGTGCTGCAAGACTATATCGACCGCCAGACAGCGCTCATGGATAAACATCTTAAAGGATGGAAACTGTCTCTGCGCGTGGCAGCCGTGCTGGGGGAAAATATTGCACACGGTGAATGTGTGCATGCCAGCTACTTTCGTGATAACCAGAAGGTCTTTCAGCAGCAGGCCGTCTTTAATACAGCGGAGAAGCATATTTTGGTGTTCACTATGTCCCGTGTGGAAAAAATCAGGGACATGGACAGCCAGTGCTTTCAGGCACTCCTCGGCAGTTTTCGGTTTAACACCTGACAATAAGGAACGTTGTTATGTTTGAAGCGGCACGCGTGGACGATGATATCGGCCATTCTCATGCGCTGGCAGGGATGATTGCCGGAACGATTGTCGGTGGACTGATTGCGGCTGCCGGTGGTATTGCCGCCGGGGCAATGATGATTGCCGGTCTCGGTGCGTCCTGTCTCGGCATTGGCGTGCTGCTGGTCGGGGCCAGCCTGGCGGTGGGATACCTGACCGGTGAACTGGCGACGGCAGCACGGGACAGTATCGCGGATGCGGGCGCGGCCAGCATGCAGAAGGAAGGCGTTATCGCCACCGGCTCTCATAACGTGTTCATTAACGGCAGACCTGCCGCCGTTGCGACAAACAGCATGGTGGAATGCGCTAAGGACGGTGGTTCACAGCAGATGGCCGAAGGTTCCTCACGCGTATTTATTAACGGCCTGCCGGCTGCCCGTACAGGTGACCAGACCACCTGTGGCGGCAAAGTGATGACGGGTTCAGGGAACGTGCGCATTGGCGGTGAGCCGCAGCCGACCCTGCCCATACAATCTGAAGTCCCTGAAAAACTGTATAAAGCCTCTGACCTGACGTTGTTATTTGCAGGACTGCTCGGCGGAGCAGGTGGAGCGGCTGGCAAAGTCGGTGCACTGGGCAGACTGTTCAGTAAAATTCCGGGTATCAACAAGCTGGCCCGTATCGCCTGCCGCGCTGGTGTGCTGATGACCGGTGCCGCTGCCGTGGGCATCATCGCGCGTCCGGTGGATATCGTCAGTGGGCAGAAGTTTCTCTCGGGTGATGACGAGCTGGATTTCGTATTACCCTCCCGTCTGCCGGTGGTCTGGCAGCGTTACTGGCGCAGTGGCAATCCCGGCGACAGCGTGCTGGGCCGTGGCTGGTCACTTTTCTGGGAAACCCGGCTTGAACGGTATCAGGACGGGCTGGTGTGGCGTGCACCGTCCGGCGATTACGTGTCATTTCCTCCTGTTCCGAAAGGTCAGCGAACCTTCTGTGAACCGGAGAAGCGCTGTCTGGAACACCATCAGGACGATACATGGTCAGTGTATGATATCAGCGGCGAACGCTGTCATTACCAGCCATTACGCGAAAATGCCCCTTCCCTGCCGCTACGCCTCACAGAACCCTGTGGTAACGATATTCTTTTTGACTGGAACGACGACCATACCCTGCATTCACTCACCGACAGCGCCGGGCAGCGCGTGGTCTGCCGCTACACAACCGTCAGCGGACAGGTTCGCCTGACCGGGGCCTGGCTGGATAATGAAATCTGCCTGGTCAGCTACGGCTTCGATGATAAGGCCAGGGTGATTAGCGTCACCGGACGCGGCGGTCAGGTACGCCGCCGCTTTGGCTGGTATGACGACGGGGACGGAATGGATTTACTGCGCAGTCATGAGGACGGCAACGGGCTTGTGAATGAATATCTGTGGCAGAACATTGATGGTCTGCCGCGCGTGGTGGCGTACCGCAACAGCGCGGGTGAGCAGCTTGATTTTGAATACGATTTTGAAAATGGCACCCGCCGCGCCACCCGCGAGGATGGCGTACAGGCAGACTGGCTGGTTGACGACGATAATAACGTCGCCCGTTTCACAGATTATGACGGTCGCCAGACCAGCTTTGTTTACCACAACGGTGAGTTATGCGATGTCATCCTGCCTGACGGAGCCATGCGGCACAGCCAGTGGGACCGCTATGGCCGCCTGACGTCAGAGACTGACCCGGCAGGCCGCACCACAGAGTATTACTGGTTTCGCAACACTGACCGCATCGCCCGCACGGTTTACCCGGATTCAACAGCCACACAGGCGACATATGATTTAAACGGCCGCCTGCTGTCGGAAACCGACGCACTGAATCACACCAGCACTTACCACTATCCTGATGAAGAAGAAACGCTGCCGGACCGCATCACCGATGCCAGTGGCGGTGACGTGCTACTGGAATGGAACCGCCAGGGGCTGATGACACAGCGCACCGACTGCTCCGGCAGCATGACCCGCTTCACCTATGACCGCTTCGGGCAACTCCTGAGCAGCGAGGACGCAGAAGGCAACGTCACACGCCGCAAATGGAACGATGCAGGCCAGCTTACAGCTCTTATCCGCGCCGATGGCAGTCAGGAAACGCTGTTGTGGAACGAGCACGGACAGCTCACCGCCTGGCGTGACCCGCTGGAAAGCGACGTGCTCTGGACGTATAACCGCCTGGGCCTGCCGCTCAGTCAGACCGGCCGCAACGGTATCATGCGTCGCTGGCACTATGATGCACGAGGCAATCTGCTGCGTCTGGAAAACGGCAACGGCGGTGAGTACCGGTTTACCTATGACCCCTCAGGACGTCCTTTAAATGAGATTCGCCCGGACCACACAACCCGGCAGATGGAATGGAACGAACGGGGACTGCTCATCACCCTGCTGGAAAGCGGCAGACCGGACAACGATGGCGGCATTCCCCGGCGTGTTCAGCAGTTCAGCTATGACAGCAGCGGCCTGCTGACCTTCCGGACAACCCGCGATGCCCGGTACCATTACCAGCGTGACAACAGCGGGCAGCTTACCGGCCTGACGCGCACACCGACTGCTGAAGGCCTGGCGCTGGGTATCGAAGCAGATGACGTTCAGTTTACGTTTGATGCGGCAGGAAAACTGCTCACTGAACAGGGGGTGAACGGTGAGCTGCATTCTGCGTATGACGTTCTGGGTAATCTTACCGCGCTGACCCTGCCCGGCGGGCAGCAGATAAGCTGGCTGCACTACGGCTCCGGTCACGTCAGCGCCATCCGCTTTAACCAGCAGACCATCAGCGAATTCACCCGCGACCGCCTGCACAGGGAGGTCTCACGCACTCAGGGAACCCGTGAACAGACCCGCCAGTATGACAGTATGGGCAGACGTACCCTGCAACGCAGTATCGGCGGCTTAGCACCCAACCTGCCGGAACAGGCAATCTTCGAACGCGCCTTTAACTACACCGGGCGCGGAGAAGTGTCTGACGTCAGTGACACACTGCGTGGCAGCACGATTTATGGCTATGATGGGGAAGGTCGTCTTCTCAGGCACTACGAAGCCCGCCCGGAGCACAGCACCCGGACGTTCCGCTACGACGCTGCGGATAATCTGCTGCCGGATAATGACCTGTCTGCCCTGCCACTGACGGAGAACCGCCTGACGCACTGGCAAAATCTGTTTATGAAATACGACTGGTGGGGAAACCTGGTCAGCCGCCGTAGCGGCCTGTATGAACAGCATTACGAATATGATGCGGAAAACCGGCTGATACACGCAGAAGGCACCGGCCCGGAAGGCCGCTTTACCGCGCACTACCATTATGATGCCCTGGGTCGTCGTACCCGTAAAACCGTCACCACCCAGCGCGGAACAGCCGAAACCCGTTTCCTGTGGCAGGGTTACCGCCTGTTACAGGAGCAGCAGCAGAATGGGCAGTGCCAGACCTGTATTTACGACCCGAATGAAGCATACAGCCCGCTGGCACGGGTTGACCATTTGTGTGACGACAGTCGCGGAGAGATTCTCTGGTTCAGTACCGATCTGAACGGTGCACCGCTGGAAATTACCGATGAAAGCGGCGAACTGCGCTGGAGTGGGCACTACGGTAGCTTCGGTGACGTCGCCCGGCAGACGGAAGGTTTTCACCGACTTGCACGGCAAACTGCCCTGCACCATCAGCCACTGCGCTATGCCGGGCAGTACGCTGACAGCGAGACCGGACTGCACTATAATCTGTTCCGGTATTACGATCCGCAGATTGGACGCTTTACGGTACAGGATCCGATTGGGCTGGCGGGTGGCTGGAACCTTTATCAGTATGCGCCGAATCCGCTGGGCTGGATTGATCCGTGGGGGCTTAATAATGAGAATATTGGTAGTGAAAACAATCCTTTCTCTACTTCAAGAGCTGCGCGAAGAGAAGCAATGAGGCAGAGTGGTATTCCAACTAGCCAGCAGCCCCTTAGCCAGTCAATAAATAACTCTGGCCGAGAGTATTCCTATGAAGCTCAAAAACCGGGGGGAGGCACAGGAATGACATCAGTCCAGGAGCAAACGATGGACATCAGCCACCCTGATAAACCGCACTGGGAAGCGGGAGCAGTAAAAACTGATGATGCTGGCAACCCGCGAATTAATAAATATGGTCGCCCACAACTCCGTAACGGAAAGGGTAAAGCTTATTATGCAAAAGGTACCTGTAAATGAATGAACTAAAACAAAAAAAAGATTTTTTATATAGAAAAGCACAAGGCAATTTACTCAAGGATAAGTATTATAAAAAAATTGAGTCTTTAACACTTAATCCTGTAAACACCTCAAACTTCATGAGCCTTGAAGATACTGACTTAATAATAGAAAAACTAAATGAAATAGAAGAAATATCAAGAAAAAAAATAGAACTGACAAATATGTACAATCTAATTGATTTAGTAGGGGGGGGGATAACCACAAAAAAAATTTACATGCTATTAGATGAAGAATGGAAATTTCTTGGAGCTTACAAAGTTGATGGTATAATATATATAAACTCTCATTATGATTTTGAAAAAATGGAGTCAGATGAAATAAGGCTAATAGCAGAAGACTTTTCATTTTACATTCAAATAGATTATGATTTCAATGAAATAACCTGTGAATTTTTTATTTATAAATAATCCCCACAGCGGCGATTTCAGTCAATATAAAGCTGGTTTGCTTAATCTGGCTGAAGAATCCAGCAATGTATCGAAAACCTGTAAAATCATGGGCGTTTCACGTGATACATTTTATCATTACCGCGAATTGGCCGATTAAGGTGGGATACTTACAGTATAACCGCCTGGGCCAGCCGCTCAGTCAGACCGGTAGCAACGGCGTCAGCCGACGCTGGCACTATGACCCGAGAGGCAATTTGCTGCGTCTGGAAAACGGCAACGGCGGTGAGTACCGGTTTACGTATGACCCGACAGGCCGACCGTTGAGCGAAGTCCGCCCGGACGATACATCCCGGCAGATGGAATGGAATGAACGGGGACTGCTCACCACCCTGCTGGAAAGCGGCAGACCAGATGACGATGGCGGCATCCCACGACGCGCTCAGAAGTTCAGCTATGACAGCAGCGGACTGCTGACCTCCCGGACAACCCGCGATGCCCGGTACCATTACCAGCGTGACAACAGCGGGAAGCTTACCGGCCTGACGCGCACGCCGACCGCAGCAGGTATGGCGCTGGGTATTGAAGAGGACAAAATTCAGTTTACCTTTGATGCGACAGGAAAACTGCTCAGTGAGCAGGGGGTGAACGGTGAGCTGCATTCTGCGTATGACGTTCTGGGTAATCTTACCGCGCTGACCCTGCCCGGCGGGCAGCAGATAAGCTGGCTGCACTACGGCTCCGGTCACGTCAGCGCCATCTGCTTTAATCAGCAGACGGTCAGCGAATTCACCCGCGACCGCCTGCACCGGGAAGTGTTCCGCACTTAGGGAACCCGTGAACAGACCCGCCAGTATGACAGTCTGGGCAGACGTACCCTGCAACGCAGTATCGGCGGCTTAGCACCCAACCTGCCGGAACAGGCAATCTTCGAACGCGCCTTTAACTACACCGGGCGGGGGGAACTCTCTGACGTCAGCGACACGCTGCGTGGCAGCACGATTTATGGCTATGATGAGGAAGGTCGTCTTCTCAGGCACTACGAAGCCCGCCCGGAGCACAGCACCAGGACGTTCCGCTACGACGCTGCGGATAACCTCCTGCCGGACGATGGCCTGCCTGCCCTGCCGCTGACGGACAACCGCCTGATGCACTGGCAGGATCTGTTTATGAAATACGACGGGTGGGGCAATCTGGTCAGCCGCCGCAGCGGGCTGCATGAACAGCATTACGAATATGACGCGGAAAACCGGCTGATACGGGCTGAGGGCAATGGACCAGAAGGCCGCTTTACCGCGCACTACCATTATGATGCCCTGGGTCGTCGTACCCGTAAAACCGTCACCACACAGCGTGGCACTACTGAGACCCACTTCCTGTGGCAGGGCTTCCGACTGTTACAGGAGCAGCAGCAGAACGGTCAGTATCAGACATACATATACGACCCCAAAGAGGCATACAGCCCGCTCGCGCGGGTTGACCATTTGTGTGACGACAGTCGCGGAGAGATTCTCTGGTTCAGTACCGATCTGAACGGTGCACCGCTGGAAATTACCGATGAAAGCGGCGAACTGCGCTGGAGTGGGCACTACGGTAGCTTCGGTGACGTCGCCCGGCAGACGGAAGGTTTTCACAAAATCGCGCAGCAAACTGCCCTACACCATCAGCCACTGCGCTATGCCGGGCAGTACGCTGACAGCGAAACGGGACTGCACTATAATCTTTTCAGGTATTACGATCCGCATGTCGGACGCTTTACGGTACTGGACCCGATAGGGCTTGCAGGTGGCTGGAATTTTTATCAGTATGCTCCGAATCCGCTGGGGTGGATTGATCCGTGGGGGCTATCATTTGGTTCAGGTAAAGGTACACATACCGCCAATGCCACGTTATTTGATTCTGATGGCAATGTAAAAGCCCAGGGCATATGGCAAAGTGGCAATATGACACCAGAAGAAAAGGCTCTTGGCTTCCTACAAAGTTCACTAGCGACTCATACAGAAGTGCGGATAACACGCGAGTTAGATCAGATTGCTTTGCCGGGAGATAAATTGGTTATTGATGGCCAATACCCTCCCTGTACTTCATGCCGGGGAAAAATGAACACATTTAAATTGAATACTGGTTCAGATGTCGTTTATACATGGCCTGACGAAAACGGTGAAAGAAATGTCTGGTCTGCTGCTGGTAAAAAATCAACAAGAGCCAGAAGTTGTTCTGGTTAAGGAATAATCAATGAATTCTACTAAAAAAATCGAAGCTGTTTGTGTTGACTGCATTGATGAAGACGATGTGCTTACACTGGCTGTCGGTGATGACAAAAACGACCCTAAAAATTTCTTAATCATCGGCAGATTTGACGAAGATAGTTTATCTGTTGATGAATGTATTGGGTTTCAGAATGAATCTACTAAATATGAAATCGCCTCAGCAATAGAATATGTTGAACTAAACGATGTAGAACTGGTAATTACAGTTAATGATAAAGCGTCTAGTGAAGCAGGTGCCAAGAATTTCCATGCTATATTTAAACACCCCATTGACAAATTCAAAGTGTCACAATATTTACGTGATATATTTAAAAATAGCAGCACTAGAGTAATTATAAAATGAATATTTAAAAGTATCATATTGACATTCTAGCCCTTAAAGTTGACCACAGTAAGTCAATGGGTAGAGGTTTCGGAAAAGCAGATGTGAATGCCCCTTTGGGTTAAGCTAACCTGAAAATGTTTAATGTGGTAATCGCTTTCCAGATTATGCTCCCCGACTGCATGATTGTTCTCACCTAACGAAGCGGTGAGTATCGGGTGGCCTGAGAATATCTGTTCTTCCTGATTTTGGTTAAGCGTTGCAAACTGCTGTTCAATGGTTGACTCAAAATTTAAATATATTTGCTGGCTGTACCTGAACTCCTGGCGAAGCTCATCCACGTTAAGATCCAGTAAGGCATCATAGCTATCAAGGTTGAACCGCTTTCTCAGCGCCAGCATTTTTTCTTTTTTTGTCATTATGTTGCCCGGTCTTTATGTCGTTACACCACTATATGCAACATCAACATTTAGCCAATGGTCAAAGGCTAACGCTTTCAGGGGAGGTTATGGTAAGGGGTCTGTACCGTGCTAAATAAGTACGCCAGTAAGTATGCGAGAGAAAAAATGAGAAGCGTTATGACAGAGGATTTCGTAACTGATTGATTTTATGGTGCCGATACCAGGAGTCGAACCTGGGACCTTCGCATTACGAATGCGCTGCTCTACCAACTGAGCTATATCGGCTTGGGGAGGTGAACTACGGGGCGTTACGTTAAGAAAAAATGCCCGGGGAGTCAAGGGGGCGCGAATCAGTCGCCGCTTTTTTCATCTGGCGGCAAGGCAAACCTCGGGGGATTCTCCTCCCTCCCTACCCTGCTGCTCTTTCTCTACCCCCAACTTACTTCCCCCACTCACCTGCTGCTCTTTCTCTGCTCCCAACTTACTTCCCCCACTCACTACCCTACTTCCTTCCCTCCATAACCATTCTGACCGCCAGGCCTGCCAGTACCGTGCCCATTATCCAGCGCTGGAGCTTCTGCCAGCCGGGGCGCTGGGCGAGAAAGGTGGCGATAGTGCCGGCGGCGAAGATAATCATACTGTTGACGATAATGCTGGTCACAATCTGGGTGAAGCCGAGTATAAGCGACTGCATCAGCACCTGCCCCTGTTCGGGACGGATAAACTGCGGCAGCAGGCTGAGGTAGATGACGGCGGTTTTGGGGTTTAACAGGTTGGTCAGCAGGCCCATGGTGAAGAGCTTAGGATCGCTGTCGGGCGGCAGGTTGCGCAGTTGAAAGGGCGATCTGCCGCCGAATATCGCCTGCCAGGCCATATACAGCAGGTAAAGCGCCCCGGCAATGCGCAGCGCGTCGTACGCCAGCGGCACCGCCATAATCAGGGCGGTGATGCCCATTGCGGCACAGAGCATATAAAATATAAAGCCTAGCGCCACGCCGCTTAGCGAGATATAACCCGCGCGGCGGCCCTGGCACAGCGAGCGGGAAATCAGGTAGATCATATTTGGCCCCGGCGTCAGCACCAGCCCAAGGGCGATGGCGGCGAAGGGAAAAAGCTGTGAAAACGTTACCATACTTGACTCTCCCTGCGCACCTGGCGCCGGTGGTTATGATGCTAAAGCGTTAACCGCGCACGGTATCGCTGCCAAAACCTATCCATTTATAGGTCGTGAGCGCCTCCAGACCCATCGGGCCGCGCGCATGCAGCTTCTGCGTGCTGACCGCCACCTCTGCGCCCAGGCCAAACTGACCGCCGTCGGTGAAGCGGGTGCTGGCGTTAACGTACACCGCCGAGGAGTCGACCTCATTCACAAAGCGGTTTGAGTTGTGCAGGCTGCGGGTGAGGATCGCATCCGAATGCTGGGTGCCATATTCGCGAATGTGCGCGATGCCCTGATCCAGAGAGTCCACCAGCACCACGTTCAGATCCAGCGACAGCCACTCGTCGCGCAGCTGGGCGTCGGTGACCGGGGTAACGTCGGCCGGGCCGTTTTGCAGCAGCGGCAGCGAGCGCGGGTCGGCGTGAAGCCTGATGCCCGCCTCCGCCATGCTGTGGCTCAGCACGGGCAGGAAGCTTTCTGCCACGTCCGCATGAACCAGCAGCGTCTCCAGTGAATTACAGGCGCTGGGGCGCTGTTTTTTGGCGTTGATAATCACCTTCAGCGCCGCCTGCTGCTCGATATCGCTGTCGACAAAGATGTGGCAGACGCCAATGCCGCCGGTGATCACCGGGATGGTCGACTGTTCGCGGCACAGCTTATGTAAATTCGCGCCGCCGCGAGGGATCAGCATATCCACATAGCGATCCAGCTTCAGCAGCTGATTAACCCATTCGCGATCGGGGCTTTCAATCGCCTGGACGGCCCCGGCCGGTAAACCATGCTGACGCAGCGCGTCCTGAATAACGCGAACCGTTGCGCCGTTAGTGCGCCAGGTTTCCTTCCCTCCGCGCAGGATAGAGGCGTTGCCGGTCTTCAGGCAGAGCGCGGCGACGTCGATAGTGACGTTGGGGCGCGCTTCATAAATAACCGCCACCACGCCCAGCGGCACGCGGCGACGCTCAATGCGCAGGCCGCTGTCCAGCAGGCCGCCGTCCAGCACCACGCCGACCGGATCGGCCAGGCGGCAGACCTGGCGCACATCGTCGGCGATGGCTTTCAGCCGTGCCGGGTTGAGCATCAGGCGATCCAGCAGCGCTTCGCTCAGGCCGTTCTGGCGCGCGTCGGCCAGATCGCGCTCATTTGCGGTGAGGATTTCAGCGCTCTGCGCTTCCAGGCGGTCGGCGATGGTCATCAGGACCCGGTTTTTCTCTGCGGTGGAGAGCACCGACAGCGCATAAGATGCCGCTTTCGCGGCTTTACCCATTTCTTCCAGCATGCCCTGCTCCTTAGCTGACGATCATATCATCGCGGTGAACGGCAACCGGACCATATTCATAACCTAAAATTTCGCTGATTCGCTGGGAGTGATGCCCGGCAATCATGCGCATCGCATCGCTGTTGTAGCGGCTGACGCCGTGCGCCACATCCCGCCCCTGGAGGCTGCGGATACGGATCACTTCGCCTCGTGAGAAGTTGCCGCCGATATCGCGAATGCCCTTTGGCAGCAGCGAGCTGCCCCGCTCGAGGATCGCCGAAAGCGCACCGTCGTCGACGGTGATTTCGCCCGCTGGCGGCGCGCCGAAGATCCAGCGCTTGCGGTTCTCAAGCGGCGTTTCCAGCGCGTGAAAGCGGGTACCGACCGGGTTGCTGGCGATGACGTCACCAATGACGCCTGCACGGCTACCGGCGGCGATAATCGTATCAATGCCCGCCCGGCAGGCGATATCCGCTGCCTGTAGCTTGGTGGTCATGCCGCCGGTGCCCAGACCAGAAACGCTGTCACCCGCCAGCGCGCGCAGCGCATCGTCAACGCCGTGCACGTCGCGGATCAGCTCCGCTGACGGGTTGTTACGCGGATCGGCGGTAAACAGCCCCTGCTGATCGGTCAGCAGCAGCAGCTTATCCGCACCGGCCAGAATCGCCGCCAGCGCTGAGAGGTTATCGTTATCGCCCACTTTGATTTCCGCCGTGGCAACCGCGTCGTTTTCATTGATCACCGGCACGATGTGGTTATCCAGCAGTGCCCGCAGCGTATCCCGCGCATTCAGAAAGCGTTCGCGATCTTCAAGGTCGGCGCGGGTCAGCAGCATCTGCCCAATGTGGATGCCGTAAATAGAGAACAGCTGCTCCCACAGCTGAATCAACCTGCTCTGCCCCACCGCAGCCAGCAGCTGCTTTGAGGCGATGGTCGGCGGCAGTTCCGGGTAGCCAAGATGCTCACGTCCGGCGGCCATCGCCCCGGAGGTCACAATCACAATGCGGTGGCCCGCCGCGTGCTGCTGCGCACACTGACGCACCAGTTCGACGATATGTGCCCGGTTCAGCCGACGCGATCCGCCGGTTAATACGCTGGTCCCCAGTTTCACTACCAGGGTCTGGCTGCTGCTCATTATTTCCTGCCGTTACGTGAGAGGTCTGCAAGAAGACGTTTTATCAGGTGTGGTGCTGGAAGCCAACAGGGGAGCGGGAAAAAGGCAAAAAACAGCCTTATTTCAAACCCGTTAAGTAATTCATTTTAATTCCAAATGTGTAAATATGTAATAAAAATATCATATTCATCCTGTAGAACGTCTCTGCGTTCAGAGCACTCTGGAAGCCAAAATAATATTCAGACATTCGGGATTGATAGCAAAATGAAGAACACAGCACTGACCTTTTTAATCACAGCACTGGCTTTATCCTCTTCTGCTCAGGCCGCGGAAGTTTATAACAAAGACGGTAATAAATTAGATCTCTACGGGAAAGTCAAAGGCCTGCACTATTTTAGCGACAACGCGGGATACAGCGGGGACAAATCCTACGTGCGCATGGGCTTTAAGGGCCAGACGCAGATTAACGATTTGGTGACCGGTTACGGCCAGTGGGAATACCACTTTAACGCCAGCAACTCTGAAGGTTCTGATGCCAATACGGGGAACAAAACGCGCCTGGGCTTTGCCGGGCTAAAGTTCGGTCCTTTTGGTTCCATCGATTATGGTCGAAACTATGGCGTGCTTTACGACGTTGAAGCCTGGACAGATATGCTGCCGGAGTTTGGCGGCGGCGCAACCATGCGCTCCGACAACTATATGACTCAGCGCACCAGCGGTGTAGCGACCTACCGCAACAGCAACTTCTTCGGGCTGGTTGACGGCCTTAAGTTTGCTTTGCAATACCAGGGTAAAAACGACGCCGGCTCGGCTAATTCTCGCACCGATGTGAGCCGCCAGAACGGTGATGGTTACGGCGCCTCTACCGCGTATGCGCTGGGCAATACGGGCGTGAGTATCAGCGGGGCTTACACCTCTTCTGACCGCACCGACCAGCAGACCGCTCGCCGCTGGGGCAAGGGTGATAAAGCGGATTCGTGGGGAACGGGCCTGAAATATGATGCTAACAGCGTTTATCTGGCGGCGATCTACACCGAAACGCGGAATATGACGCCCATCAGCGGTACAGCGGTCATCAATAACGTGAAAACCTCTGTTTCTGGCGCAGCGAATAAGGCACAGAATATCGAACTGGTTGCACAGTATCAGTTCGACTCCGGCCTGCGTCCTTCCCTGGGCTGGGTACAGACCAAAGGTAAAGACATCGAAGGCCTGGGCGACGTTGACCTGGTGAAATATGTTGATGTGGGCGCCACCTGGTATTTCAATAAGAACATGAATACCTATGTCGATTACCAAATCAACCAGCTTTCCAGCGACAACAAATTGGGTCTGAAGAATGACGATGTGGTGGCGGTAGGAATTGTCTATCAGTTCTGAATATTACCCTCATGACAGATAAAACAGGGCTGGCAATGTCCAGCCCTGTTTCCTCGTCAGGCGGTCAGCTTAACCGGTTCATCCGCAAAGTCGGCGGCGGGCTTCAGGCCCAGCTCCAGCTCTTCCAGCAGCGCTTTAAGACGCACGTGGAAATTACGCAGCGTCTCTTCCAGTCGCTCGTTGTTTTCCTTACCCTTAATGGCGCTCGGCTTCCAGTTTCCTTCTTTGTCGAACAGACCAAAGTAGTATTCGTAGGTGAAGTGGTCGCTTTCAGCATTCAGCTCCATCCACCAGCCCCAGAACTCACGCAGCTCCGGTGCCGGTTTCACATTGACGCAAACGGCCAGGCAGTCAAAGAAAAAGCGATCGCCTTCGCACTTAGCTTCACGGATATAGGGTCCCAGAGAACCAAAGCGCTTCATTAAGCGGCTCTTAGGATGCCCACTTGGTAACGTCATTGTAAAACCTCCATCATTGAGCCTGTTATCACCCCGCTCAGGAGCAGGAAAGTGCTGAACTATAGCAAATCATCGCAGCAACCGCTTTGCTATCCAGTCAACAATATCACGTAAAGCCTTATCGAAGTTACGCATCGCCGGCGTCAGCGATACCGGTAGCAGCCTGCCGTCGCTGGAGGATTGCACAATCAGCTTCGACTCCTCCTCCGGGCTGAAGAGGTCGTTCGGCCAGAAGGCGGAAAGCAGCGGCGTGGTGGTGCGTCTGCCCAGCAGCCCCTGGGTTTTCAGGGAGTATCGGCCCAGCTCGGCGCGCAGGGCTGAGTCCGCCGCGTTCATCATGCCCAGGCGGCTGGCGAGCACGTCCATCATCATCTCCGGCACCTGGTCCTGGAGCACGCTATCGCTGAGGAGATGATGCACCACCGGGCCGACGCAGGCGACCGCGCGCAGACGCTGTGACTCAAGATAGGCCAGCCGCACCGCCACGTTAGCGCCAAAGCGGAAGCCGAAGGCCGCCACGCGGGTGTGATCGACCCAGGGTACATTTTCCAGCTGACGCAGCACCTGCTGGTGCAGAAAGCTGGTGTCCTGGGTGAGTGTCCACTTCGACGAAAACCCCACTGAAGGCATATCGATGGTTAGCATGGCGATCCCGCGCGGGGCAAGGTAGTCATGAAACAGGCGATAGCTGTCGGTTTGCAGCGCGTCCAGCGTGCCGCACAGCAGCACCGTAGGATAAGGCGCACTGACGCCTGCGGGCATATGCAGAAAGCCCTCAATCGGGCTGCCGCCGGGGATAGCGAACGTCAGCGCTCTCAGCTCGCCCGACAGACGCTTTGTGGCCTCTTCGTAGGCGCGGTTAGCCATCAGCTGCGCCTGGTCGGCCAGCTCATCGCCTTTCAGATGCGGGTAGCCCGCCACGCCGAGCAAATTGGCGGCATGCAGCCAGCAGCGCCCCGCCTCTTCATCGCGGGTGGCGGCGCTGGCCCGTTGCTGCCACTGCGCCGCCTGGGAAGACCACTCGTAAATCCAGTTGCCGCCGCGATAGCCGATCACCGTATCCAGCAGGCTTTCATCGGTGTGCTCCGCGCGGCTGTTGGCGATTCTGGCAAGCACCTCGCCGATCTCAAGCGGCGGCAGGCCGCGCCACGTCCAGAGTACGCGGTTAATCATCCGGTACCAGCCAGCGTGACTCTCCCCCTCCAGCGCGGAATGAACCGGCAGCGGCTTATGCAGATGTCGGCGACGCACTAAGGATGAGGTTTCAGGGTGTTTGAAGCGCGGTTTGAACAGCTCTTCGCTCAGATTTTTCGGTGACATAGCGTGGCGGTCCTCCGGCGCACAGGGCATGGGACCAGTCTACCCCAGGCCCTGCGGCTGCGCTAACCGTAAAAACAGCAACGCCCGGCAGAACCGGGCGTTGCGTTGACCGGGATCAATCAGCCTTTAACAATGGGCGGAATATAGGCCACGCCCATATCCCACGGCTGTTCAATCCAGGTGTTCTGCGGAATATCAACCACATAGTCGTCAACCAGCGGGCGACCGGCAGGCTTGGCGAAAATGGTCACAAAGTGGGCTTTCGGATACATCTCGCGGATCGCCTGCGCGGTACCGCCGGTATCCACCAGATCGTCAATGACGATAAAGCCTTCACCGTCGCCTTCAGCGCGCTTAAGGATTTTCATTTCACGCTGATTGTCGTGATCGTAGCTGGAGATGCACACGGTATCCACATGGCGAATACCCAGCTCACGGGCCAGCAGGGAAGCGGGAACCAGTCCGCCGCGGCTGACCGCGATAATGCCTGTCCACTGCTCAACGGGAAGCAGGCGCTGAGCCAGTTTACGGGCATGGATCTGCAGCATGTCCCAGGTGACGATGTATTTTTCGCTCATAAAGGTGTCCCGACCAGTGGTGTTGGCTTAAAAATGTACTATGGGTGAGGTTGCGCGGAATTATAGAGATCTGAGGCGCTAAAAACCAGCACCGATCGGCCTCCAGCCCGCTTTTTTGCTGTTGCGAAGTAAGCATCCCCGTTGAAACGATGATATTCTTTGCCAACAGCGTCAGATCCGCTGACGCGAGCTGTTTAACCGCTAATCTTGCTCGCCATCCACGGCTCATGCTAAACGATGGTGCTGGCACAGGAGAGTTATCGTGTCTGAATTATCTCAACTGTCACCACAGCCGCTGTGGGATATCTTTGCCAAAGTCTGCTCTATTCCGCACCCCTCTTATCATGAAGAAGCCCTGGCGCAGTACATTCTGGGCTGGGCGAAAGAACAGGGCTTCTGGGCCGAACGCGATGAAGTGGGCAATATTTTGATCCGCAAACCTGCCACCGCCGGGCTGGAAAATCTGAAGCCGGTGGCGCTGCAGGCGCACCTGGATATGGTGCCGCAGAAAAACAACGACACGGTTCACGACTTCACGAAAGATCCCATCCAGCCGTGGATCGACAGCGAATGGGTTAAGGCGCGCGGCACCACGCTGGGCGCGGATAACGGTATTGGCCTGTCCTCTGCGCTGGCGGTGCTGGCGGATAAAAACGTTGAGCACGGCCCGCTGGAAGTGCTGCTGACCATGACCGAAGAGACCGGCATGGCGGGTGCGTTTGGCCTTCAGCCCAACTGGCTGCAGGCAGACATCCTGATTAACACCGATTCGGAAGAAGAGGGTGAAATCTACATGGGCTGCGCGGGCGGCATTGATTTTACCGCGACGCTGCCGATCGACCGTGAAGCGGTACCCGAAGGCTTCGCGCATATTCAGCTCTCCCTTAAGGGCCTGAAGGGCGGCCACTCCGGCTGTGATATTCACGTCGGCCTGGGTAACGCTAACAAGCTGCTGGCCCGCTTTCTGTTCACCCAGGCTAAGGCACTGGATCTGCGCCTGGTCGACTTTACCGGCGGTACGCTGCGTAACGCTATCCCGCGTGAGGCCACGGCGACGCTCGCCGTCCCGGCAGACAGGCTGGACGTGCTGAAAAGCAAGGCACTGCACTATCTGGAGACGCTAAAAAGCGAGCTGGCGCTGAAAGAGAAGAACATTAATCTGGTGGTGGAGAACGTGGCGGCCAGTGGCCCGGCGCTGACCGCAGCCAGCCGCGACGCCTTTATCGCGCTGCTGAACAGTACGCCAAACGGCGTTATCCGCAACTCTGACGTAGTAAAGGGCGTGGTCGAAACCTCGCTAAACGTCGGCGTGGTGGCGATCCGCGAAAACGAAGCGGTAATCAACAGCCTGATCCGTTCGCTGATCGACAGCGGTAAAGAGTACGTGGTGGAAACCCTGACCGCGCTGGCTGAACTGGCCGGCGCCACGGCGCGGGCGAAAGGCAGCTATCCTGGCTGGCAGCCGGACGCAACTTCGCCGGTGATGGCGCTGGTGGGGGAAACCTACAAAAAGCTGTTTGGCAGAACGCCAAACATTCAGGTGATCCACGCGGGTCTGGAGTGCGGTCTGTTTAAAAAGCCCTATCCGGACATGGATATGGTTTCCATCGGGCCAACCATCACCGGGCCACATTCGCCGGATGAGCAGGTCCATATTGCCAGCGTGGGCCTCTACTGGCAGCTGCTGACGGCGCTGCTTAAGGCTATCCCGGCGAAATAAGCCTGACCGGCAGGCGGACCCTGTTCCGCCTGCCGCTTCCCTGCGGGCCGTGCGCCTGCCCCTGTTGCTGCCCGCTCTTACCCGCTATAAACCCAATAGCAGCTGACGTTCAATCTGGGGATTGAGCAGCGTCACGTGCAGCCCGACCAGCCTGACGCCGCGCCCACTTCGCCGCTCCTCCCAGGCCTTCTTCGCCACCGCAATCATGTCGTCTTTATTCAGCTCGGGCCAGACGTGCTCCTGCGTGGTCTGCTGGAAATCATTAAACTTTAGCTTGACGCCCTGGCGGGCAATCAGCCGGTCCGGCTTAATTTTAATCAGGCGGCGCTCCAGCTCCTCATAAAGGAAGTCGATAATTTTCAGGCACTCTTCCCAGCTGTGGATATCCTCCGACAGGGTACGCTCAACGCCGAGGGATTTGCGCAGGCGATCGGTGACCACCTCCCGCTCATCAATGCCGTTACAGCGCTCCCACAGCACCCGGCCAAACTTGCCAAAGCGCCGGAGCAGCGCGGCAAGATCGGTCTTCTGCACGTCGCCGCAGGTCATCAGCCCCATTTCCTCCAGCTTTTTGGCCGTCACCTTGCCGACGCCGGGGATCTTCGCCAGCGGCAGCGTCAGCAGAAACTGCGATATTTCATCAGGGGTTATCACGAACTGCCCGTCGGGTTTATTCAGATCGGAGGCAATTTTGGCGACAAATTTCACCGGCGCTACCCCTGCCGAGGCGGTCAGATTCAGCTCCCGACTGATGGTCTGGCGAATTTCGCGCGCCATCAGCGTGGCTGAGCCGTGGCAGTGCAGGCTGTCGGTGACGTCAAGATAGGCTTCATCCAGAGAGAGCGGCTCAATCAGGGAGGTATAGCGCGAGAATATTTCACGAATATGGGCGCTGGCTTCTTTGTAGGCATCGAAACGGCCAGGCACCACCTTAAGATGCGGGCAGAGCTTAAGCGCCATCGCGGTGGACATGGCGCTGTGTACGCCAAACTTGCGCGCCGGGTAGTTGGCGGTGCTGATCACCCCCCGCTTAAGATGGCTGCCGCCGATGGCTATCGGGATATTGCGCAGGCTGGGATCGTCGCGCATCTCTACTGCGGCATAAAAGCAGTCCATATCGACGTGAATGATCTTCCGCATATCCCCCTCCAACTGTACTGGATAAGTATACAGCGAAATAAGCGAATGACAATATTACCCGTTTGGCCAAAGCACAGCGGCAAAGGGCTGAGCCACACTTTTATTCAGTATTTTATACTCTGCTCTCTTGATAAAAAAATAGACAATGCTAATGTGACGCAGCAATAGCGGCTATTAACTGATATTGCCTGTAAACGCGTCCCGGACGCCGCATCCACCCCTCCTTTTTCAAGGGAACCAGAATGGGCAAAATCGCACTCCTTTTTGCGATGTTTTTTCTGCCAGCCGTTGTTTTCGCCAGCGTACCCACCACCCCGGTACTGCCGCTGGCACCGGTAAGCAAAGAATTAAAGAAACAGCTAATTGGCACGCCTGTGTATATTCAAATATTCAAAGAAGAACGCACGCTTGAGCTTTATGGCAAAATTGGCAACGATTATCGTTTAATAGACAGCTATCGAATTTGTAATTTCTCTGGTGGCCTGGGGCCTAAGCGCCGTCAGGGAGATTTTAAAAGTCCGGAAGGGTTTTACAGCGTCGGGCTTTCCCAGTTAAAACCTGACAGCCGCTTTTATCGGGCGATTAACGTCGGCTTCCCCAACGCCTACGATCGTCAGCAGGGATATGAGGGGAAATATCTGATGATCCACGGCAGCTGCGTGTCTATCGGCTGTTATGCGATGACCGATACCAATATTCAGGATATCTATCGTTTTGTGGAAGCCGCGCTGCGTAACGGTCAGCCACGTATCGAATTAAGCATCTATCCGTTCCGCATGACCGAAAGCAATATGCAGCGTCACCGTAACTCGGTGTACTACAGCTTCTGGCAGCAGCTGCAACCGGGCTACGCCCAGTTTGTACAGACCCACCTGCCGCCTTCGGTCAGCGTCAGCGACGGTCACTATGTGCTGAATAGCCCGGGGTCACTGCTCAGCGCCCCGGCTACCGGTTCAACGCTGGCGCTCACCCAGACAAAATAGCGCCCAGTCGCCTGGCGCAATTTTGTGCCAGGTTTCATTGCCCGTCAGGGGCTGGGTAGCGATCACCGTGACCACGTCATTCGGCGTGGTCTGCTTCTGAAAATCAATCTCAACGTCCTGATCCAGCAGCGTCGCCTTGCCAAACGGTGCCCGACGGGTTATCCAGAACAGATTCGTCGAGCAGAAAGCCATCAGATAGCGGCCATCCGACAGCAGCATATTGAATACGCCCTTTTTCCGCAGCTCCGTCGCCAGTTCGGCAATATAGCGAAATACCGCAGGCCAGTTGCCCGGCGTGCGCGGATAGCGCGTGGTCAGCTTGTGCAGCAGCCAGCAAAATGCCTGCTCGCTGTCGGTCTCGCCGACCGCCCGAAAGGGACCGGTATCCAGCGTCCGGTAGCCTTTCAGCTGCCCATTATGCGCATAGGTCCAGTTGCGGCCCCACAGCTCGCGGGTAAAGGGATGCGTATTTTCCAGCGCCACCTCACCCCGGTTCGCCTGGCGAATGTGCGCCACCACGGAATGCGATTTAATCGGATACTCCTGCACCAGCCGTGCGACAGGCGAATTAAAGCTGGGTTGGGGATCCTTGAATGTGCGACAGCCTTTTCCTTCATAAAAGGTAATTCCCCAGCCATCCTTGTGCGGACCGGTTCCCCCACCGCGCTGGACAAGACCGGTAAAGCTGAAACAGATGTCCGTAGGAACGTTGGCGCTCATCCCGAGCAGTTCACACATAGCGACTACCTCGCAGTAAGGCCCTGCTACCAGGGCCGGGAAAGGGTTACTTCGCCATCTCTTTTTCAATCAGCAGGATCAGGATATGAATAACCTTGATGTGGATCTCCTGAATGCGATCGGCATAGCCGAAGTGCGGCACGCGGATCTCTACGTCAGCCAGGCCATCCATCTTGCCGCCATCTTTGCCGGTCAGGATGATCACCTTCATGCCCTGCGCACGCGCGGCGTCAATCGCCTTCAGGACGTTGGCCGAATTACCCGAGGTTGAGATACCAAACAGCACGTCGCCCGTGCGGCCTACCGCCTCAACGTAGCGTGAGAAGACATAGTCGTAGCCGAAGTCATTGCTGACGCAGGAGATATGGCTGACGTCCGAGATGGCAATGGCCGGATAGCCCGGACGGTTTTCCCGGTAGCGTCCGGTCAGCTCCTCAGCAAAGTGCATCGCATCGCAGTGCGATCCGCCGTTGCCACAGGAAAGGACTTTGCCCCCCGCTTTAAATGCATCTGCCAGCAGCACGGCCGCGCGCTGAATGGCATGGATATTGGCGTCATCGCTCAGGAAATGGGTGAGCGTTTCGGCGGCTTCATTGAGTTCTGCACGAATGATGTCCTGATACATAGAGAGATCCTTTTAAGTGAGGTCGCCGCCAGTTTATCAACTTGCAGGAGGGGGGAACAGCACCCTTCCTGCCGGTCCAGACGTTTCACGCGTGATACACGCGGAGTGTGAGCCAGGTTGTAATTATTATGTAACCAGATTGCTAATAAAAACCATCTCAACTACATATACTCCTAACAGGTCAGACCTCTTACTTCTGGAGAAATTTTATGCTGGCTCTTAGCTGCCTTGCGACGATCGTCCTGATTGCCGCCCTGTTTTATCATCGCGTAAACCTGCCGTTAAGCAGTCTCGCCCTGCTGGTATGGTGCATTGCCTGGGCCGCAGGTGGCGTCTGGACGCCATGGCTGCTAATTCCGCTGGCGGTGATTCTGCTGCCATTAAACCTGCTGCCCGTAAGGCGGGCGATGTTCTCTAAGCCGATGCTGCGCACCTTTCAAAAGGTGATGCCACCGATGTCGCGTACCGAAAAAGAGGCGATTGAGGCGGGCACCACCTGGTGGGAAGGCGAGCTATTTCGCGGCAATCCCAACTGGCAGAAGCTGCACGACTACCCGCAGCCGCGCCTCACCGCCGATGAACAGGCTTTTCTGGCCGGGCCGGTAGAGGAAGCCTGCCGTATGGCAAACGACTTCGCGATTACCCATGAAATGGCCGATTTGCCGCCCGAGCTGTGGGCCTTTCTGAAAGAGCACCGCTTCTTCGCGATGATCATCAGGAAAGAGTACGGCGGCCTGCAATTTTCCGCTTACGCCCAGGCGCTGGTATTGCAGAAGCTGGCGGGCGTCTCCGGCATTCTGGCGATCACCGTGGGCGTGCCCAATTCGCTTGGTCCCGGCGAGCTGCTTCAGCATTACGGCACTGATGCGCAGAAAAATCACTATCTGCCGCGTCTGGCCCGCGGAGAGGAGATCCCCTGTTTTGCCCTGACCAGCCCGGAAGCAGGTTCCGATGCCGGTGCCATTCCCGACACCGGCGTTGTCTGCATGGGTGACTGGCAGGGACAGCAGGTATTGGGTATGCGCCTCAGCTGGAATAAGCGCTACATTACCCTCGCGCCGATTGCGACAGTGCTGGGGCTGGCGTTTAAGCTTTACGATCCCGATCATCTGCTGGGCGATACCGAGTCGCTGGGTATTACCTGCGCGCTGATCCCTACCCATACGCCGGGCGTGGAGATCGGTCAACGTCACTTCCCGCTCAACGTGCCTTTCCAGAACGGCCCGACGCGCGGCAAGGATATTTTTGTTCCCATTGATACCATTATCGGCGGGCCGAAGATGGCCGGGCAGGGCTGGCGGATGCTGGTCGAGTGTCTCTCGGTGGGACGCGGTATCACCCTCCCCTCCAACTCAACGGGCAGCCTGAAAAGCATTGCAATGGCTATCGGGGCCTACGCCCATATTCGCCGCCAGTTCCGCCTGCCGATAGGCAAAATGGAAGGTATTGAAGAGCCGCTGGCGCGTATCGCCGGTAATGCCTGGATGATGGATGCCGCCGCTTCGCTGATCACCTACGGTATTGTGCTGGGTGAAAAACCGGCGGTGCTCTCCGCCATTGTTAAATACCACTGCACCCATCGCGGGCAGCGGGCGATTATTGATGCGATGGATATCGCCGGTGGCAAAGGGATTATGCTCGGCAAGGGCAACTTCATTGCCCGTGCCTATCAGGGTGCGCCGGTGGCCATCACCGTGGAAGGGGCAAATATCCTCACCCGCAGCATGATTATCTTCGGCCAGGGGGCGATTCGCTGCCATCCGTATGTGCTGACCGAAATGGCGGCGGCACAAAATCACGACCTCGCTACTTTTGACCGCGCGCTGTTCAGCCATATCGGTCACGTCGGCAGCTGCGCCGTGCGCAGCCTGTGGCTGGGTATTACCGGCGGACGCACCAGCCGCGCGCCAACCCGCGATGCCACCCGCCGCTACTATCAGCACCTTAACCGCGTGAGTGCCAATATGGCGCTGCTTGCCGATGTCTCGATGTCGGTAATGGGCGGCAGCCTGAAGCGACGTGAGCGCATCTCTGCCCGTCTGGGCGACGTGCTCAGCCAGCTTTATCTCGCCTCTGCGGCACTCAAACGCTTTGAAGATGAAGGCCGCAATAAGGCCGATCTGCCGCTGCTGCACTGGGGCGTGCAGGATGCGTTAAAGCAGGCGGAAGACGCTACGGACGCGCTGTTAAGGAACTTTCCTAACCGCGCCGTCGCGGGTCTGCTTCGCCTGACGATATTCCCGCTGGGCCGCCGCTGCCTGCCGCCGTCAGACCGGCTGGATCACCAGCTGGCGCGCATCCTTCAGGTGCCGTCCGCGACCCGCAGCCGCATTGGTCGCGGCCAGTATCTGACCGCGTCAGAGCATAATCCGGCCGGACAGCTGGAAGAGGCCCTGCTGGACATAATGGCAGCCGAAATCATTCACGACCGCCTGTGCAAAGAGCAGAAAAAAAACCTGCCCTTTACCCGCCTGGACGCGCTGGCGAAGCAGGGGCTGGAGCAGCAGTGGCTGAATGAAGAGGAAGCCGCCATCCTGACCCGCGCCGAAGCCAGCCGCCTGCGCTCGATTAACGTTGATGAGTTTGAGGCCGATGCGCTGGCGACCCAGCCGCTTAGCAGGGCGTCCGGGCCTCAGCCTCCATCTGCGTCTGAGGAGCAGGAGCAGGATCAGGAGCAGGAGCAGGAGCAGGAGCAGGAGCAGGAGCAGGAGCAGGCTACATTGCAAAAGATACCTGATGATGCAAGAAAAACGGCCATAGCCTGACGTTATTGACTCAACCTCCCTTCCCCTTCAACGCAAATCAGCGGCTGAAGGGGGAGGATAGCGACGAACGAAAGCTGAAAATCCACCGGGCCAATAACCGCCGGTGGGAAGCGTTCAGCGTTAACGGAAACCCATACCCCGCCAAAGAGAAAGCTGTACAGCGTTAACCGTCCTGCCTCACGCCAGTCGTCAGTATCTCAACCGTTCTGCCGCACGCGAGCGATCAGCGCGTCGATATTCTCCACATGATCCGCGGCCAGAATCAGCGTTCTGCCCAGCGCGATCGCCTGGCGTACGCACTCCACCTTCATCACCTCATCTTCAATCGTTTTGATGTCAGCCACCTGCGACATCCCTACCGTACGGCGGATAAGCTCGGTACCGCAGTATCCCAGGGTATCGCACCACACCTTACGTAAAAAGGCCGCGCCGTAGCCCGGCCAGGCCAGCGCGCGATCGCGCGATTTCTCAGCGGTCAGCGTCAGGAAGCGATCCGCAAAGCTTTGCCAGGTGACACGTACGTCGTTCAGGCGTTTCTCGCGGGCGTCTGCCGCCTCTCGGGGGGCCAGCAGCCCCGGGAGCGCACAGTAGTTAATCAGCAGATTGCCGAGCGCGCTACCCACGTCAAACCCGATCGGGCCGTAGTAGCCAAACTCTGCATCAATCAGCTTCAGCGTATTGTCACCCACGAAGATTGAACCACTATGGACATCGCCGTGGAGCAGCGCTTCAGCATGAGAGAAAAAGCGGTGCTTAAGCGCCGCCACCTTGAGACGAAGCTCGTCGTCATCCCGCAGCGAGGCGGCCAGCGGCTCCAGGGCGCGCGGATAGCCGTTACGCTCATGCACTTCGTACGGCTCGTTGAAAAACAGCTCTTCGGTAATGTCGCACAGCTCGGGATTGGTAAAGCGAATCACCTCCGCTTTTTTCTGATACGGATGCTGGTAGAAGTCAGAGGTATGAAACAGCGTCTGCGCCAGATATTCACCAAGCTGCGCGGATGCCTGCGGATAGTCCCGCCCCCTAACCTGCTCGCCGCGCCAGATCGCCAGGTGGGAGAGATCTTCCATCACCATCACCGCCAGCTCGGGATCGTGATGCAGGATCTTCACCGTATATTCCGGGCAATACTGACCGTGGATCTGCAATACCTCGGCTTCAATGCGCGCGCGATCGAGCGTCAGCGGCCAGGATTCACCCACGCAGCGCACATAGGGTAGCGCCTGCTTGACAATGACCCGGCTGTTGCCGTCGCGGTCGAATATCTTAAATACCAGATTAAGGTTGCCGTCACCGATCTCCTGCGACTCAACCAGACTGTCCGGATTTTCAACACCGCCATACTGGCGGGCATATTCCACGGCATCCGCTGCAGTGAAAGTACGATATTGCGACATCAACTCACCCTCATTAGCCCATTGCTGTCTGCCCGCTGCCTCACAGAAACGTTCGCGTGACGTTAATTTGTTGCAAACAAGCCGTGCAGACGTCTATACATCCGTCAGGCATGTTGGCACAATATCGCCTGACGACGCAACCAGGATTTTACTTCTCATGCAGACACTGAGCACAACCAGCTTACAAGTTCGTGACAATCAGCTTTGGATCCTCGATCAGCAGGCGCTTCCGCAGCAAAAAAACTGGTGCCCGACGCCTGATGTGGCCTCGCTGGTGGGTCATATCAAAGCCCTGCGGGTGCGTGGTGCGCCGCTCATTGGCCTTTCTGCCAGCCTGCTGCTGGCGCTGCTGGCGGAGAACGGGTTGCCAAAAGCCGAACTGGCGGCGGCGCTGGAGGTGTTGCGGGCCGCCCGCCCCACCGCCGTCAATCTGATGAATAATCTCGACCGCATGAAGCAGGTACTGGCTCAGGCACCGGACAACGTAGCCGCCGCGCTCAGCAGGGAAGCCCTGCGCCTGGTCGGGGAGGATAAGGCGCTGTGCGACAGTATTGCGACGGCGGGGGCTGCGCTTATCAAACCGGGCAGCCGCCTGCTGACCCACTGCAATACCGGCGGGCTGGCGACTGCCGGTGTGGGCACCGCGCTGGGGGTCATTGCGCGCGGCTGGCAGCAGGGCAATGTCGAAAACGTCTGGGTGGACGAAACCCGCCCGCTACTTCAGGGTGGACGCCTGACGGCCTGGGAGCTGGGCGAACTGGGTGTGCCCTACCAGCTGATTTGCGACAGCATGGCCGCCAGCCTGATGGCGCAGCAGCAGGTTGACGCCATTTGGGTCGGTGCCGATCGCATTGCGGCCAACGGCGACGTCGCCAATAAAATTGGCACCTACAGCCTGGCGGTGCTGGCTCACTATCACCGCATTCCCTTTTACGTTGCCGCCCCGCACACGACGCTCGACAGCAGCTGCCCGGACGGTAACGCTATCCCTATTGAGCAGCGCGCCGCCAGCGAAGTCATCGGCGTGGCGGGCAGCTTTGGTGACGTGCAGTGGGCCCCGGAAAACGCCCGGGTTTATAACCCCGCCTTTGACGTCACGCCCGCCGCCCTGATTAGCGGCTGGGTGCTGGATACCGGCGTGGTCACCCCGGCAGAGGTTGCCGCAGGTGCTTTCTACGGCAGGCGCGGATAAGCATCCGCTATCGCGTCGCCGGTAAAGTTGGCAATCCAGCCTTCCTGATTATCGAAAATGCGGATAGCGGTAAAGTGGGGTGACGAGCCCATATCAAACCAGTGCGGCGTGCCTGCCGGAACGGAAATCAGATCGTTCTTCTCGCAGAGGATCTGATAAATATGTCCATCCAGATGCAGGCAGAACAGACCCGCGCCCTCCACAAAGAAACGCACCTCATCTTCACCGTGCGTATGCTCAGACAGGAACTTCGTGCGCAGCACCTCCCTCTGCGGGTTATCGGCACGCATGCTGATAACGTCCCAGCTCTGGTAGCCTTTCTCCGCCACCAGCCGGTCAATCGCATGCTGATACGCGTTAATCACCGTGTCAGCATCGGGGTTTTCACCCAGATCGCGATCCGCTTCCCAGCGCTCAAAGCGCACGCCTTTTGCATTTAGCTGCTGGCGGATTTCGTCAGCATCGGTGCTGTGCCACACCGGCCTGGTGGCTTCGCTGTCGGTAAACAGGGTCAGTGCACTCATAGTGAAAACGACTCCAGGTTAATCTGATCAAAACGGTTTACCTGACGGTGCCGACTCTGTGTGTCTGCCCCGTCACGCACCAGCTGTAAGGTCTGCCAGCCCGCGTCTTGCGCGGCATCCAGCTCCTGATGAATATCGGATAAAAACAGGTGTTCGTGCGGCTGTAAGCCGGTCTCATCGGCGATATTGCGATAGGAGAGCGTATCGCGCTTGGCTCCCACGTGGGTGTCAAAGTAGCCGCTGAACAGTCCAGTAATATCACCCTCGTCGCTGTAGCCAAATAACAATTTTTGCGCAGCGACTGAGCCTGAGGAATATACATAGAGATCAATCGCCTGCTGTCGCCACTTTTCCAGCGCGGGCAGGACATCCGCATAGAGATGACCCGTAAAGCTGCCGTTAACATAGCCGTCGCGCCAGATCATGCCCTGGAGCGCTTTCAGCGCGGTGGACTTGCGATCCTCGTCCATAAATGCGAACAGCACGGTAATCAAATCTTCCGTGGTGGCCTGCGGCTGGGCTATCTCATCGCGCAGATCGTTCAGCACCTGGGCCACCTCATCACGATGCTGAAAGGCGGCAATAAAGGCCGCGAGGTTTTCCCGCGCGTAGGGGAAAAGCACATCATGAACAAAACGAATATCGCTGGTGGTTCCTTCAATATCGGTAACAATTGCGCGGATCATTTGGCCTCCAATAGCCGACGTTGTAGTTCGCACTGGAAGAGAAACTCCAGCCCTTCAAGATGGCGTCTTGCCTCACTGACGTCCCGTCCCCAGCACGTCAGCCCGTGTCCCCGCAGCAGAAAACCATAGCGCAGCGGCTGATGCTGAGCGTACTGGTCAATACGGCCCGCCAGGGCATCAATATCCTGATCGTTATCGAACAGTGCAACCGACACCCGATCAAGATGCGAGGTCTGTCCGGCCAGCGTTTTCTGCATTTCATAGCCCTGCAATTCTAATGCGGCCCCCTTCGCAATACGTGAGAGGACGGTCGAATTAACGGTGTGGGTATGCAGTACCGCGCCCGCATCGGGAAACAGCCGGTAAATCAGCGTGTGCAGCCCGGTCTCTGCCGACGGCTTTCGGCCAGAGGGGACGAGATTGCTGGCAATTTCAACCTGAATAAAGTCATCGCGGGTCAGCGCGCCTTTATCTTTGCCGGACGCGCTTAACAGGCAAAACTCAGCATCCTGACGTATCGACATATTGCCGCCGGTGGCCGGTGCCCAGCCCCTGGCACCGATCCAGTGGCAGGCGGCCACCAGCTGATCTAACTGCGGAGTGAGGGTCATAGGTTTCCTTTTCTCTGCCGGATCGGCGAGCATAACGTTAGCGTTTAGACGTCTAAGCGTCTCGATTGCCAAATATTAACATCGAGGCTATAGTGGCAGCAAGACACCTCAAACACATCATTAATTCCCAACGGATTTCACTCTGCCGCAACAGTCACAGGGTGCCAGTCCGGGATAAGCGTTTCGCAAGGGTTACCGATAATGAGCCAGACGTCACTGACACCGCAGAGCAAGCTTCCCGCTCTGGGCACCACTATTTTCTCGCAGATGAGCGCGCTGGCGCAGCAGCACAACGCCATTAACCTTTCTCAGGGCTTTCCCGATTTCGACGGGCCGGACTACCTGAAAGCGCGTCTGGCCCACCACGTCAGCGCGGGCGCAAATCAGTATGCGCCCATGACCGGCGTGCAGCCGCTGCGCGAGGCCATTGCCGCGAAAACAGCGGCGCTTTACGGCCACCAGCCCGACAGTAACAGCGAAATCACAGTCACCGCCGGTGCTACCGAGGCGCTCTTCGCCGCCATTACCGCCCTGGTGCGGCCGGGTGATGAGGTTATCTGCTTCGATCCCAGCTATGACAGCTATGCGCCTGCCGTCACCCTCGCGGGGGGCATCATGCGGCGCGTGACTCTCCAGCCGCCGGGGTTTCACGTCGACTGGTCGGCGTTTGCCGCCCTGCTCTCGCCGCGTACCCGACTGGTTATTCTGAATACGCCGCACAATCCCTCTGCCACCGTCTGGCAGAAAAGCGATTTTGAATCCCTGTGGCAGGCCATTCGCGGACAGGAAATTTACGTGTTAAGCGATGAAGTGTATGAGCATATCTGCTTCGCGGAGGCGGGCCACGCCAGCGTGCTGGCCCATGCTCCGCTGCGCGAGCGCGCTATCGCCGTCTCTTCGTTCGGGAAAACCTACCATATGACCGGCTGGAAGGTGGGCTACTGCATAGCGCCGCCCGCGCTGTCGGCTGAGGTGCGCAAGGTACATCAGTATCTGACCTTTGCGGTAAATACGCCGGCCCAGCTGGCGCTGGCCGATATGCTGAATGCCGAGCCGGAACACTATCGCGAACTGCCCGAATTTTATCGTGCCCGACGCGACCGCTTTATTCAGGCGCTGGAACCAAGCCGCCTGAAGGTGCTGCCCTGCGAAGGAACCTACTTTCTGCTGGCCGACTACAGCGCCATTTCCGATCTGGATGACGTGGCGTTCTGCCAGTGGCTCACGAAAGAGGTGGGCGTGGCGGCTATTCCGCTGTCGGTATTCTGCGCCGGACCTTTCCCTTATAAACTGATCCGCCTGTGCTTTGCCAAACAGGAAGCCACGCTGGATGCTGCCGCGGAGCGCCTGTGTCAACTTTAAATCTGACCGTTCTCCAGCAGCCGCTGGTCTGGATGGATGGCGAAGCCAACCTGCGCTTTTTCGATACGCTGCTGGCCGACCTGAAGGGGCGCGATCTGATTGTGCTGCCGGAGATGTTTACCACCGGGTTTGCCATGGAGGCGGCGAAAAGCTCCCTGCCGGAAGCGCGGGTGACAGACTGGCTGCATGAGAAAGCGAAGGCCACCGGGGCGCTGGTCGGGGGCAGTGCTGCCATTCAGACCGCAAAAGGCGCGGTTAACCGTTTTCTGCTGGTGGAGCCGGGCGGTAAGGTGCATCGCTATGATAAGCGACATCTGTTCCGCATGGCCGATGAGCATCATCATTACCTGGCGGGCGACCGTCGGGAGATAATCGAGTGGCGCGGCTGGCGGATCCTGCCGCAGGTCTGCTATGACCTGCGTTTCCCGGTGTTCTCACGCAGTCGCAATGATTACGATCTGGCGCTTTACGTGGCTAACTGGCCCGAAGCGCGCGCCGCCCACTGGCAGGCGCTGCTGCTGGCCCGCGCCATTGAGAATCAGGCGTACATCGCCGGGTGCAACCGCGTGGGCAGCGACGGCAACCACCATCACTACAGCGGCGACAGCCGAATTATCAGCCCGCAGGGTGAGATCCTGGCGGCGGGCGAGCCGCATCAGCCCGCCGTGTTAAATGCTGAACTGTCTATGGAAACGCTGAGCGACTATCGCGAGCGCTTTCCGGCGTGGCGCGATGCGGATACCTTTACCCTCTGAGCGGGTGTTCTGTACGCGCCAGCTGACCGCCAGGCAGGTAAAACGAAGGCGGCTGGCCGGTAACCCGGCGGAACATGGTGGAAAACGACGATCCGCTGTCGTAGCCCAGCGCCAGCGCCACCCCGGATACCGGCGTTCCCTCCACCAGCCTGCTGAGCGCGACAACCACACAGGCCCGCTGCCGCCAGGCCATAAACGACATCCCCGTCTGCTTAAGGAAGTAGCGCCGGAAGGTGCTCTGGCTCATAAACAGCATGGCGGCCCAGTCATCCGCCGCATCGTGGATATCCGGCGCGGCCAGAAAGGCCTGACACCGCTTCAACAGCTTTTCCTCACGTGGCAAGGGGATATCAAACTGGCGGCAGGGCATCAGTGCCAGCTCTTCCAGCAGCAGCGAGATCAGCAGGCGATCGCGCGGCGAGTCGTAGAGCGGATCCAGCATTACCGCCTCAATCAGTAGCTGCCTCAGCAGCGGCGACACGCTGATAATTTTGCACGCCTCCCCGCCGTTCAGTCTGCTGGCGCTGGCGGGTTCGATATAGAGGCTGCGCGTTGAAACGCCGGTAAACTTCACGCTGTGCGCCATCTGCGGCGGGATCCATACCGCATGCTGCGGCGGCACGGTCCAGCGCCCCATATCCGTGGTGACTTCCATCAGCCCGGTAGCGCCATATAAAAGCTGCGCCCGCCGGTGGCGGTGCGTGGGAAGCCGATACCCCTCCGGATAGTCGTTACCCACCGCCACCACTTCGCGGGCGAGCGCATCATAATCATCAATATGCACGTTACGCATCTACACCGTCACCACCCAGCCTGACCGATTCGCAAGGGTAAATGAGCGCCGCAGAAATGGGAAGCGCCAGGTTCCCACGTTAGGATCGTCGCTTAACGCATCTGATGGAATAAATGAATGGCGGAGTTAATAACGATTTTACTCGCGGGTTTTGCCACCGGCATCACCACGGTGCTTTTTGGCTTTGGCGGCGGCTTTGTGGTGGTGCCTTTTATCTATCAGATGCTGGTGCGCCAGCCCGACCTGTCCGACAGCGCCATGCATATTGCCGTCGCGACCTCCACGGCGGTGATGATATTTAACGCCGGCTGGGCAAGCTGGCAGAACTGGCGGGCGGGCAGGCTGTCAGCCGCCATGCTGTTTCCGCTGGCAGGGTACATCGCAATAGGGGCTGTAATGGGATCGCTGCTTGCCGGAGAGATTGCCGATCGGACCATCCGGCTGCTGTTTATGATTTATATGCTGGTTACCCTGGCAGATTGCCTGATGCGCAAAGGCTTTCTACTCCGCCCCACCCGGCGCAGGCTTTCGGCCTTAACCTCTGGCGTCGGCGGGGTGGCGATCGGCCTGGTGGCGGCACTGCTTGGCGTGGGCGGCAGCGTGATGACCGTACCGCTGCTCAGGCGACATGGCTACACAATGCGCGACTGCGTAAGCGCGGCGAATCCGCTCTCCCTGCCCGTTGCCGTTTGCGGCGCGGCTGTCTATATCGTAAGCGGGCTACAGGCGGTCAAGGCCCCCGGCTACCTCGGCTTTATCAATCTGAAAATCCTGGCGCTGCTGACGCTGGCAGGCTGGCTGGGCATTCTGTTTATCCGCCGCGTTGTTCCGGCCGTACCGGATGCCCTGCACGCCCGCGTTTATATTGCCCTGCTGTTGGCGGTGCTGGTCGCGATTGTGCTGTGACGTGGCCAGCACACGACAGAGAGTGTTATACCGGAACCGCTGAAATTTCCGAACGGTGATTTTTTCAGTACCCTCTTCTTTAAAGGATGGCCTCTACCGATGCCCGCCGTCGTCAGGCACAGACGCGATCGTTCCATGCGTCGCGGTAGATAATATTTCCTTCCGTAAACGTCCAGGTGATTGCCTCATAACGCACTTCAAGCGTTTCAAGGTGGGTGCTACTTATGCCGTTAGGGGCAAGATAAGGCGAAACCGTGGTAATTTTGACGTTTTCCATGATGATATTGAAATATTCAGACTCAATGCCTGATTCTAAAATTCGGTACATCCTGACCAGGGCTTTTTTCAGTGTGCGACCTTCACATACAGCGCGATAAAGGAGTGGCGTTGTCTGATCGAACTCTTTCACTATTACGACAGGCCGATGAACGCGCGTGCCCGTAAGTTTTCCCCAGCCCGACTCTACAGGAATGGTTACACCATGAGAAAAAGATTTTAATTCGATCGAGCCTAAGCGTTGTGGAATTAAACAACTGCCAACAACAGGAGAGCCATTTTCATCTTCAAGCCACAAATGTGCGGGAGCAGACATGTTATTTCCTTATAAATAAATTTTGAAGGGCGCTAACGTTCAGTAGGTTACCATTTCACGTAGCGGCCAAAAATAAATAGCATGAAAAGGAGAAATATGGGTACCGGCCATATTGGGCCATCAGGGAAAAAATGCACCAGAACGACGGCAAAAATCAGTGTTAGCACTGCGGGGCCGTACATCGAAAACAATGACCTGAACAATCGTCTAAAAAACCTTCGGATAAGATTCATCATGGCTATCTAATCATGTTGATAATGATATCTTTAATGTCATCATCCGACGCCCACCTTGCTTTAAGCGCACCCGCTCTTTCAAACAATGGCTCTGTCAGGAAGTAAATCATTTCCAACTCTCGAGCATAGAGCGCAGCGTAGAATGCAGGGTAAGTAAATTGAAGGCGATGTGCGCTTTCTGCTGCTTTCTGAATGATGCCATATATGCCAACAGCCGCGATGCCCCTCGAAGCCCAGTTGCCTAAGAGTGCGCTGATTTCGAGATTTAGGTTCAAACCAACGGCGACGGACGATGCTGCCGCTAAGGTGAATCCGGCGTTGGTGAGTGAGCTGGCGGCTATATGGACATTCACTGCCATAAGCATTTTTTTGATATGCTCAAGTTGTTCTGAGGTCCTGTATCGGAAGAGTTCTTCAAAGTAAATCTTAAGCATTTCATATACAACATCTTCATGTCGCAGAAGATAATATACCCCTTTAGCAAATCGAATATCTTCGATCTTTTGCTGCTGGCAGACGTCCTGATATTCGTCAGTAAAGCAGGATGTGTAATACAGCGCACGTTTTGCACCTGCGCTTATTGTATCCACCTTCTTTGATACCACCTTACCGACGCCTGTAAAGGCGTGGTCGAGCTTCAGTGCGAGGATTTTATTGGACTGTAAAAAGCCTATAATTTCATTACCGTAATACATTATCGCTCCATGATAATTTTTACTCATCCCTTTCGGAGAGTATATGCCTTCGGTACTGATGAGTAAATGAGCATTTATTTCATAAAATGAGAGGCGAGTCTGAATTATAAAAAATTCCGCTCTTTTATTTTCAGTAATATTCCAGTCATTCCAGTCATTCCAGTCATTCCAGTCATTGCATCTGTAATAGCTGAGCATCACCCATCATTATTTGAGGGAATTGGCAGGGATGCGCAAGCCGGGGCGGATGAGGTGGATTCACGGCCGGTTTAACTGCCCCGGTAGGTGGACCATGACCAGGGGGAGATCAGAAATGGCAGATGGTAATGACTGCCCGATTCAGGCAGGACAAAATCAATCTGTGCGCTGACGTAAAGGGCATCGCGCCCGCTGGCTGCGAAGTAGTCACCAATCTCTGCCGTCAGGCGATAGCGCCCCGGCGGCAGCGGGTTCGGGGTTAAAGCCTTCAGTCGCCCGTCACCATCTGTATGGCCCTGAGCGATCGGCCGCCAGCCACGCTGCTCCTGTTGTTCCAGCGCAATAGCTACCCCAGCCGCCGGTTTGCCCAGCGCGATGTCTAATACATGCGTGCTAATCGTGCTCATTAAACGTCTCCTTCAGGCGCAGCAGGGTGATTTCCCGCAGCTGATCGAGCGCTTCCTGGCGTTCCTGCTGCGGCGTATTAAGCAGGCGGCGATGCAGCTCGGTCAGGATCTCTTCGCCGCTGCGGCCCCTGGCGCGGATTAAAAATACCTGTGCGAAACGCTGCTCGTAGGCCATGTTCCCTGCCCGCAGCGCCTGCCGGAGTTCACTATCCTCGCGGCTGACCTGCTGCTGCTCACCTCTGGACAACCTCGCCTCTTTGCTATTCCCCGAGGCATTTTCGCCAATGCGCGGATGCGCAGAGAGCGCAAGGCTTAACGCCTGCTCATCCCAGCGACGGGCCAGCTCGCTTCCGGCCCTGAGCAAATCGTCCAGCGAGGCAAAGGGGCGGGCCGCGACCAGGGCGGCGGCCCACGCCTCCAGCGCCACGCAGTGTGCAATCTGGTTTTTAGCCTCATCAGCCGTCGCCTGATTAAAATATTCCAGCGTCATAAGATTCCTCTAAACCTGCCCATCCCGTTACTCACTTAATGATAGCGCCAAATTGCATACGGCCTGCTGATACGCCTGAAGCGCCAGCGCCACGTCACTTTCCATCACCGATTCCGCCGGATGGTGGCTGATCCCCCGGTCGTTACGCACGAACAGCATTCCCACCGGCCAGCGCTCCGCGATGGCGATTGCATCATGGCCCGCGCCGCTGGGCAGCGACAGGCTGCGACCCTGAACCCGATCCACAGCGAGGCTCAGCGCCGCCTGGAGTTTCTCATCGCAGCCCGTCGCCGGGATGTGATAATACTCATCGGCGCTGAAGGTCAGCCCACGGCGCAGCGCAATCGATTCACCCTCGTGCAGTAATTCCGCCAGCAGCTCGGCCAGCGCCCGATCGTCCGGCCCGCGTACGTCCAGCGTCAGCTGAACCTCGCCGGGAATAACGTTTACCGCGCCCGGCTGGCACTGTAGCGTACCGACGGTGGCGACCAGCTGCGGATGGCGTTTTTGCGTGGCCTGTTCAATAAATACCATCCATCCGGCGGCGGCGGCCAGCGCATCCTTACGGTGCGTCATCGGCACCGTTCCGGCATGGCCCGCCTCGCCGGTAAACCGGCAGTTCAGACGACGGGCACCGTTGATGGCGGTCACGACCCCCAGCGCAAGGCCTGCCTGCTCCAGGCATGGCCCCTGTTCAATATGCAGTTCGAGATAGGCAGCGATATCCTCTGCCCTGCGCGCGGCGTTCTGCACCGCGGCCCCGTCCAGGCCGACCTGAGCCATCGCCTGCGCCACCGTGACTCCGTTAGCATCAGGATGGTTAACCCAGCTCTCCGGCCAGCGGCCGGTCAGCCCCCGGCTCCCCAGCAGCGTAATGCCAAACCGCGTGCCTTCCTCATCACCAAAGCCTATCACCTCAATCGCCAGCGGCAGACGCTGGTTTTGCTGATGCAGCGCCTGCACAACTTCTATTGCCGTCAGGACGCCCAGCATGCCGTCGTAGCGACCGGCATTACGCACGGTATCAAGATGCGACCCCAGCAGCAGCGCAGGCGCGTCTGCGCTTTGTCCCTCGTAGCGACCGCAGATATTGCCGACGCTGTCCTGCCAGACGCGCATGCCCGCCGCTGCCATCCACGCCCCCACCTGCGCATTGGCGCGCAGATGCTCGGGCGACAGATAGACGCGGGTCAGGGCGCCTGCCGTTTCACTGATTTCAGCCAGTGCGTCACAGCGTGCCATCACCCGTGCAGCGGCCAGCGTGGCGCTGGCTTCGCTCATCTGGCAATCACTCATCAGCCGTTCTCCTGCGCATAGCGATCCCACGCCGACTGCATGGCCGCGCCCTGGGTCGTTTGGTAGCCAAGATGCGTCAGCACCGACTCCAGCGCGCTCAGGGTGGTCATCACGCACGCTTTGCGCGCGTTGTAGCCCATGGTGCCAATACGCCACACCTTGCCGTGCAGCGGGCCAAACGAGGTGCCGATTTCAATGCCAAAATCCTCCAGCATCAGATGGCGCACCTGGTCGCCGTTGATCCCCTTTGGAATCACCACCCCCAGCACGTTGCTCATCTTATGTTGCAGATCGCCAAAGACCTCCAGCCCCATACCCTGAATGCCTTTCAGCAGCGCATCGCCGTGCAGCTGGTGGCGGGCAATCCCCTTTTCCAGCCCCTCTTCCAGAATCACCCGGGCGCATTCGCGTGCGCCGAACAGCGCGCTGGTGGCCTCGGTATGGTGATTCAGCCGCTCCGGTCCCCAGTAGTCCATGATCATGCCGAGATCGAAATAGTTCGACCAGATCATCTCCTCTTCACCCTGCTGGTGATCGGCGGTGCGGATCCCCTGCTCCACGCATTTACGCCGGCGGATCGCCGCCTCGATTTGCGGGCTGAGGGTGACAGGCGAGGTGCCTGACGGGCCGCCGAGGCACTTCTGCATCCCGGCGGAGACCGCGTCCAGCCCCCAGGCATCGGTTTCCAGCACGTTACCGGCCAGCGACGCGGTGGCATCGGTGTAGAACAGCACGCCATACTTTTTACAGATGGCACCCAGCTCGTTCAGCGGCTGAAGCATCGTCGTGGAGGTATCGCCCTGCACGGTCAGCAGCAGGCGCGGGCGCACGGCTTTGATCGCGTCCTCGATCCTGTCCGGCGTAAAGACCTCGCCCCAGGGCACCTCGATGGTGTGCACCTCCGCGCGGCAGCGGCGGGCAATTTCACACAGCAGATGACCAAAGCGACCGAATACCGGCACCAGCACTTTGTCGCCGGGGCGGATCGACGACAGTAAAATCGCCTCGATCCCGGCGCGGGAAGTACCGTCAATCAGCAGCGTCCAGCGGTTTTCGGTGCGAAACACGCCGCGATACAGCGCCATCACCTCGTTCATGTAATGGGTCATCGCCGGGTCATACTGGCCGAGCAGCTGGCTGGACATCGCGCGCAGCACGCGGGGGTCGGCATTGATCGGGCCGGGGCCCATCAGCAGGCGCGGGGGCGGGTTAATCTGCGGGTAGTGGCTTAATTCCATCTGTTCTCTCCTTTGTCAGTCGCCCTGCGCCTGGCCGAGGCCGCGCACGGACGAGATAAACTGTTTCAGTTCCTGGGTCTGCGGGTTGGCAAATACCGTCCTGCTGTCTCCCTGCTCCCAGACGCGGCCCTGATGCATAAACACCACGCGATCGCCCACTTCCCGGGCGAAGTTCATTTCGTGAGTGACCAGAATCAGGGTCATGCCCTCGCGGGCCAGCTGCTCAAGCACCTTTAACACCTCGCCGACCAGCTCGGGATCGAGCGCAGAGGTGATTTCGTCGCACAGCAGCACCTTTGGCGACATCGCCAGCGCACGCGCAATCGCCACCCGCTGCTGCTGTCCACCAGAGAGGTTTGCCGGGTAGTAGTTCATCCGGTCGCCGAGCCCGACCTTTTCCAGCATCTGCGCCGCCAGCGTGCGACACGCGGCTTCGCTCTTTTTCAGCACGCGGCGCGGCGCCAGCATGACGTTTTCCAGCGCGGTCATGTGCGGGAACAGATTGAAGTTCTGGAAAACCATGCCGATCGATCGGCTGATCTCGCGCGCCTGCGAGTCGCGGTGGGTGATGGTCATACCGCCCAGCTTAATGCTGCCCTCCTGATAGGCTTCAAGGCCATTCATACAGCGCAGCAGGGTGCTTTTGCCGGAGCCGCTGCGGCCAATAATCGAGATCACTTCGCCCATATCGACGTCGAGATCCACACCCTTAAGGACGTGGTTATCACCGTAGTATTTCTGTACCTGATTAATGGTGATGAGCGGCATTGAATTTCTTCTCCAGATACTGGCTGTAGCGGGACAGCGGATAACACATCAGGAAGTAGCCCAGCGCCACCAGCCCGAACACTTTAAAAGGTTGATAGGTCACGTTATTCAGGATGGTGCCGGCTTTGGTCAGTTCGACAAAGCCGATAATCGACGCCAGCGCGGTGCCTTTCACCACCTGTACGGCAAAGCCCACGGTGGGGGCAATGCCGATGCGCAGCGCCTGCGGCAGCACCACCCGCCAGAGCGTCTGCCCGGTATTCAGTCCCAGGCAGCGTGAGGCTTCCCACTGCCCTTTCGGCAGCGCGCTGATGCTCCCGTGCCAGATATCCACCAGAAAGGCGCTGGTATAGAGCGTCAGCGCCAGCGAGGCGGCGGTCCAGGGCGAGACGTCAATGCCAAACAGCGCCACGCCGAAAAAGGCCAGAAACAGCTGCATCAGCAGCGGCGTCCCCTGAAAAAGTTCGCTGTAACAGCGCACCAGCCGCGTCGGCCAGCGTCGGCGACTGAGGCGAACCAGTACCAGCGGCAGCGCCACCACCGTGCCGCCGAAAAAGGCGGTCAGCGACAGCAGCAGGGTCCAGCGTGCGGCCAGCAGCAGATTGCGAACAATGTCCCAGTCGGTAAAAGTGGTCATCTCTGCGCTCCTCTCAGCCATTTACGCCCGGCGGCCAGCAGCAGCTGCCGCATCGCCACCGACAGCGCAAGATAAATCAGCGTGGTCACCAGATAGACCTCAAAACTTAAAAAGGTCCGCGACTGGATCAAGCTGGCGGCAAAGGTCAGTTCCTCATACGAAACCTGCGATACCACCGACGACCCCAGCATCACGATAATGCACTGGCTGACCAGCGCCGGATAAATGCGCTGTAGCGCGGGCGGCAGCACCACCCGAAGAAACGTCTGGCTGCGGCTTAGCCCGAGCACGCGCCCGGCTTCCCACTGCCCCTGCGGGGTGACCTGGATCCCGGCGCGAATAATTTCCGTGCTGTAGGCCCCGAGGTTAATCAGCATCGCCAGCAGCGCCGCCTCGCCCGCGGTCATTTTCAACCCCAGATTCGGCAGGCCAAAAACAATAAAGAACAGCTGAACCACAAACGGCGTGTTGCGGATCAGCTCCACGTAGCCGCCCCACAGGCGGCTGAGCAGCGTGGGCCTGCCGCTACGCAGCGCGGCGCCCAGGATCCCCAGCCCCACCCCGCCCACGGTGGCCAGCACCGTCAGCTGGACGGTAACCCAAAGTCCGGCCAGCAGTTCCGGCCAGAAGGGCCACAGCGCAGGGAAATTAAGTTGTCCCATCATTGCTCCCTCAGGCGCCGAAATCGGCCGGAAGCGGTGCTTTCAGCCACTGCTGCGACAGGCCGTTGAGCGTTTTGTCCGCCAGCGCCTGGGCGATAAGCGCATCCACCTTCGCCTTCAGGGCGGGTTCGTCCTTACGCATACCGATAAAGCACGGCGAGTCCTTCAGCATAAATTTGGTGACCGGCGCTTTACCGGGGTTTTGACGCGTGATGGCGGCGACCACCAGGTTGCCGGTCGCCACGTATTGCACCTGGCCCGACAGGTAAGCAGAGAGCGTGGTGTTATTGTCCTCATACCGCTTCAGCTGCGCGTTCTTCGGCGCGATATCGCTCAGCACCATGTCCTCAACCGCCCCGCGCGTCACGCCGATGGATTTACCGGCCAGCCCGGCCGCGCTCTTAAGGTCATCCTCTTTTGGACCAAACACGCCGAGGAAAAATGGCGCATAGGCGCGGCTAAACGCGATAACCTTTTCCCGCTCCGGATTTTTCCCCAGGCTGGAGATCACCAGATCGACCTTATCGGTTTGCAGGTAAGGCACGCGGTTGGCACTGGAGACAGGCACCAGCTGCAACTTAAGTTTCATCTGCTTCGCCAGGTACGTGGCCATATCAATGTCGTAACCCTGCGGCTGAAGGTCAGTCCCTACCGAGCCGAACGGCGGGAAGTCCTGCGGCACGGCAATGCGTATAACGCCTCTTTTTTCAATATCCTGTAGCCGATCCGCCCTTGCCTGGGTGACCTGAGTCAACATCAAAGCTGCGCCCAACACTGCCAAAAATGCTCTCTTCATTCTTATCTACCCCGGTTAATAAAACATGAAACGAAAGATTCTTAAAGAATTTATTTGCAACTAATGTGCCATCATCGGAGGCGACAGATAATTACTTTTCGCTACTGTTCCGCCAGAAGAGCGCGGAGCGTAAGTAGCAGAAAAGCGCGATTTATTCGAAATTTAAGAGGTTATGACCGGGTTACAGCCGTGAGAGGCATTTCTTTAGCGCACTCGTCGCAGCTCAGGGAGATAAAGAGTGATGCGGGGAAGCGCCCCATAAAGAGGCAGAGCACCAAAACAGTGCCCCACTAGCGCCACTCCAGCTCGTCAAGCTGCCCGTAGAGATCGGCAATATGATGGATCCGCTGCCGTCCTTCGCTGAGTGATTCATGCAGCAGCGCATTGGCAAGCAGGTTGATCAGGCTGTTTGCCGAAGCATAGCTGTCAAAGGCGGAGACGCTGTCCAGCGGGGTGCACAGCTGCCAGCGGGCCAGCGCGATAACCGCCTGTGCCTGCGGCTCGCAGATGACCAGCGTGGGAATATCGCGGCCCTGTAACGCAAGCAGCAGGGGTTTGATAATGCGCGGACGTCGGCGAAACGCCAGCACCACCACCGTATCATCCGGCGTCATCTCCACCAGCTCCTCTGCCAGCGTTTGTCCCGGCTGCGGCAGTACCATCACACCGCCTCTGGCCTGCTGGAGCTGCTGACGAAAGTGCAGCGCGACCGGATAAGCGTTGCGCATCCCAATGATAAATATGCGTTTACAGCGGGCGAGCTGCTGCACCACCTCGCCAAACTGCCCGGGATCAATCGCGCTAACCCACTGCGTCAGATTGGCCATTTCCTGCTTGTAGTGCCGCGAGAGCAGCGTGTTGCCCTGAACCGCATCGCGGTTGTCGGTCAGGGGCATACCGCTCTGGCGCAGAGTACGCAGCTCGTCACGCATATCCTTGTATTTCTCGTAGCCCAGCCGCTTAAACAGGCGGCTGACGGTCGCCTTTGAGACGCCGCTGAGCCGCGCCAGCTCTGCGCTGTTATAGCCGATCAGATCGTCGAAATGATCGAAAACGAAATCCGCGACCCGCTGCTCCTGCGGGGAGAGCTGGGGATAGTGACTTTTCAGGCGCTCATCAAGCTGTTTCATCGCTTACCTTGTAACTTTCGTTTCATTTTTCCCAGCATAACCAAATATTATCGCCCTTGAGGAGAAAAATTTGTCGGCAGCGAAACATTACCGACGGCAACCTGGAACATCTCTTGCTTTACTTCACTTATGTACCCGATAAAAAGAGACTGAAATGATTCAGAGTCATATCGCCCCGCTCGGCATGGCCGTCGCCCCTCACCACCTCGCCAGCGAAAGTGCGCTGGCCGTATTGCGCGATGGCGGCAACGCCATTGAAGCGATGGTCGCGGCTGCGGCCACCATTGCGGTGGTCTATCCGCATATGAACGGACTGGGGGGCGATGGCTTCTGGCTGATCGTGCCGCCAAAGGGCGACCCGATTGCCATTGATGCCAGCGGCGCGGCCGGATCCCTCGCCAGCCTGGCCTTTTATGAACCGGCGCAGGCTATCCCGCACCGCGGACCCAGGGCGGCGCTGACCGTGGCCGGCACCGTCAGCGGCTGGGCCGAGGCGCTAAACGTCTCTGCCGGGATGGGCGGCGCAGCCCTGCCCCTCTCCCGCCTGCTGGCCGATGCTATTCGCTATGCCGCAGACGGCATTCCGGTAACAGGTTCTCAGGCCGATGCCACCCGGTCTAAATATCATGAGCTGGCCGATCAGCCCGGTTTTGCCGCCACCTTTCTGCCCGATGGCGAGGTGCCTGAAGCGGGCAGCCGCTTTACTCAACCGGCGCTGGCGAACACCCTCAGCATACTGACCGAACAGGGGCTGGAGAGCTTCTATCGCGGCACGCTGGCAAACCATATGGCGGGAGAGATGTCCCGCCTGGGCATGCCGATCACCCTGGAAGACCTGAATAATCATCGGGCGAAGCGGCGCGCCCCGCTGCGTCTCCGCCATCAGTCCGGCGACATTTTCAATATGACGCCCCCCACCCAGGGGCTGGTTTCGCTGGCTATTTTGGGCATCACCGATCGGCTGAATATGCCCGCTGCGAATGAGGCGCAGACCGTTCACCGCATTGTCGAGGCCACCAAGCTGGCGTTTGGCCTGCGTGACCGCTACATCACCGATCCGCTGCATATGCAGGAAGAGATGCAGGCGCTGCTGGACGGCGACGTCCTGGACGGGCTGGCAGACAGCATTGACGATCGCTGCGCTGCGCCATGGGGAGAAGGTAAAGGCCCGGGCGATACGGTGTGGATGGGGGTAATGGACAGCAGCGGCCTGGCCGTCTCCTTTATTCAGAGCATCTATCACGAATTTGGCAGCGGCGTGGTGCTACCCGGCACCGGCATTACCTGGCAGAACCGCGGCGCGGCTTTCAGCCTCGATCCACAGCATCTGCTGGCGCTGGCCCCGGGCAAGCAGCCTTTTCATACCCTTAACCCCGCAGCCGCGCGCCTGAATGATGGCCGCACGTTGGTATACGGATCAATGGGCGGTGACGGCCAGCCACAGACGCAGGCGGCTATCTTTACCCGCCATGTATTACAGGGCATGCCGCTCCAGCAGGCCGTTAGCGCCCCGCGCTGGCTGCTGGGACGCACCTGGGGCCAGGCATCGGACTCCCTGAAGCTGGAGGGCCGCTTTTGCCAGGCAACTTTCGATACCCTGCGGGCGCTGGGTCATGAGGTCGAAAAGCTCCCTGACTTCAGCGAGGCCGTCGGCCATGCAGGTGCCATCGTCCGGCATACCAACGGCATGCTGGAAGGTGCCTGCGATCCCCGCAGCGACGGCAGCGCAGCCGGTTTTTAACAGGAGAACATCATGAGTAACGAGCCTGACTGGGCAGTGTGGCTGGAACAGATGGAGCAGGTGTTGGGCGTGACGCTGGACGATGCACGCCGCGACGCGCTGCGGGTGCAGTTTACGCGTATAGCCACCATGGCGCAGCCGCTGATGGCCTTACCGCTCGATGAGCGTCTGGACGTGGCGGGGGTGTATAAAGCATGAGCGTGACCTTATCCATTGCCGCCGTGCGGGCGGCGCTAACCCGTGGCGAACTGAGCGCCCGCGATATTGCCCGGCAGACTCTGGCTGATATTGAGCGGCACAATCCGACCCTTAACGCCTGGACGCATATCACCCGCGATCGCATGCTCGGCGAGGCCGACAGGCTTGACGCCCGGCGAAAATCCGGCCTGCCCCTCCCGCCGCTCGCAGCGATACCCTATGCGGTAAAAAACCTGTTTGACGTGGCCGGGCAGACCACCCTGGCGGGAGCCAGCCTGTTTAGCGATCGCCCGGCGGCCACAGAGGATGCCTGGGCGGTGCGCAGGCTGGCTGACGCGGGTGCGCTGCTCTCCGGCATGCTGAATATGGACGCCTATGCCTATGGTTTCACCACTGAGAACAGCCACTACGGCGCCACGAAAAATCCGCACGATCTGCGGCGTATCGCCGGTGGCTCCTCGGGCGGATCGGCAGCGGCAGTCGCCGCCGGGCTGGTTAACTTCTCACTGGGCAGCGATACCAACGGCTCGATCCGCGTGCCCGCCTCGCTGTGCGGCATTTTCGGCCTGAAGCCCACCTTTGGCCGCCTCTCCCGCAGCGGCAGCCAGCCATTTGTTGCCAGCCTTGACCATATTGGTCCCTTTGCCCGCAGCACGGAGGATCTGGCCTGGGTATATGATGCCCTCCAGGGCCGCGATCCGCAGGACGGATTTCAGGCCGAAAAAGCCCTGCATCCGGTCTTTAACCAGCTGGAACGCGGCGCTGATGGGCTGCGCGTGGGAATACTCGATGGCTACTTTCACACCTGGTGCAGCGAAAACGCGCGTACCGCCGTCGCCACCGTCGCCCGGGCGCTTAACGCGCAGGATAACGTTACCCTGCCGGACGCTGAACTGGCACGTAATGCAGCCTTTCTGATTACCGCCTCCGAAGGGGGTAATCTCTACCTGCCCGCGCTGCGCAGCCAACCCGAACGCTTCGAGCCCCTTTCGCGCGAGCGGCTGCTGGCCGGGGCGATGATCCCCGCCGCCTGGTACGTGCAGGCACAGCGCTTCCGCCGCCGCTTTCAACAGCAGACGCTGCCGCTGTTTGAGCAGTTTGACGTGCTTATCGCCCCGGCCACGCCGGACAGCGCCACGCTGATTGGTCAGGAAACCCTGCGCATTAACGATACCGACCTGCCCATTCGCGCCAGTATGGGCATGCTCACCCAGCCCATCTCCTTTCTCGGGCTGCCGGTGACCACGGTGCCGCTGCGCACGCCGGAAGGCCTGCCGATTGGCGTACAGCTTATTGCCGCCCCCTTTAAAGAAGACGCCTGCCTGCGCGCCGCCTGGGCGCTGGAGCAGATGGGCATCACCACCGCACTGCCAGCAACAATGGGAGCCACTCTATGAAGAGCGAATATATCGACCGCCCGGTGATTCTGGCGGAGGTCACCGCCGCCTTTTACCGCTATGAAGAGGCGCTAATCAGCAACGATACGGTGGTGCTCGACGAGCTGTTCTGGCACGACGGCCGCACCGTGAGGCTGGGTGCCGGAGAAAATCTGTATGGCATAGACGCGATCCGGGCCTTCCGCGCCTCGCGCCCTGCCGCCGGGCTGGATCGCCAGCTGCGCAATACGGTTATTACCACCTTTGGCGAAGACTTCGCGGTATGCAGCACGGAATTTACCCGTGACAGCAGCGACCGGGTGGGCCGCCAGCAGCAGACCTGGGTCAAACTCCCCTGCGGATGGCGCATTGTCGCCGCCCAGGTGAGTTTAATGAGCTAAGGCGCTTATCTCCAGAGGCCACAGGGTTCGGGGGTTCGGGGGTTCGGGGGTTCGGGGGTTCGGGGGTTCGGGGGTTCGGGGGTTCGGGGGTTCGGGGGTTCGGGGGTTCGGGGGTTCGGGGGTTCGGGCAGGTAGCCTGTCAAAATTTCGCCGTAGTGCACAGAAAAGTGTCGTTTACCGCCCGCATTGATGGAAAAGAGTGCAATCGGTTCAAATTCCACAATAAAGCCATTGACGGTTTTCCTCCAAAAGGGTTTAATGCGCCCCGTTGCCCGGATAGCTCAGTCGGTAGAGCAGGGGATTGAAAATCCCCGTGTCCTTGGTTCGATTCCGAGTCCGGGCACCAATTATTCAAAGCACGCGGGTCAGAAGTAAGAAAACTGACGGGCGTTTAGCGGGAGTAGTACCTGTTGATGTTGACCCTCACATCAGCCTACATCAGAAAGTTATCGTCCCGAAAAGGGAGCCTGTTACCGCAGGCTCCCTTTTCGCGTTCGCGGTGGATAATCACAATAACGTGATTAAATACCAGTCATTGTATACCACCTTTCCAGCCTCTTCGGTGTAAAGCGCCATTTCATTTTTTCACATGAACAGGCAGCATTTGATTCTGTCACAAACCAAGACCATTAATCACGAGATGATTACCCTCCACTCGATAATGGCATTTTGCCCGGCTGGGATTTTCCAGGTAATGTTTTTCTCCAGTCGCGCTAAATGAAAACCCACACACTAACAGTGGATAAAGTTAATGGATATATAAATCCAGAAACCTGTTTTGATAAATAAAATATCCTTAAGGGTTATGATGAGCGGAGGATAAGCCGTCGGTTTGTTAACTCAACAGAGGTCTTAAGGCTGATGAAACTAAAACGTACATTAGTGAAGTAACTGACGGGGATAATGAAGGCCAGAAGAGGCTGGCTGGTGCTGCTTTCGTCCTCTGAGCTACCTATCATTAAAATTATACTCACCTGGTGGCGCATCCATTATTGCTGAGTAATATCAGCATATAAATGTAATCAAATGTAAAGTAACGCCAGTACTTAAGAGAGTTTAGGATCAGTTTAAACACCGGGTGACATTTAATGAAATAATTTATTCTTAATTTAAACTTCCGGGGAAACTATGAAAACGTTTATTATGTTGGGCCTTATCATTATGCTGAGCGGATGTGCAAAGCAGTCATTTGATATGAGAAAGAACGATACCGATCGGCCAGCTAAAGTAGAAACACATCATTTCTTCATTTCTGGACTGGCACAGTCAAAAACTATTGATGCGGCCACTGTTTGCGGCGGCGCAGATAAAGTTTCGCGCACTGAAACGCAGCTCACATTCATGAACGGATTTCTCAACGTCATTACTTTCGGTATCTACACACCTCGTGAAGCACGTGTTTATTGCACGAAATAAAATCTGAGGATGAACATGTTTAGAGCAGTCAGGATGTGCAGTTCACTCGGCATTCTTCTTTTATGTATGTATGCTGCTGGATGCTCGCAAGGAACAGTTTTCAAACCGGGCCTACTGAACCAGAAAAACGATATCTGCCCGGGAAATACGGCTGCATCCGTTATTTCTGGGCAATGCAGCTAAAGAGGTTATGGTGTATTGAGGCGTGGGCGCGTAAGATGATGTTTTATTCGTGATGTTGCCTGCCTGAGTCTCTAATCTGGAAAACCTCCAGCCACCTGCATTACCTTACTGATGTTATTGCTCAGTGTGTCCGGGGTGTCTGGCTTACGCAATCTGGAAAGAGAGGATGGCTGAAGCCCGGCACCCATGTTGACTACTCCCCGCTCCATCGCTGGATTACCCGCCTGATACTCTTGCTGGATAAGGCATTTCGCCGATACTGCAGTTCAGACCATTGATTTCCTGGTGACTGACCGGCTGGACACCGCCGCTGCATTGCGCTTCTTTCTTAAGGGCATTCGATATCATGGTCACCAGAGGTGCTCACTATCGAGTGGACCTCCTCAATTTAGCCCCCTTTAAGTCCTCGGATCAGATACATGGCCAGAAAACATCACCAAAACGACAAGATATCAGACAACCCCGTAATGCAAAAGAACCCGATATTTTCCATTCAAAATGTTCATTCTAACATCTTGTAATGGTTATCTTGATTGACAACTACATTTCAATCTTAATACAGATTATCCTGAGGTTTATTTCACCTTTAGTTATGGAGGACATTTTGAGTCGGATTATAAAGATAAACAATAAAATTTCTTTTGAACCTGAAAAAAGGAGAATTTCCTGGGGAGATGAATTTTCCGGGCTGAGCGTATCCGCAGCCTTATGCCTTGAACTACTCATTGATAACGCTGGAGAACTCGTTACTCATCAGCAGCTATATGATTTTGCCTGGCGTCGTTTTGGTATGGAACCTACGTCTACTTCGTTGTATCAGAATATCTCTAGTCTTCGACGGACTTTTAGTAAAACAGGCCTTAGAGCAGATATTATTCGTACTATACCCCGACGCGGGTTTCTACTCTCATCTTCGATAGAAATTACCAGAGAAGTTAATGTAAATCCTGACTCTTTTTCCGGGGAACAGGAAGACAGAAAGCATGAGATAATAGAAGAAAAACCCCTTCCACAGCCTGATATCCCCCATACTTTTGTTGAGCAGTCTGGCCATCACGAAAACCATAAGCGTGCAGAAAGAAAATATATATATTTTTTTTATGCCACAGCTGGTGCATTATTATTAATGATTGTGATATTTTTTCCCGTTTTTCAGTCTCATAATGAAATTGGTGATTTATTCTACCCCGAACCGTTAGACTATAAGGGATGTCAGATTTGGCTGAACAGCGATAGTGCCATGACACGCGAACGGGTATTAAAACTTGCTGAAAAACTGAACATTAATTGCGAAGATAAAAACCACCTTTATATGACAGCCTACAAAAATTCCGGCAGAGTATCTGTTTTTGCCTGTCAGAACCCCCTGTATTCAACGCAGCACGCCAATTGCCACTCCATTTATTACATTAAGAAACATAAAGAATGAAAAAAAAATTGTTAATGCTTTCTTCATTGATTGCTTTTACCATGATATTTATCTTTATTTTCAAAAACCATAAGGAAAAAGGTATTTCCTGCAAAGCAGAAATCACGTTTTTAAAGGGTAACGATCGCGTGGATGTCGTCTCTTTCCATACACTCATTAATGGCAAAGGTACGATTTCAATGTCTGGTGTCGTGCATCATGGTGAAAAAAAGGCAGGTTACATCAGTAAAAGCATCCGCTTTTCTTATAAAAAAAGTAAAAACATCTATCTATTACGTTCTGATTTGATATCGAACTCACCTTATATGACCCTCTCCCCTGAAGTGGAAAATCAGTGGTTCCCCCTTTTTTTCAGTACCAAAGGCGAACATCTGTTATGGAAAATAAAGCCTGTGGGTGATAAAGCATGGCTGTTCTACTCGAAAACCGCGCCACTGTTTATCTGCGAAGAGGCGAGTTAGCTTCTGGCATAAAAATTAATATTTTTTGGTAAAGGTTATAGAAGGTTGTGCATCTGACCATATGACAGATGCACCGCCATATTCCAGCCTCCTCACGTTGACCTCTTTCTGTCATTCCTGCAGTAAAAACCTCGTGTCATTTTCATCTATATGCGGAACTGTGAGTTCATTCGCTCAAAAAAAAGACTATTAGACATACCGTCAAACCGAAAAATTAATCCCACACCCACACCTGTCAGGAATTTATATACGATGATGAAGCGGGTAGATTAATTATTTTTAACAGGAATATATAAAAACCTGGATCACGTTTTTTTTCAGATAAATTCCTACAACTCACTGATAGTAAAGGATTTATTTATTTTCATAAAAACAGAGATATTTTAAGATGAGTGATATTGGTTCGTACGGTAGTATCTCCTGGCAATGGATGTCAGGTTTTTACTATTTGCCAGTAAATTATGTACGTGGTGGTCCGGGAAACTGTCGCCTGGCAGCACGCAGGTATTCATTTACAGCACAATTAAAATATTTTAAACAGCAATAATAAGAGGCACGCATTTCAATGCTGAGCGAGAGATTAATATGTCTTTTTTTATGATTAAGAAAATTAGCGGTACCTTGTTTGTTTATGACATGCTTTTACTGCACCAACGTTTCCGCTGGAATCGCGATCGTTGGCAGCCGAATCATTTATCCGGCTGACGCACGGCAGCCCTTTGTATCTGTTAAAAATGACAGCGGATCTGCCAGCCACCTTATACCGTCATGGGTTGAGAAAGAGGATGGCACCCGCACCCTATGATGATACCTGCTGTGAAAGTATGCAGCCTCATAGAGTAAAGGCTTTCCTTGATTCCCGGCACTACACGGGATGTCTGGTGAACATTATGAGATTTAAATGCTGAAAACTATTTTTTTTACAGTTATTACACTGACTTCGATGCCCGCGATGGCGGGACCTGCGATAAACGTCGGGGAATTAAACGAATATATTCAGCCAGAGAAAAGCACCCTGGCGAAAAGAATTAACAACACCGGTGATGCCACCGCCTTTGTGCGCGTAAGCGTGGATGAGATGATTTTTACTGACCGGGGTTATACCGAAAATAGACTCGATACAAGCGCTCTGATTAAAGGCACAGGCACCGGTTTAATCTCAAGTCCCGCGCGATTAATTATTCCTGCGAAAGGGATGCAGACTAACCGCTTAGTTTTTACCGGCAGTCGTGACAACGAACGCTATTATCGTGTGCGCTATATCCCGGTTATTCCGCAGGACGCACAGGAGTTTGGTCTGAGCAAAGACGACGCGAAAAAATATCAGGATGAAATCAGTGCCGGGGTCACTGTACTGACCGGATTCGGCACCATTGTGACGGTGTTGCCGTCCTCTGCACGATTTAACACCAGAATAACCGAAGACAGCCGCACCCTGAAAATCAGCAACAACGGTAACGCCAGTATTGTTATTCAGTCGCTGAAAGAGTGCGATAAAAATTTAAAAAATTGCACTAACGTGACCACTCATCAGTTACGTCCGGGCATGAAGCTTGAAAAACCGGTTACTACCGGAAAAGTATGGCAGTACGTCCTGCATGAGGGGATGCAGAATAAATCCCTGACGTCAGGTAAACCTCTTTAATCAACCACTCTCTGGAGAATTATTATGTCAGTAAAAATCATCAGCGCCGCGGCGATTATGATGGCTTCATCCTTTGCGGCACAGGCATCACAGATACAGTTTAGCGTGGAAGCTTCAATCCCGGATAACAGTTTTTATGTTCTGGGCACGGGTTGGGAAGTCACCACGCAGAGAATGGCCTGGAGCGAAGCTAATCTTTCCTTACGCCCCTTCTCAAAAAATTTGAAAATGAAAAATGCGGCGGGAGGCATTAAGGCCTATCTGCAGGATGACGCGGTGCTGACGTCCTCAACTAATGCTAACCCTATCCCGCTGACCGTCAAAATTTTCGATAAGACCCTGAGTACCGGTGCTACTAACGCTGTTGAGGTTTTGTCAAACACTGATGCCGCCAGTGAGAAAACCCGTGTAATGCAGGTATCACAGACTGCGCCATTTAGCGACAAAACGCGTCCTGAGGCCGGGGAGTACAACGGCACTATCACCATGATGTTCGACAGCGTGCCAGCGTAAACCATAAACGTCCACGGTTAACCTGTCATATGGACTGAAGAACTTTTAACACTGGCTAAGGAGAAAGGAAACTTTCTCCTTTTTAACCCTGCCCTGGACCTTTATCGTGGATTTTTCCCGTTTCATCACTGGCTTTACGCTGTTGCTGGGCATTACGGTAGCAATGCAGGCGACTGCCGCGCAGTCACCACGTTCACTGTCACTTGCCAAACAGGCGGCGGCGATGCCGGAGGATTTTCGCGCGTATTTTTTTAACGTCCCGCTCTCTGCGCGCGTGATGCTGGATGGCAAACTGCTGGGCGATGCGAGCATCGTGCTTAGTGAAGATGAGCGCGTGCAGCTCATTAATTTTACCGATGTCAGCAGCAGTGAATGGAATGAAGCCGAGCGTCAGCGCTGGCTGAAAGCCATGTATCGGCCAGTGGCGCTGGGGCAGTGTAACCGCCAGTGTCCGGCGGGCCTACTAGCGGCAGACTACAACCTCGCCAGTGCGCAGTTAACGCTGGTCACAGCAGCCCATCGGCAGAGCGCACGACAGCAGTTATGGCATGCGTTACCCGAAAAAAGCAGCACCGGCTTGATGTTATCTCACCAGCTAAATCTCTCTTCAGCACAAAAACAATCCACTGCAGTAAGCTGGTTAGGCGGGCTTGAAGCCGCCGTCGGTAACTGGAGCGTCATTGGTCAGTATCAGCTGGAACGCAGTCAGGGCGGGAAAGCCGAAACCCGCCACGCGCTGACCTCACTCTATCTGCTGCGCGAAAGCCAGCACACCTTTTATCGTGGCGGACTGTTTTCTCCTGACAGTCAGGGCGTACTGCGTCAGCCCTATTCGCGCGGCAGCGGGATAACCACGCTGGCGGGAGTGATGACGGGCAGCAGCGATACCCTAATGAAAAAAGGCAGCACGCCCGCACTCTACCCGGTCTGGGTTACGGCAAACCGCGAAGGTGTTGCCGAAATCTACCGTAATGGTGTGCTGATTAATTCACAGCCGGTGCAGCCGGGTTTACAGGCGCTGGATACTACGCCGTTACCCGAAGGAATTTACGATGTTGAAGTGCGTGTCCTGGAAGATGGTCGGGAGACCGGCCGCAGTAATGAAACCGTCAACAAACCGGCAGGATGGCGTAACCCTGACCAGCGACTGCGTTACAACCTGTTTGCCGGTCAGCAGACCGTTTTAGCGAACAACGCGCGCAGCGAGCCACAGGGCAAAATAGCGGCAGGTGCCAGCCTGAATTACCTGATACGGCCCCGTCTGACGGGCGGTGCCGCCGTTCTGAACGTGGGCAAAGAGACACAGGCCGGTGCCTCACTGGACTGGCAGGCCAGTCAGCAGGTGAAGCTGTACAGCAGCCTGTGGCACAGCAGCGTCACCGGATATGGCTTTGATTCGCAGGCAATGTGGACACACGAAAAAGGCAGCGTGGCACTCAACCACAGTCGCAGCTGGTATATGCCGGAAGACGCACCGGGACGCCGGACTAATTATTCGCGTCCGCTCACTGCACAGAACTCGTCGTTGTTTGCCAGCTATCGCCTTGACAGTGAACGGAGTGTGAATACCCGCCTGACTCACCGCAGCAGTAATAACGGTATCGGCGTTGATGCCGGATACAGCACGCGCCTGAGCATTGGCGGCACGCCGGTTAACTTACGGCTTGACGCGTTTGATCGGCCCTACCGTGATAACAGCAATACGCGCAACCGTGGCGTGGCGCTGAGCGTCAGTTTCTCTCCCGGCACTCAGAGACGCAGCGTCAGCGTCAGCATTGGCAGCCGTATGGATGCCCGGGGCGGTCATGATGCGTATGCCTCTGCCACCCTGAATCAGGAGTGGGAAAACAGCATCATAAAGCAGAGCAGTGTGACGGCTACCGCTGACCGCTACGGTGCAGGACTGAGCAGTTATAACCAGTTTGACGCCCCGCTGGCCAGCGGCAGCTTCTGGGGCCAGCGCTCCAGCGCCGGTGGCCTGCTAAGCGGGGGGGTTAACCTCGGCAGCACGTTAGCAATAGGACAGGGGAAGGGGTCGCTCGGTCATGACGCGCAGCAACATCAGGGCGGCGGCATGATTGTGGATGTGGCATCTGATGATGCCAGCGCAGAGTTAGTCGCTTACCACGAATCGGGCGCCACACCACTGAAGCCAGGGCGAAACTTTATCCCGGTTCCGGCCTGGAAACCGGGTACGGTGCAGATTGCTTTCCCCGGCAAAGAGGCTCCTGCCCTGAAAGCCTCGCCGCAGTATCTGGATTATCACCTTGTACGCGGCGGCGTCAGCAGCCATGAAGTCCGCGTCATGAAAACTCTCACCATAATGGGACGCCTGGTGGACAACCAGGGCCGCCCCCTGGGGGGAGCCAGCGTGATTAACCACGCCGGGCGCACCGTCACCGAGTCTGACGGCATGTTTACACTGGAGCTTCATGAAAAGGAGCCGGTCATCCGTATTGAACACCCTTCCATGACGCAGTGCGAAATTCGTCTTGATCCGGAAACCAAAAAGCGCGATTCGCTGATATTTGCCGGAAATGTGGCCTGCGGGAAAACGACGCTGGCGGATAACCAGACACCGACTGAAGGTAAAAAAGGTTGAAAAGACAGATGAAAAGAATATCAGGTTCAGGTTTCACGGGGCTAAAAGCCGGGTGCAGGAAGCTGTGTTTTGCAACGATGCTGCTGGCAGGCGGGGCTGATGCCGCAACCCTGGATATTACCATGCAGTTTAAAGCAGACATCTATGCACCCGCGGAGAATGAATTTAAAAACACCACGCCCGTGTCGGGCTATTGTATGTACTACCCTATTAACTGTGCAAAAGGGGAGTTCAGCATTCTTATTCCGGGGCTGAGTGCGGTAAAGACATTTGAAAAAGCATCACCGGAAATTAAAAACCATACCTATATCGCCATCGACGGGCGGATAAAGCACGTTACTCTGACCAATACAAAAACAGGGGAAACAACCACCGCGGAATTCAGGTGGGCATTTATTGGTATGACCTATAATCGCTTGAGTAGCTGGCAAAACATTATAGATGCAATGAATGGTTCTGGATACTTTATCAAAGGGGATTGTTCCGGAAGGAGAGGAATGTTTGGTGATAACTTTTACGATATTGCATGGAGTATCTATGAAAAACAGGCCGTCTGTTATCGGCGGTTAAATTACGACAGCGCTGACGGAAAGATAAAAGTGAAAGACTTCAGTATCGGTTATGTTATCAAAACGCCAAAACCACTTGAACTTCCGGCTGGCGAATACGAAGGCGAGGTGGTTTATACCGTTGGTGACGGAATGGATGTGGATGTTGGTGCACAGTCGTATTCTGACAATGAAGTCCGTATTCGCATCAGAGCCACCGTAGAGCATGCTTTTTACCTACATTTCCCGCGCGGCAGTGAGAATGTGCAGCTGTCGCCGCCGGACGGCTGGAGCGCGTGGATTAACGGTGGAATGATACCGCAGAGACTGTCCAGGGAAGTGCCCTTTACCCTCACCAGTTCCGGCAGTTTTAAAGTGTCGATGCAGTGTCAGTATGCGGCGGGCCAGGGTTGTGGATTACAAAATCCGGCATCGGGTGAAACGGTGCCGCTGGATGTAAGAATGACCGTTCCGGGTTTAACCTCTGGCCGACAGCCGGTGCATAATATGCTGCTGAACACGGATACAGCCGGGCAGATTATTGATAATTCAGGGTGGTTTGCCGTGGATTTACGCTCGAAGCTCGATTTTGTGGTAAACCGGCCGGAAGTGGAAAAAATGGTCAAAGCACCAGGTTCAGACTGGAAAGGGGTGGTCACTCTTATCTTTGACAGTGACGTCAGGTAGGAACTCGGTCGCATGCTTATCTGCCTGTGCCCCTGCAAAGTTCAGTCTGTCGCCACATCAGCACCGTAAACGGCGCTGTCGCATTAACGTAAGCAGGCGGACAAAAGTCGTGCGGCCTGTTTTTCAGGCAACTCGCAGATAAAACGGTTGCGCCGGGGACAGTCCGTCCCCTGCCCCCATATTGCCCCTTTCGTATCATGTGGACCAGCTCAATCCACGCCAGAATGGTCTGCGCATGCCGAAATGATTTGCATCCCGTTATCGGCTTTATCTACCGTTTAATCTGACGATCAGAGGCCTAGGTGAGCCGGAACAGATCGAATTGTGCAGTCATAATGCCGCTGCAGGAGCGCCAGAGATATTCAAGAGGCTGGCGCATTTTGCCGGCGGGCCGTATTTGCGGCCACGTCCGAAGAGCCACTGGATATCAATCGCGACGTTCCTGGGAAAGCATTTTTGCTTCTGAGCGGTGGCCAGCATGGTGCGGGCAACGTCGAGTTTGCCCTGTAATAGCGCTACGTTCTCTCCCCACCACTCAAGAGTAGTGGGGAGAGAAATGACACTTGGATAACTATTTAAGATCGTAATTAAAATAAAATGCAGGCATCTTATTTAAGGTAATTCCAGCCACCACTTACCTTGTACAATGACACACTTTTTATTTACGCTGGGCCATTTTGCATCTGCAATATTAGTTTTGAAACTCTCACAATGCTCCCTGTTAGCAAAGGAACCCATCATGGAACCTGCGAATGAAGGTAGAGATATAAATAACAGAAGCAAAATGGTTTTTTTCATATTTAATCGCCTTATAATTTTATTAAAAAGTAGATTTCATGTTATTTGGTGATTATTCATTAATCATGAAATTATTGTATTAATAATATGCGAAAGGCGATACAAAATTTTACTGTAAGCTGCATTTTGTTATTGATCTGTTTATTTTAACATACTGAAAACTGGTTAATGGCCGACTTGAAGCGATTTACTCCGTTAATGCGAGAATGTTATCCACACATTCTGTTGCTGATAAAATGTCTGTATCCATTTGCAGATGTTCTCTGTCGCAGGGTTCATCAACGTACGCTAGTGAAGTCACTGTCTGATAGACAAAAATATAATGGACATGACAGACCGCCCTCAAATTCGTGCAGTTGGCCCTCAAACCCCAAAAAAACTACCGATAGCGGGCTCCCGGCTGGCACACTATGCCGGCGGCGCGGCGCTGAGCTTACGCTACCACGATACAGGCGAGCAGGCCAAAGAGACGCTAACGCAGCGTGACATGGTTTACCTTCGCGCAGTTGCGGGTCTGAATGTACAGGGGGTGAAAACCCACGTGCGGGAGAAAAGTCTGATCCCCGGGCCAGTCAACGGAGGCTCGCGACTTGTTTAAAGATGCTGATTTAAACGTTAATTAAAAATAATAAGATAACGACCTGGTTCATCTTTCAAATCAGGTCGTTATTACGTTGCTTATTTAATACTGAACTTCAGGTTTAAATCGCAGAGTCAGGCGTTATAAATTATAGACATAAGCTTCAGTCTGAACGGTATAAGTGTCAGCAGTGATTTTGCCTCCATTTACAGCATTATTGCCAAATGTATTGACAGAATAATTTCCTGAACTCACATTAGACCCGACAGTGTAAACAATACCATCAATGACTTCTGTTTTAAATCCTCCAGCGCCATCTATACTAACATAAACGCTTAATTTATTTTCACCGTCATTATTCCCGGAAATAATCTTCATGCCATCATCATAGTTGGGATTAACCTCACCATTCATGACACGTACGGCATATCTGTTTCCACCGCCATTCGTGGTTGCAAGTTTCCCCTGAGCAAGGAGAGTGTTTTCTTTTACGCTTCCGGCAGACAGGCCAGATACTGCAGTCAGGGTATTAGTCAACTCCGACGGAGTAGTGAAAACAAGATCAGCAGATGCCGTCGCCGCATTACCGATCAGGGTGCCTGCATGGGCCATCCCAACAAATCCTGCACCGGCAATCATTACGGATAAAACACTTTTACAGATATTCATTATGGTCATTCCTTATTTTATTAAAGATATTGATATACACGTAAATAAAAAACATCACTTACAGTTGAAAACCTGTTCGTCTACTCAGATAAAAAACATGTATTCTCTGTTATCGCGCTCCTTCTTCAGATGTAATGATTTAATATTCATTGCCCGCGTCAGCCGCTATTCTTCTTCGGCTGCCAGTAGCACACTTTTAATTTCAAGCGTATAGCTGTCGGGGTTAACCTTCTGCTCACCGTCAGCCAGCACGTCAAATTTCAGTTGTTCATCAACGGTTCGGAGCACCATCCCCCTCAGGGACACGTCTCCCGCGGGCGGTTCCTGTTGCGCAGGCTGCAAACGCACCCTGAGCTGATTCCGGGCATTCTGCGTACCGGTCAGGACGTAACGGGGGCTCAGCCCCTCAAAGGAAAGGCACCCTGACTCGCACCACACCTGAAATCCGCTGTGGCCGTCACGGCTGACGACGGCGCCCTGACCGATGCGTGTGCCATCCATGATTTTTCCGGCCTGCAGCCCGGCGCTCATTTTCAGCATCAGCCACGGCGCTTCTGCGGACTGGGCCGGGGAGGCCACCAGTCCGCATGACAGGATCAGGCCTGAAACCAGTCGGGTAATATATGGGGCCATAACAGGTTCTCCAGTCATTCAGCCGGTATCACCGGCACACTGCCTCAGTAATATAAAGTCCGGCCGCTACCTTTTTAGCCGGCAGGCGGTAATCCGCCCGGCACTCCAGTGCCTCTCCCCACCGCACCGTCAGCTGCCCGTCATCGGGTAATCCGGTCAGGTAAACCTGCCCGCCGTCACCGACGACACCGCTGGTTCTGCCGGCCTTGCTGTTCAGCGTGGCCATCGCACCGAAGGGAAGCGCCTCACCACCTGAGTGCTTCAGTGCAATTAGTGCCCGCCCGCCGATACTCGTGGCAAATGCGGCGCGCGTTACCGCCCCTTTTGTTGGCACAACCCTGACATCTGTCTGCCTGACTTCCGCATCTGCAGGCAGTTGGGTCGGATCCAGGCTGACCATGTTTTCCTGATAAGGGGTCATAAAAGGCAGCGTGGTGTACCCTCTGAAATCCGTCTTAACCCCCGGCCAGCCGCCTACCGGTACCCCTGCCGCGCCGGGGGCCACAACCAGTGCCACACCGTTGTTCATGTCCAGAGGCTGTGCCAGCGTCATCCCCTCATTGCTGATGACTATTCCGCCGGCCGCATCCACGCCCAGCTGGCGTGACGTGGTGCTGTAGCTGTAGCTGCCGTTCAGCTGCCCGTAGCCGCCGCGCCAGCCCAGCCGCATCATGCTGGAGTCGGCGCTGCTGCTCTGGGCTGAGCGGTGGCTCTGGCTGACGTTCCAGCTCAGCTGCCGATCAAAGGCCAGCCCACTCAGGCCTGCCTGCTGTGTGCTGTCACCGGAAGACGGGGAGGTCATCTGATAATTCGCCCGCGTATTGCCGCCCAGCCAGCGGTCCAGCGGCACGCTGGCGCTGGCGCCGAACAGCGTGTTATTTTTCTGCTTCCCGGCGCGGTTACTGTGGTTCTGCGTCCAGTTCAGCGACAGAGAAACGCTTTTCACCGTGATACCGTAACTGGCACCGTAAGCATTCTGATGGCCGGTGCGGTTGCTGTAATCTTCCCGGCTGCCGTTGAGGCTGACATAGCCCAGACTGCCCAGAGACTGGCTCAGCGTCAGCGTGCTGAGACTTTTACGGTGCTCCCGGCCGTTGTTATCCCCTCCATACCGCGACGCGTTTCCCTTACGATAGCTGTCCAGCACCTGCGGGAGCGTGTTATACCGGGTAGAGGCATACTGGTAGCTTGCCAGTGAAAATGAGGTGTTCGTGGCCTCAATAGATTTGTTATAACGTACCCGCCAGGACCCGCCGGTTTCATTTTTCCCGCCTTTTCGCTGCCCGTGAGACCGTGTGGCGTCAAGTGACAGGCTTCCCCAGCGCCCTAAAGAGGCGCCGAGGCCAAGTGAAGCCGCACTGTAGTTCTCCGCAGCCTGAAGCCCGCCATACACCGTCAGGTTCAGGGGTAGACCGTACATTACCGTTGCCTGCCCCACCGCACTGTCCGACGGGCGGTACTGCCCGGCCATAGCGCTGTAACTGAGATAACCGGCCTGCAGGGCAATGGCGGGGGTCTGCCAGGGCACGGTAAATACCTGCGGATAACCCTCTGTTTCCCATACGGTAACCTGAAGGTCGCCGCCGGAACCGGCCGCGCCCAGGTCAGTCAGGGCAAAGGCACCTGGGGCAACCGTTGCGTTATAAAGGGTGTAGCCATTTTGCTTAACCTCAACCCGGGCCTGCGTGCGAGCCATACCGCGCACCACAGGGGAAAAGATGCGCATGCTGGCCGGAACCATGGCATCGTCTGAGGCGAGCATCACTCCACGAAAAGGCACGCTGTCAAATATGTCAGCGGGCGTGAACCGCTCCCCTAACGTCAGGCGGCTTTTTATATTGTTCAGTCCACGCTCGGCAAAGGTATAAGACGTCTGCCAGCGTCCGGAGTTACCCTGACTCTTCTGCCAGGTGGTGTTATTACGCAGCCGCCATGCCCCCAGGTTCACTCCCGGTTCAAGCTGGGCATAGTGACTGCTGTTCCTGTTGCTGTATTTCCCCCGGTACTCTGTCTGCGTATTGCTGAGCCGGTAATTCATCAGAAATGCGGGGATCCCGTCGTCCCACAGTGTTTCCGGGGCAATGCCCCGTAACTTCAGTCGCATGGCGGCCTGCGGGATGCTCAACAGCAACTGTTGACTGTTGAACTGAAACTCTGCCTGCGCCTGAGGAATTGCAGACAGGTCGACGCAGCTTTCGTCAACACCGTCCGCCAGGCCCGGAAAGTCCTCCACCTTCACGCCGTACCGTGACAACTGCTCCAGGCTCAGGCAGGCTTCCAGCTCACTCTTTTCCTGTGCTGCCTTACGCACGCGGAAAACAATATCTCCCGAATCGACATGCTCTCCGTTTACCAGTACGTCGACGGTATACGTGCCAGGCAGCTGCCCGCCCTGATTAAAAAGCGCGATATCGGCGTTGCTGATATCGCCTCGCAGCCGGTGGGCATCAAAAACATAGGTTTTTGTGGTCGCAGCCGCAGGGAGCAGGGCTGACAATACGTTCAGAAGCATGAGAGAAAATCGGACGCGCATCATGAGCCACGCTCATAAGGAGGTGGGGGACAGGAAGGCCCGGCTTTCTCCGCCGACATCCGTGATGATTTTCCATTCTACTTTTCCTGATGCGCCTTCCGGCAGGGTGAAACTGCGCTCAGCAAAGGGCGCGACATAATCCAGGCCTTTGACGGGCCTCCCGCCAACGGTCACAGACGACAGATTCATGTAAAACGGCGAGGCGTTGTACCCGGAAAGTTTATTTCCCTGCCGCCTCCAGGTCAGGGCAGCAGCAGCCCTGACCGGCGTGCCTTTCACGCCTGAAGGGCGGACGAGCAGCTTAATGCAGTTATGCGCGCTAACCTCCAGATTGAGGGCTACGGACTTTGACGATTTTCCAGCGTTATCGCCCGCCCATACGTCGGTGTCTTTGGGCGGGATCCCGCCAATACAAAGCCACTGCAGGCTTTCCCGGTCGGGAGCTGCCGTGCCACCTGTGCGAACAATGCGCAGGCGACTCTGTTGTCCTGCCTCCAGGCGGAACAGCGGTGGCGTGACAATAAAGGGCGCGGCTGACTTTTTATCTTCAGCATACACTTTGCCCTGGACGAGAATGGGGAAGTCCTGCTGATTACTGACAGACAGCGCTGCTCCGCTGGCATCGGGATTATAAATGACGCGTGTCGCACCCAGTTTAAGCTTAAACTCTTTTGTGTTTGGTTTTACAGGATTGACTGTGGCATATGACGGCGCTGTTATAATATTTATACTCAACAGAAAACATGCAATGGCTGATTTTTTTAAAAAATAATTCATCATATATCCTTATAAAGTGGGATGAAGATCACGTAAAATAATGTACTAAATGATTTACCCTGGCATTAAAGGCTGGTTTTATATCTAAAAAATTTTTATTAAAAATACAGGCAAGCTACCTGTTGCATAATAATATAAACACCGAACCCCAAAAAAGGTGACACCTTTACTGTACAGCACCCTGACTTTTCGCCCTCCCACTAGCGCAGAGTGGTTTATTAGTTTGTAAACATTATTAAGTTAGAATTCATAAGATCAGATGCGTGAGTCATCACACATAAAAAATCAGCGTCAATAATTTATTTCTGGCCCAATGTGAGACATCATGCAATCTAAATATCATATTCCCCCTTACGTCAGATGTATCTGAGAACACAATTTATATGCGAACAATCAATGTGAACGCAATGTAAAAAAAACGATCAATTAATTAACTCTAATAGCCAAAAGCTATCACTAATGTAATATTGATCGCTAATTTCGATCATTTTAGTAACATTTATCACCTTGATTATCCATACTTACCTAGAGTTACATCATGAAATAAATCTTATGCATGATCACTTCTGTAACACTTTAATAACAAGTTGATAGCACTTACAAAGAGATGTCATTACGTTTTGTTTAGACTTAATTTAAGTTAAGTCAACTGATGTCAGAGCGGGTTCTTTCGCATTGCTTGCATAACATTGGCAAGAACCAGGCAGCCTGACGGCTGGAGTTTAAACTTCGCCGTCTGCCTGTTGATGCCGTCCTACTCTTCTGCTGGCAGCAGATAAACTTTCTCAGCGGGGACGAGGACCTCATGAAGCATAGGGAGCTGCTAACGGGGTTTAAAGGCCAACCGAACGAGAACATACTGTAAGAGAGAAATTATCGCCTGAAAAAACGACTGGCAGACAGTGACTTCACTGGCGTACGTTTCCGCGCCGTCAAACCGCAGACCCATAAAACGGAAAGGCTCAATGAAGCCGTATATTTTCTGAAGGTTCATCAGGCGCGGAACTCAATTAGCTACTGGATCCTGGTACGGTGAACAATCGCATGGCCCCGATTGTGAAGTTCCACCGCTGGGCTAGGCCGTGCAAGATGTGGGAACGCCTGAGCCCACCGATCTTGTTCGGTTACTCGGTCTTCGTGCGCTCAAAGATCGGTGGGCGGATAGCTACTGTAAATTATTTTCAAAAACTGTTCGGTGCTCTTTAAGCAGACTTATTAAGAACTATTTACTTAGCATTTCATTAAACGGGTACATACTCCAGTTTAATGACGGTTTATGAAGACAGACTCAGAAACCTTAGTCGTAAGAGTTAACCATAAAGATCAGATGAAAAAGCCCACCGAACTCAGCTTGAGTTTATTCAGCAAAAGGAAAAATATGAGAAAAATAAAATCTCTGCATATTATTGCCCTGATTATTACACTGGGCCTGACCGGGTGTTCAACCTACCGTAACATCGGAGTTCTCCACCAGACCACCCAGACGGCTGCCAGCTATCAGACAGTGCCCCCACTGTGGAAAGGTGACCGTGTTCGGTACATTCTGAAAGACGGTCGAAAAGGAGAAGCAGTTATTCAGTCTGTCAACAGCAGTTCTTTAATCGGGCAGGATAGCGCAATGGTTCCCCTGGAGCAGGTTGTCACGCTGGAACGCAAAGAAGTCTCTGGCGGAAAAACAGCTGCTGCCACTGGTACGGGACTTGTCATAGGCGCTATTGTGGTTGCGACGGTTCTTTCCGTAGGGCTGGCGACTGCTCTCATTACGGCAGGCGGCTGAAGATGACGGATTATTACTTCCGACATTTCCCGTGGCAGTTACAAATCAGCCTCTTTGATGAAATCCCTGGCAGACGTGCTGCAACAACTGCATTTCTCCTCGCACTTGCCGTTTGTGGTGTACCGTATGCCCACGCAGAGATCCCTGGGAAAAAGCATCCTGGAGCAGCCATACTATTAACGTTAACGTGCGGTAAAAGTAAATTATTACCCCTAACCGAATTCATCCAGCATCACGTGGGTCACGGGTATTGTTGATAATACGCCTCTCGGGAATATAATAATCAGGATTTTGGACATGGTTTATAAGGAGATTAACATGAAATTAAAAGCATTTTTTTTTACCAGCATTGCCGCAGGTATGATGTTTACTTCACCGGCAAATGCCCTGAAACCAGAGGGTTTTCTGACGCAGCAGACCTCACCGGACAGCCTGGCTATACTGCCACCACCACCGGCGGAAGATTCAGCCAGATTTCAGTACGATAAGGCACGCTATGAGTCAGGCAGGTTACGCCAAAATGCTGACAGAACACGCCTCGCCAGCGAAGATGCAAATTATAAGAATTTCGGTCAGGCGTTCTCCGTTGCCTATGGCATGGAAATATCAGAAATACAAACGCCTGTGCTGTATCACCTGCTGACGCAGGTATTGCAGGACAGTCATGACTACGCGATGCGCAGTGCCAAAGAGTACTATAAGAGGGTTCGCCCGTTCGTCATTTATAAAAATGTTACCTGCACGCCAAAAAAAGACAAGAAAATGGCTACCACGGGCTCTTATCCCTCTGGCCATGCTTCCTTTGGCTGGGCGGCGGCACTGGTACTGTCAGAAATCAATCCGCAACGTGAAACGGCAATACTCCGCCGCGGCTATGATTTTGGTGAGAGCAGGATCGTCTGTGGTGCGCACTGGCAGAGCGATGTGGATGCAGGAAGACTGATGGGCGCAGTCGTTGTTGCAGCACTGCATAACAACCCCGGATTCACAGAGCAGCTCCGCGAAGCCAAAAATGAGTTTGCGAAGTTAAATGCCGGGAACTGAGCGAGGCCTGAGCGGTCGCCACGGTCGCTGGTGTGTCAGACCTTGTTGAGCGTCCGTCAGGAGGCTATGGTCAGCGCGTTCCGGGTCAGTGGCACCCCATCCATTTATGTGAAGGGTCGCTATCTTATAGATAACAGAGTAGTGAAAGCGGAGACACCTGATGGCCAGGCTGCTGCGTATGCTGGCCTCGTTTCAGAGTTAATGAATAAATCACCAGGATTTTACTCCCCACGCCGGTATTCAGGCAGTTTACGTATACTTGCCAGGGCGTAAGGATTCGTGTGTAAGATCTCCCGCCCTTACTCTGTCTGCTCTGTCAAAATGTAACGTCATAGTATGCGGGTGGGCGCCCAGATGATTATATTTTATTACCTTCAGCTGTTCGTCACGTACGTAATCCGTCATTTTTCGCCCCCGAAATCGACCCCATTACCTGAACCCTCAAAACCTTCACATTTATTTTTTGTAGCCTGAACGATGCGGCGCAGTTCTTCATCACCAGTATATTCCAGCAGAAGCTCCGTTTTTATCACCCGACCCGGTTTGCAAATGCAAAGTACAGCTTGTTTTTCCAACGGTCAGTGTCCGGTTTTCGCCAAGCAGTGATAAAAAAAGAACATAATGATGTATTCCTTTTACCTGAAAGGTACGTGATCGATTAGGTAGAAAAATTTAAAACTCCGTTTTTGCAGAATCCAGCCCGTTCAGGCAAACAGCTTTATCTTAACTTTATGAATTTTTAAACTTCCCGAAACTCAATACATGAGCGGGTACTCATGGAGCCTCCTGCAGGATTTCTCAGGTTTACCCGAACTTGCGCGCCTGTAAAACCAGGGCCCGCAGCAATTTTTTATATCGCAGTCACGGGGAAAAAATAAAGTGTAGCCATTGTAGTCGATCGCTTATGCAGCTCATGACTTTCATATTGGAAACATAAACTCATTTATTGATACAGGCAGTAGTATGACGCTGGATTTTAACAGAGCAGATGTGGCAGGGGCTGGGACTCGATCTTACACGTCCCTTTAGGGATCCTTACGCCTGGCGAATTATATTTAGTCGTTGAAGTGTAAAGCCCTGCCTCATGCTTTTTTTTCAGAGAAATACGAGCAACCTATTGATACTAAGGTATTTATTTATTTTCATGAAAACAGAGATATTTAGAGATGTTTTAAGGTGAGTGATTTTAGTCCGTACGATAGTATCCCTGGGCACTGGAGGTCAGGTTTTTAATATCTGGCAGTAAATTATGTATAGGTGGTCCGGAGAACTGTCGACTGGCAGCACGCAGGTATTCTTTTACAGCACAATAAAAATATTTCGCACAGCAATAATAAGCAGCGCGTATTTCAACACTGGGTGAGAGATAAAGATGAAATTTTTTAATATTAATAAAATGGTCGGTGCCTTGTTTGTTTATGCCATGCTTTACTGCACTAGCGTTTCCGCCGGGATCGTGCTCGGTGGCAGCCGAATCGTTTATTCGGCTGACGCACGACAGACCTCTATATCTGTTAAAAATGACTCCGGATCTGCCAGCTACCTTATACAGTCATGGGTTGAGAAAGAGGATGGCACCCGCACCACGGATTTTATTATCACGCCTCCGCTCTATTTAAGTGCGCCGGGAAATGAAAATATTCTCCGCGTAATTTACGCCGGTGCACCGCATGCATCGAAAAATGAGCGTCTCTATTACTTTAATGTCAAGGCCGTGCCGTCCGTGGATAAAACAGCCATTCAAAACAAAAATAGCGTCGTGGTGGCGACCACTTTAAAAGTAAAACTCTTTGTTCGCCCGGCGGGGCTGAAGCCTGCCCGTGAACAGGCCGAGAATGAGCTGGTTTTTACCCGCAAAGGCAGCCTGCTCGATATACACAATCCGACCCCCTACTGGCTGACGCTTACCGGCATAAAAACCGGCGGCAGGAAACTGGAGGACGTGATGATATCGCCTCAGGGGCGTAAATCAGTCAGTCTGCCTGCCGGCAGCGGCACGACTATCAGCTGGAACGCCATCAATGATTATGGCGGCGTTAAAAAAGGCAAAGGCCGCATTCGTTAGGGCGGACGGACATCATGGCGAATAGACAAATCTCAGCATTAAGGCTGACAGTTCTGACCGCATCCCTGGTGCTCAGTCTGCGTCCGGCTGAAGCAGAGCTGTGGTTCCCGCCGGAGTTGATCTCAGAGAGTAAAGAAATTGCCGATCTGTCACGGTTCAGTCGAGGTCAGCAGTTACCGGGGCACTACACCGTCAGCCTTTATCTGAACCAGCATCTGCTGGGCGTTCGTAAAATGGCGTTTGTACCGGCAGATACGGACGGGAAACGTGCCGGAGTGACCGATAATACCGGCCTGATGGCCGTCCTGACCCGCAGCGACCTTATTGCCGCAGGCGTGCGACAGGAGGCATTTTCCGACAGTCCATTAACGCAGAAGAATGCAGCAGAGCCTCTTTCCCCGGGCAGTGTTATACCGCACGCGACCACGCACTTTGATTTCCAGAAAATGCGTCTGGACATCAGTATTCCTCAAAGATGGGTGCAGAGACGCCCGCGTAACTGGACACCATCGGAGCGCTGGGATGAGGGCATAACCGCCGGCCTGCTGAACTGGTCATTCAGCGGAAACAACACGTTCGGGCGTAATGACAGTGGGGGCAATGATTATTATCTCCGCCTGCATAGCGGCGTGAATATCGGTCCCTGGCGACTGCGCGATGAGCGAACCCTGAGCGTTAACGATGACAGAAGAGACTGGAGCCACGAGCGACTCTGGCTTGAACGCAGCATTTCTGACTGGCGCAGCAGGCTGAAAATGGGCGATATCGTGACCCGGGGTGAGATTTTTGATTCATCCAGCATTCGCGGCGTGAACCTGATGACCGACGACGACATGTATCCCGATACCGAGCGCGGGTATGCCCCGGTGGTTCGCGGAACGGCCCTGTCCAATGCCCGCATCAGTGTTCGTCAGAACGGGTATGTGGTGTATGAAACCAACGTCGCGCCTGGCGAGTTTGTTATTGACGATATTGATCAGGTTTATTCCAGCGGCGACCTCGAAGTGACCGTGACAGAGGCGGACGGCGGGAGGCGCATCTATACCGTGCCTTATGCCACGGTGCCTAACCTGCTCAGGGAGGGGCGCACGAAGTACGCATTAAACGCCGGGCAGTTGCAAAACTATGGGGAGCACGCATCACGCCCGTTAGTGCTGCATGGCACTCTGATGCGGGGAATGCCTCATGGCATCACCCTCTATGGCGGCCTGCAATATACCCGTAAATATCAGGCTGCCGCGCTGGGTGCCGGTATCAATATGCAGGCCTGGGGGGCGTTTTCGGCCGATGTCACGCATGCCGACAGCATACTGGCGGACGAAAATCGTCATCGCGGACAGTCCGTGCGCTTTCTTTACAGTCGCGGATTTGAGACTACCGGCACAACCTTTCAGCTGGCAGGTTATCGCTACTCCACACGGGGGTTTTATACCCTGGAGGAGAGCCAGCGCAGCGTAATGCAGGGCTGGCAGTATGAACAGCGCCGTGATGCTGCTGGCAGGCTGATACCCCGGCCGCTCACCGACTGGTATGACCTGAATGACAATCGCCGTGAACGTATGGAAGTCAATATTAACCAGCGCATGACGGGCAATGCCTCGCTGTATCTTACCGGCAGCCGCCAGACCTACTGGCATACCAGGGGAGCAAGTACATCATTGCAGGCTGGAGTAAGCGCATCGGCAGGAGGGATTGGCTACAGCCTGAGTTACAACGAAAGCTACAGCCCGTCCCTGAAGAGCACGGACCGCGCGATAAATGTCTCACTGTCAGTGCCCCTGAACAGATTTCTGGCCGGGAATAGTAACTCCATTTACGCCTCTGTAAGCGCAGGCCATAACAGCCGCGGTGAACTGGCGCAGCAGACCACGCTGAGTGGTAGTGCGCTTGAGAGGAATAACCTCAACTGGAGCGTAAATCAGACTCACTCACGCCGGAGCGGTGGCAGAGCTGGCTTGAGACTTAACTATCGAGGTACCTACGGTGAGACGGCTTTCGGCTACAGCCACGGGCGTGACTATCAGCAGATAAGCTACGACGCCTCCGGTGGGCTTATCCTGCACCGCAATGGCCTGACAGCCGGCCAGTCGCTCAGCAGTGCCGCTGTACTGGTCGAGGTGCCGGGTGGCCCCGATATCCCGGTCATCGGGGGGAGCGGCGTAAGAACGGACTGGCGCGGGTTTGCTATTCAGCCGTGGGCCAGTGAGTTTCGTGAGAATCGTGTGGCACTTGATGTGGCGCACCTGGATCCGCGCACCGAGGTGAAAGATCCGGTGGTCCGGGTGGTGCCGACCCGGGGGGCGGTGGTCAGGGCAAGGTTTGTGGCGAAAACCGGGCACCAGATGCTGATGACGCTGAAGAAAGACGGTAAACCGTTGCCGTTTGGCACGGTTGTCAGCCTGGATAACAGCAGCAGTATTGTGGGTGAGGACGGTCAGGTTTACCTGAGTGGGCTCGCCGACAACGGAACCCTGACCGCAAAATGGGGAAATGGCGACGGGCAGTCCTGCCGTGCCGCCTGGCACATCAGTGGATCTGACGACACAGCCTCTGTACTGAGAACCAGTGCGGTCTGCCGCTGAGAAAATAAACCGATAATATTAACGCTGAAAACCTGCCTTTAAGGATAAATATGATGAGTACGTTTAAAAAATTCACGCCCGCATTACTGGCGCTGTTTACCCTGAGCCTGTCAGGATCGCTTCAGGCGGCCCAGGACACAACGGAGGTCCTGGTCACGGCCACGGTTCCCTCATGGGTGAAAGTAGACACGGCAGATTCTGTCGATTTGGGAAATGAGAGCAATAAAGAAACGTCACATCCAATCAGGATAAGCAGTAATAACACTAATCAGGTGACGCAGATTACAGTGAAGCAGAAAGGGACTACGGAAGATCATATGATGCTGAGCCATACGGATAAAAACAAGACAGACAGGATGAAAGTGAAGGTTGATATAAAGGAAAGTGAGGTGAAAGAGGGTGAATTCTCGTCAGGCCAGATTGTCAGTAAGAAACTTGCAGCCACTCAGGCCGGTGCAAAAATGACACTTTTACTTACGCCCGTATCGGATTTCAGTAAACTGGAAACGGGTTCCTATCAGGGAACACTGTCAATAACCGCCCTGGTGAATTAATCAGGCCCATCAGCCCCTGTCGGCAGATTACCCGGGGGCAGTCTTCCGGCAGGGGCCACAGACGCTGCGTTAAGTAAAAAGTCGATTATGGCTATCCAACAGAGACCTGCCCGAATCACTGTCCAGACTGGAAGCTCTTTTTTTTCTGTGGAGATTTATGAAAAGTAAACTGCTGGCCGTGTGTCTGTTTTTTTATTCGATAGCCTCTTCAGACGCGTCTACGGTCATTACCGCAACCGATCATCAGAGTAGTGAAATATATACGGTGACACGCGTAACAAACATGCATGGTGACAATGGTAAGAGAACTAACAAATTGTATTTTTGGGTGAAACTCATGAACGCACCACCATCATGTGAACTCGTTGAAATAACCGGGGGTAACATCTCATATAAAACAACGATACTGATTTGGCAAGAGGTAAAGAAATGGTCTCTGGACTCATCTGACTTTAATCACCAGTCAGATGGTTCCTTTTTTTTCGAGAGTAATTACCTGGATAGCCGGACTCTTTTGGATGTGAAGGTCACTGCCAGAATAAGGTGCCGGGCACCAACACCCGAAACGAGAGCCACACTTCACTTTTCTCTTTCCAACCAATATTATGGCATCGATAAGGATGTTTCTCCTCCCGTAATGATAGATAACTTCAACCCAACAGTCAGCATTGATGTCTTTGATGAACAAAATTTCGGAACAATTTTCGACACAAAACCGACTGAATGGAAATCCCTCTGGCGTGGAAATACGCCAGAACATGCAAAAGTCACCGTTGACGGACACAGAGTGCTGGCTGAGGGGAGCGTGGCGGATCGCTTTAAAATTAACGATGATATTGGAGACCTGGAATTTAAAATTAACGGATGGGTAAGATTTATCCCGAACGGGAAACCCGGCATATTGCGTCGGTATTTACATATAAAAATAGAGTATGAATGAAATACCGGCTTTAGACAGTAGCGTATTCTGCTGTCCGGGCTGCTCGTCACGGCAGTGATTTTATTAATCCGGATTATGATACTGCCATTAAACCATCTGTGTACTGATGTTATTAACAGAAGAAAACCTGGAGTATCCAAACACTTTAATGGCTGAAAAAAAAGGATGAAATATGAAATTTAAATTTAAATTTAAATTTTTATCATTAGCACTGACCCTTTCGGCGGGCATCGTTCATGCTGATCCTACGATATTTTATGAAGCCCCGAGTGGACATGGCTATGATTCCATGTCGGCGGCAGTTCAAATTGACAGCATGACTAAACAGAAAGGGTATTTCTGGGCAAATACGTATATCTTTTATGAAGGAAACCATCAGGGATATATAGGGATCCAGCCTCGTGCAGAGGGGGAATCAAATCTTGCCATCTTCAGTGTATTTGGTTATGGTGCTAAATCTACTTCACCAAACTGTAATTCTGGCGCTGATGCAGGAAAGGGCGTTTCCTGTCGTGTGGCTTATGAATTTGAAGAAGGGCGAAAATATTGGCTTAAGATTGAAAAAGAAGAAGGCGGTGATTCAGGTTACAATAAATGGCTGGGTACAATAACGGACCGTGATACAGGCGAACGGGTCACTATAGGAGAATATATGACCCCGAAATCCTGGGGGATGTTGTGGCGTAAATCAACGTTTTTTGATGAATGGTTTCCATTCAACGGGGGGCCATCCGATGCTTCAAAACGTAACTGCGTACCTTACGCAAAACTAACTACCTACAATCCCGTATTTAGCGTAAACGGTAAGCTGGTAAATACAGATGTAACCAGGTCACGCATAACCGCGGGCCAGGATAAATGTGCCGTAGCACATGGCTCCCCAAATGCCCGTCTGACACCTGGAGCAGATAGTCACCTGGTGGAAAATGGTATTTTTACGGAAAAATAGACATCATTAAAACGTAATGTGTTCGAAGGTGCTTTCACGATCGCGTGGCGTAGTGAGTTCAATCTCACCATCATCACAAAGCAATGTTTTTGACGAGTAGCCATTGCGGGTATTGGAGCCTGTTTTGGGGGCGTTCTTCTCGTGGGCGATGTGATCATTCAGCTCAGCATTGAGTGCTGTTTCAACGGTAAGCTTTGTCAGCATGCGGGAAAAATGATTGAGATCGGCTTCGGTTTTAAGGCCTTTAGCCAGTTCAGCCGCAAGGGCCCTGAGTTTCTTTTCGTCCATAATTTTCCTGTCTCCGTTGTTGGAGTGAAGATATTAAAAACAGGCAGATACACAATTTAAATTACAGGCTCGCAGTGCCGATTATTTAAGGTCCACTTTAATTTAGAAACGGCCTGGTAATATTCTTATTTTTTTATGAACGCGATCTCCCGCGTTAAGTTTATATGGATCTTTTCTCCGGGCAGTGATGATAATGCCATTAATAGTATTAATCTTATGCCGCGCTGCGTGAATGCCTGCTGAAAAGCGGGCATCGCTCTGGTATTACGGCGGGATTTTTTTAAGGCATGAATTTTTCTCTCTGGAGGATACATCCTTGTTTAAATTACATCCCCTTTTCCTGAGCCTTATTGCGGCGCAGGGAATCCTTATTCCTGTCTCACAAACCTCGGCGGCCACGCTGAAACCTTTCTCGCCTTATCTTAATGACAACAAGGCGGGTGTTTTCTGCGTCTGTAATGGCTCAACGCAAACGCTGAGCGGCGTGCAGCGGTTTGCCTCGGGACTGAGCGGCACGCAGAGCTTCACGCTGGGCGAGCTACAAAACCTTGGCGGCAGCACGGATTACTCTCTGGTGGGTAAACCGCGTCTCGATCCGGGAAATAAGGATTACCCTATTAGCATCCCCGCTGCCAACGGCGACACCGACACCTTCGAGGTCTATAATTCAGCCAATATGATCGATTTGCCACCCGTCGGGCTGGATACGCAAGTGCCCAATTACATTGACGTTAAAGGCGGACAATATATCAATGCCCGCGTGGCGCAGGTCAGTAAAGGGACAATCAACGTTGATATTGGCGCAAAAGGCGCGACAACTACCGCTGAAACCAACGGCTGGAGTATGGCTGCTAAGCAGAGCCGACTGTTTGCCGCCACCGGCAGCGGGAATATGAACTGGAATAGCGACAACCGCATTACCTTCACGTCCATTCTGCAGCCCGACGGCGAGCCTTATCTGACCCTTCCTGCCGACAGCGTGGCGACCTATAAAGGCGAGTTTAGCGTCACCACAAGGGATAACGAGACCACCCGTTTTAACGTCACCCGCTTCAGCGACTTTCAAAATTACAATAACTGGCTGATAAATCAGTTAAAAATTGGCAGGCTCAGTCCGGACAGCTACAGCAATGAGCTGGATAAGGCGGTTTCGATCACCAGCGGCGAAATTGTCTACAGGAGGGTAGCGCAGGACCCTGGCGATGAGGCCGCACAGGATATTGGCGAACTGGTGGTGCTCAGCGCCGACGGGGCAAAAGCGACCGCGACGGTGAATAAAACGCTGGAGGTGATCAACGGCAGCAGCGCCGTACTGGCCGCTAATGGCGGTAGCGCCGTGATTAACGGTAAAGTCTCGAGCATCAGTACGGGTACCCCTGGCGGCAGCGCGCTTACGCTGCAAAGCGGTGCTACCGGCATTAATAATGGTGTCATTAATGGCAGCTTCCTCAACCTGGCGGATGGCACCGGCGTGGACAGCGCCACGGTAAACAGCTCCGTTTTCAGTTACACCGTGCTGATGGGAGATAACAGCCGTTTTCGCAACAAGGGTGTGATAAACACGGCAGGCAACGGCACCGCGCTGGGCGTTTTTGCTGGCAGCGCCATTAATAATGGCAATATCAACGTCGGCGTAGCGAACTGGTCGACGGCGGATGGTATTTTTGTTAATGGCAAAGAGGCCAGTTTTGCTAATGCCGCGGGCGGCACGCTCTATCTCGGACGTGCACTGCAGAATAGCCTGACGGATGAGGCGGCGGACGTCAGGCTGAACGATTCGCTTGGTATTCGCGTGGGAGGAGACGGCAGCGCCATCAATGACGGTCATATCGTGATTGGCTCACTAACTCAGGGCAGCACCGCAATGCGGGTGGATGCTGGTCCGAACGCCCGTTTGCAAAATAACGGTATCCTCGATGTCAATGGCCATGCAGATTTCCGGCCGGATGAAAATATTGCTATGTCGGTAAATGACTCCGGCAGCGGCGGGCTGGTCGGCAACGCGGGCACCATCAATCTGAATGGCGATAACAGCACGGCGATTAAAGTCCTTGCCACCAGCGGCAACCGCGCCAGCGCGTATTCGGACGGCACCATAAACGTTAACGGCAGCGCCGATCCGCTCAACGGCACTTACAACACGGCGGTGTGGGTAAAAGGCGAGGAGGACGGTAGCGCTTATGCCAATATCACCGGCCCGATAAACCTTGGTGGTAAAGGGGCCGTCGGTATCCGCGCGGAAGGCAATGCGACGGTGGATACCGAAAGCCTGTTCAATATCCGCGGCGGCGAGTATCAAACCGGCTATCTGGTGATTGGGCCAGAGGCAAAAATCAATCTTCCGGTAAACGGTCGCTATGGCGCTTACGATACCGCCTGGTACTCCACAATTTTCAACTATCAGAACGGCGCGAAGTTTGATGGCGCGGGTATGACCATCACGCCGGACGCCTCTTTTTCAACCGGGATTGCCGGCAGCGGTAGCGGAACCGGGATCAACACCAGGGGCGCGATAATTAACGTTGGGCGGTACTCAACCGGTATCAACCTCAGCGGCGGCGCGCAGGGTACCCTTGATGAGGCGACCCGACTTAATCTCACCAGCTTTAATGCCACCGGCGCAGCGGTGGATGGCGACAGCACGCGGTTAACCAACTATGCCGACATCAGCGGTTTTTTCAACGGTGAAGTGGGCCTGACGGCGCAAAATAAAGGCCAGATAACCAACACCGGCAATATCAGCCTGCAGGGAGAAGAGGCATCGGGTATCAGGGCGCTAAGCAGTGCCTCAGTTGATAACAGCGGCACCATTGATGTCAGCAATGGCAGCACGGCACTTTATGCCGAAGGATTCTGGTTTCCCGGCGACGACTCGTCAACCACCATTACCAACAGCGGTACGCTGAACGTAACGGCAGGCAATGCTCCCGATTTTGCCTCGACGCACGGGGCGATCGCCCGGGGAGAACTGGCCCGCGTCAACCAGAACGGCATTGTTAATCTGTATGGTACCAACGCCATCGCCGGGCAGGTCCTTGACGGCGGCACGATTGTTACCGGCGGCTCGGTGGTGTTCCACGATCCGCGCCAGAGGGGGTATGTGGCAGGCGATTGGGAAGCCAGACTGGTCAGCAATGGCGGCAGTACCGATGTCAGCACGGCGAACTCAACGCTTTACTGGCTGAACGACCACGCCTGGCTGCAGCAGATCAATCCGGCGGAGGTCACCCTGAGCGGCGAGAATTCCGTGGGGATTGCCGCCTTCAACGGCGCTTACGTGGAGGGCACCGATCGTTTCATCGTTAACGGCGAGGGCGCAACGGCAATCCGGCTGCAAAACGGCGCCAGCGCGGTGATCAACAACCCCATCACTTTGAACGGCAACAATACGCTTGGCGGATTCAGCGACGCGGCCTTTAGCAACTTTGATAACCGTTCCGTGGTTCAGGGGGCGGGTAATAATGTTACCGGCTTCGATGTGGGCTACAGCATGACCAACAGCGGGACCATCGACCTGACGGGCGTGAACAGCACCGCTGTCCGCCTGCATGGTGGATCACTTTATAACAGTGGCGTGATAAAAGTGGCATCGGGAATAGGTATAGAGGCCAGCGAGGGTGAGAATACCTACTTCCCTGAAAGTGCGCAGCTTGCTGCCTCAGACGGCATCGCCGCCGTGCGGGTCAACAATAACGCCAGCTTCAGGGTGCTGGGCGACGGCATTTTCCGCAACTCAATCGAGGGTGACGGCAGCGCCGATGCTATTTTGCTGGATAAAGGGGCGACGGGGCTGGCGATTGATGGCACCACCCTGACCTCTATGGGCAGCGGCAGCGCCATTAATAACCTGGCCGAAACCAGCAATATCGCCATGACCAACACCTATATTTACGCCAGAGGCAGCGGTAGCGGCATCCGTTCCGCCACGTCGTTTAATCCGCAGGGTTCCGTCACCATCGAACCGTCAGGAAGCGCCACGGGCTACACCTTTGCTAATGCCGACGGTTCTACCACCCGCAATGATATGGTTATACCGCGCGGCATCGCCATACTGGTGGGATCGGGCGGCACGGGGGTGCGGGCGAACACCAGCGGGCAGGTTATTTCAGAGGGCAATATCTACGTTACTACCGAGAGTGGCGGCTCGGCGATTGTCACCAGCACCGCCAGCGAAGTGATTAACCGGGGGGATATTTACTCCTGGAGTACCGTTGCGCCCGTTATCGATCTGCGCGGGGGCAGCACGCTTTTTATCAACGAAGGGACCCTCGGCACGCAATATCCCGAGACGCCGCTGGTGGTTGGTGGGGCCACTAACGATCGGATCGCGTTAATTGATGGCGCGGTCAATGGTGATGTCGATACCGGTAACGGCACCGATACGCTGGTGCTAACCGGGGGCACCATTAACGGCAGCCTGACCATGGGCAGCGGCGTGAATAATCAGGCTTACGTACAGAATGTCAGCCTGAAGGACGTCAGTCATATCACCACGGCGGGCGGCGAAGGCAGCACGCTGAGCCTGAGCGACATCGCGGCCAGCGGCGGCTCCTTCACCCGCGACGATCTCAGCCGCGGCGTCAATCTGGGCGCGGGCTGGAGCACCATCAACTTTCTTGACACCGACTGGACCCTGACCGACAGCCTTAAGCTGGCGCACAGCACTATCAATATCGACGGTGGCTCGACGCTGTTTGCCGGGAACGGCGTCAATCCGGTACTGGCGGGCGCAACCGGCGATTCGCTGGTGGTGAACAACGCCGGAACGCTGGATCTGACCAACGGCAGCGGATTACCGGGCGATACGCTGACCATTAACGGCACGCTGAATTCGCTTTACGGCCGGCTGCGGCTTAACAGCGTGTTAAACGGCGGCGGCGCGTTAAGCAACCAGAGCAGCGATACCCTGCGCGTGACCGGCGATGCTAACGGCACCGCGCTAATTGAAGTGACGCCAGCGGCGACCAGTACCGGCTTGCTGAGCGATATTAACCATAACGCGGTTATCGAAGCGAATGAAGGCGTATCGCTGGCGCAGGTCGCCGGTAACGCCAGTGCCGACAGCTTCGCCTTGCAGGGGGGATATCTGGCAGCCGGGCCGTGGAGGTACGCGCTCTACAGCTTTGCGCCGGGCAGCAGCGAGGCCGACCAGCGGCTGGTGGCGGGCAGCGGTAACCAGTTCTGGGACTATCGCCTGGCAAACGACTTCGTCACCCGCGGTGCCTCCTCCCGCGCTGCGGTAGTGCCACAGGTGCCAGCTTACGTTTCCGCACCGGTCGGGCTGATGTATTACACCGCCGCTGTCCTCGGCGATTTGCAACAGCGCCTGGGCGAGCTGCGCCATCAGCAGGATTTGCCTGCCGGAGACGGCGGCGACATGTTCGTGCGCTATACCGGCTCGAACCTGCGCTATAAGACCAGCCAGAGCTTCAATGACTTCGGCTACAATTTCGATCTGGATTACAGCGCGTTACAGGTGGGCGGGAATCTCCTGCGGCTGGACGGCGACAAAGATAGCCTGCGCGGCGGGATTGCTTATACGCGCGGCAATACTCGTCTGCGTCCTGATGCGGCTGACGGCTACAGCAGCACCACTTTCAACAGCGACAGCCTCGCGCTTTACAGCAGCTGGCTACGGGACAGTGGCCTCTATCTGGACGGCACGCTCGCTTATCACTGGCACCGTGGCGAAACGGACATTGGTCGTAAGCAAGACGTGGCGAAGATCAAAGGCAAGGGCTGGAGCGCCTCATTGCAGAGCGGCTATCCCTTTGCGCTGGGCAACGGCGTGCGCCTGGAGCCGCAGGTACAGCTGATCTACATGCATCTGGCGATGGACAGTTTTACCGATAAGGAGAACCTTGCTGTCAGCTACAACGATTATAACCAGACCGCTGGACGCATTGGCGCGAAGCTTGATCGTAGCTGGAGCGATGACGGCGGCCGTCAGTACACGCCATATCTGCGTGCTAATTACTTTAAAGGCTGGGGCGGCAATGCGAAAACGACCGTTGGCGCGAAGGATATCGACGGGCTCGATCACACCTTCACCAGCGGCAAGTTCGGGCAGATGTGGGAAGCTGGCATCGGCGGCACCGCTACCTTTAGAAATGATGTGTCGCTCTATGCCGAAGCGGACTACCGCAAAGAGATTGACAGTAACGGCGCTAAGGGCTGGGACTACAACGTTGGCGTAAGGTGGACATTCTGATCGGGAGGGGCCAGGCGAAAGAGACCTGGTCCCCGTTGATTAACACACCGCGATGTGAGTAATGTCTTCATTCCGTCCGGGACGATTATTATGGTGGCAAACTGAATCACTCATAATTTTTAGCACCGTTTTATTTAGGTGTATTCTGTTTTATCTCAGCGTAACGGGCCGTTAATTGCTTCAGATGCATCTCCAGCTGAGCCCTGGCAGCAACAGGTAAAGGTTCTCCTGCAGGGTTTTGTGACAACATCCGCAGTTGCTCTTCAGCCGGTATAGAGTGATTAAATGACTGCATGGTGGAAAATACCACTGATTTCAGCTCACTGACCGTCATGTATTTCCCCTTCTTCTCATCCAGCTTGCTCAGCCGGTCGCTCAGTTGCTGTAGCTTCGTCATCCCCTGATGCCAGCCATTCAGGTTTTCCGACGGTATGCTGACAGCGTTCAACTGCCGCTGCCACTGTTTCACCAGAGGCTTAGCCTGCTCCGGCCACAGTGCGAACGCCTGTTCAACCAGCTGACGACTGTAGTCGATACTCCAGTCAGGGGGTAACTGACCCAGACGGGCTAGCTGCTGCTGTGTTTGCGTGATAAAGGCCTGCGATAAGGGTGATTGCTGGCGCAACGTATCCCGCTGGGCGGGTGTGAGTAGTTGAGGTATCGGTGTGAGGGATGCGGCAAACTGCGTATATAGCGGGTTAGGTCGGTGTAGGGCATGCCAGCCCCATGCTGCTCCCGCGCTCAACACCAGCATGGTACACATCCCGGCGGCGAAGGATTTCCAGGGTTTTATCGGCGCCGGTACCGGCGTCAACACTTCAACATTCGGCTGATGTTCCGGCTGCGCCACATACACCCATTTCACCATGTTAACCGGTTCGTTTTTCCCTACAGCGGGAATACCGGACAAAGTATCCGCAGACGTGCCCGCGCTATTCATTGCCGTTGCAGGCAGCACCATCCCGGGCTCAATGGCAGTCCCTGGACTGGATGTACTGTCACTGTTTTCCAGACGAGCCGCACTGTTGTACATCAGGGTACGCAGCGCATCAAACTGACTAAGATGCTTAAGCTCCAGACGCTGTAGTACCGCGCCCAGGCGGGTCAACTGCTGCTCCGCAAGATAAAGCTGGCTGAGGTCGCTGTAGCTTAGAGGGAGTGTACGCATCCGTTGCTGCAGACGCTGGCTCAGGCTACTGAGGATTTCCATACGCGCATGGACCGGCTGCGGCCAGAGCGCGCCCCACTGAAGGCTAATCAACGCCTCCAGGATGGACAAACCTTCAGTCAGGCCAAACAGCCCAGCCAGTTGCGTACGGGCAAGCGTGTACCAGGCTGCCGTCTGCAGCTCCACGCCATTTTGCTCAAACAGCGAAAGACAGAGTTTTTCAACATACTGCCAGTTCACATCCGGGCGCGCCGGATGTGACAGTTTGCTCAGCTCATCGCGCAGGGCGGTATAATCCGTTAGTGCGCGCGGGTCGCCGCCGGTTTTAAGATAACGTTCAGAAAAATGCGGCATAGGGATAGCTCAAGGAAGTAAAAAAATAAAAGTTTTTGCCAGTCAGTATGCTGACGTCAGAGGATCAAGGAATTGTTGTTGCTTTAGATGCCGCAGCAGAATTTTCCCCTGAGGCATAAATTCAGTTCCATAACGCACGAGGCCGAGATCTTTCAGCTCGGCATCAATGGCGTAACGAAGTTCACCGGGCTGCGTCTGCTCCAGTATCACCACATCAATGTTTTTCAGGCGCGGCTCATACTTAAGCAGTACCTCTGAAAGCGTACCCATCATCTGGTGTGCGGTACCCGGCATTCCCTGCAGGATTCTGGTCATATCCGGCAGGCCGTAGTCCGGCAGATGCGCCAGCGTACCGGCGCGGCAGTTAAGGATGCGCTGCATGTTGTCGAGTACCGACAGAATGATCTGGTTTTCTTCGCTGACCTGATGCAGGTGAAGCCCGCCGGTAAAATTGCCGTAAAGTATTTCACATAGTGAGGGATTCCTATGCGACATGAGTGGTTCTCCTCTCAATAGCTGACTTCGATACACTGAAAAGCATTAATATATAAAACATTAATAGTCCGGCATCGATTAAAAATGATATTAGATTTATTCTTACCATGATACTAAGCACCTCCGAAAACAATGCTAATAAAATCAGCACAATGCTGATAACTCCCGGATACCGATATCCTATATCTCGCAGTCGCTGGATATCAAGAATCATTAAAACACCTACTCCAACGATTAAAATCGTCGAATAAATAAATCCATAACAAGGGGATATAGAAAACCCAAAATCAGGCAACCTGTCTACTGGTTGTTTGATTTTAATGGCAGGGAAAATATTTACGTAAACTGAAGTGGCCGTATTAATGGTTATAAAAATTAATATACGAACCATGAGACTGTTAAAAAAATAACTCAACCTTACTCTTTTGCGGAGTAGAATTGCATGTTTGATTTTACTTAACATTATGTGACACCCCCTAAATTTTATTAATGTAAATTACCTGCCAGTTTATCGATTCTTTCGCATTAAGACAGCCCTCAATAACCTATCGCTTCTGATGCTGCTCACCAGAATATTTCTTATTCATAATCCATTTAGATATCTATGCAATCGATGTTATTTCTCAGTCTGTTTGTTGGTCTCTGACTTACGCAATGAGTTTGTGTAATCCGAAGAGTTCATGGCTGAGCGCGAGGGTAAACGGGCATAGCCACGATTGGCGGCACCATCAACTTTGTTAAAGGTTTTAAAAAAAACCATCATTTATATCCCGTGTTAGTCGCACACCCTTGCTTTATGGGTTTAAATATCTGTGCCGATGCTCAGCATTTTTAAGCTATAAAGTGAATCAGCACATCTGCCAGCGTTACCTGTTCAGAGGTATCATCATTACCGCCTCGGGGAATGGGCCGCCGTAACGGCTCGACCCGTCAGACAGAGCCAGATAGTTGTCCCAGAAACAGGCGACTGATTAATTTTCTTCCGGTTTGATATAAACACTGCCTTCATCTTCCCTTTGCAAAAGGCTCCATGTTGCCGGAATACGTATTTCAGGCGCGTACATATCACTCTGATATTTCGTCGCCTCCGGCATCAACGTCCCTGCCTCAACATCAATAAACTGCTGATGCCCTCCGGCGATGGTTGCCCAGTGGCCGGAGTGCAGACAACGCTCCCCGCTCTGGCAGGTAATACGTTTACCCGGCGCATCATCCAGAAAGTATTCCGATTCATCAGGGATAATCCCGTCACAATAACGGGTATCCTCCCAGACCAGGCGCCAGTGAACATTGCGATAGCGAATGGGATCGTCGGTTATCAGCATTTCCGTAGTACTCTCCATTAACACGTCGTAATAAACCTGGCGGGGAGCATTCATTCCACGAATAAAATAGTTATAGGCACCCAGATTTTTAAACCCGCTGATACCAGCTTTAATCACCAGAAGTTTATGGTTATACAGAATCTTCACCGGCTCCCAGATACCGTCGCAGGGAACCGGATCGTCGGTTTCGATAACAATGTCGCTACGCTCCGGTACGGGCGGGAGATTTTTCGGGAATACCGGATAGGTTAAGTGGCTTAAATTATAAATATAATTACTGGGGTCCAGTAAGCTCGCTGCATCAAAAAAATTACAAACGTTATTTTGTGGTGGATAGAGCAGATTATCGCCTTCAAATTCTGCCGCAACCCGCCACTTATTAATTTTTTCTATTTCCGGAGGATAGGGCTCCCGTTGCCCGCCCCGTTCACTATGACAGGGCCAGTAAAAATAAGCTCTTATTAAACTAACCGGCCGAAAGAGTTGATCGAACTCACCTGTTTTAATTTGCCATACCTGCCGATTTCCCGCCGCCAGTTCCGTTAGCCCTTCATCATAAAGACGCAGGGCATCGTATGCCCAGATAATAACCTTAGGATGAAAACCCTTGGTTATTTCCTCCGGCCAGGTTTTCAGCGCCTGTTCATAGAGTTGTGTAAAATAAGCCCAGTTATCCCGTTTGCGTTGCCACAATGTATAGCTGCTTAGGCGCTGTAACAGCCAAAATAACCTGCGCCTCACGACATCATCGGTCATCGGGTATCTGGTTTTTTCAATGGACATCATGGTTCATTTCCTGTGGTGGTCTGGTGTTCAATGCGGGCCGCGTTAATCATCATCCGGTCCTTCACTTTGCTGCGCAGCTCATCGTCATGCAGTTGCCGGGTATAGGTGGCATAGGGCGGTTCAACCCCCTCTGGCCGGGTATAACCATGCACACCTTCAACCTCTTTCCAGCCGGAAGGATAAAATTCCGCTCTGACGCCATTAATTTCAATACTGGCAGGTTTTCCGGTCGCTTTTACCTGCTCCCCGATTCTGTTCAGTTCTTTTTTTAGCAGTTCATCCAGATTAATAATGACCTGCTCACCACCACCTTTCAGATACTGAGCAGGAACCTCGTTCCCAAATTGTTCCGCAATTCTGCCGTGCCAGGCGTTAGTACCGGGCATTCTTGCAGCCAGGTCTTCCGGCAGATGCAGTACCACCAGAAAACCATTGCCATTCCACTCATCCAGTACCGCCGATAATTGTCGCCATTCATTTGCGTCACCAGGCACTTTTTGATAGCCCCAAAATCCCCCTGCCGCCCAGGAGCCGCCGGACTTAGTTGCCAATGCAGTCTCGTTTCCGAAAGCCCGGAAAATCGTACTGCCTGCCATCTCCCGGGCACTTTTAGCAGTGATTTCACCGCTAAAAGAAGCGATATCTGTAAAGACCTGTTGTCCTTTAACGAATGACGGGCTTTCTCCTTTCCAGTTAACAATATCTGGATAACCTTTTTTCGAATACTTACGCCGTAACCTGTCTTCATGAAATTTTTCCGCATGAATACTCGGAAAACGCGTTCCCTGCTTTGGCGCATCCCGCAGCGGGCGTTCTATCAGATAGGCTTCCGCTTCACGCCGCACTTCAGCCCTGCCCTTACCCGTTGCCACCGTATGGATTTCACCTTTATACACCAGCGCCTGCAATACCCGCAGTTTCGCATTCAGCTCCTTCAGCGCCTGCGGGATCATCCTGGATGCCAGCGGTTGCAGGGCGGCAAATCCATCCCGCACACGCAGTAAATCGGCCTGCCATTTCTCCGGCAAAATCCGCCCCACTCTGGCTTTCAAAATCTGGTTTATCGCGGTGATCATCGTGGTGCAAAAATCGCTCATTTTCTCAATCAGCTGTGCCTGATACTCCACCACGTTCAGTTTATTCAGCCACTTCACCGCATCGCCTTCGCCTACACGATTCAGAAACTTAATCACATCACCAAGCGTTTCCACATTCTCTGCCGCTTTGGTTGTGACACGCAGCGCCAGACGTCCCACCCCTTTAATCACCCCACCAATTACCGGGATCAGCGCAAACAGTAAAATAACCAGAAATACCCATTCAGTAACGCTTTCCCGCTTCTTTGGTTCTTTGGCAAGCCCAATGGATACCGCAATCAGATCGCGTACAGCAGTCACATCACCAACCAGCGGGATCATGCCAGTTACCGCATCGACAATGATCTGTCCGATGGTCTGTTTTTCATTAAACGCGCCCTGAAGCGTGCCCCAGATCCACTGCCCGGTTTCCAGGCTGGTTTCTTTAAACCAGGCAACACTTACCTCACTCATTGAACACCTCCGTTGTGTTTCTCTATCAGCGCATCGATATCAGATTCACTCAGTGATGACCCCGTAAATTGCTGATTATTTATGGTGCCTTTTCGCATATAACGCCGTGTATCCGGCCCAAACTCCACCTGCATACTTCCTGCCGGAATATCGTCCAGATGCAGATACCCCGCACCGTCCAGATTTCCGGTACGTACTGACCCATCCGCCAGTGTTGCCATAAACGGCGCCCCCACCACAGGCGCGTCGTCGTGATAGCGATATTGCATCAGCGCATCCGTGCTGTTTTTGACCGGATCTGCCAACCACAGCATGTCCGGTTCTTCTGTCGCTTTCCCCGTCAGGTGAGTACGCTTAACCTTCCGCGTATAGGTCATATCCGTGCCGTACTCTATCTTTCCCGCCTTCTATTATCAGATAGCTGCCCCCACCTATCAGCGTCACTTTCTTCTTACCCGCAAACAGCATGTCGCTGGCCGATATCAGGCTCAGCTTCTGCTCCGCACTGATGTGCATCTTCCCGTTCTGCGCCTGTATCTGCACCGGGCCTTCGCTGGCGTTCAGGCTGAGTTTGCCCGCTCTGGCAAACAGGCCTGTCTGCTCAGTTCGCGCTCGTGGTGAATACGGGCATAAAACGCCCCGCTTTCGGTTACCGGCTCAGAGATGTTGTCGTCGCCCGCCTCGGGGAATGGGCGGCCGCAATGACTCTGCCCGTCAGACAGAGCCAGATAGTTGTCCCAGAAACAGGCGACTGATTAATTTTCTTCCGGTTTGATATAAACACTGCCTTCATCTTCCCTTTGCAAAAGGCTCCATGTTGCCGGAATACGTATTTCAGGCGCGTACATATCACTCTGATATTTCGTCGCCTCCGGCATCAACGTCCCTGCCTCAACATCAATAAACTGCTGATGCCCTCCGGCGATGGTTGCCCAGTGGCCGGAGTGTGGGCAGCGCTCACCGCTCTGGCAGGTAATGCGTTTACCCGGCGCATCATCCAGAAAGTATTCCGATTCATCAGGGATAATCCCGTCACAATAACGGGTGTCCTCCCAGACCAGGCGCCAGTGAACATCGCGATAACGAATGGAGTCGTTCGACAAAATAGCCTCCGTATCACTTTCAATCAATACATCGTAATATATCTGCCGGGGGGCATTCATACCGCGAATAAAATAGTTGTAAGCCCCGAGGTTTTTAAAACCACCGATGCCGTCTTTAACCACCAGAAATTTATGGTTGTACAAAATCTTTACCGGCTCCCAGATACCATCACAGGGTACCGGATCGTCGGTTTTTATAATAATGTCTCTGCGTTCAGGAACGGGGGGAAGGTTTTGGGGGAATACCGGGTAGGCAAAAAGGGTTAAATTATAAATATAATTTTCAGGTTCCAGTAAATACTCTGCATCAAAAAAATTACAGACATTATTTTGTGGCGGATACAGCAGATTATCCCCCCAAAACTCCGCCGCAACACGCCACTTATTAATTTCTTCTATTTCCGGGGGATAAGGTTCCCGTTGCCCGCCACGTTCGTCATGACAAGGCCAATAAAAGTACTTCTCAATTAAACTCACCGGCCGAAAAAGTTGATCGAATTCACCTGTTTTAATCTGCCACACCTGCCGGTTTCCTACCGCCAGTTCAGGTAAGCCTTCATCATAAAGACGCAGGGCATCGTATGCCCAGATAATAACCTCTTTATCAAACCCCTTCGTGATTTCCTCCGGCCAGGTTTTCAGCGCATGTTCATATTTTTCAGTAAAGCATGCCCAGGCATCCCTTTTGCGCAGCCACAGGCTGTAGCTGCTCAGACGCTGTAACAGCCAGAACAGTTTGCGGCGAACCAGGTCATTACTCATTGGATACTGAGTTTTGGGTATCGTAATCATTGTTCACTTCCTGTCGTTGTCTGGCGCTCCACACGGGCGGCGTTAACTATCGTTCTCTCCTTCACCTTGTTGCGCAGTTCATCGTCATGCAGTTCTCGCGTATAGGTGGCATAGGGCGGGTCAATTCCCTCAGGTTTGCTGTAACCGTGCACGCCTTCCACATCTTTCCAGCCAGAAGGATAAAACTGAGCTTTTACCCCGTTAATCTCCACGCTGGCAGGCTGCCCGGTGGCCTTGACCTTCTCACCGATGCGATTAAGTTCTGTTTTCAGCATTTCATCCAGATTAATTATCACCTGCTCGCCGCCGCCTTCAAGGTACTGGTTGGCTCTCTTTTGTCCGAACTGTTCAGCTATTTTACCGTGCCAGGCATTAGTGCCCGGCATCCGCATGGCAAGGTCTTCCGGCAAATGCAACACCACAAGAAAACCGTTGCCGTTCCACTCATCCAGTACCGCCGATAGCTGCCGCCACTCTTCCGCGTTACCAGGCACTTTCTGATAGCCCCAAAACCCTCCCGCAGCCCAGGAGCCGCCGGGCTTTGTTGCCAGCGCAGTCTCGTTGCCGAAAGCGCGAAAAATCGTACTACCCGCCATTTGTCTGGCGCTTTTTGCGGTGATCTCACTGCTGAAAGAGGCTATGTTTATGAAAATTTTCTCTTTTCCAAAGGCCGGGCTTTTTTCTTTATATCCCAATAAGTCCGGGTAGCCTTTTTTGGAATATTTACGCCGCAGTATAGTTTCGTGCTGCTTCTCCGCATGAAGACTCGGAAATCGCGTTCCCTGCTTTGGCGCATCCCGCAGCGGGCGTTCTATCAGATAGGCTTCCGCTTCACGCCACACTTCAGCCCTGCCCTTACCCGTTGCCACCGTATGGATTTCACCTTTATACACCAGCGCCTGCAACACCCGCAGTTTCGCATCCAGCTCCTTCAGCGCCTGCGGGATCATCCTGGATGCCAGCGGTTGCAGGGCGGCAAATCCATCCCGCACACGCAGTAAATCGGCCTGCCATTTCTCCGGCAATATCCGCCCCACTCTGGCTTTCAAAATCTGGTTTATCGCGGTGATCATCGTGGTGCAAAAGTCGCTCATCTTCTCAATCAGCTGTGCCTGATACTCAACCACGTTCAGTTTATTCAGCCACTTCACCGCATCGCCTTCGCCTACACGATTCAGAAACTTAATCACGTCACCAAGCGTTTCCACATTCTCTGCCGCTTTGGTTGTGACACGCAGCGCCAGACGTCCCACCCCTTTAATCACCCCACCAATTACCGGGATCAGCGCAAACAGTAAAATAACCAGAAATACCCATTCAGTAACGCTTTCCCGCTTCTTTGGTTCTTTGGCAAGCCCAATGGATACCGCAATCAGATCGCGTACAGCAGTCACATCACCAACCAGCGGTATCATGCCAGTTACCGCATCGACAATGATCTGTCCGATGGTCTGTTTTTCATTAAACGCGCCCTGAAGCGTGCCCCAGATCCACTGCCCGGTTTCCAGGCTGGTTTCTTTAAACCAGGCAACACTTACCTCACTCATTGAACACCTCCGTTGTGTTTCTCTATCAGCGCATCGATATCAGATTCACTCAGTGATGACCCCGTAAATTGCTGATTATTTATGGTGCCTTTTCGCATATAACGCCGTGTATCCGGCCCAAACTCCACCTGCATACTTCCTGCCGGAATATCGTCCAGATGCAGATACCCCGCACCGTCCAGATTTCCGGTACGTACTGACCCATCCGCCAGTGTTGCCGTAAACGGCGCCCCCACCACAGGCGCATCGTCGTGATAGCGATATTGCATTAGCGCACTGCTGCGGCTCTTCGCCGGATCAGCAAGCCAGGGCATATCGGCCTCAGCGCTCGCAGCCCCCGTCGTCGCCGAACGCTTAATCTTCCGCGTATAGGTCATGTCCGTCCCGTACTCTATTTTCCCGCCTTCGATAATGAGGTAACTCCCGCCCCCCATCAGCGTCACTTTCTTCTTACCCGCAAACAGCATATCGCTGGCCGATATCAGGCTCAGCTTCTGCTCCGCACTGATGTGCATCGCACCGTTCTGCGCCTGTAGCTGCACCGGGCCTTCGCTGGCGTTCAGGCTGAGTTTGCCCGCTCTGGCAAACAGGCCTGTCTGCTCCCCCGCCAGAATGGCGGTGTTACCCATCGACCCGCTGCTGAAATCCCCTGAAGCATTCATTGCGACGTTCTGACTGGCGGCCAGCTGCATATGCTCACCGCTGGTGAACGCCACGCCCTGCGGGCCGTGGCAGTGAATCATCCCGTTCAGCGGCTTCAGCCTCTGCTCAAACATCGCCTGCTGGCTGGCGATATCCGCCTCCAGCGCCTGCGCCTGTTCTGCCGCCGCCGCTAACTGCTGAAGCTGATTGCGGCAGACAGCGATTTCCTTCAGCGCCGTTTCCATGTCCAGTACCTCACCTGCCGCTTTGCTCTGCCCGTCTGTGGTAATAAACAGCCCTTTTGCCACGCGGATGACGCCGTACTCGTCGGTGCGCAGTTCAAAGCCGGTGCCCCGCTGTTTATTCTGCCCGTCGGCGATATGCCCCTGGTTCAGCTGCGTACTGCCGAAAGGCGTGGTCAGCGCGATATGCTCCTGCCCGCGCTGGTCTTCCATCCGCAGTTCATTGGCAGCAGGGGTGCGCAGAACGTTCTGGCTGCGGTTGTCACGGGTGACCACATCCTGATGCTCTGAGTCGTGAAACGCGTGGGCGATATACGGCCTGTCGATGTTGCCGTCGTCAAACGCAATGCCCACTTCAGTGCCATCGATAAGCGGCGTGTGCCAGCCGTAAGTGTCGCCGGAGTAAGGCTTCGCCTGGCGTACCCACAGAGAGTGGTAGCCCGGCTCTGCGTCTTCACGGCTGAAGTCCAGCTTCACCCGGTAGCGACCCTGGCTGTCCAGATGCGCGTAGATGTCGTGCTTCTCCCGGCTCTCGATACGGGCCGGCAGCGTGCCGTGTATCTTTGGTCGGGGCAGTTCAGCCGGACGAAAGCAGAACTGTTCGCTGTAGGGCATGCCCCATACCGACACGTGCAGGCGTGTGTCGCGGGCGGCGCTAAATGTGGCCAGCGTAATCAGCAGTCCGTCCTGCAGGTCATTCAGGGTGCTGTCGTCGGCTTCCAGAACCATCCCCGGCGTCAGATGTGCGGCGTTGCTGAACAGATGCAGACGGACGGACTGATTCAGTTCGCGCTCGTGGTGAATACGGGCATAAAACGCCCCGCTCTCCGTTTCCGGCTCAGAGGTGCTGTCGTCGCCCGCCTCGGGGAATGGGCCGCCGTAGCGGTAGTGCTCCCCGGTGGTGGTGGCACTGTTTCTGACGGCGACCGCCGAGTCCATCGGCGTGCTCGCCGTGCGGTAGTTATAGTCCCGGGTGCGGACCAGACCCGTCACCGTATTGTGCCAGCTGCGCAGGTCCCACACCGATTCCGCTGCGCCGTCATAAAGCGCCGACGGCTCCTGATACGGCACATGGACATCAAACTGATAAAACTGCTGGCTGGCCATCCACAAGATGGCCGATATTCAGCTGAGTCTTGCCGTATTCAGTTGCGAGCTTGATGTGCTCTTCCTGACGCTTATCTTCCAGGCGAAGTTTGTTGTTTGCCGGTGTACGCAGGACGTTACGCGTGTGGTTATCATTGGTGACGGGGTCCGGGTGTTCAGAATCGTGCTGGGCATAGGCGATATACGGGCGGTCAGGATCACCCGCATCAAACATCACCGAAACTTCGGTACCGTCAAGCAGGGGGGCATGGAAACCGTATTTATCACCCGCGTAGGGTTTCGCCATCCGTAGCCAGAGGTAGGCATAGCCCTGTTCACGGCCATTGCGGTCAAAATCAAGCTTCACCCGGTAACGCCCCTGACTGTCCAACCAGGCATAGATATCGCCTTTCTCGGTGCTTTCCACACGGGCAGGCAACGTACCGGCAATCACCGGGCGATTATGTAACGGTGGGCGGTAGCACACGGCTTCACTGTAGGGGATCCCGGTAAAGGTCATCGTAAAGCTTTGCTTACGCGAACCACTGCTTTGCACACCTGTGATGACGATACCGTCTTTCAGGTTGGCGGGAAGCGAACCCTGCGGTTCAAGCACCTCACCCGGTGCCAGCACCGGACTGGTTGTTTTCCCGACAACCCCCTGCTGCGCATTCAGAATGCGTTCATGACGCAGCCGGGCGTAATACGCGCCGCTTTCCGGGGTATCCCTGTCACCTTCACTGAGGAAAGGTTCTGCATAGTGATAAACCTCACCCGTCGTGATGCCCTCGATGCTGCTGACTGACGCGGAGCTGTCCAACGGCGTCAGTGCCTGACGGTAGTTGTAATCCCGGGTCGCCACGCTCCCGGAGACAACCTGCTGACGGGTTTTGATATTCCAGACGCTGAGCTGGCCGTTATCACTGGTGTGCGACGGCGGGATCAGCGGCAGAATCACCCCAAACTGATACTGTGCCGAGCTGTCCTGAAAAATCACCACGTCCTGTTCCAGGCGGCCATCCATTTCAAAGCGCCAAAAAATGCCCACTTCGGCCAGGAGACGCTGGATGAACTCCAGATCGGTTTCACGCCACTGTGTGATGAGCTCACGCACCGGGTAAGACTGCGACAGACGCCATTCAAAATCGGGCCCTTCCAGCCCGTGTGAACGCAGGATTTTCTCAACCACTTCCGTTACGGACTGATTGAGATATATCTCGCTACGCCTGGTATGCTGTAGCAGCGCAATACGCGGCACAATATTGAGCGTGTAGTGGGTCTCATCAGCCGACGTTGAAAGACGCTGAAAGGTGTGGACCACGCCATAGACAGTGCGCACTGGCGTGGCGGGCATTCCGTTATACAACGGTATCTGGAATGTAAACGCCGCCGGTTTAAGCAGCACGCTGTCACTGGCAATGTCACCCGCAGTACAGGTCACCCTGACGGTATAGTGCCAGGGCTCACTGAGTTTTTCTTCACCCCGAAAATTGAAAACATCGAGAAAATGCGGACACGCATGAACATCCAGCCTGTAGCGGGACATCCCCAAAAGCGCATCTATTTTGTCCTTTGCCAGGGCAATTACAGAATCAGTCATCCTCTCTCCCTCACTCCCGCTTTTTCTCAGAGGTATATTTTTAATACTGAAAAATACACCTCTCACGCAGCTTAGTTATTATTTCCGCTCAAATAAGAAATGCGTTCATTTGTCATTTTAGCCTGACATTGATAAATGCCCGTTCTTTGGCTGACATCCATCGTTTCTGAAGATGCATCAGAAATCTTTCCGCATTTTTTTACTTTGTCATTAATCCAAGTCAACTGCTCATTTTTCAGTGCATTTCTTGCTGAGTCAGGGAGTTCTTTCCATAGTGCATTCAATTCTCTGTCCGCGTTTTTATAATTTGATTGTGCCTGGCCCAGGGAACTCTGAGAGAGGGCCTTGACGATTCGCTCTTTATTTTCAGCTAATACGCTGACATTGAACATCACGTCGGAAATATCACTTCTGCTGAAATTGCTGAAAATGATGTCTTTGTTATTGTCTGCAAGCTTCGCGTTATAGCTAACATCGTTCCAGACCACGCTACCATTGTTGATTTTCCCATACGCGCCCGTGACAGAACGTAAATAACCAGGGGCGTTACTTACTACATCCAGTGTTTCCTGAGGAATTTTCAGTGATATGGTCGCTCTACAATTCAGACCATAGCTCCGACTCCCATCCGTCGACACATTTGTAATATTTAAGACGATGCTGTTAAGCGCGCTCTGATATGTTGAAACAGGCTTGTCATATCCATATTTATTTTTGGTCAAAAAATCACTCTGAAGCAAACCTGATGCATCATTCCTGATGTAATCAGAAAGCGCTTTAACTGCATCAACTCTTCCACATTTAAAATCATTGGAATCAAACAACCCGGCATTTGCCGCATTGGAGAACACACCAACTGCAACCAATAAGGCTAATTTTCTGAACATCATTTTCATCTCCCTTTTATTTTTCATTAAAACTGCATTTTATTGCTTGTGAGTCGCTTCATCATGACCGAATACAAGTTCAATCCCGTCGTCTTCATCCCACCCCAGGGTGAGTGTCTGCGGTTTCTGTTTTGCCGCCATGTGCGTCAGCAGCTGCTGGCTCAGTACCGGCAGGATTTGTTGATTGAGCAGGCTGTCAACGTTACGCGCGCCGGTGTCCGGCAGCAGGCAGGCGGCGGTCAGGGCGTCATACAGACTCTCATCGATTTCCGTTTTCAGACCATAATGCCGGTGCAGGCGTTGACTCACCTGGTCAACTTTCATCTCCACGATGGTGCGCATCGCGGTCTCATTCAGCGGGCAGTAAATCACGGTCTGGAAACGGGCCAGCAGTGCTGGCTGGAAGTGGTCGCGCAGAATGGGGCGCAGCAGTTCGTGCAGGTCGCCTTCAGTGGCTTCCGGCTGTTCATCCAGCAGTTGCATCAGATGATCGCTGCCAAGGTTGGAGGTCATCAGAATAACAGTGTTACGGAAGTCGATTTCGCGTCCTTCGCCGTCACGCATAAAGCCGCGGTCGAACACCTGGTAAAACAGGTTCATCACGTCGCGGTGCGCTTTTTCGACTTCATCGAGCAGCACCACGCTGTACGGACGCTTGCGCACCGCTTCGGTCAGGATGCCGCCCTGGCCGTAACCGACGTAGCCCGGCGGTGAGCCCTTCAGCTGGGAAACGGTATGCGGCTCCTGGTACTCCGACAGATTGATGGTGATAAGGGATTTTTCACCGCCGTACAGCACATCGGCCAGGGTGAGTGCGGTTTGTGTTTTCCCGGTGCCGCTCGGGCCAACCAGCAGGAACACGCCCTGCGGGCCGCTCTCGGACGTGAGTCCGGTTTTGGCGGCACGCAGACGCTGGGCGATGGCGTTGAGCGCAACGTCCTGGCCCACGACGCGCTTGCCAATTTCCCTTTCCAGGTTCAGCAGTTCGGTCTGTTCGTCCTTCATAAGTGAGGAGAGCGGCACCCCGGTCCAGTCAGCAATCACGTTGGCCACGGTGCGGGTGTCCACATCCAGCTGAATCAGCACATTATCCTGCTGGAGGGTATCCAGCTGCGCCTGCAGATTATGGATGTCGGCCTGATTCCCCTTCTCTGAACGGACAGACTGACGGCAGGCCATCAGCCGTTCACTGAGGCCTTTTTCCTCCGTGAAGCGGGTTTCAAGCTGCTCCAGGGCATCGGTTCTCTCCTGGCGCTGCTGTTCGATGACGGCCAGACGGTCACTGTGTGTATTGCCACCGACCGACATATCCTCCAGTAGCGCCTTCTCTTCCAGCTCCAGCGCCGTTAGCTGCGCTTTCAGATGAACCATCGCTTCCGGTAAGGTATCCAGGCTCATACGTACGCGTGCCGCCGCGGTATCGAGCAGGTCGATCGCTTTGTCAGGCAGCTGACGACCGGTCAGGTAACGGCGGGAGAGCGTGACGTCGAGGGTGAATTTATCCAGCGCATTTTGCAGGGCCGGGTTGAGTTCCCCTTCTTTCAGCTCTGCCCCGGCAGGACGGCCGACAAATTCCACCTCGCTGCCGTGATCCTGGGTCAGTTCGGCTTCCAGTTGCAAATCCGGACGCTCATCAGACTGCGCATCAAGCAGCGGCAGCAGCCGGGAGAGCTGGCTCATCCCGAGCGTCAGCAGTGGCCACAGACCATCACAGTGGGCAAGTTTCTGGTTTTCCGTCAGCGCCATCAGCAGGTGAACACTGCGGATACTCTTCTCTCCGGCAAGCGAGGCCAGCATCCAGGCTTCCTGCATCAGTTTCTGGATATCAGCGGATAACTGCGGGCGTCTGCGTACCGAGCGCGGTTGATTATCCAGCCAGCCGAGCAAATCCTGCCACAGCGCATCCATATCCCACTCGTAGCGACGCGCCAGCACCGTCAGGTCACCTTCGCCCTGCTCCAGCAGTTTCAGCAGCCAGTGCTCTGGCTGGATTTCCGCGTGCGCTCGGGTCTGGCAAAGCGAAGCCGCGCCTTCCATCGCACGGGCACAGTAAGGGTTCAGACGTCGCAGCAGGATGGCTGGATTTTCCATGAAGTTCTCTCTTTGTCGGTTCCTGGACACGCTACCGCCCATCGCTGTTTCCCGTGAAGGGGACCAAAGCGCACGCGGTCGGGCTGGCAGTTTGTGGGTTTCTTTGCTCAACGCCCGCCCGGGCAGAGGTTCAGCAAAGAACAGCGGAAAGGTCACCCCCTCCGCTTAAGAACGAGGATTACGCGATATATGACGCACTAAGCGATTACGCTAAATAGTTCGCGTCACAGGAAGGCGGCAAGGTCATGAGTCCCCGGGAGCATAGATAACTATGTGACCGGGGCGAATGAATGCAGCCAACGCACCTGTGGCGCGAAATATGACGCGTAATCAGGCGGTGGCGCGTTCGTTCCACGAATCGGAATGAATGATGTTGCCGTCTTTGTAGGTCCAGGTGATTTTTTCGTAACGCAGTTCGATGGCTTCGAGGTGATTATGCTTCTCGAAGGAGGGATCCTTGACGTCGTGCATTTTCGGCGCGACTTTCACCAGCTTGACGTTTTCCAGTTTGGTATTGAAATACTCCACTTCCTGGCCCGCATCGTTGATCTTGTACCACTTGAATTCGGCAGACTTCAGGGTCTGACCGGTGGTCACCGCCTTGTACAGGTACGGGCTGGAGGAGTCGATTTCCTTAGTGAACAGAAACGGGGTGTGAATACGGGTCCCGGTCAGCTTGCCGGTGTTATTGTCGGTCGGGATGTACAGGCAGTGATCCTGTGCAATCACTTCGATGCTGCCTTCACGATCTTTCACATCGACGGAACCTTTAATGTCCGCACCGCCGTCGTCTTTCAGCCAAAGATAAACAGGAATAGCCATGTGTTATTTCTCCATTTCATGGTCGTGCACGCCATCATCCTGCGATGACGCGTTGTGCATGACGGACAAGCCTGTTGCTGCCAGCGTACAAAGAAACAGGGCAATGACCACCCGGCGCCCGGTTTGGCCTCCCTGCAACGGCATGGCAAAAGGTGCCAGCAGCGGCAGTACCGGATCGGCAAAGTGCCACAACGCGGGATAAGAGATGACCTGCGGCGGTGGCAGCAATGCTGAATGACGGAAAAGCCACTGCGGCCACATGGAGCCAGAGAGGGTTCTGATTGCGCCACTGCGTAGCACCACTGCTAGCGGTACTACTGGCGGGCAGAGCCGGTCTGGTTTCGACAGCTCATCCAAAACCACCTGCTTTAGCAGGCTTACCATCTGAGTCAGATACGGCAAACGGGTCACGCTCTCCGGTAGCCGTTGCCATTCATCCAGTGTCAGGGCAGGCTCATCCACCAGGCAGACCAGAGAAATTTTTTCCCTGAGCACAATCCATGGCGTTTCCGGGCCTGAAAACTCCCCCGTCAGCACCACCGGTGGCGTATGGCCGGAAAGGTTCTTCAGCTGTTTCACCTGTTGACGCAGAGCTTTCAGGGAGGCGCACAGTAACCCTTTATCATCATGTAAATCAGGCATAACCCGGTACATGACAACCAGTTGCCCAGCCATGCGCGGTTGACGAACCAGTAATCTGTCAGCAAAAGCGCTCAGACTCTCCGGTATACCTACCTGCAGATAGCAGCCCTGCGCGGTGGTGCGACAGGGTCCGGCAGAAAACAGGTTGTCACTGAGGTCACCACAGACCAACAAAACCGGACCGGTAAACCCCTCCGGAGGATAAAATCCGCTTTCTTCCTGCGCTTTCATAGAGCCCAGCCGCCCATAGCGCCTGCACGTAATCACCAGCGCCGCAATGCAGGCAGCAACTGTCAGGCTGCCTTTTAGCAGTCCGACACCATTCAGGAATCCCCAAATCAGCCAGAGCATTGCAGCCAGACAAATCAGCACCGGATATAACGCCCGTAACAGTACAGGTATTCGCATCAGTGCAGCTCCGGCAGTTGCTGATGAAGCAGAACCTGTAGCCACAGATGGCCGCCGACCCAGACAGAGGCCGTCAGCAGCACGGCGATGATTATCCAGAACCACACAGAACGCAGGAGGTTGTAACGGCGTTTCCCGGTCTTATGGACTAACAGGGACACGCCGGGCTCCAGCGGCGGAACGCGATCATTCAGGGAAGCCAGTGTTTCTTCACGCTGCTTCTGCCCCATATGGCTGTTTCGGTGCCAGAGCAGACAGCTCGGCTCTGAGTTCAGCGCTGAGCATCGGATCGAGCAGAATTTTTTCCAGCTCTTTGCGGAATGTCGCGTTGTCCAGCAGGTTAGCCTTCAGGTCGCGCAGCAGATTACGCATGGCGAGCATGGCCTTGAGCTGGGGGATTTGACGGGCAATCTGCTCAGGTTCGAAGTCTTTCATTTCACTGAAGGAAAGGCTGACGTTTTCTTCACTGCCGTCACCCGCCAGGGTGTTTTTTACGGAAAGGTTTACTGAGGGAGAGTATTCAGATAACACGTTATCGAAGTTATTTTTATTGATGCTGACAGTCTCACGCTCAGACACCGGGCGCTGCTCGGCACCATTGCTGTAATCCCCCACCACCATAAGCTTGAGGGGCAATTCGACTTTTTTCTGAGCGCCGCCCGTGTGCAGGCTTAACTGGATATTAACGCGGGCTTTGGGGATCTCGGACTGATAGGAGTTAGACATGACTATCCCTGTTCTATGGAGTTATAGAAACGGTCAATGCCAGTGAGAAATAATAAGAAAGACTTACCCGGCCAGAATACCCTCCACGATCACGTCATCCGACGTGAATCAAAACCCTGGAGTTAAAAGCAAGCACAATCCATTCACCAGCAGGCTGACACTGTATTTTGGGTATTTATCTGAAAATAATAATTTCGGATAACAACCTATAGACGCGAGTGTAAGAATGTTAACCAGGGCAGTGGAAATGAAAATATGTAACAAAATATTACACACACTGCGTTTAGCAAGCAAAGATCATCTGTTTGATTTATAAGAATTTTCCTAGCATAAGCCCTTTAATCCTTATGGAATAAGGATGTACGGTAAATGATCAATTTAACTTAATGTTAAAATCCGTACAAAAAATCATCGCCTGCATGAATAATCTGATTTTAATTTTTATTAAAAAATCTTGATCCGCTCACTACCGGGCAAGAGGAATGTTCATAAGAGTCTTCAAAGTAAAATTTTTGTTATTCACTTAATTACTGTACCCGTTGATTCCAACCCCAAAGATACGGTTTTTTAGGCTGCTGCGGCTCAACGAGTATCTGTACATCGGGACGGAAAAATGTTGAATTATTGCAAGGCTATCCCAGGTCTCTAACCTGTTCACGTCCTCGCCAATTTTGCCGATCGGCAGATGTGGCGCAGGCGGTCACCTATTTGCTCTCAGCCCAGGCAAAACATATTACGGGCATTACACTACCTGTTGATGGCGGGCGCGCCCCGTAAGCGCCAGGCTAAACACCGCCCGCGCGGCGCGTTGCTTTTTCTGTCAGCCAGAAGAGAGCCAGCCCGGCCATAAGAACTGACTTTAACAGGGGAAAACTGAATGATGAGTTTAAAACAGTCGCTGGCTGCGTTGCCCGCCGGAAAGGTCGTTACGGTCGATGTGTTTGCTGCCGGACCTCATGGGGGAAACCCGGCACCAGTCGTCTTAAATGCCAGCGCGATGAGCGACGAGGATATGCAGGCTGTCGCTCGCCAAACCGGTCATGAAAGCGGTTTTGTTAAAGCGGCACCGGCGGGCAGCGATTATGATTTTTCGCTGCATTTCTGGGTTCCCAATCATGAAATGGAGATGTGCGGGCACGTGACCGTCGGAACGGTGTGGCTGATGACCAGTCTGGGGATATTAACGCGGGATAAAGCGACCATTCTTACGCGCAGTGGCAAGGTTTATGCCCGCATCGTGCGCAGTGCCATTGCAGATAAGTTCAGGGTTGAGATCACCCAACCCGCGGGGCAGATTTCAGCTATACCCCGTAGCGAAGTATTACAGCCAGAAATTCTGTCGCTGCTCGGCATCAAACCCGATCAGCTGGCAGATGTACCTGTCATCAACGCCTGCACCAGCCGGATTAAAACGCTTGTGCCACTCAAAGACAGTCAGACTTTACATAATTTACAGCCAAATTTTAGCCTTATTGCCGAACTCTGTCAGCATCTTGATTCAACCGGCCTGTACCCTTACGCCCCCGACAGGGAGAATCCGGGCAGGTTCTTTGCTCGTCAGTTTCCCAAATCCTCAGGCTACCAGGAAGATGCCGCGACCGGGATTGCCGCTGCGGCACTGGCATTTGGCCTGCGCCACGGCGGGCAGATAGACCCTCAGCAAAAGCAGGTGATTATCTGTCAGGGACAGGCGATGGGCCGCCCGTCGCAGATAGAGGTGACCTTCCGCTTTAATTCACGGGGCGAAGCCGAAGGCTGCTGGTTAGGTGGAGATGTGCGCTATAGCGAAGAGCATTCAGGGTAAAAAGGATTATGCTTAAGTATTCCCTCAATATCGGAGTCTTCTATGTCTATGGATCCGCAGGTCAAACGGGTACTGGCTGAAATGGCTAAGGCCGACGGCCCTTCAATTGATGAACTGACGCCGGCGGAAATGCGTCTTTTTTATGCCACGGTCGGTGAACAGCTGGGTGGCGAGGCCCGGAATATGGCCGAGGTAAAAAACCTCTCTGCCCCGGGCCCAGCCGGAGCCATTCCGCTTCGTCTTTACAGACCGCTGGACCTGGATAGCACGCCTCAACCCGGATTAATTTATCTGCACGGCGGGGGTTGGGTTATTGGTAGCCTGGATACTCACGACAAGGTATGCCGCCGACTGGCCGAGACATGCGGCTGCATCATCGTCGCGGTAGATTATCGGTTAGCGCCCGAGCATCCCTTTCCTGCCGGGCCTGAAGACGTCATTGCCTCCAGCCGCTGGATCCTGCAAAACGCCGAAACACTGGGCCTGGACCCCGCCCGTATCGGTATCGCCGGTGACAGCGCTGGCGGTAGCCTCTCTGCCGTAGCCTGTCTGGCCAATCGTGAGATGTCAGGGCCAGGGCTATGCTGTCAGGTGCTGATTTATCCCAGTACCGATAACAGTGCTGAGGGCGAGCAACGTTTATCACGTTTAGAGCAGGCACAAACGCCTCCTTTGAATGCGAACGCGATGCAGAAAATGGTCAAAAGCTATCTGCCTGTCGCCGCCGACGCTAATGACTGGCAGGCTTCCCCGCTGCTGGCTAACGATCACTCGGGCCTTCCGCCTGCCCTGGTGATCACCGGTGGCTTTGACCCACTGCGCGACGAAGGCATTGCCTATGCGCACAGCCTGATTAATGCCGGGGTTGAGGTGCTGCATCGACATTATGCGGGCCAGGTTCATGGTTTTATCGAGATGGGCGGTGCCCTCGATGCGGTAGGGGATGCGATGCAGGTTATCGCCGCCTGGTTTTCCAGATGCCATGGCGATAAACAATCAACACCATCCGGAAAGGGATAGTCTAACTGAAATAATGACAGCCCTGCCGCACCCATAACAACTGTCAGGACAGGGGCCAGCCCTTATACAGACAAGGCCCCTGTCCTGATGCCCGGCTAGCTGACCACCTCCACGACTATAAATTCCTCCACCACCCGGTCCATAGCACCGCATAATCACCGACCCTTCAAAAAACGCCTGATGTTCTTTTCTCCACGGCCATTTCCGGGGTATCGCCAAATGCGCATGCGCTGGCTCCGGGGTATTTTTGCCTCAATTTTTCAACGTCCGTCATTATCACGCCTCAACATAGCGAAATCCCCGAGTCAGTCAGGCAGGATTTTAATATTCCAAAGGCTCTCAGAGCCTGTTTTTCATTCACACAGGCATAGCCGAGCAGCAGGCCGCGCTCGTGCTGAAGCTGCATATAGTACTGGGAAAGGGGCCGCACCTTGACGCCCCGCCGCAGGGCCAGCGCCGCGATAGCCACATCGTCGCTGCCCTGGGGTAACCTGATGACCAGGTGCAGCCCGGCGTCATGATCGCATGATGCCAGAAAGCGATCGCCGAGATATTGCCCGATCAGTCGGCAGAGAAAACGGCGGCGCTGCTGATAGAGCAGCCGCACGCGGCGGATATGCGCCGCGTAATGTCCCTCTTCAATAAATTCTGCCAGCGCCCGCTGCACCAGCAGGTGGCCGCCGCGATAAAGCTCCGAGGCCGCTACCCGCAGCGGGGCGATCAGCGCTTTAGGCACCACCATGTAGCCAATGCGCAGTGCCGGATAGAGCGTTTTGCTGAAGGTGCCCATGTAGATCACCGGCGCATCCGCCTTAAGGCCCTGCAACGAAGGATAAGGCTGCCCGGAAAAGCGGAATTCGCTGTCGTAATCATCTTCCACTATCCAGCTGTTGTGCCGCTTCGCCAGCGCCAGCAGCTGCAGCCTTCTTTCCGGGCTGAGATGCACCCCCAGCGGATACTGGTGAGAAGGGGTAACGAATATCATTCTGGGCGTCGGCGTGCCAGCGGGTAAGTCAACCACCAGCCCCTGATCATCCACCGGCACCGGGTGGATTTTTAAATCGTTTATCCGCAGCAGATTGCGCGTTCCCCAATATCCCGGCTCCTCAATCCATACCCAGTCGCCCCGATCGCACAGTACGCGGGAAACCAGATCGACCGCCTGATGTATGCCCTCCGTTATCAGGATTTGGTCGGCGTCGGCCTTGACTGAACGGGCAATGCGCAGGTAACCGGCCAGCGCCTGCCGCAGATCCGGGCAGCCGCCGTCGCTGCTGTAGATGAGCCGGTCAACGCTGGGCTGGCGGTTTAGCCGCGCCTGGATCTGGCTGAAAAGCTTGTGAGGGAATGCCGTAACGTCCGGCGCGCCGGGGACGAATGCCCCCCACTGATGCGGGGAAGCGGTGGCATGGCCGATAAGGCTGGCACCTCGCTTTGACAGCCTCGAGAGCGGGTTGGCGTTAGCCGTGACAGCGGTAAGGGTCTCGCCACTTTGCAGGCAGCTCTCCGGCAGCGTGGCGGCAATCCACGTCCCGCTGCCCGTGCGGGCTGTGACATACCCCTGAGAGGTCAGACTTTCATAGACGAAAATCACGGTATTACGCGATACCCCCAGTTCCCGCGCCATGTCACGCGTAGCGGGCAGGCGGCTTTCAAGGGGGAAGACCCCTTCCAGAATAGCGGCCTGCAGGCACTTAAGCAGCCGCTGCTGGAGTGTTCCTTCCTGCATAAGCTGCAGGCGTTCAGATATGTGATCCGCGTATAGCGTACGCAATTGGCTCTACTCCTTCGTGCTGAAATGGCTCTGGTATCAGGTGGCAACTCACCCGTAAATAGACCTGTTATTTACGTTTTGTAAACACATTATCGCGAGGACGTACGATGAGCGTTAAAAAAAATAGTATGCAGCAGAGAAAAGAGCAGGCAATCCCGCGTGGTGTCGGCGTCCTCTGTGACTGGTATGTCCAGCGCGCTGAAAACGCCACCCTGTGGGACGATACCGGACGGGCGTGGATCGATTTTGCGGGCGGCATCGCGGTTCTGAATACCGGACATCGTCATCCGCATGTTGAAGACGCGATTGCGCGTCAGCTACAGCTTTTTACCCATACCGCCTTCCAGATCACCCCCTATCAGAGCTACGTTGAGCTGGCCGAGCGCATTAACCGCGCCGTGCCAATCGCGGGGCCAGCCAAAACGGCGTTTTTTACCACCGGCGCTGAGGCCGTGGAAAACGCCGTGAAGATAGCCCGCTCCCACACTAAACGGCACGGCATTATCACCTTTGGCGGCGGCTTTCATGGCCGCACCTTTATGACCATGGCGATGACCGGAAAAGTCGCGCCCTATAAGCGCGATTTCGGCCCGATGCCCGCCTCAGTGTGGCATGGCCGCTATCCCAGCGCGGCGCATGGCATTAGCGTGGACGATGCTCTCAACAGCCTGCACGACATTTTTAGTCAGGATATCGCGCCGGAAGACGTGGCGGCTATCGTGCTGGAACCGGTCCAGGGTGAAGGCGGCTTTCGCATCGCCCCTACGGAGTTTTTACTTCGCCTGCGCGAGCTGGCGGACAGGCACGGCATTTTGCTGATTGCCGATGAGGTGCAGAGCGGCTTTGGCCGTACGGGCAGGCTGTTTGCGATGGAGCATCATCCGGTAAAAGCCGATTTGATCACCATGGCGAAAAGCCTGGCGGGCGGGATGCCGCTTTCAGCGGTGTCGGGTCGTGCAGAGGTGATGGACAGCCCCACGCCGGGCGGGCTGGGCGGCACCTATGCCGGTCATCCGCTGGCCGTTGCCGCCGCACACGCGGTACTCGACGTTATCGAAAAGGAGCAGCTCTGTGAGCGGGCACAGGATCTCGGCGCCCGGCTGATGGCGTTCCTGCATCAGGCGCAGAAGTCCGACTGTGGAATCAGCGACGTCAGAGGGGTCGGTTCGATGGTGGCCGTGGAGTTTTACCATGCGGACGCGGCGAAGGCGGTGCAGCAGCAGGCCATGGATCAGGGCCTGCTGCTGCTGACCTGTGGCCCGGCTGGCAATGTGATCCGCTTCCTTTACCCACTGACCATCCCCGACGAACAGTTTACCCAGGCGCTGGCGATCCTGTCCCAGGTGCTGGGGATGCATACCGCTGACAGCGCAAGCCCTGCCGTCACGGCCTGATACCGGGTCCGCCGTGCGGACCCCCTTACCCATCAAACAGGGTCTGCCGCTGCGGCAGGCTCTGGATGTACCGGAGGAAAAATCATGTCAGCGTTCCCATCTGAAAATGGTGCAATGTCACACGGCCTGAAACCACGCCACGTCCGTATGCTGTCGATTGCCGGTGTTATTGGTGCCGGTCTGTTCGTCGGTTCCGGTCACGCCATTGCCGCTGCGGGGCCTGCCGTCCTGCTTGCCTACCTGGCAGCCGGTGCGCTGGTGGTGGTGATTATGCGTATGCTGGGCGAAATGGCGGTCGACAGCCCCGATACGGGGTCGTTTTCGACCTATGCGGATAAAGCGCTTGGCCGCTGGGCCGGTTTTACCATTGGCTGGCTGTACTGGTGGTTTTGGGTGCTGGTGATCCCGCTTGAGGCAAACGCCGCCGCCACCATTCTTAATGCCTGGTTTCCGCAGATCGCCATCTGGATGTTTACCCTGGCGATCACCCTTGTCCTGACCGGCACCAACCTGCTTAGCGTAAAAAACTATGGCGAATTTGAGTTCTGGTTTGCGCTGATCAAAGTTATTGCCATTGTTGCCTTCCTGGTTGTCACGGCGCTGGCGGTCACGGGGATGCTGCCCCACAGCGGCGTCAGCGGCGTTTCTCATCTGTGGGATACGCACGGTTTTATGCCTAACGGTATGGGTGCGGTCATGGCCGCGATTCTGACCACCATGTTCTCCTTTATGGGAACCGAAATCGTCACTATCGCCGCCGCCGAGTCAAAAAACCCGGGGACCGAGGTCACCAAAGCAACCAATTCCGTTATCTGGCGCATCGCCCTGTTTTATCTTCTGTCGATCTTCTTTGTCGTCGCGCTGGTTCCCTGGAACACGCCCGCGCTGGCTAAGGTTGGCTCGTATCAGACCGTGCTGCAGGCGATGAATATCCCTCACGCCCGGCTAATTGTTGATCTGGTGGTGTTAGTGGCGGTATGCAGCTGTCTGAATTCCGCGCTCTATACGTCTTCACGCATGCTCTATTCACTGGCCCGCCGTAAGGATGCCCCGCGCGCCGCTGGCCGGACGGACGCAAAAGGCACGCCACGGGTGGCGGTACTGCTCTCCACCGCGGCAGCGTTTATTACCGTGATTGCGAATTACCTCGCACCCGCTGCCGTATTCGAGTTCCTGCTCGCCAGCTCAGGCGCCGTTGCCCTGCTGGTTTATCTGGTGATAGCCGCATCTCATCTGGTGATGCGCAAACAGCGCGAAGCGAGAGGAGAGAAAATCACCTATCGGGTCTGGCTTTTCCCGGGGCTAACGTGGCTGACCATCGGGTTTATCATTACCATCCTGACGGTGATGATCTTCTCGGTTGAACACCGCTCCGAGATGATTGCCACCGCCGTGCTGGCTCTGACCGTGGTGATTATTGGCCGGATAGTACACAGCAGGCAGACGGTGGCAAAGCGAACCCGGCTTAAGCCTCTGCACTCATCGGATCATCTCTGACCAATAAAAAAATCCCCGCAGGCGGGGATTTTTTCTTATCGGGGAAGCAGACTGGTTAGCCTGCGCCAGCAGCGATTAATCAGCCTGCGCCAGCAGCGATGCGATGGTCTCCAGCGTCTGTCCATTGTAAGGTGCCCGCATCAGGAGATTCGATTCACCCTGAGGGCTCTGCTCAATAACGGGCTGCGCGTGGCTGAACCGGCGGAAACCTTCAATCCCATGGTAGGCCCCCATACCCGATGCGCCCACGCCGCCAAACGGCACGTCGTGATGTAAGACGTGACTCATCACATCATTAATCACGATGGCACCCGAAAGAATGCTCTGCTGGAAACGATGTATCGCTTCGCGATCCTCACCGAAGTAATAAGCCGCCAGCGGGTTGGGCCGCGCATTGATCAGCTCGACGCATTCGCCTGGCTCTTTGTAGGTCACTACCGGCAGCAGAGGACCAAAAATTTCTTCGGTCATCGCCAGCGTGTCGCGGGGGGGATTTACAATCAGGGTTGGCGGTAGCTTATGATGCTGCTCATCAAAGACCTCACCGGCCGGGTTAATCTCAACGATGTCAGCACCACGCTCCCGCGCCTGGGTGATATAGCCCTGCAAACGCTGATACTCGCGAACGTTGATGACCGCCGTATAGTCCGGGTTATTCAACAGGGTGGGATAGTGCTGGGTCACAAAGTGTTGAGCCTCGCGGATAAAGGCCTCTTTCTTCTCTTCGGGCACCAAAACGTAGTCCGGACAGATACAAATTTGTCCGGCATTGAACATTTTCACCGTCATGATGCGTTCTGCCGCGATACGAATGTCCGCATCCTTACCGATCACGGCTGGTGACTTCCCGCCCAGCTCAAGCGTCACCGGCGTCAGCGTGGCCGAGGCCGCCTGCATGATTTTACGGCCCGTTTCCGTACTGCCGGTGAACATCATATGGTCGAAGGCCTGAGCGGAAAAGGCCGAGCCTGCGCCGCTGCCCTGTAGCGTAGAGAATTCATCCTCATCAAAATAGCGGGCGATCAGCTCACACAGCAGGGCCGAACCGGCAGGCGTGGTACTGGAGGGTTTAAGCATCGCCACGTTACCCGCCGCGAAGATCCCTGCCAGCGGGCCAAACGCCAGCACCAGCGGGAAATTCCACGGGCTGATCACGCCAACAACGCCAAGCGGTCGGTAGTCAATACGCGCGTGGACGCCGGGGAAGGGGCTTTCCCGCGTTTCGCTTTGCATCCAGCTTTCCAGATGCTGTTCGGCATGATGCAGGGCATCGACGGACCCAAGGATATCGGAGATAAGCGTCGTTGCCTGACTGCGGTGACCGTAATCTGAAGAAAATGCTGCGACCAGCGCGTCCTGATTATCTGTCAGTAACCGGATACCTTTTTTCAGACGTGCGCGGCGGGTGGCGATATCGGGTATTACTTTACGGTTCTGCAAACGCATGGCGGCGATATTATCCGCAAGCTGCTGTTCCGTCGCGGGTGTATTATTGAGGATTAATGTTGTGTTACTCATGGTATGAACCTTGTGTCTGGCAAAATGGTGTGACAGCCGCAGCGGGTATTTCACTGCATAGCGGGTGAGAATAAAGGCGATCGGGTAGTCGGCAGGCGTGGCCTGGCCGTCAGCGCAAGGGGCGATGAAACAGAGAGCGTGGCAGAGTGAAATATTCATGGAGGCGGCTCTGTATCAACGGGTATTACCCAAAGAAATTCGACGCTTCATTTTGAAGCGTTGTGAATGCCCATAGCGCTGTTACCGCGCATTTTTGATACAGTTTTTAGCCGCGCGCATTTTACCGTCGATAGCCTACTGCGTCCAGATCCCACGCCCTGCGCGGCTATTGATATTCGTCATTGAGCACAAAACGATTACTATTACCTCGGGATTGACCCCGCAGACGTAAACCTGCCGCCAGTAGCCTAAGCCGTGAATGCCTTCGGCTCCGGCACGGTCATAAGCAGGCCTGCCGTTGTACCAGGGTTAATGTATGCCATGTTTTTTTTGATTATCATTCTTCGCTCGCCATCCGGGAGCGCAGCCCTCTTTGCGATCGGCACCGAATTGCAGGGTAGAGTCCGGCTCCCCTTTATCGCTTTGGAATAAAACATAACATCATCAGGAGAGGGAACAGAGATGAAACGCGTACTGATTATCGAGGATGATGCCGATGCTGCGGGCGTACTGGAAGCCTACCTCCTGCGGGAAAACTATCAGGTGTCCATTGCTGGCAACGGGCTGGCCGGGCTTGAGATGTCACATCGCTGGAAGCCGGATCTCATTCTGCTGGATGTGATGCTACCCGGTATGAACGGCACCGAAGTGCTGGCTGCCGTGCGCCGCAGGACCGACATCCCGGTTATTATGGTGACGGCGATGAGCGATCCTTCGGATAAAATCGGTGCGCTACGCTACGGGGCCGACGATTACGTGGTTAAACCCTATAATCCGGGAGAGGTGGTCGCCCGCGTCCAGGCGGTGCTGCGCCGCACAGCGGCCCATGCTCAGAGCGCGATGCGGCTTCGCTGGCTGAATCTTGAGGTCGATCCGCTAGCGCTGACGGCAGTGGTCGGTGATGAGGATCAGGGCCAGCAGTGGCTGGATCTTACGCCAACCGAGTTCGCCTTACTGGCCTTTACCATGCGCGCACAGACTCAGCCTTTCTCCCGCCAGCAGCTGCTGGAGCACTGCCTGCCCGACAGCGAGGCGCTGGAGCGCGTGGTTGACACCCACGTTTATAATCTGCGAAGAAAACTTGAATCAGCGGGGATCACTAACGTGCTACACAACGTTCGCGGCGTCGGCTACCGGTTCCGTCAGCCATGAAGACGCCACATCAGCAAACGCTCTGGCGCTGGATTTGTCTGCGGGTACTGACGCTGGCCATTGGTTCAGTTGTCCTGATTGCCTTTAGTATGTGGCTGCGCTTTGTTATTCAGAATCTCTGGGTGCTCCACCATATGCCACCGGCGAAGCGCAGGGAGTTTGCACTGCTGCTGGAGCATCCGGAACGCGACCTGGCCCGTTTCCACCATCTGATGGATGCCGGCTGGGGGATCAGCTACTCCGCCCCCAACGTTGCGTCGGCAGACTGGCTGATGCTGGGCGTGCTGGTGGTGATTGCCATCCCCTTTATCGTGCTGTTAGGGCTGCGCTCTGCGCGCCCGCTCTCTTTGCAGTTCAGCAGGCTGGCAACGGCGGCGGGTGCGATTGCCCGGGGGGAATTTTCCACCCGGGTGGGCATTGTCGACAAAGCTCCGGCGGAACTTGCTCGTTTTACGCGAAATTTCAATACCATGACTCACCAGCTTGAACGATACGATCGGGAGCTTCGCGCCTCCCATGTGGCAATGGCCCATGAGCTACGTTCTCCCCTGACGGCCGCTATCGGGCGGTTACAGGGGATGATTGACGGCGTGTTTAAACCCGAGCCTGCGCAGTTGCAGATGGTTATGAAACAGTTGATCCTGCTTAATACCCTCACCGATGAGTTGCACCTGCTGTCGCTCGCCGATGCCGGGCGCCTGTTATTAACCCACAGTAAACTGGACCTGGTCGAGCTGCTCCAGGAGCGGGCTGCCTGGCTAAAACCGCAGGCCGGGGCGGCTGGCATGGCGATCGCCATCAGCCCCTCATACCCCGTCCCCTTTATGGGCGATAGCTTTCGCCTTGGGCAGGTCTTTACGATTATTATGGAAAATGCCCTGCGCTACGCCTGTGAAGGCAAGCGGCTGGAGGTTGGCGTAAGCCGTCGCCCGGAAGCCTGTGAAATTACCTTCAGGGACTGGGGGCCGGGCGTGACGGAAGCCTTCTTACTGACCATGTTTGAGCGCTTTACCCGAGCCGAATCTTCACGCGCCAGGCACTCTGGCGGCAGTGGCTTAGGGCTGTCTATTGCGCGAGCCGTGTGTGAGGCCTGTGGCGGCACGATTTACGCCAGCTTGCCGCCCGGAGGAGGTCTGCAAATCACCCTGCTTTTACCGGTTACCACCGCCGTCGCCGATAAAAAAAGCGAAACTTGACCGTCTCTTGATAATAACTACAGGGAATCTTGACACTCTCTTGATGAAATAGCCGCATCTCAACGGAGGATGCAGGCTATGACCAACACATTCATTCATTATGCGCAGCAGGTTTTTCATCATCTCTTTGTGCCCGCACGCTTTACCGGGCTATTGCCGGTAATTGCATTCGTCATTCCGGCCATATTTGCGCTCACCGGCTGCCATGATAGTCCACATACCCAAACGACACCCGGCTGCCCGGTTTGCTATGTGGATTAAGGAAAAACAAACGCTATCCATACGCCAATTGGCAAAGCGGGCTGGCACTTCAGCCCGCTTTGCTATCGAATGAGCGTATGATAACGCTTTCCGGCAGATCAATATTCTCATCCGGCAATTCAGCCGTGTCCGCACTATTGAAGGTAAACTGGTGCGGCACCGGTCTGCCCTGACAGGGCTGATGCGTCAGGGGTGCAGACTGGGCCAGTGAAACCGAGGATACGCCAAGCAGAAATAAACCGACAACAAGCCGTGAAATCTTCATTTTTTCTTCCCGAATCAGTGCGATGGAAAGAACTTACGCTTTTAATTCTCAGTTATTGTCAGCCAATGCTAAAGTTTTGGCAGCAGTTGTGATAACCGTTTATTCGCACTCAATATTAGTGAGCGACGGATTTGGAGAAGAGCTGGATAATAATGATGCCGGCAGCAATAAAAGCAATACCTATCAGCGCAGGCAGATCGAGCTTCTGCTTATAGAGGAAAAATGACATAACTGACACCAGAAAAATGCCCATACCGGCCCAGATGGCATAGGCAATACCGAGGTTCATCGATTTAACGACGTGAGAAAGGCCGTATAACGAGACCGAGTAGCCGATAACCACCAGCATACTCGGAAGGGGCCGGGTAAATCCTTCGGAGGCTTTCATCATGGTCGTCGCCAGCGTTTCGGCCACAATAGAAATAAATAAAATTGCGTAAATATTAAACATTGTGCCTTCTTTATCCTGTCTGGGCGCGAGTGAACGCGGATTATTGATACCTTCAACGGCTATTCTACGTTTAAATTGTTCCGGGACCAAATGTACCCGAGAAGGATCACCCCCGCGGTTATCGCGACTACACTCTTTTTTTCCGGACTGAATATAAGAACCCAACTGAAAATGAAATCAGCCATTAAATATTTAATCACGCTCTTTATTATTTTTACTGCCCTGGCCGCGCGGGCCAGCGCCGCTGATTTATCCCTGGGTGTACAGGGAGAGGCTAACGCCCTGCCCTGGCGTAATTATAAAACCACCTGGTCTGCCCTGCCCTATGTCGGCTATGACAACGCCCACTGGTATGTTGATGGGCTGGACGCGGGGGTTTATGCCGTTAATGACGATGTAAATCAGCTTAAGGCACGGCTTTTTTATCTCGATATGGAATTTGACCCGAAAAGAAGTCACGCATCCCGCATGCGCGAACTGGACAACCGTCACGCGACGATGATGGGCGGAGTAAGCTACCAGCGTATCACCCCGGTCGGCGCATTCAGGGCAGAGCTTTCAACGGACACGCTGGGAGAAAGTAACGGCCTGCTGGGCACCCTCGCCTGGGCGGGCCAGGTTTCCCTCACCGGAGTGGATATCTACCCTGAGGCCGGGGTCGACTGGCTTAATGCCCAGCAGGCTCGCTATTACTACGGCATCAGCCGGGAAGAAGCCTCCCGCTCCGGTATGTCTGCCTATTCACCCGGCCAGGCGTTTTCACCCTGGCTGGCGGTGGCCGCTGACTGGCATGTCACTTCGCACCTGCATTTTTACCTGCAACCACGCATCACCTTCCTGCCCGCGCCCCTGCGCCACAGCCCTATGGTCTCCCAGAGCCACTTCTGGACGCTAAACTCGGGGCTGGTCTGGACGTTCTAAACGCGGCCGCTGGCGGCTATTTGCCAGCGCGGCCCTGCTGGTGGGAGTAGCGCCACTTCCACGGCATCCTCTGCGACCAGGGCAGGGCAACGGGATGGACTACCGCGCTAAGTGCGCGCGCATAGTCCATCACCAGACCGGGCGTCCAGGCCATCATCAGGGCGCGCTTGCGGACCTGGGAAGCGATCCAGAGTTCAGGCATAAAGAATATTTTGAGAGTATGGGTCCAGCTCTTGCTCCGTGATGAGAGAACGCCCTCCAGGGCAGCCTCCAGCGCATAGGCCACGCTGCTGGAGCAGTTACGGTAGGTCAGGTTATAAATTTCATGCCGGGAATAGATCTGCCAGAAAGCCGACAGCGAGGCTACGTTGTAATTGGTGAACATAACCCGCCTGTCCGAGTGACACCAGTCGGCGGCTTCGGTTTCGTAGCTGGGCTGAAACGACCCCTTAACGTCATTGTCGTGGGTGGCCTTCAATACGCGGAAAAACTCTGAAGGGGAGCGGTCAATATCTTCGGCAGGATAGAGGCTGATGTAAAGCAGTGAGGGCACCTCAAGAGCTGCATGCCCCGTGGAGATCACGCCATCCTCATCAACGGCCGCGATATAGCGGTTAATGACCGGCCGGGAAACCGGGGTATGTTCTGCCGATCCCTCTGGCGTCCAGATATGCACGATGAGCGTATTCCCGGATAAGCCGGTTTGTTTTTCAGCCAGTGCCGCAAGCGCAGCACTCTCCTCGAGCGTCCACTCCCTGTGCTCTAAGGTATCCTGAGGCTGTATCAGCTGAAACACCGAGCTGGCATGACGGATACGTCTTGCCCGCACGGCGGTAAATAAGCAGCTCAGGCCGCTACCGGCCATTAAGAAACCGAGAAAAAATGAGACGGCAGCCTGGTTATGGATAAACAGAAAGAAGGCAAAAAACATCTGTACCAGGCCGTAAAAAATATTCAGATGCCAGCGCGGATAGCGAACGACCCAGGCCGAGACGCCAACAAACAGGCCGATAATGAAGAATGAAAAACCGAACATAACCGACAGCAGCAGGTTGCTGTATTTCTGGTTGATAATGATGACCAGCGCACAAAACAGGAACGTCACCCCTTTAAAATAGAGCACCGCTTTTTGCGCCCCTGCCCCGCTGGAGGCGACGCTCAGGGTCACAATGCTCTCGACCATCAATAAAAAGCCGAAGGTTTTCAGTGGGAAGTAGAGCTGACCATCCAGCCCGTCGAAAAAGACCAGCGCGCCCAACGTGCCCCACAGCAGGCCGATAAACCACAGATATTTTGACTTGGTTCTGACAAAGTCAGCACCAAAGAGTAATAAGGCGATCTGAACCATTTTTACTTATCCATCTGGTCAGTTTTGAAAAGCGGCAGGGTTTTAGTTATGCGCCATTTCCCTACTATCATTTGCGGCGTGTTTTGGCTAAAAAAGAGGCTTCCGCTGTCGGTGACTCTGATCCAGGCCCCCTCATCGGTGCTTAGCCGAAACTGGATAATCGGCAGATTGTTCTGGTTGGACGTCCCTGCCCAGTGAGCGGCAAGAAGGTCCCGGTCATCCGGATGGACCCGCTGCATGAGTGTTTCCCGGTGTGAAAAAACGTCCTCATCAATAAGGCCTAACTCCCCCATGAGATTGCCCCAGGCGATCTCGCCGGTGGCCAGGTTTAACTGATAAACGGCATACTGCCTGGCCTGAATGCCGTTTGCAGCGTCAAGATGAGAAATATCCCGGGTAATGACCCGGATAAACACCATTAACAGCGTGGTTGCCGTTAAATAGCCCTGAATCAGCATCAGCGGTTCATGCGGATACAGCCCTCTCATGAAGAAAGGACCCAGTTTGTTTTTGGTGAAATACATCGCAATGGCGGACAGCGTCAGCAGCGCCAGCGAGCCGCCCCGATTGCCCCACAGCAGTGACATTAACACGGCAAAAATGACCGGTATGCAGGCCAGTGAAAAAATCAGCGCGTCACTGTAAAGATGAAGATTATTATGGGCAAAAGCTTTAGCCGTATTATTAAAAATCAGCAGGCTACTCAGGCATAATAGTATCCAGGTCATCAGGCCCGGAATGATATTTTTAACGATCGAGGTGCGGGTGCGCAGGCGGGTGTTCATAAACCCCATGATCACCGTTGTAGCAAATATAATCCCCGTCGCATCGGCGATAAACCCGCTCCAAAAAATTTCTTTGAAATTGGCATTTCTGAAGAAGTTCAGCCCCGCTGAAAAGAGCAGCGCATCTACAAAACTGACCAGAATAGTAGCAAAAAGCCATAAGAGAATAATATGCAGATCGTCGCCGGGACGGGAAAAGTAGCGTGTAATCCAGGCAATTAGCATACTCGCCGGCATAGCGACAATAGCGTAGATAATTGAAAGAGTTAAATTATTATCAAATGCATTGTCGAGAATAACGTTAATAATAACAAAGGAGAGTAACAGCACCGGCCATAAACGCCACCTGGCGCAGAGAAAGGCCGCTGTCGCCACCCCTGCCGGAAACCAGACAATGGAAATTTGTGCGTCAATGGCATCGACTTTTAATGAAATAACGCCTGAAATATAGTAAACAATCATCCACAGCGCGATGGAAACTGCATTATGCTGAAAGAAAGAAGCCGCGCGATTCATTTTCATTTCTCTTAATTCTCATGTGACCTGCCCGACAGTATAAACTCAATCTTTTTTTCTTCAACAGAACGGGCGTGGAGAGTAACAGGGACAAAAAAATGAATAACGTCTCGCTTGACCCCGCTGAAACTGTATCAGAGTTCAATGGCGTAAGCCCCGGTAATTGTCAGGAGCTGGCTCTGAGCATTGTGGCATTGTGGCATTGTGGCATTGTGGCATTGTGGCATTGTTACTGAGTATGCCCGTTAATCGGCAGGCAGCACGCCTGCCGATTAACGGGCGTCAGGCTGCGGGGTTAATCTGCCAGGCTGGCGGCGATAGCACGGCCCTGCGCACGGCCAGCCATTGCAGCAGGAAGGCGAGTTTCGGGCGACAGCGGATTCTTGCCCATCGCTTCGCGAGAAGCCTCGTCAGGTTCAACAAGGGTAACGTCGGCCCCGCCCTGGCGCAGCGCCTCAGCCTGACTGGTCAGGTTTACACTACCGGGTAGCGTCATCCCCTGCGTCCCCAGCGGGGACAAAATCAAAACCTTAGCGCTGCCAGCCGCCAGATAAGCGTTATCCGACGAGTGAATGCCGCCGTCCATATAGCGTTGACCGTTTATGCTCACCGGGGGCCACATGCCCGGTACCGCACAGCTTGCAGCGACGGCATCGATCAGGCTGACGCCGGAATCTTTATCGAAAATCTGCGGCTCGCCGGTAGCGATATTAACCGCAACGATCCTGAGCTGGCGGTCGGGCCAGTGATGCGAGGGCAGCCGGTCGGCGATGACTGCGCGGCGCTGCGCCTCGTCCACGGTTGTGCTATTGGCCGCCAGTTCGCCAATGCGCCGCGTCCTTTCAACCGCATCGGTAAGCCTGAACAGCACCGGCAGCGCATTACCGATCAGCTCAAGCAGATGCGGTTTCGGCACTAGCTCTGCTACCTGCCTCTCGGGGAGGGTCTGCCGCTGGAAGAGATCGTCCAGATCGCACCCGCACGCAATCTGTGCGGCGACGGTCGATCCTGCCGACGTGCCGATCAGCACGTCAGCTGTGTGCCCAGGCTCAACCCCTTCGTCCCGCAGACCGAGCAGCAACCCTGTCATCCAGGCTATACCTGCCACGCCCCCACCACCTAATACAACTGCTCTGCCCTCACCCGATCCGCTATGACTCATTACCTGCTCCTCGCAACTGAAATTATATCCGCACTTCCCGCGTCACAATGGCACCTGTACAGGCATACATGACAGAAAGGTTATCCTGCCTGGGCGATTCGGATTGCCCTTAACGCCTGCACATATCGCCGGACGCAGTTTATCTATAATAGCGTTCGGTGTTTAAACCGAACGCTATTTATTGTTGCAGGGTAAGGATTACCGGTCAGGACTGGAGGCGGTGGCGGACAAACAGGCCGTAGCTCAGTGCGCCAATAAGAAGTAAGACGGCACCGAGTAAAAATACGTTGGTGAATTTACCGGTCATATCCAGGATCACGCCGGTGACAATCGGTGCCATTGCCGCGCCGAGGAACCCGCCAAAGTTCTGAATAGCCCCCAGGGATGCCACCTGCTCTTTCGGTGCGATATCACTCGCCAGCGTCCAGAGCGCGCCCTGAGGCATTTGTGAGAAAAAGTAGCCCAGCGCCAGGAGGGTAATCGCCAGCGGCGTACTGTTCACAAAGGGGACAGGAGCAACGAAGCAGGCCGCCAGTGCCGCACCCAATACTATCGGGATCTTGCGCGACGTAATGGATGCCACGCCGCGACGCACCAGACGGTCGGAGAGCATGCCGCCCACCAGCACGCCGAGGATCCCGGCAAAGAACGGGATAGAGGCAATCCAGCCGGTGGCTTTCAGGCTGAAGCCCAGCGATTTCTCCAGATAGCTCGGCAGCCAGGTCAGATAGACCCAGATGGTGAACATAATGGAGAAGTTGCCAATGACCATCGCCCAGGTAGCGGGAAAGCGAAAAAGTGCGCCCCAGCTGGTGCGAACCTGCTCTTCCGGCGGTGCCACGCTGCGCTGCCCGGCGTGCAGCAGGGCATCTTCCCGCGCATCGGGATCGCGATAAAATTTCCACCAGGCCAGCAGCAGCGGCAGCCCCATCAGGCCAATCGCCACGAACATGCCGCGCCAGCCCAGAGTAAGCAGCAGTACGGTTAGGATTGGCGGTGCAATGGCGTTGGCGATTTGTGAACCGGTGTTGATAATCGCCGTCGGCAGGCCACGCTCGCGGTCGCCAAACCAGCGATGGGTAATTTTAATGCCGGAGGTAAAGAACGGCGATTCTGAAATGCCCAGCATCATACGCAGGCCATAGAAGAAACTGTAGCTGTTGACGAAGGAAGCCAGCACGGTAAAGCTGGACCACAGGCAGAGCGCCCAGGCGAACATGCGCTTTGGTCCGTATCTGTCGACCAGCCAGCCAGCCGGGAGATTAGCCAGCGCATAGGGCCACAGAAAGGCCGACAGCAGCAGGCCCATCTCGGTTTGCGAGAAGCCGAACTCGGCGGCGATGGTGGTATTGGCAATACTGAGGTTAGCGCGATCGAGATAGTTTACGATCGCCGCCAGCAGCAGAATCATCACAATGCCCCAGCGTAAGCGGCTGACGGCGGGCGCCTGCGTCATCGCCGGGGAGGATGCGCGGGCAGCACTGGATGTACTGATAACGGTGGTGGTATCTGCTTTCATCATGCATCTCCCTGTCGAAATGGACAAAGAGGTGCGCGGGTGTTATTTGGATCAAAAGCGAGTCTTTCTTTCGCCCGGTCATTGCAGTTGCAAAGAGTCATGATTGTTCCCCGTATCGTTATTATTGGCGGGCAGCAGGATCAGAGGGATGGCCTTGCGCCATCCCGTACGCGGCTTATTCCGCGATTTTCTTTTGCCAAAGCGAGGTACCCTGCTGGATCTGCTCCAGCAGCACGCCAAGTCCCCAGAATTTTTCCAGTACGTTGTCGTTATTTACCCGGCAGTATTCACTGTCGAAGGTGCCGAGACGCTGATGCCAGATCTTGGCATTTTTCGGGTAGCCCAGGGTTTCCGTCACCGCGCTGAGGGAGAGGAACAGCGACAGCTCATGGGCTTTTTCCGGCTGGCTGGCTCCCTGGTGATAGAGCCAGTGATAAAGTTCAGGATGGAAGTTGGTGAAAACGCCGCTGAAACCTTTCGATCCTGCCTGAATGGCAGGCCAGGCAATGGCCGCATTGGCATTGATCACCGCCAGCGGCGTACCTTCCGCCATCGCCACGCGGCGGGTTACCGTCTCCAGGTCGCAGCTGACGTCTTTCAGCACCACAAAGCGACCGCTTTCGGCACAGAAACGGAACTCCTCATCACTCAACAGGCGACGGTATGGAGCCGGGCATTCATACAGGCCCAGCGGCAGATCGGCGGGCAGCGCGTCCAGCAGGGTATTGATGGTCTGATAAAAAACGTCCCTGCCCTGATTTTGCGGATCAAGGTGGTTGGTCACCAGTACCAGGGCATCTATCCCGGTACGGGACATCGCCAGCAGCTCCTCTTTTTGCCTGGCGATATCATCACTGATATGGCCGGAAGCGATAACCGGCACCCGTCCCTTCACCTGTGCGACGACAAACTGCGCCAGCTCAACCCGCTCGGCCAGCGACAGCGCCTGCATTTCACTCGACTGGCACACGGCAAATAGCGCATCCACCCCCTGGGTCAGGTACCACTCAATCAGTTTTGTCATCCCCGGGTAGTCAATCTGGTTATCCGGGGTAAACGGCGTCAACATCACCGGCACAATGCCTTCAATTTTTTTCATTATTTTCTCCTGCCAGCAGCCTTTGCCGCTGTGATAAATACCTGGTTTCAGCGTTGATTCAGACGGGCGGCGACCTGCTCCCGGTCTGGCATATTAGAAGCACCTTCCCGCTCCACGGCCAGCGACGCGAAAGCTGATGCCCGCGTGGCGGCCTGGGTGATGCTCTCCCCCGCCGCCAGCGCTGCGGCGAAAGCCCCGTTAAAGGCATCGCCTGCACCGGTGGTATCCACGCTGACCGCCGGGAAAGCGGGAATATGCTGGAAATGCTGATCCTCACAGATCAGCGCGCCGCGCGATCCCATGGTGATGATCACGCGCTTAGCGCCGAGGCGCACGATAGCCAGCGCCGCTTCCCTGGCGCTGTCGACATCCACCACTTCGACGCCGGAGAGCAGCGATGCCTCGGTTTCGTTTGGGGTAATCACGTCGATATATTCCAGGCAGGCCAGCACATCGTTTGAAAAAGGGGCCGGATTCATAATCACCCGCACGCCGAGGGTGTGGGCCAGCTTGATAGCGTTAAGCGTGGCGGAGAAGTTGTTCTCCAGCTGGACCAGCAGCACATCGGACTGAGACAGTTCGGGTGTCATCTCGGCGATCTCACCGTCCGTCAGGGTTTTATTCGCTCCCGAGTAGATGGCAATCATGTTTTCGCCGTTTTCCTGCGAGACGTAAATGATTGCGCTGCCGGTGGGTTCATCAGCGGTCTGATACAGCTTAAAGGAGTGAATATCCGACGCGGAAAGGTGGTCAAAGGCAAACTGGCTGAACTGGTCCGTGCCGACTTTGGAAACAAAATGCACGCGTGCACCGGCCCGGCTGGCCGCCATGGCCTGATTCGCCCCTTTGCCGCCCGGCCCGAGCGTGCTGCCTGATGCCAGCAGCGATTCTCCGCCTTTGGGAAAACGCGCCACCCGGGCAACGATATCCACGTTAAACGATCCTAAAATACACACCTTGCCGCGCATCTTTTTTCCCCTGGGTTGTACTGGTCGCTGCTGCCTGCGCCCTTCCAGGCGCTGGAGCAGCACTTCAAAATCGCCGCCCGTTTCACTGATTAGACGTGCCTGCATGTTGCGTCGGATAATGATTGCGCCGCCGTGACAGCGCTGGATCAGCCCCTGACGGGCCAGCGTATTGAGATCCGTGCGGATGGTTTCTTTTGTCACCCCCAGCGCGCTGGCCAGTCCGTTCACCGTGACGCGCTCCTGCTCATCGAGCCACGCCAGAATTTGATTTCGTCTTTCTTCAGTAAACATGGCCACCTCTGCGTGCACAAAAGAATATGAGACTCTGGTTTAGGGGAACGTGACTGAACTCCCAGTGAAAAGGTTAAAACAAAAGCAAACAAAAATAACTCGTTTCGGGGGGCCGGTGGATAATCCCAGCGGGTGACGGGCGTCGCAGCTACAGGTTTTGCCTGGTGGACAGTTTCGACGTTTGCCGGTTGGTTGTGTCGGCTGCAATTTCTGCTGTGCCGGTGGATAATCCCTGCGGGTGCCGGGCGTCCTCGCGCCAGGCTTTGCCTGGTGCCTTTGGCTCCGGCTCCAGGCCGGACGGCCCGGTCGCGAGCGGGCATCCCTGCCCGCCGCTCCCTGAGTGCAGCATCCCTGCTGCCCTCGCCTGGCCTTCCGTCTTCGCCGCAGCGCTGCGGATTACCCGTCACCCGCAGGGATTATCCACCTCTCAGGCTTCCGGGCCGCTTTGAGTAAAACCGTTTATCTGTCCGCGGGCTGCTGAGCTGCTCCGGTAAAACCGTTTATCTGTCCGCGGGCTGCTGAGCTACTCCGGTAAAAACGTTTATCTGTCCGCAGATTTCATAGCCTATCCCCGTTAAGGTTTGCTCTCGGGCAGGATTCGGCTCACTTTTCGATTTAGTTTTTGGTGCCGCTATTCAGGTCATTTATCTGCACCACGAAAAAACCAGTCACAATAAACTGTGCATTCCCAGTCTTCTGATTTTCTTCATATCCCAACTATTTTGGTCATTGCATATTTCCTGTACGCATTCATATCTGGCGAAGAGTTTCCGGGAATCTCCGACACCGCCCTTACCCGCAGCCAGCACAATGCAATAAGCCGACGGGTGGGGCCCGGTGACAGGCAATCCGCAGCGCTGAGCGCAGGGAGGAAGACCCGGATGGGCCAGCAGGGAGGCTGGCACAAGGGCATGCCGGGACAGGGATGTCCCGTCATGCCCGCTCCGAAAGGTCGACGAGCGGAGCGAAGGCACCGCGCCACGCGCGGCGCGAGGACCGCCAGGCACCGGGCACCAACCGTAGGCGACCACCCCAGGCCTGTGCAGCACAGGGCCCCACCGGTAGGCGACCACCCCTGCCCTTACAGCTATGGGCTCAATACACAGGCAATATTCGCCAGATCTCCCGAATACCAGATACGACCAGCTGGCGACGGCACTGAGCCTTTAGCAGAGGAGTTTTCTTGTTTTTTTGCAGACTTCTTTCCGTTTTACAAACCTGCCGAAAGAGTTTATGTAACCCCCCGGAATCGCCCTTAACCGCAGCCAGCACAATGCAATAAGCCGGCGGGTGGGGCCCGGTGCCTGGCATTCCGCAGCGCTGAGTGCAGAGAGGAAAACCCGGATGGGCCAGCAGGGATGCTGGCACAAGGGCATGCCGGGACAGGGATGTCACGTCATGCCCGGTCCGAAAGGTCGACGAGCGGAGCGAAGGAACCGGGCGAAGCGCGGCGTGAGGACCGCCAGGCACCGGGCACCATCCGTTGGCGACGGCACCAGACTTTAGCCAGCCGGGCACCATCCGCTGGCGACACCCCGGATCTTTGCCGTATCAGGCTCCATCCACATATGGCATCCAGGGCCATACAGCATCAGGCACAACCCGCAGGCGACAGCACTGAGCCTTTAGCGCACCGTGCGCAACCCCCGGGCTACGGCCCTGAGGCTTTGGCACGGAGGTTGTCTTATTTGCAGAGTTCTCTTTGCTTTAAACCTGCCAAAGAATCGCCTGTAACCCCGGAAACCGCCCTTACCCGCAGCCAGCACAATGCAAAAAGAGCAGACGGGTGGGGCCCGGTGACAGGCATTCCGCAGCGCTGAGCGCAGTGAGGAAGACCCGGATGGGCCAGCAGGGATGCTGGCACAAGGGCATGCCGGGACAGGGATGTCACGTCATGCCCGGTCCGAAAGGTCGACGAACGAAGCGAAGGAACCGCGCCACGCGCGGCGCGAGGACCGCCAGGCACCGGGCCCCACTCGTAGGCGACACCCCAGGCCTGTGCAGCATCGGGCCCCACCCGTAGGCGCCCCCCCAGGGCTGTGCAGCACCGGGCCCCACCCGTAGGCGCCCCCCCAGGGCTGTGCAGCACCGGGCCCCACCCGTAGGCGCCCCCCCAGGGCTGTGCAGCACCGGGCACCACCAGCAGCTGATCACCAGGCCTTTACCGCACCGGGTCTCTGTACCCCACGAGGAGACTTTCGGCTAAGACGCTTTCGGTAACAACGCCAGGCTATGAGGTAAAAAAACTTTTTATCTCAGCGGCAGCGGCAACCGGCTGCTCCTCCTGAATAAAGTGACCACAGCGGCTAATGGTTTTCCCTTCTACATTGGCGAAAAAAGGGCTAAGCGGCACGCTCATATCGGGAATCGAACCCTGATCGGCGCTCAACGCCAGTAGCGGAACGGTCAGCTTCCCACCCGCAGCCAGCACCTTATTCTGATCTGCGGAATGAGCGGCAGAACGATAGAAAGCCAGCCCGGCGCGCAGGGCACCCGGCAGGGTGAAAATACGCTCGTACTCATCAAGATCCTCTTCGCTAAAACTAAAGGGATTGGCCGTTTTTCTGCGTAGAAACCAGTCGAGATAGACCCGCTCTTTCCCCGCAATAAGCGCTTCGGGTAAGTCAGGCAACATATGGAAGGAAAAATGCCACGTTTTCCATGAACGATCCGGCGCTGCGGGCAGCATTTCTGGCAGAGTAACACCCGGAATCCCGGCATCCATCAGTACCAGCCCGGAGAGTTCATTCTGATACATTGCCGCATAAGGAAATGCCACCCACGCGCCAACATCGTGCGCAACCAGACCATAATGCGTGATGCCTCTCTGCGAAAGCAGCCCGTGTACATAACGGGCTACGGTCTCAGTATCGTAGCCGTCAGTCGGCTTATCTGAATCGCCCTGGCCCGGTAAATCAATGGCAATCAGGCGAAATTTCTCAGCCAGCAACGGCATGACTTTGCGCCAGGAATACCAGCTCTCAGGATACCCCGCCAGCAGAACCAGCGTATCGCCATGTGGATTGCCGGACTCAACGAAGTGAAGACGTACGCCGCGTACCGTTTCAAATTGATGCTGGAAACCTGACAGCCGCGTTAATTCTGTATTAAATGCATGATCTACCATGTGATCCTCCGGGTTATTTAATGGCCTTTCAAACCTTAGCTCTGACGCCGACCAGTATGGAAGTAATCGTTTCCATATTAACGCTTATTATGGAAATGATCACTTCCATATGCAACGTCAAATTCTGGTAAAACAAATAAATTTAATACTCCCTTTATTTTCAATAAATTAAGCAGTCATTGAGGCCACCTTCAGCCCTGACTCTCATCACATACCCGGGTAGTCACCGGTGGCAGGCGAGCAAAACACCCGATATCTGCCCACCTATCTTCTTTGCATCGTCCTGGCTTCGAATAATTCGGTTCCGGCAGGAACGGGAAGTCCTTCGGCAGGTTTGAAAGCGGACAGATGTATTTAAAAATCATGCAAACAGGAAAACGGATGTGCCTTAAAGCAACTAAGAAGCCAGAGAGGGGGAGCATCCCTGCGCTTGACGGGCACTCCACAGCGCTGCGGCACAGATGGAGGGCCAGGTGAGGGCAGCAGGGATGCTGCACTCAGGGAGCGGCGGGCAGGACGCCCGCTAGCGACTGGGCCGTTCGGCCAGGAATCGAAGCCAAAGACACCACGCAACGCGTGGCGAGAGGATGCCCGGCGGCCATATTCAGTGACACTGACAGGTAACAGGGAAAAGCGGCTTTGATGTGCTTAAAGCGGCTCTTTCATGCGTGAGAACAGGACATAACTGGAAGTCGTTTACATTTCTGCGGCCAGACAAACTGGTGCACTAATAGCGATTCAGACGGGTAAATCAAGGATCGCCCACAAAGCCGCTCAGAAGCCTGCCTGAAGTTAAATGGTTTTACTCAAAGCCACTCAGAAGCCTGCCTAAAGTTAAATGGTTTTACTCAAAGCCGCTCGGAAGCCTGCCTGAAGTTAAATGGTTTTACTCAAAGCCGCTCGGAAGCCTGCCTGAAGTTAAATAGTTTTACTCAAAGCCACTCAGAAGCCTGCCTGAAGTTAAATGGTTTTACTCAAAGCCGCTCGGAAGCCAGAGAGGGGGAGCATCCCTGCGCTTGACGGGCAATCCGCAGCGCTGCGGCGCAGACGGAAGGCCAGGCGAGGGCAGCAGGGATGCTGCACTCAGGGAGCGGCGGGCAGGGACGCCCGCTCGCGACCGGGCCGTCCGGCCTGGAGTCGGAGCCAAAGGCACCACGCGAAGCGTGGCGTGAGGACGCCCGGCAAGCGCAGGGATGCTCCCCCGCCACCAGCACCGCCACCGCAGATACGGCAGCAGAATCAACGGCCTGAAACTACAGAGACGCCCTGCCGTTCGCCCGCGCGGCAAAAGCATCAGCCGGAAGTTTGAAAATAGACACAATACCGGTCAAATGTCGGGCCTGCTCCTCCAGCAGCGTTGAGGTTGCCGATGACTCCTCGACCAGTGCGGCATTCTGCTGGGTCACCACATCCATCTGCGAAATCGCCGTGCCCACCTGGGCAATACCCTTACTCTGCTCGCTGGATGCCAGAGCAATCTCACCCATAATCGCGGTTACGCTGGTCACGGACTTAAGGATATTGTCCATTGAATCACTGGTCAGCGAAACCTGCCGATAGCCATTATCGACGTTAGCAACAGACTCATCGATCAGGGCCTTAATCTCCCTGGCCGAGGCGGCGCTGCGCTGGGCAAGATTGCGCACTTCGCTTGCAACCACCGCAAAACCACGCCCCTGCTCACCTGCCCTCGCGGCCTCTACCGCCGCATTGAGCGCCAGAATATTGGTCTGAAAAGCGATGCTGTCAATTACGCTAATAATGTCCGAAATCTTACGCGAACTGCCGGTAATGCTCTGCATACTGCCGATCACCGTCTGCACCACTTCGCTTCCGTCATTAGCGGCCGAGGAGGTCGTCTGCGCCAGCACGCTGGCTTTTGCTGCGTTATCGGCATTTTGACGAACGGCGGCGCTCAGCTCTTCCATACTCGCCGCCGTTTGCGTCAGTGCGGCGGCCTGCTCCTCGGTTCGTGAGGAGAGATCGATATTTCCGGCGGCAATTTCACTGCTGCCCTGATGGATCTCCTCAGCGCTACGGCGGATCTGTGACACCGTCTTCACCCAGTTTGCCTGCATGATATCCAGCAGCGGAAGCAGCTGCCCCACCTCATTATTTCCCAGAGCAATGGTATCCTTATCCAGATGCCCTTCGGAAAGCACCTGAAGATGCTGCTTCACCCAGTTGAGAGGACGTGCCATAAACAGCGTCAGATAGCGCTCCGTCAGCAGCAGGATCAGCACACCACCGACCATCGCCATGATAATGATCAGCTTCGCCAGAGAAACCCAGTGGCTGATACGATCGTTGGCGGTCGCTTTAAGATCGTTAATTTCCTCATTGTAGGCGGTGATTGATCGAGTGAAATCAATACGCTGTGGAAAATAGTGCTGCTCAACCCGATCGGTGTAAGCCTGCTTATTATTGGCTTTGACCGCCTCAAACATCGGCACAATCGCCTGGGTAAACAGGGTCAGCGAACTGGTGTAAATCTTGTCAATCGAGCCACTGCTGATATTGGCATGATTCGTTACCTTAAATTTATCCAGCCCGCCCTGCAGAAAAGTGATATGCGCGTTGATCTGGCCCAGCATCTTTTGATAATGCTGCGTATTACCAGCCGCCTGGTCGACCATGGCCCGATCCATCGCCAGCTTAATTTGGTAATAGGTGTCGCTGGCGCCATTGATAATGTCGCTGTTCATCTGCTGAACATTGGTCAGGTCCACTTCTTCTCTGAGTGCGTTTAAAGCATGCAGGGAGAAGAATGACACGCCTCCCCAAAGCGCAGTAAAAACGATCAACACCGCGAGCATCATCACTTTAACTTTAATGTTGCGTAAATATTTCATGTAACCCCATAAAAGTGAATTCTGTTTAATCATGATGAATATCAAAAGGATATTTAAATACCCTATATATTATCTGGTTAATTAACTGATGACTTTTTTAAGATGCGGCACATCCGTCCGCCTGTTTATCGGCAGCAGGCGGTTTTTATTGATGATTAAATTCGGGATAAATAAATGAGACGATTTAAAAAGCCGCTCTTTCCACCGTCTCATATTTACATTTTGCAATGCAGCGTAAATATAACGTTATTATTTTTAGTTAAATTCGACAAGACTGGTTAATAAACCGTATAAGGCTGTGTTAGCTGTATATTTTAAGTCTGCCTGTTCAATATTGAAACATTGCCAGCTTTACTAAAGATTAATTTACGCTCAGTAATTTAAATTAGCATTTTTATGCAACAAGCCGTTCTGGAATAATTTATCGGGTGGGAAAAGAGGTGTACCCAGGAGTGCAACGGGTGGCGCCACGTCGCCGGGCAGACCGTTGGGCGCATGGATGCGCGAGTCGGAGCACAAGGGAAGGAGATTCTGGGGGCGCAAGGGGTGGACACCGGAATGGCGCAAGGGATGGGCACAGGAGAGGCGTAAGGGATGGGCACCGGAGAGGCATAGGGGAAGCCTCCAGGAGAGGCGCAAGGGATGGACACCGGAGAGGCATAGGGGATATCCCCAGGAGAGGCTTCAGCCGTTGGGCCCAGGCCAGACAAAGAGCGGTGAGCCCTGGCAGGCTTACCGCTTGTGACCTCCCCAGCCGCAAAACCGTCCGGGTCTGCTCCGTACGCGTCTATTGCTGGCTGTTACCCTTCGCCTGGCTTATGTTCCCGCCCAGCGCGCGATAAAGCGTCACATAGCTCACCAGATAATCCTGTAGCAGAGAAATATTATCCAGCTGGCTGCTATACAAACTCCGCTGGGCATCCAGCACCGTCAGATAGGATGCATAGCCATTTTGATAACGGTCCTGTGCCACGCTGAGCGAGCGGGTTAACGTGGCAACCCGCATGTCGCTGTGCGCCCGCTGTGCCTGTAAGAAATGTTGGGCGGCATAGCCATCCTCGACCTCATCCAGCGCCTGCAACAGCGTGGCGCGGTAGCTCCAGGCTGCGCGATCGCGCTGGGCCATCGCCACATCATAGCGGGCCTGCAAACGTCCGGCGGTAAACAGCGGGGCCAGCACGCTGCCGCCGTAGCTCCAGATGCGCACCGGATCGTAATTCAGTCCGCTGGTATACACCTCCCCGATGGAAGCACTCAGATTAAGCTGTGGCAGGAAATCTGCCCGCCGCGCGCGAAGCGTCTCATCAGAGGCCATCAGGTTTTTTTCGGCTTCCACAATATCCGGACGCCGACGAAGCAGCTCCGACGGCACAATCCCCGGCAGCGCTGGAACGGCAAGATGCTGCAAACTCCCCTTGCGGATGCTGCCAGGCACTCGCCCCGTTAACACGCTCAGCGCATTCTCCTGCTGGCGAAGAGCCTGCTGGAGACGGGGTACAGACTGTAACACGGACTGATACTCGGACTCCGCCTGCGTCAGCTCCAGCGCAGAAGCGTAGCCTCCATCGACCTGAGAACGAATGAGATCCAGCGCCTTACGGCGGGATACCACCGTGTCCTCGGTTAGTTTTAGCTGCTGATCCATGCCGAGCAGACCAATATAGGACTCCGCCGTCGCCGACGCGACGGAGAGCATCGCCCCCTTCTGCGCCGCTTCACTCGCTTCCAGCTGTGCCTGGGCGGCACGATTTTCCGCGCGCGTTTTGCCCCATAAATCAACCTCCCACGACAGTTCGGCCTGGGGCTGCCACGAGCGACTTTCACCCGGGCCGAGCACCGTCAGGCTGCGGGCCGACTGACCGCTGGCGGCAAGATCAACCGAGGGGAAAAAGCCTGAACGCGCCTGGCTCAGGGAGGCTCGTGCCTCTCTTACCCGGGTTGCAGCCACCGCAAGATCGGCATTATTTTGCAGCGCCTCCGTCACCAGCGCCGTAAGCTGGGGATCGTTAAAGGCGGTCCACCAGGCGGGCGATCCCGGTGCCGTCATATAAAACGCCGGATTATCGCGCCAGGCGGCGGGCAAATTGACCTTTGCGTCAGAGGGCGGCGCCTGATAAGCGGGAATGCACCCGCTTAACAGCGTTGCAGTAGCCAGCAGCAGGGTACGAAAAAGGTGGGCAGGCTGACTCATTTCTCACTCTCTCCTGGCTGCTGCTGGGTATCCACGCTGGTTTCGACTGACATTCCCGGACGCAGATGGCCAAAGAGAGGCTGTCCCTTATCAACCATAATCTTAACCGGTAGCCGCTGTACCACTTTAGTAAAGTTACCGCTCGCATTATCCGCGCGCAGCAGGCTGAACTCAGAGCCGGTTGCCGGTGAGAAGTCGCTAATATGACCCGACAGCGTCGCGCCGCCCAGTGCGTCAACGCTAAAGGTCACCCGCATTCCCTTCTGCATATTATGGATCTGCGTCTCCTTGAAGTTCGCCACCACCCAGATATCATCGGGCACCAGATACATCAGCTGTGAACCGGCGGTAACGTATTGTCCCTGACGCACGCTCGCCTCGCCCAGCGTGCCGTTACGCGGTGCGACTATAACGGTATTGGAGAGATCGATTTCTGCCTGGCGCAGCCGCGCCTGGGCAATTTCAACCTGCGCAGCCAGCCCTTCCTGCGCGACCTGGGTCGACTTCTCAGTCTCTACCGCAATACTGAGATCGGCCTCGGCCTTGGCGACATTAGCCCGGGCAAGCCGCGCCTGTGCCACGGCCTGGTCCCGTTCACGCGTGGACACCGAGCCATTTTCGGCCAGGCGACGAACGCGCTTTTCATCCAGCAGCGAACGCTGGTTTTCGGCTTTCACCGCTTCTAAATCCGCCGTCCGTGCCCCAATCGTCGCCCTGTTTTGCGCCAGGGTCTGATGGGATTTTGCCAGCTCTGCCTGCGCGTTCTTTAGCTGCCCTGCCGCTTCATCGCGTTTCGTCAGGTAGTTTCGCGGGTCGATGCGTACCAGCGGCTGTCCCGCCTTGACCGTTTCATAATCCCTGACCAGCACCCCGGTCACATAACCACTGACCTGGGGTGCCAGTACGGTCATTTTGCCGCGCACGTAGCTGTTATCGGTGCGCATCAGGCCATTATTAAAAGGCCAGATACGCCAGGCAGAGAGGATAAGCAGCACGCCGGCCAGCGCCACAAACGCCATAATAATCAGCGTGCGCCGCTGCGGCTTAATGATTTTAGGCGGAGCGGTGGGTTCAGCGCTGACGTCTTCGTGCGCTGGCGATGCTTTGCGCGGCGCTTCAGGATGGCTATCAGGCATCAGTTTTTTTCCTTATCGGGTTCATGACGAGAGGGGGTGGAGGCGTTTTTTTTCTGCCGGGCAAGCCGCAGCACGTGAAAAAGGGACCAGCCGAGGAAGCCCATTGCCATCGTGCCGGTCAGGACAAAAATATCGTTAAACGCCCGGATGCTGGCTTCCTGACTCACCACCTGTGAAAGCTGCGCGCCGCCCTGGGCATTTCGCAACTGCGGATCGGTCAGGGTGCCCGCGTAGCTGTTACTGTAAAGGGTGGTGCGCTCGGTCACCTGTGGCCGCGTCGACTGTAGATCCTCATTCAGCTGGGTGGTGTAAGCCTGCTGACGATACACCTTCATCGTTCCCAGCAGCGCGGGGCCGGCCAGGCCGCCGAAGTTCTGCGAAACCGAAAACAGTACGGCAAAAGAGACGATCCAGGCGGGGCCATTTTTCAGTGCGCTCATTACCCCCATCAGCATCATCGGCCCCAGGAAAATCCCGGATGCCATGGCGATCAGGAACTGGCTGAACAGCATATTGACCGGACGCGTCAAATTGGTGGAGAGATGGTCGAGCGAACTGCCGATGATAATCAGCACCACGGCCAGCAAAATTTGCAGCACCATGGTCTTAGGGTTAAACAGTACGGCGCTGCCGATAATGCCGACCAGCAGTCCGGCCAGAATGGCGGCATAGAGGATCTGTAGCTGGTCCTGAACCATGCCAAAGCTGCGCAGCATCCCGACCGCACCGTAAGTCTGCTCTGACAGCAGGAAACGCATGGTAAATGCGCCAAAGGCAAAGCGCAGCGTGGAGACGGAAAGCAGCCAGCGCGTCTGGATAAGCGGCGCCCGGCGATAGTGTTCAATCACACCACCGCCGAGAATAAGCACCCAGCCTGCCGCCAGCGCGAGACCTATCCAGCGGGCATTGAACCACCACTGATTGACGCCCTGTATCAGCACGGCGCAGAACAGGGCCAGCCCTGATCCAATCAACAGGAAGGTGATAAAGTCGGTTTTTTCAAAGGTTTTGATCAGAATGCCCGGCGGCAATTTGAGTGAAACGACGGCGGCCAGCGAACAGACTGCCAGGCCGGCTTCAAACTGGTAGAGCACATGCCACTGCCCGACATCGCTCAGCGCGGGTGACAGGATCCACGCCAGCGGCGTAGCCAGCTGGGAGATACCCAGCCCAAGAATAAGGCCATTGACCATACGCGCCTTGCCAACGGCCTGTAACATATAGAAAATGGCGAGAGAACTGACCGATGCGCCAGCAAAACCGCTGGCGGCACGCACCATCACTCCCATGGCAAAGCTGTCCACAAACAGGTGCAGTAAGGTAAATACGGCATAGAGGGTCAGACCGATCTCGGCAAACAGGCGCATGCCATACTGCTGACGGAACTTAAACACCAGCAGGTTTGCCGAGACGTTGACCATCAGATAGGCGGCGGTCAGCCAGCTTCCTTCAACGGGAGTCAGCCCCAGAGAACCCTGTATGGCAGGCAGATTGGCACTGACGAGGGCCGTTCCCAGCCCACCGGTTAACCCAATCAGTAAGGCCACCAGTCCGTACGCGATGCGGATGGGAAACGAGTGAGAGGGCGTTGAAGGCGATCCTGGCATCGACGGTTTTTCATCATCCGTCCAGTCGGGTAACGGTTTTAACAGCTGAGGTTCTGACATGGTGATTTACTGCATCCTAAAATGAGCCAATAGTGGGATTAATAAGCCGGGGTACACCACCATGTGGAACGCCCTCTCACGTTAAGATTGTAAGCATAGCTTATAATCATTATCAAAAACTATAGGAACTATTTTGAACTCCCAGAATTTTATGTTTTTACTGGGTGATATCCGCCGCAACCTGCTTAAGCTGGGTGAAACGCTCTTTCATCACGAGCATCTGACCATTGCCCAGGCGCGCGTACTCTTTCATCTGGAGAGAAATGAGGGTATCAAACAGGCCGAGCTGGCTGAAATCCTGGATGTTGCACCCATCACGCTGGCACGCGTGCTGAACGATCTGGAAGCGCAGGCGCTGATTGAGCGGCGTAAAAGCAGCCTGGATCGCCGTATTTTGAATCTCTTCCTCACTCCGACCTCACGTCAGGAGTTGGAAAAGTTCGACGCGGATATGCGAGGGCTGCTTGAGGTCACCTGTCGGGGCATTTCATCCCAGGAGATTGCGCAGGTATCCGACATTCTGGAGAAGATGGACGCCAACATTGTCGGCTTCCTTAAGGCGGAACAAAAAGCAAAAGCCGTCCCGAAGCGGGTGCCGCCAGCCGGTGCGGTTGAGACGCCGCAGACCGATAGCGAATAAAGTCCGGACTGCGATGAGTGCGCGTAATTGCTGGTACTGACCGGTCGGGATCCGCCAGCGGAAGAAGGATCTGTCCGTTATGCCCGTTTTGCATTGGGTGCTAAATCTGCGGGATGGCATGGTGATGGGGAGGACAAAATTAAAATATCGTCTACGCTTAATACCTTACAGTTATCTTTTTCACTGTGCTTAATGTTGGGATGAACATATGAACGTAAAATTACTCTCTGTAGCAACGCTGACTGCGTTATCACTGCTTTTTGTTGCCGGGTGTTCTTCAAACCAGGCAATTAAGACCACCGATGGCAGAACTATCGTGACCGATGGTAAGCCGCAGGTGGATAGCGATACCGGACTGGTTTCCTATAAGGATGCCCAGACGGGTAAGACCGAGCAGATTAACCGTAATCAGGTTAAAAACATGAGTGAATTAAATAACTAATAAGCAGGAGCAACACATGAAAAAAATGATCTATTTGCCTGTTGCCGCGCTGGTTTGTATTGCCGCGCTCTCCGGTTGTACGCGTAGCAGTTATGCTATTCACACCAATGACGGGCGCACTTTAGTCAGCGATGGCAAGCCTGCGGAAGATAGCAAAACGGGCCTGATCCAATATACCGATGCTAACGGTAAGCACCAGCAGATCAATAAAAGCGAAGTGAAGGAAATGAGCGAATTTCCTAAGTAAGCTTCCGCCCGTAAAAAGAGCCTCTTCGGAGGCTCTTTTTATTTGTCATGTCGCCCGCTGACAATGATTGCACGGCCGTAAAGGCTTAAGGCTCTCGTCGGTAAGGCCAGGTAACAGGTGCGATACCGCCAAGCTGAGGCCGGGCAAACAGGTACCCCTGAAAGCGCTGAATGCCTGCCGCTTCCAGCCAGCGCCACTCTTCAATCTTCTCTACCCCTTCGGCCACTATGGCAATTTCCATCGCCGAACAGCAGGTGATAATCGCCTGAACGATTGCCTGTTTCGGTCCGTCATGATGAATATCGGTAATCAGGCTGCGGTCGATTTTTAGCTTGTCGGGCTGAAAACGGGACAGCAGTGACAATCCCGCAAACCCTGCACCAAAGTCATCAATGGCCAGGCTAATCCCCGAGCAGCGCAGCTGACGCATCGCCCGCTCAAACTCGTCGAACCGGGATATCACCTCATCCTCGGTCACTTCCACGATAACCTGATCCGGGATCAGCCCGTTGCGGGCAATCTGATCGAGAAGGATATCAACCGCATCCGGCACCACCACCAGCGACATAGGCAGCAGGTTAAGCGAAATTTTATTACGCCCAATACCCATTTTTTTGGCCTGCTTCAGCGCCCAGTACTTCGACTGGAGATCCGCTTCATACAGCTTTTCGGGAGGAAGCGAAGCAAAATAGTCCTGTGCCGGGCCACCTGAGGGGCTGCGAATGAGCGCCTCCAGCGAGCTTATCGTACGCTTCAACGGCTCCACGATGGGCTGAAAGGCAAACTGGCAGGGTGCGGCTTCTGAAGGGGTGTCATCCTGGGTTTGATAACACGCCTCTGATACCAGATGCCAGTGACGCGCGTCGTCGCTCTCCGGACGGTTATCTCTGCCGCCGCCGGTGACAAAGGTTTCAATAAACTTTAAAACCCGATCGTCGTAACTGAGCTGATATTTCGAGGTTCCGTGCTGTAAAACCGTTTGCATCACCGTTTCCTGCGCATGGTCGCGCAGATCCATGAGCTCCATTCCCAGGTTACCGAAGCGACGTGCAGAGGCATAATCACGCATCAGCTGGACGATATGATAATGCCGGGGATCCTCGCAAATATGTTCATAAAGGGTATTTACGGCGCTGAGCGGACCTTCGAGGACCTGGAGGAAATAATCACCGTCAAACAAAAGAATGCCCGTTACCTCCAGAGAGGCGTTGTTGACTCGCGCCTTATCAGCAAGCTGATAAAGTCGTGGCAGCGTAACGCCTGGACTCAGGCGGCTTCGGTAGATCAGCGTCGACAGCATTATTAACAGTTCCTTTCACATCAGCGCACTTTTGTTCGCCCATCCCAGGGGAACAAAAGTGTTTCAGCGGTCTTCCCCCTTGTTAACGGGGAAAGGCTCTTATTTCAACGGCCCTCACTCTTAATTCACAGGCAAAGTATAGCGTTCAGCGGCGCTTTTCTCCGTCTTTGTGTCCGATCGGGTAAGGTGACAGTTACATGGGGTTACCTATTTTACCGACTATTAAGTCGCGCACAATATAATTTACCGCTATATATTGCCGATAAGTACTCTGACCGCTCGATCCGCCTCAGGCGGAGGGGTCATCTATAAGGCCTGCAAGCCCCGCCTGTTTCACCTTAAACGCAGGGGCAGAAAGCTAATATTTTTCTTTTTTTGCCAGCACCATGGAAACTTTTATGACTATTACACAGCGTCTTTCACTCGCCTTTGGCTGTCTGCTAGCCGCGATAGTGATTTTATCCGGCTACGCCCTGTATGATCTGTCAGCCTCACAGGCCCGCTTTACTTACGTTGAGCATAACAACGTTCAAAGCATTATTAATATCAACAAGATTGTTAGCCAGGCTGGTGCGCTTCGCCTGCAGTTAAACCGCCATATGCTGGGTAATAACGATGCGCAGTGGTCGGCGTCAGAAAGTAGTATTGCCACGCTGCTACCCACGATGAAAGCGTTAATCGCAGCCTACCGCCAGAATAACCTCAAGGACCAGCATGACGGCGAGCTGGCTTTGCACACCGCAGAGGATCTGGTCACGGTGGAGCGGATGCTGCCCGAGTTTTATGCCTACTCGCGCCAGGATAACAATGTCCAGGCGCTGGCCCGCTTTGACAGTCCCGACGGCATGGCACAGGCCATTGGCCGGGTCGTTAAGGATCTACAGGAGCAGATCGCCTGGAACGTTCAGCTGGGCGACCACCTGAAGCAGGATGGCGACAGAGCCTACAGCCACTCATTACATATGATGATGGCGGTGGTGCTAGCCAGTATTATGCTGCCCGGTGTGTTTGGTTTCATCACCATGTTCAGGATCCGCCGTGGACTGCATTTGATGAAAAACACCCTGGCTGAAATCAGTGATTCACTCGATCTGAGCCGTACCATGCCCGTTAAAGGACGCGATGAGCTGGCCCAGGCCGCGACGGCATTCAATTCCCTGACCGGGCGCTTTCGTTCAGTGCTGGCGACGGTTATCACCTCAGCCGAGTCGGTAAATGTGGCCTCGCGAGAGATCGCGGCCGGAAATATTGATCTCTCCTCGCGCACCGAGGAACAGGCCGCCTCGCTGACGCAGACCACCGCCAGCATGCAGACTATGACCGAAGCGGTGAAGCAGACCACGGAAGGCACGCTTCGCGTCAGCCAGCTCGCGGGGCAGGCCGGACAGCAGGTTAAAGACAGCGATATCACCGTCAAAACCATGCTCTCCACCATGGAGGAGATCAGTCAGGGTTCCACGCGGATTTCCGACATTACCAGCGTGATTGAGGGCATTGCCTTTCAGACCAACATCCTGGCGCTTAACGCCGCCGTCGAGGCCGCAAGAGCCGGTGAGCAGGGCCGTGGCTTTGCGGTGGTGGCCAGTGAGGTACGGACGCTGGCGCAGCGATCGTCCACCTCAGCTAAAGAGATTAAGGCGCTGATCGAAAGTTCGGCCCAGCTGATCGCGCGCGGCGCAGACCAGGCTACGCAGGTCAATGAGCGCATGGAGAAGGTCAGACGCTCTGTCGAGGAAGTGAATGACCTGACGAAGGAGATCTCCACCCTGAGCCAGGAGCAAAGCATGGGGATCTCGCAGATTAACGTTGCGCTGTCGCAGATGGATGAAGTCACCCAGCAAAATGCTGCCTTAGTTGAAGAAGCTTCCGCTGCGGCCCAGTCACTTGAGGAGCAGGCAGAAAACCTCGGTAAGGCGGTCGCGGTATTTAGCTAACTCAGCGGGCCGCTCAGCCTTTTACCGGGCCGCGTCACGCCGTGGCAAGCGGGCAGCGATTTTGTGACGAGACATGAACAGGCTCCACGACGCTATCCATTCTTATCTATGCTTGGTAATCATTCGTTAACTACCGGGAAAGATTATGATTGTCAGAGGAATTGAGCATATTGGCCTTACCGTTTCAGACCTGCCCGCCGCCGAGCAATTTTTCATTAACGCGCTGGGTGCCAGCGTGTTGTACCGTATCGTGCCGTCAGGCCAGCCTGACAAGCAGGTAGAGGGTAAAGATATGACGCCGCTGAACGGTTTTCCGCCGGAGATGAAGGTGGTGGGCCTGGTGATGATGCGGCTTGGCAATGGTTGCAATGTTGAACTGTTTCAGATCGATCCCGGCGTCGATGATAAAGCCGCCAATATCAGTCAGGCGGGCGTCAACCACTTCTCAATCTACGTGGATGATATTAACCAGGCAGGAGAAGCGCTGCGGCGTCACGGCGGGGAGATGTTTGACGGCCCCAATCCCTGCTTTGCGCAGGAAGAGGGTGAAGGAAATCAGACCTGGTTCTGCCACACGCCCTTTGGCGTGCTGATTGAGCTTATTACCCTGCCCTCTTCCCTGCACTACGATAAAGAGGCAACGGACGTGCGCTGGCTGCCCGACAGCACCGCGCCGTAAAGACGTGCGGCACCGCCCTCCACATCCGGGGGCGGCACCGCGTGCTGCCTTAGCTGAAGACCTTAACCGCATTCACCAGGCGTCTTGCCTGGCATTTCATGCCCGACGCTCCCCGCATACTCTCCTCTGCCAGGGAGGTATTCTGTCGGGTGTTCTGATCCAGCGCTTCCACCGCCCGCGCCACCTGGCTCAGACCGGCTCCCTGCTCATGCGTCGCCAGGCTAATTTCATTTAGCAGATCTTTAACGTTCTGCACCTTATCCACCATTTGAGTGATCGCTTCACCTGCATCGCTGACCTGGCGGGTACCGGTCTGTATGTTTTGCGTGCTGGCCTCGATCAGCTGGCGTATCTCCTGCGCGGCCGATGCGCTGCGGTTCGCTAGGTTACGTACCTCGCTGGCGACCACGGCGAAACCTCTGCCCTGCTCGCCGGCGCGCGCCGCTTCAACCGCAGCGTTGAGCGCCAGAATGTTGGTCTGAAAGGCAATACTGTCGATAAGCGCAATCATCGTCGAAATCTGCGTTGAACTGCCCGCTATCTTATTCATGGTGTCGACCACGCTGAGCATTGATTCCCGCCCTTTGAACGCGGCATCACTGACGGTAACGGAGAAACTGTTTGCCTTATCGGTGCTGGCGACATTGTTTTCCACCGCCCGGGTGATTTGCTCCATTGCGGCGGCGGTCTGCTGCACGCTGTCGGCAGTGTGTTCGGTGCGCGATGCGATTTTTTCACTGTCCGTTGCCAGCCGATCGCTGGCGTGGTGTACGTCAGTCACCTGTTCCTGTACGTCATTGACCAGCCAGCGAAACATCAGCCCAAGCTGTCCGACAGCGCGAAGCGTCATGCCGATCTCATCAACGCGGTCAATCGGATCGACCTGGGTCTCAGCGCCCGTTGCGACCTTCAGCGCGACGCTGCTCACTTTTTCCAGCGGATGAACAATCTGCCATTCAAGCCAGGCACTGACGGCGATGGCCGCCAGCAGGGAAGAGACGGCAGCGAAAGCCAGCACCTGGCCATGCAGGCCGGTCATCAGGTAACTGAGCAGGGTAAACAGCCAGAAAAGGCCGGTGCTGCTGCGGATCCGCCAGCGCAGCGGCATCACTTTCAGCGCCGAAAAGCCTTTTGCTATTCCCGTCTTCAGCAGCAAGCCTTTATACAGCCGATGGTGCTGCAATTTCCCTTCACGCATTCTGGCGTAAAGCCGTTCGGCCGCCTCGATTTCTGCTACTGCGGGCTTGATGCGGACCGACATATAGCCGGTGATGGTGTTATTCCTGATAATGGGCACGACGTTGGCGCGGACCCAATAGTAATCGCCGTTTTTCCTGCGATTCTTAACCAACCCGGTCCAGGGCAGACCCTGCTTAATGGTGAACCACATATCCTGGAATGCGGCTTTAGGCATATCCGGATGGCGAACAATATTATGTGGCTGGCCTTCAATTTCATTTTGCTCATAGCCACTCACCTCAACAAAACTTTTGTTGGCATAGGTGATGTTCCCGTGAGGATCCGTGGTGGTCATCAGCGTGGTGTCATTATCAAGAACATATTCCGTAGTCGTACAGTGTAGCGATGTATGCGAACTCATAGGACGGCTCCCTGCAGGCTCATATTATTTGACTTATTCTTTGATGGCGGGTTATCGGCAAAACACGCCATAACTTTAAGGTTATAAACCTGTGGGAACCCGAGGCTTAAAAGGACTCCCAGCGCGCATCGGCCTGCGCGGGCAGGTCAGCGCTGAGAACCGATCTGCGGGTAGCACCCGACACCGCTTTCCGCGCGGCCGTCTCCTCTCCGGTGGTAAAAACGGAGATAACGCTGTCGAGCCGACCCGCTTCCTCACGCAGAGAGTCAGCCGCCGCAGCGGACTCCTCCACCAGGGAGGCGTTCTGTTGAGTGGTGGTGTCCATCTCCGCCATGGCCTGATTGATTTGGGCGATGCCCCGGTTCTGTTCATCCGACGCCGAGGCGATTTCGTGCATTATCTCGCTCACCTGCGCCACCGCCTTGATAATGTCACTCATCGTATTACCGGCGTTATCAACCTGCGCGCTACCGGCATTAACCTGTCGGACCGACTCTTTAATCAGCCCCTCAATTTCTTTCGCCGCCGAGGCGCTGCGCTGCGCGAGATTTCTGACCTCTCCGGCCACCACGGCGAACCCACGGCCGCTTTCGCCCGCGCGGGCCGCCTCAACGGCGGCGTTCAGCGCCAGAATATTGGTCTGGAACGCAATGCCGTTAATCACTGAGGTTATCTCCGATATGCGCAATGAGCTTACGCGAATATCCTCCATCGTCTGCACGACGCCCTCAACAACATTGCCGCCCTGGGTCGCAATCTGCGTGGCGTTACTGGCCAGCCTGCTGGCATGCAGCGCATTTTCACTGTTGAGTTTCACCGTTGAGGAGAGTTCTTCCATGCTGGAAGCGGTTTGTGACACGGCGGCAGCCTGCTCTTCGGTGCGCGAGGAGAGCTCTTCATTGCCGGCGGCAATTTCTGACGAGGCGTGGTTTACATGCTCCACCCCGTTACGGACGTTAAGAATGATGTCCTTCAGGTTACGACTCATCTCATTAACGGCCTGCAATAGCAGCCCAGGCTCATCTTTGCGCTGTGAAACGATCTCCTGACTTAAATCACCGCTGGAGATTTTCAGCGCCAGGCCCAGCGTGGCAGATAATGGCCGGGTAATGCTGCGGGTTATTTGCCACGCAAGCAGAATACTGAGGATCATGCCGATGATTGACACCATCCCAATGGTCCATTTTGACTGGCTGACAAAGCGGGATGAGATATTTTTTTGATAGTCAAAAAGGACGGCTATTGCGGCATCAAAGTTCTGACCATCCTGAACCAGCGTTTTGGCGGCAGTATTATGATTATGCCAGATGGTAATATACGCGCTGACGCTTTGCTGGGCCTGCTGTAGGGCCGCCATCGCATGATTTTTTAACGTGGCAATATCGCCGGTATCGGTCGCCACCGGCGCGGCATCAGCTGCGGCGCGCTCCAGCGCCTGAATCAGTTCCGCCGAGCTGCTGTCCGGCAGGCGGGAAAAGGAGGACGTCAGCATAGCGACTTCTTTCAGTTCTGAAGAAAGACGTTGCAGATTAAGCGCTTCATCGGTGGTCATGTCCGGGCGAAGCGCGATCTTATCAAGCTGTTTGGCAATAATATAAAAGGGAAGGATTTGCAGCGCCTCGCTGCGATCCATCATCTCTTTCATATCCGCGAAAAGGAGGTTTCGCTGCTTCACATAGATCTCCATCGCCTCCTTAACGCCGCGCAGGGCTTCTTTGCCCTCCGGTAACCATTTGAATGCGCTGACACGGCTAAACTGTTTTCTCAGCTCCTGCAATGCTTCCGCGTTTTTATCCGCATACTGCTGCTCATTCGTATATTGATACAACGTGCGGTTAAGACGGGCTTTATCAAAAGTGCCGACCATATCCACCGTAATGGTGCGGCGGCTGGAGTTATCCTGAATGGTATTCAGGCAGCTGGCGGTAATAACGGCCATGGCGATCATCGCGACAATGGCGATAAAAAAGCCAAAACCCAGTTTCGCGCTGACTTTCAAATTATAAAAAAAAGGTAAGAGAGGCATGATGTCATCATCCTGTTGAACCAGAGGGGATAAAGGCTTGCACTTTTATCCAGCACGTAAAATTCACCAGTAACAATATCGGCACTTAGAAGTAATACATTAGCTGTGCTTTAGGGGTAATTGCGAGGTTAGCGTTATATCATTAATTTTAGTGGAAATTTTTTACAGCCGGGCGGTAACCGCCTACAATACCGGCAGAAATAAAGAACTAAATCACTGATTTATTGAATAATTTCACCATATTTGGCTTTAATTACAAACGTACGCTTTCTTTATAAATGCGCATAAAAAGCAGCCAGAGTGCGTGCTTTGTAGGGTACGCCACGAGGAAAAGGTTTAAAGGGGTGCACCCTGCGATGGGGTGAGAAGCTCTTCAGGCACGCCTGAATAAACGAAAAGCGGTCGGGGGTGAAAAATAAAACCTCACTGTATGAGGTATTACCAGGAGAAAAAAGTGAACGCTTTTACGCTATTTTGCACCAGTGCCGATCTCAATCATCATACAGTCGACACAGGCATGACCACTTAAATGATGGGTGGTTGCATATTGCTTTGCGTGTTTCATTGAATAGAAAGTGCCTAAAAATGAAGCGCCTTTGCATTTTCTAAGCAATGGACAACCTTCATGATGGATATAATGCAAACTCCGTTTATTCTCCAGTGAGGTCTGGTAATATCTGTACTGATTCATTTTATAGCATCCACCCGGTTAAAAATTAGCAAATAAAAGACAAAAATTATTTTTTGATTGTAACAGACCAGCGATAAATAACGAAATCCATTTTACTGCCCTCTTGCTGTAATACATAACCCCCTGATAAACATCTGTTTGACCGGATATAAAACGGGGATATTAACAGCATGAGACAAGATGGTGCCTTTTCATTTCCCCGTTCATTAAATTGTAACATTTTAATTTTAAACCTTTTCTTAAGCCTAATAAAGGTGGTGTTCACGGATCGGATAGAAAGCATCAAACCCTCTTTACAAAAGAGTAAAAGCATTTATTAACCCTGTAGTGCAGGCGGCATAACTAAGATTACTCCACAAAAATACAAAAATATTATTTTCAGGAATTATCTCCTCACCCAGCTCCTGCTCTCATGTAAAGTATTGCTCACCCATTAATCTCTCAGTTCGATTAATATCATGTACTGTTCGCAAGGAGAATGCAGCGATGAGTAAATATTTTAAACGCCGGGAACCGACCAATCGACAGATTGTTGAAGCTAATGAACAGTGGGAAATATCCTTCTGGACACATGAACTTAATACAACGCAGGACAGCCTTAATCGCGCCATTAAAGAAGTGGGATCGGATAACGGTGATATTAGAAAATGGTTGGCGACTGCCAGAGAAAGCCGTTAATTTATTTTTTATATTTTTAACCCACTGTTTCTTATCGGGGAAAAAGGCCGGGGAAGGGCGTAATGCTAATCTCAATACGCATTTTTGAGACACAGATAATCCTTTAAGCCAAATCTTCTTTCCCCCTCACAGCGGTTTTACTGCTTAAGGCCAATTAATAGCGATCACCCGAAAAAATTGCATATTTTTTACATACCTGCCTGATGACTTAATCCAAAAAAAAGAATAGAATTAGCGAAAGCTGAATTTAATAAATTCATATTATAAAACAAGGCGTTGGTTTTTTGGTCATTATCCTCTCACCGGGTGAGGGGAGGAGGCGGGCATGCTGTTCAATCTGACTGGCGAAGATAATAAGTGCAGGGCAATCAATGCCCTGATAATGCACGATGAAAGTCGGGATGACGTGCTGGTCAGGTTCGTTAAACTTGCCGGACAGGCATTAGGTATACCGGGAAGTTTCATCTCCGTGCTGGATGATGAAAACCAATACATTAAAGCCGCGCACAATTTCCCCCTGCGTAAAGGCCCGCGAGAAGATGCTTTTTGCCGGTTCGTTTTTGAAAGCGGGCGTGAACTTATTATTCCAGATACCTATAACGACCCGGTATTTTTTAAGCATCCCCTCACGCTGGGTTATCCTTATATCCGGTTCTATGCTGGCGTCCCACTCAAAAACCGCGATGGTGTTACGCTTGGCACATTATGTGTAACGGATACCGTCGCCCACCCCTTCAGTGACGAGAAAATTAAAACGCTAAAACTCCTGGCGGGGCTGGTGATCTCTTTCCTGGAAGCCTGGCATTCGGCCGGATTTGTCGACCCGGCGACAGACCTGCCAAACAGAGAGCGGTTATTGCGCGATCTCCAACTGCTGGCACCAGGCGGACAAAAAAGTGATTACCGCCTGGTACTGATTGACTGTATGGAGATGTCTCGCGCCTATGAGCTGGCCAAATCATTAGGAATGGCAGCGGTTGAAGCGCTTCTGCGCGATATGGCGATACTTCTGCGCCTTCGGCTCAGGCTGGCACCCAGCCAGCTGCTTTATACGGTTGCTACCGGCCGGTTCGCCATTCTCATCCCTGCGTCTGGCGCGTATACCGCCAGTGAGATTAGCCGAAAGCTACAGGGCGTATGCGCGCACGTCGAAGAAACGATCTCTATAGAGCTGGCGGTTTATACCGGCGAAGTCACCTTCGACCCGGTTGCTCAACCCGCCCATGAAATCCTCAGAAGGGGTATCAGCGCGCTGAATGAAGGCATTAACCTGAAAATCCCTGCCTGTACCTTTGATGATGTCATCAACTCGCGGAAATATGCGGCAGTCTCGCTTATTGATGATCTGACCCGCGCGCTGGAGCAGGATGCGGGGCTTTATCTTGTCTACCAGCCCAAAGTCAGCATGTCGAGCGGTAAGCCCGTTGGGCTGGAAGCCCTAATCCGCTGGCATCATCCGGTCTATGGCGAACTCTCTCCCTCACTGTTCTTACCCCTGATCGATAACACCGAGCTTATGACTAAGCTATCCGACTGGGTCATCCACGGGGTTATTAAGCAACTCTCAACGTGGCAGGCAACCGCCCTGCTCCTGCCGGTCTCCATTAATATCAGGATCGCCGATTTCTCTCAGGATGGCTTCGCCGACAGGCTTGAGGATAAAATGTTCCAGGCTGGCCTGCCAACCTCCCTGCTGGGAATAGAGTGTCTGGAAACCGATCGTATTGTCGAGAATCGCACTGCCTTATATGGCCTTGAGATGCTTAAGCTGCGCGGGTTCGTCATTGCTCTGGATGATTTCGGTGCAGGCTATAGCAATATTAGCTATCTGCGAAGAATGCCGCTTGATGTTATTAAACTCGACATGTCGCTGATTCGTGAGTTATCTGGCAATACCGCCACGCGAATCATTGCCCGCAGCGTCATTCAAATGCTTAAAAACCTCGACTATATCGTCATTGCTGAGGGCGTGGAGGATGCCGATACCAGCCATCTGCTGCAAAGTTACGGCTGCGATCAGGCCCAGGGTTACTATTACTCAAAGGCGCTTGAGCCAAAAGCACTGGAAAGTTGGCTTTACTGGCAGCTTCGGGATTCACTACGCTGAATAGCGTGACCATTGTATGCATCTCCCGCACGTTAACCACCTTACGCTGCGCAAAAGGATCGGCCCTGGATTTAAAATGAAAAAAAGCATTTTTTTTGGCGACACAGATCTTTTCAGCATTAAAGGCGAACAGGTCTGTAAAGAATATGATGACTACGGCAACGTGACGGTAACAGACGATCGTAAATACCGCATCATGAGCTTCTACAGCATATATGAACAAACCCGAATGCGGATTGATACGCCCTTTTTACCCGTTCATAATTATATCAAAGCGATGCTGATGGGTATTACGCTAAGCCCGGCGGATTCGGTGCTTATTCTTGGACTGGGAGGGGGAAGTCTGGTTCGGGCATTGGATCACTATGACCCGTCATTAAAAGTCAGCGTCGTTGAGCTGAGAAAAACAGTGCTGAATGTGGCGCGGAAATATTTCTCACTGCCAGAAAATAATAATATTACCTATCATATTGATGACGCGGAAGCTTTTATCTCCCGGCAAAGCGGAAAAAGTTACTCCCATATATTTTCTGATTTGTACACCGCCGATGCGATGCTTCCTCTGCAGGAAAACACGCTTTTCTTCGATAGCTGTATCAGAAACCTGCGCCCGGACGGCTGGCTTATTCTGAACTATCATCAGATGCCCGCTTTAAACTCCCCGCTGTTCACGTCACTGATAAATCAGTTTCGCACAGTGCTCTACTGTCGCGTACCCAGTGGGAACGTCGTTCTGTACTGCAGTGACAAAACGGATCTGGCGGATTTGACAGTACTCAGAAAAACGCTGAGCGCGACGGGTACGCTCTTTTCATGCGATTTCTGGCCGCTGGCGCGTACGCTTGCCAGCCTGAAAGATAAAGTTTGCAGCAAAAGCGCAATTTAGTCTGGACCTAAAATGAGACGATTCTTAGTAATGAATATTGTTTATTTAAGTGATTGTTTTACCGCGCATTTAAAAACTTAACAAGCTAACCATTTGATGTAAAAGCATTTTAAACTGAAGGTCAGCCTTGTCAAAGCGCCTGTATGTTATATGCTTTAAAAGCTCATAAGCGCCTACCCAGGTGCAGGTGACTCAGGGACGAGCTCACCTTTTACGTCTGCATCCAAAAAAATCAGCAGAAAAGCCCCCTACGGGACTTAACCTGGCCGCCTTTGATGAATTCCTCATCATTTAACCGCAATTTAAAATCAGGGCTTATGACTGATTCTTTTCTGAAGTCGGGAAATCTGGTCGGTGATATCAGCCGTACGTTCCGCCAGACCTCGTATCGCACTGGCAATCACAGAAAAGCCCCGCCCATGTATCCCCGCCCGGGCTGCTTCAATACTGGCATTGAGTGAAATAAGCTTAATCTGCGCCGCGATATTGCCATTTTCTGAGACCAGTTCGGCGATCTCTTTTGCTGTTTCTGCGGTACTTTCCAGCCTGCTCTTTTCCATTTTGTCGTGAACCAGACGGTCCTTATGGGACTGGATGTCAATCAGCGCACCAACCGCCCTCAGTGGCGTTCCATCCGCCGAGCGTCGGGTCTGTCCCCGGGCGCGGAACCAGCGATATTCGCCACTGCGAAGCATTAAGCGATACTCAAGGTCGAAACCCGTCTGACCGCTTTTATCCATCAGATGGGCGCCAAAAGCATCCAGCGTAAACCCTTTATCTTCCGGATGCAGACGTGAAGCCCAGCTTTCAAGCACATCAGGAAACTCTTCAACGGTTTCAAAGCCCAATAATCTTTTGAACTGCGGGGACCACCAGAAGACGTTGGAAGGATTCATGGGATTGCCATTGATGATATTCAGATCCCATAATCCATCGTTCAGCATCTCTCGTGAGAGGTTAAAGCGGGTAGAGAGGATCTCATATTCGGTGTTGTGATCGACAACGTCCTGAATATTTTCAATTATCCCGGTCAGCAGGGCGGCAGAATGCGCATCACCGGAAACGTATTTAGCGGCGACGCTAAACCACTGCCAGCCCTGATCCTCTACAAGAATACGATACCTGCCCGGCTTTGCTTCCGTGCCGATAGCATGATTCACCGCGTGTCGGATAAACAGCCGGAAAGCCTCTCTCTCATCACCATGAACCCGCTGAATCAGGTCAGCCAGCGTCATGCTGGCCGTAGGGGGCAGGTTAAGCAGCCCACATGCTTTAGATGAAAGCCAGACGCTGGTCGTTGGCTGATAATTTTCGCCCTCGATCGCCCATACCCCTTGCCCGGAGATTGCCATCAGGCTTTGGAGTAATACGTGATCTTTACTGTCCTGACAGCGGGCGGGCTGTAATTCATTCACGACGGGTATATCAGGGTGTATTACGGTTCTGGCGACCTTTTTTCTCATTATATGTTTTAGCATTGCGTTATCCTCTGGTGTGTTTCTGCTGTGTACAATAACTTCCTTAGTTGTACAGCTACGGTTATCGGCAGAAATGCTAAAAAATTTGATTGAGGAGGGAAATTAAATTGTGAGACGACAGTACATTCCGTCAGGAGAAAGGAATTAGATAACACTTTATGCTGGTTTATCAGCACCCCGCGTGAAAAACACCAGACCTGGATTGACGCGAAAAAATTTCAGGGCCTGGCCCCTGCCTGCCTGCGGCCTAACCCCACGCTCGCCATAAGTGCACCCAGCGCGATAAGTGCGACAGCGACTAGCGCCTCACTCTGCGGGCTGGCCAGGGAGATCATCAGCTGCATTGTAAGGTCGCTATATCCCTCGCCCCCAGCGGCACCGCGCCACGCCATAGTATGGGTAACGACGGGCATCAGGCACGTCACGCACCACAGCAATAGCAGCACCCGCGCAATACCACGGGGAAGGCTTCTGCCATATCTGTTTATCTTAAGTCTTAATAATCCATAAACTAATCCACCGCCCACGATCAGGATCGCTGAATGGATAAGCGCAAAGAAAAGAGTCACACCATGCATCTGTTCTGTCATTGTTTCTCCCTGAATTTCCCAATCATGCGTTCTGTCAGCAGGTTCCTATAAGCCTACACAACTCATGGGTTAAAATACAAATTTTTCTTATGTTATAAGGTTATTTTATTGTTACGCGAGGGCATGAGAGGCGTCTATTTTGTCATTTGATAGCGGCGCAATTCCCCTGGCTGGGGAAGTCTGAATGGACATCTTTAGGAAGGGATTGGTAGTGAGCTTCTCAGCAGGTTTTTTATTGAGTATCAAGGGTCGAGCCCTGCCAATAAGCAGAACTTCGGGCGCTTGATGCGCTAACCAGAGCGCCCTGTAGCGGTCCATGCCCTGTTTGCGTTATGCATGGTGCAACCGGCGGGCAGAGCAAAGTATCACCCTTAATTTTCAGATGCGTACAGGGAAAATGTCCAGGTGTGAACAGGGAACATCACCAGATGCGTATAGGGAAACAAACCAGGGGATAAGAATGCAGGAGGTAATCGCCTCCCGGATAATGCTCCGACGGAAGGCACTTGTTAACATCGTTGTGACGCCGCCGGCCTGCGGGAGAGGATGTAGCCTAGTGCCTCCGCGTGCCGTCTGCGGGACCGTCGTTATTTAAAACGTGAATAACAGTGTCGCGATCGCTGTCATTGAGCACCGCCTGAGAACGCCCGGCCGCGAGGTAACGTCTGATTTCGCTGATGGCGAATTTGCAGGCACTTTTTAATTCAACGTCTTTTTCGGCAGCCGCCATTGCATTCAGTTGTTCCAGCAGCGCTGTGGTGCTGACGGGCGCAGCACCGCGCAGGAGTGCAAGTACGGCTTCGCCGAGCAAAATATCAGCCAGCTTTTCTTGTTTATTTCTTAGCATGCCACTTCTCGGATTCTGTTGAGAACGTAAAACTTACTCTCCACGGCCAAAAAGCATACCGATAAGCTCCTGCAGATGCTTTTCCTGCTCAGAACCAGAGGCGAGTTCCAGACGACGCAGCAGTTTGGTACAGAGGGCTTTACGATTTAGATTTCCACCCGCCCGCAGGATCTCAACCACGATTTGTCCCATGGTTTCCTGCTGCGAGGGCATTACAGATTCATTAAAATAGCGTCTGATATCGGCTTCAATTACTGGATTTGAGCTGTCCTGGCGCATGTAAATGCCTCTACGTCGTTAAGTTTAGAAAGTGTTGATGTTACTGAGCGCTAAAGTTATACATCTTTTTTAAAGTTGTACAGAGATAACGTTTTTACGATACCTTTATTCTTTTGCAAAAAATGCTTAGCCTTGTTTATCAACGAATTATAAATAACCTGCAGAAAGCAATACAACGTGTGAACGTTACAGGACGGGTATCAGTTTTATGTACAGGTAAGAAGATATGCGGTTGGGCAATCGGCCTGTTAGCCTAAAAGCCCGCCCCGGCTGCGGCTTACACCGCGCAGACGCGGCGTGGGTTACTCCAGGTTCTGTTATCTCGCGCATCCGTGCGCCCAACGGTCGCTTATCAATATGACTCCACCTTCAGCACGGGCTGTACAGTTTTTCAGGCATGACTACCTCTGGTCAGGCTTAACGCGCTATGGCCACCTCGTCCAAACTGAAATCTGCCAGGCCCTTAAGGCTACCGGAGCATTGAACCCGGTCGGGTGCGTCAGAAGGAGCCTCTGTCGCCTGGCCGCGCTGTCTGAAGCGCTGCAGCCATCTCCGGGTGGCCCAAATGTCGAGCAGGCGTTCATCATCCTCTTCCTTCTCACCCATTTCTGCCAGCCTGCCGAGCAGCGCGGCTACGCTGATTTCTACCTTAAAGGAGAGCAGGCTTATCGCTGCCTCACCCATTATGACGTACCGTTTTTTTTCATCATCACCTATAAACATGGAGAACCTCCGGTACGTTAAGTTATTAGAATATCTGCCTGACACTGCAAACATTAATACACATTAATTTTTTTTGCTTTTTAATTAGCTGACAGGAAACCTATGAATGAAAGAGGTATAAACGATTGAAGTTAAATTTTTATTAAGTTACTGATTAAAATAGAATTTAAAGGCATAACCAATCACGTAAGGTATTATCATTCGGTCGATTTAATTTTGTGAATACAAATTTTAGTATCGTGACTATAAAGATATTTTTAGCAATATTTCCCCATCATAGTTTTACCTTCGTTGTTTGCAGAGAGGTTAATACCTGCCTGGTGACAGGGCGGTGTTGTTTGCAGGAGGGTCAAAACCTGCTCCGGTGAGAGGGCTATGTTGTTTGCAGCAAGGTCAACATTTGCTCCGTGACAGGACTGTGTTGTTTGTAGGCAGGTCAAAACCCGCTCCGGTGATCAGGCTATGTTGCGGGTCAGAACGCCGGGGCGCCGTAAACCCCTCCCTGGGGGCTTCACTGCCGCATCCCTGCGGCAGAGACCCGGCTTATCTGCTCCGCAACACCGCCTTCTGGCGCGGTATTGTTTGCAGCAAGGTCAACACCTGCTCAGTGACAGGACTGTGTTGTTTGCAGGAAGATCAAAACCGGTTCCGGTAACAAGGCTATGTTGCGGGTCAGAACGCCGGGGCGCCGTAAACCCATCCCTGGGGGCTTCACTGCCGCATCCCTGCGGCAGAGACCCGGCTTATCTGCTCCGCAACACCGCCTTCTGGCCGCTGAGTGGCCTGCGGATTCTCTGGCAGTGGCTAAGGTCAAAACCTGCTCCGATTACGACAGCCTTATCTGCCGAATATTTTGTAGGCCCGAGCCGGACGTGGGGAGGTTTGTTTGCAGCGACTGTATAGCCCGAGGCCAGGCGGGGACCGTTGGCTTAGCGGACTGTCGAGCGCAGGGATGCGCGAGCCGAGCCCACACGGACGTGCCTGCGGCGGGTCCGCGTGACAACGGTCCCCGCAGGGCTTTGCACCTTATCATCGCAACGATAATAAACGTTGCAGATGCCAGCCAGATCAACGCCTGCTCAGTGACAGGGCTGTGTTGTTTGCAGGCAGGTCAAAACCTGCTTCGGTGATCAGGCTATGTTGCGGGTCAGAACGCCGGGGCGCCGTAAACCCATCCCTGGGGGCTTCACCGCCGCATCCCTGCGGCAGAGACCCGGCTTATCTGCTCCGCAACACCGCCTTCTGGCCGCTGAGTGGCCTGCGGATTCTCTGGCAGTGGCTAAAGTCAAAACCTGATCCGTTCACGACGGCCTTATCTGCCGAAAGTTTTGTAAGCCGGGGCCGGACGTGGGGAGGTTTGTTTGCAGCGACTGTATAGCCCGAGGCCAGGCGGGGACCGTTGGCAGAGCGGACCGTCGAGCGCAGGGATGCGCGAGCCGAGCCCACACGGACGTGCTTGCGGCGGGTACGCGTGACGACGGTCCCCGCAGGGCTTAGCACCTTATCACCGCAACGGCAGCAAACATCCCAGATGCCAGGCAGGTCAAAATCCGCTCCGGTGACAGGGCTGTGTTGTTTGAAAGAAGGTCAACACCCGCTCCGGTGGCAGGACTGTGTTGCTTGCAGGCAGGTCAAAACCTGCTCCGGCGACAGGGCTATGTTGCGGGTCAGAACGCCGGGGCGCCGTAAACCCATCCCTGGGGGCTTCACTGCCGCATCCCTGCGGCAGAGACCCGGCTTATCTGCTCCGCAACACCGCCTTCTGGCCGCTGAGTGGCCTGCGGATTCTCTGGCAGTGGCTAAAGTCAAAACCTGATCCGTTCACGACGGCCTTATCTGCCGAAAGTTTTGTAAGCCGGGGCCGGACGTGGGGAGGTTTGTTTGCAGCGACTGTATAGCCCGAGGCCAGGCGGGGACTGTTGGCTGAGCGGACTGTCGAGCGCAGGGATGCGCGAGCCGAGCCCACACGGACGTGCTTGCGGCGTGTCCGCGTGACGACGGTCCCCGCAGGGCTTAGCACCTTATCACCGCAACGGCAGCAAACATCCCAGATGCCAGGCAGGTCAAAATCCGCTCCGGTAGCAGGGCTGGGACGTGGGGAGGTTTCTTTGCAGCGACTGTATAGCCCGAGCCCACACGGACGTGCCTGCGGCGTGTCCGCGTGACAACGGTCCCCGCAGGGCTTTGCACCTTATCATCGCAACGATAATAAACGTTGCAGATGCCAGCCAGGTCAACGCCTGCTCAGTGACAGGACTGTGTTGTTTGCAGGCAGATCAAAACCTGCTTCGGTGACAGGGCTATGTTGCGGGTCAGAACGCCGGGGCGCCGTAAACCCCTCCCTGGGGGCTTCACTGCCGCATCCCTGCGGCAGAGACCCGGCTTTTCTGCTCCGCAACACCGCCTTCTGGCCGCTGAGTGGCCTGCGGGTTCTCTGGCAGTGGCTAAAGTCAAAACCTGATCCGATCACAACGGCCTTATCTGCCGAAAGTTTTGTAGGCCCGAGCCGGACGTGGGGAGGTTTCTTTGCAGCGACAACATTGCCAGCGGCCAGGCGGGGACCGTTGGCTTAGCGGACCGTCGAGCGCAGGGATGCGCGAGCCGAGCCCACACGGATGTGCCTGCGGCGTGTCCGCGTGACAACGATCCCCGCAGGGCTTTGCACTGCATCACCGCAATGACAGCAAACGTCACAGATGCCAGCCAGGTCAAAATCCGCTCCGGTGACAGGGCTGGGACGTGGGGAGGTTTCTTTACAGCGACTGTATAGCCCGAGGCCAGGCGGGGACCGTTGGCTGAGCGGACCGTCGAGCGCAGGGATGCGCGAGCCGAGCCCACACGGACGTGCCTGCGGCGTGTCCGCGTGACAACGGTCCCCGCAGGGCTTTGCACCTTATCATCGCAACGATAATAAACGTTGCAGATGCCAGCCAGGTCAACGCCTGCTCAGTGACAGGACTGTGTTGTTTGCAGGCAGGTCAAAACCTGCTCAGTGACAGGACTGTGTTGTTTGCAGGCAGGTCAAAACCTGCTCCGGTGATCAGGCTATGTTGCGGGTCAGAACGCCGGGGTGCCGTAAACCCCTCCCTGGGGGCTTCACTGCCGCATCCCTGCGGCAGAGACCCGGCTTATCTGCTCCGCAACACCGCCTTCTGGCTGCGGAGTGGGCTGCGTGTGCTCTGGCAGTGGCTAAGGTCAAAACCTGCTCCGATTACGACAGCCTTATCTGCCGAATATTTTGTAGGCCCGAGCCGGACGTGGGGAGGTTTCTTTGCAGCGACTGTATAGCCTGAGGCCAGGCGGGGACCGTTGGCAGAGCGGACCGTCGAGCGCAGGGATGCGCGAGCCGAGCCCACACGGGCGTGCTTGCGGCGTGTCCGCGTGACGACGGTCCCCGCAGGGCTTTGCACCTTATCACCGCAACGGCAGCAAACATCCCAGATGCCAGGCAGGTCAAAATCCGCTCCGGTAGCAGGGCTGTGTTGTTTGCAGGCAGATCAAAACCTGCTTCGGTGACAGGACTGTGTTGTTTGCAGGCAGGTCAAAACCTGCTTCGGTGACAGGGCTATGTTGCGGGTCAGAACGCCGGGCCGCCGTAAACCCCTCCCTGGGGGCTTCACTGCCGCATCCCTGCGGCAGAGACCCGGCTTTTCTGCTCCGCAACACCGCCTTCTGGCCGCTGAGTGGCCTGCGGGTTCTCTGGCAGTGGCTAAAGTCAAAACCTGATCCGATCACAACGGCCTTATCTGCCGAAAGTTTTGTAGGCCCGAGCCGGACGTGGGGAGGTTTCTTTGCAGCGACAACATTGCCAGCGGCCAGGCGGGGACCGTTGGCTTAGCGGACCGTCGAGCGCAGGGATGCGCGAGCCGAGCCCACACGGATGTGCCTGCGGCGTGTCCGCGTGACAACGGTCCCCGCAGGGCTTTGCACCGCATCACCGCAACAACAGCAAACATCCCTGATGCCAGGCTGGGCATGGCGAGATTTTTAACAGCGACGACGTAGCCAGAGGCCAGGCGGGGACCGTTGGCTTAGCGGACCGTCGAGCGCAGGGATGCGCGAGCCGAGCCCACACGGACGTGCTTGCGGCGTGTCCGCGTGACAACGGTCCCCGCAGGGCTTTGCACCGTATCACCGCAACAACAGCAAACATCCCTGATGCCAGGCTGGGCTTTGCCCCGTATCACCGCAACGACAGCAAACGTCCCTGATGCCACCAGCGCGCAAATCTTCGGCGGCAAAGGCTATGCACTATGTTGGTGCCATTATCGAGTCAAAAAAAATTCTCTTCTCTGCGACAAATAGCGAACTGCACAGACATTAATTTAAAGTCAGGTTTTCTTTGCACCATAAATGTGAGGAGGATCATTATAAATGATTTTTTCGCACTTATTTTGTGCGCTGAATCAAAAGTTATTATAAGTAAACACTATGAGAGCCATCACTTTAATAAATTAAAGGTAATAAATATAAAATCCCGCAAAAAACCACTCAATTAAAATTATTTAATCATTAAAATACAACAAGTTATTATAAATCACACAGAATGAACCTCAATAAAGCCCGTCTCGCTTATCGCCTCAACGGTCAAAAAAAATACGTTGCAATTGTAATTTTTAAAATGATAAAAGATTCTCAGTTGATAATTTCTTTTCACTTTGAGGGCAACAGAAATGTCACTGGAAAACGCTGAAATTCGTATTTCTCAAACCTGGCAACGCCCGGATAAAAAATGGCTGGCCGCCTTTGCTGATTTCCCTGTCGCTAACATCGGCGATGCGATGGAGCGGCTAAATATGTGTGACGCCGGCATCGTTCCGCTGTGTGAAGGCATGCATTTTGTCGGCTTTGCGCTGCCGGTGCTGGTCACGCCCGGCGATAACGCCGCGGTGATTAAAGCACTGGATGTTATCCAGCCGGGCGACGTCGTGATGATCAACGGTCAGGGTCACACCGACCGGGCGCTGGTAGGTGAGCAGCTGACGCAGCGTTTCCAGCATGCAGGCGCAGCCGCTCAGGTCATTGACGGCGCGGTACGCGATCGCAAAGTCATTGCCGCCACCGGCCTTCCTACCTACAGCCGCGCCATTACGCCCGCCGGTCCGTTTAAAAATGGGCCGGGCGTCATCGGTGAACCCGTGGCGCTCGGTGGCGTGGTCTGCGCCGCCGGGGACATTGTGGTTGGCGACGATGACGGAATCATCATTATCCCGCTCTGGCGCGCCGAAGCGGTGCTGCTGGCCGTGAAGGAGGTCGCGAGACGTGAAGCAGAAATGACGGCAGAAGTGACCCGTCAATACCAATAACAACACCACCACGACCGGCTTTCGACAGCAGGCCCGGCCGCTTTTCAACACGTACACAGGGCAAAACGATGAATAAATCACATGCAGTACCCATGCGTTACGCGTTGCCACGGAATGGAGTGACGAAAAATAACGTCGTACGCCGCGCCTCGCTCGCCGGCGGCGTTGGATCTTTTGTGGAATGGTACGATTACGGCATTTACGGGTTACTGGTCAGCTCGCTGGTGCTGGTGTTCTCCGCCAGCGATAAAAGCATGACCGATGCGGGGCTGATGCTGACCTATCTTGGGTTCACGGTCAGTTTTGTGGTCAGGCCCTTTGGCGGGCTAATTTGTGGCTACCTTGGCGATCGTCTGGGCCGTCAGAAGCTGCTGGCTATTCTGCTGCTGATGATCTCGCTGGCGACCGCTGCCATTGGGCTGCTGCCTGGCTACCAGACCATTGGCTGGGCCGCGCCCGCGCTGTTAATTCTGCTGCGTATCGTGCAGGGCTTTTCTGCCGGTGGCGAAGTGTCCGGTGCCGGATCCTTTGTGGCGGAATACGCCGAGGATCACCGACGGGCAGTGGTGATGTCGCCGCTGGTGATGGGATCTTTTATTGCACTGCTGTTCGGCAGCCTGCTGATCGTTAGCATGATCAATATTTTCGGTATAGCGGCGGTAAACAGCTGGATGTGGCGCGTGCCTTTCCTTCTGGCGATCCCGATGGCGATGATCGGCGTCTATATCCGCACCCGCATTCAGGACACGCCCCACTTCCAGATGGTGAAAGCCAGCCAGCGCGTGAAGCGCAACCCGATCCGTGAAGTCCTGACCTCAAAGCGCCACCTGAAAGCGATTGGGCTGGCCATCACCCTGCCCGCCGTTAACGGGCCAGGATACTACATCCTGTTTGTCTATATGCCGACCTACCTGAACAAGGTGATGCATTTTCAGCAGGTACAGAGTCTTATGGTTACCGCCTGCGGCTTGCTGACCATCATCGCCGCTATTCCCATGATGGCCTGGCTCTCGGATCGCCTCGGGCGTCGTCCGCTGCTGATTGCCTCGGCCATCGCCATGGCGGTGCTGGCCTGGCCGTGCTTCTGGCTGCTGACGCTGGGTATGATGCCGCTGGCCTGTATGGCGGCCATCCTGCTGGCGCTGGCCTTCGCCGGTCATGCGGGCGTCATTCAGGCCACGCTGGCGGAGATGTTCCCAACCAACGTGCGCTACAGCGCCTATAGCATTGGCTTCAATCTCTCCACCGTGATTTTCGGTGGCTCGGCGCCGCTGCTGATGACGTGGCTGATTGGCCTGACCGGCATCGCCAGCATTCCGAGCTATATGGTGATATTTACCGCTGCCCTGACTCTGATCAGCGCGATATACCTGAAAGAAACGGCCGGCAAACCGCTTACCGATGAATAACGGCTGCACGCTGCGGCATCCACTCTGCACTCTGAGGTCATTATGAAAAATGCGTCCCCCTGGCGTATCGGGTTTGATATCGGCGGCACCTTTACCGATCTGGTGCTGATCAATGACAGTAACGGCGAAACGATCCGGCATAAAACGTTGACCACGCCTGAGGATCCCTCTGAAGGCGCCTATACCGGGCTAACGCAGCTGATAGCGCTTGCCGGACTGAAAGCCAGTGATATTCATACCCTCACGCACGGCACCACGCTGGCGATCAACGCGCTGCTTGAACGGCGCGGCGCCAAAACGGCCCTGGTGGTCACCCGCGGCTTCCGCGACGTGCTGGTGCTCGGACGCGAATATCGCTACGACATCTACGATCTGAACGGCGCTCCCGCTCAGCCCCTGCTGCCCCGTTCGCAGGCGTATGAAATTACCGAACGTGTGACCGCGCGGGGCGAGGTCATCGCCGCCGTTGATCCGGCAGAGGTGGCGGCGCTGGCGGCCACGCTGCGCGAAGAAGCCTATGAGGCAGTGGCCATACTCTGTATGCACGCTTATGCCTGGCCCGAACATGAAAATCAGCTGGAATCGCTGCTCAGCCGCGCGCTGCCCGGCGTCTCAATTTCGGTGTCACATAAAGTCTCCCGCGAGATCCGCGAATACGATCGCGGCGTACTCACCGCGATGAACGCCTTCGTGCAGCCGAAAGCCCGCCGCTATATGGCGAACCTGGAGAACAAGCTGCGCGAAGGGGGCTTCACCTGTGAGTGGCTGGTGATGGGCTCGAACGGCGGTCTGATGGCCCCGCAGGTGGCGGCAGATTACCCAACCCGCATCATTGAATCGGGGCCGGCGGGCGGTATCGTCGCCAGCGCGGCCTTTGCCCGTCGTAATCAGATCAAACAGCTGCTGGCATTTGATATGGGCGGCACCACCGCCAAAGCCTGCGTGGTTAACGGCGGGGAACCCTCGATTACTACCGACTATGAGGTGGGCCGCGCCGACCGTCTGCTTAAGGGAAGCGGCCTGCCGGTCAAATTACCGGTGGTGGATATGATTGAAATCGGCGCGGGCGGCGGCAGCATTGCCCGCGTGGACTCGCTGGGTCTGCTGGAGATCGGCCCGGAAAGCGCCAGCGCCTGGCCCGGCCCGGCCTGCTATGGGCGCGGCGGCGAGCACCCAACGGTCACCGACGCCAATCTGGTGCTGGGGCTGCTGGACCCGGACGCCTTCCTCGGTGGCCGGATGTGCCTTGACGTGTCGGCGGCGCGCCAGGCGATGCGTCGGATCGCGGAGCCGCTGGGCCTGAGCATTGAAGATGCGGCCTGGGGCATTCATGAAGTGGCGAACAGCAAAATGTCTGAGGCGCTGCGCACCCATTCAGTTGAGAAAAATGTTAACCCTTCACAAATGACCATGCTGGCCTTTGGTGGCGCAGGCCCCAGCCACGCCTGGTCACTGGCAAAACATCTGGGCATAAAGCGCGTCTGTTTCCCTAATGGCGCGGGTGTCTACTCCGCGTTTGGTTTACTGACTGCCCCACCGAGCGCGGATTTTGTTCGCAGCGATCGCTGCCCTTTACAGCAGGATGTGGATATCGCCCGTATCCGGGCCGTATTTGCCGAAGGGTTTGACGAGGCCTTCAGCACGCTGGCCGCGGCCAATGTTGATCCGGCCAGCGCCAGCCAGCAGCGACTGGCCGGGGTACGCTATATCGGCCAGGGTTCGGAACTGACCGTGCCCCTGCCCGCGGGCTTTCTGGAGAACGGCGACGTTCAGGCGCTGACCGAAGCCTTTGAAACCGCGCACTTCGCCCGTTTTGGCCGTACCCTGCCCGGTCAGGGGGTGGAGGTAGTGAACTGGCGTGGCCGCGTCCAGATGACCCCGCCCGCGCTGAACACCTCCGATCGACTGCATCACGCGGAACCCGAAGCGCAGGAGAAGAGGCTACAGGTTTACTCCGGTCGCGAGGAGGGGTTCAGCCCCTGCCGCGTGATCCCGCGCAGCCTGCTGGTCGCGGGTGAGGCCATCTCCGGCCCGGCGCTGCTCCAGGAAAAAGAGTGTGCGATTTATGTTGGTCCCGGCGCGACGGCTTCGCTGGATGAGCAAGGTAATATTTTGATGGAGCTGAACTGATGACCTCTGCAACCCCTGATAATTTACAGTTTCTCGACGATCCTATCGGCTTACGCATCACCTGGGACCGGCTGGTGAGCATTTCGGAAGAGGCGGCGGCCACCCTGGTCAATATGGCCTTCTCCAGCATCATTCGCGAAGTGGGCGATTACTCCTGCCTGCTGATGGATGAAAGCGGCAGCTCTCTGGCTCAGCCGAAAACCAGCGTCCCGGTGTTTATTGGCACCCTGCCTGCCACCGTACGGCATCTGCTGGCCAAATTCCCTGCCGACACCCTTAAGCCGGGGGACAGCCTGATCACCAACGATCCCTGGCTGGGCACGGGTCACCTTAATGATGTCACCGTAGTCACCCCGGTGTTTCGCGCGGGCAAGCTGGTCGCCTTTACCGGGTCGGCTGCGCATATGTCGGATATCGGCGGCTCGCTGAATATGGGCTCATCGCGGGATATGTTCGAGGAAGGCTTTCTGATCCCGCCCAGCAAACTGATGCACGAGGGAGAAGTAAACCAGCAGCTGCTCGATCTCTTTCTGGCTAACGTTCGCTCCCCCGATCGGGTAGAGGGCGATCTGCATGCCATGCTGGCCGCCAACCAGGTGGGTGCTAACGGACTGCTGGGGTTGATGGACGATCTGAATATCACCTCGGTTACGCCGCTGGCACAGAAGATTCATGCGCTGACCGAACAGGCCATGCGCAGGGCGATTGAGGCCGTGCCGGATGGTCGCTATGAAGCGGCGGTCGATATCGGTGATTATGAAGGAGACATTCACCTTAACGTGGCCGTTATCGTTAATGGCAGCGAGATCGTGATTGATTATGCCGGATCCTCGGCGGAATCCCCCTTTGGCAGCAACTGCCCCATGTCGTTCACCTATGCCTACAGCGTCTATCCGCTGAAGTGCCTGCTTGAGCCAAATCTGCCAAATAACGAGGGCTGCTTTAAATCTATTACCGTGACCGCACCGGAAGGCTCCATTGCCAACGCCCGTCCGCCCTGCGCGGTTGAAATGCGTAACCGCGTGGGGCATATGGCTCATGCCGCCATCTTCTCTGCCCTTGCCGATATTATGCCTGACCGCGTCATGGGCCACTCCGGCAGCGCGCCGGTCACCTGCGACGTGTTTGCCGGGCAGTTTGACGACGGGCAGCGCTTCGTTGAAAGCCTGTGTGTGAATGGCGGAACCGGCGCGCGTCCGGCGGCGGATGGCATCGTGACCGGGTTCCCCGGCAATATGTCCTCAACGCCGGTGGAGCTGATCGAGTCCGCCACCCCGCTGCTGTTTCTGGAGAAAGCGATTGTGCCCGATTCCGGCGGTGCGGGTCGCTACCGGGGCGGCGTGGCGCAGCGCATGGTTATCCGCAACACCAGCCGCTATCCGGTATCGCACAGCATGTTTTATTCACGGCAGCGGCATCCCGCTGAGGGCGTGCTTGGCGCGGCACCCGGCGCCCCTAACTATGTGGCGATCGGCGGCGAGCCGCTGGACAAACCGGTCGGACGTCATGATATCCCCGCAGGCGAAGAGGTGACCATCCAGATGCCGGGCGGCGGCGGAAAAATGCCGGTGGCCGAACGCTGCCACAGCGCCATCCTCTGGGATCTCCAGGAGGGCTACATTACCGACGAAGGTGCACGACGGGATTACGGCGTGGACAGCAACGACTTAAAAAGGGGTTAACGAGTATGCAATCACTGACGGACAAAGTTGTGATTATCACCGGTGCCGGTAGTGGCATCGGTAAGGCGGCAGCAGCGGCCTTTGCGGCGCGCGGCGCGCGCGTGGTACTGGTGGGACGCCGACAGGCGGTGCTGGATGAGGTGGTGGCCGAACTGAGCGAGGGTTTGCATAACGGGCAGAACGACCTAAACAGTCATAATAGTCATAATGTTAAGAGTGATTTCAATACCAATAACGCCCCTCCGGGCCAGCTGTGGGCCTTCGCGGCGGATATTGCCCGCAGGTCCGACGTTGACGCGCTGATTGGCTGGGCGATCGGCGAGTTTGGCCGGGTCGATATTCTGGTTAACAACGCCGGCAGCGCCAGCAGGACGCTTAACGCCAGATGGATCGAAGAGGAGGAGTGGGACCAGGTACAGGAGGTCAATCTGAAAGCGGTTTTTCTGCTGACCCAGGCGGTCCTTCCCGCCATGCTCAGTCAACAGAACGGCACCATAATTACCGTCTCCTCACTGGCCGCGTTAAGACCCAATCTGCTGGGCGGCGCAGCCTACGGTGCGGCCAAGGCTGGCGTGCGAAATTTTATGACCTATCTGCATAACACGTTCCGCAACGAGGGGATCCGCTCAACCTCAATTCTGCCCGGCGAGGTGAATACGCCGATTATGGATAACCGCGCCAATCCGCCCGACGCGCACATTCGCGAAAATATGGTTCAGCCAGAGGATGTCGCCGAAGCCATCCTGCTTTGCGCCAGCCTCCCGTCACGCACGGTCATTGAAGAACTGATTGTTGCACCGACCTACCAGCGGGATATTTCCGGCGATCTCGAGGTGAGCCGCTGGAAAAATGCTCCCCCTTCGTGCCAGGCAGAGCGCGAAAAGGCCCGCTGAACCCGACATTACGCAGAGGTAAAAACCATGTCCGTTCCTGATTTTAAAGCCGCTGAGGCGGTACTTCGCATTGAACGTAGCTCGCTACGCGTCCAGCAGCCGGCCTCAACCGGCGATATGATCTCGCTGGCAATGGGCGAACCCGATTTTGCAACGCCGCCGCGCATCGTGCAGGCAGCGGTAGATGCCCTGAACGACGGCTATACGCACTATGCTCCCCTGCTGGGTGATAAGGCGCTCTGCCAGGCGCTGGCAGAAGAGGTCGCGACGCAGAGCGGTAATCCGGTGGGCGACGGCGAGATTCTGGTCACTCACGGCGGTACCGCCGGGCTGGCCGCGGCAATACTCTCCATGGTTAATCCCGGCGACCGGGTGGTGATCCCCGATCCGACCTACTCCCTGTATGCGGATTTGGTCAATATGGCGGGTGGCATATGCGTGCCCATGCCGTGCCGGGCCGATCTACACTGGGATCTGACGCGTCTGGGCCAGGTGCTGGAGGGGGCAAAGCTGTTTATCTTCTGTAACCCAGGCAATCCGACTGGGATCGTACACCGTCGCGATGAAATTGAGGCGCTGGCTAAATGGGCGGCCTTTCACGATACGCGGGTGATTGCCGATGAAGCCTACAGCGATCTCGTCTTTACCGACCGCCCTTTTACCTCGGTGCTCCAGGTGCCGGAATTTAGAGGCCGAACGATCTATTGCCAGACGTTTTCAAAAAGTTATGCCATGACCGGTTGGCGAGTCGGCTACCTCGCGGGGCCCACCGCGATGATCAAAGCCGCCGCACGCGTGCATAATACCGTAAACGGCTCGGTAAACAGTGCCGTTCAGCGCGCCGCGCTGGTTGCTATCCGGGAGTGTAAAGATGACGTCAAACGTATGTATGATATATACCGCGAACGCCGCCAGCTGATGATGACCGGCTTGAGGGCCATCCCGGAACTGGCGCTAAACGAGCCGGAAGGCGCATTTTACTGTTTTCCTTCTTACTCGCTGCCGATACCCGCTATTGATATGGTGGCATTACTGCGTGAACAGGGCATTGCCGTCAGGCCAGGCAGTGAATTTGGCGCCGCAGGCGAAGGCTATTTGCGGCTCTCCTATGCCGCCAGCAGTGAGGCGATCAGCGAAGGTGTCCGCCGTTTGAAACGGGGGCTGGCTGGCCTTAAGTAAGGGATGATTAACAAGGATCGATAATGACGGGAAAAATGATGCGCAGCGATACAGAACGAAATCGTAAAAACCTGATTCAGGCGGCGGCCAGGCTCTTTGAACGCTCTGAAAATCCGATAAGCATGACGGAAATTGCCGCCGAGGCGGGCGTTTCCGTCGCAACCGCCTATCGTCAGTTTACCTCTGTTGAAGAAGTGCTAAACACCTACCGTCATGATGTGGGTTTGCTGCTGCTGGAATTCAGCCGCAGACAAACCTGTGCAGGGCTGGAGAAGCTGGAAAACGTCAGCCGCTACTGGATAAAACTGGTACGGGAACGCGGTGCCGCAATGGTGCCGATGCGTAACCGTCGGGGCTATCTCGAGCGGCTGTGGGAAGGGGCTGAATATCTGCTGGTGCAGGCCGATGCCGTGCGCCCTGCACTCAGGGAAGCCATGGGGGAAATGGACCTTCCCGATATTGGCGATAAAGCGGTTTTTCTGTGGAATATCCTCTTTGATCCGCGTGAGATTTTTGATTTGCTTGATACCGTTGGCCTGACGGAGAAGCAGGTCGGTACCCAGCTTATGTCGGTGCTGGTCGGCGGCCTGCGCGGCTTCGCTACCGCAAATGAATTCTCACTCGCCGCCTGTCGGGCTAAATAGTGCGGCTTTAAAAAAATTTCCCTGGTGTGGCTAAAAAGTTTTGCTTGTAACGATCATATGTCGTTATTTTAGTTAGGGTAATTACTGGTTCTGTTTTGTGGCACCTTATGATTCAGTTAAGCATCAGTCATGTTACCTGGTCAACAATAAAGTGTTCAAAAAGCATGGTAAAATGACCACAAACATACTAAGTTATTGTATTTAGATGATTTTATTTACACATCAAAAATGAGATGCACGTATCCCCTTAAATTTTAACGTGGAAAACCCTTTTTGCATCCTGTAGTGTCGTGCTACAGCGTTTACAAAACAGCATTTCCGCAACTGATGAAAACTTCAGCACTAAAAAGAAAATCTAATATTATCAGTAATATCGAATATATGATGAGAAAGCGTGGTGAGAATAAATCCTCACTGGCGCTACGCGCTGGCGTAACGCGCACCACGCTTTATCGAATTCTCGACGGCAAAATCAATCGGGTGCAGCCCTCGACCGTGACCCGTATTGCGGATTTTTTTGGCGTCGCCTGCGATGTTATTGAGCACTGCTCCATAGAGGAGCTGGACAGAATTGATAATCTGCTGTCCATCGACGGTAATAAGAATCCCGCCGCAATTCCCCTTATTCCGCAGTCAGACCTGCTAGCGTGCATGGAGACCCGGGTGGGTCAGCTGATCATGCGCTATCCCGTCACCTGGGCTTTTTCAGAGGGTCCCAATCTGATTGGGATGAGGGTGGAAACGTCGATCGGTAACACCTTCTTTCCCGGTGACACGCTGATCATCAAACGGTATTCCCTGCCTGATAATCATCAGCCCTCGCTGGTCTACTCTGCCGGAAAGGGATTTCACCTCAGTGCGTTATCGGATTCCGTCAGCTGTATTCCCCGAGAAGAAAGTCGATTAATTGGCACCGTGATCGAAGAGCGCATCGCGTAAAAAGGAAGCTATTTTGTCAGATAACCAAATATATAAACTGCTGGGGTTCAGCCGCTCTTTAGAAGCGGTTCGGGCAAATATTATGATACTTTCCACCGGAAAAAGAGTGAGCGTTCCGCTGGGCGAGCTGGAAACCAGCGAGATTTCAGAGGATCTCAACCGCAATGAACTCAGGGAAGTTTATCGACGGATGTATGGCGGAGAAAACACCGTCACCGCCTACGATATGAAGGACCGGCGTGAACGTTCATGGTTTGCATATATGATTATCGCCCTCTCGCTTAGCGTAATTTATATTTTCTGCACGGTCACCGGCGTAAAACCCGTCAATATTCCCTGGCTGCATATGATTGTGCCACCTGCCGTTTTCCTTTACCCGCTCACTTTTATTCTGGTAGATATCCTCAATGAATTTTACGGCCTGCGGCTGGCGCGGAGAGCGATTATATTTTCCTTTATCGCCAATATATTATTTGTGCTGGGCCTGATGGTCACTGCCGCGCTGCCGGGCCTGCAGGAGTGGCGGCTGGGCGCGGCATGGAGTGAAATCGTTGACAGTATCGCTGCCGTACTGATTGCCTCTTCCGTGGCCTATATCGTCTCTGAAAACGTCAACTCCTGGCTATTATGCAAAATAAAAGCCCTGATGCATTCGCGCTATCTGTTTGTTCGCGTCATCGCCAGCTCAACGGTTGCCGCCGCGCTTGATAGCATTATATTTTGCACGCTGGCCTTCTATAATACCCTGAGCGCCGACGTCATTAAGTCGATTATCATCTCGCAGTTCCTGATTAAAATGGTCTATGCCATCGTAGGAACCGGTCCTATTTATGGTACCCGCGCCCTGTTCAGGAAATATATCAGCCTGTAGACCCGCTTACGCTCAGCGGGCTGATAAAGCAGCCTGTCAGCACGGTGGTTCACCCAGTTGCCATGACGCGCCTTCGTACGGATACCCCGTGGGTACCCGTCCTTTGCCGTTGTAGCTTTGGATCCACCCCGGATAGCTGGCTGCGGGCTGGCTGGCCTTATCCAGTAAGGCCAGATCGTCTTCGCTGAGCGTCACATCCAGTGCACAGAGGTTATCGGCTAGCTGATCCGGACGTTTGACGCCGGTTATCACGCTGGTGACGGCGGGCTGCGCCAGTAACCATGCCAACGCAATCTGTGCAACGCTGACCTGATGCCGCTCAGCGATAATTTTCAGCTGGTCGATAATGACCAGTGCCTTGTCTTCATCCACCGGTGGAAACTGGATCTGCGCGCGTCTGGCACCCGGATCCGACGTGCCGCTGCGGTCGAATTTCCCGGAAAGCAGGCCACCCGCCAGCGGACTCCAGCACAGCAGACCTACGTTTGAATCGGCCACGGCAGGGATCAGCTCACGCTCAATATCACGGCCCGCCAGCGAGTACCATGACTGGACAGAGGCAAAGCGTGCATAGCCCCTACGCTCAGCGATCCCCGCGGCTTTCATCAACTGCCAGGCAGCAAAATTAGAGCAGCCAATGTAGCGCACCTTGCCCTGACTGACGGCATCGTCGAGGGTGCGGAGTACCTCTTCCAGTGGCGTATAAGGGTCGAAATTGTGCAGCTGGTAGAGATCGATATGATCGGTTTTGAGTCGTCGAAGGCTGTTTTCCAGCGCATTCATCAGGTGGATACGCGACTGCCCGACCTGATTCGGGCCCGGTCCGATGCGGGCATGCATTTTGGTGGCCAGCACCACGTCGTGGCGGCGAAGCTTCAGCGCCTGTCCCAGTTGTTCCTCTGACGCCCCTCCCCCGTAGACATCGGCGGTATCAATAAGGTTTATGCCCGCATCAAGAGCGCTGCCAACAATGACCTCCGTCTCCTTTTGTGTAAGACGACCCATTGCGGTGGTTACGGCATTTTCGGCACCGCCAAACGTCATGGTGCCCAGACAAAGGCGTGAAACAAAAACGCCCGTGGTTCCCAACTGTGCATATTTCATCGTATCAGCCTTTTCCGCCAGAGAATAAAACCAGAGTGACACGCCTGCACTTAACAAACTATAATCAATTCACCGCTTTTCTTATGTCATCGTTCAGGTTTGACCATGGATCCGCTATCCGACGTTCTTGCGCTGCTTAAGGTTCAAAGTGCACTTTCAGCCCGTTTCGAAGGCTGCGGCAGGTGGGCAATGTCCTTCCCCTCCCGACAGCAGATGAAGTTTGGCTGCGCGCTGGAAGGCGGTTTCTGGCTCTGGATCGAGGGGCAAAAATCGCCGGTGGAGATTGCAACCGGTGACTTCTACCTGTTAACCGGCGAGATGACCTACTATACCGCGACCGATCCCCACTGTACCCCGCTTGATGGGCGCCGCATTTTTGCATCCTGCCGTGATGCTGATGGCGTGGTGCGCTACGGCAATGGCGATAATCGGGTGGTGGTGACCGGGGGGAAATTCACCTTTGACGATCGCACCAGTGATATTCTGCTTAAGCAGCTGCCTCCGCTGATTCATCTCCCGGCAAACCGCCTGCGCACTGGCGCGCTCACCGCCGTTATGAGCCTGCTCGCCAGCGAAACGCAGTCAGCCCAGCCGGGCGCGGCCATCTCTGCGTCGAGTATTGCAACCCTCGTACTGGTCAAGCTCCTGCGTGCTTATCTGGCCTCCTCTGACGACGCAGCGGGCTGGCTTAGCGCCATTCGCGACCGCCGTATCGCTGCCGCCCTTTCGCAGATGCACGCAGATTTAGCCAAAAGCTGGAAAGTGGAAGAGCTGGCCCAGCATGTCGGCATGTCGCGCACCGCTTTCAGTCAGCGTTTTAAAACGCTGGTCGGGCTGCCGCCGCTGGACTATCTGATCCGCTGGCGCATGGCCGTTGCACGCCATGAACTGATCCATAGCGAGCAGGCTCTCTTAACTATTGCCGAAAAAGTGGGCTATGGCTCAGACACAGCGTTCAGCTCGGCGTTCAGACGCATCACCGGGCAAAGTCCCGGACGCTACCGCACACTGAACCGCCAGGGTCGCTAAATGCCGCTGGCACAGCGGCGTGATTATCACTGGCTGCCCCCATCATGAAGCGCTAAGCTTTACCGCTTCATTTCCCAGGACCACCGCTATGATCAACACCCGTACCCTCAGCACCCTTATTCTGGTGATTGCCGTCGCCGTCGCGCTTTACGTTAATTTCAGACCCCATAAGCAGGACCCGCACTACTACGCCGCCGCCTGCGTGGTGATCAATGATATTGGCGTGCCGCCAGGGCCTGATGCCTTTAAAGAGAAGCTCAATGAGGTGATCGCGAATGAAAATTCCTCTTACGCGGTGAATAAGGTGGAGTTTGATGTGGCCTCCGCCAACGACGCCATTGCCCACTATCAGAAAATGAGTGCCGCTCAGAAGCATGAAATGCAGCAGGGCGTCGATCGCTGCCTGAAAGTTTTTATGCCCGGCGAAGCTAAAAAGTAACGCGGTATTCCTCTGCGCCCTGGCTGAGCCAGGTGCGCATAAAATTCCGTTCTGAGCCGGAAAACGGCTGAATTTTCTACTTTTCGCGACATTCCCATCGATACCCACCGCGCGATTTCTGCATAATAATAATCCGTACTCAGGTTGAACACTTTTCATCACGGAGCCCGCTATGATCGCTGCCACATACAAAATTGCCGTTATTCCCGGAGACGGTATTGGTAAAGAAGTGATGCCGGAGGGCGTCAGGGTGATGGACGCCGCTGCGGCGCAGTTTGGTATCACCTTTGAATGGACGTGGTTCGACTTCGCCAGCGCAGACTATTACCAGCAGCACGGCAAAATGCTGCCCGATGACTGGTTTGCCACCCTAAAATCCTTTGATGCTATCTACTTTGGCGCGGTTGGCTGGCCGGCGATCGTACCGGATCACGTCTCCCTGTGGGGATCGCTGCTACAGTTTCGCCGCCAGTTCGATCAGTACGTCAACCTGCGCCCGGTCCGCCTGCTGGCCGGGGTAAAAGCGCCGCTGGCGAACCGTGCGCCAGGTGAGATCGATTTCTACGTGGTGCGCGAAAATACCGAGGGAGAGTATTCCAGCGTCGGCGGCATAATGTTCCCCGGCACCGAGCGCGAGATTGTGATTCAGGAAACCGTGATGACCCGCACCGGGACCGACCGCATCCTGAAATTTGCCTTCGAGCTGGCGCAAAAGCGCCCGGCGAAACACCTGACCTCCGCGACCAAATCCAACGGCATCGCCATTACCATGCCCTGGTGGGATGGTCGGGTGGAGGAGATGAGTAGCCACTACCCCGAGGTCAGAATGGATAAGTACCATATCGACATCCTCACGGCCCACTTCGTACTGCATCCTGATCGCTTCGACGTGGTAGTCGCCAGCAATCTGTTTGGTGACATTCTCTCTGACCTCGGTCCAGCCTGTACCGGGACGATTGGCATCGCGCCGTCGGCCAATATCAACCCGGAACGCACCTTTCCCAGCCTCTTTGAGCCCGTACACGGCTCCGCGCCGGATATTGCGGGAAAAGGGATTGCTAACCCGGTCGGGCAGATTTGGTGCGGCGCAATGATGCTGGAGCATCTGGGCCACGATGAGGCCGCCGCTGCGGTGGTGAAAGCCATTGAAAGCGTGCTGGCCAACAGCGCGTATAAAGAGGCACTGACGCCGGATATGGGCGGGACGGGGAAGACGGGAGATTTAGGTCGGGCAATAGCGGGGGCGATCAACGCCCCCGCCGATGTTACGACTATTCGCTAACGCGATAGCGGTTTAGCCAGTGAGCATAAGGCGCAGGCAGAACCCAGGAAGGCTGATCCTGCTTTAACGCCAGCGCGGCCTGGTACGGCCAGTGTGGGTTAGCCAGATGCGCCTTACCGACCATCACCAGGTCCAGCTCGCCTTTTTCGATGGTCTGATTGGCAATCGGCGGTGAATCGATCCCCCACGCCGAGGCAACCGCGATCTGCGCTTCTTCGCGCACGCGAGCGGCAATCGGTGCCAGGAAGGCCGGAGCCCATGGAATATTCGCGTCCGGCGTAGAGAAGCCAATGCTGACGCTCAGCAGGTCAAGCCCGCCCGCGCGGAATTTTTTGGTCAACGCAATCGACTCTGACAGGGTTTCTTCATCCCGACCGTCATACTCAATCACGCCGAAGCGAGCGGTGAACGGCAGATTCTCCGGCCACTGCTCACGCGCAGCCGCCATCGTTTCCAGCAGGAAGCGACCGCGCCCTTCGGCGCTTCCGCCGTAGCCATCCTGACGCTGATTGGAGTGGACCGAGAAGAAGCTCTGGGCCAGGTAACCGTGAGCAAAATGCAGCTCCAGCCACTCAAAGCCAGCCTCACGTGCGCGACGCGTGGCATCCGCAAAGTCCTGACGAACGCGGGCAATATCGTCCAGCGTCATTTCATGGGGAACCTGAGGCAGATTAGCGCCAAACGCCACCGCAGAAGGTGCCAGGGTTTCCCAGCCGCGCGCATCGCCCTGAGCGATATGGTCATCGCCTTCCCAGGGTTTGTTGGCGCTCGCTTTACGTCCGGCGTGCGCAATCTGAATGCCCGGCACCGCACCCGTGGCCTTAATTTCACGCGCGATCTGCGCCAGCTTCTCTGCCTGCTCGTCGTTCCAGATCCCCAGGCATCCGGGGGTGATCCGTCCTTCCGGCGATACGGCGGTCGCTTCGACGATCACCAGTCCTGCACCTCCACGTGCCAGGGCGTTGTAATGCACCCGATGCCACTCGTTGCTTACGCCATCAACGGCGCTGTACTGGCACATAGGGGGTACCGCAATGCGGTTGCGAAGGGTGATGTCTTTAAGTTTGAACGGGGTAAAAAGCGCAGACATAAAAGCCTCTGGATCGATGTTCGGATTGAAAAACTGCATGCACCACCGCAGCTGCGGATGTTGTCATTGCGACCAGGGTAAAGCATAGACGGGATCCGGGTTTTACCGTATGTGCCCCTGCGGCGCGAATAACATGTCTGATTTGTAACATGGATAACAAATGACACACTTTAGCGGCCGGATATGCATCTTTCAGGTCGTGATTTGTGAGGGGATCTCTATCATTAGCCCGCTTAACGATAAAGAATAATGCGACTGCCGGGTAATGAAATTCAGAGATTTTGCAGAAGAAGAAAAACTGTTTGTTCGCAGGGCATTAGTGGCTTTTGCCCTGGTTCTGGCAGGGTTTACCGCGCTGGTCGTCAATCTCTGGCACCTGCAAATCGAGCAAAATCAGTATTATCAGACCCGATCCAACCAGAACGACATCAAAATGATCCCTATTGCCCCCACTCGCGGGATCATTTTCGATCGCAACGGCATTCCGCTGGTTAAAAACGTCACCTGGTACGACATTGAGGTTCTGCCCTACAAAATCCAGAATATGCAGGCCCTGCTGGCGCAGCTTTCGCCGCTTATTAACCTCTCGCCCGATGACATCGACACCTTTACCCACGCGCTCCATGCTAATAGCCGCTACAAACCGGTGGTGCTGAAAACCGAGCTGAGCGATGAAGAGGTCGCCCGCTTCTCAGTCAATCAGTTCAAATTCACCGGCGTGACGATCAACAGTTACGAAGACCGGCAGTATCCCTACGGGCCCGATCTGGCTCACGTCGTGGGCTACGTCTCTAAGATTAACGACAATGATTATAAGCGGCTGGATAAAGCGGGCGTCGGCGAGAACTACGCGGCGGATCATAATATCGGTAAGCAGGGTATTGAAGGCTACTACGAATCCGTGCTGCATGGGAAAACCGGCTATCAGGAAGTCGAGGTGGATAACCACGGTCGGGTCATCCGCGTGCTGAAAGAAGTGCCGCCGGTAGCAGGGAAAAATATCTATCTGACGCTCGATCTGCATCTTCAACAGTATGTGGAATCCCAGCTGGTCGGGCAGCGTGCGGCCGTGCTGATTGAAAATCCCCGCGACGGCGGCGTACTGGCGATGGTTTCCAGCCCCAGTTACGATCCCAATCCCTTTGTGAAGGGCATCAGCAGTAAGGCCTACCGGGCGCTGCTGGAAAATAAAGACCTGCCGCTGATTAACCGCGTTACCCAGGGGCTTTATCCGCCCGCCTCCACCGTCAAACCCTATATGGCAATGTCGGCCCTGCTGAATCACGTGATCACGCCGCAAACCACCTTTTTTGGCGCGCCCACCTGGACGCTGCCGGGCACCGAACGGCGCTACCGCGACTGGAAAAAAACCGGTCACGGCACGCTGGATGTCACCCGCGCCATTGAGGAGTCAGCGGATACCTTCTTCTATCAGGTCGCCTTTATGATGGGCATCGATCGTATCCACACCATGCTTAGCCAGTTCGGCTACGGCAGGTCCACCGGCATCGATCTCAACGAGGAGTACAACGGCCTGCTGCCCAGCCGCGAATGGAAGCTTAAGGTTCATAAAAAGGGCTGGTATCAGGGGGATACGGTCTCCGTGGGTATTGGTCAGGGCTACTGGATAGCCACCCCGGTACAGATGGTCAAGGCGATGGCTACGCTCATTAATAATGGCCGGGCGATCCAGCCGCATCTGCTGTACGAAGAAAAGCAGGGCAGCACCGTTATCCCCTGGAAACCCACCCAGCCGCCGCAGCAGATTGGCGATGCCAAATCGCCTTACTGGAGTCTGGTGCGCCACGCGATGTTCGGCATGGCGAATGCCAGCAACGGCACCGGCTATAAATACTTCCATACGGCCCCTTATGGCATTGCGGCGAAAAGCGGCACGTCACAGGTGTTTGGGCTGAAGCAGAACCAGATCTACAACGCGAAAATGATCCCCATGCGGCTGCGTGACCATATTTTTTATACCGCTTTCGCGCCCTTTAACGATCCGAAAGTGGCGATGGCGCTGATCCTCGAAAACGGCGGCATCAACGGCGTTACCGCCGCCCCGCTGGTCAGAAATATTATGGATCACATCTTCCTGCCGCCGGACGTGGCCCCCATGCCGGTCACCGCCGACCCCATGAGCAACCAGACCGCTCACTAGAGCCCGCCGTCGCCCCCTCTCCTCCTTCTGCCGCGGCTCCCCGGCCGCGAGTGACCTGCCTTAACAGCAGGTAACTTTAATGAAAGTGCATAATAAGGTAATGTCATTATCATGTTGGGTCAGGGTTAAGCGATTACAGATATGTCTGTGCAGGACGAGAAATGACCGATGATCAGAGCCAGGCTACCGGATTACGACGCCAGTTTATCCGCAACGTTGTTTCGCCAATGGTAGCCGTCGTGCTGTTCTCCTTTATCGGCTGCGGATTTACCGCCTGGTGGGTCACCACCCTGAGCAATGCTAAAGCTCTGGAAAAGCAGAAGCAGGTCATAAATAATATATTCTCCCAACATCTGAGTGAATTTCTGCAACAGCATCGTCACCTGCTTAACTGGGAAGCGCTCCCCACGCAGCTTCATTCACCTCAATCTGCCCCGCTCTCCCTGGGAAGCTGGCTCTACAGGCTCGCCGGTGACGATGAGGTTTACCTGCTGGATGCCCGGAACCGCCCGCTGGCCGCCTGGCTGGCCGGAAAGCCCGTATCTGCCGAACGCTATCAGGAGGTGGCAGACCCGCTGGCGCCCTGGCTGGTGCAGCTGAGTACGCCCGGTGCCGGGGCAGCGCCCCCTTTCACCGGCGACGTGGTCCGTATTCGCCAGCGCGTGGCCGAAATGGCCGCCGGTGTCATACCGGCAGGTCACGGCCAGAAACTGATTTTCATCCGCTACCTGCACGACAGTTTTATCGACTTCCTTGAACATCGCGGCGTGGTCAGCCACTTTCGCTTTACTCCCCGTTCGCCCGATATGCCCAACAGCGCCGGATTTACCCTCACCTCGGCGCATAAACTGCCCGTCAGCGACGTCTCCTGGCAGCCGATGCGGCCGGGTAGCCAGATGCTGATGGTGACCGCGCCGCTGGTCAGCCTGGCCGTGCTGGCCATCACCCTGATGTGCATGTTAATGACCCGGCGGCTGTGGCACTCGCAGCAGCGGCTGGCATCCTCATTGAACAGGCTACGGGCCAGCGAATATCATGCGCATCAGCTGGCCATGCGGGACGGGCTGACCGGACTGCCAAACCGAACCGCCATTGAAGCGGAGCTGGAGAGTCGGCTGGCAGCGCTGCCTGCTGAGCGCGGGGAGTTTGCTCTGCTGCTGCTCGATCTGGATCGTTTCAAAATGATTAACGATACCTACGGCCATCAGATGGGGGACGCGCTGCTGATCAACGTCAGCCAGCGGCTCGCGAGTGTGCTGGCCCGGGAGGACGTGATTGGACGACTGGGCGGTGATGAGTTTGTCATGGTCGTTGACCTGCAGCAGGGCGATAAGAGCGTCAACCGGCTCTGCCAACAGATCATTACGCTGCTCACCGAACCCGTCACGCTCCAGGGAATTCATCTGTGGGTGGGTGCCAGTCTTGGTATTGCCCTGGCGCCGCAACACGGCAGGCACAGGCTGGAACTGATGCGCATGGCGGATATTGCCCTCTATGCCGCGAAATCTGACGGGCGCGGATGCTATCGCCTTTATGCCCCTCCGCTGGGGAAAGCCATTCAGAAGCGCCAGCTGCTGGCGGAGGAACTGCGCCTGGCACTGGACAGATCCGACGACCTGGCGCTGTGGTATCAGCCGATTATGGATAACAGCGGGCAGAAGATGCTCGGCGTGGAGGCACTGCTGCGCTGGACGCATCCCGACTGGGGCAGCATCTCCCCGGGGGATTTTATCCCGGTCGCCGAAGAGACGGGGCTGATTTTGCCTTTGGGAGACTGGGTGATTCGCGAGGCCTGCTCGATAGCGCAGCGCTGTCCGGCGCTGACGATATCGATCAATGTTTCTCCGCTACAATTTCTCTCGGCCAGCTTTTTTGCGCATCTCAGCGCCACGGTACGGCAGCACGGTATCAGCCCGCACCAGCTTGAGCTGGAGATCACGGAAAGCGTGCTGCTTGGGGAGCAACAGCCGGTGCTGGAGCTGTTACGGCGACTGCGCAGCGCGGGTTATCGTATCGCCCTGGATGATTTCGGCACCGGCTACTCCAGCCTAAACTACCTGATGCAGTTTCCCGTCGACACCCTGAAGATTGATCGCAGTTTTATTGAACTGCTGGGTATTCAGGCCCAGGCGAATGCTATTGTGGAGTCGGTGATTGCCCTCGGACATTCGCTGGGCCTGCGCATTACCGCTGAGGGCGTCGAAACGGAATCGCAGCGGCTGGCGCTGGCCGCCGCCGGGTGCGATAAGCTCCAGGGGTTTCTGCTCAGCCCGCCTCAGCCGGTAGAGAAGCTGTTCCTGATGCTGGAACAGCCGTCGCTTCTCCCTTCTCCCCGCGCGGATAGGGTATGATTCACGGCTACACGTAATTTCTGTCTCGCAATTAACAGAGCATGGGTTTCAATATGATGACTGACAACCTCGCTTCACGGCCTCTGCCCGTCTTCGACGGCCATAACGACCTGCTGCTGCGTCTGTGGCTGGAGGATATCGCCTCCGATCCCGTCGCGCAGTTTCTTGACGGCTCGCTGAGCGGCCATCTTGATTTGGCACGAATGCGTCAGGGCGGCTTTGCGGGTGGGCTGTTTGCGGTTTTCGTGCCGCCCGTGAGCTTTACGAAACAGCATCAGGCCGACCAGGGTGAACGGCAGCACGACCCGCTGGCCATTACGGATGCGCAGATAGCGCTGTTGCAGGCGATTGAAACACGCTCGAACGGGCGGGCTAAAATTTGCCGTACCGCCAGCGAGATTGAGCTCTGTATCACCCAGGGCGTGCTGGCGATGGTGCTGCATATTGAAGGGGCGGAAGCGCTGGATGGCGAGCTGAGCCAGCTTGACCGCTGGGTTGAGGCTGGCCTGCGCAGTATTGGCCCGCTGTGGAATCTGCAAAACCGGTTCGGCACCGGCGTAACCGGTGACTTCCCCGGCTCGCCCGACAGCGGAGAGGGCCTGACGGCGGAAGGCCTCAATCTGATCCGCGTCTGTAATCAGAAAAAGCTGCTGATTGACCTGTCGCATATGAATGAGAAAGCCTTCTGGCAGACCGCCAGGCACAGTACCGCCCCACTGGTCGCCACCCACTCCAACGTTCATGCCCTGTGTGCGCAGCCGCGCAACTTACTCGCCTCCCAGCTTGCGGCTATCGCCGACAGCGATGGCTTTGTCGGGGTAAACTTTGGCACCGCCTTTTTGCGCGAGGACGGCCAGCGCAACGGCGACACCCCGCTGGGGGATATCCTCCGCCACCTGGAGGGGCTGATGGCGATCCTCGGAGAAGATCGGGTGGGCTTTGGCTCCGATTTTGACGGCATCAGCGTACCGGATACCCTCGGCGATGCGGCCGGACTGCCGCGGCTGATAGCGGCGATGCGCGCTGCCGGCTACGCTGAGTCGCTGATTGAGAAAATCAGCTGGCGGAACTGGCTGGCCGTATTAAAGAAAACCTGGGAAAAATGAACCAAATGGGACATTTTACACTATCCTTAGGTAATACCCCTGCGGCTTACAGGGTTGATATCGTTTTGGCATAGGCGCACCATTTGCCCCGCCGGAATTTCGGTATTTGACATTAGGCCCAACCCTGCTGAACTTACCTTCGCAGAACCTTAATTATCTGTTAACACCATGAGGAGCTTCACCATGTGGACTAAACCTAAATTTGTTGATTTACGCTTAGGTCTGGAAGTTACGCTGTACATCTCTAACCGTTAATCTCCCTATGCCCGCGGCCTGCCGTGGGCATTCTTTTCTACTCTCTTTCTGGTTACCACATGCAGATTAACGTTCTCGGTTCTGCGGCGGGCGGCGGGTTTCCCCAGTGGAACTGCAACTGCACCAACTGTCAGGGCGTGCGTAACGGCACCCTGAACGCCACGGCGCGTACGCAATCCTCTATTGCACTGAGCGATGACGGCACAGACTTTGTGCTGTGCAACGCCTCGCCGGATATCGCCCGGCAAATTGCAGCCACTCCGGCGCTCAATAAAACTGGCGCACTGCGCGGCACCGCTATCGGCGCCATCATTCTGACCGACAGCCAGATCGATCACAGCGCCGGGCTGTTGAGCCTGCGCGAAGGCTGCCCGCATCAGGTCTGGTGTACGCCAGAAGTCCATGACGATTTGACCCAGGGCTTCCCGGTCTTCACGATGCTGACGCACTGGAACGGCGGACTTGTCCATCATGCAATTACTCCCGGCGAGCCGTTCTCCGTGGCGGTCTGCCCGGCGCTAACCTTTACCGCGATCCCCCTGCTAAGCAACGCCCCGCCCTATTCGCAGTACCGGGGAAAACCGCTGCCTGGCCACAATGTCGCGCTGTTTATCGAAGATACCCGCAGCGGTAAAACGCTGCTGTATGCGCCCGGCCTGGGCGAACCGGACAGCGAGCTATTGGGCTGGATGAAAAAGGCCGACTGCCTGCTGATTGACGGTACGCTGTGGCACGACAATGAACTGGCCGCCACCGGCGTCGGCAGCAATACCGGTAAGGACATGGGTCACCTGGCCCTGGCCGAGGAGCAGGGGCTGATTGCGCTGCTGGCCTCGATGCCTGCTGCGCGCAAAATTTTAATTCATATCAACAATACCAACCCGATCCTTGATGCGGACTCGGCTGAACGTCAGGCGCTGACGCAGCTGGGTATCGAGGTAAGCTGGGATGGTATGCGCATTGACCTTTAGCGAGATGAAGATGAAGCCAGATAACTTACCTGCCGAGCCAATGACCCCCGAGGCCTTTGAGCAGGCACTGCGCGCGAAAGGCGCCTACTACCACATCCATCATCCCTGGCATATTGCGATGCACAACGGGAAATGCACCCGCGAGCAAATCCAGGGCTGGGTGGCGAACCGCTTCTATTACCAGACCAGCATCCCGCTGAAAGATGCAGCGATCATGGCAAACTGCCCCGACCCGCTGACGCGCCGTAAATGGGTACAGCGCATTCTCGATCACGACGGTCAGGAAGGGAGCGAAGGCGGTATTGAAGCCTGGCTGCGCCTGGGTGAGGCGGTCGGGCTGGATCGCGACGTGCTGCTCTCTGAACGCATGGTCCTGCCGGGCGTCCGCTTCGCCGTGGATGCCTACGTCAGTTTTGCCCGCCGGGCGGTGTGGCAGGAGGCAGCCTGTAGCTCGCTGACCGAACTCTTTGCGCCGCAGATCCACCAGTCACGGCTCGACAGCTGGCCGCAGCACTATAGCTGGATTGAAGAGGCGGGCTACGGCTACTTCCGCAGCCGTCTGAGCCAGGCGAATCGCGATGTTGAACACGGTTTACAGCTGGCGCTTGAGTGGTGCACTACGGTTGAGAAACAGCAGCGTATGCTGGAGATCCTCCAGTTCAAGCTGGATATTCTGTGGAGCATGCTGGATGCCATGACCATGGCCTATGAGATGAACCGGCCTCCGTATCACACCGTGACCGACAAGATCGTCTGGCACAATGAGAGACTGCCATAATGCCCCTTAACGAACAGCACATCCCGTCCTTCCGCCGTGGCTATCGGCTACAGTGGGAGCCAACCCAGGAGTGCCACGTTATCCTCTACCCGGAAGGGATGGCAAAGCTGAATGACAGCGCCGCCGCGATTTTACAGCGGGTTGACGGCGCGCGTTCGCTGGCCACCCTGATCGCCGAGCTTAACGCCCAGTTTCCTGACGCCGGCGGCGTGGATGAAGATGTGAAAGAGTTCTTCGTTCAGGCCATTGAACAAAAGTGGATAATTTTCCGTGAACCTGCTTAAACCCCAGGTCAATCCGCCGCTCTGGCTGCTGGCGGAACTGACCTACCGCTGCCCTCTGCAGTGTCCCTATTGCTCTAATCCGCTGGACTTTGCCCAGCAGGAAAAAGAGCTGACCACTGACCAGTGGATCGAAGTCTTCAGGCAGGCACGCGCGATGGGCGCCGTTCAGCTGGGCTTCTCCGGGGGTGAACCCCTGGTGCGTAAGGATCTGCCCGAGCTGATCCGCGCCGCGCGCGATCTGGGCTTCTATACCAACCTGATCACCTCCGGCATCGGCCTGACAGAGAAGAAAATTGACGCCTTTGCTGAGGCGGGGCTGGATCATATTCAGATCAGCTTCCAGGCCAGCGATGAAACGCTTAATGCGGCCCTGGCCGGATCGCAAAAGGCTTTCCAGACCAAGCTGGCGATGGCCAAAGCGGTTAAGGCCCACGGCTATCCGATGGTGCTGAACTTCGTGCTGCATCGGCACAATATCGACCAGATTGACCGTATTATCGATCTGAGCATTGAGCTGGAAGCCGATGACGTGGAGCTGGCGACCTGTCAGTTTTACGGCTGGGCGCAGCTTAACCGCGAAGGGCTGCTGCCCACGCGCGATCAAATTGCCCGCGCGGAGGCGGTGGTCCAACGCTATCGCGAGACCATGACTACCAGCGGCAACCTGGCTAACCTGCTGTTTGTGACGCCCGATTACTACGAAGAGCGGCCAAAAGGCTGCATGGGCGGCTGGGGGGCTATTTTCCTCAGCGTCACGCCGGAGGGAATGGCCCTGCCCTGTCACAGCGCCCGTCAGTTGCCGATCGCGTTCCCGTCGGTGCTGGAGCATTCGCTACAGGAAATCTGGTATGAGTCGTTCGGATTTAACAAATACCGCGGCTTTGACTGGATGCCGGAACCCTGCCGCTCCTGTGATGAGAAAGAGCGCGATTTTGGCGGCTGCCGCTGCCAGGCCTGGATGCTAACCGGCAATGCGGACAATACCGATCCGGTTTGTGGCAAATCACCACACCATGGCAAAATCCTGGAGGCGCGCGAACAGGCCAACTGCACCAATATTCAGATCAACCAGCTGCAGTTCCGCAATCGCGTCAACTCCCAGCTGATCTTTAAAGGCTGACGCGCAATATGGCCCCGGCTGACAGGCAGCAGAGGATCCGGCTGGCTAACGGCGTGCGCGTCAGGCTGATCGAGGATCCCTGTGCCACGCAATCGGCGGCGCTGCTACAGCTTGCTGCGGGCAGCCATCATGAGCCGGATGCGTGGCCAGGCCTGGCCCATCTGCTGGAACACGTGCTGTTTACCGGCAGTGAAGGCTTTCAGGGAAGCGACCGACTGATGGCCTGGGTGCCCGCGCAGGGCGGAAAGCTGAATGCGACAACCCTCGCCACCTCCACCGCCTGGTTTGTCGGGGTCAATCCGGCGCAGCTGGACGGGGCGCTGGCAAGGCTGGTCGATATGCTGGCTTTTCCTCTGGTGGCCGTTGAAGCCATCGCTCAGGAAGTGGCGGTGATTGACGCGGAATACCGCATGCTGGCTTCTCATACCGAGACCCTGACCGGGGCGGCACTGAGCCACGCCTTTGCGCAGCCGCATCCCCTTCACCGCTTCCAGGTGGGTAATCAGGCCCGCTTTGGCGATGATAACGTGGCGCTCCAGCGGGCGCTACGCGCATACCACCAGCGCTTTTTCCACGCTGGCAGGCTAACGCTCTGGCTCCAGGGCCCGCAGCCGCTCGCGGAGCTGCGCGCGCTGGCGGAACGGTGGGGCAATCTGTTTCGCCCCGCTACGCCGGGCGCTCATCATCCTGCTGACGGGCTGGTAAATATCCGTGCGCGACGGCCTCAGCGGATAAACGATCTACCCCTGCTTGCGCTGCGTCCCCAATGCATAAGCGATCTACCCCGGCTTGCGCTGCGGCCCCAATGCAAAAGCGATCTACCCCGGCTTGCGCTGCGGCCCCAACGGGCGTTCGCGCTGCGTAACGCCGCTGCCCGACTGATGCTATTCAGCTTTGTTATTGACGATCCCGCCGTCGAAACCTTTTCTCTGCTACAGGCGCTACTGCTGGATACCGCCGCGTACAGCCTGCTGGCTACGCTACGGGCGGCGGGGCTTTGCGACGATGTACGGCTGCTGGAACCCTGGCGCAGCCCGGTTCAGTCAGTGCTGACCATTGAGTTCCAGCTCTGCGAACCGGTTGATGAAGGTACTGCGCCTCGACTCTCTCTTGAAGCTGTCTTTAACCGCTGGCTGGCGATGCTACAGGATCTCCCCGCTGACGGGCTAAGCCACTATGCTGCCCTGGCCCTTCAGCGCTTCAGGCAGCTTGATCCTCTCGATCAGCTGCGGGCGCGGGCCTTTTCCCTGCCGCCGCCCGAATCAAAAGCGGAGCGGCTTGCGGCACGGTGGCAACATCTGCTGACTCAGCTGCGTCCGGAGCGGATGACCCGGCTATGGGTATCACCCGCGGTGACCGCCGATGCAAGAGAGGTACAGGGCTTCTGGCTGGATCTCAACGCGGTTGAGTGGCCTGGGATTGCCTGCCGACAGGAGAACGCAGGGTCAGGGGGTGCTAACCTGCTGATGGACGCAGGGCCTGGTGGGGTTACTAACCTGCTGATGGACGCAGATTCCGGGGTAGCTAACCTGCCGGTGATGGCGTTTTATTCCGGCGCGTCCCTGCCCCCGCCCTCCGCCCTGCTGTCAGAGCCGGTCGCGCTGCACAGCGTCCCGGGCAGCGATAAACCCTGTCTGCTCCTCAGCCCACTGCCCAACCAGCCGCTGTCACCGCGCGTGGCGGCCATTATTGAGTCATCGCTCCAGACGGTAAGCGGCGACTGCCTGCATAATGGCGGCGAACTCAGCTTTAGCCGTCGGCAGGGGATCTGGCTGCTCCAGCTGCGGGGAGACCCTGAGCTGCTGCTGTCCGCGCTAAATGCCGTGATCCAGCAATTAATTGCCCCCACTGCCTCTGATATCCAAAAAGGGGAGCGGCTGGCCCGTCGTGCGCGGCAACAGCTGACCTCGGATATCGCAGTACGATGTCTGCTGGCACAGCTTCCCGGCCTGATTCGTGGAGAAGGAGCGGTGGATAACAGTGAGGGCCATCTGCCCCGCCTCCACTGGTCTGCCACGCTTTACGGCGGGGATAAGGCGTTTAGCCTGGCGCTTGCCAGGCTGCTGTCCCGCTTTCCGGCAGAATTTAACCCTGAGCCGCCCGTTCCAGCTGCCTTTGCATCAGGGAAATCATTGAAATGCCCTACCGAAAGTCGGGACGCCGCTGTGGTCGTCTTCTGCCCGCTAACCGAGCCGACGGCGACAGGTCTGGCCGCCTGGCAGCTGATGGCCGTTCTGTTTGAACCCCGCTTTTTCCAGCAGTACCGGGTGGAGAGAAATATTGGCTATGTGGTCAGCTGCCGTTTTCATCAGGTCGCAGGCGTAGCCGGGTTGCTGTTTGCCCTACAGTCGCCATCGCGGTCGGTTGAGGAACTGCTGGGTTATATCGAGGAATTTATCGCGCAGAGGGCAGAGGAGATTGACGGATTAACCGAAGAAGCGATAAGGAAAACCTCCCTGCCGCTGCGCGAGGGGCTACACGAAGCCGTCTTCCGCCATGCAGCAGGCTGCGTGGCTGACTGGCAGCAAAGACAGCTCGCTCTGCCCGTTTTAACCGCAGATTCATTTACGCAGCTGTCACCTTGCGCGCTCAAAAAGTATTATCGCCAGCTGGCACACTACCCGCACTGCTGGTGGCAGCTAAGCAACTTTCCTGGAACGCCCTGAGACAGGCCGTACCCACGCGGCCCAACGCTCCCCCCCGATGACTCGGTTTTCACCCTCACAGGGATGGCGCAGTCAGTGCCCTCTCCGTGAGCGACCTGCGAGCAGTGATACGGCACGCTGACCGCTAGCGTTTCACCGGTTATTTTTATAGCGCGTCGGCCAGATGGCTTCCGGTCTTTCGTTCAGCGCGTCGGCAATAAGCTTTTCACCTTTAGGCCAGGGACGGCGTAGCGCATTAGATAACGTTGAAGAGGCCAGCCCCGATTCTCGTGATAAGGCGGACAGGCTGGTGCCTTTTTTCTTTAACGCAGCAATAATGTCTGCCGGGTGCCAATCCTCTCTGTTCATAATTTCCCTCGGGTTTATTTTAAAAAAGAACCATTGTGTAGACTATGGTCTACACACTATACCATGGCATTAACTAAATGTGACTAATAGTCCGTGGACTTATAGACACCTTAAGGTGATGATGAGGACATGGAAACACTAAAAAGCCCTAAAGTTCTTTTCGGTCGAAGAGTAAAACAGCTCAGGCTACAGGCAGGCTTATCTCAAGAAGCGTTTGCACATAAATGTGGTTTGGATCGTACCTATGTCAGTGGAATTGAAAGAGGTTTAAGAAATCCTACCCTTGAAGTTATCGCAATTATTGCGCGAGGGCTGGAAATGGAAATAAAGCATTTAATCGAATTCTGATACACCTTTTAAATAAATACTTATTTTATTTCTCAATTAATCATTAGATTGAAAATAAAAACCCTCCTGTAACCCACTATTCTTGCGAAAAATGATTTTTTTATTGCACCCGACGAAATTATGGTGTTTTTTCGGGGGCCCAGGAGTTTAATCTGCCCTATATCCACATTTATTGCTGGCTGATCCTCAGCATTCCTTCCCGCCTAAAAAATATTTCTAATAGCCAGAGAACGACTAACACGTATAAAAACAACGGGTAATAGAGGGTAATATTCTGCTGAGATTTAAAATTAGAGGAAAAAAAACCGGGCAGCCAGGCTCCCGGCATCATTAAACTTCAGAATCCGTAACGAATAGCATCCTTACTCTGCTGCATGAGCGCATCGATTTTAACCGAGTAATGCTCGACGCCGGCACCATCACCTGCCTGTGAGCAGGCGCGCCGCTTCGCATTATAGGCCTTCATCAGCTGGGCCTGCGCAAAGCCGGGCTTACCGTAGCACTCGACGCTTTTCTCCCAGCACAGAATGGCTGCATCAGTATCCTGACGGTCTGCGTAGCGCTTACCCAGCGCATTCAGCGCTTCTGCACGGGCTTTAACAGACAGGTCACGCTGCAAAATCTCGTTTATTTCCGCGTTCATCTTGCCTCCATTGAAGGTTGCCATCAGTGGAAAAAGTTAAGAATATGGCCAAATATCAGGCCGATACCAATAACATCGGAATCGCTAAAGGTCACGTTTTCCATGCCGAACTGACCTAAAAGAGGGAGCAGCAGCGCAGGCAGGAGCGTAATAAATAGCCCGTGAAAAATACCGCCAATAACCGCTCCCCGTCGTCCTCCCACGGCGTTAGCAAACACGCCTGCCGTACCGCCCGCAAAGAAGTTGGTCAGCATGCCGGGAAGGATCATCGCCAGACCTACCCACGGAAAGAGGAACATGCCGATGACTGACCCCAGGGTAGTGGAGATAAAGCCGATGATGACGGCGTTCGGCGCATAGGGGAAGAGTACCGGACAGTCCAGCGCCGGCACGGCATTAGGCACAATGCGCAGTGCAATGCCGCGAAAGGCCGGGACAATTTCCGCCAGCAACAGGCGCACCCCGGCAAGCAGCACATAGACCCCGACCACAAACTGGATGGCCTGTAGAAAGGCATATACCAGGTAGTTTACGCCGTTCGACGAGAGGCCAACGACCTCTGGTCCGGCTGCAATTGCGGGTACCAGATAGATGGGGATCATCACCACCATCATTGACAGATAGGTGTCCTGTAAAAAGGAGAGCGCCTGCGGCAAGGCCAGATCCTCGGTGCTCTTTTCAGGGTTACCGACGACCTTTGCGACCCCCGCCTGAACGATGTAGCCAAGCGTACAGAAGTGCCCGAGCGCGAAGTCATCCCCCCCGGTAATTTTACGTACGATGGGTTGGGCAAGCGCAGGCATAAATACGGCCATCAGCCCGGCGAGCACACCGCCCAATACAATAAGTTCCACTCCGCGCAGTCCGCCCATATAGCCAATGACAGAACAGACGGTTGCCATCCACAGGGAAGCCTGCCCGGTTAGAAAGATATATTTAAAACGGCTGAAGCGCGCAATAGCGATATTAACAACAAAGGCAATCACCATAATAAGTGCCGTCTCACGCCCCAGGGTTTGTTGTGCAATACCGGCAATCGACCCAACGTCGGTGACCACACCCCGCATGTTGAAACCTTTCTGGAATATCTCCCCCAAAAAGGTTAACGTCGCGACAATAATATTCGCGCCAGACAGTAGCACCAGGAACCCCAGCAGCGTTTTGAGCGTGCCGGTAATAACCTGACCAGGACTTTTTTTCAGTGAAATAAGACCAATCATGGCGATAAGTGCGATTAATATTGATGCCTGACCCAGCACATCATGAACAATAAAGGTAAGGAAAGACATAAATAAATCCCCTGTTTACTTTCACGGCATACGGAAATTATTTTTTTAAAAAATCATTAGCTAAGAAAGCCCTTCTCTTTTAACACCGGCTCTAGCTTTAATTTTATTTCATTTTTATCCACCAGCCGCTTGAGATAAATAATTGTTGCACTGATGGTGTAATGCTGAAACTGAGTGCGGAAATTTTCGCCGGTCATAATAATATCGGCCCTTGAGGATGAGGCGCTTGAAATATCACAGTGCGACAGATCCGCATCCACACCGAGATCTTTAAGCGCGGCCTCAATACTCATTTCACAGGCAAAACTGCTGCCAAGTCCAGCCCCGCAGACTGCAAGAATAGATAACTTTTTCATTAGAAGTTCCTTGTAGTTTCGTCTTCAGTTTTTTTGCCGCTACCACCTAATGCGGATTCAATTATTATTTAAAGCTTACCTTTTATCTTTTAACGCCTGTTTAGAATTGACTAAGAATTTTCAGCACATCCTTTTTGCTCACGGCATTTCTCATTTTTTCTACGGTTTCCTCCTCGCAAAAAAGCTGTGACAGACTGGCTATCATCTCGATATGAGAATGACTGTCTTTCGCGGCCAGCGCAAAAATGACATAAACCGGATCGTTATCGGGACTATTAAAACTCACGCCTTCAGAAACGATTGCCAGTGAAAGCGCGGTGTTAATCACGCCTTCCTCCGGTCGGGCATGGGGCATGGCAATGCCCTCGCCCAGCACGTAGTAAGGCCCTATCTCCCGGTGCATCTCATAAATGGCGTTGAGGTAGCGGGGTTCCACTTCCCCCCTGGCAATCATCGGCTCTACGGCCAGCGCGACGGCCTGCTGCCAGTCGTCAACCCGCGTGAACATATTCAAATTGCTTTCATTAATCCAGTCAGTCAGCATCTTTTTTATACTCATATAATTAAGGAGTTATTTAATATACGGATCTGAAAAAATTAAAACCGTGATCCACTTACGCATTTACTCCTTGTAAATAAAACGGCATCGAATAGAGAATTACAAATTAAAAACACGACATCATGCTGGCAATTAAATGAAAACCAGGCGAATACATAAAGCAATTATGCTCAGAGGGGTTAATAGCCCTGATAAATAAAAATAATTAATTAATAACTTTTATTTAAGGCCTCCTTTGTCCAGCTAATGACATCATTGATGTCGATATCACCCATTTGATCCAGATTAAAAACGGGGCCTATTTTCATGGGGCCTGCCCATTCGGCCAGTGCGATAAGCTCGGGAATATATTCCGCGCCAGGATGACCGGGCAGCCGTTGGGCCAGACGCGAGGTATAACGCTGTGCGGCCAGCTCACCGGGGATCTGACACCAGATTTCTGCCAGCGCCGTTACCCCGGCTTCCTGCAAAAATTCCCGCAGGTGCTGTTCTGGCTGAAACCCAAACCAGGCATCGACAATAAAGGTGCAATCCGGCGGCGCTGACGCCACGATATGCCAAATCGCCTGATAGCTGGCAAGACCCAGACGACGGTTAAGCAGACGATCGACGTTTTCCAGCTGCTGCATAAACGGTTCTTTAATACCGTCCACGGAAAGAACCGGCCAGCCGGTGGCGTCGGCAAGTGCACGGGCGATGCTGCTTTTACCCGAGGCGGGAATACCGTTAACCATGACCACACGCTTACTGTGCGGGCTGCCGTCGTGGGCGTTCGCCAACTGCCGTTCAGACATGATTCACTGGCTCCTTTGTATTATCAGGAATGTGATCGCTCTCAGGGAAATACTGGCCAATCACCGCCTGGATTTCTTTCAGCCGGGGCACGGCTACGGTTTGCAGCTTATTTCGGGTTTCACTGCTGTCCAGCGAAATACAGTCTTTCCACAAGGCTCTGCCAGCGATTACGCCGGAAGCGCCATTGCTCATAGCATCGGCTACCTGTCCCAGAAAGGTACTGTGATCCACGCCGGCTGAGAGTACGGCCCAGGGCACGTCTCCGGCAAGACGGGTTATCGCAGCACAGGCCTGCGCCGATCCAGGGTAGGGGATTTTCAGCACTTTTGCGCCACATTTCAGCGAAATTTTCGTGCCTTCATAGATCAAAGAGGGAATACGACTCTTATACTCAGCCTCGCTTTCACCTTCAAGCGGATAAGTGAGGAACTCAACGACCAGCAGCAGATCTTCACGACTAAAATCTTCAATGCACTGGCGCAGGAGGGCAATATTGTGCTCGTTCGCGTCCGGACAATCGGCGCGTAGCCACACCATAATTTTTCCGCCATTGCCTCCCAGTTCGCGTACCCTTCGTGCCGTTATCCCCTCCACCAGCCGGGAGTTCCGGTAGCCTGCGGCGGTCGTATCCCAGCCGGAGGCGTCAAGGCCGATCAGTAACGCAGTATCGCGAGCAATAATCCCCTGATCCACCAGGTCGGGGACGGCACAGACCGGATCGACCAGTACGCACGACGCCTGACTGGCCAGACACTGCGTAATGTCGGCTTTGATACGCCCGAGCTGTCGTTCGGAAATGGCTTTCTGCTGGTCGGGGTCGGCGGTAAGCAGGCTGCGCATGGCGCCTCGCTGATCGCAGGCGATCACCAGCATGGCACCATTGCTGCCGCAGATTTGTTGATACCCTCTTAATTCTGACGTGGACATGTGGGACATTAAAAACTCCTTAGATGGTTTGGGTTTTACTACATGTTTACTGCCTCTTTAATCATTTTGACGCTGCAACAATCCTGAGGGGCTTATGCTGACGTGTGGCGTCCCATCAGGGTTTAGCCCGTTCAGCGCATTGCAATTTCACAGGGGTTGCGCAATAATTCTCCAATCGATGATCGGAGTGTAATACATTGCAGAAAGGAATTACAAGCTGAAAGAACCTCTTTTACAAGACGCCGCGACCACGCGAGCGATGATGCATATGGTGGCCAAACTGCACTATCAGTCCGATATGGCACAGGTCGATATTGCTAAGAAGCTGGGGGTGTCTACCGCCACCATTTCGCGCCTGCTGACGAAGGCAAAAGCAGCGGGGATCGTCAGGATTGAGGTTATCGAGTTGACCTCATCTGAGGATTTAACTGCCAGGCTGATTCAGGAGCTGGGCCTGAAGCGCGCCGCCGTGGTGGATGCGCCGCCCGCTAACGTACTGGGTTCGCTGAGTACGCCGCTGGCCGGTTTGCTGACGCAGGCCGGTGTGGTTGCCGGTTCGGTGGTCGGCATTGGCTGGGGACGTGCCGTGCGCGAGGTGACGCTGGCCGGACTGCCTCGCCTTCCCGGCGTGCTGACGGTTGCGCTGAACGGCGGGATGCAGCAGGCGGAAGCCCATTTTCAAATTAATGAATTTGTTCGCCAGGCGGCAGGACAGATGGGTGGGACGCCGCATTTTCTGCATGCGCCCTATATCTCTTCATCCTCCCTTCGTGACGCGTTTCTGCGCGACCCCGGCGTCCAGCAAATTACTTCACTGTGGGACAGGCTCGACGTCGCCATTGTCGGCGTAGGCCTTACCCACGCCCACCATCCGGCGGAAAGCTCCACGGCGACGCCGGACGAACAGGCGCTCAGTCAGGCGGCCGGGGATGTCCTGCGCCACTATGTGACTGAAAGCGGAGACATACTGCACTGGGAGGGGGAAACGCGGATGATCGCGGCCTCACCGGAGCAGCTGCGCAACACGCCGTTGTCGATTGGCGTCGCGGCCACGCCGGAGAAGGCTGCCGGGATTATCGGTGCCGTTCGCGCTAAAATGATTAACGCGCTGGTGACCGATGTCACTACGGCTCAGGCGATTCTTGACCGCCTGATCGCAGCCTCCTGATCCTGCCTGCTGACGAAGGGGGAAATACACTTTCTCCCTTTAAAATAAGCCGTTGCCCCTTTGCTGACATGGGTAACTGATATTATTTCCCCTCCAGGTTCGCAATAAGAATAATTATCAGACCCATTCACAAAATGGAATTATTCACAGCTGGGCGATAATAATTATCAGTTAACTATCATAAGGTTATCAATACTCCTAAAAAGGGTAAAAAATAAAACTAACGGTTTTTATTTCGGCAACACCCGTGCATAATGCGCTCAATTCACCTGTTACCGATTCACCCCCTCTTTTGCTAATGGAGCCACCATGCTGACTGCCGATATGACTGCAAAACTGAACGATCAGTTAAACCTTGAATTCTATTCTGCCAACCTCTATTTACAGATGAGCGCCTGGTCAGCCGATAAAGGATTTGAAGGCGCAGCCGCATTCCTGCGCGACCATTCAGTGGAAGAGATGCAGCATATGCAGCGCCTGTTCAACTATCTGAGCGATACCGGTGCCATGCCTGTGCTGGGCACTATCGTTGCCCCGCCGGTCACCTTCAACTCCCTGAATGATGTGCTGCAACAGGCTTACGAGCATGAGCAGCTGATCACCTCAAAAATTAACGAGCTGGTCCATGCCGCTATGACCACGCAGGACTACTCCACCTTCAACTTCCTGCAGTGGTATGTCTCCGAGCAGCACGAAGAAGAGAAGCTGTTTAAATCCGTTCTGGACAAGCTGGCGCTGGTGAGCGACAGCGGCGAAGGCCTGTTCTTTGTCGATAAAGATCTGATGAAAATGAGCAGCAGCAACGCGCCCCAGGCCTGATTTTTGCGGCGCGCCGTTGCGCGCGGCCGGTTAGCGGTATCGGTAGCGGTAAAAACCCACCTTGCGTGGGTTTTTGTTTTTCAGAAAGCCGGATATTACTGCGCCGCACTGACGGCATCGGGCAGGTTAAGCCGCTGCCAGAAGTTCTGTTCCGGCGTGGTTCCCGATAGCGGGTAGCCGCCAGCCAGCGCCGTTGAAACCATCAGCTGACGACGCTGAGCCGCGCTCAGGTGTGGCAGAGGCCCTTCCAGCAGCACTTCTGCACCCGCCGGCACCACAACGGGCGATGGCTTCACCCGCTCGCGTGGCAGGTTCCAGGTCATGCTGAAACGGTAAAACTGCCGCAGCGAGGGCTGAGTATATGGGTCGGCGGCCCCGGCCGGCTTTGCACAGATCGCAAGCGTGGTACCACACTCTTTTTCCAGCGCACTTCGCAGCTGCTGCTTTGCCTGCACGAAAAGCGCCTGATACGTCGCGTCGTTAAGATAATGCGCCACGTTGCGCTGGGCCACCATGCGTGAGCCAATCAGATCGATGGGATAATGTACGCCCAGCACCATTCGGGAATAGCTGTAGCGGGCAGCGCGATCCATCAGCGGCACAAAACGCTCCGGCAGCATCTCCCCCAACAGCAGGGCATCGGTATAGGCGGTATTGGTATGCCCGCTGGGATAAGACCCCTCACTCGCGCTATAGGGCTTATTGTCTTTCACTATCACCGTATCCGGCACAAGGTGAATGGTATTTCCGGGGATCAGAAACGGACGCGGATTGCCAAACTCTTTTTTCGCCGCACTGGTGCTGACCTCGCTGGCTTTAATAAGCGCAGCCGCCTTATTCAGCTCACCTTTTTTATAGGCGGAAAGAAAGGCCTGCCCCAGCTTCGGTCCCAGCGCATCGGCCAGAAAGAACAGGTGATCCTGCCCTTCTGCATCCACCAGCGCCTGATGGCGCAAACTGGCAGTTGCGTTGAGGTTAACCTCTTCAACCGTTTGCAGGCTGGCGGCGAGGGTACTTTTCGGCAGGGCGGGGAACGCGCTCAGTAGCACAATGCCCGCCTGCTGATTCTCCTTTTTCGCAAAGTCATAACCGCTTTCCTTCAGCCACGTTTTATCCGCCAGCGTTTTGCCCTGCTTTACCTTTTCAAGCTGGTCACGCGTGAGCGTGCTGGCGTCACCTTTTAGCGCCCCAATCAGCGATTGCTGGATAGCCGACTCAAGGGCGACAAACTGCGTATTTTCGCTGCCGGGGGTGGTCATATCGGCGATAGCACGCAGGTGGTCCAGGGTCAGGGTTGTCGTTTTGGCCTGGGTCAGCGGGCTGACCGCCAGGGCAACAGCCAGCAGTGAATAACGAATGCGCATTGCAGTTCCTTTTTTTAAGATGAGGGATACCTTGCCGCAGGCCAGGCTACTGCTAAAAGATGACAGAGGGATGACACACTGGAGGCAGAAACGATACGCGCCCACAATCAGCAGACGCAATTCGCCCCGGCATTCAGGCAGACGCGCAGCGCGCCTGCCTGTGGGCAAGCCTATTCCACGACGGGCTTTTTGGTTTTATCCAGCGCCTGCATAAAGGTGTCGTCCAGATGCAGATGCTGTTTTACCAGTGCCGGTGGGGTTGAAGCAAGCCACTGGTTAAGAGAAATATCCGCGTAGTAGCTGCTTTTGAACAGTTCGAGAAAGCGCAGCGGTTTCGTGCCGGTGTTTTCGACATAGTGGCCCATGGCGAACGGCACGTACCCAACATCCCCCGCCCGGAAATCATAGGTGCGGGCCTGGCCGGACGACGCAAAAACGCCCATTCTTCCCTCCCCTTCAAGATAGTACTGCCACTCATCGGTATTCGGATGCCAGTGGAGTTCACGCATGGCACCGGGTTCCAGTTCAACCAGCGCCGCCGCGATGGTTTTCGATACGTTGAACACCGAGGAGTCGGTGATACGTACCGTGCCTCCCTTTAGCGTAATGGGCTGCTGCGCCATCATTCGGTGACTGAACGCGGTGCTGGAACGCGTTGCGCCAGCGATGGCATCTCCGCTGAGCGGGCCGGGTACCTGGGCGGCAAAAATGTATTCATCCGCAGGGGACGGCAGCTTGCTGAACGTTTCAACCGGGACACCGAAGTTCTTTGCCAGCACCTCGGGAGGGACATGCTTAAACCAGTCACTGAGCAGGAATGTGCTGTCTTCATCAAAGCCGCCATTGTCAAAGGCGAGCAGGAACTCACAGCCGTCCGGGCCCAGCCCCTGAATAGAATGGGGAACGCCGGGGGGGAAATACCACAGATCGCCCACGCCGACATCGTCCACAAACCAGTGACCCTCGGTGTCCAGAGCGGTAATACGCGCTTTGCCGTAGAGCATGTAGGCCCACTCGCCTTCCTTATGCCAGTGAAGTTCGCGGATGCCGCCGCTGTTCAGGCGCATATTCACCCCGGCGATGCTTTTAGATATCCCCAGTTCACGCTCGGTTATCTGCCGCGTCCAGCCGCCGGTCCCTTTGCGTACGTGCGAATCGCTAAAGGAGAAGCGCAAATTTGGCAGAGTGCCGCTGTCGGTCGCTGGCGGATTAACAATATCGGGATTTTCCGCCTGGCGGATGGGATCCTGGGGGCCAGGGTCGCTGCCGCCCATCTGACCGGTCCAGGGTTGAGCGTTGACGGTGCCATCGTGAGCATGGACCTTGCCTGCGGCCAGCGCGACCGTGCCACCGGCGGCAAATGCGACAAAACTGCGACGGGTGATTGGATTCATTTTTAGCTTCCTTGTGTAGGGGCTTAAACAACGGTTGCGTTATGCCCGTAAACGCAACTAATAGAATTACCTATGCACCGAAGCGGCACCACCGCTGAGCCGACAGTAAACCTCCATGAAATGTAAGGGAAAGTCCATAAACAGCTTTCATCATAAACTTAACACCAATTAAACGAATTAAGCTAAATCACTTAACAATTAGCAGACTACCCTTATTAGTATCGCTTTTGCCGAGGCATCCACCAGACGCGCTGAAAACCATTAATATCGCTAATTGATATCCGTGCAGGCAGCGTAATATCCGGTTACACTCAGCGCGGCTGACGGCGATATTCAACGCCAAAGAGGGCCAGCTTATTTTCGGGTTAACGCCCGGGTATCAGTGGCCCACATCCGCCCACATCCGTTCACATCCGCTAAGATCGCGCCCGAGAAGGGGTCTGAAGGCCAATGGAACGAAAACGTACGTTAGTGAAGTAAATATCTATTATTTTTTGATTTATAGAACAAAAATCCCTTAACGTGTGAAACTGTTCCGCTGAGCGTCAAACCTCTACGCCAGCATTAACAGCAGTATCCGACAGGAGGAGCAATGCGCCCTTCGGACATGGCGCATTAATTTTATTAGCCATTAATGGTACAATTTCGTTATGAAAATACCCCACGGAAATAAAAAGGCTAATGGCAGGCGTTAACGATTCACTGTCTTTCAGTACGGCAGGATATGGTCAGTTACGGATACGCGAAGGCGTGGTTTACCGCTATTACAACGATTTGGGGCCCCATTCAGGAAACTGTACCTGGGGGGTTGGTACGCTGGCTCATTTTGGCGTATGTACCGACGAAGAGCTGAAAAGGCCCGTGACTGCCAGCGATATAAACACGGCGCTGGCAAAGCATGTACATAAAGTCGAACGGTATATTCGCCGTAAAGTACACCACCATCGTCTGACCCAAGCCCAGTTTGACGGACTGGTTTCGTTCATTTACAACGTGTCCGATCCGTCGGCCGTGATGGAAGCGGCCGATCGTGGCGACATGAAAGCGGTACGCGATAAGATGCTACAGTACATTTATGTTTTTAAACATGACGCTAAAGGCCGCAAAGTAGGTAACCCCAAAATTTTAGCCCCGCTTTACAAAAGAAGACTTGAAGAAGCCGCTCCGTTCGGACAGGAATAATATGATTAAAAAATCATCAGTTGCTCTTCTGTTAACATTGTGTGTATCCACCACGGTATTTGCCGGCAGCGATAGAGAAACAGATGCCCGGCTGGATACCCTGATGGGAGCTGATTCGCACGGACAATACCATCAGTTTCTGAATCAGCTGCAGAAAGCGGTTAAAGAAAAGGATAAAAAAAGCGTTGCTGCGATGGTCGACTACCCCATTACTGTCACCGTCAGCCATAAAGCAACTGATATTGCTGACAGCCATGCATTTGTTAAGGCATACGACAGCGTGTTCACTGACAGGCTGGTTAACATCATTCTGCATCAGACGTATGCAGGCCTGTTCGTCAACAGTACGGGTGTGATGGTCGGCCCGCAGGGAGAGCTGTGGTTCAGCGGCCTGTGCACCGTCAAAGACTGCAGCAGGTTTGATATCAAAATCATGCAAATAAATAATTAACAGCGCGATATTATGATGGCACGTGTGGTTAACGATATGGCACTGTTGCAAAGATCTGGCGACGGTAAACTGATGCCATATTTGCAGTACCCGCGGACGGCCCAAAGGATAATATGACGCTCAAAATGCCGACCTTTGAATGGGTTCATGTGCTGCTCCTTCAACTAAACAGTGGCATCAGTTTACCATCGCCAGATCTATGCAACAGTGCCGCCTTAAGTGAGTTTTCATTTCACATATCATCAAGCCTATTATCTTTGGGGGATTAAAAATAATTTACAATCAAACGCTTATTTTCTTAGCGTACATTTTTGTTCCATTGGCCCTCGAACCCCGAGAAGGCGGCTCTCCCTCCCTCTGCGCTATCCTTGGTTATAACGCTCTTTCGCCACGCACTGCGCGTAAGGAATAACAATGATAGCCTCACTGCCGATGTATCCATTCCGTCCTGAGAAGCTGGACGCTTTCTGGCAGCGCCTGAGGGCCGCCACGCCTGCTATCCCGCTACCGTGTGCCCTGAGCTGGCCTGATGAGCTGCTCCCCCACTGGCAGCGCAGCGATTTGCTGCTGAGTCAGACCTGCGGCTATCCCCTTATGACGGCACTGCCACAGGTACAGGTCATAGGTGCATTTCACTATGCTGCGCCGGGCTGCGAGGGCGCGAATTATCGTAGCTGGATAGTCGTGCGTAAGGAGGAAGCGGGACGTGAACTGCGGGATTTTCGCGGACGTATCCTGGCCTGTAACAGCCAGGAGTCGTACTCAGGCTGGCACGCTCTGATGAGGCTAACCGGAGGCTCAGCTTTTTTTAGCAGGGTACAGGCATCAGGGAGCCACCGCCGTTCTCTGGCTATGCTACGAAACCGGGAAGCAGATATTGCCGCAATCGACTGCGTGAGCTGGGCGCTGCTGAGTCAGGATTTCGCTGGTGAGCTAAGCGGGCTAAAGATCGTCGGTCAGACCGCCAGCGTACCTGGCCTGCCGCTGATTGCCTCCCCTGCCATACCGGCGGAAAGCGTGGCGGCGCTGCGCGTTGGGCTGGCCGAAGTGACCGGCGATCGCCGCAATCATGCTCTCGCTGACGGGCTAAAAATAAGAGGTTTTTCTGTCCTGCCCCGTGAGGCGTGGCAGGTGATACTGGATAAAAGCGCAGATTAAATCAGTTATTAGGTGAAAGGTAGCTAATAGCGCGGTAGCACAGGGAGAAGAGAGCAGTAGCAGGTGAAAGGCGGGCTTAAGCCAGGTCCCCGTCACCGAAATATCTCCGGTGCAGTACGCTGGTTCAAACCCGCCTTAACGACAGCCTGATTCTGTTTTAACACCCAGTATCGTCCGGCGTCCGTACCCGGTCAGACGTAGCCAGAAATTATCCTGACGCTGAGGGGTAACCGATCCCGCCCTAAATCACCTTGCGCCCTGCTGATACCAATCCAGCCCAAAATCAGGCTGCCGGACAACCGATGCAGTCAGAGAAGCGCTGACCGCATCGGATCGCGGGATCAGGCGTAGCCGTAGCTCATCAGACGCTGGTAGCGGCGGTCCAGCAGCTCGTCTTTGCTCAGCTCATCAAGTTCTGCCAGATCTTCCAGCAGCTGAGCCTTAAGCGATTCACCGATAGCGAGCGGATTGCGGTGCGCCCCACCCAGCGGCTCAGGTATCACGCTGTCAATCAGCTTCAGCTCTTTCAGACGCGGGGCAATGATCCCCATCGCGTCGGCGGCCAGCGGCGCTTTATCTGCGCTTTTCCACAGAATCGAGGCGCAGCCTTCCGGCGAAATAACCGAGTAGGTGCTGTATTGCAGCATATTAACCTTGTCACCCACGCCAATCGCCAGGGCGCCGCCGGAGCCGCCTTCACCGATAACGGTGCAGATAACCGGCACGGTCAGGCCAGACATTTCACGCAGGTTGCGCGCAATGGCCTCACTCTGTCCGCGCTCTTCTGCGCCGACGCCCGGGTAAGCGCCCGGCGTGTCGATGAAGGTGATGATCGGCATATTAAAACGCTCGGCCATCTCCATCAGACGCAGCGCTTTACGGTAACCCTCAGGGGCTGGCATACCGAAGTTACGCCGAATTTTCTCTTTCGTTTCACGCCCTTTCTGATGACCAATGATCATCACCGGACGCCCGTCGAGGCGGGCAATCCCCCCCACGATGGCTTTGTCATCCGCATAGGCGCGATCGCCTGCCAGTTCGTCAAAGTCAGTAAAGGCATTGCGAACATAGTCCAGCGTATAAGGACGTAAAGGGTGGCGAGCCAGCTGCGCAACCTGCCATGCCCCTAAATCGGAGAAGATTTTACGTGTCAGCTCGACGCTTTTTTCGCGCAGGCGCTGTATCTCTTCATCCAGATTGATATCCAGTTTTTCATCCTGACGGCCAACCGACTTGAGCGAATCAATTTTCGCTTCAAGCTCTGCGATTGGCTGTTCGAAATCCAGGTAATTAAGACTCATAATAATCCTGTTTTAGTCAAACTCCAGTTCCACCTGCTCCGACCCTATCAGCGATCGCAATTCATTTAATAAACGATCGCTGGGCGACACGCGCCACGCTGCGCCAAAGCGCAGCTTCGCCCGCGCATCCTCTCTTTGATAGTAGAGATGTACCGGAATGGTCCCCGAACGATGGGGTTCCAGGGATTGACGGAGACGGTTCAAAAGCTGGTCATCAATTTGCCTGTCCGTCAGCGAGATAGCAAGCCCGCGTGCATATTTTTCGCGGGCTTCATCAATGTCCATCACCTCGCGGGCGGTCATTTTAAGCCCCCCGCTAAAGTCATCAAAGCTGACCTGTCCGCTGACGATCAGAATACGGTCTTTTTCCAGCAAGTGCTGAAACCTTTCGAGTGCATCTGTAAACAACATCACTTCCAGCCGACCGGAACGATCGTCCAGCGTACAGATGCCTATCCGGTTACCGCGCTTTGTTACCATCACGCGGGCCGCCACCACCAGACCGACGGCCATGGTCATTTTGCCACGGTCGGTCGGATGCATGTCTTTCAGGCGCATTCCGCCTACGTAACGCTCAATCTCTTTCAGATACTGATTGATTGGGTGCCCGGTTAAGTAAAGCCCAAGCGTCTCGCGTTCGCCATCCAGTTGGATCTGTTCTGGCCACGGCGTCACATCGGCGTAGGACTGCTCAATCTGCTCGGGTTCGTCTGCCAGCACGCCAAACATATCTGCCTGACCAATCGCTTCTGCCTTCGCATGCTGATCCGCAGCCTTTAGCGCATCGCCCAGCGCGCTCATCAGCGCGGCACGGTGCGGACCGAGCCGGTCAAACGCGCCCGACATAATCAACTTTTCCAGCACCCGGCGATTCAGCTTTTTCGTGTCGGTGCGAGCGCAGAGGTCAAACAGCTCACGGAAATAGCCGTCTTTGTTACGCGCTTCAATAATTGCTTCAATGGGGCCTTCGCCGACGCCTTTGATCGCGCCAATGCCATAAACGATCTCGCCGTCATCGTTGACGTGAAACTGATACAGGCCGGAGTTGATATCCGGCGGCAGCACCTTGAGACCCATGCGCCAGCACTCATCCACCAGCCCGACGACTTTCTCGGTGTTGTCCATATCGGCGGTCATTACCGCCGCCATAAACTCGGCCGGATAGTGGGCCTTTAGCCACAGCGTCTGATAGGAGACCAGCGCATAGGCGGCGGAGTGAGATTTATTAAAGCCGTAACCCGCGAACTTTTCCACCAGGTCGAAGATTTTGATCGCCAGCTCGCCGTCGATACCGCGCGCTTTCGCGCCGTCTTCAAAGCCGCCGCGCTGTTTAGCCATCTCCTCCGGGTTCTTTTTACCCATCGCACGGCGCAGCATATCCGCGCCGCCCAGGCTGTAGCCTGCCAGCACCTGGGCTATCTGCATCACCTGTTCCTGATAGAGGATGATGCCGTAGGTCGGCTCCAGCACGGGCTTGAGCGATTCATGCTGCCACTGGATGTCAGGATAAGAGATAGCCTCACGCCCGTGCTTACGGTCAATAAAGTTATCTACCATGCCTGACTGGAGTGGGCCGGGACGGAAAAGGGCCACCAGCGCGATCATATCCTCAAAGCAGTCCGGCTTAAGGCGCTTAATCAGGTCTTTCATGCCGCGAGATTCAAGCTGGAAAACCGCCGTGGTTTCCGAGCGCTGCAGCATATCGAAACTTTTCTTATCTTCAAGCGGAATAGCCGCAATATCTATCGGCGGCTCACCCTGCTTCTTACGCCGGGCATTAATCATCTCCAGCGCCCAGTCGATAATGGTCAGCGTGCGCAGTCCCAGGAAGTCGAACTTCACCAGACCCGCGTACTCAACGTCATTTTTATCGAACTGGGTAACAGGATGGTTGCCATTCTCATCGCAGTAGAGCGGCGCAAAATCGGTAATTTGCGTCGGCGCAATCACCACGCCACCGGCGTGCTTACCGGCGTTTCGCGTCACCCCTTCCAGCTTGCGCGCCATATCGATCAGCGCTTTGACCTCTTCATCCGCCTCGTAGATTTCCGGCAGCTGAGGTTCGGCGGCAAAGGCTTTTTCCAGCGTCATGCCCGGATCGGGCGGTACCAGCTTGGAAATACGATCCACGAAGCCGTAGGGGTGGCCCAGCACGCGCCCCACGTCACGAATAACGGCTTTCGCGGCCATCGTACCGAAGGTGATAATCTGCGATACCGCCTTGCGCCCGTACATTTCGGCGACGTGCTCAATCACCAGGTCGCGCTTTTCCATGCAGAAATCGACGTCAAAGTCGGGCATCGACACGCGTTCGGGATTAAGGAAGCGCTCGAACAGCAGGTCAAACTCAAGCGGATCGAGATCGGTGATTTTCAGCGCGTAGGCAACCAGCGAGCCTGCACCGGAGCCACGCCCCGGCCCCACCGGCACGTCATTGTCTTTTGACCACTGGATAAACTCCATCACGATCAAAAAGTAGCCGGGGAAACCCATCTGGTTAATAACGTTCAGCTCGATCTCAAGGCGCTCGTCGTAGTCAGGGCGCTTCTCTGCGCGAACCTCAGGATCGGGGAACAGGAAAGTCAGTCGCTCTTCCAGGCCCTCACGGGACTTCATCACCAGGAAGTCTTCGGTGGTCATCTCCCCCGTCGGAAACTGCGGCAGGAAATATTCACCCAGGCGGATGGTGACGTTACAGCGCTTAGCAATTTCCACGCTGTTTTCCAGCGCTTCAGGAATGTCCGAGAACAGCTCGCACATCTCCTCGCTGGTGCGTAAGTATTGCTGAGGGCTGTAGTTTCGCGGGCGCTTGGGGTCGTCCAGGGTAAAGCCATCATGGATGGCGACGCGGATTTCGTGCGCGTCGAAGTCCTCTGCCTCGAGGAAACAGACTTCATTGGTGGCGACAACGGGAATGCCCTGGGCAATCGCCAACTCAACGGCCGCGTGGAGATAGCTCTCCTCGTCCGGCCGGCCGGTGCGGATCAGCTCCAGGTAATAGCTGTCGGGGAAATGCTGCTGGTAAAACGCCAGACAGTCGGCGGCCTGCACATGGTTACCGCGCAGCAGCATTTTGCCTACGTCGCCGCGACGCCCGCCGGAAAGAAGAAGTAATCCTTCACCCAGCTCGATCAGCCAGTCCCGGTCGATGACCGGACCGGCAGCACCATAGCCGCGCTGGTAGGCACGGGAGATAAGCAGGGTGAGGTTTTGGTAGCCGGTATTGTTGGCGGCCAGGACGGTGAGGTGTGACAGTTCGTCGCCCATCGCCTCGCTTGCGACGTTGAAGTCGGCGCCGATAATCGGCTTAACGCCCTGCCCGTGTGCCGTGCCGTAGAACTTCACCAGGCCACACAGATTGGTGAAATCGGTGATACCCAGCGCGGGCATGCCGAGTGACGCCGCCTTTTTCACTAACGGGGCCGTTTTGACTATGCCATCGATCATGGAGTAGTCGCTGTGAACGCGTAAATGAATAAAACGAGGTTCGGCCATAGTTGATCCCATCAAAAGCTAAGGAGTAGAAATTAACGCACGCGTCCGGCAGATGCCGCCACGTCGGCGTCCAGCAGCACATTTCTCACCGGGGCAAAACTGCGGCGGTGATGGGGCGTGGCACCGTTTTGGCGTAGTTTCTCAAGATGCAGCGCCGTTGGGTAGCCCTTATGCTGCGCAAATCCGTACTCGGGAAATTGCAGATGCAGCTCGGCCATTTCGCGGTCGCGCGTTACCTTAGCGACTATCGAGGCGGCGCTAATCTCCTGCACCAGGCTGTCACCTTTCACGACGGCCAGTGAGGGCATCGCCAGCGCCGGACAGCGGTTGCCGTCAATCAGCACATAATCAGGCGTGATATGCAGCCCGGCCACCGCGCGCTGCATCGCCAGCATCGTGGCGTGCAAAATATTGAGCTCGTCGATCTCCTGCGGCTCTGCCCGTCCCAGGCTCCAGCTCAGCGCTTTCTCACAGATTTCATCAAAGAGCGCCAGACGGCGCTTTTCTGATAATTTTTTTGAGTCAGCCAGTCCGATAATGGGCCGCGCCGGATCGAGGATTACGGCGGCGGTGACCACCGCGCCCACCAGCGGCCCGCGCCCCACTTCGTCCACGCCGGCAATACAGGTCGCCAGCGGGTAGATAAAATCACTCATGGGCACAGCTCCAGTACGGCTGAGGCAGCCTGTTCGTCGGCATTCCAGCGGATTTGCTGGTGCAGATCCGCAAAGGTTGCCAGCAGCTGCTGACGGGTTTCACCTTCCGCCATCAGCGGTGCCAGCGCCGCCGCCAGAAGCTCGGGCTGACACTCTTCCTGCAACAGCTCTTTGACCAGCTCGCGTCCTGCCAGCAGATTCGGCAGCGAAACGTAGTCGGTTTTCACCAGGCGCTTCGCCAGCCAGAAAGTGAACGGCTTCATACGATAGCCCACCACCATCGGGCATTTTGCCAGCATACACTCCAGCGCGGCGGTGCCAGAAGCCAGCAGTGCCGCATCGCTGGCGATCATTGCCTGCCGCCCCTGCCCGTCCAGCAGATGCATCGGCAGGTCGGGCGCAACCTCGGCCTTAATTTTTTCAAACTGCTCGCGACGCCGCGGATTCACCAGCGGCACCACGATTTCCAGATCGGGCCATTTGTTTCGCAGTATCACTGCCGTTCGCAGGAAGTCGGCGCTCAGCATCTCAACTTCTGCATTGCGGCTGCCGGGCAGCAGGGCCAGACAGCGAGCCCCTTCGGCGATACCCAGCGCTCGTCGCGCCGCGAGCTTATCGGGCTGGAGCGGCATGGCATCAGCCATAGTATGACCAATAAACCGGCAGGGTACATTGAAACGGTCGTAAAACGCTTTTTCAAACGGCAGGAAGGCCAGCACCATATCGGTTGAGCGGCCAATTTTGAAAACGCGCTTTTGCCGCCAGGCCCAGACTGAAGGGCTGACGTAATGAATGGTGCGGATCCCGCGCGCTTTGAGTCGTCCCTCAAGGGTGATATTAAAGTCAGGTGCATCAATACCGACAAAGACGTCCGGCTTTAGCTCGCTAAAACGCCGGGTAAGGTCGCGGCGAATTTTCAGCAGACGCGGCAGACGTTCCACCACCTCGACGATGCCCATCACCGACAGCTCTTCCATTTCGTACCAGGCTTCGCACCCTTCGGCCTGCATCAGCGGCCCGGCCACCCCGACAAAACGGGTATCCGGGTGCGTCTGTTTTAGTGCGCGGATTAAACCGGCACCAAGAATATCGCCGGAAGTTTCTCCGGCGACAAGGGCAATCGTTAATGGCTGGGGCATGAGTTAACGGATCAGACCTCGCGTCGAGCGGGCAAAGAAGTCGTAAAACGGCTGGACTTCAGGATGCTCACGCGCGATGTCGGCAATCTCAGGCTTCGCCTCATCCAGCGTTTTACCGCTGCGATAAAGAATTTTGTAGGCATTACGAATCGCGTGCAGCCCTTCTTTACTGAAGCCGCGGCGTTGTAGCCCCACCAGGTTGATACCAAACGGCGTGGCGTGGTTGCCCTGGGCAATCACAAACGGCGGTACGTCCTGCGCAACGCCGGAGCAGCCGCCCACCATCGCGTGGGCACCGATAATGCAGAACTGATGAACCGCAGTCATCCCACCGATAATGGCAAAGTCATCCACCGTAACATGGCCGCCAAGGGTCGCGTTATTCGCTAAAATACAGCGATCGCCAATCACGCAGTCGTGAGCAATGTGAGCATTGACCATCAGCAGGTTGTCACTGCCGACACGCGTCACGCCGTCAGCCTGTGTTGTACCGCGATGGATTGTCACGCTCTCACGAATGCTGTTGCGATCGCCCACCTCAACGCGAGTAGGCTCACCAGCATACTTCAGGTCCTGGTTAGCTTCACCGACGGTGGCGAACTGATAGAGGGTATTGTCTTTGCCAATACGGGTGTGTCCATTGACCACCACATGCGACTTAAGAACGGTACCTTCTCCAATCTCCACGTTAGCCCCAATAAAGCAGAAGGGACCAATATTAACGCGGGCGCCGATGACGGCCCCCTCTTCAATAATCGAAGAGGGATGGATAACTGCGGTTTCATCAATCACGAATTACGCCTCCCGGCTGCGGGCACACATCATCGTTGCTTCGCAGACAATTTTGCCGTCAACGGTCGCCACGCCCTTAAAGCGGGTCAGACCACGACGTGTTTTCTCGAAGGTGACTTCCATGATCATCTGATCGCCTGGCACGACCGGACGCTTGAAGCGCGCCTCGTCAATACCGGCAAAATAGTACAGCTCGCCCGGTTCAAGCTTACCGACGCTTTTAAAAGCCAGAATACCGGTCGCCTGAGCCATGGCTTCTAAAATCAGCACGCCTGGGAAAATCGGTTTACCAGGGAAATGGCCCTGGAAAAACGGTTCGTTAACCGATACGTTCTTCACTGCGCGCAGGAACTTGTGCTCTTCAAAGTCAAGTACGCGATCGACCAGCAGAAACGGATAGCGGTGCGGCAGCAGTTCAATAATCTCTTCAATTTTCAGAGTATGAGTTTCAGTAGTCAAAATACTCTTCCTGTCCTAAAAAAAATTCTGATGGCATCAATAACACGGCCTGCAAAGATCCTCAGATCATACGCAGGCCGCGAATCAGTTTCCGTGCGCCAGGCTTTCCATGCTTAACATTTTTTTTTATATCTTTCTGATTTGACGCAGTAGCGCCGGACCAAATTGATAGTGAAAGCTGGACCTGAGCCGGCAATAAGCCGCTTAGTCTTTGTTGACCTTGCGTTCGATGGATTTCAGACGTTTGCTGATTTCATCAATATTCATCACCAGCGCTGCCGTTTTGCGCCAGGTTTTATTGGGTTGCAGTGGAATCCCGGAGGAGTATACCCCAGGTTGGGTGATTGGTCGCATGACCATTCCCATTCCGGTGACCGTAACTTTGTCACAAATTTCCATATGACCATTAATTACGCTTGCACCGCCGATCATGCAGTAACGGCCAATTTTCAGGCTGCCCGCCATGATTACGCCACCCGCAACAGCGGTATTGTCGCCAATCATAACGTTGTGCGCAATCTGGCACTGGTTATCAATGATAACACCATTCCCAATCTGAGTGTTATCCAACGCACCGCGATCGATAGTGGTGCAGGCACCAATCTCTACCCGGTCGCCGATAATGACGGTACCGAGCTGAGGGATTTTTACCCAGTTACCGCGATCGTTGGCATAACCGAAACCATCGGCACCGATAACCGTCCCCGACTGGATCAGACAGCGTTCACCAATCTGTACGTCGTGGTAGACCGATACATTGGCCCAGAGTCGTGAGCCGGCACCAATGCGGGTGTTTTTGCCGATAAAGCAGCCGGGGCCGATAACGGCACCCTCGCCCAGGACAACGCCAGATTCAATCACGGCATTCGCACCGACGGAGACGTTGTTGCCAAGCTGAGCGCTGGCATCAATGACCGCACTGGGCGCGATATCCTGAGCCGGCTGAGGCGTGGTGTCCAGGATCTGCGCCATGCGGGCATAGGTCAGATAGGGATCTTTCACCACCAGCGCCGCGCCGTTGAAAAAGTCCAGATCCGTTTCCGTCAGCACCACGGCGGATGCCTGGCAGGCTGCGAGCTGCTCGCGGTAACGGCTGTTAGAGAGGAAAGTGATTTGACCGGTTTGGGCGGATTGCATAGAAGCAATGCCGGAGATGACGAGATCGCCATCTCCGTGCAAATCTGCATCCAACTGCTGGGCTAAATCAGCCAGTCGAATTGAAGACATTGATTATTTAACCTGTTTCAGAACATCACCAGTGATGTCTTTGGATTTACCTGCGTAAGCAACAGCGTTTGCATCAATAACAACGTCGTAGCCTTCTTTATCGGCCACTTTCTGCACGGCATCCTGGATACGGCTCAGGATTTTATTACGTTCTTCAGCCTGACGACGGCGGTTGTCCTGCTCAAAAGCCTGAGCTTTAGTCGAGAAGGCTTCACGCTGTGCCATAACGTCTTTTTCCATGCGGCTGCGTTCGCTGGCCTTCATGGTAGAGCCGTCACGCTGGAGGCGCTGCATTTTAGTTTGCAGATCGCGTTCCATACCCTGTAGCTCGGTTGCACGGCCTTTAAACTCATTTTCAAGCTGCTTCGCAACTGTCGCACGCGCCGGTAACTGTTGGAAAATGCTGGAAACGTTCACCACTGCGATTTTATCAGCAGCCTGGGCGCCAGCGGAAACCGCCAGAGCGATAGAGAGGCCTGCGGCACACAACAACTTTTTCACTATAAACTCCTTACCATCAACGTTTGTGTCTTCGACACAGGTGTTGCGCGTTTAGGCAGCCCTGAGGGCTGCCGGTGAACAGCGCGCTACTTTAATCGCTTCCGTGCAAGCCAGATTACCAGGTCTTACCAATGTTAAACTGGAACTGCTCGGCTTTATCTCCATCATACTTTTTGAATGGCTGCGCGTACGAGAACACCAGGGGTCCCAGCGGGGACATCCACTGAAGTGCCAGACCTGCAGACATTCGAATATTGCCCGGATCGCTGTAGTCAGGAATACCCGCCGCACGCGTATCTGCGGTGTTTTCCCACTTGGTATCCCATACCGTACCCGCGTCCACAAACAGGGAGGTACGCACCGAATTAGCGTACTTCTCGCTGAGGAACGGCGTAGGCGTTATCAGCTCAGCGCTGGCCGTTGCCATGGCGTTACCACCCACCGCATCATCAGAGCTACACAGGGCATCAGCGCCTGAGCAGGTAGACGAGTTGTTGTTGTAGTACGCCGCTTTCGGCCCAATGGTGTTGGAACGGAAGCCACGGACGGTGCTTGAACCACCGGCATAGAAGTTTTCATAGAACGGCATCTCTTTGCCATTCAGTCCATCAGCATAGCCGACGCGTCCACGTCCTAACAGCACCCAGGTGCGGTCCTGGTTCAGCGGTACGTACTGCTGCGTATCCAGCGTCGCCTTATAGAAGGCGTTGTCCGATCCCGGAATGGTGACCTTGCCGTTCAGGTTGGTACGGTTACCTGACGTTGGGAAGAATCCGCGGTCAAGGTCGTTGTACGTCCAGCCATAGTTGAAGGTGAAGTCATCGGCAGAATAGTCGGCACGACCGGAAAGATCCGGGTTCTGACCCACCGAGCGCAGATAGCGGAACATCGCAATCTGCGGCTGCATATTGGACAGGTCGTTATGGACATAGCCCAGACCGACGCGCAGCGTATTGTTTTCATTAACCGGGAAGCCCAGCGTACCGTCTAAACCATAGCTCTTGTTGGTATAGTCAGACAGATCGGCATCGTCAGCTTTAAAGTCGTTATAGAAAACGCGTCCGCCGAGGCTCACGCCATCAACCGTAAAGTACGGATCGGTCAGTGAGAATTCCGCATAGGTCTGGTAATCGTTCTTGGTTCCGCTGATGCCAACGGTATTACCGGTACCCAGCCAGTTTTCCTGGGTTACGCCAACCTGGAAGCTTACGCCGCTCTCGGTGCCGTAGCCCACGCCGAAGTTCAGGGTGCCGGTGTTGCGCTCTTTAACCTTGTATACCACGTCGACCTGATCGGGCGATCCCGGTACACGCTGGGTATCGGTCTCGACCGTTTCAAAGTAGCCGGTACGGTTCAGACGCTCTTTACCCTGCTCAACCAGATCGCTACCCAGCCATGCGCCTTCCATCTGACGCATTTCGCGGCGCAGGACGGAATCTTTCGAGGTATCGTTGCCTTCAAAACGGACTTTGCGCACGGAGTAACGGTTGCCCGCATCGACGTTCACGTGCAGCTTAACGGTTTTATCCGCGTCGTTAATTTCTGGCTGCGTCATCACCCGTGGGTAGGCGTAGCCGTAACGACCGAGCATCTTCTTGATGTCGTCTTCCATTTTGGTGACTTTAGCACCGTTGTACAGCTCGCCAGGTTTGATCCGGGTCAGCGCTTCTACTTCCGCTGAGTGACCTGCCATGCTGCCATTCACCACCACGCCAGACAGCTTGTAGCGGTCGCCTTCGGTGATGTTAATGGTGATGTAGATCCCTTTCTTATCCGGCGTCAGGCTGACCTGAGTGGAGTCGATATTGAAACGGGCATAGCCGCGATCCAGATAAAAACTGCGCAGGGTCTCAAGGTCGCCCGCCAGCTTTTGCTTCTGGTATTTGCGATCGCCAACGACGTTCCACCATGGCACCTCATCGCGGAGCTGAAAGCGCGAGATCAGCTCTTCCGAGCTGAAGGCTTTGTTGCCGACCACGTTGATCTGTTGGATTTTGGCAGACACACCTTCGGTAAATACCAGCTTCAGGTCTACGCGGTTGCGTGGAAGCGGCGTGACCACGGCTTTCACACTAGCGCTGTATTTACCTACGCTGTAGTAGAAATCCTCAAGCCCTTTCTCAATGGATGAGATGGTGGTGCGATCGAGGGCTTCCCCTACCCGCACGCCGGAGGCTTCAAGGTTCTGCTTCAGCATATCTTCCTTCACCGCTTTGTTACCGGAGAAGGTGATACTGGCAATCGTTGGCCTCTCTTTAACCTGAACGATCAGCGTATTGCCGTCGCGCAGAACCTGAACATCCTCGAAGTTCCCGGTCGCAAAAAGGGCACGAATAGTGCTACTGATATCATCATCGGAGACGGTGTCTCCCACGCGGACAGGCATACTGAGCAATGCCGCCCCGACGGCGACTCGCTGCAGGCCTTCGAAATGAATATCCTTCACCACGAAGCCGTCTGCCGCGTATACGGTGGCGCTGCTAAACAGCAGCGACGCTATGAGCAACTTTTTCATCGCCATCGTTGTTATGCATTCTTCCTAACTGGTTCCCGTCGCTTAGAGGAGAAATTGCTACACATCGGCCATCCTGCTTTGAAACCTTGCTCAACATGCGCGTCTGGCTGACCGCGCTTTTGCACCGGGTTTCGTCTTTTCTGGCCTTCGCTCGCTTATTTCTGAACGCCTATAACCGCGAGAAATCATTGAAAAGTGCAAGCCCCATTAACAGCACCAGCAATACAGAGCCGATGCGATAGCTGAAGTCCTGAACTCGCTCAGACACCGGCCCACCTTTGATCTTTTCGATCGCCAGGAACAACAAATGTCCACCATCTAGTACCGGCAGAGGGAACAGATTGATAATACCGAGGTTAACGCTAATCAACGCGAGAAACATCAGGTAGTAAATCAAACCATATTCTGCCGACATCCCAGCGCCCTGGGCGATTGAAATCGGCCCGCTGAGATTATTTAACTTCACTTCACCTACAATCAGCTTGCCCAGCATGTTGACCGTCAGCTTCATTAGCTGCCAGGTCTTTGCGCTGGCCTCACCTGTCGCGGCAAACGGGCCATACTGACGCACCGTTTTGTATTCAGCCGAAAGCGGGACGATACGCGGGATAACGCCCGCAAAACCCTGAGCTTTATTGCCCGGTTTAGCTTCCGGGGTCAGCGTCAGCGTCACTGAACCGCCCTGTCTTTCCACTTCTACCGCCATCTCTTTACCGGGATTATCCCGAATGAGCGCGGCAAAATGTTGCCACTGGTCCAGCGGTTGACCATCGACTTTAACGATCCTGTCGCCCGCTTGCAAACCCGCCTTGCTTGCTGCCGAGTTGGCCTGTACCTCAGCCAGAACGGTTTCAATCTGCGGGCCGCGTGGCTGAATACCCAGTGACGTGACCGGATCCTGTCTGTCTGGCTCGAACTGCCAGTTGCGCAGATCGACCCGCTTTTCCGATATCTGTGTGCTGCCAAAAGGGGCCACGCTTAACGTCATTTGCGTGTCGCCAATTTTAGATATCAGTGCCATACGCACAGCATCCCAGTCTGGCGTTTCGATACCGTCAACGGCTTTAAGTTCCATTCCAGGTGTAATTTGGGCCTCAGCAACCGGCGAATTGCTTACTATCTCACCAATTACCGGTTTCACACCGGGAACGCCGATGATAAAAACCAGCCAGTACGCAAAGATGGCAAAGAGGAAATTAGCGATGGGCCCCGCGCTGATAATCGCCGCGCGTTGCAGAACCGTTTTGTTATTGAAGGTGCGATGGCGAAGCTCGGGCGGCACGCTTTCAATGCGCTCATCGAGCATTTTTACATAGCCGCCGAGCGGGATCAGGGCGAGAACGTATTCGGTGCCCTGCGCATCCCGGCGCCGCCAGAGGGCTTTGCCAAAACCTATGGAGAAGCGTTCAACCTGAACGCCACAGCGGCGCGCCACCCAGAAGTGACCAAACTCATGGACGGTAATTAGCACGCCCAGCGCGACGATAAATGCGCCCAAACTCCATAGAATGCTTAGCATAACGTCCCTATAGGGTCCCGAAGACCAGTAGCAGCAGGCAGGCGAACACCGGAACGGCAGCCGTGAGGCTGTCAATACGATCAAGGATGCCGCCGTGGCCTGGGATCAGATTCCCACTGTCCTTAATGCCCGCTTCGCGCTTAAACATGCTTTCTGTCAGGTCGCCCAGCACCGAGGCCAGCGCGGCGACCACCGTACAGCTCAGCAGCGTGACGATCGGTACGTTAAGCGGCGTCCACAGGCGGAATAGCCAGGCGATAACCAGCGACGTCACCAGCCCCCCCAGGAAGCCTTCCCAGGTTTTACCCGGGGAGACCTTTGGCGCCAGCTTATGCCGGCCAAACAGGCGGCCAAACATATAGGCACCGGAGTCCGCTCCCCAGACCAGCAGCATCACATACAGCAGCCACCAGGCGCCCGCAAAATGGTCGGCATCGTAGTGATACTGGCGTAGCGTCAGCATGCCCCAAAAGAACGGGACGATGGTCAGCAGCCCGAACAGCAGGCGCAGCGGGCGGGAAGTTCGCCAGAATGAGGCGGAGCCGGGGTACAGGAGTACCATCACCAGCGCCACCACCCACCAGACCATCGCCGCCCATAGCGAAACGGCAATCTGAGGAAGGTGAACAGAGTGCTGATAGGCAGGAAGGGTGAACATCATGAAGGCGAGAAGCAAGCCGCACAGCACGGCCAGCCAGATGCGCTGGGAACGTGAGGCAAAGCCTGCGAACTGTCCCCACTCCCAGGCGGCCAGCATACATACCACCAGGGTGATGAGCGCAAATCCCAGTGGCGGCAGCAAAAAGAGTGCGGCGATGACAATTGGGATAAGTATAAACGCGGTAATCAGGCGAGACTTCAGCAAAGATTACCCCCAGTGCGCTCAGGCGCCGCCGGGTGCTGCGCCGCCGAAGCGACGCTCTCGTTGTGCAAAAGCATTCAGTGCACCTTCAAAAACTTGTTCATCAAAATCAGGCCAGAGGACGTCGGTAAAAAAGAACTCTGCGTAGGCGACCTGCCACAGCAAAAAGTTACTAATCCGATGCTCTCCACCTGTCCTTATTACTAAATCCACCGGCACCAGCTCGTTAAGGCAAAGATGAGGGCTAAGGGTTTCTTCCTCAATCTGGTCTGGACGAATCAGACCTTCCTGCACCTGCTCAGCGATTTTTCTGACGCCCTGAATAATATCCCAACGGCCACCATAATTCGCGGCAATGTTGAGAGTGAGTCCATCATTTTGTTGAGTAAGTTCCTCTGCACGGCGAATTCGCTCCTGCAGACGGCCATTAAACCGGCCGATGTCACCAATGATCCGCAGGCGGACGTTATGCTTATGCAGGCTTTTGACTTCGCTGTCCAGCGCCCAGACAAACAGCTCCATCAGCGCCATGACTTCCTGCGGTGGACGGTTCCAGTTTTCACTGCTGAATGCATAGAGCGTAAGCGCTTTAAGCTTGCTGCTGACGGCAAAACTCACGGCACGACGCACGGATTTTACGCCAGCTTTGTGGCCCGAAATGCGCAGTTTTCCCTGGTTCTTAGCCCAGCGACCATTGCCATCCATTATGATGGCCACGTGACGGGGGTTCTCCCCCAGCAGTTCATCGCTGTTTATTCGATTTTCGGACGACATAACGCGTAATTATTTCCTTTACTCAGAAATCATGTGGCTTCTGAAATATCTTACCCGCCCGACGCAAAAAAGCCGTGTCTTACACGGCCTGCTTTACCGCAACGCAGATTTTAATTAGCGGGCCAAGACTATACCATCTCCGCCCCCGCCCCACAAATAGCGGCAGGAGCATGCCCGCGAATTAACGACCGACCGCGTAGCGAGCCAGGCTGGCCGATGCGGCTGCCCGTGCCTGCCGGTCAATCTCCAGCACCGCCTCAACGCTCTCTGGCTCAGCAAAGGAGAGCGTCTCCAGTACGGTCGTGTTCAGCGCTGCAATATCGGTAAAGCGGATCTGCCCGGCGAGAAATGCCGCTACGGCAATTTCATTCGCGGCGTTCAGCGTCGTGGTGGCCGCCTGCCCTGCTTCGCAGGCATCAATCGCCAGCTTCAGACAGGGATAGCGTGCGTAATCCGGCTCGGCAAAGGTCATTGCCCCCATTCGCGTAAAATCAAGCGGCGTCGCGCCAGACTGAACGCGCTGCGGCCAGGCCATCACGTGAGCGATGGGCGTGCGCATATCCGGGGACCCCAGCTGAGCCAGCACGCTGCCATCACGATAGCGCACCATGGAGTGAATGACCGACTGCGGGTGCAGGATCACTTCCATCTGGGCATCAGTCGCATTAAACAGCCAGCGGGCTTCGATATATTCCAAACCTTTGTTCATCATGGTGGCCGAGTCAACGGAGATCTTGCGCCCCATCGACCAGTTCGGATGCGCACAGGCCTGGTCCGGCGTCATATGCGCTAACGTCGCCAACGGCACGTCACGAAAGGGGCCACCCGACCCCGTCAGGATAATGCTATCAATGCCATTATCTTCGAGAGAAGCGTACCCTAACTGCTGCTGGAGGGAAGCGGGTAAACTCTGAAAAATCGCGTTATGCTCGCTATCGACGGGAAGCAACTGGGCCTTCGAGGCGCTGACCGCCTCCAGAAAAAGCTGGCCGCAGGTCACCAGAGACTCTTTATTGGCCAGCAGCACCTGCTTTCCGGCGCGAATGGCGGCCAGAGTGGGCATTAATCCTGCCGCCCCGACGATGGCCGCCATCACCTGGTCAACCTCATCAAGCGCGGCGAGATCGCAGGCCGCCTGCTCCCCGCTCAGCACCTCGGTCGCCACGTTCAGCTCTTTCAGACGCTGCCGCAGAGCGCTGGCCGACTGTTCATCCGACATGGCGGCCCAGGCGGGCCTGAAGGCCTGGCACTGCTCAGCCATGCGCTCAACGTTGCGCCCGGCGACCAGCGCCTTAACGGAGAACAGATGCGGATTCGCGCGGACGACCGCCAGCGTACTGGTGCCGATAGAGCCGGTCGAGCCGAGGATGGTCAATTGCTTCATGAGGTTGCTCTGCGTAGTGAACGGCGAAATGGGCCTGCTTGCCGCCTTCGCCGGATAAGAGAATAAATGCAAAACGCCGTAAGACTGACCACTCAAAAGAACGGCAATCTGTACGGCGTCTCATCGGCGCGTGACGAACTCAGAAGTCCATCAGCTCCGCTTCTTTTTCTGCCAGCGCAACATCAACTTTCTTGATGAAGACGTCGGTCATTTTCTGAATATCATCCTGTGAACGACGCTCTTCGTCTTCACTGATCTCTTTGTCTTTCAGCAGTGCTTTAACTTTGTCGTTCGCATCGCGACGGACGTTGCGTACGGAGACGCGGCCCTGTTCAGCTTCACCACGAACCACTTTGATCAGGTCTTTACGACGCTCTTCGGTCAGCGCTGGAAGCGGAACGCGGATATCAGTCCCCGCGGAGCTTGGGTTAAGACCCAAATCCGAGGTCATAATCGCTTTTTCAACGGCGCTGCTGATTGAACGGTCAAACACGTTAATCTTCAGCGTACGTGAGTCTTCCACCGTGACGCTGGCCAGCTGGCGAAGCGGCGTGGAGGAGCCGTAATAGTCAACCATAATGCCGTCGAGAATGCTGGGTGACGCGCGGCCGGTGCGGATTTTGCTGATGTGGCTTTTGAATGCCTCTACGCATTTGTCCATGCGCGTTTCTGCATCTTTTTTGATTTCGTTAATCACGTTGGAACCCTTGGATTCTGGTTACCAGGCAGGCCCTGTACAACAGGACCCGTTTAAAAATAGTCATTACGTCTGAGTGTAGCGCGAACTGTGCACTACGGGGGCAGAATATACCCTAACTCGACGCCGACGGATATTATTGCGTGATCAGGGTGCCTTCTTTTTCACCCATTACCACGCGGCGCAATGCGCCAGGCTTGTTCATATTGAACACGCGGATCGGTAATTTATGGTCGCGGGCCAGCGTAAAGGCGGCCAGATCCATGACCTTCAGCTCGCGCTCCAGCACGTCGGCGTAGCTGATCTGATCGTACAGGGTGGCGTCGGGGTTTTTAACCGGATCGGCTGAGTAAACACCATCAACTTTCGTCGCCTTCAGGACCACGTCAGCTTCGATTTCGATACCGCGCAGGCAGGCCGCCGAGTCGGTAGTGAAGAAGGGGTTACCGGTACCGGCAGAGAAAATCACCACGCGGTTATTGCGCAGCAGGCTGATGGCCTCTGCCCAGCTGTAGTTATCACACACGCCATTCAGGGGGATAGCGGACATCAGGCGGGCGTTCACATAGGCACGGTGCAGCGCATCGCGCATTGCCAGACCGTTCATCACGGTTGCCAGCATACCCATATGGTCGCCAACAACGCGATTCATTCCAGCCTGCGCCAGTCCGGCGCCACGGAACAGATTACCACCGCCGATAACCACACCTACCTGAATGCCCAGTTCTACCAGCTCTTTGACTTCCTGAGCCATACGATCCAGCACGCTTGCATCGATACCGAAGCCTTCGGCACCCTGCAGGGCTTCACCGCTTAATTTCAGCAGGATACGTTGATATACAGGTTTTGCATTGGTCGCCATGGTGTTTTTTCCTGGAAGCTATCGTCGATAAGGGGAGTTAAATCTGCACTATCATCCCTTCAGGACCGGAGAAATACTATTGGGATGAGACTGAAAATGAGCGGCGCCTGCCGGTGGCAGACAAAAAAGAACCGCCGGAAGGCGGTTCTTATCGGGCATTAAGACTGTTTGGACATCGCAGCAACTTCTGCTGCGAAATCAGTTTCAGCTTTCTCAATACCTTCACCCACTTCAAAGCGGATGAAGCTGGTCACGTCTGCATTTTTTTCTTTCAGCAGCTGACCAACCGTTTTGGCTGGATCCATCACGAAAGGCTGACCGGTCAGAGAAACTTCGCCGGTGAATTTCTTCATGCGGCCTTCAACCATTTTTTCAGCGATCTCTTTTGGCTTACCAGACTGCATGGCGATGTCCAGCTGAACCTGGAACTCTTTCTCAACCACTTCAGCAGAAACGTCTTCTGGCTTAACAAATTCTGGCTTGCTTGCCGCAACGTGCATAGCCAGCTGCTTAACCAGCTCTTCGTCAGCATTTTTAGCCGCGATCAGAACGCCAATGCGCGCGCCGTGCAGGTAGCTGCCCAGCACGTCGCCTTCCAGGGAAGCCACGCGACGAATGTTGATGTTCTCGCCGATTTTAGCCACCAGCGCAACGCGTTCTTCTTCGAACTGTGCTTTCAGCACTTCGACGTCAGTGATTTTACCGGCAACAGCCGCGTCCAGCACTTTGTCAGCGAACGCCTGGAAACCACCATCTTTAGCAACGAAGTCAGTCTGGCAGTTAACTTCCAGAATGATGCCGTAGTTGCCTTCGATTTTGGTTTTGATCACGCCGTCAGCAGCAACGTTGCCCGCTTTTTTCGCCGCTTTGATCGCGCCAGATTTACGCATGTTCTCGATCGCCAGCTCGATGTCGCCGTTGGCTTCGGTCAGTGATTTTTTGCAATCCATCATGCCAGCGCCAGTGCGCTCGCGCAGTTCTTTTACCAGAGCAGCAGTAATATCAGCCATTCTCTCATCCTCGGTTAGCACAGCATTCGCCTGCCGGTAGCCCGGGGGCGCTGACGCGACAAATGCCTGGTTTCGGGAGAAACATTCCGCCCCGCCCCCCGTAAGGCGGCAAAGCGAATTCGAAAAAAAATAAAGGGGCCAAGCTGGCCCCTTACAGATTAACATCTGATCTTTATACCCTGGATTCTCAGATTACCGCGAACCAGGGTAGTAAGGGCGCTCTGAGGAGCGTTCCTGATTACTCAGCTTCAGCGAAGGTTTCTTCAGCCTGCTGAGCCAGGTCCTGCGAACGACCTTCACGTACGGTGGTCGCTACGGCGGTCAGGTACAGGTTTACCGCACGGATGGCGTCATCATTACCAGGGATAATGAAGTCAACACCGTCTGGATCAGAGTTAGTATCAACGATAGCGAACACTGGGATACCCAGGTTGTTAGCTTCTTTGATAGCGATGTGTTCGTGATCGGCGTCAACAACAAACAGTGCGTCCGGCAGGCCGCCCATGTCTTTGATACCGCCCAGGCTGTTTTCCAGCTTGGCCAGTTCACGCGCACGCATCAGCGCTTCTTTCTTGGTCAGCTTATCGAAGGTACCGTCCTGAGACTGGATTTCCAGGTCTTTCAGACGTTTGATGGACTGACGAACGGTTTTCCAGTTGGTCAGCATGCCGCCTAACCAGCGATGGTTTACGAAGAACTGATCGCAGCTCAGCGCAGACTCTTTGATCGCTTCGCTTGCAGCGCGCTTGGTACCAACGAACAGAATCTTACCTTTACGGGAAGAGATTTTGCTCAGTTCAGCGAGAGACTCGTTGAACATCGGCACGGTTTTCTCAAGGTTGATGATGTGAACTTTGTTACGTGCGCCGAAGATGAATGGCTTCATTTTCGGGTTCCAGTAACGGGTCTGGTGACCGAAGTGTACACCAGCCTTGAGCATGTCGCGCATGGAAACAGTTGCCATGATTACCTCTATAAAATGTGTTGGGGTTAGGCCTCCATGTATCCCATACAACCGACCCACTAAGGCAAACGCCGAACCTGTTGTTCATTGAACGCTTAGTCTGAATAGCGTACTGATGTACGTTGCTCATCCTGCGCGGTTCGCCGTTCAACTGTCTGCGCTTATGTCGCCTTTGGGGCACCCCGGTGTATGTGTCGATACATGTGTGTTATTTACACGGGAGAGTTATGCGTTCTCAGTGACGTTTGTCACAAAGAATCGTCGGCGCGCTTTATACCACAAAGTACGGGTTGAAGCCAATATTTGTTATCGCAGCATGGCCAGGCAGAAACTGCAATTGGCAGAGCCAGGGCAGGCTGCTAACATTGCCTCACTTCCTTTATTATTGTCGAAAATAACGACATCTGCGGACAAAATTAATGGCGATCACAATTAAGACCCCTGAAGAAATCGAAAAAATGCGCGTGGCGGGCCGCCTGGCGGCAGAAGTGCTGGAGATGATTGAAGAGCACGTCCGCCCGGGTATCAGCACCGGTGAACTGGATCGCCTGTGTCACGAACATATTGTTAATTCCCAGCAGGCGATCTCGGCCTGCCTTGGCTACCACGGCTTTCCGAAATCCGTCTGTATCTCCATCAATGAAGTGGTTTGTCACGGCATTCCGGACGATGAAAAAATCCTCAAGGATGGAGATATTGTCAATATCGACGTGACGGTCATTAAGGATGAGTATCACGGCGACACCTCCAAAATGTTTATCGTCGGCAAGCCCACTATTCTGGGCGAGCGTCTCTGCCGCATCACGCAGGAGAGCCTTTACCTGGCGCTGCGTATGGTAAAACCGGGTATTCGTCTGCGCTCCCTGGGCCGTGAGATTCAAAAATTTGTCGAAGCGCAGAATTTCTCCGTGGTGCGCGAATATTGCGGCCACGGCATCGGCAAAGGTTTCCACGAGGAGCCGCAGGTGCTGCACTACGATGCGGATGACGGCGGCGTGGTACTTCAGGCAGGTATGGCCTTCACCATTGAGCCGATGGTCAATGCCGGTGATTACCGTATCCGCAGCATGAAAGATGGCTGGACGGTGAAAACCAAGGATCGCAGCCTGTCAGCACAGTATGAGCACACCATTGTGGTAACGGAAAACGGCTGCGAAATTATGACGCTGCGTAAAGATGACACCATTCCTGCCATCCTGACGCACGACGCTTAACGCGGTGACGAAAAAAACCGGTGAGAGCCGGTTCCAGCTTGCTGAAGAATCCTACTTTTTAAACCGGCGCAGGCCGGTTTTTTTTGATCTGTGGTGGGCGGTGGCGCTATTGTCACTGTGATAATCGTCACAGAGACCAACCAGGAGCCAGGCGTGAGCAAAAAACTGATCAATTACGGGCTGTCCGACTCGCCTGCCGACTGGGAAGAGAGCCAGCTGACGCGCGAGCAGCTGAAATTGCAGCTGGAACGCTTTCAGCAGGGGATGGCCGACGCGTTTGATAACGGCTTTGACGCCGAAGATCTGATTGCTGCGCGGACGCTGTTTATCGATCGCCTGCTGAGGCGGCTCTGGCGCTTCTACGGCTTCCCTGAACAGCTGGATATTGCGCTGGTCGCCGTGGGCGGCTACGGACGCGGCGAGCTGCATCCGCTCTCCGATATTGACGTGCTGATCCTCAGCCGCAGCCCTCTTTCTGCGGAGGACGCCCAGCGTACCAGCGAGCTGCTAACGCTAATGTGGGATCTCAAGCTGGAAGTGGGCCACAGCGTACGTACGCTGGAAGAGTGCCTGCTGGAGGGGTTGTCCGATCTGACCGTAGCCACCAATCTGATTGAGTCGCGAATGCTGACCGGCGACGTGGCGCTCTTTCTTGAACTGCAAAAAAACATTTTCAGCGACGGCTTCTGGCGCTCGGACCAGTTTTTCGCGGCGAAGATTGAGGAACAGCAGGAACGCCATCAGCGCTATCACGGCACCAGCTATAACCTGGAGCCGGATATCAAAAGCAGCCCCGGCGGCCTGCGCGACATTCATACCCTGCTGTGGGTCGCCCGTCGCCATTTCGGTGCCACCTCGCTGGATGAAATGGTCGGGTTTGGCTTTCTGACCGGGGCCGAGCGCAACGAGCTTAACGAATGTCAGAGTTTCCTCTGGCGTATCCGCTTTGCGCTGCATCTGACTCTGACCCGCTACGATAATCGTCTGCTGTTTGACAGACAGCTGAACGTCGCCCAGCGGCTGGACTACCAGGGCGAAGGCAATGAGCCGGTTGAGCGGATGATGAAGGATTTTTACCGCGTCACCCGGCGCATCAGCGAGCTGAACCAGATGCTGCTACAGCTGTTTGACGAGGCGATTCTGGCGCCTGGGGAAGATGAAAAACCCCGCGCTATCGACGATGAATTCCAGCTGCGCGGCACGCTGATTGACCTGATCGATGAAACGCTTTTTTCCCGTCAGCCCGAAGCGATTATGCGCATGTTTTACACCATGGTACGTAAGCCCGCTATTACCGGGATCTACTCCACCACGCTGCGCCAGCTCAGACATGCCCGTCGCCATCTCAAACAGCCCCTGTGCACCATTCCGCAGGCGCGCCAGCTTTTCCTGTCGATCCTGCGACATCCGGGTGCCGTCAGTCGGGCGCTGGTGCCAATGCACCGCCACAGCGTACTCTGGGCCTATATGCCACAGTGGGGCAACATCGTCGGCCAGATGCAGTTCGATCTGTTTCACGCCTACACCGTCGACGAACACACCATCCGCGTCCTGCAAAAGCTGGAAAGTTTTGCCAGCGAAGCGACGCGCCCGCGCCATCCGCTTTGCGTGGAGATCTGGCCGCGCCTGCCCCAGCTTGAGCTACTGCTAATGGCCGCCCTCTTCCACGATATTGCCAAAGGGCGCGGCGGTGACCACTCGATTCTGGGCGCGCAGGATGCGCTTGAATTTGCGGAATTACACGGACTCAACTCCCGCGAAGCTCAGCTGGTCGCCTGGCTGGTGCGCCATCATTTGCTGATGTCGGTTACCGCACAGCGTCGTGATATTCAGGACCCCACCGAAATCCAGCAGTTTGCCGAAGTCATGCAGAATGAAAATCGTCTGCGCTATCTGGTCTGCCTGACGGTCGCTGACATCTGCGCCACCAATGAAAACCTGTGGAACAGCTGGAAGCAGAGCCTGCTGCGCGAGCTGTTCTTTGCCGCCGAAAAGCAGCTGCGGCGCGGAATGGAGAACAGCCCGGATCTGCGCGAGCGCGTCCGGCACCACCGACTCCAGGCGCTGGCACTGCTACGTATGGATAACATTGACGAACAGGCGCTGCGTAATATCTGGGGGCGCTGCCGGGCAGACTATTTCCTGCGGCATACGCCCAATCAGCTGGCCTGGCATGCACGCCATCTGATGGAGCACGACCTGAGCGAGCCGCTGGTGCTGGTTAGCCCCCAGGCGACCCGGGGCGGCACCGAAATCTTTATCTGGAGCCCGGACAGGCCTTACCTGTTCGCCACCGTCGCCGGGGAGCTGGACAGGCGGAATCTGAGCGTACACGATGCGCAGATCTTCACCAGCCGGGACGGCATGGCGATGGATACCTTTATCGTGCTGGAACCCGACGGCAGCCCACTGGCCGCCGATCGGCATGGGATGATCCGCCAGGCGCTGGTGCAGGCTATCGCTCAGACCTGCTGGCAGCCGCCGAAAACGCGCCGCCCGTCTGCCAGGCTCAGGCACTTTTGCGTGGAAACCGAAGCGAAATACCTGCCGGCACATACCGACCGCCGTACCTATATGGAACTGATTGCCCTGGATCAGCCTGGCCTGCTGGCCAGAGTGGGTGAAGTCTTTGCCGATCTGGGCGTGTCGCTGCACGGCGCGCGCATCAGTACCATTGGCGAGCGGGTAGAGGATCTGTTTATCCTGGCCAACGGCGACCGACGGGCGCTCAGCCCGGAATTGCGTGAAGTGTTACAACAACGGTTGACAGAGGCCCTTAATCCAAACGATAAAGTGTGACCTGGATTTACTTTTTTAACCCATCTTTCAGCGATCGGTGCAAACTGGCTGCTGACCTGAACGGGCGGTCGTCTCCCCCGCTCCTGACGATGATTTGACACAGGAAATTTTGATTAATGCAACAATTACAGAGTGTTATTGAAAGCGCCTTTGAGCGCCGTGCCGAGCTGACGCCTGCCAGCGCCGATACCGTTACCCGCGAAGCGGTGAATCAGGTGATCGCCCTGCTGGACAGCGGCGCCCTGCGCGTATCCGAGAAAATCGCCGGTGAGTGGGTAACGCATCAGTGGCTGAAAAAAGCGGTGCTGCTCTCTTTCCGCATCAATGATAATCAGGTGATTGAGGGTGCCGAGAGTCGTTTTTACGACAAAGTGCCGATGAAGTTTGCCGACTATGATGACGCGCGCTTTAAAAAAGAGGGCTTCCGCGTCGTGCCCCCTGCTGCGGTACGTCAGGGGGCCTATATCGCCCGCAATACCGTACTGATGCCTTCTTATGTCAATATTGGCGCTTACGTCGATGAAGGCTCAATGGTGGATACCTGGGCGACCGTTGGATCCTGCGCGCAGATCGGTAAAAATGTGCACCTTTCCGGCGGCGTAGGCATCGGCGGCGTACTGGAACCTCTCCAGGCTAATCCAACCATTATCGAAGATAACTGCTTCATCGGCGCGCGTTCAGAAATCGTGGAAGGCGTGATTGTTGAGGAAGGTGCGGTCATTTCGATGGGCGTTTATATCGGCCAGAGCACTAAAATTTACGATCGTGAAACCGGTGAAGTCCATTACGGTCGCGTCCCTGCGGGATCGGTGGTGGTGTCGGGCAACCTGCCGTCGAAAGATGGTCGCTACAGCCTCTACTGTGCCGTGATTGTGAAAAAGGTTGATGAAAAAACCCGTGGCAAAGTGGGCATTAACGAACTGCTGCGCACCATCGACTAATCTTCTACGGGCCACATTCCGTGGCCCGTAAACTATATTTTACACCCCCCTTATCTAAACCTTTTTCCTGCCGTGAATAATCGGATGCTATTGCGCAACAACTAAGCGATAATCCGCGCCGTTAAGCGCACAGGCGCTCCCCGACCGCTTTTTAGATTTTCACATATACTCACAAGTACGGGAGGAGCGAGCCGGGCAAAACCTGATTCACTGCTTAGCTTTTCTCACCGACACAGCCTGCGTGAGAATGGCGGATACCGGGCAGTCCAGCATTGCAGCGCAGCCAAAACTCTTATCTCCCGAACAGGAAACGTGACCATGTATGACAATTTAAAAGGCCTGGGTATCAGTAATCCCGACGATATCGATCGCTACAGCCTGCGCCAGGAAGCCAGCAACGATATTCTGAAAATCTATTTCCGCAAAGATCGCGGCGAGTTCTTCGCCAAAAGTGTCAAATTTAAATATCCGCGCCAGCGTAAAACCGTCGTCGCCGATAACGTCAGCCAGGGTTACAAAGAAATTCAGGAAATCAGCCCCAATCTGCGTTACGTCATTGATGAGCTAGATCAGATCTGCCAGCGCGATCAGGTCGAAGTCGATCTGAAACGTAAAATTCTGGAAGACCTGCGTCATCTGGACCACGTGGTGACGAATAAGATTGCTGAAATCGAATCCGATCTGGAAAAACTGACTCGTAGCGGTCGTTAATTTCCCCCTCCGGGCAAACCGATCTGTCGGTATGCCCGATGCCAGTCCTCAGCCAGGATCGAGCCTGCTTATCCCGCGATAACGCCACGTGCCTGGCTGCGTTCAGGCTTCCTCATCCAGCTGTAGTGCTTCGGGCCAGAGTGCGTTCAGGCTTCCTCATCCAGCTGTAGCGCCACGTAGAGCAGCAGCCTGTCATCGAAATGACTTAGATTCAGCCCGGTCAGCTCCGACACCCGGTTAAGCCGGTATTCCAGCGTATTTCGATGAATAAACAGTGCTTTTGCCGTAGCGGAAGGCTGAACATCATGGCTAAACCACGCGCTGAGGGTGCGCAGCAGCAGGCCGTTATTATCCATTGCCTTAAGCTTCATCAGGGGCCGCGACAGCTCGCTGGCCTGCCATCCTCCGCGCAGGCTGTCGAGCAGCACCGGCAGCATCAGATCCTGATAAAAATAGCGTCGCTGTTCGGGCATCCGCTGCTTGCCAACCAGCATGGTGGTACGCGCCGTGCGGTAAGAGCGCGCAATACTGCCGGGACCGGTAAAAAAGTTCCCCAGGGCAATGCGGATGCGCAGATGCCCGTTCTCTTTCATTCGCGACAGCAGCAGATCCACGCGTTTACGATGATCCCCGGCGTCATAGCGCCCATGGGTGTTAAGCGCGGGCTTTAACACCACCATCTCCGTCAGCGAGACGATGGCGATCAGGTTGTCGCGTTCGGGCGTTGTCAGCAAGGTCTGGAGCTGTTGCAGCTCAGACATGGCGCTGTCCACGCCGAGCTGGCCGCTGTCCACTTCCACCACCGCGACGACGCGCGGCTGGTCTAAATCGATCCCGAGTCGCTGTGCCCACTCCGTCAGCGCAGGCGAAAGCGTTTCACTGCGGATCAGGTTTAACACCAGCTCCTCACGCAGCCTGCTGTCCTGTGCCAGGATATGCAGCAGACGCGCCTGCTCAAGCATCATTTCAGCGGTCATACAGACCAGCTCACCGTAATGTCGCAGGCTGGCCGGTTCCCCGGTCAGACCGATGACGCCGACGATATCACCGGCAATGCGCATCGGCAGATTAATCCCCGGACGCACCCCATGTAGGTGCTTCGCTACCGCGTCGTCTATATCCACAACCCTTGCCTGCGACAGCGCCAGCAACGCACCTTCGTGCAATTCGCCAATACGCTCATGGTCGCCACTGCCGATAATTCTGCCACGTGCATCCATCACATTGACGTTGCTATCAATAATCTGCATCGTGCGGGCGACAATCTTCTGCGCCAGCCGTGCATCGAGATGACTGGTGGACATGAATCACTCCTGAAAAACCCTGGATAAGCCAGCATAACGGGCAGATCCCGGCCTGCCATTGTGCAACTGCCCTAAGTGCAGCGCCTTATATGAAAATTGCGGCAAGGTTCACAAATGAGCGACGAAGAAGGCCGCCGGAGCCGGGGCGCAGTGATGTCAGGTATCATGGATGTGTCAGGTATTGCAGATTTGTCAGGTATTGCAGACGTGCCAGCTATTGCAGATACGCCGGGTATCGCGGATGTATCAGGTATTGCAGAGGTATCAGATATTGCAGAGGTATCAGATATTGCAAAGGTATCAGATATTGCAAAGGTATCAGATATTGCAGAGGTATCAGATATTGCAAAGGTATCAGATATTGCAAAGGTATCAGGTATTGCAGATGTGCCTGGTATCACGGGCACGTCAGGAGAGTATATTGAACGTAAAACAGGTGCCGGTTGGTCACCGGCACCTGCCTGCTGGTCACCGGCACCTGCCTGCTGGCGCTATTACGCGCCGTTCTTCAGCGCATTTTTCGTGCCGCCACCTACTGCATTAGCAGGTAGATCGAACTGTCACCGCGTTGAATGTTCAGCGCCAGTACGGAAGGCTTGGTGTCGAGGATTTTACGCAGCTCGCCCAGGTTAGCAATGGCCTGCTGGTTAACACCCAGGATAACATCATCCTTCTTCAAACCAATATTCGCCGCGGCTGAACCTGGCTTAACGCTGTCGACCTTCACGCCTTTCACTCCTTTGGCCTCGAAGTTGCTCAGGTCTGCGCCTTCAATTCCGGTATAAATATTGCCGGAATCGACCTTAGTCTGCGTGCTCTGCTGGAGCTCAACGTTAACCGTCAGCGGCTTACCGTCACGGATCAGGCCCAGGGTCATTTTCGTGCCAACCGGCAGCGATCCAATCTGCGCGCGCAGGGCAGCAAAGCTGGAAATGGCCTTACCGTTGATGTTAACCACCACATCGCCTGCCTTCACGCCCGCCTTCGCAGCAGAAGAGTTAGCCAGCACCTGGCTGACAAACGCGCCGCGCTGAGCATCAACCTTCATCGCTTTAGCCAGCTCGGAGTTCAGCTCGGTGCCCATAATGCCCAGCTCACCGCGTTTCACCTGGCCATATTCGACCATCTGCGCCGTCAGGTTTTTCACCATATCGGAGGGGATAGCAAAGCCGATACCAATGTTGCCGCCGTCCGGTGCCAGAATCGCGGTATTAATGCCGATCAGCTCACCGTTAAGGTTGACCAGCGCGCCGCCGGAGTTGCCCCGGTTGATCGCCGCATCGGTCTGAATAAAGTTTTCATAGTTTTCGACGTTTAAGCCGCTACGCCCCAGCGCTGAAACGATCCCGGAGGTAACGGTTTCACCCAGGCCATAAGGGTTACCAATCGCGACGGTGTAGTCGCCGACGCGCAGATCGTCAGAGTCGGCCATTTTGATCGCGGTAAGATTTTTCGCATCTTTAAGCTGAATAAGTGCAATATCGGAGCGGGGATCTTTACCGATGACTTTTGCATCATACCGACGACCATCGCTGAGCTGGACCTGAATTTTAGTCGCATTATCGACCACATGGTTATTGGTCACCACATAGCCTTTGGCGGCATCAATCACCACGCCCGATCCCAGCGCCCGGAATTTTTCCTGCTGAGTATCTGCGCCGCCCTGATCCTGACCTCCTCCCTGACAGACGGGGGAGTTCTGGAAGGGTGAACCATCCTGACAGAACGGCGAGTTACCGCCAAAGAACTGCTGGAACTGCTGCGGCAAACGCGGCGTACGAACGGTGGTGCTCCCTTCAACATTAATACTCACCACCGAAGGCATCACTTTTTCTAACATCGGTGCCAGGCTCGGAAGCTGCTGGTTAGAAGAAGAAGCGGTTTCTGCCGCGGAGGCAGTCAGCGGGGTCATCGCCATTCCCAGGCTCAGAGCCAACGCGCCAGCTAAAATAGTTTTTTTCATGCGTCTTTTCTCTATGTGTCCAATAATGCAACCATTGCTGTGGTCGTGTTGGTAAGATTCAATTATTATCGCTAAGTTCATGTATAAGTTTCAGCTAAAGGTAAAAATTTATTCTCTGGCTTTACAAAACTTAAAGGCCCGTCGTTATTATTCGACGGCCATTAAACGACGATACTCATCCCAGGCATACAGATCGGTCATGCCGCTTACGTAATCCTGAAGCATACGCGCCCGATAATAATATTCCCAAATGGCAATATCATTGGCCCGCATATCCAGACGACCGACGGCTTCACTATAGGCAAGCCGAAAGCGCGTCGACAGTTTATGGAAAAGACGTGTTTCAATAGGAAAGTGTTTTAGGTAGTCTTTTTCCATCAGCTCGGAAAATTCCTCCCTGCTGAGCGCTAAGAGCGGGCGATAAATATCCAGCAGGCCGCTAATGACACGGTATCCCTGTAGCTCAAGCTGCTCGACGTCAGGATGGTTAAATACATGACTGAAGGCGACTTTTTTGAAGATTTCCAATAACTGATGCTGGGGACTGCCATCCTCCAGGAGCGCCGCATTAAATTCACCGCTAAAGACCGCCGACATATTATCGATAAAGCGGCTGGCGGTATGCGGCACCAGTCTGGCCACGGTATTCACCCGCAGATACATAAAGAACTGATCCTCACTGCTGCGGCTAAACTGCTGGCTACGGGATTTTTCCAGCGCGCTGGTCACCACCAGCTGAAACAGATCGTTGGGCTGGTGGTCCGGCCAAAGAGCAAACAGGTGTTCATAAAGCTGTTCGACGGTGAAAATCTTTTTCTCCACCGCATCCTCTAAATCCGCCACGCAATAAGAAATATCGTCGGCGGCCTCCATAATATAGGTCAGAGGAAAACGACAGTGAGGCTGAAGATCGAGCTCTTTACGCAGCCGACCGACATACTCCTCTTCTGAAAGATAATAGCCGGGCTTCTTCATCAAATAATCATGCGTGGCGGGTATTTCGCCATTGAACCAGGCCGGGCGGGTATATTTAAATATGCAGCCGACCTGGGCCCAGGTGAGATTCATTTTCAGCAGTGAGTGCACCATGCGGATCGCCTGCGCATTGCCCTCAAAATGTGAAAGGTCCTGGCGGATCTTCGCCCGGAGATCGTTAAATCCATCGGTCTGATAACGCAGCACTTCGGGTTCACAGCGGTCGGCCCGTGCATTATCTGGCCGGTGAGTCGCATCCAGCCGCTGCGTAAACCAGTCATTGATCGCCGATTCGCCGAAGTGTCCGAAAGGCGGGTTACCAATGTCATGCATCAGGCAGGCCATTTCCACGATACTTTCAAATGGCCCGGTCAGCTGTGAAAGACCATATTTCTCCAGCTTATCCAGCTCTTTAAGGCGGGTGAGCACTTCTTTGGCAATATAGCGGCCTACCTGCTGCACCTCCAGAGAGTGGGTCAGACGGGAACGCACCGCCGCATTGCGTTCCAGTGGGAAGACCTGCGTTTTCTGCTGGAGCCGACGAATGGCCGCAGAATTGATAATACGCCCACGATCGCTTTCGAAAATACGTAAAATTTCATGCTCGTCTTTTTGCCCCGTCTGGGGATGGTAGCGGCGCTGATAATTAATTTTTTTCCTGAAGTCGATATCGTTCATGCCTGGGTCCCCTTTTTCCACCCGATACCCGCTGGAGGTGCGTTTTGTGGATTATGTCCTGTATCCTGCCATGCTAGACTATGCGCTGAAAAGACAGGAAATTTCCACCACATTAGCGAGTATCTCTATGAAAGCAGGCATTATTGGTGCAATGGAGCAGGAAGTTACCCTGCTGCGCGACAAAATCGAAAACCGTCAGACGCTGACGCTGGCGGGCTGCGAAATTTACACCGGTACGCTGAACGGTGTTGAAGTGGCCCTGCTCAAATCGGGCATTGGCAAGGTTTCGGCTGCAATGGGCACCGCCCTGCTGCTTGAGCGCTGCAAACCTGACTTTATTATTAATACGGGCTCTGCGGGCGGCCTGGCCCCCACGCTGAACGTGGGTGATATTGTGGTGTCTGACGAAGTTCGCTACCACGACGCCGATGTCACCGCCTTTGGCTACGAGCTGGGACAGATGGCCGGCTGCCCGGCGGCCTTCACCGCTGATGCTGCGCTGATTGAAGCCGCAGAAGCCTGCATCAGCCAGCTCGGGCTGAATGCCGTTCGTGGTCTGGTCGTCAGCGGCGATGCTTTTATTAACGGTGCCGGCCCGCTGACGCAGATTCGTACCCACTTTCCAAAAGCCATCGCCGTTGAAATGGAAGCTACCGCCATCGCCCACGTCTGCCACCAGTTTGGCACACCCTTTGTCGTGGTTCGCGCTATCTCTGACGTGGCGGATCGTGAATCCCACGTCAGTTTTGAAGAGTTCCTCTCCGTTGCCGCAGCCCAGTCATCGCTGATGGTTGAAACGCTGCTCACGCACCTGTCGCGTGGCTAACTATCGCGTACTTCTGCTGCTGTGGGGGCTGGTATTCGCCGCAGCGGCGGCTCCGGTGCCGAGGGTGGTAACCCTGGCACCGAATCTGACCGAACTGGCCTTTGCCGCCGGTATTACGCCAGTGGCCGTCAGCACGTATTCCAACTATCCCCCGGCGGCAGCAGGCATTGAGCAGGTTGCCAGCTGGCAGGGAATCAATACCGAACGCATCATTGCACTTAAACCGGATGTGGTACTGGCCTGGCGCGGCGGCAACCCGCAGCGCCAGGTTGACCAGCTTCGTGCGTTTGGCCTCCGGGTGGAGTGGATTGACCCCGTCAGCCTCGATCAAATTATTGCCACCGTACGCCAGCTAAAGGTCTGGAGCCCGCACCCTGAAAGCGCGGAGCAGGCGGCCTCCCAGCTTGAGCGCCAGCGGGACAGGCTGCGCCAGCGCTATACGGGGGCGGCGCCCAGGGCCGTCTTTCTGCAGTTTGGCCAGCACCCCCTCTTTACCGCCTCCGGCCATACGTTGCAGAACCACATTCTTTCGCTGTGCGGCGGAGTAAATATCTTTGCTGACAGTCGGGTGGCATGGCCGCAGGTGAGTCGCGAGCAGGTTCTGCTGCGACATCCGGCGGCGATTATTACCCCAGGAAAAGAAGCGCAGGCCGGGGTGGTGCAGGATTTCTGGCAACCCCAGCTAAACGTGCCAGTGATTGTTATCAATGATGACTGGTTTAGTCGGGCAGGTCCGCGTATTATCCTGGCTGCTCAACAATTATGCAGTAGTCTGCACCCTGAGCGATAAGTGAAGCTTAAAAACGGTATCAGAAACGGTTAAAGCTTCGGTAAATAGAGTCGTTAACATCATAGAGAGCCGGTGAGTATTTTAACTTCCGCGCGCTCCTTTGGGCATAAGCCCTGATTTTTTACACCAGGAAATAAAACATCATGAAAGCCGTTTATCTGGCCCTTGGCCTGATTATGGCTGGTCGCGCCTGCGCTGCATCCATTACCGGCAGCATCGGGGTCAAACTGACCATTTACCCGCAGTGTTACATTGACGGGCAAAGCACGACGCCAGCATCTTCTCGCGCAGTCAACTGTGGTCGGTTACATGACGCACAGCCGAAAGTGACCCAGACCGTTATTTCAACGGAGGCCTCTCAAAGCGGAACAACATTGATGACGGTTGAGTGGTAAATGCAGCAAGGCAAAGAAAGAATATGCCCCGGGAGCAATCTCTCCGGGGCACCAAAGCAGAGTCAGATACTGAAAGAGGAACCACACCCGCAGGTGGTTTTGGCATTGGGGTTAGTTACGATGAATCGCGATCCTTCCAGCCCTTCGGTGTAGTCCACCGATCCCCCCACCAGGTATTGCAGGCTCATCGGATCGACCACCAGTGAAACACCCGATTTCTCGATGGTCATGTCACCGTCATTCACTTTATCGTCAAAGGTGAACCCATACTGAAAGCCGCTGCAGCCGCCACCGGTGATGTAGACCCGCAGCTTCAGCTCAGGATTTTCTTCATCTGAAATCAGATTCTTAACTTTACTGGCCGCTGCGTCGGTAAATTGCAGGGGCAGAGCCATTTCATCACTCATTTAATACTCCAGTATGCATTAAGGCAGGAAGCCTTACAGGTCATAAATCGACCATCATGTGCACCATTATCCAATACACCCGTATAGCAATCAAGTATCAGCCTGTTTACCCGCAGACAGGGTGGCATTCCGTGCGGCCAGTGCGCAATCCTCTTTTTTTTGCTGCCTTTCCAGAATACGCGCCAGCAGCGACGAGTAGAGCGGTTTACCGCCGAGGAACTGAGCCAGCAGCGTGGCGCCCAGGCAGGTGATAATCATGGGTAAGATGAGCTGATAGTTATCGGTCATTTCCAGCACCAGCACGATACCGGTCAGCGGCGCGCGGACGGAGGCGGCAAACAGCGCGCCCATACCGGCTATCGCAAAGGTGCCCGCGTCAAGATGATAAGCAGGAAACAGCGCAGCGCTAACCAGGCCAAACGCCGTTCCCAGCAGCGTACCCAGCGCCAGCATCGGGGCAAAAATACCGCCGGGCGCGCCGGAGCCAAAACAGAGCAGCGTGGTTAGGATACGCGTGATGAAAATAAACAGCAGCATACCCACGGTATAATGACCCGCCGCCGCAATCGGGATCAGGGCAAACCCTCCGCCAGCCGCCTCGGGTTCAATCATACCCAGCACGCCGCACACGCCTCCCAGCGCAGCCCCAACCCACAACAGCTTGTGCCGACTGTCGCCATACAGCCGCTGGAACAGGGCCTGCGATTTAAAGATTAGCGCGTTAAACAGTACGCCCACTATGCCGAAAATCATCCCCAGCAGCAGGTAGAGCCACAGCGTATTGACCGGCGCGCTGGCCAGTTTGCCGACGTTGATTACCGCCCCTTCGCCGTTGAAGATACGGAAAACCACGCTGGAGGCAATGACGCCAATAAACACCGCTTTGATTGATATTACGCTGTAGCGAAATTGCAGCCGCATCTCTTCAATAATAAACAGGATCCCGGCCAGCGGCGCATTAAAAGCCGCTGCCAGCCCCGCCGCCGCGCCCGTTGCCAGCAGAGAGTGCCGCGACTCCGCGCTTTTCATGCGGAAAATATCCAGCACCATCCGCCCCAGATTTCCGCCCATCTGTACGGTCGGTCCCTCCCGCCCCAGCACCATCCCAGCCCCCAGCGTGCCCATACCGCCGATAAACTTGACCGGAATAACCCGCCACCAGCGTACGGGTCTCAGCTCTTCAAGCGCTCCCTCTATTTCGGGAATACCGGATCCAGAGGCCTCAGGCGCAAAGCGCTGGACCAGCCAGTAGCCCGCCACGGCCAGCAGCGCCGAGAGAATAAAAGCCAGCGGAAACAGCAGCCAGTGCGCATCAAGGGCGGCCAGCAAAGACAAACGCCGGGTCGTGACCCAGAGGACGGCCTTTTCAAACCCTACCCCCAGCAGGCCAGCCAGCATTCCCACCACGCCGGCGAGAACCAGCACCGCCACCGGTGTTTTATCTCGCTTGAGCAGTAGGCGAAGAAAGTCGCCGCGTCGGGCGGGAACGGAGGACAACGTATCGGTAGAAGGGGACGCTGAGTTCATAGGGGTTACAATGTGTTCTAACAGAGGGGATATCATACTCAGCATCCGCGCAATGTCTTATGAAAAATCAGCAGCGTTGCGCATTAACGCGCGTCTTATCTTTTAACCCGCCGCCATGTTCCTTAGAATGGCGGGGTTTTCTTAGCAAATCCTCAGGAGCGGAACCATGAGTAAGTCTGAAAATTTGTATGCTCAGGCACAGCAACTAATTCCCGGCGGCGTTAACTCGCCGGTACGCGCCTTTACCGGCGTTGGCGGTGTACCGCTCTTTATCGAACACGCTGACGGCGCAAGGCTGTACGACGCCGACGGTAAAGCTTATATCGACTATGTCGGTTCATGGGGGCCGATGGTACTTGGCCATAACCACCCCGCCATCCGTGATGCGGTCATCGAAGCCGCAGGACGTGGGCTGAGCTTCGGCGCACCGACCGAGATGGAAGTAAAAATGGCGCAGCTGGTAACCGACCTGGTACCCACCATGGATATGGTCAGAATGGTCAACTCCGGTACGGAAGCGACCATGAGCGCCATTCGCCTGGCGCGCGGTTTTACCGGCCGCGACAAGATCATTAAGTTTGAAGGCTGCTATCACGGCCACGCCGACTGTCTGCTGGTGAAAGCGGGATCCGGCGCACTGACGCTGGGCCAGCCTAATTCACCGGGTGTTCCCGCTGATTTTGCCAAACATACCCTGACCTGCACCTATAACGATCTGGACTCGGTACGCGCGGCTTTTGAGCAGTATCCCCATGAGGTAGCCTGTATCATCGTTGAGCCGGTTGCGGGCAACATGAACTGCGTGCCGCCGCTGCCTGACTTCCTGCCGGGCCTGCGCGCCCTGTGTGACGAGTTTGGCGCGCTGTTTATCATTGATGAAGTGATGACCGGCTTCCGCGTGGCGCTGGCCGGTGCGCAGGCTCACTACGGCGTGGTGCCCGATCTGACCTGCCTGGGTAAAATCATCGGCGGCGGAATGCCGGTCGGGGCCTTCGGTGGACGCCGCGAGGTGATGGATGCGCTGGCACCTGTCGGTCCGGTCTATCAGGCGGGTACGCTTTCCGGTAACCCCATCGCCATGGCCGCCGGATTCGCCTGCCTGAGCGAAATCGCTAAACCTGGCGCTCATGACAGACTGACGGCGCTGACCGACCAGCTGGCAGAAGGCCTGCTGGCTGCAGCAAAAGCAGAAAACATCCCGCTGGTGGTCAACCATGTCGGCGGTATGTTTGGCCTGTTCTTTACCTCAGCAAATACCGTCACCCGCTATCAGGACGTGATGGTGTGCGATGTGGAGCGTTTTAAAACGTTCTTCCATCTGATGCTTGAAGAGGGTGTGTATCTGGCTCCTTCCGCCTTTGAAGCGGGCTTTATGTCGCTGGCGCACACCCAGCAGGATATCCAGTTCACCGTCGACGCCGCGCGTCGCTGCTTCGCGAAGCTGGCCTGAATCACCCTGTCTCCCGGATCGCAAATGCGAATGACGCATCCGGCATCGGGAGAATCCGCGTAACCCTCCGGCTTCCCTGACGGGAAGCCAACGCGAAAAAGCCTGCCCGGGAGACCGGCGCAGGCCCACGCCCACGCCTGCTGGCGTAAATCATCCTGTCCGCACTCCTGTTTACATTTTCCGCAGCAGATACACAAAGTAAGGCGCGCCGATAAAGGTCGCCAGCAGTCCCGCCGGGATCTGGTCGGGGAATGCCACCATCCGACCACACCAGTCCGCTATCACCATCAGCCCACCGCCCAGCAGCGCTGACATCACCTGCTGGGGCAAGGTACGGCGGAAGCCAAGCATCCGCGCAATGTGCGGTGCCATCAGCCCCACAAAGCTCAGCGGTCCAATCGTCAGCGTGGCGGCCGCAGTCAGCGCTGCCGCCAGCAGCAGCAACAGCAGCCGGGAGGATTTCAGCGCCATACCCAGCGAACGGGCCGTCTCGCCGCCCAGCGGCAGAATGGTTAGCCAGCGGCGGCAAAGCGGAACCAGTGCCAGCAGCAGCGCGGCGGTGACGGCCGTACGCCACGCCTGGAGGGCATCAACGTGATAGGTTGAGCCAGAGATCCAGGTCATCAGCTGGGCCATACGCGGATCGCCGCTGGCCATCAATAGCAGCAGCAGCGTACCAAAGGCGGTACTCAGCGCCATCCCCGCCAGCAGCATACGTTCCGGTGAGAACCCCCCTCTTCCGCTGGCGAGGGTGATAACCAGCAGCGTCGCGGCCGCGCCCAGCGTACCCGCTGGCAGCAGCCAGCCAAAGGCATCACCGGGCACGATAAACAGCATGACCACCACGCCAAACGCCGCGCCCGAGCTGATGCCCAACACTTCAGGGCTGGCCATCGGGTTGCCGGTCAGCCGCTGAACGATGCACCCGGCTACGCCCAGCATCATGCCGGTCGCCAGCGCCGCAGACAGTCGCGGCAGTCGCCAGGGCAGCAGCTGATCCCACAGCTGGCCCGTCGCCCACTGCCAGCTATGGGCGTCGCGTCCCAGGCTCAGTGCCAGGGTCGCCAGCAGCAGCAGCGCCACCCCGCCCACTGCCGCCCACTGCAGCACGCGATGCCGCTCACCGGTCAGCCCTTCCCGCTGGCTGGCCGCAGACGGCACCGAGGTGGTGCGCAGGCGGGGCAGCAGCCAGAGCAGCAGCGGTGAACCGATAATCGCCGTCGCCGTGCCGGTTGACACCTCCCGCCAGTTATCGGTCAGCCAGATAACCGCCTGGTCGGCCAGCCAGAGCAGCAGCATCCCAATCAGCGGGGCGAGCAGCATACGGCTGAGCAGTCGCCGTGCGCCAAGCATCTTCGCCAGCAGCGGGGCAAACAGGCCAATAAAGCCAATAATCCCGGCGGCGTTCACCAGCTGGGCGCTGAGAATAATCGCCAGCGCCAGCACGCCCATCCGGGCAGCCGACAGCGCCAGCCCGAGATTTTTAGCGACGCCATCATCCAGCCCCATCAGCATCATCGGGCGCAGCAGCAGCAGGGAGAGCAAGAAGCCCACCAGCAGCTTTGGCCAGAGGAAGATAACGCTTTGCCAGTCCATCTGGTTAAGGGTGCCGGTACTCCATAAAAACATCCCCTGCAGACGATCGTGGTTAAACAGCCCGAGCAGCTGATTCACCGCCCCGCAGTAGAGCGACAGGACCAGCCCGGCCAGGATCAGCGTTACCGGGGAAAGTCGTTTTCCCCAGGCGATACCGAATACGATCAGCCCCACGATAATCGCCCCGCTCATGGCGGCGATCTGCTGGGTAGCCAGCCCGCCCGGCAGGCTCCACAGCGTCACCACCGTCAGGCCCAGCTGTGCGCCGGTTGCGACGCCCAGCGTGGTGGGCTCCGCCAGCGGATTACGCAGCACCTGCTGAAACAGCAGCCCCACCAGCCCAAGACCGGCCCCCACCAGCAGCGACATCGCCAGGCGCGGCAGCAGGCTGTAGTGGAACACCATCTGCGTGACGCTATCGATATCGGGGGCAGTGAGCGCCCTCAGCCACTGGTCGCGGGGCAGATGCTGACCAAAGTTATAAAAAGTCAGCATCGCGGCCAGCGCAAATAACAGCGTCAGCAGGATCACCGGGAAGCGAAAGGTGGCGTTCATGATGTCCCCAGCGCGCGTTCAAGCGTTTGACAGAAGCGCATCGCAGACAGCGTTGCACCATAGAACCAGACCTGCGGCACGCGCTGGAAGCGATTCTCACGCACGAAGGGCATCGACTGCCAGAGCGGCGTCGAGGTGACCTGCTGCATAAGCGATTCATTTTCATGATCGAAGCAGATCGCCTCTACATTATGCATGGTCGCCAGGCGTTCGATACCAATAACCGCGCTGCCCCAGAAGTTGGTTTCCCCCTGCCAGGCGTTATCAATTCCCAGCGCGTTCATCACCTCGAGAAACAGGCTGCCTTTTCCGAAAACCAGCGCGTGGCGGGAATCAAGAATGGACATCAGCAGCAGCGGCCTTTTCGCGCGGTGAGCCAGCCGCGTTTTAGCCCCGGCCACGTAAGCGTCGTACTGTGCCAGATGGGCTTTAGCCTGCGGCACGCGGCCTAATCGCCCGGCCAGCTGCATCAGGGAGTTGCGCGCCATGCTCAGGGGTTTCCCGCTGGCATCGCTGAAAGGAAAGCCCATCGAGGGGGCAATCCGATCGATTTTGTCCCGCGCCGGGCCATAGCCCGAGGAGAAAAGGATCAGGGAGGGTTTCATCTGGATAATGAGCTCCAGATTAGGTTCAGTACGCAGGCCGACATCGACCGTGGATGCCGGTAGCGCAGGCTGGCCGACCCACTGCTGATAGTTGAAAATTTCAGCCGCGCCCATCGGTGCCACGCCCAGTGCCAGCAGCAGCTCGGCGGGCAGCCATTCAAGCGTAATAATACGGCTGACATCAATGTCCTGTGCCGCCTGGCTTTGCAGCGCGGGCAGCAGGGGTGAAAGCGCCATCGCCATCAGCAGGCGGCGGCGAAAAAGATCCGGCATGACGTCTCAATCCCTCAGTATACAAAGCTCACCGGCGCACCGCCGTGAGGATGAGGCAAAATCCCCATGGGGATGCCGTAAATGCGCCCAAGTGATTCCGCCTGCATAATCGCTGCGGCATCTCCCTGGGCGATCATTTCCCCTTCCCGCAGCGCCACCAGCCAGTCGCTGTAGCGAGCGGCAATATTAATATCATGGAGAATTGCAATGACCGTCAGGCCGCGCTCGTGGCTCAGCCGCTGGATCAGCGCCAGCACTTCAACCTGGTGCGCAATATCCAGCGCCGAGGTCGGTTCATCCAGCAACAGGCAGCGGCTATTCTGCGCCACCAGCATGGCGATCCAGGCCCGCTGACGCTCTCCCCCGGAGAGGCTGTCAACCAGCCGCTTAGCAAACGCGTCCAGCCCGACCAGCGCAATTGCCTCATCAACCCGATCGCAATCCTCCGAGCCAAAACGGCCCAGCGCACCGTGCCACGGATATCGCCCCATCGCCACCAGCTCGCGCACCGTCATCCCTTCTGCGGACGGCAGCTGCTGCGGGAGATAGGCTACCTCACGGGCAAAGGCTTTCCCCTTCCATTCTGACACCGGCCGATCGTTGAGCAATACCCGGCCTGCGGTTGCCGCGTGGTGCCTGCCAAGCAGCTTCAGCAGCGTCGATTTGCCCGAGCCGTTGTGACCTATCAGCCCGCAGACTTTCCCGGCAGGGAAGGTCAGGGATAGCGGCTGCAACAGCGTACGGCCAGGAACGGTAAAAGAGGCGTTATCAAGCGAGAAGGTAGTTTCAGTTGCATGCAGATGAGACATAGCGGTCTTCTGATTGGTGGGCGCAGCAGAGCCGCGCCCGGGTGCAAAGATTAGAAACGGAAGGTTGCCGTGCCGACGATCTCACGTTCAGCGCCCCAGTAGCAGGCGTAGTCGCGGTAGCAGCTGGCAACGTAGTTACGATTAAACAGATTACTCACGTTAACGCCAATTGACGAGCCCGGCATGCCAAAGCGGCCCAGATCGTATTTAACCAGCGCATCCACCGTGGTGTAGCTCGCCACGGTAAAGTTCTCATTAGTACTGCTGTACAGGCTTTTGCTCTCACCAATATAGCGCACGCCTGCGCCCAGGGTCAGCCCGGAGAGCGCGGTTTCATGGAAGGTATAGTCTGCCCACAGGGAGGCCATATTTTTCGGCACTTCAACCGGCGTCTTGCCCTTCAGCAGAGTATCGTGAGTATATTCTGCATCGGTATAGGTGTAGGCCGCCGTCACGTTGACGTTTTCGTTGACCGCCGCTTTGGCCTCCAGCTCTACGCCGCGCGAGCGAATTTCACCGCCCTGCACGCTGAAGTTAAGATTGCGCGGATCGGCAGTCAGGTTTTTGGTTTTGGTCAGCTGATAGACTGCACCGGTTAGCACCAGGGGGCGATCTTTCGGCACATATTTCACTCCGGCCTCATACTGTTTGGCGCGGGAAGGATCGAACGTCGCGCCGTCCAGGGTGCTGCCCGCGGTCGGAATAAAGGATTCGCTGTAGCTAAAGTAAGGTGCGATGCCGTTGTCGTAAACGTAGTTAAGCCCGCCGCGCCAGGTAAACGCCTGATCGTGGTTTTTTGCCAGGCTGTCGCCGCTGCGGTTGTAAGCAGAGGTCATCGCGTAGTCGTAGCGTCCGCCCAGGGTCAATACCCAGCGATTCCACTCCATCTGATCCTGAGTATACAGGCCGGTCTGTTCCTGCTTGTTCAGATAGTGATAGGGAAACAGCGAACCGGGCACCATTTGATCGCTGCCATACTGCGGATTCAGCGCGCTGAGCGAGGTCGCCGAGCCGAAACCGGCGTTGATATCGTTGCGGGTGCGCTGATAGTCGACGCCCATCAGCAGCGTATGATCCACCTGCCCGGTGGCAAACTTCGCCTGCAGCTGGTTATCGACGGCAAACTGATTCAGTTTTTCCTCAGAGACGGCGTAGCCACGCGAAATGGTATTGGTGCTGCTGTCTAAACCGCTGCCGTAAATGCTGCGATAATTCGTGCGCAGATCGGCATAGCGCAGGTTCTGCCGCACGGTCCAGGTATCGTCGAAGCTGTGCGAAAAGTTATAGCCAATCATTTTGGTGTTGCGGGAGATCTTGTTGCTGGCTTCGCCCTCATCAAAATCCCGGCCCAGCTTATGCTGATTGCCATTCGCATCGACGATCGGCACGACCGTACCCTGACGCGGCAGCCAGCCGTAGTAGCCGGTTTGTGGTTCGTTCTGGAAATAGGTCAGCAGGGTAAAATTGGTTTTATCATCCGGCTGCCAGCTAAAGGAAGGCGCGATGGTGTAGCGTTTTTCCTTCTGCATGTCCTGCTGCGCATCCTGGCTGCGGGCCAGGCCGGTCAGGCGGTATGAGTAGACGCCCGCATCATCAATAGCGCCACCGAAATCAAAGCCGGTAGAGAAACGGTTGTCGGTGCCCATCTGGAACTGCACTTCGCGCAGGGTTTCGGTGGTCGGACGCTTGCTGACCAGCGACACCACCCCACCCGGGTTACTTTTTCCATACAGAACCGACACTGGCCCGCGCAGCAGCTCGGCGCGCTCCAGGAAGTAAGGATCGATGGCGAACTCCGAGTAGTTATCGCCCTGTAATTTCAGGCCATCCAGATACTGGTTAGTGTTGGTTTCACTAAAGCCACGGATGGAGAGCGCATCTATCACGTTGGAGCTGCCGCGGTTGCCCGTCAGCACGCCCGGCGTGTAGTTGAAGGCGCTTTTTACCGTGGTGACGTTATGCAGCGCCATCTCTTCCTGAGTGACGACGGAAACCGACTGCGGATTTTTTTCAATCGGCGTATCGGTTTTGGTGCCGGTCGCGCTGCGCTTAGCCGCGATGGTAGGTGCAGGCCCCCAGGCGCTCTCCTGCTGCGGCGGTGCCGCGCTGGCGTCGACGGTAAGGGTCTGCTCGGCCGCGAAGGCGGAAGAGGATGAAACCGCCAGCGTCACCAGGACGGCCAGTCGGCGTTTAGAGGTATTGAATAATGAAGAAGGAAGCAAAAATTCGGTCGCCATTGTGCTTTTCTCTGGATGTAATAAGTTAAATGCAAACGTAAACGATAATTATTATTATAACGATTGGATAATATGCGAAACGGCAGAATCCGCGCAAGCGAAAATCATCAACATTTCTGCCGCCTGAGGGGGAAGTAACCGGAGTTTATTTGGGGTAAAAGGGGGTGTCGGTGCTCTTCTGGTACTAACGTGCTTTTTTCACCTTACTTACACTCTTTACAGTCAAAGCAAAAAAAAACCGGCCCCCTGAGGGACCGGTTTTCAGCGACGGGGCCGGGGTTATTTACCAAACATATCCTTGATCCATCCCGCCACGCCGTTGCTGTCCTTCTGCTCACCCTGCTGCTGTCCGCCTTGCTGCTGTCCGCCCTGCTGCTGCTCATTCTGCTGCTGCAACTGCTGCTGCACCTGCTGAGCCTGCTGCTGGCAAAGCGCGTTAGCATCGGTGGTCCACACTGGCAGCGTGCGCCAGCTGCTGCTGCCGGAGCCGCAGACGAAGTTACCGGCGGAATCGACGTTCATCGGTGCGATATCCTCCGGCGGCGTAGCCATCAGCGGCATCGGTGCCTGATTATCCAGGTAGCGACGGTAGATCTGCATTGCACCGCTGGCACCGTACAGCTTCGTCGGCTGGTTATTATCACGGCCAATCCAGGTGATCGCCACTTCCTTGCCGTCAACGCCAGCGAACCAGCTGTCTATCTGGTTGTTGGTGGTCCCGGTCTTCCCGGCCAGATGGGCCTTCGGATAGCGGGCACCCAGCGCGCGCGCCGTACCGTGGTCAACAACCTGCTGCATCGCATAAAGCGTCAGCCAGGCCGCCTGCGCAGGCACCACGCGTTCGGCCTGCGGGAAGCTCTGGTAGAGTACCGTCCCGTCTTCCGCAATCACCGATCGCAGCGCGGAGAGCGAAGCACGATTACCGCCGCTGGCGATGGTCTGGAACGCCTGGGCCACTTCAATCGGCGTCAGGTTCAGTGCTCCCAGCAGCATCGCGGGAACCGGCTGGAGCTGATCTTTCGGCACGCCCAGTTTGGTCCAGGTATCCACCACCTGCGGCAGGCCCAGGGTCATCCCCAGATTCACCGTCGGCACGTTCATCGAGTTGGTTAACGCGTCCACCAGCATTACCTGACCGCTAAAGCGGCGGTCGTCGTTCTGCGGTTTCCAGATCTGCCCGTTAGGCTGCTTCAGCGCGATAGGATTATCGGCAATCCAGCTGTTCAGACGGTATTTATCGGGCTGGCTGAGCGCCGTCAGGTAGGTAGCAGGCTTAGCCAGTGAACCGATGGATCGACGGGCCTGTAGCGCACGGTTATAGCCGGCGTACTGCGGATCCGCATCGCCCACCAGAGCACGCACTTCGCCGCTAAAGCGATCGACAACCACCATGGCGGTTTGGAGGTCGTTAATACCCCGCTGTTTACGCAGCGCCGGGATCCCCTCTTCCACCGCTTTTTCCGCCGTATCCTGCGAGACAGGATCCAGCGTGGTGAAGATTTTCACGCCTGACAGGTCTTTAACCTTATCACCCAGCTTCGCCTGCAGCTCGTTACGTACCATCTGCATAAAGGCAGGCTGCGGCGTAATCACTCCGCCCTTCGGCTGGACGCCCAGCGGACGGGCGCTCAGCATATCGTACAGCTCCTGATCGATAACCTTCTGCTGCTGTAGCAGACGCAGCACCAGGTTACGGCGCTCCAGCGCCAGCTTCGGATTTCGCCACGGATTATAGAGCGACGCCCCCTTCACCATGCCCACCAGCAGCGCCTGCTGATCGAGGCTCAGCTCATCGACCGGGCGGCCAAAGTAGTAGAGGCTGGCCAGCGGGAAGCCGCGGATCTGATCGTTGCCGGCCTGACCGAGATAGACTTCATTCAGGTACAGCTCAAGAATGCGATCTTTGCCGTAGCGCGCATCCATGATCAGGGCCATATAGGCTTCGTTAGCCTTACGCCACAGCGATCGCTCGTTGGTCAGGAACAGGTTTTTCACCAGCTGCTGCGTCAGCGTACTGCCGCCCTGTACCGCACGTCCGGCGGTGATGTTGGCGAGGAAGGCGCGGCCAATCGAGTAGAAGCTGATGCCATCATGCTGATAGAAATGGCGGTCTTCTGTCGCGACCAGGGTATCCACCAGTAAATCGGGGAAGCCGGCGCGCGGCACAAACAGGCGCTGCTCGCCGTTGGGGGATTGCAGCATGGTGATCAGGCGCGGATCGAGGCGGAAGAAGCCAAAATCACGGCCGCTGTCGAGGTTCTTGATCTCAGACAGGGTGTCATTGCTGAAGCTCAGACGCGCGCGGATCTGCCCCTCTTTACTGTCCGGGAAATCGAACGGGCGGCGGATCATCTCAATGCTGTTAGCCTGCACGGTAAACTCGCCGGGCCGCGTCATGCGCGTCACCTCGCGGTACTGTGTGCCTTCCAGCAGGGCGATCATCTCTTTTTTATTGTATGACATGCCCGGCTCAAGGCTGACCATACGGCCATAGACCGTGGCGGGCAGCTGCCAGACTTTGCCGTCAATGCGGCTGCGGATTTGCGAATCGAGGTAAACCCCGTAGGCCGCCATCAGCACGATAAAGATCAGCAGCAGCTTGATCAACAGGCTCAGCCAGCCCCTTTTTTTCCGCGATGGACGCCCTTTTCCTTTACGTGGCACCGGTTTTATCTCCTCGTCTTCATTGTCATCGTCCTGAAAATCATCGTATTCATCATGTTCATCATCCCTGCGGCGACCTCTGCCCGCCGTCTTGCGCGGAGGTTTGGGCTGTTTGCCTTTGCGCCCAATGGGTTCGCGATCGTCAGACATCTGTTTCTTTTCTCCAGGGGTAGCCGTCGGCCAGGCCGACTACTCTGTTATGACTCAACTCGCTTCGGAACGGGAACCTTCCGAAATGCCTGCCTGCGCGCCACCGTCAGGAGGGCGCAGAGTATTTTTTGCTGCGCCGCGTCGGCGCTGCCGTTGCCGGGTCGTCCGGCCAGACGTGTTTAGGGTAGCGACCCTTCATCTCTTTCTGTACCTCGCGCCAGGCACCCTGCCAGAACGCGGCCAGGTCGCGGGTGATCTGCAACGGTCGCTGCGCGGGTGAGAGCAGTTCCAGCACCAGCGGAATACGGCCCCCGGCCACGCACGGATTCTGCGCTTCGCCAAACATCTCCTGCAGGCGAACCGCCAGCGCCGGCGGCTTCTCTTCGTCGTAGCGAATCGGCAGCCGACTTCCGGTGGGCACAGTGTAGTGAGTTGGCAGAGCAGTATCCAGTTGCTGACGCTGTGACCATGTGAGTAATTGTAATAAAGCGCTGGCGGCGTTAATTTGTCGCAGCCCTTTTGCGTCCCGCACGCCGCTCATCATCGGCAGCAGCCAGCGTTCAAGTCCTGCCAGCAGGCTGGCCTCATCGGCCGCAGGCCACCCCTCTTCCGGTAGCCAGCGGGCGGCACACACCAGCCGGATCCGCAGCTGTTCTGCCTGCGGCGTCCAGTTGAGCACCGACAGCCCTTTAATGCGGATCCAGCGCAGCATCGCCGGATGCAGATCCGCTTCATCGGGCTTGTTCAGCGGCTGTGCCCTGAGGACCAGCTCACCGATCTGCTCCCGCTGCCAGGCACGCAGCGTGCCGCGCTGTTCATCCCACTCCACTTCGGTACGCTGTTCCACCAGGCCGGGACGCTGCTTAATCAGCCGCTCAGGCTCAACCGGCATCGCCTGGAGGATGCGGGCGGAGTTGCCGGTACTGCCCTGCAACAGACCCGGCGCAATCAGCCATTCATAGCGGTTAAGGGCATCCGTACCCTCGAGCATGGCCCCGCTGCCGTTCGCCAGCTGATAGCGTCCGGCCTCGCCCCGTCGGCGCGCTACCCGATCCGGAAAAGCCCCGGCGAGCAGAGGCGCAATTTTGTCGCTGTCCGGCTGACCGCCGGTCAGATTCAGACGCTTTTGCAGCTGTTTAGCCCGCGCCAGCCAGTTTGGCTGACGGCGGTGGAAGCTGTCGCGGAGATCGCTACTGCCGCGCGCGGGCTCTTCCAGCATTGCCACCAGCAGCGCAGCCGTAGCAACGCTGTCGGCATCGCTGCCCGCATCGGCCAGCATCGCGCTCAGCCGGGGGTCCGCGCCGGTCTGGGCCATACGTCGCCCTTTTGCGCTGAGCTGCCCGCTGGCATCGGTGGCGCCCAGCAGCCGCAGCAGCCGCACGGCCTGCTGTATACCACTTTCCGGCGGGCGATCCAGCCACTGGAGCTGGCCGACATCGCGGCAGCCCCACTGCAATATTTCCAGCCACAGGGAGGCCAGATCCGCATGCAGGATCTCCGCGTCAGCGTGGCTGGCGGCGCGCTCTGCCTGCTCTTTCGCAATCAGATGCAGGCAGATACCCGGCTCCAGACGCCCCGCACGCCCGGCGCGCTGGGTCATTGAGGCCTGGCTCACGCGCTGCGTTTGCAGGCGCGTTAGCCCGCTGCGTGCATCGAATATCGCCGTGCGCTCCAGCGCGCTGTCGACCACCAGCCGGATCCCCTCAATGGTCAGGCTGGTTTCCGCAATATTGGTCGCCAGCACCACTTTGCGGCGGCCCGCAGGGGCGGGAAGGATCGCTTTGCGCTGTTCAGCCAGCGGCAGCGCACCGTAGAGCGGGCAGAGATCGACATCCGAGGCAACCTGTGTAGAGAGCTGCGTGAGCACGCGCTGGATCTCGCCAACGCCCGGCAGGAAAAGCAGCAGGGAACCGTGCTCCTCGCGCAGCAGCTGACTAACCTGACGCGCCACGGCGTCTTCCATCCGCAGATGCGACGGCAGCGTGGCGTAGCGTCGTTCGACCGGAAACGCGCGCCCCTCTGAAGCGATAGCCGGGGCATCCGGCAGCAGCGCCTGGAGACGGGCATTATCCAGCGTGGCCGACATCAGCAATATTTTCAGATCGTCCCGCAGCCCCTGCTGCACGTCCAGCAGCAGCGCCAGCGCCAAATCCCCTTGCAGGCTTCGCTCGTGAAACTCGTCGAGGATCACCAGCGAAACGCCCTCCAGCAGGGGATCCTGTTGCAGCATTCGGGTGAGGATGCCCTCCGTCACCACTTCCAGACGGGTGGTTGGCCCCACGCGGCTCTCCGAGCGCATCCGGTAGCCAATGGTTTCCCCCGGCTGCTGGTTAAGCTGTTCAGCCAGCCGCTGAGCCACGTTACGCGCCGCCAGCCGACGCGGCTCCAGCAGCAGGATGCGTCCGCTGAAGTTAGCCTGTTGCAGGATCTGTAGCGGCAGCCAGGTCGATTTCCCGGCGCCGGTAGGGGCGGCAAGCAGTACCTGGGGCGAGTGGCGCAGCGCATCAAGCAGTTCAGGTAAAACGGCACCGACCGGGTATGAACTCACTTTTAGCTCCATAACGTAATGGTCTGAATCAGCCGGGCATTGTAGCATTCCTGCTTATGGAATACCGGAGAGCACCATGAGTGAGCAAAAAAAGCTGTTTTTTGGCATCAGCCTGCCGGAAGAGAGCAGGCAGAGCATCATTCAGTGGCGGGCCGATACCTTTGTCGACGGCGTGGGTCGCCCGGTGGCCGCGGCTAATTTGCACCTGACGCTGGCCTTTTTAGGCGAGGTCAGTGAAGAGAAATCCCGCGCGCTACAGCGGCTGGCGAGCCGCATCCGTCAGGCACCCTTTACGCTGACGCTGGATGATGCCGGACACTGGCCGCGATCGGGCGTGGTATGGCTTGGTCCCAAACGGTCACCGCGCGGGCTGCTACAGCTGGCCGAACTCCTGCGGTCGCAGGCGGCGCGAAGCGGATGCCATCAGAGCACAATGCCCTTTCATCCGCACGTCACCCTGCTGCGCCAGGCTACCCAGCCCGTGTCGCTGCCGCCACGCAATTTTAGCTGGCCGTTTCGCGTGGAACGCTTCACGCTGTTCCAGTCCATTTATGCGAAAGGCCGCACGCGCTATAGCGAAGTTGCCGCCTGGACGCTGTCACAGGAAGAGAAATGAATTATACCCCCGCCCTGCGTCCGGCGACGCTGATTAAACGCTATAAGCGCTTTCTGGCTGACGTGATCACCCCGGAAGGAACGGAGATGACGCTGCACTGCGCCAATACAGGCGCGATGACCGGCTGCGCCACGCCGGGTGACCGGGTGTGGTACTCCACCTCGGACAGCCTGACGCGAAAATATCCCCACAGCTGGGAGCTGACCGAAACGCAGCGTGGCGACTGGATCTGCGTGAATACCCTGCGCGCCAACACCCTGGTCAGGGAGGCGCTGGAGGCGCAGCTGATTCCAGAATTATCCGGTTACACCAGCCTGCGCGCTGAGGTGAAATACGGCGACGAAAAGAGTCGTATTGATTTCCTGTTGCAGGCAGATAGTCGGGTAAACTGCTATATTGAAGTCAAATCCGTGACGCTGCTGGAGCAGGGTAAAGGGTATTTCCCGGATGCGGTCACCGAGCGCGGTCAAAAGCATCTTCGTGAACTCACGAAGATCGCCGAAAATGGTGCGCGCGCGGTGTTATTTTTTGCCGTTTTGCACTCGGGGATTGAGGACGTTTCCCCCGCACGTCATATTGATGTGCGCTACGCAGAACTACTGGCACAGGCACAGCAGAGCGGTGTTGAGGTGCTATGTTATAAGGCGCAGCTGTCGCCCACCGGCATAGGGTTAAAAAAGGCCATTGCGGTGGCGTCGTAAACCAGAGGTCAATTGACTGTTGTTAAATTACTTATGGTGCGCGCCAGATACGCTTTTCCTCACAGCCTTGTCAAGGCATGTTCAGGAATAATTGCTAACCTCAATCGCTTCTGTTATTTATAGCGACCTGTTTTTTTCCCCAAGTGGGGATCGATAGTGCGTGTTATCCAGGAGAAGCAACATGCAAGAAGGGCAAACCCGTAAAACCTCGTCTCTGAGTATTCTCGCCATCGCTGGGGTGGAGCCTTATCAGGAGAAACCGGGCGAAGAGTACATGAATGAAGCCCAGCTGGAGCATTTCAAGAAGATCCTTGAAGCCTGGCGCAACCAGCTTCGGGATGAAGTTGACCGTACGGTTTCTCATATGCAGGACGAAGCCGCCAACTTCCCCGATCCGGTCGATCGCGCTGCCCAGGAAGAGGAATTCAGCCTTGAACTGCGTAACCGTGACCGCGAGCGCAAGCTGATCAAAAAGATCGAGAAGACGCTCAAGAAAGTAGAAGATGACGATTTCGGCTACTGTGAATCCTGTGGCGTTGAAATCGGTATTCGTCGCCTTGAAGCGCGTCCTACCGCCGATCTCTGTATCGACTGTAAAACGCTGGCAGAAATCCGCGAAAAACAAATGGCCGGTTAATGGCCGCAAGACTGTGCAGTGAAGCTGGCCCTGCGGCCACTTCACTGCCTCTCTCTATGACTCACGCCTCCGCTTATATCGGGCGCTTCGCCCCCTCTCCCTCCGGTGAACTGCACTTCGGCTCGTTAATTGCGGCCCTTGGCAGCTACCTGCGCGCGCGTTCGCAGCAGGGCCTGTGGCGGGTACGTATCGAAGATATCGATCCCCCACGCGAGGTTCCGGGAGCCGCTCAGCGCATTTTGCAGCAGCTGGAGCAGTATGGCCTGACCTGGGACGGCGAAATTCTCTGGCAGTCCCAGCGCCATGATGCTTATCGTGAGGCCTTAAGCTGGCTTAATGAGCGACACTTCAGCTATTACTGTACCTGTCCGCGCAGTCGTATTCAGCAGCTCGGCGGCGTGTATGATGGCCACTGTCGTGAGCTGAACCACCGTCCCGATAATGCGGCGCTCCGCCTGAAATCGACGCAGCCCGCCTGCCACTTCCAGGATAGTCTGCGGGGAGAGGTGCGCCCCAATAGCGCCCTGGCGCGGGAAGACTTTATTATCCATCGTCGTGACGGGCTGTTCGCTTACAATCTGGCCGTGGTGGTGGATGACCACGACCAGGGTATTACTGAGGTGGTCAGAGGGGCTGATTTAATTGAGCCAACGGTGCGGCAGATAACGCTGTTTCAACAGTTTGGCTGGCCGGTGCCGGACTATTTGCACCTGCCGCTGGCGACCGCGCCGGACGGTAATAAGCTCTCGAAGCAGAATCACGCGACGCCGCTGCCGCCGGGCGATCCGCGCCCGGTGCTGATAGAGGCGCTGCATTTTCTCGGCCAGCCGGTGAGTGAAGAGTGGCAGGATCTGACGCTGCCCGCACTGCTACAGCAGGCGGTTCAGGAGTGGGATTTGTCTGGCGTCCCGCTTACGGCTACAACAAACAACGTGCAATACTTAACGAATAGTGGAAAGCAGTGACGCCGTTACCGTCGTGCCCGATACGCTCTGGCAGGCAATATCAGGGTAAAAGCACCCTGCCACAGCGTGAAAGATGACGGGGGAGTTAATATGAGCATTCTCAAACGCCCCGCACTGAGCTATGATTAGCCGCTATTTTTTTTCGCCCAGATTAATTGTCACTATCGAGGTGTCCCATTTTTTCCCGAGTTGCTAATTTTTGCCGAAAAGTTTTGAGTCGCGAAGACGAAACGCCAGCAAAGGTTGAGGTTGTCCCTCAGATGACCGTTATCCCGCGCGATCGTCATACTATTTCGCGTAAAGACATCAGTGAAAATGCCCTCAAGGTATTATACCGACTGAATAAAGCCGGGTATGAAGCCTATCTGGTGGGCGGCGGCGTGCGCGATCTGCTACTGGGGAAAATACCGAAAGATTTCGATGTGACCACCAACGCCACCCCGGAGCAAATGCGCAAGCTGTTTCGCAATTGCCGCCTGGTTGGGCGTCGGTTCCGCCTTGCGCACGTGATGTTTGGCCCGGAAATCATTGAGGTCGCGACCTTCCGCGGGCACCACGAAGCGGAGCAAATCGAAGAAGATCGCAATAATTCCCAGCGCGGTCAGAACGGTATGCTGCTGCGCGACAACATTTTCGGCACCATTGAAGACGATGCCCAGCGCCGCGATCTGACCATCAACAGCCTCTACTACAGCGTGGCGGATTTTAGCGTACGTGACTACGTTGGGGGCTTAAGCGACCTGCAACAGGGCATCATCCGCCTGATTGGCGATCCGGAAACGCGCTACCGCGAAGATCCGGTGCGTATGCTGCGCGTCATTCGCTTCGCCGCCAGGCTGAACATGTCGATCGCCGCGGAAACCGCCGAGCCTATCCCACGACTGGCGACGCTGCTGCATGATATTCCCGCGGCCCGCCTGTTTGAAGAGACCCTTAAGCTGCTGCAAACGGGCTATGGCTATGCCACCTGGGTCAAACTGCGTGAATTCCAGCTTTTCCAGCCGCTGTTCCCGATCATCACCCGTAACTTTACGGAGCACGGCGACAGCAATATGGAGCGGATGATCGAACAGGTGCTTAAAAACACCGATAACCGCATCCATAATCAGATGCGCGTTAATCCGGCGTTTCTGTTTGCCGCGATGTTCTGGTATCCCCAGCTGGAAGCGGCGCAGAAAATTGCTCAGGAGAGCGGTCTGGCCTATTACGACGCCTTTGCGCTGGCCATGAACGACGTGCTGGATGAAGCCTGCCGATCGCTGGCGATCCCGAAACGCATCACTACGCTGGTTCGGGATATCTGGCAGCTACAGCTGCGACTCTCCCGCCGTCACGGCAAACGCGCCTGGAAGCTGATGGAGCATCCTAAATTCCGCGCGGCCTACGATCTGCTGGCGCTGCGTGCCGAGGTGGAAAATAATCAGGAGCTGCTGCGCCTCTCCGCCTGGTGGAATGAATTCCAGGTCTCGGCACCGCCGCAGCAAAAAACCATGCTGAATACGCTGGGCGACGATCCCGTTCCCCGCCGCCGTACCCGTCGCCCACGCAAGCGCGTACCGGGCCCGCGCCGCGACGGTAACAGCAACAACGCATGACCCGCGTCTATCTGGCCCTGGGCAGTAATCTTGCCGATCCGCTGCATCAGGTGCATGACGCACTTGATGCGCTGGACGGACTGCCCCATACCCAGCGCATCGCCACCTCCTCTTTCTATCGTACGCCGCCCTACGGGCCGCCCGACCAGCCAGATTTCCTCAACGCGGCCGTCGCGCTGGATACCCAGCTAACGCCCGAGGCTCTGCTGGACGCGACGCAGCGCATTGAGCTGGAGCAGGGCCGGGTGCGCAAAAAAGACCGCTGGGGTCCCCGCACGCTTGATATTGATATCATGCTCTTTGGCCACCTCCGGCTACACACCCCGCGCCTGATACTGCCGCATTACGATATGCACAATCGCGCCTTTATGCTGCTGCCGCTGCTTGAGATCGCCCCCGATGCCGCCTTCCCTGACGGTCAGCGCCTGAACGATATGCTTGCGGGCCTGGACACCTCAGCGATCCGCCGCTGGGCATAGCGCCTGTTCTGATGGCCCGGGATCGCAAGACCTGACCCGCTGCACCTGGCCGTGTGCAAACCCTTTCCCCATCCATTAAGATACGTCCATTATAAAATGCCTAAAGAGGTTGCGATGAAACCCACAACAATCACGACGCTTCGCCAGTGGAAAAAAAACGGACGCCGCTTTGCGTCCATAACGGCCTACGACTTTAGCTTTGCCCGCCTGTTCAGCGACGAAGGCCTCCAGGTCATGCTGGTCGGAGATTCCCTCGGCATGGTGGTACAGGGGCATGACTCAACGCTGCCCGTCACTCTGTCCGATATTGTCTATCACACGCAGGCGGTACGCCGGGGAGCGCCAGCGGCCCTGCTGATGTCCGATCTTCCCTTTATGAGCTATGCCACGCCAGAGCAGGCCTGTGAGAGCGCCGCGCAGCTGATGCGTGCCGGGGCCAATATGGTCAAGCTGGAGGGAGGGAAATGGCTGAGCGAGACGGTGAAACAGTTGACCGAACGTGCGGTACCCGTCTGTGGTCATCTTGGCCTTACGCCGCAGTCGGTTAATATCTTTGGCGGCTATAAGGTGCAGGGCCGCGAAAGCGAGGCCGCTGACGGCCTGCTGGAAGATGCGCTGGCGCTGGAAGCCGCCGGCATACAGCTGCTGGTGCTGGAGTGCGTTCCCGTGGCGCTGGCAAAACGCATTACCGACTCGCTGACCATTCCGGTGATCGGCATTGGCGCGGGCAACGTTACCGACGGCCAGATTCTGGTGATGCATGATGCTTTTGGCATTACCGGTGGGCATGTTCCCTCCTTTGCTAAAAACTTCCTCGCCGATACCGGCGATATCCGCGCAGCGGTCAGGCAGTATGTGTCGGACGTTGAAGCGGGAATTTATCCGGCTGAAGAACACAGTTTCCACTAACTCAGGAGAAGATCCGTGCTGATTATTGAAACCCTGCCGATGCTGCGTCGGGAGATTCGACGCTGGCGGCAGGAGGGTAAACGCATTGCGCTGGTCCCCACCATGGGAAACCTGCATGACGGCCATATGACGCTGGTTGACGAAGCGCGCGAGCAGGCCGATATTGTGGTGGTCTCCATTTTTGTTAATCCGATGCAGTTTGAACGCCCTGACGACCTGGCCCGCTACCCCCGAACGTTGCAGGAAGATTGCGAAAAACTGAACCGCCGCAGGGTGGATCTGGTTTTTGCTCCGGCGCCTGGCGAGGTCTATCCAGAAGGGCTGAGCGAGCAGACCTTCGTCGAGGTTCCCGGCCTCTCCGGCCTGCTGGAGGGTGCCAGCCGCCCCGGCCATTTTCGCGGCGTTTCCACCATCGTCAGCAAGCTGTTCAATCTGGTCCAGCCCGATCTCGCCTGCTTTGGCGAAAAGGATTATCAGCAGCTGGCGCTGATCCGCAAAATGGTGGCCGATATGGGCTACGATATTCAGATCGTTGGCGTGCCTACCGTTCGGGCGAAGGATGGCCTGGCGCTCAGCTCACGTAATGGCTATCTGACCGCTGATGAACGCAAGCTGGCACCGACGGTAAGCAGCGTGATGAACAACATGGCGCAGCGGCTGGCTAACGGGGATCGCCACCTTGAAGAAATTATTGCCGAGGCTGAAACCGCCCTGGCCGAAAAGGGGCTGCGGGCAGATGGCCTGGCCATCTGTGATGCGAATACGCTGCTGCCGCTCAATGTCGATAGCCAGCGCGCGGTGATTCTGATGGCCGCCTGGCTCGGCAAAGCCCGCCTGATTGATAATCAGCAGGTTGATCTGACGCAATAGTGAGTGATTTCGCTCAGCCGAAGCTGGCGCAGGATTAGGTGATAATGCTCAGCTGATAGTGGCGCAGTAGTGGATAATAACGCCGGCTGATACTGATGCAGTAGCAGGTGATAATCCTCAGCTGATTCTGGCGCGGGAGTAAGTGATAATACCCGGCTGATAATGGCGCGGGTGTTTCTGGTAACTTTTGTAACTAGGGTAATAAGGCTATGAACCGTACCATGCTACAGGGCAAACTCCACCGGGTGAAGGTGACTCAGGCGGATCTGAATTACGAAGGCTCCTGTGCCATTGACCAGGACTTTCTCGACGCTTCCGGCATTCTTCAGTACGAAGCCATTGATATTTACAACGTGACTAACGGGCAGCGTTTCTCCACCTACGCAATTGCTGCCGAACGCGGCTCGAAGATTATCTCGGTTAACGGCGCGGCGGCCCGATGCGCCTGCGAAGGCGATATTTTGATCATCTGCTCCTACGTGCAGATGACGGATGCGGCGGCGCGCGAATGGCAGCCAAAAGTTGCCTACTTTGAAGGGGATAATCAGATGAAGCGACTGGCGAAATCTATCCCGGTTCAGGTGTCCTGAATAAAAAGCATTCTGAATCAAAAGGCGGTATGAATAAAAGGGGCGGGCTGGTTGCCTGCCCCTTTTTTGCTGCACACCGCGCACGCGGTTATCATTCAGCGCGCACACGACCAGGAGGGGTCACCACGACCTTCGCTGGCAAAACCCACCCGGACTACCCTTCAGTACGTGTATTACCCTTCAGTAGGCGTATTGCTCTGAGGCTGCATTTCGATGTTGTCAGTGCCACGCTCAATATGACTTCGGCGCTGTTCAGCCTGCCACTGGCGCGAGCTGGTCGCTACTCTTCCTATTGTATTATCAACGACTTTTCCCACGCTCTGCCCCAGCTTACTGTTAGCAAGCTCACTGGCTTTTTTATCCACCCACTCATCATTACGCGTTGGCGCTGGCCCAGCCAGCGCACCGGCCACTCCCTGTGCCGCATAGGCCACCCCCGATAACCCCACGTTCAGATACGCGTCTTTGGCGATGTCTCCTCTTGCGGTTAGCTGTGCCGCACTCAGTCTTCCGGTAATGGCGTCAATAGTAGCTGAGGATGCCGTGCTGAGTGGTCCATGCGCGGGTGGATTCCGCACGATGTTGCGCACAGTATTAGTCCCTGCAATACCCGCTGCCAGCGTACCAATTTCGGATACCATATTGCCGGACGCGATGTTCAGCGCCCCTTTTGCATAGTTTTTCGGCGTGAGTACGCTGCCTACCAGGGTTTTTGCTCTGTCTACCCCACCCGAAACCATCTGGTGCGATACGCTGGTATTATTGAGCGCCGTATAACGTTCTTTCCAGTCGGTGCGTCCAAAAAGGAACTCCGGCCCCCGCGTTGAACTGGCCGCATTAGTCAGAACGTTTCCTGCCGCGCCAGCCCCCAAACTCAATACGTTATTGAGGTTTGAGATAACGGCGGGGTTGTTTTTACTGGCGACCGCTGCGGTAGAAGTGACGAGATTACGAGCGGTAAAGCCCAGCCCACCCAGCGGAGCCAGCTTCATGCTTTCACCCAGCCCTTCCCGTTGCTTCAGCACATTCTGCATAGTGGGTTCCAGCTTGTCAGCATCAGCGGCGAGCCATTGCGAATCCTTTACCGTGTCGGCAAAAACCTTATCGCCGACCGATTTAAGCACCATAGCGGTTCCACCGTCTACCGCCCCCGCCAGCGCTTCTGCACCTGGTGTGGTTCCATTAATGCCTAAACCGAGCTTTACCGCACCGGAAGCAAATCCGGAAATAGCAAAGGGGAAGGCTTTCACCGCACCACCTGCCGCATCGCTGATATAATCCATTTTTTGTGCTTTCGCCATATTCGCGGCAATGCTCTGCGGTGTTTCCCCCATTTCATGCAGTTCGGTGGCCCGGTTCTGAATCAGGTCGTTGAGCTCTTCACTGCCGGGGAAGTATTCCCGGAGCTGGGTACTGATTTGCGCTATCTGCTGCTGACGCTGCGCATCAGAGGTGTTTGACGCGCTGGAGGCCTGGGGGGTATTGGTTGCATTGGATTCGTGAGACTCATGCGGCGCACTGGGCTCGGGAGATACTTGGGACGAATGGGTAGCGTTAGATGCTATTGAGGCCCCGGAGCCGTTTGGGAGGCTATAAAAAGATTGGGATGTACTCGATCCATCAGACGCCCTCGAGCCGTTTGGGAGGCTATAGAAGGATTGGGCTGTACTCGATCCGCCAGACGCCCGGGATGTACCAGACGCCAGGGAGGCGTTTGAAGCGTTGGGTCTCCCGTTCTCTTCATTCCGGGAAGAGAGTGAGTCCACATGACCAGGAGGTAATCGGCTAATACCAGGCATAATAATCGCTCCGAAGATGAACAGGTCTGCACCACGCAGATAGCCTGTATTCCAGTAGGTATATCGTGCCAGATCCGGTAATAGCTGATACCAGTACAGCGTGTTCACGATGTGACTAAGTGAGTGCGCGTGGGGATAAGGTCGCTCAGCAATAACATTTAGTTATGTTTAGTGATCAACCTCTAAAGATGGGGTTAATTATTGTGTGGGCTGCAAGATCTGCTGGGCCGCCGTGCTGAGTGAAGAGGGGAAGACCCGGATGGGCCAGCAGGGATGCTGGCACAAGGACACCACCGGTTGGCGATGCCCCCAGCCTTTGCAACAATCAAAACGGACAAAAACTACGTCCGTAATCCCCTGCCGCGCTCAATAAGCACCCATACCAGCAGATAAAATACTGCGATAAAACCCGCTAATACGGCCAGGGTGAAAAACAGCGGCACGTCGTTAATCCCCAAAAAGCCAAAGCGGAAGCCGCTGATCATATAAACAATGGGATTCAGCTTCGACACCATCTGCCAGAAAGGCGGCAGCAGCGTCAGCGAGTAGAATACACCGCCGAGATAAGTCAGGGGCGTCAGCACGAACGTAGGGATCAGGCTGATATCATCGAACGTGCGGGCAAACACCGCGTTGAGCAAACCGGCAAGGGAAAACAAAATCGCCGTCAGCACCAGCGTCACCGATACCATCAGCCATGAATGAACGTGAAAAGGCACGAAAAACAGTGAAATAGCGGTAACCAGGATGCCTACGCAAATCCCTCGTGCGACGCCGCCGCCCACATACCCGGCAATAATGACGTGCGTGGGCACCGGCGCGACCAGCAGTTCTTCAATATTGCGCTGAAATTTGGCGCTGAAAAACGACGAGGCCACGTTGGCATAGGCATTGGTTATCACCGCCATCATAATCAGACCCGGCACGATAAACTGCATATAGGAAAAACCGTGCATATCGCCGATGCGCGAGCCAATCAGATTGCCGAAAATAATAAAGTAGAGCGTCATGGTGATCACCGGCGGCACCAGCGTCTGGATCCAGATGCGGGCAAAGCGGTTAATCTCTTTTCCCCAGATGCTTTTCAGCGCTACCCAGTATAAATGTGTCATGCTTTATCTCCTGTACGACCGTTAACCAGGTCGACAAACAGCTCCTCGAGTCGGTTAGCCTTGTTACGCATACTTAAAACCTGCACGCCCTGATGGCTGAGCTGACTGAACACGCTATTCAGCCCCTGCTCACGCAGCACTTCGACCTCCAGCGTAGAGGTATCCACCAGCCGGTACTGAAAACCTTCCAGCTGAGGCAGCGGGCTTTTCGCCGCCAGATCGAGAATAAAGGTTTCCGATTTCAGCTTGGAGAGCAGCCCTTTCATGGTGGTGTTTTCCACCAGTTCCCCGCTCTGAATAATGCCGATATTGCGGCACAGCATCTCTGCCTCTTCCAGATAGTGGGTGGTCAGAATAATGGTGGTACCTCTGGCATTGAGATCCTGCAGGAAAGTCCACATCGAGCGGCGCAGTTCAATATCCACCCCGGCAGTTGGCTCATCCAGAATCAGCAGCTTAGGCTCGTGCATCAGCGCACGAGCGATCATCAGACGGCGCTTCATTCCTCCGGAAAGCATACGGGCACGTTCGTCACGCTTGTCCCACAGATCCAGCTGCTTTAAGTATTTTTCAGCGCGCTTAATTGCCTCGGCTTTTACCACGCCATACAGGCCCGCCTGGCTGACCACAATCTGCATCACGGTTTCAAACTGGTTGAAGTTAAACTCCTGCGGCACCAGCCCCAGCTGACGCTTCGCGTTGACCATATCCTGCTGCAGGTCATAACCAAATACCCGGACTTTGCCCGACGTTTTATTCACCAGCGAGCTGATGATACCAATGGTGGTGGATTTCCCCGCCCCGTTAGGCCCGAGGAGCGCGTAGAAGTCGCCCGCTTCCACGTTCAAATCAATTCCCTTGAGGGCCTGAACGCCACCCGCATAGGTTTTGGTCAGTTTTTCAAGTTCCAGTGCATAAGTCATAGGTTAAAGAGTGCCCTGTTTTGTGTGGTTTGCTTGTTTGACGTTTTAAATCACGCCGTGTTGACCTATATTATCGCCACGCATTTCGAGTATCGGTCGACACAACTATGAAAGACATTAATACCCTTATCAGCAACAACCGCGAATGGTCCCGACTGCTGAAAGAGGAAGATCCGGGCTTCTTTGAGCGCCTGTCACTGGCCCAGAAGCCCCGCTTTCTCTGGATTGGCTGTTCCGACAGCCGCGTCCCGGCCGAGCGCCTCACCGGCCTGGAGCCGGGTGAACTCTTCGTTCACCGTAACGTCGCTAATCTGGTGATTCACACGGACTTAAACTGCCTCTCTGTCGTGCAGTACGCCGTTGAAGTACTGGAAGTGGAGCACATCATCATTTGCGGTCACTACGGCTGCGGCGGCGTACAGGCGGCGGTGGAAAATCCTGAGCTGGGCCTGATTAACAACTGGCTGCTGCACATCCGCGATCTGTGGTACAAGCATAGTTCGTTACTGGGTGAGCTGCCGCCGGAAAAACGCTTTGATAAACTCTGTGAAATCAACGTGATCGAACAGGTCTACAATCTGGGGCATTCTACTGTGATGCAGTCTGCCTGGAAGCGCGGCCAGAAAGTCACGATCCACGGCTGGGTTTACGGCATTCAGGACGGCTATCTGCGCGATCTGGAAGTGACCGCCACCAGCCGCGAAACCCTTGAGCAGCGCTATCGCCACGGTATAGCAAACCTGCTTAACGAGCTTGAAAGCCCCAACTGATTGCAGGCGACGCATCATATAACAGGCCGGGAAACCCGGCCTTAGTCGTTTGTGCGCAGGTCCGGTTGCCCGGCCCGTCGCACAAATGTTCCTTACTCTTCCAGCATCACCACGTTGCCAACGTAAGGCAGATGGCGATAACGCTGGGCATAGTCAATGCCGTAGCCAACAACAAACTTATCCGCAATAGTAAAGCCGACGTACTCAACCGGTACCTCGACTTCACGACGTGAAGGTTTATCCAACAGGGTGCAGATTGCCAGTGATTTCGGCTGGCGCAGGCTGAGAATATCGCGAACTTTGCTCAACGTGTTGCCGGAGTCGATGATGTCTTCAACAATCAGTACGTCCTTGCCGCGAATATCCTCATCCAGATCCTTAAGGATTTTGACATCCCGGGTGCTGGACATACCGCTGCCGTAGCTGGAGGCGGTCATAAAGTCGACCTCGTGAGGCACGTCGATTTTACGGCAGAGATCGGCCATAAACATAAAAGAGCCGCGCAGCAGCCCGACCAGCACCATTTCGCTGCCGCTGTCACGGTACTGCTCCGTGATCTGCTGGCCCAATTCTGCGATACGTTTGGCGATCTCTGCCTCAGAGATCATTACTTCTACGGTATGTTTCATAAATCACTTATCTCACTGATTTTATTCAGTTAATCGCTATGCAAAGCTTGTTTAAAATCAAGGTATTGATACACCGACTGATATACGGTACATCGCACAGTCATGTACAACAGCCATAGCATGAGTACCTTTTGAAGCGATGGATTATATCAGGGAAGACAGGTTGTGACTCAAAAGGGCCGAAACAAATTCGCCCCGCACGAGGGATATCGCCTTGTTCATAGACGATCCAAGCGTTTAAACTCTGAAGCTGCTCTGTCCCACAAGTCTGTAAACTTCTCCCAGCTGCCTGCACCACCCCGGTACTCGCTACAGCTTGAATTAATGGCCAGCGGCGGCTCACGTCTGAGTGTCACTGTTCAGGATATACATGAAAATATAAAGAAAACCCCCGTCAGAGACAGGGGTATAACTGGGTAAGCATGAGTACAAATAATTTACAAAATTTTTTATTCGGTAGCTCAGTCATAAAGCCAGCGCCCCGCTTTGGCGGACTCAACAAGCATTCTGACGGTAAACGGCTGAGGTTTATGTCGATCCGATCGTAAACGGGCTGGCATTAAACGATTAGGGAGAAACGGCAATATAAGTATTGGGAAATAACGACGCCAGTCTATAGAGCTACAATCAACACCAAAAACCTCAACATATTTATCGACCAGCTCATAGACATCTTCACGAACAGTCAGATATTTACCTGTACTGAGCGATGAATCAATATCAAGCGCCTCGCAACGTAATTCATCTCTTACAAATTTAAGCACAGCATCATCGACAGAAGTCATATTCTGTCCTCAGGTTTAACCATGAGGTTATAGTGCCAGATGGTTTTGTGCGAAATCATGGTTATATCATAAAAAGTGATCGCTACCCCTACCCACGGCAACCATCTTCCTATGAGACCGCCTAAACTCGCAGTTCTCGCCCACCGACCATTAATTAATGTTTTCCAGGTAGGGGAACGCCAGCGACTATCTAACCGATACGAAATTATTCTGCGCAGACCTAACGACAAAAGGCTTGTTCCCCTTGTCGCTGTTTTGGGTTTTCCAGGAACGTGAATTATGTTAAAGCTACCTACAATTGTAGCAAAAGCAAAAACATCTAAACCGTCCAGTTGCTTTTCTGCCTCATCCACCAGAATCCAGAAAGCAAGCTCACCCGGAGGCAGGTTACACATCCCTCTGAAATAGTAGCCATTAAGTTGTTCAACCGTATCCATACATGCTCCTTGCTGATGATTATCCTATCTTAGATCACTGGGTTACAGTTGGCACACGTCAAATGCTTTTGGCAAAGGCTTCAGTCATGCTCCAACAGCTTATTCGACACTGGCAGACCATGTTCACGGTAGCTGACCGGGCTGAACTTCCGGGCGGCTTTCGCCCTCAGCCCCTGAACACGCAGGCTGGCAATTTCAACGGACATTTTCTGCTCACGTTCGGAAGGGAAATATGCATTTTTGAGCTTGCTGCGCCAGACAGACGTATAGACTTCCAAACTCGATGTTAACGAAATTTTATAATGCAAAAGCTTCTATAGATAGACCGTTAATTCATTTACAGCCGCGATTATGCGCATGATAACGTACGCTGAATTTATCCCTTTTCAGCACGCCACATCGGCAGGAGATTGCATGGCTACCCCCCATTCTAAAAAGACGCATATCGGCACGCGCGAGCTACAGCCCGAAACGCAAATGGTAAACTACGGCTACGATCCGGCCCTTTCAGAAGGCGCGGTTAAGCCTCCGGTTTTCCTGACGTCTACCTTTGTCTTTAACAGCGCGGAGGAGGGGAAGGACTTTTTCGACTACGTTTCCGGGCGTCGTGAACCGCCGGAGGGCGGTGCCAACGGGCTGGTTTACTCGCGCTTTAACCATCCCAATAGCGAAATCGTTGAGGACCGGCTGGCTCTCTATGAGCGAACCGACAGTGCGGCGCTTTTCTCCTCCGGTATGTCAGCCATCTCCACCACCCTGCTGGCCTTTGTTAAACCCGGGGATGCCATTCTCCATTCCCAACCGCTGTACGGTGGAACGGAAACGCTGCTGACGAAGACTTTCCGTCAGCTCAACGTGGCTACCGTGGGTTTCTCTGACGGCGTTAATGAAGCCTCCATTCAGGCGGCGGCAAACGAGGCCATGCAACAGGGACGCGTGTCGGTGATCCTGATTGAATCTCCTGCCAACCCCACCAATAGCCTGGTGGATATTGCGCTTATTAGTCGGGTTGCAGACGCTATTGAGCAACAGCAGCAGCATCGCCCGCTTATTGCCTGCGACAACACGCTGCTCGGGCCGGTTTTCCAGCGCCCCATCGAGCAGGGCGCGGATATTTCGCTCTACTCCCTGACGAAATATGTTGGCGGGCATTCGGATCTCATCGCCGGGGCAGCAATGGGCAGTAAAGCGCTTATCAGGCAGATTAAAGCGCTGCGGAGTGCCATCGGCACGCAGCTCGATCCGCACTCCTGCTGGATGATTGGCCGCTCGCTGGAAACGCTGTCGCTGCGGATGGAGCGGGCGAACGATAATGCTGCCGCCGTGGCGGCGTTCCTGCGCAACCACCCCAAAATCGAAAAGCTGCACTATCTCTCCTTTTTGCATCCCGACTCTCCGGCAGGTCAGACGTTCAGTAAACAGTGCAGTGGCGCGGGCTCAACCTTCTCGTTTGACGTGGTGGGAGGTCAGCCCGCCGCTTTCAGGCTGCTTAATACCCTGGAGCTGTTTAAGCTGGCGGTAAGCCTGGGCGGTACCGAGTCTCTCGCCAGTCACCCGGCCAGCACCACGCACTCCGGCGTGCCCGCAGACGTACGCGCGCGCATCGGTATTAGCGAGTCAACTATTCGGGTGTCCATTGGGATAGAGAACCGGGACGATTTGATTGAAGATCTGCGCCTGGCGCTGGAACAGCTCTGACGCTGGCTCAGTACAGCAGCTCGCGGGCACAGGCGATAAAATCGCGCACCGCGCTGTTGTGCATATGCTTTTGCCAGCTTAGCGTCAGCGTGGTGGTGGCTAACGGGTCATCCAGATGGCAGTAGTCCACCTCCGGCACCATCACCGAAAGCTGGGTTTCCGGTGCCAGCGTGACGCCCATGCCGATGGCCACCAGACCAATGGCGACGGAAACATCCCGGGTAAACTGAACCTTTTGCGGCGTAAAACCCGCGCGCAGGCAGGCTGAAAGCGTTGACCACCCCAGACCCACCCCCGGTGGGTCCTGCTGGATAAGGAACGGCTCCTCTGCCAGATCGCTCAGGCTGATACGCGTGTTATGTAGCTGCAGATGATGGTGCGGCAGCACGGCAATCAGCGGCCGGGTGGTCAAATCCAGATAATCCAGCTGCGCCTGGCGGGGAACGGGCGAACGCACCAGCGCAATATCCAGCTCATCATCTAACAGTAAGGTTAATTGCCGGTTAACATCATGTTCTTCAATGGCAATTTCTATCTCGGGACGGGCTTTTCGGTAACCGCTGATTAACATTGCCAGTACCGGATCGATAATAGATGAGCCTACATAGCCCAGCCGGATCCGCCCTTTAAACCCCTTGCGCAGGCTTAACGCCGTTTCGCGAATCTTTTCATAGTGGCTGACCGCCAGGCGCGCATCCGCCAGCAGCTGCGCCCCCTCATGCGTTAATACCACGCTGCGCCGGTTGCGTAAAAACAGCATCACCCCCCACTCCTGTTCCAGCGCCTTAATATGCTGGCTTAATGCTGGCTGGGCGATATTCAGCCTGAGCGCCGCCTTACCGAAATGAAGTTCTTCGGCCAGGACCACAAAGGAGTGCAGTTGGCGATTGTCCATCAGTAATAAAAATTCCTTATCAGAAAGGCGTTATTTATTATTGGACATATATCACCGGGGTCCTGAAACTGCAAGGACAGCAGCGGCAGGCAGGGCCATCAGCGACTGACCTCGCGGCTGCTGACGGCTGCGTCAGTAGAGTCAGGGCTGGCGTGATGGTGATGAAATGCGTTGAGGTTTATTAAGATGTCTGAAAAGAATAAACAGGATACCCAGCCAAAGGTCACAGACCTTCGCTCCGCACTGGCACTACTGAGTCAGTATGATGACGAGTTGATTTATACCGATGAACCCGTCGATCCCATTGCCGAGCTATCCGGTGTTTATCGTTACGTTGGGGCCAACGGTACCGTGCAGCGTCCTACTCAAATCGGGCCAGCCATGATTTTCAATAAAATCAAAGGCTATGATGATATGCGCGTCCTGATTGGCCTGCTGTCATCGCGTAAACGCGTGGCGCGCCTGTTTGGTACCACTCCTGAAAAGCTGGCCTTTATGCTGAAGGATTCAGTCAATACGCCAATTGCCCCTGTCGTTATCCCGCGTGAAAAAGCCGCCTGTCAGGAAGTGGTGCACCTGGCAACCGATCCCGATTTCGATATTCTTAAGCTGCTGCCCGCCCCGACCAATACCCCCGACGATGCCGGTCCCTATTTTACCCTGGGCATGTGCTATGCGGCCGATCCGGAAACCGGCGAACATGACGTGACCATTCACCGTCTGTGCGTGCAGAGTAAAGATGAGATCTCCATGTACTTCGTGCCGGGTCGCCATCTGGATGTTTTCCGTCAGAAAGCCGAAGCCGCGGGTAAACCCCTGCCTATTTCAATCAGCATTGGTGTCGATCCCGCCATTGAAATCGGTGCCTGCTTTGAGCCACCGACCACGCCGCTGGGTTTTGATGAGCTGTCTATTGCCGGTAGCCTGCGTAACCAGGCGGTTGAGCTGGTGGACTGCGCCAGCGTCAAAGCACGCGGTATCGCTAACGCCGAAGTGGTGATTGAGGGTGAATTATTGCCTAACGTTCGGGTTCGCGAAGATCAGAACACCAATACCGGCAAAGCCATGCCAGAGTTCCCCGGCTACACCGGTGACGCTCAGGCAGAAGTGCCGGTGATTAAAGTGAAAGCCATCACCCATCGTCGCCACCCCATTTTGCAGACCTGCATTGGTCCCAGCGACGAACACACCAATATGGCCGGGATCCCAACCGAAGCCAGTATTCTGCAAATGGTTGAACGCGCCCTGCCCGGCTTCGTTCAGAATGTGCACTGCCCGTCACCGGGAACCGGCAAGTATCTGGCGGTGTTGCAGGTCAAAAAACGTTCTCTGGTGGATGAAGGACGGCAGAAACAGGCCGCGCTGCTGGCGTTCTCGGCCTTTTCCGAACTGAAGCACATTATGCTGGTGGATGAGGATGTCGATATCTTCGATCTCAGTGACGTGATGTGGGCGATGACGACGCGCTATCAGGCGGATGTCAGCACCACCTTAATTCCAGGCGTACGCTGCCATCCGCTCGATCCCTCTTCGGATCCCGCTTTCAGCCCCTCCATCCGCGCCCATGGCATTGCCTGTAAAGCCATTTTTGACTGTACCGTGCCTTATCATCTGAAAAAGAACTTTATCCGCAGCCAGTTCCTTGAGGTTGACGTTAACCGCTTTATTCCGGGCTTTAAAAAGTAAACAGGAGAAGGTATGTCAGGGTCAGTCAATTCGCTGAAAAAACAGCGGCTGATAGTCGGTATCAGCGGTGCCTCCGGCTTTTCATACGGCGTCCAGGCACTACGCTTCCTGCGCCAGGCTGAGATAGAAAGTCATCTGGTTATCACGCAGTCTGCCCACCTCAATCGGGAGCACGAAACCGACCTGAGCGAGGAGGATGTGATGGCAATGGCGGATGTGGTGCATCCCATCCGGGCGGTCGGGGCCGCTATTTCCAGCGGCTCTTTTCAGACCATGGGCATGCTGGTTGCACCCTGTTCGATGCACTCCCTGGCTGCCATCGCCAGCGGCGTAACGGATAATCTACTGACCCGTGCAGCCGATGTGGTACTAAAAGAGCGCAGGCGGCTGGTGTTGATGGTGCGGGAAACGCCGCTCCACGCGGGTCATTTGCGCAATATGCAACAGGTAACGGACTGTGGCGGCATTATTTTCCCTCCGGTGCCAGCCCTGTACGCCAGGCCACAAAGCGTTGAGGAGATTATTTCCCACAGCGTGGCGCGGGCGCTGGGTTTATTCGGTGTGGAGTGTGCGGAGCTGCCCCGCTGGGGTGAGACCGTAAGTTTAAACAAGGAGTGACAAGTCGTGATTATTGGACCTTATATCAACGGTGCCGCCGTGCTGATTGGCGGTATTGCGGGTGCCCTGCTGAGCAGTAAACTGCCTGAACGGGTACGCACCTCAATGCCGCTGATTTTTGGCGCGGCCTCAATGTGTATGGGGATCGTGCTGGTCAATAAAGTGTCCCATATGCCGGTGATGGTGCTGTCGGTGATCCTTGGGGCCCTGTTAGGCGAGCTGGTTTATCTTGAGAGAGGAATCGGTAAGCTGGGTGCAAAGGCGCGCGGACTGGTAGAACTGGTGGTGCGTACGGAGCCGGGCAGTGAAGAGTCACAGGCGCAATTTCTGCAAAGTTACGTGGCGATTATCGTCCTGTTTTGCGCCAGCGGCACGGGGATTTTCGGTTCCATGCATGAGGGAATGACCGGCGACTTTAGCATTCTGATTGCAAAGTCTTTCCTCGATCTCTTTACCGCGGCCATTTTTGCTACCACGCTCGGGTTTTCGGTCGCCATTGTGGCGATACCCCAGCTGATTATCCAGCTGCTGCTGGCTTACGGTGCCGTGTTTATTCTACCGATGACCACGCCAGCCATGCAGGCGGATTTCTCAGCCGTCGGTGGCGTACTGATGTTTGCGACGGGTTTTCGCATCTGCGGTATCAAGGTGTTTCCGGTGGCCAATATGCTGCCCGCCCTGGTGCTGGCCATGCCCATCTCGGCGCTATGGAGCATGATATTCTGATAGGGTTAGCCTGAAAAAGTAAAGCAGCTGGCTCGTTTAGAGCTAAACCCGCCCGCTGCCACCTGTTTAACCATGATGTTTTATCGCCATAATTATAAAAAAATCATCTGTAATTATAAATTATAAAATTAATCACCTGCCAATACGCCTGTTTAAAAGAAAGATTTTAACTAAAAAGGTCAAGCGGCACCAGGGACGCCCCTTGCCTTGAGAATACAAAAATCAAGGTGGCATTAAAATGATTAAGAGAACGTTGCTCGTACTAATTTCCTGTCTGATACAGCCAGCCATTCACGCCGCGGAGAACGACATCCCACCGCAGAACGTATTACAGATAACCTCCTACGCGGACGATGCCAGTCCGGGGACGCTACGCTGGGCAATACTTAAAAATAACCAGCATCCGGGAAATTATCGTATTGAATTACATACGCTGGGAAAGAAACCTTATGCAATCAAACTGCAACAGCCTTTACCCCCGCTGATGGGTCCGGTAGAGATTATCAACACGGACTGGCGGAAAACCAATGACTATATCGCCATTGACGGCAGCGGCTATATAAAACCCGTCGATCCCCGCGCCTGTCCCGGTGCGGTCGAGGGGCAGTATGGCGCCAACGTGCGTACCACCAGCCTTCCCGGTTTAGTGCTGCGTGATACCGGCCACGTAACATTACAGGGGCTGGAGATTACAAACTTTTGTATTGGCATTTTAATTAACCGCTCCAGCGATAATGTCATCGAAGATAACCGCATTGTCGCTAATCATGGCGGCGCGGGATTAATGTTAACCGGTGACGATGGGAAAGGAAACTCCACTGCCACAACAACGCAGAGGAATAAAATATTGCGCAACACCTTTATTAATAATGGTGATGCGATGGAAGCCACCCGGGGTGCCTCTTTTAATCTTGTTGCAGATAATTTTATTACCACAGATTCAGTGAATAATAAGGAGCCCTCACAGGGGCTGGAAATGCTGTGGGGCAATGATAATGAGATCATTCGTAATCATTTCGAAAATTACTCAGATGGCGTTCAGATTAACTGGGGTAACCGTAACTATATCGCGGCCAACACCTTTGTTAATCTCTCCTCCGCCGTCACCCTGAGCGGCAGCGGTAATATCGTCGATGGCAATACCATGACGGGTAACCGCGTGGCCGTGTCAGTGCGCCCACAGGGTGAAGCCGGTAAGGATGGCCGCTTCGGTATTAACCGTATCAGCGGGATCTCCAGTAACCGCATCAGCGAAAATATCATGATCGATAACGGCAGAAATATTAAACGCTGCTTTGCCGGAGGCAGCTGCCTGCCGCACTTAGCTGGGGCAATTGTCTTTAACGTTCCGGGCCTGGAACATGCTGCTTTTATCGGTAATCGCGGCGGCGGTATCAGCGAAGACACCAGCAAAATGGAGAAGATCTGTGCGATTGACGGAGGAGTGGCGGGCTGCGAACCGACCCCAAATGAGGGGCAAACCGCGCCGCACATCGATCGGGTGACGCTTCATGCCGGACAGCTTAGCGTAGAGGGAGAGGTTAAGGGCATTGCCAATACGCTCTACCGCATAGAGTTCTTTTCCAATCGTCGTGCGGATGAAAACGAGGCGGAAGACATTCTGGGCTATCAGATGGTGGCGATAGGGGCGAATGGCCAGGCCCACTTCCACTATCAGCTGACCTTACCGGCCAGGTTACAGGTTGCCAATGTGACCGCCACCGCAACCAATAACGATGGGGCAACCTCAACCTTAAGCCAGCCAGCTGCCCTAAGGTAACGATTTTTCACCCCATTGCCGTCGGCTATGACGGGTTAAAGGCGGGGCCCTGCCCGCCTTAGACTGGCCTCAGCTGACGGTAAAGCCCAGCATCATTCCCGTGTCCTCATGCTCCAGCAGATGGCAGTGCGCCATATAGGCCTGCTCTTTTGTCGCGGCATAATCAAAGCGTACCAGCACTTCACTGCGCCACCCCTCAACCCTGACCATATCCTTCCAGCCGCTGCGGTGCGCCGCCGGGGGTTTGCCGTTTTCGGAGAGGATGCGGAACTGCGTGCCGTGAATATGAAACGGATGAAGCATCTCATCGCCTTCCCCGGAGACAGTCCACTTTTCTACCGTTCCGCGCGGCACATCGAACGCGGGTTTGGCCATATCAAAGGCCATACCATTGATCTTATTGCCGTTATGAAAATCGTACTCATCCTGCTGAGGCTGCGGATGCGACATACCCGCCATGCCGCCATCCGCACGCCTTTTCTCAGGTGCCGCGTCGTTATCGTCGTGGTCATGCGCATCGCCGCCCATACCGGCCATTGCCGCACCACCATACTTCTTGATGAGCGCCAGCATCCCGCGACGCTCAAGCTCCGGATCCATCGACAGCTGTAGCCAGCGGCTCTTGTCCACCTGCTCCGGCAGCGCCGGTAGCTCAACCAGCCTGTCGGGCAGCGTGCCGCTCGCCATAACCCGTAGCGGGGTAATGCTCAGTACCGGCAGCGGCTGGTTGAACGGTTCCAGCGTCATGCCCATCTGCCGCACCGGCAGCGTCTGCAGGTCAAACGCTTTGCCATCGTGGGTATCAACCAGCACTTCAAAGCGCTCGCCCGGCATCATTGACAGTGTCTTCAGCGGCACCGGCTCGGACAGTAAGCCGCCGTCGCTGCCAATGACATACAGGGTGCGGTCATCGCTGGCGGTCAGATTAAGCGAGCGGGCATTGCAGCCATTCAGCAGGCGCAGGCGCAGCCAGCCGCGCGGTACGGCATGCTGCGGGTAAATAGCCCCGTTAGTCAGCATCGTATTCCCGAACCAGCCAACCGCCGCGCCCATCACGTCCAGTTCATAATCAATCCGGCTGCCATCGGCGCTCAGCCGTTTGTCCTGGAGGATCACCGGAATATCATCCACCCCCCAGATTTTCGGCAACAGCAGCTTACCGCTTGCCTCATCATTCATCAGAACCAGTCCGGCCAGCCCCTGTGCGACCTGGTAGCCGGTCCTGCCGTGCTGATGAGGATGGAACCAGCAGGTGGCCGCGGGCTGATCGGGCGTGAAGCTGACGCTGCGGCTGGCACCCGGCGCAATCAGCGCCTGCGGGCCACCGTCAACGTCGCCGGGCAGTGCCAGCCCGTGCCAGTGAACCGTGGTCGCTTCGGGCAGGGCGTTGTGAACGTTGAGGGTGACGGCCTTGCCGCGCTCAAGCTGAATGGCCGGGCCGAGCAGGCTGCCATTATAGCCCCAGCTGGTGACCGACTGACCCTGCCAGACGGTTTTACCCTGCTGCGCGGTGATGTTCATGACGCCGCGCGGGTCCGGCGTCAACAGGCTGGGAATGGGCAATTCGGCCCGGGGCATCGCGGCCATCAGTGAACGGCTCCACAGCGGCAGCGCGCTGGCTGCGCCTGCTGCGGCACTCAGCTTAATAAAATCACGACGTTGCATTACCCTGTCCTTACGCTGGCGGTCGGTATCAGTGACGCAGCATAAACCCTTACCCTGCGGGAAGGTCAAGCCTTGCCGGTCCCTCTGCGCCATCCACCGTCATTAAATCGCCTTTTCAGCGCGTTTCTCTGGCAAATTTGTCTGTAGCCGCCCCGTAACTGTGCTAAGTTCAGCCTATTGCCAACCTCTGAGAACAATGTATGAAGAAAAGCATCAAGGCTCTGTTGATACTGGGCCTCTTCGGCTTCTCGTCGACCAGTTTTGCCCTGAGCGAATCGGAAGCGGAAGACATGGCGGATCTTACCGCCGTTTTTGTTTATCTGAAGAATGACTGTGGTTATCAGGATCTGCCTGACACGCAGATCCGCCGGGCGCTGGCCTTTTTCGCCCAGCAAAATCGCTGGGATTTGGCTAACTACGACAGTTTTAATATGAAAGCCTTAGGTGAAGACAGCTATCGCGATCTGAGCGGTATTGCGGTGCCTAACGCTGATAAATGCAAATCTCTCGCGCGTGATTCTCTTAGCCTGCTCGCCTGGGTGAAATAATCCTCTTTCTTATCTACGCTTTGTTGATAATTTGACCGTGCAACCGCGGTCAGAGTTAGCTATTATATCGCGCCCATTTTTCGTGGCTGTTTATGAGGAAGGAGAGTCCCACCATGGCCGAAAAAGAAATGTGGTATGAAACGCTTCATGCCGGGTTTGGACAGTATTTCGCTGTCGACAAAGTCCTGTACCGTGAAAAAACCGGACACCAGGATCTGGTTATCTTCGAGAATGCCGCTTTAGGTCGCGTTATGGCACTTGACGGCGTGGTCCAAACTACGGAGCGCGATGAATTCATCTATCATGAGATGATGACGCACGTCCCGCTGCTGGCACAGGGTGCCGCAAAGCGCGTGTTAATTATCGGCGGTGGCGATGGCGCGATGCTGCGCGAGGTCAGCCGGCATAAAAGCGTCGAGCACATCACCATGGTAGAGATCGACGCCGGCGTCGTGACGTTCTGCAAACAGTATCTGCCGAACCATAGCGCGGGTGCCTATGACGATCCGCGCTTTACGTTGGTGATTGATGATGGCGTGAATTTCGTCAGCCAGTGCCAGGATAAATTTGACGTGATCATCTCTGACTGTACCGACCCTATCGGTCCCGGAGAGAGTCTGTTTACTTCGGAGTTTTACGAAGGCTGTCGCCGCTGCCTCAATGAAGATGGCATCTTTGTGGCACAAAACGGGGTCTGCTTTTTACAGCAGGATGAGGCCATTAACAGCCACCGTAAGCTGAGCCACTACTTTAGCGACGTCAGCTTCTACCAGGCGGCAATCCCCACCTACTACGGCGGGATTATGACCTTCGCCTGGGCGAGTAATAATCCAGCGCTGCGCCAGCTTGATACGGCCACGCTACAGGCGCGCTTTGATGCCGCCAACCTGAATTGCCGCTATTACAATCCGGCAATCCATACCGGCAGCTTTGCCCTGCCGCAATATCTGTTGAATGCGCTGGCTAACTGACGGTGTATTTTAAGGGGGTGAACGAAATTGCAAAAGCTTAAACTACATGGCTTCAACAACCTGACCAAAAGCCTGAGTTTTTGTATCTACGATATCTGTTACGCGAATACAGATGCAGAGCGTGACGGATACATTGCGTACATTGATGAACAGTATAATGCCAACCGCCTGACGGAAATCCTGAGCGAAACCTGTTCGATTATCGGCGCTAACGTGTTGAATATCGCCCGACAGGACTATGAGCCACAGGGCGCCAGCGTCACCATCCTCGTGAGTGAGGAACCGGTTGATCCTAAGGATATTGATAATTCCGAGCATCCGGGCCCGCTGCCGGAGTCGGTGGTCGCGCACCTGGATAAAAGCCATATCTGCGTGCATACCTACCCTGAGAGCCACCCGCAGGGCGGCCTTTGCACCTTCCGTGCCGATATTGAAGTATCGACCTGCGGAGTGATTTCACCGCTGAAGGCGCTTAACTACCTGATACACCAGCTAGAATCAGACATTGTTACCATCGACTATCGCGTCAGGGGCTTCACCCGCGACGTAAACGGCGTGAAGCACTACATCGATCACCAGATCAATTCTATTCAGAATTTTATGTCTGACAGCATGAAGTCGATGTACGACATGATGGATGTGAACGTCTATCAGGAAAATATGTTTCATACCAAGATGCTGCTGAAAGAGTTCGATCTTAAACACTACCTGTTCAATACGAAACCGGAAGATCTTAGCCCGCAGGAGCACAAGCGTATTACCGATCTGCTGTGGAAAGAGATGCGTGAGATCTATTACGGACGCAATATTCCGTCCGTTGGACTGAAAACACAGTAACCTGTTGCCGTTGACGAAATACGGGCGGCCTCTGTGCCGCCCGTTTTGTTTCAGCAACGGTGGCGGGTCTGACATAGCTGGGCTATCGACGGCGTGAGACCGCCAGCCGACTATGCCCATCATGGCTGTGCAGACCGGTTAACGTCCCTGTAAAAAGGCCCGGTAGGCGGCAATCACCGCAAGGAAATCCTCCACGCCGCAGAAGCACAGGCTCTCTTCATCGTAGTAGTTCATTCCCTCTTCTATCTCATCCCCCTCGAAGCTGAGCAGATTTGCGCGGATAATCACCTCTTCTTCATCCAGCCACAGCGTATACTCATGCCCAATGCGCTGCCACTGCCGTTCGCTGCCCTTCACCTCCTGTACGGCGGCTTCGACCTCATCCAGCAGCGTCAGGTTGCCCTCCACCTCTTCATTAAACCAGTGACCGACGGCCTCATGGCCCATTGACATGCGGACCTTCACGCCGCCGGTGATGTCGCGTAAAAACTCATATTCCACGGTAATACCCTTATACATGCAGCTGTCGAAGTTGATGCATCAGCCATGCTCTCATTCTGACAGGATCCGGTTACTTTACCACGTTATTCATTGCCGACTGCGATTGAGGGAGTAGCCAGGAGGCCGCGAAAATATTGTCTTCTTCATCTGCACACGTTACGCGCGCACTTAAAAAATTGTAAAGCCTCACCGCTTTAGGTGAAGTGAAAACATATTATGAACCTGGCTCGCAAAACAAAAAATTAAGTATGGACCTTAATTAGACGACATTTGTAAAAACGAATGCCTTAGGATAAAATTCACGCAAGAAATGCATGATGCATTGGTATATGATCAAGGATGACGATCAATGAACCTTACCCGTAAATCCGTCCTGTTTTGCCCCCTGGCGGTGCTCTTATTCCTCTCTGCTGCCCTGATAAGGGCTGATAGTGCGCCGGTTACCTCGTCTCAACGCATCGTCCCACCTGAGACTGTGCATTACAATCGGGTCAGTCTGGATAACCGGACCGAATTAAACACCCCGGTCAACCTGTTTAATATACACTCTTCTGAAATGCCGCCAGGCCACTATCCATGTGCGGATAGCGTTATTACTCAGGCTCCACCAGTGACCAGAACCTTAAATAATAAACTGTCTAAAAATAATGGCCGTTATTTTCCAGGCTGGAATAGCCATCATATTTACTCAGAAACGCTAATGGGCGATGGGACTCATATATTGCCGCATTCCAGTAATGAACCGGCTGCACCCACTGAGGACGATCGCTCTGACGGGATGGGTGACAACGGAGAGAGAGAAGCCCTGCCTTATCGCCCTCTCAGCACTCCCTCCAGCTGGCAGCTCTCTGAACAGCCGCCGCTTACGCTAAGTGCATATGCCCTCCATAAGCGTATTTTCAAGGATGGCAGCGCGATCAACGGCTTTAAATCCGGCCAGAGGGGCAACAGTTTTCAGCTCAAAACGGACGCCAGCATCCCGCGGGTAGAAAACAGTGAACTCTCCTGTCAGATAAACTATCAGAAGTACCTGCAAAAAGAGGGTATCGACGACTGGGGAATTGCGGCAGGAATAACCGTGAGTTTCTAAAAAAAAACCGGAGATGATTTCTCATCCCCGGTTTGGTGGTCATCTTTAGCGCCCGGGTAACTTCCCCTTTATACGGCGGTCTGGAAGATCACGCCGTCGGCTTTATCCGTGTACTGGCTCAGCTGGTCAAAGTTCAGATAGCGATAGGTATCCACCGCCGTCTTATCAACCTGATTCATAAACTGCTGATACTCATCCGGCGCGGGCAGTCGGCCCAGCAGGGAAGCAACCGCAGCCAGCTCAGCAGAGGCCAGATAGACGTTTGCCCCGGTGCCAAGACGGTTCGGGAAGTTACGGGTAGAAGTGGAAACTACCGTCGCGCCGTCTGCAACCCGCGCCTGGTTCCCCATACAGAGTGAACAGCCGGGGATCTCAATGCGCGCACCGCTTTTACCGAATACGCTGTAGTACCCCTCTTCGGTCAGCTGCGCAGCATCCATTTTGGTAGGCGGAGCCACCCACAGACGCGTTGGCAACTGGCCCTTGTGGCTATCCAGCAGCTTACCGGCCGCGCGGAAGTGACCGATGTTGGTCATGCAGGAGCCAATAAAGACCTCATCGATCTTCTCACCCTGCACGTCAGACAGCAGACGCGCATCATCAGGATCGTTAGGCGCGCACAGGATTGGCTCTTTAATCTCGGCCAGATCGATCTCAATCACCGCCGCATACTCTGCGTCAGCATCGCCTTCCAGCAGCTGCGGATCCGCCAGCCATTTTTCCATACCCTGGATACGGCGTTCCAGCGTACGACGATCGCCATAGCCTTCCGCGATCATCCACTTCAGCAGGACAATGTTGGAGTTCAGATACTCAATGATCGGATCTTTACCCAGCTTGATGGTACAGCCCGCAGCTGAGCGCTCGGCCGACGCATCGGAAAGCTCAAACGCCTGCTCCACTTTCAGGTCCGGCAGACCTTCGATTTCCAGAATGCGGCCAGAGAAGATGTTTTTCTTCCCTTTCTTCTCTACGGTCAGCAGCCCCTGCCTGATGGCATACAGCGGAATAGCATGCACCAGATCGCGCAGGGTGATCCCCGGCTCCATTTTCCCTTTGAAACGCACCAGCACAGATTCCGGCATATCCAGCGGCATAACGCCGGTGGCGGCAGCAAACGCGACCAGGCCTGAACCCGCAGGGAAAGAGATCCCAATCGGGAAGCGGGTATGGGAGTCACCGCCGGTGCCGACGGTATCCGGCAGCAGCATACGGTTCAGCCAGCTGTGGATAATACCGTCGCCCGGACGCAGGGAGACGCCGCCGCGATTCATAATAAAGTCAGGCAGCGTATGGTGAGTCGAGACGTCTACCGGTTTCGGATAGGCCGCCGTGTGGCAGAAGGACTGCATCACCAGGTCGGCGGAAAAACCCAGGCAGGCGAGATCTTTCAGCTCATCGCGGGTCATTGGCCCGGTAGTATCCTGCGAACCGACTGAGGTCATTTTCGGTTCACAATAGGCTCCCGGACGTACGCCCTCGGTGCCGCAGGCACGACCTACCATTTTCTGCGCCAGCGAGAATCCACGGGTACTGGCCGCCACGTCTCTGGCCTGACGGAATACGGTGCTGTGCGGCAGGCCCAGCGCTTCACGCGCCCTGGTGGTCAGGCCGCGTCCGATAATCAGCGGAATACGGCCACCGGCGCGCACTTCATCCAGCAGCACGTCGGTTTTCAGCGCAAAGGTCGCCAGCACTTCACCGGTAAGGTGATCTCTGACTTCGCCTTTATAAGGCCAGATGTCAATCACATCGCCCGTATTCAGGTTATCCACATCGACTTCGATCGGCAGCGCGCCAGCATCTTCCATGGTATTAAAGAAGATAGGGGCGATTTTGCCGCCCAGCACTACGCCGCCGCCTTTTTTGTTTGGCACGAAGGGCAGGTCATCACCCATAAACCACAGCACCGAATTGGTCGCCGATTTACGCGAGGAGCCGGTTCCTACGACGTCGCCAACGTAGGCAAGAGGGAACCCCTTCGCCTGTAGCGCTTCAATCTGTTTGATGGGGCCAACGTTACCCGCCTCGTCCGGCTCAATGCCTTCACGGGCATTTTTTAGCATGGCTAACGCGTGCAGAGGAATATCAGGACGGGACCAGGCATCCGGCGCGGGAGAGAGATCGTCCGTGTTGGTTTCACCGGTGACTTTGAAGACGGTAACGGTAATTTTCTCAGCCAGCTCCGGACGGGAGAGATACCATTCCGCATCGGCCCAGGAGTGCATGATTTGTTTAGCGTGTGGGTTACCGGCTTTGGCTTTTTCTTCTACGTCGTAGAAGCTGTCAAACATCAGCAGCGTATGGGACAGGGCTTTGGCGGCACCGGGTGCCAGCTTCTCATTGTCCAGCGCGTCAATCAGCGGATGAATGTTGTAGCCACCCTGCATGGTGCCCAGTAACTGGACCGCTTTTTCAGGCGTAACCAGAGGAGAAGTCGCTTCACCTTTGGCGACCGCCGCCAGGAAACCGGCTTTCACGTAGGCCGCTTCATCAACGCCCGGCGGGACTCGATTAATTAACAGATCGGACAGGAATTCTTCTTCACCCGCTGGCGGGTTTTTCAGCAGTTCAACCAGCGCGGCCATTTGGGAAGCATCTAAAGGTTTTGGAACGATCCCCTGGGCAGCACGCTCGGCAACGTGCTTACGGTATTCATCTAGCACGACGTTCTCCTCGCTCACATTGTTATGGCTTACCGGGCGCCCTGAAGGTTCACCGTAACGTGACGACTGTCCATGTGTAGGGTATGGTGCCCGGTTCCGCGAGGGGCAGCATAGCAGGATTTCAATGACATGTTAATCCGTTTACAAAAAAGCAACATAATTTTGCGGAATTAAAGGGCCTGCTTTCTGGCCGGCATGTGGCATTTGGGCTTAGGATGTTTTATTAAAAACTCGAGGTTGTAAACTGCTCTCGACGTCCCATGATTTGAGGGCAACATTCTTAAGCTGCCTGTACGGCAGTCAGGAAAACTGATAATCACCAGCCGCTAAAAGAACGAATCCTTAATATTTATCACCACCATAAGGGGCGGTACGGTTATCGCCGGATAACGCTGGCGCTCCTGCGCAGTGGTGGCCCTGTTAATCACAAGACGGTGCAGCGCCTGATGGGAGAGCTGTCGCTCCGCGCCGTTATCTGCGTCAGACAATACCGCTCATAGAAAGGTCAGGTGGGGAAAATAGCCCCAACCGCCTGCAACGTGACTTCACAGCCAGCAGCGCTAACGACAAGTGGGTGAGTGACGTGAAGAAGTTCACCGTCAACGGCGAAAAACTTTATCTCTCCCCGATGATTGACGCCTTCAACAGCGAGGGTATCGCGTACAGTCTGTCGGAAAAACCCGTGATGACGCTGGTTAATACGATGCTGGGTAAAGCATTTACACGGCTGTCGCCGGGTGACACGCCCGTGCTGCACACTGACCAGGGCTGGCAGTACCAGATGACAGCTTATCAGGACAGGCTCCGGGCGGCAGGCGTGGTGCCGAGCTTGTCGAGAAAGGGGAACTGCCTCGATAACGCAATGGCTGAAAGCTTTTTCGGCACGCTTAAATCCGCATGCTTCTATCTGGAAGAATTCAGCAGCATCCCTGCTCTGAGAGAGGCCATTGACGCCTATATTCACCACTACAACCATGAGCGAATCAGCCTGCGGCTGAACGGCCTCAGCCCTGTTGAGTTTCGCTTACTACGACAAATGGTGGTCTGAGTGAAGAGGACATGATGCGAAGTCTGACTGTGGCGGGGAAAATGCACACTTTTATTAATTTACATCAATAAAACACCATTCGATATTTCGTAATGACAGGTTGAACAGAAGATAATCTATCATTCAATTAATAAGGGAGTTTGTTGAATGGCTATACCAGTATATCTATGGCTTTACGAAGAAGAAGGGAAGTTATTAAAAGGCTCTGTTGATGTCACTGGACGTGAAGGAAGCATTGAGCTAAACGGAATGCAGCATGATTTATTTATCCCAACGGACGATGCAACAGGTGTGATAACAGGTACTCGGCAGCATGAGGCATATACCTTTGAAAAATTGATAGATAGCTCATCGCCGCTATTGTATAAGGCACTCACAACAGGAAGAACTTTGGCTAAAGCGGTGTTTAAGTTCTACCGCATCAACTACAACGGTCTGGAAGAGAAATATTTCGTTACAACGCTCGAAAATGTGAGAGTGTGCCATGTTGTACCTGTAATGTTTGATACCAAAGACCCAGGCTTTGAAAAACAAGGTCACATCGAACATGTCGGATTTCGTTATGAAAAAATCGACTGGCATTATACAGACGGCAATATTAAACACGCCGATAGCTGGAAAGAGCGGAAAACAGCATAAGGAAATCACAATGGCTAACTGGACGTACAAACAAAGTACTGGCGAACTGTTTCGGGATAGTAAGCTAATTGAAAAAGGCTACTCCGGCGTTCTCACCAATAAAAATAATCCTGATCGTGAGCAGGTTCGCGGTATGGGGCCGATCCCGCGAGGAACGTGGAGAATCGGCAGTACCGGAACGAGCAAAGGTCCGCTGACCATAACCCTAATCCATGTAAGCGGTAATTCCTACAGACGTGACATGGGAACTTTCCGTATGCATGGGGAGAAAGTTCATGGTGTACCAGGCTTCGCATCGGAAGGGTGCATAATCATGTACCCACACACACGCCTGATGGTGAGTAAGGATCGTGGGGCATTGCTGGCCGTGATCCGATGAGAAGCCTACTTGCCGTTACGTTAATACTGCCTGCTGTCGTGTTTGCAGCAATTACACCTGAATCGGCGACCAGGGCGCGGCTCTCTGCTTCTGACTGGAATTACATCTCCCAAAAAGTGGCATCCGGCCAGGAAGATTGGTTGTCTATAGTACCTTCTCTGGCACTAAAGGTTAGTAAAGAACAGGCTGTTCAGCTTGAAGATGCTTTAGCGACTGCGCTACCTATTAATACGGGAAAAGTATTATCAGTATTGCGCAAGATTGATCGTCGGGAAAATTCCAAAGTTGGAGGTACCGATATTGTTTGCGTGTTGAAGGTAGTGAGATCCGACAAGAGAGCTGACGCATACTATGCTGATACACGACTCGCATTGCTGGATGATCCTGACGGGGCAAAATGTCTCTGGAATCTTGAGGGCGTATGGGAAGAGGCAAAACAATTTCAGATTAAATCCAAATAATCGAGTTGAGTAATTCCCTTGAATTCCCCGACCAATCTACTTAAGGTCGGGGGAAATCTAAAAAATGCCCGTGTCCAACATTATGGGGTTAGTTCATCCGGGAGCTTTTTTATCAGTAAAGAGGCTTACTTTTTCTTCGCTTTCGGGTTAGGCAGGTCGGTGATGCTACCCTCGAAGATTTCAGCCGCCAGGCCTACGGACTCATGCAGCGTCGGGTGCGCATGGATAGTCAGCGCGATATCTTCGGCGTCACAGCCCATTTCGATAGCCAGGCCAATCTCGCCCAGCAGCTCCCCGCCGTTAGTGCCGACAATGGCGCCGCCGATGACGCGATGCGTCTCTTTATCGAAAATCAGCTTGGTCATACCGTCTGCACAGTCGGAAGCGATAGCGCGTCCCGAGGCCGCCCATGGGAAAATCGACGTCTCGTAGCTGATGCCTTTTTCTTTCGCTTCTTTCTCGGTCAGACCAACCCAGGCAACCTCTGGCTCGGTATAAGCGATCGAAGGGATCACCTTCGGATCGAAGTAGTGCTTCTTACCGGAAATCACTTCGGCCGCTACGTGGCCTTCATGGACGCCTTTGTGCGCCAGCATCGGCTGACCAACGATATCGCCAATGGCGTAGATATGCGGCACGTTGGTGCGCATCTGCTTATCAACGCGAATAAAGCCGCGATCGTCCACTTCCACGCCCGCCTGACCTGCATCAAGGCCTTTACCGTTAGGTACGCGACCAATAGCAACCAGTACCGCATCGTAGCGCTGAGGTTCGGTCGGCGCTTTTTTACCTTCCATGGAAACGTAGATACCGTCGTCTTTCGCTTCAACGGCGGTCACTTTCGTTTCCAGAATCAGGTTGAACTGCTTGCTGATGCGCTTGGTGAAGACTTTCACCACGTCTTTATCGGCAGCGGGAATAACCTGATCAAACATTTCGACCACGTCGATCTGTGAGCCGAGTGCATGGTAGACGGTCGCCATTTCCAGACCGATGATACCGCCGCCCATTACCAGCAGGCGCTCAGGAACTTCTTTCAGCTCCAGTGCGTCGGTGGAATCCCATACGCGCGCGTCGTCATGAGGAATAAAGGGAAGCTGAATAGGACGCGAGCCCGCAGCGATAATAGCGTTATCGAAGTTAATGGTCGTTGCCCCATTTTCCCCTTCAACCACCAGCGTATTCGCGCCGGTAAATTTACCCAGACCGGTAACCACCTTCACTTTACGGCCCTTCGCCATACCCGACAGACCACCGGTCAGCTGGGTAATCACTTTCTCTTTCCAGCTGCGGATCTTGTTGATATCCGTCTGCGGCTTGCCGAACACAATGCCGTGCTCTTCCAGCGCCTTCGCTTCTTCAATCACTTTAGCAACGTGCAGCAGCGCCTTGGAGGGAATACACCCTACGTTCAGGCAAACGCCGCCGAGGGTGCTGAAACGTTCAACGATGACGGTCTCCAGACCTAAATCAGCGCAACGGAAGGCTGCGGAGTAACCCGCAGGGCCTGCCCCAAGTACCACGACCTGAGTTTTAATTTCTGTACTCATCATGACCTCTTAGTTAACTGAGGGATGTTCATCCGCCGGTTCGTATTCAGGGCAAGAGTTTACAGAATTGTTAACAGAGTGCAAACAACCTGCCCGATACGTCTTCAACGACCTTGTCGACTTATGGCATCGAAAGTCGGCTATGAGAAGGCCGGCAAAAGCCGGCCTTAATTCCTTACATCACCAGACGGCGGATATCCGCCATGATGGTGGCGATATAGGCAGCGAACCGTGCGCCCGCCGCACCATCAATCACCCGATGGTCGAAGGAGAGCGACAGCGGCAGCATCAGGCGGGGAATGAACTCCTTCCCATTCCAGACCGGCTCCATTGCGGATTTAGACACCCCGAGGATTGCCACTTCCGGCGCGTTAACAATCGGCGTAAATGCCGTGCCGCCAATACCGCCCAGGCTGGAGATGGTGAAGCAGCCACCCTGCATATCGGATGCAGTCAGCTTGCCGTCGCGGGCCTTTTTAGAGATAACAGAAAGTTCGCGAGACAGCTCGACAATGCCTTTTTTGTTAACATCTTTGAAGACCGGCACAACCAGACCATTTGGCGTATCAACCGCCACGCCGATGTTGATGTATTTTTTCAGCGTCAGCTTCTGGGCATCTTCAGACAGCGAGCTGTTGAAGCGAGGGAACTCCTCCAGCGCTTTCGCCGCTGCCTTCATGATAAACACCAGCGGCGTGATCTTCAGATCCAGCTTCTTCTTCGCCGCTTCGTCATTCTGCTGCTTACGGAAGGCTTCAACCTCGGTGATATCCGCCTTGTCATGCTGCGTAACGTGTGGAATAACCACCCAGTTACGGCTCAGGTTAGCACCGGAGATTTTCTGGATACGGCCCAGCTCGACTTCTTCAATCTCACCGAACTTGCTGAAGTCCACTTTCGGCCACGGCAGCATGCCCGGCAGGCCGCCAGAAGCCGCAGCGGCTGGGGCAGACTCGGCGCGTTTTACCGCGTCCTTCACGTACGCCTGAACGTCTTCTTTCAGGATGCGGCCTTTGCGGCCCGAGCCTTTCACCTTCGCCAGGTTAACGCCGAACTCGCGCGCCAGGCGACGGATAACCGGGGTCGCATGAACGTAAGCGTCGTTTTCGGTAAATTCACCTTTCGCTTCACTCTTCGCCGGGGCAGGAGCCGCCGGTGCTTCCTGCTTAGCGGCTGCCGGTGCTGCGTCCTCTTTCTTCGCCGCAGGTGCCGCTGCCGGTGCAGCGCCTTCCACCTCAAACACCATCAGCGGCGAACCGGTTTTCACCCGGTCGCCGGTGCTGATTTTGATCTCTTTGACGGTACCGGCAAAGGGTGCAGGCACTTCCATTGAGGCTTTATCACCCTCGACCACGATCAGCGACTGCTCAGCGGCAACGTTATCGCCCACTTTGACCAGTATTTCCGTCACTTCAACGTCATCGCCGCCGATATCCGGTACGGCAACGTCTTTTGAACCGCTGGCCGCAGCAGGTGCAGCGGCCGCTTCTTCTTTCACTTCAGGCTTCGCTTCGGCAGGGGCAGCAGCAGAACCCGCCGTTTCGAAGACCATAATCAGGGAGCCGGTGCTAATTTTATCGCCGGTGCTGATTTTGATCTCTTTCACCTTACCGGCGAAAGGCGCAGGCACTTCCATTGACGCTTTATCGCCTTCGACAACGATCAGCGACTGCTCGGCCTCGACCGAATCGCCCACTTTGACCAGAATCTCGGTGACTTCGACTTCGTCAGAACCGATATCGGGAACATTGACCTCTTTGCTTTCTGCTTTTGACTCAGCGGCGGCGGCGGGTTTCGCTTCCTCTTTTTTCTCTTCCGCCTGCGCTGGCGCCGCATCAGCAGCGCCTTCGGCGGCGTCAAAAATCATAATCAGCTTGCCGGTGGCAACGGTATCGCCGGTCGCCACTTTGATCTCTTTTACCACGCCTGCCTGCGGAGAAGGCACTTCCATCGAGGCTTTATCACCCTCGACGACGATCAGCGACTGCTCAACCTCAACCTTGTCACCCACCTTGACCAGGATCTCGGTAACTTCAACTTCGTCTGCACCGATATCCGGTACCTTAATTTCGATAGCCATTAATCTTTACCTCTTATGCCAGACGCGGGTTGACTTTATCGGCATCAATATTGAATTTGGTGATCGCTTCTGCCACCACGCGCTTATCAATTTCACCGCGTTTAGCCAGTTCACCCAGCGCCGCCACCACCACGTAAGATGCATCCACTTCAAAGTGGTGACGCAGGTTTTCACGACTGTCAGAACGTCCGAAACCGTCGGTGCCCAGCACGCGATAATCGCTGGCTGGCATAAAGGTACGGATCTGCTCGGCAAACAGTTTCATATAGTCGGTTGAAGCCACGGCCGGTGCATCGCTCATGATCTGGGCAACGTAAGGCACGCGTGGCGCCTCGGTCGGATGCAGCATGTTCCAGCGCTCGCAGTCCTGACCGTCGCGGGCCAGCTCGGTGAACGAGGTCACGCTATAAACGTCAGAACCCACACCGTAGTCGTTTGCCAGAATCTGTGCCGCTTCACGGACGTGACGCAGAATAGAGCCGGAGCCCAGCAGCTGAACTTTACCTTTGTTCCCTTCTACCGTTTCCAGCTTGTAGATACCCTTACGGATACCCTCTTCCGCACCCTGCGGCATGGCAGGCATGTGGTAGTTTTCATTCAGGGTGGTGATGTAGTAGTAGACGTTTTCCTGCGCTTCGCCGTACATGCGTACCAGGCCGTCATGCATAATGACCGCAACTTCATAGGCATAGGCCGGATCGTAAGAGATACAGTTTGGAATGGTCAGCGACTGAATGTGGCTGTGACCATCTTCATGCTGTAGCCCTTCGCCATTCAGCGTGGTACGGCCAGAGGTGCCGCCAATCAGGAAGCCGCGAGCCTGCTGATCGCCAGCCGCCCAGCACAGGTCGCCAATACGCTGGAAACCGAACATGGAGTAGTAAATGTAGAACGGGATCATGGGCAGGTTGTTGGTGCTGTAAGACGTTGCCGCCGCCAGCCAGGATGCGCCTGCGCCCAGTTCGTTAATCCCTTCCTGTAGGATCTGGCCTTTCTCGTCTTCTTTGTAGTAAGCAACCTGCTCACGGTCCTGCGGCGTGTACTGCTGGCCGTTCGGGCTATAAATACCAATCTGACGGAACAGACCTTCCATGCCGAAAGTACGCGCTTCATCCGCGATGATCGGCACCAGGCGATCTTTGATCGATTTGTTCTTCAGCATCACGTTCAGGGCACGAACAAACGCGATGGTGGTGGAGATCTCTTTATTCTGCTCTTCCAGCAGCGAGCGGAAATCTTCCAGCGTCGGCATCTCCAGCTTCTCGCTGAAGTTAGGCTGACGGCTTGGCAGGTAGCCGCCCAGCTTCTCGCGCTGGCCGTGCAGATAGTTATACTCTTCGGAGCCTTTCTCAAAGGTAATGTACGGCAGTTTTTCAACGCCCGCATCGTCCACCGGCACGTTGAAGCGATCGCGGATGTAGCGAACGCCATCCATGTTCATCTTCTTCACCTGGTGCGCGATGTTTTTACCTTCGGCGGTATCACCCATACCATAGCCTTTGATGGTATGCGCCAGAATCACCACCGGCTTGCCTTTGGTATCCTGGGCTTTTTTCAGCGCTGCATAGATTTTCTTCGGATCGTGACCGCCACGGTTCAGCGCCCAAATCTCGGTGTCAGACATATCTTTAACCAGCTCTGCCGTCTCCGGATATTTACCGAAGAAGTGCTCGCGCACGTAAGCGCCATCGCGGGATTTAAAGGTCTGATAGTCGCCGTCAACGGTTTCGTTCATCAGTTGGATAAGCTTGCCGCTGGTATCTTTACGCAGCAGTTCATCCCAGCGACCGCCCCAGATAACCTTGATCACTTCCCAACCGGCGCCGCCAAAGATCCCGGCCAGTTCGTTGATGATCTTGCCGTTACCGGTGACCGGGCCATCCAGACGCTGGAGGTTACAGTTAATGATAAATACCAGGTTATCCAGCTTCTCACGGGTGGCAATGGTAATGGCGCCCTTTGATTCTGGCTCATCCATCTCGCCATCGCCCAGGAAGGCATAGACGGTTTGTTCGGCCGTATCTTTCAGACCGCGGTGCTCAAGATACTTCAGGAATTTAGCCTGGTAGATCGCGCCAATCGGGCCAAGGCCCATTGATACGGTCGGGAACTGCCAGAAATCAGGCATCAGTTTAGGATGCGGATAAGAGGAAAGACCCTTACCGTGAACTTCCTGGCGGAAGTTATTCATCTGGTCTTCCGTCAGGCGTCCTTCCAGGAAGGCACGTGCATAAACGCCGGGGGAGATATGTCCCTGGAAATAGACCAGATCGCCGCCGTCTTTTTCGCTGCGCGCACGGAAGAAGTGGTTAAAGCACACTTCATAAATAGTCGCAGAAGACTGGAAAGAGGACATATGTCCGCCCAGCTCCAGGTCTTTTTTCGAGGCGCGAAGAACGGTCATAATCGCGTTCCAGCGGATCGCCGAACGGATGCGGCGCTCAAGCGACGTATTGCCCGGATAGTCCGGCTCGTCTTCTACGGCAATAGAGTTAACATAGTTGCTGGCTCCAGCGCCCGCAGCCACTTTCACGCCACCTTTGCGTGCTTCGCTCATTACCTGATCGATCAGGAACTGTGCGCGCTCAACACCTTCTTCACGGATGACCGATTCGATCGCCTGTAGCCAGTCGCGGGTTTCGATCGGATCCACGTCATTGTGTAAACGTTCTGACATGGGGGTATTCCTTATCTGTGTCTAATACGTTGAATTGTCTGGAGCCTGTCTCCCTGTGCTCTGTTTTCAAAGCACAGGGAGACAGGTCCGTCGTTTTATGTGCCGCGTTATGTTTACGCGTTATTCCTTACGTTGCTGTAAACGTCGCAAGGAGCGCTCTCTTCGACTCTGCTCCCGACTTCTGTCCAGCAATATTTCCTCAATAAACGCCAGATGGCGATGTGAAGCTTCGCGCGCCTTTTCGGGCTCGCGGGCCACAATCGCCTCGAAAATTCTGGCGCGATGACCGCTCACTTTCGCCAGCATTTCGCGGCGGGAGTAGAGCAGTTCAAAATTCTGTCGCACGTTCTGTTCCAGCATTGGCCCCATACTGCGTAACAGATGCAGCAACACCACATTATGGGCGGCTTCTGTTACAGCAATTTGGTACTGCATCACCGCATCGGCTTCCGCGTCCAGATCGCCGCTGGCCTGAGCAGACTGAATCTGCACGTGACAGTGGCGGATGCGCACTAAATCCTCTTCCGTGCCGCGCAGGGCAGCATAGTACGCGGCGATCCCTTCCAGCGCGTGGCGCGTTTCCAGCAGGTCAAACTGAGATTCAGGATGACCGGCCAGAAGCTCAACAAGCGGATCGCTAAGGCTTTGCCACAGGTTGGTCTGGACGAAGGTGCCGCCGCCCTGTCGGCGCAGCAGCAGGCCTTTCGCTTCCAGACGCTGAATGGCCTCACGCAGAGAAGGTCGGGAAACATCGAACTGTTTAGCGAGCTCGCGCTCCGGGAGCAGTTTTTCGCCCGGACGCAGCGTCCCCTCCATAATGAGAGACTCAAGCTGTTGCTCGATAGCATCGGAAAGCTTTGGTTGGCGGATTTTGCTGTAAGCCATCATCCCTTCATCTGCTATTTGCCGGAGTAAATTGGTAATACCAATTGCAAAAAGGTGTCCGTAAAGTAACAAAGTATTCACGTGATGTCCATATAGCAACCACCCGAAATCGGACCCTGGTCTCGTTTTCCTCATCGACCATAAGGGAATGCTATTCGTTATTTCGATCCGTTTATGGCAGAAACGAAGGGGCTGAGCCTGCTCTCGATTCGATCTTTCTTCTCACCGCAAAAGAAAGCGAGTGCATTGGCGGCTGCTTATCATTATTCTTGTCGCCACGGTAGCATCAGGCTGATTTTAATTTGAATGAGACTGTATCAATTTAAATACGCTCTCTGTAAGCAACGGATTACAGAGTTAGCCTTTTGGTTAACAAAATAACGGATAACGAGGTTTACTATGGAACAACAGCAGGGCGAGACGCTGAAGCGCGGGCTTAAAAACCGGCACATCCAGCTTATCGCATTGGGCGGGGCCGTCGGGACAGGCCTTTTTCTGGGAATTGCAGACACGATCAGAATGGCTGGCCCCTCGGTGCTTTTGGGCTATGCCATCGGCGGCTTTATCGCCTTTATGATCATGCGCCAGCTGGGTGAAATGGTCGTGGAGGAGCCGGTCGCCGGTTCCTTCAGCCATTTTGCTTATAAATACTGGGGCAATTTCGCAGGCTTCGCCTCCGGCTGGAACTACTGGATCCTCTATGTACTGGTTGCCATGGCGGAACTGACCGCCGTAGGTAAATACATCCAGTACTGGTGGCCGGAGATCCCGACATGGATCTCCGCGCTGGTATTCTTCTTTATTATCAATGCCATTAACCTGACTAACGTGAAAGTCTACGGCGAAATGGAGTTCTGGTTTTCCATCATCAAGGTGGCAGCGGTAATCGGCATGATCGTCTTTGGTGCGTGGCTGCTGTTTGGCGGTCACGCCGGGCCTGATGCCTCCGTTTCCAACCTCTGGGATCGGGGCGGCTTCTTCCCGAACGGCATCACCGGCATGGTAATGGCGATGGCGGTGATTATGTTCTCTTTCGGCGGGCTTGAGCTGGTGGGCATTACCGCCGCGGAAGCGGACGATCCTGAAAAAAGTATCCCCAAAGCCACCAATCAGGTGCTGTACCGCATCCTGATTTTCTATATTGGCTCGCTGACGGTGTTACTGTCGCTCTATCCCTGGACCAAAGTGATTGGTGGTGCCAGCCCGTTCGTGATGATTTTCCACGACCTGGGTGATTCCCTGGTCGCCAATGCGCTTAACGTCGTGATTCTGACCGCGGCCCTTTCGGTCTATAACAGCTGCGTCTATTGCAACAGCCGTATGCTTTTCGGACTGGCGCAGCAGGGCAATGGTCCTAAGGCGTTGATGAAGTTAGACCGTCGCGGCGTGCCGTTTGTCGCCATCGGCGTTTCTGCGGCGGCGACCGCCATTTGCGTCCTGATTAACTACCTGATGCCGGGGGAAGCTTTTGGTCTGCTGATGGCGCTGGTGGTCTCTGCCCTGGTGATTAACTGGGCGATGATCAGCCTGGCACATCTTAAGTTTCGCCGCAGGAAGGATGCACAGGGCGTTGAGACGCGTTTTAAGGCGCTGTTTTATCCCGTAGGAAACTGGATCTGCCTGCTATTTATGGCAGCAATTCTGGTCATTATGGCGGTAACGCCCGGCATGGCGATTTCCGTCTGGCTGATCCCGGTCTGGATCGCTATTCTGGCGGTAGGTTTCATGCTGAAAAACCGGCTGCAAAAAGCCGGATGATATAACACGGCCGGGCCGACAGGCCCGGCGATTCACACCGCCCGTCGGCACGCTGTTTTCCCGCTCTTTATCCTGCCCTGCTTATCAATATCCCCTTCGCGATCCGCCCGCGCGGCTAAGTGTTATCCTTCTCACACTTTCCTGTCCACAGCCTTTTCGTCCATGTCTGTGACGCATTCAGCCAGCGTAAGTCTGTGCTGTTGCATAAATAATGCCTGCTAAGATTCAGACGGAGAAATATCCATGAATGGCACGGCGCTTTCAATCAAAGAGAAACTGGGATACGGGATGGGCGATGCCGGCTGTAATATGATCGGCGGCGCAATCATGCTGTTTCTTAACTATTTCTATACGGATGTTTTCGGGCTGGCACCGGCGCTGGTCGGGGTATTACTGCTGTCGGTCAGGGTGGTGGATGCGGTCACCGACCCCATAATGGGCGCTATTGCTGACCGTACGCAAAGCCGCTGGGGTCGCTTTCGCCCCTGGCTACTGTGGATATCGCTTCCCTACGTGCTGTTCAGCGTGCTGATGTTCACCACGCCGGACTGGACCTATGACAATAAGGTTATTTACGCTTTCGCCACCTATTTCCTGATGTCGCTCACCTATACCGCCATCAATATCCCCTACTGCTCCCTTGGCGGCGTCATCACCAACGATCCTGGTGAACGCGTCTCCTGCCAGTCGTGGCGATTTGTGATGGTCGGCGTGGCGACCCTGATCCTCTCCCTGACGCTGCTGCCGATGGCCGAATGGTTTGGCGGCGAAGATAAAGCGCGTGGCTATCAGATGGCGATGAGCGTGCTGGCGCTCATTGGCCTGTGCATGTTCTTATTCTGTTTCGCGACGGTACGCGAGCGCATTCGCCCGGCAGTGCCGAGCAACGACGATCTGCGAGCCGACCTGAGGGACGTTTGGAAAAACGACCAGTGGGTTCGCATTCTGCTGCTGACCTTTTGCAACGTCTGCCCCGGCTTTATCCGCATGGCGGCCACCATGTATTACGTCACCTGGGTTATGGGACAGAGTACGCACTTTGCTACGCTGTTTATCAGCCTCGGGGTAATCGGCATGATGATCGGCAGCACGCTGGCTAAAGTCCTTACGGACCGCTGGTGCAAGCTTAAGGTTTTTTTCTGGACCAACATCGTGCTGGCGATTTTCTCCAGCGGATTCTACTTCCTCGATCCGCAGGCTACCCTGCTGGTGGTGGTGATGTACTTTGTACTGAACATCCTGCATCAAATCCCTTCCCCACTGCACTGGTCGCTGATGGCCGACGTGGATGATTATGGCGAATGGAAAACCGGCAAGCGCATTACCGGCATCAGCTTCTCGGGAAACCTGTTCTTTCTTAAGGTTGGCCTGGCCGTGGCCGGTGCAATGGTCGGTTTCCTTCTTTCATGGTATGGCTACAGCGCTGGCGCCAAAGCCCAAAGCCCGGAAGCGCTCAACGGCATCGTACTGCTCTTCACCGTGATCCCAGGCGTGGGCTACCTTATTACTGCTGGCGTGGTCAGGTTATTGAAGGTTGACAGGAAAATGATGCAGCGTATCCAGCTTGAGCTGGAAAAACGCCGCCATAATTTTCAGGAACTCAACGATTACCGCGACGGTAAAGCCACGATTAAACCGGAAGGAACTGCATAATGACGCTAAACCGCTGGCCAAACCCGCTGATAGAACAGCGCGCCGACCCTTTTATTCTGCATGTCGATAACACCTGGTACTTTATCGCCTCGGTTCCCGAGTATGACCGGCTGGAGATCCGCCGCGCCAGCACGCTGACCGGGCTGGCCGACGCTGAACCGGTTGTGGTATGGCGCAAACATTCTCAGGGTCCAATGAGCGAGTTGATCTGGGCACCTGAGTTGCACCGAATTGATGGCACCTGGATTATCTACTTCGCGGCTGCACCGACCCGCACGATTAAGGACGGGCTGTTTCAGCACCGGATGTTCGCCCTTGCCTGTACGTCAGAGGATCCGCTCAGCGGAGAATGGCGCGAGTGCGGGCAGATCAGGGTCCCGATCGACAGCTTCGCGCTGGATGCCACCCATTTCGTTCATCAGGGGAAAAACTGGTATCTGTGGGCACAGAAAGATCCGCAGATTCCCGGCAACTCTAACCTCTATCTGGCCGAGCTGGATTCCCCCTGGTCAATCAAAGGCGAGCCGGTCATGCTGAGCAAGCCGGAGTATGACTGGGAGTGCAGAGGCTTCAGCGTAAACGAAGGACCGGCGGCCATTCGTCATGGCAACCGGCTATTTGTCAGTTACTCCGCCAGCGCCACCGATGAAAATTACTGTATGGGTCTGCTGTGGATCGACGCGGAGGCCGATCCCCTGATAGCCGCTAACTGGCAGAAATCGCCCATTCCGGTTTTCACCACCAGCTGGGAAAACCAGCAGTACGGGCCAGGCCACAACAGCTTTACCGTTTCCGAAACCGGCGAGGATCTGCTGGTTTATCACGCACGTAACTATACGGAAATCGAAGGTGACCCGCTTTACGATCCCAACCGCCATACGCGCATCAAAAGCTTCGGCTGGGAGAACGGGCTGCCGGTATTTGGCATTCCCCCTGCGGATGACACGTTAAACCAGCGTGCCGTAAATCGTTAGCAGCGCCACGACCACCACCACCACCAGCGACACCTTTTTAGCGAGGGATACCGCTACGCGAGGCGTTTCGACCTTATCATTGTGCGGATCGCGGGAAAGGGAAAACTGCGCCAGCCGCGTCAGTACCTGGTACTGTGAGGTATGCCTGTCGGTCAGGGAGGCAAACCAGGCGGGTAGCGCGCGCTCCCCGTGTCCTAACAGCGCATAGGCGACCCCGGCCAGGCGAACCGGAAGCCAGTCAACAACGTGGAGGATGGCATCTACACCCGACTGGGATCGCTCCAGGGGCGAGTGATGGCGGGCCAGCCAGCTTTGCCAGGCGCGGAGAAACGCATAGCCGACCAGCAGCACCGGCCCCCAGGGGCCGCCTACTACAAACCAGAACAGCGGGGCCAGATAATAGCGAAAGTTAATCCACAGCAGCGCGTTCTGGAGTTCGCGAAGATATTCGCGCTCATCGCAATCAATCGGGATACCGTGGATGAGCGTCAGCTCTTCGGCCATCGCGTTGTGCGCGCGGGTGTCGTTGCGGCTGGCGGCTTTGAGGTAAGCATGATAATGCAGGCGCACCGAACCGGCACCAATGCAAAGCAGCCCAACCGCTATCCAGAACAGCAGCTGCGGCACGCCAAAAAACAGTCCTTTCAGCCCCAGCAAACAGACGACGATAATCGCCATCGCAACTACAGTCATCAGCAGCGTTCGCAGCAGAGAAAAACGCTGCCGCCCGCGGAACAGCGCCGCAAGATAATGATCCAGCTGCCAGTGTTCGCCCATCTTGAAAATGCGCTCCCATCCCAGCACCAACAGCAAACTAAACAGCGTCATGCCCGTTACTCCTCCACAGGGAAATGTCTGGAACGCTTAACCTGCGTCGCATGGAATCTGGCCCAGTCAAACGCAGGACCGGGATCGGTTTTCCGCTCGGGTGCGATATTGCTGTGCCCGGTAATATTTTCAGCAATGGCCGGGTAGCGTTCAATCAGCAGCGCCGTCACCGCCTGCAGTGACGCATACTGTTCGTCGGTATAGGGCTGAACGTCAGTTCCTTCCAGTTCAATACCAATAGAGAAATCATTGCAGGCCTCCCGTCCCTGATAGCATGAGACCCCTGCATGCCAGGCGCGAAGGTGAAAGGGAACGTACTGCACGATCTCACCGTCCCGGCGGATCAGGCAGTGTGCCGACACCTTCAGTGCGGCAATCCCGGCAAAATAAGGATGTGCATCCGCATCAAGCGTACCGGTAAATAAGGCATCTATCCACGGGCCACCGAATTCCCCCGGCGGCAGGCTGATATTATGGATAACCAGCAGCGTTGGCACCTCCTGGTCTGGCCGTTCATTGAAATGTGGCGAGGGAACCCGCTTCACTCCGGCGATCCAGCCCGCTTGCAGCTGCATACCTGACTCTCCTTTAATCCAGTAACGCCCAGATTAGCATGATTCTTTTTGCGAAAACCAACCTTCCGACACCGCACACCACCGGCTTGAGCTGAGACTGACTCTCTCAATGTATGGCAAACCTCTGCCTGGTGGTGGCTGGCAAGCCTGTAACAAACAGGCTAGCATGAGCACGACTTCCCCCCTGGTTCTTCGGAGATTTATCATGACGACCCGTCGCTACGATCCTGACAGCCGCCGAGCCGAGCTGTTAAACCGCATTGAGGATGATATTCCCCCCGTTGTTGCGCAAGCCCTGCGTGAAGATTTGGGCGGCGAAGTGGATCCTGACAGAGATATCACCGCCGGTTTACTGCCTGCAGGCGCTCAGTCCCACGCCGTGGTGATCACCCGCGAGCCAGGTATCTTCTGCGGCAAACGCTGGGTAGAAGAAGTCTTTATTCAGCTCGGTAATCAAACCCACATCAACTGGCATGTAGCAGATGGCGATGCGATTCAGGCAAACCAGACGCTGTTCGAGGTCTCCGGCCCTTCGGCGCTGATCCTGACCGCTGAGCGCACCGCGCTCAATTTTGTGCAGACGCTGTCTGGCGTCGCCACAGAGGTGAGCCGCTACGTGGCTATTCTTAAGGGCTCGCGCACCCAGCTCTTGGACACCCGTAAAACGCTGCCCGGCCTGCGGACCGCACAGAAGTATGCGGTACAGTGCGGGGGCGGATCGAACCACCGGCTGGGGCTGTCCGATGCCTTCCTGATTAAAGAGAACCATATTATCGCCACCGGCTCGATTCGCGAGGCGATTGAAAAAGCGTTTTGGCTGCATCCTGACGTCCCTGTTGAAGTTGAAGTTGAGTCAATCGATGAGCTGAACCAGGCGATTGCGGCCGGTGCGGACATCGTAATGCTGGATAATTTCACCGTCGACCAAATGCGTGAAGCGGTTAAGCTGGCGGACGGCCGGACGCTGCTGGAGGTGTCCGGCAACGTCACCGATGAAACGCTTAAAGCCTTTGCCGACACCGGCGTGGATTTCATTTCGGTTGGCGCACTGACCAAGCATATCCGCTCCCTCGACCTCTCAATGCGTTTTCGTTAATCCTCCTGCATTCTACCCCTCTTCGGGCCGCCGAAGAGGGGGGCACCCTCTTTAATCTCCTCTTTGCGCGCTGCCTTCCCTTTTTTTTGAACCCTCATGTAACGTCGAAAACATATCCAGACCCGCTTTCAGGATCCAGGACCTTTAGGTAGTCAGGCTTTTTTGCCGGTATTACGCTTCCCTCCACACCACCGAAGGAGAGATGCAATGGAACAGCAACAAGGATTTACCCTGATAGAATTGATGATTGTCATCGCTATCGTCGCTATTTTAAGTGCCATCGGCATACCGGCTTATCAGAACTACCTGCAAAAAGCCGCGCTAACCGACATGCTGCAAACCGCCATGCCTTATAAAACCGCCGTCGAGCTGTGCGCGCTTGAGCATGGCGGGCCCGTTAACTGTGCGGAGGGCGTTAATGGCGTGCCCGCGGGTAAAGGCTCGCGCTATGTTGCTAAGGTTGCGGTCCAGGCGGGTACAATCACCCTTACCGGGCAGGAGAGCCTTTCCAGTCTGAACGTGGTAATGACCCCACGGTGGCTGGAGTCCGAAGGGCTAATGAACTGGCGTCGCAGCTGCACCAGTCAGCAGTCAGCCCTCAAAGAAGCCTGTGAAAGCCTGTTCCGCTTTCATGATGAGGATGCGGGAGAGCTGAAATGACGGCGCTCTCTTCCCGCAGCGCCATTGAAGCCCTTTGTCGCCAGCATCAGGCGGTCATTTTAGCGCTGAGCGCCGAACGCCTGCACATCGCCGTCGCCGAAAATCCTTCGGTGGAGATGATGGAAGCCCTGCGTTTTGCCACCCATGCCGCTATTGAGGTTGAAAGCTGGCCACCTGCGCGGCTGGACCAATATGTTCAGGCACAGGAGTCCGGGACGCAGGATGAAAAATCGGCGCGGGCTGGCCCTGCTGATGCCGCCCCGGAACGTATCGATCAGCTCCTGCAGCTGGCGATTCAGCGGCGGGCATCCGATATTCACATTGAGCCACAGTCGCACCAAATCCGCATTCGCCTCAGGGTCGATGGCGTGCTGCAAAGCCTCCCCACCCACCCGGCGGATGTGGGTGCATCGCTAATCGCACGTCTGAAGATCCTTGCCGGTCTGGATATCGCCGAGCGTCGCATGCCTCAGGACGGGCAGTTTACCCTTGAGCTTAATGACAGTGCCGAGTCATTCAGGCTCTCGACCCTGCCTACGCGATATGGTGAAAAAGCCGTGATCAGACTGCTCCAGGGGAGCCGTCAGTCCGTGATGCTGGAAAATCTCGGTATGCCTGCAGCATCCCTGCGGCGCTTTCGCGAAATACTCTCGCGCCCGCAGGGGCTGATTCTGGTTACCGGCCCGACCGGAAGCGGCAAGACCTTCACGCTTTACAGTGGCCTGAGCTGGCTTAACCACCCTCAGCGGAATTTATGCAGCGTAGAAGATCCTATCGAAATCCCGCTGTCCGGCGTAAATCAGACGCAGATCCACCCCAGGGCTGGCCTCGATTTTGGCCGTATTTTGCGCGCCCTGCTGCGACAGGATCCTGACGTTATCATGCTCGGAGAAATACGTGACGCTGAAACGGCAGAAATTGCCATTAAGGCAGCCCAGACGGGCCATCTGGTGCTGTCGACGCTGCACACTAATTCAACAACGGAGACGCTGACGCGGCTTGGTCAAATGGGCATTCCGGGCTATTTGGTGGCCTCCGCCCTCAAGCTGGTTATCGCACAACGGCTGGTGCGCCGTCTCTGCCCTCACTGCCGGGAACCCGCTGAAGCCATAGGGCATTTCCCTCAGACCATATGGCCGGGTACGGTGCGAAACTGGCGGGCAGTCGGGTGCGAACACTGCTGCTCCGGCTTCTATGGCCGCCTTGCGCTGTTTGAACTGTTGCCTGTTTCTGCCCGCCTGCAGAACGCGATCGCAAATGAGCAGGGGCCTGACGAGCTGGCCGCCATAGCAAAACAACAGGGGATGAACTCACTGTTTGTGGAAGGATTACACTGCGTTAATCGTGGAGAAACCACCCTGGAGGAGCTTAACCGCGTGGTAGGGCCGGAAAATGGCTGATCGACAGCTGTTTCGCTGGCAGGCGCTGGATGAAGAGGGAAAAATGACGCGCGGCGCTTTCTTCTGTCACTCCAGACAGGAGGTGATGGATTTGCTGGTCGCAAAAAACTATCAGCCGTTCTGGCTCTCCTCCGGGCGTCGTTATCGTGCCAGAGACTGGAAGTGGCAGCATAAAACCAGCTTTTACCGGCAGCTTGCTACGCTGCTGAAAGCAGGGCTGACGCTGTCGGACAGTCTGAATCTGATTGCGGACGGCCATGCCGAGGCCGGGTGGTGCGCGCTGCTCGTTCATATACGGCAGCGCGTATCAGAAGGGATGCCCTTTTCGGACGTACTGGCGCTCTGGCCGGACGTGTTTCCCGCGCTCTGCCCTGCCCTGATGAAAGTGGGAGAGATGACCGGCCAGCTGGACGAGTGTTGTCTCCAGCTGGCACTGCAACAGGAGAGGCAGCAGCAGCTGCAAAAAAAAGTGGCTAAAGCACTGCGCTATCCGCTGTTTATTCTTGCCGTTGCGCTACTGGTCAGCCTGGGAATGCTGGTGTGGGTACTGCCTGAGTTCGTCTCCGTCTACCAGGCATTTGATGCGCCGCTGCCGGGGTTCACCGCTGCGGTAATCGCGCTTTCGGACTGGCTCCGACATTTTGGGGCGCTGTTTATCCCCCTGCCCCTGTTAGGCGCGGCTTGCTGGAAGTGGTACAGCCGCCGCTCGCCTGCCTTGCAGACGGGCCTTCAGCGGATCCTCCTGAAAATTCCGCTGACCGGCAGGCTCTATCGGGGCGGCCAGCTCAGTAAAATATTTACCATCCTGTCGCTCACCCAGCAGGCTGGCCTGACGCTACTGCAAAGCCTGCAGGCGGTGGAACACTCCCTGAATCACCGTCTCTGGCGCGAGGCTATCATCGGCATCCAACAGCATATCTCCTCAGGACTGCCGCTCAATCAGGCATTACAGCAGCACTCTCTCTTCACTCCGCTCTGTTACCAGCTTATTAAGGTAGGCGAAGAAGCAGGATCGCTGGACAGCCTGTTGACCCGGCTGGCGAATTTTCATGAACAGTCGACTCAGGAGCTGGCAGATACGCTGGCTGCTTCACTTGAACCCCTGATGATGATCGTAACCGGCGCGATAGTGGGGACGCTGGTTATTGCCATGTATCTGCCCGTGTTTAATCTCGGGGATGCGTTGGGATAGTACAGGGTCAGAATGAGGGTGGGCATGGGTGTGAGGCATATAGTGTGGGGTGTAAGGCATGGAGCATGAGGCGTGAGGTGTAAGGCATGGGGTGTAAGGCATGGAGCATGAGGCGTGAGGTGTAAGGCATGGGGTGTAAGGAATGGAGCGTAAGACGTGGGGCGTAAGACGTGGGGCGTAGGGCGTAGGACGTGAGTGAACGTAAAATACGGCTAAGGCGAGCAGATAAACCATATTCCCGCCGCCGTCGGCGGCGGGAATATCAGACAGGCCAGAGGTAACGGCTATATCAGCAGTGGCTGGATTGCCCACCAGATTTAGCGGTTAAACACCTGGTTTTCCTGCTCGGCGACGCGGATAAAGGTCGTGCGCTTAGTCAGTTCCTTCAGACGTTCAGCCCCTACATAGGTACAGGCGGAGCGCAGCCCCCCCAGGATATCCCGGGCGGTGTACTCAACCGGGCCTCGCACCGGGAGCCTGACGGTTTTACCCTCTGCTGCGCGGTAACCTGCCACACCGCCTACGTGGCGTTTCATCGCCGACTCGGAGCTCATGCCGTAGAACAGCATAAACTGCTCGCCATTCTCTTCGACAACCGTGCCTTCACACTCATCGTGCGCGGCCAGCATGCCACCGAGCATCACAAAATCGGCTCCGCCGCCAAACGCCTTAGCGACGTCTCCCGGAACGGAACAGCCGCCATCGCTGACGATCTGTCCGCCCAGGCCGTGCGCCGCATCCGCACACTCAATCACGGCGGAGAGTTGAGGATAGCCCACGCCCGTTTTGACCCGCGTGGTACAGACGGACCCTGGCCCGATGCCCACCTTGACGATATCCGCACCGGAGAGGATAAGTTCCTCAACCATTTCACCGGTAACAACGTTACCCGCACAGATAGTTTTATCGGGGCAGGCTTCACGCGCACGCTTCAGGAACTCAACAAAATGCTCTGAGTAGCCGTTCGCGACATCAATACAGATAAAGTTCAGCAGCGGTGAAAGCGCCAGAATCTGCTGTAGCTTGAGAAAATCCGCATCAGAGGTGCCTGTTGAAACCATCACATGGCGTAGTACGTTATCAGGCACGCGAGAGACAAACGCCTGCCACTGCTCCACGCTGTAATGCTTATGAACCGCGGTCAGAACGTCAAAGGATGCCAGCGCTTCCGCCATGCTGAAGGTACCAACGGTATCCATATTCGCAGCGATAATCGGCACGCCCGACCAGGCAACACCGGAATGTTTAAAGGTAAACTGACGGGTTAGCTCGACCTGAGAGCGGCTTTTGAGGGTGGATCGTTTAGGACGGATCAGCACATCCTTAAAGCCTAACTTGATATCTTCTTCAATACGCATGAGATGTTTCCTGGTTGATGGCGCAATCTGTCGATTGGGTGCTGCTACCAGCTCCAGTGACGCTATCATACGCGCTAAAAACGCCACGACAAGACTGCGAAAACAGCTTTATTTACGCTACAATCCCCTAAATTTATCCAAAACCCCGTCATGTGATCCGTGCCGCAGTTTTGGCCCGGCGTCGCGTTGAGTTTCTAATGCATTAGCAGCCCGCGACGCTGAAGCCATGGGAGGTAAGCCTTATGCGCTATACTGTTGCCCTTACCGGTGGGATTGGCAGTGGCAAATCGACCGTTGCCCATGCGTTTGCCGCAAGGGGAGTGGATATCGTGGATGCTGACGTCATTGCCCGGCAGGTCGTCGAACCCGGACAGGCGGCACTGGTGGCCATCCAGCAGAAATTTGGTGGGGAAGTGATTCAGCAGGACGGTTCACTTAACCGTGCCGCGCTGCGCGAACGTATTTTCAGCACACCCGGTGATAAAGCCTGGCTTAACGCGCTGCTGCACCCGCTTATTCAGGCTGAGACCCGCCGCCAGCTTGGCGAAGCTCAGTCAGAATGGTGCCTGTGGGTGGTACCGCTTCTGGTCGAAAATAATTTGCAGCACCTGGCAAACCGGGTGCTGGTCGTGGACGTCGATCGCGACACTCAGCTTGCACGCACCATGCACAGAGACGGGATTACCCGTGAACAGGCTGAACATATTCTTGCTGCTCAGGCGACTCGCGACATGCGGCTTGCCGTGGCAGATGACATTATAGATAACGGCGGTTCGCCCGATGCAGTGGCCGCCCGCGTTGCCCTTCTCGATCGGCGCTACAGGCAGCTGGCACAGGCAACACACCAGGATTAACAGTATGAGCACAACCGTTTTATTTGAGTATCCGTTAAACGAAAAAATGCGCACGTGGCTGCGTATAGAGTTTCTCATCCAGCAGCTGGAGCAAAGTCAGACCATTACCGATCATCATGGCGCCCTGACGTTCTTTCGCAATGCGTCGGAGCTGCTGGACGTCTTTGAGCGCGGAGAGCTGCGCACCGAAATCATCAAGGAGCTGGAAAAGCAGCAGCAAAAGCTACAGGCCTGGGCCGACGTTCCCGGCGTTGATATGGAGCGGGTCAACGCGCTGCGCGAGCGTCTGAAGATGCGGTCAACCGTGCTGATGGCTGCGCCACGAATGGGTCAGCTGCTGCGCGACGACCGGCTTATCGGGCTGATTCGCCAACGCCAGAGCATACCGGGCGGCTGCTGTAGCTTTGATCTTCCTACTCTGCATATCTGGCTGCACCTGGAACAACCTGTGCGTGATGCTCAGGTGGGGATATGGATGGCATCGCTGAGTCCGATCCGCGATGCGCTTATGCTGATACTCGATCTGATTCGTCAGTCGGGCAGTTTCCGTAATCAAACCAGCCTGAACGGTTTTTACCAGGATAACGCGGAAGGCGCTGAACTGTTGCGTCTGCAGCTGGCGTTAGAGGAGTCGCTCTATCCTCAGGTTTCCGGCCATAAAAGTCGTTTCGCAATCCGCTTCCTGCCGCTCGACAGTGAAAATGGCGAAGTTCCGGCACGGCTCGATTTTGAACTCGCCTGTTGTTGAGGTTCTGACAAATGAATAAAGATGAAGTTATCAGCGTTAACTGTCCGACCTGTGCCAAAGAGGTGATCTGGGACGATTTAAGCCCGTGGCGCCCCTTCTGCAGCAAGCGCTGCCAGCTCATTGATCTGGGTGAGTGGGCGGCAGAAGAGAAACGTATCGCCAGCGGCGGTGGCATCTCCGAAAGTGAAGACTGGAGCGAAGACTCGCTTCCACCGTATGAACATTAAGGGCCGAAAACGCAGGGTTTTCACTTAAGGTCCATGATAACTGATGAGGTTATTCAGTTTGCTGAATAGCCTCCGCCTGCAGGCGGGTAACAATGGGCTTATTGGCCGGTGGAAATTCATCTGCCTGTAATTTATCGGCTGTCAGCCAGCGAACCGGCTGACCTTCACGGCCATAAGGGGTTCCCTGCCACCGATCGACAATATAGAAATGCAGAGTGACATGCAGATTATTGTCCGCATGAACGGCAGTATCATAGGCGGTAGCATTTTCCACGCAAATACCCGTTTCTTCCATCAGTTCACGGCTTAGCGCCTGTTCAGGCGTCTCGCCCACCTCTATTTTCCCTCCGGGAAACTCCCACATATTGGCCATGTGTGAATCCGCTGAACGCTGAGCAATAAATATCATGCCGGCCTTATCTTTAATAATTCCCACAACAACCTGTAAATATTTCATTTTCATTACTCCCCTCAATTTAACTAACACATAAAGGATAACCCATTATTTTCATCACTACCACTTCTTATAGTCCAGCTCACTTAAGAAAATAGATAGAAATTCTGACTTAACCCCGCAGTCCTCCCCGAAATAAATCAATCATTACGCACCATAGAGCAGCTTAAGTAACTTAAGGCGATTATCATTGTCATACACCCCTACAAAAGTAAAAATACATCTGCATCAGGTTTTTAAAAAAATGAATGAGAAAACACAGCCCTGATTGTTTTAATTTCACCAGTAGCCTGTCGTTTTATAAATTCAAAAAAACTTCAAATTTATTCAAACTAACCTTTGGACATATCAGTATGCATTTAATTAAATCACAAAAAATGATATTAGCTATATTAGTATCAGCAGCCTCATTTCACATGAGTGCCCATGCAAGTTTTGGAACGGCCGAGTTAAAAGAATCAAATTATATTGTTATGGCCGATCCACAGGCATGGCGAATGGGCCAGGGACCCGGCTCCCCCGATCCTAATAGTTCAAATACAACACCAAAATGGGAAAGTTTTAATCATAATGTTGTTTATGGTATTAACACGCTATCGGCAACGGTAAGGCCACAATTCGGAATCATCAATGGTGACATTACAGAGTTTGGCCGACATAACCAGCTTAATTCCTTTCGTAAGGTTTATAACGGATTAAAATTCCCCTTTTATCTTGGTCTGGGGAATCACGATTATGAAAGGAATTATAATGACTGCCGTGGGGCAAGGGACGCGTGGCTTAATCCTAATGAGTGTGCTCACTTTATGGCGGATACCATAAAACGTGAGCAGGGTAATTACGCCAAAAAACTGAAAAATTTTAGCCGGGATCTTGTAGGTTTTGACAAATATACCACTTATGGCAGTCTTGCCTACTCATGGGACTCAGGCGGCGACTCCAGGGTCATTAACCATTTCGTCCAGCTCCACCTTGCACCAAACTATCGAGTCTGGCTAAACGATTTAATGAATACAAATGTTACTAACGTTACCAAATCTTTCACCTGGCTACGTCATGATTTGGAGCTGGCCCGGAAACGTGGAGTAGACAATATATTCATTAACTTTCATGCGCTGGAGTGGATTGATAAGGCTTACGATCATGAAAAAGCGATGTTGAAAGCCATGATGAAGGAATATAAAGTTTCTGCCATATTTGTCGGCCATACGCATTCCCCCCATGTTGAAAAGCACCCTGTTTTTGGGGATATCCCGGTTTATACTACGGGTGCATTATATGCAGGCTATTTCGATTTGCTCAAAGCATCACCTACAGAGTTTCAGGTTACCTCCTATAAAGTTGAAAACAGAGTAGCTAAAGAATTCGTTAAGCGTCAGAAAATGGCCGTACCTGCAGCGCCTGAGAAATGTTACTCGCCGGGACAAAAAGTCCCCGTAGGGAAAATTGTTAAAACCAATTTTCTCGGCGATAAAGATAAAGTCTATTATCTGGAACAGCTTGCTACAGGTAATGCGCTGGACGCTAACGCTAAGGGTGAGGTATACACCAATTCAACCAATATCTTTAATCCATGGCAACGCTGGCGTATCCAATACCTCTATACAAATAAAGTTGGGCATGCTCATTACAAAATAACGCATAATAAAACTGGAAAAGTATTAGATGGCTCATCAAATGGCGACATCTATACTAAAGGGTGGAACAACGGTGCCTATCAATTCTGGCGGATAGACAAATTTGACAGTGGCAGTAAGGTTCAACTAGTTAGTCTGGGTACAAAGAAAATTTTAGATGCAAATCGCGCACGTAAGGTAAATGGTTCATTTCGTCCTTTGGATTTGCAGAATAATTACCAGACCTGGCAGATACGCGATGAAAGAGGCTATTTTCTGGAAAACGTACGCTATTTTAAAGCAGCAAAGAGTGATTCCTGGAGAAATACAAATTTCCCTCGTGGTAAACAAAGTAACAGTTACTGGACATATATTGGCGAACGTTCATTAACGGAAGCGGCTCCCTGCAAATAGCTGTCATAGCCCGCGTAAAAAAGTAAAAAAAATGGCACCCACCTAAAGGCTGGGTGCCATTTATATTCAATCAGGATCAGGCAAGACGGCCATGACACTGTTTGTATTTTTTACCCGATCCGCACGGGCAAAGATCGTTACGCCCTACTTTGCGGTCGCCTGTCTGATCGGCCAGTTCAATCGCGGCCTCGGTTTCGGTTTCAACGTGGCTTAACTGCTGCTGCTGAGCAAGACGCTCCGCTTCTTCACGGCGTTGCTCCTCCATCGCTTCCACTTCTTCCGGCATGCGCACCTGAACCTTGCAGAGGGTGCTGATCACTTCATATTTCAGTGATTCCAGCATCGCGGCAAACATCGCAAAGGATTCGCGCTTGTACTCCTGCTTAGGATCCTTCTGGGCGTAGCCACGCAGATGAATACCCTGACGCAGATAGTCCATCGCGGCCAGATGCTCTTTCCACAGGGAATCCAGCGTCTGCAACATCACCCCTTTTTCAAAGCTGCGCATCATTTCAAGACCGACAACCTCTTCTTTCAGCAGGTACTGCGCTTTAGCCTGCTCCATGATCCGCTCGCGCAGGGTCTCTTCATGCAGCTCAGGCTCTTTATCCAGCCACTCTGCCACTGGCATGTGCAGGTCGAAGTCATTTTTCAGACGCTCTTCCAGACCGGTGACGTCCCACATCTCTTCAAGCGACTGAGGGGGAATAAAGGTGTCGATGGTGGTTTTGAAGACATCGTCACGGATGCTGGCGATGGTTTCAGACACGTCGGACACGTCCAGCAGTTCGTTACGCTGGCTGTAGATAGCCCGACGCTGATCGTTGGCGACATCATCATATTCCAGCAGCTGCTTACGGATGTCGAAGTTGCGGCTTTCCACCTTGCGCTGGGCGTTAGCAATCGCTTTGGTCACCCAGGGATGTTCAATCGCTTCACCAGGCTTCATACCCAGCTTACGCATCATATTCGTTACGCGATCCGAGGCGAAAATACGCATCAGCGCATCTTCCATGGACAGGTAGAAGCGGGACGAACCGTTGTCCCCCTGACGGCCTGAACGACCACGCAGCTGGTTATCAATACGGCGCGATTCGTGGCGCTCTGTACCGATAATATGCAGACCGCCGGAAGTCAGTACCGCATCGTGACGGATCTTCCAGGCGGATTTGATCGCATCAATCTGTTCGGCGGTGGGGTCGGTCAGTTCAGCAATCTCGGCCTGCCAGCTGCCGCCCAGCACGATATCCGTACCACGGCCTGCCATGTTTGTTGCAATCGTCACCGCACCCGGCTGCCCGGCCTGTGCCACGATATCTGCCTCGCGGGCGTGGAATTTGGCGTTTAGCACGGCATGTTGGATACCGGCACGGGTCAGTTCCTCCGACACCACTTCCGATTTTTCGATAGAAATGGTACCGACCAGCACCGGCTGACCGTTAGCGGTACGCTCACGGATATCCTCGATGATGGCATCAATTTTTTCTTTCTCGGTCATATAGACCAGATCCGACAGATCCTTACGCACCATCGGACGGTTGGTTGGAACGACGATGGTTTCCAGCTTATAGATCGAGCTGAACTCGAAGGCTTCCGTATCTGCCGTACCGGTCATACCGGCCAGCTTGTTATACAGACGGAAGTAGTTCTGGAAAGTGATGGAGGCCAGCGTCTGATTCTCGTTCTGGATGTCGACGCTTTCTTTCGCCTCAATAGCCTGATGAAGCCCATCAGACCAGCGACGGCCCTGCATCGTACGGCCAGTATGCTCATCGACAATGATGACTTCGCCATCTTTTACAATGTAATCCACGTCGCGGGTAAACAGTACGTGCGCGCGCAGCGCAGCCGTTACGTGGTGCATCATCATGATATTGCCCGGCGAATAAAGCGATTCGCCCTCCTGCATGATGCCCTCGCTGACCATCAGCTCTTCAATCGCCACCAGACCGCGCTCGGTGAGATGCACCTGGCGGGATTTCTCGTCCACCGAGAAGTGACCTTCACCCTGGAAGCTGTCTGAGTCCTCTTTTTCCTGACGGATCAGGTTAGGAATAATTTTGTTCACCCTGATGTAAAGCTCAGAGCTGTCCTCTGCGGGTCCGGAGATAATCAGCGGCGTACGCGCTTCATCGATCAGGATGGAGTCAACCTCATCCACCAGCGCATAGTTCAGCTTACGCTGTACGCGGTCCTCGGGGCTGAACGCCATGTTGTCGCGCAGATAGTCAAAGCCATATTCGTTATTGGTGCCGTAGGTGATATCGGCCGCATAGGCTTCACGCTTGGCGGGTGCAGGCATACCCGGCAGGTTGATGCCGATGCTCAGACCGAGGAATTCAAACAGCGCACGGTTATTTTCGGCGTCACGCTGGGCCAGATAGTCGTTCACGGTAACCACGTGCACGCCTTCACCGCTCAGGGCGTTAAGGTAGGCCGGCAGCGTTGCGGTCAGGGTTTTACCCTCACCGGTACGCATTTCAGCGATGCAGCGATTATTCAGCACCATACCGCCCAGCAGCTGGACGTCAAAGTGACGCATGCCAAACACGCGCTTACTGGCCTCACGCACGGTGGCGAAGGCTTCCGGGATCAGATTCTCCAGCACTTCGCCCTTTGCCAGACGGGCCCGGAACTCAACGGTTTTCGCTTTCAGCTCGTCGTCAGACAGCTTCTCGAAATCAGGCTCCATTTTGCTGATTTGCTCAACGACTTTACGCATGCGGCGCAGGGTACGATCGTTGCTGCTACCAAAAACCTTGGTCAATAATTTGATTAACATAATAAATAATTTCTCTCAGCCACCGCGATCTGCGGTTTAGCATTTAGCTTCTAATGTAATGGGTATGCGTCAGATATCAGGCGAGAGAAGCGGGTCCGGCACGAATACCCTGTACCCGCGACAGCCAGAGGCCGGGATGATAGCCGGGCGCGGAGGCCAGGGCAGGCCGCGCCATCTGCCGGATAATAACCGGTGGCCGGGCCTCATGCGTCAGTAGCGCATTAAGCGTGTCCAGCAGCGCCAGCTTGTGGACCTCAAGCGGCAATACCTGCTCGGTAGCAGGGAGACTGGCTGGCGTCAGCGTGAAGGAGAGATGGCGAATAACGGTGCGAATGGCGTGCTGATGCCAGTAGTCGACGTTAAAATTAGTGCGGCGAACGCTCTCCTGGAGCAGCGCGAGGTGGTCACCGCGCACCCCGTTGCTGATATTCAGGCTTCTGGAAGAGGATTCTGATAAAGTTGTACGATCGCAGGCTGACGCGTGAGGCAGGCCAAAGCTTGCCGCGACCATCCCCAAGAGGAGATGCGGCCAGAAGTAACGTCTGCCAAATTGTCGCCAACAATTTAAAATACCGATCACTGTTTTCCGCCGGAGCCCGCTATGCGTGATAGTCGCCCGCAATCAATTGAACATTTACTCGATGCCACCGAGGGTCAGGGGGTGCTGCAATCCATTCAGCAGCGTGCTATCGCCCTGAACAAACTGAATAGCGCCGTACGGGGCGTTCTTCCCGCTCAGCTTCATCCCTGGTGCCGCGTGGCGAACTTTCGCCAGGGCATTCTGGTGCTCGAAACGGCTAACGCCAGCTGGATGATGCGTCTCCGCTATGAACAATCCAGCCTGCTGTCAGCTTTACGTGCGCAAATATTACCATCATTGACCGCAATCGACATCAGGATAAATCCATCACTGGCGGCAAAAGGACAGGAAAGCGTACAGGAAAACAGCAGTCGGGCGACAAAAGAAGAAAAAACGGGCGGGCGTGAGCTGAGTCAGCAGAGCGCGGAAATTTTAAGGGGGGTGGCGAGCCGTAGCCCGGAGAAACTGAAAAGGATTATAGAACGACTGGCCTCACTGGCCGGAGAGAGTACCAGCTCAACCAGTCGTAATAAGTAGCCCGGCGCTAGGCCAGAACCAGGTTTGGCGCTCTGAAGGTTACCGGCAGTTCGGCTTCATCTTCAAAGGTTGCCCATTCCCAGGCTTCCTGCTTAGCCAGAACGGCCTGCAACAGCTTGTTGTTCAGCGCATGGCCCGATTTGAAGGCGGTAAACGCACCGATAATGTTGTGACCACACATATACAGGTCGCCGATGGCGTCCAGCATTTTGTGGCGCACAAATTCGTCCTCAAAGCGTAAGCCGTCTTCGTTCAGTACGCGGTAGTCATCTACCACGATGGCACAGTCAAAGCTGCCGCCCAGGCACAGGCCACGGGACTGCAATGCTTCAATGTCACGCATAAAGCCGAAGGTACGCGCGCGACTGATTTGACGGGCAAAGGCTTCAGCAGAGAAGTCCATGCTGTAGCGCTGTGAGCTGGAATCGATCGCCGGATGGTTAAAGTCGATAGTGAAATCCAACGTGAAACCATTGTGTGGCCTGAACTCGGCCCACTTGTCGCCATCTTCAACCCGGACAGGCTGTCTGATACGCACGAATTTCTTCGCACTGTTCAGCTCTTCAATGCCAGCGTCCATCAGCAGATAAACAAAGGGGGCGGCGCTGCCATCCATAATAGGAATTTCAGGCGCGTTCACTTCCACCACGATGTTATCAATACCCAGGCCAGCCAGTGCGGCATTAAGGTGCTCGACCGTTGAAATACGTACGTCATGCTCATTAACCAGGCAAGTACAGAGCATGGTATCACGCACGGATTTAGCATCAGCCGGGAAATCAACCGGTGGATTCAAGTCAGTGCGGCGATAGATGACCCCGGTATTGGCCGGCGCAGGGCGTAACGTCAGGGTGACTTTCTTGCCGGTATGTAAACCAACACCCGTCGCCTGAACGATACGTTTTAATGTCCGTTGTTTGATCATCGCTTTATCTCGCAAAAATTACTCATCCGACCGCCAGTATAAATTACTGACGGGCGAATACTTTAGCACAAAGAGCGGAGAATCCCAATTCTCAGGTTATTCCTAGTCTGCCTGCTTACGCAGGAAGGCAGGGATATCAAGATAGTCGGGCTCTTTGTTAGTTTGCGCAGTCGGATCGTTGACCACTTTCGCCGCAGGTTTCTGCTCCTGAGGCAGTGGGGCCATGCCGTGCTGCTGATAGCGGTGATCCATCACAGGCTGCGTCTGCTGCTTCTGGTTAGTGACCAGGGTGATCTCCGGACGCTTATCCATACCGATACCTGTAGCGACAACGGTCACACGCAGTTCGTCGTTCATTTCAGGATCCAGTGACGTACCGATAACCACGGTCGCATTGTCGGAAGCGAAGGCGCGGATGGTGTTACCCACCGTTTCAAATTCGTCCAGACGCAGGTCAAAGCCCGCCGTAATGTTGACCAGCACGCCACGCGCACCGGAAAGGTCGATATCTTCCAGCAGTGGGCTGGAGATCGCCATTTCAGCAGCTTCTTCCGCACGGTCTTCACCGCACGCCACGCCAGAGCCCATCATCGCATAGCCCATTTCGGACATCACGGTGCGCACGTCAGCAAAGTCGACGTTCATCAGGCCAGGACGGGTGATCAGTTCAGCAATGCCCTGTACCGCGCCTTTCAGCACGTCATTAGCCGCGCCAAATGCGTCCAGCAGGGAGATGCCGCGACCCAGCACTTTCAACAGCTTGTCGTTAGGAATGGTGATCAGAGAATCGACGTGCTTAGACAGCTCAGCGATACCCTGCTCGGCAAATGCCATGCGTTTTTTGCCTTCAAAATTAAAAGGCTTGGTAACCACGGCTACCGTCAGGATACCCAGGTCTTTTGCCACTTCGGCTACAACCGGTGCTGCGCCTGTTCCGGTACCACCGCCCATACCTGCGGCGATAAACACCATGTCTGCACCTTCCAGTGCCTGACGCAGCGCTTCGCGATCTTCTTCAGCAGAGTTACGACCCACTTCCGGGTTCGCCCCCGCACCCAGACCTTTAGTAATACCATTACCAATCTGGATAGTCTGACCGACAGCCGTTTTACGCAACGCCTGTGCATCAGTGTTAACGGCAAAGAACTCGACACCTTCGATGCGCTCACGCACCATATGTTCTACGGCGTTACCGCCGCCGCCGCCGACGCCGATGACTTTAATCACCGCGTCATTGGTTAATTCCATTGGTTCAAACATAATTTCTCTCCGTTATGTGCCTGTCGCCTGGAGATCATAAATAAGTCTAGCATGATCCCCTTTTATCAAAATTAAAACTCTTTTCTCAGCCAGCTGTTGATTCGTTTAAACCAGTTGCCCACTGAGGCTCTTTTTTCTACATCTGCCTCACCGTTAAGGTGAGACTCTTTTCCGTAGTGCAGTAAGCCGACTGCCGTAGAGTAGTATGGCTCCTGCGCGTAATCCGTTAATCCCGTAATGTTTAACGGCTGTCCAATACGCACCTGCGTGTGGAAAACGCGCTGGGCGCAGGCCGCTAATCCCTCAATCTGTGCCGCACCGCCGGTCAGGACGATGCCTGCTGCCAGGTGATGCTTCACGCCCTGCTGGCGCAGCTGTTCCTGCAATTGCAGGATCTCGTCGTTAACCAGATTCAGCAGTTCGGTATAACGCGGTTCGATCACCTCTGCCAGCGTCTGGCGCTGCAGGCTACGGGGTGGACGTCCGCCCACGCTCGGCACCTCAACATTTTCATCCTTGCCGACGATGGAGCCCAGCGCGCAGCCGTGACGCACTTTAATGGCTTCGGCATCGGTTGGCGGCGTGCCAAACGCGTAGGCGATATCGCTGGTCACCACGTTGCCCGCATAGGGAATAACCTTGGTGTGGCGCAGTGCACCACCGGTATAAACCGCAATATCCATCGTGCCGCCGCCGACATCCACGACGCACACGCCAAGCTCACGCTCATCTTCGGTGAGCACGGCAAAGCTGGAAGCCAGCCCGGCGAAGATCAGTTGGTCAACTTTCAGTCCACAACGTTCAACGGCTTTAACAATGTTTTTCGCCATATCGTTGTGGCAGGTAATCAAATGCACTTTTGCCTGCATACGTACGCCAGACAGTCCCACGGGGTTTTTGATCCCTTCCTGGTAGTCGATGGCGTACTCCTGCGGGATCACATGGAGGATGCGGTGTTCATCCCGAACGCGAACCGATTTAGCGGTATGTACCACATTTTCCACATCTTCCTGAGTCACTTCCTCTTCGGAAATAGGAACCATCCCTATTTCGTTCTGGCAGCTGATATGTTTACCCGATAATGCAAGGTAAACGGAGGAGATCTGGCAGTCTGCCATCAGCTCAGCCTGATCAATGGCGCGCTGGACGCATTTCACGACGGATTCAAGATCGTTTACGCCGCCTTTATCCATCCCCCGGGAAGGGCAGCTACCGACGCCGATGATGTTAACCATGCCGTCGGGCAGAATTTCACCTACCAAAGCGGCGACCTTAGCGGTGCCGATTTCAAGTCCAACTACCAGTTTTCTGTCCGTCGCTTTGATCATTGTTGTTTAACCTGTGCCTGATTCTGTTGCTGTTTACTGTCAGTGCTCTCAACCGCCGGTGCCCATCCTACTGCCGCGCCAGAGTCATATCGCAGATCGACATAGCTGATACGTTTGTTTCCCGCCTGCGCCTGCTGCTGTAGCGTTGGGTAAAGCTGGATAAAGCGCTGAAGCCGTTTCATATCCTCATTGCGCCCTAACTCAAGCCGAATATCATCGTCCAACACCAGTTGCCAGGACCGGCGGGCGGTCATCGAAGCCACTTTCAACTTAAATTTGCTGGCAGCCAGCACATCGCTCATTTGGTGGTAGCCGGTCAGTACTTCTGACTCGCTACCCTCCGGGCCATACAGCATCGGCATCACTGCTTTACCGAGGTGGCTGGCCGGCACGCTAAACGACTTACCCGTGGCGTCCACCATATGCAGATCGTTCCAGCGCGCGACCGGAACATACTCCACCAGATGAATTTTTAACTCATCAGGCCACTGCTTACGGACGCTCACCTGCTGGATCCACGGCAGACGCTCAATCTGCTGTTGAATCACATCCACATCCTGGGACATAAAGGTCCCCGGTGCGCCCAGCGATAAAATCGCCTGGCGAATATCGTCATGGGTGGTGTAGTGGGTCTGGCCTGTCACCACCAACCTTGAGAGCGGCTGGCGGGAAGCATCGTTCATCCACTTCACCACCACGAACCCAGCGGCCACTATCACGCCAAGCACCATCAGCAAAAAAATGATGCCGGCCAGCCGCGAACCATTACTGCGGCCGGACCGCGCCTTCTCCTGCGCTTCACGGTTACGAATATTCAGAGCCGCCTGGGACATATCAGTCGGCAAGCTCCAGAATACGGGCGACCAGCTGAGAGAAGCTCATCCCAGCCTGCTTCGCCGCCATCGGAACCAGGCTGTGCCCGGTCATACCCGGTGAGGTGTTGACCTCCAGCAGATAAAAACGACCGTCACCGCCCATCATCACGTCCACGCGTCCCCAGCCGCTGCAGCCCAGTGCGCGCCAGGCTTTGATCACGATCTCGCTCAGCTCCGCTTCCTGTATGGCCGACAGCCCGCTTGGGCAGAAATATTCCGTTTCGTCAGAGAAGTATTTCGCTTCATAGTCGTAGAATTCCGACCTGACCTGAATGCGGATCGATGGCAGGATCTCGTCGCCGATGACCGCCACGGTATACTCCGGGCCGCTCAGAAAGGCCTCGACCAGCACATCATCATCGTGACGGAAAGCCTCATCCAGCGCAGCCTGTAGCGCCCCCACGTCGTTCACCCGGCTGATGCCGACGCTCGACCCTTCGCAGCTGGGTTTGACGAAAACCGGCAGGCCCAGCGCCGCGATGCGCGCTTCCGTTTCCGGCGTCAGGCCAGCTTCTTGCTCCCGACGGGTAATCGCCACGTAAGGGGCGATGGGCAGGCCGCAACCCTGCCAGAGAAATTTGGTTCTCAGCTTATCCATGGTAATGGCCGACGCCATTACGCTGCTGCCGGTGTAGGGAATAGAGAGAAATTCCAGTACGCCCTGCAGCGTGCCGTCTTCACCGCCGCGACCGTGCAGGGCGATAAAGGCTTTGTCGAAGCCCTCTTCTTTCAGGCGCATCACCGGGAAGTCACGGATATCAACGGCATGGGCATCTATACCGGCCTCTTTCAGCCCGTCCAGAACGGCGCGACCGGACATCAACGACACTTCACGCTCTGCCGACGTGCCACCCAGTAATACGGCGACTTTCTCAGCCATGATGATCACCTTCTTTATTCTGTAGTTGTAACTTTTGATCGGCCAGATGACGCGCAATGCGCCCGACGTTCCCGGCACCCTGAACCAGAATCAGATCGTTGCCGGAGAGTTTAGGTGCCAGCATTTCCAGCACTGCGTCATGGTCCGCGATCAGAATAGGATCAACCTTGCCGCGACCGCGAATGGTCCGGCACAGCGAGCGGCTGTCAGCGCCCGGAATGGCCGTCTCGCCCGCGGAATAGACGTCGAGCATCAACAGCACGTCAACCTGCGACAGCACGTTAGCAAAATCGTCGTACAGATCGCGGGTGCGCGTATAGCGATGCGGCTGGAAAATCATCACCAGCTGCTTATCCGGCCAGCCCGCACGGGCGGCTTTAATGGTCGCATCAACCTCCGTCGGATGATGACCGTAGTCATCCACCAGCATCGCCGTACCTGCTGTACCGTCTGCGGCAATAATGGGGAATTCCCCCAGCGAGTCGAAACGGCGACCGGTTCCCTGGAAACTCTCCAGGGCGCTGAGGATCTCTTCGTCCTCAATACCCTCTTCCGTGGCTACGGCCACCGCCGCAGCGGCGTTGAGTGCGTTATGCCGGCCAGGCGCGTTAAGCGTCACCCGCATCAGCGGCTTATCCAGCCGGGCCAGGGTGAAATGCCCCTGTGCACCGTGCTGCTCGTAGCTGGCGATGCGCACGTCGGCATCTTCACTGAAGCCGTAGGTGGTTATCTGGCGGCCCACGCGCGGGATCAGCTCGCGAATCACCGGATCGTCCACGCAGAGTACCGCACGACCGTAGAACGGCAGGTTGTGCAGAAAGTTAATAAACGTCTGCTTCAGGTTTTCAAAGTCGCCCTGGTATGTATCCATATGGTCGGCTTCGATATTGGTCACAATCGCCACCATCGGCTGAAGGTGGAGGAATGACGCATCGCTCTCATCCGCCTCCGCAATCAGGTAGCGGCTGCTGCCCAGTCGCGCATGGGTGCCTGCCGCTTTCACCAGGCCACCGTTAACGAAAGTAGGATCCAGTCCGCCTTCCGCATAAATGCTGGACACCATCGCCGTGGTGGTGGTTTTACCGTGGGTGCCTGCAACGGCAATCCCGTGGCGGAAGCGCATCAGTTCAGCCAGCATCTCCGCGCGGCGGATCACCGGGATGCGCGCTTCGCGCGCGGCAACCAGCTCCGGGTTATCCTGCGATACGGCGGTAGAGACCACCACCACGCTGGCATCGCTGACGTTTTCCGGGCGATGGTTAAAATAAATAGTCGCGCCCAGCGTGCTCAGATGCTGGGTTACTGCGTTCGGCGCCAGGTCCGAGCCGCTGATTTCATAACCTTCATTGGCCAACACTTCGGCAATACCGCCCATGCCAGCACCGCCGATGCCAACAAAGTGGATGTGCCGGACGCGACGCATCTCGGGCACGATAGAACGCAGTTTTGCCAGTTGTTGTATATTCATCTCTTTTGCCTGTCGGTACGTCACCGCACCTTAATGTTGCGGGCCGAGTCGTCCTGCCCCTGAAAATCGTGTTTTATAACGCTGCGGCGCTGACTTCTGCCGCAACGCGTTCGGTCGCATCCGGGATTGCCACGCTGCGCGCGTTTATCGCCATTTTTAAAAGCTCAGGGCGATCCCACTGACCCAGCGTTTCCGCTACCGCATCCGCAGTAAACTGCGGCTGCTCATAAATTTTTGCCGCGCCCGCCCGCTCAAGCGGCAGCGCGTTCCAGTACTGCTGACGATCTTTATGCTGAAAGGGAACAAAGATGGCCGGCAGACCTGCTGCGGCCACTTCACTGACCGTCAGCGCCCCGGAACGGCACACCACCACGTCAGCCCAGGCATAGGCTTCAGCCATATCATCAATAAACTCAGTCACCCGGTGCTGCGTCTGATTGACCTGCTGATAAGCCTGATTCACGCTCTCCAGCGCCCCTTTCCCGACCTGATGCCACAGCGTGATAGTATCGCCAGCCTTCGCCGCCACCTGCGGCATGGTCTGATTCAGCACCCGCGCGCCCTGACTGCCGCCAATCACCAGCACGCGAATCGGACCGGTGCGGTTAGCCAGACGCGCTTCGGGCAGAGGCAGCGCCAGCACGTCGGTTCTGACCGGGTTACCGACCACATCCGCGTGTGGGAATGCGCCGGGGAACGCCTGCATCACCTTCTTCGCGATTTTCGCCAGCCATTTGTTGGTCAGCCCGGCAATGCCGTTTTGTTCATGCAGCACGACCGGAATGCCGCAGCTCCATGCCGCCAGGCCACCCGGCCCGGAAACATAGCCGCCCATCCCCAGCACCACATCCGGGCGGTAAGCCTTCATGATGGCCCTGGCCTGGCGCACGGCGGTAAAGATACGCAGCGGCGCACTAAGCTGAGCCTTCAGGCCCTTGCCCCGCAGGCCGCTGATGCGGATAAAGTCGATTTCAATCCCGTGCTTCGGCACTAAATCGGCCTCCATACGGTCGGCGGTGCCCAGCCAGCGAACCTGCCAGCCCTGAGCCATCAGATGATGCGCAACCGCCAGCCCGGGGAAAACGTGCCCACCGGTTCCGCCAGCCATCACCATCAGTCGCTTCCCTTTCATCGACTACCTCGCGTAAACGCCTGGGCTCTGGCCAGACGTGTTTCATAATCAATACGTAACAAAAATACGATGGCGGTCGACATAATAATCAAACTTGACCCCCCGTAGCTGATCAGCGGCAGCGTTAGCCCTTTGGTCGGTAACATGCCCGCGGCGGCTCCGACGTTAACCAGCGCCTGGAAGCTAAACCAGACGCCAATCGAACAGCCGAGGAAGCCGGAAAAACGCTGATCCAGCTCCAGCGCACGGCGTCCAATCGACATCGCGCGAAAAGCGACGAAGAATACCATTAACAGGGCCAAAACCACACCGATATAACCCAGCTCTTCCCCGATAATCGAGAAGATAAAATCGGTATGCGCTTCCGGCAAATACTCCAGTTTTTGCACCGAGTTGCCCAGGCCCTGCCCCCAGAATTCACCGCGGCCGAACGCCATCAGCGACTGGGTCAGCTGATAGCCGCTGCCGAACGGATCTTCCCACGGATTCCAGAAGGAGGTCACGCGGCGCATACGATAGGGTTCAGCAATAATCAGCAGGCAAACGGCAAAGACGCCCGAGCCGATAATTGCCAGAAATTGCCACATTTTCGCCCCGGCCAGAAACAGCATCGCCAGGGTGGTAACGAACAGTACCACTACCGTACCGAGGTCCGGCTGGGCCAGCAGTAAGACCGCCAGCACCACCATCACGCCCATCGGCTTACAGAAGCCCCAGAAGTTATTGCGAACCTCATCGACCTTGCGCACCAGATAGCTGGCCAGGTAGCAAAACAGTGACAGTTTGGACAGCTCTGCGGGCTGTATACGCAGCGGTCCCAGCGCGATCCAGCGCGAGGCACCGTTTACCGAACTGCCCACTACCAGCACAACCAGCAGCATCACCACCGTCACCAGCAGCATGATGTTGCTGTAGCGCTGCCAGAAATCCATCGGCACCCGCAGCGTGACCAGCGCCATACCAAACGCCAGCGCCAGATAGAAAGCGTCGCGCTTGGCGAAGAAGAAGGGATCGTCTGAGAGACGCTGCCCCACCGGCATAGACGCCGAGGTCACCATAACAAAGCCAACGATCGCCATACCAATGGTCAGCCACAGCAGCGTACGATCGTAAAGGACCATCGAGCTGGCGTCGCTTTCGCGCGCGCCCATCACCCACTCTTTCAGGCGATTAGAAAAGAAGGTGGCAAGGCCAAAGCCGCGAATATTCATCAGCCAAGCTCCTTAGCCAGTTGCGTAAACGCATCACCGCGCTGCTCAAAGTTTTTAAACTGGTCGAGGCTGGCGCAGGCGGGCGACAGCAGAACGATATCCCCCGGCTTCACCTGTCCGGCGATATATCCCATCGCCTCAGCCAGGGTTTCCGTCTGCATGGCGCTCTCAGGGCGCAGGGCAGCCAGGGCAGCGCGATCGCGGCCAAAGCAGCAAATGCGGACGTTATCGGTCAGGTAGCGCGTCAGCGGGCTGAAATCGGCGGCCTTGCCATCCCCGCCCAGCAGCAGCCAGAGCGTGCCCGCGGGCTTAAGTCCGTTTAACGCGGCCTCGGTACTGCCAACGTTGGTCGCTTTCGAGTCGTTAATCCAGCTCACGCCGTTATGCCTGTGGGCCAGCTGAAACCGGTGCGCCAGCCCGCCAAAGGTGGTTAACGCCTTCAGGCTGGTGGCGCGCGGCAGGCCAACCGCATCGGCCAGCGCCAGTGCTGCCAGCGCATTGGTATAGTTATGCTGCCCGGTAAGCAACATTTCATCGGTGTTGAGCACTTTCTCCCCCTTAACCCGCAGCCAGATGCTCCCCTGCTGACGGTTAAGGTGATAATCGCCCACGTCTGCGCCAAAACTGATGCAGCGCTTATCGGCACCGCGTACCGGCATGGTCATCGCATCGTCTGCGTTAACCACGCAGACGCTGGCCTGCTCGTAAACGCGCAGCTTAGCCGCACGATACTGCTGAAGGCCGAACGGATAGCGATCCATATGATCTTCCGTCACGTTAAGCACGGTCGCGGCGGCGGCCTTCAGGCTGTGGGTGGTTTCAAGCTGAAAGCTCGACAGCTCAAGCACGTAAAGCTGTGCAGGCTGATTAAGCAGCATCAGCGCAGGCAGGCCGATATTGCCGCCCACGCCGACCTGCCAGCCCGCGGCCTGCGCCATTTCCCCGACCAGCGAGGTGACGGTGCTTTTGCCATTGGAGCCGGTAATCGCCACAATCGGCGCCTGCGCTTCCCGGCAGAACAGTTCAATATCGCCAACGATCTCCACACCGGCGTCCGCTGCCGCGACCAGAGACGGGTGCGCAAGCGGCATTCCCGGGCTGGCAACGATCAAATCGGCATCAAGCAGCCACTCGTCGTTAAGCGAACCCAGCCAGCACGCCACCGTTTCCGGCAGCTTGTTCAGGCCGGCCGGCGCGACACGGGTATCCATCACGCGCGGCGTTACGCCACGCGCTAAAAAGAAATCAACACAGGACTGGCCGGTGAGGCCCAGCCCGATAATGACTACTTTCTTACCCAGATAGTCTGCCATTTTTTAGCGTACCTTCAGCGTTGCCAGGCCAATCAGCACCAGCATCAGCGAAATAATCCAGAAGCGCACGATCACGCGCGGTTCCGGCCAGCCTTTCAGTTCGTAATGGTGATGGATCGGCGCCATACGGAAGATGCGCTGCCCACGCAGTTTGAACGAGCCTACCTGCAAAATCACCGACAGCGTTTCCACTACAAAGACACCGCCCATAATTAGCAGCAGGAACTCCTGGCGCAGCAGCACGGCAATGGTGCCCAGCGCGCCGCCCAGTGCCAGCGATCCCACATCGCCCATAAAGACCTGGGCCGGATAGGTGTTAAACCACAGGAAGCCCAGCCCTGCCCCGACAATGGCGGTGCAGACAATCACCAGCTCACCGGCATGGCGCAGATACGGGATATGCAGGTAGTTAGCGAAGTTCATGTTGCCGGTCGCCCAGGCCACCAGCGCAAAGCCCGCCGCGACAAAGACCGTCGGCATAATCGCCAGCCCGTCCAGACCATCGGTCAGGTTCACCGCATTGCTGGTGCCGACGATAACGAAGTAGCTCAGCAGAATGTAGAGCAGCCCAAGCTGCGGCATGATGTCCTTGAAGAAAGGCACCACCAGCTCGGTCGCGGGCGTATCCTTGCCAACGGCGTACATGACAAAGGCTACCGCCAGCGCAATGACCGACTGCCAAAAATATTTCCAGCGGGCAATCAGCCCTTTGGTATCTTTGCGCACTACTTTGCGGTAGTCATCAATAAAGCCGACGATCCCATAGCCCACCAGCACGAACAGGACGCACCAGACGTAAGGGTTGGATGGATAAGCCCACATCAGTACCGAAACGGTAATCGAGAACAGGATCATGATGCCGCCCATGGTCGGCGTACCACGCTTGCTAAAGTGCGATTCAGGCCCGTCATTACGTACGACCTGACCAAATGACATTTCCTGCAGGCGCGCAATCATACGCGGCCCCATCCACAGAGAGATAAACAGGGCCGTCAGCAGGCTGACAATGGCGCGAAACGTCAGATACGAGAAGACGTTAAAGCCTGAATAAAAAGTGACCAGATGTTCGGCCAGCCAGACTAGCATGTTCCTTTCTCCTGTAAGCTCTGCACTACCTGCTCCATGGCGGCACTACGTGAACCTTTAACTAAGATGGTGATATGAGGATGCTCCGACAGCAGCGCCCGCAGGCGTGTCGTGGCGGCACTCTTATCGGTAAAATGTTCGCCGCTTTCGCTGGCGTCGCTAATCAGTTTGCTTAAGGTGCCCACGCTGAGCACTTTATCAATGCCCGCCTGGCGGGCGGCCTGCCCCACCTCCCGGTGACGCGCCTCGGCCTCATCACCCATTTCCGCCATGTCGCCGACCACCATCACGCGATAGCCCGGCATTTCGGCCAGGACCTGCGCAGCGGCGGTCATTGAGCCGACGTTAGCGTTATAGCTGTCATCCAGCACCAGCTTACCCTCGCTCAGCAGCAGTGGGAAAAGTCGGCCCGGCACCGCCTTAAGCGTTGATAAACCCTGACTGACGGCGCTGAGTGGCGCACCGACGGAGAGCGCCAGCGCCGCAGCGGCCAGCGCGTTAGCAATATTGTGACGGCCAGGCAGGGGCAGTTCGACGGTTACGTCGCCGGCGGGCGTGGACATCACAAAGCGCGTACCGGTGGAAGAAACCGTGACGTCCGAGGCAGTAAAATCGCTCTCCGCCTGTGTGTCGACCGAGAAACGCCAGACGGTTTTACCGTCCAGTGCCGTCTGCCAGTGAGGCCAGTCGTTGCTGTCGGCATTAAGAATGGCCGTGCCCCCGGCCGCCAGCCCCTGGAAGATTTCGCCTTTGGCTTTTGCCACACCCGCAAGCGATCCAAATCCCTCAAGATGGGCGGCGGCCAGGTTATTCACCAGCGCGCTTTCGGGACGAACGATGCCGGTAGTCCAGGCAATTTCACCCTGATGGTTTGCGCCCAGCTCGATAACCGCATAGTGATGCTGTTCGGTCAGGCGCAGCAGCGTAAGGGGGACACCGATATCGTTGTTCAGATTGCCCGCGGTATAGAGCGTTTCACCGCACTGGCGGAGAATGGCGGCGGTCATCTCTTTGACCGAGGTTTTGCCCGAGGAGCCGGTGAGCGCAACAATGCGCGCCGTCGCCTGCTGGCGAACCCATCCGGCCAGCAGGCCGAGTGCGATACGCGTATCGTCTACCACCACCTGGGGAACCGCTACTGGTAAGTGCTTACTCACCAACAGAGCTGCCGAACCGGCAGAAATCGCTTCACCGACGAAGTCATGAGCATCAAAGCGCTCACCCCGCAGGGCAATAAACAGGCAGCCTGCGCTCACTTTCCGCGTGTCGGTGACGGCCTCAGAAAAGGTAAGATCGCCGCCCACCAGCGTTCCGTTGGTGACTTCTGCCAGCGTCTGAAGAGAGAGAGGGATCATGCCATCACCCCCAGCAGACGCGCGACGGTGGTACGGTCGGAGTAGTCCAGCCGACGGTTGCCGACAATCTGATAATCTTCATGGCCTTTACCGGCAACCAGCACGATATCGCCCGCTTTCGCCTGCATGACGGCGTTAGTGACCGCTTGCGCACGTCCCGGCATCACGCGCGCGCGTCCGGCATCGAGCAGGCCGCTCAGGATATCGGCGACGATGGCACCGGGATCTTCACTGCGCGGATTGTCGTCGGTAATGACCACCACATCAGAGAACTGCTCGGCAATCGCTCCCATAAGTGGGCGCTTACCTTTATCACGATCGCCGCCGCAGCCAAACACGCACCAGAGCTGTCCCTTGCAGTGGAGCCGCGCGGCCTGGAGCGCTTTTTCCAGCGCATCCGGGGTATGAGCATAATCAACCACCACCGTGGGTTTGTCCGGCGCGGTAAAGACTTCCATACGCCCCGCCACCGGTTGCAGCTGGTGGCCCGTGGCAACCAGCTCGGCCAGCGGATAGCCCAGCGCCAGCAGCGTAGCCAGGGCAATCAGCAGGTTACTGACGTTGAACGCGCCCATCAGGCGGCTTTCAATTTCGCCGGGCCCCCAGCTTGAGTCGAAGCTGACGCGGGCACCGTTATCGTGGTAGTCCACGCGGGTTGCGCTGAGCCAGCGGCCCCGGCATCCCGGCTGCAAATTGTTATCCATGGTAACCGCGACGGCATCCGGCAGCTTCGCCAGCCAGCGGCGCCCTACCTCATCGTCGGCGTTAACAATCGTCTGACCCACCAGATGTTCGGAAAAGAGCAGCCATTTGGCCGCTTCGTAGCGGGTCATGTCACCGTGATAGTCCAGATGGTCACGACTCAGATTGGTAAAGGCAGCGGCGGCAAATGGCAGCGCCGCCACGCGATGCTGCACCAGTCCGTGTGACGAAATTTCCATTGCGGCAAACGTCGCGCCTTTCTCAACCAGCGTGTGCAGGGTTTGCTGCACGTCAACCGCTGAGCCAGTGGTGTTTTCCGTTGGCGCAAGCTGACCATAAAGGCCATTACCCACGGTGCCCATTACGGCACCGGTTTCGCCCAGCAGGTTCGCCCACTGCGCCAGCAGCTGCGTGGTGGTGGTTTTGCCATTGGTGCCGGTTATGCCTGTCAGCTTAAGTTTCTCGCCCGGCTGCTGATAAAAACGGCCCGCCAGGGCAGAGAGCCGCTGCGAAAGCTGCGCCAGGTAAATAACCGGTACGCCGTGCATTACGGTGATGTGCCCATCTTCCGCTTCGCCGTCGGCGTCAGCAATGACGGCCGCCACCCCCTGCGCGATGGCCTGCGGGATAAAACGGCGGCCATCCACCTCGTGACCCTTAATGGCCACAAACAGGTCGCCGGACGCCGCCATGCGGCTGTCCAGAATCATTTCATGTAGCGGCAGCGAAGGTGCACCAGGCACCCAGGGAGCCAGCAGGTCGGACAGATTACGATCGGTCACTCGATCCCTCACTTCTGTTATCTACCATCTCGTTTTTTTCCGCTGGAACCGCTGAAGGAAGCGCATCGGGCTCGATATTCATGGTGCGCAGTACGCCGCCCATGATCGCGCCAAAGACGGGTGCAGAAATGGCACCACCATAGTATTTCCCGGCCTGCGGGTCGTTAATCAACACGACCAGGGCAAAACGAGGATGACTGGCTGGCGCGACGCCAGCGGTATAGGCGATATATTTGTTAACGTACTTCCCATCCGGCCCGACCTTTTTAGCCGTACCGGTCTTGATGGCAATTCGGTAGCCTCTGATCGCCGCCTTAACGCCGCCTCCGCCGGGCAGCGCAACGCTTTCCATCATATGCATCACGGTGCGCACCAGCGGTTCAGGGAAGATACGCTGCCCGCCTACCGGCGGGTCAACTTTGGTGATCGACAGCGGGCGATAAACGCCGTAGCTGCCGATCGTTGCATAGACTCGCGCTAACTGTAACGGCGTTACCATTAGCCCGTAGCCGAAAGAGAAGGTGGCCCTCTCTATGTCAGACCACCGTTGTTTTTGAGGATATAAGCCACTGCTTTCTCCGACCAACCCCAAATTGGTCGCCTTTCCCAGTCCAAAGCGCGCGTAAGTATCTACCAGCGCTGAGGATGGCATCGCTAACGCCAGCTTTGATACGCCAACGTTACTCGATTTCTGTAAAACCCCGGTCAGGGTCAGCTCGTTATAGCGCGCCACATCTTTAATTTCGTGGCCGTTTACGCGATAGGGAACGGTATTGAGGACGGAGTTCTCTTTCACCACGCCGCGCTGCAGTGCCGTCATGACCACCATGGGTTTGACCGTGGACCCCGGCTCGAAAATATCGGTAATGGCGCGGTTGCGCATCACGTCTTTGGTTACGCCGGTCAGATTATTCGGGTTATAGGCGGGACTGTTGGCCATCGCCAGCACTTCGCCGGTGCTCACATCCACCAGCACCGCCGTTCCTGACTCCGCCTTGTTGAACGCCACGGCATTGTTTAACTCGCGATAAACCAGCGCCTGTAGCCGCTCATCGATGCTCAGCGCCAGATTATGCGCGGCACGGCTGTCGACGGAGGAGATATCTTCAATCACCCGACCATAGCGATCTTTGCGCACGGTGCGCTCGCCCGGCTGACCGGTCAGCCACTTATCAAAGCTTTTTTCAACGCCTTCAATGCCCTGACCGTCAATATTGGTGAAACCGATCAGATGCGAGGTCACCTGCCCTGCCGGGTAGTAGCGGCGCGACTCTTCACGGAGGAAGATGCCGGGCAGCTTAAGTTTTTTGATGTAGTCGCCGATGGCGGGATTCACCTGGCGGGCAAGGTAAACAAAGCGCCCTTTAGGATTAACGTTAACGCGAGCGGAGAGCTGGTCAAGGGGGATGGACAGCGCCTCGGAGAGCGCCTTCCAGCGGCTATCAGTCGTGATGCCGCCCTTCTCGTTAAGGACTTTTGGATCGGCCCATATGGCATTAACCGGCACGCTGACGGCCAGAGGACGACCGGCGCGGTCGGTAATCATGCCGCGCGCGGTAGGCACCGCCTGTACGCGCAGCGAACGCATATCGCCTTCGCGCACCAGCCGATCGGGGTTAATGACCTGTAGCCAGGCCATCCGCGCGATCAAACCCAGCAGTGCGAGAAGAATACAGCCGCACAGCAACACAAAACGCCAGCTTACAAAGCTGGCCTGATCGTGCGGGCGTTTTAACTTCAGCGTCTTGGTTGCCGGTTTCATTCAGTCCCTTATGGCTGTACCACAATGTTTTCCTGCGATGGGTCAACATGCTGCATTTGCAGCTTTTCCGTTGCCGTTCTTTCTACCCGGCTGTGATCGCCGAGAGCATTCTCTTCCAGGATCAGGTTACGCCATTCGATATCTAACGCGTCGCGCTCCAGTACCAGCTGCTCACGCTGAGCGGTAAGCAGGCGGGTTTTATGCGCCGTGGTCACCACCAGTATCGCCGACACCACCACGGCGACGGCCAGAATCACCGGGATCTTACCGTGGCGAAGGAGATCGCCAGCAATCACGCCTGGCAGACTGTGCCGCTCGTTGCCGATCATGAAGCCGATCTTTCCGCAATACGCAGTACCGAACTGCGGGCTCTGGGATTTTCTGCCACTTCAGCCTCGCCCGGCATCATTTTGCCCAGCGCCTTCAGCTGGCGTCCGCCCAGCTTGCTCAGCTGCTCCTCGGTCACAGGCAGACCCGCAGGTACCTGGGGACCGCGGCTGTTTTCACGCATAAAACGCTTAACAATGCGATCTTCCAGCGAATGGAAGCTGATAACAGAAAGCCTGCCCTCTGGGGCCAGCGCGGTCAGTGCCCCCTTAAGCGCCTGTTCGATCTCCTCCAGCTCGCTGTTTACCCAGATGCGGATCGCCTGGAAACTGCGGGTAGCAGGATGCTTGAATTTATCTTTAACCGGGGTGGCGGCGTAAATCACATCGGCCAGCTCTTTCGTGCGCGTCATCGGCTGCTCGCGATTTCGTTCAACGATGGCGCGGGCAATACGTTTGGCAAAGCGCTCCTCACCAAAGGTTTTCAGGACAAAAGCAATATCGCTCTCCCCCGCTTTCATCAGCCACTCGGCAGCAGAAAGCCCTTTATCCGGGTCCATGCGCATATCCAGCGGCCCGTCACGCATAAAGGAAAATCCCCGTTCGGCATCATCGAGCTGCGGAGAGGAGACGCCCAAATCCAGCAGAATGCCATTGATTTTACCGGTCAGCCCCCGCGCCTCGGCGTACTCTGCCAACGCGGAAAAAGGACCATAAATTATGTTAAAACGTGGATCGGTAATCGCGGCTGCGGCGGCAATAGCCTGCGGATCGCGATCGATGGCGTAGAGACGTCCGTGCTCGCCCAGTTGAGAGAGAATCAGTCGTGAATGGCCACCTCGTCCGAAGGTGCCATCAATGTAGATACCGTTGGGATCGATATTGAGACCTTTCACCGCCTCGTCCAACAGTACCGTTGTATGATTGTAATTTTCCTGCATAGCTATAGCGACAAATCCTGCAGGCGCTCAGAAAGCGGTTCCTGAGTCGACTGCTCTGCGTCAATATCCTCCCTGACTTGTTGATACCAGGTCTGTTCATCCCACAGTTCAAATTTATTGAACTGTCCAACCAGCATCACTTCTTTGGTCAGGTTCGCATGCTGGCGAAGCGTCGTTGCCACCAGCAGTCGCCCTGCATTATCCATCTGGCATTCGCTGGCATGCCCCAGGAGCAGACGCTGAACGCGACGCTCTGCGGGGTTCATACTCGATAAGCGGGCCAGCTTACGTTCAATAATTTCCCATTCGGGCAGGGTATAAAGCAGCAGGCATGGCTGGTGAAGGTCAATGGTACAAACCATTTGCCCCTGTGATTCCCCGATCAGCGTTTCGCGATAGCGCGTCGGCACGGCAAGCCGTCCCTTGCTGTCGAGATTGACTAACGTTGCTCCACGGAACATGCCAGCCTCACCCCCCAGTTACCCCTCATCACCACTTTACACCACAAATTCCCACCAAAGGAGTTTACGGAGCGGAGGAAAACATTGTCAAGCCGCAGCAGACGCCGATTGAGATTATTTATTAGAGGGAAAAAACGCGGTAAGAGTTAAAACATCGCGGATATTTACACCATTCAAAAATAAACCAATGAATACTGTCATAAATTTCCTGCCGCATTTTAATTTGCTCAAAAATATGTCTGTTGAAAGGTCCACTTAAGGGATCCATCAGTTTGCGACACAGGCGGCATTTTAAGGTATTTCTTAAAATTTGTCCTCCCAGCCCCAGCGTGCCTGACGGGAGGTAAGCGTAATTTATCGCCAGTGAAAAATCTCATGTTAGGAGAAAAGCGCCAGCGCCTCTTCTTTACCTTTATTTACATCAGGCTACCAAAAGGCGAATACCCGCATTTTATTTACGTATTGAGTGCGAAAACCTGGTTAAATCTGAACGGGTTCGCTGTGGGATTAAAAAAGGGCAGCGACGCTGCCCTTTTACGCAAATACTAAACCAGGTTACGGCTCAAACGCCCGCGGCGATAAAGATTTCGACGAATACGGGTTAATCCCGGCTTCGGTTTACGGGGTTCATCCAGGCTTGCCAGCACCAGCTCCAGTACGCGCTCCGCCACGTCCCGGTGCCGCTGAGCGACAGCCAGTACCGGACACTCAAGGAAGTCCAGCAGCTCGTGGTCGCCAAAGGTGGCGATCACTAAATCCGTCGGCAGGCGACCTTCACGCTTGAGGGTGACATCCATCACACCCTGTAACAGCCCAAACGAGGTCGTGAACAGCGCATCCGGCATCGGGTGCGTTTCCAGCCAGTTTTCAAACAGGGCGGCCGCCGCGCTGCGTTCAAAACTGTTGGCGTAGATAAAGTCTGGCTGACGCGCGTCTCCTTCCCAGGCATCACGAAAGCCCAGTTCACGCAGAAAACTGACCGACAGCTCTGGCAGTGCGCCCAGATAAAGCACCTTCTCTACCGGCTGCTTGCGCAGTTCAGCCGCCAGCATTTCCGCATCATCCTGATCGGCCCCTACCACGCTGGTGAAATGCTCACGATCCAGCGCGCGATCCAGCGCAATAATCGGCAGCGGATCGTTTTTCCAGCGCTGATAGAAGGGGTGCTCGGGCGGTAACGAGGTGGAAACGATAATGGCATCGACCTGCCGTTGAAGCAGATGTTCAACGCAGCGCATTTCGTTATCCGGCTGATCCTCAGAACAGGCAATCAGCAGCTGATAGCCGCGCTGACGCGCCTGGCGTTCAAGATAGTTCGCGATGCGGGTGTAGCTGGTGTTTTCCAGATCGGGGATCACCAGCCCAATGGAGCGCGTCCTTCCGGCGCGCAGGCCTGCCGCAACGGCATTCGGGTGGTAATTATGCTCTCGTACCACCGCCATAACCTTCTCAACGGTTTTATCACTGACACGATACTGCTTCGCTTTACCGTTAATAACGTAGCTGGCCGTCGTCCGGGAAACACCAGCCAGGCGCGCAATTTCATCCAGTTTCACAATAACTCCACACTTCAGGCACCGTCAGGGCGCAGATAATAGCCACAACGCAGCTATGGATTATAACTTTGTTACATCTAACAGCAGAATAGTTCAGCGAGCAACCGCTTTTAGCCTCAGGCAATCGCTTTCAGACAAAATAAAAAACCCGGCGTTACGCCGGGTTAGCTCGATTTTCACTCTGCTCGCAGAAAAATTAACGCATAATCCGCTCGCCGCGCGCCACGCCAACGACGCCGGAACGCACCACTTCAACAATTTCCGCTACGTCGCGTACCGCGCTGAGAAAGGCATCCAGCTTCTCGCTGGTACCCGCCAGCTGAACCGTATAAAGCGAGGGCGTCACGTCAACGATCTGCCCACGAAAGATTTCCGCGCTGCGTCTCACCTCTTCACGCCCGTAGCCGGTGGCCTGAAGTTTCACCAGCATGATTTCGCGCTCAACGAAGGCGCCCTGCCCCAGTTCGCTGACCCGCAGTACATCCACCAGCTTGTGCAGCTGCTTTTCAATCTGCTCCAGAACCTTTTCATCGCCGACCGTTTGAATGGTCATGCGCGACAGCGTGGGATCGTCCGTCGGGGCGACCGTCAGACTTTCGATGTTATAACCGCGCTGAGAAAAAAGCCCTACCACGCGGGATAATGCGCCGGACTCGTTTTCCAGCAGTACCGATAACACACGACGCATAATTATGTCCTCTCCGTTTTGCTCAGCCACATTTCATCCATCCCACCGCCGCGAATATGCATCGGGTAAACGTGTTCGGTATCATCTATTTTGACGTCCACAAAGACCAGGCGACCTTTCCCGACCTGCTCCAGCGCCTCGGTCAGTTTTGACTCCAGCTCCTCAGGATGCTCAATGCCAATGCCAACGTGGCCATAAGCCTCAGCCAGGCGCACAAAGTCGGGCAGCGATTGCATATAGGACTGTGAGTGGCGACCGGAATAGACCATGTCCTGCCACTGTTTAACCATTCCCAGGAAGCGGTTGTTCAGGCTGAGCACCAGCACCGGCAGATCGTACTGTAGCGCGGTGGATAATTCCTGGATATTCATCTGGATACTGCCATCGCCGGTGACGCAGATAACCGTTTCCTGCGGCAGCGCCAGCTTGACGCCCAGCGCGGCAGGCAGGCCAAAGCCCATCGTGCCCAGACCACCGGAGTTGATCCAGCGGCGGGGTTTGTCGAACGGATAGTAGAGCGCGGCAAACATCTGGTGCTGACCCACATCAGAGGTGACATAGGCCTCGCCTCGCGTCAGCTTCCAGATGGTTTCGATAACCGCCTGCGGCTTGATGGCCGGGCTGCTGCGATCAAACTCAAGACACTGGCGGGCACGCCACTGGTCAATTTTCTGCCACCAGTCGCGCAGGCTGTCGAAGTTTTGGCTGTTGTCACCCGCGTTTAACAGCTCGATGATCTGCGCCAGAACCTGCTTCGCATCGCCGACGATCGGCACATCTGCCGCCACGGTCTTGGAAATTGACGTCGGATCGATATCAATATGCAGCACGGTGGCATTCGGGCAATATTTAGCCAGGTTATTGGTGGTGCGATCGTCAAAGCGCACGCCGACGGCGAAAATAACGTCAGCGTTGTGCATTGTCATGTTCGCTTCATAGGTACCGTGCATGCCCAGCATGCCCAGGCTCTGGCGATGGGTGCCGGGGAACGCCCCCAGGCCCATCAGCGACGCGGTAACCGGCAGGTTGAGCGTTTCCGCTATTTGCCTGAGTTCATCATGACATTCAGCGTTGATTACGCCACCACCGGCATAAATGACCGGTTGCTTAGCGGCCAGCAGCGTTTGCAGGGCGCGTTTGATCTGCCCCTTATGGCCCTGCGTAGTCGGACTGTAGGATCGCATGCTAACGGCGTCAGGCCAGGCATAGGGCAGCTTATTGGCCGGACTCATCATATCTTTTGGCAGGTCGACGACCACCGGGCCCGGGCGTCCGCTGGCTGCCAGCCAGAAGGCTTTTTTCATCACCGTGGGAATATCTTCGGCGCGCTTAACCATAAAGCTGTGTTTGACCACCGGGCGGGAGATACCGACCATGTCGCACTCCTGGAAGGCGTCATAGCCGATCAGGGAAGAAGGTACCTGGCCCGAGAGCACCACCATCGGGATCGAGTCCATATAGGCGGTGGCGATACCGGTTATCGCATTCGTTGCGCCGGGGCCGGAGGTAACCAGCACCACGCCAACTTCGCCGGTCGAGCGGGCGTAGCCGTCGGCCATATGCACCGCGCCCTGTTCGTGGCGAACCAGGATATGGTCAATGCCACCCACGGTTTGCAGCGCATCATAGATATCCAGCACCGCGCCGCCGGGATAGCCGAAAACATGTTTAACGCCCTGGTCGATCAGCGATCGAACGACCATCTCGGCTCCTGACAACATCTCCATTTTTGCCTCCAGGCTTAAGGTACTGAGCTTTCGGCAGGCTGTATGCGTGAGCGGTAATACTTCACATTCCTGCCGGATAAGCTCAATACCTGTGTTTATGCTCAGACATTGGAATGCATTTCCAAAATCCAGGGTACAGGGCGAAGCCCTTATTATTTTGCTTTTAATTGGTTGAAGTACCATAACCGTAGAAAAGTAAGCAGGCAAATAGCACGCCAATTACGGAGGGGATATCTTCCCCCTGGCCCACTGCTTTCAGGCGGTTGCTAACGTTAATTAAACCGGAGTCAGGGTTAAAAGAAAGTGGTTTACGCTGCCGATGACTTTAATTTCAGAGCGATCGTTTTGTTGTTATCTGCAATCGTTGCAAAATAAAAGCCGTCTTGTTCAAACCCTCCGTTCTTTATAGTTTTATCTGCTTTTTAATTTTATCTCTACAAAATATTCCACCTGAAAGGTAGTTATTTTCACTGCGCCTTAACCATAAGTTATTCCTTTACTACTGGTTTATCGCTCTTTGTAAAATGTGGGGCCCGGTGCGGCAAAGGCCGGGGGCGTCGTCTGCGGGTGGGGGCCGGTGCGGCACAGGCCCGTGTGGTCGCCAACGAGTGGGGCCCGGTGCTGCAAAAGCTGGAGGTGTCGCCTACGGGTGGGGCCCGGTGCGGCACAGGTATGGGGAGTCGCCTGCGGGTGGGGCCCGGTGCGGCACAGGCCTGGGGAGTCGCCTGCGGGTGGGGCCCGGTGCGGCACAGGCCTGGGGAGTCGCCTGCGGGTGGGGCCCGGTGCGGCACAGGCCTGGGGAGTCGCCTGCGGGTGGGGCCCGGTGCGGCACAGGCCTGGGGAGTCGCCTGCGGGTGGGGCCCGGTGCGGCACAGGCCTGGGGAGTCGCCTGCGGGTGGGGCCCGGTGCGGCACAGGCCTGGGGAGTCGCCTGCGGGTGGGGCCCGGTGCCTGGCGGTCCTCGCGCCGCGCGTGGCGCGGTTCCTTCGCTCCGCTCGTCGACCTTTCGGACCGGGCATGACGGGACATCCCTGTCCCGGCATGCCCTTGGGCCAGCATCCCTGCTGGCCCATCCGGGTCTTCCTCTCTACGCTCAGCGCTGCGGAATGCCTGTCACCGGGCCCCACCCGCCTGCTTATTGCATTGTGCAGGCTGCGGTAAAAGCAACTTAAAAGCCAGAGAGGTGGATAATCCCAGCGGTTAACGGGCATTCCGCAGCGCTGCGGCGCAGACGGAAGGCCAGGCGAGGGCAGCAGGGACGCGGCACTCAGGGAGTGGCGGGCAGGGATGCCCGCTCGCGACCGGGCCGTCCGGCCTGGCGTCGGAGCCAAAGGCACCAGGCAGAGCCTGTAGCTGCGACGCCCGGCAAACGCTGGGATTATCCACCGGCACCGCAGCTATGGCAGCCCAAACAACTAACCGGCAAACGCTGGGATTGTCCGCGAAATAACGGATATTGCGGCTCGCCAGCCACATAGCAGGGCGCTAATGGGTGGCACCAAAAATCGACGTTGTTAACTTAAAGCGGCTCAAAAGCCTGCGCACGAACAGCGTTTAACTGGAAGTCGATCAGATAGCTGCGGCCAGATAAACGGGTTCACTGAAAGCAACTCAGAAGCCCGAGAGGGGGACAATCCCTGCGGTTGACGGGCATTCCGCAGCGCTGCGGCGCAGACGGAGGGCCAGGCGAGGGCAGCAGGGATGCTGCACTCAGGGAGCGGCGGGCAGGGATGCCCGCTCGCGACCGGGCCGTCCGGCCCGGAGTCGGAGCCAAAGGCACCAGGCAGAGCCTGGCGCGAGGACGCCCGGCAACCGCAGGGATTGTCCACCGACACGGCAGCTATGGCAGCCCTAACAACTAACCGGCAAACGCTGGGATTATCCACCGGCACAGCAGAAATTGCAGCCAGCATAACCCACCGTCACCGCTGGAATTATCCACCGACACCGCAGCTATGGCAGCCCTAACAACCAACCGACAACCACCAGGATTGCCCACCAACACCGCAGATACCGCGTTTCACCAGTTTGCCATTTATTCTGCGAATATCCTCGCAGACAGAATATTTCCCCCCAGCCTTTACGCTGTTATTTCAGATCCCGGGTTGACATCTCCCCCGCCGATCAAGTATCAATAAAGCAACAGCACAATTTATTGAGGTCTGATTCAATGATTTATTCAACCCGCCTACTCGGTCTACTACTAAACGCATCCTTATTGCGCGGTAGCCTGGTGGGCGGAATCAATCACTGATTCACACTTCAGACTTAAAAAACCCGCGCCGCAGCGCGGGTTTTTTTATGCCCGCAGTAACGGCAAAACAAATTCGACAAGGAATTATCCGATGAGCCAACAAGTCATTATTTTCGATACCACTCTGCGCGATGGCGAACAGGCATTGCAGGCCAGCCTGAGTGTGAAAGAAAAATTGCAAATTGCCCTGGCGCTGGAAAAAATGGGCGTTGACGTCATGGAAGTCGGTTTTCCTGTCTCTTCACCGGGCGACTTTGAATCCGTTCAAACCATCGCCCGTCAGATCAAAAACAGTCGCGTTTGCGCACTGGCCCGCTGCGTGGAAAAAGATATTGATGCCGCTTACGAAGCCCTGCGCGTAGCCGACGCCTTTCGCATTCATACCTTCCTGGCCACTTCGCCCATGCATATCGCCACCAAACTGCGCAGCACCCTGCCCGAGGTGATTGAACGTGCAGTGAAAATGGTCAGGCGAGCACGTAACTACACCGACGATGTCGAATTCTCCTGCGAGGACGGCGGGCGTACGCCGGTTGACGACCTGTGCCGGGTGGTTGAGGCGGCGATCAACGCCGGCGCAACCACTATCAACATCCCGGACACCGTGGGCTACACCCTGCCGTGGGAATACGCCAGCATCTTCAGCGCACTGCGCGAGCGCGTCCCCAATATTGATAAAGCTATCCTGTCGGTACATACCCATGACGACCTGGGCATGGCAGTCGGCAATGCACTGGCAGCGGTCAACGCGGGCGCCCGTCAGATTGAAGGCGCAATGAATGGTCTGGGTGAGCGTGCCGGTAACTGCGCGCTGGAAGAGACCATTATGGCGATTAAAACCCGTAGCCAGCTGATGAATGTTCACACCCGCATCAATCATCAGGAAATCTACCGTACCTGCCAGACCGTCAGTAAAATCTGCAATATGCCCATCCCGGCGCACAAAGCGATTATCGGTTCTAACGCGTTCGCACACTCCTCTGGCATCCATCAGGATGGCGTACTGAAGAATCGCGAAAACTACGAAATTCTGACCCCGGAATCCATCGGGCTGAAGCAGGTGCAGCTGAATCTGACCTCCCGCTCCGGTCGCGCGGCCGTGAAGCACCGTATGGAAGAGATGGGCTACGCCGATACCGATTACAACATGGACTCGCTGTACGAGGCATTCAAAGCCCTGGCAGACAAAAAAGGCCAGGTATTTGATTACGACCTGGAAGCCCTGGCGTTTATCAATAAACAGTCAGAGGAGCCGGAATACTTTTCACTGGATACCTTTAACGTTCAGTCCGGATCCAGCGTGATTGCCACGGCGACCGTCCAGCTGCGCTGCGGCGACCAGCAGAAAACCGAAGCCGCGACCGGAAACGGTCCGGTCGATGCGGTATACCAGGCCATCAACCGTATTACCGAGTTCGACGCAGAACTGGTCAACTACCAGCTCACCGCGCAGGGTCACGGTAAAGACGCGCTGGGCCAGGTGGATATCGTCGTTAACTACAACGGACGGAAATTCCACGGCATCGGGCTGGCAACGGATATCGTCGAATCCTCTGCCAAAGCGATGATCAACGCGCTGAACAATATCTGGCGCTCACGTCAGGTGGAGCAGGAACTGCTGCGTAAATCTCAAACTAACGACCAGAAGGAAGCGGTGTAATGTCCAGGAGCTACCATATTGCAGTTCTGCCCGGTGATGGCATCGGCCCGGAAGTGATGGCGCAGGCATCAAAGGTGCTGGACGCCGTTCGCCAGCGCTTCGGGATGCGCATTACTACCAGCGAATATGACGTCGGCGGCATTGCGATTGATCGTCACGGCGAGCCGCTTCCGCAGGTCACGGTGACCGGCTGCGAACAGGCGGATGCGATCCTGTTTGGATCGGTGGGCGGCCCTAAGTGGGAGCATTTACCTCCCGCTGAACAGCCGGAGCGCGGCGCACTGCTGCCCCTGCGTAAGCATTTCAGACTGTTTAGCAACCTGCGTCCGGCCAGCCTGCACAGCGGTCTGGAAGCCTTTTGCCCGCTGCGTGCCGATATCGCCGCCCAGGGCTTTGATATTCTGGTGGTGCGCGAACTGACCGGCGGCATCTACTTCGGCCAGCCAAAAGGACGCGAAGGACAGGGACCGCACGAAAAGGCCTGGGATACCGAAGTCTATCACCGCTTTGAAATTGAGCGCATCGCCCGCATCGCCTTTGAGTCTGCCCGCAAGCGTCGTAATAAAGTGACCTCGATCGACAAGGCCAACGTGCTGCAATCCTCTATCCTCTGGCGGGAAGTGGTCAGCGATGTGGCGAAGGATTACCCGGACGTTGCGCTCAGCCACATGTATATCGACAACGCGACTATGCAGCTGATTAAAGCACCGTCGCAGTTTGATGTGGTGCTCTGCTCAAACCTGTTTGGTGACATCCTCTCCGACGAGTGCGCCATGATAACCGGTTCGATGGGGATGCTGCCGTCGGCGAGCCTTAATGAAAAGGGTTTTGGCCTGTTTGAACCGGCAGGCGGTTCAGCCCCGGATATCGCCGGTAAAAACATCGCCAACCCTGTTGCGCAGATTTTGTCGCTGGCACTGCTGCTGCGCTACAGCCTGGACGCCGGGGACGCGGCGGATGCGATTGAACAGGCGGTAAGCCACGCACTGGCAGAAGGCTATCGCACCGGAGACTTAGCCGGGAACGGCGATTCGATTGGCACCGATGAAATGGGCACCCTTATTGCCCGGTTTATCAGCGGAACCTGACGATGAAAACACTCTATGAAAAGCTGTTTGATGCGCACGTTGTGTACGACGCGCCTGATGAAACGCCGCTGCTCTATATTGATCGCCATCTTGTGCATGAGGTGACGTCCGCGCAGGCCTTTGATGGGCTGCGCGCCCATGGCCGGCCCGTCCGCCAGCCAACAAAAACGTTTGCGACAATGGATCATAATGTCTCCACCCAGACGCGGGACATTAATGCCAGCGGCGAAATGGCCCGTATTCAGATGTCGATGCTGGTCAAAAACTGTAATGAATTTGGCGTCCGGCTGTACGACCTGAATCACCCCTTCCAGGGCATCGTTCACGTTATCGGGCCTGAACAGGGCATGTCTCTGCCGGGTATGACCATTGTCTGCGGCGACTCGCACACTTCGACGCACGGGGCCTTTGGCGCGCTGGCATTTGGTATTGGCACCTCGGAAGTCGAGCATGTACTGGCGACGCAAACGCTGAAGCAGGCGCGCGCCAGGACAATGAAAATTGAAGTGATCGGTGAGACACCGCCGGGCATTACCGCGAAGGATATTGCGCTGGCCATTATTGGCAAAACCGGCAGCGGCGGCGGTAACGGACACGTGGTGGAGTTCTGCGGTGAGGCGGTTGAGCGGCTCAGCATGGAAGGCCGTATGACGCTGTGTAATATGGCTATTGAGCTGGGTGCTAAAGCAGGCCTGGTCGCACCGGATGAAACCACCTTTCGCTACGTCAAAGGGCGCCAGTTTGCGCCGGATGAACAGCAGTGGGACGCGGCCATCAGCTACTGGCGCACGCTGAAAAGCGACCCGGGCGTGGCGTTCGACAAGGTGGTCACGATCAACGCGGCGGATATCGCCCCCCAGGTAACATGGGGAACCAATCCGGGCCAGGTGATTGCCGTAAATGAATGCATCCCGGATCCGGCGACGTTTAGCGATCCCATCGAGCGCGCATCGGCGGAAAAAGCGCTGGCCTATATGGACCTCAAGCCCGGCATCCGCCTGAGCGACGTGCGTATTGATAAGGTTTTTATCGGTTCCTGCACCAATTCTCGTATTGAGGATCTGCGCGCGGCGGCCGCGGTGGTGAAAGGTCATAAAATTGCGCCGGGCGTACAGGGCTATGTCGTCCCCGGATCCGGACCGGTGAAGGAACGGGCCGAGGCCGAGGGACTGGATAAAATTTTTCTGGCTGCCGGTTTCGAGTGGCGCCTGCCCGGCTGTTCGATGTGTCTGGCGATGAATAACGACCGCCTCAGCCCCGGCGAACGCTGCGCCTCTACCAGTAATCGTAACTTCGAAGGGCGTCAGGGCCGCGGGGGGCGGACGCACCTCCTGAGTCCGGCCATGGCGGCAGCGGCAGCGGTAGCGGGTCACTTTGCCGATATTCGCGACCTGCCCGACTCGGCGGCAACCGCTACCATCCCAATGCAGTTATTACCTTAAGGAGAAGCGCAGTGGCCACTCAATTTACCCGGCATACCGGCGTCGTGGTGCCGATCGATATCGCCAATGTCGATACCGATGCCATTATCCCTAAGCAGTTTCTGCAAATGGTCACCCGGACCGGGTTTGGGCGTAATCTTTTCTACGACTGGCGCTATACGGATGCCGCCGGGCAAATCCCCAATCCGGACTTCGTGCTGAACAAGCCTGAGTTTGCCGGTGCCAGTATTATGCTAACCCGTGAAAACTTTGGCTGCGGCTCGTCGCGGGAACACGCCCCCTGGGCGCTGGCGGACTATGGCATTCGGGCGATTATCGGCAGCGACTTCGCGGACATTTTCGCTAATAACGCCTTCAACAATCAGCTACTGCTGGTTTCGCTCAGGGAAGAAGAGGTTGACGCGCTGTTCCAGCAGGTTGCCGCTCAGCCCGGCATCCGCTTTACCGTTGACCTTGAACGGCAGCAGGTGGTTGCCGGGGTGCAGCAGTATGCCTTCAGCATTGACGGCTTCCGCCGCCACTGCCTGCTCAACGGGCTGGATAATATTGGCCTGACGCTACAGCACGACGCGGAAATTTCAGCTTATGAAGCTCAGCAGCCGGCCTTTCTGCGCTAAATAGCCGTACTCACTGGCGCATGACGCAGCCGGGTACGCTTCTGCGCGCCCGGCCGCGCTACACGTCTTTCACCCTGGCAGACATCACCAGCGACGCCAGCAGCAGGGCAAGCGCCGCCCAGTAGACCGAGTAGTGGCCAAAGTTTTCAGCCATGACGCCCTGGAGCACCCCGGCCATAATCACCCCGGTAGAGATACTGTTGGTAAACAGCGTGGTTGCGGCACCCGGCCTGCCGGGCATCAGGTCCTGGAACCAGAGCATGCCTATCCCGGCCACGATGCCAATAAATATCGCGTTGAACAGCTGTAGCACCAGTAGCGCCGTGCGCGACTGAAACAGCACCATGCCGCCATAAAAAACAATACCGGCCACCAGCGCAAACAGCATCATCTTCCGCTTACCGAAGCGCTTAACGTAATATCCCGCCAGCAGCATCGCCGGGATCTCCAGCCCGGCCGCGACGCCCATCAGCAGTCCCGCAAGGCGATCCGGCAGCCCCAGCACGCTGCTGATATAAAGCGGCATATCAATGATATACATAGTGTTGCTGGTCCACATCAGCAGCGAGGCGATAAACAACAGCCTGATATCCAGATTCTTCCAGCCGCCAGTTTGGGTGATCGGCACCTCTGCGGGCTGCTCAACGCGTGGGACGGAGGGCAGCGTAAATGCGATCAGCGCCAGGCAAAGCACAAACAGCCCGGCGGCGATGATAAACATGGTGGTAAAGCCATAGTTAAGCGCCAGGGCAAAGGAGAGCGGCGGCCCAACGACCCATGCCAGCGACAGCTGCGCACGCATTACCGAGCTGAACATCACCACTTCCCGCGCCGAACTGTCAGCGTACTCGCGGGCGAGAGCAAAAATCTGCGGCATTGAGACGCTGGCGATCGCCGACAGCAGCACGCCGCAGGTGACCAGCGTCAGATAGTGGCGGTTAAACGCGAACAACAGCGCGTTCCCCACCGCCATCAGGCAGCAGAACATAATTAGCCTGCGCCGATCGCCGCGATTGTCCGAGCGTTTCGCCAGCAGCAGGCTGACGGCAATACCGGCCACGGCATTGATGGTATAAAACAGGCCAACCCACAGCGGGCTGACGTGGACTTCCCGACTCAGAAACAGGCTGAGCGTCGGTGCCTGTAGCGCGCCCGCCACCCCCACCATAAAAGAGACGGCCATAAAGGCAAGATAAACGGGGTTAACACCGCGACGACGCGTGAGAAGCGATTTCATACCTGGTCCTTCAACAACTAAAGGTCGACGCGGCACGCGTCAGACAAACAGGAAGCATAGGTTAAAAGTGGCACTAATGAAAAAAGCCAGCGGCTTTAAAAGCCCGCTGGCTGGTGAAATTGCACCATACTCAGATTCAAATTTCACAGATGGTCGAGCGCCATTCAGAGAATACCTCCCGCTCTTCCATCTTTTACCATTATCGCTTTAATATAGGGCACGAAAAACAGACAGCTTTCAGGCGAGAGTTCCCCTTTTATGTCTTCACCCCGCTTACAGCAGCAATTTATTCGTCTGTGGCAGAGCTGCGATGGACAGCCGCAGTCGACCACCCTCGGCGAACTGGCGGAGCAGCTGAGCTGTTCACGCCGGCATATGCGTAACCTGCTGAATGCAATGCAGCAGGCGGGCTGGCTGGCCTGGCAGGCGGAGCCGGGACGGGGAAAACGCGCCCGCCTGAGTTTTCTCTATACCGGTCTGATGCTTCAGCGGCAGCGGGCAGAAGAGCTGCTGGAGCAGGATCGTATCGACCAGCTTGTCCAGCTGGTTGGCGACAAAGACACCGTGCGGCAGATGCTTGTCTCCCACCTTGGCCGCAGCTTTCGTCAGGGAAAACACATCCTGCGCGTGCTCTATTACCGCTCCCTGCTGAATTTATTGCCGGGTACGCCGCTGCGTCGTTCTGAAACGCACCTTGCAAGACAGATCTTCAGCAGCCTGACGCGGATAAATGAGGAAAATGGGGAAATCGAACCGGATATCGCCCATCACTGGCAACAGGTATCCCCAACCCACTGGCGCTTCTTCCTGCGTCCCGCCATCCGCTTTCATCACGGACGGGAACTGGAGATGGCGGACGTGATCGGCACCCTGCAACGGGTACAGCCGCAGCCGCTCTACTCGCATATCCTGCGGATTGAATCATCTACGCCCTGGACGCTCGATCTCCATCTGGCCTATCCCGACAGCTGGCTCCCCTGGCTGCTGGGCAGCGTCAGTACCATGATCCTGCCGAACGAGTGGCCCACCCTGCCCCATTTTTCCCGCCAGCCGGTCGGCACCGGCCCCTATGCCGTGGTGGGCAATCAGCAGACCCGGCTGCGCATTAAGGCCTTTGACGACTACTTTGGCTACCGGGCGCTGATTGATGAAGTCAGTATCTGGGTACTGCCGGAAATCAGCGAGGAGCTGGTCTACTCAGGGGTCAAGCTACAGGGTTCGACGCTTGACGAAAAATCTGAGGAGAGCCGCCTCGAGGAGGGCTGCTACTTCCTGCTGTTCGATCAGCGTTCAGCGAACGGCCGCGATGAGCAGATCCGTCGCTGGGTGAGCAGTGTGCTAAACCCGATCGCCCTGCTCAACGGATCGGAGCCGGGCTACCAGCGCTACTGGTTTCCGGCTTACGGCCTGCTGCCACGCTGGCATCATCGCCGCGACATGGCACCGCTGGCAAAGCCCGATGGGCTGACCTCACTGACGCTCACCTGGTACAACGATCACATTGAGCACCAGGGCATCGCTAACACGCTGGCCCCGCTGCTGGCAGCACAGGGCGTTGAACTGCTGACCCGCCAGGTCGATTACGACACCTGGCACCGGGGAGATGCCGAAAGCGACATCTGGCTGGGCAGTGCTAATTTCACCCTGCCACTGGCGTTCTCGGTCTTCGCCCTGCTGTATGAGATCCCGCTGGTGCACCACTGTATCTCCATTAACTGGCAGCAGGATGTCCGGCGCTGGCGAGAAAACAGCCTGCCGCTGGCCGAATGGAGCCAGCAGCTGCTTGCAAGCGGTTATTTGCACCCCCTTTTTCACCACTGGCTGCTGCTGGAAGGCCAGCGCAGTATGCGCGGCGTACGGATGAATACGCTGGGCTGGTTCGACTTCAAATCTGCCTGGTTTGCACCGCCGGAATCATGACGCTTTCGCCCGGGCGGGGAAATCACTAGAATAGTCCGTTCTCAACGGGGTGCGAAAAACCACGCTCTTATCACGCTGCTCGCGCAGCCGTTTTTTTTCGCTGAGACAGACCCGTCGAACCTGATCCGGCTTGTACCGGCGTAGGGATTTGAGAGTATTCTCCCGCTCAGATCCTTTGCGACCCCCTAACCTGTTAAGGAACGCAAAGTGTTAAAAAAAGTGCTGCCCCTGCTGGTCCTGATCTCCCTCCCTGCGCTTGCGGCAAAGCCCCAGCTAACGGTCTATACCTACGACTCTTTTTCCGCCGAATGGGGCCCTGGCCCGGCGATTAAAAAAGCCTTCGAAGCGCGCTGCGGCTGCGAACTGAAATATGTTGCGCTGGAAGATGGCGTCTCGCTGCTCAACCGACTGCGGATGGAAGGCAAAAACAGCAAGGCCGACGTGGTGCTCGGGCTGGATAACAACCTGCTGGATGCCGCGCAGAAAACCGGCCTGTTTGCGCCCGCAAAGGTCGATACCCATAGCATAACCCTGCCTGGCGGCTGGCATAACAGCACTTTTGTGCCCTACGACTACGGCTGGTTTGCCTTCGTGTATGACAAGACCCGGCTGCAAAACCCACCGAAAAGCCTCAGGGAACTGGTCGACAGCGATCGTCCGCTTAGGGTCATCTATGAAGATCCGCGCACCAGTACGCCGGGCCTCGGGCTGCTGCTGTGGATGAAAAAGGTCTATGGCGACAGCGCGCCGCAGGCATGGCAGAAACTGGCGCAAAAAACCGTCACCGTCACCAAAGGCTGGAGCGAAGCCTATGGCCTGTTCCTGAAGGGAGAAGGCGATATGGTGCTGAGCTACACCACCTCCCCGGCTTATCATCTGATCGAAGAGAAAAAGAGCCAGTACGCGGCGGCGAACTTCCAGGAGGGGCACTACCTTCAGGTCGAAGTGGCCGGGCAGCTAAAGTCGAGCAGGCAGCCAGAACTGGCGCAGAAATTTATGCAGTTTATGCTGGATAAACCCTTCCAGCAGAGCATTCCCACCGGCAACTGGATGTATCCGGTGGTGAAAACCGCCCTGCCAGCCGGATTTGATACGCTGACCATCCCGGCGAAGACCCTGACGTTCACGCCGGAAGAGGTCGCCAGCCAGCGCAGCCAATGGATAAGTGAATGGCAACGCGCCGTCAGCCGCTGATCACCGGCTGGATGGTGCCTGGCGGTGTGGCCGCCACGCTGCTGGTTGCAGCGGCGCTGCTGGCCTTTACCGCGCTCTGGCAGAATGCTCCGGCGATAAACTGGCGTGACATCTGGGATGATGACTATCTCTGGCACGTCCTGCGCTTCTCCTTCGGGCAGGCGCTACTGTCGGCGGCGCTGTCGGTTATCCCCGCCATCCCCCTTGCCCGTGCGCTCTACCGCCGCCGCTTTACCGGCAGACGTACGCTGCTGCGCCTTTGCGCCATGACGCTGGTTCTGCCGGTCCTGGTCGCGGTATTTGGCATTCTCAGCGTCTACGGCAGAACGGGCTGGCTGGCCCAGCTCTGCGCCCTGCTTGGCATTAATTACCACTTCTCCCCCTATGGCCTGCAGGGCATCCTGCTGGCGCACGTCTTCTTCAACCTGCCGCTGGCAGCCCGTCTGTTTTTACAAACGCTGGAGCTTATCCCCGGCGAGCAGCGACAGCTGGCGGCGCAGCTTGGGCTGCGCGGCTGGAACCATTTTTATCGCGTGGAGTGGTACTGGCTGCGTCGGCAGATCCTTCCTGCGGGTGCGCTGATTTTTATGCTCTGCTTCGCCAGCTTTGCCACCGTACTGTCGCTGGGCGGCGGGCCAAAAGCGACCACCATCGAGCTGGCGATCTTTCAGGCGCTGAGCTTCGATTACGATCCTGGCCGGGCGGCGCTGCTGGCGATGATTCAGATGGTCTGCTGCCTGGGGCTGGTGATACTCAGCCAGCGGTTGAGCAAAGCTCTGCCCTCCGGCAGCAACAGCATTGCGGGCTGGCGCAATCCCGAGGACAGCCTGCTGGCAAAGCTGGGCGACGGGCTGGCTATCGGGCTGGCGCTGCTACTGCTGCTTCCGCCGCTGCTGGCGATCGTGGCGGACGGGCTGAACGCCGGCCTGCTGACCGTGCTCCGGCAAAAGCCGCTGTGGCTGGCAACCCTGACCTCGGTACGTATTGCGCTGGGCGCGGGCATGCTTAGCGTGATCCTGACGGTGATGCTGCTGTGGAGCAGCCGCGAGCTACGTCTGCGTCAGCATCCGGGATGGGGCGAGTCACTCGAACTGAGCGGAATGCTGATTCTGGCTATGCCGGGGATCGTGCTGGCGACCGGCTTTTTTCTGCTGCTGAACCAAACGGTCGGGCTGCCCCAGCAGGCTGACGGCATTATTATCTTCACTAACGCGCTAATGGCGATCCCCTATGCGATGAAGGTGTTGGAAAACCCGCTACGCGATATCGCTGAACGCTATAACCGTCTGTGCCTGTCGCTGGATATTCGCGGCTGGAATCGTCTGCGGCTCATTGAGCTGCGCGCGCTCAGGGTGCCGCTGGCGCAGGCTCTGGCCTTTGCCTGCGTACTCTCCGTCGGTGATTTTGGCGTGGTGGCGCTGTTCGGCAACGACGATTTCCGCACCCTGCCGTTCTACCTCTATCAGCAAATTGGCGCTTACCGTAGCGCAGACGGCGCGGTTACCGCCCTGCTCCTGCTGATGCTGTGCTTTTTGCTGTTCACCCTGATTGAAAAACTGCCGGGACGCCATGCTGACGCTGACTGATTTGACCTATCTCTATGACCACCTCCCGATGCGCTTCACGTTCAGCATGAAAGCGGGCGAAAGGCTGGCGGTGCTTGGCCCCAGTGGCGCGGGCAAAAGTACCCTGCTCAGCCTGATCGCCGGTTTTCTTCAGGTGGACGGAGGCAGCCTGCTGATTAACGGCGAGGAACAGCGCCTTGCGCCCCCCGCGAAACGCCCGGTTTCGATGCTGTTTCAGGAAAATAATCTGTTTCCCCACCTGACGGTGGCGCAGAATATCGGGCTGGGGCTGCATCCGGGGCTGAGGCTGAATGAGCAGCAAAAGCAGACGCTGCGCAACATCGCGCAGCGCGTCGGTTTGCAGGATTATTTGCAACGTCTGCCCGGCGAGCTTTCCGGCGGTCAGCGTCAGCGTGCGGCGCTGGCGCGGTGCCTGGTGCGTCAGCAGCCGGTGCTGCTGCTGGATGAGCCTTTTTCAGCGCTGGATCCGGCGCTGCGCAAAGAGATGCTCCAGCTGGTGGACGAGGTTTGCCTTGAGCGTAATATTACCCTGCTGATGGTGTCGCACAGCGTCGGGGACGCCGCGCGCATCGCCCCCCGCAGCGTGCTGGTGGTGGACGGGAAAATCTACTGGGATGGCAGCACCCGTGCGCTGCTCAACGGCGAGGTCGCCGAGGCGGCGGTGTTAGGGATTGCTCTGCGCTGACGGGATGCCGGAAATGCCGACATCTCCCTCAGCCACTAATAACGCCCTGCCGCAGCGGTATCACCTTCATCCGCCGATAAACGCGTGCCACAGCGACATCACACTCAGCCGCCGATAAACACGTGCCACAGCGGTATCACACTCAGCCGCCGATAAACACGTGCCACAGCAGATGGCGGAAAACCGGCATCATCGGGTGGAACTGGATAGCGGTAAAGCTGGCGACGGCAAGCAGCAGCATCAGCGGTGCCAGCCAGCGCAGGCGGGATGCGGGCAGCCAGGGTGTTGCCCAGTCGGACTGCTTTTTCGATCGCATCCAGCGCCATCCCAGCCAGCAGCCCAGCCAGACCACCACTGCAACCGCCAGCAGCAGCCATTTAAAGCTGCCGCTGCTGGCGTCTTTAGGAACGTCAATCGCCACCCCCGCGAGGATACCCGGCAGCAGATAGAGCGGCGGCCACAGCACGCAGCCAATGATATTCGGCGGGATAAACTTCTTAACCGGCAGTTCAAGCATGCCGGCCACCAGCGGGATCAGCGGCCGCGTCGGCCCCACGAAGCGCCCCACAATGATGGTGAACATACTGTGCTGATGCAGCGCATGTTCGGTTTTATCCATCATTTTCTGATGCCTTTTGATAAACGACCAGCGATGCAGCGGCCCCTTAAACTGCCAGCCAATCAGATACGAAATCCAGTCGCCAATCAGGCAGCCCAACGTGCCGACTGCCCAGGCGGGATACAGCCCAATCTGTCCGCTGCCAATCAGCGCGCCAAAGGAAGCCATCAGGACCGTGCCGGGTAGCAGCAGGCCGACCAGCGCCAGCGACTCGAAAAAGGTGATCACCCCAATAGCCAATAGCGAAAAGGCCAGTGATTGCGTAACAAGGTGTTGCAGCCAGGCTTCCATACAACTCACGTTCTGTTTAATTGAGGACGGATTGTCCTGAGCCTCTCCCGATCCGTCAAGAGCTGTTTTGTATGCGAATGCGGATGCCGACGGGCGGGCCCCCTTCGCCCGTCGGCATGGCCCCCCGTCGGATACGCTTAATGGAACAGATGCGGATGCAGAGAGTAATGGAGGATGTAATAGCTTATATAGGCAAAGGCGAACAGCAGCACCAGCGTGGCCAGGAATCCGAGGGTATTGGTCAGGGGTGTGGCAAATACCGGCTGCCGTCTGGGGGTAAAGGTAACGGCTATCAGCGGCACGACAAACAAAAAGTGCCCGATAAAATCAACCGTACCAAACGGGATGATAGCGGCCAGCACCAGCACGGCCAGTGCGCCCAGCGAAATATAACCCGCCAGCCTGCCGGTCAGGATATGCCAGGCCAGACAGAACTCCACGAATCCGGCGGCGCGAACAAAAAATTCCCAGTCGATACCCATGGTCAGATAGGGGTGTCCGGTAAGCAACTGGTCGAACAGCGCGGGCTGCATAAACTTTTCTATGGCCCCCCACAGGAAGGAGTAACAGAGCGTCAGACGCAGCAGCTCAATTTCTCCCCCCTGCTGACCGGGCTGACGAAAACTCTGCATAATCAGGTAGACCGCCGTTCCAACGAACACCAGATAATCCAGCATGTGGAACGTCCCGTACAGCTGCACGGCATAGCTGTAGAGAAAAAGTATGCCCAGACCGGCAATAATACTGGTTCTGCGGTGAAAGGCGGTGAGCGCGATAAGAAAATGCACGTAGCGCAGCGCCGGATTATCCGTCACTAACTCTGGCGTCAGCATAATGTAGGGGAACAGCACCGTCAGCGTCAGAAAGAAAAGGCCGGTACCGTAACGCATGATATAGGGCGCCATCCTTTCCAGCGCCGTTAGTCGGTTTTGCCAGCGAGGAACGTCAACCGGCGACGGCCAGCGGCGATCCAGCCAGGAGGTGACAAAAATAGCCGCCACCGACAGTAACAAAAGCACCCCTATCTGCGGTTCGCTGAGCAGGTCAATAATCGACTCAGGTTCTTTAGTGGTGTCAAACTGCACAAACCATTTCACATGGGCAAAAGCGCCCGGCGAGAAAGCAAACAGCATGAATAAGTAGCGGGGACTCATCTTCATGGTGATTCTCCTGAGAGAGGCGGGTGAGACATATTCAGGCGCAGGCATTATGATTATTACAGAGTTATCAAAATTTATTTTTAATTTACGTATTAGTAATTTACGGACCTACCAGCCTTTACTTTAGCCGCAAACGTTCGCGGACTCTCCCCACCCGTTAACCCGGACTGACTATCTGTTGTGATGCCTGAACATGCTATTATTAGCCATCAAAGCAATAATAAGGGTTCCGGTGAACAACGCACGCGCAGGTTTCTTGCTCACCCGCCACTGGCGGGATACGTCGGCCGGTACGGAGGTGGTATTTTGGCTGGCCACGGACGAGGGTCCGCAGCGCGTGGTGCTACCGCCACAGGAATCGGTCGCCTTTATTCCGCTGGAATACCGCTCGCGGGTTGAAACCCTGCTCAAGCAGGAGCGACATTTTCGGCTGGCCTCACTGACGCTAAAAGATTTTCACCAGCGCCCGGTTTTCGGGCTCTATTGCACACAGTATCGTCAGCTTCAGAGGCTGGAAAAGCTGCTGCGTGAAAACGGCATCACCCTGTATGAGGCGGATATTCGCCCGCCCGAACGCTTTTTAATGGAGCGCTTTATTACCTCCCCGGTCTGGTTTAGCGGCGAACCGGCTGGCGACAGCCTGGTCAACGCCCGCCTTAAGCCGCACCCTGACTACCGTCCACCGCTTAAATGGGTTTCGCTGGATATTGAAACCACCCGCCAGGGCGAGCTGTACTGCATCGGCCTGGAGGGCTGCGGCGAGCGGGTTGTCTATATGCTGGGGCCAGAAAATGGCGATGCCAGCGCGCTGGACTTTACGCTGGAATACGTCTCCAGCCGCCCTCAGCTGTTGGAAAAGCTCAATGCGTGGTTTGCCCGGCACGACCCGGACGTGCTGATCGGCTGGAACGTGGTGCAGTTCGATCTCCGCGTGCTGCAAAAACACGCCGATCGCTACGGGATTCCCCTGCGGCTGGGGCGCAACGGCGAGGCGCTGGAGTGGCGCGAGCACGGCTTTAAGCCGGGGATATTTTTTGCGCAGATGAGCGGACGGCTGGTGATCGACGGAATTGACGCACTGAAATCCGCCTTCTGGAACTTCAGCTCATTCAGCCTGGAGTCCGTTTCCCGCGAGCTGCTGGGAGAAGGCAAAGCGATTGATAATCCCTGGGACCGGATGCAGGAGATCAACCGGCGTTTTGCCGAGGATAAGCCTGCGCTGGCGCACTATAACCTGAAGGACTGCGAACTGGTCACGCGCATCTTCCAGCATACCGAGCTGATGCCGTTTCTGCTGGAGCGCGCCACCGTCAACGGTTTGCCGGTAGACAGGCACGGCGGCTCCGTGGCCGCCTTCAGCCATCTCTACCTGCCCCGCATGCACCGGGCAGGCTTTGTTGCCCCCGGCATGGGCGAGGTGGCTCCGGAAGCCAGCCCTGGCGGCTACGTGATGGACTCCCGCCCGGGTCTGTATGACTCGGTGCTGGTGCTGGATTACAAGAGCCTGTACCCGTCGATTATCCGCACCTTCCTGATCGATCCGGTGGGGCTGGTAGAGGGTCTGGCGCATCCCGATGAGGCAGACTCGGTGAGCGGCTTTCGCGAGGCGCGCTTTTCCCGCACCAACCACTGCCTGCCGGAAATCGTCAGGCAGATCTGGCTGGGGCGTGAAGCCGCTAAAAAAGCGGGTAACAAACCGCTTTCTCAGGCGCTAAAAATCATTATGAACGCCTTCTATGGCGTACTCGGCACCAGTGCATGCCGATTTTTCGACCCCCGCCTCGCCTCGTCGATCACCCTGCGCGGCCACGAAATTATGCGTCTGACCCGGGAGCGGGTGGAGGCCGAAGGCTACACCGTAATTTATGGCGATACCGACTCAACTTTCGTCTGGCTGAAAACGCCCCATGATGAAGCCAGCGCCGCCGCCATTGGTCAGCGCCTGGTGGAAAATATCAACGGCTGGTGGCGCGACCATCTGCGGCAGACGTTCAATCTGGACAGCGCGCTGGAGCTGGAATATGAGACGCACTTCAGCCGCTTCCTGATGCCGACCATTCGCGGAGCCGAACAGGGAAGCAAAAAGCGCTATGCCGGGCTGATCCGCACCGATCGGGAAGAGCGCATGGTCTTTAAGGGGCTGGAGACGGTCCGCACCGACTGGACGCCGCTGGCTCAGCGCTTTCAGCAGGCGCTTTATCTGAAAATTTTCAAGGGTGAACCCTACCAGGATTATATCCGCGAAACCGTCCGCCAGCTGCTGGAGGGCGAGCTGGATGACCAGCTCACCTATAGCAAGCGCCTGCGTCGCCCGCTTAACGATTACCAGCGCAACGTCCCGCCCCACGTGCGCGCGGCGCGGATCGCCGATGAGCAGAATCAGAAGCTGGGTCGGCCGCTGCTCTATCAGAACGGTGGACGCATCCGCTACGTGATGGCGACCTCAGGCCCCGAGCCGCTGGAAGCCCGTATCACGCCGCTGGACTATGAGCACTATCTCTCCCGTCAGCTGCAGCCGGTTGCCGACGGCATCCTTCCTTTCCTTCAGGATGACTTTGCTACACTGGTAACAGGTCAGTTGGGTTTGTTTTGACAGGTGACGAACGCGCCACCTTCCAGTACCATAGCGCCCTTCCTGATTATCTGAATTTTTCTGCCGGGCAGACTCTGCCGGGCGGTCGTGCTATTGCCTGAAATTATCACTACGAGAATCGAGCCGAATATCTATGCCTTTTACACTTGGTCAACGCTGGATCAGCGATACGGAAAGCGAACTGGGACTGGGAACTATCGTCGCGGTCGATACGCGCATGGTGACTGTGCTTTTCTCCGCCACCGGTGAAAACCGTCTTTATGCAAAAAATGATTCTCCTATCACCCGCGTGATGTTCAATCCGGGTGACACCATTACCAGCCATGAAGGCTGGCAGCTTGAGGTGGAAGAAGTCCTCAGCGAAAACGGGCTGATGGACTATATCGGGACGCGGCTGGACACGGGCGAAACCGGCGTGCTGCTGCGCGAGGTGATGCTCGACAGCAAGCTGGTGTTCAGCAAGCCGCAGGATCGCCTGTTTGCCGGCCAGCTCGACCGCATGGATCGTTTCGCCCTGCGCTTTCGCGCCCGTAAATATCAGAGCGAGCAGTACCGCCTGCCGGTCAGCGGCCTGCGCGGTATGCGCACCAGCCTGATCCCTCACCAGTTGCATATCGCTCACGATGTGGGCCGACGCCATGCGCCACGCGTGCTGCTGGCGGATGAGGTAGGACTCGGCAAGACCATCGAAGCCGGGATGATTATCCACCAGCAGCTGCTGGCGGGCCGCGCCGAGCGCGTGTTAATCGTGGTGCCGGAAACGCTGCAACACCAGTGGCTGGTGGAGATGCTCCGTCGCTTCAATCTGCGCTTTGCCCTGTTTGACGACGAACGCTACACCCAGGCCCAGCAGGACAGCGACAACGCCTTTGAAACCGAGCAGCTGGTGATCTGCTCGCTCGACTTCGTCCGCCGCAACAAACAGCGTCTGGCGATGCTGGCAGACGCCGAGTGGGATTTGCTGATTGTCGATGAGGCCCACCACCTGGCCTGGGAAGATGGGCAGCCGAGCCGTGAATATCAGGTGATCGAGCAGCTTGCCGAGCAGATCCCCGGCGTACTGCTGCTGACCGCCACGCCAGAACAGCTGGGTATGGAAAGCCACTTTGCCCGCCTGCGCCTGCTGGACCCCGATCGCTTCCACGACTTTGACGCCTTTGTTGAGGAGCAGCAGCATTTCCGCCCCATCGCCGACGCGGTGACCGGCCTGCTGGCCGATAAGTCCATCAGCCAGCAGGAGATGAACATGCTGAACGATCTGATGGGCGAACAGGATATCGAGCCGCTGCTGCAAACCGCCAACAGCGACAGCGAAGGCAAGCTGGAGGCGCGCAAAGAGCTGATCAGCATGCTGATGGATCGCCACGGTACCAGCCGCGTGCTGTTCCGTAATACCCGTAACGGGGTGAAAGGCTTTCCGAAGCGCGAGCTGCATCAGATCCGTCTGCCGCTGCCGACGCAGTATCAGACCGCCATCAAGGTTTCCGGCATTATGGCCGCGCGGAAAACGGCCGATGAACGCGCTCGCGATATGCTCTATCCCGAGCAAATTTATCAGGAGTTCGAGGGCGACAGCGGCACCTGGTGGAATTTCGATCCGCGCGTGGAGTGGCTGATGGGCTTCCTGACCAGCCATCGCGAGCACAAAGTGCTGGTGATCTGCGCCAAGGCCGCCACGGCGCTTCAGCTTGAGCAGGTACTGCGCGAGCGCGAAGGCATTAAGGCGGCGGTATTCCATGAGGGGTTGTCAATCATTGAACGCGACCGCGCCGCCGCGTGGTTTGCTTCTGAGGAAGAGGGTGCGCAGGTACTTCTCTGCTCGGAGATTGGCTCTGAAGGTCGTAACTTCCAGTTTGCCAGCCAGATGGTGATGTTCGATCTGCCGTTTAACCCGGACCTTCTGGAGCAGCGTATTGGCCGCCTGGACCGTATCGGGCAGGCGCATGATATTCAGATCCACGTGCCGTGGCTGGAAAAAACCGCTCAGGCGGTGCTGGTACGCTGGTACAACGAAGGGCTGGATGCGTTCGAGCACACCTGCCCGACCGGCCGCGCCATCTATGACAGCGTCTATTCACGGCTGATCGAATTTCTTGCCACGCCGGATAACACCGAAGGGCTGGATGCGTTTATCGCCGACTGCCGCAGCCAGCACGATGCGCTGAAATCCCAGCTGGAACAGGGCCGCGACCGCCTGCTGGAGCTGAACTCCAACGGCGGCGAGCAGGCTCAGGCGCTGGCCGGGGCGATCAGCGCGCAGGATGATGATATTGAGCTGGTTAACTTTGCACTCAATCTGTTCGATATCGTCGGCATCAATCAGGAAGATCGCAGTGATAATCTGATCGTCCTGACGCCGGGCGACCATATGCTGGTGCCGGATTTCCCTGGACTGCCGGAGGATGGCTGCACTATCACCTTCGATCGCAATCAGGCGCTGTCGCGTGAAGATGCGCAGTACGTCACCTGGGAGCATCCAATCGTGCGCAACGGTCTGGATTTGATCCTCTCCGGCGATACCGGCAGCTGCGCGCTGTCGCTGCTGAAAAATAAGGCGCTGCCGGTGGGAACGCTACTGGTTGAGCTGATTTACGTGGTGGAAGCGCAGGCGCCGAAGCATCTGCAACTGACCCGCTTCCTGCCGCCGACGCCGGTACGCATGCTGGTTGACCGTAAAGGCACCAACCTGGCGGGCAAGGTGGAGTTTGAAAGCTTTAACCGCCAGCTGAACGCCATCAACCGTCATAACGGCAGCAAGCTGGTTAATGCGGTGCAGCAGGATGTGCATGCGATCCTCAAGCTGGCGGAAGATCAGGCAGCCGCAGAAGCCCGCGCGCTGATTGATATTGCCCGCCGGGAAGCCGACGAGAAGCTGAGTGCGGAGCTGTCGCGCCTGGATGCCCTGCGCGCCGTCAATCCTAACATCCGTCAGGATGAGATTGACGCGCTGGAGAGCAACCGCGAGCAGGTTCTGTCGGCGCTGAGTGAAGCTGGCTGGCGCCTGGATGCGCTGCGCCTGATCGTCGTCACGCATCAGTAATTACGCATGGGGCGGCACAGGTCGCCCCGCTAAGGCAGCAGAATGGAACCCTACAATCCCCCGCAAGAGCCCTGGCTACACGTCCTGTATCAGGATGACTTTATTATGGTGGTCAACAAGCCCAGCGGACTGCTCTCCGTGCCGGGTCGCCAGCCGGAACACCGTGACAGCATCATGACGCGTATTCAGCGTGATTATCCGTCGGCAGAGTCGGTTCACCGGCTGGATATGGCCACCAGCGGCGTAATGGTGGTGGCAATGACCAAGCAGGCCGAACGTGAGCTGAAAAGGCAGTTTCGCGAGCGTGAGCCGCAGAAAACCTATGTGGCGCGCGTCTGGGGGCATCCGCAGCCGGAAGAAGGCGTGGTTGATTTACCGCTGATCTGCGACTGGCCAAACCGCCCTAAGCAGAAGGTCTGTTTTGAGACCGGGAAGGCGGCGCAAACCCTGTACCAGGTGTTGGAGTACGCGGCGGATAACAGCGCCCGGGTGCAGCTGAAACCGGTCACCGGCCGCTCTCACCAGCTGCGGGTCCATATGCTGGCGCTGGGCCACCCGATTTTAGGGGATAATTTTTACGCCCATGACGAGGCGAGAGCGATGGCCTCGCGCCTGCAGCTGCATGCGGAAATGCTGACCATCACTCACCCTAAATACCTTTCGCCTATGACCTTCCGGCAGCCCGCTGATTTTTAAGCGCGGCAGGCGTGAAACCTGAGCAGAAGGGTTAGCGGAAGCCCTTTTCCCGTTTAATCAGGTCGTAAGCGGCCTGAATTTCCTGCGCTTTCTGCTTGGCCATCTCCATCATCTGCGGCGGCAGCCCCTTCGCGACCAGCTTATCCGGATGGTGTTCGCTCATCTGCTTACGGTAGGCGCGCTTAATGGTGGCGGCATCGTCGCTGCTTTTTACACCCAGCACGCTACAGGCATCTTCCAGCGTCGGCCCGCGCTGCCCGGGATTGAAACCACCCTGAGCACCCGCGCCCCCGGCAGAATAGCTGCCGCCGCCAAACTGCTGTCCACCGGCCATCATGCGCAGGAACTGATCGAACTGGCTGCGGGAAATCCCCAGCTCTTCGGCGATGACGTACAGCACCTGACGCTCGTTCGGATGCAGTGACCCATCGGCAAAGGCGGCCTGAATCTGGATTTCAAGGAACATCCTGATGAGGTCAAAACGGCCGAAGCAGGCGCTGCGCAGCTCGCGGAGCTTATCCCGCAAGGGGTAGTTGCCCTCTTTGCCTTCGCGAAACGCGCGCTGGGCCGAGGTTCGCGCCTCGCCGTGCAGCTGCATTCTGTCCATCAGCAGCGAGGCCATCTGGATATCCGCATCGGTGACGCGCCCTTTGGATTTGGTCAAATGCCCCATCACCTGAAAGGTGGTACGGAAAAACAGCGTCTGCCGGGTCTGCTGATTGGTGAAGTAGCCCTGCCCCTGTACACTTCGTACTTTATCAACCAGGTGGCCGATAAGCAGTCCGATTGCCAGTCCCCAAAAGCCGGTGCCGCTTAACAAACCCAGCACAAGACCCATTACTTTTCCCCAATAGCGCATATACTCCTCAATTCGCCATGCCGAAGGTTAAAAATTGCATTATCATACCCGTCATTTACTCAAGAGCCTAACGGCAACGCGGTCAAACAACCAGGATTAACACTAGCGCAACGCAGTTGAGTACGTTAGTCTCTGAGCGTTTTTCGGCAAGATGTCAGCTATCACGGAATTTTGATACCGCGTATGAAAAAACGACTACCTACTTTGCTGGCCACGCTAATCGGCACAGCGCTTTACAGCCAGCAAGGCCTGGCCGATGACCTCGCTTCCCAGTGTATGCTGGGCGTGCCCAGCTACAACCGCCCGCTGGTGCAGGGGAAGGATACCAACGCGCTGCCGGTCACCATTAACGCGGACAACGCGAAAGGTAACTACCCGGATAACGCGGTATTCAACGGCAATGTTGACATCAGGCAGGGCAACAGCCGCATGCTGTCTGATGAGGTACAGCTGCATCAGAAACCGCAGCCGGGCCAGCCGACGCCCGTTCGCACCGTGGACGCACTGGGTAATGTGCACTACGACGACAATCAGGTCATCCTGAAAGGTCCGAAAGCCTGGTCCAACCTGAATACCAAAGACACCAACGTCTGGAATGGGACCTATCAGATGGTGGGTCGTCAGGGCCGCGGCAGCGGCGATCAGATGAAGCTTCGCGGACAAAACCGCTATACCATCCTTGAAAACGGCACCTTTACCTCCTGTCTGCCCGGCGATAACAGCTGGAGCGTAGCAGGAACCGAGGTGATTGAGGATCGCGAAGAACAGGTGGCGGAGATCTGGAACGCCCGCTTCAAAATTGGCGCAGTGCCGGTACTCTATAGCCCCTATCTGCAACTGCCTATTGGTGACCGCCGCCGCTCCGGCTTCCTGATCCCTAATGCGAAGTACGGCAGTTCAAACGGCTTTGAATTTATTCTCCCCTACTACTGGAACATCGCGCCCCAGGCGGATGCGACCATCACGCCGCACTACATGAGCAAGCGTGGCATGCAGTGGCAGAATGAGTTCCGCTATCTGACCAAAGCCGGTGCAGGCCTGATGGAGTTCGACTACCTGCCAACCGACGACCAGTACAACCGGGATGCCGCAGCGCGCAATATCTCTGATGATAAAGACTCTAACCGCTGGCTCTTCTTCTGGAAGCACTCCGGCGTTTACGATCAGAACTGGCGCTTTAACGTTGACTACACCAAGGTCAGCGATCCCTACTACTTTACCGATCTGGATTCGACCTACGGTAGCTCCACCGACGGCTACGTGACGCAGAAGTTTAGCGTCGGCTACGCCGAGGAAAACTGGGATGCCACCCTGTCGACCAAACAGTTCCAGATCTTCTCCACCAACGCTAATAACGATGTCTATCGCGCTGAACCGCAGTTCGACTACAACTATTATCAGAACGATGTCGGCCCGTTCGATACGCATCTCTACGCCCAGGCGGTGAAGTTCACTAACGTCAACGAAAACTACCCTGACGCTACGCGTCTGCACCTTGAACCGACGATCAACCTGCCGCTGTCGAACGGTTGGGGCAGCCTGAACACCGAAGCGAAACTGCTGGCGACCCACTACGAGCAGGATGGCATTGACTACTACAATAAAAATATTGATACCACCAAAGTCAACCAGCTTAAAAGCAGCGTCAATCGCACCATGCCGCAGTTTAAGGTTGACGGCAAAATGGTATTCGATCGCGATATGGACTGGTCTCCGGGCTATACCCAGACCCTGGAACCGCGCCTTCAGTACCTCTATATCCCGTACCGCGACCAGAGCGATATTCGCGCCTACGACTCCACGCTGCTGCAAAGTGACTATACCGGCCTGTTCCGTGACCGTACCTACAGCGGCCTGGATCGCATCGCGTCTGCCAACCAAATGACCAGCGGCATCACCACGCGAATTTTTGATAACGATTTGGTTGAACGTTTTAACGCTTCTATAGGTCAAATTTACTCGTTTACCCCATCTCGTACCGGTCTTGAGACGGCGGACAGCGACGATCGCGGCAGTCTGGTCTGGGCAGGTGATACCTACTGGAAGATCAGCGACCGCTGGGGCGCGCGCGGTGGTGTGCAGTATGACACCCACCTCGATAACGTTTCCCAGGGGAACGCCGTACTGGAGTACCGCCAGGATGCAGACCGGATGGTGCAGCTGAACTATCGCTACACCAGCCCGGAATACATCGAGCAGACGCTAAGTCAGATAACCAACCCGGGTTATCAGCAGGGCATATCGCAGGTTGGGGCAACGGCCAGCTGGCCGGTGGCCGATGCCTGGTCAGTGGTAGGCGCATGGTATTACGATACTAAAGCCCGCCAGCCTGCCGATCAGCTGCTGGGTGTGCAGTACAGCTCCTGCTGCTATGCAATCCGTCTGGGCTACGAGCGTAAAATTACCAGTTGGGAAAACGATAGCAGTAAGTACGACAATAAAATCTCATTCAACATTGAGCTTCGTGGCCTGAGTCCTTCGTATAGCCTGGGCACCGGTCAAATGCTGCGTCAGGGCATACTGCCTTATCAGCGCTCTTTCTGATGTTGTAATAATTACTATGCCAACCCGCAGTGCGGATAGAAGAATGGAAAAAGTATGAAGAACTGGAGAATGCTGATCCTCGGTGCAGCGCTGTCAGCCAGCACCGCGTTTGCAGCCCCGCAGGTTGTTGATAAAGTTGCCGCCGTTGTGAATAACGGCGTGGTACTGGAAAGTGACGTCGACGGTATGATGCAGTCGGTGAAAGGTCAGGCCCAGCAGGCGGGTCAGCAGCTGCCTGATGATAAAACCCTGCGCCATCAGATCGTTGAGCGTCTGGTTATGGACAATATCCTGCTACAGATGGGTAAACAGGCTGGGATCCAGATCTCAGACGCGCAGCTGGATCAGGCCATTGGCAATATTGCCGCGCAAAACAAAATGAGTCTCGATCAGCTGCGCAGCCGCCTGGCCTATGATGGCATGAACTATGCCACCTACCGCGAGCAGATCCGCAAAGAGATGACCATTGCGGAAGTACGCAATAATGAAGTACGTCGTCGCGTGACCATTCTGCCGCAGGAAGTCGACTCGCTGGCGAAGCAGGTTGCTACCACCAACGATGCCGGGACCGAGCTGAACCTCAGCCACATCCTGCTGCCGCTGCCGGAAAATCCGACTCAGCAACAGGTTGACGATCAGGAAACGCTGGCGAAGCAGCTGGTCAGCGAAAGCAAAAACGGCGGCGATTTTGGCAAGCTGGCCATCACCTATTCAGCCGACCCTCAGGCGCTGAAAGGCGGTAACATGGGCTGGGGCCGGATTCAGGAGCTCCCTTCCCTGTTTGCCCAGGCGCTGGCAACCGCGAAAAAAGGCGATATCATCGGCCCAATCCGCTCAGGCGTTGGCTTTCACATCCTGAAGGTTAACGACGTTCGCGGCGACAAGCAGAACGTTTCCGTGACCGAAGTGCATGCCCGCCATATCCTGCTTAAGCCTTCGCCAATTATGACCGACGCGCAGGCTCGTGAGAAGCTGACCCAGGTTGCTGCCGATATTCACAGCGGCAAAACCACCTTTGCCGATGCGGCTAAGCAGCTTTCACAGGATCCAGGCTCAGCCAACCAGGGTGGCGATCTCGGCTGGAGCTCGCCGGAGATGTATGACCCGGCGTTCCGCGACGCGCTGCTGAAGCTGAAAAAAGGCCAGATGAGCGCCCCGGTGCACTCCTCCTTTGGCTGGCACCTGATCCAGCTGCTTGATACCCGCCAGGTTGATAAAACCGATGCGGCGCAGAAAGAGCGAGCCTACCGCCTGCTGTTCAACCGCAAGTTTGCGGAAGAAGCACAGACCTGGATGCAGGAACAGCGTGCTTCGGCCTACGTAAAAATTCTGGACGCTAATGCTCAGTAACAGCCGCGTAGTTATCACTCCCGGCGAACCCGCCGGGATTGGCCCTGACGTCACCCTTCAGTTGGCCCAGCGCGACTGGCCGGTTGAGCTGGTGGTCTGTGCCGACCCGCACCTGCTGCGCCAGCGTGCCGCCACGCTGGGGCTGCCGCTGACCCTGCGGGAATACCAGCCGGGCCAGCCCGTGCCTCAGCGGGCGGGTACGCTGACCGTACTGCCGGTACACACCGCGCAGCCGGTCAGGGCGGGAGAACTTTGCACCGATAACAGCCACTACGTCCTTGAGACCCTGGCCCGCGCCTGCGACGGCTGCCTGAGCGGTGAATTCGCCGCGCTGGTTACCGGTCCGGTGCACAAAGGCGCGATCAACGACGCCGGGATCCCGTTCAGCGGGCATACCGAGTTCTTTGCCGAACGCGCCCGCTGCGCACGCGTAGTGATGATGCTGGCGACTGAAGAGCTTCGCGTGGCGCTGGCCACAACGCATCTGCCGCTTAAGGACGTCTCTGCCGCTATCACGCGTCAAAGTCTGCATGAGGTGATCCACATCCTGCATGCTGATCTACAGAAAAAGTTTGGCCTTGCCTCACCGCATATCTTTGTTTGCGGGCTGAATCCCCACGCGGGCGAAGGCGGTCATATGGGACGGGAAGAGATCGACGTGATTATTCCTGCCCTGGATGCGCTGCGCCAGCAGGGTATTCAGCTGACCGGGCCACTGCCGGCGGATACGCTGTTCCAGCCGAAATACCTACAGCATGCCGATGCGGTTCTGGCGATGTATCACGACCAGGGCCTGCCGGTGCTAAAATTCCAGGGATTTGGGAGAGCGGTGAATATCACCCTCGGCCTGCCCTTTATCCGCACGTCCGTTGACCATGGTACCGCCCTTGAACTGGCAGGCCAGGGGAGCGCCGATGCGGGCAGCTTTATTACGGCGCTTAACCTCGCCATCACCATGATTAAGAGCAGTAATGAATAATCGCGTCCATCAGGGCCATTTCGCCCGCAAACGTTTCGGACAGAACTTCCTGAACGATCCTTATATTATCGACAGCATTGTCTCCGCTATCCACCCAATGCCAGGTGAGGCCGTCGTTGAGATAGGCCCGGGGCTGGGCGCATTAACCGAGCCGGTTGGCGATCGGCTGGATGCCATGACGGTGATTGAGCTTGACCGCGATCTGGCGGCCCGTCTGCAAACCCATCCGTTCCTTGGCCCGAAGCTGACTATTTTCCAGCAGGATGCGATGGCCTTTGACTTTGCCGACTATGCGCGTCAACAGGGCCAGTCCCTGCGCGTATTTGGTAACCTGCCCTACAACATCTCTACGCCGCTGATGTTCCATCTCTTCAGCTATACTGATGCGATTCGGGATATGCACTTTATGCTGCAAAAAGAGGTGGTCAACCGTTTGGTTGCCGGGCCTGGCAGCAAAGCCTATGGCCGTCTTACCGTGATGGCGCAGTACTATTGCCAGGTGATCCCGGTACTGGAAGTGCCGCCGGAATCCTTTACTCCGGCGCCTAAAGTGGACTCAGCCGTGGTACGGCTGGTGCCCTATGCGAAAATCCCCTACCCGGTGGAGGATATTCGCGCGTTAAGCAGAATCACCACCGAGGCATTTGGTAAGCGGCGTAAAACCCTGCGCAACAGCCTGGGTCATCTGTTTTCGTTAGAGGTGTTGCAGGAGATGAATATTGACCCCACGCTGCGGGCGGAAAACATCTCGGTAGCACAGTACTGCCAGCTGGCTAACTGGCTGACCGCGCATCCACAGGCGCCGCAGGAGAACTGATTTTATGACTGAAAGGCCCCGCGTTAGCGTCCAGGTGCAGAGTGCGTATATTCCTTCGCAGTCCGTGCCTGATGATGAGCGCTACGTTTTCGCTTATACCATCACCATTCGTAATCTGGGCCATGCCGCCGTGCAGCTGCTCGGACGCTACTGGCTTATCACCAATGGCAACGGTCATGAAACCGAAGTACAGGGCGAAGGTGTGATCGGCGAACAGCCGGTTATCGCGGCCGGGGGCGAATTTCAGTATACCAGCGGTGCAGTCCTGGAGACGCCGATAGGCACCATGCAGGGACATTATGAGATGGTTGACGCAGAGGGCGATGCCTTTCGCGTTGAAATCCCGGTGTTCCGGCTGGCCATTCCCACGCAGATCCACTAATTTTCGCCCGGCACCGTGCGGCCTTAACGGGCAGCAATAATCGGTGCCGGTGACCTTCATCGTAAACGCCTGGGGCGATTTAATGAGCACTTATTTAATTGGTGACGTTCACGGTTGCTATGATGAACTTCAATCCCTGCTACAGCAGGTCAGCTTCGATCCTGCTCAGGATACGCTCTGGCTGACCGGCGACCTGGTGGCTCGCGGACCCGGCTCACTCGACGTACTGCGGTTTGTCCGATCGCTGGGGGATGCCGCGCGTCTGGTATTGGGTAATCACGATCTGCATCTGCTTGCCGTCTATGCCGGGATCAGTCGCAATAAGCCTAAGGATCGGCTGGCCGCGTTACTGGAAGCAGAGGATGCCGACACGCTGATTAACTGGCTGCGACGCCAGCCGCTGCTACAGGTTGATGAAGAGAAAAAGCTGGTCATGGGACATGCGGGTATTACGCCGCAGTGGGATATCGACACGGCGAAGGCCTGCGCCAGAGAGGTGGAGGCAGTACTCTCCAGCGATACCTATCCACTGTTCCTGGATGCGATGTATGGCGATATGCCAAACAACTGGTCACCGGAGCTTACCGGCCTTGCCCGGCTGCGCTTCACTACCAATGCGCTGACGCGAATGCGTTTCTGCTTTCCCAACGGCCAGCTGGATATGATCTGTAAAGACACGCCGGAATCCGCTCCACCACCGTTAAAGCCCTGGTTCACCATCCCGGGACCGGTATCTAAAGCCTATACCATTGTGTTTGGCCACTGGGCTTCGCTGGAGGGTCAGGGCACCCCGGAAGGGATTATCGGTCTGGATACCGGCTGCTGCTGGGGCGGCGTGTTAACGATGCTGCGCTGGGAGGATAGGGCAGTATTTGTGCAACCCTCTAACCGGAAGCGGGCAGCAGAGGCCTGAACCCGCAAGCGCATCCCGGTAGCCTGACGGTATTTATGCTCTTAAGCGCGCCCTGAATGCCGTAACGGTATTTTCTGCCTGTGCGCCCCATGATGTGGGGCGCGCTTCGTTAACGACGATCGAGAATTTCCCAGCAATAGCTGTGGGAATTATTTTCATCGGCGTCGTGGAATTCGCTAAACGTCGACTGCCACTGATCCGGCTCATAGTCCGGGAAAGTCGTATCCCCTTCCACTTCGGCATCAATATGGGTCAGGTAGAGTCGGTCTGCGCGGGCCAGTAGCTGCTCGTAAATCTTACCGCCGCCAATCACCATCACTTCTTCTGCATCGCCAGCGGCCTTAAGCGCTTCCTCAATAGAGGTTACCCAGGTTGCACCTTCTGCATCGCCGGGCTGGCGGCTGATAACTATGTTTAAACGGCCCGGCAGCGGACGCCCGATCGATTCCCAGGTCCGGCGCCCCATGATAACCGGCTTACCCAGCGTATTACGTTTAAACCACGCCAGATCGGCTGGAATATGCCACGGCATGGCGTTTTCCATTCCAATTACGCGGTCGGCCGCCATGGCCGCAATCAGGCTTATCATTATTGATACTCAACAGGCAGTAAATTTGGCGCCATCATACGGAAAGGTGAAACTTTCGTCGATACCCAACGGGCGGGTTTTACGTAAAGGTTTTTAAGGGTGATATTTACCCTGAAAGGCCACCGGCTGATTGCTCAAAAGGCCGGAGAACGTGCTAAAATCCGTGCCCCAACTCCAGGATACGACCATGTTAGAAACCAGCCTGATTATTTTCACTATTGCGGCCCTGGGAATGCTTTCCCCCGGTCCTGACTTCTTCCTTATTATCAAAAATGCCGCCCGCTATCCGCGTACGGCAGCGATGTTTACCGCGCTTGGGGTGAACTGCGCAGTCGCCACACATATGATTTACTGCGTGGCCGGGCTGGCCGTGGTGATCACTACCACCCCCTGGCTGTTTATGCTGCTGAAATACGTTGGTGCGGCATACCTGATCTTTATCGGCGTCCAGGCGCTACTGTCACGCGGCAGCAGCAAAATGGACCTCAGCAATGTGACCCCGGAGACCACCTCGCTGAGGAAAGCCTTTCTGCAGGGCTATCTGTGCAACCTGCTCAACCCGAAAGCAACGCTGTTCTTCCTGTCGATATTTACGCAGGTGCTTAACGTTCACTCCAGCTTTGGTGAGAAAATCTGGTACGCCAGCATTATCCTGATGCTCTCATCCCTGTGGTGGCCGCTGCTGGTGGTGATTATCCAGAGCGCCCCGGTACGCCGTGCACTGGCGAAAGCCCAGAAGCTTATCGACAAACTGCTGGGCGGCGTACTGATTGCGCTGGGTATTAAGGTCGCGCTTTCTTAAATTCGTCCTTCGCCTTCTGTAACTGCTGGCTAAAGGCCGGATCGGCATGCAGCCGCGCAACAATGGCGGCGGCAACGATCCGGGCAGCGGTCACATCGCTCTGCCAGTGGTATCCGCAGATCACCCGGCTCTGCCCCATCTCATAGCCCCTTTTTAGAATCTCCCCCTGTCGGGCCGGATTGACCTCGGCCAGTACCAATGCCGTTGCCCAGCCAATCGTGGTATGCCCGGAGGGATAAGAGCCATTTTTAGAGAGCGTGCTCTCCTCATCCGCGCGGCAGGTCGGTTCGTTGTAAAAGGCGAAAGGCCGGATGCGCATATAGTGTTCTTTTGCGCTGCGCGTCGCCAGATCGCCCGCATCCTCACGCATTTTCATAACCAGCCGGAACAGCTCAGGCGTTTTTTCTTTGGTAATGGGCTCGCCAAAAGCGGGCGACAGCGCCTCGGGGACACCATCGCCTGAGACGTGTGCATCCTGCCATGCCTGTTTACCCCGCGGGGTATTTCTCAGCATTTTTCCCACATCGTACTGCGCCTTGTCATTGAGAAAATCAATGCTGTCCATCGCAGGAGGAGGAGGCAATAAGGCCAGGCTGTCGGGTGACTGTGTCTCTTTCAGAAAGTACACATCGGGTTGGGTGGTCACATCCTTTGCAGCAAAAGTGGCGGGTATAGTGGCGACACAAATCAGCGTGGCTAAAAGAACTCTCTTCATTTTATCTCCCTGAATCACTCAACAGTACGTCATTATCTGCCGCTATCCGCGGCAGGCTTATCTGGTAGAGGAGAATACAGAAGGTAAGAATTTGGTTCTGGTAAACGCTTCACAGAAATCACACCGCGCTGGAAATATTCCATTTATTTTGAGCATTAATATTTTATTAATGAAATCTTATATTGACGATTAGCCATCAAATAATGAGCCAATCAAAAAAAATCAGTATGATTCATAAAAAAAACAAATCTACCCAACTGAAATATAATGAGTTATACCTAATCCGTACTGGTGTTACCTCCCTTTTCTTAACCTTCACTCACCCGTTCTTAACATTGAACTATGCTAAAGAAAAATGCTAATTAGCCTGAAACCTGAAAAACAGCTACGGCCACAATTATTCTTTCAGAGCTCACATCAGTAACAGACCGCTTAGCCGTTACTGATGAACTTCAATATTTAGCAAAGGCACTGCCCGTTCCAAACAAAATAATACACACAGGGCTTACTGCGCTGCGTTGGCTGTCAGCCATCATTTCCAGTTAATAAGAGGTAAAGCTGCATGTACAGTACTGATAATATCCTGAAAAAACTAAACGCTATTGGCGACGCGTCTGAAGACGACGAGTCTGAAATTGAATCCAAACGTATTCAGAGCGCGCCCTGGACCCTGGCTGATATGATGGGCCGCTCATTACCTGAAATACGTAATCTGTCCGGGAATACGCTGACATGGGGTGAGATGGAGTTCCTGCATCAGCAGGCCGATCAAGAGCTGAAAGAGAACAAGCTGGAGGAAGCGCGCATTCTGACCCGGGCAAACCCCCAGTTGGCAAATGCCATTCGTCTGGGTATCCGTCAGTCTGCGCAGCAGAGGAGCTATAACGATCTCTTTGGCAATCGCGCCAGCCAGTTCGTTAAACCGGGAGCAGTTGCCTCCATGTTCTCTCCGGCAGGCTACCTGACGGAACTGTACCGCGAAGCCAGAGGTCTGCATCCCGCTAATTCTGATTTCAATCTGGCTAAGCGCCGCGGCGATTTGGCCTCTCTCAGCCTGTCGCAGGACAATATGGACGGCGAAATCTCCACCCTGTCCCTCTCTAATGCAATCATTCTGGATAAAATTGGATCCTGGTTAGATAAAGATGAGGACGGGGTGTTTGAACGGCTTTCAACCTACCGCGCAGGCAGCGCAGCGCCTTTTCACCGGCCTTATGAAGCGGCCCGTCAGGCCCTTATCCTGCAGGATGAAGATTTTTCGGCCTTCCGGCGTAATCCGGAGGTGGCAAAACGCATCGATCCCGCCTCGCTGCTGGGGATAAAATCCGATATCTCGCCGGAGTTATATAGCCTGCTTACCGAGGAGATTACCGAAAGTAACGCTGAAGAGTTGATAAAGAAGAACTTTGGCGATACGGGTATTGAAAAATTTAAAAACCTGAGCCAGCTCGCCGTTTTTTATGATCTGAAACCTGATGAGCTGGATGACTTTCTCAGCGTGTTACAACAAAGACCCTATATCAACCATATTACAACGGGATTTATTATCATAGACAATGCCATTATGCCATATACTCTCAGCAGGGAACCTGGCGACGGTTATTATAATAATCTTAATCATTTTAATCTAAAACGCACAGATAAAAATATTTTTTATGTAGATCTCAATACCAAAGCCCGCTTTGTAAAAGTGAGCCTGAGAATAACTTCCCCCAGATCAGATTATTTAGCAGGTTATGATGAAATTAGGCCACGCATAGATTATAGATCGAGTACTTTCACTCTGAATGATAATGATCTTAAAGGGACCTTTAAGCTTAATGCTTACTCCTATCCTACATCTACCTATGCGATAGGTTGTTATGCAGATTTCACCCTTTCAGAAAATACAGGTTTCGCTCCCCTGCTGCTGGAACTTAACAAACTGATCCGCCTGAGCAAGGCCACCGGGTTTACCCCGACTGAAATTTATTCAGTCAGTGAAAAGTCAGGTGTCTATCAGGGCGTAACACCACAGACGCTAGGCAAACTTTTCTGGGCGCAGGATACGATGCAACGCTATGCCATCACCCTTTCTGAGGCGCTGGTACTTTCCGGCGGCACCGTCAGTCAGGAAGATTCAGGCAACAGGCCCAGTGCCTTTACGACGCTTTTTAATACCCCTCCGCTAAACGGCCAGCTGTTTAGTGCCGACGGCAGCGAGGTCAATCTTTCCCCCGCCAATAGCAGCGATGCCTTTCGCACTGGCGTAATGAAACGTGCCTTCCAGGTTAACGATAGCGGTCTTTATCAGCTGTGGTCGCTGGCCAGCGGCAGCGCCGTGCCCCCCACCTTCACCTGCACAATTGAGAATGTATCCCTGCTCTACCGGATAGCGCTGCTGGCCGGGGTGAATGGCCTGAGCGTGAGCGGGCTGGCCACGCTGATAGCCGTTTCGCCCTGGTCCGGTCGTAAACCCGGTGAGCTCGCTGCCAGCGAGTTTACTGAGCTGCTCAGCTTTGTTGACCGCTACGCCGGGTGGATGAATACGCAGGATTTAACTCCGGGTGAGCTGTTCCTGATGACCACCCCGCAGGTCAGCGACAGCATGACGCCGGAAATCGCCAGCCTGATTGAGACCCTGAATAATGGCCTCGCCAGTCAGGGAGATAATGACGACAGGTTGCTGAGCGACATCGCGCCGCTTATCGCCGCCGCGACCCGGCTTGAGTCCGGGGAACTCGCCCTGGCCATTCTTATGTGGCTGGAGCAGTTAAAACCGCAGGGAATGACGGTAAAAGCCTTCCTGACGCTGGCTGCCCGAGATGACCTTGACGTTAAAGAGACAAAAAAGCTGGTTATCTACTGTCAGGTGCTGGGGCAGCTGGTGCTGATTGTACAGAAGCTGGCACTGACTGCGGGCGAGCTGTCGCTGGCAGTGGCGCAGCCGCAGGCTTTCCAGAGTGGCGCAACCCTGCTGCCGCAGAATATCACCACCCTGTTCGGACTGGCACGTTTTCATCGCTTTCTGCAGCAGTGCGGCACCGCTGCGAGCGGGATACTGCAGGCGCTGGGCGAACAGACTCTCACCCCGGCCCAGCTGGCGCTGGCGCTGGATTTGGATGAACAGATGGTGGTTCAGGGGCTGGCCCAAAGCAGCGATACCACGACGTTCAGCAGCTGGTCAGCGGTAGATGCCACCTTACAGTGGGTGGACATAGCCACCACGCTCGGTATCACCCCTGCGGGCATCGCCGTGCTAATAACGCTGGATTATACGCATACCGATAATACTCCCTCCTACCGCGAGTGGGTAGCAATCAGCGCGTCATTACAGGCCGGGCTGGACAGCCGTCAGGCTGCACGTCTGCAGGCGTATCTTGATGAAAGGACCAGCGCCGCCGTCAGCACCTTTATTATAGAAAATATCACCCCTGCGTGGGTCAGCGATCGTGAGGCACTCTACAGCTGGCTGCTGATTGATAATAAGGTTTCCGCTGAGGTCAAAACCACCCGGCTGGCGGAGGCAATTGCCAGCATCCAGCTGTACATCAATCGGACGCTCAGCGGCCAGGAACAGGGTGAGAATAGCGCTGTAAAAGCACGTGCGTTCTTTACCGACTGGGACAGGTATAACAAACGCTACAGCAGCTGGGCCGGCGTTTCGCAGCTGGTCTACTACCCGGAAAATTACCTTGACCCCACCCTGCGGATCGGTCAGACCGGAATGATGAATGAGATGCTGCAATCCCTCAGCCAGAGCCAGCTAACCAGCGACACGGTTGAGGACGCCTTTAAAACCTATATGACCCGCTTTGAGGAGATCGCCAACCTGGAAATCGTTAGCGGTTATCATGATGACGTGAGCGAGAAACAGGGCACCACTTATCTCTTAGGACGGTCGGCCAGCGGAGAGTACTACTGGCGGACGGCAGATATTGGCAAAATCTCCGCCGGTAAACTGCCCGCCAACGCCTGGAGCGAATGGCAAAAAATCACGGCACCCGTTGCTGCGGTGACCAATCTGGTTCGCCCAGTGATCTTCCAGTCAAGACTCTATCTGGTCTGGACAGAAAGCCGTCAGGTAGCGGAAAAAATTGGCGAGAGCAGCACCCGCGAAGCCACGGAATACCTGCTAAAATATGCGCATATTTTACACAATGGTTCATGGAGCGTTCCGCTCTCATTTACCCGGCAAAGCGGTACATTCCCTCCCGCCGGGAGCGATATTGCTGATATGGGCATGTACTGCGCACGGAATATCAGCATTGAACAGATCGAAGTCCTGTTTTATAAAAAAAGTCAGTATTATTCTACAAGCTACACAGGCGTATCCGGCGTACAGATACGCGCCGATGGCGGCATGGATGAAATAAATTCCACGCAGGCAACTAAGCAGTTTAGTTATATTGCTAAGCAGGCGGATTCGCTAACCGAACTTAAACTCAACACCCCATATGGGGGCGGCAGCACGACGTATTCAGCGTCATCCCCGATACGCGTTAAGGAGGTGTGGGGTGTCGAGGATTTAACAAATTTATATCTAAGCGCAGTTTCGAATATCAGTATTTCTGACGCCTCAGATGAGGCGATCTTACGATGTACACCGGTGGCCAATATTCAGTGTTACGGTAAATTGGGAACAAGAGCTAACGAAATAATGGATCTGATTCGAAAGTGCGGAGTGATAAATGATAAATTCAACATCTACCGGAGAAAGGATGTTTATGCCAGCATAAGTGAAGTTGAATTTATACAAAGAATAGAAAGGTTTACTCATTTCTTCGTTAAAACACCCTACACAAATATACTGATGCGTGGAATAACAATGCCCTCTTCGTCGTTTGATTTTATATTAAGCCGCTTTAAGGATGATATTTATTTCTTTATAAAAGACATTAACGATCTAAATATAGAATATTACCTAGCAGGAAGGGAAAACTTATACTTTTATTCAACTTTTTTTGCGAATGAGCTTTATATAGACACCGCAGTCAATCTAAGGCACGTAAAGCTTTCTGTCGCGTTGGGAAGCCATTCCACTCTGGACTTAGGAATTGCCTCTTCGTGCAGTAAATATACGCTTGCTGAATCAACCTTTTCTTTCGGTGATAAAGAAATAGCGCTTCCGCCTGAGGCTTTTACCAATAATAAACTTTCCCTGGAATTTACTTTTCAGGCCTCTGCCCCTGATGGCCGCTTCCTGGGCAGTGAAACCCTCCGTACAATAGTAACCCGGGTAGTTAGCAGTAATCTTCCGCTGATCTCCCTTAAGCACAGCGCGGATAACGCCCAGTATCTGCAATATGGTCCTTACCGCATCAGGGTTAACACACTCTTTGCCCAGCAGCTGGTAGCACGCGCGAATCAGGGACTGAGGAGCGTATTATCTATGGACTCCCAGTTTCTTCCCGAACCCGCGATGGGACAGGGCGGCTATATTCAGGTGGTTCTGCCCCGCTATGATGCGGCGGTTCATGGGGGTTCGCGAGGGGCGAGGATTACCTTTTATCGTGGTCGGGATCAGGATTACTTCGATTTCTGGCAGGGTTCGCTAACCGATACTGAACAGACGGTGACGCTGTTTGTGCCCCTGAGCAGGGTGGAAAAGCCTTTCTATGACATTATCAACTTTCCTTATTCAACTACGTCGGGCCTGGAAGTTTACCTGACCTGTTATAAAGGCAGGCTGAAAGCAGGTACGCTTTTGGTTAATTACTCTGTCAAAGGTGGCATTAGCCTTAGCCAGTTTTCCCCAGCCTCAAAACCTGCATTTACCCTGGTTATTCTGCAAGATTATACCGAACCCATGGACTTTAACGGTGCCAACGCGCTCTACTTCTGGGAGATGTTTTACTACGTCCCCATGATGGTATTCCGCCGTCTGCTACAGGAACAGAAGTTTGATGAGGCGACGCGCTGGATAAAATATATCTGGAGTCCGGAAGGGTATCTGGTAAATGGCCAGCCGGCCTCGTGGCAGTGGAACGTGCGACCGCTGGAGGAGGACACCGCCTGGAATGCCAACCCGCTGGATACGCTGGATCCGGACGCGGTGGCGCAGGCCGACCCGATGCATTACAAAGTCGCCACTTTTATGGCGATGCTGGATCTGCTCATCGCCCGGGGCGATACGGCTTACCGGCTGCTGGAGCGGGATACCCTTAACGAAGCGAAAATGTGGTATCTGCAGGCGTTAACCACCTTGGGTGAGGAAGCCTGGCTGCCGGAGGCGAACTGGTCCGCACCGCGGCTGGATGCTGCCGCCGATAAAACCCGGCTGGTTCGCACCCGCCAGGCCATGCAGGCCGTGCGACAGCAGACCGTCCGGGAAACCCCGGAGCAGGAACCCGCTCTGGATAAGGGAGAGCCTCGCACTGCAAACTCCCTGACCGCGTTGTTCCTGCCGCAGCAGAACGAGAAGCTCCAGGCCTACAGGCAGACGCTGACGCAGCGCCTCTATAACCTGCGTCATCATCTCTCCATTGACGGTCAGCCACTCTCCCTGCCGATTTATGCGCCGCCGGCCGATCCGGCCGCCCTGCTCAGTGCCGCCGTCAATGCCTCTCAGGGCGGCAGTAGTCTGCCCGTGGCTGAGATGCCGGTGTACCGCTTCTCAGTCATGCTGGAAAGCGCCCGTAGCATGGTCAGCCAGCTCAGTCAGTTTGGCAGCACCCTGCTCAGCATCAGTGAGCGTCAGGATGCAGAGGCGCTCTCAGGACTGCTTCAGACCCAGGGCGTAGAGCTGGTACGGCAGAGCATTGCCCTGCAGGATGCCAGCATTGCTGAAATTGCTGCGGATCGCCAGGCGCTGCAGCAGAGCCTGAACGGTGCGCAGTCGCGCCTGAGCAGCTACAGCTGCCTGTATGATGAGGGTATAAATACCGGTGAAGGCCAGGCCATGGACCTCTATCTCTCCGCGTCGGTACTCTCCAACACGGCCTACGCCTCTTATATGACCGGCGCTGCACTGGATGCCGTGCCCAACATTTACGGTATGGCGGTCGGCGGCGCACACTACGGCAGCATCGCCCGAGCCGTCGGTTATGGCATTGAGATCGCGGCGGGCAGCACCCGCACCGCTGCTGACCGGATAAGCCTCTCCGAATCCTATCGTCGCCGTCATCAAGAGTGGGCCATTCAGCGTAATGCCGCCGAATCCGACGTTAATCAAATAACGGCCCAGTTGGAAACCTACGCCATACGCCATGAAGCGGCGGTGCTGCAAAAAAATTACCTGCAAACTCAGCAGCTCCAGACGCAGGCACAAATCACCTTTCTGCAGAACAAATTCAGTAATAAGGCGCTTTACAACTGGCTGCACGGCAAGCTGGCAGCGATCTACTATCAGTTTTATGACCTCGCCGTCTCCCGCTGCCTGATGGCGCAGGAGGCCTATAAATATGAACGTAATGAGCGCGCCGCTAACTTTATTAAACCCGGCGCCTGGCAGGGTTCCTGGGGGGGGATGATGGCTGGAGAAACGCTGCAGCTTAATCTGGCCCGCATGGAGCACAGCTACCTGAAACACGATCAGCGGAGAAGGGAGGTCACGCGCACGGTCTGTCTCTCTGAGTTCTATGCAAGCCTCAAAGGAAGCGCTTTCGCGCTGGCGGAAAAAGTGACTGAACTGGTGACAGCCGCGAAAGGCAACGCGGGGACGGATGAAAATGGCATTAAAGTCACCAGTCAACAGCTTCAGGCGACGATAAAGCTCTCCGACCTGGCCATAGAGAAGGATTATCCGGACTCGCTGGGCAGTCTGCGGCGGATCAATCAAATCAGCGTGACGCTTCCCGCACTGATTGGCCCCTACCAGGATGTCAGGGCCGTACTCAACTATAGCGGCAGCCTGGCCATGCCGCAGGGGTGTAAAACGCTGGCAGTCTCCCATGGGATGAATGACAGCGGTCAGTTCCAGCTGGACTTTAATGACGGCCGCTGGCTGCCGTTTGAGGGGATCCCGGTCAGTGATGCCGGGACGCTAACCCTGAGCTTCCCGGATGCAAACAGCAGGCAGAAAGCGCTGTTACTCAGTCTGAGCGACATTATTTTGCATATCCGCTACACCATCACCGGCCAACACCTTTAACTGTTTCAGGCTCCCTGAGGGAGCCTGTCAGGGAGACTTATCATGCAATCCAATGAACAACTGCAGCTGTCGCCGCCCTCTCTGCCCAGCGGGGGTGGGACGATTAACGGTTTAAAAGGTGATATGCCTGCGGCCGGTCCTGACGGGGCCGCTACGCTCAGCATCCCTCTACCTGTCAGCGCCGGGCGGGGCTATGCCCCCGCTATTGCACTCAGCTACCACAGTCGGAGTGGAAACAGCCCGTTTGGTATGGGCTGGAACCTCAATCTGCCTGGGGTACAGCGGCGTACCCGTAAAGGTGTCCCGGACTGGGATGAGACGGATGAATTCACTGGCCCGGACGGTGAGGTGCTGGTACCGCTACTGTCAGCCGCAGGCGTACCAGAAACGCGGCGGGCCAGTCGCCTGTTGGGCGTCGCGCCAGGCGGGAATTTCAGCGTTCACACTTACCGCTCACGCAGCGAAAGCAGTTTCAGTCGCCTGGAACGCTGGCGACCGGATCAGGCCAGCGAAAGTGATTTCTGGGTGCTGTACAGCCCAAATGGCGAAGTCCTGCTATTAGGCAGAAATGCACAGGCCCGCATCAGCCACCCGGAAAACCCAGCCCATACGGCGGTATGGCTACTGGAATCGTCGGTGACGCTCACCGGGGAGCAGATTTACTACCAGTACCGGGGCGAAGATGACACGGGCTGCGATCAAATGGAACGCGCGGCACATCCGGCCAGCGGTGCACAGCGTTATCTGGTCGCGATACGCTATGGTAACAAAAACGCCGGGCGTACCCTTCCCGCCCTGGTCACTGCGCCGCCCGACTATGCGTGGCTGTTTGCGGTGACGCTGGACTACGGTGAACGCGCCCAGGGTGATTATGATATTCCCAGCTGGCAGATACCCGGCACGGGGAGCTGGTCCTGCCGCCCGGACTGTTTTTCCGATTTCGCTTATGGATTCGACCTGCGCACCCGACGTCTCTGTCGCCAGGTGCTGCTGTTTCACCGGCTGCGTACCCTGGCAGGGGCACAGGAGGAGAGTGAAGCGCCCACGCTTATCGCTCGTATGCAGCTAAACTATGATCAGACGCCCTCACTCAGTCTGCTAAAAACCGTCCGGCATCTCGCCTATGAACCTGACGGAAAAAGTCTTTCCCTGGCGCCGCCGCTGGAATATGAATGGCAGACCTTTACCTCCTCTTCGCTTACGCCGTTCAACTGGCAACGGCGGGAGGATATGGCCAGCTTTAACCTGCTGCATCCCTACCAGCTTATCGATCTTAATGGTGAGGGGCTGTGCGGGATCCTCTATCAGGATCAGGGAGCCTGGTGGTATCGTCAGCCGGAACGCCAGCCGGGGACGGATGCCGACGCAATAACATGGGGAGCGCCCAGACCGCTACCGCAGACGCCCTCGCTGCAGCGCGGTGGTCTGTTAATCGACCTGAATGGGGATGGTCAGCTGGAATGGGTCGTGACGGCGCCCGGCGTGGCAGGCAGCTATCAGCGCACGCCGCAGGGTAACTGGCAGCATTTTACGCCGCTCTCAGCTCTGCCGGTGGAATATGCCCATCCGCGTGCGCAGCTGACCGATATTATCGGTGCTGGCATGACCGACCTCGTGCTGATTGGTCCGCGCAGCGTACGCCTGTACAGCGGGAACGGTAAGGGGTGGGAGAAAGCACGGACGGTGTGGCAGGCAGAGGACATTACCCTTGCCGTGCCCGACGCGGATGCACGCGTGCTGGTCGCCTTCAGCGACCTGCCCGGCAGCGGGCAACAGCATCTGGTTGAGGTGCAGGCCAGCGGGGTGCGCTACTGGCCAAATCTGGGCCACGGTCGCTTTGGTCACCCGATCGGCCTGCCCGGCTTCAGCCAGCCTGCCGCCACCTTTAATCCGAACCAGCTCTTCCTGGCGGATACGGATGGATCGGGTACTGGCGATCTGATCTATGCCCACAGTGACCGGCTGGAGCTTTACCGGAATCAGAGTGGTAACCGCTTTGCTGAACCGCTAAACATACCGCTACCGCAGGGGGTGCGTTTTGACCGCACCTGTAGCCTGCAGGTGGCAGATATCCAGGGGCTGGGCATCGCCAGCCTGATCCTGACCCTCACCCACCCGGTACCGCAGCACTGGGTGTGCCACCTCTCATCCGAGAAGCCCTGGCTACTGAGCCAAATGGACAACCACCTCGGCGCACGGCACAAACTTTATTACCGCAGTTCGGCACAGTTCTGGCTGGATGAAAAGGCGGCGACGGGTAACCCTGCCCTGCCCTGCTATCTGCCCTTTGCGCTGCATACGCTCTGGCGCACAGAGGTGACCGATGACATTACCGGTAATCGGCTGGCCAGCAAAATAAACTATCGGCACGGCGTGTGGGACGGGCAGGAGCGCGAGTTTCGTGGCTTTGGCTTTGTTGAAGTGACGGACTCTGACACCTCGACCAGCCAGGGAACAGCAGCAGAGATCGGTATACCTGCGATCGGCCGCAGCTGGTATGCCACTGGCCTGCCCGCCGTGGATAACCGCCTGGCAGAAGAGTTCTGGCAGGGCGACAAAGCCGCCTGGCCCGGCTTCACGCCCCGTTTCACCACCGGAAGCGGCGAGGATGAACAAGCCTCCAGGCCACAGGATGAAACCGCCTTCTGGCTGAACCGGGGGCTAAAAGGCCTGCTGCTGCGCAGTGAGCTTTATGGCGCAGACGGCAGCAGCCAGGCCGGGATCCCTTATAGCGTCGAGGAAAACCGTCCTCAGGTGCGGCTGGTCGAGCCTGCGGGGCGCTATCCGGTGGTCTGGTCTGCCCTGGTGGAAAGCCGTACATATACTTACGAGCGGGTTAGCAGCGATCCGCAGTGCAGCCAGCAGGTTTTGCTGACCAGCGATGAGTACGGACAACCTCTGCGTGAGGTGAATATCAGCTATCCGCGCCGCAGCCAGCCGGCACAAAGTCCCTGGCCGGATACCCTGCCGGACACGCTCTTTGCCAGCAGCTATGACGATCAGCAAAAGGTGCTGCGCCTCGACCTGCATCAAAGCCGCCTGCACGTTGTGACCTCACTGGCAGAGGGCAACTGGCTCTTAGGTATTGCCGACGCCACCCGGACCGATCACTCTATTCACTCCGCCGATGTCATCCCCTCAGACGGGCTGACGCTGGAAGGGTTGCGACAGGCGGGCGGCCCCATCGCGGACAGCCAGCCTTACGTCTTTGGTGGGCAACAGCAGTGCTGGTACCTCGATAGTCAAAACCGGGCGACAACCAATGCACCCGCCCTGCCGCCCAGGGTCGCCTTTATGGAAACCGCCATTATGGATGAGGAGATAGTCAGTGCATTGAAGGCCGACATCACTCCTGCCCATCTGGCGGAGGCGGGCTATCTGTCTGCCGAATATCTGTTCGCCCGCAGGGGTGAATCCGGGAAAAAACTGTGGACGGCGCGACAGGGTTACGCGACTTACGCCGCCGCCGCGCACTACTGGCGGCCCCAGACCTGGCGTGAAACCCTGCTGACTGGTGCAGCCAGCTTCACCTGGGATCCCTGGGACTGTGTCATTGTGCAACAGCGGGACGCGGCTGGCCTGACCACGACGGCAGAGTATGACTGGCGCTTCCTGACCCCGATGCAGGTCACCGATCCCAATGACAACGTGCGCTCTGTCACGCTGGATGCGCTGGGGCGCGTCACCACCGTGCGATTTAGCGGCACGGAAAACGGACAACCCGCTGGTTACAGTGACGCCCCCTTTACCCCGCCGGAGAGTGCTGAAGCGGCTTTTGCCCTGAAAGCGCCCCTTCCCGTCGCGCAGTGTATGATTTACGTCGCCGACAGTTGGAAGACTGGGACACAAGAAACCGCCGAGATATTACCTCCGCACGTGGTCACCCTGACGACCGACCGTTATGACAACGATGCGGAACAGCAGATCCGCCAGCAGGTGGTGTTTAGCGATGGTTTTGGTCGTGTGCTCCAGGCCGCAGCCCGTCAGGCAAACGGTGAAGCCTTGCAGCGAACCGACGATGGTGTGCTTGCAGTAGATAAAAAGGGTGTGCCCATCGCGGCCGAAACGCGCTTCCGCTGGGCGGTAACCGGCCGCACCGAGTATGACAATAAAGGTCAGGCCATCCGCACCTTTCAACCCTGGTTTCTGAACGACTGGAAGTACGTCAGCGACGTGAGCGCACGGAAGGATCTCTATGCCGATACCCATTACTACGATCCGCCCGGTCGTGAATGGCAGGTGAAAACGGCGAAAGGCTGGCTGCGTCGTACGCTGTTCACGCCCTGGTTTGTAGTCAGCGAGGATGAAAATGATACGGCGGCAGAGGTGACCGGGAACCTTTAGCGGAGATACCGGCCGGCGTGGACGGATTCAGATCCAACACTGCCGCTGAGGGATGCTCCCCCAGCGGCAACAGAGAACTATGCCTTGTGAGCGTTGATCTGCGCGTGCATCTCCTGCACCGAGATCACCTGCTCACAGGGGTCAGAGTTCAGGGACATCGCCGTGGCAAATCCGCCGTTCAGCGTAGTGTCATAGTGCACCTTGTACTGAAGCGCACTGCGACGCAGCAGTTTAGAGTCCTCGATGGCCTGGCGCCCTTCGGTGGTATTCACAATATAGGCATACTCGCCGTTCTTCAGACGATCCTGAATATGCGGGCGGCCTTCGTGCACCTTGTTCACCAGACGCGGGTTGATCCCCGCCTCACCCAGCACCACGGCGGTGCCGTGCGTCGCATCCAGTTCAAAACCGAGCTTTTGCAGCTTAGCGGCCAGGTCGACGATGCGCTTTTTGTCCCCTTCGCGCACCGACAGCAGGGCGCGTCCGGTTTTCTTCATATTACTTTGCGCCCCCAGCATCGCCTTTGAGAACGCCTCGGCAAAGGTTCGTCCCACGCCCATCACCTCACCGGTAGAGCGCATTTCCGGGCCGAGGATCGGGTCAACGCCCTGGAATTTGTTAAACGGCAGCACCACCTCTTTCACCGAGTAGTACGGCGGAATCACCTCTTCGGTTATGCCCTGTTCGGCCAGCGTTTTACCCGCCATCACCCGTGCAGCGACCTTCGCCAGCGGCACCCCGGTGGCTTTCGACACAAAGGGAACGGTACGGGCGGCGCGCGGATTCACTTCAATCAGGTAGACTTCGTTATCCTTCACCGCAAACTGCACGTTCATCAGACCGCGAACGCTAAGCTCGAAGGCCAGCTTCTCTACCTGCTGACGCATCACATTCTGGATCTCTTTGCTCAGCGTGTAGGCGGGCAGCGAACAGGCAGAGTCACCGGAGTGGACGCCCGCCTGCTCGATGTGCTCCATAATGCCGCCAATCAGCACCCGCTCACCGTCGCAGATGGCATCAATATCCACTTCGACCGCATCATCAAGGAAGCGATCCAGCAGCACCGGCGCATCGTTGGAGACGGAAACCGCCGTCTGGAAGTAGCGTTTAAGATCGACCTCGTCGTAGACGATTTCCATCGCCCGGCCGCCGAGCACGTAAGAGGGACGAACCACCAGCGGATAACCCAGCTGTGCCGCTTTTTCGACGGCCTGTTCCAGCGCGGTCACCGTGGCATTGGCGGGCTGCTTCAGGCCCAGACGATCCACGGCCTGCTGGAAGCGTTCGCGGTCTTCCGCCCGGTCAATTGCGTCCGGGCTGGTGCCAATAACCGGTACGCCTGCGGCTTCCAGCTCACGCGCCAGCTTCAGCGGCGTCTGACCACCGTACTGTACAATCACCCCTTTCGGCTTCTCGATGCGCACAATTTCCAGCACGTCTTCCAGCGTCACCGGTTCGAAATAGAGGCGATCGGAGGTGTCATAATCGGTTGAAACGGTTTCCGGGTTACAGTTAACCATAATGGTTTCGTAACCGTCTTCCCGCAGCGCCAGCGAGGCATGAACGCAGCAGTAGTCAAACTCAATGCCCTGCCCGATGCGGTTTGGCCCGCCGCCCAGCACCATGATTTTTTCACGATCCTGAGACGGGTTCGCTTCGCACTCCTCCTCGTAAGTGGAGTACATATAGGCGGTGTCCGTTGAGAACTCAGCGGCGCAGGTATCCACGCGTTTGTAGACCGGGTGCAGATTGTAACGCTCACGCAGCTTGCGTATCTCGCTTTCCGCTACGCCAGCCAGCGCACAAAGGCGCGCATCGGCAAAGCCTTTACGCTTCAGCTCCCGCAGGAACTCTTTCGTCAGGCCATTGATCCCTTCCCGGGCAACCTTCTCTTCCAGACGCACCAGTTCTTCTATCTGCACCAGGAACCAGCGATCGATATTGGTCAGGTTAAAAACGCCATCAACGGACATTCCGGCACGGAAGGCGTCGGCGATGTACCAGATGCGATCCGAACCGGCATCCTTCAGCTCACGGCGAACGTGGGTCAGGGCTTCGGGATCGTTGAGGCTAACTTTAGGATCGAATCCGCTGGCACCCACTTCCAGCCCGCGCAGCGCTTTCTGCATCGACTCCTGGAAGGTGCGGCCAATGGCCATCACTTCCCCGACGGATTTCATCTGGGTGGTCAGGCGATCGTTCGCCCCGGCGAATTTCTCAAAATTGAAGCGGGGAATTTTGGTGACGACATAATCAATGGACGGCTCAAACGATGCCGGGGTCAGGCCACCGGTGATATCGTTCATCAGCTCGTCCAGCGTGTAGCCGACGGCCAGCTTGGCGGCGATTTTCGCAATCGGGAAGCCGGTCGCCTTAGAGGCCAGCGCAGAAGAACGCGACACGCGCGGATTCATTTCGATAATGATCAGGCGGCCATTTTCCGGGTTCACCGAGAACTGCACGTTGGAACCGCCGGTTTCAACGCCGATTTCACGCAGTACCGCCATCGAGGCGTTACGCATGATTTGATACTCTTTGTCGGTCAGCGTCTGGGCAGGCGCGACGGTAATCGAATCGCCGGTGTGGATGCCCATCGCGTCGAAATTTTCAATGGAGCAGACGATAATGCAGTTATCGTTCTTATCGCGCACCACCTCCATTTCATACTCTTTCCAGCCGATCAGTGATTCATCAATCAGCAGCTCGTTGGTGGGAGAGAGATCCAGCCCGCGCTCGCAAATTTCTTCAAACTCTTCACGGTTATAGGCGATACCGCCGCCGGTGCCACCCATGGTGAACGAGGGGCGGATAATGCACGGGAAGCCCAGCTCGTCAGCTACCCTGAGGGCCTCGTCCATGGTGTGCGCAATGCCGGAACGCGCCGTATCAAGGCCAATCTTCTTCATTGCTTTATCGAAGCGCTGACGATCTTCCGCCTTATCAATTGCATCGGCGGTGGCGCCAATCATGGTCACGCCGAATTCAGCCAGCACGCCCTGACGCTCCAGCTCCAGCGCGCAGTTCAGCGCCGTCTGGCCACCCATGGTGGGCAGCACCGCATCCGGGCGCTCTTTTTCAATGATTTTGCGCACCACTTCCCAGTGGATCGGCTCAATATAGGTCGCGTCAGCCATATCCGGGTCGGTCATGATGGTCGCCGGATTGGAGTTGACCAGAATAACGCGATAGCCCTCTTCCCGCAGGGCTTTACAGGCCTGAGCGCCTGAGTAGTCGAACTCACAGGCCTGTCCGATGACGATCGGACCTGCGCCAAGGATCAGGATACTTTTTATGTCGGTACGTTTTGGCATTTTCTCGCTCCTGATTATTTCGCGTTTGAACGGTAGGCTTCGATCAGTTCGATAAAGTGATCGAACAGCGGGGCGGCATCATGCGGACCCGGGCTGGCTTCAGGGTGACCCTGGAAACTAAAGGCCGCTTTGTCCGTACGATGAATCCCCTGCACCGTGTGGTCAAAAAGCGAGGTATGGGTCACGCGCAGGTTATCCGGCAGGTTGCTGCCATCGACGGCAAAACCATGGTTTTGCGCGGTGATCATCACCCTGTTGTTGTCCAGGTCTTTTACCGGATGATTGCCACCGTGATGGCCCAGCTTCATTTTGACCGTTTTTGCCCCGCTCGCCAGCGCCAGCAGCTGGTGACCCAGACAGATGCCGAATACCGGCACGTCAGTTTCCAGAAAGCGCTTAATCGCCGCGATAGCGTAATCGCATGGCTCCGGATCGCCAGGGCCGTTAGCCAGGAAAATACCGTCCGGATTGAGCTTTAACACCTCTTCCGCAGAGGTCTGGGCCGGGACGACCGTCAGCCGACAGCCGCGATCGACCAGCATCCGCAGGATGCTGCGCTTAACGCCGTAGTCACAGGCGACCACGTGGAACGGCAGTTCGTCACCGCTTTTCGCCGCTGGCAGGCCGTCGAGCGTCCAGCTGCCCTGTTGCCAGCTATAAGTTTCAGCTGTAGAGACCTCTTTCGCCAGGTCCATGCCTTTCAGACCGGGAAACGCCTGCGCTTTTTGCAGCGCCAGCGCCGCATCCGGTGCATCACCGGCGATGATGCAGCCATTCTGTGCACCTTTCTCGCGCAGCAACCGCGTTAGCTTGCGCGTATCAATATCGGCAATAGCGACAATGTTATGACGCTTTAGGTATGCAGAGAGACCTTCTTCATTACGAAAGTTGCTCGCTATCAGCGGCAAATCGCGAATCACCAGCCCCTGCGCCTGAACCTTAGAGGACTCTTCATCCGCGGCGTTAGTGCCGACATTGCCGATATGAGGATAGGTAAGGGTAACAATCTGGCGGGAGTAGGAAGGATCAGTGAGGATTTCTTGATAACCGGTCATTGAGGTGTTGAAAACGACTTCTCCCACAGCCGATCCTGTGGCCCCGATGGCACGACCATGGAATTGGGTTCCGTCTTCGAGAACCAATAGCGCTGACTTAATCAAAACACCCTCCAGGGAATAAACAGTCATATTATTTGCATATTAATTCATTACGAACCTTAAAATCAATGCAAAACCGTCTGACCGTCCGATTTTGGCAAATTGCGCGCATTCTAATGATCGCCCCGGCCATTGTCCACCCTGGAACCCGATTTTTCATGGTTTTTTATCCGACTGGGGGGTAAAAGCGTTAGTTACGCCTGAAAACAGCAGATATCCAGGCTAAAAAACCGATTGCCTGTGAGGGAAATGATCAGAATGCTCTTAGCCGCACTAAAAAGTGGACCAAATGGTCAAAAATAGCATTACAGAGGAGAATAAAAACGACTAAACACAGATAAATAATCAGCTAAAGAGATAATACTGGTAAAAACACTTTTTTCACATTAAAAAAAAGGAGGCATTATTACCTCCTTTAAATCAATATATTACACTCATTAACCCTGAAAAATGAGAGCTACACCTTCAAATATCGTCAAGATTAAGCACATTTTTCATATCAAAAAGCCCATTTTTCTGCGAACTTAACCAGATAGAAGCGCGTACTGCGCCTTTAGCAAAGGTCATCCGACTTGAAGCCTTATGGGTTATCTCCACGCGTTCGCCAATATCGGCAAACATCGCCGTATGCTCACCTACAATGTCACCGGCGCGTACGGTGGCGAAGCCAATCGTTTGAGCCTTACGCTCTCCGGTGTGCCCTTCCCGGGCATAAACGGCGTGCTGGTCTAAATCCCACTCCATGGCATCGGCGATCGCCTCACCCATCGCCAGCGCTGTCCCTGATGGGGCATCCACTTTGTGCCGGTGGTGGGCTTCCACAATCTCGATGTCGGCATAGTCGCCCATCACTTTTGCCGCCTTTTCCAGCAGCTTTAAGACCAGGTTAACGCCAACGCTAAAGTTGGCGGCAAACACAATGCCAATATCCTGAGCCGCTTCGCTGATGGCTGCCTTACCCGCCTGGTCAAATCCGGTGGTGCCGATCACTATCGCCTTATGTTGCTCACGGCAAAATTTCAGATACTCCAGCGTGGCTTCGGGCCGGGTGAAATCGATTAGTATGTCAAAGTCATCTACCACGGCCGCAAGACTGTCGACTAGAGTGACGCCCAGCGTGCCTGTGCCTGCCATTTCACCGGCGTCACTCCCTACCAGCGATGAACCTTTGCGTACCAGTGCGGCGCCCAGGGAGGCGCCCTCAGCCTCATGCACGGCCTGGATCAGCTGACGTCCCATACGTCCCGACGCGCCGACAACGGCAATGCGAATATCACTACTCATAATTTTTTCATTCCTGACGAAGGTTGATTCGTTGAACTCTCTTTCAGATTAACCAGCCTCCGGGGCAGAAGCCAGAGCCGAAACGGCATAATCAGAATATCAGGGCGTGAAAACGGGTGACAGGGTGCAACACCGGCACACAGAGACTTAACTGGCAGGATAAGGGTGAAACCCCTTTAAGACGTCGCGCGCTATATAAGTGTTATAGCGCGCCATAAACTTTATAAGCTTAGGTTGGGATTAGAAAGCAGCAGGTTCGGGTTCGGGCTTGATCGGGTGAGGCTTACAACTAATAGCAGTCTTCACGATGCCCACTATCATCATTGCGCCGGAAAGGGCCGTCAGCACTATGCCCGCGGTCATTCCTACAAAGCCCAATCCCAGAGTGGGTACGCCCAGAATTGCCCCGCCGACGATGATGGGTATTCCTACGATCAGGCCAGCACCGCCTATACCCAGCAACTCAGGGCCGCTTAATGATCCTCCCCCAACGTTATTGATTTCCGAAAGCGTGAGTTCTCTCATTATTAACTCCATTTAAATTTATTTAAAATCATCCTGTGGTGATTAATCACCTTAAAGAAGCGTGTATTCAATATTTTCCCATCCCCTTATCGGGGACAGAATAACCATAACGCAAGCGGCAGGACACTTCAATGAAGTGAAACAGTTTTATAATAGCCTGAGCCTGGTTTAAATATATTGCTACTGCTATAAGAATGGATCATCGGCTTGCGCATCCATGCGCCAACGCTCTGCTTATCACCCTGGATCGCCTTGTAGTGCGCTCTGACGCCATTATTGAGCACACCAGGGAAGATAACATTACCGCTATTCCAGATTCTGGCCCAATTATTCAGACGTCGCGAATTAAAGCGACCTGTTCGACATTAGTTAACTTCCCGAATATCTACGCGCAGCTCTTTTGGCACCTCGAAAACAATATTTTCTTCGCGGCCAATCAGCTCAATGGCGGCTTCGCCACCAAACTCGCGCAGGCGCTGAATAACCTCCTGCACCAGAATATCCGGTGCCGAGGCACCCGCCGTCACGCCAACGCAGCTCACGCCTTTAATCCACTCTTCCTGAATATCATCGGCAGAATCAATAAGACGGGCAAGCTTACCCGCCCGCTGTGCCAGTTCGGCCAGACGATTAGAGTTAGAGGAGTTGCGGGACCCAACCACCAGCACCACTTCTGCATCCCTTGCCAGCGTGCGTACCGCTTCCTGCCGGTTGGTGGTGGCATAGCAGATATCATCCTTACGCGGCCCGATGATTTTTGGAAAACGCGCGCGAAGTGCATCAATCACCTCTGACGTATCATCAACTGACAGCGTCGTCTGGGTCATAAAGCACAGATTCTGATCGTTCTTTACCTCAAGCTTCAGGACATCCGCCGGAGATTCCACAAGGTACATTCCGCCCTCAGGGTTGCTGTACTGGCCCATCGTGCCTTCCACCTCAGGGTGGCCGGCATGACCAATCAGTATCGCCTCCGTCCCCTTACGGCTGGCGCGCGCCACTTCCATATGCACTTTTGTGACCAGCGGACAGGTGGCGTCAAACAGCATGGTCAGGCTGCGCGCCCTGGCTTCTGCGCGAACGGCCTGGGATACGCCATGAGCGGAGAAGATCAGAATCGAACCGTCCGGCACTTCCCCGATCTCCTCAATGAAAATAGCCCCGCGCTCGCGCAGGCTATTCACCACGTAGCGGTTGTGTACTACCTCATGCCGCACGTAAATAGGCGCGCCATACATCTCCAGCGCGCGCTCCACAATACTGATCGCGCGATCAACGCCCGCACAGAATCCACGAGGATTAGCCAACAGGATTTGCATTTGTCGCCTCCCGTACCGGATTGATCTCCAGCACCTCAACATCAAAATGGATGACCTGCCCGGCTAATGGATGGTTAAAGTCCACGGTAATCGAGTCGCCGGAAATTTCGCGGATAACACCCGGCATCTCATTCCCGTCCATCCCGCTGAACAGCATAATCGCCCCCACTTCAGGCTCTCCCGCCTGGGTAAAATCCCGGCGGGAGAAGTACTGAATTAAATCCGGACTGGCGGAGCCAAATGCGGCCTCAGGCTGCAGCGAGAACGCTTTTTTATCACCCGGGTGCAGGCCGAGCAGCTCATCCTCAAGCTGCTCTGACAGGCTACCGTCTCCCAGACTAAACAGCGCCGGTTTTCCGTTATCCCGCGTGGATTCCGCGGTGGAACCGTCGGCCAGTTTTAACGTGAAATGCACCAGCACCGCGCTATCACGCTGTACAGAATCAGTCATGCCCTGCCCTTAGCTTTTAGCACGTTTGCTGGCCGGGCTGAAAAAACCCTCCAGTACGATCAGTGCGGCACCGATACAGATAGCGGAGTCGGCAATGTTGAAGGTCGCAAAGTGCCAGTCGCCAACATAAAAGTCGATAAAATCCACCACAAAGCCGTGATACGCGCGGTCAAACAAATTGCCTGCCGCACCGCCAATAATCAGTGCATAAGCGATATTATTCAGCTTATTACTGGCTGCGGTACGGTACATCATCACCAGTAGCGCAATAACAATCGCCGTGGCGATACCGGCAAAGAACCAGCGCTGCCAGCCCCCTTTGTCGGCCAGGAAGCTAAAGGCCGCCCCGTAGTTATGCGCATAGAAAAAGTTGAAGAATGGCATCACATGCATCGACTCATGCAGCATCAGCGTATTCATAATCCACTGCTTACTGGCAAAATCGATGGCGATAACGACCACCATCAGCCACAGCCAGCGCAGTCCGGTCGAGAAAATTGATTTATGCATCATGCAAACTTACGCTGTTCGCCGTCACCGGCTACGTTAGTGACGCAGCGCCCGCAGATTTCCGGCCAGGCAGCATTTTGTCCAACATCGGTAGTGTAGTGCCAGCAGCGCTGACATTTCTCACCTTCCGCCTTATGCAGAGCAATTTTAAGACCTTTTACCAGATCGCTCTGCTGAGCCTCTTCAGGGGCCAGCGCGTAATCGGCTACCTGTACCGAGGAGGTCAGTAACACAAAGCGCAGCTCCGTCTCCAGACTCAGCAGCTTTTCAGCCAGCGCCGTATCGGCATAGAGCGTAACGCTCGCCTCCAGCGACCCGCCTACACGCTTGTCGGCACGCGCCTGTTCGATAACTTTGTTCACTTCGCCGCGCACTTTCAGCAGCTCAGCCCAGAAGCTATCGTTCATTGACTCATCGTCCGCGAGGCCAAACAGCCCGTTGAACCACTCGCCGGTAAAGACATACTTTTCACGCTTGCCCGGCAGCTCATTCCAGATTTCGTCAGCGGTAAAGGACATGATTGGCGCCATCCAGCGCACCAGTGCCTCTGCAATATAGTACAGCGCGGTCTGACAGCTGCGACGTGCCAGGCCATTCGCCCGGGCGGTGTACTGACGGTCCTTGATGATGTCCAGATAGAAGGACCCCATCTCGATGGAGCAGAACTGCATCAGACGCTGGACCACCTCGTGGAAGTCATAGCGCGCGTAAGAGGCGATGATGTCCTCCTGTGCCGCGCTGGCGCGTCCCACTGCCCAGCGATCCAGTACCACCATCTCTTCCGGCTCAACGCGATCGGTCTCGGGGTTGAAGCCGTTAAGGTTGGCCAGCAGGAAGCGAGCGGTGTTACGGATACGACGATAGGAATCCGCAGAGCGTTTCAGGATCTCATCGGATACCGCCATCTCACCGGAATAATCGGTGGAGGCGACCCACAGGCGCAGAATATCGCCGCCCAGCTTGTTCATGACATCCTGGGGCGACACGGTATTACCGATGGATTTCGACATTTTGCGGCCCTGACCATCCACGGTAAAGCCGTGAGTCAGTACCTGACGGTAAGGCGCTTTGCCCTTCATCGCCGTCGAGATCATCAGCGAGGACATAAACCAGCCGCGGTGCTGATCCGATCCCTCCAGATAGAGGTCAGGCGAATGTCCCTCAAATTCCGGACGCGCATCAACAACGGAGTAGCTGGTCGATCCTGAGTCAAACCAGACGTCGAGCGTATCAGGCACCTTCACGTAGCTGTCGGCGTCTGCGCCCATCAGCTCGTGCGCATCGAGATCCCACCAGGCCTGAATGCCATCCTGCTCAACGCGTTCAGCCACTTTTTCCATCAGCGCGAGGGTGTCAGGGTGTAGCTGTTCGGTATCTTTATGCACAAACAGCGCCATCGGTACGCCCCAGGTACGCTGACGTGAAATACACCAGTCCGGGCGGTTCGCCACCATGGATTCGATACGTGCCTGACCCCAGTCAGGGATCCACTGCACACCTTTAATCTCAGACAGCGACTGCGCACGCAGGCCTTTCTGATCCATGCTGATAAACCACTGCGGTGTTGCACGGAAGATGATCGGCGTTTTGTGACGCCAGCAGTGCGGATAGCTGTGCAGCAGCTTTTCGACGTGCAGCAGTGCGCCCTTTTCGCGCAGCAGCTCGACCACCAGATCGTTGGCCTTGAAGACGTTAACACCGTCCAGCCCAGGGTAAGTGCCCGGCAGGTAGCGGCCATCCGGACCGACCGGGTTAGCGACTTCGATACCGTATTTCTGGCCGATCACATAGTCATCCGGGCCGTGGCCTGGGGCGGTATGGACCGCCCCGGTACCGGCTTCGACCGTCACGTGCTCACCCAGAACCACAGGCGACGTTAATGCCAGGAAGGGGTGCTGGAAAGTCATCAGCTCCAGCGCCGCACCTTTCACTTCGCCCAGCACCTGCCACTCTGCTACGCCAATGCGTTTCATGACGCTTTCAACCAGCTCTTTCGCCAGAATCAGCGCACGGCCTTCGATCTGCACCAGCTGATAGTCAAACTCAGGGTGCAGAGAGATCGCGCGGTTAGCAGGCAGGGTCCACGGCGTGGTGGTCCAGATAACCAGCGAGACGGGACCGGTTACGCTGCTAACACCAAATTTGGCCTGCACCGCATCGGCATCCACGGCGTTAAACAGCACGTCAATGGAGGGGGAGGTTTTATCGTAATATTCAACTTCAGCCTCAGCCAGTGCGGAGCGGCAATCCATACACCAGTGCACCGGCTTCGCACCTTTGTGCAGATGGCCATTACCGATGATTTTGCCCAGCGCACGGATGATGTTTGCTTCGGTTTTGAAGTCCATCGTCAGATAGGGGCGATCCCAGTCTCCCAGCACGCCAAGGCGGATAAAGTCTTTTTTCTGCCCTTCTACCTGCTCAGCGGCATACTGCCGACAGGCGGCACGAAACTCCGCGGCGGTAACTTTCTCGCCGGGCTTACCGATCATCTGCTCGACTTTATGCTCGATGGGCAGGCCATGGCAGTCCCAGCCCGGCACGTAGGGCGCATCAAAACCCGCCAGGCCTTTGGACTTCACGATAATGTCTTTCAGAATCTTGTTGACTGAGTGACCAATATGAATGCTGCCGTTCGCGTAGGGAGGGCCGTCGTGCAGAATAAAGGTTTTTTTCCCTTTTTTGGCTTCGCGGATGATGCCGTACAAATTATCATCATACCAGCGTTGCAGCATTCCCGGTTCGCGTTTGGCCAGATCGCCACGCATCGGGAACCCCGTTTCCGGCAAGTTCAGGGTAGATTTATAGTCACTCATCAGATTCTCGGTTCCGTGTTTCGGTTCTGGTTAATCCGGTGTTTTCAGCCCAAAAAACCTTCGGGCGCTCACCACATCGTTAGCAATTTGCTCTTTCAGCGCGTCAAGTGAAGCAAAACGCTGCTCGTTACGTATTTTTTCGCACAGCACCACATCTATATGGCGCCCGTACAGGTCGATTGCAACGTCCAGCAGGTGAACTTCCAGCTGCTGACGCACTCCTGCCACCGTAGGCCGCGTGCCGATATTCGCCACGCCAGGCAACGGTCGTTCGCTGATGCCATGGACCTCAACGGCATACACCCCTTTGACCGGCGACACAAAGCGTCGGAGAGGCAGGTTAGCCGTGGGGAAGCCTATCGTCCGGCCCAGCGCATCACCGTGCACCACCCGGCCTGATATACTGAAGGGATGTCCCAATAGTGAGGCGGCAAGCGGCAGATTATCCTCTACCAGCGCCTGTCGAACGGCGGTGCTGCTAATTCGCCTGCCGTTATCACAAAATGTCTGTGTACCGACAACATCGAAGCCATAGTCGACACCCGCTTTCTGTAATAACAGGAAATCCCCCCGGCGACCAGCGCCAAAGCGGAAATCATCCCCGACCGCCAGAAATTTAACGCCGAGTTTTTTCACCAGCAGATCGGCAACGAAACTCTGCGCCGTCAGCCCCGCAAACAAAGGGTCGAAGCGCACGCACAGTACGGCGTCTACGCCCGCCTCGCTGAGGTAGCGAAGCTTCTCGCGCAGCCGGGTCAGGCGAGCCGGGGCTTTATCGGGCGCAAACAGCTCCAGGGGCTGCGGTTCAAACAACATGACCACCACCGGCAGATGACGCTGACGCCCCTCTTCACAGAGTCGTGCCAGCAATGCCTGATGTCCCCGGTGTACGCCATCGAAGTTACCGATAGTCAGTACGCAGCCGCGATGCTGCTCCCTGAGGTTATGTATGCCGCGGATAAACTTCATGGCTGACTCAAATGGGTGGAAATCGGCGGATTATACCTTGTACAGCGATGAAGGTTAACCCGGTAATGCCCCTTTAGCGCTTTCTTACCGCCATTTTCCCTGCCCAAAGCGGTCTGCGCCCGTCATTCTTATTTTTCTTGTGATTAAGCTGTATTCATCTGGCCGAAGCTGGTAGAATCTTGCGCCATCGAAACGTAACCAGGCGTCGTTTTTTTAGCGGCGCTTATTTGCACAAATCCATTGACAACCATGGGCGAAAGAGGCATATTCCTCGGCCTTTGAATTGTCCTCATAGAACTATTTGGGAGTTGGACCTTGGCTAATATCAAATCAGCTAAGAAACGCGCTGTAACGTCTGAGAAGCGTCGTAAGCACAACGCTAGCCGTCGTTCAATGATGCGTACTTTTATTAAGAAAGTATACGCGGCTATCGCTACTGGCGATAAAGCAGCTGCGCAGAATGCATTTAATGAAATGCAGCCTCTTGTGGACCGTCAGGCAGCTAAAGGCCTGATCCACAAAAACAAAGCTGCACGTCATAAAGCAAACCTGGCTGCACAGATCAACAAACTGGCTTAATCGCCACGCTGTTATCTGGCTTTGAAAAAAAAAACCGGCTTAGCCGGTTTTTTTTTGCCTGTCATCTGGTGAGCCGTTCAGGAATCCCAGATTGCGCCATAGGCCGCTACGCCATGCGCTTCACATCCCTCTATCACATAATCGGTTAACTTACGGTTGGCGATGCAAATCACCGCTTCCGCCCCGCTCTCGTCTGCCAGTTGTAATGCCAGCTGTAATAAATCCGGCTTGCCGTGCGCATCGGTATCCCAGATCAACACATCGGGTTGTAGCCGGATGATTTCGTCTACCATTTCGTCGCCATAGGTCAGTCGCGGGTTGCGCGTCGACCAGATTAAGCGCCGGGGTCGGTTTAGCGTCATCAGGTGGGGCAACAGTGGTCCGATGCCGCTACCGGTGGCGACATAAATTACCGAATGAAAAATTTTCCCGACGCTGCCGACCCCCGGGGTGGGGAGGCCTTTGAACCAGACATGGGAAGGAGGCGAGTCGATAAAGCGGCTGGTCCAGTCTCCGGCCCGCGATATCAACATACGACAGCCGCTACGATCGCTGAACGGGATATTAGCAAAAGCGTGCCACTCCGATAGCGGGGAGCGACTGATGGCAAAAGAGGATCCGGCAAAAGGATCCCGCGGCAAATCAAAGCTCACAATCGCGGCGTGTTCTGACGGGCGCTCAATGGTGACCGGCACTTTTCTCAGGCGCAGCCACGGCAAAATAATACTGCCGGTAATCGCCAAAAGCGTCCAGAAGGCCGGCGTTTTCGCCAGCGTCAGTAATGACCACAGGCCGCCGTTGCAGTCGCGGGTAAAACAGACCGCCTGCCCCCAGGAGAGCAGCAGCGCGGCCCAGCCGACATACCGGTGTACGTGCTCAAACAGATTGTGGTATCGCCTGCGGATCGCCGGATGCGCCATTATTGTAATGATTGCCAGCAGCGCGGCCAGCAGGGCATTGATCGTTACCAGCGCAGCAGAGACATTGGGCAAGGCGTGGCAATGATGATAATAAACCGCAGCACTGAATACGATAAGCCACAGACAGGCAAAGAGTGCACAGCCGGAATGCAGGCCACCAAAATGATATACTTTAGCCAGCCGACGTCGGACAAATAACGGCCAGCTCAGCGGAACCCGCCACACCAGACGAAAGAGAAAATTGATAATATATTGCTGACGGATCAGTACGGCGATGGCCAAATTAACCAATACCATATTACTGATATCGACCAGCTGTATCCCTTTTTCAGACCACCAGTGACCTGAGGTCACCCCGTAAATTAAAAAAAAGGTATTGACCAGCGTGACCAACAGAAATAGCCGCTGGTAATAACTCAGTGGTGTCCATCGCAGGGATAAACCCAGGATCGGGTAAGAGGGAACCAGCGCAGCGCCGCTCTCCCTTACTATACTTTTATTGTTGATTTTCAATATACTACCCTAAAAATAAATACTATTAACTGCTCATTCGTGACACGAATCAGTAAAGTCATTCAGTCATATTGATTAGAAAGAACGCAGCCTCAGGAGGCTTCAGCTGACAGCGTATGAGAGGTTCAGGTGACAGTAAATAGCCTCATTTTTTTTGAGAATTTCGCTATTACTTTACGGCGGAGGGAGAAATAATAAAGCCAGATATTACAGGAATAACTGGCATTAAATAAAAAATAGCCTGCTAATCATTATCAGATTATTCACCAGGCAGACTGGAGTCCGGAATATAATCTGATGCTAACGCAGTTTAATACGCAGTAGAATATAACCGACCACCGCCGAAATCACTGATCCAAAGAGAATACCGATCTTAGCCAGGGTCACCATCTCCTGATGCGCCGCATCGAAAGCCAGCGAAGCAATAAATATCGACATCGTAAAGCCGATACCACATAAAACGCCGATGGCAGAAATATCCCGCATTCGCGTACTCTCCGGCAGTGCGGCGATACGAAGCTTGACGGCCAGCCAGCAGATCAGCGTGATCCCCAGCGGTTTACCGATAAACAAACCCAGAATGATGCCCAGCGGCACGGTGGAAAACACGCCGTTCAGCGATACGCCGGTTAATGAGACGCCCGCGTTGGCGAAGGCAAACAGCGGCAGGATAAGCCAGCTTACCCAGGGTGCCAGGCTATGGGCCAGATGGATAGCCGGAGAGTGGCCGTTCTGTTTCTCCAGCGGGATAAAGAAGCCCAGAATAACGCCTGCCAGTGTGGCATGAACGCCCGATTTCAGCACCGCCACCCAGAGCACCATTCCCACCAACATGTAGACGGACAGGTTACGCACGCCAAAACGGTTGAGCAGCGCCAGCACCGCAATTGCACCGCCAGCCACGCACAGCGAGGCTACCGACAGATCCTGGGTATAGAAGAAAGCGATAATCAGAATGGCGCCGAGGTCATCAATCACCGCCAGCGCCATCAGGAACATTTTGAGTGCAGGCGGCACGCGGCTGCCCAGCAGCGCCAGGATCCCCAGAGCGAAAGCAATATCCGTTGCGGTTGGGATTGCCCAGCCGTGAATAGCCAGGGAATGACTATGGTTAAACAGCGCAAAGATGGCACCTGGCGCAATCATCCCGCCAATGGCCGCGATCAGCGGAAACATCGCCCGTTCACGCGTCGCCAGCGAACCGGAATGCAGCTCGTGCTTCACCTCCAGCCCGATCATTAAAAAGAAGAGCGCCATGAGTGCATCATTGACCCACAGCAGCAGATCCTTACTGATATCCAGCGCGCCAAAACGAAACGCCACCGGCATGGAGAGGATAGACTGATAAGCCTGCTGGGTTCCGGCATTATTGGCCAGGAACATCGCCACCGCCGCAGCGATAATCAGTATTACCCCACCGGTTGCTTCATTTTTCAGTAGCCGCGTAAGCGCTGATTTCATTGATTCCATTCCTGATTATAAAGTTGACTGACGTAGCCCAAGCATAACCGCTCCGGCTACTGCTAAAGAAGCCTTTATACGCTCCTTTACCTCGCTGCGGCGAAAAAAAAGGCAGCCCGCAGGCTGCCCTTTATTTCTCTGCCGCGTGAAGCTAGCGGGTTAAATCATCGAAGAATTTCTTAACGCCGTCGAAGAAGCTTTTTGAACGCGGGCTGTTTTTTTCACCGCTCGGTCCACCAAAGCTCTCTTCCAGTTCGCGCAGCAGCGACTTCTGCTTGTCGCTGAGGCTGACTGGCGTTTCAACCACTACGCGACACAGCAGATCGCCCTGCGCGCCGCCGCGTACCGATTTAACGCCCTTGCCACGCATGCGGAACAGCTTACCGGTCTGCGTTTCCGCAGGCACCTTGAGCTTGACCCGACCATCCAGCGTGGGCACTTCAATTTCACCCCCCAGCGCGGCCATCACAAAGTTGATGGGCACTTCGCAGTAGAGGTTATTCTCTTCACGCTCAAAAATGTTGTGCTTGCGCACCTGTACCTGAACGTAGAGATCGCCCGCTGGCGCGCCCTGCTCCCCGGCTTCACCTTCACCCGTCAGGCGAATGCGATCGCCGGTATCCACGCCCGCCGGGATTTTAACCGACAGCGTTTTAGATTTTTCAACGCGACCGTGCCCGTGACAGGCATTACACGGATCTTTGATAACCGATCCGCGCCCGTGACAGGTCGGACACGCCTGCTGCACGGTAAAGAAGCCCTGGCGCATCTGCACCTGGCCCTGACCGTGACAGGTCGAACAGGTCTGAGGTTTCGTTCCAGCCTTCGCGCCGCTGCCATGACAGACGTCACACTCTTCCAGCGCAGGAATACGGATCTCTTTGGACACGCCGCGGACGGCTTCTTCAAGCGTCAGCTCCATGTTGTAGCGTAAATCGGCCCCGCGAGCGGCGCGCTGCTGACGGCGCCCCCCACCGAAAATATCGCCGAACACGTCGCCAAAGATATCGCTGAAATCTGCACCGCCGCCGCCGCCAAAGCCGCCGCCACCGCCCATGCCGCCCTGTTCAAAGGCTGCATGACCGTACTGATCGTAAGCGGCACGCTTCTGCGCATCGGTCAGGATCTCGTACGCTTCCTTAACTTCTTTAAATTTAGCTTCGGACTCTTTATCACCTGGATTGCGGTCAGGATGGTGTTTCATCGCCAGGCGTTTGTAGGCCTTTTTGATTTCACGCTCATCCGCCGACTGGGGAACGCCTAAAATCTCGTAATAGTCTTTTTTCGCCATTCTGCTGGTCCTGCCCTTAATATGCATGCACGGGCGTGGAGATTAACTCCTACGCCCGTGGGATTATGCAGTGGCCTGAATTGTTTTACCTGAAGCTACAGGCCACCGTGCCCGCTCAAGGGCGATTATTTTTTGTTGTCTTTTACTTCTTCAAATTCAGCATCAACAACGTCGTCTTCTTTCTTCGCTGAAGCATCAGCGGCATCCGCAGCGCCACCGGCAGCCTGCTGCTGCTGAGCAAATTCCATCAGCTTGCTGGAGACTTCCATCAGCGCCTGCATTTTGGCTTCGATTTCAGCTTTATCTTCGCCTTTCAGCGCGGTATTCAGGTCGGTCAGGGCCGCTTCAATTGGCGCCTTGTCGTCCGCTGGCAGTTTGTCACCGGCTTCGTCCAGCTGCTTACGGGTGCTATGGGACAGATGATCGGCCTGGTTACGAACCTGCACCAGTTCCTCGAACTTACGGTCAGAGTCGGCGTTAGCTTCCGCGTCACGAACCATTTTTTCGATTTCATCATCGTTCAGACCAGAAGAGGCCTTGATGGTGATCTTCTGCTCTTTACCGCTGTTTTTGTCTTTAGCAGACACGTGCAGAATACCATCGGCGTCGATGTCAAAGGTGACTTCGATCTGCGGCATGCCGCGCGGTGCGCCCTGGATCCCGTCAAGGTTGAACTGGCCGAGAGATTTGTTATCCGCTGCGCGCTTACGCTCACCCTGCACAACGTGGATGGTCACCGCAGACTGGTTGTCTTCAGCGGTAGAGAACACCTGGCTGTGCTTGGTTGGAATGGTGGTGTTCTTGGTGATAAGCGCAGTCATCACGCCGCCCATGGTTTCGATACCCAGAGACAGAGGCGTCACGTCCAGCAGCAGCACGTCTTTCACGTCGCCCGCCAGTACGCCACCCTGCACGGCAGCGCCTACCGCAACCGCTTCATCCGGGTTCACGTCTTTACGTGGCTCTTTACCAAAGAACTCAGCCACTTTTGCCTGAACCATTGGCATACGCGTCTGACCACCGACCAGGATAACGTCGTTGATATCAGAAACGGACAGACCCGCATCCTGCAGAGCCACTTTCAGTGGATCAATAGAGCGTGCGACCAGGTCTTCAACCAGTGATTCCAGTTTTGCACGGGTCACTTTGATGTTCAGGTGCTTAGGACCGGTCGCATCAGCCGTGATGTACGGCAGGTTAACGTCGGTCTGCTGCGCAGAAGAGAGTTCGATTTTTGCTTTCTCTGCGGCTTCTTTCAGACGCTGCATCGCCAGCGGATCGTTGTGCAGATCGATACCCTGATCTTTCTTAAATTCCGCGACGAGGTAGTTGATCATGCGGCTGTCAAAGTCTTCACCACCCAGGTGGGTATCACCGTTGGTTGCCAGAACTTCGAAGGTTTTTTCGCCATCCACTTCATCGATTTCGATGATTGAGATATCGAAGGTACCGCCGCCCAGGTCATAAACCGCGATAGTGCGGTTGCCCTGGCCTTTATCCATACCGTATGCCAGCGCGGCAGCGGTAGGTTCGTTGATAATACGCTTAACGTCCAGACCCGCGATGCGGCCTGCATCTTTCGTTGCCTGACGCTGCGCATCGTTGAAGTAAGCGGGTACAGTGATAACGGCCTCAGTTACCGCTTCGCCCAGATAGTCTTCGGCCGTTTTTTTCATTTTTTTCAGCACTTCTGCTGAAATCTGCGGCGGTGCCAGTTTCTGACCTTTTACGTCGATCCAGGCATCACCGTTGTCTGAACCGGCAATTTTGTAGGGCATGATTTTAATATCACGCTGCACTTCTTCGTCCTGGAAGCGACGGCCAATCAGGCGCTTGATCGCAAACAGGGTATTCTGTGGGTTAGTCACCGCCTGGCGCTTAGCCGGCTGACCGACCAGAATCTCACCGTCCTGGGTGTAAGCGATAATAGAAGGCGTGGTGCGATCGCCTTCCGCATTCTCTAGTACGCGAGCCTTGCCGCCATCCATAATAGCGACACAAGAGTTAGTTGTACCCAGGTCAATACCAATAATCTTACCCATCTAAACGTCTCCCACTTAAATTTGTTTCAAATCAGGTTATGCACACTTAATGCGGGCTATTTTGGCCATTTCAACTGCCAGTACCGCGCTTTTTTTTCCAGGCCCATAACCTCGGATGCCAAATAAGATGGGGCCATCGCCAACGGCATCAAGGGGGGTAAGCAAAAAAATTTCAATTTTACCGCTGTCAGGATCAATGTTTCCTTACCCCCGACTCATTACCATGCCGTCCGGACCGATCGCGCTGGCTGTCTTTTGCCCGTGGAGGCCCATTTACTAATGGTTTCATTATTATGATTATTTCTACTATCACTGAGGGTTTATGCATAACAATACACTGGCGAATCCCGGTCCTTTGGGGCTGATGGGGTTTGGAATGACCACTGTTTTACTCAATCTGCACAATGCAGGTTTTTTCCCTCTGACCTCGGTCATTATCAGCATGGGGATTTTTTTTGGCGGGATGGCGCAGATTATTGCGGGTTTGCTGGAGTATAAAAAGGGTAATACCTTTGGCCTGACCGCCTTTACCTCTTACGGTGCTTTCTGGCTGAGCCTGGTGGGCATTTGGTTGCTGCCGAGGATGGGGCTGGCCGAGCCAACCGACGCCACTACGCTGGGCATTTATCTGGCGCTGTGGGGTATTTTCACGCTGTTTATGTTTTTTGGCACGCTACGCGCCAACCGCGCCCTGCAATTTGTGTTTGCCAGCCTGACGCTGCTGTTTGCACTGCTAGCCTACGGCCATATTACCGGCAATGCTGTCGTGTTGTTGTTCGCGGGTTATGAGGGTGTAGTTTGCGGAGCCAGTGCGATTTATCTGGCGATGGCAGAGGTGATCAATGCGCAGTTGGACCGTCAGGTTCTTCCCACTGGCGAACCACGCCGTGCGTCGGTGCTGGCCAGCGCGTTGAGTCAGGCGTAGCCCGGAGGCCCGGTGCGGCACAGGCTGGAGGTGACGCCTGCGGGTGGGGACTTGTGCGGCAAAGGCATGGGGGGTCGCCTGCGGGTGAGGACCGGTGCGGCAAAGGCCTTGGGGGTCGCCTGCGGGTGGGGCCCGGTGCGGCAAAGGCCTGGGGAGTCGCCTGCGGGTGGGGCCCGGTGCCTGGCGGTCCTCGCGCCGCGCGTGGCGCGGTTCCTTCGCTCCGCTCGTCGACCTTTCGGACCGGGCATGACGGGACATCCCTGTCCCGGCATGCCCTTGTGCCAGCATCCCTGCTGGCCCATCCGGGTCTTCCTCCCTGCGCTCAGCGCTGCGGAATGCCTGTCACCGGGCCCCACCCGCCTGCTTATTGCATTGTGCTGGCTGAGGGTAACAGCGGTTCAGGCAGGGCCTTGAAACCTTGCCCGGGCTTGAAAATAGAAAGAACTCTGCAAATAAGAAAATCTCTTTGCCAAAAGCTCAGTGCCATTGTTTGCGAGTGTGATCCGGCGCGATAAGGCCTCTTACGGATGGTGTCCCATGCTGCAAATGCTGGGCCATAAATAACGGGTACCACCCGCCTGCTCTTTTCTCATTGTGCTGGCTGCGGGTGACTCGGTTCACTGAAAGCAACTCAGAAGCTCGAGAGGGGGACAATCCCTGCGGTTGACGGGCATTCCGCAGCGCTGCGGCGCAGACGGAGGGCCAGGCGAGGGCAGCAGGGATGCTGCACTCAGGGAGCGGCGGGCAGGGATGCCCGCTCGTGACCGGGCCGTCCGGCCTGGCGTCGGAGCCAAAGGCACCACGCGGAGCGTGGCGTGAGGACGCCCGGCAAACGCTGGGATTGTCCACCGACACCGCAGCGATGGCAGCCCAAACAACTAACCGGCAACCGCTGGGATTGTCCTCCGGTACAGCGGTATCGCAGCCGATACAACTCATCAGCGAGCGCTGGGATTGCCCGAGAAATAACGAATATTGCGGCTCGCCAGTCACATTGCAGGGCGCTAACGGGTGGCACAAAAAATCGACGTTGTTAACTTAAAGCGGCTCAAAAGCCTGCGCACGAACAGCGCTTAACTGGAAATCGATCAGATAGCTGCGGTCAGATAAACGGGTTCACTGAAAGCAACTCAGAAGCTCGAGAGGGGGACAATCCCTGCGGTTGACGGGCATTCCGCAGCGCTGCGGCGCAGACGGAGGGCCAGGCGAGGGCAGCAGGGATGCTGCACTCAGGGAGTGGCGGGCAGGGATGCCCGCTCGCGACCGGGCCGTCCGGCCCGGAGTCGGAGCCAAAGGCACCACGCGAAGCGTGTAGCTGCGACGTCCGGCAAACGCTGGGATTGTCCTCCGCCACCGCAGCGATGTCAGCCCAAACAACTAACCGGCAAACGCTGGGATTGTCCACCGACACCGCAGCGATGGCAGCCCAAGCAACTAACCGGGCGGGCTCCCACCCACGCCAAAGGGCAACAATGCAATGACTCCCGGGATTGAACCTCTACAAATCGGCATGCACGACAGCATCGCGATAAGAAAGATCGCGGCTGAGATAAACCCCCAGCAGTAAACCCATGGCGGACAGCGCCAGCACATAATAAGCCGGAGCCAGCGGCGTTATGGACATCATCAGCGTCACCAGAATCGGCGTTAACCCGCCAAAAAAGGCATATGCGACATTATAGGAAAACGAAATACCGGTAAAACGCACCTCTGCCGGAAATGCCCGCACCATCACATAAGGCACCGCCCCCACGACACCCACGCTGTAACCCACCAGTGCGTAACAGGCAAAAAGCCATTCAGGATAAGCGGCAGGAGCCTGATAAAAAATCCAGCTACACGCCGCTAACAGCAGGCTGCCGAAAATAAAGGTTTTGCTGGCGCCAAAGCGATCGGCGGCCAGGCCTGCGCTAATACATCCTGCTATCAGGGTAAGGGTCGCCAGACTGTTAGCCTGCAATGCCTCTGCCGCCGCAATGCCATAGCTTTTTTGCAGCCAGGTCGGCGTCATTAGAATCACCACGACCACGCCCGCCGAAAGCAGCCAGGTCAGCAACATACAGACAGCGACCTCTTTTTTATAATTCATCACCACGGCCTTTAACGGCAGCTCCGCCGCCAGCGCCTTACGTGCCTCAAGCTCCTTAAAGACCGGAGTTTCATGTAGCCAGCGACGCAGATAAAGCGCAACAAAACCGAAAAAGCCGCCGAGCAGGAAAGGAATGCGCCAGCCGCCCGCAACAATGCCTTCGATACCAAACGCCCGATTAATCAGCGTTGCCACCACCGAACCGACCAGGATCCCCGCGGTCAGCCCCGCCGTCAGCATGCCGCAGGCGAAGCCGGTACGCGTCTGCGGAACGTGCTCGGCAACAAACACCCAGGCCCCAGGCACTTCACCTCCCACCGCGGCGCCCTGCAACATCCGCAGCAGCAGCAACAAAATGGGTGCCGTTATGCCCAACGTCGCGTAGGTGGGCAACAATCCCATTGCTAACGTTGGCAGCGCCATCAACAGGATACTGAGACTGAACATTTTTTTGCGCCCGCGACTGTCGCCAAAATGGGCCATCACAATGCCACCCAGCGGACGCGCCAGATAGCCCGCGGCGAAAATAGCAAAAGTTTGCAGCTGGCGGAGCCAGTCGGGAATATCCGGGGGGAAGAAAAGATCGCCTATCACTGAGGCGAAAAAGACGAAAATAATGAAATCATAAAACTCCAGCGCGCCGCCCAGCGCGGCCAGAGTCAGTGTTTTGTAATCCCGCCGATTCAGGCGGCCCAGGCTTTGAGGAGGCATAAATATTAGCGAACATCCAGAAGTAGAGGGGAAAATGTAAGGTAATGGCTGTAAAGCTAACCTTACTATACCGTCCATTTCCCGCTACGCCAGCTGCCCTGGAGTTTATGCCTGAATCAGATTATTTTTTAGCTGTTTGTCCCACGCCGGGCGCTTTTGGGGCGAAATGCTGCTACCACTGCCGGATGGGTATCGACCCACGGCCCTTCCAGCAGTTGAATACAGTAGGGAACGCTGGCAAACAGGCCCTGCACCTTCACCGTCCCATCAGACGCTTTTACCCCCTCAAGCGTCTCTTTAATCGACTTAGGCTGGCCCGGCAAATTCACAATCAGCGACTGCTTACGAATAACCGCCACCTGCCGTGACAGAATGGCCGTCGGGACGAAGTTGAGGCTGATCTGCCGCATCTGCTCACCAAAGCCCGGCATCTCCCGGTCTGCTACCGCCAGCGTGGCATCCGGGGTCACGTCCCGTCGCGCTGGCCCGGTTCCGCCCGTGGTAAGTACCAGATGGCAAAATCGCTCATCCACCAGCTCACAGAGGGTCTGTTCGATCATCGACTGTTCATCGGGCACAAGGCGCTTTTCAATGCTAAAAGGTGTGCTCAGAGCCTGCGTCAGCCAGGCCTCCAGCGTGGGCAGCCCCTCATCCTGATAGATGCCGTTTGCGGCGCGATCGGAAACCGAGATCAATCCTATACGTAGTGTGTTCATCGTGTTGTCACCGTAATGCCCACGGCGTAAAGCGCGGACGCAGGTTAAAGTTCGTTTGCGGGAAGAATAAACATTGCAGGGCGGGAAGTACAGCCGGGGGAAAAACGCGGCCAGGTGAGTGGCCGCGAGCATGCATTACAGCAGATCGGCAATCATTTTATCCAGCTTGCCCTGGTCAAGTGCAAAGTTGCGGATGCCCTGAGCCAGTTTATCAACCGCCATCGGATCCTGATTGTGCTGCCACAGGAACTCGGATTCCGTCATTTTTGCCGGACGCGCTTTCACTTCGCCGCTGTACGAGAGTTTACGCTCCAGTGTTCCTTCGCTCTCAGCCAGCTCTTTCAGCAGGCCCGGAGAGATAGTCAGGCGGTCACAGCCTGCCAGCTCGGTGATCTCACCGATATTACGGAAGCTGGCACCCATAACTACGGTTTCGTAGCCATGCTGCTTGTAGTACTCGTAGATTTCAGTCACTGAAATGACGCCTGGGTCTTCGTTCGCCGCATACTCTTTCTTGTCGGTATTGGCTTTGTACCAGTCCAGAATACGACCCACAAATGGCGAAATCAGATAGGCACCGGCTTCGGCACAGGCACGCGCCTGAGCAAAGGAGAACAGCAGGGTCAGGTTACAGTTAATACCCTCTTTTTCCAGGATCTCCGCGGCGCGGATACCCTGCCAGGTTGAAGCCAGCTTAATCAGGATACGGTCATTGCCGATCCCGGCATCGTTATAAAGCTTGATCAGCGTACGTGCCTTATTGATGCTGCCTTCAGTGTCGTAGGACAGGCGTGCATCAACTTCGGTAGAGATACGGCCGGGAACCAGCTTCAGGATCTCCAGACCAATATTCACATTCAGCTTATCTGCCGCATGCTGGATCTGCTCATCCTTGTTGCTGCTGCGATCGCGTGCCCAGCTTACTGCATCATCAATCAGCCTGCGGTACTCGGGAATTTGCGCCGCGCTGAGGATCAGCGAGGGGTTGGTGGTAGCATCCTGTGGCTTGTACAGCTTCATCGCCGCAATGTCGCCGGTATCGGCAACAACGGTTGTCAGTTGACGCAGGGAGCTCAGTTTGTCCGTCATGATTGTCATTCTCGTCAGAGTAGCGTTATCGGGATGTTAATCGTGTTTACGTCGATCATATCACGCGTACCAGGCCATGCAAGGTAAGGTTTCCGTCAGGCCACGTAGTGCTAAAAGTGTTAATAAGAAGGGTAAGAGGCGAGACGGCTATGGCAGTGATTTGCGCTTTCTCGTCGCTTTTTTGCTAAAGTAGCGGTCTCGTTTATTTCGCCCGGTCAGGGCAGTTTCACATAAGGATACAGGCATGTTGATGGTTATCTCTCCGGCTAAGACGCTGGATTTTGAAAGCCCACTGGCTACCCGTCGTTTTACCCAACCTGCCCTGCTGGATGATTCACAAAAACTGATCGAAATAGCCCGCCAGCTGACGCCCGCACAGATCGGCACGCTGATGAGCATCAGCGACAAGCTGGCCCACCTCAACGCCGAACGCTTCAACGACTGGCACCCGCCTTTCAGCCCCGACAATGCCCGTCAGGCGATTCTGGCCTTTAAAGGCGATGTGTATACCGGGTTGCAGGCCGAAACCTTTCATGAAAAGGATTTCGATTTTGCCCAGCAGCATTTGCGTATGCTCTCCGGGCTGTACGGCGTGCTGCGACCCCTGGATCTGATGCAGCCCTACCGTCTGGAAATGGGCATCAAGCTGGAAAACCCGGCCGGGAAAGATCTCTACACCTTTTGGGGCGACCGACTGACCGACGCGCTGAATGCCGCGCTGGCCGAACAGGGCGACGATACCCTGATTAATCTGGCCTCGGACGAATATTTCAGGGCGGTGAAACCTAAAAAACTGGCGGGTCGCATCATTAAACCGGTCTTTCTTGATGAGAAAAATGGCAGGTTTAAGGTCATCAGCTTTTACGCTAAGAAAGCACGCGGGCTGATGAGCCGCTACATCATCCAGCATCGTCTGAGCCAGCCGGAGCAGCTTAAAAAATTCGATGTCGATGGCTACTTCTTCGCAGCGGAAGAGAGCAATGACAGCGATCTGGTCTTTAAGCGCCGCGAGAATCCATAACCTTAAATGATGCGTAAGCGGCTTTTGCGAGTCTAAAGCCGTATTTTCTTCCCCCTTCCCTGCCTCTCCATACCCTTTAGTTATAACCGGTGAGAGAAACCGAACGCGCGATCCTTTATTGCCCACCCAAGGCCTGTTGCAGCAAATCAGCCATCGGGAGGTAGGTATGGATCAGCACGCACTGCGCAAAAACCTAAGCGATCGGGTCTGGCAGGCCACGCATCTTCAGCCGGATAATACTCAGGCCACGTTCGACAATCCTGTACCGGCCGCCGCGAAGCCCTGGCTCTGCGCGGCGGCAAAACACCTCGGCGTCAAAAAAGCCGATCGGCAGCAGTTTGCTGCCTCCGGACGCCTGAGGCTGGATGCGCTGGACGTGGTAGCCATTTGCCAGCGGGAAGCCCCCGTGCCCCTGTGGCTGGTGGTTGGCTTCCTGCAACCCCCTGCTGCACTCCATCCCGAGGTTTGGCAGGAGGCGCTGCTCAGAGCGAGCGATGTCGCCATGGGTCTGAGCGGCATCGCCCTTTCGCTGGATGAGAAGGGCCAGACACGGCTAACACTGCGGCTGTCTTTTGATATATGGCAGGACGCAGAAGCCCTGGCAGAGAGATTAAACGACCTCCATTCGCTGGCCTCAAGCCTGACAGACTTACTGCTCTCTGCCGCAGGCGAGCAGCCGCCCTCCACGAGCACCCGCGATGTTGCACCCGTTGAAGATTGGGTGACAGAGTGGCGGCAAACAGCGTCGTTGCGACTGGATGAGCTTGCCGAACAGGCCATCAGCCATCGCTGGCATTATTCGCTGCTGCATCAGGCCCTCACCCTGCTTGACCTCCCCCCCTCCCGCTATCGGCTGGAGGGCTGTTGCTGCATCCTGAACTTCCCTGAAAGGCAGTTCACCGTGCTTGCCGATGGCGATCGACGCCACCTTCTGATCTCAACGCCCCTGTCGCTGGATGTCACACCCGGCTCCGCGCAGCAACGCCTGTTGCAGGCTAACAGCGAGCTAATGGTACTGACCAACTGCTCGCTGGCGCTGTGCGGTGAGAAGCTGTGCCTGGTCTGCCGCTGGGACACTCTGGGGCTGGACGGTTCCGATCTCGCCAGCTGGCTTGCCGACCTTATGACGCTCAGCGTCGCCATTGACCGTCGCGAACAAACCGCAGCCTGAATCGGAGCATAATGATGAACGATACCATCCGGCCGGCTTCCGGCCAGTATGAAATGACCAGACTGGGCGGGCGCGGCGATGAAGAGAGCGGGCCGCGCCCCGATGATGCCCCGGGACGCGCAGCCCGGGCAGCCGCCAGCGCGGGGCAGTTTTTCTCAACCCTCAGTGAGGGTGCCTGGGGTGGCACAAAAACGGGCGGGGGCAAACTATGGGACGGCACCAAAGCCCTTGGCAGCATGACGCTTAACGGCGCGAAATCGGGGGGAAACAAGGTCCTGGATGGCAGCAAAACTCTTGGCAATATGACGCTGAACGTAGCCAAATCGGGGGGAAGCAAGATTCTCGAAAGTAGCAAAACCGCAGGTAAGCTGGGGTGGCAGGGCGCAAAGTTTGCCGGTAAAGCAGGGTGGCAGGAGACGGCAGCTTCCGCCGCCGATTTAGGGAAATTTACGCTGGCTCCCCTGCAAAACAAAGCCTGGGGGGCGCTAAGTGGTCATGCCCTCCAGCAAATGATCACCTGCGGGCTGCCGACAATGGCCCGTGAAGAAGCCTTTATTGAGGCCTATAACCAGCTGCTCCCCCACCTGGTGGAAAAACACCCCACCGCCGCCGTGACTCTACAGGCCGTTATCTCTCTTGCCAACGTTGCCCTGCAGCATCATCTTCGTGAGCCTCGTCTTATGCGTCAGACGGAGCCGGACGCGCAGCCTCAGTCTGGTCCCATACAGCCCGGCGAGGTGGCCGTGCGCGGTCAGTTTGGCCTCAGTCCAGACCAGGCCAACGTGATAAAACGCGACAAACCCGCTGAATGGGCTCGCCTGAGTCAGCAAACGGTAAAAGATTCAAAGCGCGTTTCCGGTCAGCAGGTTATGGCTGAAGTGCTGAATGTGGGCATGTCGCTGGCGGGCGTACTCAGCGGGAATCCAGCCCTGACGGCGCGCGTAATGAGTACCCAGTTGCGCAACGTTATCTATGCGGGAGCCAGGGAGTCGTTGCAGGCGACGGGAAGCCTGGTGGCCTCACGTAAAGGCACGCCAGGCTATGGCGTTAATGACGACAATATGAGTACCAATGCGGCCTGGTATACGTTAAACACGCTGGCAATGGGAATGCTACAGGATGGGCTGATCCAGAAGGCACTACCAAAAGGCTACAGCGTTTCCGGCCCGGAAATCCGCGATGCGGCAGGCCAGCGCCTGACCGGTAAAGCGCTGCATGAAATGGGCGCTATCGTTTCGGCTCTGCGATCGGCCTGTAACGCCTTTATCGAAACCGGTGATGCTTTTCTCGGCAAGCACTACGACAGCAAGCAGGTGGGTGACACGCAGAAATTCGCCCCTTCCCTGCCGATGAAGGATTACGCCCGTCTGCTCGATCACTCCATCGCCCGGCTGAGCTGGAATAATTTTGCCAACAGCAGCACGCTGGCCTCGCAACAGATACTGGCGGCGATAACGAAAGGCCATACCTCCCCGGTACTCTCCAGCCTGTTCAACAACGCCGGGACCGCGGCCGCCTTTGGCCTGACCTATAAAATGGTGAACCAGATTTATCAGGCGCACAGTAAGGTTCGCGGGGCTATTACAGCAGCCCCCGCAGAATCACCGGCACCCGCATCGACAACAGCAGCGCCCGCAGAATCAGCGGCACCCCCATCGACAACAGCAGCACCCGCAGAATCACCGGCACCGGTTAGCACCCGTGATCCCCAGGCCAGCATAATTACTGATATCGCAAGCCGCCAGTAACACCCGGCCAGCGCAACCCGCGGAGGCCGGACTGCGTTCGTCTGATGGCACGCCGGGAAAGGGGGAACAGGGAACTCGGGGTGAGGGATGAAGAGGAGAAAAGGAGGAAAGGAGGAAAGGAGGAAAGGAGGAAAGGAGAAGAGAGTTAATCAAAAAGGCCCTTACCGGAGTAAGGGCCACAGCAAAAAGCCGCAATGAGTGGGGCCGCAGGCTTTATTTATGCAGCAGGAATTCGCGTAGCGCAGAGAAGTCCGCCGCCATCTTGTGGGACAGCAGCGGCAGTGCGGCCCGTTCGGCCAGCGCCTCTGGCAGCGGCAGCTTACGCTCGAGTACCGCTTCCACGCTTTCGATAAACTTAGCCGGATGCGCCGTGCTCAGGAACAAACCGTACTCCCCTTCCTGCAGCTGATCGCGCAGCAGGCGATATGCAATCGCGGCATGAGGTTCAGAGATATAGCCCAGTTCCGCCAGCTCGCGCATGGTTGCCTTAGTAGTTTCATCATCCACCGCACCATAGCCGAGGTCGGTCAGACGCCAGGTTTTACGGCGGAAGATCTCCTCGACGCGCGGCCAGTTGTTAGGCTGGCTGACATCCATGGCGTTAGACAGCGTGGAAACGGTCAGGTTAGGCTGCCACTCGCCGCCGGTCAGGAAGCGCGGAACGGTGTCGTTGGCGTTGGTCGCCGCAATAAAGCGCTTCACCGGCAGACCCAGGGATTTCGCCAGCAGGCCCGCCGTCAGGTCGCCAAAGTTGCCGCTTGGCACAGAGATAACCAGCTGATTACGTTTTTCCTGCGGCAGCTGAGCGACCGCCTCAAAGTAGTAGCAAATCTGTGCCAGCAGACGGCTGATATTGATGGAGTTGGCCGAGTTAAGGCCAATGGCTTTGCGCAGCGGCTCATCATCAAATGCCTGCTTAACCAGCGACTGACAGACATCGAAATCACCGTCGATGGCGATGGTCTGGATGTTGCCGCCCAGGGTACAAAACAGCTTCTCCTGTAGCGGGCTGATTTTGCCCTGAGGGTAGAGGATCACCACGCGAACGTTTTCCATGCCGTAGAAAGCATGGGCAACGGCGGCGCCGGTGTCGCCCGAGGTGGCGGTAAGAATGGTGATTTTTTCATCCGTTCCGCTCACATATGAGAGCATCTGCGCCATAAAGCGGCCGCCGAAGTCTTTAAACGCCAGCGTTGGGCCGTGAAACAGCTCCAGTGAAGCGATATCGTCGGTGACCTTTGCCACCGGTGCAGGAAAGGCAAAGGCGGTTGCCAGGCGCTCTTTTAGCTGATGCGCGGGGATCTCATCGCCAATAAAGGCCGACAGGATTTTGCTGCTGCGGGTAACGAAATCCATCTCCAGCATCTCGTCGATATCGGTCAGCTCAAACTCAGGCAGTTCAAGCGGGAAAAAAAGCCCCTGCTGCTTGCCCAGGCCCTGCCTGACCGCCTGTGAAAAGCTTACCTGCTCGTTATGGTCCTTAAGATTATAGAGTTTCATACGTTATCCCAGTTTACGTGCGCCTGCCGTATCAATACGACAGATATGAACGAAGCCTTCATCATTTTGCAGATAGTGCTGGCTGAGCCAGTCAGCCATACGCTGAGCCGTTTCCCGCTGGTTGCTGACGGCAAACAGCGTGGGGCCGGAACCGGAAATGCCACACGCCAGTGCGCCAATATTCTTAAGTTCCTGCCGTGCCAGGGCAAAGCCTGGTAACAGTTTAGTGCGGTAAGGCTCGGCTATCACGTCACACATCAGCTTCGCTGCCAGTTCCGGCTGCTGGGTGTGACAGGCATGAACGAAGCCCCCCAGATAACGGCCGTGTTGAATAATATCCTCTTTGCGATACTGCGCGGGAAGAATCGCCCGCGCTTCTGCGGTCGAGACCTTAATGCCGGGGTAGGCCATCACCCACAGCCAGTCGTCAAAGCTCGGTACTGGCTGGCTGATGATGCCGTTTGCTTCCAGCATCAGCTGGATACCGCCAAGAAAGCAGGGCGCGACGTTGTCATAATGGACGCTGCCGGATATACGCCCTTCCAGCTCCCCCATCAGCGCCAGCAGTTCAGTATCGCCAAGCGGTTTGCCACAGTGTTCATTCATTGCCACCAGGCCGGCGACCACCGAGCAGGCGCTGGATCCCAGACCTGAACCGATAGGCATATTTTTTTCCAGCGTCATCCTGACCGGCACCCGCTTGCCAATGGCCTCACAGAAGCGATCCCAGCAGTGCCAGACGATGTTGTCCTGCGGATCGGCGGGCAGCTTGCTGACAAAACGGCCCCCATTGTGCAGGCTGAACTCACTGGCTGCCTCCACGCTCACGCAGTCGCCCAGCAGCGTACCATCAATTGGCGAAACCGCCGCACCCAGCACGTCGAAGCCCACGCTGACGTTGCCGATTGAGGCCGGGGCATAAATTTTAACCATCGTTAAACTCCTAACTTCCATGACAGGGTACGCAGCAGATCGGCAAACACGCCGGCGGCCGTGACATCGTTACCCGCGCCGTATCCGCGCAGCACTAGCGGAATAGGCTGATAATAGCGGCTATAAAAGGCCAGCGCATTCTCGCCATTTTTTACCTTATACAGCGGGTCGTTACCGTCGACGGCGTCAATTTTTACCCGGCAGCGCCCCCCTTCTTCAATGGCCCCTACGAAGCGCAGGACCTTATTCTCATCGCGTGCCGCCGCGACGCGCGCAGTAAAGGCGTCATCCAGCTCCGGCAAACGCGCCATAAATGTGTCCGCATCTGCCAGCGAGGTAAGGGATGCTGGCAATATGGCTTCAATTTCAATATCGCTCAGTTCCAGCTGGTATCCCGCCTCGCGGGCGAGGATCAGCAGCTTACGCGCCACGTCCATGCCTGACAGATCGTCACGCGGATCCGGTTCGGTAAAGCCCAGCTCACGCGCCATTTTCGTCGCGGCAGAGAGGGAGACGCCCTCATCCAGCTTGCCGAAAATAAACGACAGGGAACCGGAAAGAATACCGGAAAAGCGAATCAGCTCATCCCCGGCATTCAGCAGGTTTTGCAGGTTTTCAATGACCGGCAGGCCCGCGCCCACGTTGGTGTCATACAGGAATTTACGGCGCGATTTAGCCGCTGCCGCGCGCATCTGCTGATAATAATTCCATGATGAGGTGTTGGCCTTTTTATTCGGCGTCACCACGTGGAAACCCTCGCCCAGGAAGTCGGCGTACTGGTCGGCTACCGCCTGGCTTGAGGTACAGTCGACGATCACCGGATTCAGCAGATGATACTCTTTCACCAGGCGGATCAGACGCCCGAGGTTAAACGGCTCCTTCGCCTCCTTGAGTGCATCCTGCCAGTTATCCAGCGGGATGCCGTGTACGTTGGTCAGCAGCGCGCTGGAGTTGGCGATACCGCACACCCGCAGGTCGATATGCTTATTTTTAAGCCAGGCCTGCTGACGGTGCAGCTGTTCAATCAGCGCGGCACCCACCCCCCCCACGCCAACAACAAACACTTCAATCACCTGATCGGTAGCAAACAGCATTTGATGCACGACGCGAACGCCGGTAGTCGCATCGTCATTATTGACCACGACGGAGATAGAGCGTTCTGACGATCCCTGAGCAATGGCGATAATATTGATATTCGCGCGGGCCAGCGCAGAGAAAAATTTGGCTGAAATCCCGCGCAGGGTACGCATGCCATCACCCACCACCGAAATCACCGCCAGCTTTTCCATCACGTCCAGCGGCTCCAGCAGGCCATCCTTCAGCTCAAGATAAAACTCCTCCTCCAGCACACGACGCGCACGAGCCTGGTCGCTTTGCGGTACGCAGAAACTGATGCTGTATTCTGATGAGGATTGGGTGATCAGCACCACGGAGATGCCGCTGCGCGACATGGTGGCAAAGACTCGGGCGGCCATACCGACCATACCCTTCATGCCCGGGCCGGAGATGTTGAACATCGCCATATTATTAAGGTTAGTGATGCCCTTCACTGGATTTTCATCATCAGTGCCGTCGCCGCCAATCAGCGTGCCGGGCGCCTGTGGATTAGCGGTATTTTTAATCAGGCAGGGAATATGAAACTGGGCAATCGGGGCGATGGTGCGCGGGTGCAACACTTTTGCGCCGAAGTAGGAAAGCTCCATCGCTTCCCGGTATGACATAGATTTCAGCAGCCGGGCATCGGGAACCTGGCGCGGATCGCAGGTATAAACGCCGTCGACATCCGTCCAGATTTCACAGCAGTCGGCGCGCAGACAGGCGGCCAGTACGGCCGCAGAGTAATCAGAGCCGTTACGTCCCAGCACCACCAGCTCGCCTTTGTCGTTACCGGCGGTGAACCCTGCCATCAGGATCATATTTTCAGGTGGGATCTGGCTGGCGGCAATCCGGCGGGTCGATTCCGCGATATCCACGGTTGATTCAAGATAGTGCCCCACGGCCAGTAGTTTCTCGACCGGATCGATAACGCTAACACCGTAACCGCGCGCCTGAAGCAAAGCGGCCATAATGGCTATCGACAGCTTTTCACCCCGGCAGATAATGGCCGCGTTGACGCTGTCCGGGCACTGCCCCAGCAGGCTGATGCCGTGCAATACCTGCTTCAGCTGTGCAAATTCCTGTGCGACCAGGCGGGTAACGCCCTCGTCATCGAAGCCGGGCTGTGATTTGGCCAGACCCTCGATTAGCGCGGCGAAAATGCCTTCCGCGTCGCTCATATTCGGTAGCGTATCCTGACCGCCGATGGTTTTTTCGATCATCGCGACCAGATGATTCGTGATCTTCGCTGGCGCGGACAATACGGTGGCAACCTGTCCCTGCTTCGCATTACTTTCCAGAATATCAGCCACGCGCAGAAACCGTTCCGCGTTGGCTACTGAGGTTCCACCGAATTTCAGCACTCGCATTCTAACTCTCCTGAATTTTTGCCGAAAAAAAAGCCCGCACTGTTTAGGTGCGGGCTTGTTTTTATTTTTTCCTGTATGCGTCAGCCCGCACCGTTACTCGTGGTAATGGTGGTGGTAATAATGATTGTTGTCATCAGGCTGTGGTTACGCATTATAGATTTATCATCTGTCTGTTTATAAAATCTGTCGGCTTTCAGAAGTAAAGCAATCGCCCTGCTAAGTCAATTTTTTTATCTTTCCCTCATCCCGGACAACGAGAGGAGGCCACAGGGATTTACCCCAGGCTCAGCGCTTATCTTTCAACCCGCACGGAAAAAGCAGCAGCACCTTCTGGTAATGCAAAATTAATCAGCGTTTTTATCTGTAAGATTTTTTTCAATGTCATGCAGCAGACGATGCAGCATGGCACTGTCGCGCTGGGCCAGCAGGCCAAGGCGCTGCGTCAGCCAGTCGGCAAGCTTGCGATCGTCGCTCACCGCCAGCCGCTCAAGCAGCGCGTCACAGCGCTGCCGCAGCGCCGCCAGCTGATGCACGTCCGCCGCGACCTCTGGCCGGGCGCTGACCTGACGCAGCGTGGAAAGCTGGTAGCAGTAAACCATAACCGCCTGGCCCAGGTTTAAAGAGGGATAATCTGCCGCCATCGGAATACCGGTCAGCACATCGACCAGCGCCAGCTCTTCGTTGGTCAGGCCGGTATCCTCGCGTCCAAACACCAGCGCCATGCTGTTAACCCACTGCTGCTTCTCCTCAAGCAGCGGCAGCAGCTGCTGAGGCGTGGCGTAATAGTGGAATCGTGCGCGGCTTCGGGCCGTTGTCGCCACGCTAAAGTCGATGTCATGCAGCGCAGCCGCCAGCGAATCCCAGTGGGTGGCATTATCCAGAATATCTCCCGCACCGTGGGCCACCCTGCGCGCCGCGGGGTCCAGATGCGCCTCGCTATTAACAATACGCAGCGTATCAAAACCCATCGTTTTCATGGCGCGCGCCGCAGCGCCAACGTTCTCAGCCCGGGCCGGGGAAACAAGGATCAGAGGGAAATGCATAATGGCCTTAATTTTCATCCAACAGGAATAGCAGTGTGACAGGATCGCATAAAAATAAAAGGTGATGATAAATAACAAGCCAACAACATCCGCAGGCATGTGCGAGAGGGAGCAAACTCAGTTCTGCCTTGAATTAGTTCCACTCTTATATATAAATCCACGTTAGCCTGTATTAAATACCTATAAATCAAAGCAATAGCAAATGTTAAAACGTCATTGAGCCAGACTGATGCTACCGCCGCCGATATCAGGAAAAAACAGGCATAATTGTGAGCTAAGCTGGCATTCTGCTAAGAGTTTTTCACAAAAGGGTTAACGTGCTACACTTGGTTTGATATAAGTCAACTAAGCGTTGTTTTATTACATATTGTTAGTGGCCAGTACTGTTATGTTACTGTTAATGCAGTTAGGATATACGCCTTTTCAGACCCCGCTACGGCAGGTTCTGACATCTTACTGGGGCAGCGGAACCGGTCGATGCTGATGAGGATGAGTATATCCTGCACATCATTCTGTACAGCTGAGGTTACGCATCGGATAGCGTGAGTGCGACATCCAGATCGGTGTAACTGCTGTATGCCCTGTTTCGATTTTGTTGGCAATTTTAGGTAGCGAACACATGCAGACCCCGCACATACTTATCGTTGAAGACGAATTAGTTACTCGTAATACTCTCAAAAGTATTTTTGAGGCCGAAGGCTACATGGTTCATGAAGCTACGGATGGTGCTGAAATGCACCACATACTGACCGAGAACGACATCAACCTGGTGATTATGGATATCAATCTCCCAGGGAAAAATGGCCTGCTGTTAGCGCGTGAACTGCGCGAACAGGCTAACGTGGCACTGATGTTCCTGACCGGAAGGGATAACGAAGTCGATAAAATCCTTGGTCTGGAAATTGGTGCGGATGACTACATCACCAAACCGTTTAACCCTCGTGAGCTGACCATACGCGCCCGCAACCTGCTATCGCGTACCATGAATCTTGCGCCGCAGAGTGAAGAGCGCAAACTGGTCGAAAGCTACCGCTTTAACGGCTGGGAGCTGGACATTAACAGCCGCTCACTGGTGGGCCCGCAGGGAGAGCAGTATAAGCTGCCGCGCAGTGAATTCCGCGCCATGCTGCACTTCTGCGAAAACCCGGGCAAAATACAGACCCGCGCTGATCTACTGAAGAAAATGACCGGCCGCGAGCTGAAGCCTCACGATCGTACCGTTGACGTCACCATTCGTCGTATTCGTAAGCACTTCGAATCCACGCCGGATACGCCAGAAATTATTGCCACCATCCACGGTGAAGGCTATCGTTTCTGCGGCGATCTTCAGGACTGAATCCCCCCTTTTAGCGATGAACAGGGCCGGTTATCCGGCCCTTTTTTTGTTGCAGATCATTTGTTCCACGGCATAATAGGCACGGCGCTCAGGGCATTTTTAGGTGAACCATTTACGATCTTGTCGGAATAGCTCAGATAAATCAGGGTATTACGCTTTTTGTCATAAAAACGCACCACCTGTAATTTTTTGAACACCAGCGACGTACGTTTACGAAACACCACCTCGCCCTCGGCTTTATTCTGGGCAATGCTGTCACTGAGTTCTACGGGCCCCACCTGCTGACAGGAAATGGCCGCGTCTGAGGTATCTTCCGCCAGCCCCAGCCCGCCCTTAATGCCCCCGGTTTTAGCCCGGCTGATATAACAGGTTACATTTTTTACATCGGGGTCATCGAAAGCTTCGACCACGATTTTATGATCCGGGCCTAATATCTTAAACACCGTATCCACTGACCCGACTTCTTCCGCCTGTGCGGCGAAGGAGGAAAAAATCACAGACGTGATAATTAACAATTTTTTCATTGTCATAACGTTACCATTGCGTTGAAAATAGATGACATTGTAAGTTATCAGCTCAGGCTATTACCTGCCCGGGACAGCCCACAAAACCTGACGCGCTCTGGTATAGCACATCCGCAGCGATTAACAACGCATAGCGCGTCAACAGCGGCATAACGCATCATTTCTTTAGTACTACTCCGAACCAGGATGAGGACGTTTATATGGATCAGGCCGGTATCATTCGCGATTTGCTCGTCTGGCTTGAAAGCCACCTTGATCAGCCACTGTCGCTGGACAATGTTGCAGCTAAGGCAGGCTATTCGAAATGGCATCTGCAAAGAATGTTCAAGGAAGTTACCGATCACGCTATTGGTGCGTATATCCGGGCACGGCGTCTGTCAAAAGCCGCAGTTGCCCTGCGGCTGACCAGTCGGCCAATCCTGGATATTGCCCTCCAGTACCGCTTTGACTCCCAGCAGACATTCACTCGCGCATTTAAAAAGCAGTTTAACCAGACCCCAGCCTGGTATCGCCGTTCAGCAGACTGGAACGCTTTCGGCCTCCGCCCGCCTATCCGGCTGGGCGACTTTGCCCTGCCTGAGGCCGCTTTCGTTACCCTGCCGGACATCGAACTTATCGGCCAGACGCAAAGCTATACCTGTACGCTGGAGCAAATTTCCTTCTACCGTGACGAAATGCGCGTGCACTTCTGGCGTCAGTTCCTGGCCGAAACGGATATGGTGCCGCCGGTCCTGTACGGGCTACATAGGGTACGTCCGAGTATTGATAAGGATGACGAGCAGGAGATCTTCTATACCACGGCGGTGCCGTCAGACAAGCTGTCGCAGCCGCTACAGTCTACTCAGAAGGTTCAGCTGGAAGCAGGTGAATATGTGCAGTTTACCTATGACGGCCCGCGTAGCAATCTACAGGAGTTTATCCTGTTGATTTACGGCACCTGTATGCCTACGCTACAGCTGACCCGCCGACACGGGCAGGATATCGAACGCTTCTATACCCACGGCGGGAAGAAGCTGTCAGAACCGCCCAAAAATATACGCTGTGAATACTTAATTCCTATCCGTTCGCGCACTGAAACCCAGACGGCATAGCATGAGGGCGAAATAATTCGCCCTGTTATCTTTGACCGCACGCCATTAATCAGCGCTGTAATTCATTCAGCGCACGCCATCAATCAGCGCTGTAATTTATTCAGCGCACGCCATAAATCAGCGCTGTAATTCATTCAGCGCAAGCCATAAATCAGCGCTGTAATTCATCCAGCGCGGGCTATCGATCAGCGCTGTAACTCATCCAGCGCGGGCGCATCCAGGTGTGAAATATCCCCTGCGGTTTCCACAATCCAGCCCGATGCCAGCCAGTCGCTTTGCTGATGATCGACACGTGAGATTGAACAGTTACGCAGCCTCAGCCGACGCTCCGCATGCGCGGGCAGCCCGAGGATCGTGCTGACCAGCACGCCGAGTGCCATACCGTGACTGACCAGCAGGGGGCGACTGCCGGCGGGCAGTTCAAGACAGGCATTAAGCGCGTCATGCATTCGAGCCGCCATCTCCGCCATAGATTCCCCCTGGGGGATACGGCCATTTACGGTGCCGTTGACCAGCGCTTTGCGCCAGCCCTCCTCCTCTTCCGTCAGATGGTCGATAGGGCGCTGCTCCAGTACGCCCATATTCAGCTCACGCAGGCGTGGATCGAGCGTAACGTCGCAGCCGCAGGCGTGGGCAATAATTTCAGCGGTGCGCTGAGTACGGCCTAAATCGCTGGCGATAACATGGGTGATGCCGACGTGTTTGACGCGCTCGCCCACCTGGCGGGCCTGATACTCTCCCTTATCCGTCAGCGCGCTGTCTGACTGTCCCTGAATGCGGCGCGCCGCATTCCATAGCGTTTCTCCGTGACGAACAAGATAAACCTGTAGCATGCTATTTTCCGTTATACTGCAAAAAAATTACGTAAAGGGTTCAATCAATTATGTACCATGTTGTCGCCGCTACCATTAATCCAGCAAAAATTAAGGCAATTTCTCAGGCATTCAGCGATATCTACGGTGAAGGATCCTGCCATATTGAAGGGGTAGAGGTCGACAGCGGCGTGGCTGCCCAGCCGCTTACAAATGCTGAAACGAGAACTGGCGCACGTCATCGCGTGATGAATGCCCGCCAGGTCAGACCTGAAGCCGATTTTTGGGTCGCTATTGAGGCCGGAATAGAAGACGACAGCGCTTTCGCGTGGATGGTGATTGAAAACCATAAGCTTCGTGGCGAATCGCGTTCAGCCAGCTTTACCCTGCCAGCAGTGGTACTGAAAGGCATTGCGCAGGGTCGCGAATTGGGTGAGGAGATGGCCCGTCTGACGGGTATTGATAATATCAAACAAAAAGGCGGCGCGATTGGCGCTTTTACCGCCGGACTGCTGAGCAGAACCAGCGTCTACCATCAGGCGCTGATTCTGGCATTATGCCCTTTTCATAACGACGTCTATCAAATGAAACCCGCCGACGATGCCGATTCAGAGCTTATCTGAAAATGCCGATTCAGCGCTTATCTGAGTCCGATAGCAGTTCTGCCTCCAGCCAGCCCTTCAGCGCGGGGGGCGCGCTTTTCAGGCTGTTAGATCCCCGCGTTATCGTCGCAATACCGACGCCCAGGTCGTTTTTCAACTCACGCTGGCTCAGTTCACCCCGCATCAGCTCTTCAATAATGCGCAGGCGCGTGCCGAGTGACTCACGCTCGTCGGGCGTCAGCATCAGCTGCAGAAGCGGCAAATGCAGATTTTGGTTGAAGGCGCGCTGTAGCAGCGCGACGAAACGCTGCCACTCTTCGTTATGTGGCTCCGCCGTAACGGGAACAGAAGAATCGGTCATGTCAGGCCCATACTCATAAACTAGTACAGCAGCATAACATACCCCTTTACAGATCAGTAGCGCCGCTGCCACTCCGCGTCCGACAGGATTTTATCGGGCTTGTTCATCAAATGCCGATAGTAAGCATCGTAGGCCAGCACATTTTTGACATAACCCCGGGTTTCAGAAAAGGGTATCGTCTCAATAAATGCTACCGCATCCAGCCGCCCTGCACTGTTCCCCAGCCAGGTTCTGACGCGGGACGGGCCTGCATTATAGGCCGCCGAAGAAAATATCCGGTTCTCACCAAACTGTTGATACACCGACTCCAGATACTGCATGCCGATCTGAATACTGGTTTCAGGATCCAGCAGCTGGCTGCTGTTGCTGTAGCCGGGCAGGCTGTAGCTTTTCACCGTATGCTGTGCGGTCGCGGGCATAACCTGCATCAGACCGGCGGCGCCGACCGGGGAGTGTGCCTTAGGATTCCACGCGCTCTCCTGGCGGGCAATCGCCATTGCATAGCTGATGGGTAGCGCTTTGCCGACCCCATAGCGCTGGAACTGCTCCTGATAAGCCAGCGGGAAACGCTCCTGTAAGCTGTTCCACAGCTTGCCGGTAATGGTCGCCTGAACGCTCAGATCCCACCAGTTTTGCTCGCGCGCAAAGCGGGCCAGCTGCTGCTGCTGGCCGCTGTTTTTGCTGGCCACCAGATAGCTCCACTCCGTTCGGGCCAGGTTATCCATTCCCCAGTACATCAGCTCCCTTACGCGGGAAATTTCTGTTCCAGTGGTCAGGGCAGCGTCCGGTGAGGCGGCCTGATCAATCTGCAGCGGGTAGGTTTCACCCAGCCTTTGCGCGGCCACCATCGGATAGAATCCGCGCGCCTTCATCAGTCCATGCAGGATTGTTTCCGCTTCTTCTTTCCGCCCCTGCTCCAGCAGCAGATCGGCCTGCCAGTACTGCCACTCATCTTTTTGCTTCGCTTCCAGCGGCAGGCGGGCAATCCAGGTATTCATACCGCGTCGGTCGTTATTGCCCAGCGACATTCTGACTCGCCGTTCAATCAGGGAGGTAGACTCGCTGCGCATCACCACATTGTCCCGCCAGCGAGCCTGCTCAGAGGTGATGTCATTACCCATCAGACGCCAGGCAACCGCCTCGTTGAGATCCTGCTCATCGCTCTCGCTCATTTTTTGCAGGCGCACCAGCGAGGGGATCATCGCCCGGGCGTTTTCAGCATCCTCACGCGCCACGCGTGCAAAGGCAATGGCCGTCGCCTGGCGGGTAAAGTCAGTGGGTCCCACCGTCCGGGCAAAACTTTCCACGCTGGCAGGATTATTTTGCAGATCCATAACGGCGTTCGCCATGGTCTGATAATCGCCAGGCAGCTGCTTCGCCAGGGCGTTCACCAGGCTGGTATTACCCTCTTTCATCGCCAGGCGGATGCGCGCCAGGGTGGTAATCGGCGTTTGCTCGCCGGCGGCCTGCCAGGCGCTAAAAAGTTTGTCGCAGGCGGAGGGCAACGAGGTTCCCCGCAGCCAGATAGATTTCGCCCCCTGCCAGGCCACCTGCTGCTGGCCTGTCGCCCATTTGGCGTAGTACCAGTTACAGCGCGCCGCTACCGGCTTTGGCTCGTCGGGACTGAACACCAGCAGGCCTCGCCAGTCCTGACGATAGGCCAGCTCGTTGATAAAGCGGGCGGAGAGCGAACGCACCGGCGGCAGCGTGGGATATTTTTTGATAAACGCCTCGACGACGAAGCCGCTTTGCTGGTCCAGGTTCTGCGTCAGTTCACGGTACTCCAGATAGGGATAGAGCGGATAATCGCGCAGCGTTGGCATCAGCTCCGCCACTCTGTCCATCTGTTTGCTGTCCCAGGCCTGCTTAATTTGCTGGTAGCGGCTGCGCTGCGCATCCAGCGAATCCGCCTGTGCCGTGGCGGTAATAGCGGTTAAACAGGCGCCTACTATCCAAAACTTCCATTTGTCGACCATGACTTTCCTCACGTTTACGCCTCTCTTTGTCCTGAACACTGAATCGCTCCCTTCATGCTAACCAGGCTGGAGCCGTCCCGCTATGTAATGCAGAAAAATTTACGCTACTCATTTCTGCGGGCGTCTGGTGTACCAGGTGCAGAAGGGGTCAGTTCAGGAAGGACTGGTCCTTCTGACTGCAAGATCCCCCCGTCGTGCGGAGGGAGAACCGGCTAAATTGTCCCGGATATTTCATTGGACAAAATCGCACTTATAGATGAATTAAAACAATAAAAGTTAATTATCAGGGATAATTAAATTACCATCTCTTAATAAAACGCCAATCTCTAAATAAAAACAAACACTAATCGCAGATGAAAAAAATAAACCCCATTTAAGATAAGGCTTTTAGATATTAAGATTACTATCTCAAGACAAAAGTTATAATACCTAAAAGTAATTAAAATAAACGCATAACGAAATACCTTTAAATGTGTATTATAGTTTCCAGGTATTTATATACTGGCCTGCCGGTAACCGTTTTTATTTTACTATCCTTAAATGGAGGTTCGCTTATGTCTTACTATCCTTTAACTTCCGTGCAGCAGGCTGTATGGTTGGACCAGCTGCTTACATCCGATACGCCCTGCTACAATATCGGTGCCCGGTGGCTTATTGAGGGCAAGCTGGATATCCCATTATTATGTAAAGCAATAATGGAGGTAGCAGAACAGCATGATGCGTTACAAATCACGCTTAAGGAAAGTGAAAGCAGCGTTACCCAAACCTTTATTCATAATGAAGCTTCTTATCTGGAATACCATGACGTCAGTCAGGATGATAATCCTGAAGAGGTAGCACGGTCGCTCACGCAGGCAACGTTTATTAAACCCTTTTCTCTTTATAACCAACGCCTCTGGCGAACGAGTTTAATTAAAACGAATACCACAGAATTTATATGGTCTATTAACAGCCATCACATAATAGCGGATGGCACGTCGGTATCTCTGCTAAGCAAAAAAATTATCGCCCGCTATAAGGCGCTGCTAAGGGGGGAACCCTCTTGCGCAGATGATTCAAAAAATTACGCGCAATTTATTATTGAAGATGGCGCCTATCTCACCTCCTCCCGCTACGCGCGTGACCGTGAATGGTGGCTGACTCGCTTTAACAATGCCCCACCCTCGCTGCTGGAACGCCGCAGCGGCTTTGAGGAAAACAACGCCTGGCCGAGCGCGCAGATTACCCGGCGACTCCCCCTGGCACGTTATCAGCAGTTGACGGAGTATGCACACCGGTATGGCGCCTCGCCGATGCACTTTCTCAGTGCGCTGATCGCCTGCTGGTTTTCGCGCCAGTGGCAAACGGAGGCGGTGACGCTCGGCGTGCCGGTGCATAACCGCGCCAGGCACAAACAGACGCTGGGTATGTTCTCCTCCATGATCCCGGTAAGACTGGATACCAACACCGCAAATCCTTTTTCTACGCTGGTAAAGCAGGTCGCAGGCGAACTGCGGCGCAGCTATCGCCATCAGCGTTTTCCGATCGCTGAGCTTAATCGCGAACTGCGACTGAGTCAGCAGGGGCGGCGCCAGCTGTACGATTTGAGCTTTTCACTGGAAACCTTTCCCACCGACATCGAGCTGAACGGTAGCCCACTTAAGGTCGAGGCCTTACAACACGGCTACGAGCAGACGCCGCTGGCCGTTTATCTGCGCCACTACCATCCCGGTGACGATCCGGTGCTGGAGTGCAACGCTAACGAGGCCTGGTTCAGCCGGGACGAAGGTGAGCGTATTGCCGACCGTCTGCTGCACCTGATCGCGGCGATACTGGATGCCCCGCCGGAGCAGCCCATGGCGCTGCTGCCCCTGCTGCTGCCGTCGGAGCAGCACAGCATCCTAAATCTGTGGAACGATACCGCGCAGCCGTGGCACTTTCCCCAGGGTATTCACCGCTATTTTGAACGCCAGGTGGCACTGACGCCGCAGGCGGTGGCGCTTTGTGGGGAAGTGGAAACGCTAAGCTACGCCGCGCTCAACCAACGCGCCAATCAGCTGGCCGGATACCTGCGCGACGGCGGGATTAAGGCAGACGATCGCGTCGCGCTGTGCGTCGAGCGAAGTGCAGAAATGGTGGTGGCGCTGCTGGCTATTCTGAAGTCAGGTGGCGCTTACGTCCCGCTCGACCCCGATTATCCGGCGGATCGCCTCCAGCATATGCTGACCGACTGCGGCGCAAAATGTCTGCTGATCGACGATGCTGGACAACGGGCGCTAAGCGGTCTGTTGGATGGTAGCCTGAAGACGCTGCATGTGCAGAGAGACAGGCAGAACTGGCGGGGAAGATCGGTGACCAACCTGCCCGATATCCTGCCGGATACGCAGCGATCGCTGGCCTATGTTATCTATACTTCCGGCTCGACCGGCAAGCCAAAGGGCGTGATGAACGAGCATCTGGCGGTCATGAACCGGCTGCTATGGATGCAGGAAACCTATCGCCTGACGTCGCAAGATACCGTGCTGCAGAAGACCCCTTTCAGCTTTGACGTCTCGGTGTGGGAGTTTTTCTGGCCGCTGATGGCGGGTGCCCGCCTGGCCATCGCCAAACCGGGCGGCCACCAGGATCCGGCGTATCTGAGCGACATTATTTCCCGGTGCAGGGTGACTACGCTGCATTTTGTCCCCTCCATGCTCCAGCTGTTTCTGCGTCACGGCGTGATGGCAGAGTGCGCCCGACTGCAACGCGTCTTCTGTAGCGGGGAAGCGCTGCCGCTGGCTGCCGTTAAGCGCTTTCATCATCAGCTGCCGCTGGCTGAGCTACACAATTTGTACGGGCCAACCGAGGCGGCGGTTGACGTCTCCTTCTGGCACTGCCGGTCAGACGATCCCCGCCCGCGGGTGCCAATAGGAAAACCGGTGGCCAATACCCGCCTCTATATTCTGGATGCCCGGCTACAGCCCGTACCGCCGGGCGTCAGCGGTGAGCTGCATATTGGCGGTATCCAGGTCGCACGGGGTTACCTGAACCGCGAAACGCTCAGCCGGGAACGCTTTATCCCCGATCCGTTTAGCGACGCCGCCGGGGCAAGGCTCTATAAAACTGGCGACCTGGCACGCTGGCTGGAGGATGGCAGTATTGAGTACCTGGGACGCAATGATTTTCAGGTGAAAATTCACGGGCTGCGCATCGAACTGGGCGAGATCGAGCAGGCGCTGCGCGGCTGTCAGGGCGTTGACGATGCGGTGGTGCTGGCTTGCGACGATCGCCAGGGCGACAAGCGCCTGGTGGCCTGGGTGGCCACGGCGGAAGCCGCGGACGCAGGCCAGTGGCGTGAGCAACTGAGCCGCTCGCTACCGGGCTTTATGATCCCGGCCTGCTTTGTTCCGCTGGCGGCGCTGCCGCTTTCACCCAACGGCAAGCTGGATCGCCGGGCGCTTCCCCCGCCCACGCTCGCGGGTGCGGAGAAAAAAGTTTATCAGCCCGCCGTCACCGAACAGGAGCGCATCCTCGCGGTGCACTGGGCCGATCTGCTGGAGGTGCCCGCTCCAGGCCTTGACGATGATTTCTTTGAGCTGGGCGGCCACTCTTTGCATGGCATACAGCTGATGATGCGTCTTAAGCGTCAGGGGCTGAAGATAGATATGAAAGCGCTTTACGCCCATACCACCCTGCGCGCGCAGGCTGCTTTCCTGGCGCGGAACGGGCAGGATCCGGAAGCCTGCGGCATCAGCGCCGATGACTACGCACCGCAGCCCGCACCGCCTTTAGCGGGCTTTAGCCTGTTGCAGCCGCTGAATCAGCATCGGGCGAAGGATGCCCTGTGGACGGTGCATCCCGCAGCCGTCGGCTGCGAGATTTATCAGGATTTGGCTACGCGCCTTGAGGGAGAGATGAACGTCACCGGGGTAAGCAACTACAACCTGTTTAACCGGCCACATATTCCCACCCTGGCCGCACTGGCCAGTTACTATCTACAGCATATTCAGCAGCAGGGGCTGCCCGTCGATCGTCCGGTAAACCTGCTTGGCTGGTCGCTGGGCGGCCTGATTGCGCTGGAGATGGCCGTGCAGCTGGAACAGCTCGGCTATCGCCATATTCACGTCTGCCTGCTGGATACGCTTTATCGCTGCGATGTACATCAGCAGATTGCGCCCGGTATGCTGGCGACCTTACTTTCGGCCATCGGTCTGGACGAGGTGGCGGTGAAACGCGCGATTCAGGCGGAAGAGACTGAGTTAAACATGAATGCTCAGGCACTTAGCGGCCCGCTCAACGCCACCCGCGTTACGCTGTTTAAAGCCACACAGTTTGTCGATCTCAGCGAATCGGGAACGGCGGATGGCAGTAAGGTTCTGGCCCTCAGCGATAACGGTCTTGGCCAGGTCTGCCCTCATCTACGGGTCATCCCGCTGGCGGAAAACCATCACTCGATGATTCACCGCCACGACGTGATTATCCCTGCATTGCTCGAAACGCTGCCGCAAAGCATCACCGTTCCGACTAACGCGGTGGCGCGGAAAGGCAGCCCGACGCTGGCGCTTTCCGGCAGTGAAAAACGACAACGCTGACCGGGGCGCTACGAGACGTGAAGCGCGCGCAGACTTATCGCGGGGGTGCCGTCTCCATCATGCCGGTGTCCACCCTGAAGTCCCGCTGTTCGCCGGGTGCCAGTAGAATAAGCGTATCCGCCTGCTTCGCGGCCAGAAACCCCTCGGGACGACAGGTGGCGGGAAGCACAAAGGCGGCTACCTGCTGGTCGGCGTTATGCAATATCCAGCGCGTCGCGTGGGGAAACTGCGCGGTAGCAAACCGCGTGCTAAAGCCGTAACCCTGCGGCGATTGCACGCTGAACTCCGCGCTTTCGCCATACTGCGCAAGATTATCGGCAAAGAAGACTATCTCCGGATCGCACATTTCGGGGCGGCTCAGCCCGTCAAATTCCACAGGCGCGCTCGCCAGCTGTCGCGTGTAGTCCAGCCAGCTGGCCGTCGGGTGAACGTGGCCCGGAATACTGGATCTCAGTTGAAAAGCCTCCTGCGGAATACTCTGGCGAAAGACGCCGTTATCCACCCACGCATAGTTCATATGACACATATACTGTAACGGCATCGGGTTGCCTGAGAGGTTAGTCACCTTCATCGCTATCTCAAGCCGCGGCTTCCCGGCCAGCAGCGTTACCGCCGGTGCGGCGCGGTAGTGGTGTCCAAACCCTTTGATATATTCCACCTCCCCCCGCAGCGTTAACCGTTCCTCATCCAGCTCCAGCCAGGCGCTGTCCATTCGCGCGCAGGCCATTTCGCCATGCAGGGGATGATCGTCCTCCGGGGCCGGACAGCCGTTGCTCAGCAGGCCGGAATGGAAAGCAAAACAGCCGTAGGTATCAATAATATTGTTACCCGGCAGCGGCTGCGTAAAGCCGCTGCCCATGGTCAGAGAGCGCCCGTCAAACACCGCGTCCCAAATCATCTGACCATAAAACGGCAGCACGATAAGCGATCCCCGGCTGTTTTCCAGCTTCACCGCCTCAATTCCCGAGGGGAAGCGGAACAGCTCAACGGTGAATGCGGGGTTTTCCAACAGCACGCGCGGCGTCACGGAAAACAGCGCGGGGGTCAGCGGCAAACGTGTGGTCATAACGCCCCCTTAGCCAGATTGCCGCCTGCAACGGGCTGTTTTTTGAAGCGCAGCTCACCCCAGAAGTAAAAGCCTACCCAGGCAAAGCACAGCAGCGAGACGCCAAAAGCCAGCTGCATCGATCCCAGCCGATCGGACACCAGCCCCTGTAGCGCGGGCACGAAGGCCGCCCCCACGATAGCCATCACGATAAAGGCACCGGCCACCTCGGTATATTTATTGTCGACCGTCGCCAGCGTACCGGCGTAAATCGTCGCCCAGCAGGGACCAAACAGCACGCTGACAAACACGGCGGCATAAACGGCGGTAAAGTTTGGCACCAGCATCACATAGAGTAGCGTGGCAACGCCCACCACCGAATAGGCGATTAGCACCTTCTCGGCGCGAAAGCGGGTCATCAGAAAATTGGCGACAAACTTGCCGATAAAGAAGCAGATAAAGCTGTAAATCATAAAGTTAGAGGCATGACGTTCGTTCGCTGCGCCCAGGTTCAGCGCCAGACGAATGGTAAACGACCACACCGCCACCTGCATGCCGACATAGAGGAACTGGGTAATAATCCCGCGCTTAAAGTGGCGATTGTTCGCCAGATAGCGAAAGGTTTCTCCCAGCGACGGGCGCGCCCTGCCGACGCTTGCCGGTTTACAGTGCGGATAGCGCGTCAGCAGAAACAGCACCATCACTACCACCAGCACCATTACCAGATATTTGTAGGGTGCCAGCGTATGCTCCAGCATCGCCAGGCGGAACTGATGCAGCTGCCCGGCGTCCATGCCCGCCATCTGGCTGTGCAGGCTGTCGCCATCCTGAAACACCAGATATTTCCCCAGCACAATGCCCATCAGCGCGCCAACGGGATAAAAGGTCTGGCTGACGTTAAGGCGCAGCGTGGCGCGATCGCGATGGCCTATCATTGAGCTGTAGGTGTTGGCTGCCGTCTCCAGAAAGCTCAGCCCGATGGCGATGGCAAAGATGGCCGCCAGGAACATGGTATAGGTCGCCATATGCGAGGCGGGATAAAACAGCACGCAGCCTGCAATATAGAGCGCCAGTCCCAACAGGATGGCAACTTTATAGCTGCTGCTGCGGATCACCAGCGAAGCCGGTATCGCAATCAGGAAATAACCGCCGTAAAAGGCACTCTGCACCAGCGCGCTGGCAAAGTCGCTCAGCGCGAACACGCTTTTGAACTGGGTAATCAAAATATCATTCAGGCTGGCAGCACATCCCCACAGCGGGAACAGGCAGGAGAGCAGAATAAACTGAAACAGCGGCGTTTTATTTAAGTAGCCGTCAGGCTGCTGGACAATGTTCTGGTGCATGGCGAATCCTCAGTTAAGCGGTGAGAAAACGGTGAAAGGCGTCGGCATCAGGGTATGACCGCTGCGTGCCCCGACCGGTTACGCTACAGGCGGCGAAGGCCGATGCAGACTGCATTGCGCGCGGAATATCGCCGTGCTGGATCAGAAAGTGCGCGAAGCAGCCAATAAAGGCGTCACCGGCCCCGCTGGTGTCAACCGCCTGAACGGGCACCGGCTCAACGCGATAAACCTCGTCACCCTGCATCCAGACCGATCCCCGGCTGCCCAGGGTAATGATTAGGTTCTTAAGCCCGCGTCCAAGCAGCATCTGCCCGGCACGCAGCACCTCATCGTCGCTGCTCACCGGCAGACCGGTGAGGATCTCCAGCTCCGTCTCGTTTGGCATAAAAAAATCGCACTGACAGGCGTAGTCAATATCCAGTCCGGCCACGGCGGGTGCCGGATTAAGGATCACCTGAATACCGTGCTGACGCGCAAAGGTAATGGCGTAGTAAACCGTCGGCAGCGGGATTTCCAGCTGGAGCACCAGCAGGCGGCAGGCCTTAAGTTCCTCTGCGGCGGCGTCAATATCGGCGGGTGTTAGCCGATCGTTGGCACCTTTGATGATCAAAATGCGGTTTTGCGACTGCTCGTCCACAAAGATCGGCGCTACGCCGCTGGAGGTACCGGGTGCGACGGTGACATGCTGCGTATCCACGCCAAACTGCTGTAAATTTCTGATGGTATTCTCAGCAAAAAGATCCTCGCCCACCTTGCTGACCATCATCACTTTCGCCCCCAGCTTTGCGGCGGCAACCGCCTGATTTGCCCCTTTCCCGCCGCAGCCCAGCGCGAAGTCGGGGGCCTCAAGCGTTTCACCGGCCTTTGGCATCGTATTGGTATAGGTAATCAGATCGACCATATTTGAACCGATGACGGCAATATCCATCACATTTCTCCCCTGTAAAGTACGATCATTTAATGTTGTAAAACTAACAATAACAACCGAGATATGTTAAAAATGTGACACCCGTCTCATCGGGAAAATCCGGATAAAACTGAGAATAAGGGCAATGACGTCGTTGAAAAAATGTTATTATTTTAACAATTTATACGTCGATCTGAACAGGCTGAAAGGCCCGGGGGCGGGGATCGCACAGCCCACACTGCCCCTGCCGACCAGTATTCGTCTCAAAAAAGCAGATGTCGTCAGTTCGTGAGGTTTGCGGCGCGATCTCATTGAAGGTAATATTGACAGCCTGTCTGCTCTACGCGATGCAAGCCCTTAAATTATGGGAAATTTATCGCGATCTCAGGGGCGCTCTTGTCCTCTTCCACCGATGTCGGCTCCGGCGTGGCAACATTTAAGGTCACATCACGGCGGCGAGGGATATTAACTGATTGATCCAGGAGTGATGAGTATGGAAACCCGGCGTGACGAGCGCATTAACAGGCTGGCGCAGGCGCTAAAGCGGACCGACAAGATCCATCTGAAGGATGCAGCGCAGCTGCTGGGCGTCTCGGAGATGACCGTCCGGCGCGATCTGAGCGAACCTTCCGCCATGGTGGTGCTGCTGGGCGGCTATATCGTCAGCGATCCAAAAAGTCACCAGGGCCACTACTTCGTTTCCGATCAGCAGGCACAAAATGTCGACAAGAAACGGCGTCTCGGACAGCTGGCCGCCGCGCTGATTGAGCCGGGCGATACGGTCTTTTTCGACTGTGGCACCACCATGCCGTGGGTGGTCGACGCCATTGATAACCAGCTGACCTTTACCGCCATCTGCTGCGCGATGAACACCTTCCTGGCGCTGAAAGAGAAACCGGCCTGCCGGGTGATCCTCAACGGCGGGGAGTTTCACGCTGATAACGCCCTCTTCACGCCGCTTGGCTCGGGTTCGGTGATGGACAGTCTCTGTCCGGGCAAGGCCTTTATCTCCGCCGCCGGTATCGATGATGTTCAGGGCGCCACCTGCTATAACCTGAATGAACTGCCAATGAAGCATCAGGCGTTACAGCGGGCCAGTCATAAAATCCTGCTGGCGGACAGCAGTAAGTTTGGCAAAGTGCTGCCTGCGCGCATTGGCGAACTCAGCGCGTTCGATACGCTGGTAAGCGACGAAGCGCCGCCCGCGAGGCTGAATCAGCGGCTGGCACAGCTGGGCATCGTGATACTGAATGGCCAGGGGGGATAATCCCCGGCTCCCGGGCTGTGATTACCCCGGGAAACCCGCTAAACTTGCCGTCTGAGCGGGCGGCATACTGCCCCAATTCAAACACAGACACCAAGAGGCTCATCCTACGTGGCTCAATTCGTCTATAGCATGCATCGCGTCGGCAAAGTGGTTCCGCCGAAGCGTCATATTCTTAAAAACATCTCCCTGAGCTTTTTCCCGGGTGCCAAAATTGGCGTGCTCGGTCTGAACGGCGCAGGTAAATCCACCCTGCTGCGCATCATGGCCGGCATTGATACAGATATCGAAGGGGAAGCGCGCCCGCAGCCTGGCCTGAAAATCGGCTATCTGCCACAGGAGCCGCAGCTGAACCTGGAACACAGCGTTCGCGAATCCGTTGAGGAAGCGCTGGCGGAAGTGGTCGGCGCGCTGAAGCGTCTTGATGAGGTTTACGCACTCTACGCTGAAGAAGATGCAGACTTCGATAAGCTGGCTGCCGAGCAGGGTCGCCTGGAAGAGATTATTCAGGCCCATGATGGTCACAACCTGAATACCCAGCTTGAGCGCGCTGCCGATGCGCTGCGCCTGCCGGACTGGGATGCGAAAATCGCTAACCTCTCCGGCGGTGAGCGTCGCCGCGTCGCCCTGTGCCGCCTGCTGCTGGAAAAACCCGATATGCTGCTGCTGGATGAGCCAACGAACCACCTGGATGCTGAATCCGTGGCGTGGCTGGAGCGCTTCCTGCACGACTTTGAAGGCACCGTGGTGGCGATCACCCATGACCGTTACTTCCTTGATAACGTGGCGGGCTGGATCCTTGAGCTGGATCGCGGCGAAGGTATCCCGTGGGAAGGCAACTACTCTTCCTGGCTGGAGCAGAAAGACGCGCGTCTGGCGCAGGAAGCATCAAGCGAAGCGGCTCGTCGCAAGTCGATTGAGAAAGAGCTGGAGTGGGTGCGTCAGGGGGCAAAGGGCCGCCAGTCCAAAGGCAAAGCCCGTCTGGCGCGCTTTGAAGAGCTGAATAACACCGACTATCAGAAGCGTAACGAAACTAACGAACTCTTTATTCCACCGGGCGCGCGCCTGGGCGATAAGGTGGTCGAGGTGAGCAATCTGCGCAAATCGTATGGCGATCGCCTGCTGATCGATGACCTTACCTTTTCAGTGCCGAAGGGGGCCATCGTTGGCATCATCGGTCCCAACGGTGCCGGTAAATCCACCCTGTTCCGCATGATGTCCGGTCAGGAGCAGCCTGACTCCGGCAGCATAGTGCTGGGTGATACCGTGAAGCTGGCTTCGGTCGATCAGTTCCGCGACAGCATGGATAATTCCAAAACCGTGTGGGAAGAAGTGTCCGGCGGTCAGGATATTATGCGTATTGGCACCACGGAAATGCCGAGCCGTGCCTATGTCGGTCGCTTTAACTTTAAAGGCGTGGATCAGGGCAAGCGCGTTGGCGAACTCTCCGGCGGCGAGCGTGGCCGTCTGCACCTGGCGAAGCTGCTGCAGGTTGGCGGCAACATGCTGCTGCTGGATGAACCGACAAACGACCTGGATATCGAAACCCTGCGCGCGCTGGAAAACGCCCTGCTGGAGTTCCCAGGCTGCGCGATGGTTATCTCGCATGACCGCTGGTTCCTGGACCGTATTGCCACGCATATTCTGGATTATCAGGATGAAGGCAATATCGAATTCTTCGAAGGTAACTTTACCGAATACGAAGAGTATAAGAAGCGTACGCTGGGCGCTGACGCGCTGGAGCCAAAGCGCATCAAATACAAGCGTATGAGTAAGTAATAAGCGTACGATCCAGTAAGTGATGATAAGGCGGTGCAAACCGCCTTATCTTTTATAGCGTTTTCCATTCATACACTTCTCCCTGCCAGGCCCTACTCTCTTTCTTAATAAGAACGATGTGCAACTGTTGTGCTGCATCGAAACCCGTTTTTTCGTCACCTATGTCGTTGCGGGGGACCGGTGCATAGCCCTGCGGGGACCGTCGTCACGCGGACACGCCGCAGGCACGTTCTGGCAATTTTGACGTTTGCTGTTGTTGCGGGGGACCCGGTGCAAAGCCCTGCGGGGACCGTCGTCACGCGGACACGCCGCAAGCACGTCCGTGTGGGCTCGGCTCGCGCATCCCTGCGCTCGACGGTCCGCTAAGCCAACGGTCCCCGCCTGGCCTCTGGCTCTGTTGTCGCTGCTAAAAGCGTTCTCACCCTCGGTATCAATTTTCAAAACTACCGACAGATAATTCCGGTAGGATCAGAAGCAGGTTCTGACCTTATTATTCACCGTATCCCGATGCAGATGATTGTTTTGAGGCCTGCTATAAAGCCAGTGTCACTGAATCAGGTTCTGATATTTCTCAGGGCCAGACTACTTACAGACCACTCCGCAGCCAGAAGGCGGTGTTGCGGAGCAGATTAGCCGGGTCTCTGCCGCAGGGATGCGGCAGTGAAGCCCCCAGGGATGGGTTTACGGCGCCCCGGCGTTCTGACCCGCAACATAGCCCTGACACCGGAGCCGGTTTTGACCTTCCTGAAAATAATACAGGCGTGTCATCAGCGCAGATTTTGACCTGGCTGACATCTGTAACGTTTATTATCGTTGCGATGATAAGGTGCAAAGCCCTGCGGGGACCGTCGTCACGCGGACACGCCGCAGGCACATCCGTGTGGGCTCGGCTCGCGCATCCCTGCGCTCGACGGTCCGCTAAGCCAACGGTCCCCGCCTGGCCTCTGGCTCTGTTGTCGCTGCTAAAAGCGTTCTCACCCTCGGTATCAGTTTTCAAAACTACCGACAGATAATTCCGGTAGGATCAGAAGCAGGTTCTGATATTGCTCAGTGCCAGACTACTTACAGACCATTCCGCAGCCAGAAGGCGGTGTTGCGGAGCAGATTAGCCGGGTCTCTGCCGCAGGGATGCGGCAGTGAAGCCCCCAGGGAGGGGTTTACGGCGTCCCGGCGTTCTGACCCGCAACATAGCCCTGACACCGGAGCCGGTTTTGACCTTCCTGCAAATAATACAGGCGTGTCATCAGCGCAGATTTTGACCTGGCTGGCATCTGTAACTTTTATTATCGTTGCGATGATAAGGTGCAAAGCCCTGCGGGGACCGTCGTCACGCGGACACGCCGCAGGCACGTCCGTGTGGGCTCGGCTCGCGCATCCCTGCGCTCGACGGTCCGCTAAGCCAACGGTCCCCGCCTGGCCTCTGGCTCTGTTGTCGCTGCTAAAAAACCCTTCACTCCCCGCTCTGCTCAACTAACTTTCGACAGGTAATCCTATCTCCGACGGAGCGGGTTTGCCTGGACCTTTGCCGGAACTAAAGGCCTACTCTGCGACAAGAAGGCGATGTTAAAACCATGGCACTGAAGCAGGTTCTGATATTGCTCAGTGTCCAGATTACTTACAACCCACGCCGCAGCCAGAAGGCGGTGTTGCGGAGCAGATTAGCCGGGTCTCTGCCGCAGGGATGCGGCAGTGAAGCCCCCAGGGAAGGGTTTACGGCGTCCCGGCGTTCTGACCCGTAACATAGCCCTGTCGCTGGGCCGGTTTTGACCTTGGATTCCGCAACACAGCCCTGTCCCCGGAGCAGGTTTTGACCTTGAGTCCCGCAACACAGCCCTGTCCCCGGAGCAGGTTTTGACCCTGAATCCCGCCACACAGCCCTGTCTACATTGTACGTGGCACAACCCGCCTACATCGCGAAACTATGCACGGTAATTTAGCGATAAAACTCTTTAAAAATCGGCGATTGCAGCGCGAAATCAATAAAACACGCCAGCGCCGGCGAATTCAGTTTACGGCTTGGGTAAACCAGCCAGAGTTCATTGCCTTCGACTTCCCACTCCGGAAGCGCCCTGACCAGCGATCCCTCCGCGAGGAAACTTCCGGCCATAAAACGCGGCAAAAGCGTTATGCCCGCATCTTCCAGTACGCACTCCCGGGCATAAATCAAATTATCCGTCATATGGACCGGCGGCAGCAGCCAGCGGAAATACTCCTCGCCACGCTTTAACAACCACGCGCTCCAGGCGCGATGGGCGATGAACCGGTGCTCAGCCATCTGACCCGGATGCCGCAGCGTCTTGTTCCGTGCCAGATAGGCGGGCGAGGCGACCAGCAGGCGCTCGCAGTAGCCTATCCGCCGCCCGATAAGCGAAGAATCGTGTGGTTGACCCGTGCGCAGCGCAATATCAACCCCCTCCTGCACCAGATCGCTCATTTCATCGGATACCGATACATCCAGCATCACCTCAGGATATTCATTCTGAAAGGCGGCGTTGAACCGCGCCAGCAGCGTGGCACCAATCCCCGCGGGCGAGGTAATTCTTAACCGTCCGCTGGGATTATCCCGCAGGCGCTGTATCGCCAGGCCTGCCCGTTCGCTGGCCAGCAGCATCTCCTGACAGTGGACCAGATAGCGCTCCCCGGCAAAGGTCAGATTTAGCTGCCGTGTAGTACGATTAATAAGGCGCAGGCCCAAAGCACGTTCCAGCTGGCTGATCCGCTGACTAACGCTGGATTTCGGTAATCTGGCCCGGGTTGCGGCAGCAGTGAAACTGCCACATTCGGCCACCAGCGCAAAGAGCGCCATATCCTGGAGCTGTTTAAACATGATTGTTCACCTGAGACGAACGCTGAGTTAGTTATTGTGCCACTTATCTTCAGCGTGCTTAGCTTCTACACTCAATGTCACACCTTATAGGAGATGCACCATGACTATCCAGGCAATTGCGATTAATCCAGAAAATCCGCAGCAGTTTATTGAAATCTACCCGGAGAAAGCCACGCCGGGCGAATACGACCTGCTGGTAGAAGTTCACGCCGCCTCCGTTAATCCGGTGGATACAAAAGTGCACAAAGGTGCGCAGAAAAATGGCCTCCAGGTACCGCGTATTCTCGGCTGGGATGCCAGCGGCTTAGTCCGTGAAGTCGGTAGCAAAGTCAGCGGCTTTAAGCCGGGGGACGAAGTCTATTACGCCGGAGATATCACCCGTCCAGGCAGCAACAGCACCTTCCAGCTGATCGATGCACGTATTACCGGGCACAAGCCTGCTTCGCTGAACTGGGCGGAATCCGCTGCGCTTCCGTTGACGGCGCTGACCGCATGGGAAGGTCTGTTTGACAGGCTACACATTGACCAGGCGGAAGAGGGAAAAACGCTGCTGATCATCGGCGGCGCGGGCGGCGTGGGATCGCTGGCCATTCCGTTCGCGAAGCTGTACAGCAAGGTCACTATCATCGCCACGGCATCGCGCCCTGACTCGGTACAGTGGTGTAAGGATCGCGGGGCCGACAAGGTTATCGACTATCGGGATATGCCTGCCGAGCTGGAAAAGCAGGGGCTGAAGCAGGTGGATTATATTTTCTGCCTGAACGATACCGACGGGCACTGGGCGACAATGGCGAAGCTAATTGCGCCTCAGGGACAGATCTGTACCATCGTTGAAAACGAAGCCCCGCTGGATATGACTGAGCTGAAGCTGAAAAGCGCGGCGCTGCACTTTGAGTTTATGTACACCCGCAGCATGTACACCACGCCGGATATCGCCCGTCAGGGAGAGATCCTTAACGAGACCGCTAAGCTTATCGACGATGGAAAAATCACCACCACCCTCAGCAAAACGCTACAGGGCCTGAGCGTAGAGACGCTGACAGAGGCACACCGGCTGGTACTTGAAGGTCATATGCGCGGTAAAGTGGTTATCGCTTACTGAATATCAGGCGAGCATAACGTCCTTAACCTTTGCTCAGTATCCGGCGAGCATCAAGTCTTTAACACTCGCTAAGTATCCGGCGAGCATAGCGTAATTATCGCTAACTCCGTCTCCGGTGGGTGCACTCTGGCCCGCCGCTTTTCCCTCCTTTTGTGACCCGCCCCGCTGCACCTTATCCAAATGCCAAAATCTGCCGCCCGTTCCGGCTTCATCCTTGTGCGCCTGAACGATGAACCTCCCCGCGCCCCTTTTTATACTGGGAATGTAGCAGTCCACCTCTTATCTCCTCCGGTTGATACGCGCCCATTATGCTAATTACAGGCGTACAGCCCCCCTACTTTATGAGGTTTATGGCATGAAAATCAGTCACGTGGAGGTTATACGCCTCAGCATCCCGTTTGCCAGCAATCGCGCTCCGGCCCTGAGCGGCGAACGGGCATGGAACGCAGCATCAGCGGCGCTGACGCAGATGGAAACGCTACTGATCCGGGTCGTCACCGACAGCGGACGGCAGGGATGGGGGGAGGGATTCGGCCATCTCTCCAATGCCGTTACCGCCCAGGCGTTACAAGACCTGGTGATCCCCTACTTTCTGGATAAAACTGTCCCCACCAGCCGTGAAGCGCTGGCTACGCTGGTTGAAGGAGCAGAAAAAGCGCTCCATGCCTTTGGCGGAAACGGTCCGGTGCGCTTTGCCCTGTCGGCAATGGATATTGCCCTGTGGGATTTACTGGGGCAGCATCATGAACAGCCGCTGTGGCAGCTGCTGGGTGCCACACGCCAGCATATTACGTGCTACGCCAGCCTGGTCAGCTATAACAATCAGCCTGACGAGGTCGCGCGCCAGGTGAAAAGGGCGTGGCAGGCGGGATTTCGCTCGCTGAAGCTGCATGAAACTCACGTTGAGGCCATTGCAGCCGCCCGCGCAGCGCTGCCAGCGGAGGCCCGGCTGATGGTGGACGTTAACTGTCCCTGGACGCCAGAGGAGGCCTGTCATCGTGCGCGCGAGCTTAAGACGCTGAACCTGGCCTGGCTGGAAGAGCCCGTGTGGCCACCGGAAGATGCGGCCGGGCTGGCGCGCGTACGTCGAGCAGGCACACCGATCGCCGCCGGTGAAAACGCGTCAGGTGCAGAGGGGTTTGCGGCCCTGTTTAACCAGCAGGCCGTAGACGTGGCACAGCCCAGCGTGGCAAAAGTGGGCGGCATCAGCGCCGTGTTGCGGATAACGGAGCAGGCCAGACGGCATCAGGTGAATGTGATACCCCACTGTTTTTACTACGGGGCGGGCCTGCTGGCTACCGCGCATCTCGTCGCCGCCCTGCCTGATGATGTCCAGCTGGAACGCCCCTTTATTCACTTCTCCGCACGGCTTCACCCACAGCTCGACCTCTCCCCGCAGTTCAGCCTGCCTGATATCCCGGGCCTGGGCTTTAAACCGGATGCGACAGTGATGAAAGAACATACCCTTTACCATCGGCGAGTTGATGCGGAGGGCGTACACCATGTTTAAAAATATACGGAGTACCGTCGCCCTGCTGCTGTTTTTCGCCGGTGTGCTTAATTATCTCGATCGCGCCGCGCTATCGGTTATGGCACCGCTGGTAAAAAAGGATCTGCATATTGATGATGCGCAGATGGGGATCCTGTTTAGCTGCTTTTTTATCGGCTACTGTCTGTTCTGCTTTCTTGGCGGATGGGGGGCAGACCGCTACGGCCCGCGTAAGGTCTTTGGCTGGGCGGCCGTCGTCTGGTCACTGTTCTGCGGTGCCACCGCGCTGGCTGGGAGCTTTTTCCAGCTGCTTATTGTGCGCGTGCTGTTCGGCATTGGCGAAGGGCCGATGGGAACCACCACCAATAAATCGATTTCCAACTGGTTTCCCCGTCGGGAGGTGGGTCGCGCGGTCGGTTTTAGCAATGCGGGCCAGCCGCTGGGTGCGGCGGTCGCGGCGCCGATAGTGGGTCTTATTGGGCTACATTTTGGCTGGCGGGTCTCGTTCGTGGCTATTGCCATTCTGGGCTTTGTCTGGCTGGCCTTCTGGCTGTGGCTGTTTCGCGACAAACCCGAGCAGCATCCCCGCATTACGGCAGCCGAGCGCACGCTGATTACCGCCGAACGCCCCGCGACACGGCTGACGGAGAAAGGTGCCCCTTCCAGGGTCCGGCTGTGGCGCTACGTTTTTTCACTGCCGGTACTGGGCGTGGCGGCGGCTTTTTTCTGCTTTAACTACATCCAGTTTTTTTTCCTCTCCTGGCTGCCAAGCTATCTCACCGACTTCCAGCATCTGGATATCAAAAGCATGAGCCTGATTGGCATCCTTCCGTGGCTGGGCGCGACCATCGGGTTTATCGGCGGAGGACTGGTGTCAGATGCACTGTATCGCCGCACCGGCAACTTTTTGCAGTCGCGCAAGCTGATCATTTTTTGTGGGCTGGCCGTAGCCGCACTCTGCGTGATGCTGACGGCCTGGGCCAGCAGCGTGACGATGGCGGTCACGCTGATTACCCTTGCCAGCGTCTTTGCGTATATGACGCCTCAGGCATGTTGGTCATTACTCCAGGACATTGTTCCGGCGGAGCGGATTGGGACTGCGGGCGGATTTGTACACCTTCTGGCGAATCTGGCGGGGATACTCTCACCGGGGATCACCGGCTTTTTAATTCAGTACGGAGGCGGATACGCCTCAGCCTTTATGCTGGCCAGCGTACTGGCGCTGGCAGGCATGCTGCTGCTGGCGGTTTTCGTGCGCCAGCGAAGCGTGAATGCCCTGCGCGCGCTGGCCTGAAAATAAAGCCCATTGCCTGCGCAGCAAAGGCTGTGCGCAGGGCACAGCCTTTGGATAGCGGACGGTCAGGCGCCCATCATCTCTTTCACCAGCTCTACGCAGCGCAGGAAACGCTCGTCGTAGTTATCCTGCTCAACGTGCACCCAGGGGATATTATTCTCCTCCAGCATCGAGATCAGTAGCTGCTGGAACTCCCTGCGATCCACCGAACTGCCCAGGCTGCGCAGACCATCTGCCACCCAGGGCACATTGTTCTCCACCAGAATCACCAGATCGAAACGGTACTCGTCGATCAGTGCCTGAACAAAGGGGTGCTCGCGCCCCTCATATTTCTTGCAGAAGGCCTGTGTCGTGACAAAATCGGTATCAATAAAGGCCACTTTATTAGCATATTTTACAGCGAAATCAATGTACTGCGCCTGGCCCAGCGCGATTTTATCGTAGTCGGAATATTGCAGGGCCATTTCATCGCCGCCGAGATGAGAAAAGACGTAGTCGCGGCCAAATTCCCAGGCGCTGGTGGTATTGAAAATGTTAGCCAGCTTGTTCACCAGCGTCGATTTTCCGCTGGATTCACCGCCCAGAATCGCCACCGTACGCACGAAAAAGGGCTTCACTTCGGTGGGAATATACTCCCAGTAGCGGAACGGATCCTGGCGGATCTGCCCGCCGCTGATATTCATAAAGGATCGCTGGGGATCGATCAGAATGGTTTCAATGCCCAGATGCTGCTGATACTGCGAGGCGTCCGGTTCCTCGCTGGTATATACGCGATTTGGCACGATGCCGTGGTTTTCCATAAAGTCGGTAATGCCGCGACTCCAGACATCCCAGCCGTGCGGATATGGCTCCATCCCCTCTTCGTTAAAAGAGTGAATGCGAATATTTTTCTGATACTTAAAGGTTTGCAGCAGCCAGCGCAGGCGATCGCTGACGGTGGGCTGCTGGGACATGGCGCTGTCTTCAAACAGCTTTAGATCGCGCGGCTCGTCGTAGCCCATGATGATATGCAGCTCATCAACCTGACTACAGGCGCGCTGGATCAGATAGATATGGCCGGTATGCAGCGGATAGAACTTGCCAAATACCACCCCGACGGTTTTTTCGCGGCGAGGGAATTCCAGCCCAAGATAACGGTGAAGTGCTTCCAGCTTCTGGGCGCTGGGGCTTTTTATTTTCGCGTTCAGCAGCTGACTGAGGTAGCCCTTCGTCATGCCGCTCGCATCGGCCACCTGCTGTAGCGTGCTGCCCTGCTGGCGGATAGCGGTTTTCAGATAATCAAATGACGACATCAAATGCCTCCTGCATAAAGGGCGGCATCAGTTCCGCCCTCAGATGATAGTACGTTCAGCTATCCGGGCGAACCCGCCTCACCGATCGCAATTACGTTCAACTGTCCAGACGAACCAGCCTGACCGATAGTAATACGTTCAACTGTCCAGGCGAACCTGCCTGACCGATAGTAATACGTTCAGCCGTCAGGGGGAATTGCCCGGTCCGAACGGTTACAGGTCGTCCAGTATCGCCAGCGCGTCGGCGAGCTTTTTCACGCCATAGACTTTCATATTTTCCGGCGGCCTCTTCGGCACGTTAGCAGCAGGGACAATCGCGCGCCGGAAGCCATGCTTCGCCGCCTCAGAGATACGCTCCTGCCCGCTTGGCACCGGACGGATCTCGCCCGCCAGCCCGACCTCGCCGAATACCACCAGGTCATGAGGTAGAGGGCGATCGCGCAGGCTGGAGACCATCGACAGCATCAGCGCCAGGTCGGCACTGGTTTCGGTGACCTTGACGCCGCCAACCACATTAACAAACACGTCCTGGTCCGCCATCTGTAGCCCGCCGTGACGGTGTAAAACCGCCAGCAGGATCGCCAGTCGGTTCTGCTCCAGGCCAACAGCAACGCGCCGGGGGTTGCCCATCATCGAGTGATCCACCAGCGCCTGAATTTCCACCAGCAGCGGGCGCGTGCCTTCCCACAGCACCATGACCGAACTGCCGGAGGTCACTTCATCACCGCGGCTCAGGAAGATAGCCGACGGGTTGCTTACCTCACGCAGCCCCTGCTCGGTCATGGCGAAGACGCCCAGCTCATTCACCGCACCGAAACGGTTTTTATGGCTGCGCAATGTACGAAAGCGTGAATCGGCATCGCCATCCAGCAGTACCGAGCAGTCGATACAGTGCTCAAGCACCTTTGGCCCCGCAAGAGAACCATCTTTGGTCACATGACCCACCATCACAATCGCCACGCCGCGCGTTTTGGCGAAGCGGGTCAGATAGGCTGCCGTTTCCCGCACCTGGGCGACGCTGCCGGGCGATGACTGGATATCGGCCATATGCATCACCTGAATGGAGTCGATCACCATCAGCCTCGGCTGCTCCTGATCGGCAATCTGGCAGATCTGCTCGATGCTGGTTTCCGACAGCATATTGAGATTTTCAGTGGGCAGCCCCAGCCGGTGGGCGCGCATCGCCACCTGCTGAAGAGACTCTTCGCCGGTGACGTAGAGGGTCTTCATTCCCTCGGAAAGTTTGCACAGCGTTTGCAGCAGCAGGGTACTTTTGCCCGCGCCGGGACTACCGCCGATGAGAATCGCGCTGCCTGGCACCACCCCGCCGCCCAGTACCCGGTCAAATTCTTTGAAGCCGGTGCTGAAACGCGGTAGCGCTTCAAGGCTGATCTCAGACAGCTTCTGCACGCGGCTGGTGCCTGCGCTGCCCGCATAGCCCATGCGCTCATTACGCGCCACGGTGGGCGAGGCAGAGAGGCGAACTTCAGTAATGGTATTCCACGCCTGGCAGGCGCTGCACTGCCCCTGCCAGCGTGGGTAATCTGCGCCACATTCGTTACAGACAAAGGCGCGCTTCACCGCTTTGGCCAAATCGCCTCCTTAACGCTCATCAGAGATCAGGCTGCCGCTGAGAATACAGAACACGCCCATCAGGTCGGCGTGACGAATGGTCACCGCCGTTTGTTCATTGACTTTCGGTTTGGCGTGATAGGCAATACCCAGTGCAGATGCCTTGATCATCAGCAGATCGTTTGCCCCGTCGCCGATGGCGACGGTCTGATCGTCGGCGATTTCAAAGCGTTCAGCCAGCTTAAGCAGCGTATCGGCCTTGTAGCGGGCATCCACAATATCGCCCAGCACCTCACCCGTCAGCCTGCCGTCGCGGATTTCCAGCACGTTAGCGGCAATAGCAGAGAGATGGAGTCTGTCCCGCAGATATTCGGCAAAGAAGGTAAAGCCGCCGGAGGCGATCGCCACGTGCCAGCCCAGCGCCTGGAGTTTTTCCACCAGCTGCGTCAGACCCGGCATCAGCGGCAGCTGGTCACGCACCTGAACCAGGATGTTGGCATCCGCATCTTTCAGCGTGGCAACGCGCTGGCGCAGGCTGGCAGCGAAATCAAGTTCGCCGCGCATCGCCCGCTCCGTCACTTCCGCCACCTGCTCGCCGCAGCCTGCCAGCTTTGCGATTTCATCAATGCACTCCACTTCTATCGCGGTAGAGTCCATGTCCATGACCAGCAGTCCGGGCGTTTTCAGGTGCGGAATTTTCCCCAGCGGGGCGACGTCCAGGCCCGCTTCATGGGCCAGACGTGTGGCGAGCGGAGTCAGTGAGCCCGCCAGGCGCACGACCTGATACTGATCAACGCACCAGGCGCTGACGATAACCATCGCTGCACCCAGCTGATGCTGGAGCGCCGTAAGGCTGGCTTTATCAAGCTTGCGGCCGTACAGAAGCCAGCCGGTGCGGCCAGCGCGGTAATCCAGCGGCATGACTTCATCACCGCTAAGAGAGAGAGGTAACCCCGGCCAGAGAGAGACATCGGAAGGCAGGTCGCACCAGGTCAGACTATTTGGCATTACAGCTCCTGTAGGGACATATTAACCACGCAAGAGGCTACCCTGTCAGCCCCGGTTCTGGCAACATAAAGCGAAGAGGCGGACGGCGTTCGTTGAAAAAATATGAAGGGTGAAGATGGCAAAGGCCAGATTAAAATTCCGACTACACCGTACGGCGATCGTGCTGATCTGCCTCACTCTGCTGGTGATGCTGATGCAGGGTGCCTCATGGTTCAGTCTGGGTCATCAGATGGCCCGTTCAGCGCAGGTCGAGGAGCTGGCCCGAACGCTGACGCGACAGGTTGCCTGGAGCCTGACGCCGCTGATGGAAAACAGCGATGATAACCGGCAGAAAATTACCGAGGCCATTGCGCTGCTGACTACGGACAGCCGCATTCTTGATGCCTCGGTCTACGACGACAACGGTGCGCTGCTGGCTCACAGCGGGGAAACCATTAACGTGCGCGATCGGCTGGCGCTGGATGGCCATCGCGCGGGCAGCTACTTCAATCATCAGATCGTGCAGCCGCTGGATACCCCCGATGGTCCGCGCGGCTTCCTGCGCGTCACGCTGGACACTCATGTGCTGGTCACCGAATCCCGTCAGGTGGATAACACCACCAATATTCTGCGTCTGATGATGCTGCTGGCGCTGGCTATCGGCATTATTCTCAGCCGGACGCTGCTGCGCACCCGCCGCACCCGCTGGCAGCAGTCGCCCTTTCTGCTTACCGCCAACCATCCGGTAAGAGAGGATGATGAGGATGAGAGCAGCGAAAGCCCATCGTCACCAGAGAACCTAAAATAGCGGAAATGGGGCCTGCACGGAGCCGTTAACCGACAGGTTCCCCCGCGTTACTGTCCTTGTTACGGCGTTGTAATCAAAAATAAAATATCGTATAACAGTCTGCTCCGAGGGGTGTCCAGTAATGGGCTGAGATGGCGTAAGCCGAACCCTTTGAACCTGATCTGGGTCATGCCAGCGAAGGGACGGGTTGGCACTGATCAATTGCCTGTTCACACTTCTGCGTGTCCGGATCTCCACCTATTTTCGGAGGTTCAGTGTCTCATCTACCCATCCCTGATTTCAGCCAGGGCCTGTATGGTCGTCTTCGCCAGCATGCGGGCGCAGAGTGGCAGCACTATGTTAATCACCCCTTCCTGCAACAGCTGGCTTCCGGCACGCTTCCCCATGCCGCTTTCCGCCGTTATCTGACGCAGGATTATCTGTTTCTCATCCACTATGGCCTGCTGGTCAGCAAACTGCGCACCCTGCCAGAGATGCGCGCGGCGTCCACGTCTCTCAATATCCTGTGGCAAATGGGGCTGAACGCGGCGTCAGAAACGTGAGCGGCGCACGACCACCGGGCATTGCCTGTCGCAATCTTGGCCTTAGCTTTGGCCAGCGCACCATTTTCCAACATCTCAGCGTTGATATCGCGCCAGGCAGCTTTGTGGCGCTGCTCGGTGCCAGCGGCAGCGGCAAGACCAGCCTGCTGAAAATCATCGCTGGCCTCGCGGCTCCCGACGCAGGTACGGTCAGCGGCAGCGATGGGCTCCCCCTGGCGGGCCGTATCGCCTGGATGGGCCAGAGAGATCTGCTCTATCCCTGGCTGACGGTGATGGATAACATCATGCTGGGCGCTCGTCTGCGGGGAGAAAAAGGCGATCGGGAATGGGCCACCCATCTGCTGGAGCGGGTCGGATTAAGCGGTCATGGGAAAATGCTGCCTGCGGCACTCTCCGGTGGGATGCGCCAGCGCGCCGCCATTGCGCGCACGCTGTATGAGCGTCGCCCGGTCGTGCTGATGGATGAACCCTTCTCCGCGCTGGATACGCTCACGCGGGCCAAAATCCAGACGCTGGCCGCCGAGCTGCTGGTGGATAATACCGTGCTGTTGATCACCCACGATCCCATGGAAGCCTGCCGCCTCAGCCATCGCCTGCTGGTGCTGGCGGGTTCCCCCGCCCACATTGATGACAGTCACACCCTGGTCGGGCAGCCTCCGCGCGCGCCGGACGACCCTAATCTGTTAACCAGTCAGGGTGAACTGATGCGACAGCTGGTGAGGGCCGCAGAATGATGCGGGGAGGTGTGATCTTTTGCGGTTTGCTCCTGCTGTGGTGGCTGGCAACCTTAAGCACTATTCCGGCGTTCCTGCTGCCCTCGCCTGCGGCGGTTGCCTGCGCACTTTGGAACAACCTGAGCTATCTGGCCTGGCACAGTCTGATCACCGCCTCAGAGGTGCTAAGCGGCTTAGTGCTCGGTGTCCTGCTGGGCACGCTGCTGGCGCTCTGTATGACCTTTTCGCCCCGGCTCCAGCGCTGGCTGATGCCCGTCGTATTGACTAGCCAGGCCATCCCCGTCTTCGCGCTGGCGCCGCTGCTGGTGCTGTGGTTCGGCTTCGGGCTGAGCGCTAAGGTGGCGATGGCCGTGCTGGTGATCTTCTTTCCGGTGACCTCCGCGTTCTATGACGGCCTCCGTCGGGTTAACAATGACTGGCTTGACCTTGCCCGAACGATGGGTGCCACGCGCCGGGCACAGCTGCTGCATGTCCGGCTGATGGCCGCGCTACCCGCCTTCGGCAGCGGTCTGCGGATGGCCGCTGCCGTCGCCCCCATCGGCGCGATTATTGGCGAATGGGTCGGTTCGGCAGAGGGGCTGGGGTACGTGATGCTTAACGCCAACGCCCGAATGCAGACCGATATCTGCTTTGCCGCGCTGTTCATTCTGGTACTGATGACCGTATTACTCTGGGTAGCGATTGATGCGCTGCTCCACCGCCTGATCCGTTGGGCGCCCGAAAATAGCTAATCAAGGAATCATTAACGGTGAAAAATACCCTGTGCGGACTGCTGCTGACCGCGGCACTGAGCGGCCATGCGCTGGCAGCGGAAAAGCTGACCCTGGTGCTCGACTGGTATATCAATCCTGACCACGCGCCCATTATGGTCGCTGAGCAGATCGGCGCGTTCCGGGCCGAGGGGCTGGATGTGAACATAGTGTCGCCTTCCGATGCCGCCCTGCCGCCGCGCCTGGTTGCCGCAAAACAGGCAGACCTGGCCATTACCTATCAGCCCCAGCTGCACTTCTTTGCGGATCAGGGCCTGCCGCTGGTGCGCATTGGCACGCTGATCACTTCGCCGCTGAATACGGTTATCACTCTGGATAAAAAAATCACCTCCCCTGCCGGTCTGGCCGGGAAGAAAATAGGCTATTCGGTGAGCGGCATTGAGCAGGCAACCCTCAGCACCATGCTGAAACATGAACACCTCAAGGCTGATAATGTGCGGTTGATTAACGTGAATTTCCAGCTGGTCAGCGCGCTGCTGGCCGGTCAGGTTGACGCCGTGATTGGCGGCTACCGCAATATTGAAGCTCAGGAACTGAAGCTAAAGGGGAAAGACCCGGTGGTCTTCAACGTGGAAGATTATGGCGTTCCGGCCTATGACGAACTGGTGATCGTCGCCAACCGCGATGCGGTCAACGATCCCCGGATAAAGAAATTTCTTATCGCGCTGAAAAAAGGCACCGATTATCTGCTGGCTCATCCGCAGGAGAGCTGGCTGGCGTTTGCCAAAGCCCACCCGGAATTAAATACGCCGCTGAATCAGCTTGCCTGGCAAAACTCTCTGCCCCTGTTCGCGAAAGACCCGGCAAAGCTGGACCCTGCCCGTTACCAGGCATACGAACAGTTTCTGTTTGATAATAAGCTGATTAAGAAGATGACGCCGGTGGCGGACTACGCGGTAGAAGTCCATTGATGTTGGAGAAGGTGATTAACGACGGTGGAGACGGGCCTTCATGCTGAATAATGCCCGGCAGACGCAAAAGCGACGGCCGGGCGACGCAGTGCGCCGCCAGCGAATCTATCGGACTGGCGGCTGGTGCGGGGTTATCAGGCTTTATCGCCCAGCAGTACCGACTCCAGCGCGATCTGGATCATCTCGCTGAAGGTGGTCTGGCGCTCTTCTGCCGTGGTCTGTTCGTGCGTACGGATATGGTCAGAAACGGTACAGATAGCCAGTGCCTTAGCACCAAACTCCGCCGCCACACCGTAGATCCCGGCCGCTTCCATCTCCACGCCCAGAATGCCGTACTTCTCCATCACGTCAAACATCTGCGGGTCCGGGGTATAGAACAGGTCGGCTGAGAAGATATTTCCCACCCGCGCGTCCACGCCCAGCGCCTTTGCCGCATCGACGGCATTACGCACCATCTCGAAATCAGCAATGGCCGCGAAGTCGTGATCCTTAAAGCGCATACGGTTCACTTTGGAGTCGGTTGACGCCCCCATACCGATAACCACATCACGCAGTTTCACATCGGCGCGCACCGCACCGCAGGATCCAACGCGAATGATTTTTTTCACGCCAAACTCGGTGATCAGCTCTTTAGCATAAATCGAGCAGGATGGGATACCCATACCGTGGCCCATTACCGAAATTTTGCGCCCTTTATAGGTGCCGGTGTAGCCCAGCATGCCGCGTACGTTGTTCACTTCCACTGCGTCCTGCAAAAAGGTTTCCGCAATGTGTTTTGCACGCAGCGGATCGCCAGGCATCAGAACCACATCAGCGAAGTCGCCCATTTCAGCGTTAATATGAGGCGTTGCCATCTTTTATCCTTATCTTCAATATTCATCTTGCCGGCGTCAGCGCCGGCCAGTTATATGTCGCTTTACAGCATGCTTTTGCCATATTCCATATCGGAAAGGCCAAAATAGCGTGCAACGGTTTGCCCGATATCGGCAAAGGTGTCGCGATATCCCAGCGAACCAGGTTTTACACCGGGTCCGTAGAGTAGCACCGGAATATGCTCGCGGGTATGTTCCGTGCCTTCCCAGGTAGGATCGCAGCCGTGGTCGGCGGTGAGGATCAGAATGTCACCTTCCTGCACCAGCGCCATCAGCTCCGGCAGTCGGCGGTCGAACAGCTCCAGCCCACCGGCGTAGCCCGGCACGTCACGACGATGGCCCCAGGTGGAATCGAAGTCCACGAAGTTGGTAAACACGATGCTGTTGTCCGGCGCGATTTTCATTTCTTCGATCGTGGCGTCAAACAGCGCATCCAGACCGGTTGCCTTTACCTTTTTGGTAATGCCAACGTGGGCGTAGATGTCGGCAATTTTACCAACCGAGATCACCTGACCGTTCTGCTCCTCAACCAGCTTTTTCAGGATAGTCGGTGCCGGTGGTTCCACGGCGAGATCGTGTCGGTTACCGGTGCGCTGGAAGTTGCCTGCCTTGTCGCCGGTAAAAGGACGGGCGATAACGCGGCCAATATTATAACCGCCTTCGGTCAGCGCCTCACGGGCGATTTCGCACAGCTTGTAGAGGCGCTCCAGCCCAAAGGTTTCTTCATGGCAGGCAATCTGAAATACCGAGTCTGCCGAGGTGTAGAAAATCGGTTTACCGGTTTTCATATGCTCTTCGCCGAGCTGGTCGAGGATAACCGTACCGGAAGAGTGGCAGTTACCCAGGTAGCCCGGCAGATCGGCTTTCTCAACCAGCAGGTCTAATAGCGCCTGCGGAAAACTGTTCTCTTTGTCGGAGAAGTAGCCCCAGTCAAACAGCACCGGCACCCCGGCAATTTCCCAGTGGCCCGACGGCGTGTCCTTACCGGAGGAGAGCTCACTGGCCCAGGCCCAGGCGCCGGTTATCTCAGCGTCTTTATCCAGCCCCAGCGGGAACCGGCCGGTAGACCCTTCCGCCGCTTTGCCTAAGCCAAGCGCGGTCAGATTCGGTAAGTGCAGCGGGCCTTTTCTGCCCGTGTCAGCTTTCCCGTTAAAACAGGCCTCGGCAATATGTCCGAGGGTATCAGAGCCTTCGTCGCCATATTTATGGGCGTCTTTGCTGGAGCCGATCCCAAAGGAATCTAGCACCATGATAAATGCACGTTTCATCCTGGTCTCCTGCGTCTGTTAGGCGCTTAGCTTAAATTTTATCGATCAGAGTAGTATGACGCTTATCCGCTGATTCTGCGATAGATAACTGGCGTTTCTGCCGGGGCCGTCTCACTGAGCGTAATGGCCGCTTTGACCGCCGCCGCCGCTTCCTGCCAGCTGGCTTCGCTGCTGGCGTGGATCACCGCCAGCGGCTGCTGGCTGTCAACGGCGGCACCCAGGGGGGCAACCTCACTCAGGCCGACGCTGTAATCTATGCTGTCGCTGGCGCGACGGCGTCCGCCGCCCATTGAGACCACCGCCATACCCAGCGCGCGGGTATCCACTGCGCCGATCACCCCGACGCTATCGGCATATACCGCTTTGCTGAGCATCGGTGCGGGCAGGTAGTTATCAATATTCTCAATGAAATCGGCTGGCCCTTTCTGCGCCGCCACCATGCGGGAGAACACCTCTGCCGCGCGGCCATTATCCAGCACGGCCTGGAGCTTGCGGGTCGCCTCATCAACGTTTGCGGCCAGCCCACCCGATACCAGCATTTCCGCACTCAGCGCCAGCGTCACCTCCAGCAGGCGTGGATTGCGATAGTCGCCGGTCAGGAACTGCACCGCCTCGCGCACTTCCAGCGCGTTACCGGCGCTGGACGCCAGCACCTGATTCATATCGGTCAGCAGCGCGGTGGTTTTACAGCCCGCGCCGTTTGCCACGCCAACGATCGACTGCGCCAGCTGTTCAGAGAGTTCAAAGGTCGGCATAAAGGCACCGGACCCTACCTTAACGTCCATTACCAGCGCATCCAGCCCTTCGGCCAGCTTTTTCGCCAGAATCGACGCGGTAATAAGCGGAATGGAGTCTACCGTAGCGGTGATGTCCCGCGTGGCGTAGAAGCGCTTATCGGCTGGCGCAAGTGAGTGGGTCTGACCGATGATCGCCACGCCCACCTCTTTGATCATCCGGCGGAAGGCCTCATCCTCGGGGAAGATATCAAAGCCGGGAATGGCTTCCAGCTTATCCAGCGTACCGCCGGTATGGCCCAGTCCGCGGCCCGAAATCATGGGTACATAGCCACCGCATGCGGCGACCATTGGCCCCAGCATCAGCGAGGTCACGTCCCCTACTCCACCCGTGGAATGCTTATCGACCACCGGTCCGTTGAGGTTTAGCGCCTGCCAGTTGAGTACCGAGCCGGAATCACGCATCGCCATGGTCAGCGCCACACGTTCTGGCAGCGTCATGTCATGAAAATAGATTGTCATCGCCAGCGCGGCGATTTGCCCTTCAGAGACGGAGTTGTCACGAACGCCGTTGATAAAGAAACGAATTTCCTCTTCACTCAGCGTCTGGCCGTCTCTTTTTTTGCGGATGATTTCTTGTGGCAGGAACACATTGCCCCCTGATGTTAAGCAGCCGGGCGGGGAGTCGCCCCAGCTGAGAGTATGAGCGTTACTATCCGGGCCGACACGAGGCGGCCCACGGGTGAATATATCGACTTCAGTACACTAACCGCCTCGCCAGCATGCCATCCGGCCCGCGGTTTCTGATCTCACCGGGTGCGGACATCGCCCGCGATCCCCGGTCTGACCGGGTTGCTGACGTAGCCCGCGATCCCCGACCTGACCGGGATGCTGACGTAGCCCGCGATCCCCGACCTGACCGGGTTGCTGACGTTTGCCCGACTTAGTACCCTGACTGAGGCGCAGTGCTGTCATAGCCTGCGGCTTTCAACAGGCTGGCCAGCAGGCTCGAAGCGCCAAAGCGGAAGTGACGTGGGGTTGCCCAGTCGCTGCCCAGAATGTCATCGGCCAGCTTGAGATAGATTGCAGCATCGTCGGCGGTGCGAACGCCGCCGGCTGGTTTAAATCCTACCTTATGCTTAACGCCTTTATCGGCAATCACGCGCATCATGATTTCAGCGACTTCAGGAGTGGCGTTGACCGGTACTTTCCCGGTAGACGTTTTAATGAAATCAGCACCGGCATCAATGGCGATTTCAGAAGCTTTGCGGATCAGCGCGGCATCTTTCAGCTCGCCGGTTTCGATAATGACTTTCAGGAGCACATCGGCGTCGGCACAGGCCTCTTTACAGGCGCTTACCAGTTGAAAACCTGTCTCTTCGTTACCCGCCATTAGTGCGCGATAAGGGAACACCACATCGACCTCATCAGCGCCGTAAGCAATCGCCGCATGGGTTTCTGCCAGCGCAATCTCGATATCATCATTGCCGTGTGGGAAATTAGTCACGGTAGCGATGCGGATATCCGGCGTGCCCTGTTCGCGCAGCGTTTTGCGCGCGATGGGAATAAAGCGCGGATAGATGCAGATAGCCGCCGTGTTTCCCGCAGGGGATTTGGCCTGATGACAGAGCGCAATCACTTTCTCATCGGTGTCATCATCATTCAGGGTAGTGAGGTCCATCAGTTTCAGTGCGCGAACGGCAGCAGAAGTTACGTCAGTCATGTTTGTCTCCAGAGAGAAACCCGCAGGTCTTTATGTTAAAATAATAACACTTACAGAGGCGTATTTTCCGTGATGTAATTCACACCCATGAAAATGCCATTGCATTAATTCTATATTATGCGTGACTGATATCACATAAAAATCCTTGTGAATTGCCCTTATGGGGCATAGTGAACGATATTGTCCTTCCTGGTTTAGGCGGTTGCGCATAATGTTATAATTATAACATTTATTATTACTTAATGCTAAAGGGCGTGGTGCGGCTTAGGCTGGGGTGTCGCCTGGGGGTGAGGGCCCGGTGCTGCAAAGGCTGGGGTGGTCGCCTGCGGGTGGGGCCTGGTGCGGCACAGGTATGGGCTGTCGCCTACGGGTGGGGCCCGATGCTGCACAGGCCCGTTTGGTCGCCAACGAGTGGGGCCCGGTGCCTGGCGGTCCTCGCGCCGCGCGTGGCGCGGTTCCTTCGCTCCGCTCGTCGACCTTTCGGACCGGGCATGACGGGACATCCCTGTCCCGGCATACCCTTGTGCCAGCATCCCTGCTGGCCCATCCGGGTCTTCCTTACTGCACTCAGCGCTGCGGAATGCCTGTCACCGGGCCCCACCCGCCTGCTCCTTTTGCATTGTGCTGGCTGCGGGTAAGAGCAGTTTCACTAAAAGCAGCGCAGAAGCCCGAGAGGTGGACAATCCCTGCGGTTGACGGGCAATCCGCAGCGCTGCGGCGAAGACGGAGGGCCAGGCGAGAGCAGCAGGGATGCTGCACTCAGGGAGCGGCGGGCAGGACGCCCGCTCGCGACCGGGCCGTCCGGCCTGGAGCCGGAGCCAAAGGCACCACGCAACGCGTGGCGTGAGGACGCCCGGCAAACGCTGGGATTGTCCACCGGCATCGCAGGTATTGCCCAAACAATTAACCGGCAACCGCTGGGATTATCCACCGGCAAAGCCGATATTGCAGCCGACACAACCAACCGACAAGCGTTGGGATTTTCCCCCCATACACAGTAATTTTTGCAGCCAGGTGACCACATCCCGAGCGCTAAAGTATGCAGGAAATAGCGACTGGGTTAGCTTAATGCAGCTCAAAAGCCTGCGAGTTTACAGGGCCTGACTTGAAGCGGATCTGAAGCCCGAGAGGTGGACAATCCCTGCGGTTGACGGGCAATCCGCAGCGCTGCGGCGCAGACGGAGGGCCAGGCGAGGGCAGCAGGGATGCTGCTCTCAGGGAGCGGCGGGCAGGACGCCCGCTCGCGACCGGGCCGTCCGGCCTGGAGCCGGAGCCAAAGGCACCACGCAACGCGTGGCGTGAGGACGCCCGGCAAACGCTGGGATTGTCCACCGGCATCGCAGGTATTGCCCAAACAATTAACCGGCAACCGCTGGGATTATCCACCGGCAAAGCCGATATTGCAGCCGACACAACCAACCGACAAGCGTTGGGATTTTCCCCTATAAATTTTTGCAGCCAGGTGACCACATCCCGGGGACGTTGGGTGTGCAGGAAAGAGCGGTTTGGATAGCTTAATACAGCTCCAAAGCCTGCGAGTTTACAGGGCCTGACTTGAAGCACCTCCGAAGCCCGAGAGGTGGACAATCCCTGCGGTTGACGGGCAATCCGCAGCGCTGCGGCGCAGACGGAGGGCCAGGCGAGGGCAGCAGGGATGCTGCACTCAGGGAGCGGCGGGCAGGACGCCCGCTCGCGACCGGGCCGTCCGGCCTGAAGTCGGAGCCAAAGGCACCACGCGAAGCGTGGCGTGAGGACGCCCGGCAACCGCTGGGATTATCCACCGACACCGCAGATATTGCAGCCCAAACAACTGACCAGCAACCGCTGGGATTGTCCACCGCCACCGCAGCTATGACAGCCCAAACAACTGACCAGCAACCGCTGGGATTGTCCACCGACACCGCAGCTATGACAGCCCAAACAATTAACCGTCACACGCTAAGGTTTCCACCGACACCACTCACCGGCACACGCTGGAACAGTCCTCCGGCAAAGCCGAAATTGCCCGCCAGACATCGCCCCGCGCTCAAAGCGCAAACAGCGCGCGGGTATTCTCCCGGATGGTATCGGCGATCTCCTCTGGAGATTCCTCGCGAATTCCACACAGACTCTGCCAGACATTTTTAATCCGCTCCGGCCGGTTGGGCTGCCCCTGAAAACCCTGCACCGGCATATCGGGAGAATCCGTCTCCAGAACCAGGGATGAAAGCGGCAGGCGGGAAAAAGTATTACGCGTCTTTGTCGCCCGCGCATAGGTCATGGTGCCACCCACGCCAATGGCATATCCGGCGCGAATAAAGGCCAGCGCCTGCTGCTCACTCCCGGCAAAACCGTGAACCACCCCGCGACGGGGAAGAGCAATGCGCCTCAAATGCATCGCCAGCTTATCGTGCGTACGCCGTGAATGCAGGATAACCGGCAGATCGTACTGCTTTGCCAGCCGCAGCTGCGCCTCCAGCAACGCCTCCTGACGCGCAAACTGCGGATCCTCCATATAAAGATCCAACCCTATCTCACCGATCGCCACCAGCTTCTTCGGGCGCAGCCGCAGCCAGCCTTCCAGCTGGGCCAGATGCGCCTCCTGAAAATGGCCAATCGCCATCGGGTGAATCCCCAGCGCCGCGTAAAGAGGCGCATAGCGATCGGCAAGATCAATGACGCCGGCAAATCGGTCTGCCGACACGCCAACCGCAATGATTTTCTCAACCCCTGCCTCTGCCGCCCGTTGAAGGCTTCCCTCCTCATCACCGCAAAAGGGACTGAAATCAAAATGACAGTGCGTATCAACGAATGATGCCATGTCCGCGCTCCCGCACTAAAAAAAGGCATTACCCTGCGGCACGCAGAATAATGCTAAGCCAGCGATTCATTATCGTAATCTGCATCATTTCCTGCCAGAGGATCGAGAATAATCTCCCGACGATCGGGCTGATTGGCGACAGGTGCAGCAGGCACCACCGATGTCCGACTCAGGCGCGTATCACTCTCTTTCAGCCATTGCCCCACCGTCGCCAGAAAATAGCGACCACAGCGGCGGCCAAGATGATAATCCTGATTCAACGACGACACGCGGCTGCCCAGCGCCATGCTGGCGAGCGCGTGTGGCGGGAATATCTCTATCACATTCACCTTGCCCGGCGGGTTATTGATAAACTGCTGGGTCTGCCGGTAGCTCTCCTCATGCAGCTGCATGATATTCACCAGCGGTTGCAGCGCACCGTCACTCAGCCAGCGCTCGACACGCTTCAACCACTGCGGCGTATAGGTCATTTGTGAAGGAACCGTGCGGATCACCACTATGGTCTCCGCCCCCCGCCGCGCCGCTTCGCGAACCGGGATCGCATCACTGATGCCGCCATCAAGATAGCTCACACCGTCAAGATCAACGCCGGGACGGTACATCCCCGGGATAGCGCTGGAGGCTTTGATAATATTCAGCCAGTTGGCGGCGGTGGGCGCAAAATAGCCCGGTGAATAATCATCGCTGCGGCAGGCGCACATATAAAACTCACGTCCGGAAGAGAACATCTTCTCCCCGGCTTCCATCGCCAGCGGAAACTCCTGCGAGGTGGTCTCCACCAGCCAGTCAAGATCGATCAGATGCCCGCCGCGCACGAAGCGCAGCGGGTTAAAAAAGAGTTTACTGGTGGTGTAGCGCGTAATCACTCTGCGGGCATAGCCCGGCTGGCCGCAGATATAGGCGGAAAGATTCTGCGCCCCGGCGGAGGTGCCAAGCATCAAATCGAAAGGATTAAACTTCGCCCGCTGGAATTCATCCAGCACGCCTGCGGTAAAAATTCCGCGCTGCCCGCCGCCCTCGCAGACCAGGGCCAGCCTGCCCGGATGAAAGGGTGCCAGGGCAAGCGGTTCAATGCTACCGAGTGTAATAGGAATGCGTTTGCCCACGTTGCGAACCTCTGAGAATGATTTTTTATCAGGATACGCTGGGTGCGTTTTAACCGTTTGGCGGTTTTTGCTACAGACGTTTTTTGCGCAGGAAATGACAAAGACCAGCCTGAGCTGGTCTTCTGATAAAGCGTACTACTCTGTAGTGGTGCGGTCTATAACTTCTTGCGGCCAGTAAACAGGCTGATAAGGAAGATAATAATACCGACAACAAAGACAATTTTAGCTGCCCATGCGGCTGTACCAGCCAGACCACCAAAACCTAACGCGGCTGCAATGAGCGCGATTACCAGAAAGATAATACCCCAACGAAACATAAGCCTCTCCTTACCCTATATTGAAAATCGAACTGCTTGTGTTATTCATACCAGCCGCACGCGGCATGACGCATTTATAGTGTTACAGCTTCATCCTGCTGGCTCGCCTGCTGATGCAGGCGAGCCGCCAGTATTATTTAACAGTCAGGTCGTTCTTAACGCTTTTCACACCGTCGATAGCCTTGGCAATGCCTTCAGCACGTTCAGACTGTGCCTGGGTTTTCACCGTACCGGAAAGCTCAACCACACCGTTGGTGGTAACAACTTTCACGTGGCGTGACGGAATGATGTCGTCCGCTAACAGTTTAGCTTTAATTTCGCTGGTCGTTGCCGCATCACCGGCATAACCACTTACGCTTGCTTTTGTGCTGTCTTTAACGTGTAGTTTATCGCTGACGGATTTAACACCCTCGACTTTCTTCGCCGCCGCTACGGCCACTTCGGCCTGATCCTGCGACGGGACAAAACCACTCAGCGTAACCACGCCGTGATGAGTTTTGACCGAGATATCCGTGCTTTTAATGGCGTCGTTGTCTACCAGGGCGGCTTTCACCTTAGCAGTCACGCCGCTGTCATCCATGTATCCACCGACTTTGTTCATAGAGCTATCGATTTTGGAACCCGTGCTGTCAGAAGAGGTTGAGGTGTCCGCAGCCATCGCAGAACCGCCTACCAGCGCTGAACCAACCAGTACAGCCATCAGGGTCTTAGTAATCTTAGTCTTGTTCATCGATTTGTTCCTTCTCATATTATTGCACTCACAACTGTGAGGTTTCAGCCACAAACGGCGTGGCCTGAGTGGTAAGACGTTGCAGCAACCGCGCCGCCATGTTTTACGTCCTGTTGAAATCAATATAGTCGCTAATCAGGATTTCACCGCCGCTTGTGGTTGATATGATGGATAAATGCGCAAAAAAGAGATTTTTTAAGATGAGTCTGTAACTTTTGCTGAAAAAGAGAGAAAAAAGGGCCAAAAAAAAGCGATGCCGATGGCATCGCTTAGCGGAAGTAGCGTAATTGAAACGCAGGCGAATCTTAGTGCTCGCGGGTTTTACGGAACGTCACGTCGGGATAGCGTTCCTGAGTAATATTCAGGTTTACCATGGTCGGTGCGATATAAGTCAGGTTATTCCCGCCATCCAGCGCGAGGTTAACTTCGTTCTTACGCTGGAACTCATCAAACTTCTTCACGTCGCTGCATTCGACCCAGCGGGCGGTAGAGACGTTGATCGCTTCGTAGATCGCTTCAACGTTGTATTCGCTCTTCAGGCGGGCGACGACCACGTCAAACTGCAGAACACCCACCGCGCCAACGATCAGATCGTTATTGTGTACCGGACGGAATACCTGAACCGCCCCCTCTTCCGACAGCTGTACCAGCCCCTTCAGTAGCTGCTTCTGCTTCAGCGGGTCGCGCAGGCGAATGCGGCGGAACAGCTCAGGCGCAAAGTTCGGAATACCGGTGAACTTCATGTTCTCGCCCTGAGTGAAGGTATCGCCAATCTGGATCGTCCCGTGGTTATGCAGGCCGATAATGTCACCGGGATAGGCTTCTTCAACGTGCGAGCGGTCACCGGCCATAAAGGTCAGCGCGTCGGCAATCACCACATCTTTGCCAAGGCGAACCTGACGCAGCTTCATGCCCTTTTCATATTTGCCGGAAACCACGCGCATAAAGGCCACGCGGTCGCGGTGTTTCGGGTCCATATTCGCCTGGATTTTAAAGACGAAGCCGGTGAATTTCTCATCAACAGCCGTGACGGTACGCAGATCGGTTTCACGTGGCATCGGCGACGGTGCCCACTCCATCAGTCCGTCCAGCATGTGGTCGACGCCGAAGTTACCCAGCGCGGTACCAAAAAATACCGGCGTCAGCTTGCCTGCAAGGAAAGCGTCTTTCTCAAACTCATGCGAAGCACCCTGCACCAGCTCCAGCTCTTCCCGCAGCTGAGCCACCAGATCTTCGCCAATGGCTTCGTCCAGCGCCGGGTTATCCAGCCCTTTCACTATCCGAACTTCCTGAATGGTGTGGCCTTTACCCGACTGGTAGAGATAGGTTTCGTCTTTATAGAGGTGATACACGCCTTTAAACAGCTTACCGCAGCCGATAGGCCAGGTGATGGGTGCGCAGGCGATTTTCAGTTCGCTCTCCACCTCATCCAGCACCTCCATCGGATCGCGAATATCGCGGTCCAGCTTGTTCATAAAGGTGAGGATCGGCGTATCGCGCAGGCGCGTGACTTCCATCAGCTTACGGGTGCGATCCTCAACGCCTTTCGCGGCGTCAATCACCATCAGACAGCAGTCAACCGCCGTCAGAGTGCGGTAGGTATCTTCCGAGAAATCCTCGTGACCTGGGGTATCCAGCAGGTTCACCAGGCATTCTCGGTAGGGGAACTGCATCACCGAGGTGGTGATGGAGATACCGCGCTGCTTTTCCATCTCCATCCAGTCCGATTTCGCGTGCTGACTGGAACCCCGGCCTTTCACCGTACCGGCAGTCTGGATCGCCTGTCCGAACAGCAACACCTTTTCGGTGATGGTGGTTTTACCGGCGTCCGGGTGAGAAATGATGGCAAAAGTGCGGCGGCGGGCCACCTCTTGCATAAAGGGTGCATTCGACATGGAAGTTCTTCTGGTTGGATGCCGTGCTGCCGCCGCGCATAACGCGCCAGGCCAGCTTCACAGGCGATTAATCATCAATGGCCGGCATTTTCGCCGATCCGGCAGTGATAAACAATGCGTTTACCACGCCATTAACCGGGTCGTATCAGCATTTCCCGCTGCGCGCTGAATTTATCGCGGCACTGGCATCCCTCAATATGGTCGTTAATCAGCCCCAGCGCCTGCATCAGCGAATAGGTGGTGACCGGGCCAACCCACGTCCAGCCGCGCTTTTTAAGCGCTTTCGACATGCGTACCGATTCCGGGGAGGTTTTGGCATTCTTCCACCAGGCAAGGTCGACCGTTAACGGACGTTCCTCCGGGCGGGGCTCGAACTGCCAGAACCAGGTAGCCAGCGATCCGGCCTCATCCACCAGCTCAATCGCGCGCCGGGCGTTGTTAATGGTGGAGAGGATTTTAGCGCGATTGCGCACGATGCCGGGATCTTGCATCAGCCTGGCCACGTCTTCGTCGGTAAACTGCGCCACGGCATGGAAGTCGAAATCGAGAAATGCCCGACGAAAATTTTCGCGCTTATTATAAATCAGCTGCCAGGACATCCCGGAGTGAAAACCTTCCAGACAGACTTTTTCAAACAGCCGCCGATCATCCACGACCGGGCTGCCCCACTCATTATCGTGATAATCAGGCATCGAGGGCTGCCAGTAGCAGCAGACGCGCCCGTCGTCGGTCAGGGTCAGACCGGCCTGTTTCAGATCCTCAAGATAATGCTCGTCCATATGTCACTCTCTGGTTATGCGGAGAAAATTGCTCTTTCAGGATAAGCGCCGCCCGCGTACCGATGCTATATCTGACATCCGGTGTAACAACCGCGCCTGGGTTTTTGCACGGAACAACGCTATGTTTTAGTCCATCGGCGGCGTTATGTCAGGGGGCAATACCGCATAACGCCTCATTTATTCAACAAAAAAGGGCCTTTCGGTTATGAGCAATAACGATTATCAACCAGCCAAAGTCTGGTCAGAAAAGAAAGAAGCGGGCGGCACCTGGGGCAGTATCAACCGACCCACCGCGGGTGCGCGCAGTGAAGCTACGCTGCCCACCGGCAGGCATCCTCTGCAACTTTATTCACTGGGAACGCCTAACGGTCAGAAGGTCACCATTCTGCTGGAGGAACTGCTGGCGCTGAACGTTAACGATGCCGAGTATGACGCGCACCTGATCCGCATTGGTGAAGGCGACCAGTTCTCCTCCGGATTTGTGGCGGTCAACCCGAACTCGAAGATCCCGGCGCTGCTGGATGTTTCAACCCAGCCCCCCACCCGCGTATTTGAGTCCGGCGCGATTCTGCTCTATCTGTCAGAGAAATTTGGTCACTTCCTGCCGAAGGACGCGGCCGCCCGCACCGAGACCCTGAACTGGCTGTTCTGGCTCCAGGGCTCGGCCCCTTATCTGGGCGGCGGCTTCGGGCATTTCTACAGCTATGCACCGGTCAAAATTGAATACGCTATCGACCGCTTCACTATGGAAGCGAAGCGCCAGCTCGACGTGCTGGATCGCCAGCTGGCGGAGAACCGCTATATTGCGGGCGAGGAGTATACCATCGCCGATATCGCCATCTGGCCGTGGTACGGCGCACTGGTGAAGGGGCAGCTTTATGGTGCGGCGGAGTTCCTGGATGCCGGTTCTTATAAAAATCTGCTGCGCTGGGCCGATGAAGTGGCACAGCGTCCAGCGGTACAGCGCGGCCGCATCGTTAACCGCACCCACGGCGATCCGTCAGAACAGCTGCACGAACGCCACGATGCCTCGGATTTCGATCTGAAAACCCAGGACAAACTGGCTAAGTAAGCTGATTAAAACCCGCCGGTGGCGGGTTTTATCACTCGGGCGTGAAGGGTTTCATACCGCCCGCTGAGGGCGCGAATGTTGTGGCGCAGTAGACGGCGGCGGTCGGCGAGACGGTCAGCGCGCCAATAGAGGCAATATGAATAATATGCCCGGTTTTACGCGCCAGCATGGGCGTAAGCACGGCGGCAATGCCGTACAACACTCCCTTAATATTAACATCGACCATCTGCTCCCACTCATCCACCCTGAGCGACGCCATTGGCGACAGGGGCATTACGCCCGCATTGTTGATCATTACATCAATGCGCCCCCATTTCTCCAGCGCACGCGCGGCAAAGTGCTGCACCGATGCGCGGTTGGTGACGTCCAGCGCCTCTACGGCAACCTCTGCACCCGCTGCACTTAGTTCGGTCGCCAGGGCTTGCAGCCGTTCAACCCGTCGCGCGCCCAGCAGTAATAATCTTGCACCAAAGCTGAGGGCGCTGATTAATCATCTGCGTATGTGAACGGGCAGAGCCTGCTTAAAGCACCCAGCGTCCCATCTCAGCTAACTGAGTAGTAGTTAAAAGACTTAAAATTCCTGCCCCCCATTTCTGAGGAGTAGCCGCATCTTTCGCCGCGGTTGTTACCCGGATCTTCCCATCGCACAACGATGGCAGTAAGTGAAAATAAAACGGCCAGAGTTGCACAATCAGAAGATAAGCTTATGGTTTTGAGAGGGGTCATAAAAATTTCATATGTCATGCCTAAAAGCATTTTTTGATCACAGGAGTCGCATTTGATAGCTAGTGCTATTGAATTTACTGGGTTTTATCGTGGTGGATTTTGGGTGGTACTCCCTATTGTGCCCCCAAATGAATTTGCTTGTGAAGATCAGGCGCTCGAAGGCTACTTGTTGGTGTCGGTTTTCCACTGTAGTAAAACGGCGATATCCTTCTCTCCCTCGGCTTCTTTTACGCACCTCTTCACCTTTATAGCTGCTCAGCCCCATATGGGGCTGGTTGGCGTCAGCACGCTGATGGATGAGTTCAGCAGCGGTGTGGCCGGTACAGGCAAAATGCAGCTTGTTCTGGATGATTTGAAAAAACAGCGTTGTCTCTTTGAGTGAGGGTTGGTAGTCGGCGGCTAATGCGAAGATCTCCCGAACCCGCAAATAAACCCGACGCTCGCTGGCACGAATATCACGGATGCGTTCCAGCATCTCATCAAAGTAATCAGGCACTGCGGATGAACCCACGGGCGGGTTTTTAAGCCGCTCGTCATCCATCACAAAACCTTTGATCAGGTATTCCTGGAGCGTTTGGGTTGCCCACTGGCGGAATTGGGTCCCTCGGGGTGAACGAACACGATACCCGACCGCGAGAATGACGGGCAGACTATAGTGCAGGATATTACGACTTACCTGACGGGTTCCTTCCAGCTGAACTTGTAAGTAAGACTTACAGGTTGCGTTTTGTTCAAGTTCGCCTTCTTCATAGATTGCTTTAATGTGTTGCGTGATGGCTTGGGGACTAATCTGATAAAGGCTTGCGATGGTTGCCTGTGGGAGCCATAGCGTCTCTTGCTCAAAGCGACATTCAACGCGTACTACACCGTCATCGCTGGCAAACATAACAAATTCGCCTGCCGGGGGTTGGGTTAAATATTTATCTGTCATGCCGCCTCCGCTTACAGCTGGATCACAATGCTACAATCCGCTTAGTATGCCAGAGATTCCTTGTGAAGCTCATTACGCGAATAGCGTTTATTTTGTCGGCAACATGCCCGGATATCGCCCTCCTCCAGGTGATCCTACCCACGTAATGTGGACACAGCCCTAAGCGAGGGTCTGGTTTTCAAACTGTTCCGGGCTGAGACCACCACAGGCACTGTGGCGACGCCAGCGATTGTAATCGCACTCAATATAATTAAGGCCCTGATAGCCCGCTGAGCAGTACTGTCCGCCCCTGTCCGTATGAACGATAACGTGCTCAGGCCGCTTACGTCGCCATAACGCCATCTGAAGCGCATCGCAGGCCAGTTGTGCTGTCATCCGCGGGCACATCGACCAGCCGATAACCATTCGCGACCCGAGGTCAATGACCACGGCAAGGTACAGCCAGCCTTCATCTGTACGTAAATACGTGATGTCTCCCGACCATTTCTGGTTCGGGCCGCTGGCATAAAAGTCCTGCTTCAGCAGGTTTTCAGAGACCGGTATGCCGTGCTCACAGTAACTGACCGGCCTGAAGCGGCGTGAAGCCTTCGCCCACAGCCCCTGACGCCGCAGGCTGGCGGTTATCGTTTTCACATTGTACGTCGCGCCCTGCGAACGTAGCTCTTCAGCCAGGCGTACCAGCCGCTGCGGGCGACACGCAATAACCGGCACATCGCCTTAATGCGAAATTCGGCCTGATGCTGTTCGATAAAGACATACTTCATTTCAGGCGCTTCGCGAAGTATGTCCCGGCCTTTTGGAGAATGGCCAGCTCTTCATCCTTTTCAGCGAGCTGGCGTTTAAGGCGGGCAATTTCGGTGGACATTTCCTGCTCGCGCTCAGAAGAATTATGCTGATTTTGCTGTTTGCTGCGCCAGTTATAGAGCTGCGACTCATAAAGACTGAGTTCGCGTGCAGCGGCGGCAACGCCAATGCGTTCTGCCAGCTTCAGGGCTTGATCGCGGAATTCAGGCGTATGCTGCTTACGGGGCTTCTTACTGGTTGATACGGACTTTGTCATGTGAGCTACCTCTGGTTGAGAGTTTACTCACTTAGTCGCGTGTCCACTATTGGCGGGTAAGATCAGAGGGCGCTGATTGATCATCTGCGTATGTGAACGGGCAGAGCCTGCTTAATCCGCCGGGTGAAATAATCTCTCTGCCATAGCGGCAATACGCCGCTCCTCTACCAGCCTCTCCCGCCATTCCTGAGGAATGCCCGCATAGCCATACAGCGCACCGGCAATCTGCCCGGCGGTGGCAGCAACGCTGTCGGCATCATCGGCCAGATTTGCCGCAAGCAGAATCGCGTCCCGGAAATTATCCGTATGCCACACCGCCCACATTGCCGCTTCCAGCGTATCAATTACATAACCACTTGAGCGAATTTGATCCCGCGTTTTCTGCTTGTACTCACCCGCGTTAATCAGTGCAGCCCGCGCATTTAATGGGCAAACGGCCGGTGAGAAGGCTTCATTTTTATCGCAGCCATTAAGCAGGCGGTGAAGGATTAACCCCAGTAAACGGCAGCTATCGGACGATTCGGCTGCACCGTGCGTTGCCCGCCCCTGCTGTTCCGCATCATTAAGCGTACCCAGCAGTGAGCGACGCTGGAAAATGGCTGCGGGCGCAAGCCGGATGATGGCCGCATTCCCGGCCGTCGCGGGATCGGTATTCCCAAACCATCCCGGTCCGTGCTTCAGGTATTCTTCCAGGGCGTAGCGAGTGGCATTACCAATATCGAAGCAGACGCCGTTAGCGCTATTTACGCCATAGCGATACCAGTTCACCAGTCGGTTACGAAAATCGGTCAGATCCAGCTTGCCCGCGTTCAGGTAGGTGTCGGCCAGGCAAAGCGCCATGGAGGTATCATCCGTCCATTCCCCCGCCGTTAGGCCAAAAGGGCCACCGCCAACCATATCCGTCACATGCTTTTGATCGCGAGGTAAAAACTCCAGCGTTGTTCCGACGGCATCAGCAACGGCCAGGCCGACTAACGCGCCTTTCGCCCGCGCCAGTAACACCTGCTCATCTGCTTTTGAGGGAAGCGCCAGCAGCCATAAGGGAAGCGGCTCCTGACCCGTTAGCCAGAGTGTATAGTCGGGTTGCAGAGTACTTTTCTGCACAAACCGATCGCGATAATCTTCCGGTATAGCGTTAAAATAGTTTTCAACGACGTAAGACGTAAGCCGCTGATTGTTCTCTCTTAAATCAATCATTGCAATGAGTCTCCATCCAAAGAGTGTGTTTACTCCTCATAACTTATTTACGATGATGGGCATTATTTTTTTACTCTGCAAGTAGGAAGCATGTCACAAGTTAAGACGGCGACCGACAAAGCCCCTGTGAGCAAGGCCTGCAACGATGATCGGTGTCGCCGTAAAACAGTTTTGTTAGCCGCATCTAATCTACATTGATTTTTCACACATCTTTCCGGTGCAGCCATTGATTCAACACGTTTATTTCAACGCTAAACCGCTTTATTCGGCGGCGGCATTTTGCCAATGCGGTCAGCCGTCTGCTGCGCCTGCATCTCATTCCTGGTATTGCTAAGGCTGCTTGCCGGGCGCGATCCGCTGGCAATGGAGCTTCCATGGCTCGACGGCAGTGGAACATCCTGCCCGGTTATCATTGATAAGTTGCTGCTACTGGCTGAGCCAGTGGTACTCGAACGGGTTCCGCTGACGTTGTTCGCATCCGGCTTCCGCCATGTATTGTAAATACCCTTTGTGGCATTCATCGCCCTGTTAGCGACATTTTGCAGGTGGGGGTTCGCGGCCGTGGCTCCCACACCGGCTAATCCCTGCATGAAATAGGCTATGCCTGCGGCAGGCAGGTTAGCCGCCTGCGCAGCCCCTCCCGCAAGGCGCGAAAAGCCGGATTGGTGCCACCAAGACCCACACCCAGCGCCCCCATCTCAGCCAACTGATTTGTAGTTAACAGACTTAAAATACCTGCCCCCATTTTTGTGGAGTAGCCGCATCTTTCGCCGCGGTTGTTACCCGGCTCTTCGCCCCGTTAATTATCTGACCCGATACTGAAGTATCGGACAGCGCCTGATAGCGCTCCTTCCAGTCGGTACGACCAAACAGGAATTCAGGGCCGTGAAGTTTATTGTAATTATTCTGCACTACGCCACTCATAGAGCCTGCCGCCACTGTCAGAATGGTACCCACTGACTGATTAGCGACATACCCTGGTTTTTTGGCGCCGGCGAGAATACCCACAGGGGGATTACGTGGATCGTTCTCTTTGAGCGTCTGGGTGCCAGCGGAAATCCCGCCAGTGACAACGTTACGGGCATTAAAACCCAGCCCACCCAAACCTGTCTGGCCAATCTTATGCAGTGCGCTGTCCCGCTTTTCCATTACTGACTGCATAAAAGGTTCAAGTTTCTAACCGTCAGCCTGCAGCCAGTTAGTGTCTTTGAGGCTGTCGGCGAGCAATTTTTCAAGTTTGGCCTTCAACCCTACTCAGGGCCAGCGCTGCTTCCCACTCTCATTCCGTAAGAGCCGGGCCGCTTTGTTCCGGCTCAGGCTGCGCCTGCCAGCTTTCCAGCGCCAGCAGCAACCGGCCCAGCGCACGTTTCAGGTCGCCCTCTTCCAGCCCCAGTTCTACCGCCGTCTGCCGTGCATAACCCGCCGTGCGATCCCGGCAGATACAGGTGCGCGGGGCAGATCACCAATCCTGCGCCCGTAGATCTCCCCATCTGACCATGTAGATTCTTGACCGGCACGATCAGCGACCCGGCGAAGTGCTCATGCCCGCTTTCCCACATGATCCCCAGCGCCTGTAACCGGTGGCGGATCGCCGCGCCGCAGATCAGCATCATGGGCAAGTGGCTGGCGGAGGCGGGTTTTCCGTAGGAATCGGCGTAAGCCTGACGGTGCTGGACGGCTGTCTGCTGCTGATCCCCGACAGCCGCGAAGAGATGCGGCTGCGGGTAATGGAGCAGCAGCTGAATGCGCAGTAGCAAGAGTTGGAGTAGGCTAAACAGCAGATGATCGCCATACTGGCATGAAGGGTGGCTGAAGGTAAAAGGCCAGAAGGATTGTGGGATCGCTTCCGGCTTTAACTTTAATTACTAATATATACTGACGGCCCCATAAACTGAATATGAATACACTTTAGATGCAAAAAAATACCAGGTCCATTAATTAACACCTCGCTATATCCATCATTTTTTTCTATTTTAATTTTAGCCTGCATGTTAGTAGACATTCCCTCTAACTTTATTGTGCTAACACCACCGCAATTTATACCACACCGACATCTATTATAACCTTTGACCCATTTAACTGGAGGATTATCTGGCAATTCATCAATTAAGTCGAAAGATATTATTACAGTAGCACCTTCACGATCTATTTTTACGTCAAAAACATCGATTTCATTAATTTCTACAGGCCTAGAAAAAACCCTATTAATCATATAACTACCATCAAGATCATTCCAATACACATTAACCCCCTCAAAATCCATAATGATCCAACGTACCTGGAACAGATCCTGTTCTAATGTTTTCAATAGGCCTTACGTTCAAATGACGGCCTTGGTTTCCGATCCCTCCAGGATAGCTATGTCCCGCAGAATGATCCTGAATAACAATTTTATTTCCATCAGTTTTTGTAAATTGATACTCCCTAGTCCAGATCTGATTTCCATTCTTATCTAAAATAGGATTATTATGTGAGTCAGTCATTCGTACATTCCTATGATCTCCATGAAAACCAGTTTTAGGATTAAATATCCTATCTGGTTGTTGAGTCATTGGTATTCCTGCATCTCTTTTCGCTGCTCTGAAGGCTTCTTTCCTAGAATTGAATTGAGAATTACATTTAGTAAGTCCCAACGGATCGATCCATTTTAAAGGATTCGGCGCATACGCATACAGGTTAATCCCACCCGCCAGCCCTATCGGGTCCTGACTGATAAACCGCCCTACATCAGGATCATAGTACCTGAAACGGTTATAGTGCAATCCCGTTTCTGCATCATAATACTGTCCCTGAAAGCGCAGCGGCTGATAAACCGGCTCCTCTCCCGCTTGTATGTCCGGATATGACACCTTAAGTGTGTTTCCCCAGACGCGGTAATCAGCTCGCCAGCTGATTTCTCCGCTGATATCGCTTAGTTCACGCGGCATACCCACCTGATCCGTGTGATACCAGTGGATCTCTGCACGATCGGCTGAATCCCCTGCCGTTGTGCTTATCTGCGCCAGTGGCACAAATTCTTTATCATCGTATACCCAGGTTAAGCTGCGCACACCGCGAATTTCACTTAGCAGCCGGTTACCATCCCAGACAAAGTGCGTGATACCAAATCCATCTTTCTTCCAGCTACGGCGCCCAAACGCATCATAGCCATAGGTAGTAGTCTGTCTTATTCCCTGCCGCTTGCTGCGGGCCTCTTCCAGCTGGTGCTCGCCGTTCCAGATGAATTGCTGTTCCGTATGCCGTCCGGTCCGTTTTTCCGTTACGTTGCCGTGTGTATCATATTTCCAGCGTTTATCCTCATACACCCGGATGCGGTTATCATTCACTGACGATTCTGAGTCCTTCGACAGCAGGTTGTGAGCCGGGTCGAATGCAAATCTCTCTTCCCCCGCCCCGGTCAGGCGTCCAATGGCATCGTATTGATAACGATGATCGCCGCTGTATAAGTCAACCATCTGCTGAAGCTGACCATCCTGCCGCCATCCGTACTCTCTCGCCACCTTCAGCTTACCGCCCCGGCCCGCACGCTGGGTGATAAGACGCCCCATTTCATCCCGTACAAATTCAGTATTCAGCGCCCCCTGGCTGCGGCTCACTTCCTGGTGAAGCGCATCCCGGGTGATTTCGCTGATAACCCGCTTATCCAGGTTTATCTGGATAAGGTGCCCACTTCCATAGTAGAAATTCCTCAGCTCACGGCCATCCGGCAGAGTGGTCACTGTCCGATTGCCCAGCTCGTCATACTGATGCCGTAGCGTCTGCTCCCTGCCCCGGGTCAGGGTTTTTTCCTCCAGCAGCTGTCCGGCGGCGTCGTAATTAAGTTCCACCCGCCCACCATGATTAATCCCTGCGATTAACCTCCCAAGCTCGTCATAACGGAAGCGCGTGCGCCGCCAGCGCTGAGTTCCCCCTTTCATCACCAGTTTTTCCAGCAGCCTGCCAGCATCATCACGCTGATAATGCGTGTGAATCTCACTGACTGTATCGCTGCCATCCCCGTATTCCGTCCGCGAGATCACCCGGTCACTCGCATCATAATCATAACGCGTAATGCGTCCATCAAAGCCGTACTCAGCAATCAGATTGTCCCTGTCGTCGTATTCCATACGATACTGAGCGCCATTCTCATTGGTCAGAACAGACAGGCGGCGTGCTTGATCATAGCAATAGCTGATCCGATGTTTGAGCGCATCAATCCGCGCCACCGGCATACCATCCGGAGCAAGCTCCCACCGCGTAGTCTGTCCCGCTGCATCCTTAAAGCCTGTCAGACGCCGCCAGCGGTCATATTCAAATGCTTCACTTGAGCCATCGGCCTTCGTAATATGCACGGGCTGTCCGTCCCGATCATGCTCATAATATGTCAGATTTCCGGCCGCATCGGTCCGCTCTTTCAGCCAGCCATATTTATCGTAAGCATAACCCGTGGTTCGCCCTGAGCAGTCAGTATGTGCGATCAGGAATCCTGCATCATTCCACTGCAGACGCTGTATACCTGCGGCTGCATCCCGGATACGAACCAGGTTACCGGCATCGTCGTGGTTATATTCAGTAATACGCCCAAGTTCATCCATTTCGCGGATCAGGTTACCCGCCACGTCATAGGTAAATTCGCGCAGATTACCCAGCATATCTGTAATACGTACAGGAAGATTCCATACTGGATGATAATCAACCCGGGTCATTTGCCCATCCGGGGCGGTCATCGCCGTGATGTTACCGCGCTCATCATAGCGATAGCGTGTGCGTCGCCCGGCAGGATCGGTAATCACTAGCGGCTGCCCACGACTATTCAGCTTAAGGCGCGTGTAGCCGCCTGTTGCATTCCTGTATCCTGTCAAATCGTGGTTTTCGTCAAATTCATAGTGGGTTTTACGCCCAATCCCATCCGTAACCTGCGTAGAGTCCGCGTGATACTCAAACAGCCATTCCTCCCCAAGGCTATTACGATGAGCAATAACCTTTCCTTTTGGGTCAAAGCGGTCGTAATGATAAAAACACGCCAGTTCTCCTGCTAACCGATGAGCAACCATCATATGATTACGATAGCGAAAGTCGCGGACGATCTCGTCCCTGTCATTGCGCACGGCAATCAGATCGCCTTCATCTGAATAATCATAATGACAGAGCGGGTCTGAACGGTGTGGCTCTGATGGATGGCAGCAGGCAACCTCCGTCAGGCGACTAATAATTTCTCCGGAAGACAAAGTTATTGGGCTGAATGTGATAAGAAACCGCCGCCCGGCGCTGTCTGTAATCTCAACAGGCTGCTGTGCAGCGTTATAGGTCAGCCTGAGACTATTACCATGTCTATCTTCAATAGCACTGAGTAGCCAGCGCTGTGAGTCAACCTGTTCGCCGAAAATCCAGTGGCGGCTTCCATCCGCCTCGGAAAGGCGATACTTTCCGGTTTCCGGTTGTGAAAGAGAGAGTTGTTCATAACGATGGAAATAGGCCGGATAACCCGGCTGAACGTCAGGGAAGTCGATTTCACGTCCCTGCTCATCCTTAAAGAGAACAAGTCGGCCTTTTTTTTCAATACTGACAGAAAACGGCAGCGACCAGCCCTGCCCCAGCCAGCCGTTGCCAGTCTCATCTGAGAAATAGCTACGCTGCCATAAGAGGGGAACCGCAGCTGGAAATTCAAAATCTTTATCCTCGTCACCGAAAAGAAGTTTGATGCCGAGCACGGGATTAACGGGATTAGCGACCACAAAACTTGTCTTGCAGGGCCCTGTTTTATGTGAGCCTCCTTTACCCGTATCACTCCCGCCTTTTTCACTACCGGCTCTTTTGGCTTTTCGTCCTGTTGTGGAGGCTTCAGCTTTTACGGTTTTGGCTTCGGATTTAGCCAGAGCCCGCTCGGTCATTCCGGCGCCTTCTTTTGCAGCGGTTTTCCCAACTTTAGCCACGTCCATCGCTTTACCCGCTTTGGCCGCCAGCTTACCGGCTTTAAATGCCGCCCCGCCGCCCGGTACAAAGTTGGCTGCCGCAGAGGCAGCAGAAAGCGCCGCATTACCGTAATCACCTTCAGCGGTGTAGATAGCCGCATTAGCGCCATCAGCTACCGCCCCGATAACAGGAACGGCACCCAGAACGTCCAGTCCGGTGTGAACCCAGTCCCCATAGTCGCTCCACCAACTTTTCTTTTGGGGTGGATTTGCGCTGCCCGCCTCAACGCTACCTTGCGGTGCCGGGGCATACTGTAGTTTACCAATGGTATTTCCTGTCGCCATATGAGATCCCTGCTACGATGCAGTTTAATTAAATAATGTTGAAAGACAGATTTATAAAGATCATCGAAAATATGATTAATAGATGCTGAAATAAAAACTCAAATTTTAAATAGAAGTCAGTGCTATTGGTGTCTGTAAGCAGTTTATTTGAGGTAGAACAATAACCTCATACTGAAAAGATGGAGCAAATCAACTTAAAGATTATACTTATCCGGCACACCTCAAACAATAAGGTGATAAAATCACATCGCACAGTTAAAAATAAGAATCAGCCTCTCTTTCACTGATAAAGAAAGCATCAGGTTTATAAGTTATTTATTAATATTACTCACCGGTAATATAACCGATGAGCATACCAACATCTTTAGAGGAAAAATCAGACGAAATCTAATATGAGGCAGGGGGCCACTTCATGCCTTTTTTTATCGCGAGATCTTTTATCTCTGCAAGTTTAGCGCCTGTTTTTGAATGTACGGAACCTTCACTTTTTATTGATTTTTCAAGCATGTTTCCAAAACGCCAGCCATTGACTGTTTTCAGGGTTGGATTGGCACCGTGGTTCAATAACCATTCAACCTGATCTAACTGCATACTTGCTAAGGCCTCAATTAAAACATTTTGCCCAAGACTATCTTTCTTATTGACATCAGCTCCACGGGATACAAGCAGTTTCAATACGTCAAAGCTATGGGCAGTTGCCGTATCAAATATGATCGGTGTATCTTCCACAACAGCATTCGGGCTCATTCCACCCTCCAGCAAAGCATTCATATAAGCCGGGCTGTCAGATCGGGCGACAACCTGAGCCACGCTGCCCATATCCGGCACGAGTTGAAGCGGATTGGCCCCCAGCTTAACCATTTCTGAGAGAATTTTAAGCTGATTTTGTTTTTCTCCATAAGCTGTTTTCAGCGTATAAAAAAGCAATGTCATATCCTGTTTCCCTGGCTTGTTCAGATCCGTACCGGGAGCGATTTTTTGGACATTATCCAGGTGGCCCTTCTGAATTTCTTGCGCCAATATCAGCTCATTCCCATTAAAGTAGCTCTCAGGGGAGTTATTCTTCATTTTATTGCATGCCAGTATAAAGACCAATGATGAGATAACAATCGTGGAGGTTATCATTCTCTTGATAATAATCACTAAATCCATTAACACCTCTTAAAATTAATCTTTAAGTCGTATCAATTTACCAATCCCACCCTTAACCCCGATCGCTAACCTGATTGGATTCCATTCAAAGACAGGCACTTCTCACCCATTGTATTGATATCAATGAGGCGAGTAATATACTTACTAAATTAGAGGAGATTAATTATAAAAATCCTAAATATTTAGCCGGAGGCCATTGCATGCCTTTTATTGAAGCTAGCAAACGAATCTGCTCGATTTTTTTAGAACATTTGTCACCTGCTGCCTGTAAAAATAGAAGAGCAATGTAATGTTATCGATACCTGACATATTTGATTCAATTTTTTTCATACTCTTTTACTCCATTTAGATTAACACTCTCGATTTGCTGATAAAATATTAATCGGCATACGCTAAAATACCTTTCTGATTTGCTTTTTTCATTTTATTGCATCCAGCTATACAGCCAATAAAAAAATAAATTAAACGCATATAGAAAAATTATTAAAGTAAGGTGTTTTATTCACGCAAGCTCTCTTCTCAATTAAGATAAATAACTGTTCGGAACAGTATATCCCTTCAAATGACCTCACCTCCGAATTGTACGACCTGATCAATCACTAAACTGACCATCATCACCAACAGACTGAGCAATACCGATATAGTGCTAATCCCCCGTAACGAACGCCGACTGATGCAGAGATATCAAGAGATTAACTCCCCACACCCATTGAGGGTAAGAATGGTCCTGTAAACCATATTAATACTTATCCTTACGCATTATTTAGTTCCATACAGTGAATAGTTTGGATTGAAAAATATCATATTCAGTGGGCTGACGGAGGCCACTCCATACCATGCGCAATACCTTTATCAATAATTTCTTGAAGTTTTTTATCCACTTTTTTATCACCGCCTAACTTTTTTTGTGCTGACAGGAGCTGTTTAGAGAAAGACCAACCGCTATTCGTCTCAGTCAATCGCGGATCGGCTCCCTTATCCAGTAACCAGCTAACTGCATCAAGCTGGATACCATCAAGTGCAGCCATCAAAGCTGTAGCTCCCAGAGAATCTCTTTGATTAACATCAGCCCCATTTTTCAACAACAAATCCATTGTGGGGATTCTTTCATCATCAGCGGCAACCATAATAACAGGTGTGTTCATTATTTTCACATTTGGGCTCATGCCGCCCTTTAGCAAGGCCTGCATAAATACAGGACTATCTGCACGTGCAGCCACTCCAGCAACACTACCCACATCAGGGACCCGTTGTAGTGGATTAGCACCTAACCTCACGAGTTCTGAAATAATATTTAACCGGGAAGCGTCTTTATCTGATGCTGATTGAAAAGCATAGAAAAGCAACGTCATATCCTGCCTGCCGGGTTTATTTAAATCTGTTTTTTCGACATCTTTTTTTATCGCATCAACATTACTATCATATATATCCTGAGCGAGTGTTAGCTGTGTACCATGGAAAAAATTTTCCGGTGGATATTTTTTCATTGCATGACATCCTGAAACTAAGAAAAACATTACGAAGGCGCTCAACACCTGAATTTTTTTTATTTTTTTCAATATGCCGGTTAATTTTTTAAGCATAATAACCCTTATTGAGAAATCAATAGCGTCTCATCCGATTTTTTTTCCAGCTCAATGCAGTGAATAGCTTGTTTAGCATCGTGCATATCAATTTTACTGCCCGTCCCACCCTCCATATCATGGCGGATACCAACCGATTTTGGCGACGTTACTATCCCTACCCCCATTGCGCCTAATCCCATAACGCCCAAACCAGTAATAATTGCTGCACCTCCCCAGAACCCTGGTTCCTGGATGGAAGTGAGTATTTCCCCTTTCACGCGATATGCGATGATATTTTCCCCCTGCTTCGGTGTGATTATTTTCCCACCGTATTTTTCAACTGTAGTTGATTTTAATCCCGCAGAATTATAAGTCCAGCCAGGTTTGCCACTTGCTCTGGATGAAGCGGAAGCAAGGCCTCCTCCAAGCGAATGACCCACAGTATCTACAGGTGCTGAAGAACGTTCTATCCTGTTACCTATCCTCACAGCTTGCTTGTAATATTCTGATTTTGTGCCCACTCCCTGTTGCAGGTTATTTTTCCAGTCCACCACTTCTTCCATGCGTGTGCCGCGGAAAACGACTGAGGCTAACATATCCTTATCGAAAACTTTTTCATCAGGGACATAGACTCTTGATCTAAAACCGGGTTGCCCCTCTATCTGCAGGTTTTCAGGTGTTAAATTAAATTTTGCTAAAGCCTTAGGATCTTCACTAACATCACTCCAACCTTCTGGGATAGGTGGCATAGGTTTTGATGAATCGCGTGGTTCATAGACATAATCTGCAAGTTTTGCTTTTTCAATCCCAGTGTTATTCAGCTCAAGGCGTTCTGCAGCGGCACGAATCTTTAGATCGCTGCTCTGTTTTCCCTTCGCTATCAGCCCCCTACGACGTTCCCATGCTTCATGTTTTGTCAGCGGCCCGCCACGGCCACCCGTTGCTTTGCCATTCATGGCAAAAAGATCGCTAACACGATTTAAAGGATGTCCACCAATCCAGGTATCCGGGCTGTGTTCTATTGGCCAGCAGTCTCCCTCAACCGTGCCGCTAACAACACCTTTGTTGATTCCGGCCGCATCACCTATTGTGATGGGAATAAAGCTTTGATCATAAACAAAAGCAGGGTGTCCATTGAAGCTCACAGAATCCACCGTACTTTTTGCAGGAGCAAGCGTAGTAGTGACCGGATACGGAACCGGAGTTGGTATACCCGGTGTAAAACAGAGATCCGGTGCCATTCCCACAACTTTATAGCTCCCGTCCTTACGGGCAGCATAATTCTCAGCCACGCGTTTTTTCCTCCTTAATTTTGCCTAGCAGGCCTGGCGGTAAAGGTACAAACTCGCTGGAGTGAGGATCGTTATTAAGCCGGGCTGCGGTAACCAGTTGCTGTTGCCTTTCATCGGATGCGATAAACCGGAGTTCGGTTATTACTGGTGCCATAAGTTCTGATATCACCACCCGGTAGCTACAGTGCACTTTTCGTGACGGCAGATCGATAACCAGCGTATCCAGAATCATATCTTTTGCCACTCCAGCGCCCTTCTCTGTTGTGACAAATACAAAAAGTGATTCTACGGCTACGTTAAGGTCGATTTGCTGATTAGCCACTTCGCTGGCTGCAATCAGATAGCGAAGCCTGATCGGTACTGATTTGAGTGGTTCTGGAAAGGGGAACTGCATAAATGGATGCGCGCCACACCAGTAGTCATAGGTAAAATCATCTGGTAACAGAGGATGCCGTTCCTTTTGCCATTTCAGGTCGTAGCTTCCGGCATATTCAATACGCCCCTGCCATCCACGCCCATAAAATCCAAATCCGGCGGGCTGCATCACGCGATCAATCTTTTCGACAGGATGAGTAACCCATTCAATTTGAGGAGCGGGCAGCTGTTGTGTTTTGCTCTTCTTTAGCAGTTCAGGAGGAAACCATCCCATACCAACCGTATTAGCCGGGGAGGCAATAACGTCTTTACCTTCTGTAGGGTAAAATCCTCCCGGAGCATATTCATAGCGTAAATCAAGGGAAGCGACAGGCTGTGCATCACTGAGCTGCCAGCTGGTAATCATTTTTCGCCACTCGCGTGGCCCGGTAATTTTAATCAGTCGGGTAAAGTCTCCTACCTGAATGCCAGCGGTAAATGTCTTTACAGGTTTATCACCAGGTGCCCAGGCGGTAGCATTAATTATTACGTCCAGGCGAGGTTTAAAAGGCGCCAAATCACTTTCGAAGCGCGTACTGCTACGCCCGATTTCTCCAAAGTAGCAGTCCTGCTCAACCAGTTCCCCCTGGTCCTGGCATAGCTTCAGACCACCACTCTGAATATCCATATCATAGCTGAGACGTGCCACCACGGTGGAGAAGCCATGATCGTGCGGATCTAAAGAGTCAAACATCAGGGCGGGGAATGCCGTCAGATTCTTGAAGTTTTCCATAATTAGTTGATATCTATCTTTGTGCCATCCAGGTCGATTTCTTTTTCACCGACTAATTTGAGTTTAGTGCCGCTAATCGTGATGGTGCCATCCTTTTCCAGAACAATCATCGCCTCGCCACAAACCAGTGAAATCTTATCTTCTGCGCTGTAATCAGCGGTGGTACCCGCTGAAAGGTTAATATCTCTGCCGCTATTAACAGAATATTTCATACCTACGTTGTGCATCTGCATGGCGCCGGTATTCGTCATCCAGCCTGCACCTACGTTAAGTACGTAGGCCGCTCCGATATTGGTATTTTGCGCCAGGCCAACATTAAGCATAGATGCGAGGACAATAGTTTCCGTCTTGCCCTGGTCAACCTGCAGCGACTGATTGCCATTAATATTGACCGACTGATTCTGGCCAATACGAATATTTTCGTTCATATCCACTGTTTCCGTACGATTACTGTGCACGGTAATGGTTTCATTGCCATCCACCGTCTCGGTGCGGTTTTGATGAACAGTAATTGTTTCATTTTGATCGACCGTTTCCGTACGGTTTTTCTTAACCTCAGTGATTTCATTTCCACCAATGGTCTTGGTTCGATTACTGCCAACGAACCTTGTCTCGTCATTTTCGATATCCGTATCCATATTGCGCTCGGCGTGCATCCACACCTGCTCCTCCCCCGCTTTATCCTCGAAGCGCAGGGCGTTGGCGTTGTCCGGCGAGCCATCCTTACTCCGGCTCAAAAAACCCATCTGCGTCGCGGCGGCAGGCAGCGCCCACGGCGGCATGCTCGCTTCGTTGTACACCCGGCCGGTGACAATCGGCCTGTCCGGATCCCCGTTGATAAAGTCGATCACCACCTCGTCGCCCACCCGCGGGATCTGCACCCCGCCGAAGCCCTGTCCCGCCCAGGCGCTGGAGACGCGCACCCAGCTGGAACTGGTGTCGTCCCCTTTCGCCAGCCGGTCCCAGTGGAATTTCACCTTGATGCGGCCATATTTATCGGTCCAGATCGACTCGCCCTGCGGCCCCACCACCTTCGCGGTCTGCGGGCCATGGGTGCGCGGCCACGGCGTGCGCGGTTCGGCGCGGAAGGTGATGTCCGACGGGATCACCTGCACCGCAATGCTGTGGGTGGTGCTGCTGTCGTCGCCGCTGGCGTAGCGGTTCTCTTCAAAGGTGTAGATCGCTTCGGTAGTCAGGTATTCGCCGTTGTCGCTGAAGAAGGGCGCGTTCAGCAGGGTGAAGGTGTTGCCCGGTGCCAGCCCCAGCGCGGTGCCGCGGGCGGCGATCTGCTGGTGCTCCACCTGCCACCCCTCCTGACGGATGCGGGCGTAGAACTCGCCGTGGTCGTGGTCCACAAAGTGTCCCGGCCAGTCGTAGACGTCTATCTGCCCCGGCGACGGCGAGGCCGGGTTCTGCCGCGCCTGGAACATCCACGCGTTTGGCTTGCGGAAGTCGTAGTCGTCGATGCTGTACAGCCCCGGCGTCACCTTATCCTCCAGGCTCCACTGGCTGATCCCCTCCTCACTGGTGCTGCCCCCGGAGGGCGTGACGTGATAGGGAATGGCCTCGTAGCCCGCAAACGGCTGGTGCTGCTGCGCGCTGTCCATCAGCACCAGGGTATGTTTGTCCGCTTCGTGGCGGAAGAAGTAGTAAATGCCCTCCAGCTCCATCAGGCGGCTGATAAAATTAAAGCTGCTCTCCTGATACTGTACGCTGTACTCCCATACCCGGTAGCTGCCGGTCAGCCGGTCCTCGACGTTCACACCGTACTCGCGCAGCAGCGTTTTGATGCTCTCCGGCGCGGTCTGGTTCTGGAAGATACGCAGGTTGCGGTCGCGCTTCATCGGCCACAGGTCCGGCTCCATGGTCAGGCGGTAGACCGCGTAGCGGGTGCCGCTCAGCTCGGTGCTGCTGACCGCCATGCGGGTGATTTTGCCATTCAGATAGCGGGTGCCGCCCGTCAGCCCCCGGGTGGGGATGGAGACGGTAAGCGGCTGGCCGAGCAGCGCCTTGCGCTCAATGCGCGCATCGGTGCTCAGCAGCTCCACGGTTATCTCAAAGGCGTGCGAGAGAGCCTCTCTGCCGCTCAGTTTCCAGAACAGCAGGCCCGCGACGGGCAGCTGGACGGTGATACGATCAAACATAGTGATTTCCCTGACTGGCCGCGCCCACCGGTCGGGCGCGGTAGTGATTAACTTTGCGGATCCAGCAGCCATACGCCTGCACGATCGACGCTGATGCGCCGAAAAATCAAAGGAATGTTATCAATGCGTATTCAGGTAGATCCCGCTAATGTATTAGCTCTTACTTCCCAGATATTTGGTTCTCTGTGTATATCCTGAATGTTTACCGGCAGAAAAGGTATTGCGCAGGTCGACATCAGCGCCTCCAGCTTTTTATCCCTTTCAATTCTGCCAGCTTCATTATGCGAAGCATCATTCAGTTCAATAACACATACAATCCGGTTAGTTTTTTTTGAAACCAATACATAATCCATTGCCATTCCATTGAAAATAGAGAAGAACCGCTTGCGTTCCTCTTCTGAAAAACCTGACTGCTCAGGAAAATCAATCAGCTGTCCCAAAGATACCTGGCTATTAATATAGCAATACTGTCCAAACCACTCTTCAAGTTGCTCACGGTAAATGTTCTCCACTTCACTTAACAAGAAGCCACTTCTTTTTCTCTTTAAATAAACTCCCTCCCTAAGCATATTCCAAAATAATTCATCCCTGTCCTCCCACCGTGAGTGTCTGAATTTTTTAGGTGGTGTATAGGGCCGGGACAGAGGGGGATATGTTGAAGGGAAATTAGCATTACTATGCACGACGGCTGGTTTTTTTCTTCCCGACTTACGGCCTGTATAAAAACCAACAAGAAAGACGAAAATAAATATTATGAAAAAATCCATACTACCTGATACCTCCTGAAAAAATAAAAAATCAGTTAAAGAATTCATGTTCAGCAATAGTGGGGGGAATATTCAGAGAGTAGTCTCTTGCCCGGGATAATTCATATGGAAAACCCAGTGCATCTTTTCCGGTTCTTAACAAAAATATCATCTACCCTTATAGCCGGCCTCAATTAAAGATGGATAGAGGCAAAGCTGAGTTGTGTGATCGTACCCGCCAATAGTGGAGCAACCACTCAACCCCAGCGGATCCACTCAAACCATCGGGTCAGCCATAAAGGCATAGGTATTCAACCCACCCGCCAACCCAATCGGGTCCAGCTGCGTAAACCGTCCACCCACAGGATCGTAATACCGGAAAAGATTGTAGTGCAGTCCGGTTGATTCGGCACCTGTGGTGCCTCACCCCTTCGGGGCCGTCGCTGAAGCGATGTTCAATTTTGCTGAAGCAAATTAGTCCCGGTCCAGATACTGTCCCTGAAAGCGCAGGTTCTGCTGGACTGACTGATACCCTGTGGTGCTTTCCTGCTCCGTTATCCCCCACGTCGAGAAGCGCCCGCGCCACACCACTTCGCCACGATCGTTGGTCATCCGCTCCGGCAGCCCGTTCAGCTCCGTGTGGTATCAGAAAATATCCGACTGTTCACCGAGGGTATCAACCCGGGCAATCGGCTCCCAGCTTCTTTCGCTGTACAGGTACTGCGTGTCACGCTCCGGCGCGGCGCTGCTGCTTTCGCCCACCATCCGCAGCCCGCTCCACAGAAAAGTGACGGTTTCCGCAGCCTTATTATGATGGTGGAGGATTTTCTGCGTTCTTCTGCCCAGCGGATCGTAACGATATTCAACGCGGCTGTAGGCTTTATGGCCTGTGAAGCGCACTTCAGTCGCGCGATCCTCATCGTCATAGCTGAAGGACTGCTCCACATCCTCATTCGCGGGCTTACGCCAGATTAGTCGCCCAAAACCATCGTAGCGCCAGCGTGCCCCTTTCAGCCTCTGGAGCAGGTTCTGCCAGACTGTCTGTCCGGGTCTGTCCGTCTGGTTACCGGCCGCATCCCAGCGAAAATGCTCTTCCCTGAAACGAGACTGGTTGACACAGTGCGGCCTAACCGGGCAACCGCTAGCGCTCAGCGTGATGCCTGGTAAGGTGGTGATTCAGGTGCAACGAGGTAATATGCTGGAATAGCAACTGATAAAATTAGCCGTAAAGATCCAGAGAGGATTTTTACGGCTTTTATTTATGGTGGTTTTCTCAGTGCTTTTTAATGACTAGCTGTATCGAAGAGATTAACATCCAGCCTCATTCAGTAACCTTATCGCCATGAAGAAAAATCAGAAACATAAATTTCTCTAAATATCAAATTACCAGGTATATTTTCCATGCTATCCCCGATTTCATCATAAGGTGATGGCAATATAAGTGAAAAGCCAAAATCATCGTCAATAATGACTGAGCCATTAAATATACGTTGTTTTTCAGTTGAAGTAATAACCTCTTTCATCGATTGCCCTGTATGTAATATGTTTTTATACTTCCCTTTATATTCTTGATTGCAACTAATTGAGAAAATTAAACCTTCATGATTAGTGGCGAACGTTATAGTTTTATTAATTATATATGCATTCTTTTTACTCCCATCAGGAAGATAGTACTCCTTAACCTCAACCTTAAAAAAAGAATACATTTCATCTATAAATGAAGATATATTTTCATTCAGACTAATATTACCTAACGAACATCCAGATATTATTTCAGAATTAAAGTTTATCATATTAGAAGCCACCATTTTTTAACACCCCATCAATATATACCGGAGAGTCTTTTATTAGATCGTAGTTTTTAAATTCACCATTACCGATCCTTCCAAAGAGGGCTACCGTCCAAAGGGCGGTGACCGCACCACGCCGCAGGTGAACATTGCGGGTAAGTGGCTGGCCGAGGCGGGATTTGAGGTGGGCACCGGCGTCAGCCTGAAGGTACTGGACGGCTGTCTGGTGCTGATCCACGACAGCCGCGAGGAAACGCGACTGCGCCAGGAGCAGGTACGCCTTGAGAAGCTGAGGCAGGAGATAGTGCAGACCCGGCATCAGGCGCTGGCGTTGCTGACTCAGGTCAGCGGCTAAAAATAAAGCCGGAAGGATAGAGGGGATTGCTTCAGGCTTTATTTAACTTTTCGTTATTTTTCCGTATTGATAGGCAAGGTTAATTAACTCATCAATAAGTCCATCTTCATCCGGCCAATCTAAAATAAAGCGAGGGTATCCCGGCATGTAAATTTTTGGATCCATTACCCTAATCATCTCTTCCAGTTCTTTTTTAACTTGAATTAAAATCTGGATTGAAAGAGGCGCTACTTCGTTACGCTCATGCCGAATAATTGCGTCAACTACCTTTTTAAGGGCATCACTCAATAATAATCCAAAAGAAGATCTCATAATAAAGTCCCATACTTCCAGGGCTGAAGAACAAAGATTTGCTCTGCGCCACCACTATATTGAGCACCATATTCAAATTGCGCAGCTGCTCTACCTTTGATCATTGTTGTACCTGGACTTATCTGCCATTGTTTAATTCCAGTCATACCATTCCATTCGGGAGGTAATGCCAGACCAGTTCTGTTCGTCTGCGGAGTGAATGTTTCAAAAACATATTGCCCTTCAGCTCTGGCAGTTTTTCCATAATCATGGAAGCGTGTCCCAAACTGGTTATTTCCAGCCTTTTGCACGGATAAAGTTTCTAACTCAAAGGAATCAATTATTTGTTTCCTCTGTGCTCTGTTAACTCCCATAGAGCGAAGATATGCTGATGCATCTTTTGCACCTTTGTAAGGTTCTGGTCGACCATCAATCGAACAGTTACTCAACCCCAGCGGATCAATCCACCCCAGCGGATTCGGCGCATACTGATAAAGATTCAGCCCACCCGCCAGCCCTATCGGGTCAGGCTGCGTAAAACGTCCACAGTCTGGATCGTAATAACGGAACAGATTGTAGTGAAGCCCTGTCTCCCTGTCCAGATACTGATCTTACCCAGCAATAGTGGACACGCGACTAAGTGAGTAAACTCTCAACCAGAGGTGACTCATGACAAAACCAACATCGACCAGCATAAAGCCCCGTAAGCAGCACTCGCATGAATTTCGCAACGAAGCGCTGGCGCTGCTGGCTCAGGCTGGCGGCTACAATAAAAGCTGGAAGGATCACAGGGACCGCTTCCGGCTTATTTAACTATACTACTCTTTCTAAATAGCTATCGACTGCTTTTTCCATTCTGTCCAAAACATCTGTAATTGGATTAAGGTAGTCGTTATACATTTCTGCATAACGACGGGCAAAGCCTCTTAAGGGATTATTATTTATCTCATTATTAATAACTTTCACTTCCTAACGTTCAAGATCATTAATAAAAGTTCGTAAATGTTCTTTGCGCTTACTTTTTATAACCGCTTCAATATTATCAATTGTTTTATCTATTTCCGATAAAAGTGATTTTTTATGCAAGAGTAATATTCTTCATAATGAAAGATAGCTCTCCACTGCTTCTTCAGCATCAGACATTTGATAAAGAAGAGGATTATCATAATCATTATATATTTCTAAATATGCTTTAACGGAGTTATGTATTTCGTTGTAAGTTAAAACATCCATTTCGATATCATGAATTGCTTTCTTATATTTATCAATGATACCATTAAGATCTAATTTATGAAAAACCAATTTTTCTTTTTCCAGATCTGACAAAGTTTTCTTTAAGATATTTAACGCTTCTTTTTTTGTTTTCATGATATTAGCCTAAATAGAGTTAATTCCTCTAACATTCAATATCCAACTCTGATCCCATCCTCGTGGAAGAATGATTTGGTCTGCTCCCCCAGAGAGTATTGTTCCAGATTTGGTTATTTGTGGTGCAACCTCTCCTAACTGTAAAACGGTCCCTTTAGGTACAAGAATGGTTGCTTCAAACTGTCTCGTATTTTTCCACTGAGGTAAAAGTGCAGCATCAATTTTAGCCTGTATTCTACTACCTGAGCTAACAGTAGAAACAAAAGAACCATCTATTTTTGCAGTGCCACCAAAAACTCGATACATAGTAATATCCTGTGTGGTCATCACAGTTTTATATTCACTATTAGTGAATGTTGAAGCAAGGGATGGAGGCAAAGGAGATTTTTCAATTTCTCTATATTTGCCTTCCAAGCTACACTTCGTCAACCCCAGCGGATCCACCCAGTTTAACGAGTTCGGAACGTACGCGTAGAGGTTTAATCCCCCAGCAAGCCCCACCGGGTCTGGGCACAGGCAACATCCCTCCCGCGAATCATACTAGCGGTTCAGGTGGTATACCTCCGCCAGAAATGCATCATACTCTAGGATCTTAATCACGCTACCGCCCTACTTTGATAGTTTTTATCTGCACAAAATTATTTTAAATCAATTAGTAATGAAAATACATAATGATTGAGGCATCGTAGTATCCACGTGGATTGGATATGGGATAACGACGAGCTGCATCTGACGGGGGACTGGCTGACGCAGTGTGGCCTGACCAGGCACTGGCGATCAGCGTGATACCCGGCAAGGTGATAATTCAGATTCACTAGGGCAATATGCTTGCCTAGCAACAGATAAAAATGGCAGGGAGCAGATAAAAATAACCGGGGAGATCCAATGATGATCTTCCCGGCTTTTATTTATGGCAGTTTTCTAGCTGTTTTCTTAGTGGCTAATGGTTTCCAAGAGATTAATACTCCGGCCTCACCAAGACACCTATTTACCTCGTCGAGTTCAGTATCCTCAACGGTCCATAGCCACAGATTATTGTTTAACCCTTCAAGGGAACCATAATTTTCATCACTTGATATCCACTCTTTCAAGTTAACATTTCCGATAACAATATCAAGATGATGACTATTAATCACATTAATAGGATAAACCATCCTTAGCATCGTATTTTTATAACGTTCTTGACCTTTAAATCTACCTGGGCACTCTCTTTTAAATAAAGATGCATTTTCATATTGATATATATTAACCATATTATCACCAGTGGCATAATAGAGCGCTTTGGTGACTTTATCAGTACGGTACTTAATACCATATGAATATGGTATATTATCAGACAGTGAACTTAAAAATTCAGTTGTAGCCTTGGAGTCATCAGCTACGCTTGGGCATTGCACATCAATATAATTGAAGCCACCGAACTCATTGGTCATATAACCAAAAGATGCATTCCACGGCTGTGCATCTTTCTGCTCTGAATATATTCTAAATGCGGTAACCGCATTATCCTTTATTTTTTCCTTTAAGTCAGGGAATGATATCTCTACGATGTCGTGATCGCCTAGATGATCACCACTTTTTAACATCTTATAATATCCGGCACCAGTAATAGGCATGCCAATATCGGTAAGTAACTTCTCACCTAGTTCGCATGCAGTTTTTGCGTCTATATTCTCAGTATTATACACAGCCATTCCAGAATACATATATTCCTCTTATATTCCTGAAATTAAGTTATCATGAGAGCCGCCGGGATATTACCGCCACGTACTATTAGCGCAGCCCCAGCCTCCATCTGAAGGGTGACTGGCTCAGGGAGGCGGGATTTGAGACCGGCTGTCCAGTAACGGTGAGGATCGATGAAGGCCGGCTGATCCTCACCGTGGAGCAGCAGACTGGCGGCTGAAAGTAAAAAGCCGGAAGGATCTTGATGATCGCTTCAGGCTTTATTTTTATAATGTGATCGGTTTATAGTCCATTATTTTATCGGCTATTTCTTCAGCGCTAAGATCTTCCTGGAAGATATAATTTGCAGCCTGAGGATCAACAACGCTACTACAAAGCAAGTCAATATCATTATCAGCTTCTTCCTCAGTACCTTCACTGCGCTGTATTTTCTCAATTAACTCGATAAGCTCTTTTCTTTGCATATTCAACCTCAAAAATGATAAGCCCTATCTAACACATCAAGGTGTTATCTTGGGGTAACAACAATAATATTATCAACATCATAGACACCGCCTCCATGTTGAATAGGCGTCCGATGATGAAGAACATAGGATTTGTTTTTCCCATTCCATTGAGTATCGTGAGCTATTGGTGCTTTGCCATCTTTCATCCTGGTAATATTTGAACGGCTAAATTGCTGAGAAAGGTGGGAATCATTTCCTACCTCTTTCCAGACATTTTCTCTGAAGTCGTCAAAAGATTTAAATTGTCTGCCACGTAATTTATCAGCTATTGATGATGGGAATAAGCCAGCATTACCATGAGTACCTCTTAACCATTTCCCTTCAATATTACTGCCTTTTCCCGAGGCAGTTCCGGGCTTACATCTCGTCAGCCCCAGCGGATCAATCCACCCCAGCGGATTCGGCGCATACTGATAAGTATTCAGCCCACCCGCCAACCCAATCGGGTCCAGCTGCGTAAACCGTCCACCCACAGGATCGTAATACCGGAAAAGATTGTAGTGCAGTCCGGTTGATTCGGCACCTGTGGTGCCTCACCCCTTCGGGGCCGTCGCTGAAGCGATGTTCAATTTTGCTGAAGCAAATTAGTCCCGGTCCAGATACTGTCCCTGAAAGCGCAGGTTCTGCTGGACTGACTGATACCCTGTGGTGCTTTCCTGCTCCGTTATCCCCCACGTCGAGAAGCGCCCACGCCACACCACTTCGCCACGATCGTTGGTCATCCGCTCCGGCAGCCCGTTCAGCTCCGTGTGGTACCAGAAAATATCCGACTGTTCACCGAAGGTATCAACCCGGGCAATCGGCTCCCAGCTTCCTTCGCTGTACAGGTACTGCGTGTCACGCTCCGGCGCGGCGCTGCTGCTTTCGCCCACCATCCGCAGCCCGCTCCACAGAAAAGTGACGGTTTCCGCAGCCTTATTATGATGGTGGAGGATTTTCTGCGTTCTTCTGCCCAGTGGATCGTAACGATATTCAACGCGGCTGTAGGCTTTATGGCCTGTGAAGCGCACTTCAGCCACGCGATCCTCATCGTCATAGCTGAAGGACTGCTCCACATCCTCATTCACGGGCTTACGCCAGATTAGTCGCCCAAAACCATCGTAGCGCCAGCGTGCCCCTCTCAGCCTCTGGAGCAGGTTCTGCCAGACTGTCTGTCCGGGTCTGTCCGTCTGGTTACCGGCCGCATCCCAGTGAAAATGCTCTTCCCTGAAACGAGACTGGTTGACACAGTGCGGCTTGACCGGGCAACCGCTAGCGCTCAGCTTGATGCCTGGTAAGGTGGTGATTCAGGTGCAACGAGGTAATATGCAGGAATAGCAACTGATAAAATTAGCCGTAAAGATCCAGAGAGGATTTTTACGGCTTTTATTTATGGTGGTTTTCTCAGTGCTTTTCAATGACTAGCTGTATCGAAGAGATTAACATCCAGCCTCATTCAATAACCTGATCGCCATGAAGAAAAATCAGAAACATATATTTCTTTAAATATCAAATCACTAGGTATATTTTCGATGCTATCCCCGATTTCATCATAAGGTGATGGCAATATAAGTGAAAAGCCAAAATCATCGTCAATAATGACTGAGCCATTAAATATACGTTGCTTTTCATTTGAAGCAATAACCTCTTTCATCGATTGCCCTGTATGTAATATGTTTTTATACTTCCCTTTATATTCTTGATTGCAACCAATTGAGAAGATTAAACCTTCATGATTAGTGGCGATCGTTATAGTTTTATTAATTATATATGCATTCTTTTTACTCCCATCAGGAAGATAGTACTCCTTAACCTCAACCTTAAAAAAGAATACATTTCATCTATAAATGAAGATATATTTTCATTCATACTAATATTACCTAACGAACATCCAGATATTATTTCAGAATTAAAGTTTATCATATTAGAAGCCACCATTTTTTAGCACCCCATCAATATATACTGGAGAGTCTTTAATTAGATCGTAGTTTTTAAATTCACCATTACCGATCCTTCCAAAGAGGGCTACCGTCCAAAGGGCGGTGACCGCACCACGCCGCAGGTGAACATTGCGGGTAAGTGGCTGGCCGAGGCGGGATTTGAGGTGGGCACCGGCGTCAGCCTGAAGGTACTGGACGGCTGTCTGGTGCTGATCCCCTACAGCCGCAAGGAAACGCGACTGCGCCAGGAGCAGGCTCGGCTTGAGCAGCAGCGGCGGGAGATTGAGCAGACCCGGCAACAGGCGCTGGCGCTGCTGGCTCAGGCTGGCGGCTAAAATAAAAGCCGGAAGGATCACCGGGATCGCTTCCGGCTTATTTAACTATAATTCTTTATAGGCTTGTTCTGCATCGATAATTATACTTCCCAACTCAAGGTCAAAGGGCCATTGGTCTGCGATTAAGTGTGCTATCCCAAGTGTCCTTTTATTTTTAGGGGGAATACTATCCGATAATACCTTCTGCAAAGTAATTTCAAATACTTTTATAAACTCACCTATTTGTTGATGTGAGCTTATAGCTAAAACGTTGATATTATTTCCAGCAAGAACTTTGTTCAGTTCATCAATCGCTTTTTTCAACTTAAAAATTGCTTTATCTTTATTATTCATATTTATAAATCTATTAAGTTATTGAGGTCAGAGATGTATTTTTGTATCTGGCCACCCGACAATCCTACTCCTTGAGCTGAGGCTCTACCTTCAAGAATGACCGAACCTGGCGTAACTTTAAATTGAGAAAAATTAGTCATCTGATTCCATTCAGTTTTTACTGCCAGACTTTCTCTTGTCGCAGGGAATGTTTCAAATATATAGCGTCCTCTTGCCTTTGCATTTACCCCATCGAAATATCTTAATCCATATTCTGAATCTGTCGCTTTACGAACCCGAAGGGAATGTATTTCAAAAGATTCTAAAATCTGCTTCCTGAATTTCCGGGGAACACCTTGTTTCTTCAAATAAGCCGAAGCGTCTTTAACGCCCTTATAAGCATCTGAAGAACACCGACTCAACCCCAACGGATCCACCCAGTTCAGCGGGTTCGGCGCATAAGCATAAAGATTCAGCCCACCCGCCAGCCCTATCGGGTCAGGCTGCGTAAAACGTCCACAGTCTGGATCGTAATAACGGAACAGATTGTAGTGAAGCCCTGTCTCCCTGTCCAGATACTGCCCCTGCATCCGCAGGTTCTGCGCAAAGCCCGGTGCTTTCAGTCGCGCTTCACGCAGCAGTTTTCCCCATGCGCCGTTATCACCCTGCCAGCGCGTTTCGCCCTCTTCGTCCGTCAGTTTCTCCGGCGTACCGTTGGGGTGACAGTGAAACCAGTAAATCTCCGGATCGCTGACGCCGTCAATACGCGCCAGCGGTTCGTAACTGGCCTGATCCGCGTAAACGTAGGTCAGCGGGATGTCGTCCTGAATCTCCTGCAGCAGCCGCAGGCCTTCCCAGACAAACCCGGTGGTGCGGGGCTGACCGGCTGGCTCTCCCTGTTTCACCGTCCGGCTGGTCTTGCCGATCCGACGCCCGAGGGGATCGTAACGAAAGCTGACGTACGTCTGGGTGCCGTGCCGCCCTTCCCGTATCACCTCACTGAGCCGGTGCTCGCCGTCATAGCGGTAGCGCCACCGCTCGCCATCGCGGATTTTTTCAACCGTGCGACCGTGGATATCATAGCGGTAGGTCGCGCCGTTAAGGTGGGTGACGCGGTTATGCGACACCCTGTTCGCCCCGGCATCCAGCGGATTCGACGCGGCATCCCAGCGCCACTGCTCGTGGTCCGGCAGGCTTCCGTCCTGTTTCAGCAGCCGGCCTGCAGCATCGTACTGCCACTGACGCCAGGTAAAGGGGTTATCGTCCTGCTCTTCGCGCACGAGGTTATTACAATAGTCATAGTCCCAGCGACGCGACCACTGCCGCGGTGCCGGGCGCTGCTGACCATCGGTAAAGACGTCTCGCTGACGCAGTCGCCCCAGCCGGTCATAGCTGATATGGCTGTTTAGCGTGCCCTGGGCGCGACGGGTCTCACGGTGCAGGCTGTCACGCCGGAAGCTGGTGATCGGCAGGTTGTCCAGCGCGATATTCAGCAGGTGCCCGCTGCCGTAGTAGAGATTGCGCAGCCTGCGCCCGTCGGGCAGCGTGGTGCTGGTGCGGTTGCCCAGCGCATCCCACTCATACTCCACCACGCCCTGCTCACCGGTCTCTTTTACCAGCCGCCCCAGCTTATCCCAGGTGAAGTCCAGCGCCTGCTCGGGTTCACGGGTGACGTTTTCATCATCCAGCGCCGGATGATATGAGGCCTGGAGCAGCTGCCCAGGCTTTGAATAGCTAAAGCGTGTTTCACCGTCCGGGGAACGTCTGCCGGTAACCAGCCCGCGTGGATCGTAACGAAACAGATGGCTAAATGCGTGGGCGGTATCCGCCGCGAAGGTCCGCTCCGCCACGCGGCCACTGGCGTCATAGCCATAGCGTGTAACCACGCCATCCAGCCCGTGCTCTTCAAGCAGCAGGGAATCTGCTCCCCACTTAAAACCGTAGCGTTCACCATTTTCATTTATCAGACCGATCAGGCGACTGCGGGCATCATATTCACGACCCACTTCATCACCCTGCGGGTTGCGTGTGGCAATCAGCCTGCCTGCATCATCATAGCGGAACTGGCTTTCGCGGCCATCTGCCGCCTGATGCGCGATGGGTAAACCCCGTTTGCTCCAGCGCAGCTTCTCTTCCCACCCCTCCGCGCGCTGGAGTGCTAAGGGACGACCGGCGGCATCATATTGATAATGCGTTTCTTCACCGTCTGCGGCGATCTCCGTCATCAGCCAGCCTAGCGGGTGCCAGAGATAGCGCGTGGTAAAACCGGAGCAGTCCATTACCGATATAACCTGACCGGCAGCATTGTAGGCATACTGATTCACACCGCCGAGCGCATCGGTGCGACGGATAACCTGGCCGTAATCATCCCGTTCCAGCTGTTCGCTCAGTCCTTCTGCAGAAAATACCTTTGCCAGACCGTAGCGTTCATCGTAAATAAAACGCGTACCTGAACCGTCGGCCTCAATAATGCCCGTCGGCAGCGCACGCGTCTCCAGCCACTGCGTGGTGCGAACGTTACCGATCGCGTCCTGTTCTTCGACCCGGTTACCCGCCTCGTCATAGCGAAACTTCACCTCATTGCCGAGGGGATCCACCGTGCGGGTCAGCTGCTGATTTTTATCCCAGTCGAAGCGCCAGCTTTCCCCCCTTTCATCAATGTAGCGGGTAACCAGCGCCTGTTCGTTCCAGTAGTGCCGGTGCTCGCGACCGTCAGCGTGAACCACCGATGTCAGGCCCGCCTCAAGGTCATAGGTCATGACGCTGCTGTCGCCGGTGCTGGTTCGCGTTGCCACTACCCGCCAGTCGTCAAAGTACTGCCAGCGATATTCACTGAGCATACCGCCAGGCAGGCGATGCGCGTTCATCAGCCCCTGTTCGTTATAGCTGAACTCTCGCGTAATAACCCCGGCGGCATCGGTCACCGTGGCCAGCTGGCCTGAGTCCGCATAGGTGTAGGTCATCAGCTGCCAGCTTTGTCTGCCGTCAAAATGGCTCAGTGATGTGACCCGCTGAGCAAAACGGATATCGTCGTAGTGAACATGAAGGTCGACAGCCCCGGGTACGTCATAAATACGGTTCAGACGGCCCTCTGCGTCATAATCCATTTCCAGCATATTGCCGTACTCATCGCTGAGCGAGGCCAGCAGCAACAGCTGTGGGTTGGCACGCAGCGGACGATAGAGTCGCCAGACGCTTCCGTCATCATCCGCTATCGCCAGCTCCCCGCCCGGTCCCTGACGGAAGATCAACCCATCGGTGGGGCTGTAGAGCGGCTCATTTTCAGGGGGTAAGGAAAAACGTAATTCACGACCAAATTCATCCCACCACAGGCCGTCGCTGCCATTTACTTCAAGCCGGGTATCGAAAATCGTTGTCCAGCCGCGTCCGAACAGGCCTTCGAGTCCCGAGCGACTGTTGTAGTTACGCTGCCAGTGCAGGGGAAAGCGTCCTGGCAGCGTGAAATCTAGGTCGGTCTGGTCATTAAGCACCTTTGCGCCTGTCGCAGCATGGACCGGATTTGAGGAGGAAAAAACGGCATTGATCAACATATCAGCCGCCATACCACCAATCGCATTGGCAACGACACAGGGCATACTGCGTATGACTTCTCCGGGCCGCCCTCTCAGCAGGGGAAGTAACATCATAACCAGCGCCAGCCCGGGCGTTTTGCCACTTTTTATCTCACGGACAATGACGCTTTCCCCACCGATAATCACATCTGGCGAGACTTTGTCTGCCACCGTTGCTTCGCAGGTTGAACGATCCCCCGCCCGGATGGCAGGCTGCCCGTTAATCAGCACCGACGAGGATCCTTCTGCCAGAAACTGTGGGCCAGCGTGTTTATCACAGGCGATGGTGTCCTGCTGAGTGGGATCGGCATTGGCAACGGGCCCGGCGACCGTGGGTTGCCAGAGGGAGTGAGCGATCTGTCCTGCGCTCCCTAACAGTTCCCGGCCATAATCCATAAAGCTCATTGGAGACTGGCTTTCGGGTACGACCGAAGCGGGCGGAAGCAGCTTCGCGGCGGCTCGGGCAGCCAGTTTTTTATTGGTCAGAACATTTTCGGAACCGCTGGTGATTTTGCCGCTGACCGAAGGGGGGAACAGGAAATCCCCCATGCCGCTGGCGAACTGGGCGATCTTATCGGAGACCCCCGTCACATTTGCCAGCGCGCCGCCAATAATCCCGGTTAGCACGCAGCTTGAGCCCACCGCCGCTACCGCAGTGCTCACAGCCGCCACGCCAGCCAGTGGGGCCGCGGCCACGAGGGCGGCCCCAACGGCAAAACCAATGGCCGCGAAGGCAGCGCCTTCCACCACAATGCTGGTGATATCCGCAAAGATGCTGGAGTGGATGAGATCATCCCCTATCCGGGCAGCAGGTTTATTACTCATAACTCAGGCATCCTGTCCTGGAGGGGTAAGTGACAGGGTATTTTTCAGCGTATTCCAGCGGATATCATCCTCTGCGGTAAAAGGCCGCAGCGCAGAGTAGGTGAAGACCATCAGCGTATTATTGTTCTTTGCCTGGAGGGCGAGCTGGTGCTGGTAAAGTTGCTGGCCATTGCGTTCAAAGTGGCTGGTCACCTCCACGCCGCGAATGTTTCCCTCGCTCCCCACGCTAACCCGGCGAAAGTCAGACTGCACCAGACTGGTCATCTGCGCGCGCATACGATCCCACTGCTGATGGAATTCCCTTTCAAAATCGCTTTCGTCAGGAACGGGCCCACGGCTGACGATCACAGAGATGCCATTTGCCTCATCCCGCAGCACGTTCATACTGTTGTCCAGCCAGTCGCTGGCATGCAGCGAGAAAGATCCTTCATTCAGATGATATTGCATAGGTATTGTCCGCTTTAAAAATAATGAGGGTGCGCAATAAATATTTATTGCGCTTTTATTGCCCACGGTTATCAGTTAATAAGTAGTCTTTGGTCTGCTATCCACGCACCTTTTTGTTAAACCTGAACTTTACTGCCCTGGCTTACGCGTATATCTGGCGTGTAAAAAGAAACCGGGGAGGTAATATTATCCTGCATAAAAATAGCACCGCTTACTTTATTATCATGCTGGGTGTTTTTCCTTTCCAGCGCCATGACGCTATTGTCTTTTTCCTTTATTGCGAGGTAGGAGAGGCGATTACAGGGGCTAGAAATTTACCACATTTATTCACTATGGTGATAATGAAGCTGGGAGTGACTATCTTTCGTGACTTCCCCTAATTGCTTTCATGCAGTTTTAGCGCGTAGCTGACAGGGGCGACAGCATTCTCCTGCTGAGGTGCCTTAATAATCTTCCATACCATGCTTTTTTTAAGGTAAAGATGAGATTTGCCCGCTCAGGAGGAAAAAGCATTTTTATTTTATAATTACCTTCAAGTAATCATTTATGCTATTGGGGAAAAATATAACATCGATAATTGCAGACGCATGTTGAAAAATCCTTTACTTTAGTAAAAATGGGTAACGCTATCCCATCGTGTTTCACTCACATTTATTAAAGGGCTAGAATAGATTCATCACAATCAGAACCAGAGCATATGTCTTATTTGTAATAAGCCAATGAAAGCTTAATATGTGCCGGGTAAAAACCTCTTCTTCCCCAAAATTCACTACTCTCCGTTTTCTATCCTTCGTGTTAACAAAAGGCAACAGCATCTCTTACTTACTGTCTTTTCTCTGGAAATCATTCGCCCGTTCAGCGGTCATTTTGAGATAACAACTATCGCCAACAATCAGGGATAGTGTTCCACCAGGCTCTTGTGATTGAAATGCCTCGCAGTTTTCGTCCCTAAATTTAACCCATGATCGCTGGGCATTCACAAATTTTTTCTTTATGTCACTACTCATTAGTGAAATGTAAGCTTTATAATTGGCGTTTAGTCTTTTGTCCTGGCTGTCAATCTCATCTGCATAACATGCCCTCATACTCACCGTGGCACCTTCCGCCGTTTTCATACACTTATCAAATTACTCAGAATAATCCACTTCTTTAGCCAATGCAGAAGTAGACAGAATGGATATAAGAGTAATAAGTACAATCGATTTCATATCAGTTCCCACCGGATAACATGTCCAATGCACGGCTTTGTTCACTAACATATCTTCCCGCCAAATCTGCCTTACCATTGGCATCCAGGGAAGATAAAATATTTACATAGTCAGTTCTGTTTTTATAGAGTTGAGAAATAAATTTCTGATCAAAGTCGAGACTATCCACGTTTGTTGTCGACTTTATATCGTTAATAGTGTCTGCCAGGATCTTTGGCGCCCACCATGATGTACCGAAGTTGACCATACTGCATCCTGAACTGCGGCACTCCTTGATGATAAATCAACCTCTGTTGTTTTTAGTACCTTAGCCAAAGTTGGATATTCAGGGTCAGCGTTGATAATAAGGCGCCATCCGCCGCCAAATTCTGGCCCTCCCAGCTACCAGAAAATGGCCCCCTCAGCACTGGCATAGACACTGGCTAAGCCGGACAGCAGGAGCAGAGTGGAAAAACCAGTTTCATTTTATGATGACCTTTGAGCAATCAGTGATGCTATGAGGGAAATAGATAGCATCGATCAATGCTGGCGTTCTTTGAAATTTTATTTATAAATAACTATTCTATTTAGAGTCAAATATCACTCTTTTAAGGCAGTCAGGCTTCGCTTCAGAAAAGCTAAAAGTTACAAATAACCCCTTTTCATCAGGATTAGATGAAAAACTTGTCGTTTCTTCCAGAGAACGGCCAGTTGGCATGCCTGATAATACTAATCCCTTATACTTTTTATGCACATCTTCTCTGGATATGCATTTTCCCGAGACCTCAAAAGAGAGAAAAGCAGGTGTAGGCGCTGTATCTTTACTGACTCTGAGATCTACGCTATCAATTTTTATCCCATCTTGTAGGGGAAAACCCCCGCCGATGAAAAAACGCGTATGTGCCGTCTCATGTTCAAGTAATAAGGGATTACTGAAGGAACGCATCATCTCATCCTGAGTTTTAATTAAGTTAACCTTCATGTTATCAACAAATGTCCAAAAATTGACATGTTTCATATTCCCTCCCCAGGCCACATTAACGAATGAAATACATAAAAACGCTGCATAAACCATCTTACTTTGACGGATAATTCTTATCATACCACCCTCCATAATAGTCCTCATAACTTTCTTTGGTTGTGGATGTCACTTCCCCTTTCCCAAAAATTCTTCCAATCTTCTCTTCTGCCGTAACTCTGCTGATGGTCTTATCCGATAACTGATCATAGATTTTATTGTAGCTTGCCTGATTAGAAGTGTTTCCTGCTATGCCAATGTCATTACCTCCATTCTTCAGAATTTCCCTTTGTACTTCGATGTTCTTTAATGTGGCCGCTCCTTCGTCACTCAATGCACTATTTAAGTAAGCATCTCGCGAAGAGAGATCGGTTCGGGGAGTATAAAGTGCATGACCTGTTTCATGAGACAATGACTGCACAACATTTTCAGGATTTGAAATTTTATTGCTGTCGATCTTGATAACTTTATTATTTCTATCGGCGAATGTTCCCTTACCGGCAGCACCTTCTTTTATTGACCATTTCTGTTTATCAAGCGTCTCAAGATCTTTGCTGAGAGTTGGAGATTTATTGACCAGATTGTCTACGTCTTTGCCAAAAGGGGTCAACATCGTTTCAGGCGTTTTAGTTGCACCCTGATGCTCTTGTGCCGGATTTGGAGACGGCGCTACCGCCTCACTCCCCTTTTTTGCCGGGAACTGCGCCTCCACCGCGCTTTTGATATACCCTTTGTGTCCAGCGCCGGGTGCCTCAGTGGCTGCTCCCGTGCCGTCATTCAGGTTCAGCTTGCCGCCGCTGGTGTTGATATAGCCCGAACCATTAACAAAGATATTGAATCCTTTCCCGATCATATTGATCTGCCCCGCCGCCGTCAGCTCAATAGCGCTCTCACCGCATTCTAAGCGTAACTTAGTCCCTGACGCCAGAACGTATTCTTCCACCACCGCATCTTCTTTTTTGCTCCCGGTCAGAAGGGTTTCATTCACTTTTACGCTATGCGTCCGGTTCGCTTCCACCCGGTGCGATTCATCCCGCCCCACATAGTGAGAGTGATTCTGCCCCACGCTATGAGAAGCATCGTTTTTCACCTGGGTATCCATATTCTTCTGCGCCTGGATCCACACCTGCTCCTCCCCCGCTTTATCCTCGAAGCGCAGGGCGTTGGCGTTGTCCGGCGAGCCATCCTTACTCCGGCTCAAAAAACCCATCTGCGTTGCAGCCGCAGGCAGCGCCCACGGCGGCATGCTCGCTTCGTTGTACACCCGGCCGGTGACAATCGGCCTGTCCGGATCTCCGTTGATAAAGTCGATCACCACCTCGTCGCCCACCCGCGGGATCTGCACCCCGCCGAAGCCCTGTCCCGCCCAGGCGCTGGAGACGCGCACCCAGCAGGAGCTGGTGTCGTCCCCTTTCGCCAGCCGGTCCCAGTGGAATTTCACCTTGATGCGGCCATATTTATCGGTCCAGATCGACTCGCCCTGCGGCCCCACCACCTTCGCGGTCTGCGGGCCGTGGGTGCGCGGCCACGGCGTGCGCGGTTCAGCGCGGAAGGTGATGTCCGACGGGATCACCTGCACCGCAATGCTGTGGGTGGTGCTGCTGTCGTCGCCGCTGGCGTAGCGGTTCTCTTCAAAGGTGTAGATCGCTTCGGTGGTCAGGTATTCGCCGTTGTCGCTGAAGAAGGGCGCGTTCAGCAGGGTGAAGGTGTTGCCCGGCGCCAGCCCCAGCGCGGTGCCGCGGGCGGCGATCTGCTGGTGCTCCACCTGCCATCCCTCCTGACGGATGCGGGCGTAGAACTCGCCGTGGTCGTGGTCCACAAAGTGTCCCGGCCAGTCGTAGACGTCTATCTGCCCCGGCGACGGCGAGGCCGGGTTCTGCCGCGCCTGGAACATCCACGCGTTTGGCTTGCGGAAGTCGTAGTCGTCGATGCTGTACAGCCCCGGCGTCACCTTATCCTCCAGGCTCCACTGGCTTATCCCCTCCTCACTGGTGCTGCCCCCGGAGGGCGTGACGTGATAGGGAATGGCCTCGTAGCCCGCAAACGGCTGGTGCTGCTGCGCGCTGTCCATCAGCACCAGGGTATGTTTGTCCGCTTCGTGGCGGAAGAAGTAGTAAATGCCCTCCAGCTCCATCAGGCGGCTGATAAAATTAAAGCTGCTCTCCTGATACTGAACGCTGTACTCCCACACCCGGTAGCTGCCGGTCAGCCGGTCCTCGACGTTCACACCGTACTCACGCAGCAGCGTTTTGATGCTCTCCGGCGCGGTCTGGTTCTGGAAGATACGCAGGTTGCGGTCGCGCTTCATCGGCCACAGGTCCGGCTCCATGGTCAGGCGGTAGACCGCGTAGCGGGTGCCGCTCAGCTCGGTGCTGCTGACCGCCATGCGGGTGATTTTGCCATTCAGATAGCGGGTGCCGCCCGTCAGCCCCCCGGTGGGGATGGAGACGGTAAGCGGCTGGCCGAGCAGCGCCTTGCGCTCAATGCGCGCATCGGTGCTCAGCAGCTCCACGGTTATCTCAAAGGCGTGCGAGAGAGCTTCTCTGCCGCTCAGTTTCCAGAACAGCAGGCCCGCGACGGGCAGCTGGACGGTGATACGATCAAACATAGTGATTTCCCTGACTGGCCGCGCCCACCGGTCGGGCGCGGTAGTGATTAGCTTTGCGGATCCAGCAGCCATACGCCTGCACGATCGACGCTGATATGAACTTAAGGCTGTGGCTTGCGCTATAGATCTTTAACCCGCGATCAGCAAGTAACGTTTATAAGGTTGTTGCGGCAAAAAGTGTTATTTAGTATAAGAACAGCGGATCTCTTTCCTGATAGTGGTCAGAGGAAAGCAGGGATGCTGCGGTATAATACGCAGCATTCAAAAAAACATCAGGATATTTACTCTTGAGGGTAGCCTTATTTATTTTATAATGATTTTTATGAGGCAACCTGACTTCAACCTCTGTCCTCATCTGAGGCGCTACAAATAAGGAACTAAAGAGTTAATAGAAAAATAACACTGAAGCCTTGATTTTTTGCATATAACTAAGAGGTGGAAAAAATCTACTGATCTTTACTGTGTTAAATCCTGCCATCATTAGATTTAGAAATTAAATTTGTGAACCATAGAATCATACATTGCCTATAAACCTTGATCACCTCTATTCTTTTTCAGAGCATCCCCAGAAATAGCGAGGCTTATCTTTTTTCAACATAACTAAATTCTTATGTTATAACACGAAACCTTGGTAAAATAGAAAGCATTACACTCTATTGAAATTAAAGAAAAAAACTTTCATTAAAACTGAAATTTATATCCCAAAATGAAAAACACATGTGAGATTTTCATATCATTTTATGTTACGTCTATGTCTTTTAATATACTTAACATCTTCTTCATGCGGGAGAATAACTTTCATTCCACTGGAGATTTTTGAAGAAATATAATTGACATTTGAAAGTTTTATCGCTAATTCTGGCTCGGTAGAATCAAACTCTTTATAAGCCAATACACCAAGATTCATCGCATGCAATTTACTTTTGTCCTTCCCGGCCCCAGTCAATATAGACTGAAGAAAATTTAATTGATCAAGCGCCATCATGTAAAGACTAAATCTTTATTATTTTTTAGTCTCATTTCCGTAATTAAAATGGCGTCATTGATATAATCCAGAGCTGTATAATCATTCATTTATTTACCCAAATCTGAATACGTTCTTCGGCAACCCGCCGAATATCCGCAAGGCAATCTACACCACTAACGCCATCGATTAACTGAAAAACGTAATCCGTCGGCGATAAAGAAACGCAAAGTGTTCCCGACAGACGTTTAGTGCGCAAGGTTATTTATCTTGCTATCAGGGATTCTTCAAAAAAAGGTGTATGTCGTTCCAGAACTGGCGACTGGCAATGAGTCGTTTTATTATCGAGTTAGGTGACCGCCTGAGCGATCACCTTTAATTCAGCCGCTGTTACACAGGGTTATTTACAGTTTTTTTAAACCCCCTCTGTATTCCTGTGATTTTTGCCCCCCCAGATCCCCGTAATTTAAGAACTCATATGACTTTATTATAGATCTTGATGCGGTTCCCTTTATTAATTTTTTATCCTAATAACAAAGAACTACCCCTCCTGTTAATAGTAAACTAACCATATAGCCCGCTTAATTTATTTCCCGGGATTATGTGGAACTGTTGGCGGTTATTATTACAACATCTGAGCTATACATAAATTTACTTGCTATATAAACCACTCCACCACCATTAAATCAGCAAGGAATCTCAAGGATTTTATCATCCGGTTGGGAGTACTTCATAACGGATTTTCGCGCAGGAAGGAGTAGATAAGGAATAATTTCCTTATCTTTATTATTTGGATATTCTTTTTTTAACTCACCTGCAAGTAACTCGACATCGCTGCAAAAACATAGTTTTTGTATTTCATCGTCACTTAGCCTAAAACTTCTGAAAACATCCATCTGAGAAAAATTATTATACTCTGAAAAAACGATCGTAATAATAAAGTCATCGCCTGATTTATAAAAGTCGAACTCCCATTTTTTTCCATATAATAAAATCACATCATTCATATAGCTCTCCCGTTGTCATATCGTAAACTTTATAATCAATTCCTTCGACCATATTTTTCGTCGAAATAATAGCCTCGGGTTTTCCTGTAGGTAAACGACCACCAGGCAACCATTGATCGTTCACACCAAACTCGTTCCCTGAAGGCATCCTAATGTTATACTTTTCAGTTGGCAGAAAATCAACTCTTAACAATTGGCCGCTTTCTAATTGCTCTTGTGAAACCCCTAACTGCTCAGCCATTTTAGAGGTATTACCAGCTGACTCAATGATTACTTTTGTAGTTCCCTCTTTAGAACCAACAAATTCACTTTGCCATGGATCAGGCTTACCAAGCCCATATTGATCGTATGCATCTTTTAGTACGATTCTCGATGAACCATTTTCAAACTCTTTCAAATGATTGTCTATGTACTCTTTCGGTAGATATGTTTCGGGATCGGGCCTTGTCCCTTTTTCCATTTCCAGAATTTCATCAAACTTCGCTTTGCTGATCGGTACACCATTGGTGTGCTCATAACGACCAATACTGCGCCAGCTATCGAACTTTGCCCCGCCTTTGCCACCCGCAGCACCGCCAATCAAACCGCCAGCTAGCATTGACCACTTCTGACCATTACTGCCTTCGCCAAAGAGTCTGCCGCCGATATAACTTCCGGCATAGCCGCCACCCAGTGCGCCGAAAGTACTTAGAATAGCGATAGCCGGGGAAGCCAGAACACCTATCGCTGCCGCACCAATGCCCAGCATCACCCAGTTTACCCAACCCGGTATTTCCGGGCTTATATCGTCCGTTTGTCGCTTGCTGCCACCGATAAAAACATTAAAAGATCCTGAAAAAATCTCGGCGCTACAGGTCAGACGATCGCCGATGCGTGCGGCAGGGAAGTCGTTGATATAGACCTTAATCGATCCTTCTGCAACCCGCTGCTTTGAACCACTGTGCTCATCACATTCTCCGGTTGATAAATGGGCCCGGATCGCAGCGCGATCGTTAATGATCACATTTGGGGAGCCATCAGACAGTTTTCCTGTCAAATGCCTTGGAGCCCAGGACATGCTGCCAAGCACTTCACCAACACCGCCAGCAGCGGTTGCTCCAGCGGCCGCTGCCGCGGTTACCACGACTAATGCCGCGCCACCGGTTACTACGACGGCAGCCGCCCCTAAAATGGCCCCTCCAATCAATCCGGCAATCATCCAGGTTTTTGAGGCACTGTGGGCTATGTCATCAAGTTCGCGGGCCGCATTAAACTCGCTCATGGATCAAACATCCCCGTTTGCCTGGATAAAGGCAGCGATGGCTTCGGCCGTATTAAGCATTGAGGAACCCTTTATCGACCTGCATACCAACATGACTGAAGACATCTGTTGAGCTCTTTTGGGTGAGGTTGTCCATAATGCATAGCGTGTTGTTTCCTGCTCCCGCGCTTTAGGCAAAGGAGCGATGTGCAGAGGATGGCCGGCTGCATCGTAAAACAGATACGCTCCATTTAAAGCCCGCTGTAAATCAATATGCTGGTAAAGACCATTTAGCGTTTCAAAAACAAACAGTTCTTTGCTGTCATTATCCAGTGCAAAATAGACTTTTTCACTGGTCGCTGACAGAGGTTGAGAGATAAAATCATCTTTTCCCTCCTGGCGGAAACGGATGCTGTTGATGATCGTGTCATATTGTTTTTGATAATATTCATCGAAACTATCCGGACAGGTTCCAATAAAACAGACCATCTTCCTTCCCTGTCTTTCCTCATTAAGCAAGACGACAGATTGCTTCTGCCAGATAGCTGCATGACCATTTTTAAAATGGTAAAAAAGTTCTGTTGCAGGCTGTCCATCGATCAAAACTGGTTGTGATGACGCCAGGACAAACCCCTGCAGAGTGACTGTCATTTCTTTGACTAATCGTGATGAAATGCTCTGTAAAGTGTCATCACTTTTTGCAGTTGCTCTTGAAACGACGAAAGTAAATTCGCTGGCATTATTCTCACTCAGCGTAAACAGATTCATTGTGCGATCTTTGAATACATCAGGTAACTCAACAGAGGCTTCCTGAAGTTGATATTTAGCCATATATCCTCCCTGACAGGTTATTTTTTCGCAAAATAGTTATTTAACTGTGTTTGAATCTTTTCCTTATGTCCTTCACCTGGAGCCATTGTAGCTGCCTTGCCATTTGAAGGGTTCAGATATAACTCTTCACCGGTATTAATCTCACCCGTTTTATCTACAGTTACATTGAAATTGATACCTGTGATATTAATATTGCCATCCTCTTTTAATTCAATAACGCTCTTGCCACATTCCAGCCTGATTGATGTCCCTGACCCCAGTACATAGGCACCCAAAGCATTATCTGTTCGTGTATTACCGGTGAGCAGGGTGGCGCTTCCTTTTACCCCAACATCTTGATCCTCGACGACACGATACTGTTCACTGGCTCCAACATAGTGAGAGTGATTCTGCCCCACGCTATGAGAAGCATCGTTCTTCACGTGGGTATCCATATTCTTCTGCGCCTGGATCCACACCTGCTCCTCCCCCGCTTTATCCTCGAAGCGCAGGGCGTTGGCGTTGTCCGGCGAGCCATCCTTACTCCGGCTCAAAAAACCCATCTGCGTCGCGGCGGCCGGCAGCGCCCACGGCGGCATGCTCGCTTCGTTGTACACCCGGCCGGTGACGATCGGCCTGTCCGGATCTCCGTTGATAAAGTCGATCACCACCTCGTCGCCCACCCGCGGGATCTGCACCCCGCCGAAGCCCTGTCCCGCCCAGGCGCTGGAGACGCGCACCCAGCAGGAGCTGGTGTCGTCCCCTTTCGCCAGCCGGTCCCAGTGGAATTTCACCTTGATGCGGCCATATTTATCGGTCCAGATCGACTCGCCCTGCGGCCCCACCACCTTCGCGGTCTGCGGGCCGTGGGTGCGTGGCCACGGCGTGCGCGGTTCGGCGCGGAAGGTGATGTCCGACGGGATCACCTGCACCGCAATGCTGTGGGTGGTGCTGCTGTCGTCGCCGCTGGCGTAGCGGTTCTCTTCAAAGGTGTAGATCGCTTCGGTAGTCAGGTATTCGCCGTTGTCGCTGAAGAAGGGCGCGTTCAGCAGGGTGAAGGTGTTACCCGGCGCCAGCCCCAGCGCGGTGCCGCGGGCGGCGATCTGCTGGTGCTCCACCTGCCACCCCTCCTGACGGATGCGGGCGTAGAACTCGCCGTGGTCGTGGTCCACAAAGTGTCCCGGCCAGTCGTAGACGTCTATCTGCCCCGGCGACGGCGAGGCCGGGTTCTGCCGCGCCTGGAACATCCATGCGTTTGGCTTGCGGAAGTCGTAGTCGTCGATGCTGTACAGCCCCGGCGTCACCTTATCCTCCAGGCTCCACTGGCTGATCCCCTCCTCACTGGTGCTGCCCCCGGAGGGCGTGACGTGATAGGGAATGGCCTCGTAGCCCGCAAATGGCTGGTGCTGCTGCGCGCTGTCCATCAGCACCAGGGTATGTTTGTCCGCTTCGTGGCGGAAGAAGTAGTAAATGCCCTCCAGCTCCATCAGGCGGCTGATAAAATTAAAGCTGCTCTCCTGATACTGTACGCTGTACTCCCACACCCGGTAGCTGCCGGTCAGCCTGTCCTCGACGTTCACACCGTACTCGCGCAGCAGCGTTTTGATGCTCTCCGGCGCGGTCTGGTTCTGGAAGATACGCAGGTTGCGGTCGCGCTTCATCGGCCACAGGTCCGGCTCCATGGTCAGGCGGTAGACCGCGTAGCGGGTGCCGCTCAGCTCGGTGCTGCTGACCGCCATGCGGGTGATTTTGCCATTCAGATAGCGGGTGCCGCCCGTCAGCCCCCGGGTAGGGATGGAGACGGTAAGCGGCTGGCCGAGCAGCGCCTTGCGCTCAATGCGCGCATCGGTGCTCAGCAGCTCCACGGTTATCTCAAAGGCGTGCGAGAGAGCCTCTCTGCCGCTCAGTTTCCAGAACAGCAGGCCCGCGACGGGCAGCTGGACGGTGATACGATCAAACATAGTGATTTCCCTGACTGGCCGCGCCCACCGGTCGGGCGCGGTAGTGATTAGCTTTGCGGATCCAGCAGCCATACGCCTGCACGATCGACGCTGATGCGCTGATCGCGGGTTTTACCCTCGTTGCTGATGCTGAAACGGTAGTCACCCGGCGGCAGTTGCAGCATGGCGAAGCCATTCGGCGAGGGGACCAGCGCCTGCGGGTTACCGTTCATCGCGACCTTGTCGCCCGGCAGCAGCTTAATGTAAACCTGGGCAACGGGCTCCGGCGGCGGTGGTGCCACCGGCGCTTCAGCAGGCTGGCTGGCCTGCTCAGCAGACGCCGCACTGCCTGCCAGTTCCGTCGGCTGCTGCGTCGCAGCGGGCGCCTGGGCGGAAGAAGACGCGGTCTGCGCCTGAGTGGTTTGCGCCTGAGTGGTCTCAGCCTGAGACGGCCGATCGCTTCCCCCGCCCCCGGCCATCATCGCCCCCACGCCGATCCCCACCAGCACCCCGGCAGCAATCAGTCCCGGTACGATAAAGCGTTTTAGCGTGGTCGCCTGCGGCGAGGCCTCCGCCGCTGCCTCGACCGGCACCAGCATGGTGCCCGGGCCGTTTACTTTGACCTCGTGGATCTCATTGATATCGGTAGGTGACAGCTCCATCAGCGCCGCCAGCGCATCCACAGTCTGCGGACGATCTTCCGGCTGTAGCGCCAGCGCACGGTCAATCGCGTTCAGCAGCGGCAGGGAGTAGCCCGCCGGACGCAGCTTCACCAGCGGCTGGTAGCTGTCCTCAATGCTGCGCACCACGCTCACCGGCGGCGGTGAGCCGACGATCAGCGTATGCAGCACCGCGCCCAGCGCGTAGATATCGGTCCAGGTACCCTGCTCGCTTTCGTTATCGTCGCTGTACTGCTCAATCGGCGCGAAGCCGGGTTTGAGCATGGTTTCCGTTTCATCGGACAGGTTACCGATCGCCTTACGCGCCGAGCCGAAATCCAGCAGCACCGGTACGCCATTCTCCTGGATCTGGATGTTATCCAGCGAGATATCGCGGTGCAGATACCCCTCCTGATGAATGGTATTGATCGCCCCGAACAGCGGCGGCAGCAGGCTGCGGATCCAGGCTTCGCTGATCATCTCCGGCCGCCGGCTGTGCAGCTGAGAGAGCGTGGTGCCGGTATAGAACGCGGTGCCCATATAGGCGGTGTCGTTCTGCACCCAGAAGCGCAGGACGTGCAGCAGGTTCGGATGGTTGAAGCGGGCCAGCAGCCGGGCTTCCTGAATAAAGCTGTTCAGGCCGGCGTGGAAGGTTTTGCTGAAGCGATCGCTGCGCAGAACCAGCGTCAGGTCATCGTTACGCACCGCCAGCGAGGCGGGCATAAACTCCTTGATGGCGATGGTGCGTTCAAGCTGATGATCCCAGGCGCGGTAGACAATGCCAAAGCCGCCACCGCCAATCACTTCCTTGATTTCAAACTCGTTAAAGCGGTAGCCCACCGGCAAAGCGTTGGGTACCGCGTGCGGATTATCGTGTTCTGACATATTGGACAACTCTCTGAGTGTGATGGGCCTTAAGCCTCAAACTGGCACTGGAATTCGCCCTGCTGCAGCGTGACGCGCAGATGGCGATACTGTTGGTCCTGCGCGCTGGCGGTGAGCAATATCTGGCTCATCTGCGGCAGGAGGGTATTGGTCAGGATGGCATCGACCATGCGGCCGCCGGACTCCACCTCGGTGCAGCGCTGGACGATCTGCGCGATAACGCTGTCGTCGACCTCCGAGACAATGCCGTGATTCTGCTCCAGGCGGCGCTGAATGCGCTTCAGCTGCAGGCGTACAATGCTGGCCAGCATCTCGTCGCTTAGCGGATAGTAAGGCACCACCAGCAGGCGACCGAGCAGCGCGGGCGGGAAGACCTCCAGCAGCGGCGGACGCAGGGCGGCGGCCAGCGCATCCGGCTCGGGCATCAGTTCCGGATCGGCACACATCGCGCTAATCAGCTGGGTGCCGACGTTGGAGGTCAGGATGATCAGGGTATTGCGGAAGTCGATATGGCGGCCTTCGCCATCCTCCATCCAGCCTTTGTCGAACACCTGGAAAAAGATCTCATGCACGTCCGGGTGCGCCTTTTCGATCTCATCGAGCAGTACCACGCTGTAGGGACGGCGGCGCACGGCCTCGGTCAGTACCCCTCCTTCGCCGTAGCCGACGTAGCCCGGAGGCGCGCCTTTCAGGGTTGATACGGTATGGGCTTCCTGGAACTCACTCATATTGATGGTGATAATGTTCTGTTCACCGCCGTACAGCGTCTCGGCCAGCGCCAGCGCAGTTTCGGTTTTACCCACGCCGGACGGGCCGCACAGCATAAAGACCCCCACGGGCTTGTTCGGGTCGTCAAGCCGCGCGCGCGAGGTGCGAACGCGTTTAGCAATCAGATCCAGACCGTGACGCTGGCCGATGACCCGCTCGTTGAGGGTATCAGCCAGGTTGAGCACGGCCTCAATTTCGTTTTTCACCATGCGTCCCAGCGGAATGCCGGTCCAGTCCGACACCACCGCGGCAACCACGTTGGCATCCACGGCGGCAAACAGCAGCGGCACTTCTCCCTGTAGGGCCTTCAATGCCTGCTGTCGTTCGGCCAGCGTCTGATGAAGCGTCTCTACCTCTTCCGCTTCGTCTGCGTGCAGCTGCGCGCGCAGGGCGATAATCTCATCCACCAGCCCCTGCTCCTGCTGCCAGCGGGCGGTCAGCTGGTCGCGCTGCGTCGCCAGTTCCGCCAGCTGCGCATCCAGCGATGCCACGCGCGTGGCATCGCCGATTGCCACTCTGGCTTCGCGCCCGGCAATCTCTTTTTCAATTTCCAGCGCGTGAATGCGGTGCACGCAGTCTTCCAGCTGCGGCGGCTGCGCGCTCTGGCTGACCGCGACGCGGGCGCAGGCGGTATCCAGCAGGGCGACCGCCTTATCCGGCAGCTGCCGCGCGGGAATATAGCGATGGGAGAGCGTGACCGCTGCCGCCACCGCCTCATCCAACAGCAGGACGCGATGGTGTTTCTCCAGCGCGCTGACGGTGCTGCGCAGCATCAGCAGCGCTTTCTGCTCGTCCGGCTCATGCACCTGCACGGTCTGGAAGCGGCGCGTCAGGGCCGGGTCCTTTTCGATATATTTTTTGTACTCGGCCCAGGTGGTCGCGCCGATGGTGCGCAGCTGACCGCGCGCCAGAGCGGGCTTCAGCAGGTTAGCCGCATCGCCGGTCCCCTGCTGTCCGCCCGCGCCAACCAGCGTGTGGATCTCGTCAATAAACAGCACAATCGGCGTCGGGCTGGACTGCACTTCATTAATCAGCGCCTGTAGCCGCGCCTCAAACTCGCCCTTCATACCCGCGCCCGCCTGCAGCATACCGATGTCCAGCAGCCACAGCTGCACCTCCTGCAGCGGCGCGGGCACGTCGCCGGCGGCAATGCGCAGCGCCAGGCCTTCCACTACCGCCGTTTTACCCACGCCCGCCTCGCCGGTCAGCAGCGGATTGTTCTGGCGCCGGCGCATCAGAATATCGACCATCTGGCGGATCTCTTCGTCTCGCCCGGCCACCGGATCGATTTTGCCCTCGCGCGCCCGGGCGGTGAGATCCTGCGCATACTGCGCCAGGGTGCCCTTCTGCGGCGGCACCGCTCCGGCACTCTCCGCCGGGGCTGCCGCCGCCAGCTGGGCCTCTTTGCTGTTGGCGAAGATAGTATCGAACTGCTCCAGCAGCGTATCGGCGCTGATGCGGCCAAACTGCGGGGAGATGCCTTTCAGCAGGTTTGCCAGGTTGAAGGTTTTCAACAGGCCGATAATCAGGTGGCCGCCGCGAATTTGCTGTACGCCAAACTTCAGCGAACCGTAAACCCAGGCGCGCTCAACGGCGCTGTCGATATGTTCTGACAGGTCCGAGACCGCGCTGGCCCCGCGCGGCAGGCGGTCGAGAGCGGCCACAACGTCACGCGTCAGCGCGTCTTCGTCCAGTGAAAAGTAACGGATGAGCTGCTGTATATCGCCCTCCTGATGCTGCATCAGCTGATGCAGCCAGTGCACCAGCTCAACATAGGGGTTACCGCGCAGTTTACAAAAGGCGGTGGCGCTTTCCAGGGAGGTAAATAACAGCGTGTCCAGTTTGCCGAACAGTACGGCGCGGCTGATTTCTGACATGATTTTTCTCAGTGAGTTAGATGACTGACAGAATAAATGGCTTTAGTGCGCGTTATTCGCGATCAAACGCCCGCGCTTTCTGCGGGTTCCGGGCTGAAAAGCAGTTCGCTGCGCGGCTGGGGAACCGCGGCTTTTCCCAGCCAGCAGCTCAGCCCCAGCCGGGACGGGCCGCCCAGCGTGACCCCCTTGACGTCCTCAGCCTGCAAAATTAAACGGACGTCCCAGACAAACTCGATGCCCAGGTACTGCCTGACCCAGTCGCGCAGCTGCTCTGCCCAGGGCTCACCGGGCAGAAAGCGGTTGTAAACCGCCAGCGACATCGGTCCCAGCGCCAGGCGGAACTTATGCTGCACGTCGCGTACCGCCACGCCGAGAAAGGCCGACTCGCCGAGTCGCGGCATGTGGCGTCCGGCGCTGAGCCTGGCGCGTTCGCGCTGACCGATGGGCAGCCAGTGGGGCAGGTTTTCAGCCAGGGTGACCGGCACCTTAAAGTAGTGACGGAGGATTTTTACCAGCCCCTCGGCATCGCGACCGTTGCGCGTCAGGTGGCCCGCCACCGCATAGCGCGCATGTTCGCTCAGGCTGCCTTTGCTTAACTGCCCCGGCTGGCCCATGCCAATCAGGCTGGCCAGGTAGCGCTCAAAGTGTCGGCCGTCGGCGCGGTCCAGCGAAACGGTGGGCTGTGCATCCGCCCAGGCGCGATAAAACAGCAGCGTCAGGCGATGGTGAAACAGGTCGGCAAAGGCCGACAGGCTGTGGTCCTGATGGTGATAGATGCGCTCGCGGGCATATTCGGTCAGATGCAGCGGCAGCGGACCGTTCGGGCCAAACAGGCCAAAGCTGAAGATGGAGACGTCGTGCAGCGGGCTGTTCTCGCGCGGCGCGGCGCTGGCCAGCGTCGCAGGGGCAAAGGCCAGCGACGGCTCCTGACCGATGCGCAGCGGCTCATGGCGCGGCAGCGGCGCGCGGCCCAGCGGATAGCGCTCCCCGCCCTGCGCATCCATCCGGCGCAGGAGCTGAAACAGATCGTAGCGCCAGGGGGTGCGCGTCACCCTCTGCCAGAAGTTATCCGGCAGGCGCTGGAGTGAATGGATCATATCAGCGCCCTTTTGCCGCTGCGCGGCGCCCAGTAGCCCACTTCGCCACGCTGCTGGCTGGTCAGCGTCAGTTCGGTAAAGCTGTTCATCGCCACCAGCCGCGAAAAGACGCGCTCCAGCACGCTACCCAGCAGCCATGCGCTTGCGCCGGAGAAGGCCTGCTCGTCCACGCTCAGCTCAATGCCAATGCCGCGCATAAAGACAATCGGGCCTGGCTCCGGCACCCGCCGATAGGCGGGTTTAAGCTGACAGTGGCGGATACCCTCGATCTGGCGGGCCACGGGCGCATCCGCCAGGTTGGCATAGAGGCTCAGCAGCTGACGCAGCGCCGACGCGCCCTGGCCATCATCGCCGTCCATCAGGCTGAGGTAGTTCATTTGCAGGTGGCTGATCAGCCGCCACGTGGCCATGCCTTCCGCCAGCGCGGCGCGCGGCGGCGTCGGTCCCTTGCGCAGCGTCAGCTGGCCCACCGGGATCGAGTCCGGCATCATAAAGTTGCCCTGATCCTGTTGCAGCAGCATCAGCGGGATATCGCGGCTGGTGCACATCACCTCGGCGGTCAGGTGCCGCAGCGCATCACGCCAGGGGGCATGTCGCTCATCGACCAGCGACAAAAACACCTCGGAACCGACGTAGCCGGTGCGCGTCCCGAAGCGCTGGGCGTGCTCGGACAGGGTGCGCTGTTCACGCCGCAGCGAGAAGTAGGCGCCATAGTCGCCTTCATCGCGGCTAAAGGTGCTCCAGAACGGGCGAAAGACCTGTTCGTCGCGCTGCTTCTCGCCGGTGGCGTAGAGCTTCTGCACCGAGAAAATCTCATAGTCCAGCGGGCGGATGTTATCGACCACCAGATGATACTCATGCACGCTGTCGCTGATTTTTTGCCGCTCGGCCGTTTTGGGAAACAGATTGACGACCGGGGTGCAGTGCAGCGCCAGATGGCTTTTATCAATCACCCGCTCCAGCGAGGCGTCGGCCTTATCCAGCAGCAGGACGATTTCAAACGCCCCGACGCCCGTGCCGCAGGCGGCCAGCAGCGGTTTAAGCTGGCTGATGCTGATAAACTGAAAGCGCGCGGGGAAGGCAAAGTACTCCTGGAGCAGCCGGTAGCCGTCGAAGTTGCGCAGGTCGTCAGGCAGCAGCGCCTGCTCGGGCGCAAAGCCCTCCTGCTTTAGCGCATCATCCCCCAGCACCACGCGCTTTGGCTTCGCCTCTACGGTCTGGCAGAAGCTGCCCACGGTATGCTGCATAATCAGCTCCAGCAGCTGCTGGGCCTGAATATCCGGGCCGCTGAGAAAAAACATCAGATCGTCAAAGCTCAGCTGATTCAGCACCACCTGGTTATAGCAGGAGAGGCGGATCCGCAGCGCACTCACCGCCCCGCGCTGGCTGAGGCCCATCGCCGCCAGCGGGATATCGGCCGGCACGCCGCCCAGCTCGACGCTCTCAATGCGCAGCGGCTGGAGCATCACCTCATGGGCCGTCGAGTAGCTACAGGTCACGCCGCTCTTTTTCAGCGTCTGGCTCTCCATCATGGTGCCGCGCGGCACCCGGAAGCCGCCGCTGATGTCGCCTTTTTTGCCGTCGGGATGCAGTTCGGCGATGGCCATGGACGGCGTGGGCGCAAGAAAGTTAGGGGCAATCATCTCCAGCATACGCTGCGAGAAGCGCGGGAACTCGGCGTCCATTTTGAGCTGCACGCGTGAGGTGAGAAAGGCAAAGCCCTCCATCAGCCGCTCCACATAGGGGTCGGCCACCTCAATGCCGCGCATTCCCAGGCGGCCAGCCACCTTGGGGTAGCGCTCGGCGAACTCCGCGCCCATTTCGCGCAGATAAGCCAGTTCACGGTTGTAATAGTCGAGCAGTTTGCTGTCCATGATTACCCTACGTCTTTAAGCTCAAAATGACCGTTTTCCAGATCGACATCGGTGCGGAACAGGAACTCCAGCGGATAAGGCACGCACCACAGCCGCCCTTTAATCTCAATCGACAGCACGTTATGCAGATTCAGCGAACGGGTGTCCGACACGCAGCGTACCTGGAGCCCGGCGGGCAGGATGCGCGGCTCGAAGTCGAGAATGGAACGGGTCAGCTTGCGCTGAATGTCGCCCCACTCAATATCTGACATGCGCTGCCCGGCCAGGGGGGAAACACCGAAGTTCCAGGTGGAGCGCTGAACCTGAGGGAACGGGGTCAGATCCTGCTGGGCCTCATTGTTGATGCAGTTAAACAGCCACTGCAGATCCCGCAGGACGTTGCGCCGCAGCGCGCTGTGGGAGATAACCGTGCTGCTGGCCGCCTCCTGCTGCTTATCCGGCGCGTCATCGGTCAGCCGATCCAGCAGCGAAGGCTGCATTTTATCGCGGGCGTTTAGCGCATCCTGCCGGTTACGAAAGCGGTAGCCGCCGCGCAGCGCATCGCTACCCTGCTGTCCGTTCAGGTCGAAGTCGTTACTCATAGCGCCTCGTCAGCTGCGCTAAAGGCGATCAGCTCCAGCCCCAGCAGGGCAAAGTCAGCGTCGGCGCTCAGCCAGGTTTTCTGTCCGTGGCCTATAAACTGCTCGCCGTCAGCGTCCAGCGGCTGCCATTCGGTGACGCTGGCCAGCCGCACGGCATCGGCGGCGGCGCTGTCGAAGGGATAGCGTACCGGGATCTGACACACCTCTTCGCTGCCGTCACTCAGGCGCACCAGCACGTGCCGCCAGACCAGATCGGTAACGCTGGTCGGTGCCTGGAAGCGCAGTTCGCTGATGGCGCTGAACGGCAGCCAGGTGTAGTGCCCCTTGACGATCAGCTCGCAAATCGGCCCCAGACGGCCATCGCCGTCGATCAGCCACTCCACCGCCTGCGCTTGCTCATCCCCCTCCTTCTGAACGCTGCATGGATTTACCTGTGCGGCGTCAAAGGCTCCGGCGCGCAGGGTGGCCGCCTGCTCTGTCTCCCCGGCGGCATCCGCCCGCAGAGCGGCCAGCAGCTGCGCGGCCCAGCCAAACGCCTCCCCCGGCATACGCGGCGTTGCCTGCCCGGCAAACACCGCCGCACGCGTTATTTCGCCCGCTACCGCCTGCTCCAGCAGGGTGACGGTAGGCAGCGCCTGCGGCTTAAGCGCCCGCCAGGATTTCAGCTGGATCTGCGCGCGTGACCAGTTACCCGCCAGGCAAAGCAGCTGAACAAAGGCGGCGCGCAGATCGGCGTCGGCCGGGCGGCTTTTGATATCGGCTTCCACGCGCGCCAGGGTCTCGGCCAGCGTGCGTCCGGCCATCAGTTGATGCAGAGAATTCATGTTCTTTCCTCAGACGGGCGTGAACTAGTTGAGCGTGCGGAATGCACCGGCGGCCGGATCCTTCAGCTGCGGGTGTAGCGCCGTGACCAGGCGGATAGTCAGCGAGCCGCCGTTACTCAGGTAGGGCGACCAGACCTTACGCACTTCGTTAAGGCGCGCCTTCAGGGCGCTGTCGTCGTCGGCTTCGCTCCGGGTAATCTGCACCGCCACCGTGCCGTTCACTTTCCAGCCGTTCAGCTCCGGCGCCCAGGGCACCAGCATCCAGCTCTGGGGAGATTTCTCATCGCTCAGCACCATTCGCTCGTTATTCACGGTGGTGATTTGCAGGTCGCGGCCCAGCGCTTTCGCGTTCAGCCCGGCGACCGGGAATCCCTGTAGGAAAGTCATATGCAGCGTGCGGGGGCCGCCCCTGCCGCTTTGCGAAATCTCGCTCGCGCCGCTCAGCCAGCCGTCGCTGCCGCAGGTTACGCCCCCTTTCGCCGGGACAAACAGCGCGCTGGTCTGGCCGCTGCGCCACCAGGTACGGAAGTGGCAGCCATCCATCAGGCTGAACTGCACCCAGGGCGTCGTGTCGGCAGGCGGGGAGAGATCCTCAGCGGCGACCACCGGGGGCGCGGCAGGTGCTTCAGGCGTCTGCGTCGCTGGCGTCGTGCTGCCGGGGTGGGTGTTGGTCGGCGCGGTTGCTGCGCCGCCGGTGGTCACTGCCTGACTGGCGTTGCCCGCCGCCCCGCCGGCCGTCGCGGCCTGAGTGGCGCTGGCTGCCGTTCCGCCGGAGGTAGCGCTGGCCGTGGCGGCAGGATCAACCTGTACTGCCCAGCGGTGCGCTTTCAGGGCGCTGCCTTTCGCCAGCGATTTGCCGGTGCTGTCGTTCATCTGCCAGTGGATAACGCTCAGCTTAGCGCACTGATTGGCCAGCAGGCTGCCGACGCGCGGCAGAAACGTATTCATAACGCTGGGGTTTTTCTCGCCGTTTGCCACAATGCGCAGCGGCAGTTCGCTGGCGCACCAGCTGGAGGGCGCGTTGCTTTTGATGTTGTCGATCCAGATATCCAGCTTAAGCGAGGGGGAAGAGACCACGCGATAATCCTGCGCCCAGGCGCTGGACGCGATAAGCAGGGAGAGCGCACCTGATAGCCAATATTTCATAGGAGTCCTTGAAGGCCTTATTTTAATCACGAAGGGGAAGAAACTGGGCTGCTTCCGAAAGCGAATGCAGCAGCGTCGTATCCTGCGGGTCGCCAACCCAGACGGCGACGGCGCTGTAGTTATCCTGACTGGCCCCTGACGCCTGGTCATTCTTACGGATAACCTCCTGCATCAGCGTCAGCCACTCATCGGGCGTGTTAACCATATGCAGCGACTGCTGCATATGCTGCTGCGACAGCCCGTGCCAGAAACCGTCGGTGCAGAGCAAAAACGCGTCGCCGTCTTCAATCGGCACCACATCGCTGTAGCTGGCATCACGCTCTTTATCGCCCATCCCGAGGGCAAAATAGAGCAGGTTGCCGTTAATACCTTCGGTCTGGTGCCCGGCATCTTTCATCTGCTGCACCAGGCTGTGATCGGTGGTGACGTGGTAGAGATAGCCCCGACGAAAGAGGTACAGGCGGCTGTCGCCCGCATGCGCCCAGTAGGCCAGCTCAAAGTCGCGATCGATAAACAGGCTGACCATGGTGGTGCCCATGCGCTTATATTCGCTGTGCGCCTGCTGCTGTTCACGGATGGCGCGGTTAGCGTCGTTGACGTAGCGGCGTATGCACTGCGCGTCGAGGTGGTCATCGCCGTTAAAGCGTTCGAGAATGGTGTTGCGGGCCAGTTCAGCCGCGACGTCACCGCCGGGCAGACCGGCCACGCCGTCGCAGACCACAAAGCAGGCCGAACGCTCGCCGATGCTCTCCCCGGTCTGGTCCTGATTGCTTTCGCGGTCGCCCTGATTCGACATGGAGGCAAGGGTGATATTCATCATTCTTCCGATCTGATTTGAGAGTCTTTGTACTGGTTCACTTCCATATCGTAGGCGTGTAAAAAGGCTTCGCCGAACAGGGTATGGAAGTCATCTTCGATTTCTCCGGCGGTTTCGCCGTAGCGCTTAGTGAAGTGTTCCCACAGCGCGGCTTTACGACTGCTGGGGAGCGAGAGGCGCGAGGTGGCCCCTTCCCGACGCGCCTCCTCCTCCAGCTGCTGCGGATTAAAGGATTGCAGCATTGAGGCGATGATCGCGCGGATCCCGGCGATCATCCCCAGCTGGTGCGCCTGCAGATCAACCAGCGCATCGCGCACCGACTGCTTTGGCGGCATAAAGCCCGGCATCCGGCTGCCAAACATCTGCATCAATACTGACTTGCCCGACGGCAGCAGCTTGAACGGGTTGTTGGCCTCGTCGAGGATCACCGTCATTTCGGCCTTCACGCCGCGCTTGAGGATCGAGCGCGAAGAGAGCAGCGCCACCGTGCCCTGCGAGAACATGCCGAGCATCTGCCCCAGCTCCTCCATGGCGTCACGATCGAAGCGCGGGGTCGGTTGCAGATCGTTCAGCCCCATGCCGCTGATAAGCGCATCCATCAGTTCGCCGTCCAGCAGCTCGCCGCTGCCGGTTCCCGCCGCGCTGGAGGATGAGGCCGTATTCGACACCGGATCGATACGCAGTCGTCCCTTAGGCGGCGGCGTAGTGTTGCGCGCCACGGCCTGCGGCGTCGGCAGCGTAATGCCGCCGTAGTCGGGCTGCGTCGGGGCCTGTGCAGGCTCGTCGTCAAACAGCGGCGAGCTGGCGAGTCGCGAGAGATCATCTTCCCGCGCATCGAAAGAGGATAAGGGATTGCTCTCCGGCGATTCATCAGTCGGGTCAGCCGGTCGATCGGCGGACAAGCGTTCAGCCTGAGAAGCCGCTGGTTCCGACGCCAGACTGGGCTGCCCGGACGGCGAGGCAGCAGGGCGCGGTGACTCATCAAACAGCGGCGAATCAGCGTAAGCAGCAGCACGCGGCGAATCATCAAACAGCGGCGAATCAGCGTAAGCAGCAGAACGCGGCGAATCATCAGACAGCGGCGAATCAGCGTAAGCAGCAGGACGCGGAGAATCATCAGACAGCGGCGAATCAGCATAAGCAGCATCGCCAGGCTGCTCGTCCAGCGGCGTAAGCGGCACGGCATTGCCCATCATCAGCCCCAGCGGATCGTCGCTGTTGACCTTCGCGGCAGCGCTTCCCCCCCCGAACAGCGCCAGCGGATCCACTTCATCCTTATCCTTTCCTGACGGGGTCGGCTTTGTCGCCTGCTGCTGAAGCAATGTGCTGGGCGTGCTGTCGTTGAAAATGCTCTCCTGCTTAAACAGCTCGTCGTTGTTAAACAGTGAGTCCGGCGTCGGGTTACGACGATCAAAGTTCAGCGCATCCGATCCGCTGGCAAACTGCGCAAGCGGATCGACAGGGTTACGATCGGGCGCCGGCCCTTCCGTCAGCGGGTTAGCGCTGCTGCGCGCGGGTTTGCTGCGATTAGACAGGCTGTCGGTAATTGAAAACTCCTGCGCCAGGCTCTCCCAAATCTCGCTGGGGATCGCGGCTGGGGAATTTTCTTTCGCCTCTGTGGGCGGCGCAGGCTGAGCCACTGGCGCAGCAGGGCGATTCGACGACGCGGCGGCAGGACGAGCCGACGACGTGTCACCAGGACGAGCCATCGACGCGGCAGGACGCGCGACAGGCGTGGCGACAACCGGCTGCGCCCCGCTGTTGAGGTCACTTACCTGCAGGCGATAATCATCAATGGTCAGGATATCGCCGTCCTGTAGCTCGACCTGACGCCCGCGCTCCAGCGGAATATCATTAAGGTGTACCAGCGTCACGGTGCCGCGATTAGTAATGCGGCATTCGCCATCGGCGGTGATATGCACAATCGCCTGCAGGCGGGAAATCGTGCGGTCGTCGTCCGGCAGTACCAGATTATTATCGGCACCGCGGCCAATAGTGCCGCCGGGCGGCAGAAAGTCACAGCTGCTCTGCGGCGGCTGCTGACCAGATTTGGTCGCTATTATCGTAAATCGCATAACGGATTCCTGCGTTAGAGGGAGTCCCAATAGCATCCAGAGGGATGAAGGACGTTCGGCGTTCAAGCCGCGCCCGTTTTAACAGCCAGCAGAAAACGGGTGGAGTTTGAACGCTAAAAGCGGATTAACAGACTCTCCCTTGATTAGCGTTGGGGAGAGGTAAAGGTCGTATTTGCCAGCAGAAGTCACACTAATTTATTCATTCGGTGTTCTACTTTATATCGGGCAGCAGGCTGAAGGTCCCTTCTTCCGGGTCATCTTTATCTGTGAGCATTTGATGGGTAACGTTATCGACATAAATGCTGAAGAGGCGGTGCTTAATCTGAATGTCACCGGGGCAGTGGCCGCCGTGCTTTTCCATCACATCAACAAGCGTTAAACCGGGCTCGCCATCTTTGGCCTGCTGGTACTCAACGCAGGCAGGGTCCTTAACCAGCTTCTGCTCTTCAACTGCTTTTTGTACCTGTTGCACCACGTTAAAACGCGCAGTCGCTTCTGGTGGCTTATGACCCTGGTACCATTGTTTAAGGCCTGCAAGGTTGGCGATATGTTGCGATCCGATCCCGGACGTTAGATCCCGATCAAGGCTTAATGTTCTCTTCGCTTTATCAACGGAAAAGATCGCTGATGCAAAGGCGTTAGCGCCAGAGGCAATCACCTCATAAATTACGCCGATCTTAATCTCCGCAGGGTTCTCCTCAGAAAGAACGCCAACCGCCAGGGTTCGCTTACAGGTCTGTCCCTGCCAGTTTTCTTTACCTATAGTGGGGATAACCGTGGTTAACCGGCCTTGCTGAGCACGCCAGGCTGCAAAACAGATCCCTGCACCCTGTTCGCTTTGGCCCTGGCCTGAAATAAACACGCCTAACTTTTTCCCATCTGAGGTAATCGAAAAGCTTTGTTTATTCAGCGGCACGCCATCGCTAACAGAATATTTAGCGGCTTCCTCACGGACAGCATTGGCGTAAGGTTGACTGTTTTCCGGCGTTAGCAGAGTGAGTGCGCTGGCATTTAAGGAAAGAGCCATCAGGATTATCAGCAGCCATTTATTCATTTACTACGCCTGGGGTTTTATGATTGATATTAGGTTGATGTGTGGGTGGCGCGTTACTTCGCCAGAGATTATTTGGCCTGATCAACCAGTGACTCGGTACGTTTGCGCATGGTGCTTTTGAGACATTGACTATCTGAAGCACATCTGTTTCGCTCATGGAGCCAGGATAATTGCGCGGCTTTTAACTTACTGACCTTTGTCTCAACATTATCGCCGATATTTATTATCTGCTTAAGGACTGTTTTATACGCATCGCTGACACTGCGATCCCACGAAGAAAGTTCATATGAGGCACATATTGCTCTTTCGGCATCGTTGTTGTTACTCGCACACGTAAAACCCGGGTCAGGTTGAGGATTATTTGATAGTTTTTTCAATGTGAGATAAGAGTCGCTATCCCAGTTAGTAATCATCGTATTGTTATCAGTTTCCACAAGCCAGTTATCAACTGCGTGACCTCTGGGGCCTAATATTCCCTGACTGCATGACACAGTGACAGGTTGAACGACTGTATCTCCGGCAAACGAGAAGCCATAACTTTTGGCACTGATTTTATCTATGCTGCTGCCGTCAGAGCCAGATGTTTTCTTAATCAGCTCGTCAAATTTCATCGCATTCGAATAGGCGTATTCAGGTTTTCCGCAGCCCATGGAAACTAAAATATCTCCAGATATATCATTCTTAGTGAAGGTGATTGTTCTTCCAACCAATGTAGGATCGTTAGTAATGATATCTGGTCTGTACGTCTGAAGGCTATTAATATGTACTTCCTGGATCTGCCATACGCCCTGAAGAGTGGATGAATAATCAACTACCGTGCTTTCTGCACGAGAAAAAGATGACCACCAAAATATTAAAATTGAAAACGGTATAGTCATTATTATTTTTTTCATTATACATTATTCCTTATAAAAAATCTTCCTAATACGTTCTGGCTAAAGTTGAAAAATCATACTTCACGCACTCTCTCTGGACTGCCCTTTACGATATTTAAGCCTGATTTTTGAGGATGAAGTTAGATAGTAATATAATTTTTTAACGTTGACTTATTTGCGAACACATCATCATTTTCTTATTACCTGCTGAGTATTTCGCATTGATTACCAACTCAGCAGCCACACGACTCTTTTGAGCGCAGGTTGGTAGTTCAGCATCATGGGTTTTCTTTAAGCTATGGCCCACATGCATTTCCCAACGCTACAAAAATGAAGAGCGCTGAAGAAGAGTTGAAGAAAAAGATAACTCGCCAGGAGGTTAAAAGTAACATCAAATAATTAATTTAACCACTCTAACAATCATGCATTCGTATATTTAAAAGATATCCTAAGCGAATATCCAACGACATTCGCTTTTAAATTAATCAATATGGCATTGATTTTAAGTCTTTAATTCTTACACCATCAACTCTGGCAATACATTCATTAATCGAAACCGTATTAGCAAGTGTTCCTTCCTCTGCAACAAAAGCCTCTAGCTTGCACTGGGCATCTCTGTATTTTAACCAACCTCTCTGCGCATCAAGCAATGTTTTTATATATTCATCACCTAACGATTTATCCGCTTTATAAGTAGTCATTATTCTCTGTTTTGCAGATGAATACTCTTTATTTAATAAGTTTTCTGCGTTAACCTTCTTCTGAGCAGAACATTGTAGAATCTCACCTTCTGCCTGTGGGTTCAGGCAAGCATCAGCAGCGAAGACCGAAGTACTTAGGGATAACACCGTAAATCCCAGTAAAAGACGCTTTGTATATTTCATTACTCTTCTTATTAAGGATAAGCGTGATGGTTATTTTTAGTCTGCCTCACTCATCGCAGTTTATAATTCTGATATCAATGAGGGTGGAAGTTCACAACAGGGTTAATCCGGCTCTACTAAATCACAACATCCCTCGCCTGATGGATTTTATAAAGCAGATCAATTAGCAACCACTTTTTAGACTGACTTTTTTAGTGTTTAAATTTAGCGGGCTCATTATCAATGAAATATCAGATTTTATCACCTTACAAATAGGGAAATATCAGTATGTGATTTTTTATTGTTATTATTATTCAGAGGTCATCTTATTGCAGAGGCAACAAAATTAATTACCAGAACGCCTCGATTATACTAATTACCAGTGATTAACTTTCACTTTATATATAAAAAATATACGCTAATCATGAGCGCGTAACTTACTATTATACTTTTTAAAGATAATTCGCTGTTCGTTACCCTGGGAGATTGAATTACACTTAAACACCTTAAAATCAGCATCGACAGAACCCGTTAATTTTGTTTTTAAAGACTCATCGATAAGTTTGTCAGCATCATTGAAAGCGTCAACAGGGAGCTTGCTATATTCCAACCAGACAGAAGCACTTTTGAACGCATCATCCCTGAAACCTTTATCAAAGGTAATTTTTCCAGCACAGCGATCGAGAATCCAGTTTTGAAAAATTTGGGGTTGTGGAAGCCTGTCCAGTGCTGGTGGAGTAACCGCCTTAACCATTGGAGTGATAAATATGCAAGTAATCAGAAGGAATTTTTTCATTTCGAAGTCCAATGTGAAGCCATCGTTGGAATGAAGCTACCATTTTCTGAACTACCAGGAAATTGTTAGGCTTCAAATTATCAAATTGAACTTTTATAATATAAAGCCATAAATAATAACTCCATTTCTAAAGCATAGAGAATCACTATAACCACTTCGGACTTGGAACTAATTTCACTTACTAAGCTTTCATTCTTCTATGACAATTATTCCATCGTACCAATATCAGTGGAAATAACCTTACCATTCTTGAAAATGTTAAGATCCCAAAGATTATTATTTCCAGATACAAAATAATATTTATATGCACCATTATGAAATTCATAACCTGCAAAATCACATACATCAGGACAATTTACGCCTACTGTCTTACCTTTAAGAACGATCCCTTTACCCGTTGCTTTGCTCCTGGAATCGAATGTTACATCTTCGCAAGAAACATTTCCTTCAGCACAATGCTGAGTGATTTTTGCAGTGTATTTTTTTCCATTAAAGACTGACGCACTCTCAGCACTAGACAGTGATGACCAGCCCAATATAAAAGCTAAAAGCGCTGTAGTAATTATAATTTTTTTCATTACCCTAACCTCACTATAAAAATCATCCTTATACAAATAAACCCTGGCTAAAGCAAAAAATATGTTCTTTTATTCATTATGCAGAATGATTACTAATACAGTTTATTCAAAGCCTTCCTCTCAATGTAACGCCAGTACCCTGAGATTTATTTCCACATTACCCATGATTACTTTAAAGAGATTTCAAAAAGCCCGTCTCGATTTTAAAAATACTATAGCAGCCTACCCAGATGATATATCAAAAGCAGGCTATCTTACTTTAAGACCAAGAAAGAAACTTTATTCTACCTGGTATTTTTTCCTTAATTCAGAGATAGTATTTACGTATGAGTTTTCAAAGCGAGCTGTTGTTCTTGAGTCATAAAACAGTTCATTTTTATTTCTCAAACCGAAAATAACATAGTTATGCGATGCCTGCCCTCTGGTATCAACAGAATAGACAACTGCGATTTTCGTATCACTTTCTTCAGGTTTAGATATTAAACCAACCGCGTCAATCTTATCACAGTCAGCCGTCTCCCAATCATCTACTCCAATGGTTGTTTTAAAGAAATCAACATCCTTATTATTGGTTGACCAGGCTACAAAACAAACTGGATGAATATCTCTCATCCAGCCTCTTCCCTGCACCAGAGTCCCTAGTTTAGACCCATCACTAACGACATCAAAAGTCTGCTTTGAATCAAGTTCAACATTTGAAAGTCCATTGCTCTCTGCTTTCACTGTTATAGCATTACTGACAGCCGGGGCACCTGAAATCTTTAAAACTGTATCTGCCAGAACTGATGAGCTGATTAACGAAAAGGACAAAACCAGATATGCGATCGTTTTCATTAAAAACACCATGATTACGGTTATAATTTTTAAACGCAATAAAAAACACAATGATATTAACTTTACTGCCCGTCTGTTATTGAAGAAAGAACATTAAGCCTTTCAACCATGCTTTTATTAAGACATTCTTTATCTGTCTCACAAGAATTACGTGTCTTTATCCAGGCTTTTTGAGAATTTTTTATTTTCTCCTCCAGTGCCTGGTCGCCTACAGAAATGGCGCCATGCTGAGCAGACTTCCATGCTTTATTGACACTTTTATCGAAGGAAGAAAGGTTATAATCTGAACAGATTGTTTTTTCAGTTGGTGTATAAGCTTTTGCGCAAGAGAATGATGGTTCAGGTTTTGCATTACTACTCACCGGCACAAGCGTCAGAATGGTCCCATCGAACCAGTTAACCAGCATTTTTTTATTATCTGGGAAACCAATCCATGAATTTTTTCCGGTATCGCCTCCACCAAAGCTACCTACATGACAGCTGAGATTCAAGACCGGAATATTTTTCTTGCCATCGACCTCCAGGTCATAAGCTTTGGCACTGGCTGAGTCAGCGCCCCCCATCGCTTCATGAATTAAACTATCAATCGAACTTGTAGTTGATTTATACAGAGGCTGTTGACAATTAATTGTTTCAGGTAAATGTGATGGAGTTCGTATCAAAACTTATAAACCGACCAACTAAGCGATCATCATTGGATTGATAACTTAAGGTCCTTTCCGTAAGGTTGTTGATATCCACTTTGCTTACAACCCAGCTACTCTTAAAAATAATGGTAGAAACTGATGATGCTGGATAGCATATAAAAGAGGAAGTCAACGCAAAAAATAGCAGAACAAACTTGATCATAATGAACCTTTTTGCATTACACCTCTAAAACCAGAGGTTAAATATTAAATCTAAATTTTTATTATGAGTTAATCGACAAATAATTTTAAAAATATGATTAGATTTATAAGAGAGATTAAAATTTTGATATTGTAAATATTAAAGCCCACACCTGCTTAAATTTTCCATTCCAATTTTTGCATATCATTAATAATGGTATATAACACTATGAATATAAGCCATAAGCATTGCCATTATGAAAAATGAACTTTGTATGAAGTAATTACGTCGCCCTTTCCACATCCATGCAATTTCATTCTTAGGAAGTGACTGCATATAGTGATAGCACCTTTCATCTACTAACACTCCTTTTTTAGAATACATTTTTTTCCTGCGCAGCAGACGAATAAAAAAGACGATCTTAAAATAAAAGAAAACAAAACCAGGATTCGACGCCAGAGTGGTTACAGTATCAACAAACAGGCCAGCCTGCTGATAATTCTCTAAAAAAAACTCATATCTACTTAAGTTTTTTTTATAAGAAAAATAGGAAACAATTGTGGCAGAAATAGAAATTAAGAAAAGAAACAGCACTATGGAGAAAAACAAATACTCTGTACTCATAAAATTAAATCCATAAGGTAATCAGTTCCTTTTCAGCAACAGCGCCTTAGTCTGCGCCTGTTACCTTCCCTAGTGAATTAGTCGTATGGAATTGCCCTTAACTCCTTTGACCTTACCTCATCAAGCTTTGCGATACAATCGTTGGTAAAAACCCTATAAGGATTACTATTTTTATCTGCTACATGTGCAAACAATTTGCACTGACCATCACGATATTTTAACCAGCCACGTTGTGAGTCAAGAAATACCCCAAGATAGTCTTTCCTTTCCCTTTCCCTTTCCTGACCAGAAAATGTTTCATCTATTCTTTTCTTTGCAGCAGAGTACTCTGTGTTCAGCTGTTTCTCAGCTACGTTTCTATTATGTTCAGCGCAGGTAAAAACTTCAGAATCACTTATTTTCTTAGAGCAATCTTCGGCTGCTTGTGCTGTGAACGTAGAGAAAAATAAATAGGCTGCCGCTGCAGGTAATATAATTTTCATTTCGACATTTACCTTAACTTAGCGATTTTCCCCGGGCAATTCGGCCTGTGTGATTATAAATATGACATCCTGAAAAAACCATAGTCTTCAAGTTTAATCATAAGGGATCTTCTTCAAAGTATTAGTTCTTTCAACATCTAAATTTGCTAAACATGTATTGACGTAATCCAGATGTAGATTAGTTCCCTTAACCGCTGGATGAGCTTCCATTTCACATTGAAATCCTCTGAACTTCAACCAACTTCGTTGTGCTTCAGTAAATATTTCCATATAGTTTCTCCTGACATTTTCATCTTGAGAGAAAACGTCTGAAATCCGCTTTTTCGCCTCAGAATACTCTTTATTAAGTGCAGCCTCAGCCAGGTTTTTGTTATTTTCCGAACAGGCTTCTACTTCACCATCACTTGTTCCCTTTGAACAATCTTGTAATGCATGAGCACCTGCACTGAATTGAAGAACCACAGCTAAAAGAACACTATTTTTAATTTCTTTAATATGAGCCATTATTTATTTTCCCTTAAATACCTTGTTCTATCACGCCCACCTTTAAACGAATTTATTTCAGAGGGGGTAATGATATAACTAAGCAGATGATCGACATCATTATACACACATGTTTTCATGAGTTTCTCTTCTGCAATTCCTTAATATATAAAATCAATAGCTATATATATTTAATAAATTTCTAAGTCATTCCATGGTGTGTGATCTGGGAATTTATTAATAAATGATGCATAGGCTTTTTCAGCCCTTTTTTTTTCATATACCGGTTATAACAATTCAAATAATCTAGCTTGTGCTTATCGTGTAATTACACCGCATTCATTTTGATGTTCTATAAAAATCATTGGCTATTGTCCCTATCAACACTTTTGCGCTTTATATCATCTCAACCTGCTCTGATTAACTGATTAATGAAAACAATCAAAACAGATAAGCGATCATTTTCATTAAAAAATATTTAGATTCAGGATATTTATATTCAGAAAATGCATCCTATGGACCGCAGAAAATAAAAAAATCCTAAAATGAAGCTATTATATAGTTCCTGCACCAGGTTAAATTCAAACCCCATCAAATATTCGCCCCACCGAAATTTTATAAATTATCAGGTGGGTATTCAATTCAGACTGAAAGAAGATAGTTGTGCACCGTGTAGCTAGATTATCCTGCGGGTTGTAGCAGCGACAGATTACCGTCTTCGGGATCATCCCTGTCACTGAGCATCTGCTTAGTCTTTTGATCGACGTATACGCTAAATAAACGGTGTTGCACCTGCGGATCACCGATGCATTTGCCTCCATGTTTCTCCATGACATCCACCAGATCCATTCCCTTCTCTGCATCTTTAGTGAACAGATAGTCGGTGCAAGATGGGTCGCTAACCAGCTTCTCTTTCTCAACCGTTGTTTTAACTTGTTTGACCACTGGATTCATGGTCGTTGCCGCTGTTGCGCCAGCACAACCTGTTATTATCAGTAGTAAAGTAATCAGACAGCTTTTTAATTTGGAATTTACTATTATATTCATCTTTTATCCATTACCCCTCATAGTATCTTTACTGATGTAAAGCATTCTGGAAGCTTGCCGATGTAGAAACCTGTGGCAGGTCATAATCTTTCAAACCGTTGACGCGAATAATTATCAGAATCTTCTTCTCGTAATCAGGATCTGTAGCATACCCTGCCTTAGCTACCTCATGAATAAATTTTTCTGGATCGTTACGATAAGCAAAAGCCGCGCGGTAACGATTGTTTGAGGCAAGAAAGCGGCCATAATCATCGGCAGACTGTTCCAGTGAATCATATGAACGAAAACCATCCTGAATTACGGTAGAGGAGCCACCGTAAACTTCATGAGTAGTTACGTTAATCGACTTTCCATCTGGTGACTTACCCTTAACGCCAAAGAAGATATTACCGGGGGCATGTGTACCCCAACTGGACTCCAGCGCCCCCTGAGCCAGGGTTACAGCGACAGGAACTCCCCAACGTGATTTGACATTTATGGCTGCTGGCAAAGCACGATTGAACCAGGCGACTTTACGATTTGGTGGACGCTGAGCTGCCCTTTTTTGTAGTAGCTCAGCAGCAGCACTGTCTGGCTCTATTCGTGCTGTCGCGGGTGCGGCGGAAGAATGCGCTGCAGTTGCTCGCTGAGGAGTAGGGTTGGATGAGTGGCTTAACTTACGCTCAGTTGGGCCATTCCGGTTAAGCACACCATCAGGTTGTGACATGTGTACCTGAGTGCGCTGAAACTCTTCGATTCTCGCCTGAGTTTTCGGACCAAACTTTCCATCTTCATGCAAAATTGCTCCATGGCTTTCGTAGGCAGCACGATTTAACAGCGCCTGAACCTTGCGCACATCTTCAGAGTGATTTGGCTGCCCAACACCTACCGCAGCTGTAAGTTTCCAACGCATGATACCTTCCTATACCAAGAATGAGTTAAATTAGATTCATAATAAACTCATCATACTGGTTAACGATTAGTTTATTTTATAAATCAGTTTCGCTCCCTTAAATATCAGACAGCGATTAATTTTGGTACTTATTAAAAATATCCATCTGCTCATTACTATGAGAGATTAAATTACATTTAAGCACTTTAAAATCACCGTCAACAGAACCCGTTAATTTTGTTTTTAAAGACTCATCGATAAGTTTGTCAGCATCATTGAAAGCGTCAACAGGGAGCTTGCTATATTCCAACCAGGCAGAAGCACTTTTGAACGCATCATCCCTGAAACCTTTATCAATGGTGATTTTTCCAATACAACGGTCGAGAATCCAGTTTTGAAAAATGTGGGGTTGTGGAAGCTTGTCCAGTGCTGGTGGAGTAACCGCCTGAACCATGGGAGTTATGAAGATGCCAGCAATCAGAAGGATTTTTTTCATTTCAAAGTCCAAAGTGAAGCCATCGTTGGAACGAAGTTACCATTTTCTGCACTTCCAAGAAAGTGACAGGCATCCGAACAGATGTTCCCGTTCCATAATGTGACGTGCCCACGCGCATTGCTCCAACCATTCCCCTGAAAAACGATGATACCTTGTTTGCCGTTAAATGCGGTGGGTTGAGGAGAAGGTGTAGTCAGGTCAGGCTTACCAAACGTATCTACTAAAAAATCCATCATATCATTGACGCGATACATGTAGCGTTTTTGGTCTTTACCTGAAACCGTAGCATATCGATTATTAGATGGAATAGGCACACCTGTATAGTTAAGCACATAGCTCATTCTTATTGGACAGGCATTTTCAAATATGCCAGAGGAAATATTAGTTTCTACTTTCCCCCCAAGCAGCTTTCCTACACTTTCGACAGAAATATTAACTTCACTGAATCTATTCCATGCTGCAGAAAACATCGGCTTGTTAACTGACATAATGAGGCTCCTTGAATATACCTCCCCATAAGGGGAGGTTTTATAACTACTTACGCTTCTTTGTTTTCTTTAACGTTCCAGCCAGCGCTGCTTTCTGCGCCTTTACCGCCGGAAGAGCTTTGTTCCCAGTACTGCTGTTTGACTTTAGAAGCCTGGAAAGAATAGGTCATGCCAAGGGTATCACCGTTATCAGAACCATTGTAATTAACGGTAGTCACCAGTACATCTTCAAGAGTAATACGTGCATACTCAACCTGAGTACCGCCTGCTTTACAGATAGATACTTCAACTTTAGACAGGTGCTTGCCGCTGGCGCAATTTTTTAGCAATGCAGTCACTGATTTGTCAATTAGTGCATTAACATGCAGGTCATTAAAATTAACCTTACCCGCACCGCCGCCGCCGCCAACAGACATATTGCCCGGCTGGGAAGCGCCCCATGAGAAAGATGTAATATCGGTCCAGCCGGTATGGTTAGAGTCTTTAGACTCGCCGGTGACACCATCAACCTTCATAAACATATCAATAGCCATGATTATCTACTCTTGTTTAGTTAAAAATTTGCTTTAGATAAAGCACTGATATGGCAAACAGGAAAGCATGGGGCTGAATAAAACAGTCCATATTTTACCTCTGCCTCTATTCTGAATATCGCTACATGGGATTTTCAGATAAATAATGCCATTCACATCAAGTAAATGGACTGATGACTTTCTTCATTTTTTCTGCAACGCCATAAATGACAACAGACGCAGAAATAGCGACAATAATTATTACGGCGTTAACAGCAATGCCTGCGCCTGAGATATGCCAGTTAAAGATCAGACCGTAATAACCTACGCAGCAAATAAAGATAAACATTGCAAGCCAGGTCAGGGCCAGTCGCAGGAAGATTAAGCCTGTTTTTTTCAGCATGACTCGGCTTCCTCTACTGATTGAGTCTGGTACACGGGGCCATCTCCGCCCCGTACAACCCTCTTCACCGCCGCGAATTGCCTCAGGCGTCGTTAGATTTCAGCGACGGCAGTTTGGAGACCAGGCGCAGGGAAACGGTCAGGCCTTCCAGCTGGTAGTGCGGACGCAGGAAGAACTTGGCCGCGTAGTAGCCGGGGTTGTCCTCGATCTCTTCCACCAGCACCTCGGCAGAGGCCAGCGGCTTGCGGGATTTGGTTTCCTGCGAGGAGTTAGCCGGGTCGCCGTCGACGTAGTTCATTACCCAGTCGTTCAGCCAGCGTTCCATTTCGTCGCGCTCGCGGAATGAACCGATTTTGTCGCGCACGATGCACTTCAGGTAGTGCGCGAAGCGACAGCAGGCGAACAGGTACGGCAGGCGCGAGGCCAGACGGGCATTGGCGGTAGCGTCAGCGTCGTGGTATTCGGCAGGCTTCTGTAGCGACTGCGCGCCAATAAAGGCGGCAAAGTCGGAGTTTTTGCGGTGAACCAGCGGCATAAAGCCGTTTTTTGCCAGCTCGGCTTCGCGACGGTCGCTGATGGCGATTTCGGTTGGACACTTCATGTCCACGCCGCCGTCATCGCTCGGGAAGGTGTGGCACGGCAGGTTTTCTACCGCACCGCCGGACTCCACGCCGCGAATAGAGGTACACCAGCCGTACTCTTTAAATGAGCGGTTGATGTTGGCCGCCATCGCGTAGGCGGCGTTGGTCCAGGTGTAGTTGGCGTGGTTCGCCCCTTCGGTCTCTTCCTCAAAATCAAAGGCGTCGACCGGGTTGCTGCGAATGCCATAAGGCAGGCGCGCCAGGAAGCGTGGCATCACCAGGCCGAGGTAGCGCGCATCTTCTGACTCGCGCAGGCTGCGCCAGGCGGCGTATTCGCTGTTCTGGAAAATCTTGGTCAGATCGCGCGGGTTCGCCAGCTCCTGCCAGGACTCCATCTGCATCACGCCCGGCGCGGTGCCGGTGATAAACGGGCAGTGGGAGGCCGCGCCGATGCGCGCCATTTCGCTCAGCAGTTCAACGTCCTGCGGGCTGTGGTCGAAATAGTAATCGCCCACCAGGCAGCCGAACGGCTCGCCGCCGAACTGGCCGTACTCTTCTTCGTAGATCTTCTTAAAGATCGGGCTTTGGTCCCAGCCCACGCCTTTATAGCGCTTCAGGGTGCGGCCCAGCTCCTGTTTGGAGAGGCTCATAAAGCGGATTTTCAGCATCTCGTCGGTTTCGGTGTTGTTCACCAGGTAGCTCAGACCGCGCCACGCGCCTTCCAGCTTCTGGAAGTCTTCATGGTGAATAATCTGGTTGACCTGCTGCGACAGCTTTTCGTCGATCTCGGCAATCAGCGCCTGGATGGTACGGTAGGCGTCGCTGGAGACAGTGACGGTGTTTTCCAGCGCCTGCTGCGCCAGGGTTTTTACCGCGCTCTCTACCGCCGAGCGGGCCGAGTCGGTTTTTGGCCGGAACTCTTTATTCAGCAGCGCGCTGAACTCGTCCTGGCTCCAGGCCTGCTGCTCCTGCGACTGCTGCTGTTGGGATGGATTGCTCATCGGTTACTCCTCCTGACCTTTATCCGCTGATTCATCCTGCTTCGGCAGGTGGCTCAGCGATTTCAGCAGCGTTGGATCCTGCAAAATTTTCGAGATTAGCTCTTCCGCACCGTTTTTGCCGTCCATATAGGTCAGCAGGTTGGAGAGCTGTGTCCGCGCATCCAGCAGCTGGTTTAGCGGCTCAACGTTGCGGGCAACCGCATCCGGCGAAAAGTCTTCCATGCTATTGAAGGTGAGATCGATATTCAGGCGGCCATCACCGGTCAGGGTGTTGTCAGCCTGGAAGGCGACGCGCGGCTTGAGCGATTTCATCCGCTCGTCGAAGTTGTCGATATCAATTTCAAGGAACTTACGTTCGTCCACGGACGGCAGGCCCTCAACCGGCTTGCCGACCAGGTCAGCCATCACGCCCATTACAAACGGCAGCTGGATTTTACGTTCCGCACCATAGATCTCCACGTCGTACTCAATTTGTACGCGCGGCGCGCGGTTACGGGCGATGAATTTCTGCCCACTGGATTTACTGATTGCCATGGTGTTCTCCATTGGTATGCGCGGTAAAGAGAGAAATGAACGGGCGACTTAGCCGTCGCGGCGTCCGAAAATATTTTCCAGCTGATGGACGCCGTCGGGCGCCAGATCGCGAATGATGTCCATAAAGTCCATCTCGATCATCCGCTGTACGCGGTCGATCATCAGCGGAGCCGGATGACTGGGCTCGTGCTGAACAAAGTACTGCTTCACTTTTTCCAGCATCAGCTGCGCATCGGCCCGTGAACCCGGCTGTGCGCTGCGCCAGTCGGTGTGGCCGCTGACCGCTTTCACCTCCGGCGCTCCGGCTACGGGCGGGATCTCGCCTGGCGCTGATGCGGCAGGGATAAGCGTTAAGAGGTCGGTCACCTCGCAGGCCTGCGCCACGGTTGAGACCGTTTTTATTAGCTGCTCCATCTCGGGAACGCCGGTTTCACCCAGGTGCTGCACCAGGGTTTCGCGAATGATTTGTAAGCGCTCACTTATCTTAATAATGGCGTCCACGCCGGGTTGTCCACCCCGCGCCAGCTCGTCGATCAGCCGCGCGCGACCGCCGGGGTAGTCGGGACATTCGGTTTTGCTGCCGTCAAGCAGCGCACAGGCGTCGCGCAGGGAGATTTCATCGGAGGCGCTGCGCAAAAGCGGTGCCTGACGCAGAGCGCTAGTAAGTGCTGACTTATCTCCTAACGCCGCCAGCGCGTTGATGCGGTAGAAAGGATCGCGTTCGCCGTCCTCCTCCAGCACCGGCCACAGCGGCTCCCACCAGGCCACCAGCGATCTTTCGATCAGCGCCAGGCCACTGGCGTAGCCGGTCAGGCCTTTTAGCTGGGTCCAGGCACGGGTCAGCGCCAGCATAATGCGCAGATCCTTGCTGCGGGTCAGCAGGTCGCTGGCCAGCCGCTCAACCCGGTTCCAGTCTGCCGGTTCGGCCGGAATAATGGTGTCGCCAAACTGCTGTTCCGCCTTGCCCGCACTGGCCTGGTCCATCGCCATAAAGTCGGCGTCATATTCCAGGTTCTCGCCGCAGGGCTGGTCGCTGCTGACCGGGGTAAGTAGCGCGTCGATATTCATAGTGCTCCCTTGCTCATTACTCAAACATCGGCGGATAAAGGCCGTGGCGTCCCGGTCGGGCACCTGCCGCCGGGTCAAACAGCATCGAAAATAGCTGGCCGGTAAAGTTGCCGCTGTGCACCTGGGTGTAGAGCGGGTAGCCATCGGTCTGGTTGGTCCACCAGAAGCTGGTGTACTGCTGCGGATCAAAGCAATCCGATACCTGCCGCCAGCTCAGGGTGGTGGGCCGTTCGGCGTAGCCAATCACGTCCAGAATGTCGGACTGTTCCTCTTCCGTCGGCAGCGGCGGCGCAGGGATGGCCAGCAGCGAGCGGTCGAGCTGTTCAGCCGAATAGCCATTGCGCACCGCATGAAGCAGCGCGCGACCCAGCTGCTGATACCATTCGCCGGCCATCGCCAGCTGTGACGGTGACCAGCTCTGCGGCGAAAAGGTTAGCAGCGCGCAGACCGGATACTGGCGGCCCACGCTGTCGCAGGCTGGAAGCAGGCAGCCCATCTGCACCAGCTGGCTACCCAGCATCGGCGGCACGACAAAGTTCCACACCGGCGCGCTACTGAACTTACGTTCGCCCTCGGGCCGCTGCTCTTCGTTTTTCTGCCAGTTAAGCAGTCCCACCTGGAACCAGTTGGTCCACTGTTGCCAGATGGCATCGGGGAAGCGGCGTTTTAAGAAGTCTCCGGCACTGGGCAATTTCCCGTACCAGCCAATCGCAGGTGTCTGGCTCATCATCATTTCCTGACGGTTAGGGGCATGAGAACCCGGGTAGCTGAAACGGGTTGCGAATACTGTTGGGGGTGAATTCCAGCGTAATATGGTGACCATTGACGTTGAAGGCGGCCTGTTTGCTGAGGCTGCTGCTGCCGCCTGACCGCTCGGCGCGATCAAAGAAGCGGTTTAGCGCCCAGGCACCGTTGGTGACCAGCGTGGCGGTGGTGCCGTCGGCCAGGCCGAGCTGCATTCTCACCTGGCTGGTGCCGCCCGGCCCCGGCCAGCTCATCAGTTGAACCGCCTGCGGCCCGTGGCTGTAGCGCAGCTGCTGGCCGTCGACATCCAGCGTCATGGTCAGGATATCGTTGTCCATCCGCACCGTGCGCACCGTCACGCGGAATGACGGCGTGGTCGCGCCGTTAGCAAAGAAGGCGTCGCGAATGCTCTGCGCCTGCTGGAAAGGCCGCAGCACCCCTTCGCCCCCCGGCAGCGTTTTACCATCAATGCCCGGGGTGAAGCGCCAGGCCGCCTGGGTGGTATCGACCTTGTTCGCCAGGTTATCGCGGAAGAAGCTGTCCATCAGCCCGGTGCCCGGCGCAAACATCCGTGCCAGATCGTCCGGCGTCACTTCTGAACGCCCCGACCGCGACAGGGGATAGCGCCCGGCAATCGCCTGGCGGCAGAAGCTGCCCACCTCAACGTTAATGCGCTTGCGCACGTTGTCGAGGTCGCGACGCTGGGTGTCGCTGCTGGCGCCGACGGCCATGCTGGTGAACATATTTTGCAGCGATCCCGGCAGGCGACCGGCGCTGGCCTGCAGATGGCTGATGGCATCACCAGAGGGTGGCGGCATGCCGCTGTTTGCCGCATCCTGCACCGCCGTCAGGTAGCGATAGAGGTCGTCGATCTGCTTTAGGAAGTCGTCAAAGGCGATGGTTTTACCGCCTTTCTCCAGCGGCTGCGCCAGCTCTATAACTGGTGCGAAGTGAGCAGTTACTGACTGCTCAGGCGTTTGCTGCTGCTGGCTTGCGGCTGTGGATTGCTCGCGCGAACGGAACAGCGCATCCAGCGTGTTGCGGGCGGTGCTGCCCTTGTCCTCGCCCGCCTGGGCTTTGTCATCGGCCGGGGCGGCTTTCTCCAGCATCAGGTAGTGGCTGAGGTTGATCACCAGCTTACGCAGCGGCGAATTGTTGCCGGAGAGCACCCGCGCGGCGTTGATGCGCTGCGAGAGGTCAGCGCTGTTGTTCAGCTGGATATCCTGGAGCAGCCCATCCCACTGCCGCATATAGTCGGCCATATAGAGCTGACGGACCGCGAGGTCGGTCTGCGCTTTGGTTTCTCCCTGCACCTGACCACCCAGCACCCACTGGTCGTCGTCGTGCAGTGCCGCCGTCACGCTGTCGATATTTTTATCGAAGCTGTTCCAGTAGCCCTCCGGCGTATACAGACCGGGTATGCCCTCGCTGACCGCCTTACCGCTTTTCCGCGACAGTACCAGCTCGCTTTGCGGACCGCCCAGCGAGGCCAGCGATACCGATGGCAGACCGTCGCTTTTTTCCAGCAGGCGCCGGAGTCGTCCATAGACGCGCTGCGACAGCGGCATCTGATTAATCAGCGCCTGCTCGCGCTTTACCAGCGCATCGTCCCGCGCATAGGGCGAGGCCTGTATCTGCGTCTCCAGCAGCTGCGACAGATGCCAGCCAAGCTGTTTGATCTGCTCGCGCGTGACGTTCTGCGGCTGGTTACGCTGGATATTCAGCATCACCCAGGCATGCAGGAATTTGCCATCGTAGTGCTTCGGCTGGTAGAGCATCTGGTAGGCTTTCAGCGCCTCGTAGCTGTAGTCGGCATCGCTGCCGTTGTCGTTACGCAGCCAGGTGGTGATCATCTGCGCGACCTGAGGTAGCAGCAGCTGCTGGAGCGATTTCTGATAGAGCGCCTGGGTCGCATCGCTGACCTCAACGCCGCGATACAGCCCCATTCGCCGGGTGATCGGCGGATGATTCAGATCGAAGGATTCGCTGTCCGGCAGGTGCAGCACGCCGTTCAGGAACGGCAGCAGCGCGTAGAGGTCAGTCAAATCGCCGGCCTGGAGGTTTTTGCTCTGCGCCACCACCTGCGGCACCTTCGCGTTCACCTCTTTCAGATAGGCTTTATTGTTGCTAAAGCTGGTTGCCCACAGCAGACCGGCAATCACCAGCGCGGCCACCAGCAGCAGATAGCCCGACCAGAGTACTGCCCGGTTACGCAGCTCCCACCAGCGGTTGCTGCCCGCCAGCCCGGCTTCCTGGAAAATGACGTTTTGCAGCAGGTCTTTCAGGAAGAAGCTCTGCCCTTTGTTCGCCGGGATAGGAGACTCTTTGTTGACGTTATCCCAGGCACCGCTGGTGCCCGCGTCCTCCTGCGGCAGCTGGAGCGCGCGGTTAAGCTCACCCATTACCCGGTCAAACGGCAGCCCTTCCTGGGTGCCGCTGGCAAAGTAGATGCCGCGCGGTGAAAACTGCGTTTCAAAATTGGAGCGGGCAAATACCGTTTCCAGATACTCAAACAGCAGCGGGCGCAGGGCGGCAAACTCCTGCGGGAACAGATAGCTTTCGGCGCGGGCTTTACCATCGCTCTCCTGTAGCAGCCTGTCCGGCAGTCCGGCATCCAGACGCTGTTGCAGCAGGGCATACTCCTGGGTGCAGGCGCCGGCCAGGTCAAAGTCGGCGTGTTTTGAACGCTCCCACGGGAAGGTAAAGCCCCAGACCTGGTCACGCTGCGCCTTATCCAAGTTGCCAAAATAGGCGCGAAAGCCCTTCAGCAGGTCGGTTTTGGTGACCATCACATAGACCGGGAAGCGAATCCCCAGCTGTTCATGCAGCTCCGTCAGCCGCTGGCGCAGAGAGAGCGCCTGCTGCCGGGTCGCCTCTGCCGACTGCGTCAGCAGATCGGCAACGCTGACGGTGACAATCACCCCGTTGATCGGCTGACGTCCGCGGTATTTACGCAGCAGCCCGATGAAATTGTTCCATTCGCCCGCGTCCTGCTGCTGCTCACTCTCCTGGGTGGTGTAGCGGCCTGCCGTATCCAGCAGCACGGCATCGTTGGTAAACCACCAGTCGCAGTTACGCGTGCCGCCAATGCCGCGCAGCGCCGCTTTACCAAAGCGATCCGCCAGCGGGAATTGCAGCCCTGAATTGACCAGCGCGGTGGTTTTCCCCGCGCCGGGTGCGCCAATGATCACATACCAGGGGAGCTGATAGAGATACTGGCGGCTAAAGCGCTGGGTCCAGCGGCGGTTGCTGCTGCGGCTGAAATGCGCCTTTTTCAGCATCTCCGAGGCTTCAGAGAAGCGCTCGGCCAGCACCCGATCCTCACTGGTCAGACGCTGACGGTTGGGGTCATTCTCGTCGCCGGGGGTGGTTTTCAGGCTGCCCATCAGCTTGCGGTTCAGCCAGGCGTTGTACAGGCGCGGCACCAGATTGCTCAGGCCCCAGGCGATATACAGCAGTGCAATACTGATCTGTCGGTTAACTTCCGGCTCCAGCGGCCTGGAGTCGACGATGGAAAACACCGGACCAATCACCCAGATGATGAAGGAGAGCGCGGTGATACCGATAAATCCCCACATCAGCCGGTTGGTCATGATGGCAAAAAGAATATTCAGCATCCGTTAATTTCCTTGCTGCAAACCGTTCATTTCTGCCCGGGTGTTATCGGGTGAAACCAACAGCGTGATGTCCACCCGGCGATTGCGCGCGCGGTTCTCCGCGCTGGTGTTTGGCACCAGCGGGTTGCTTTCGCCACGCCCTTCCGCCTTCACGCGCTGCGGCTGGGTCAGATGCTGTTGCAGTCGCGTCTGCACCGACTGCGCCCGCGTCAGAGAAAGCTCATAGTTAGAGGCGAAGCGCGCGCTGCGGATAGGCACGTTATCGCTGTACCCCACCACCAGGATCCGGCCATTGACGTTATTCATCGCCTGAGCAATGCGATCCAGCACCGCTTCATAGCGCCCGCGCACGGCGGTGGAGCCCGAGGTGAACAGCCCGTCGCCCTTGAGGGTAACCACGCTGCGATCGGCTTCATCCTTCACCGCAACCAGTCCCTGCTCCACCTCCGGACGCAGAAACGCCTTCAGATTCAGGGAGGCAGGCGGCGGCGGGGCAGGATTTTGAATGGTGACTTCCGGCAGCGGCGTCTGATAGACCGCCGCCAGCACCGGGCTGGTGGCATCGCCCAGCCGCCAGTTCAGCAGGATGTAGAACAGGCAGGCCAGAAAGCCGACCAGCGCACAGCAGGCCCAGAGCGGCACCACCGGACGCCAGAGCTTCCGGGTAACCGGATGGTCTTCGGGGTGCGGTGAGAGCGGCGGCGCATAGCCGCCGCGTACCGAGCGGATCATCTGAAGCAGGCGCTGCTTGATGGTTTCCAGCTGCGAGCGGCCATTATCCAGCACCCGGTAGCGCCCCTCGAAGCCCAGTTGCAGGCAGTAGTTGATCAGCTCCAGCAGCGCAATCTGCTCGCGCGGATTTTGTGAGAGCTTGGCCAGCAGCTGGAAGAACTTCTCGCCGCCCCAGGTTTCATTGTGGAACGTGACCAGTAATCCCTGCCCCGGCCACACGCCGCGGCTTCCCCACGGGGTAAGCGCGGCGGCCTCATCCAGCGCGGTGCACAGGCAGTAGCGCGCGCCGATAATCACTTCATAGGGTAAGCTGGCGCGCTGGCAGTTCATTTCAAACTGGCGCATCTCATCGATCAGCCGCTGGCGCAGCCCGGCGGGGTCAGCATGCGTGACCGAGTGCCGTATTTGTGGGATAGCGTTAAGCAGCCCGTTAGCCGCCGCCACCAGCGGATTATTACTGCTCGCGCCTGAAAAGAGATCGTTCTGCGCGGTAGCCTGTCGTTCGTGCATGATTGTTGCTCCCTGCGTCAGGCTGACTGACTACGAATGGCCCAGAACTCCATCGCCAGTCCGGGAAAATCACCGGCCAGATGAAGCGCAAAGGTGCCGGACTTTTCCATCTCCTGCCACAGCTCGCTGCCTTTCTCTAACTCAAAGTAGCTGTAGCCTGCATGCCAGGGAATTTGCGGCGGCGCGACGGGCATGGCGCGCAGCACCATACCCGGCAGCTGAAGCTGCACCAGATCGCGAATTTTGGTCACCGGTGCTACCTTCATCTGCGCCGGAAAATGGGTCTGCAACGCTTCGCCCGGCACGTTGGCGCGCACGGCGAGCACAAAACCAAAATCGCGCACCATGGCGGCATCCGGTACGGTCGCCACGTTCAGGCCGTGGGAGCGTTCGGTAAGCGGCAGCTGGATGGCATTCTCTTCCATCACCAGCGACAGCCCCTGGCGCAGCATCAGCATCAGCTTGCTGAAGGACCAGGCCAGATCGTCATGGTTGTAGACCGGCAGGGCGGCGTCCGGGGAGCGCTGCGGCGTGTAGGTGGTCAGCTCACTGGCAAAGGCCAGCCAGGTGGAAAAGAGCTGTTCCGGGTGCAGCAGCGGCAGGTTTTTCAGGTGGCTGACGTGTCCGACATGATGATTCACCAGCGCCAGCAGCATAAAGTCGACCATCTCAGCGGTGTTAAAACGGCCAGGCTGTTGCAGCCGCTGACCTATCTGCTGGCTGCGCTGCTCTAACAGACCCAGCATATCGCTCAGGTAGTCGAACAGCTGCTGATGGGCAATGCAGTTGAGCATTGGCGGGATGTAGCTGCTGTCGAGCCGCACCTGGTTGTCACTGCGCTTTTCCAGTACGCGAAACACCGCCATGGCGGTCCATTCGGCGGTCAGCTCGCTTTCGAGCATCAGCCGCAGGCGAAGCTGACCAAACTGTACCGTGGCCGACCCTACCGACAGGGCGTTAAAATCATCCACCTCCTGCTCGAAGCTGACGTAGCGGGCCAGCGAGTCTGCCGCTTCGCTGAAGATCACCTCTTCACGGCCGTTGCGCCGGGCAGGCAGTGCCAGCACCACCTTTTCTGCGCCCTGATTATCACTGATTGCCAGCGGCGGCGGGCCGTTGCGTCCGTCGCGAAAAGAGAAGAAGGTGCCGTCCGGCAGCAGCCCGCTGGCGGAGCCCAGCGCAATTTTGCCCTGACGCAGCATGGCTTCATCGATCTCAAAATCCAGAAATCCCCACAGATAAGGCCGCTGGGTCAGTGACCAGTTGCGCAGGGTGCTTTGCTGATAGCTTTCTGACTGCTGGAAATGATGCGGGCGCAGAAACATGCCCTCGGTCCAGACCACTTTTTCGATTTTATTCATAATGGCTTCCGTTATCAGTCAATGCTTATTCGCTGACGGCGCGCAGCCCGCTTACGTCTGCAATGATGTCGGCCTTCAGTTCGTCTGACGAGGACTGCCAGAATTTGTACGCGCTGCCGCTGCCGGGCGTAGGTAACGGTAGAGAGATCCGCCACTTTTTACCGTCCAGCGACTGGTACTCGCCCAGAATGCCGATATAGCGCGCGTCTGACGTGCTCTGCCCGCTGATTTTTTTATTGAGTTGTCCCGGCATCAGGAAGAACTGCTCGCTATTAAGCAGGTTATTACCCAGCAGGGCGGGCGCATTGTTTTGCAGCGAATAGAAATCGGCAGACATAAAATCGGCGTCCGATTTCAGCAGCATGACGCGGACCTTAAGCGGCGCGCGGTCATTGATCTGCGGATTAGCCCGAAAAAGCAGGCTGTATTGAGAAGGTTCGCTGTGTGAAGAGGAGGAGCAGCCCGTTATGGCGCTCAGCGCCATCAGGAAAAACGCCTGGAGGACCAGGCGAAAAAATACCATTCTGTTCATAATGATGCGGCCATTAGCGCGTTATCAGTCGATGATCCAGGTTCCGCCATTGCTGTTCTGGCAGGCCTTGCTGTCGCCAGCGACGGCCACACAGGTCTTTTTAGCGGGGGCGCGAGCGCGTTTGCGACGGGAATCGGCCTTTACGGTTTTATCGTAGAGATCGCTTTTTACCACGGCGCGTAACGGCACATAGCCAATCAGCTGCTCCTGACCCTGTTCGGCAAGGGCAAACCAGTTGTTTTCCACCGTACCCAGCACGGTGTAAGGCTTGCCGTTATCGAGATAGCTCACCAGCTTGCCGCCAAAGTCCGGACGCGTCATCACCGAGGCGTTGTACAGCGCGCGGTACTCTTCGTTAACCGGGGTAAAGGTGGCTGGCGGCTGCACAGCGTGCCGGTAGGTCAGCTTTACGCCGTCAACGGTGCTTGAAACGAGGGTGTCGTCCGTCAGGGGTGGCGGTGGAGCCTTACATCCTGCAACGGTCAAAATAAACAGCAGACTTAACGCGATTCGAATTTTCACCATGATCCTCATGAAGTTTAGATAATAAAAGGCGGAGTCCAGTCTGGCGCTTCGCCATCAACAGAATTAAGGGGGTATGTACGCGGCAGCGACGCAGAAGCACGTCGCTGGCGAGCTGAGAAAGCACGTTTCACAGCCCGATAAAAAATACTTACCAATGTAAACTACAGATAAAGGGGCAGGCGGCCGGGAAAACGGAGGAGGCATTACAGCTTTCATTCCAGCTCCTTACCCTTTTTTTGGGAAAAAACCAGAGAAAACGACAATAACGCGTACGTTGTACCCAATCCACTTACTGAAACGCGTAATAAGATTAAGTGATAATAACCTTAATGAAACTTATCACATTTAAAAAAAATTATATTCCCAACCAGGCGTACAAATAACCTAATCGCTTAATTGTAGTTAAATCAATGAGTTTACTGCTGAATTCTGGCATAGCTACCGCACGAGCCTGCGCGTTCAGTCGCGACTCTTAACTAAAGGATTATTTGATTTAGGAATTTTCGGCAAGTTTACAGCGTCTTTGCATTTATTCAACATTGAAGTCTCACGGCAGGAGAGTTAAGAGATGCTTAAGTGTTAAAAATAAGTGAAATTTCTTAAGACTGGACCTAAAAAGGCAGATAAATCTTAATAAAAATCGTCTGGAAAATTTTTTTTAGATTGAATTATCTAAATTTTCGCTATTTTTAATTACCAATAAGTATATATGGATACCCCAAAAGGAGTATGAGAGAGGAGAAATGAGATGGGGTGAAAAAATGAGACTGGCGTCTACAGAATAAAATATCGAAATATCACTTTAAATGCGGATTAAGCAGAGCTTAATCCCGCATGAAGCCCTATTTTATGTATGAAAAAGGTAAAAAAGTAAACTTAAGCATTTAGAAACACTTCCAGCTCACGTAGCGTTTTCACCTCCAGGGTCGGCACGATTTCTGCTGGCAAGGGGCGCTGGTGGGCGTTCAGCCAGCAGGTTGCCAGGCCCGAGTTAATTCCGCCCAGAATATCGGAGTCAGGATTGTCTCCCACCATCATCACCCGCTCACGGGCCGGGTCCCCCATCTGGCTGAGCGCATAATCAAAGATGGCCGGATGGGGTTTGGCATAGCCCACCTGCTCCGATACCACCAGCAGATCGAAGGTGTTCAGCATGCCGTTATGCGTAAGCCTGATCTCCTGTAGCGCAGTAAAACCGTTGGTGATAATACCCAGTTTCACCCTGCCGCGCAGGCTGTTAAGCAGGCTGACTGCGCCCTCCAGCGGTACGCAGATTTCGGCCATCGCACGCAGAAACCCGCTGTTTAAATCGTGCGGGGTCACCTTAAGCCTGTCGGCCCAGCTCTGGAATCGCCGATGCTGAAGCTGGATCGCGCTGATGGCGCCATTCTGGTAATCCACCCACAGCGGCTGATTGACGGCCTGGTATTCGCTGTAGTCGTCGGCGCTAAAGGCAACGCCATACTGCTGAAAAAGATGCGTTAATCCTGCCCGGGCATCAAAGTGAAACAGCGTGTCGTCAGCGTCAAATAAGATCCAGTCCCAGTCTTTCAACATCGTGATAAATCCTTAAGAGATAATATGTGGCAGGTACGCAGTGGCGCTAAATTGTCAGCGCCATAATAATCGCATCTTCTTTGCCGTCGGCGGTGGGGTAATAGTTGCGGCGCACCGAGACTTCATTGAAGTCCAGTGAAGCATAGAGGGCAAGGGCCGGGCGATTGGATGCGCGAACTTCCAGCCACAGGGTCTGAATTCCCCGCGACTCCAGTTCAGCGACCGCGTGCTGAAGCAATTCGCGCCCCAGGCCCCGACGCTGAAAATCGGGATCGACCGCCAGGTTGAACAGCGTCGCCTCGTCCAGCACCACCTGGATAATGGCAAAGGCGGCCATCTGCCCTGCCACATCCAGCCGGAAATTCAGATAGCGTTCGCCCTGATTGGTGATAAAGGTTTTTTCGCTCCAGGGAAAAGCATGGGCGCGCTGCTCAATAATAAAAGCCCGCTCAAGATCGGTCGGGGTCAGTAAAGAAATCTGATTCATAGTGTGAGATCTGCTGCCACAGGGCGCGTTTTGCACCGGCGTTATCGTAAAGCTCCGCAAGCGCGGGCGAAGCAATATGTGAACCTTCCCAGGCTGCTGGCGCATCCAGCCCAAGAGACCAGCTAACGCAGCGGGTATCATCGGGCAGCATGGCACTCTGGTCGGGCGTAAGCACAACCACTTCATGTTCGTGCATCATCATCGCCCTGAGTACGTCGCTAATCAGCGGGTCGGTCAGCGGCGGAGGAACGGCGGCCACGATCAGCAGGCGCGTTTCCTGTCTGATAGAGACGGCTACCTCACCATGCAGGGCGCGCGGACGCCGCAGCGTATACTGCGTTATGCCCATTTGCTGTAATAACCAGTCACGTCTGGAAGACATCATTTTTCCCGTCTGGTCGCCCGATTGCGTCGCTATGCTAACAAACCCTCCGGGCTGCGCCAATAAACCTCTCTCCCCTTCTTGCCTGAAATTTGCGTATAATCGCCACTCTGATTCGTAAGGAGCCACCGATGTCTGCATTTACCCCGGCCAGTGAAGTGATACTGCGCCACAGTGATGAATTTTCTCAACGCCGCGTACTCTTTGCTGGCGATCTGCAGGATGACCTGCCCGCCCAACTGGATACCGCGCTGAGCCGGGTACATACCCAACAGTATCATCACTGGCAGATCCTTAGCCGTGTGCTGGGGGAAGAGGCCCGCTACGGCCTGGTGGCAACGCCCGAGTCGGCAGCAGAGTGCGATACGCTGGTGTACTTCTGGCCAAAAAGTAAGCCCGAGGCGCTGTTCCAGCTGACCAATTTACTGTCGCTGATGCCCGTCGGCAGCGAGCTGTTTGTAGTTGGTGAGAACCGCAGCGGCGTGCGCAGCGCGGAGCAAATGGTCGAAGAGTGGGTCACGCTTAACAAGATTGACAGCGCCCGCCGCTGCGGTCTCTATCACGGACGGATTGACGCCGTGCCTGCGTTTGATGCCGATGCGTGGTGGGAAGAGTATCCCCTTGGGCATCTGACGGTGAAAACGCTGCCGGGCGTGTTCAGCCGCGACGGTCTGGATGCGGGAAGCAATCTGCTGCTTTCCACGCTAAAACCGCACACCAAAGGTAAGGTACTGGATGTTGGCTGTGGGGCAGGCGTACTGTCCGCCATGCTGGCCAGCTTCTCACCGAAAGTCCGCCTGACGCTGACCGACGTGAATGCCGCCGCCGTGGAGGCCAGCCGGGCAACGCTGGCGGCTAACGGTCTGGAAGGCGAGGTCTTTGCCAGTAACGTCTACTCCGACGTCGCAGGCCGTTTTGACATGATCATCTCCAACCCACCGTTTCATGATGGCATGCAAACCAGTCTGGATGCAGCCCAGACGCTGATCCGCGGTGCGGCAAAGCATCTCAACATGGGCGGCGAGCTGCGTATTGTCGCTAATGCGTTTCTGCCTTACCCGGCGGTGCTGGATGAGATTTTCGGCAGCCATGAGGTGCTGGTACAGAACGGTCGCTTTAAGGTCTACCGTGCCGTGCTGTCGCGTCCCAGCAAGGCCAAACGCTAATAGCCTGAAGACTGGCGCCCCACCCTGCCCGCAAAGCGGCAAGTTGCTGATACGCAACAGGCCCGCAGGCAGGGGATTTTTCAGGTAAATGCCGCAGGGGACTCAAATAACTGTTGACGTCCCCTGGAAAATCTCTAGAATGCGCCTCCGTGGTTGCAATACAGCATTGTTGTATTGCGGGTATGCGAAGGTGGCGGAATTGGTAGACGCGCTAGCTTCAGGTGTTAGTGTCTTAACGGACGTGAGGGTTCAAGTCCCTCTCTTCGCACCAACAACCACAATATTCATAGAACACACAATGCGCGAAGGTGGCGGAATTGGTAGACGCGCTAGCTTCAGGTGTTAGTGTCTTAACGGACGTGAGGGTTCAAGTCCCTCTCTTCGCACCAGTGTGGTGATATGAATAGAAACAAGTTCAACAAAGATGCGAAGGTGGCGGAATTGGTAGACGCGCTAGCTTCAGGTGTTAGTGTCTTAACGGACGTGAGGGTTCAAGTCCCTCTCTTCGCACCACGTTGAATCTGTTTTCCCCTCCTTTTGTTCTTCCCCATTGCATTACATCAGCCCGAAATTAAGCGAAATCGCCGCCACTCCACCCGCCAGCGCCAGACATGAAGGCAGCAGCAGGTAGTGACGCAGGCGTTCATGAAAAAGCATCACAACGGTCGACAGCAGCGCGATGACCACCACTACCCGCCACCCGGAAAATGTCAGATTCATCAGGGCAATCAGCGGCATCAACGCACAGGGAAGCAATACGCCCCACGCACTATCCAGCCGTTTCCCCAGCAGTAAACTCATCCCCCAAAGCCCGCATGCCGCAATCATCGCTATTACCATGGTCGTAACCCGCACCGTTATAAATGATAATGATAACTAATATCATATAAGAACTCTTATCACTTTGCAGCAAGAATTACGCCTGTCGCGAGCTAAACTTCACCGCCACGGGTGACAGTCATCACACAGCATGTTAAATTAACGCGATATTAATATTAAGATAATTAAAATAGTAACGCCCACAAACTATTCCAGCATCGAAATAATCCGTCAATTTCGGTTAACGACGTTTGTTATTTCAAAGCAGTCATGAGTAGAAATATAATGAAATTACAAAGCTATGATGAATTGCTTCACAGCAGGCATCGACTGTCGCTGATGCTATTTCTTTTTCTAAACACAGCAACCTCTCTCTTTTTTTTATGCAGCAATGAGAAAAGTATGCCCCTGGCACTGACGCTACCCACCGTTATCATCGCGGCGATCAGTCCAGTTATATTGCTCTGGATGATATTAAAGCCGTCAGGCAAATTTCCGATATTAAATATGGCAGCATTAATAACGGGATTGCTCTGGACGTGGCAAATTGTCCTTAAGTATTCATTAGTGTTTTATTTTGACGGCAGTTTCTTAGTTATAAGCCTGGTGGGGGTGTTTTTTATCAGCACCATTACGCTCGGCGATCACCTCCTGGCATTTTGTCTGCACACCGGCCCCGCTTCGCTGGCGATTCTGGTGCTGGATCATGGCCAGCATACGCTGCTGATCCTGTTTACCATTGCCCTGCCGCTTCTTGGTTTTACCCTGCACCACCTGATGCAGCGCCGGAGTGACCACTTTACCCGCCGTCTGATGCATCAGCTATACGTAGAGAAAGAGACCTACAGCGATCTGAGTATGCTTGATCCACTAACCGGCCTGTATAATCGCCGGGGCCTGAAAAACCGGCTGGAGGGGATCCTTGAAAACCATGCGGGCAGCCACTACGTGCTGCTGCTGGATATTGACCATTTCAAGGCCTATAACGATAACTACGGCCACGCCATGGGCGATCAGGCGCTGGCACGGGTTTCCGTAGCAATCCGTGATGCGGTACGGTCACGCGATATCGTGACCCGCTTCGGTGGCGAAGAGTTCCTGGTGTTGCTGACTAACGTGAACGAATCCATTGCGATGAAGCTCTCCGATCGCATCCGCCAGTACGTGCTGGACCTGGAGATCCCTCACAGATTTAACGAGCAGGTCGCCACCCACGTCACCCTCAGCGCCGGTTTCGCCCCGCTTTTTGAAAATGATTTTGACGGCGCGCTGGCGAATGCTGACCGCGCGCTCTATCTGGCAAAAAATAGCGGACGCAATACGATCCTCTCCTATGAGGATATTGGCCGAAGCACCCTTTCGCAGCCTGCCGATGCTCTGCAATAACGCAAATGGCCCGACGTTCGGGCCAATACATTATTAAATCCTGAACGTAGTATTAATTCGCCCCTCAGGTTTCAATCAACTCTCTGCATTATCTCACCTGTGATAATAAACAAAAATATAACCCTGCGGGTGAAGAAAGCCGCGGCTAAAAATTCTATTTTTTCGTTAAACATTCTGGATGCAGGCTACCTCTTTTTCAGCCAAAAATTGTGGCGTTATTCTCCTTAAGTGAAATGGCTTTTACGCAGTTAAGAAAAACCGATGCATTATTCTGCATCAATATGCGGAGAGTTCTCATTTAACGTCTTTTATCACCCTTGTATTGCTAAGGTTAAAGGGACGGTTATTTGCATTTTTTCACGTAGAAAGCCCTCATTCTCTGCTCCAGCGACGCTGGCAACATAGCAACATTAAAATGATGCTTGTTTGTGCGTTTTCGCTCAGATACAATCAATAACGATTATCATTCGTAGTCAAGAAATCTCAAAGGACAGGTCATGGCCCCTGGTATTCGTCAGGCAGCTGAGCGGGTTTCCTTACCGCCTATCTTTTTACAGAGCAACCAGCCGCTGGCGGTGTCGCTGCGCGCGCTGTTTAGCGAGCATCGCGATTATGTTCTCGAAACGGTTAAGCTGGGAGAGACGCCGCCCGCCGCCAGCATGACGCTTGCGCACTGGTCTGAACCTGACAATTTTGCCCACCTGAATCACATTTACGGCGACTTTATTTACCGCGAACATCCCGACCTGGTGCGCGAAAACAAGCCGCTGCAATCTCTTTGGGCGCAGTGGTATTTCGGGCTGATCCTGCCGCCGATGGTGATGGCGCTGCTGCTTGAAGACCGCGCCCTCGACTGTTCGCCCGCCTATTGCCACGTTGCCTTCCATGAAACCGGTCGCCCGGCCACATTTTGGTTTGACGTGCACGAAGACCGGGATGCGCGTCACCTCAGCCCGCGCCGTCGCCTGGACAGGCTGGTGCAGCGCCATCTGCTGCCGGTGGTTGAAGGGATTGAGCGGCACGGTGATATAAATGGCAAGCTTATCTGGAGTAACACCGGCTTTTCGCTTTACCGCTGTTTAGATGAGTTAACGCCGATGCTGGGCGAAAAACTGCGTACCGAACTGGAGCACGCCATGTTTTTCAGCAAGAGTCTGCTCGACGGTTCCGATAATCCTTTTTACCGGACGATGCTGCCGCGCGAGGGTGAGATGCAGCGCCGCACCTGCTGTCAGCGCTACCGGCTTCCGGACGTTCAGCGCTGTGGAAACTGCACGCTAAAATCCGTCTGAGCCCACACGGGCATGCCTGCGGCGTGTGTGCGTAACAAGGGTCCCCGCAGGGCTTTGCACATCATCACCGTCACGACAATAAACGTTACAGATGCCAGCAAGATCAAAACCTGCTCCGGTGACAGGGCTATGTTGCGGCACTTAAGTTCAAAACCTACTCCGGTGATCAGGCTGTGTTGCGGCACTTAAGTTCAAAACCTACTCCGGTGATCAGGCTATGTTGCGGCACTTAAGTTCAAAACCTGCTCCGGTGATACGGCTATGTTGCGGATCAGAACGCCGGGACGCCGTAAACCCATCCCTGGGGACTTCACTGCCGCATCCCTGCGGCAGAGACCCGGCTTATCTGCTCCGCAACACCGCCTTCTGGCCGCTGAGTGGCCTGCCAGTGTTCTGGCACGGAGCGATCTCAGAACCTGCTTCAGGTGCATTGGCTTTATCGCGGTTCTAAAGTTCAGACCCCTCGTCAGGGTACTTCGGACAATCAGACTCCCCTAATTCCTATCGGAACGGGATTATCTGGCAATAATTAAGAGGTATGAATTCCAGCACGGAAACGTTCTTTAGCAGCGACGACGAAGCCCGAGGCCAGGCGGGGACCGTTGGCTGAGCGGACCGTCGAGCGCAGGGATGCGCGAGCCGAGCCCACACGGACGTGCCTGCGGCGTGTCCGCGTGACAACGGTCCCCGCAGGGCTTTGCACCCGGCCCCCGCAAAAACAGTAAACGTCACAGGTGCCTAATCCATAAGGTCAATACACACTCCGGTGCCAGGGCTTTGCACCCGGCCCTGTAACAACAGTAAACGTTACAGGAGCCAGCCAGCTGTAGCACTAAACAGAACCGCTCACCTTCACGCTGTTTGGAACAGCGAATCAGTGCGAACAGCTATTTCAAACGATTATCCGTTTGTGCATCGGGGGCGGCGGAAATCTCAATGCCGCGCGTTTCCCGACCAAAGGAGACCAGGATGCAGATCAGTACCGCAACGATGCCCGCCACAATAGCCATCGCCAGGCCGTAATTATTGCCGTGCGCCTCGGCCACGGATGACTGCAACGTGGCATTGACCGAGGCAACAAGGTTCCCCAGCTGGTAAACAAAACCCGGCAGCACCGCGCGGGTATTGGCCGGCACCAGCTCGGTGAGCCAGCCGGGTACCACGCCCCAGGCACCCTGCACCATAAACTGCATCAGGAATGCGCCCAGCCCTATCATCACCGAACCGGTTGAAAACGCCCACAGCGGCAGAACCGGCAGCGCCAGAAAAGCCGCAATCATAATCGCTTTCTTACGGCCTATTTTTTCCGACAGCGTGCCAAAAAAGACCCCACCCATCATGGCGGCGATGTTATAGCAAATCGCAATGATACTGACGGTGTGCGGATCAAAACCGTGCTGCACCTTCAGAAACGTTGGATAAAGATCCTGAGTGCCGTGGCTGAAAAAGTTAAAGCAGGCCATCAGCAGCACCAGATAGACACACAGCTTCCAGTGGCTGCGCAGCACCGGTAGCAGGGCGACGCTCTCTTTGCGCGCTCTCGCCGCCAGCCACACCGGCGATTCCGGCACTTTAAAATAGATAAACGGCAGCAGCAGGATCGGTAGCGCCCCAATCAGGAACATTCCCCGCCAGCCAACCAGCGTATAGCACAGGCCAAAGACCACTGAGGCCAGCAGATAACCGCAGGGGTAGCCTGCCTGGAAAATACCGGACATCATGCCACGCGAACGATCGGGAATGGTCTCCATCGCCAGCGATGAAGCAACGCCCCAGATACCGCCCATGGCGACCCCATAAATCACCCGGAACAGCAGGAACGCACCGAGCGAGGGCGACCAGGCTGACAGAAGCTCAAACAGGGAGAACATGACGATATTGACCATCAAAATGGGCCGTCGGCCATATTTTTCCGCCAGTCGGCCAAACAGTAGCGCCCCTATGGGCCGCACCGCCAGCGTCAGCATGATGGAAAGGGATACGGTAGGAATACCGGTGTGGAAGTTTGCAGCAATATCACTCAGTACGAAGACCAGTATAAAAAAGTCGAACGCATCCAGCGTCCAGCTCGCAAAGCTGGCGAACGCCACATTGCGCTGGGTCGAAGTCCAGTTGAACATAGGGGTATCCTGTCTGTCAGCAGTTGGCGTCCCGGTAGTGGGCCGGTGAGATGTTAACTATTTGTTTATAGCATGTGACAACCCACACTATCTGCGTCATTTGTCAGCCTTCGCTTCTGCATGTAAAAAAATGTTTCTGTTAGCGTCATAAAGTGGATCACAGGCTACGGAGTGCTGATAAGTCCGATCGCCCCACCCATCCCGGCCAGACAGACCATCCCGCCATGAAGCTCTGCACGAAAGGGAAAGAATGTTAATCACTCTCACAAGCATTATTTTTTGCTACACTGCACCGCATTAATTACTGCCAGGAGTCTCAACGGCTTGTCGCTGATTCAGATGCATCAGGCCCCCAGCCGCCTTGCCGCCTGGCTGGCCCTGATTGCGCTACTGCTGCTGTTTATCGCCCCGGTGATCTCTAAATCACTGGCGCGTTCTCCTGCCGAACAGATAAGGGAGATGCTCCCCGAACGTGACGTGTCCGCCAGGGCGTCGATGACGGATATGCCCGACATGACAGCAGGCGACGCGCGGCATCAGCCAATGGCCGATATGCCCGACATGACAGCAGGCGACGCGCGGCATCAGGCAATGGCCGATATGCCCGCCAGCGATTGCCCCGGCATGGACGGGGATAACGCAGCGGTACACAATGCCGGAGAAAAAACGCACCACGCCAGAGGACTGATGGATGACAGCGCCTGCGGCTACTGCGTACTGCTGGCGCACCTGCCGCTGGACCTCACCAGTTTACCTCCGCTGTGGTCGGCTCTTCAGGCCGCCCGCGCACCCACGGTCGCGCTCTTCCAGCCGATTTTTCCACGCGCTGCCGCCTCCTTTTTCCATCCACGCGCCCCGCCGCGATCGCTCCGTTTGTTGAGCGAATAACTAAGTCACCGCGCCTGCCCTTACCCGGCGGGCCTACTGCTTATACCTGGCAACAGGTGGATGGAATAATAATGTCAAAAATAGACCTGACGGTGCCTGCGCGCGCCGAAAAGAGCCGTAGCGCGGTTTTACCGCTGCTACGTCGCCTGCATTTTTATATTGGCCTGTTTATTGGTCCCTTTATTTTTATGGCGGCCCTGACCGGCTCTCTGTATGTGCTGACTCCCCAGCTGGAAAATGCGCTCTATGCGCATCAGCTTTATACCTCCTCACGCGGGCCCGCTGAACCGCTGTCCGCTCAGATACGTACGGCGCAGGACTTTACCGGCGGTCACCTGCGCATTCTGGCGGTCCGCCCGGCACCGGCGGTGGGGGAAACCAGCCGCATTATGTTCGCAACGGCTGATGCAGGGCCGTCCGAGAGCATGGCCGTGTTTGTCGATCCCGTCACGCTTGAGGTTCGGGGCATGCTAAAGGTTTACGGCACCAGCGGGGTACTGCCGCTGAGAACCTGGCTGGATTATCTGCACCGGAGCTTGCTGCTGGGTGACGTGGGCCGTAACTACAGCGAACTGGCCGCCAGCTGGCTCTGGGTTGCCGCTATCGGTGGCGTACTGCTGTGGGCCACCTCGCGCGCGCCTCGCCGTCTGCAAAGAGGGGAAAGTCAGCGCGGGCAACAGATCCGTCGTCATCGTCACTGGCATAGCACATCGGGCCTGATACTGCTGCTGGGCCTGGTGTTCTTTTCTGCTACCGGCCTGACCTGGTCACGCTGGGCAGGTGATAATATCGCCTCCCTGCGCGCCCATTTCGGCTGGCTGACGCCATCGGTTAATACCGCGCTACCGCCGCAGACAACTACGCCTGCGCAGGACGCCATATCTGCGATGCCAGCCGCTGAAGCCGCTCATGCTGAACACCGGATGGAAGGCAGGCCTGCGCATGATGCCGCATCTGAGATGCCCGCCGCTGAAAACGATCATGCTGAACATCGGATGGCAGCCGGGCCTGCACATGATGCAATGTCCATGGCTGAAGACGCTCATGCTGAACACCGGATTACAGCGATGCCTGTCGATCCTGCGCTCGCGGTGAAGATCAATGCCTCCCAGTTTGACAGGGTGGTGGCTGCGGCACGGGCGGCTGGCATTAACGCGGCCAAAATAGAAGTTCGTCCGGCCCGTGAGATCAATAAAGCCTGGACGGTCAGTGAAATCGATCGCAGCTGGCCAACACAGGTTGACAGCGTTGCCGTCGATCCTCATAGCTTCAGGGTGGTAGATAAGGTTGAGTTTGCCCGGTTTGGACTACTGGCAAAGCTGACGCGCTGGGGTGTGGATGCGCATATGGGGGTGCTGTTTGGCCTGCTTAATCAACTGCTGCTGGCCGCCTTTGGCCTGGGGCTTTGTGTGATGATTGTGCTGGGCTATCGCCTGTGGTGGCTACGTCGTCCGCAGGCCGGAAAGGGGCCGCATCCGGCTGACACTCTGCGCTACTGCTGGCAGCAGCTCAACCTGAGTGCAAAATGCGCCCTGCTGGCTATTGGGCTGACGCTGGCAATAAGCCTGCCGGTGATGGGCATAAGTCTGGTGATACTGTTACTGATTGATGCTGCTATCTGGCAGCGGGCGGTAAAAACGCAGGGTTAACGGAAGATTAGGGAGAGCATCAGCCACCGCATCATCAGAGCGCGTGGCTGCCGCAGGGATGGGGCGGCGAACCCGCCCCTCCCGAAAGGCAGGAAGCCAGGGTCGCCGCCCTTTTCATCTGGCCAGCGCACGCTCAATCATCGACAGCAGCAGTGCGTTATCCACTTTTTGCAGTACGTGAACCAGTCCGCCGGTTGGCGCATCAATGCCGACATTGACCCGCAGCGGCTGGCGATAGCGCCAGGATTTACCCCGCGTCAGTCCGGGCCGCAGCTCGACGTCGACAAAATAGTCCGCCGCCGTCGCCACCTGCTGATTTAACAGCCAGGCAACCACCAGCGCGTCGTGGATCCAGCAGCCCGGCAAATGACGGGTATGAATTGAATAATCCAGCCACGGACGGAAGGTTTCGGTCACAAAGCGGGCAAGTGGCGTATTGATGACCGCAATGCGATCCAGATCCTTGTGGGTCATCATGGTCTGGGTCGTGACGTCCATTGGCACCAGCGTGATGTTGGCTCCGCTGGTCAGCACCTGATGTGCGGCTTCAGGATCGAGGCCAAAATTGGTGTCCTTGATATAGTCGTCCAGCGCAAACACACCGCCCATAATGGCGATCTCCTGCACTGCCTCCGCCATCTCCGGGTAGCGGGTCAGCGCCCGCGCGACATTGGTCAGGGGACCAATAGCGACCAGGGTGATTTTCCCCGGATTGGCGCAAATCAGCTGGCCAATGGCGTCAGCAGCATCCTGTTCCGGTGGCGCATAATGCGCGGGTTGCCGCACATCCTGCCAGAGATGGCTTAGTTTGCTGGTATAAACGCGCGTATCCAGCGCTTCCCGCCACGGCTCCGGGGGTTCAGCCAGAGCCTGAACCGCGCCCTTAACAACCGGCACGGCAACGCCCAGCCGCTCAACAAGATCTTTCGCCACGTTAAACCCCACCTCAGCGGGCGTATTCCCCGCCACGGTGGTAATCAATTCTAACGAGAGGTGGGGCGATCCCAGCGCAATCGCTAAGGCCAGCCCGTCATCTACGTTGGCACCGACGATGCCATTTCCTGGGTCACAATCAATAATCAGTCTTTTCATTTTCTTATTATCGTATCTGCACTGCCGTGCCGGTCTTCGCCGAACGTACAGCCGCAGGATTCACCAATTTCAAGCCGATGTAAAAACTCACTCAGCTGCACTTTACCCTCCGACGCCGCAAGCATTTCCAGCGCCTTTTTCGCCATCTCACTGACCGGCTGACGCACGGTCGTCAGTGAAGGAACGTGAAAGGCTGACTGCTCGGTGCCGTTAAAGCACACCAGCGCCACCTGCGAGGGAACCGGAATATTGTTTTCCGCCAGCGCCCGAATACAGCCAATCGCCTGCGTTTCATTCGATGCAAAAATCGCCCGGGGAAGGGCAGTTCCCTGCATCATCTGCTGCGCTGCCTGATAGCCGCCCTCACGGGTATAGGTCGCCGGAAAAATCCATTCCGGGTGTTCGGTCACGCCGTATTCGGCCAGCGCCTGTCGCCAGCCTGCCAGACGATCCTGCGTATTGAGCATCTCCAGCGGCCCACAGATGATCCCCACATCCTGATAACCGTGACTCAGCAGATGAGCCGTCACCTGATGCGCTGCCGCCTGCTCATCGACCCGCAGAATATTGACGTTAAGACCCGGGTCAACGCGATCCAGCATCACAAACGGCGTACCGCTGGCCTGAATCACATCAATATAGGGATGGCGGTCGACGCTGTTGTAAAAAATCCCGTCAACCTGTTGACTGAGAAGGTTATTGATCAGTTCCAGCTCGCGTATGCGGCTGTCGCCTGCATCCCCGAGCAGCATTACCATACCGTTGCTTAACGCCTCCTGCTGGAGGGCGTGAGCGAAAGAGGCAATAAACGCATTGGCAATATTTGGCACCACCAGACCATAGGTTTTAGTCGTACCGGAAGCCAGCGCACGAGCCAGACTGTTAGGTCGGTAGCCGGTTTTTCTGATCGCCTCCTGAACACGCAGGCGAGTTGCAGCGGCAACAGGCCTGGGCCCGTTGTTGATAACGTAACTGACTACGGCAACGGAGGTGCCAGCCTCCTTCGCCACATCGGACCGCGTGGCACGATTGAGTGTATTCTTTGCCAAAAAGCTGCCCTGTAATTATCACTAACCGGCCCGCAGGCCGGTCGGTGCGACACTCCATCAGATAGCATCTTCAGGAGCATTAAGATCGCGGCCGCGCGTTTCCGGCGCAACGAACGTGGTAAGAAAGCCAATCGACGCCATACCCGCAAAATAGACGGCAATCGGCCACCAGTGCCCGGTCCAGGAGAGAAGTGCAGCAGCCACCAGCGGCGCTGTTCCTCCGGACAGGATCGACCCGAGTTCTTTCGCGGTCGCCATTTTAGTGTAGCGGTGATTTACACCGAACATCTCTACTCCCCAGGCCGCCTGTACGCCAAAAATACCGAGCGAGGCTAGCGCCATCCCGACCACGATGGTGCTGATGACAATAACCGGTTCGCGAGAATCCAGCAGCATAAAGGCCGGGAAGGCGTAGAGGATCAGCAGCAGGCAGAACCAGCGATAGGTAATGCGGCGGCCAAAGCGGTCTGAAAGCCAGCCCGCAAAAGGAATAATCAGGAAGCCAAGCAGAGAGGCAATAAACACGGCGGTGGTGGCGACGGATTTGTCGACCGCCAGCACTTTAACCACATAGCCAATCATAAAGCCCTGGGCAAGATAAGACGGACCATTTTCGCCAATGCGCAGGCCGAGCATCACCAGGAATGAGCGGCTGCGCCGCCAGAAGCCACGGTGATCGACAGCGGTCGGCTGGGCTACCTGCGCACTGTGGCGCTGGAGGGCGAGATCGGCCTTTTTACGTTCAAAAACCGGCGTTTCTTTCAGATGGCGACGGATCCACAGCGCAACCAGAGCAATCAGCGAACTGCACAGGAAGGGAATACGCCAGCCCCACGCCTGCAGCTCATGCTGATCCATCTGCACCACCAGCAGCCACACCAGCGACGCGACCAGCGTTCCGCTGTTGGAACCCAGCGCGATAATTGAGGAGACCAGGCCCCGCTTTTCCGCGGGCGCGTATTCGCCCAGCATCACCGTTCCGCCGGAAAGCTCCGCGCCCGCGCCAAACCCCTGACTAAAACGCAGTAATACCAGGCAGGCCGGTGCCCACAGGCCGATGGAAGCATAGCTGGGGATCAGGCCAATCAGCGTGGTTGATGCGCCCATCAGAATAATGGTGGAGACCATCACTACCTTGCGGCCTTTACGGTCACCGAGCCAGCCAAAGAATAGCGCACCGATTGGACGGGCGATAAAACCGACTGACCAGGTTGCGAAACTTGAAAGGAGTGCCATTTGCGGGGTGATTTCGGGGAAAAAAACGTCGCCAAAGATAATGCCAGCGGCCAGACCGTAGAGTGCGAAATCCGCATACTCCATTGCCGTACCCAGCCAGCAGGAGACGGTTGCCCGCCAGAAATCCTTGCGCCCTTCGGAGGTTGTCAGTCGTTCATCTGCCGCAGAATGGGCAGACTGAGAAGCATCATGCCGAATGCTCTTCGATGTGGACATGAAAAAAATTCCCTGATGTGTGGAGTGATTATTATCGCCTTCCCTGGCCGTTCTGATACTCGGAATGCAATTCGCCAGTGAGGACGTTCTTTTGCTGAGCCATGTTCAAAGGTCAGTAACAGGTTCCCTGGTGTTGGGGATCGTTTTCATTTGTCTCCCGGCCGTTGGTTTTAACTAACCAATCATTTTTAACGAGAAACAATGTAGACCTTCACTTAGCTGGCTTACATCAAGCACCGTGAATTTTTACAACGCCTTCATTGTATCTACGCGCGTAGATAAATCAACACAATAATGAAAATAAATTAGATCAGCTTCACATTTATTAAGATGGTAAAGCCTGTATTTCCTTATATAACATGATATTAGATAAAAAATATTTTTTCATTGCGGATAAAATCCATACGAATACAGTTCTGCGTCTTCACTAAAATGCAATTTCTGCCGGATAAACGTCTGGCCCAGACCGCTGGCAGCTTAACCTGGGTTTTATGACAAAATGATGACGAAACACCCCAGGATTAGCCGGAACATTGCGGACCCGACAGGAAAGAGCGCCTCCGCTTCGGGATACTGTCCACGCCTTAGCACAGCGTTAGTACCAGATGAATATTGTGTCGGGCTTGTATCATTGAAATAGCTTCTTGTGACTGACACCGGATCTCCGGGACCGCGTAAGAGAGGCGCTGGCCCGGATAGTAAAGCGCCAAACCCGGACAGACCGGACTCCACTCTGTCAGAACGGCACAAAGTTCACCTCGCTTAAGCCAGGGTTCTGCCACGCTATCCGGCACGTAAGCAATACCCAGCCCTTTGCTGGCCGCCTCTGCCATCAGCTCCAGATGATCCAATATCAGCGTACCCGGTGGGAGCGACGTAAAAAAAATGGTGCGCGAGATGCTTGCCTCTGTCGATATCTCCCCTGCTCCTCGTCGCCTGCTTTTAGGCAGCGATGCGTTTACGCTGGTGCAGGCCGCGCTCCGGCAAAAACTGACCGCACTCGAGGCGCAAAAGGCGACGGCGATCTCGACGGATATCAGCGGCTGATAAAGGCCGCACTACAGCGCCCGGCGGGGGGTGTGGAAGGATAGAGGCCCCGTAAGCTTTTTTAGAGAACTAATATTATGTCTAAAAAAGCGACAAGCGATTGTTTTCTACTGGATTGCAGCATTGAGTTACATTATAATCCTGCGCCTCGGCCCCTTAGCTCAGTTGGTTAGAGCACGCGACTCATAATCGCTTGGTCACTGGTTCAAGTCCAGTAGGGGCCACCAAATAAAACAAGGAGTTAGATGAGAAATCGTCTGACTCCTTTTTCGTTTTATACGAATCGCGTCAGACAATGGGTCGTATCGGCGTCTTCTCGCTGCGGGCACTTGATGCAGAGTTTATCGGCAATGCCAGGGCCTGCTGGCCTGTCCTGGTCAATAACCTTGTTACAGAGGGCATGTCCATCCTGAGGCCGCCGCCGACACCGCCCGGCTTTGGGCATTCGGGATGCTCATTGGCAATACCGACATGCACCACGGAAACCTGTCGTTCATCAGTAGCCACAAATTGAATAAAAATGGCGGCTTTGGCAGGCGTTATTTGTATTAGCTGTTGAACAATGGTCAACCTTCAGAGAGATCGGGATGCACCATCCTGATTTCCTCTATACGCCTTATTCCCATGTTAATCTGGCAACTCAACGCAATTGCTCCATAACCATCGCTGCCTTCTGCTCCGGCACTGGCTGCTTTACAGTAGTCCTGTCGATACTTCAACCATAGATCCTGACTGCTGATGAAAGCTTTCTTCATTTCTTCCCGCTGTGCTTTATCTCCCATCCACCATTGCCTGTAATCATAATTTGATATTTCTTTTAATTTATCCTGATAAGCTGTGTTTACTTTTTTTTCTGTCAATTTACTTACTGAACTCAGGCATTCACTATTATTATCACCACTCTTTTCCGAACAGGCTTCAATGTCCTTATTTTCGACAATACTGGCAGAATCAAAATTAGCGTAAGTATTCATGGCATAAACTGACAGCACTGCACCAATAATATAAAGAAAACTATACTTTATCATTTACTCAGGCTCCTGATTCTTATTTCATTCCTGCGTCTGTCTTGACTTAAGATGGGGTCATTACTCAGGTTGACCCTGACCCAAAATCCTGCTCCATTCAGAAACAGAATTCCGGCATGATAAACACTCCCCTGAACGGAGGATGTGCCGATGAAAAAGTCACGATTCACCGAAGAGCAGATTGTTTTTGCCCTCAAGCAGGCTGAACTGGGTACGTCAGTGCCGGACGTCTGTCGCAAGCTGGGCATTTCGGATGCCACTTTCTATACGTGGCGTAAAAAATACGGCGGCATTTCTCCTTCGGAGCTGAAGCATATGCGGCAACTGGAAGAGGAAAATCTGCGGCTGAAGAGGCTGGTTGCCGATCTGAGCCTCGACAAGGCGATGCTGCAGGACGTGCTGGCAAAAAAGAGCTGACGCTGGCACGCCTGCGCGAATGGGTCAGGGATTTGCAAGCCCGCTACGGTGCCAGTGAGAGACAGGTCTGTTTTGCGCTGCGGGTCAGCCGCAGCTCGTTTCGATATCGTTCTGTGGCCGCCGACGACAGCGCACTGCGGCTACGCATCCGTGAGATAACCGAAACCCGGGTTCATTACGGGTACCGCCGGGTACACGTGATGCTCAGGCGGGAAGGCTGGCGCGATAATCACAAAAGAATCTACCGCCTCTACTGTGAGCAGGGTCTGTCGCTGCGCCTCAAACGGCCACGCCGCAATAAATCGGCCCAGCGCCGACAACCGCAGCCTCAGGGTCTGTATCCGAATCACGTCTGGGGCATGGATTTTGTCTCGGACGCGCTGTTTAACGGGCGACGACTGCGCCTGCTGACGGTTATCGACCTTTACACCCGCGAATGCCTGGGGATCTGCGTAGGGCAGAATCTGCGTTCAACAGAAGTGGCAGAAATGCTGAACAGCATAGCGCTCAGGCGTCCCTTACCGCAGTTGCTGAAAACCGATAATGGATCTGAATTTGCAGGAAAAATGCTGGATAGGTGGGTGTATGAAAGAGGTATTAGGATCGACTTCTCACGGCCGGGAACACCGACGGACAACGCCACGGTCGAGTCCTTCAACGGCAGGTTGCGGCAGGAATGCCTGAACGAGAACTGGTTCATGTCTCTGGAGGATGCACGGTGCAAAATCGAGGCCTGGCGCATACACTATAACCAGAGTCGTCCCCATTCTGCACTGGGCTGGATGACTCCCTCTGAATTTGCCGAAAAATCTGCCGGTTGCCAGAATACGCAACCAACATGAAGCCGGTTATTCCTGATTATGAATGGATCACATACGGGGAGCGGGTCAACCAACCGACATTACTAACTGACATTTGTATCAAATCCTGGGGGCAGGTCACAGGGGCGAAATTATCGAGTTCGATAAGTGCCCTTATGCACAAACATTGGGGCAGGTTCATTTATTGGCCAGATTCCGTCCTGGTAAAGCAAAAAAACTTAAACAGAGCTTGCTTGCTCTAAAGAGTGCGGGGCGGACGAATCAGTGCCCATAGTGTAAGAACCATGATAGAAATTTTTTACTAAGGTGAAGGCGTGGCAATCTTTGACATTGAAAAGGACGAATTACTTCGGCTCTCCGATTCTCAGCTAGAAGAGCTGATTGCCCGGCTTGCGGAAGCTGAAGTGGCAATGCATGGTCTTAGCCCAGCGTGTGTAAATTGGTCGGGGTCAATCACAGCTCCTGACGGAGGAGTTGATATCCATGTTCAGGTTCCAGTTGATCAACTGAAAGCTGGTTTTCTTGTAAGACCTGATACGGTGTTTCAGGCAAAGAAACATAAGATGCCAAAGGCTGCAATCGAGAAGGAAATGGGCACCGGCAGAGAGCTTTCATCGATAATCTCTGAACAAGCCAGAAAGCAAGGCAGCTACATCATTGTCAGCTTGGGGGATGATTGCTCTCCGTCTGGAAAGAGAGATCGTCTTAATGCGATGAGGGATGCAGTAAAAGATGATCCTAACAAAAGCAATCTTCATGTTGAGTTCTACGACCGTTCCAAACTCATTCAATGGCTGCGCCAACATCCATCAGTCATGCTGTGGGTAAAAGGGAAGCTTGGGCAAGGGTATTCCGGCTGGCAACCCTACGGAGCTTGGAGCAATCCGCCACAAGGTGTTACAGACACTTTAATCTCAGCCCCAGGTGTAACCATTACTTTACCGTCGGGAAAGGGGCAAAAACTCAAAATTGATGAAGCAATTAGCCCAATGAGAGAACTTATCCGTTCGACGAATAAGGCGGTTCGTATTACAGGATTATCTGGTGTCGGGAAGACTCGGATCGTTCAGGCGCTCTTTGATGAAACTGTTGGAACAGATGCGCTTGACCGGACAGTAGCTATTTATGTTGATACTGGCTCTGAGCCAGAACCGTCGGCTACAGCAATGCTTGATAAGCTGATCGCTGAGGACCGACGAGCAATTATGATCCTTGATAATTGTCCATCAGAACTCCATGCTTCGCTTGCCAGCAAGGTATCAGCCGCAGGAAAAGAAGTAAGCCTCATCACAATCGAGTACGACATAAGGGATGACAAACCACAGACAACTGAGGTCATCCTTATTGAGACAGATGGTCCAGAGGTGGCAGAGCAACTTCTTATCCGTCGCTTCCCTTCTATTGGTCACAATAATGCCCGTCGTATTGCTGAGTTTGCAGATGGGAATGCAAGAGTTGCTTTGGCTATAGCTGAGAGAGGGGAGGAAGGCGAGAGTTTGGCTCTACTTTCTGATGCGCAGTTGTTTAATCGCTTGTTTGAACAGCGTAATCATCCTGATGGTAATTTACGGGAGCAAGCTGAAATATTGTCACTGGTGTATTCATTCTCGGTATCTAGTCCAGATGCTGCTACCGATGAACTGGAAATATTAGGGGCGCTCTTTGGGTATTCCAGAACCCAGTTATTTAAAGCCGTTACGAAGCTGATGGAACGTCATATCGTCCAGAAAAGATCTCACTGGAGAGCTATCTTACCTCATGCCATTGCTAACAGATTGGCAGCATCCGCACTCGACAGTATTCCCGTTCATCAACTTAAGGCGACTTTTGAAGCTCCCGATTGTGAGCGTTTATTAATGTCTTTTTCGCATCGCTTGGGGTTGTTGCATGACCATCCTGTTGCGAAAGAAATTGTAGAAGCCTGGCTTCAGCCTAAAGGGATGTTAGGAAGAATAGCCGAGTTAAATGATATTTCGTTACGAATACTTGGGTATATCGGACCGGTGGCACCTGAAGCATTGCTCAACAGAATTGAGGCCGTACTCTCATCATCTGATTTCAAAGGTATGGAAACGGGCTGCAATCCGCAGCGACGAAGTATTCTGCGTCTTTTACAAATGATGGCATACGAACCGAACGCCTTTGAACGATGCGCCAGGCTTCTTATTCAAATGGCAGAGGACGAAGCCGATAATAATAACCTGGATTCTGCTCGAAACATGGTCCCACGGTTTTTCCAGGCGTATCTGTCTGGTACTCATGCATCCCTAAGCCAGCGTATTGCTTTAATGAACGAATGTATTGCATCAAGTATTATTACGCGTAGATCTTTGGGCTTCAAGATGCTGTCAACTGCCCTAGATGGCCCACCGTGGTCAGGGTTTGGAGTTGGTGAGTTTGGAGCTCGACCAAGAGACTATGGATACGAACCCAACTATGATGAACTTGTCGAATGGCGCAGCGCCTTTATTGACGTCATTATCCAATTAGCGGCATCCGGAGATCCTGAGCTTGAAAGGCGTGCAAGATCAATCCTAGCTGACAAATTCAGGGGAATTTGGTTTCAAGAAGCAATGCGAGACAAACTCGTCGATGCTGCCCGTACCTTAAATGCTTTAAGTCCTTGGGGGGAAGGTTGGAAAGCCGTTCGTTCAACGGTCTATTTTGACTATACCAAGCGTAGCAATGGAGATGATGTTGAGCCGTTGCCGGATAATCTTGCTGCCTTAGAGAAGGAGTTGGAGCCCATTGCGTTAATTCCAACAATAAAGACATACGTGTTGAGTACAAATCATGATTATTGGGCACTGGATGCGGATTTTGATCATGAGGACTCCGATAAATATACCGCAGCCGGAAAACGACTTGAAGCTAAAGCACTTCAATTGGGACAAAACTTTGCCTTATCAAATCATGTACTTGAGGAGTTAGGAGCAGATCTGTTCTCCATCGGTGGAATGCCTTATCGTGCTGTCTTTGGTCGAGGACTTGCTCGAGGGGCACATGATCTACGTATTGGCTGGCAGCGACTTGTTGAACAAATTGAAAAACAGCCAGATGCTAACAAAGACTTTGGAGTTATTGGGGGGTTCATCGGAGAAGTTGACTCTGTCGATCCATCATTAGCACAGAAGTTTCTCGACCAATGTGCGCAGCATCCTGAACTTCGACAGGTATTGGTTGGCTTGCATCCTTGGGGGACATTTACGGTAACTGATTTGGATCGCTGCATGAAGCATTTGGATGATCCAGACATTCCCCTTTTCATGTATGAGCCAATTCTCTGGCGAGACCAATACGCCAATTTACCGAGAGTCCGTTTACTTGATCTTGCTAAGCGCCTCCTAAATAAAGTTAGCGGCGACGATGTTATTTTGGATGCACTATCCATGAAGCTTCATGGTAAAGATGAATCTACAGATACGCTTGGTGCAGACTTTCGATTAATCGGTCTCGCTGCAGCCATCCAGAGGATTCAAAACAGCGACAGAGACCAAGGGGGGACAATTGATTATCACATGGAACAAGTTATCGATGCTGCGTTGCGTTTCGATGGTAATGAAGCGAAAAAAATAGAGTGGTTGGACACAATATTCAGCGTCATTGATGAACATTATGGATATGTGTCTGGATTTCATAAAACTATAGCTACAACTGCTGCATCGATGTCAGAAGCATTTCTCAATCGCATTTTTGAAGGTACTGAGGAACAGCGGCAAAGAAGACAATTCTTTATTGGACGTGGTGGCTTACGTACCTATCCCCTAGCAAAGATAAATACAAGCGTTCTAATTGCATGGTGCCACGCCAGAAATGATCCCTTTGTCTGGCCCGTTGTAGCTGGTGGAGTCAATCTTTGGTCAAAAAATGTTGAGCAGAGCGCACTGACCATACACGAAACGGCTTTAAAACTTCTAGAGGCGTCCCCTGAGCCACTAGCTGTTCTGGAGTCTTTTGCTGAGCGCATTACTCCATCATCCTGGACTGGTAGCCTTGCGAACATAATGCAAGCTAGATCAAGGACTCTAAATACATTGATTAAACACGAACGCACTGATATTGCCGAGGCTACCAAAGTAGTTTGCGAAAAAATGATACAGTGGGTGGAGCGCCAAAAAGAACGCGAACAACGGGAAGATAGTGAAAGGGAACAGCGGTTTGAATAAAGGCTAAAAGCTATACAAACGTTCTGCGATAAGGAGAAAGTAATGGAATCTGCACGTGATAAACGTACCCGTGAGATTGTGGAGGCAGAGGATCTTTGGTTGCTTGAGAGCGTTGATACTGAAGGTTACGTATGCTGGGGATGTGGTATAACCATGCATCCTGCTGCATGGGAAAAAGATAAAAAAGTCAGAGCCTATTTTAAAAAGAAACGGACCCTGTAAATAATTCTGTGTAACTGCCATCGCATTAAAGGTGATCGCTCAGGCGGTCACCGAAATCGATAATAAAGCGACTCATCGCCAGCCGCCAGTTTCGGATCGGCATATTCCATTTTTTTGAAGCATCCTTGATTGCCAGATAAATGACTTTACGCACCGAGTCATCCGTCGGGAACACCTTGCGTTTCTTTATCGCCTGAGGGATCACGCTGTTCAAAGATTCGATGGCGTTTGTGGTGTAAATAGCTTTGCGGATATCCGGTGGATAATTGTAAAACGTATTGAGATTTTCCCAGTGTGTAGTCCCTCCGGTTTTTAGTACCATCGCCAATGAGGATCTCCGGCCAGTTTTCCCCTCGCATAGATAACAGGTGGTATATCACCCAGTGAGCTATGCGGGCGTTCTTCGTTATATTCTGTACGCCATTCTTCTGTTAGCACGCGGACTTCTGACAACGTTCTGAACAGATACATATCAAGTATTTCTGTTCGTAGTGTTTTATTAAATCGCTCAATAAATCCGTTCTGCATGGGCCTACCGGGCTGAATAAAATCGAGTATCACGCCGTGCATCTCTGCCCATTCACCTAAGGCGGCGCCAGTGAATTCTGGCCCATTATCACTTCGGATAAAAGCCGGATAGCCTCGTTCTGTACTTAATCGCTCCAGGATGCGTACAACACGATGAGCCGGTATATTCAAGCCAACTTCGATTGCCAGTGCTTCCCGGTTAAAGTCATCAACTACGTTAAATAACCTGAATCGCCGCCCCTCGCTCAAGGCATCACTCATAAAATCAACTGACCAACAGTGGTTCATTTTACGTGGAATAACCAACGGCTGTGGATGCCTGCTCGGTAAGCGTTTTTGTCCTTTGCGCCGAAAGTTGAGTTTTAACAATCGATAGATCCGGTAAACCCGTTTTGCATTCCACAGTAATCCTGCCTGGCGTAACTTTTTGAACTTAAGTCCAAAACCATAGGCCGGATACTGATGCGCCAGTTTTTATAGTGCCTCGATCACAGGCAGGTCCCGTGCTGTGTTCGGGCAATAATGCAACAGGCTTCGACTGATACCGATAATCCGGCACCCGCGTCGTTCGCTGGCCTGATGTTCCGTCATAACGTAATGCACCAGTTCACGCCTGCCAGGCACCGTTAAAGTTTTTTTGACACAACATCCTTAAGAATTTCATGATCTAAGCTCAGGGATGCGTACATCTGCTTTAATCGGCGATTCTCTTCTTCCAGCTCTTTCATTCGTTTGATATCAGAGGACTCCATGCCGCCGTATTCAGATTTCCAGTTGTAATAGCTGGCCACCGACACACCGTTTTCGCGACAAACATCCTTCACATGCCGACCCCCTTCAACTTCTTTCAGAACCCGCAGGATCTGAGTTTCAGTGAAACGCGCTTTCTTCATGATGAGCCTCCGTTGGTTGTATTTTAACCAGAGAACTCCATTACGCGGCAAGACTAAATTCAGGGGGGCTGCAAACCTACCGGAACTGCGCCAGAGCTGGCATTGGAAAAGATCTATACGGGGGATCCACGCATGCAAAACCATGCACCAGTTGCATGCATGGCTCGCTATGGGTGATGAGATGGCTTTAGAAGTGCGACAACTCAGAGGAATGACCTTCTTTATGCAGTTTTTCTATGGTTTTCTGCTTAATGAGCTTTACCCATTCCTGTGGGGAAAGATCCCATCGGTCTGGTGCGAATTCGCCTCTGTAGCGGTTTAAAAGGACGTCATATCCGTCTGATTGCTCTTCAATTTCGGTCAAATTGGCTAACAACATACGTAGATTAAAGGGTGTGGAAGTTTCGAGATAATCGTTGAAGAGATTATTAAAATCCATATCCTCATCGATAAGATCGCAATCCTGACCAAAATAAACGATGACTACTGTGTCAAGTTCGCAGGGTTTACTGGAGTCGGTATTCATATGTTCCTCATGGTCCCGGGTAGGCGGTTAGAATATAATAAATCTTATCGCCATATTGTCTGGCTCTTACAACCACCCTCACGGTGTAAGCCTTTCTGAGGGTCGTAGTCCCCCTATCGATATATGTTCCGACTGGAAATGAAAAAGTATGCTCAAGGGGAAGTTTTGCTTCTGGTCGCATGTATTTTAACGCGCTTCCTAATTGTGACCGCTTTACTGACATCAGTTCAGATATTACCAATTCGGCTTGCTTAACACTGTAGAAGCTACTGACACGAATTGGTGCTCTTGGCGCAGTGAGGCGAGCTATCATTTGTTCTGAAGTCAGACCAACGTGACGCGCAATTGTATGCCCCAGCGCCCCGCCTTCATGCTCCGCCAGCCTAATCCGACCTGAATACACCGATGCAACTCGTGCCGCACCTGCGGCGCTGGCAAACGCAAGCGGAACCAGCAGGTCAACCGTAACGCCGACTTTATATGCCGTTGCGCTATCGGCTCCAAGCTGTTCGGCAGCTAACTTTGCCAGTTGCGCTGTCGCGGTTTGCGACTCACGCCCGCTAATCACCTGGTTTAAAGATGTCCTGATGGTATCAAGGCTGTGCGCCCCTACGACCACGCATCCCGCTTTTGACAGCATTGTTGGCTCAGGCACCACGCAAAGCGCGCCAGCGCCAAATGATTCAACTACGCCACCGACTAAACCCAGACCGCCCCAAAGGCGATTACTCCAGGTCTCGCCTTCACTCACCGTTTTTCTGTGCAATATTGCTGCCATTTGCACGGGTGAAATGGCTATTGATACGCCCTCTTCATCATTCATATTAATTCCCTTTAACAAGATAAGATATTCGCTAAGGCTATTCTTCCCGCCTGGTGTGGTCAATGCTCCATCTCTGCAACTAACGCCGTTATAAGAACGTAAAAACCCCGGCAGAAAAAATAAGGTTCACGCTGCCTGACCCTACCCCAAAATCCTGCCAGCTTCGACTGATTTCAGTACAGCGATGATCTGGTGTTCAGTGAATCGGATCTTACGCATAACGATCTTCTCAGGGGAGATAATCAGTATGTCGGAAGCTCTCTAAAAGTGAATGGACCATTTTAGCGGGACGCTTACACTGCCTGAGTAGACAGCCGGTTATTCAAGGTCTCGCCTTAACTTACCGTTTTCCTGTGCAGGTTAGTCGTATAACCCTTCATCTGATTTTTCTGAAAAAATTAATATACCAACGGTGAAATTTGCAACAGGTACAGATTTAGTTTTCTTAAGCGAATTCCATGAAAAGGACTCATCAATGATGATGCATGATGTGATTCTGCTATATAGCAAAATTTCGATTTGTATCAGAGATCACTTTTTATATCGGGACAGGGTGTTTTCAGAGCCGCCATTATGTGGCATTGTAAAATCAATATTTAACACACTCCAGAAAATCTGGTTTTTTAATATTATCCAAGGAGCCTTTCATTATGACCAAAAAAATCAAACCCCAGGACAACTCATCCAATATCCCCAACCCCAACAAAGGATCTGACGGGACAAATAAACAACATGACCAGGCTCAGGGAAATAGAGGAAAGCAAATGAATCCAAACCAGCAGAATAAGAAATAAAAAAAGCCGCATCAAAAGATGCGGCTTTTCTGCTAAACGATCATGCTGACAACCAATGAAACCCGCTCTCACAGGCTCTCATCATCCTCACCCTATCCTCCATCACTCCTGCGCCCGCATTGTCCCCTGGCCGCACCAAAGCCTTTACCCCGCTCCAGCGCACGTGCACAATCACTTCTGACTGTCATCACGGCGATAATACCTTAACCTGCCACCCCGTCCTTAAGTGAGAAACTCGATGAACGCTAAGATTATAACTTTGCTAATTTCTGCCTTAAGCATCAGTACCGCGATGTCAGCAACGGTCGAGGATATGGATCACCGGCTGGACTCTCTGTTCGGGGCGCATCAGCCTTATCACGCCTTTTTCGATCGGTTGCAGACATCAGTGGCGCATAAGGATAAAGACAGGCTTGCCTCGATGGTGTCTTATCCTATTACCGTTTCCGTTAAAGGGAAGAAAACGCGTATCCGCACGGCCAGCGATTTTAAAAAGCATTACGACGTTATTTTCACGCCGGTTTATTCCCGGGCGATAACCCGCCAGAAATATGAGGATCTCTTCGCCCGGGATCTCGGCGTTATGGTTGGGGATGGGGGCCAGCTGTGGTTTAGCGGCGTGTGCCCGGACAGTGCCTGTAAAACCACCTGGGTGCTGATCACCGGTATCAATAACTAAGCGGAGATCGTCCGGCCGGTGATGCCACTAAGCGTAACGCCCTTCAGGTTTCAGCGAAGTACCTGATGGGCAAGAAGCAGGTAAAAGACTTTCCCGCAAACCCTGAACAAAAATCGCCCTAATAGTTAACCTAAACTCGAATTAACCACGGGTAAATAATCCCTGTCCGCAACAAAAAAACAACTTACCCCCATCGCTATTGCATAAAAAAACCTATTTATCATCATCTTAATCGATACAGGCATATTTTCTCATTTCTTCTATTCTTAAATGGCACTTATTTTTAATGGCTACCCACTTCGCCAATCATTGATTTTTTTTGATAATCTGAGGATGGAATATGAAACCACTGGCTCGTTATTTACTTAGCGGCAGTTTAATACTTTCGATGGGCTCTGCTTACGCTGCTTCACAAACCGACCCGCATCTGGATAAGGGTGTCCAGACATTTGTTAACGCACTGAACAGCGGCAACGGAAAACCTATCGAACAGCTCTCGCCTAAGGATGCACGTGCGGTGCTGTCCGGCGCACAGTCGGGCGTCAAGGTGGATTTGTCCGGGGTGACGGTATCGAACAAGACCATTCAGGTCGATGGAAAACCTCTTGAATTAACCATCGTCCGGCCGGAAAACGTTAAAGGTACGCTACCGGCGTTTATGTTCTTCCACGGCGGTGGCTGGGTGCTGGGTGACTACCCCACTCATCAGCGTATGGTCAGAGATCTGGTCGTCTCTTCAGGTGCCGTTGCGGTGTTCGTTAACTACACGCCAAGCCCGGAAGCACACTATCCGGTTGCCATCAATCAGGCTTACGCGGCGACAAAATGGGTTGCTGAACAGGGTGCCGATATCGACGTAGACGGCAGCCGCCTGGCCGTTGCCGGTAACAGCGTTGGCGGTAATATGGCGACGGTGGTCAGCCTGATGGCTAAAGATAAAGGTACGCCGAAGCTGCGCTACCAGGTGCTGTTCTGGCCGGTTACGGATGCTAAATTTGATACCGCCTCCTACAAGCAGTTCGCTGAAGGCCGCTTCCTGACCCGCAATATGATGAAATGGTTCTGGGATAACTACACCACCAGCGCCAGCCAGCGCGCAGAGATTTACGCTTCGCCGCTGCGGGCCTCTGATGACCAGCTTAAGGGGCTGCCTCCGGCACTGGTTCAGACGGCTGAAAATGATGTTCTACGCGATGAAGGTGAAGCCTACGCCCGCAAGCTGAATGCTGCCGGTGTGGATGTGGTGCAGGTTCGCTATAACGGTATGATCCATGATTACGGCCTGCTGAACGCCGTGGCTACCGTGCCAGAGGTTCAGGTCGCGCTGGATCAGGCGGGTTTACTGCTTAAGGAACATCTTAAGTAAGCCTTAGCTGGCGATACCCTCGCCTTAATACGCCACTGCCGATTGTTGATTCGGCAGTGGCTCATCCGACGACATGATCCGGACGTTACTTCGCTTCTTCCGCCGCATCGGCGTGATTCTGACCTTCTTCGATGAAATCTTCATCGATCTCATCGCTATTCGCCTGATTATCGCGACCGGAAAGCAGGTTCCAGCAGGCAATAAACATCGCGGCGATAAGCGGGCCAATGACGAAGCCATTGATGCCGTAAACTTCCATCCCGCCCAGCGTGGCGATCAGAATCAGGTAGTCCGGCATTTTGGTATCCTTGCCGACCAGCAGCGGGCGAAGAATATTATCAACCAGCCCAATCACCACCACAAAGAATCCGACCAGGAAAAGGCCCTGCCAGAGCATGCCGGAGGCAAAGAAATAGACGGCGGCAGGCACCCAGATTATTGCTGAACCCACGGCCGGTATCAGTGAAAGCAGCGCAATAAGCGCGCCCCACAGCAGGCTGCCTTCAATGCCGGTAAAGTAGAATGCCAGGCCACCCAGCGCCCCCTGCACGACGGCTACCACCACCGTACCCTTTACCGTCGCGCGCGATACGGCAGCAAATTTCATAAACAGATGATGCTTCGCATACTTCGAAAGCGGCAGCGCTTCGAGGATCAGGTTCACCAGATAGGAACCATCCTTTAGCAGGAAAAACAGCAGATAGAGCATGATGCCGAAGCCTATCGTAAAGCCGAAGGTGCTCTTGCCTATCAGGAAAACGCTGCCCGCCAGATACTGGCTCCCCTGCAGCGCAAACTGCGAAAGCTTCTGCTGGATGCTGGCCGCCGTATCCAGATGATGTTCCGCCAGGAAATTACCTGCCCAGGCGGGAAGATGCTGCATGATATCCGCAAGAACGGTCGGCAGCTGCGTGTTGTTGTGCTGAAGTTTGGTATAGACCACGTTGAATTCAATCGCCATGGAGGACGCGAGAACCACCAGCGGGGTGAAAACGATTAAACAGATAATCAACAGGGTTAAGAATGAGGCCAGCCCATTCTTCTCACCGATAAGCTTACGCAACCGGGTTTTCAACGGATGGAAAATAATCGCCAGAATGGCCGCCCATAATACGGATGAGTAGTAAGGCCCCAGGATATCCAGAAACGCTACCGTCACAATAAAAAGAATTACAATAAAAAATCCTTTCGTCAGGCCTTTAAATCTCATAACAATCCCTCTGAAGCGCAATTTTGCCCCCGAATCATAGAACGGCAGCCTGCTTTTGCAACAGCGTAACAAAACTAATTTATGGTATCGTAACGATATCTGACGCCACGTCGCGACGCCCCTTTAGCGCCCACTATGCAAAATCGCCTGACCATAAAAGATATCGCGCGCCTGAGCGGCGTCGGTAAATCGACCGTTTCCCGCGTAATTAATAATGAAAGCGGCGTGAATCCTGATACGCGCGCCAGAATTCTCCAGGTGATTGAACAGCATAACTTTCATCCGTCGAAATCCGCGCGATCGCTGCGTAGCCTGAGCGATAAGGTCGTCGCGATTATCGTTTCAAGGCTGGACTCCCCGTCTGAAAATCAGGCGGTCAGATCGATGCTACCGCTGTTTTATCAGCAGGGGTACGACCCTATCGTGCTGGAAAGCCAGTTCAACCCGGCCCGGGTTGAGGAGCATCTTCAGGTGCTGGCGCAGCGTAATATTGATGGCGTCGTGCTGTTTGGCTTTACCGGGTTAGGAAGTGAGATGTTGACGCCATGGCAGGACAAGCTGGTGATGATGGCCCGCCCAATGCCTGGCCTGTCATCCGTTTGCTACGACGATGCCGGCGCCGTGGCTCTGCTGATGGACGAACTGATCAAGAGACAGCTGCGCCATATCAGCTTTATTGGCGTGACGCCCGAGGACACCACCACCGGCAAACAGCGGTCCGACGCCTACCGTGCAGTGTGCCAGGCGCATAAGCTGCTGCCTTCGCTGGCGCTGGGTGATTTGGGCTATCAAAGCGGTTACGACCTGTTACCCCAGGTACTCACCCCACAGACGCAGGCGGTGATTTGCGCGTCCGATACCATCACTCTGGGCGTGCAAAAATATCTGCAACAGGTGCAGCCCAACGCCGTGCAGGTGTGCTGCATCGGCACCAATCCCCTTTTACACTTCCTTTATCCCGCCACCCTGTTTGTTAGCCTGGGCTACAGCAGCAGCGGAGAAGCCGCGGCAAAACAGCTGATTGCGCAGCTGTCGGGCAGCGGGCCACATCAGCAGATCACCCTGCCCGCCAGGCTTATTTCTGCCCCACTCGTCCCCTGACCGCTCTACCAAAGCGTTAAGCGTCCCTCTTTGGCAGGCTTATAAGAAATTTTGCGAGATGCTGCACAGATATGGGAACGTTCCCATACAAATCCCGATTATCCCGTTATTCTCTGCACACCTCAGCGGAGCGACGGTTTGCGTACCGCTGATTGACCTTTTTCTGTAAGGACACAACATGAGCATGGAATTGCATAAGGACGTAGAGCGCCTGATCGCGCTGGTCGGCGGAGCCAGCAATATTGCTAAGGTAAGCCACTGTATTACCCGTTTACGTTTCGTTCTTCACGACCCGATGAAGGCGGAACCCACAAAGATAGAACAGTTGAGTATGGTCAAGGGCTGCTTTACCTCCGCAGGCCAGTTCCAGGTGGTGATCGGTACCGAGGTGGGCGACTACTATGCGGCTTTGATTACCCAGGCGGAAAAAAACGAGGGGAGTAAAGAAGAGACGAAAAATGCCGCCCGCCAGAATATGACCGCCCTTGAGCGGGGGATCTCCCACTTTGCTGAGATCTTCTTCCCGCTGCTCCCCGCCCTCATCAGCGGTGGCCTGATACTTGGCTTCCGTAACATCATTGGCGATATCCCGCTGTCAGACGGCAAAACGCTGGCGCAGATCTCCCCCTTCTGGCAGGCGATGTACGATCTTCTGTGGCTGCCGGGCGAGGCGATATTTATGTTCCTGCCGGTTGCCGTATGCTGGTCAACGGTGAAAAAGATGGGCGGCACAGAAATCCTCGGGATCGTGCTGGGCATTACCCTGGTTTCCCCCCAGCTAATGAACTCCTACGGGCTGGGCCAGCAGATCCCTGACGTCTGGCATCTGGGCTGGTTCACCATCGAAAAGGTCGGCTACCAGGCCCAGGTTATTCCTTCTATGCTGGCCGGTATCGCGCTGGCGCTGATTGAAAATCGTCTTAAGAAGCTGATCCCGGCTTACCTCTATCTGGTCTTTGTCCCGGTGATTTCGCTGATACTGGCGGTGTTCCTGGCGCACTCTCTGATTGGCCCCTTTGGCCGAATGATCGGCGATGGCGTGGCCTGGGCAGTGAAGGGCGTAATGACCGGCAGCTTTGCACCCGTAGGCGCAGCCCTGTTTGGCTTCCTCTACGCGCCGCTGGTGATCACTGGCGTACATCAGACCACGCTGGCGATTGATATGCAGATGATCCAAAGCACCGGCGGTACGCCGCTCTGGCCGCTTATCGCCCTCTCCAATATTGCTCAGGGTGCCGCCGTCGTGGGCATCATCCTGGTCGGTAAAAAGAAAAGTGAACGGGAAGTCTCAGTGCCTGCCGCCATCTCCGCCTTCCTCGGGGTGACCGAACCTGCGATGTATGGCATCAATATGAAATATCGCTTCCCCATGCTCTCCGCCATGATTGGCTCTGCGCTTGCCGCGCTGATTTGCGGGCTGTATGGCGTGACGGCCAACGGCATTGGCGTCGGGGGCCTGCCGGGAATCCTCTCTATTAAGCCGCAATTCTGGCCCGTCTTTTCACTCGCCATGCTGGTTGCCCTGGTGGTCCCTGTCCTGCTGACCCTGCTGTTGCATAAACGACAGGTTATTAAGGCCAGGATGCCCTTGGAAGATAACGAGCAACCTTCGACTCTCTAAAAATAAGCATTTCTCGACTGTTTAAGGATAAACAGCATGATTGACAGCATTGATCCCTGCCCCTGGTGGAAAAATGGGGTGATTTACCAGATTTACCCAAAAAGCTTTCAGGATACAACCGGCAGTGGCCAGGGCGATCTTAACGGCATCATCCAGCGGCTGGACTATCTGCAAAAGCTGGGCGTTGATGCCCTGTGGCTGACGCCGATTACCGTTTCCCCGCAGGTGGATAACGGCTATGACGTCGCGGACTACTGCAATATCGATCCCTCCTGTGGCACCTTTGCTGATTTCGAGCGGCTGGTAGCAGGCGCACATCAGCGCGGTATACGTATCGTGATGGATATGGTTTTTAACCATACCTCGACCGAGCATCGCTGGTTTAAGCAGTCGCTTAACCCAGCCAGCCCCTTCCGACCTTTTTACCACTGGCGGCAGGGGGAAGCGGGCCAGCCCCCCAATCACTGGCAATCTAAATTTGGCGGCAACGCCTGGCAGTGGCACCCACAGAGCAGCCAGTACTACCTGCATCTGTTCAGCCCACAGCAGGCCGACCTCAACTGGGAGCATCCCCCCGTACGCGAGGCGCTTAAGGCTATCTGCCGCTTCTGGGCGGGGAAAGGCGTGGACGGGCTGAGGCTCGACGTCATTAACCTGGTATCCAAAACCGCGGACTATCCTGAGGATGCCCTGGGTGATGGACGCCGTTTCTATACCGATGGACCACGTATTCACGAGTATCTTCAGGAGTTTAGCCGGGACGTTTTTCGCCCGCTGGGGCTGATGACCGTGGGCGAAATGTCCTCTACCTCGCTCGAGGCATGCCGACAGTATGCCGCCGTTGACGGTAGCGAACTGTCCATGACCTTCAACTTTCACCATCTTAAGGTGGACTATGCTGACGGCGAAAAGTGGTGCGATGCCGCGCCCGACCTGCTGTTGCTTAAGCGTTTGTTCTGCACCTGGCAGCAGGGAATGCATGGTCATGCATGGAATGCGCTGTTTTGGTGTAACCACGATCAGCCGCGTATCGTCTCCCGCCTGGGCAGCGAGGGGCCTCTGCGCGTGCCCGCCGCAAAAATGCTGGCGATGGTGCTGCACGGTATGCAGGGCACCCCCTTTATCTATCAGGGAGAAGAGATTGGCATGACCAACCCGGGCTTTAGCCACATCAGCCAGTACCGTGATGTGGAGAGCCTCCGCTGGTATGACGCGATGAAAAAAACAGGCGGCGATGAGACCCTTCTGCTGACAATTCTTTCCCGCAAGTCACGCGATAACAGCCGTACGCCAATGCAGTGGGATGCGACAAATAACGCCGGTTTCACCTCCGGCGAACCCTGGATTTCCCCCTGCCGCTCCTATCCCCTGCTTAACGTGGAGCAGGCAGTAAAGGATCCTGACTCCGTTTTTCACCTCTATCGGCGGCTAATAGCGCTGCGTAAAACCTTTACCATATTTACCGACGGTGACTATCAGGATTGCCTGCCCACGCATCCTGGTCTCTGGTGCTACACGCGCACTAAAGGCCGCCAGCAGCTGCGTGTCATCGCCAACCTTAGCGAATCTACTCAGCCCTCCCCTCTCACCTGTGTGAAGGGTGAAACGCTGCTCAGTAACTATTCCGACGCGCCGGTAAACAATCTGCTGCGTCCGTATGAGTGTCTTTATCAGTTGATGGAACAAGGAGAATAATAATGCGAGTACTCAGGAAGACCTTCACTGTACTGCCCTTACTGACGCTGACGATGGCTGGCTCCGCCTTCGCACTTGATTTTGGCGGCTATGCGCGTTCCGGCATTGGCTGGACAAACAAAGGCGGAGAGCAGCGCTGCTTTCAGGCGACCGGGGCCAACAGCAAATATCGTCTGGGGAATGAATGTGAAACCTACGCAGAGTTGAAGCTGGGCCAGGAGCTGTGGAAAGAGGAGAATAAAAGTTTCTATTTCGATACCAACCTGGCCTATGCGGTGTCCCAGCGTACGGATGTGGAGAGCGTCGATCCTAACTTCCGCGAGGCCAACGTGCAGGGTAAAAACCTGATTGACGCTCTACCCGGCGCCACGCTCTGGGCAGGTAAGCGCCTTTACCAGCGTCATGACGTCCATATGATCGATTTTTACTACTGGGATATTTCCGGTCCGGGAGCGGGGATAGAGCAGATTGATCTCGGGGCAGGTAAGCTTTCACTGGCCGCCACCCGCAACGCTGAAGCGGGAGGATCCTGGGGCTTTATCGACAATCAGATGAAGTGGGTACCGACCATAAACGATACCTTCGATCTGCGGGTGGCTGAAATCCCGGTGAACACCAATGGTGCGCTGGAGGTCGGTTTTGATTACGGACGGGCAAGGGTTCAGAAAGGCTTTCAGCTGGCGGAAGGCGCATCTGAAGATGGCTGGATGCTAAGCGCCGAACACACGCAAACCCTGAACAGCGGCTACAACAAACTGGTTATGCAGTATGCCACTGACGCGATGACCTCGCTGCGTACCGGCCATCCCGAGGGGGGAAGCGTTAACAATAATGGTAAAATGTTTCGCGTCATCGACCACGCCGCAATGGATTTAAACGACACATGGGGTCTGACCTGGGTTGCCCTCTATCAGGATGTGAACCGCGATAACCGCAATGGAACAACCTGGTACTCTGCGGGCCTGCGCCCTATGTATAAGTGGACGCCCATCCTCAGTACCCTGCTGGAGGTTGGCTATGACAGCGTGAAATCTCAGCAGACCGGCGATCGTAATAGCCAGTACAAACTAACGCTGGCTCAGCAGTGGCAGGCCGGGGAGAGCGTCTGGGCGCGCCCCGCATTGCGCCTGTTCGCAACCTATGCCAAATGGAATGAAAAGTGGGGCTACGCCACTGCCGATGACCTCGCCTTTGTTGCCGGCAGCGCCTACCGTGATAGCAGCGCGAAAACCTTCAGCAGAGGACGTAATGACGAAATGAGCGTTGGTGCGCAGTTTGAAGCCTGGTGGTAACGAGCTAAGCGCAGGCGATCGGTCTGATGAAGGTATTACGCGAAGCCAGAGCGTTCTTCTGGATGCTGGGTGATAAGTCTATGGTGCTGCTGGTATTCCCTGCTAAAGCAGGGAATACCAGCCAGTCTTTTAAGTGGTTATGCGGTTACGCAGTTACGAAGTTACGCAGTTACGTAACTACGCCAGCGTGACCGGCCACTGATTCAGGACGATCCCCCGCTTTGGGGCCTCCTCGCCGAAATCCTGTAGCACGGCCTTTACGTCCGGATCCAGGTACTCGGCATTATCATGATCGACGATCACCACGCTGTTTTCCGGGATCTGCGCCAGCAGCCCCTTGAGGCGTGGGTTATGCATAAACGTCAGGTTCTGCTGAAAGTGCAGCACGAAATGGTCGTCATAGCGGGTGAGCTGCATCGCGTTGTGATGACTCTTATAAATGCTGAACAGGATCTGGGTGGCCAGACCAATACCAATCCCGGCCAGCATACCAAAGACCAGGATACCGCCAATGGTCGCCAGAAAAGGGACATACTGCTGGGCGCCCTGACGGAACTGCTCCACAAACAGCCGTGGGGTGGCAAGCTTGTAACCGGTATAAAGCAGCACGGCGGCCAGGCTGGCCAGTGGAATGGCATTCAGCAGATCGCTGAAATAGAGGCCGCATACCAGCAGCAACGCCCCGTGGATCAGGATGGATATCTTGCTCTGCGCCCCGGCGCTAACATTAACCGAGCTGCGAACAATAACGGCAGTGATGGGCAGTCCACCGAGCAGGCCGCTAAGCAGGTTACCCACCCCCTGAGCGCGCATCTCTTTATCCGGCGAGGGCGGTGGATTTTGTGGGCGAAGCTTTTTCAGTGCCTCCTGGCTGAGCAGCGTTTCCAGACTGGCGACAATCGCCAGCGTCACCGCAATCATATAGACCATCGGATTCTGCCAGACGGACCAGTCCGGGCGCTGGAGCTCGCCGGTAAGCGCCTGGATACTGTCAAAAGCAGGCAGCGAGATACGCGGCAGATTGCTTATAATCTCGGGGAACAGCCTGCCACCGATCAGGGTAACCAGACAGCCGAACAGGACTGCTACCAGCGGACCGGGCATCCAGCTCAGCGCCTTAATGTTCTTAAGGGTACGCGTCGACCAAAACCACAGAATAAGCAGCCCAATACCGGATACGACAATGGCCGGAATTGAGACGCTGAACGCCCCGCCGGTGACCAGCGTACTGAGTTTGCTCTCTTCGGCTGCCCCCAGCGCGACCGGTATCTGCTGAATAATCAGCAAAATACCGATAGCGGCCAGCATACCTTTGATCACCGTACCCGGCACCAGCGTAATAAATCGCCCGGCCCGCAGCACGCCGAACAAAAACTGCAATACACCGGCGACGATGAGCGCAAACAGCAGGGCTGAAAAGGAACCAAGAGTTTCGATTGCGCCGGTGACGATAGTGACCAGACCGGCAGCCGGCCCGCTTACGGCAAACTTTGACGGGCTAAAGGTGGTGACCACCAGACCGCCAATCACGCCGGTCAGCAGTCCGACAAAGGGCGGAAGACCACTGGCCTGCGCAATCCCCAGACAGAGCGGTAGCGCGACCAGAAAAACGACCAGGCCTGCCGGAATATCCTGACGAAGCGTTTTCAGGTTCATAGCATTTTATCCTCTGCATTGTGCTGAATAAGCTCTTTCAGATGGCCGGAGCGCAGATCGTATACGCAGCCAAACACGTCCAGCGCCGCTCCGGCCCGCCAGACGGCCCTTACCGGCTCTGCCGCAACCAGGTGCCTGAACTGAGCCAGGACGTTGACCTCCACCAGCGCATTCAGTCGTTCGGTTTCGTCGTCATCTTCGCTGGTCTCTGCCAGGCCAGGCGCAATGGCGGCGCGCAGCTGGGTGATCCGGCGGGCAAGTGGGGAATTTTCATCGCCCAGCGGAATGTCCGGCAGTGAAATCGCCGCCTGTACGCCGCCGCAACCGTAGTGGCCACAGAGCACAATGCGCGAGACCTTGAGGTATTCAAGCGCGTATTGCAGAACGCTCATAAAATTATCGTCGCCGTTAACCACCATATTGGCGATATTACGGTGAACAAAAAGCTCTCCCGGATGCGCACCCGTTAATACCTCTGCGGGAACCCGGCTGTCTGAACAGCCAATCCATAACGAATGTGGCGTTTGGGAATGAACATTTTGCCGAAAATAGTGAGGATTGCGTTGGCGGCGCTGTAAGGCCCAACTGCGGTTTTTCGCTAACAGGGGTTTTAGAGTCGTCAAAATAAAGCCTCTCTTTCAGGACGGCAGGAATAAACCTGAACGGCAAATAAGCCGGTTAAATACCTGAGGAGTAACTCAGGCATTGCTTCACAGCTTTCGGTGAAATAAGTTCTAACACTTAATGCATAATTCATTCATTAAGAATAATCCTGGTTAAATAATTAATATCGTTTTGTAATTTTATTTAAATAACCTTTATTTCCATTACGTTATTTGCATAACATCCCGGTAAAATATAAGTTCTTCATATGCCTGCCATCATAGTTAACAGTAAATTATATATAAAACAGATGGTTGGGAAATAAGACAGGGGTATTATATATGGGGTTAATGGGGTTAATGGGGTTAATGGGGTTAATGGGATTAACAGCGCTAACGACAGCAAATGTAAAGCAGGTCGAAGGCAGGTTGAGGGCAGATGGAAGGCTGATTACAGGCAGGTGAGAATCGGATAACAAGCGAATAATAAGACTGCTATGTAATAAACTTTATGGCATCAAAAATAATTAGATTTATCCATGGCGGCAGCAGGGATTATTTCGATGTGATAATAACGATTCCCACCGCGCGCATAAGTGGAAAGCCCTCCAGGATTACCGTTTATTTTATATATTAGTGTCAGAACCTCTGGAGGAATATTTAAGTTAATTTACATCCCTTGCGGGTTAACCATGCTCCCTGCTGGAGATTCTAAGTCGGTGTTCAGCTGGAAAACGGGACATATCCTGGCCTAAGAGAAAAATCTACACTGTCACCGCTCTCACAGACCCTGTAGAGCATTCTGTGTCACTGCTGCCGTATTAAAGGTGTTTCAGCCATTCCCCCCCCCTGTTCTCCTCGCTCCAAACTCGCTTTTACCTGTTTCATACTGCAAGAGCGCTTTCGGCTGCTGAGTTCTCCCCTGCCGGGCGCGTTGCGGCTCACAGCCTGAGAAGCCCGCATCGTTAAGGCCGGGATTTCAGGCCCGCGGCTGATTGTGCCCCGCAAATGATAAACAAAAATCATGGCTCTTTAATCATTTTATGGCAGACAAAACGCTCTCCTCACCCTAAGTTGGTATTGGCATATTAGCCCTGCTGATATATAAACGATTGTTTTAAAAATAAAAATAAAGACAAATCATCCGATGCGCTCCGCGACGACAGAGCCATTGCCGCCGTTATACAGGCATTTTCTTACCCGATTACGGATTAGCAAAAAAACAGAGAGCATACCCTATGAGCAATCGTGACATGGTCAACGTAAAGGAGTGGATAGACAGCCGCTCAATTTCCGGGAGGCAGTGGCTAATCCTGGCGCTGTGCTTCTTTATTATCACCTTCGATGGCTACGATGCTGCCGTAATGGGTTTTATCGCCCCCGCCCTGATTGAAGACTGGGGCATTGCCCGCTCGGAAATGGGTCCCATCCTCGGCGCGGCGATGTTAGGTGTTGCTCTCGGCGCGCTGTTTGTCGGGCCGTGGTCCGATCGCTTTGGTCGTAAACGCGTTTTGCTGATTTCCGTCGCCGGTTTTGCCTGCTTCAGCCTGGCCAGCGCCTTTGCCCGCTCGCCACTGGAGATGGCGCTGCTGCGCTTTATCACCGGCCTGGGGCTGGGAGCGGTGATGCCGAACTGCGTCACCCTGGTAGCCGAATATATGCCCGAACGCCGACGGGGCCTGATGATCTCCCTGATGTATAGCGGCTTTAATATCGGGTCGGGCCTCGGCGGCTTTATTGCGGCCGGGATGATCCCACGTTTTGGCTGGCAGTCAGTGCTGCTGTTTGGCGGCGGTATTCCCCTGCTGATGCTGCCGCTGCTGATATGGGTGCTGCCCGAATCCGCTCTGTATATGGTCGTCCGCAAAGTCAGTCAGCATAAGATCGCGGCGGTGCTCAATCGCCTGGGCGGCCAGTTTAACAGCGGCGTGACCTTTGTACTGAATACGCCGGTAGTGCCCAAAAAGTCACAGGTGCTGCAACTCTTCTCACCGGGCTATACCGTCGGCACCCTCTCTCTCTGGCTGACCTATTTTATGGGCCTTTTCGTTATTTATCTGCTTAACGGCTGGCTGCCAACCATTATGCGGTCAGGCGGCGTCACCATTGAGCGTGCGGCGATTGTTGCCGGGCTTTTTCAACTGGGTGGCACGCTTGGCGGGCTGCTGGTGGGTGGGCTGATGGACCGCCTGAAAGCCAAATACGTGATCGCCAGTTTCTATCTGCTGGGCTGCTTCTGCCTGCTTGCGCAGGGCGTCTGGGGATTTGGTCCCACTATGCTTGCGGTGCTGGTATTTATCAGCGGTGCCTGTATCAACGGTGCACAGACCGGTTTGCAGGCCTTTTCTCCTGCCTTTTATCCGACGGAAATGCGCGCGACCGGCGTCTGCTGGATGCACGGTATAGGCCGAACCGGTGCCATCCTCAGCTCCTCGCTCGGTGGCGTGCTGCTGGGCGTCTTTCCCGGACAAACCAGTATTTTCATCGTGTTGTCACTTCCTGCCCTGCTGGCAGCACTCGCCATTACCCAACACAGAGATGCGCATGGCGTAAGGACGCTCAAAGGTGCCGAACCGGAGGCGATCCCTGGCCTGACGCGCACAATTAATAACCGATAAGTGAAGAAAGAGGATCATTATGGCTAAAATTATCGGCGGTCTGGCGGTTTCACATACGCCAACAATCGGCTTCGCAGTTGACCATAACAAACAGAAAGAAGAGCCCTGGGTACCCATCTTTGATGGCTTCGCGCCCATGCAGCGCTGGCTGGAAGAGAAAAAACCCGATGTGCTGCTCTACGTCTTTAACGATCACGTCACCTCATTTTTCTTTGATCACTACTCGGCTTTTGTTCTGGGGATTGATGACCAGTACGCGGTAGCAGATGAAGGGGGTGGCCCGCGTGATTTACCCCCGGTGCGGGGTCATGCCGCACTGTCGCAGCATATTGGGGCCAGCCTGATGGCCGATGAGTTTGATATGTCTTTTTTCCAGGATAAGCCGCTGGATCACGGCCTGTTCTCCCCGCTGTCGGCCCTGCTTCCCTTTGATAACGACTGGCCGGTGCAGATTGTCCCGCTCCAGGTAGGCGTGCTGCAGTTCCCTATTCCCAGCGCCAGACGCTGTTATAAACTTGGCCAGGCCCTGCGTCGCGCGGTAGAAAGCTACCCGGAAGATCTCAAGGTCGCCATTGTCGCGACCGGAGGCGTATCGCACCAGGTTCACGGCGAACGCTGCGGCTTTAACAACCCGGACTGGGATGCACAGTTTGTTGATATGCTGGTCAACGATCCTGAACGCCTGACCGAAATTACCCTCGCGGAGTATGCCACCCTGGGCGGCCTGGAGGGTGCAGAAGTCATTATGTGGCTGGTTATGCGCGGGGCGCTGTCGGCCAACGTTGAGAAGCTACATCAGGCCTATTACCTGCCCTCCATGACCGGTATTGCTACGCTTATCCTGGAAAATCAGGCCCGTGAGGCACCCGCTGACGTTCATCAGCGCCAGCGTGACAAAATTGAGCTACAGCTCAAAGGCGTCGAAAAGCTGCCCGGTACCTATCCCTTCACCCAGGCGCGCAGCCTGAAGGCGCTGCGTATTAACCGCTTCCTGCATAAAATGATCCAGCCCGCCTGGCGCGAGCGCTTTAAGCGCGACCCTCAGGGGCTTTACGCCGAGGCAAAGCTGACCGACGAGGAGCAGACGCTGCTGACCCAGCTCGACTGGCGCGGCATGATCCACTACGGCGTAAGCTTCTTTCTGCTGGAAAAACTGGGCGCGGTGGTCGGCGTCTCCAATCTGCATATCTACTCTGCCATGCGCGGGGAAACGCTGGAAGAGTTCCAGAAAACCCGTAATCAGCAGGTGCTCTATTCGGTGGCAGGAAAAAAAGCATGATGACGCCGCAACCCATTATTGACTGCCATCATCACGTCTTTGACCCGGTGCGCTTCCCCTACGATCCGGCCAGTACCTACCGTCCTGAGGGACATGAGCTGGGAACGCCCGATAATTATCAGACGGTGATGGCGGCGTATAACATTCGCCATTCGCTGATCGTCGGCCCCACATCGGCCTACAACACCGATAACCGCTGCCTGCTCGATACCATTAAGCGCGGTGAGGGCAAGTTTAAAGGGATTGCCGTCACCCCGCGCGACGCGGACAGCGCATCGCTCAGCGACCTGCGCGATCGGGGCGTGGTGGGCATTGCCCTTAACGTCGCGATGCTCGGCACCGAGCCCTTTCTGAAACTGGACGCCCTGATGGAAAGGCTGGCCGCGTTAGAGATGTATGCGCAGATCCAGGTGCAAAACGATCAGCTGCTGGCGCTGATGCCGCTGCTGAAGCGTACCCGAACCCGGCTGCTGATTGATCACGCCGGCAGGCCGGACGTCAGTGCAGGCCTCGATCAGCCGGCCTTTCAGGCGCTGCTGTCGCTGGCAGAAAACGGGCGTACCTTCGTCAAACTCTCGGGGCTGTCGCAGTTCTCAAAGCAGGGTTATCCCTGGGCCGACGGCCACGCTTTTCAGCTGGCGCTGCTGGAGCGTTTCGGGGCCGAAAACTGTATGTGGGGATCGGACTGGCCGTTTTTGCGGGCCAAAAGCCGGATGGATATAGGCGCATTGTTACTGCTGCTTGAGCAGCTGATCCCGGACGACGCGACGCGGCGTCAGATCCTGTGGCATACGCCAAAACGCCTGTTTGGCTTCGGCGAATAAGGAGAAATTTATGCAGACCGTTTATATCCTCAATGGCCCCAACCTTAACCTGCTGGGCACCCGCGAACCGGCCACCTATGGCACCGATACGCTGGCTTCGATTGAGGCATTATGCCGCGCCACGGCGGCAGAACTGAATATCGCCGTCGAGTTTCGCCAGACCAACCATGAAGGAGAGATGATCGACTGGATCCAGGAGGCGCGCCACCATGCTCAGGCGCTGGTGATTAATCCTGCGGCCTGGACGCACACCTCGGTGGCAATCCGCGATGCGGTGACGGCGGTCGCCCTGCCGCTCTATGAGGTGCATATCACTAACGTGCATAAGCGCGAACCCTTCCGCCATCACTCATATCTCTCGGACGTGGCGCAGGGGGTGATTTGCGGCTACGGACTGCGCGGCTACCGCTACGCCCTGATCGAAGCGGCCAGGCAGCACGGCTAAGCATTAGCGCTCCATCAGGCAGCACGGCTAAGCATTAGCGCTCCATCAGGCAGTACGGCTAAGCATTAGCGCTCCATCAGGCAGCACGGTCAGGATAGCGCCCGCTTACTTCGTCGCTATGCGTCTGAGGGATAGTCCCCGCAGACGTCACGCAGGCAGCTAATTAACGCATCGGCGGCGGGCGAATGCAGGCAGCCGGTACGGTAGCAGAGGCCGATAGCCCTGCCGGTAGCCGGTAGCGCTATCGGCAGCACGGCCAGCTCGCCCGAGGCCAGCTCTACTTCCAGCTGGTGGGCGGAAACCGCCGCCAGCATATCGGAGTCGCGCAGCAGCCCGCGCACCAGCGCCAGATCGCCGCTTTCCACCACCGGGTCGGGCGCCGGGATCCCCATACGGTGAAAACAGGTATCCAGCAGTCGCCGGGCAGGCGTATGCGAACGCGGCAGCACCCAGCGCGCCTCGCGCAGCGCACGTCTGTCGCAGGGATGCTGGCTCAGCGGATGATCGGGCCTGGCCACCAGCACCATCTCTTCATCAAACAGCGTTTCGCTGGTCATATCCTGCTGCTCTTCACTGTTGCGCAGCGCACCGAAAATAAAGTCGATTTCACCGGCGCGCATCTCTGCGGCCAGCATTCCCCAGGCGCTTTCGCTGGTGACGACCTTAATACCGGGATAGCGCGAGGTCAGCCGGATAATCGCCTGCGGAAGCAGGCGGGTGCGTCCGAGCGGCAGGGCACCAACCCGCACCGTGCCGACCAGATTGCCCTTGCGCGCGGCAATATCGGCGGGAATATGCCGCAGCTCATTCAGCGCGCGGCGAATATTGGGCTCAATCTCGCGCCCCGCCAGCGATGGCACCATACCATGAGGCGTTCTTTCCAGCAGGGGAATACCCGCGCCGTTCTCCAGCACCTTTAGCGCCGCGCTGACGGCGGGCTGGCTCAGACCCAGCTGATGCGCCACCGACTGCATATGATTGGTCTGACACAGGGTGATAAAAATTTGCAGCCGGCGGACGTTGAATAACCACAGCGGTTCAGACTCATTGCGGCTGCTTCTGCTCAGCAGTTTCGCCAGTCGGCGCGGCAGAGAATGGAGTTCCTCAATCGCCCGGCGCGCGCGCGGCAGGATGCACTTGCCAAAGTCAGTCAGCATCATGCCGCCGGAGTGGCGCTCGAACAGCGGTACCGCAAGCCGCTGCTCCAGATCGTGAATCGATCGCGTGACCGCCGACTGGGTGCGAAATAACTCATCGGCCGCGCGCGAAACGCTCCCCTGGGCAACCACCTGACAAAACGCTCTGATTTGCATCAGATTTACTGGCTCATTCCCGGTTATATTTGGCGCCATACCCTGCCCTCTTTTGCCCGGCTGAATGGGGCCACTATAAATAAAACGCATACCTGCTGCAATCAAATGAATTATCCCGTCCCCGCCCAGAGTGACAGCATTAAAAAAAACGTAAAGGAACCCGATGATGACTGAACTCACTTCTCCTAAAACGGCTCTGGTCGTTAGCGCACACTCTGCCGACTTCGTCTGGCGCTCAGGCGGGGCCATCGCCCTGCATCAGCAGCAGGGTTATCAGGTACACGTGGTCTGCCTGTCGTTTGGCGAACGTGGCGAATCCGCGAAGCTGTGGCGTAAAGGCAACATGACCGAAGAGAAAGTTAAAACGGCCCGCCGCGCCGAAGCGCTGGCCGCCGCAGACATTCTCGGCGCGAGCATAGAATTTTTTGATATGGGTGATTATCCGCTGCGTGCGGATAAAGAGGCCCTGTTCCGCCTGGCAGACGTTTACCGTCGGGTACAGCCGCACTTTGTTCTGACCCATTCCCTGCACGATCCCTATAACTATGACCATCCACTGGCCAACAACCTGGCGCAGGAGGCACGCATCATCGCCCAGGCAGAGGGATATCGCCCCGGCGAAAAAATTATCGGTGCGCCACCGGTCTACTGCTTTGAACCTCATCAGCCAGAGCAGTGCAGCTGGAAGCCGGATGTGCTGCTGGATATCACCAGCGTCTGGGATAAAAAATATGCCGCTATCCAGTGTATGGCCGGGCAGGAACACCTGTGGGAATACTACACCCGCGTGGCGCAGCAGCGCGGCGTGCAGGCGAAACGCAACGTTGGTATCACCTCAACCCGCGATATTATTTACGGCGAAGGCTACCAGAGTATTTTCCCACGCGTGACGGAGGATCTGGCATGAGTGCGATCGGTAAGAAAGGGGTGGTGGTGCGTCATATCGAGCGGGCGGCCGGGCGTGATATCGCCGCGCTGGCCGGATATGGCGTCGCGACGGTACATGAAGCGCAGGGCCGCAAAGGGCTGCTGGACCCGGCTATCCGCCCGATTCAGCAGAATAAAGGCATTGCGGGCAGCGCCGTTACCGTCCTGCTGGCACCCGGCGACAACTGGATGTTTCACGTGGCGGTCGAGCAGTGCCAGCCGGGAGATATTCTGGTGGCCGTGCCAACCTCCCCCTGCGTTGACGGTTACTTTGGCGATCTGCTCGCCACCTCCCTGCAATCGCGCGGCGTACAGGGCCTGATTGCCGACCACGGCATCCGCGACAGCAAAACGCTGCGTGAGATGGGCTTTGCCGTCTGGTCCCGCGCTATTTACGCCCAGGGCACGGTAAAAGAGACGCTGGGATCGGTCAACGTGCCGGTGGTCTGCGCCGGCCAGCTGGTCTGGCCCGGTGATGTGATCGTCGCCGACGACGACGGTGTGGTGGTGGTGCGCCGGGCAGAGGCCGCCAGCACCGCAGAAAGCGCCGCTAAGCGGGAAGCGCTGGAGGAGAGCAAGCGCGCGCGCATGGCCTCCGGCGAGCTGGGGCTGGATATCTATCAAATGCGCCCACGCCTGGCCGAAAAAGGCCTGCGCTATGTGGACACCCTGGACGATCTGGAGAACTGATATGCGCCAGCGCCGCCTGCCCTGCCTGCTAATACGGGGGGGCACCTCTAAAGCCGCCTGTTTTCTTGCCGACGATCTGCCGGAAGAGCGGGATCTTCGCGATCGCGTACTGCTGGCGGTGATGGGATCGCCGGATATCAGGCAGATCGACGGGCTGGGCGGCGGCGATCCGCTGACCAGCAAAGTCGCCATCGTACGTGCTTCCCAGCGGGAAGATGCCGACGTGGATTATCTTTTTGCCCAGGTTAACGTCGATCGCGCCAGCGTCGATTACGGGCAGAACTGCGGCAATGTGCTGGCGGCTATTGGCCCCTTTGCGCTGGAGCGGGGGCTGGTGAAAGCGGCTGGCGAGACCACCGGCGTGCGGATTTTTATGGAAAATACCGGCCAGATAGCAACGGCGCAGGTCGCCACGCCGGACGGTGAAGTCTGCTACGACGGCACGCTGAAAATTGACGGCGTGCCGGGAACGGCGGCAGAAATTGTGCTGAACTTCAGTGATATTGCAGGCTCCAGCTGTGGCGCGCTGCTCCCCACCGGCAACGTGCGCGACACTGTTGAGGGTGTTGATATCACCTGCATTGATAACGGCATGCCGGTGGTGATCCTGCGTGCGGCGGATTTCGGCCTGAGCGGCTATGAATCACGCGAGCAGCTCGACGCAGACCAGACGCTTAAGCGCCGTCTGGAATCGATTCGCCTGCAGGCCGGTCCACTGATGAATCTGGGCGATGTGAGCCAGCGAACCGTGCCCAAAATGAGCCTGCTGGCCGAGCCGCGCGAGGGCGGCGCAATTTGCAGCCGGACCTTCATTCCTCACCGCTGCCATGCCTCGGTCGGGGTGCTGGGCGCGGTCAGTATTGCCAGCGCCTGCCTGCTGCCGGGCAGCGTGGCCGAGGGTCTGGCGCGTATCAGCGATGCACGCGATCAGCGCCTGAGCGTTGAGCATCCCAGCGGGGAATTTAGCGTTATTTTGCAGCGTGACGAGCAGATGACGCTGACGGGCGCAGGGTTACTGCGCACGGCCAGGTCGATCTTTGACGGCGAAGTGCTGATCCCGGACGCGGTCTGGCCAGCGACAACCACTCACGGAGCGCCATGATGATCAATATTACCTTTATCGGCTTTGGCGAGGCCGGGGGCATCTTCGCAGCGGACCTGGCCGATCGTGCCGTAGTCACCGTTTGGGATCGTAAGTTTATCACTCCGTCCGCACAGGCCGAATCGCTGGCGGACGAGCAGGCCGGGCTGCGACAAAAAGCGGCCGGGGCGGGCGTGCGGGTGGCGGGATCGCTGGCGGAGGCGCTGGACAATGCCACGCTGATATTCTCCACCGTTACCGCCTCCCAGGCGCTGGCGGTCGCCACCGAAGCCGCCGCGCTGCTGAAGCCCGGACAGGTATTTCTCGATCTGAACTCTGTTTCCCCGGCGACCAAACAGGCCGCTGCCGCACAGGTACAGGCCAGCGGTGCCGATTATATTGATGTGGCCGTGATGTCACCCGTCCCGCCTAAGCGCCTGGCAACACCGCTGCTGATCGGAGGACTGGAGGCCGAGGCAATAGCCCGTAAACTGGAGACGCTCGGGCTGAACAGTCGCTTTCAGAGTCAGCAGGTGGGCGAAGCCTCGGCAATAAAGATGTGCCGCAGCGTGATGATTAAAGGCCTCGAGGCGCTGACCACCGAGTGTCTGAGCGCCGCCCGTCGATATGGCGTTGAACAGCCGGTGCTGGCATCCCTGCACGCCAGCTTTCCTTCGCTGGGCTGGAACGATGCGCTGCCGGACTACCTGATTAGCCGCGTCGCCGAGCACGGCCAGCGCAGAGCAGAGGAGATGCGGGAAGTGGTAAAAACGCTGGAAGATGTCGGTGTGGATGCCGCCATGAGTCAGGGGATTGTCACCACGCAACAGGGCCTGGTGGATGCCCTGCGCCAGCGTCAGCTGACTTATCAGCAGCTTACGCCCTTCAACTGGCAGCACACCCTGGATACATTATTTAAGGACAGATGAGATGAAAAAGCATTTACTTGCCGCCATCCTGCTGATGGCAGCAGCGGGCGGTAGTCAGGCAGCCTCCGCACCGGATCTTAATGCAGACCGGGCCTGGCAGGTGATCGCACAGGTGAAATCCACGCTGGCAGCGGCGCACAGTACCGGCTGTGTCGCCGTGGTTGATGGCGATGGCCTGCTGCTGGCCTTTCAGCGGCTCGATGGCGCACCGCCCGGCTGCGTTGAAGCCTCGCTGGGCAAGGCGCGCACCTCGGCCCTTTATCACACGCCGTCGCTGAAAATGATGCAGCGTCTGCAAAAAGGGGAAACCACCGTGCTGGCGATCCCGCAGGCGGTGGCGCTTGGCGGCGGTTACCCCCTCTCTCTTAAAGGTGATGTTGTCGGCGCCGTTGGCGTCAGTACACCCCAACAGGAACTGGATAATCAGGCGTCGGAATCCGCAGCCCGTTCGCTGCACTGACCCGGACAACATGTACTTAAGGACTCATCCCATGCCCCTTACACGTCGTCGACTTCTGGCCAGCTCAGCGGGACTGCTGGCTGCCGGTGTCCTGACCCGGTGGTTACCGGGCGGCGCCGTTAACGCTGCTGCCCCTCAGGCGCAGGCCTTTCTGTTACCGGATAATTTTCTCCTGCTTTCCCGGCAGCTAACCGGGACCACCAGCCCCGACCCGCTGCTGGCGCAGCGGCTTCACCGCTGGCTACATGCCACGGTTGAAGACCTTGACTACAACGTTGACCGCCTCACCGCGCTGCTGGCGCAGGAGAACGGGCAGACGCTACCCGCGTCTCTTCCCCCTGACCTTCAGGCACTGGCCCATATGATTATCTCCGGCTGGTATCTCGGCGTGGTCGGGAGTGAGCACCCTCGCTGCATCGGCTTTGAAAATATAGTCAGCTATCAGCTGGTCAGGGACACCCTTCTTCCGCCCAGCTATGCCCCCGGCGCGCCCAATTTCTGGACGCAGCCCCCGGCAGAAGGAAGCCAGGTGGGCGGATTGCCCCTCGCCGCGAATGCTAATACGCCAGCGCAGGCGATCGTCGCCGATAAAGGTTACCCGGCTGCCCGTCAGCACATGACAAAGGAGAGTCTGCATGGCTGAATCATTAAGCGCAGATGTGGTCGTGATTGGTGCCGGGATCGCGGGTTCGCTGGCGGCGCTGAAAATGGTGAAGGCGGGTGCTTCGGTGCTGATGCTGGAGTCCGGCCCTGAGATCAAAAGGGATCAGGCGGTGGAGTACTTCCGCAACTCCCCGTTTAAAGGCGACTTTACCGAGCCTTATCCGCCCGAGCCCTGGGCGCCGCAGCCCAAGTTTATCCCGGTGGATAATGAGTATCTGATCCAGAAAGGCCCGGATCCCTATCGCGCGCAGTATCTGCGCGGGATCGGCGGCACCACCTGGCACTGGGCCGGACAGGCATTTCGCCTGCTGCCGAACGACATGCGCCTGCACTCGCTGTACGGCGTGGGCCGCGACTGGCCCATCAGCTATCAGCAGCTCGAGCCCTGGTACTGCGAGGCCGAATATCAGATGGGCGTCTCAGGTGACGCAGATCTCTCCTCGCCGCGCTCCCGCCCCTACCCGCTGCCCGGCATCCCGCTGCCCTACGGCTTTGAGCGGCTCAAACAGCGTCTTGCTCCGTTGGGCTATGAGGTGGGTATTGGCCCGCAGGCCCGCAACAGTCAGCCTTATGATGGCCGCCCCGCCTGCTGCGGTAATAACAACTGTATGCCCATCTGCCCGATTGATGCGCAGTACCACGGCGGCATCTCGGCGCGCAAAGCCCTTGATGCGGGCGTGCGGGTCGTTGCCAACGCGGTGGTGTACCGCATCGAATCCGATCCGCAGGGGCGGATCCAGGCGGTGCATTATCTCGACCGCAACCGGGAGAGCCACCGCGTCACCGGCCGGTGCTTTGTGCTGACCGCTAACGGCCTGGAAAGCCCGAAAATTCTGCTGCTCTCCACCAGCTCGCACCATCCGCAGGGTATTGCTAATCGCTCTGGCATGGTCGGACGCAACCTGATGGATCACCCCGGATCGTCGGTGGAGTTCTATGCTGATGAACCGGTCTGGTTTGGCCGCGGCCCGATGCGACCGGGGAGTATCAATAACCTGCGCGAAGGCGCGTTTCGCCGCACGCGATCGGCAGTGCGCATTGACTTTGCGAACACCTCGCCGGTGCGCTATCTGACCGAGCGTCTGGTGCGTCAGGGCTTCTATGGTAAAGCCCTGAACGAGAAGCTGCGCTGGCAGGCAGAGCGCTTCGTCCTGCTGAAGTCGCTGCTGGAAATGCTGCCGGAGCCGGACAACCGCGTCACGCTCAGTCAAACGAAGAAAGATGCCTGGGGCATTCCAAAGCTGGAGGTTTACTACCGCTTTCCGCAGTACGTGCATCGCGGCTATGACCAGGCCGCCGCTGATTTTAAACGCATCGTGGCGCAGATGGGTGGCCGCGACGCCGCATTCAGTCCGCGCGGCGTGTACGACAACAACCAGCATATTACCGGCACGATGATCATGGGCAACGATCCTGAGAACTCGGTGGTCAATGCGGAGTGTCGTGCGCACGATCATCCCAACCTGTTTATTGCCGGTACCGGGATCATGCCCTCCTGCGCCACGGTCAACTCTACCCTGACCGGCACCGCGCTGGCGCTTATGATGGCGGACAACGTGTTGAAAACGCTCAGAGGTGCCGGATGAGATTGCCCTTTTTACCTCTCCTTATGCTTTTCTCCCTGCTGTTAAGCCTTCAGGCGCAGGCGGACGAGGCGCAAATTACGCGCGGGGCCTACCTGGCCACCGCATCTGACTGCCTGGCCTGCCATACCGCGACCCACGGCAAGCCGCTGGGTGGCGGCTTTGCGGTGAGTACGCCGTTTGGGCAGATTTACGGCAGCAATATCTCCTCAGACCCGGAGTACGGCATTGGCGGCTGGAGCGAAGATCAGTTTGTCGCGGCGGTCCGCGAGGGCGTGGCGCCAAACGGCCGACAGCTGTATCCGGCCATGCCCTATGATGCATTCCGTAAAATGCGCCGCGAGGATGTGCTGGCGATCCGCGCCTGGATCCTCTCGCAGCCCGGCGTTCACCAGCCCTCACCGCAAACGCATCTAACCTTTCCCTTTAATCAGCGCTGGGGACTGCGCGTCTGGAAGTGGTTTAACCTCGATCGCGGTGAATTGCAGCCGGATCCGACGCGGAGCGCAGCGTGGAATAATGGCCGCTATCTGGTGGAGGCACTGGCACACTGCGGCACCTGTCACACCCCGCGAACGCTCACCTTAGGCATGGATAACGATCGTCCGCTGGCGGGCGGCGATCTCGGCGGCTGGATCGCCTGGAATATTACGCCGGATCGCAATGCGGGCATCGGTGACTGGACGGAGGATCAGCTGGTTCAGTATCTCAAAACCGGCTATGTGGCCGGCCGCGCCAGCGCATCTGGCCCGATGGCCGAGGCGATCGAGCACAGTATGCAGCATCTGCCGGAGCAGGATCTGCGCGATATCGCTGACTATCTGCGCTCGGTAAAACCGGAGGGGGATAAGACGCAAACCCGGCCACGCAGCGAGTGGGGACAGCCCGACTGGCAGGTGATGGGGCTGCGCGGGGCCAGCGAGCAGCAGCGCCTGGCGCAGCCGGGCGCGGTGCTGTATGCCGGTAACTGCGCCAGCTGCCACGGCGCGCAGGGCAGCGGTTCGGGCAGCGGCTTTGGAGCCTACCCTTCGCTTTATCACCATACCACCACCGGCGCGTCCGACAGCCGGAATGTCGTATCGGTGATCTTAAATGGCGTGCGGCGGCATACGTCACAGGGTGAGATCCTGATGCCCGCCTTTGCCTCTGAGCTGAGCGATCGGCAGATAGCGGATATCAGTAACTACGTCAGCCTGCGCTTCGGCAATCCGGCAGCGGCAAAGGTCAGCGAAAAGCAGGTCGCCGCCTGCCGTAAGGGATCAAAACTGCCCGCGCCGCCGGTTTACAGTGAGGGTACTCTGATTAACCGTAGCCAACGACCTTAAAGCCCTCGTATGTGCCCGGCTCAGTGAAATAACGCATTATCAGGTTGAACTGCTCATCCGCTGCTGAATAATCAGGCAAGCCCGCCGCATCAGAGGCGTGCAGGCGGGATTGCCAGACTTCATCAGAAACGTTGAGTGCGAAGTTAATCATCGTGAAGCCATCATCCATATGCACGATCTGCTGGAGAATGCCGGGCGCTGTGCGATATAGGGCATTAATGAACAATCGCATTAATAATCAGTACGCCGGCCAAACCCAGGAAGGAGATCAATGTTTCCATCACCGTCCAGGTTTTTAGCGTTTCGACCAGGGTAAGATTGAAATAGCCCTTAAACAGCCAGAAGCCCGGATCGTTGACGTGAGAGGCAATCACGCTGCCGGATCCCACCGCCAGCACCATCAGCGCCGGATCGGTGTGGGTGATCGCCACGATCGGCGTAACGATACCGGCGGTGGTGATCGCCGCGACCGTCGCCGACCCCAGCGCCACGCGTAGCATCGCCGCGACCGTCCAGCACATCAGCAGCGGCGACAGCGACGACCCCTTCATCAGGTTGGCAATGTAGTCGCCTACGCCGCTGTCCACCAGCACCTGCTTAAAGGCCCCGCCCCCGGCGATAATGAACACGATCATGGCGATGGCCGCGATCGAACTGCCGCAGATATCCATCACCTCCTCCATTTTACGACCGTTGCGCAGCCCCAGCGTCAGCACGGCGACCACCACCGAGATAAACAGCGCCACCGCCGGATTACCGACAAACTCAAAGAACTGCCGCAGCGCATTCTCTTTCGGCATCGTCAGCTCGCAAATAGCCGCCAGCGCCATCAGGATCACCGGGATCACCGCCGCAAAAATGCTGGTCCAGAAGCCCGGCATTTCATGCTCTTCAAAGATTTTCGGGTTAAACAGCCCTTCCGGCGGGCTGTGCTCAAAGCTTTTAAGAAAGCGTGAGAAGAGCGGCCCGGCAATAATCACCGTCGGCAGCGTAATGATCAGCCCGTACAGCAGCGTGGTGCCGATGTTGGCACCAAATATCGTGGCGATAGCCGTGGGGCCGGGATGCGGCGGCAGAAAGCAGTGGGTGACCGAAAGCGCCGCCACCATCGGCACGCCAACGTAGAGCAGCGGCAGCTGGGCGGCCGCCACAATGGTAAACACCAGCGGCAGCAGCAGCACAAATCCCACCTCATAAAACATCGCCAGCCCGACGATCAGTCCGGTGACCACCAGCGCCCACTGCAGGCGCGCTTTGCCGAAGGCCGCAATCAGCGTAGTGGCCACGCGCTGTGCGGCACCGGTGTCCGATACCAGCCTGCCGAGCATGGCGCCGAACCCCAGAATTAATGCCAGGCTGCCGAGCGTGCCCCCGACGCCTTTCTGGATCGAAGCGATGACCGCCAGCGGCGTCATGCCCTCCAACACCCCGACCACGGCAGAAACAAAAATGAGTGCAATAAAGCCATTCACTTTGAAGACGATCATCAGTACCAGCAGCAGGATCACACCAAGCACAATAAAAGTAATGGGCATCGCAGTTCCCTGAAAGAGTTAGCATTGGATAGTTAAGGTGTAGTCTCCTGCGGCTTCGTCTGCCCTCTTCCATGTTGAATTGTTGGGCGCGCATCACACTCCGGTTAACGGGTTGTTGCGTACAACCTTTTCACCGCTAGAGTTAACTCATCCGACCACTTACTCTCAGGGGGGGCCTGTGAGCGTTTCACTCTTTTCTCCGCTGGATCTGGGCTTTACCCAGTTAAAAAACCGCATTCTGATGGGGTCCATGCATACCGGACTGGAAGAGCATGCGGATGGGCCGCGCCGTCTGGCGGCATTCTATGCCGATCGCGCGGCCGCTGGCGTGGCACTGATCGTCACCGGCGGCATCGCCCCCTCACCGGAAGGGGTGGTGATGCCGGGTGCGGCAATCCTGAATCATGCTGACCAGCTGGCGCAACACCGCCCGGTCACGGAGGCCGTCCACCGTGCCGGGGGGAAAATTGCGCTACAGATCCTGCACGCCGGGCGCTACAGCTATCAGCCTTCGCTGGTGGCCCCTTCTGACCTTCAGGCCCCTATCAACCCCTTCCGGCCTGCGGCGCTGAATCATGATGATATTCTGGCGTTGATAGGTGACTTTGCCCGCTGCGCCGCGCTGGCGAAGGAGGCGGGCTACGACGGCGTTGAAATCATGGGCTCCGAGGGCTACCTGATTAATCAGTTCCTGGCGGCGCGGACGAATCAGCGCAGCGATGAATGGGGCGGTGACAATCGCCGCCGGATGCGCTTTGCCGTCGAGATTGTCCGCGCGGTGCGCGAGGCGACGGGACGCGAATTTATTATTATTTATCGCCTGTCGATGCTGGATCTGGTGGAGGGCGGTAACAGTCTGCCGCAGACGGTACAGCTGGCCCAGGCGATTGAAAAAGCGGGTGCCACGATGATCAATACCGGTATCGGCTGGCATGAAGCCCGTATTCCTACCATCGCCACGTCGGTTCCGCGCGCCGCTTTCGGCTGGGTCACCAAACTGCTGCGTCAGCACGTTAGCGTGCCGCTGATCGCCACCAACCGCATTAATCATCCCGCCGTGGCGCAGGCCCTGCTGGATGACGACTGTGCCGATATGGTTTCTATGGCGCGCCCTCTGCTGGCCGACGCGCAGTGGGTCAGTAAGGCGCAGCAGGGTCGCAGCGATGAAATCAATACCTGCATTGGCTGCAACCAGGCCTGTCTGGATCAGATTTTTGCAGGCAACGTCACCTCCTGCCTGGTGAACCCCCGCGCCTGCCACGAAACCGACATGCCGGTGACGTCGGCTACGCGAGTGAAAACGCTGGCGGTGGTCGGCGCAGGCCCGGCGGGACTGGCCTTTGCGGTCAATGCCGCCGTACGCGGCCATCGGGTAACGCTGTTCGACAGTGCGCCGGTGATCGGCGGCCAGTTCGATATTGCCAGACAGATCCCCGGCAAGGAGGAATTTGCCGAAACGCTACGCTACTACCAGCGTCAGCTGACCCTCAACGGCGTCACGCTGCGCCTTAATCAGACGGCGACCAGCGGGATGCTGATGGATTTTGATGAGGTGGTGCTGGCCAGCGGGGTGGTACCACGCACGCCGCAGATCCCCGGCATCGACCATCCTTCGGTGCTGAGCTATTTGCAGGTTCTGCGCGATAAAACGCCGGTAGGCCAGCGCGTTGCTATTATCGGCGCGGGGGGAATTGGCTTTGACACCGCAGAGTATCTGAGCCAGCACGGCCAGTCCGTCAGTCTGGACGTGGCGGCCTTCTGCCAGCAGTGGGGGATCGACCAGACGCTACAGCAGCCCGGCGGGCTGACTGCGCCACGCCCTTCCCCCTCCAGCCGTCAGATCTGGCTGTTGCAGCGTAAAACCGGCAGGCCGGGAGCAACCCTGGGCAAAACCACCGGCTGGATCCATAAAGCGACCCTGCATATGCACGGGGTAGCGATGTGGGGCGGCGTGCAGTACCTGAAGATTGACGACGAAGGTCTGCATATTCTGCGTGACGGGCAGCCTGAGGTACTGGCTGTTGATAACGTGGTGATCTGTGCCGGACAGGAGCCTTATCGGCCGCTGGCCAGCGAACTGCGGGCGAGGGGGAAGACGCTGCACGTCATTGGCGGGGCAGACGTGGCGCTGGAGCTGGATGCCCGCCGGGCGATTGCCCAGGCTACCGCGCTGGCGCTGAGTATATAGTCGGTCGAGGGTGAGTTTACCGGGGGATGAGGCTGAGTGTACCGGCGGGTGATAACGCCCGGACGCGGCCCGGGCCCTCTCTTTTATTTCCCGCTCCACGCCTTAAGGTTCGCGTCGCGCGTTTGCAGCTTTTGCTGCGGCGTCAGTTGGTTATAACCCTGCCCCAAGCCGCTTTCCCAGTCGCCATAAAGCGGGTTCGGCAGAATAATAAACTGGGTGCCAAACAGGCGATGGTTTTGATTCACAAAGGCGCGGCGCTGGGCGTTACCCTGATGGTAAGTGGCGGCGCCGTAGTCGTTAAGGTTATCGCCGATATAAAGCACCACGTTGTAACCTTCCGCCCGGATGGCGTCAAACCGCGCCTGCTTGTTGGAGCTGTCGGTTTTCAGCCTTAGCGTTTTGTCATTTACGCCGGTAAAGCCCAGCCGCTTCAGATTATCTGCCGTGGCAGCGGCGTCCTGACCGTCGCGGTTTGAGACGTAAAACATGGTGCCGCCGTGGCTGTTAACGTAGTTGGCAAACGCTACCGCGCCCGGTATCGCCGTCGCCTGACGCGCCTGAGTCCATGCAGACCAGGTTTTATCGCTAAACGGCTGGTTGGCCTTTACCTGCCAGGCGCTGTAGGCGCTGTTATCAATCATCGTTTCGTCCAGATCGACGATTACCGCTTTTGGCTTACCGGTCAGTGAAGCGGAATGGTCAAAGGCGAGCGTGGCAAAGTTAAACGCCTGCCAGGCCAGCGCCTGGTACTCTCCCGACTGCTGGAACCAGTTCAAAGCCATCACCGACTGCTGATTAAGTTGATTGGCGGCATCCTGCTGGTGGCTGGCGCAGCCGGACAGCGTCAGGGCGACCAGCACGGCGGCCCCGGTTAAACCTGTTCTGTTAATCTTCATTCTCACTGGCGTTTCCCTGTCTGAAAGTTTTAGAAGGAGGGGTGAAATAACGCCTTAAAATGTCGCATTTCCCGCATAATGTGAAGAGATTGTTCACCTGCTGGCTACCGATAAGGAAACCCTATGACCCCTGTCTGGCACTCACCGCTGCTGTCGTCCTTCGACTGGCTCGATCACGCCTTCCTGCCCGCCGGAGAGCGGCCTCCCGCGGATGCCATCTACAATCACCAGCGTCATACCGCCGTGGTGGTGCCCGACAGCGACGCGCTGCCGGTAAAAAGCCGCGAAGCGGATGCGCTGATCGCCACCGGAGCGCGTCCGGTCGCCGTTTACACCGCCGACTGCCTGCCCATTCTGATTGCCGATACCCGCCAGCGCCAGGTTGCCGCCGTACACGCGGGTCTGAACGGCGCGCTAAAGGGCGTGCTGATCAACACTCTTCGTCGCCTGTGTGAACAGGGCGCCACGCCGGAAAGTCTGTTTATAGCGATTGGCCCGGCCATCGGCCCCTGCTGCTATGAGCTGGGAGAAGACCTGATTGCCCGCACGGCGGAGGAAAACCCGCACGGGCTTGCACCGCTGCTGCCCTTCTCCCCTCAGCAGCCCACCAACCCCCACGCGCGGCGCGCTCAGGCCGCAGGGACCACCCAGGGGGTCTGGTTTGACCTGCCGCTGCTGGCAAAACGTATGGCGATGCGCGAAGGCGTGCCGGAAGCGCAGATCGAAACAAGTCGGATCTGCACCTACTGTATGGCGGAAGAGCAGGCGAGCTATCGCCGCAATAGCCACTTTAATCATGGCTATGAGCAGCGATTTTCGTGGATCTCACGGCGTCAGGCGTAAGGAAACGCCGGATTTAGCGAAGCTTAACTGAACGCAGTATGACGAATTTCTGATGTGAGGCGACGGTGGTGCAGTTGCCGAACAGCTTTTTCATCTTGCGGTAGTAGTCCAGGTGACGATTACCGACCACGCGCAGTTCACCGCCGTACTGCAGGCAGCGACGGGCGTCGCGAAACATCTGCCAGGCAATGTGATCGGTCAGGGTGTTCTGCTGGTGAAACGGCGGGTTGCACAGCACCGCATGCAGACGGTCGGAGGGGAATCCGGCCAGCGCATTATTGACGGCAAAATGGCTGCGGGCCAGGTCGTCCGGGCGGTTGGTGGCGACGTTCAGCTGACTTGAGGCAACTGCCATATAGGATTCATCAATAAAATGCATCTCAGCCGCCGGATTCTGCGCCAGCGCCGTCAGGCCAATGACACCATTACCGCAGCCGAGGTCAACCATCTCACCCTCAACGTTTTCCGGCAAATGCGCCATAAAGAAACGCGCACCCACGTCCAGGCCGCTGCGGGCAAAGACGTTAGCGTGGTTGTGAATCTGATAGTCGGTGCCCTCCAGCGGCCATACGTAGGTTGCGGACTCTTCGGCCAGCGTCGGCAGGTCTGGCGTACAGAAGACCAGCCGCGCTTTTTTCACTGCCAGCGAGGTGGTGGTTGGCCCCAGCACGCGCTCAAACAGCTGTAGGGTCGAGGTATGAATATCCTTCGCTCTGGCTGCGGCAATCACCTGCGTGTCAGGGGTGACCACGCTGCGCAGGGCGCGTAGCTGCTGCTCCAGCAGGGCCAGCGTCCTGGGGATTTTAATCAGCACGCGGGCGGGCGCGGCAGGCAGGGGGGACAAACTGTCCAGCAGGCGCACTTCGCCTTCGTCCATCCCGTTCAGCGAGAGATTTTGCCGCGTCGCCTGCTGGCTGATATAAGAATCGCTGACGCTGTACAGGTCTTCGCCCTGCAGGGCGCAGGCCAGCGTTCCGAAGGTATCGTTAAACAGGATGGTGGGGCCACCGATCGCTGAGTTTTCAAGGTGTTTCAGCAGATATTCATCTGCGGCGTCCCAGGCCTGCAGCGGACTCTCTTCGCGCATCTGGGGAAAACGATGCAGCGTCAGCGTGCGGTGGCTCAGTTCGAGTTGGCTCATGGGATCTCCGGCGTGGTAAAATTCCCGCGATTTATCCCCTAAAACGGGCCGACAGTAAACGTTTTTCTTGCAGGAGCAGGCATGTCATTGATTTATCTTCAGGGGTATCCCGAGTCGCTGCTGGCACAGGTTCGCCAGCTGATCGATGAGCAGCGGCTGGGTGACGTGCTGCGCAAGCGCTATCCTGAGGGGCACAATATCACCAGCGATCGCGCACTCTATGACTATGCGCTAACGCTAAAAACGCAGGCACTACGTAACGCGCCCCCGCTCAATAAGGTGATTTACGACAGTAAAATAAAGGTGATGAAGCATGCGCTTGGGCTGCATACCGCCATTTCACGGGTTCAGGGCGGGAAGTTAAAGGCTAAGGCCGAGATTCGCGTCGCCACCATCTTTAAGCAGGCCCCCGAGGCTTTCCTGCGAATGATCGTGGTTCACGAGCTGGCACATATAAAAGAGAAGGATCATAACAAGAGTTTCTACCAGCTCTGCTGTCATATGGAGCCGCAGTATCACCAGCTGGAGTTTGACACGCGGCTATGGCTGACCGAACAGGCGCTGCGTGGCCGGGAGAGCTAAATAGCGGTTCTAAAAAGTGCTACAGGTGGAGCCATGCAGCTAAGCAGACCATCGGGCGCATGGCTGCGCGAGCCGAGGCTCCATGGACGGATTCACGCCGTGACGGCGTTGTGCAGGGTGCAACCGGGGTACACTACAGCGTTGAGCGATATTGCGTGCTGCTATTTTTCAAGGGCGCGCTACCCGGATGGTCGATAATCCTGCATTTAAGCCATCCCGCGACGCGATAACTCTTATATTATATGGTACTACCAGGCTCATAAATAAATGAAAATTTCGGCATATAACCCTCTAAAGCACTTTATCAAATAACGTTAAATAAATTTTTTCATAATAACTTCTGAGACATTATTTTATCAGAATCATTCATTTAAGCCCTTTAAAATAAGAGCATTCCTGGGTAATGCGTTACTTTAACCCAAATTACAACCTGTTACATTTGAAAGGCCAATTAAACTCGCGCCATGAGCATTTCTTGCTAAAGTTAAAAGCGTGCAGGACGTTATACCGAAGCGGTGAATTAAATACGCGTTCAGCCCGATGGCAACTTTTTAAATATTCTCACTAAGGTTAACCATATGGGAAATAAAAACGAGCCGCTGGATGAATACGCTGAAGGCGTAGATAAAATGCAGCTGGCTGAAGAGCAGGTTAACATCTCTAAAGAACGCAGCGTCGACGCGAGGTACCGCATACATCGCACGACACACGTCAATGAAGAGTTACTTGAAGCCGAGCTGTCTCACGATGAAGTCGACATTCGACATGTTGCCATTAATCAGGTGCTGGGTGAAAACGATTCACCGCAGGTTCGTCAGGAAGGGGATGTGCTTATTATTCCCGTCATTGAGGAACAGGTAGAAATTGTCCGTCGAAACGTGCTTAAGGAAGAAATTCATATCCACAAGCGCAGCAAAACCGAAAATTTCAGGCAGAGTATTACTCTGCGTAATCAGGAAGTCACTATCGAGAAAGAAGAAACCTGATTTAATTAATCTACGAGGATCCATTTATGTCACATGAAAAAATCGTAACCGCATTCAACCAACTTCAACAGGCAGAAGCGGCGAAAGAAAAATTGATCGTCGAAGGTATTGCTGAAAAAAATATCGATATTATTTCAGGTAAAAGATTACAGGTCGAAGATAAAGAGATTCGCCACCCAAGCTTCTGGCAGCGTCTGTTCGGTACCGATGTCGATGATAACTATGCCACCGAGTACAGCAAAGCGCTGCGTTCCGGCGGCGTTCTGCTTACGGTAAAAGTCCCTAAAGACCAGGCCGACCATATTGAACATGAACTGAGCGCCTTTGCAGCCGACTACTCTTCGCTGTCCACCCACCGTGGCGCGCTGACCGGCGGCGAATTTGCCGGAGAGACCAATGACCTTGGTACGACCCCAGGCTCGCTCTCTTCAACGGCTCAGCCCCCTGTCGCCACGCCAGCAGGCACGCCAGCAGGTAAAGGTCTTGAAACCGACCGCGATGCGCTGAAGCTTGCGGAAGAAGAAGTGGCAATTGGTAAGCGTCAGGTCAGCGATGGTTCCGTTCGCCTTCGCCGTTACACGGTAGAAGATGAAGTGGCAGAAGACGTTTCACTGTACGATCAGCACGCTGAAGTTTTCCGTCGCGCAGTCGATGAACCTGCCTACCTGAACGACGTTGACTGGTCCGATAAAACCATCGAGGTTGAAGAGTCTCATGAAATCCCAACTATCGAGAAGACCACGCGTGTGAAAGAGGAAGTCGGTCTTCGCGGCGAAGAAACTGCCCGTACCGAAACCGTTAAGGACAGCGTACGTCGTCAGGAAGTGGAAGTTGAGCACGATAAAGAAACGCGTCTTAACACCCCGCCCGTTGATAAGAAGTTCTAAGCAGCCTCTCCCCGCGTCCGTTGCGGGGAAGTGAAGACTTATGAACGCGGTGCGCAGCTTCCGTCTGGGAGCGCGCACCGTTACGCATTTTACTCCCCTCCCACTCTCCCTGCTTCCGCGGGCGTTCCCTGCCCACAACCTGTCCTGCCTTTATAAAGCCGCAGCAAAATTTCAACATGCGTTTTGCCAGCTCCTGTGGCTTTTGGGTGGAAATAAGGTGTCCGGCCCCTTCTGTCTCTTCCTCTTCCTGACGACCTGTTTCAGGCCATGCACGCCAGGGCCCGTATCCTCTGGTCAGGATGTTCTGTCATAGATTTAACAGCGTAGCCGGTGATGGTGGCTTTCTTCCCGGCCAGCCGGCCAGAGCCTTTGTAAGATTCTTCACCAAGGTCGGGCCGGGGCTGCATCTTGTTTGTACTGCCAGGCCATGACTGCTGCTGTTCTGGTAGAGGGGGTTGAGGGCGATCTGTTCCAGACATACTTTTCTCCTCTGCAACCGGCATAGTGCCAGTCTTTAATAAACCACTGAGCGATATTTTCGTTTAATTCATCATCCTGCTGTGAATAACTCCTTTTTTCAGGGAGTCATACGGACTTTTTGTATTCACAGCGGAAAATGATCGTAGTAAAAAATAGCGAAGCGGTGCCGTTCCTGTTTATATTCAGCAGAATTCAAACCTTTACTTACAATTCGTTGCAGCCGGAGGTCACGTCACTCACACAGGGTATAAATTTATCCCTTCGCCTCGCTACGTGCAGCCACGCGTGCGACGGCCTGCATAACACATGGCTCGAATCTGTAGCGCTATTTAGAAGCACGGTTACCCCTGTTGTTGACTCACGCCGACAAAAGTCGTCTCAATATCGCATTTATTTTTATTTCTTCCCTGCACGCTCCAGTTATGGCCTACCCTTTAAATAGATATTTAAAGTCGTTTTTCTCTGAAAGGTTTTTTTAAAACGCATCTATGGCAATCGTACGTTCTGGCGCGCCATGACACATTAAGAGGTCCAAGATGACACATCAGGAAAACTACCTGGCCTGGGTTAAAGACGCCCATGCAATGGAAAAGCAGGCAGAAAGCATGCTTGAAAAAATGGCCGGACGACTGGAGCACTACCCGGATTTAAAGGCACGCATTAAACAGCATATTGAGGAGACGCGGCAGCAGCAGGTGCTGGTGCAGTCGGTTATTGATCGCTTTGACACCTCCCACTCTACGCTTAAGGATGCGGTCGGGAAGCTGTCGGCACTCGGCCAGGCAATGGGCGGCATGCTGGCCGATGATGAAGTGGTAAAGGGCGCGATCAGCGGCTATGTTTTTGAAAACCTTGAGATAGCCAGCTATACCTCGCTCATTGCGGCGGCCGAACTGGTTGGCGATCGCGAAGGCGCACGTATTTTTGCACAAATTCGCGAGGAAGAAGTCGCCATGGCCGACTGGGCGCTTAAGCATCTACCGGACGTGACCGAACAGTTTATGGTTCGCTCAGCCGCACCGGGCGTTGAAGCTAAAAAATAAGCCGCTGTATGGACGCAGGGCCTTTGCCTGGCATCGGCCCTGATTCGATAAAGCAGGCGTAAGCACTGAGTCTGCCGCAACGGATATGCATTGTTATGCGTCCGAACGGCTTATTCTTTATATAAATCATGCTCTCTCAACAGCTTACGGTGGAAGTGCTGCAGTGTCATTCCGCCAGGCTCAGAGTAGCCAACAATGTTGCGAATCGCTTTGTTAAGGGCACGCATCTCATCGTTGATCACTGACCTCCTGTTTTGCTCGAGATAGCGCATCTCCTCAGGTTTTTTGCTCATGGCAGTGGTGAGGCCAATATGCTGAGGAAGCACCTTACGAAACAGACAGTGCGCGCGCGGAGCATGATAACAAGAGGTCACAACCAGAACAGAGTGGCTGTGGTCTGCGAAGATATCCGCCGAGAAGATCGCATTGCCCAGGGTATCTCTCGCCCTGCTTTCCGCGACGATGAGTGAGGGTGAAATACCTCTTTCCAGAAGTTTTTCTTCCATATAGCCACTCTCTGAAAAGCTGCCGTTAAACCCACCGGTAATCACTATCCGTGAGAACTTATTATTTTCGGCATATTCCATGGCCGTATTAAGCCTTGAGTCGAGACGTGATTTTAACGTGCCTAATATCACCATAGTATCGTAATGAGGCGCTGATTGCCGACCGCCTATTTCATTATGATTTTCGATAAAGTCATTAAACAGCTTTTCCATTTCCGATATTTTATTTTTACAGTATCCGATTTTTTCCTGCAGGAATTTCTTTCTCATTTCTGTTAAATCGGGAGAATGGCACAGTTCATATCCCCGTTGTGAATAAAGCGCATTGGCATAGCCAACCGCCAGAGTGCCGTCATAAACACAATCAAAACCGCCCATAAGAAGAGCCTCTTTTTATAGCGATGCAGGAAACGGCGGAGCGTACAGGAGTGATGTATCCTTCAACTGCTTATGAAGTAACGATAAAAATTCACCTCCCGAAAGAGAGCGCGATCATTCTATTCAGCAAAGTTTAGCCTGTTTCACGGATGTCCGAGAACCCTGTTCAATGTTTAAGCAATAAAAAGGAGCCACATTCCCTGTGAAAGCCCACTGTGATCCCCTGCCCCGCCGGTTATCAGCAGGCCTAAAGAAACGCCTCAGCCTTCTGGATCAGGCTGGTTTTGGTCAGCGCACCGAGGTATTTCCGTTCCTGGGGATTATTCAGCACCGGCAGCCGTTCCAGCGTCACTCTGGCAAACGCCTCCCATCCCTGGGTAATGGTCTGGTTTTCATAAACGGTAGGAAAGCTGGCATCCACTACGCAGCTAACCGGTGACTCCAGCGTGATCTCTTTATCCAGAACCTTATGGGAAATATCGTGAATAGAGACGGCCCCCATAAATTGCCCGCTGTCATTGATAACATAGACAAATCGCTCACGCTTTAGCGTGCTGACTGCCAGCGCTTTGCCCACCGAATCTCCAGGCTTTAGCGCCGCGCCGGAGACGATAAACTGCGAGATAATCCCGTTGTCGAAATCGAACTTCGCATCCGAACGGCTGAAGTGGTTCTTAACCACCGGGTAGGTGCTATTAACCTGTAGCCGGTAAGCCGTCATGGTCGCCAGCACGCAGGCGATCATCGTCGGGAACAGCAGGCTGCTGTTGAGGGTCATCTCCAGCACCATCAGCATCGCCATCAGAGGAGCCTGACTCACTGAGGCCAGCACCGCCCCCATGCCGACGGCGGCAAAGACCACCGGATCGCTGACCGGAAAACCCGCCAGACGCGCCAGCATCGCCACCAGCACGCCAAGCACCGCGCCCGTTAACAGCGACGGGGTAAACAGACCGCCCACGGCGTTAGACCCGACCGATATGGCAGTTGCGAGCATCTTCAGCACCAGCAAAATCACCAGCCCCTTGATCATAAAGCCACCGGCCATGATCGCCACAATCACTTCATAGCCATTACCGAGAATGGCCGGGGTGGCTATCGCCATCGCCCCAACAATCAACCCGCCCAGCCCCAGCCGCAGCGGCAGGCTTGTCACCCGACTGAAGCGCTGTCGACTCTGCTGGATGAGCCAGATCATCCCGCCGCCCACCAGCCCGGCCAGCAAGCCTACCGCGACGGTCAGCAGCATATTCCCCGGCGTCAGGTCAAACTGAGCGTGGGAGAAAGGATAGATGGCGGAGCGATAGCCCAGCGCCCAGAGCGTGAGTACCGCCACGCCTGAGGAGATGATCAGCGGGATAAGCCGCTGTAGCGCCGAGATGCCAAACGCGATCTCCGCCACGAAAATAGCCGACGCCAGCGGCGCATGATAAACCGAAGAGAGGCCAGCGGCGGCGGCCATCGCCACAACGTCACTGTTTCTTAACGCCAGACGCGGAAAGCAGAAGCGCCCCATCAGGCTGCCAATAAGCGCCGAGAGCTGGACCATCGGTCCCTCTTTACCGATGGAGGCGCCGCTGCCGATGCTGGCTATCGAGGAGAGCGCGCGGAACAGCGACGTTTTCGTGGGTACGGCATCCAGCCTGGCATTGATCACTTCCAGGTAATCGGTGCGCACCGTTTCTTTTTTCTCAATGGCCGTGGCGTAGCGCAGGAAGAACCCGGCTATCAGGCCGCCGCCGCCCACAATCAGCGGCCAGAAGTAAGCCGGATACACGGCAATCGCCTGGGTGACATCCTGTTTACTGCCAAACAGCAGCGAGTTGATAATTTCAATGACCAGCCTGAAGCCCAGCGTCACCAGCGTGGCGGCAAAACCCACCGGGATGGCGACCAGAATACTGGTCCAGTTCAGAGCGTGTCTGTTGCCCGTCTTAAGTGCATGTCTGCTGCCCGTCGTCATGAGTCTCGTTTATCCCCGGCTCCGCTTTCAGCCCTTATCGTGGGAGAGGTGGCGGCAAAAATCAAACTCTCATCGGATCGCTGCGCCTGCCAGCGCCGCCGTTGGCTCTGTAAATATGTCTAAATATGACTGAAGAGTATTGACCTTTCGGTCGCGCTTCCTTATCGTCTGCCTCAGCAAAGGGGAGTAACTTCATTGCCGGCTAATCGTCAATACGGTGCGTAAGCACCCGGTTACCGGGCATCCAGGATCCCATCCTGTGTTGTAAGTGAGACCTTGCCGTAAGGCGAGGTTTGCATACAGCAAAAATACTGTGGCTGACGTCGTCCAACGTTGGCCATTTTATTTTGTACAGGATACCGCGCTATGCACACCACGGGTACACCGCTTCTCTGGGGCTGCTTTGCCGCCATCGTATTGATTATGCTTGCCATCGACCTGTTCCTCCAGGGCCTACGCGGCGCACAAACCATGACCTTCAAACAGGCAGCCGTCTGGTCACTTATCTGGGTGACCGTATCGCTGTTATTCAGCGCCGCGCTTTGGGCCTACCTGCAGGCCACCGCAGGACCTGAGGTGGCACATCGCCAGACCCTGGCTTTTCTGACCGGCTACGTGCTGGAAAAAGCGCTGGCCGTGGATAACGTCTTCGTCTGGCTGATGCTGTTCAGCTATTTCGCCATTCCCCCCGCATTGCAGCGGCGAGTGTTGATTTACGGGGTGCTTGGCGCGATCGTCCTGCGCACCCTGCTGATTTTCGCCGGAAGCTGGCTGGTGACCGAGTTTAGCTGGGTGCTATATCTCTTCGGCGTCTTCCTGCTGTTTACCGGGGTTAAGATGGCTATTCCGGGGGGAGAGGACGAAAAACCGGCGGGAGACAAGCCGCTGATTCGCTGGCTGCGTGGCCACCTGCGCATGACGGAGGGGCTGGAGGGCGAGAAGTTCTTTATTCGTCGCAATGGATTACTGTTTGCCACACCGCTGCTGCTGGCATTAATCATGGTTGAGATTAGCGATGTGATCTTCGCCGCAGACAGCATTCCGGCCATTTTCGCGGTCACCACCGACCCCTTTATCGTGCTGACCTCCAACCTTTTCGCCATTCTGGGCCTCCGCGCTATGTATTTCCTGCTCGCAAGCGTGGCGGAGCGCTTTTCCATGCTGAAGTATGGCCTGGCGGTGGTGCTGATATTTATCGGAATCAAAATGCTGATCGTCGATTTCTACCACATTCCGGTGGCGGCCTCGCTGGCGACGGTTGGCGGGATTCTGGCGGTGACGCTGCTGATCAACGCCTGGGTTAACCAGCGCAACCGTCGCAAAGCTGGATAATCACCCGGCGTGGCAGGATCACTTTTCACTTCCCCTGCCATGACATTTCCTTATACTCCTCAGCGCAAACACGAGAATGCCGCTATGTTCAGCGCAGACGACGCTGACGCGCATCAGGATCACACTACTAAGCTGGTTGTTGAATATGAATATGGGAAAAGAACGCGCGGGGTTACTCCAGCGCCTGATGCAGGGAAGCCTGGTTACACAGATTATGATTGGCCTGTTCGCTGGAATGGCGCTGGCGTGGTTTTCGAAGGAGAATGCGCTGGCTGTGGGTCTGTTTGGCGAGCTGTTCGTTAGCGCACTCAAGGCCGTCGCCCCCATCCTGGTGATGGTGCTGGTGATCGCCTCGATTGCGAACCATCAGCAGGGGCAAAAAACCAATATCCGCCCCATTATTGTGCTTTATCTGCTGAGCACTTTCTTCGCCGCCGTCGTGGCGGTCGTCTTTAGCCATCTGTTTCCACAGACGCTCACGCTGGCTGACCAGGGACAGACCATCGCCCCGCCTTCCGGCATTCTTGCCGTGCTGCACAGCCTGCTGATGAGCATGGTGGCTAATCCCATTGATGCACTCATGCACGCCAACTATATCGGCATTCTGGTCTGGGCCATAGGTCTGGGCTTTGCCTTTCGCCACAGCAGCGATACCACGCGCGCCTTTCTTAACGATGCGTCAGAAGCGGTTACCGGGCTGGTGCGTATCGTTATCCGTTTTGCGCCGCTGGGGATTTTTGGCCTGGTGGCCTCAATCCTTGCCTCGACCGGCTTTGCCGCACTGTGGGATTATGCCCACCTGCTGGCGCTGCTTTTGGGCTGTATGGTACTGATGGCGCTGGTGTTTAATCCGCTCCTGGTATGGTGGAAAATCCGCCGCAATCCTTATCCTCTGGTATTTACCTGCCTGCGCGAAAGCGGGGTGACCGCATTCTTCACCCGCAGCTCGGCGGCCAATATTCCGGTGAATATGGCCCTGGCGAAAAGGCTACAGCTGGATGAGGACACCTATTCCGTTTCCATTCCCATTGGGGCGAATATCAGCATGGCTGGCGCCTCCATCACCATTACCGTGCTGACGCTGGCAGCGGTCCATACGCTGGGGATCCACGTTGATAGCGGAACGGCCATTCTGCTTAGCCTGGTCGCGTCAATTTGTGCCTGTGGCGCATCTGGCGTGGCGGGGGGGTCTCTGCTGCTGATCCCGGTGGCCTGCAATATGTTCGGTATTCCTAATGATGTCGCCATGCAGGTGGTGGCCGTTGGCTTCATTATTGGCGTGCTACAGGATTCTGCCGAAACGGCGCTGAACTCCTCCGCCGATATTCTGTTTACCGCCGCCGCCTGTATGGCAGAAGATCGTCGGGAACAGCAAAAGAGCCTTTAATCTCGCCAGCGCGGTCGGGTATCTGTCCCGACCGCTTCACCTCTTTCGCGTCAACGTAGCAGCAGCCACGTAAGAGACTCTTCTTAAGTGTCAGTCTGTGTAAAGCGCCTTTCCGCTCACCGCCCACCCCTGTAAAACATTCTGGCAGAGAGTTTCTGCTGTCTCACCTGTCGGGATTTTGTTACATTTAGCGGCATTTTCTTACCGTCAGGCAGGAACGCAATACCTCATCCCCTTGCCAGATTTCGGAGATTAACGCCTTTGTTCAGCGCAGTTCTGCACTCAATATTATAATAATAAACTCGTTGTGACGGACACCGCCCGAACACGGCTAACAATGATGTTCAGGAATACCTTATGGATATTTTTAAAGCACTGATACAGGCTCTCTGGCAGCAGGATTATGATTCCCTGGCCGATCCGACGCTGGTATGGGCGATTTACGCCGTGCTGTTTATGATTTTATTCCTCGAAAATGGTCTGCTCCCCGCGGCATTCCTGCCGGGCGACAGCCTGCTGATTCTGGTCGGGGTGCTGATCGCCAAGGGCACCATGACCTTCCCCATGACGCTATTTATTCTGACCACTGCCGCCAGTCTGGGGTGCTGGGTAAGCTATATTCAGGGCCGGTGGCTGGGCAATACGGCGACCGTACAAAAGTGGCTGTCGCATCTTCCCGCTCAGTACCATCAGCGCGCGCACAGCCTGTTTCATCGCCACGGTCTTTCCGCGCTGCTGGTTGGTCGCTTTATTGCCTTTGTCCGTACGCTGCTGCCCACCATTGCCGGCCTGTCCGGCCTGAGCAATGCGCGCTTTCAGTTATTTAACTGGATGAGCGGGCTGCTGTGGGTCTTAATCCTCACCGTTATGGGCTTCGCGCTCGGCAAAACGCCACTTTTTCTCAAATACGAAGATCAGCTGATGTTCTGTCTGATGCTGCTGCCCCTGGTGCTGCTGGTTTTCGGACTGGCGGGATCGCTGTACGTACTGTGGCGGAAAAAAAATAGCTCTGATGCTAATAAGGGATAATCCGGATGCGCAAATTTCTCAGGTCCTGCGCTACTACGCGGATATTTTCGATACTTTTACTGGGCGCGGCTGCGCTGGTGGCGATCTTTTTTCTGCCCACGCTGTTTCACAGCGAAAGTGCGCTGCAAATTCGCGCTTCACGGCAGGGCATCACGCTGCCCGATGGCTTCTACGTTTATCAGCGGCTCAATGCGGAGGGCATACATATCAAAAGTATTACTCCGGATAACAACGCGTTATTGATAAAGTTTGACTCCGTTGAGCAGAGCAACGCTGCGGAAAAGGTGCTTCATGAGCTGTTACCCTATGGTTTCAGTATTGGCCGACCAGACGCGCCAGGCACGATTGAGTGGATGCACCGCCTCAGCCAGAATAAACAGGCCGTCGGCTAACATTAACGCCCTGTCTTCGGCAATTTTTGCAGGCTATCTCTAAGAATATTCTCTCTTTTTGAGCTTTTCAGGATTTCTGACTATGCTTAGTAAGCCAGACTAACCCGGATAGCCATGACAGGATCATGGGTGTCGTTCCTGCGGCCCCAAAATTAGAAAGGAAAATCTGATATGAAATACCGCACGATTCTCGGCTTAAGCCTGTTAACTCTGACCACTTTCTCCCATGCGGCTGCTTCCCTTTGCCAGCAAAAAGAGCAGGCCATTCAGCATGAAATCGATCTGGCCCGCCAGCATGACAATCAACGTCGCGTTAACGGACTGGAACGGGCTCTGACTGAAGCCCGCGCTGGCTGCACGGATGAGAAACTGAAATCGCTCCATCAGGAGAAGATCAAAGAACATCAGCAGAAAGTGGAAGAGCGGCAGAAAGAGCTGGATAAGGAAAAGGCGGATGGCGATGACCGTAAAAAAATCACCCGGCGTGAACAGAAACTGGCAGAAGCAAAGCGCGAATTAAAGGAAGTTCAGGCGGCTCGCTATTAAGCGCTGCATGACTCTCACAACAAAATTTAAAGGAGTTTGTTATGTCTAAAGACACCACATCTGAGCATCTGCGTGCGGAACTGAAAACCCTGGCGGATACGCTGGAAGAAGTCCTGAGCCACACTGGCGAAAAATCAAAATCCGAACTGGATAAGCTTCGCAGCAAAGCGCAGAGCGCGCTAAAAGATACGCGTGCACGTCTTGGCGACTCCGGCGAGCGTATTGCACAAACCTCACGTGAAGTAGCCGACCAGGCCGACGTTTACGTGCGTGAAAATCCATGGACCAGCGTGGGTATCGGTGCCGCAATTGGTGTGGTACTCGGTGTCCTGCTGACGCGTCGTTAAGATGGCGAATCTTCAGCAAAGCCAGGGCCCCGGCAAAGGGGTCATTAACATTGGCCAGCGTCTGATCACCACGCTGGTAGGCCTCGTAGAAACGCGCGTCCGGCTGGCGGTCGTCGAGCTTGAAGAAGAGAAAGCGAATCTCATTCAAATGCTCCTGATGACCGGCCTGACCATGCTTTTTACCGCATTTGGCCTGATGAGCCTGATGATCCTCATTATCTGGGCGGTGAGCCCGCAGTATCGACTGATGGCTGTGGCGATCACCACTGGCGTGCTGTTTGGACTGGCGGTTATTTTCGGCCTGTGGACGCTGGCCAAATCACGCCGCTCGACGCTGCTGAATGCCACTCGTAAAGAGCTGAAATCCGATCGTAAGCTGCTGGAGGAAGAAAAATGAGCAGCAGCCGGGAACGTGCCGAACATAAAGCGGAGCTGCTGCGTCTGGTACAGCAACAGCGGCTCGATTTAAGCGCTGAAAAAAAGCTGTTTCTGGAAGCCACCGCTCGCTACGACCGTGGCTGGCTTAAGCTGGTCAGCCTGCGTCGCTTTGCCGTAGTCGGCAGTGGCCTGATGGCCATCTGGTCCGTACGCCATCCCCGCCGCATTACCCGCTGGGCAAAGCGCGGCCTGGGCTTATGGAGCACCTGGCGCGTCGTACGCAATTATCTTCCTAATCGCTGATTCTGCGCTTTCACCCTGATTCATCCTGCCGTTTTGACGTCTGTGGCCCAGTAATCACTGGGCCTGCGTCACATTCAATTTTACTGATAAACTCCGACAATTTATCTCGCTTACAATAGTTTCGCCTGGCGAATATTATCTTCAGTGACAAAGGTGGGTCAGGGCTAATCTCCTGACAGGCCTGAACTTAATGCGGCGAACCGGTGTTCGTTGAGATAATTCCTGTTGGGGTGATTGATGAAAAAATTAGAAGACTTTGGCTTTCTGCTGGCACGGATCCTGATGCCAGTGCTGTTTATCGTGGCGGGCTGGGGCAAAATTAACGGCTACTCCGCCACGCAGCAATATATGGAACATATGCACGTACCCGGCTTTCTGCTGCCGCTCACTGTCCTTCTGGAGTTCGGGGGTGGCCTGGCCATTCTGTTTGGTTTCCTGACCCGTTTTACCGCAATCATTACCGCCATCTTCGCGATTATTACCGCGCTGATTTTCCATAGCGATGCGTCAGTGGCGGGCAGTTCTATCAACTTTATGAAAAACCTGTCTATATCTGGCGGCTATCTGCTGCTGTTTATTACCGGTCCGGGCGCGTACAGCCTCGATCGTCTGCTCAACAAAAAGTGGTAAAAACGTTGTCTGCCTCTGACGCCCGAGTGCAGGGGCAGATAACGATCCGACACGCAGTAAGGCGCTATACTCTTAGGCATTTACAGCAAGGGGGATGACACAATGGGCCAACTGATAGATGGCGTCTGGCACGATAACTGGTATGACACGGCATCCACAGGCGGTCGTTTTCGCCGCTCTGAGTCTGCCTTTCGCAACTGGGTGACCGCCAGCGGTGACGCCGGGCCAACCGGGAAGGGAGGATTTCGCGCCGAAGCGGGCCGCTATCATCTCTATGTTTCCCTTGCCTGCCCCTGGGCGCACCGCACCCTGATTATGCGTAAGCTGAAAGGCCTGGAGTCGCTGATTTCCGTCTCTGTTGTTCACCCTCTGATGCTGGAGAACGGCTGGACCTTTGATAAGTCCTTTCCGGGTGCCACGGGCGATGATCTTTACCAGCACGACTATCTCTACCAGCTTTATCTCCAGGCCGATCAATCCTACACCGGACGAGTCACCGTCCCGGTTCTGTGGGACAAACAGCAAAACACCCTGGTCAGCAATGAGTCAGCCGATATTCTGCGGATGTTAAACAGCGCTTTTGACGCCGCTGGCGCACGGGCGGGAGACTATTATCCAGCGGATCTGCGGGATAAAATTAACCAGGTTAACGGCTGGATTTACGACACGGTCAATAATGGCGTTTATAAATCTGGCTTCGCCACCACGCAGGACGCCTATGACGAAGCCGTAACGGCTCTGTTTAATTCCCTCGAGAGGCTTGAACAGATGCTGGGGCAGCACCGTTATCTGACGGGCGACCGCCTGACCGAGGCCGATCTGCGCCTGTGGACCACCCTGGTGCGCTTCGATCCCGTTTACGTTACTCACTTCAAATGCGATAAGTATCGCATCAGCGACTATCTGAATCTGAATGGGTTCCTGCGTGAGATCTATCAGATGCCCGGCCTGGACGAGACGGTAGACCTGGCGCACATTCGTCATCATTACTATTGCAGCCACAAGACCATCAACCCCAGCGGGATCATTTCACTGGGGCCGGCCTTTGACTGGGATGAACCGCACGGACGTGATGAGCGCTTTCGTTAATCGCTAACATGCGCAGCTCCCCAGACCAGTTATCCCTGCCGCTTCGCCAGTAGCTTAGGGATTTCCCGCAGGCACCAGGCTTTCGCTTCGCCCATGCTGTCGCGACGCCATGCCATAATAATGTCCACCTCCCGGGTATATTCCGGGCTGACCACCCGCAGGCGTCCTTCGGCAATATCCTTTTCCACCAGGGGATAGGGCATTGAAGCCACGCCCAGCCCGGCCAGCAGCGCCCGGTGTTTATCCGCAATTGAGCTGACGGTCAGCCGCTGCTGCTTGTCCAGCAGCTGTACGGTGAGCACCGGACGCTCGCGGGCAGTATCCGCCACCGCGATACCGCGATACTTCACCCGCGTCACCTCAGAGAGCGGTTCAGGCTCGTCATGAATAGGGTGCTCGGGACTGGCAACAATCACGCTAATCATGCTGTACAGTTTGCGGGTATTAATTTCCGACGAGGCACGAAAGTGCATATCCGGCGCGATGACGATGTCTGCCCTGCCCTGCTCCAGCCGCTCCCAGGCCCCCGCCAGCACTTCTGTTATCAGCGATATTTGGGTATTCGCTTTCGCGGCGAGCTTATCGATCAGGGGAAAGAGCGATTCACAGGGAACCAGCGCCTCATTGACAATAGTCAGATGCGTTTCCCACCCCCGCGCCAGCGCCTCTGCATCGGTGGTAAGCTTATCGGCCGCCTCCAGCAAGACCCGCCCTCGTTCCAGCAGCATGCGGCCAACGTTGGTGAATTTTGTGCGGTGTCCGGAGCGGTCAAACAGCACCACGTCCAGCTCCTCCTCCAGCTTTTGCATGGTGTAGCTGAGCGCAGAAGGCACCCGGCCCAGCTCATCCGCCGCCGCCGCAAAACTGCCCCGGCGATCGATAGCATCCATGACTCGTAACGCTTCCAGCGTCAGAGCGCGATCTTTAGCCATCTCAATTCTCTGTCAGGAATTTTGAATGTAGTAAGCAGATTAACTGGCTAACAATCCGGCGTCCAGAAACTTACCATAGCAGCATTGTCGGGGCAGCAGACCGACTGTTGAGGAGAGTCACATGATTACCCGTCGCATAGCGAAAGCCTGTGGCAAAGCAGATTACGGTTGGCTACAGGCGCGCTACAGCTTTTCTTTTGGTCACTACTTCGATCCTGATCTGCTGGGATACGCATCGCTACGCGTGCTTAATCAGGAGGTGCTGACGCCCGGGGCCGCTTTTCAGCCCAGAACCTATCCGAAAGTCGATGTTTTAAACCTGATCCTACAGGGTGAAGCGGAATATCGTGATAGCGAGGGGAATCATCATCGCGCGCGAGCGGGGGAAGCCTTACTGCTCGCGACCCAGCCTCATATCAGCTACAGCGAACATAACGTCAGTAAAGAGGCGGCGCTGACGCGCATGCAGCTCTGGCTGGATGCCTGCCCGTCCCGGGAGATCTCGCCGATTCAGCGCCTAAGCCTCTCCGACGGTGACTGCACGCAGCTGCTTGCCTCACCGGACGGCGCTGAGGGCAGTCTTCAGCTTCGTCAGCAGATCTGGATACATCATCTGGATCTGGCACCGGGTGAAACGCACACCGTCCGGCTTAATGGTCCCCGCGCCTATTTGCAGTCCATTCACGGCGCGCTGCATGCCGATACGGGCTCGCGGGCCAGAGAAGACCTGGTTTGTGGCGATGGTGCCTTTATACATCAGGAAGGGAGCGTGACGCTTACCGCCGCCACGCCGCTGCGGGCGCTGGTCATTGATCTGCCGGTCTGAACCGGGCACAGGGCCCGGAACGGAACGAAACGGAACGGAACGGAACGGAACGGAACGGAACAGGTTAGTGTAATGTGTCCGTTCGCTGTGCAAACCAGTATTGAAAAAGACGAAGCGCAGCGGGACCGATGGCAGCCTGACTGTGGTCATACGCCTCCTGCGTCATCTGCTCCAGTACCGAAAGATTATCGTCCTCACCGTGCAGGGCAATGGCGTCCAGCGCGGGTTGCAGGCTTTCAGGCAGTGCGGACCAGTCACCCAGCGCGACTCCACGCAGATAGCCGATACACCACTCCTCCACAACGAGATACTCCTTCCCCTCAATTTCATTGAAGCCAAACAGGGGATCGAACTGCTCGGGCGCATGGCGCAGCCGCTCTCCAATGTCGTTCATATGCTGAAAAGTTAGCTCGGTAAAGCGCGTGAACTCCTGTTCAGACGCCCACTCGGGAAGGTGTTCCTTACCGCCCCATATCATTGGCATCCATTGGGAAGGCATGATGACATCAGGGCCGGAAAGAAGGGCCGTCGTCATGCCGTCCAGTTCAGAGACGTCCAATACAGAGGCATCATTGCCATACTTAAGCAGGATATCATCCAGCCATTCCAGATCGTCTTCTGAGAGCGGTCCGTTTTCCATGCTGCGGTCTCCTGTGGCATGTAGCAAAATCATCAAGCTATATCTTAGCGCGTTTAAAAATGAAAAACCCAGGGGTTCAACACAGATGCTGGCGACAGTGCCCGCTGGCTGGCTGGATACCGTGCCGACGACTGACTGTGCCATACCAACTGGTTAGCCCACTGGCGTGCGTCTGGCGTCTGGCGTCTGGCGTCTGGCGTCTGGCGGGCGCATCTTCGTCATCCGCTTGCAAAATTCAATTGTGAATAATCACGCACCTTATATTGTGGCATATCGTCATCACCGCGATACTGATAATATTCACATGGCATTAAAAACAGTATTGACTCTTATTTTATAATGCGTAAAGTGGATTTCAACGGCACGAGAGAAGTTTTCGCCCGTTAAGTTGAAAGAGTTAATAAGTTGGATTTTTTAATATATTGCGATAAAGGCCACGAAGTTTGTTGTATGGGTTAGTCGCTGTGAATATTTTTTTCATTCACAGGACAATGCTTTCAGGCCATGCAGTGAGCATCACCAATCGCAACGGGTGTAAATAAGCGCGATGATGTAAGGCTATGATTTAAAAAGTAAATATCTTTGCTAACAGTGTTTTATCGTTACCTGTTTTGCAATGAAAGTAAAGCCACGCATCAAAGAGTCTATATCGCGAGGGGAGTGTACTTGTTTAACCTGCCGTGACTCATGGTTCAAAAGGTTAGCAGGCTATTATTAACCGGTAAATATATGGGAGGTTCCACTGGATTTCTTAATCCCTAATATTATCTTTAATAAACATGTGCATTTAGAGTAGTACCAATAGCAGTAAAAACGTAATTAAGCCCATTAATGTTAAAGTTTGATTCTGTAGTACCTTAAAAGCCCTGACCGTTTCTGTCAGGGCTTTTATCATTGTGGCGTACCTGACCCGGCCGTTGCGCGACCCGATCGTTTTCCTCCCTTTATAGCTACCTTTATAGCAACCTTCCGTTACGTGCTTTCCCGCTCGAAAAATAAAAAAAATTAACCCTTGCTTAATCAACCCGATTGGGGCTAGTATCTGGTCATCGGTTTGGTACACAGACCTTATGAAAGCAGTTTTAGTAAAGCAGTCCTCAGTTCAAGTGTTATCTTAGATACCCTTCATCGTGAGCCTCCTCCTAAGTGCCCAATAAGTTTAATTCTGCTAAGCAGACCATCTTCGCCACAGTAAGTGGCTCAAAAAATGATAGGAAATATCTATGTCTAACAAAATGACTGGTTTAGTAAAATGGTTTAACGCTGATAAAGGTTTCGGCTTCATCTCTCCAGAAGATGGCAGCAAAGATGTATTCGTACATTTCTCTGCAATCCAGAGCAGCGATTTCAAAACCTTAGATGAAGGCCAGAAAGTTGAGTTCTCTATCGAGAACGGCGCTAAAGGTCCATCAGCTGTAAACGTTGTCGCGTTATAATTCGCGAAACACACTAAAAATTACGATAGCGATGACGGCATTTGCCTGAGCAGTTGAAATTTAGTGATAAAAAAACCGCCCTGTGCGGTTTTTTTTTGCCTGAAATTTGAGTAAAAGATCGCCTCCCCTGCATTTGTCATAACTGACGCCTGAATCACCCCCGCTCCAGCCATCCACAGCGTTGACTGCTCTTCCAGTCCCCGCCTACGCTATCCGTTACTTTCTCAATGGCTTTGCCAAAGCGTAGGGAGCAAAACCCGAGTGAATAAAGCGTATTGAACGTGTGGAGCGTTGGAGGGTAAAGCGTGATGCCCCGAGTGCCAGCCGATGTGGCTATCGCAAGCCGGGGTGGCTAACGTAAGCGGAAGTGGCTATCGCAAGTCGAGGTGGCTAACGTAAGCGGAAGTGGCTATCGCAAGTCGAGGTGGCTGTCTTAAGTCGAAGTGGCTAACGTAAAGCGATGTGCGGAATTAAAAGACAGCCGCTGATGCATCCCGTTACCAGCCTCACATTTAATGTGAGCGACGGGGATACACCAGCGCCTTGTTTCTGAATGAGTTGAAGCTGACCGGTAAGCCGGGTTCTGTCGTGGACAGTCATTCATCTAGGCCAGCAATCGCTCACTGGCTCAAGCAGCCTACCCGGGTTCAGTACGGGCCGTACCTGGTGAACCCCTATTTGGCCTTGCTCCGGGTGGAGTTTACCGTGCCGCGAACTGTTGCCAGCCGCGCGGTGCGCTCTTACCGCACCCTTTCACCCTTACCTGATCCCATATCCCCTTTGTCTTTCAAGCTGCGGCTATTGCTGCATCCTGAAATCTGCCGGGGGGGCCATCGGCGGTTTGCTCTCTGTTGCACTGGTCGTGGGCTTGCGCCCCCCAGGCGTTACCTGGCACCCTGCCCTATGGAGCCCGGACTTTCCTCCCCTCTGTCTGTCTCCCCCGAAGGAGGACGGCAACAAAGCGGCGACTGTCTGGTCAGCTTCGGCGCGGATAATAGGGCATTCGGCGCGGTTTGTCACCCCTCTTGCTGATCCAGTGCGTACTTATAGAGCGCATTCTTTTTAACACCGTGAATTTCGGCGGTCAGCTGCGCGGCTTTTTTCAGCGGCAGCTCTTTTTGCAGCAGGCCCAGCGTGCGGAGCGCTTCAGGCGGTAGCGCATCCTCTTCAGCGTGAAAACCTTCCACGATCAGCACCATCTCGCCCTTACGCCGGTTCTCATCCTCGCGCACCCACGCCAGCAGTTCTCCTACCGGCGCGCCGTGAATGCTTTCCCATGTTTTAGTAATTTCACGGGCCAGCACCACATAGCGATCCATTCCCCATACCGTCACCATATCCTGTAGACTCTCCAGCAGGCGGTGGGTGGATTCGTAAAAAATCAGCGTGCGCGGCTCCTGCTCAAGAGCACGAAGCGTATCGCAGCGCCCTTTGCTTTTGGCGGGCAGAAACCCCTCGTAACAGAATCGATCGGACGGAAGTCCGGCCGCGCTTAATGCTGTAATGGCTGCGCAGGCACCCGGCAGGGGTACAACACGAATGCCTGCTTCACGGCACAGGCGAACCAGGTGATAACCCGGATCGTTGATGAGTGGCGTACCCGCGTCGGAAACCAGCGCAATGCTCTGCCCTTCCCGCAGCTTAGCCAGCAGCGATTCTGCTTTGTGCTGTTCATTATGATCGTGCAATGCGAACAGGCGCGCATTGATGGCGAAATGTTGTAGCAACAGCCCGGTATGACGTGTATCTTCCGCTGCGATCAGATCGACGCCCGCGAGTACCATCAGGGCACGCTGGGTAATGTCACCCAGGTTACCGATCGGTGTGGGAACAATATAGAGCGTGCTGGCAGAAATATCTGCCCGATCGTGTTGTTTCATTGTGAGATCCGAATTGCCGATTTAATATTGAGCATCTTGAAAAAAACATCACTGGATACAGTATGCTTCCTTCGAAAGTCATTCATAACAAAGCAGGACGCTGCATGCCTGTTCTGCTGGCCGCCCTGATTTTTGCCGGATGTACCGGTCAGGCGCCGCAATCACCGACGGCAAACGTGCAGGGCAGCGCCCAGGGCACGTCCGACTACTACCTTCAGCAGATGCAGCAAAGCTCAGATGATAACAAGGTTGACTGGCAATTACTCGCAATCAGGGCGTTGTTGAAAGAAGGGAAGCTGCCCCAGGCTAAGGACCAGATTGGCCAGCTGCCGCAAAAGCTCAGCGATAAGCAGCGTCAGGAGAGCCTGCTGCTTCAGGCAGAACTGCAAATAACCCAGCAGGACGCCAACGGCGCCAGCGCACGGCTGAAGCAGATTGACGCGGGCTCATTGTCAAAAGACCAGCAGGTTCGCTACTACCAACTGCAAATTGCCGCGGCCCAGGGGCATCCATCGCTGGATCTGCTGCGCGCCTTAATCGCGCAGGAGCCGCTGCTGACAAATGCCGACAGACAAAAAAATATTGATGCAACCTGGCAGGCGCTGGTACAGCTCACGCCTGAACAGCTCAGCAACATGGTGATCAATGCTAACGAAAATATCCTTCAGGGGTGGTTGGATCTGCTGAGCGTCTACCGGACTAACGGCAGCAACCCGGATATGCTCAAAGCGGGTATCAGCGACTGGCAGAAGCGCTACCCCTATAACCCGGCGGCTAAAATGCTACCATCGCCCCTGAGCCAGGTGCAGAATTTCCAGCAGTCGTCTACCGGTAAAATCGCCCTGCTCCTGCCGCTGAGCGGGCAGGCACAGGTGTTCGCTAATGCCATTCAGCGCGGCTTTAACGACGCAAAAAATGGCGTACTGTCGCAGTCGCAGGCACCTGCTCAATCCTCAGCGCAGCCAGCGGCACCGTCAGCCTCCTCTGCGCCAGCCAATACCCCTGCCGTACAGACAGCCGCAGGTACATCAGCGCCGGCCAATCAGGCTGCTGTCAGTACTTCTGCCGCTCAGGCTAATCAGCCAGCCGCCAACCCGTCGGGTGCGTCGGTTCAGACGCCAGCCGGAAATGCAGACAATGCTGCTGCTCAGGGCCAGCCTGCTCAGCAGAGCAGCCTTGCCGCACAGACCGCTCCGCCTTCCAGCGCGACGCAGGTTCAGGTTTACGACACCAGTTCTCAGCCCATTGACCAGGTGCTGGCAAAAGCCCAGCAGGATGGCGCAACGCTGGTGGTCGGTCCGCTGCTGAAAAGCAACGTAGAGCAGTTAGCTAACGTGCAGACTCCACTGAACATTCTCGCCCTGAACGAACCTGAGTCTGTCCAGAACCATCCGAATCTCTGTTACTTTGCGCTTTCTCCTGAAGACGAAGCCCGCGCTGCCGCCCATCATATGTGGGACCAGGGCAAACGTGCTCCGCTATTGATGGTGCCACGCAGCTCGCTGGGTGACCGCGTAAGCAAAGCCTTCGCAACTGAATGGCAGAAGCTGGGCGGGAACACCGTTCTGCAACAGCAGTTTGGTTCAACGGGAGAACTGAAGCAGGGTATTAACAGCGGAGCAGGCCTGCGCCTGAGCGGTACGCCGATTACGACTCAGCCGCAGCAGCCGCAGGGCGTGACCATTGCCGGTCTGACCATTCCTGCCCCGGTGCAGGATACTTCGCCCTCTTCTGCCGACGGCGGCAGCGTAGATTCGGTGTATATCGTCGCGACGCAGGGGGAGATGGCGCTGATCAAGCCGATGATTTCAATGCGCACCAGCAGCCGCAGCATGGTACAGCTCTATGCCAGCTCACGCAGCAACCAGGCCGGTGCCGGTCCGGACTATCGTCTTGAAATGGAGGGTGTGCAGTTTAGCGACGCGCCGCTGCTTTCAGGCAGCAATCCGGCGCTAATGCAGCAGGCAGCGAAAACATTTAACAATGACTACTCGCTGGTTCGCCTGTATGCCATGGGCGTTGATGCCTGGACGCTGGCTAACCATTTTAATGAGATGCGTCAGCTGCCCGGCTTCCAGATCAAAGGAGAAACCGGTAGCCTGAACGCGTCACAGGACTGCGTGATCAACAGGAAGTTGATATGGAACCAGTATCGCCAGGGGCAAATCGTTCCGGCATCCTGAGTCGCCAGCAGACAGGGGCGGGCTTTGAACAACAGGCCCGCCGCCTGCTGGAGAATGCAGGATTAACGTTTGTTTCAGCCAACGTTCGCTTTCGCTGCGGGGAAATTGACCTGATCATGCGGGATGCGCATACGTGGGTTTTTGTGGAAGTACGCTACCGTCGCAACGCGCTGTATGGCGGCGCAGCGGCAAGCGTGACGCGAAGCAAACAGCAAAAGCTGCTGCGCACTGCCGCGCTGTGGCTACGCGGGCATGGAGCCAGCCTCGATACCACTGACTGCCGCTTTGACGTGGTGGCGATGACCGGGACACAGGTCGAGTGGTTGCCCAATGCATTTACGGCAGCGTAGCTGTCCGCCAATACGAGCCAGGTGAAAGAAGTGCTGGAAAGAATAAAAGTCTGTTTTACCGAGAGTATTCAAACACAGATTGCTGCAGCAGAAGCGCTGCCGGATGCGATCTCCCACGCGGCTATGGCTATCGTTCAGTCGCTGTTAAATGGCAACAAAATTTTGAGCTGCGGCAATGGCACCTCAAGCGCAAACGCCCAGCACTTTGCCGCCAGCATGATTAACCGTTTTGAAACCGAACGTCCAAGCCTGCCTGCGATTGCACTCAGTGCTGATAATATCCTGCTGACGGCTATCGGTAACGATCGTCTGCACGATGAAGTTTACGCCAAGCAGGTTCGGGCGTTGGGCCACACTGGCGATATCCTGCTGGCTATTTCAACGCGCGGCAACGGCCGTGATATTGTGAAAGCCGTAGAGGCCGCCGTAACGCGGGATATGACAATAGTGGCGCTTACCGGCTATGACGGCGGCGAGCTGGCCGGGTTACTGGGGCCACAGGATGTAGAAATTCGTATTCCCTCGCACAGAAGCGCGAGGATCCAGGAAATGCATATGTTAACCGTAAATTGCCTGTGTGATTTAATCGATAACACGCTTTTTCCCCAGCAGGACGTTTAAAGGAGCTTAAATGAAGGCATTCTCTGCACTTGCCGTTATTCTTACCGCGCTGATGCTTCAGGGCTGCGTGGCCGCCGTAGTAGGCAGCGCAGCGGTTGCAACTAAAACCGCAACCGATCCCCGCACCGTGGGCACCCAGGTGGATGACGGCACCTTAGAGTTGCGCGTAAGCAACGCGCTGTCCAAAGATCAGCAGATCAAAAACGATGCGCATATTTCCGCTACCGCATACCAGGGCAAGGTTCTCCTCAGCGGGCAGGCACCCACTGCTGACGTTGCCAGCCGGGCCAAACAGATCGCCATGGGCGTAGATGGCGCAACGGAGGTCTATAACGAGATCCGTACCGGCGATAAAGCCACCTTCGGCACCGCCTCTTCGGATACGTGGATAACCACCAAAGTGCGTTCGCAGCTGCTGTCGAGCGATCAGGTGAAGTCTTCTAACGTTAAGGTGACCACCGAAAATGGCGAAGTTTTCCTGCTGGGTCTGGTAACAGAGAGTGAAGCCAAAGCGGCAGCAGATATTGCCAGCCGCGTTGGCGGCGTGAAACACGTCACGACGGCTTTTACAATTCTTAAATAGCCTGACAGCCGCCCGTGTAGCGTTTTACACGGGCGGCCACGCTGCCGCTGCGCTTTATAACCGACTCAAACAGTCCATTGCCACCGCCTTGAAACTGTCGAAATCCGTGCTGTCCCGCAGCCGCACCATCGCCCTTTCGCGCATAAACGTCACAAACAGATCGTATATGGCCATCGCCTCTTCATATTCCGTCTTGCTGATCGCCAGCAGAAAAATGACGCAGGCCGTTTCATCCCCCCAGCTAATTCCCTGCGGAGCCAGCACGGTGTAAACCACCGTTTTCTTGGCTAACAATCCTAACGCGTGCGGCAGGGCGATCCCCTCGCCCAGCATGGTGCTGACGATGGCCTCACGCTCCTCCACCGAGGGGAAGAACGCTGCATCCACCACGCCTTCCTGTTCCAGCTGATCGCAAAGCGATCGGAACAGTTCGGACTGGGTCATGGGTCTGTCGATGATGCGGAAGTGGCTGGCATCAAAAAACTTCTCCAGCATATAAGGCCGGGTGCGATCGACCAGCACCAGCTTGCCAATCTGCTCCAGCTGATAGTCGGTGGGAAAAGGCGACATCACCACGACGGGCTTGTCCTTTTCGCTCAGGCGGGCTGTGGAGATAACAAAATCCTCCTCAACGCTACCCTGCTGCTCATATTGTCGAAGCGAAACAATATTACTGACCACGATCTGCGGATATTTCCGCATCAGCATGGCCTGGATCATCCGCACGGTGGAGTTACCCGTATCGCATACCAGCAAAACCTGCGGATGCCGCTGATAGCCCACGTTGTAATGCCGTTCCAGCCCCACGCCGATATGCAGAACCAGAAAGCCAATCTCGTTTTCGCTAATCACATAGGGGGTGTATTTCCCCCAGCTTGATACCGCCGCCAGCGTCACGTCGTACGCCAGCGGGTAGTGCTGCTTGATATTGGTCAGCAGCGGATTAGGAATATTAATCTGGTAGCGCATCCGCGTAATCATCGTTTTGATATGCGTCAGCAGGTCTGCACGAAGCTGTGGATCGTTTTGCAGATTGAAATTGTACTGGGTATTGATATAGCTAAGAATGTAGTTAACCAGCGATTCGCCATCGTCCGGGCTGATGGCGCTGGGAGCAATCTCCTCAATTCGCCTTGCGGCAATGTTCACCCGCAGATAAGCCTCCTCGGAGGGCGAGATATCCTTGCCGGTAACAGGCCGCAGCAGGTTGACGATGTGGCGGGCCGCATCCCGTACGTCTTCATCCACATCTTCCGCGCTAAAGTCAGAGAGCGGGTGACCTTCGCTGATGCGCCTTACCGCTACCGCACAGTAGAGGCGCAGATAAAACTCGCTGTCGTCAGTCATACGAATATGGAAGCGGCTGAAGCACTGCTGTAATAAAGGCTGTAGCTGGTCGAGAATACCGCTGTTCAGCGCCTCGATATTGAGCAGCGGGTTATCGCTGTCTTCCAGCGCAATCTGGTAGAGCAAATCGGTCAGACAGGTGCGAATCGCCACTTCACTGCCGAACAGCTTCATTCCATAGCGCGGCTTGGTTTCAACCGACAGTTTGTAGCGTCCCAGCCACTCTCTTACCTCAGCCATATCGCTCTGTAGCGTGGCGCGGCTGACAAACCATTCGTCCGCCAGGTCCTCCAGCTTAAGGGAGAAAGCAGAGGTGAGAAAACGGGTCAGCAGGTAGTGTACCCGTGCGGCAGAGGTACGCGGAACCCGCAGATGGGAAGGAGACTGCTGCTGTAGCAGGCTATAGCGGACGGCATCGTCGATCTTAAGCTGATAGCCTTCTCCGCGATTCAGTACAAAGCGCGCGCCGTGATCCACCAGCATCCCGTTGAGGGCTGTCACATCGGTGCGCACGGTGCGCGTCGAAACGTTGAAGCGGCGTGCCAGTTCATCCTGAGGCAACGTCTCGTTTTGGAGCAGGTCATACAGCTGAGCAAGGCGTTGGTTAGGAAATCTCACGATTTCTCCCGTCTTTATTGAGCCGGTCAGCGCGTCCGACTCGGGTTACAAAATGCTAAGGCGTGAGCACCAGCTGTGAGGGTGCGCCAACGGCCGTATAGTCCTGGGTAAAAGAGAGCGCGCCGCTGCTATCCACCCGGAAGCGCGTGATGTTATCGCTGCGCTGATTGATGGCGTAAAGCGTCTTACCATCGTGAGAGAGCGTAAGGGTGCGCGTGTAGTCACCTCGCGTCCAGACGTCATCTTTATGGCTCAGCGCACCACTGGATCCAATAGCAAAATGCGCAATGCTATTGTGCAGCCGGTTCGCCACGTAGAGATTCTTACCCGCTTTATCAATGACCAGCCCGGCGGCAAAGCTGGTGCCTTTATAGCCGTCGGGCAATGCAGAAACCGTAGCCCCCTCAGTCAGGACGCCGGTTTTCGCGTTAAGCCGATAGCGAGTTAACGTTGAAGCCTCTTCATTGATCAGATACAGCGCGCTGCCGTCCGGTTGGAAAACGAAATGCCGTGGGCCTGCGCCCGCAGAAGATGCCGGGATCCATGCGGGCGTATTAGCCTGTAGCTGGCCCGCGTTGTTCAGGCGATACTGATAGATGCGATCCAGCCCCAAATCGGTCGAGAAGACAAATTTTCGGCTGGGATCGCTGGCGATCATATGCGCATGCGGGCCGTTATGGTCGCTTGCCGCAAAACTCCCTTCGACCGCCGCCGCTGGGTGGCTGGCACCGGCTGGCCCACTGTCCTGCTGCGTATCGCTGGCTTCTCCCAGGCGGCCATCGGCCTGCACCGGCAGCACCGCTTTACTCCCACTAACGTAGTTAGCAACCAGCAAATACCTCCCGTCCGGGGTCAGAGAAAGGTATACCGGTCCGGCCCCCTGCGAACTGACCTCATTCAGCTTTGTCAGGCTGCCATCCCCATTGATGGTATAGGCAGCCACCGTCCCTTTCTCGCTCTCACTGGCAACGTAGAGCGTTTTCCCTTTGGCATCAAGGGTAAGCTGCGCCGCATTTGCCTGATGACTTACCAGGGTTTTATCACTCAGTGAGCCATCGTGCGGGCTAACCTGGAAGCGGTAGACGCCCTCACCGTTGGGATTATAAGTACCGACATAAGCATACTGTGCATGGGCCGCCAGCGAAGTGGCGGCCATCAGGGATAATGAGAGGACGGTAATTAACGGGCCGTTGCGCATGGTGATCCTCATTCAGAAAAGAGGCCGACCAGCCTCGGTCTGAGGCTGGTCGGGCGGGCTTATTTAACCCATTTTTTGGTCATTGCCAGCAGCGCACTGACATCGGCAGGGCGCGTATTACCCGAGGCTTTATCAATGATGGAGCTGTAGATATGCGGGATGATTTTGCTTACGCCAGCATCCAGCGCAATTCGCAGAATCGCCTCATAGTTTTCCAGATCGATTCCGCCGGTTGGCTCAAGCCAGAAGTCCTGCTCCGCACAGGCCTTCGCCACGGCGGTGAACTCATCAATAGCTTTCAGACCGCCCATTGGGAAATACTTCACCGAACTGCCACCCATATCTTTCAGCATAGCAATAGCGGTTGCCACCGGCACAATGGCATCAGCTGCCCTTGAGCTCAGCGGGCCGGTAGAGATTTTTACCAGGCCGGGCGTGCCGGTAGGCGAAATCAGACCGTTTACGACGGTTTGGTTCTGCCCCAGCAGCGCACGGCTGGTTGCCACGCCGGTAAAGACCTGATTAACGTGCTGCGGCTGAATTTCAGCGGAGATGGCGCTCACCATCGCCGACTGGTTAGGGTCGCCTGCGCCAAGGCCGACGGAGAGCGCATTGTCGATAAGCGCAGCGTATTCACGCATGTCGGCAACGGCGCTCGCTACGCTATCATAGTTTTTCGACAGGACGCCCACCAGCACATGGCCTTCAGCGGCCTGCCAGATCTCACGGGCATTCTCTTTTGAACCAGCCAGCACGTTGAGACACACGCGCTGTTGATAAAATTTAGGGTTCAGCATCATGCTTTTTTCTCTCCTGCTAACAACGCGTTAATACATGCATAGATGGTATCTAACTGCCCGACCGACACGCTGCGCACGTCGACCTCAATAATACTTTCGTTAGCTTTATAGCCGCGGAAGTAGATGGCGATTTCACCGGTTTTCAGCGCCTGCACCACATCGCCGGTGGTATAACCTATTGCCGTTTCATCCAGCTTTATCTCGGCTCGCGCAATGTCGCGCCCCGCCGAGTCCCACACCACGCGGGCGGTAATGCCATTCAGGCCGTTCAGATTGCTGATAAACGGAGTCATTTTTTCAACCATCTGCACGCCAGTGACCTTCTCCTGGGTCAGATAGCTTTCAATCGCCTGGGTCAGCCCCAGAATGCCCTCTTTGCCCACTTTCATGGCGCGACCAATACCCATTGACTGCCGCTTTACCCACTCAACAGGCTGCCTGCGTCCCATGACCAGGCCACTGGTAGGGCCTTCCAGCGCTTTGGCACCGCTGTAAATCACCAGGTCTGCGCCGTACTGGTAGTAGCACTTAAGATCTTCTTCTGCGGCGGCATCCACGATCAGCGGGACACCGTGTTTGCGGGCTACCGTGGCCGCCTGCTCAACGTTGAGGTGGCTTTTCTGTACGCAGTGGTGCGATTTAATATAGAGAATGGCCGCGGTCTGCGGCGTGATAGCCGCGGAGAGCTGATCGGCTGAGCACTCGTTAGCGTAGCCCGCTTCTACCAGACGTCCTCCGCCCAGGGCGACCATCGTTCCGACCGGCGCGCCGTAATTCACGTTATGGCCTTTAGGGACAACGATATCGTGTGGCACGGTTAGCGGCGCGGCGTGGAGGTTTTCCAGCAGCCAGTCGTTATCCTTCACAATCACCCCGGCTACGGCCTGAGCGATACCCGCAGACGCGCAGGAGACCACCACCGCATCTTCCGCCCCGAGCAGCCCGGCGATATACGCACCGGTCTTGTTAACCAGGTCTTTCATTTCAAAGTAGTGATTCAGCCCGTATTTGACCGTATCAACCACCTCTTCACCCGGCGTCGATACGCCCAGAATGGTCATGCGGCCTGAGGCGTTAATGACCTGCTTCAGGCCATATTTTTCATAAATTGACGACATGATGCTTTTTCCCTTCATCGGTAATAAACCACTCGCCACCCACAACGGCGGCCAGAGGTATCAGCTGTTTCTCACCGGCAACCGACTGCCCTTCGGAGTCGATAAACAGGCAGGGTTCTTCTTTGAGATCAAAAAGGGTCAGGTCGGCGTCAAGTCCCACTTCAAGCCGTCCTCTGTCGTGCAAACGCAGGCCCTGGGCAGCGTGAAGCGTCACACAGTCAATAATCTGCGGCAGCGTCATACCCACACTGAAGAATTTCGACATTACGTGAGCCAGCGAATGTACCGGGCCGTTAATGCGGTTGCGGCAGTAGATATCTGAACTGATGGTGTGCGGCAGAATGCCCTGTGCGATGGCCACGCGGGCGACCTCAAAGCTAAAGCTGGCGCTGCCGTGCCCCACATCCAGGCGTAACCCACGATCCAGGGCCCGTTTAACCGAGGCGCGAAGCTCTCCGGCGGGCGTCAGAATACGGTTAGGCTTACCGTTATAGCAGTGAGTAATGATATCGCCGCTGCCGAGCAGGTCGGTGATTTCGTCAAGGTCCGGCGGATTATTACCGATATGCACCATCAGCGGCAGATTGCCATTTTCCTGCTGGATCTCTTTGGCTCGCACCAGCGGCTGAATGCCGTTTGCACCCACCACGCTGCTGCTCATTCGCGCCTTAATACCGAGAATAAAACCTGGTAGCCGCTTAATGGCATCGCGAATGCCCACCCTGTCGATCTGACTCATATCCGCCAGCTCGTTTTGCGTCACGATGCCGGTGCGGGCAATATTGAGCAGAGCATGAACCCGCGTATCTGCCTCGCGGGTGATCTGATAAAAATCGTCGATATCGTCCGCGCCGGTACTGCCTGCATCCACGACGGTGGTGACGCCCATTGCCACGCCGATACGATCGGCCTCATCATGATAGATGGGCGATTTAGGGTAGCAATGGACGTGCGAATCGATCCAGCCCGCGCTAAGCCAGCACTGCCCGGCAAGATCCTTCTCAGTGGCCGCTTCCCCGCGCACTTCGCCGAGTGCAGCAATTTTACCGTCGCTTATGGCGATGTCGGTCAGGCTGCCATCGGGCAGACGCGCACGGCGGATAACAAGATCAAACATGACTGACTCCTTTAATACCGGATGCCGCAGCATCCACAACGCGGTTTGCCCATTCCAGGCAAACCGTCGTGACATCAGAGGGCTACCGGGAAAATCGCCCCCAGTAACATCGCCCCCAGAATGGCTCCGCCGGTAATGGGCTTATTCCACATATAGAACAGCAGCGACCCCAGCAGCGAGCCTAAGCCAATCGGTATTGAAGCCGTCATCGCAGAGAGAATAATCAACGGCCCCAGAAAGCGACCAGAGGTGTTCCCTGCCCCCATCATCACGTCTGCACCATAGGTGGAGTCGCTGTTATTGATGGTGAACCTGCGCGCCAGAATAATCACGTAACCCACCGCAACCCCAAGCACCAGTCCGGTTACCAGCGAGGCCGCAAAGTTCGTCACCGGGTAGATAATTCCGGCCCCCAGCAGCAGCGCCGGTACGCCCAGCCCGATGCCGGTCTGAATCGCGCCGCCAATATCCAGGATACCGACCAGTGAGCCTTCAATGATGCGGGCAAACAGAAAGCTGGCGCCAAAGGCTGCAACCGCGCCGTAGACGCCGGTTTCCATTCCCGACCGCAGCATGGAGACAAAGGCGACTTCATTGAATGCGCCCAGCCCGTAGACGTAGTACATGTGCGTCCCGGCGAATACTCCGGCAGACAGCAGGCCGACAAAAATCGGAAAGGACCAGTCTGCATACCAGAAACCGTTTTTTGACTCTTCCATCGTCATCGTCCTCTTATTTACCGCTCATGGCGTTATGGATCATTTCCAGCCAGCCCGGCACGCCCAGCTGGAAGGATTGCAGCATTTTCATGTCAAAACCGCGGAAGAAGCCGCTGAGCACGAAAAGCAGAACGATGGCAGCCATCATCACCTTAGTGACTTTATTCCAGCCGCTCTCTTCAACGCCTTTACCAATCAGGATGCCCAGCACCAGACCCGGTACGGCATTCCCCATCATCAGTTGCGCAAGACCGCCGAAAATCGTGGCCCAGAATCCCGACTTCTTACCGGCATCAATCGCAGCCAGCCAGAAGATCACCGGCATCACGGTATTCACCAGCAGATTCGCAGCAGGCACCAGTACCTTAACGGCGGTGACCTGTAGCGCAGCCGGAACGGCGGAGGCGGTTGAATTAAGGAAGGCAACCACGATCATGCCGATGATGCCGCAGGCAATCGCCATTTTTTTCGGATCGTGGAGGGTTTCAGCGACGTTACGGTTTTTCACCATCAGCGCAGCGGCACCCCAGTGGGGGATAATGCGGTGATCGACATCCTGAGTGAAGGAACCTGCCGCCACGGAAGAGGCCCAGGCATTAAAGAAAAAACCCAGACCAAAAGAGAAGTGAGAGGCCGGATCGCCTTCACAGGAGTTAAGTTCACCCAGTGTACGAAATGCACCCATTCCCTGCGTGGTGGGGGCGTGGAACATACGCGCAGCACCTGCGCCTACGCCGACACCAACCAGACCGCCGATGATGAGTGACTTAAATAAGATTATTAAAAACATCAGTCTTTCCTTTCAGGCTTGCGCCAACGTTTTTAAATCATGATTATTGCTGCCTCAGGGGCAGTGCTTTATTTCGTGACGAAATCGACCTTATCGGCGTCGATGACGGTCACGCTAACGGTAATATCCAGCTCAACGCTGTAACTCCGTCGTTCTCTCGCCAGAAAGAAAAACAAAAATTTCTCCTTTCTGACGCTCTGCTGTGCACGGACCACCCTGACATCCTGGGGTTCAATACGCAGCAGTACCTTGCTGGTCGATTTAAGTAGCGTGTTCTGTACCCGGCTTAACGCGTCAGCAAAGGCGCGGGACTTGCTGTCCCCTTTGCCGCTTACGTTTACCGTCGTGGTGAATTGCTCCTTCATCGGTCAGCCACCGTGTTTTTTTGTCCATGCCTGAACCAGACGTTCGCCCAATTCTTCTTTATCCATAAAGCCAAAACCCAGCGCGACGGCACCTTCGTTGATAGCGGTAACGCCTTCATCGACGGAACGCATCCCGTACTTTGCCTTATAGCCGTGTTTATTCTGTGCGGTGATCGACCCTGCGCCGCCGCTGCCGCAGAACGAGATGCCAAAGGACGCCCCTTCCGCTTTCATTACGTCGCCCAGCTTCATATCGGCCGCGACACCGGGGATGACGATAGCTTTCCCCCCCGCTTTCTCAACGCCTGCCGCAACTTTCTGGCCTTTACCTAAACGGTCACCAATGACCACGATTACCTGTGACATGCCTGCTCCTTGATTCAATGAATGATGTCGTTATCAATTACAAAATGCGTGACGGGGTGGCGACCACGCAGCGGTTTGGGCGTCCATCAAGACGCCGTCATCCCCCAGTTTCACTCCGGACCCGTATTCTCTTTCGCCACTTCAAAATGGACCGACAGCATCCAGGCTTCCTCCACGGGCAGGTTACCGAACAGATCAACAACCTGCTGTGCCAGTGCCATTGATGTAGCGGAGATATCTTCAAACAGATCGGCTTCTACTTCAGGCAGCGGCTCACCGGTAATCGAACGCAATGCCATTGCCCGCACGTGTGAGGTCAACATTTGCTGCTGAACCGGGTTGGGATATATATTTTTGGCGGTAAAAATATCTGCTATCTGCGCCATGACCTTCTCCGCCAGCGCCTGAATAGCCCGATCTTCATTAGCCGTATTAATCGATACCGCTGCATTGTCCAATTTACGTCCCTCTTTTTCCGTTTCTTCCCGGCCAGGAAATTTGGTGAATTTGTGATGTCCGTAAAATAGCGCCCTTGCCTGCTGGTGTGTAGAACGACTTTTTCCGTTTCAAAGTGGAAATACGCTGCCGAAATACGATCGAGTACGCAAAAGCGCTAATTCGTGCACGATCGGTGGAAACAGCCAGAGGAATATCACAGTCTGCTCGAAATTTTTCTAAAATCGTTAATTATCATTCAAAACAGGATGTTAAGCGCGAAGGGTGCGCATGTATCCAGAGGAAAAACTTATCGTTCTCGTATTATGGATGCTTTTATGGAAATAATAGGCGCTAACGATGATAAGGGGTAATGACTATAATATAAAATATAAGACCATTTTCCGCCATTGAGATAATGTTATTTTTTAGAATTTTATTTTTAGTGCCAGGTTAAATAAAAAATAGAAGCGTTATTTAATTAATAATAATGGCCCGAAAAAAAGCATCCCTTTTAACAGCCACTAAAAAAGGCTCCGCAGAGCCTTGCCGTTTTAGCGGAATTTTTTGTGATTAGCATCACGGGTGACGGCAAATTTTTTGGCCTCCGCCTTAGCACCCGCCAGGTCGCCCGCATCAACAAGTTTAATGCTGCTATCAATCTGGCGGGTTAGCGTCTCCAGCCCGGCACGGAAATCCTTCATTTGTGCGCTATCGGCGGGCTGGCCTTTGAGTTTATCAGGCGTCTGGGTTTTGGCATCACCGGCCGCCGCCCGCATTTTGGTCAGCGCCTGTTTCATTTCCGTCGCGTCGTCCGTTTTGGTCACGGTGCGCAGACCCGCATTCAGCGTATCCATATCCTCTTCCAGACTCGCCAGAGCAGAGAGGCTGGAACCCATCAGGGTCACGGTTAACAGGGCCAGTAAACTTTTACGCATTGCTCAATTCCTTATTTTTATTTAAAGAGAACAGCAAAAAGGGTGACCCTAAGGCCACCCTGATAATAGTACGCAATAACTGAGAAATTGCCGCAGCCGGAAATTACTGCCCGGCTATTTTCATTTCTGGCAGCAGCACGGAACCACACTGAATATTGCTGCGGGTTTCGATATCGCTACCGACGGTGACCATATTACGCCACATATCCTTCAGGTTTCCGGCGATGGTCACTTCACTGACCGGATACTGAATTTCACCGTTTTCCACCCAGAATCCCGCCGCACCGCGCGAATAGTCGCCGGTAATACCGCTGACGCCCTGTCCCATCAATTCGGTGACCACCAGGCCAGTGCCCATCTTCTTCAGCAGCTGATCGAAGCTGTCGCCCTGGCCGTTAATACGCCAGTTATGAATACCGCCCGCGTGGCCGGTGCTCTTAAGGCCAAGTTTGCGGGCCGAATAGTTGGTCATCAGCCAGGTCTGGAGAATGCCATCCTTAATAATGTCGCGATCGCGGGTCTGCACGCCTTCGCTGTCAAACGGCGTGGAAGCCAGACCTTTCAACAGGTGTGGCCGCTCCTGAATGGTCAGCCACTCAGGCAGGATCTGCTGGCCCATCGAATCCAGCAGGAAGGTGGATTTACGGTAAACGCTTCCACCGCTGATGGCCCCCACCAGGTGGCCAAACAGGCCGGTCGCCACTTCGGCGGCAAAAATGACCGGGGCTTTCATGGTCGACAGCTTACGCGGTGAAAGACGCGACAGGGTGCGACGGGCGCACTCTTCGCCCACCCACTCCGGCGACTGTAAATCCTCCATCGCGCGGCCGATGGTGTAGGCGTAGTCACGCTCCATATCGCTGCCCGCGCCTGCTATCACGCTACAGGAGATCGAGTGGCGGCTGGAGCTGTAACCCTGGATCATACCGTGACTGTTGCCAAACACCTTCATGCCGACATGGCTGTTAAAACTGCCACCCTCGGTATTGGTGATGCGCGTATCGCTTTTTAGCGCCGCCTGCTCAGCGCGGGCAGCCAGTTCGATCGCCCGGTCCGGATCGAGATCGGAAGGGTGAAAAAGATCGAGATCCGGTGCATCAAAGGCCAGCAGCTCGCGATCGGCTGGGCCCGCGTAAGGATCCGGCGAGGTGTAGCGGGCAATATCGATGGCTGCCTGCACGGTGCGTTTGATCGCGTCCGGGCTAAGATCGGTCGATGACGCGCTGCCTTTACGGTTCTGATGATAGACGGTGATACCCAGGGCGCCATCGCTGTTAAATTCTACATTTTCCACCTCACCGTAGCGCGTACTGACGCCAATACCGGTGGTTTTGGTCACGGCGACTTCCGCCCCATCGGTGCTGGCCTTCGCCAGTTCGAGTGCTGTCGCTACCGCCTGTTCGAGGGTTTTACGCTGTTCTGCAACTTGGGAGAGTAATTTCATCGACCTACCATATAATTAACAGAGGGCTTTCTGACCGCGTAAAAGCGCCAGATTTCCAGACTCTTTGGTGATTAAGGTTCATTTCAGTCTAACAGACTCGGAGAACAATTTCGCAGTAGCCGCTTAACCTGATAGCATTAGCCTCTTTTTTAGGGAGCCTCCCATGACTAAACAGCCCGACGACTGGCTCGATGATGTACCGGATAATGAAGAAGAAGAAGACGACGAGATTATCTGGGTCAGTAAAAGTGAAATTAAACGTGACGCCGAGGAGCTAAAGCGCCTGGGCTCAGAGCTGGTCGAGTTAAGTAAAAACTCGCTGGATAAGATCCCGCTGGATGAAGATCTTCGTGCGGCCATTGAGCTGGCGAAGAAGATCAAAAAAGAGGGCTACCGCCGCCAGATCCAGCTGATTGGCAAGATGCTGCGCTCGCGCGACGAAGAGCCGATCCGCCTGGCGCTGGATAAGCTGAAGAATCGCCACAACCAGCAGGTTGCGCTTTTCCACAAGCTGGAGATGCTGCGTGATCGCCTGATTGAACAGGGTGACGAAGCGATCCCGGACGTGCTGACGCTTTACCCGCATGCCGATCGCCAGCAGCTGCGCTCAATGATCCGCAACGCGCAGAAAGAGAAAGCGTCTGAGAAGCCGCCAAAGTCCAGTCGCCAGATCTTCCAGTATCTGCGCGAGCTTGCCGAGTCCCGCTAACCAGCCCGCTCGCCAATACAAAAAGGGCGGAGTCCCCTCCGCCCTTTAACTGCTTTGCCCACCGGAAAGGTCGCTCCGGTTCAGCCCGCTGATTCAGCGCGCCAGCTTTTCCAGCAGCTTCTGATGAATCCCGCCAAATCCCCCATTACTCATCACCAGGATGGTATCGCCGGGCTGCGCGGTTTTAACGATCATTTCCACCAGCGTATCCACCTCCGCACTCCAGTGCGCCGGCTGCACGCACGCCTCAGCAACGTCTGAAACCTGCCAGGGAATATGGTGCGGCTGCAGCAGGAAGACTTCATCAGCACGGGCCAGCGCCGGAGCCAGGTCGTCCTTACTGACCCCCATTTTCATGGTGTTGGAGCGGGGTTCCAGTACGGCCAGAATACGTGCCGTACCGCCGACCTTGCTGCGCAGCGCGGTCAGCGTCGCGAGAATGGCCGTTGGGTGATGAGCAAAATCATCGTAGACCTTAATGCCATTCGCTTCGCCGCGCAGTTCAAGACGTCGACGCGCATTGATAAAGTCATTCAGCGCCCGTCCGGCATCCTCCGGCCTGATGCCAACGTGACGCGCGGCGGCGACCGCCATCAGCCCATTATGCATATTATGCTCGCCGACCAGCGCCCAGTTAACCTCCCCCACACATTCGCCATCCAGCCAGATTTCCCACTGGGAGGCATCAGGCACGCGCTTTTTAGCCCGCCATCGCCCGCCATCGCCCAGGCTCTCCTGCTCGCTCCAGCAGCCCATGGCGATTACCTGTTTCAGGTTGTGGTCCTGCTCTGGCAGCAGGATTTTTCCCTGGCCCGGCACGATGCGCACCAGATGATGGAACTGACGCTGAATAGCGCGCAGATCGTCAAAAATATCGGCGTGATCGAACTCAAGATTGTTGAGAATCAGCGTGCGTGGACAGTAGTGAACAAACTTAGAGCGCTTATCAAAGAAGGCGCAATCGTACTCATCCGCTTCAATGACGAAGAATGGGCTTTTTCCTAAAGTGGCGGATACATCGAAATTTCCGGGTACGCCGCCGATAACAAAGCCCGGTTCCAGCCCGCAGGCCTGTAAAATCCACGCTGCCATGCCTGCCGTGGTGGTTTTACCGTGCGTTCCGGCCACCGCAATCACCCAGCGATCGCGCAGGACAAAATCATGCAGCCACTGCGGGCCTGAGAGGTAAGGAATATTGCGTTCCAGCACCGCCTCCACGCAGGCATTGCCCCGCGTCATGGCGTTGCCAATAATTACCAGGTCGGGAGCGGGATCGAGCTGGGAAACATCATAACCCTGAATTAAATCAATACCTTGCTTTTCTAAAAGCGTGCTCATTGGCGGATAGACGTTGGCATCTGAGCCCGTCACTTCATGCCCGAGCGCGCGGGCAAGCGTCGCCAGGCCCCCCATGAAAGTGCCACAGATACCGAGGATATGAATGCGCATAACAGGTCCGTTTACAGGAAAGTTCGGCGCACAGTGTAACGCCCTCACCGTACGGAATAAACGGATTTGCCCTATGTTCTTTCGTCTTCATTCGGCTAAACTGCGTACGCATACGTTGGCAGTTTGTAAATCAGGCTGCTGCTCAACCGCAGATTCAGGGATTGTGTTATGAAAACGTTAGGCGAATTCATCGTCGAGAAGCAACACGACTTTCCTCACGCCACAGGTGAACTGACGGCACTGATTTCCGCCATCAAGCTGGGCGCAAAAATCATTCACCGCGATATCAATAAAGCCGGACTGGTCGATATTCTGGGCGCCAGCGGTGCCGAAAATATTCAGGGCGAACAGCAGATGAAGCTCGATCTGTTTGCCAATGAAAAACTCAAAGCGGCCCTGAAGGCGCGCGGCATTGTGGCCGGTATTGCTTCGGAAGAAGAAGACGAGATTGTCATCTTTGAAGGCGTCGAGAACGGTAAATACGTCGTTCTGATGGACCCGCTGGACGGCTCGTCGAATATTGACGTTAACGTTTCGGTCGGTACGATTTTCTCAATCTATCGCCGCATTACCCCGCCAGGTACGCCGGTGACGGAAGAGGACTTCCTGCAGCCCGGTAGTCAGCAGGTTGCGGCTGGCTACGTGGTGTATGGTTCTTCTACCATGCTGGTCTACACCACCGGCTGTGGCGTACATGCCTTTACCTACGATCCCTCACTGGGTGTGTTCTGCCTCAGTGCGGAAAAAATGGCGTTCCCGGAAAAGGGTTATACCTATTCGATCAACGAAGGAAACTATATTCGTTTCCCGAAAGGCGTGAAAAAATACCTGAAGTTCTGTCAGGAAGAAGATCAGCCCACCCATCGTCCATATACCTCCCGCTATATTGGATCACTGGTTGCAGACTTCCATCGTAACCTGCTGAAAGGCGGTATTTACCTCTATCCGAGCACCGCCAGCCACCCGAAAGGTAAGCTGCGGCTGCTGTATGAGTGTAATCCGATGGCGTTCCTTGCCGAGCAGGCCGGTGGTAAAGCCAGCGATGGCGCACAGCGTATTCTGGACCTGGTGCCGGAAACCCTGCACCAGCGCTCGCCGTTCTTTGTCGGCAATACCGATATGGTTGAAGACACCGAACGCTTCCTGCGCGAGTATCCTGACGCCTGAGCACCTGGCCTAACGCCAGCAATTCCGGCGGTTGCAGTCAGCGGATAATGCGTCAGTAAACCTGGTGACATAAGCCAGATGAGAATGCGTCAGTAAACCTGGCCATTGCAGCCGAAAGCTGTCAAAAACAGGGCGATCTTACGATCGCCCTGTTTTTTTATTCCGTGGTTATCGCCCGCCGCTGTCCGCTGGCGGGATTTTACCACCGTGGCTAAAGAGGATAACGGGGTAACATCAGGCCGGACTCACCCGGAATGCCGCCATCGACTGAACCAGCTGCTGTGACTGCTCTTCGAGTGACTGCGTTGCCGCCGTCGCCTGCTCTACCAGAGCCGCGTTCTGCTGGGCGACTTCATCCATCTGCGTCACTGCCAGATTAACCTGTTCAATTCCACGACTCTGCTCCTGCGACGCGCTGGAGATCTCTTTCATCAGCTCCGTGACGCGCATCACCTCCGTGGCTATCTCGTCCATGGTTTCCCCCGCTCTGGTCGCCATCTGCGCCCCTTCACTGACGCGGCTCTGAGATTCAGTAATCAGCGAGCGGATCTCCGTGGCGGAGGTCGCGCTGCGCTGCGCCAGGTTGCGAACTTCTCCGGCTACCACCGCAAACCCCCGCCCCTGCTCGCCAGCCCGCGCCGCCTCTACGGCCGCATTCAGCGCCAGAATATTCGTCTGGAAGGCGATATCGTCGATCACCCCAAGAATATCGCCGATACGCTTTGAACTGTGGGTAATCTGCTGCATCTTCTCCATCACGTAGCTAACGACCTCGCTACCGCGATCGGCGCTGTCTGAGACTGAGCGTGCCAGCTGATGCGCCTGGCTGGCATTGTCGGCATTGAGCTTCACCGTGGCGGTCAGCTGCTCCATGCTGGCGGCGGTCTGCTCCAGCGATGCGGCAGACTCTTCGGTACGCTGTGAGAGATTCAGGTTGCCAGAGGCCAGTTCGCGGCTGCCCACGTCAATTTGCAGGCTGGCATCCCGTACGCGGCTGACCGAAAGCTGGAGCGAAGACTGCATCGCCGTCAGGGCCGCATTCAGACGTCCCAGCTCATTCTCCCCGCTTTCAGGTAGCCTGCGGGTCAGGTCACCCGCAGCCACAAACTCAAGATGCGCAATGGCGGTATTCAGCGGTCTGAGCAGGATAGCGCGTAGCAGCATCCAGGCCGCCGCCAGCAGAATGATCGTCAATACGCCGCAGAACAGGATCAGCACGGTGAGGATGCGTTCATTTTTTTTCGCCTCCATCAGCTGAGCCTGGGTGACCTGGTTGGCATAGAGACTGAAATCGTCCACCGCTTTAGCAAAGGCAATATTTAGCGAGCCCAGCTTCTCCTCAAGCAGGGTGTAATAGCCGTCAGGATCCTGTTTCTCCAGGGCTTGCTGCATCGGGACGATCCCTTCGCTCAGATACTGGTTATAGCGGGCAATCAGGGCGTCCGCCAGCGCCTTACCGTGAGTGGTGACGGTCCCGGCGTCGACGAAACGCTTTATTTCAACGTGCGAGTTAGCAACATTATTTTTTACCAGCAGGGTGATGGCACTGGATTCGTCTAACATACCGATTTCCATTTTCCGGGTCGCCAGCGCGGCGCTCGCTCTGGCGCGCAGCAGGCTGTTATTAGCCAGAAACAGGCTGTTAAGTTCCACTCCCTGAATGCGGTTAACCACATCAAGCGAACGATTCCCTTTATTAATGGCAAAAATACCCATCACGCTAACGCTAAGCAGCATTAGCGTCATCAGGGCGAGAAGCACGATCAGGCCGGTGCGTATTGAAATTTTTCTTAGCATGGTTTGAATGACCTTTAATTAGACGGTATGCCTGAAAGCCAAAAAGAGATTAAGGTATCGGCAGCCGAAGGGTCATTCTTTAGAAAAGATGATGAAAGGAGACGTAAACAGAGCGTCAGCTTTGACAGGGATCACTTTTTCCCCCGCTGAAGAGAGAGGAGGCATCCATTCGTTATAAGTAGTTAATTAACAGGGGATTCAGGGATTTTCAACGGTGATGACGGCGCGTAAGCGCAGAATGCCGTACATGCCGATAGCCGAATAAATCTTCACTCCTGACGCAATTTCACAGTGATTTCATACAGACCTAAACCTGTTAAGCAGTTAATCCCACCAAAAATCCGCCTATATAACAGTAAAAATGAACTTTGATTTTAAGCAAAATCACGCACTCTCGCGCTCTTTCGTTCAGACAAAGAGGTGTGAGGTCGGCACAGGCTATATGCCGCATCTGGCGCTGCGGCAACACTTAGTGCACGCGATTTGCATGCGGCGTTATCACCTGACCCGGCAGCCATTCAGGCAGCCCTTTACTGGCCCACCCTTTGCCTGACGTCAGCCAACGTATCACGCCATAACTGGAGCATTCTGAAAGGCCAAAAAGGGGGGATACTTTCATATTCAGTTGGCTATAATGAGCGACACATGATTTAAGACTGAATGAAGGAATTGACCATGAGTTTGAACCTGGTTCCAGCAGGTAAAGATCTGCCAGAAGATATTTATGTGGTTATTGAGATCCCGGCGAACGCCGATCCAATCAAATACGAAGTTGATAAAGACTCCGGCGCGCTGTTTGTTGACCGCTTCATGTCTACCGCCATGTTCTACCCGTGCAACTACGGTTACATCAACCACACCTTGTCTCTGGACGGCGACCCGGTTGACGTGCTGGTGCCAACGCCGCATCCATTGCAGCCTGGCTCAGTGATCCGCTGCCGTCCCGTGGGCGTCCTGAAAATGACCGACGAGTCTGGCGAAGATGCCAAACTGGTTGCTGTCCCGCACACCAAGCTGACCAAAGAGTACGATCACATCAAAGATGTGAACGACCTTCCTGAGCTGCTGCGTGCGCAGATCACCCACTTCTTCGAGCAGTATAAAGCCCTGGAAAAAGGCAAGTGGGTTAAAGTTGAAGGCTGGGATAATGCAGCAGCAGCAAAAGCTGAAATCATCACCTCTTTCGAACGCGCCGCGAAGAAGTAATCCTCTTCAGGGCAAAAAAAACACCGCTCACTGAGCGGTGTTTTTGTTTATCAGCCCATCAGGCCTGCCCTTGCGCATCGCGCAGCAGCCAGTCACCGCTGTCGATACGCTGTTTTCCCATCACCGATCGCTGATAGACGTACAGCCAGGCGCTGCCGTAAGGCGTCTGCACCAGCGCCCGCTTATACTCTCCCCCCTGGGTGCGTAGCGCATCCAGCTCGCCCAGCGTGGAGGCATCAATGCGGTAGACTTCGCAGTACACCTGACCCTCTCCCACCACTACGCCGGGGTAGTGCCCAAGATTGTATAGCGCATAGCCGCTAATCTGGTGATCGCCCAGCCACTGGCCGTTAGTCATCCAGTGACTGTTACCTTGCTTACGTCTTAAGCTGCCGTAGACAATTATTCGCATTGCTAAAACTCAAACTGATAAAGTAAATCCAGCGCCTGATCGATACCAGACACCGCTTCCAAATAGAGTTTAGGCATCAGGCGATAACGCAGGGTTAGCGTCGCCAGTGAATCAAATATGCCAACACCGTATTTTACCTGCAGACCCGGCAGTACATAGCCGCTAACCTGGACCTGCTGACTGTCACCGACGCCAGCCGTATCCAGCGCCAGATTACTCACGCCGAAGGTCTCCCCGATTTTACCCACAACCTGACCACTTTGTGCAAGCCCCAATCCTACCAGCGCTGAGGTTATTGCACTGCTATCGCTACCGCTCGCATCCAGTCCCTGTCCGCGAAGCAGATAAGAGAGCGCTTCCTGCTGTGACATGGTGGGGTCAGCGAAGACTTCGGCCTTCGGCTCATCTGCCAGCCCGGTTACGCGAACGCCTGCGGTCACGTCGTCTTCCGTGGCCTCCGGATTACGGATTGCCTCGATGTTCAGATAAGGCTGATCCGGCGGTCCGGCAAACTGTAGCTCGCCCTTACGCACGATAAGATCCTGTCCATAGGCGTGAAAACGGCCGGATGGAATATTGATCTGACCGTTCAACCCCAGACCGCGCTTATCCTGTACCAGCTTCAGGTCACCGTTCAGGCTGGCCTTCAGGCCGAATGCGCTGAGCCGCACGTCATCTCCGACGTGAATAACCAGATTACTGTTAATCGGGATCGCCGCGGTTTTCGGGGCCACCGGCTTCAGGTCTTTATCCAGCAGCACTTCGTCTGATGATACGCCTACCGCACTTTCGGGAACCTCCTGCACGGTGATACGCGCCCAGGGAATATCCACGCGCCCGTCAAGATTGAACATCTGCGGCGTCGCTTCAAATACCAGATCCGGAGAGACATCCATCCGCACCATCGGCGGCACGGTAACCCGGACCTTTTCGCCCTTCGCCGCCACGCGTGCACGCCAGGCGTCCAGCTGCCGCCAGTCGGCATCACCGTTAAGCGCAATCTGTCCGTGGGAGGTCTTAATCAGCCCTTCCAGCGTTGAGCTCATGCCGTTAAAGACCATGTTCAGGCTGGCTGAGGTCAGTTCGACCGGCATAAAGCTGCCCTGTACATCAACGTCCTTCAAGCCCAGCTGACCATATACCTGGGGCTGTTGCAGGTTTCCGCCCAGTCGCAGGTTGCTGTTAAGCAGGCCCGCGACCTTCTCACCCTTCATCAGTGCCGGATTCAGCATCGCCAGCGACAGGCTGGCAATATTAACGTTGCCGGAGAGGGTGCGCTTACCCTGCGGGTCGGCAATCTGCACGTTGCCGTTAAGCTGGCCGTTGTTCGCGATGCGGATCAGCCAGTCGAGCTGAGCACGACCGTCGTGCAGCCCGGCGTTAAGGTTTAGCTGGTCGAACGCAATGGGCAGTTTATTGCCCTGCACGTCCTGCACCACCTTCACCCCGTTACCTTTCAGCGTCACGCGCCCCTGTGGCAGACCGCCGTCAGCTTTCCAGGTGACGTCGGCATCACCGGTGAATACGCCGCTGAGTGCGGTCTCTTCGCCGAGGAAGGGTTTCGCCATCGCCAGATCGAAGCGGTTAAGCACCACTTTGGCATGGCCGGATGGACCTGCCTCAATGGTTTGCGGGACGCAGATCTGCGCATTCGGATTTTGCCAGCAGTGCGGCCCAATGCTCACCGTCTGCTTCGCGTTCAGATAATCCAGTGCGATGGCGCGGGTCAGGCGCCATTCCCCTACCGGCGTATCGAAGCGCGTATTATTCAGCGTCCCGGTCCAGCGCTGTGACTGACGATCAAAACTGCCGTTTAGCGCCAGCTGTCCGGAAACCGGCTGCCCGCTGATATTAAGCTTCAGCTGATGCTGCTTCTCATCGCCGCTGGCATCCAGCGTAACCAGAGAGAGGTTGAGCGCATCCTGTTTGATCCGCTCGACGCGCAGCGCCAGCTTACCTTTAATCTCATCCCCTGAGCTAACGTCGCCTTTTAGCGTCGCCCGGGCAATACTCAGCGCCTGCCAGCGCAGCCCGGCGGCAGTCACGTCGGCCAGCAGCTGCGGCGCCTTCAGATCGCCACGCGCTTTAATCGTCCCTTTCACCACGCCGCCCAGACCGGGAAGCGCGTTATCGAGGTGTGCGGCATCTATATTGGCATCCAGCGCCAGCTTGTCGCCAAGAGAACCCTTAACATCAAGATTATTACGCCCCAACACCAGCTTCAGGCCGGGTATATCCCACTGGTTGTAGCTGTTGCCATACAGGGAGCCGTCGGCGGTCACCGCATTCTGCTTCACGTTGCCGCGCAGCTTCAGCTCAGGCACGCGCACCTGCCAGCTGCCGCCATAGAGGCTGCCACGGGTGGTGATTTTCCCTTCCAGCTTCGCCGGCCAGTCCGGATACTGCTTCGCAGTATTAATCCCGGAGAGCGTCAGCTCACTGCGCCAGCTGATAGCTTTGCTCCAGTCCACCAGCGCCGTCAGATCGGTATTACCCTCCAGCGCCGCCAGCCTGAGCTTGTCCAGCGAGAAGTGTTCAACGTCGCCTTTGCCGTTCAGGGTGAGCGTCGCGGGGGGAATGCCCTGCCCTTTCAGGGCGGTCCTGAGCGACATCACGTAATCCGTCGCCTTACCCTTAAAGCTGAAGTTCAGGTTATCCGCCTGGTACTGGGTTTCCCCGTTCAGCGGCCAGCGCAGCTGCGCGCTTTGTAGCGCAAGCGACAGAGGCAGCCCGGCCTCGGCCAGCCTGGCACCGGCATCCAGCTGCGCCCGCAGCGGGCCGGAAAGGTTGAGCGCCAGGTTTAGCTGCTCGCGCAGGCCGCCGCTGACGGTCATTTTGATCTTCTCACCTTTGACCGGATCAAAATTCAGCGCGCTGTTGAGCGTGAAGCTGACCGGCCAGTTACCCGCCAGCGTAGCCTCTCCCTGTGCGTTGAGGCGTCCCTGAGGCGAATCCACCGCCAGCGTCTCCAGCTGTAGCTGGCGATCCTGGGTTTTGGCCTTCACCAGCAGGCGGTTAATGGCAATGTCGGTATCGCCAGTAATACGCAGCTGTTCGCCCAGCAGCTGCTGTACGTCGACGTCCAGAGGCATTTTGAAGTCGGGCAACTCCGGCAGCAGAGGCTTAGCAAACATCGCCTTTAGCGTCTCACCCAGCGGCTGCTCATCCGCTTTCGGCTGCTGTACCTTTGGCTGAACCACCTGCTTATCGGCCACCTGCGCAGCCTTAGGCAGCGCAATCAGCAGCCCCTGAATATGGGTCGGCATCAGGGTCAGTGCCCGCTGCTGCCAGTGCATACCCGAGGTGAAGTCGGCCAGTGAAATTGCCGTATCATCCACCTTAACGGTGATATTGTGCAGCGCCAGGCGGCGAAGCGTAATCGGGTAAGGCGTACTCAGATCGCCCGTCGACGTATCTTTATCCTGCGTCTCTGCTGCGGGGGTCATTTTTTTGCTATCAACCGCCACGTTAACGTCTTTCAGGGAGAAGTCGTTAACGCAGAATGCGCTGTGCCTCAGACAGCCCAGCTGCAAGGCCAGGTGAAACTCCCCGGCGTTAACCGTCACGCCCGGCATCTGATACTGCACGCCTTTGAGGGTCAGGTTTCGCCAGCCGCCGTCGATCTGTTTAATCTGCAATCCCGGCACCCAGCGCGATGCGCCGTTCAGCACCAGATGCAGGCCGGTTGTAGTGCCCACCAGGAAGGCGATTGTGCCCAGCAGCAGCATAATGAAAATCAGAATGCCGATCAGGACCTTTTTCCAGCGACTCATAGTTCAGGCCCCAGTCCGATATAAAACTGTATGTCACGATCTTCGTCATCACCCACCGGGCGGGCGATATCCAGCTTGATTGGCCCCACCGGTGACTGCCAGCGCACGCCAAAGCCCGCGCCCGTTTTTACGTTACTCTGTTTGATGTCGTTTACCGCTTCACCGGAATCAATAAACACCGCGCCCCACCACTTGCCGGTGACGTTGTACTGATACTCCAGCGATCCGGTTGCCAGCTTTGAGGCACCGGTCAGCTTACCGTCGTCATCGCGCGGGGAGATGCCTTTATATTTGTATCCACGGATGCTGCGATCGCCCCCGGCAAAAAAGCGCAGATCGGGCGGAACACGCTCAAAATCGCTGGTTTCAATCCAGCCAAGGTTGCCACGCACGACGAAGCGGTTTTTTTCTCCCAGGGTGCGGATCCAGACGTTCTGCGCCTGCACCACGGCGAAATCAACATCCGAACCCCAGGTGGTATCGGAGACGTCCAGGGAGTAGCGCTGGGAATCGCCCCAGACCGGCATCAGCCCGCCGCGCGAACGGGTACGGTTGATGCTCACGCCGGGGTAGATAAGCATGGTGGTATTGGTGACGTTACCCTGGGTAAAGTGATCCAGGCTCCAGCGCAGGTTTATGGCCCGCTGCCAGCCGGAGGAAGACTCCCAGTAGCGCGATGCCGCAAGGGTCGAGGAGTCTGCTTTGGTGTCATTCAGATCGGTACGCTTGAGTCCGCCCTGCAACAGGTAATACTGTTCGATCGGGCTTTTCAGCAGCGGGATCTTGTAGCTGAAATCCAGCTGCTGTTCGGGTGCGGAGATGTTTGCGCTGGTGGTAAAGCTATGGCCGTAAGAGTTAACCCAGGGCCTTTTCCACGTCGCCTTAACGCGCGGGCCCACGTCGGTAGAATAGCCCACGCCGGTTTCAATGGTATTTTCGGTCCGCGGGGTGACCACGCCCTGCAGCGGCAGTACTTTGGTCTTACGGGATTTGTCGAATACAGGTGCTACCACGACCGAGTTAAACCAGCCGGTAGCAGAAAGTCTGCGGTTCAGTTCGGCCAGATCGCGCGAGCTGTAGTAGTCGCCTTTCTTAAAGGGCACCAGATTCTGCAGGTACTCTTCCCGGATCTGTGAGCCTTCAAAGCTGACGCTGCCAAAGCGATACCGCTGGCCGCTGTCATAATCAATATCCCAGAACGCCTCGTGACGATCGACCGACACGCCAAGCTGGCTTTTGGTAAAGTCGCCGTCGAAGTACCCTTTGCGCAGGGCCATATTGCTGAGCGAGCTTTTGAATTTGTCGTATTCACCGTGATTGAGCACGCTGCCAATTTTGCTTTTGGCGCCCTGCACCAGAGCCTGATAGTCAGCGTCGGTGCGGCCTTCACCGCGAATAATGACCGTTTCGCCCGCCAGCTTAACGGGCTTACCCGGCTTGACGTTGGCCACCAGCAGCGGTCTTTTACCGCCTGCCGGGGGCGGGAGCAGGCTAAACTCGATGGTAGGCTCATAGTAGCCCAGCGCCTTCAGGCCCTCTTTGACCGCCTCGCTTACGCGCGCGCGAAAACGCCCATCGGCGGAGATTTCATCGCTGGAGATGGTCGAAAGCCTCGCCCGCACGTTTTTCTGTAATTCCCCGGATAACCCTGTCACCTGCAATCGCACGGTCGCTGCCTCTACAGCGGGTGCGGCAGCGATCAGACAGATCATGCAGTAAAGATGAATTCGTGGCACGCTTACTCCTGGTTTTATAGCCGTCCCCTGGTCCAGATGGGCATGACGTCTTCTGGTAACTCGTCCTGATGTTCAGGGTGGTGTTAATCATGGCAAAGTTTTGCCTGATTTCACCCTTATTTAACCGATAAAGCTAAAATTTTGACTTATTGTGCGTAAAGAATTGACATGATACAACATATGATCGTGATTGAATGTAAATCGGACGGCTATGGAAGGGAGATGCTCACCAAAGAAGCGCTCACTTCGTAAAGCTCGCCGTACGCGATCGCGGCAGGGACGAAAGCGGGTCTGTCGAGCGCCGCAATTGTAAGCACTCGCCACCACGGCTATAATCCCCAGCACGGACCGCAATGCGGACCGTCGATACAATTCTGCCCCGGCGTTATTACCCGGTGCAGACATTTTTGGCACGGACAGCCGACCCTGACTGAACGGGATCTCACGTTCGCAGATCCTTATGCGCTGCCCAGGCCAAAAATGACAGGTGATTAACCCAAGGCCAGGTTTCAGGCGCTTCACTCTGATTGCTACTGAATCGTGCCATATTATGGATGTTCTATGTTAGACAGCTTGCTTGTCATCTTACTGCTGATTGCGGTCAGTTCATTTTTCTCTCTTTCAGAAATCTCGCTGGCGGCGGCACGCAAAATCAAACTGAAACTGCTGGCTAACGACGGCAATGTGAATGCCCAGCATGTGCTAAAAATGCAGGAAACCCCGGGGATGTTCTTTACCGTGGTGCAGATTGGGTTGAATGCGGTCGCTATCCTCGGCGGTATCGTCGGTGACTCGGCCTTTTCTCCGGCCTTTCGCTCGCTTTTTCTGCGCATTGTCAGCCCCGAGCGCGCCGAGCAGCTGAGCTTTGTGTGCTCCTTCACCCTGGTGACCAGCCTGTTTATTCTGTTTGCCGATCTGTTCCCTAAGCGTTTGGGCATGATTGCCCCCGAGGTCATTGCCCTCAAAATCATCAACCCAATGCGGCTGTGCCTGTTTATTTTCCGCCCGCTGGTGTGGTTTTTTAACGGCGGAGCCAACATTATTTTTCGCCTGTTTAAAATCCCGCTGGTGCGTAAAGACGACATCACCTCTGACGATATTTACGCGGTGGTGGAAGCCGGTGCGCTGGCGGGCGTGCTGCGTAAGCAGGAACATGAACTGATTGAAAACGTATTCGAACTGGAGTCACGCACCGTTCCCTCGTCGATGACCTCGCGTGAAAATGTGGTGTGGTTTGATCTGCACGAAGACGAAGAGAGCCTGAAGAAAAAAATCGCCAACCATCCCCACTCCAAGTTCCTCGTATGTAATCAGGATATCGACCATATCGTAGGCTATGTGGACTCTAAAGAGCTGCTGCTGCGCGTACTGGGGCACCAGAGCATGGCGCTTAACAGCGGCGTACAGATCCGCTCTGCGCTCATCGTGCCGGATACCCTGACGCTATCGGAAGCGCTGGAAAGTTTTAAAACCGCCGGCGAAGACTTTGCGGTGATCATGAATGAGTATGCGCTGGTGGTGGGGATCATTACCCTTAATGACGTGATGACCACGCTGATGGGCGATCTGGTCGGTCAGGGAATGGAAGAGCAAATTGTTGCCCGCGATGAAAACTCATGGCTGGTCGAGGGCGGTACGCCGATAGATGACGTCATGCGCGTACTGGATATTGATGAGTTTCCTCAGTCTGGCAACTATGAAACCATCGGCGGCTTTATGATGTTTATGCTGCGTAAAATCCCCAAACGCACCGATTTCGTTAAGTTTCACGGCTACAAGTTTGAAGTGGTCGATATCGACAGCTATCGCATCGATCAGCTGCTGGTTACGCGCATCGTTGCGCGCCCACCGACGGCTCCGGTACTGCCTGACGCTGTCGAAGAATAATCAGTCTGTTGGAAATTCAGGTCTGGCAGAAACAAGTAAGGCGCGAAATTCGCGCCTTACTTTTTCCCCCCGCGCAGGCGGATGGAGGATTAGTTAAATTCTGTCTGCATACGCAGGACCTGACGGTTCACTTCTGACATCACGCTGTAGTGCTGTTTGTCTTTGATACGCGGGAGAAGAATTTTCCCCTTATCGAACTCGAAAGCGCCTACGTCTTTTATATACAGCCTGCCACGAAAGAGAATTTTAACGTATTTAGCAACCTGCAGCGGGTTATATCGCTGAAAGATCTTCATTGTGGTTCAACTCCTGAAAATGATGCTCGCTGCGTCGTGTCCAGGCTTGGTACGAAGCTTTGCAGCGAAAAGTGGATTTACTATAGACCAGGATCGTCTTCCTGAATTCCTAAAATCAAACTTTCTTACTGTTATTACATATCCTGACAGTACGCTCTGTCATATCAACGCGGGCAAAGAGTATAAACCTTCAAAGCGCACGGATTTGTGCAGTGTGTTGCAAAGATGTTATACCAATGCGACATAAGCATCATCTCCGTTTACTATTGCAATAACATGACCATCTGGTCGGATCAGATCCCAGGAGCCTCTATGTCGCCCATTCGCGCGTTTTTGATTCCCATTGCTTTACTGTTCGCCGTGCAGGCAGGCGCGCATGATTTTGTCCTGGGAGAGCGCGTATCACCCATCGGTATTGCGGATAAGGGTGAACTTGTCTACCAGCAGGACAGATTTAGCTACGCGAAATGGAACAGCGCCCACCTGGTGGGGAAAGTGCGCATCATTCAGCACATTGCAGGGCGTTCATCTGCCAAAGAAAAGAATGCGGCACTGATAGAAGCGGTGAAGGCCGCAGGACTGCCGCACGATCGCTACCAGACCACCACCCTGGTGAATACTGATGATGCTATTCCCGGTACCGGCATGTTCGTCAGCAGCAGCATCGAAAACAATAAAAAACAGTATCCCTGGTCGCAGTTCATCGTTGACGACCAGGGCGTGGCAAAAAAAGCCTGGCAGCTGCAGGATGGGGGGTCAGCCATTATCGTGCTGGATAAAGAGGGGAAAGTGCGCTTTGCAAAGGATGGCGCACTGACGCAGGATGAGGTGAAACAGGTGCTCGCGCTGGTGCGTCGTTTAGTCGGATAGCCAGAGGGTCAGCTATCCGAACAGTCGGGCAAATGAAGCGTCGCGGCTTGCCAGTCCGGACAACAGGCAAGCCGCCCCGCGCAGGCGGTCAGAATATTGATACGCGAAAGCCGGGATTGAGAAAAGATTCGCGTGGGGCATAATCCAGCGTACGGCCCTGCCAGTCATGGACATGCGCCCCGGCAGCTACCGCGACGGCATGCCCCGCCCCCGTATCCCAGATATTTGTCGGCCCAAAGCGGGGGTAAAGCTGTGCTTTCCCTTCTGCCACCAGGCAAAACTTAAGCGACGAGCCAATGGCGATGGTCTGGTGCTCGCCCAGCTGGCTCAAATAGTCCTCAAGTTCGGTATCGCTGTGCGAACGGCTGACAACGACCAGCGGCGGCCGCGCCTCGCGCACCTGAATCTGCTCCCGGTGACCGCCCTCTTCCTTCCAGGCTTTCCCCTCTGCTGCCGAGTACATCACGCCCAGCACTGGCGCATACACCACGCCCATAACCGGCCTGCCGTTCTCAATAAGGGCGATGTTTACGGTGAATTCGCCGTTGCGCTTGATGAACTCTTTCGTCCCATCCAGCGGATCAACCAGCCAGTAGCGCTGCCAGGCCTGACGGACATCCCAGGCTGGAGGATCTTCCTCAGAGAGTACCGGGATCTCCGGTGATAATGCTGAAAGCCCGGCGAGGATCACCCGGTGTGCGGCGATATCCGCAGCCGTCACCGGCGAGTCGTCCTGCTTATGAGAAATATCAAGCGGTGCCTGCCCATCATAGACCCGCATAATGGCGTCTCCCGCTTCCCGCGACAGCTGGCAAATTTTCTCTAACATGCTTCACCTCTTGATTTGCGTCTTATTTCCGGTATCAAAAGCATACTTTATTATTCATCTCAGAACCTGCGGTTTGTGGTCGTTCCCTCCCTTAAGACAAATAAAATCCGATTACCGCACTGTCATAAGACGTAAATATTTGTGTGAGATCACATATCTGTGAGACACCAGGTAACATTCCTTTTAAAAGCTGAGATGTTGATAGCCGAAAAACAGAGGGTATCGGCGATAAACAAGGAGAGAACGATGATAAAACCCTGCCTGACGCTGGCAGCACTGCTGGTCAGCACCACTATCCATGCGGCAACGGTAGATTTCCGCCTGCTGGAGACGACCGATCTGCACAGCAATATGATGGATTTTGATTACTACAAAGATACGCCAACTGAAAAATTTGGCCTGGTCCGTACCGCGACGCTCATTGAGGCCGCCCGAAAAGAGGCGACCAATAGCGTACTGGTTGATAACGGTGACATTATCCAGGGTAGCCCGCTGGGCGACTATATTGCCGCCAGAGGGCTAAAACAGGGGGAGGTGCACCCGGTATATAAAGCGATGAACCAGCTGGATTATACCGTGGGTAACCTGGGTAACCATGAATTTAACTATGGACTCGATTATCTTCATAAAGCGATCGACGGCGCCCGGTTCCCCTATATCAACGCCAATATTATCGATCTCAAAACCGGTAAGCCCCTGTTCACGCCCTGGCTTATCAAAGAGATACAGGTGACCGATCGGGAAGGGAAATCCCACCCGTTGAAAGTCGGCTACATTGGCTTTGTCCCGCCACAGATTATGGTGTGGGATAAAACCAATCTTAGCGGCAAAGTTAAAGTGGATGATATTACCGAAACGGCCAGGAAATGGGTGCCCATCATGCGTGCGCAGGGCGCTGATATCATTGTCGCCATCCCCCACTCCGGCCTGTCCGGCGATCCTTACAAAGCAATGGCAGAAAACTCCGCCTACTATCTGAGCCAGGTGCCCGGTATTAATGCCATCCTTTTTGGACACGCTCACGCCGTCTTCCCCGGAAAAGATTTCGCGACCATCAAGGGGGCTGATATCAGCAAAGGTACGCTGAATGGTATTCCGGCCGTGATGCCCGGCATGTGGGGCGATCATCTCGGCGTCGTGGATCTGGTGTTAAACAACGATACGGGCCGCTGGCAGGTTAGCGAAGCAAAAGCTGAAGCACGCCCGGTATATGACAATGCCTCAAAGACATCCCTGGCGGCTGAAGATACGTCGCTGGTGAAGGTGCTGGAGGAGGATCATAAGGCCACCCGCGCTTTCGTTGGCAAACCGGTGGGTAAATCAGCCGATGTGATGTACAGCTACCTGTCGCTGGTGCAGGATGACCCGACCGTCCAGATCGTTAATAACGCTCAGCGCGATTATGTGCAGCACTTTATCCAGGGCGACCCGGATCTGGCCAACCTGCCGGTGCTGTCGGCAGCAGCCCCCTTTAAAGCGGGTGGGCGTAAAAACGATCCCAGCAGCTATGTCACCGTAGAGAAGGGTGAACTGACCTTTCGTAATGCCGCCGATCTCTATCTTTACCCCAATACGCTGGTAGTAATGAAAGTGAGTGGCGCAGAGGTAAAAGAGTGGCTGGAGTGCTCAGCAGGCCAGTTTAACCAGATTGACATACACAGCAGCCAGCCACAGTCGCTGATCAACTGGAATTTCCGCACCTATAATTTTGATGTGATTGACGGAGTGGACTACCGCATCGACGTTACCCAGCCTGCCCGTTATGACGCCGAGTGCCAGCTGATTAATGAGAAAGCCTCGCGCATTCAGCATCTGACCTGGCAGGGCAAGCCTGTCGATCCTAAGGCCACTTTCCTGGTGGCGACCAATAACTATCGGGCCTACAGCGGGAAATTTGCCGGTACGGGTGAGTCACATATCGCCTTTGCATCACCGGATGAAAACCGTAGCGTGCTCGCCGCCTGGATCCGCGCGCAAACTAACGCGCAGGGAGAAGTTAAACCCCAGGCGGATAATAACTGGAAGCTGGCTACGATTAAGAGTTCAACGCCCTTAGATATTCGTTTTGAGACATCACCCGATGAAAAGGCCAGGCAGTTTATTCATCAACGCGCCCAGTATCCTGTTGAGTTAAAAGGAACGGACGAAACTGGCTTTGCTATCTATCAAATTAATTTGCAAAAATAGTGCGGGGTATCGAATAATTCCGATAAAATGAAACGTCCTGTACGGACGGATAAAGAGATAAATGAAAGCCAGCCCCAATTAATCTATAAGGGCTGGCTTTTATTTGGGCAGTAATTAACTTAGTTTTCGGTTTTTCCCTTAGCCCAGTCTACGATACCGCGAATACCCTGACTCATATTTTGTATCGCACCGATCACATTCAGCTCAAAAATATAGCCAATACCCTTACCCAGCATACCTGCGGCATCGGTCACAGCTGAACTGACTGCGGAGCCAATAGCTTTACCCAGCGCTTCGCCAATACGATCAAAGATCAGACCACCGGATACGGCAGAGACTTCATTTTTATTTAGTTCACGCATTATTTATCTTCCATAATATTTATAATCCCCAACCATTGGGGCAGGAGGGATAATAACTACAGCAACGTTAATGAGTCAATCGTATATAAGCGACAAGGAGTACGCTCGATGGTAAATAGAATATTATCTAAAGAAAATGGCCAGAGTAAACCCATTTTAAGGCGATAAAAAAGAGAGGATGAGATGATCATTCTCTCTTTTTCTATTATCGACTGGATAAAATACGTGGATTACAGAATTTCTAACAGTTCCACTTCAAACACCAGCGTACTGAGTGGCGGGATGGTTGCACCCGCGCCGCGTTCGCCGTAGGCCAGGTTCTGTGGGATAACCAGCTGCCATTTAGAACCAACCGGCATCAGCGTAAGCGCTTCGATCCAGCCGGGAATAACGCCGCTGACCGGGAACTCAGCCGGCTCGCCGCGCTGTACGGAGCTGTCAAATACGGTGCCATCAATCAGCTTACCGGTGTAGTGCACACGGACGCGATCCTGACGGGAAGGGATCGCGCCTTCACCCTGGGTCAGCACGCTGAATTGCAGGCCAGATTCGGTGGTACTTACCCCTTCACGCTGAGCATTTTCTTCGAGGAATTTTTGACCCTCAGCCGCCATCGCCTGCTGACGTTCAGTCCGAACGGCATCGGCACGTTCATGAACTTCACGTAGCGCACGATGAACAACATCAACAGGTACAGCCGGGGCATTCCCTTCCAGCGCGTCGCGCAGACCAGCCAGCAGGGCTTCTGGCTGCAGGCCCTGTAGTCCGGACTCCAGCAGCTGCTGGCCAACCTGTAAACCAATACCGTAGCTTGCTTGCGCTTCTACGCTGTCAAAAGAAGGGGTTGTCATGGAATTTCCTTTCATCATTGATAAAACAGAAGACGAAGCATAACAGCCAGTACTACCGCCGTAAAACCCCATCTTCTTAAGGTGACTTTTGCCGTTGAAAAGGAAACAATGCTTTGATCCCAATGACGGAATAAACTCCGCACGCACAACGCGTTATCAGCTATATTTGAGTCGAGGTTAACATGGGTTATTCTGCCCGCAGGCAAGGGAAAAGCCAGCCGCTTTCACTAAACGGTCTTGTCAACCGGATAGCCAGAAGCTCACTATTTGCGCGACATTCGCGCCAGGAGGCCGACGCCATGCCGAAAGCGTCTTCAGGAACACGATTACCCCATTTTTTCAGCCAGCTGTGGCATCTGCCGGATTCCGTACGCTGGATGGATCCGCTCCCTCCCTTCCATCGCCGCGGCATTATTGTTGTCATCGCGGTGGTGCTGCTGGCGTTTCTTTGGCCATCCCCCACGCCGGAGCCACAGCAGCGTCCGGTTAATACCGGCAGTACAGGCGGCACCGATCTGCCGCTACAGGCAGAAATCACAGACAGGCCAGCCCAAAGCTCCCCTGCTGCCCAGCAACCGGTCGCCTCGCCAGACTCACAGGGGCAGTGGCGCAACTATCAGATTGCTTCAGGCCAGACGCTGGCGCAGCTTTTCCGCGATAATAATCTGCCGGTTAACGACGTATTCGCGATGGCGCAGGTGGAAGGAAACGATAAGCCGCTGAGTAACCTACAGACAGGGCAAACGGTGAAGATTCGGCTGAATACGCAGGGCGTGATCACCGGGCTGACCGTCGACGGCAGCAGCGGACAGGTGCTGTTTACCCGCCAGCCGGACGGCACATTTCTGCGCGCACAGTAGTCTGGTCGGCTGAATAAAAGGCAAAAAAAACGCCGGCACAGGGCCGGCGTTTTTATTCGCTACTTAAACCAATCAGGCTTGAGCAACGATGTTAACAACCAGTTTAGCGACAACTTCGCTGTGAACAGCGAAATGCACTTCGTGGTCGCCAGTGGTACGCAGAACGCCGTTCGGCAGGCGAACTTCGCTCTTGTTCACTTCAACGCCAGCTGCAGTAACAGCGTCAGCGATGTCGCGAGCACCCACAGAACCAAACAGTTTACCTTCGTCGCCTGCTTTAGACGCGAGGGTAACGGTGCCCAGTGCGTTGATTTTCTCAGCGCGTGCATTAGCTGCGGTCAGAACGTCAGCCATTTTGGCTTCCAGTTCTGCGCGGCGAGCTTCGAAAAACTCTACGTTTTTCTTAGTCGCAGGAACAGCTTTGCCCTGTGGAACCAGGAAGTTACGAGCGTAGCCCGCTTTAACATTAACCTGATCGCCCAGGGTGCCCAGGTTTGCTACTTTATCAAGCAGAATAACTTGCATTACCTTATCCTCTTAAAGTCGTTATAGACGATTGCCGATTACTGATGACGATCGGTATATGGCAACAGGGACAGGTAGCGAGCACGCTTGATGCAGCGAGCCAGCTGACGCTGGTATTTTGCGCGAGTACCGGTGATACGGCTCGGGACAATTTTACCACTTTCGGTAATGTAGTTTTTCAGCGTAGCGATATCTTTGTAATCAATCTCTACAACGCCTTCCGCGGTGAAACGGCAGAACTTGCGACGACGGAAATAACGTGCCATTAGGCTAGTCTCCAGAATCTATCAATTCAATCTGCTCGGCATGCAGCACCGTTTTGTTCAGTCCATTACGCCCTTGATGGCAGCTAATGAAACCTGAAACGGTGATATGCGTACCGACCGTTATACTTTGAGTAATGGCCTGATGGGCTTTGCCGCTGATTACCACCGGCATACGACACCAGGCTTGCCGGGTAAAACCGGCTTCCACCTGCTCTGAACGGTGCTCAAGCACGAACTGGCAGTGTGGAATACCTGACGGGCTGACTTTTCGCATCGGCGTCTTGCACACGGTGCCAGACAGCGTCAGCTGATTAGCCGTCATGGTTAATTACTCTTCAGAATCCCCAGCATCAGCATCATCAGAGGTTTCGTTAGCAAAATCTTCACGACGCTCGCGGCGCTCGTCTTTCGCTTTAACCATCGGAGAAGCTTCAGTTACCGCGTGCTTAACGCGCATAACCATGCTGCGGATAACGGCGTCGTTGAAGCGGAAGTTAGTTTCCAGCTCATCGATCGCTTCCTGCGGCGCTTCCACGTTCAGCAGAACGTAGTGAGCTTTATGCAGTTTGTTGATCGGATAAGCCAGCTGACGACGGCCCCAGTCTTCCAGACGGTGGATCGTGCCTTCTGCACCAGTGATAGCACCGGTGTAACGCTCGATCATGCCAGGAACCTGTTCGCTTTGGTCAGGGTGAACCATAAATACGATTTCGTAATGACGCATCGAATTTGCTCCTTACGGATTATTCAGCCTCCTGTCAGGGTCAGCCGCGGCCCATGGAAGCAAGGAACGTGTATGTGTGTGCGGCCGAAAAATTGACGCGTAATCATACTGGCGGCCCGCGAAAAACTCAAGGCAAAGTCGCTGCGGACGCCACTTATTTTCAGGGGCGGGGGAGTTTTCGTAGGATAAAGGCCAGCAGCGGTTAAATTACCTGCGGTGAGGCGATAAAAAAGGCGTCGGTCGCCGGCGAATGCCCCCCTCCATGGATGCGGCAACCCCGTGTAACTTACAAATGACTACGGAAAAATGCCACCGTCTCCGTCAGTGCCAGTGGCGTGATGCGATGACCGACGCCCTGCTCAATAATAAATGTCAGATGACAGTCTGTTTTTGCTTCGCGCAGCGCGCTGGCCAGCCTGACGCTTTCAGCAACAGGCACCAGATCGTCAGCATCACCGTGCCATACCAGCAGCGGTCTGTCGGCGACTTTTTCTAACTGGTGGCTGACATCACAGGCGGCCAGCGGGGCCATTCGCGCCTCAACTTCGCTTTTCTGCCACTCGGTATCGGCCACCAGCGGGGGAAACAGATGGTGAGACAGTGACATAAAATAGCCCGACCCCATCAGGCAGGCGACGCAGGAGAGATGCGGGTAGCGCGTCATGGCACCGATCGCCGTCATTCCGCCCATTGACGCTCCCGCCACGGCAAAGCGATCTTTTTCAATCAGCCCCTGTTCGCGCAGCGCCGTTTCCAGCGCGGGCAGTTCATCAATGTTCGTTTTCAAAATATCCCAAAAATGGCCCAGCCGCGCCTGCGCGTCGCCATCATAACGCGCGCCGTGTTGACAGGCATCGGGCATCACTACGCGAAAACCCGCCTGCGCCAGCGCGACGGCAAAGTACGCGTACACCTCTTTGGAAGAGGTAAAGCCATGATAAAAAATCACGGTGGGTAACGGCTGCTTCTGCTGGCCTGAGGGGGTCGCATGCAGGCAGTCGATGCCGGCGAAGGTGTCAGTACTGAGTTCAATCATAAGCTATCCCGTTACCTTAAGACGGCTCCACAGGCGCAAAACGCCCCTGGCGTCGCGGTGAGAAGAAAGTGATTCAGTCAGTATGCCTGCTCATACCCTTAAATAATAAATATTAAATATTGATTAAGGTTTGCCGTTAACCGTTGTAACCCCCTTATACATCAACAGGCTAAACCATGATCCTTTTTTCATTGCGCCGCTGGAGCCTTGGCGCAAAATTATCAGTAATGGCATCACTCACCGTCACCCTACTTTTTCTTGCCCTGACGCTTTCCCTGACGCATAACGCTTCCCGTCAAATAGAGAATCTGACGTTAGAGAATATGGAAAACCAGGTGAGCGGCATGGGAGATATGGCGACCATGTTTAAAGGAACGCTGACTGAAGAGGTCGCTAACTACAGCGCCCTGTTTCGAAACTTTCTGCCAAAGCGCTTTTCGCGGGATGAAAATCAGCGGGTAACCATTGGCAGCGAACAGGCTCCAACTCTGCGGGCCGGCGTAAAGACGTTGAATCTGGACCAGGGGCTGGTTGATGACTTTCAGCAGCGAACCGGGGCCATTTCTACGATTTTTGTTCGTACGGGTGACGATTTCCTGCGCATTTCCACTTCGCTGCGTAAGGAAGATGGCGAACGTGCCATAGGTACACGGCTCGACCACAGCAGCCCGGCCTGGAAGCGGGCGCTACAGGGGGGATCCTATGAAGGCGTCAGCATCCTGTTCGGTAAACGCTATATTACGCAGTATCAGCCCGTCACAGACAGCGGTGGCATGGTCATCGGCATACTTTTCGTCGGGGTGGAGATCACCAAACCCTTTGCGCTGATGCGCAATAAGGTACTGGATAAAAAATTGGGGGAAAGTGGGCATTTCTACGTTTTGAACAGTGCCGAAGGGAAAAGTCAGGGCCAGTTTCTCTTTCACCCCACGCTGGAAGGCCAACGCCCGGCGTGGAGTGAGGCACTACAAAAACAGCTGCTAAGCCAGACCAGCGGCAGTGCAGAGTTCACCTCTGAGGATGGGAAAATGCGGATGATAACCTGGCAGAGGCTGCCGGGCTGGAACTGGGTCATCATTGGCGAGGTGGATAAGAGCCTGATGCTGGCCCCCATCGATCACACCCGTAATCTGTTTTTACTGATTGGTGCGACGCTGGTGATGCTGTTTACCCTGTGCTTTTTGCTTATTACCCGTCGCTGGCTCAGCAAGCCGCTAAAGCAGGTTATTGATCTGGCGCGCCACTATGCGGCGGGCAATCTGCGGGCTACGCTGGAGACACACCGCGATGATGAGGTAGGGCAGCTGATTAACGCCATTAACGGCATCGGTGACGGGCTGGATCGCATTGTATCCCAGGTGCGTGAGGCGGCGCAGGAGATCAGTACCAGCAGCGATGCTATCGCCGTTAGCGGCGAAAATATTAGCGAACAGATTTCACGCCAGGCCAGCAGCGTCGAGGAGACCTCGGCCAGTCTGGAGCAGCTGAGTGCTACCGTGGCGCAAAACTCCGCTAACGTGTCGCAGGCGCTGACGCTGGTGGGCGAAACCACGCATGTCATCAGTAAGGGGGGCGATACCGTTTCGCGTTCGGTGGTGACCATGACTGAGATTAACAGCGCGTCGCAGAGCATTGCCGCGATAACCCACGTCATTGAGTCTATTGCTTTCCAGACCAATATTCTGGCGCTGAATGCAGCCGTTGAAGCGGCCCGCGCCGGTGAGCACGGTAAGGGTTTTGCCGTAGTTGCCGCGGAGGTCCGGGCGCTGGCCCAGCGCAGCGCGCAGGCGGCAAAAGAGATTGACGGCCTTATTGATAGCTCTCTGAATAAAATAGTTCAGGGGCACGCGCTATCTGAACAGACCCGTGGGGCGATGGAGGAGATTATCGATCGCATTGGCCAGGTTAATGTGCTGATGGGTGAGATTGACGTCGCGTCCAGGGAGCAGGCGCTGGGGATAGGTCAGGTGAATCTGGCCATGAATCAGATTGGGCAGGCAACGCAGCAGAATAGCGATTTGGTGACCACTTCCGGGCAAACAACTCAGGATTTGAGTCGTAAGGGGCATGCTCTGAACAATTTAGTCAGCGTGTTTACCATAAGGACGTAGTCTGACTGGCTGCTGGGGGGCCCGGTGCTGCACAGGCCCGCCCGTGTGGTCGCCAACGAGTGGGGCCCGGTGCCTGGCGGTCCTCGCGCCGCGCGTGGCGCGGTACCTTCGCTCCGCTCGTCGACCTTTCGGACCGGGCATGACGGGACATCCCTGTCCCGGCATGCCCTTGGGCCAGCATCCCTGCTGGCCCATCCGGGTCTTCCTCCCTGCGCTCAGCGCTGCGGAATGCCTGTCACCGGGCCCCACCCGCCTGCTCCTTTTGCATTGTGCTGGCTGCGGGTAAGAGCGGTTCCGAATATTCCAGTGAAATCATCGCCTGGCCTGAAAGCGGAAATAATGATGCAAATAAGAAAATCCATGCGCTAAAGACTTAATGCCTTCGCCTGTCAGTGTGCCTTGCACTGCATAGGTCCGGGGTATCGCCTACGTGTGGTCCTTTTGCATAGTGCTGGCTGTGGGTAAAGGCAACTTAGAAGCCCGAGAGGTGGACAATCCCTGCGATTGACGGGCAATCCGCAGCGCTGCGGCGCAGACGGAGGGCCAGGCGAGGGCAGCAGGGATGCTGCACTCAGGGAGCGGCGGGCAGGACGCCCGCTCGCGACCGGGCCGTCCGGCCTGGCGTCGGAGCCAAAGGCACCAGGCAAAGCCTGGCGTGAGGACGCCCGGCAAACGCTGGGATTATCCACCGGTATCGCAGATATCACAGCCTGCACGATCGGCCTGCCAACAGGCAGGGTGTCGGATTGCCTGTCACCGGGCCCCACCCGTCTGCTCCCTTTGCATTGTGCTGGCAGTGGATAAAAGCAGTTTCACTAAAAGCAGCGCAGAAGCCCGCGCATTTACTGGGCTTAACTTGAAGCAACTCCGAAGCCCGAGAGGTGGACAATCCCTGCGGTTGACGGGCAATCCGCAGCGCTGCGGCGCAGACGGAGGGCCAGGCGAGGGCAGCAGGGATGCTGCACTCAGGGAGCGGCGGGCAGGACGCCCGCTCGCGACCGGGCCGTCCGGCCTTGAGTCGGAGCCAAAGGCACCAGGCAAAGCCTGTAGCTGCGACGCCCGGCAAACGCTGGGATTGTCCACCGGTATCGCAGGTATTGCCGCCTGCACGACCGGCCTGCCAACAGGCAGGGTGTCGGATTGCCTGTCACCGGACCCCACTGGTTTGCTCCTTTTGCTTTGTGCTGGCTGTGGATAAAAGCAGTTTCACTAAAAGCAGCGCAGAAGCCCGCGCATTTACTGGGCTTAACTTGAAGCAACTGCGAAGCCCGAGAGGTGGACAATCCCTGCGATTGACGGGCATTCCGCAGCGCTGCGGCGCAGACGGAGGGCCAGGCGAGGGCAGCAGGGATGCTGCACTCAGGGAGCGGCGGGCAGGACGCCCGCTCGCGACCGGGCCGTCCGGCCTTGAGTCGGAGCCAAAGGCACCAGGCAAAGCCTGGCGTGAGGACGCCCGGCAAACGCTGGGATTATCCACCGGTATCGCAGATAGCACAGCCTGCACGATCGGCCTGCCAACAGGCAGGGTGTCGGATTGCCTGTCACCGGACCCCACTGGTTTGCTCCTTTTGCTTTGTGCTGGCTGTGGGTAAAGGCAACTCCGAAGCCCGAGAGGTGGACAATCCCTGCGATTGACGGGCTATCCGCAGCGCTGCGGCGCAGACGGAGGGCCAGGCGAGGGCAGCAGGGATGCTGCACTCAGGGAGCGGCGGGCAGGACGCCCGCTCGCGACCGGGCCGTCCGGCCTTGAGTCGGAGCCAAAGGCACCAGGCAAAGCCTGTAGCTGCGACGCCCGGCAAACGCTGGGATTGTCCACCGGTATCGCAGGTATTGCCGCCTGCACGACCGGCCTGCCAACAGGCAGGGTGTCGGATTGCCTGTCACCGGACCCCACTGGTTTGCTCCTTTTGCTTTGTGCTGGCTGTGGATAAAAGCAGTTTCACTAAAAGCAGCGCAGAAGCCCGCGCATTTACTGGGCTTAACTTGAAGCAACTGCGAAGCCCGAGAGGTGGACAATCCCTGCGATTGACGGGCATTCCGCAGCGCTGCGGCGCAGACGGAGGGCCAGGCGAGGGCAGCAGGGATGCTGCACTCAGGGAGCGGCGGGCAGGACGCCCGCTCGCGACCGGGCCGTCCGGCCTTGAGTCGGAGCCAAAGGCACCAGGCAAAGCCTGGCGTGAGGACGCCCGGCAAACGCTGGGATTATCCACCGGTATCGCAGATATCACAGCCTGCACGATCGGCCTGCCAACAGGCCTGGCGTCGGCGCCAAAGGCACCAGGCAAAGCCTGGCGTGAGGACGCCCGGCGAACGCTGGGATTGTCCACCGGCACAGCAGAAATTGCAGCCAGCACAACCCACCGTCACCGCTGGAATTATCCACCGGTATTGCAGGTATTGCCGCCTGAACATCAGACTCACGCCCAAGCTTATCACGCTACATTCCCTGACCAGGACAGCAGAGTTAAACCTGATCGCAATACCACGAACCAGGTCAGCAAATTTACTCTCTAAACCCAAAAAAAGCGGGTTAACGTATACACTGAGTAATATCCCACCTGTGAGAACTTACTATGCGTCGGTTAACCGCCCTGCTCGCCTGCCTGCTGCTGACCAGCTGCGCAATCTTTCAAACCGCTCCAGAATCGCCGCCGGCTGCGACGGCGCACGCGCAGGAAATTACCCGCGCCCAGAGCACAATGTTAACGCGGCTGGGCACCGTCAGCGTCCAGGAACGGGGTTCACCCGATGACGCCGAGCGGGCCATCGCCGTGAAAGCAAACCAGGCGGGTGCCGCCTATTATGTTATTCAGCTGGTTAGCGAAACGGTAATGCCGGGAATATGGTACTCCACGGCCATCTTATATGGCCCCTCAGCGTCCGCCCGCGGCGCGCAGCAGTAATCGCTGACAGACATCTTCTGGCAGGATTGTTCTACCACGCGGATCCAACATCTGGCGGCACCAGGCGTCCGCCAGCAAAGGCTCAAACTGACTTATTACCTGTACGGCGCTGGTAAGCGTAAAAAGTTCTTCACATAGCAGCCGCGCCTCTGCTGCCTGTGGCGCACGAAGCCGCAGTTTCAGCTGCTGCCAGCGGCGATCGAAATGCCTGTTCTGCCCCCTGACCGCATCAAACTCAGCGGTGAGCAACGCAATACTCTTTGGCTGCTTCGCCAGCACCCGCAGAACGTCCAGACACATTACGTTGCCCGCACCTTCCCAGATACTGTTAACCGGCATTTCACGATAAAGCCGGGGCAGCTCACTCTCCTCACAATAGCCAATGCCGCCGGTCACCTCCATCGCCTCCGCCACAAAGCGTATACCGCGCTGACAAATGACGTATTTCGCCGCCGGGGTTAACAGTCGGCTAAAGGCGCCAGCGCCCTCCTCTTCACCCTGTGACCAGGCCCGTGCCAGACGAAACAGCATCGCCGTCTGCCCCTCAAGCGTCAGCGCCTGGGTACTCAACACCTGACGCATCAGCGGCTGATCGGCCAGATTTTTACCCATCACCTGTCGCTGCTGTGCGTGGTGCAGCGCTATCGAAAAGGCACGACGCATCATGCTATGGCTGCCCAGCGCGCAGTCAAAGCGCGTCCGTCCGCCCATTTTAAGGATGATTCTCACGCCCTCGCCCTCTTCCCCGATAAGCCAGCCGCTGGCAGCGAAAAATTCGACCTCGCTACTGGCATTCGAGCGGTTTCCCAGCTTATCTTTAAGCCGCTGAATCTGTACCGCGTTCCTCTCCCCACCGGGCAGCAAACGGGGGAGAAAGAAGCAGGAAAGTCCGCCTTTTGCCTGCGCCAGCACTAGATGCGCATCGCTTTGCGGCACCGAAAAGAACCACTTATGGCCGGTCAGCCGGTAGCGTTCGCCGCTGCCCCGCGAGGCTACCGGCTCAGCGCGAGTGGTGTTACTCATGACGTCCGTGCCCCCCTGCTTCTCAGTCATTCCCATCCCAATCAGCAGGCCGCGCTTCTGTGCGCCATCCTGCAAATGTGGATCGTACGCGTCCGAAAGCAGGCCTGGCAGCCAGGACCGAAAAGCCGCGGGGAGCTGCGCCTGCAGCAGCGGGATCGCGCCGAAGGTCATCGTGACCGGACAGAGCGTTCCGGCTTCAACCTGCGCGTGCAGAATAAAGCGTGCCGTACGCGCCACAAAGGCCGAAGGGGAGGCATCGGCCAGCCAGGGAAGGTTATGTACCCGGCTCGTACACAGCCCCTGCATCAGCCGGTGCCAGGCGGAATGAAATCGGACGTCGTCCAGCCGTTCGCCGCGTGGCGAATAGGCAAGCAGTTCAGGAGGATGGCTGTTGGCCAGGCGCGCGAGTTCCAATGCGTCCGCACTGCCCAACTGCTGGCCAAGGGCGGTTAGAAAATCACTGTCCCACCCTGCCCCCTCGCGGACCAGCGCCTCGCGCAGCGGCGTGTCGGAAAGAAACAGATTGCTGTTAATCAGCGGATCGGGCTGATTGAATACGGTATGGGTTTTCCAGTCCATCACGGCACCTTTGTCATCAACGCTCACGTCAGTATGAGAGACGGACAAAAATGCAGGAGAAAGGGGAGTGAATTTCGGGGCGCAGGTCACGCCCCGGAAGGATTATTTACTGCGGCGCTGACGCACGGCCTCAAACAGGCAGACACCCGTGGCGACCGAGACGTTCAGCGAAGAGACGCTTCCGGACATGGGAATGCGGATCAGCTCATCACAGTGCTCGCGGGTCAGACGGCGCATACCTTCGCCTTCCGCACCCATCACCAGCGCCATCGGACCGGTCATTTTGCTCTGGAAAAGATCGTGATCGGCTTCACCTGCCGTGCCAACAATCCAGACGTTAGCCTCCTGTAGCATACGCATGGTACGCGCCAGGTTGGTCACGCGGATCAGGGGAACATGCTCCGCCGCGCCGCTGGCCACTTTCTTCGCCGTGGCATTCAACTGCGCTGAACGGTCGCGGGGGACAATAACCGCATGTACGCCTGCCGCATCGGCGCTGCGCAGGCAGGCGCCCAGGTTATGCGGATCGGTAACGCCATCGAGGATCAGCAGGAAAGGGGAATCCAGCTTTTCCAGCAGCGCGGGAATATCATTTTCCTGATACTGACGACCCGGCTTAACCCGCGCCACAATACCCTGGTGCACGCCGCCCTCCACCTGACTGTCCAGCCACTGGCGGTTGGCAACCTGTATAACAATCCCCTGCGCTTCCAGGCCCTGAATCAGCGGCTGTAGACGGCGATCGTCGCGCCCTTTGAGAATAAAGACTTCCTGAAAGCGCTGCGGATCGCTGTCCAGCAGCGCCTGCACGGCGTGGATACCAAAAACAATTTCACTCATTAATCGGTTACTCAATATGAAATTTTAATGCTGCGGGCGGCAGCTTACCCGCCCACAGCACCAGACGGGCTCACGCCGTGGTGTCAGGTTTTTTCTTAGCGGCGCGTTTGGCACGGGTCGCAGCGGAGATTCTACGGGTTTTATCCGACGGTTTTTTAGCTTTTTTCTCTTTGCTGGCACCGTCGTCAACGCTGACTTCTTTAGGCTTCGCGGCGCGAAATGCGCTGTCTGGCTCAAAGTTCTTCCGCTTGCTCTGCTCACGACGACGCTTGCCGCTATTTTGCGAGGGGCTTTTCTTCGCGCGGTCACGTTCGGTTTTGCCTTCACCGCGCGGCTTACGCTGGCTTGAGATCAGCGCGAAGTCGATTTTACGCTCCTCCATGTGCACCGCGTCCACGCGCACTTCTACCGTATCACCCAGTCGATACGATTTGCCGCCGGACTCGCCAACCATACGCTGGCCAACGGCATCAAAGCGATAGTAGTCGTTATCCAGCGAGGAAACATGCACCAGCCCGTCAATAAACAGATCGGTCAGACGCACAAAGAAGCCAAACCCTGTGACGCTGGAAATCACGCCGCTGAAGGTTTCGCCAACCTGATCCTGCATAAAGTCACATTTCAGCCAGTCGGCAACGTCACGCGTCGCTTCATCGGCCCGGCGCTCCGCCATCGAACAGTGCTGGCCTAGCTGCAACATCTGCTGAAGATCGTAATGGTAGCCGCCCGTCGGCGTGGTGTTGCCCTGCAGCGTGCCGTTCTCTTTCGCCACCAGATACTTAATGGCGCGGTGCAGCAGCAGGTCGGGATAACGACGAATAGGCGAGGTAAAGTGCGCGTAGGACGCCAGCGCCAGCCCGAAGTGACCCCGGTTTTCCGGATCGTATACCGCCTGTTTCATCGAGCGCAGCAGCATGGTTTGCAGCATTTCATGATCGGGACGGCTGGCAATTTGCGTCAACAGCTCGGCATAGTCCAGCGGATGAGGCTTATTGCCGCCGCCAAGCGTCAGACCCAGCTCGTTGAGTACCGAACGGAAGCTTTTGATATTCTCTTCGCTTGGGCGGTCGTGATCGCGGAACAGCGCCGGTTCATTGTTCTTTTCGACATAGCGCGCGGAGGCGATATTCGCCAGAATCATGCACTCTTCGATCAGCTTGTGCGCATCATTGCGCGATACCTGCTCAACGCGCTCAATACGGCGATCGGCGTTGAAAACAAATTTAGCTTCGTCCGTCTCAAAAGAGATGCCGCCGCGCTGCTCGCGGGATTTCTCAAGCACCAGATACATGCGGTGCAGCTCTTCCAGATCCTTAACCAGCGGCTGATACTGCTCGCGCAGTTCCTGGTCGCCCTGAAGGATATTCCAGACCTTGTTATAGGTCAGACGCGCCCAGGAGTTCATTACCGCTTCATAGTGCTTATAACCGGTCAGCTTACCGGTAGCGGAAATGGTCATCTCGCAAACCATACACAGGCGATCGACCTGCGGGTTAAGCGAACAGAGTCCGTTGGACAGCACTTCCGGCAGCATGGGAACAACCTGCGACGGGAAGTAAACCGAGGTGCCACGGTTAACCGCTTCGTCGTCAAGCGGCGTACCGGGACGCACGTAGTAGCTGACGTCGGCGATAGCTACCCACAGCCGCCAGCCGCCGCCGCGTTTTCTTTCGCAGAATACGGCATCATCAAAGTCGCGGGCATCTTCACCATCAATAGTGACCAGCGGCAGATCGCGCAGATCCACACGGCCCGCTTTCGCCTCTTCCGGCACTTCTTCTTTCAGTTTAGCGATCTGTCGCTCAAGCTCAGGCGACCAGCTATGGGGAATATCGTGGGTACGCAGCGCCATTTCCACGGCCATCCCGGTGCCCATATTATCACCAAGTACTTCGACGACCTTACCCACGGCCTTGCTGCGGCGGGTTGGACGCTGCATCAGCTCCACGACCACCACAAAGCCCATGCGCGCGCCCATCAACTCTTCGGCGGGGATCAGAATATCAAAGCTCAGGCGGCTGTCATCCGGCACCACAAAGCCGACCCCGGCTTCAGTGAAGTAGCGGCCAACGATCTGATTGTTGCGCGGTTCGAGTACACGCACCACGCGAGCTTCCCGGCGGCCTTTGCGGTCTGCGCCCATCGCCTGCGCGAGGATCACATCACCGTGCATGCACATTTTCATCTGTTCGGCAGAGAGGTAGAGATCGTCTTTGCTGCCTTCAATGCGAAGAAAGCCAAAGCCATCGCGGTGGCCGATAACTTTACCGCGAAGCAGGTCCAGACGCTCCGGCAGCGCATAGCACTGGCGGCGAGTGAAGACTAACTGACCGTCGCGCTCCATGGCGCGCAGGCGGCGGCGCAGCGCTTCTGTCTGCTCTTCGCCCGTAATAGAAAGTTCATCGGCCAGCTCTTCACGGCTGGCCGGTTTTTCGCGTTTATCAAGATGAGCAAGGATAAATTCGCGGCTGGGAATGGGGTTTTCGTATTTCTCTGCTTCCCGTTCCTTAAATGGATCTTTTGACATTGCGGTTCCTCCGTTGTCATTCATTGCAGCGTGAAGATCGTTCACGGCGCAATAATGGGTAGAGCGGATGGGTGTTATCAACCCGGTCAGCCTGCGGCTGACGTGCGGGTGATGCAGCTAAGCGCTGTCTCCCAGGGTACAGGCTCTTTTCAGGCAACAGGCCCGGAGCGCTACCCTATTCCGCTCATAAATGAGTGTATTGTAAATGATGATAAACCACCCTTTACACTTAGGGCCATTTTATTTAAGCGCGGTGGCAAGAGAAAACTGGGCAGGGCATGACACGGAAGGACAAAGGCCGGGGAATCCCCGGCCTGAGACGGCTTTATGCGTCAAAAGGATCGCGCAGAATCATGGTCTCACTGCGATCCGGGCCGGTAGAGATGATATCTACCGGTACGCCGGTTAACTCTTCCACGCGCTTAATGTAGTCGCGTGCTGCCTGCGGCAGACCTTCCAGCGTTTTAACCCCAAACGTGTTTTCACTCCAGCCTGGCAGGCTTTCATAAATGGGTTCAATACCGTCCCAGCCCTCGGCTGCCAGCGGCGTGGTGGTCACTTCACGACCGTCTGGCATGCGATACGCCACGCAGATTTTCACCTCTTTCAGGCCATCCAGCACGTCCAGCTTGGTCATGCAGAAACCAGAAAGCGAGTTAATCTGCACGGCACGACGCACGGCGACCACGTCCAGCCAGCCGGTACGACGGCGGCGACCGGTAGTGGCACCAAACTCGTTGCCTTTAGTACACAGGAATTCGCCGGTTTCATCGAAAAGTTCGGTCGGGAATGGACCCGCTCCCACGCGCGTAGAGTAGGCTTTCACGATGCCCAGCACGTAGTCCACGTAGCGCGGGCCAATGCCTGAGCCGGTCGCCACGCCGCCTGCGGTGGTGTTTGAAGAGGTCACGTACGGATAGGTGCCGTGATCGATATCCAACAGGGTGCCCTGTGCGCCTTCAAACATGATCAGGTCGCCACGCTTACGTGCGCCGTCCAGCAGTTCGGAAACGTCAACCACCATGCCCGTCAGGATGTCGGCAATTGCCATCACATCGCTCAGCACTTTGTCGTAGTCAACGGCCTCTTCTTTGTAGTAGTTGACCAGCTGGAAGTTGTGATACTCCATTACGTCTTTGAGCTTGGCGGCGAAGGTTTCTTTATTAAACAGATCGCCGACGCGCAGGCCACGACGTGCGACTTTATCTTCGTAGGCTGGACCAATACCGCGACCGGTGGTGCCGATAGCTTTAGCACCGCGCGCTTTCTCACGCGCCACGTCCAGCGCAACGTGATACTCAAGGATCAGCGGACAGGCTTCAGAAATAAACAGACGTTCACGTACCGGGAAGCCGCGATCCTCCAGCCCCTTCATCTCTTTCATCAGCGCAGCCGGAGACAGCACCACACCGTTGCCGATGATGCTGGTGACGTTTTCGCGAAGAATGCCAGAAGGGATTAAGTGGAGGACGGTTTTCTCACCGTTGATGACTAGCGTATGGCCAGCGTTATGGCCGCCCTGATAGCGTACAACGTATTTTGCACGTTCAGTCAGGAGGTCAACAATCTTACCTTTACCTTCGTCACCCCATTGGGTGCCCAGTACGACGACGTTCTTACCCATTTCTCAAAATCACCGATTGCTTAAAAATGGATTCTACCATCGTAAAACCCGTCTTTCAGCTCTTTTAGCATACGATTGCGTACTTTTTTACCCTAAATCAGCGGTGCAGCGTAAAGTAAAACGCCAGACAGAGACCCCAAAGGTTGAGAAGATGCGAGAGCGGGGGATTCGGCACTCCCTTGCCACAGCAGGTCAGCCCTGACCACCATTATGAATGCTCACCATGTAGTAGGTTACCGCACCTGCCACCACCAGCCCCCCACCAAAACGGCGCAGCAGCTGGTCAGGGAGGTTTGCCATTGACAGGATCATTCGGCGCCAGATACGCGGCAGCAGTACGGGCCCTAAGCCTTCTAAAACCAGCACCAGAGCCAGTGCCATCCAAATGGTTGAGTTCATTATTATACCCGCATAAGACAAAAAGAAGGGGCCGGAAGATCCGGCCCCAGTTTTATAACAGATTCTTAGCGTGTGGCGTTAGAAGGCGACTTCATAAAGCGGAAGAAATCGCTGTCCGGGCTGAGCACCATAATATCCTGGTTGCTCTTGAAGCTGTTATCGTAGGCGCGCAGGCTACGAATGAAGGCGTAGAAATCCGGATCCTGGCTGAACGCATCGGCGAACAGCTTAGCCGCATCCGCATCCCCTTCACCACGGGTCATCAGCGCGGTACGCTGCGCTTCTGCCAGCGTGCGGGTCACTTCGTAATCCGCACCGGCACGTAGCTTCTCAGCCTCTTCCTGCCCCTGTGAACGCTGGCTACGGGCGACGGCTTCACGCTCTGCGCGCATACGGTTGTAGATCGCATCCGACACTTCCGTTGGCAGATTGATCTGCTTAATGCGCACGTCGACCACCTGAATGCCCAGCGCAGCCATGCTGTTCGGATTGACCGCCGGCTCTTTGCTGGTGGTTTCACGCTCAACGCGGGCCGCCGCGGAAGCGATGGCATCGTCTGCAGCAGGCGTGGCAATTTCATCATCCTGCCCTGCCGTACCCGTATTCAGCGCTTCCCGCACGTCCGTGGTCAAACGCCCACGGGAGTCAGTAACGATATCCTTCACATCCAGACGTCCCATTTCGGAACGCAGGCGGTCACTGAATTTGCGCTTCAGCAGCACTTCGGCCTGAGAAATATCACCGCCGCCTGTTGCCAGGTAGTAACGGCTGAAATCGCTGATGCGCCACTTGATATAGGAGTCGACGATCAGATCTTTCTTCTCTTTGGTGACAAAGCGGTCAGCCTGGTTATCCATGGTCTGAATACGCGCATCAAGCGATTTGACCGATTCCAGGAATGGGATCTTAAAATGCAGGCCTGGCGCATAGACCAGCGGCTTGTTCTCGCTGTCGCGCAGCACTTTACCAAAGCGCATCACGATACCGCGCTGCCCCTCCTGCACTACAAACAGTGACGCGTACAGCACCACCAGCACAACAATCAACACTACGATTAATGGCTTACGCATCGCTTATTCTCTCCCTTCGCGCTGGGTATCGTTGCGCTGGGCGTTAACCCGACGCTGATCCATGATGTCGTCCGGGCTGAACGACGAACTGCTGCTGGCGCGTTCACTGCTGCTGCCTGAAGCCGGTGGCAGACGAAGCAGGCTGTTGCTGCTGCTGTCCTGCGTTGCGTTGGAGGACGAACCGCCCTGGCCCCGCATCAGCTGGTCCAGCGGCAGCACCATCAGGTTATTGCCTTTATCGTTAACCAGCACCTTGCGGGTGTGGCTCAGTACACGTTCCATGGTTTCAATATAGAGACGCTCGCGGGTAATTTGCGGCGCGGCTTTATATTCAGGCAGAATTTTTGCAAAGCGGGCAACTTCACCCTGGGCTTCCAGCACGGTACGTGTTTTATAAGCACGTGCCTCTTCGAGAATACGCTGAGCCTGACCATTAGCGCGTGGCTGAACCTCATTCGCATAAGCTTCTGCTTCACGGACGTACTGCTCGCGGTTTTCACGCGCGGCAATGGCATCATCAAACGCGGCTTTCACCTCTTCAGGCGGACGAGCAGCCTGGAAGTTGACGTCCAGCAGCGTAATACCCATATCGTAAGGACGGATAGTTTCTTCCAGCTCGCGCTGCGTTTCGCTACGCACCACGGTACGACCTTCGGTCAGAATGCGATCCATCGTCGAGCGCCCAATCACGCCGCGCAGCGCGCTGTCCGTGGCCTGACGCAGGCTGTCATCGGCGCTGGTAACGGCAAACAGATAGCGCTCCGGATTGGTGATGCGGTACTGCACATTCATCTCAACCCGTACGACGTTTTCGTCAGAGGTCAGCATGGTGCCGGACGCCGCCAGCTCACGCACGGCTTCAACGTTTACCGCACGAACCTGATCAACGAAGGTTGGCTTCCAGTTCAGGCCGGGTTCAACCAGATGGCTGAATTTACCAAAGCGCGTTACCACACCCCGTTCCGCCTCTTTGATGGTGTAGAAACCGCTGCCCGCCCAGATAACTACCGCGGCCACAACCACGATGCCGACCAGCCGGCCGCCGCGTCCTGGCGTATTCTGGCTACCGCTGTTATCGTTTTTACCACCGCCAAATCCACCAAGCTTTTTGCTTAGCTTGCGAAAAATATCATCCAAATCAGGAGGCCCCTTATCGCGCCCTCCCTTATTTCCCCCAGAGTTGCCGCCTTGATTATTGCTGCTTCCCCACGGGTCGCGGTCCTGTCCGTTATTCCCGGGCTGATTCCACGCCATGTTTATACTCCATTAATTGTGTGTGCGGTGGTATCCCAGGGCCGGGATACGCGTGTCAGGCAAAATCAGTCAAACAATGTAATCCACCAGTGCCGGCTCCTGCTTGCACAGACGACGCCAGTCAACGATGGGCATGCGTACCTGCAAACCTACGCTACCATCGTCTTCATTCCACTCTTTTTCTATCGCCTGGAGCTGATAAAAACGGCTGCGCAACCGTCCCGTTCCCGGCGGCAGACGTAAATCATACTGCGCGATCTCGCCCGCCAGACGTTCAGTCAGCGCCTGAAACAGGAGCGGGATCCCTTCGCCCGTTTGTGCAGAAAGCCAGACGCGGATCGGCAGATTTTCTTCATTACGATCGATTCGCGGAACAAAGTCCTCCAGCATATCGATTTTGTTCATCACTAACAGGGCGGGAATATCATCAGATTCGATCTCTTCCAGAACCTCATTCACCGCCTCAATATTTTCATCCACGCGCGCATCGCTGGCGTCAATGACGTGCAGCAGCAGCGTTGCCTCGCGAGTTTCCTGTAGCGTGGCTTTAAACGCGGCCACCAGGTCATGAGGCAGATGGCGGATAAATCCAACCGTATCCGCCAGCACCACTTCTCCTACATCCACCACGTCAACGCGACGCAGCGTGGGATCCAGGGTCGCAAACAGCTGGTTTGCAACATACACCTCTGCGGAGGTAATACAGTTAAACAGCGTCGATTTACCGGCGTTGGTATACCCCACCAGCGAAACCGTTGGCACGTCGGCTTTATTGCGGGCCTGCCTGCCCTGCTCACGCTGCTTTTCAACTTTCTGCAGTCGCGAAAGGATCAGCGTAATGCGATTACGCAGCAGGCGGCGGTCCGTTTCCAGCTGAGTTTCACCCGGCCCGCGCAGGCCAATACCGCCTTTCTGGCGTTCAAGGTGAGTCCAGCCGCGTACCAGACGCGTGGCAAGATGGCGGAGCTGGGCCAGCTCCACCTGCAATTTACCTTCATGGGTACGCGCGCGCTGGGCAAAAATGTCAAGGATCAGGCCCGTGCGGTCAAGGACCCGGCACTGGCACAGGGCTTCCAGATTACGCTCCTGAGCCGGGCTAAGGGCGTGATCGAACAGCACCACTGAGGCACCGCTGGATTTGACCGCTTCAGCAATTTCAACGGCCTTACCTTCGCCAACAAAATATTTAGGATGTGGCGCTTTTCGGCTACCGGTTACGACTCGCAGGGCTTCAACACCCGCAGAAGAGACAAGAGTTTCAAACTCCTGCAAATCTTCCATATCTCTGTCTTGGGAGAAATAGATGTGTACCAGTACGGCCTGCTCACCGGCATCATAACGGTCAAACAAACTTGAAACCTCTCAGAACCTTGTGAAACCTGTTACGCAATGGCCATACAGCGTTAAAATCAGATTTACAGTGCGCGTTTTCGGTTGAAAACGGCGTTTATTTGCGTAATTTGGCCCAGGCTTTATCTGCCCGGGCAAATCAGGCTGGCATTATCCTACCTGGACGGGGAACCTGAAGAACGCTCCCCCGTCATATAAGACCTGTGATTACTCTGCGTCGTCACCGTCTTGCTGAGGCTGAGTTGAAGCCCCCTGAGTACTGCCACTGTGGTGATAGTTGCTGCTTCCGCCACCCGCGTTATTGTTGTGGTGGGAGACCGGACGGGACGGAACAACGGTGGAGATAGCGTGTTTATACACCATCTGGCTTACCGTGTTTTTCAATAAAATCACAAATTGATCAAACGACTCGATCTGACCCTGAAGTTTGATACCATTAACCAAATAAATCGAAACCGGAACACGTTCGCGACGCAGTGCGTTCAAGAACGGATCTTGCAATGATTGCCCCTTAGCCATTCTATCTTTTCCTTATATGCTTGTTGTTTGCTACTTAAGAACCTCGCGGTTCTGAAATACTGCGTAAAAAATTTGCGCAAGATAACGTACCAATTGTACACAATCACCCATGCTTCGCACCAAGAACCTGTAACACTTTCACCCGTGCGGCTTCAGGGTGTTCGCTATCCAGCCAGTGAACATCTTTCCACCCACGAAGCCAGGTCATCTGGCGCTTGGCCAACTGCCGGGTCGCGCAAATTCCCCGATAAACCATGTCATCGTAATCGATCTCACCCGTCAGAAATGACCACATCTGGCGATACCCGACACAACGAATGGAAGGCATATCCGTATGCAAATCACCTCGTGCAAAAAGCGCCCGAGCCTCCGCTTCAAATCCTGACGCCAACATCTGTCGAAAACGCAGCTCAATACGCTGGTGAATCAGTTCGCGCGCCTGAGGGGCTATCGCAAACTGAACAACGTCATAGGGCAGGGCGTCACCTGAGATTTTAGTCAGTTCCGTTAAAGTTTTACCCGAAATAAAAAAAACTTCCAGTGCTCGCGAGAGTCTCTGGGGATCATTCGGATGAATACGATTTGCAGCAATGGGATCTATTTCACATAACTGACGGTGAAGTGCATCCCATCCACACTCACTCGCCTTCTGCTCAATACGCTGACGCACCTCAGGATCGGCCGGGGGCAACGGCGATAATCCTTCCAGTAAAGCCTTGTAATAGAGCATGGTGCCACCAACAAGCAACGGAATTCGACCGCTCCGGGTGATCTCCGCCATTTCAGCCAGCGCATCACGACGAAACTCGGCTGCCGAATAGGCTTCTGCCGGATCGCGGATGTCCAGTAAACGATGGGGAGCAAGACGCTGTTCCTCTGCGGAGGGCTTGGCGGTGCCAATGTCCATACCGCGATAAATCAGGGCAGAATCTACGCTAATCAACTCAACAGGCAGATGCTGGCGTAGTGCAATTGCCAGCGCCGTCTTACCCGACGCGGTCGGGCCCATCAAAAATAGTGCCTTTGGCCGGCCAGCCTTGGATGTTTCACTCATGCTTCAGGGCGTTCATCGCCTGTTCAATATCGATGTGCTGCAATAATCCAGAAGGTGGCGATTTAATCAGCTGCGGGCATAACCGTTCGAGATCGGCCAGCAGTGCAATCGCCTGCGAGTGATTCCAGTGAGGGTGTTCAGCAACCGCATGGCGCGCTAACCACTGCGCCATTTGCGTTGTGCTGACATCCTGCTGCCGGGCCAGATAGCCTAACAGTTCTGGAATCAAGATTTGTAAATTTTGTTGGCGCAATGGTAAAGGCACCGCCCGTAGCTGGATGTGATGCCCGTCGGTTTGCAGGTCAATCCCCATCTTATTCAGCAGGCTGACGTAGCGGGCATGGGCATCACGCTCGGGCCGGTCGATTTTCATTCTGAGGGGGATAAGCAGCGGCTGTGGCCGAAGCCCCTCTTCGCCTGGTTCCAGCTGGGCCTGTTTTAGCCAGCGTTCCGCCACCGGCAGCAGGATCAGCGCCAGCTGGTTGTGCCCCTCAACCAGCGCACAATCTTCCCCGATAATGGTCAGGACGCGGCCAAAGCTCTGGCTATGACCACCGAGCGGCGAGGCCGCCTGAATTTTTGGTGCCGGACTCTGCTCATTGATGCGGGAGGCGCCAGAAACATTCAATAGCTGCTGGTAAACCGCCCCCTCTTTTTTCTGGTAAACCGGCTCCTGTCGCTGCCTGGCGGGAGGCATGCCGCCCGCACCGATCGGACGTGTCGCACCACCCTGCGACGAAGCAGAGGAGCCGCCCGCTGAATGTGTCGACCCGCCCGTCGGTGAAGATGAATTGCTGTCTGACGGGAATATTGCGCGATCTGCACTCCCCTGAGAGGAACGCCCGGCAACGGATGTCGGGTGTCCGGCCTCCAACGATAGCACCACATTCCCGCCCACGGCTTTACCCGTGGCAGGTGTAGAGAGGTGATCGTCACCCGCTGATGTCGTCGCCACAGGCGTAGAGAAGTGGTTACCGCCCGCAGCCTGACGGTTTTCCGGCTGCCAGCGCGCCGGAGATTCGCCTTCCGCGCCCGGCAGTACGGGCTGTGCGCTCTCCTGCAGGACGGTCACCACGCCCTGATAGATAAAATCATGTACCAGGCGTGACTGGTGGAAACGTACCTCATGCTTGGCAGGATGCACGTTGACATCGACCTGATGCGGATCGATTTCCAGATAAAGAACGTAGGCGGGCTGGTGATCGTCCCCAAGCTTATCCTGATAGGCCTGGCGAATCGCGTGGTTGATCAGCCGATCGCGCATCATCCGTCCATTCACATAGCAGTATTGAAGGTCGGTCAGGGTGCGCGAACCGGCAGGATCGGCCACCCAGCCGCGCAGGCTCAGATCGCCGTGCTGCCACGCTATTGCCAGGGCATGGTTCAGGAAGGGCAGGCCGCAGATCGAACCAAGGCGTCGCTCCTGCTGGCCGCTGCCGCTCACGGCACGATACTGCCGCATCAGCTTGCCGTTGTGCGTCAGCGAGAAGGCCACATCAAATCTCGCCAGCGCTATACGGCGAATGATTTCATCAATGTGGTTAAATTCCGTTTTCTCGGTGCGCATAAATTTACGCCTGGCAGGCGTGTTGTAGAAGAGATCGAGCACTTCCAGCGTTGTACCAACCGGATGCGCCGCCGGTTTCAGCGTCACCGCCATCTCCCGCCCTTCCGCGTAGGCCTGCCAGGCTTCTGTTTGTGCTTCCGTCCGCGACGTCAGCGTCAGGCGTGAAACCGAGCTGATGCTGGCCAGCGCCTCACCGCGAAAACCGAGGCTGACAATCGCCTCCAGGTCGTCGAGCGACGTAATTTTGCTGGTGGCATGGCGGGCAAGCGCCATCGCCAGTTCATCCTTGCCAATACCGCTGCCGTTATCACGGATGCGGATCAGCTTTGCACCGCCCCGGTCAATCTCGACATCAATGCGCGTGGCACCCGCATCCAGGCTATTTTCAACCAGTTCTTTGACCACCGACGCCGGACGCTCCACCACTTCACCGGCCGCAATCTGGTTAGCAAGTTGGGGAGGCAACACCTGAATGGGCATAAAGGTTCCTTGGTTAATTACGAGGTCGGGATCGTGAGCGTCTGACCCAGCATCACATTCTGCGACTTCATTTTATTGGCCTGCATGATGGTGCCCGGGCTGACGCCGTAGCGTGCAGCAATTGCGGTCAGTGAGTCGCCGCGGACCACTTTGTGGCGCATTACCCTTTTCGGCTTGCTGGCGCGGGTAAGCTGACTGCCCGCCGGAACCTTAAGGCGCTGTCCAACCCATACCACGTCTCTTTTCAGCGTATTCAGGGTGCGCAGCGTCGCCATGCTCACGCCATACTGCGCGGCAATACCGGAAAGCGTTTCGCCCCGTTTTACCACATGGCGCTGAGTAGGCCCAGAATACTGCGTATTTGCCGGAGCAGGTATCGGTTCGACGTTAACCGCCGCTGCGGACTGCAGCGGTCGGTTTTCCTCCTTTGGGACCGATTGTAGCGGGTGCGCCAGGAAGTAGTTGCGGAGTCCTTTGTAAATCGACTCGGCAATCTTCTGCTGGTATGCGCTACTGCCAAGCAGTCGCTCCTCCGAAGGATTACTGATAAAGCCGGTTTCCACCAGCAGGGAAGGAATATCCGGCGATCGCAGAACGCCCAGGCTCGCGTGTTCAGGACGGCGCTTGTGCAGCGAACCCACGCGCTGTAGCTGAGCGATCACTTTGACCGCCACGTCATAGCCCACGCGCTGGGAGTGCCCAAACTGCAAATCCAGCACCGCCTGGCTCAGATAAGGGTCGGCCTGGCTGTTCGCCAGCAGGTCACCTGCGCCACCCAGCAGCTCTGACTGTTTCTCATGCTGTTCAAGCCAGCCCGCCATCTCGCTGTTGGCACGTCGGTTAGACAGCACCCAGACGGAAGCCCCGGATGCGCTGCGATTTGGGGCCGCATCGGCGTGGATAGACACCAGCACGTTAGCGTTTTGCTTGCGCGCCACGTCGGAGCGGCCCATCACCGAAATAAAGTAGTCGCCATCGCGGGTCATTACGCCTTTGAACATCCGGTCCTCATTCAGCAGGACTTTCAGCTTACGGGCGATAGCAATAGTGACATTCTTCTCTTTTAATCCGCCTGCGCCAATAGCGCCAGGGTCCTGTCCGCCGTGCCCGGCGTCAATGGCCACGATCACCGCGTCATTGGTCGCGGTAGCACTTGCACCGGGCCGCAGGACGGTATTACTGCTGCTGACGACCGTGACAGCCTTCGACTTAAACGGATTTTCAGCGGCGGTCGCCCGGCTCGGGGAGGCGGTGCGCGAAGCGGGACTTATCGTGGCCTGTTGACCGGCTGGCGGCGCCTGCTGCGTACCTGAAATGGTAAATATTACGTTGTAGCTGCTGCCGCTACGCTGGGTTATCGCGCGGGTCTTGCCCTTCTGACTCAGCTCAAACACCAGCCGAATACTCTGACCATCTACCGGCTTGCTGGAGCGAATGCGCTTAACGATATTTTCGCCGCTAAAAGTCAGGGGTAATCCCTTGATCACGCCGCTCTGACGGATATCCAGCACCACCCTGTCAGGATTGTGCAGCGGGAAAAAAGCATAAATCGGCTGCCCGCTGAAATTGAGCGTCACCGTCGCCTTGCTGTTGCCGTTCGAGACGTTGATATCCGACAAATTCGCGGCCAGGGTGGAGAATGTACTGAATAACAGGGCCAGTATCAGACCCATCTTCATGCGCAACATCATTAACAGCCCTTCTCTGCGGCAAGCTGCCGCACAATTTCATCACCCGTTGCGGAACAGGCGGTAATCTCAGCCTCACGCGCGTCGCCCTGATAGCGAAGATGAAGTTCAATGTCCGGCGTCGGCAGCACGCCAGCGCCCTGCTGCGGCCATTCGACAAGGCAGAGGCTGTCGCCGGTAAAGTAGTCCCGGATGCCCATGAACTCCAGCTCCTCCGGATCGGCAAGGCGATAGAGATCGAAGTGATACACCCGGCGGTTCGGCAGAATATAGGGTTCAACAAGGGTGTAGGTTGGGCTTTTCACATTACCCTGATGCCCCAGCGCCTGGAGGAAACCGCGGCTAAAAGTAGTTTTACCCGCGCCGAGGTCGCCATACAGATAGAGAGTAGCCGCTGCCGTGCAGAATCGGGCCATGCTGGCACCAAGGTCGAGAGTTGCTGCCTCATCGGGCAATGTGATTACACAGGTCTTCATTCTTATTTATTCAACATCTCAGGATTAACAAACAGATAGAGCTCGGAAAACAGATCGGTCGCTAGCATTCCCCGCGTACCATAGCGTCTGGACACGGCTTCAGCGGCTGCGCCATGCGCAACGCATCCTGCACAGGCCGCCTCATACGGTGAGAGCTTCTGTCCTAACAAACCGCCAATAATACCCGACAGTACGTCACCCATACCGCCGCTGGCCATCCCCGCATTGCCTACATCGGCAATGGCCATTTCGCCCTTTTCGCTGGCAATCAGCGTACCGGCACCTTTTAGTACTACCACGCCACCGTAGCGTTTTGCCAGACGCGTCGCGGAATGTAAGCGGTCACTCTCAATTTCGCTGGTCTTCACATTCAGCAATCGTGCCGCTTCGCCGGGATGAGGGGTAATAATCCGATTTTGACGTTTATCCGGACTGATTGCCAGCAGGTTAAGTGCATCCGCGTCCCAAAGCATGGGTTTCTGAGAGTTTTCTACCTTATTCAGAGCATTTTTGCCCCATTCGCCCTGCCCGAGGCCCGGTCCAATCACAATGACATCGGCCCATTCCAGCGCTTCGTCAATACTCTGGTTGCTAAGCTCATGCACCATCAGCTCGGGACGGGCGGTCAGTAAGGGGGAAACATTATCTTTGTGAGTAAGCACTCGCACCAGGCCGGCTCCGGCGCGTAATGCGGCCTCGCCGGTCATGCGGATCGCACCTGCCGTCCCGCGATCGCCACCAATAATCACCAGCTTACCGTGATCGCCCTTATGCGACGTGGGCCGCCTCGGTTTCAGCCAGCGAGAAAGTGCACTGGCGTCATAGCGCGAAATGGGCGCAGGCTGCTCATTCAGCCAGGGATCCAGGCTTAGCGCATGGAAATGCAGCGTGCCCACCACATCGCGTGCCTTTCCGGTCAGCAGGCCGGGCTTTAGTGCAATAAACGTCAGCGTGTGAACCGCGAAGATAACCTCACCGGGAACCGTACCCGTAGCGGCGACCAGCCCGGACGGCACATCGACGGCGAAAACCGGTGCCGGGTGGGCATTAGCTTTTTGGATTAGCGCATCATAAGGGGCTTTAGGGGGACGATTACCGCCGGTGCCTAAAAGCGCATCGACAATCACTCCGACGTTCTCAGGCCAGGCTACCGCGGGATCGTGAACAATGCCGCCAGCCGCCAGCCAGGCCTCGCGCGCCTGTCCGGCCTCCGCCGGTAACGGTTTGCTGCCATCGCAGGCGATCAGCGTGACCGTTAATCCCGCTGACTGCGCCAGCCGGGCGATGATGTAGCCATCACCGCCGTTATTGCCATGACCGCAGAGGATTAAATAGTGCTGCTCATCGGGCCACAGGCTGCGGATTTTAGCAAAGGCGGCCTCTCCCGCGCGCTGCATCAGTTCAAACAGCGTCAGCCCCAGCGCATCCGCCCCCTGCTGCTCAAGGTGGGATAGCGCCTCTACAGGCCAGACGGAATAGGGTAAACTGGCGATGTTTTCTTGCTGGTTCAGGTTACTCATGTCACATCCTCTTGATCTTTTTCAACTCGCCCAGGATATCAAGCACTGGGGGCAGACCCTCGGTTTTCAACAGGTCGGCATTTGCGATACCGATTTAAGTTTGGAAGAGCCTCGTCTCCAGGCGTGGCTGGACAAACAGTATCACGGCGAGATGAGCTGGATGGCACGCCACGGCATGATGCGCGCGCGTCCTCACGAGCTACTTCCCGGCACTCTCCGGGTTATCAGCGTGCGCATGAATTATCTTCCGGCGAAGGCTGCGTTCGCCAGTACGCTAAAAAACCCCCAGCTTGGCTACGTCAGCCGCTATGCACTTGGCCGTGATTATCACAAAGTATTGCGCAATCGACTGAAAAAGCTTGGAGAATTGATCCGCGAGCACTGTACTGACGCGCATTTTCGCCCCTTCGTTGACTCTGCGCCGGTGCTGGAAAGACCGCTGGCGGCCAGGGCCGGACTGGGCTGGACCGGTAAACACTCTCTGATCCTCAACCGGGAAGCAGGCTCGTGGTTTTTTCTTGGCGAGTTACTGATTGACCTTCCCCTTCCCGTAGACAGCCCCCAGCAGGATCAATGCGGCCGCTGCGTTGCCTGTATGACTGCCTGCCCTACAGGCGCTATCGTTGAACCCTACAAGGTCGATGCGCGCCGCTGTATCTCATACCTGACCATTGAGTTAGAGGGCGCGATCCCGGAAGCGTTCAGGCCGTTGATTGGCAATCGAATTTACGGCTGCGATGACTGCCAGCTGATTTGTCCATGGAATCGCTACGGTCAGTTAACGGATGAAGAAGACTTTAGCCCGCGAGCGGTGCTGCATGCGCCTCCCCTCACCGAACTCTTTGCCTGGGATGAGGCAACATTTCTGCGCATAACGGAAGGCTCGGCCATTCGGCGCATAGGCCATCTGCGCTGGCTGCGTAACATCGCCGTTGCGCTGGGCAATGCCCCCTGGGCGCGGGAGAATCTTGACGCGCTTGTCGCCAGGCGAGGCGAGAACGCGATGCTGGATGAGCATATTGAGTGGGCGGTTGAGCGTCAGTTAGAAAGCAGGAAGCAAAATGCAGTAGAAATCACGGCGGCGCGTCATAAGCGCCTGCTCAGGTCGATTGAGAAAGGACTACCGCGTGATGCCTGACAACGAAGGTGTCGCTCAGGCCACCGGAACAGTTTTCCACATGCTGTGAATAAAAATAAAAAGTCGTTGTCATTCAACTGTCACAGAAAGCACAAGGGATCGTGATAACAAATTGAAATATTATTTATAGTAATTAATTCATGTGGTTATCAAAAGATGTAAAAAAGATGCCTGTTCGGGAAGCCATGCAGGGCGGCGGCTAACCTGTGGATAACTCTGTGAATGATGTATTTATAAATGGCAAAAAAAGCGAAGCACAGCTGAATTACCGCTGTGGATAAATCATCTGTCGGCCAGGCTTTTCGTCATTTTTTTGGAGCGGGAAACGAGACTCGAACTCGCGACCCCGACCTTGGCAAGGTCGTGCTCTACCAACTGAGCTATTCCCGCATACGATCTGAATTGTGAAAGAGACTATCCGTGGAAAAAATCAGCAACTTCGCGCTAACTCTTTGATTTTAAACGGTCTCTCTATTCCCTGTTTCGGAATGGAGGGGATTATGAACGTTATGCTTGTTGATGACAAGATCTTTTTAGCGATCGGATGATCCCGATGGGCATGATGTCGTGGGTAAAACCGTGCCATGACCAGCCTGAGGATACCGGTTGTACACGTTGAGAAGTAAGCCCGGTTCGCTCAGTCTGCGCGCCGGGCTTAAGTGTTACCTGTTATTGCCGCCAGAAGCGGAAGGCGTATTCGATTTATTATCTATCAGGGTTTTCCAGTTTTCACTGCGCGTGTTAATGGCTGGCGTGGAGCCTGGCTTGGGCTGTCCGCCCCCGACTCCGCTTGAACTGCCCGGGCCTCCAACAAAACCGGAGGGTGGCGTCACCGTCGGCCACTTACCGTTACTGCCTGTCGGGGTGGCAGGATTAGTTGCTGGGGCCTTTGCACCAGTAGCGGGAGTTGTAGCCGGTACTTTAGGTTGCAGGCAAAAAAACGCAGCGTATACGACGCACGTGAAGACGTTGAGCACTGCCTTACGTCATAATGACCAATGAAATTTCATGATGGGATGAGCTCCAGGGGCAGTGCAGTTCTTCAGAAGTATTAACCGTGAAAATACCCGCTAATTTTTTGGTTGAAAAATTGACACTGCTGCTCTATTGGAGTGCTGTCAGTGAGCAGAGCCTGATAGATGTGCTCACTCTTTTCAGCCAGCTGCTGGTACTCTGCGGCATCCACCGGCCAGCTGCGCTGCTTAGCCAGTTCAAGGATGCTGGACAACATCTTCTCCCCTGAAGGCAGGTCACTGCGATGACATTTTGCTTTCAGGTAATACCCTCCCCCCACAATGGCCGACAGCTGCTGGACCTGCTGCTCGATTTCAGGCATTTCGGCGACTGATGTAATATTTAACTTTTTGGCGCTTTGCTGGCACCCCGTCACCGTCAGCAACATTAAAGATGCCGCACAGAAATTAAATAAGTATTTTTTGTGAATCATTATTCTTTTCCTTAAGTTTAAAAAACGCTGTCCGTTATTAACTAGCCTGCTATCCCGTAGTTAAGACCCCCGTGACCTGTAGCCATCCAGCTACGGCCAGAGCAGGCCCGAACGGAATAGCGGAGCGGAGGTTTTTTTTATACACTAAATGCGCGAGTGCAATGGCGAGTATTCCCAGCGTTGCCGCCAGTAATAGCAGCTGCGGCAGGCATTGCCAGCCGCTCCACGCAGCGAGAGCGGCTGTAAGTTTGAAATCCCCGTTACCCATACAATTTTTTTTCACCAGGGATGATGTCACCGCGTTAAATAACCACAGCAAACTATAACCGGCTATCACGCCTAAAACTGCATCCTCCAACGGTGCAAATTGACCGTTCAGATTAAACAGTAGCCCCGTCCATAGCAGGGGCCAGGTTAAGGCATCCGGCAGCAGCCAGGTCTTGCCGTCGATAACAGCCAGTGCAAGCAGTAACCAGCTGAAAAGTAGTACTCCAATTAACGCAAGGCCAGGAGGGAACAGCCAGGCGCAGAACAGCGTCACACCCATAGTGACTAACTCCACCAACGGATAGCTAATGCTAATGGGTTTATTGCAGCAGCGGCTTCTTCCCCGGATCAATAGCCAGCTTAAGAGTGGAATATTATTCCTCCAGCCCAGTGGGGTGCGACATGAGGTACAGTGTGACGCCGGAATTAACAGGTTAAATACTCCCCTTTCCTGCCGCGTATCAAGCTGAGTAGCGAAAGAATACGGGGCTATTCTTTCTTCGGCTCTCTGTTCCGCGATGGAAATCATTAGCGGCAGACGATAGATCAGCATGTTTAAAAAACTGCCGACACAGAGTCCCACTGTCGCCAGTCCTGCCCACCAGAGCACCGGCAGGTCCCGCGCAATTTCTGCGAATAAATCCATTTAACGTGTCCTTTCTTTCAACGGTGCGCTGACGTCCTGAAGCATCCATCATTGGCCATGTTTTAACACCAACTCAGTTACACTCACGACATCATCCTTATCGCTTTGCGCCACTGTATTTAGCTGGAGAACCTCAATCCCAGACTCTTCCTGTAATTCATTCATAAAGCTGATTAAATGGCTAAATTGAATAGCCGCTATTTGCAACTTTATCTCCTGCGGAGAGTGATCATCAATGATGGCCGTTATGCCGTTTCTCATCATAGTTTGGTTAACAGAGGTTAATAAAGGGTCTGGACTTTTATTTGCGGCGCGGCGTCCACTTAGCTTAAGCAAAAGGTTTTTTTGCTGAGCGATCCATTGCAAATCCTCTTCAGCCTTAATCATCCTTTTATTCGTGCTGTCAGCGTACTCTTTCAACGGGCTAACGACACCACAAGTGATAAACAGCACAACCGCAACGCTTATCACCCCCAGACAGGCGCCTTTTTCGCTGCTGGAATATGCCTTCCAGCGCTCGATTATTTTCTCTTTCATTTCTGTCTGTCCATTTGCAGCCACACCGTCTGGGGATCATTATGTGCTTTCAGCTCCGGCTCTGCTGTGCGAACGACTAATGACAGGGCTTCCAGACCGTTACTTAGCTTTTCGGCATTTTCACGCGGTACCTCAATAAATAATGCGTCCTGATTGCCGTCATAACAGATCGAATGAATAACGATCCCAGCCTCAGCATCACTGGCGACGGCCAGGATATTCAGTAACTGCATCACGCCACTCTGCTGCTGCTGCTTTTGCTCGTTATTTTTAACTATCTGCATAAGTCGGAATTTAGGATTGCTCACTTTTCGCTTACTTTGCGTGATTTCCCGATATAATTCCTGAGATTGCATTTCCATCCGTTCTGCAGCCTGCTGATACTGATAGCCACGTAGAAAAAGCGACAGGCAGAGCATTCCCAAAACCAGGGTTGCCAGTAGTACCGTATATTTCCAACCCTTAAACAGAACGCCTTTTTTGACACCCACCGGCTGCTTAAGTAAATTCACCGTCGTGCTGCTACTGTGAGCCGCCAGGCACTCAAGCGTATTGCCCGCTATAACCGGATACCATCCTGCCGGAAGCGCAATCCCGGTATTGACGCCGTACACCTTTGCAACAGGGAGATCGCCAGACAGGGCGGAGAGCCACTGACGATGAAGCACCATGCCGCTCCCCGTATTCTGACGGATAACCCATCGCTCACCATCCTGAACACAGCTCCACTCCTCGTCGCAGGGAACCGGGAGGCAAAGCGTATCCGGCACGATGCGATGCAGCGGTAATTCGGCTTCGGTAAACCAACTGATCCATGCCTGCAACACCGCTTTATCCACGCCGAACATACTGAAGGGAGGCTCAACATTAACCCGCAGCCACTCCAGTGCGTCGACTTCGCCTGGGATCTTATCCTCCAGCCAGTAGGGCAGAGCTTTCTGCAGCTGGCGGCTCATTCTTACTTTTCCGGCACCGGGTATATCAACAGTGTGAAATACTGCGAACTCGCCGGGAAGGATCAATATGACATCACCTGCTGCAGCATATTCCTTCAGCCTGTTAATGCTGGCCATACCTGGGAGTTCACCTGTGGCCTGAATGTCTTTATTAATGGAATAAAGCCATTCAGCGCGCTGGTCGGAAGAGGGCGAAGGCCGGATAAAAAGCACCGCACGCTTACCTGCTTTTTTCTTAATATTATTCATTGACTCTTACTCAGTAATCTTCGCTCATGCCATAACGCCGTTGGATGACAGTTAATTTTTTATTTTCGTCTTTTAACAGAGAGCGAAGAACGTACTCATTTTCATCGTCCGTGACCCACTGAGAAAGCGAGAAATAGCGGCTTTTCAGCACCAGCGTTTTCCCTGTCGCTTTCTTAAACCCGAGCTCCTTCTCTGTTGCTGCCGCCATTAATAAAGCACTGTCTGTCCAGCCCTCCGGCGGTCTTTCACTTAATAACCGGCTGGCCTTGCTAACAGACAAGCTGCCCGTAAACAACGCCGCCAGCAATGCACCCCGAGCTGGGCTCAACGCGTTGATATTTATGTTTAAATTATTATCCGGCAGTACGCAGATCCAGGGATTCAGCAGCTCCCAGACTTTCTGGTCAACGCCGCTTAGCCTGCGCAGCTCGCGGCTATCAAGCATCGGCGCATAGGTAACGGGCCGTTCCACAGACCGTTCTCTGTCTGCATTTTCATCCTTATCGCCCGGCACATTATTTACCGAATCGTCTGCTTCCCGATTTGCCCACTCCACTGCTGACTGAGTGACGCTTTTTGCTGCTATAGGGTCCATCCCGGTGACATTGATCAGCAGGTGAGTGAAGACCGCCGCAGGATAATGCCCAGCTTTCTGCGCCATTCCCTGATCGTTAGCAGTCAATGACGTGTCCACCGCAGACGACCCATCCAGCGGTGAGATTTGAGATCCCGCTACAGAGGGCTCGTTTTCCGGTGCCTCATCTTTTTCTGCCGTGCTCGCCGGTAAATCGCTTTTGTCAGAAGAGGCCGCGCTGACCAGCGAGTTCAGATTGAAACAATCGCTTCTATCGCGAATTTCATAGCTGATATGCACATCGTCCAGCACCGCAATCCGCCCGACGGGCAGGATCTTCAGCTCTTTTTGCAGCTGGTTCCTGACAATCTTCTCGTTGCCCAGCAGCGTCCACTTCATTTGCGTCCGCCAGACTGCGTGCTGGCTTCTGGTCATGACGTGCTGCCAGTACTCATTACTCATCACGGTTATGGTGAGAATTAAGGCCATCATCAGCAATACCATCAGCAACGCGCTTCCTTTCTGATCTGACATCCTCTTCCCTCACTCTTCTGCCAGCAGAAACACCCGGCTGAATTTCCCGGACTCAGTAAGCACCAGCGTTATTTCAACGGCCTTCGGTAACACGCTCAGCATATTGAGATCCTCAACCCACTGATTACCGCTGTAGTAGCGGAGTGTAAAAGCCTCTACACCCGTCAGTAATGAAGTCACCTTGGGCTTGCGACCCGATATATCCGCAGGCCATACGGCACTGACTTTTTGCAGCTCTCCCTGCCTCAGGCGATAGCTGACCACCTCGATTTGCGTACGCTGTAGCATCCCGCCGGGATTAAGCCAGTTACCCCGTAAAAACTGCACTGCAGACCCGGAAGCGGGCGTGGGCAGGTCGTTGTTCGGGGTAAAGCCCTTATCTTCGCTACCAGCAACGCTTAGCAGAGCATGTGAAAAATCATTTTCCATCACCGAGAAGGCAAACTGTTGTTGCATCAGCCGGGTAGATTTCTCACGTAACAGCTCCGAACTGTGCAGTACCCCCTGAAAAAGCTGTAGCGCCACCACGCTGATTGTCGCAGTCAACGCCAGAGCGACAATCATTTCCAGCAGCGTAAAACCGGCCTGTCGCTTAAGTCCGTTCATTCTTAACGCTCATCCACGTTCTTAGCGATGCCACAAGCTGTTGCTTCCTGTTTTGACGGATTTCAATCTCCACGGCCACGATCCCCGGAACGGTGGTGGAAACTCGCCGCCAGCGAAGATGCCACGTCGTGCCTCCCATCACCTGAGAATCCTGCTGCCATAGCTCAGAAGTGCTGGCAGGATGGAGCATGATTTCGTTCAGCTTCGAGTCTGCCAGCCATGCCCCAGTTTGTTTCTGTTGCAGGCTAGTGAGAGCCTTTACCTGTTGTCCGTTGGTTCTCAACACCGCAGTCGCTGAGATAGCCAGAATAAGCATCGCCACCAGCACTTCCATCAGTGCCATTCCGCTTTCTTTCACAGCTTTCACCCTCTGATAGCAAAAATTGTGCGCTGGAGGTGATAAACCCGCCTGCGGCTGCACCGTTTGCCTGCCTGTCCCTGTCGTCACTGGCCTGTCGCATCGACGTCGATAAAACGAAGTCTGTGACTTCCCCGCCAGGCAGGAAGAGTACCTGGGGTTTGTCATCGCCCCCCTTTTCCCCGACAGAGGAGTAAGACACGCGGTTAACCTCAATTTTCAGCACGACCTGTGGCGGTAAGCGGTACTGCAGCGTTTTACTTCCGCGTTTCGCTATCCGCCAGTGGTAGCCGTCAATTAAAGCACCCGACTGCCGGAGCTCAGCAGGCTCGGTATCCCGGCTTAACACCCTGATGTCCCATCCACCCGGGCGAATTTGCAGGCCGTAAACCCGACCTTCAAGCTGGGCCCGCTCAGCCGTAGTGCGCAGCGCCAGAAGGATTTTTTCATGCTCTCTGGCCATCTCACGGTGCGGAGAGGGAAACGCGCCGGTTACCAGCGATCCCATCAGCCCCAGCAAAAACAACACGCAAAGCATCTCCAGCAGCGTGAACCCCTGACTACGCGTAATCACGGCTATTTCTTGCGCTCATCGTCCCAGTTACCGATATATTGCTCGCGCGCGCCTTCGCCCTCTGGCCCAAAGGAGAAGACATCAATCGCGCTGTGGTCGCCAGGGTTGAGCAGCTGATAATCATTGCCCCAGGGGTCCCTGGGCAGACGGCGAATATACCCCTGTTCAGGGTAATTTTTGGGGATGGGGGACAGCTCAGGCTTCTCTACCAGCGCTTCCAGGCCCTGTTCAGTGGTCGGGTAACGATGGTTATCCAGTCTGTACATATCCAGCGAATTTTCCAGCGTGGCGATATCGCTTCTGGCTTTTTGCCTGTCTGCTTTCTCTTTATTCCCCATCAGACTGGGTATGGTCAGGCTGGCAAGCAGCCCCAGAATGACAATCACCACCATAATCTCAAGCAGGGTAAAACCACCCTGCCCGTCAGGCCGTCGAATGCGTCTCTCTCCATAAGTCATCGTGTATATCCTTATCCAATCATTTCATTGAGCTGCAATATGGGCTGTAAAATAGCCAGAATGATGAAAAGCACTATGCTCGCCATCGTCACCACCAGCGCAGGCTCAAACAGAGCCAGGGCCAGGGTAATCTGATGTGATAACTGTTCTTCCTGTATCTCTGCCGATCGCTCCAGCATCTCATCCAGGCTACCGCTTTGTTCCCCTGACGCCACCATATGCAGCATCATCGGTGAAAAAAGCCCGGTGGCTTTCAGAGACTGATGAAATTTCCCGCCCTCTCTGACTTTCGCTTCAGCGTCGTTCAGCTGTTGTCGGGCATACTCATTCATTACCACAGACGCGCTGATGCGCATCGCGTCAAGCAGCGGTACGGCACTGGCATTCAGAATGCTCAGGGTGCGGGCATAGCGCGCGGTGCTGATACTGCGGGTGAGTCGGCCAATCAGCGGCCAGCGAAGATGCTGCCGGTGCCGCTGAATCAGCCTCGCCGGGTGACGCAGCCACAGTAGATTCGCTATCGCTAACGCCACCATCCCGCCGAGCAGGATGACTCCGTAGGTGCGCAAAAAATCGCTGCAGGCGATCAGCATTCTGGTTGTTAACGGCAGTGCCTGCTTCATGGTGATAAACTGTTCAATCACTTCAGGCACCACGGCCGTTAGCAGGATGGCCACAACAGTAAAGGCCACCAGCGTCAGCACTATTGGATAAATCATTGCCTGCATAATTTTGCCTTTCAGCTTCTGGCTCTGTTCCTCATTATTCGCCAGCCGCTGAAGCACTAACGGCAGATGCCCCGAGGCCTCACCTGCCGCCACCATCGCACAGTACATCCGGCTGAAGACCGTTGGAAAGGTCGCCAGCGCTACCGCCAGCGAGCGTCCCTCACGGATCATGCCTCTTAGCTGGGAAAAAATATTCACGACGGTTTTTCTTTCGCTTTGCTGAGCAACGGCCTGTACCGCTTCATCAACCGGCAGATGCGCCGCAATCAACGTCGCCAGTTGACGAGTCGCCAGCGCCAGCTCCCTGCCAGAGAGGGAGGAACGCCGCGGAAGCGCTACTTTCATCGATCTTTTGAGCGTAATAACCGCCAGTCCCTTCTCTCTTAACTGTTGTCTGGCATCGCTGAGACTGGCTGCCAGCAGCTGCCCCCGGCATTTTTCTCCCTGGGGTGACAACGCCTGATAAGTAAACTTTTCCATATCAGACTTCCCTCGTCACCCGGGCGACCTCTTCCAGGGTTGTTAATCCGGCCAGCACCTTGCTTATACCGTCCTGCCGCAGCGTAGCCGTGCGTTGATGGACCAGCGCCTCAATCTCCTGCTCGCTTTTCCCCTGGCTCAGCGCCGTCCTTACCTCCTGATCGAGAATAATCAGCTCATGAATGCCGGTTCGCCCCTGATAGCCGGTCTGCTTACAATGCTCACATCCTACTGCACGAGAAAGCATCAATGTCGGTTGCAAACAGCCTGTAAGTTGCTGCTCCTCCAGGCTTGCCGTTGTCTGTGTGCTGCAGTGAGTGCACAGGGTACGCACCAGCCGCTGGGACATCACCCCGGCCAGCGTATTGGCGAGCAGAAAGGGCTCTATCCCCATATCCTGCAGTCGGGTAATGGCGCCGGCAGCGGTATTAGTGTGAAGTGTGGAAAGCACCAGATGTCCGGTCATGGAAGCCTGTACGGCGACCTGTGCCGTCTCTGCATCGCGTATTTCACCCACTAATACCACGTCGGGATCCTGACGCAGTAACGCCCTCAGTCCACGGGCAAAGGTCATCTCCACCCTGCTGTTTACCTGGGTTTGTCCAATCCCGTCCAGCTCATATTCAATCGGGTCTTCGACGGTCATGACGTTGCGTACACCGCTGTCAATCTCATTCAACGCCGCATAAAGCGTGGTGCTTTTACCCGATCCAGTGGGTCCGGTGACCAGAATCAATCCGTGTGGCTGATGTACCAACTGGGTCAGCCCTTCGCGGCAGGCGGCAGACATACCTGAATAAGAGAGCGTCAGCCTGGCATTATTTTTATCAAGCAGGCGCATCACGACCCGTTCGCCATACTGCGTGGGAAGCGTCGAAACGCGCACATCTACCGCACGCCCCGCAATACGTAAGGCAATGCGCCCATCCTGAGGAAGGCGCTTTTCGGCAATATCCAGCTTCGCCATGACTTTGATACGGGAAACCAGTAATGAAGCCAGCTGACGCTGAGGTTCCAGGACGTTATGTAAAATGCCGTCCACCCGGAAACGGATCAGCAGACGCTTTTCAAAGGGTTCTATGTGCACATCTGACGCCGCTTCTTTAATCGCTTCGCCAAGCATGGCGTTAATCAGTCTGATAATAGGCGCGTCATCATTGCTATCCAGCAGATCGATGTGGCTGGGGATCTCCTCTGCCAGTGCATAAAAATCAATTTCACTGCCAATATTTGCCATCGCGCCAGTATTATTTTGATAAACCTCTGCAAGGGTATGTTCAAAGTGGGACTGACTGACCCGTTCCAACTCCCCGATGGCGGGAAAGAGGCGCTGAATCTCCATCAGCGCGGAAAGGGTGACATTCTCACGACAGACCACGCGCAGGCTTCCCGGCCCCTCTGATACCAACGCGCCGTGCTGCTTAACCCATGAGAAAGGCAGCGATGGAATCGGATCCCGTTGCCTGCCTGTCACTCTTTCACCCCTCCGTGCTGCTGAAAGGCTGCGATCAGCGCGGTAACCTGTTTGAACTGTTCACGCTGCACGTCAGAGTCTTTCAGCGCTATCAGCTCGCTGGGCAATTTATGTATGCCATCACGTACAGGCTGACGATCCTGATGATCGTTGAATTTACGCGAGCTGAGATGATGGTACTGTTCGCCATCACGAATAATTGTCGGACGAATAAACAGGATTAGATTTCGCTTGATGGTTTTCTTGGACGTTGAGCTAAAGAGTTGCCCAATAAAAGGAATATCGCCCAGCAACGGGACTTTCTGCATCACATCAGACTGGGTGGTATCCAGTAGCCCACCCACGACAACGGTTTCCCCGCTGCCCACCAGCACAGAATTATTGAGCGTGCGGGTGTTAAACGTCGCACCGAGCTCGGCGCTGCCGGTGGTTGAACTCTCCGCCACGCTGGAGACTTCCTGCTCGATTTTCAGAAATACAGAATCGCCCTGATTAATCTGCGGTTTAACCTTCAGTTTAATACCGACGTTCTTACGCTCAACGGTATTGAATATGTTATCGCTGTTAGTAGTTTGTGATCCAGTAAGCACCGGCACTTCCTGACCGACGCTAAAAACTGCTTCAATGTTATCCAGCGTAACAATGCTTGGCGTAGCCAAAATATCGTTATTGGTATTACTTTTAATTGCACTGAGCAAAGCCGACCAGTTGTTATGACCAAAGCCCACGCCTAATCCCGTCACGTTTTTAACGGCACCCGTCAGCGACCCGCCCTCCAAAATTCCGATAGCTGATGCATTATTTGATGGAAAATTTGTACCGCCGCCATTTTTATTGAACCACTGCACGCCCAGATTCAACCCTTCGGCGTCCTGCAACTCCACAATCACCGCTTCCACCAACACCTGGGCGCGACGGATATCTAATTTTGCAATGACGCTTTCCAGTTCGGACATCATGCCTGGCTGAGTGGTAATAATCAGCGAGTTGGTCTGCTCATCCGCTTTGATGCTGGTGCCTTTTAACAGTGCGGGGCTGGCTGTCGATGAGGCCGACTGGCCATTGTTTTCCATATTGGCACTCATGCCGGTCAGGACTTCAACTAACCCGGCAGCCTGGGCATATTTAAGGTAGATGACTTTGGTTTTTCCCTGCGCGGTATATTCCAGATCGAGCTTTTGGAAAAGATCCTTCGCTAACCGACGTGAGTCAGGCTCTCCCATTATCAGAATACTGTTAGTGCGCTCATCGGCCACCATCTGCAGCGCCATCGCGCCCGGGCGGGCGGATTTTCTGCTGTCGTTTAGCATCTCTTCCGCGAGGCGGATAAGCTCGCCAGCTGAAGCATGCTGGAGGGGGTAGACGTCAATATGGCTATCGCCGCGACGATCGATTCGCTTAATGATGTCCAGTAACCGGTTAATTACGCTGCTTTTCCCGGTGAGCAACAGGCTATTGGAGCTCTCAAAACTGCTGATAAGCATCCCGCTGGCCGCATTCGATTTTTCCAGTGCGGGAACCAGCTCATGCGCAGGCATATTCTTTATGGCCACCACGCGCGTGGCGAGCATGTCACCGCCCTGAGTCATCCCCTCGTCAATGGCGGCATTGCTGCCTGCAAATACCGCGGGCACGACCTTCAGGACATTATTGTCCATTTCAATTACGCTAAAGCCATAAACGTCCAGTACGTTCAGGAAAAACTGATAATACTGTTCTTCATCAAGCTGTTGGTAACTCCTGACGGTTACTGTGCCGCTAACTGCCGGCTGGATGATAATGGTTTTATTTAATGCCTGACTCACCGTATTAATAAATTCCCGAATATCAGTATTCTGGAAGCTGGCGCTGTATTTATCGGCCATGGCGGGCGCGGTGAATATCAGGGCCAATATGATAAGCAATACCGTTTTTAACGCCCGGCAATCAGCGATTCTACGTCCCTGCATAATCACAACTCCTTGAAACGCTACTAAACTATTTAATCCGTGAAGGGGATGATGAGTTCATTTTACTTACTGTTTTGCTCTGGAAACATAAGCTTAGCGACATAAAAACCCTTTAACTCAAATATCACCCTGTCGGGTAAAACCCGCACGACCGTCCCCCCTTCTTCCAGCTGGTCACCGGGTCGATAACTTTTTTGCTGGCCCGAAAATTCAATAATGGCCAGGTCCTGATGCCGATGATGACTACTAAACAATCCGGTTACTATGCCGGGCAATTCACCGACGGGGGCCTGCATAAACACTGCATCATCAGGCAGCGGCTGAGTGACAGCAATTTTTCCATCTCTAACGCTGTCTGTCGCGCGTATTCTTATTAACTGTTCGAATGGGCTGGGGGTATCAGGAGCGCTTTCTTTTTCGAAAACGTCTGCCCCCCCACCTTCTTCAGCTGATAATATAATATTTTTAACATGCTTTTCCTTAAGCGTTAAATCGGCAAAGGTCGTTGCAAGCAGGTAAGCGGCAAGGCTCAACAGAATGAGGTTGATCACAATTATTAGCGGCGAAACACGTAGAAAACCAAAACGCTGCAAGTTAAAGCTCTCCCAGGAATAACCGACCTGTAATAGCTGAAAGGAGAGATTGACTCTCTCCTTTCAGCTTGTTAAAACCCTGCCCTGACAAGCGGCAGGGGCCACTCACTATTTAACTACATTGGAATAAATCGTAGTGAAGCTGGATGAACTCACGCCTGGGATATGACTCACGCGTTTAACCTCAATTTTATCACCTGTTTTAACAGACGATGAACCGGTGAAAGTCACTCGATCTGCCTGTTTTTTTACTGATGAGTGATAGGCTTTACCGTTATAAGATTCCATCATGTATTTACCATTCAGATAAACCATATAACGATTAGGCTGATTATACTCTTTGGCACTAATGGTCACACTGACCTTGCCATTTCCAACAATGACAGATTGTATCGCTTTGTCGGCAATATAGTTAATACCATTTTTTACCACAATTTTCTGGCTAATCGTTGAACTGCCAGTCACATTTAGGGTGATGATATCGCCATCTTTCGTATCAAGGCCATGAGTCAACTGAATCACACCTCCCCCCAGGTCTGATTGGTAAGAGTAATATGCGCTACCCTTGTTAAAGGAGAAGATATATTTCCCATTTAATTTAACCTGGTAAGCGGTCGTTTTTAACATTTTGTCAGAGACAAACAGTTTAACTTCAGCCCCCTTATTGTAATCAATGTAGCGTAGCTGGGGACCGGCTGAAACGTCTGGTACAGCCAGTTCTACCGCGGGTGCTTCAGGCTGCTCTGGCTCATTCGGGGTGACAGGATCAACGGGCGTTACGGGCGGAGTTTCTTTCGCCAGCTTAACCATATCGTTCAGGTAAGAAACCTGATTGGCAAATGATGTCTGTTCAGTTGAAGAACCTAATGTCCATGCGAAGAAGCCGCCATAGCCATTTTCTGCCTGCCACGCAGCACGCTCCATGTTGTTAGCTTTGCTTTCAACAAAGTTACCTTCTGGCCCCCATTGACTGTTAATCGTCGCTCCAACCAAAATTTTACTTTTATCTCCAACCGCATTGGCGTAGTTCTGCATGGCAACTTTATAGTTAAAGTTTTTGCCCGCGTCATAGGTCATTACGTTGAAGAAATCAAAAAGGTCCTTGCTGTCTTTCAGCAGCTGAGTCACTTCACCGTGATGGGCTGAACGCGCGTTTTCGATATAAGAACAGTTTTCAGTGACGGAAGGATTCTCGCAGTTTTCCGGATCCGCGCCAACGTGGTAAGTGGTCAGACTCAGCATAGGTTCTTTACCGACCAACGCACGCAGACGCTTAACCAGATCCACCAGGTTGTCGTTTTCCTGCTGCGTCAGGCGGGCAGCCTTTTCGAAATCAAAATCAATGCCGTCGATATAAGTATATCCCGCGAGCTGATATTGACTGTAGTCACACTTTCCATCCCAGGTTGTTGCCAGACATTCACCCACGGCCTCATTAGCCTTCAAACCTTTTTGGTAAACAGGGAAACGTGTATTGAGCAGATTTGCCAGATTTTTGGCGACCTTATCGCGCTGTGCCGGAGTACTGATTGCTGACCAAATCCCTTCATAGGTCTGACCGCCAAAGGCCACAACAACCTTTTTGTTTGGATTGGCTCGCTTAAGCTGCGTCCATCCCAAATAACCCTGCGGCATCCAGTAACCCTCGTATTTAGGCACGGTTAGCATTTTGTCCGATACGGTAATATTACCTTCGCTATCCCACTGGCCGAAAGAGAGCATAAAAATATCAATATCAGATTTTTTCAGCTGAGCAGTGAGAGCATCAACGTCGGGTAAGCCCCAGGATGTCAGATAGCTGACATAGCGATTTTCTGCCGCAGCCGCAGGCATCATTTGAGCCAGTAATGTACAACCCAGTAATGTGGCAACAGCCGTCTTTTTAAACATTTATGTATTTCCTTATAAAAACGTAAAATAAACTACAGTTAACATCGCTGAATGTAAGACGATGGCTCTGAGAAGTTTGCGACAGGCCAGCTATAACTTTCAGTTAACAAATTATTTAATCTTCTGATTATATTTGGGTCGCAGCCACCCCTCCTTCAGGATGCCCACTCAGATAAAGCAGGGCAATATAGCCACAAAAATAATAATTTTCTTGCATTTTTTGCTTAAGCGACCAGAACGACACTCATTAATAAGCACATTAAGGGGAGAAATCGCAAAAAAATTAGCTGATAATACATGCCGCCGCGCTTAAACTCATCATTTTCTGAAAGATAAGCCAACCAGAAAATAATCCATCATCTTAAGCCAGGTGCATTATGGGACGCAAAGCCCCGCCAGCCAGATTATAGGAAATTTTAGAACACATTAAAGCTAATACTTTATCATTAAAGTAATAGCCCCGACCGTAGCTTATTGTAATAAACCCATTATGTGGCAGGAGAACGACTGTGAGTTATAAAGTACGCTCACGCTCTTTGATCCTGTTGCTATTTTTGTTATTAAATGCTTTCATTATCACCAGGAATAAGAGGAAGGTACCGATAGAAATCAATCATTGATAATTAAAATATCTTATCATTTTCGGTGCTGCGTTACGCTAGTTAAGTCGTAATCTTCAATATATTAAGGACGATGTAATCATGGCTAATCAATGCGACACATGCTATTTAATTAATGAAAAGGTAATATTCCTACCACATAAAAACCTGTTTATTTCACGTAACAATAAGACTCAGCATGTGATTTTCAGTACGGCCTCTCGCTGTTTAGTTTTGTTAATTGTTAACCATGGCAACATTGTCAGCCATCAGCAATTCTATAAAAGTGGCTGGGAAGAGCATGGAAAACAGGTCACCCCTAATACTTTATATCAGACCATATCAGAGTTGCGCAGGCAGCTTGGAAAAGCCGGAATTGAAATCAATATTATTAATACAGTACCGAGACATGGTTGGGTTATACATCAGGAAAGTGTCGTTATTGAAGAATACATCCCCAGTGGATTTTCTGGCCAGCATGTGGATCTAAATTCCGAGGAGAAAGCGCCCCCCGCCAAACTGCCAGCCTGGATCTCACTGACCCAAAAGTTAAAAGCCTTTGCACGTTTGTTAGTATAAGCGCAGTAACTGGAAACATCCTACGAGCCGCAACGCTAAAACCTTTGTGTACGCCACGTCATTATCATTGCAGGTAAGCCGCATCTAAATAGAACCAGCGGCTTTCAGACCGACTGAGAATCTGTGAATTAAAATGGGATGCGTCAAAGGTCTGCCAGGATCGCGTACGGCGCGCGGCATAATGCAGGGAAATGTATTAGCTGTATCGAACAACCTGTCATTAGGTTGAGGTTTTAACGGATGGGCAAGTCGTGGGTGCAGGTCACTAAGAAGGCGTTTCACCCTGAGCGGGTTCAAATGAGATTTGGAGCGGGAAACGAGACTCGAACTCGCGACCCCGACCTTGGCAAGGTCGTGCTCTACCAACTGAGCTATTCCCGCAGTAGTGCTGGTATCATAATGCAAAAATCTGGAGCGGGAAACGAGACTCGAACTCGCGACCCCGACCTTGGCAAGGTCGTGCTCTACCAACTGAGCTATTCCCGCAGTAGTGCTGGTATCGTAATGCAAAAATCTGGAGCGGGAAACGAGACTCGAACTCGCGACCCCGACCTTGGCAAGGTCGTGCTCTACCAACTGAGCTATTCCCGCAATAATGCTGGTATCGTAATGCAAAAAACTGGAGCGGGAAACGAGACTCGAACTCGCGACCCCGACCTTGGCAAGGTCGTGCTCTACCAACTGAGCTATTCCCGCTCTGGGTACCAAAATCTGTCCTGGTACGGGGTGCGAATTATACGAGAATTCCTTTTGGCTGCAAGTCTCTCGTGGCAATTTTTTTCAGTTGCCGGCTGAGTGCCGATTAAAACAGCAGAATGCGGGTTTAATCGGCAGCAGTCCGCTGCGAAACCGCCGACCAGGCCCCGTACAAATAAACGCCTGCGGGGAAGAGCTCGTTATAGCTGGATAAAATGCTCGCGATAGTAAGCCAGCTCCGCAACCGATTCGCGTATGTCATCCATCGCCTGGTGCGTGCCCTGCTTCTTGAAGCCAGGCAGGATTTCGGGCTTCCAGCGGCGGGCCAGCTCTTTCAGCGTACTAACGTCAAGATAACGATAATGGAAGTAAGCTTCCAGTTCAGGCATATATTTGAACAGGAAACGGCGATCCTGCCCTATGCTGTTGCCGCAAATGGGTGAACTGTTGGCTGGCACCCACTGCTGCAAAAAGGCAATGGTTTCCCGCTCCGCATCCCCATCGCTGTACTGACTGGCTTTGACGCGCTGCACCAGTCCGCTGTTGGTATGCGTTTTCACGTTCCAGTCATCCATCAGCGCCAGCTGTGCGTCAGACTGATGAACCGCAAACACCGGCCCTTCGGCCAGGATGTTGAGGTCGGCGTCGGTCACCAGCGTGGCAATTTCAATAATACGATCCTGTTCGGGGTTTAATCCGGTCATTTCCAGGTCGATCCAAATCAGATTACTTGCATTTGCGGTCATAGGGTTTCTCACCGTAGCTTATATCGTTATACGTTAGGGTGTATCATAGACGTTTTGCCCCGTTAGGGCGAAGCCTGCCAACCCCTGTGAGGAAGAGTGACTAAAAACAAACTGTCCAAAGGCCAGCAACGTCGCGTCAGTGCCAACCATGACCGCCGCCTGAAGCAGCGTGCCGATAAGCCGGAACCCGATGACAGCCTGTTCGGGGAAGCGCGCGATGGCGTGGTCATCAGCCGTTTTGGTATGCACGTTGATGTAGAAGATGCAGACGGAAGCCAACACCGCTGCAATATTCGCCGCACCATCCGCTCTCTGGTCACCGGCGATCGCGTGGTATGGCGTCCAGGCCAGGAAGGCAGCGCAACCGTTAAGGGCATCGTTGAAGCGGTTCACGAACGGACCTCCGTCCTGACCCGTCCTGACTTCTACGACGGCGTTAAGCCTATTGCCGCTAATATCAATCAGATCGTCATTGTGTCCGCCATTTTGCCGGAACTGTCGCTCAATATTATCGATCGATACCTGATCGCCAGCGAAACGCTGGAGGTTGAACCGCTGCTGGTGCTGAATAAGACCGACCTGCTGGATGACGAAGGCCGCGCGTTTGTCGATGAGCAGATGGAGATTTATCGTCGCATCGGCTATCGCGTACTGATGGTGTCCAGCCATCACAAGCGCGGGCTGGAAGAGCTTGAAACGGCGTTAACCGGGCGCGTCAGCATCTTCGCTGGCCAGTCTGGCGTTGGGAAGTCGAGCCTGCTGAACGCCCTGCTGGGTCTGGAAGTGGGCGCGGGCGAAATCCTCACCAACGACGTCTCCGACGTTTCCGGCCTCGGCCAGCACACCACCACCGCTGCCAGGCTTTATCACTTCCCCAACGGCGGCGATGTGATCGACTCACCCGGCGTGCGCGAATTTGGTTTGTGGCACCTTGAGCCGGAACAAATCACCCAGGGGTTTGTCGAATTCCGTGAGTATTTAGGCCACTGTAAGTTCCGTGACTGCAAGCATGACAACGACCCCGGCTGCGCAATCCGTGAGGCCGTTGAAAAGGGTGAGATCGATACGGCGCGCTTCGACAGTTATCACCGCATTCTGGACAGCATGTCAGATATGCAGCTTAAAACGCGTCGTAACTTCTCCGATAGCAGCAACTGAACCTGCCCGCCTGGCGCAACTGGCCGGGCGGAATAGCCTAATTGCCAGGGCACTGTTACAATCCGCCCCCATTCTACTTTGCTATCTGATCAAGCCTGGAGGCTATCGTGTTGGATCGTATAAAACTCGGCCTGAATAATGTTTTACCTAAAAAAGGCCTGACCGAACTTGCTGGCTGGGGCGCAGGTAAGCGCGCTGGCTGGCTGACCAAAGCCGTTATCGACGTGTTTGTCTGGTTTTACAAGGTTGAGATGAAAGAGGCGCAGAACCCGGATACCGGCAGCTACCGCTCCTTTAACGACTTTTTTGTCCGCCCGCTGCGCGATGATGCTCGCCCTGTTGAAACCGATCCTAACCTGCTGGTCCTGCCTGCCGACGGCGCAATCAGCCAGCTGGGCCACATTGAAGGCGATCGCATTTTTCAGGCCAAGGGCCACACCTATTCACTCGAGGCGCTGCTGGCCGGTAACAACACCATGGCCGATCTGTTTCGCGAGGGAGAATTTGTGACCACCTATCTGGCACCCCGTGATTATCATCGCGTGCATATGCCCTGCAACGGCATCCTGCGTGAGATGATCTATGTCCCCGGGGATCTCTACTCCGTCAATCCGCTGACCGCGCAGAATATCCCGAACCTGTTTGCGCGTAACGAGCGGGTTATCTGCCTGTTTGATACGGAGTTTGGCCCAATGGCGCAGATTCTGGTGGGTGCCACCATCGTCGGCAGCATCGAAACGGTTTGGGCCGGTACGGTGACCCCGCCCAGAGAGGGTGTGATTAAGCGCTGGAGCTGGCCGGGCGCAGACGAAGATGGCGCGGTGGTTCTGCTTAAAGGGCAGGAAATGGGCCGCTTCAAGCTTGGCTCGACGGTGATTAACCTGTTTGCTCCCAACAGAATCAAACTGGCGGAAAGCCTGACGCCGGAAACGAAGACGCGTCTGGGCCAGACGCTGGCCATCGCCCTGCAGAAAACCCCTGCAGAAGACGTTTTACACCATCCATAGTTGATGCCCATGTTACGCCTGATTCTGACGATTTTACTGACCTGGATGCTTTTCCAGCCCGCCTGCGCTGCCAGTGGCCCTGATGCCGCGCAAATCAGGCAGCAGCTTGATGAGGCCAGGTCGGACAAAAATACGCCGAATCAGGCGGAAACGATGGATGCGCTCCAGGCCACGCTTAACTGGCTGGACGAGCAGCAAAAATCTATCTCTAACGCCACCAGCTATCAGCAGGTAATTGACGACTTCCCAAAGATGGCTCGCGACCTCCGTCAGTCCATCGCCTCGCTGATTGATAATCCTAAGACCGTTCGCAGTTCCATGACCGCTTCCGAACTGGATCAGGAGATCCTACAGGTCAGCAGTCAACTGCTGGAAGAGAGCCGTCAGGCTCAGCAGGAGCAGGATCGCGCCCGCGAAATCAGTGACTCGCTGGCGCAGCTCCCCCAACAGCAATCAGAGGCGCGTCGGGCTTTAAATGACATCGAAAGGCGGCTCCAGGGCCAGCCTTCCGCCGTGACGCAGCTGGCTCAGGCACAGCTTGCCGCTCGCCAGGCGGAGTCCACCGCACAGAAGGCGAGGGTTGATGAGCTGGAGCTGGCGCAGCTTTCCGCCAACAACCGTCAGGAGCTGGCACGCATGCGCAGCGAGCTTCATCAGCGTAAAGCCGCTCAGCTTGACACTTATTTGCAGGATCTGCGCAATCAGCTTAACGCCCGCCGTCAGCGCGAAGCAGAGCAGGCGCTGGAGCGTACCGAGCAGCTGGCGGAAAACAGCGGTGAGCTGCCGCAGAATATCAGCAGGCAGTTTCGCATCAACCGCGAACTGTCAGCAGCGCTTAATCAACAGGCGCAGCGGCTGGATCTGGTCGCCTCGCAGCAGCGTACCGCAGCCAATCAAACCCTTCAGGTGCGCCAGGCGCTTAGTACCATTCGCGAACAGTCGCAGTGGCTGGGCATCTCGAACGTTCTGGGCGAAGCGCTTCGTGCCCAGGTTGCCCGACTGCCCGACATGCCGAAGCCGCAGCAGCTGGATAACGAAATGGGCGAGCTACGGGTGCAGCGGCTGCACTACGAGGATCTGCTTGAACATCAGGAGCAGCTGTTAAAGCAGAAGCAGGATGACGGCACGCCGTTAACCAGCGAACAGCATCGTATTCTTGAGGCACAGATTAAAACCCAGCGGGAGCTGATCGGCTCGCTGCTTTCCGGCTGCGATAACCTGATTCTGGAGGTGACCAAGCTTAAGGTCGCCAACGGACAGCTGGAGGACGCGCTGAACGAAGTGAAAGAGGCGACGCACCGCTACCTGTTCTGGACCGCAGACGTCAGCGCGATAAACCTCAACTTCCCCATCAATCTGGTCCGCGATATGAATAGCCTGCTCTCGCTGGATACGCTGGGGCAGCTTGGCGGTGCTATGGTAATGATGTTTACCAGCCGGGAAACCCTGTTGCCGATTATGGGTGCCCTGCTGCTGGTGGGCTTCAGCCTGAGCTCCCGCCGGCACTACCGGGATTTTCTTACTCGCGCCTCCGGCAAGGTCGGCAAGGTTACGCTGGATCATTTTAGCCTGACCCTGCGTACCGTCTTCTGGTCAATTCTGGTCGCCCTGCCGCTGCCGGTACTGTGGATGGCGCTGGGCTTCGGGCTGCAACACGCCTGGCCTTACCCGATTGCGGTAGCCACCGGGGATGGCGTAACGGCAACCGTGCCGCTGCTGTGGGCCTTTATGATTAGCGCCGCTTTCGCCCGCCCGGAAGGCCTGTTTATTGTGCATTTCCGCTGGCCGAAAGTGCGCGTTGCGCGCGCCATGCGCTTCTATACGCTAAGTATCTGGCTGGTCGTGCCGCTAATTATGCTGCTGATTGGCCTGGATAATCTGGACGACCGGCAGTTTTCTGCCACCCTGGGGCGCGTGTGCTTTATCCTGATTTGCGGCGCGCTCAGCCTGGTCACCGTCAGCCTGAAACGCGCCGGGATCCCCCTGCACCTGGACAAAGAGGGGAATGGCGAAAACTTCGTCAATAATGTTCTGTGGAATCTGATGATCTGTATTCCGCTGATCGCCGCACTGGCCTCCTGCATTGGCTATCTGGCTACTGCGCAGGCGCTGCTGGCTCGGCTGGAGACGTCGGTGGCCATCTGGTTCCTGTTACTGGTTATCTACCATATTGTTCGCCGCTGGATGCTAATCCAGCGCCGCCGTATCGCGTTCGATCGCGCCCGCAACCGCCGCGCCGATATCCTGGCTCAGCGCGCTAAAGGTGAGGAAGAGTTAAGCACACAGCAGGCTAATTCTGAGAATCTGGACGTGGAAGAGCCGGTTATCGATCTTGATGCCATCAGTGCGCAGTCGCTGCGGCTGGTCCGCTCTATTCTGACGCTGATTGCGCTGGTGTCGGTGATCGTGCTGTGGTCTGAAATCCACTCGGCGTTTGGCTTCCTGGAGAACATTCGCCTGTGGGACGCCAGCACCACCGTGCAGGGTGTGGAAAGCCTCCAGCCCATTACGCTCGGATCGGTGCTGATCGCCATTCTGGTGCTGATTATCACCACTCAGCTGGTGCGTAACATGCCCGCCCTGCTGGAGCTGGCGCTGCTACAGCATCTTAATCTCACGCCCGGCACCGGCTATGCCATCACCACGCTGACCAAATATCTGCTGATACTTATTGGCGGACTGGTGGGCTTTTCAATGATTGGTATCGACTGGTCGAAGCTACAGTGGCTGGTTGCGGGTCTGACGGTTGGACTGGGTTTCGGTTTACAGCAGATTTTCGCCAACTTTGTCTCTGGCCTGATTATTCTGTTTGAGAAGCCGATTCGCATCGGCGATACGGTGACCATACGGGATTTAACCGGCAGTATCACGCGCATTAATACCCGCGCGACCACCATTACCGACTGGGACAGAAAAGAAATTATTGTTCCCAATCAGGCTTTTATTACTGAACAGTTCGTTAACTGGTCGCTTTCTGACTCGGTGACGCGCGTGGTGTTGACCATTCCAGCGGCGGCAGAAGCCAACAGTGAAGAAGTTACCGGCGTACTGTTAGCCGCCGCGCACCGCTGCCAGTACGTACTGGAGATGCCGCAGCCTGAAGCCTATCTGGTGGATTTACAGCAGGGGATCCAGCTGTTTGAACTGCGTATTCACGCGGCGGAGATGGGACACCGTATGCCGCTGCGGCACGAGCTGCACCAGCACATTCTACGCGGTTATCAGGAACACGGTCTTGAAATGCCGTTCCCACCTTTCCAGGTCAGAATGGAAACGCTGGGGCGTAAAACCCCTCCGGGCAGCGGAACGGCCCCGACAACGCGTACCTATAAGTCAGGCGGCCTGTAGACTCGCTGGGGATAAAGGGCGGTAATGACGCCCTTTATCCCGACAACATCAGCAGCGGTCGACTCCTCCGCTCCAATCAGCAGCGGTCGACGGAAAAGGCGATCACCTCGCTTAACGTCTCCACTTTCAGTGCCAGCATCACGATGCGATCCACGCCCAGGGCCACGCCTGAACAGTCTGGCAAGCCGTGCGCCAGCGCATCCAGCAGGTTGGTATCAATGGGGTGCTGAGGCAGCCCGCGCGCGGCCCGCTTGCGGTTATCCTGATCGAACCGCTGACGCTGTTCACGGCTGTCCGTCAGCTCATGGAAGCCATTAGCCAGCTCCATTCCCTTAAAGTAGACCTCGAAGCGTTCAGCAACGCGATGATCCTCGGTACTGATCTGCGCCAGCGCGGCCTGTGAGGCCGGGAAATGATACACAAAAGCCGGCTTATCCTTACCGATGTGGGGTTCCACCCCCAGCATAAACAGCAGCTGAAGCAGCGTATCCCGATCCTCTTCCCGGTTCGCCAGCTCGCCCTCCCCCAGCTTTTCTGCTGCCGCACGCAGCTGTGCCTTATCGGCTGAGAGCGGATCGATCTCCAGATGACGAATAAATGCCTGCTGGTATGAGAGCGTTTCCGCCGGCGCGCACTCCAGCACCTGCTGCAAAAGATCGTCCACTTCGTTCATCAGACGATACATGTCGTAGTGGGGTCGATACCACTCCAGCATGGTGAATTCAGGGTTGTGGTGACGGCCCGATTCTTCATTACGAAAGCTGCGGCAGAGCTGGAAAATGGGGCCACTCCCCGCCGCCAGCAGCCTTTTCATATGGTATTCCGGGCTGGTCATTAAATAGAGATCCTGCCCTCCGGCAGCGCCCGGCCCAATAAAGCGCGTCTGGAAAGGGAACAGATGGACATCGGTCACCGTAGCCTGGCTCATGGCCGGGGTTTCAACTTCCAGTACGCCACGATCGGCAAAAAAACGCCGAATTTCTGCCATTATCGCCGCTCTTTTCAATAAATTGGCAATGGGTGCACTTGGTAGCCAGCTGGCCGTATCGCTCATCTTTCGACTCCTCAGTCTGACAGGGTGAAGCAGTCTACCCGAGCGGGCGAAGACAAACAAATTTGCGCCGCCGCATTCGGTCATCAGCGGGATAGTCCGGGCCGCTGGCAAAAAAATTTGCATAAAAACGTCAGCCGCGTCGCATTTTTGCGCTTAATTTTTCGCCTGAATACCGGAACATATCAAGTTTAGCGTGGCTGGAGCGTTTTATAATACCCATGGACAAATGAGGGGCATCTCTCATCCTCCTATATGACAAGCTGACAGGGAGAATACCGTGCAACACGTTACTGCCGATCTGGTCATTGTCGGTGCCGGTGGAGCGGGTCTACGCGCCGCCATCGCCGCGGCCGAAGCCTACCCAACCCTTTCCATCGCGCTGATTTCCAAAGTCTACCCCATGCGCAGCCATACCGTCGCGGCTGAAGGCGGCTCGGCTGCCGTCACCCAGGCACATGACAGCTTTGATCTTCATTTTCAGGACACCGTTTCCGGCGGCGACTGGCTGTGCGAGCAGGACGTGGTGGATTATTTCGTCGAGCACTGCCCGCGAGAAATGGCTCAGCTGGAAATCTGGGGTTGCCCCTGGAGCCGACGCGATGATGGCTCGGTTAACGTACGCCGCTTTGGCGGTATGAAGATCGAGCGTACCTGGTTTGCCGCGGATAAAACCGGCTTTCATATGCTTCACACCCTGTTCCAGACCTCGCTCAAATACCCACAAATCACCCGCTACGATGAGCATTTTGTTCTCGACATGCTGGTGGATGAAGGCGAAGTACGCGGCGTGGTGGCGATGAACATGATGGAGGGATCGCTGGTTCATATTCAGGCGAATGCTGTGGTGCTGGCCACCGGCGGTGCCGGACGGGTTTATCGTTATAATACCAACGGCGGCATCGTAACCGGTGACGGCATGGGTATGGCGCTGCGCCATGGCGTGCCGCTGCGGGATATGGAATTTGTTCAGTATCATCCTACGGGCCTGCCCGGCTCAGGTATTCTGATGACGGAGGGCTGTCGGGGTGAAGGCGGTATTCTGGTCAATAAAGATGGCTATCGTTATCTGCAGGACTACGGCATGGGCCCCGAAACACCCCTGGGCCATCCCGAAAATAAATATATGGAGCTAGGTCCGCGCGACAAAGTGTCCCAGGCATTCTGGCACGAATGGCAGAATGGCCGGACAATCGCCACGCCGCGCGGTGACGTGGTTCATCTTGACCTTCGCCATCTGGGCGAGAAAAAACTTCACGAACGACTGCCCTTTATCTGCGAACTCAGCAAAGCCTATGTCGGCGTTGATCCCGTCTCCGCCCCCATTCCCGTTCGGCCAACGGCGCACTACACCATGGGCGGCATTGAAACTAACGCCCAGTGCGAAACTCGTATTCGCGGGCTGTTTGCCGTAGGTGAATGCTCTTCAGTTGGCCTGCACGGCGCTAACCGTCTGGGTTCAAATTCTCTGGCCGAACTGGTGGTCTTTGGACGCGTCGCGGGTGAGCAGGCTGCTGCCCGCGCCCTGCAAAGCAAAAAAACCTCCACGGCGGCGCTGATGGCACAGGCCAGCGACTGCGAACGCCGCCTCAACGCGCTGGTGAATCAGCAGGGCAATGAGTGCTGGTCAACCCTGCGCGATGAAATGGGTATGGCAATGGAAGAGGGCTGCGGCATCTATCGCACCCCCGAGCTGATGCAGAAGACGATTGATAAGCTGGCCGAACTGAAAGAACGCTTTAAACGAGTGCATATCAGCGATATGTCGAGCGTATTTAATACCCAGCTGCTTTACAGCATTGAGCTGGGGCACGGGCTGGACGTTGCAGAATGCATGGCCCACGCGGCCTTCCAGCGCAAAGAGTCTCGCGGTGCCCACCAGCGGCTGGATGAGGGTTGCACCCAAAGGGACGATACGCATTTCCTCAGTCACTCTCTCGCTTTTTACAACCCGCACGGCGCACCGGAAATCGCCTGGGATTCGGTAAACATTACCCGTTTGCCGCCTGCTAAACGTGTTTATGGCGGTGAATCTGAAGTAAAAGGAGGCAAGGCATGAGCGATTTGAAGCGCTGTAAAATTGTTATCCAGCGCTATAACCCCGAGACCGACCGGGTGCCCCGCAATGAGAGCTTTGATGTCCCCTGGGATGAACAAACCTCGCTGCTGGATGCGCTGGGTTTTATTAAAGATAATCTCGCCTGCGATCTCTCCTTTCGCTGGTCCTGCCGGATGGCGATTTGCGGCTCCTGCGGGATGATGGTGGATGGCGTGCCGAAGCTGGCATGCAAAACCTTCCTGCGTGAATATCCAAAGGGCATGCTCGTTGCGCCACTGGCTAACTTCCCCGTGGAGCGAGACCTGGTTGTCGATATGAGCCACTTTATTGAAAGCCTCGAGGCGATCAAACCCTATGTGATCGGTAACACCCGGGAGCCATCAGAGGGGCCAGGCCAGCAAACGCCAGCCCAGATGGCGCGTTACCACCAGTTCTCCGGCTGTATCAACTGTGGGCTCTGCTATGCCGCCTGCCCGCAGTTTGGCCTTAACCCCGAGTTTATCGGCCCTGCGGCCATTACGCTGGCGCATCGCTACAATCTCGATAATCGCGACAAAGGCAAAAAACAGCGTATGGCACAGCTGAATGGCGAGAATGGCGTCTGGCCCTGCACCTTTGTGGGTTATTGCTCGGAGGTCTGCCCTAAGCATGTAGATCCTGCGGCAGCTATTCAGCAAAGCAAGGTTGAAAGTGCAAAAGACTTTCTGATTGCCACACTCAGGCCACGTTAAGGAGGGATAATGATCACTAAACGTAAACCTTATCACCGCCCGATGGAGACCGGCTGGTGGATGAAATCCGGTTTTTATCGCTTTTACATGCTGCGCGAAGGGACGGCTATTCCGGCGCTGTGGTTCAGCCTTGAGATGATTGCCGGGCTGTTTGCCCTGCGGCACGGTGCAGAGAGCTGGGCCAGTTTCATCGCGTTTTTACAGCATCCGGTGGTGCTGCTACTGAATCTTATTACGCTGGCAGCAGCCCTTTTACACAGCAAAACCTGGTTTGAACTGGCACCTAAAGCCTCGGTTATTGTTGTGGGCGATAAAAAACTTTCGCCGCGCCCGGTCATCATTGGGCTATGGAGTGTCACGATCGTCATTACCCTGGCGGTGTTGCTTCTGGTGCTGTGGCCTTAAGGAGAAATGAAATGAAAGCACAACCTGTACGCTCCGACGAACCGGTATTCTGGGGCTTATTTGGCGCAGGAGGGATGTGGGCTGCACTCTTTTCGCCGGTGATTGTCCTGGTGGTGGGTCTGCTGCTGCCGCTGGGTGCCGGGCCTGAACACGCCTTCAGCTATGAGCGGGTCCTCCACTTTGCTCAGTCCCTGCCCGGCAGGGTGTCTCTGTTGCTGGCTATCGTACTGCCGCTCTGGTGCAGCCTGCACCGAATACATCACAGCCTTCATGATATGAAAGTCATCCTTCCGGCCGGTAAATGGTTGCTTTACGGCTTCGCCGCTATCCTCACCGTGGTAACGCTTATCGGCATTATCGCGGTGTGAGATCGCTGGCGGCAAGCGGGTGAATCCCCGGAAGCTTACACCAGGTAAGTGACCGGGGTGAGCACGGGCGGCCAACGCGCCTGCAAATTGAAAGATGAAGGGTATATACTGGTGACGATATTCATTGCTAATGGAATACGTCTCTATGTCTCTGTGGAAAATGCTCATCGCCGGCGGCACCGCCCTTCTCTCTGTTGCCTGTAATACCACCCCGCCGAAAGGCGTCACGCCCGTTGAAGGCTTCAATACCGATCTCTATCTTGGTAGCTGGTATGAAATCGCCCGGCTGGATCACCGCTTTGAACGTGGTTTGCAGCAGGTAACCGCCAGCTACAGCAAGCGCGAGGACGGTGGCCTTAAGGTGGTAAACCGCGGATACAATGAGCAGAAGCAGCGCTGGCAGGAGAGCATTGGCAAGGCCTATTTTACCGGCTCCACCCGTCGTGGCGCGCTAAAAGTCTCTTTCTTCGGCCCCTTCTATGGCGGGTATAACGTTATTGCCCTCGACGACGACTATCAGCATGCGCTGATCTGCGGCCCGAACAGGAATTATCTGTGGATATTGTCGCGCACGCCAACGCTGACCGAATCTGTGAAAGAAACACTGCTGGCAAAAGCACAGCGTGAGGGATTTGACGTATCGAAGCTAATTTGGGTTAAGCAGAAGTAAGGTTAGAGATGAGGCCGGTGCGCGGGCACCGGCACACAAATTACTGCGCGGAACGCTGAATGGCCTGACCGCCAGCCGACACGTCTTCTCCCACGCCGCGCGTGGTGTTACAGGCTGTGAGCACGGAAGAGAGGACCAGCACCGAAAATATCGCAACAATACTTTTCTTTAACATGACAATTTCCTTTTAAGTAGAAGTAAAGTACAGCGTTTTAAGCATAGCTGTAATTTAGCCACACGCCTCAGAGCCGCGTAGCGAAAAGGAAACTTTAGGAGTATTGAGTTAGCTGGCTACGCGAGAGATAGCACCGCCAAGATGCTGAACGTCCTCGCCGAAACCATGGAAGGTATTACAGGCGCTGAGTGCGCAGGTCATCAGTAATGTTACAGCAATGCGTTTTATCCACTTCATCATCTGCATCCAACCACCTGAAAAATAAGGGCCTGCATCAGAGCAGACCCCCCAGTGTCCCGACTTATTTTACGCGAGAGACGTATTCGCCAGAACGGGTATCAACACGGATAACTTCGCCAATCTGCACGAACAGAGGTACTTTCACTACGGCACCGGTAGACAGCGTAGCGGGCTTGCCGCCAGTACCTGCGGTATCGCCTTTCAGGCCTGGATCGGTATCAACGATTTCAAGCTCAACAAAGTTTGGCGGCAGTACCTGAATCGGCTTGCCGTTCCACAGCGTAACGATACATTCGGCGTTGTCCAGCAGCCATTTTGACGCATCCCCAACCGTTTTCTCTTCAACAGGATGCTGTTCAAAAGTTTCAGGGTGCATAAAGTGGTAGAACTCACCATCGTTGTACAAATAGTTCAGGTTAGTATCTACTACGTCTGCGCCTTCGGCGGAATCGGTAGATTTGAACGTTTTCTCAACGCGGGTACCGGTCAGCAGACGACGCATTTTCACGCGTGCAAAAGCCTGGCCCTTACCGGGTTTAACGAACTCGCTTGATTCGATAGCATAAGGTTCGCTTTCGAACATGATTTTAAGACCGGGACGGAAATCGTTGCTAGAATAAGTCGCCATAAAGGCCCTCTACAATTTAATACTGGTACTTAGCCAAAAAAATGGCACACATTGTAACCCTAAACCCCCCTTCGCGAGAAGAATGGTTGCATCAACTTGCGGATGTAATCACCGATCCACATGAATTACTGCGTCTTTTAGGCCTTGATTCGCACCCGGCGCTGACGGCGGGCACTGATGCACGTCGTCTTTTTGCCCTGCGCGTCCCCCGGGCCTTTGCCAACAGAATGCAAAAAGGCGATCCGCAAGATCCTCTCCTGCTGCAGGTCATTACCGCCAGTCAGGAGTTTGTTGATGCTCCGGGCTACAGTACCGATCCGCTGGATGAGCAGAGCAGTGTCGTGCCGGGTCTGTTACATAAATATCGAAACCGTGCGCTGCTGTTGGTCAAAGGCGGCTGCGCCGTCAACTGTCGCTACTGCTTCCGCCGCCATTTTCCCTATGCTGATAACCAGGGCAACAAGCGCAACTGGCAGCAAGCCCTGGAGTATATCCGAGAGCAGCCAGAACTGGATGAGATTATTTTCTCCGGCGGCGATCCGCTGATGGCCAAAGACAGTGAGCTGGACTGGCTGATCGGCGAACTGGAGCGGATCCCGCACATTAAGCGGCTCAGATTTCACAGCCGTTTACCGGTGGTTATCCCTGCGCGCATCACCGCTGCTTTTTGTCACCGGCTGGCGCAGTCACGCCTGCAGGTGCTGTTCGTTACGCATATTAACCACGCCCGTGAGATTGATAGTGACCTGCGCGACGCCATGCAGCAGCTTAAACGTGCGGGTGTTACCCTTCTTAACCAGAGCGTACTGCTACGCCATATCAATGATAGCGCGGTTACGCTGGCTGCGCTGAGCAACGCACTCTTCGATGCCGGGATCCTGCCTTACTATCTTCACGTGCTGGATAAGGTTCAGGGTGCCGCTCACTTCTTTGTCTCTGACGAAGAGGCGCGCGCCATTATGCGTCAGCTGTTAACCCTGGTATCCGGCTATATGGTGCCTAAGCTCGCCAGAGAAATTGGCGGCGAACCAAGTAAAACACCGCTGGATTTGCAGCTACGTCAGTATTGACCGATGGGAGCCAGGGGCATGGCTTGGTCTGAGTCTGAGTCTGAGTCTGAGGCGTGAGAGGCTGTGGCAAAGCTTGCAAGGGTGTGGAGCATGAGAGGTGGCGGAAAAGCCAGGCGGGGCAAAGTATGGGAGGCGATAGAGCTATCCTCCCTTCGACGATGTGGTGCCAGGGCTAATTCAGGGGCACTTATAAACCTGACCGGTCATTTTGCTGTCCAGAGGCGCAAAGCTGGACCAGATGTTCTGCGTTGGGCTGGTGGCACCATAAATAACGTTGCCGCCCATTGCTGCTGCACGATTGCGTAAATCATTTGCCGCGCCGCGCAGGGAGCTGCTCTCGCCGCCTGCACCGCTCAGCCAGTTGCTCTGTGAGCCCGTCAGGTTGCCCAGTAGCTGGCATCCGCTCGCGGGCTGTTGGTCGGTGAAGGTGACACGTTCACCTCCAGCACTCAGCTGGTGTGAACTGCTACAGCCTGTCAGCAGCACTGCCGCGACAGAGAGTCCCAGCAAGACATTAATCCGCATTTTAATCCCCATTATTATCATCAGAGTCTTTCCAGAGCATACCGTGAAACCGGCTGAAGCTCTTGATCACCCGTTGTCCAACAACCCATAAACCGTTGTTCGGATTAGTTCTGGTGCCAATGACTTTACTATTTTCCCTCACAAAAGAAAAACCCCCTGTCAGAGACAGAGGGTTTCTTTTCAAACGGAGGGGGAATTACATCATTCCGCCCATGCCGCCCATACCACCCATGCCGCCGCCAGCACCTAAATCAGGCGCGTCACCTTTAGGCAGGTCGGTCACCATGCATTCGGTGGTGATCATCAGGCCAGCAACTGAGGCCGCGTACTGCAGCGCAGAACGGGTCACTTTGGTTGGATCCAGAATACCGAAGTCGATCATGTTGCCGTACTCTTCGGTCTGCGCGTTGTAACCGTAGTTACCTTCGCCTGCTTTAACCATGTTAGCCACCACGGATGGCTCTTCACCGGCGTTAGAGACGATCTGACGCAGCGGAGATTCCATGGCGCGCAGAGCAACCTTGATACCTACGTTCTGGTCTTCGTTCTGACCGGTCAGGCCAGCCAGCATCGCAGCAACGCGAACCAGCGCAACGCCACCGCCGGCAACCACACCTTCTTCTACCGCTGCGCGAGTGGCGTTCAGGGCATCTTCAACGCGGGCTTTTTTCTCTTTCATTTCAACTTCAGTCGCTGCGCCCACTTTCAGTACGGCTACGCCGCCTGCCAGTTTAGCGATACGCTCCTGCAGTTTCTCACGATCGTAATCAGAGGTCGCTTCTTCGCTCTGCTGACGAATCTGGTCAGCGCGACGATCGATGCTCTCTCTTTCACCCACGCCATCAATGATGGTGGTGGTATCTTTGTTGATCACAACGCGTTTCGCCTGACCCAGGTCTTCCAGCGCCGCTTTTTCCAGTTCCATACCAATCTCTTCGGAGATAACGGTACCACCGGTCAGCACGGCAATATCCTGCAGCATTGCTTTACGACGATCGCCGAAGCCAGGCGCTTTCACCGCAGCAACTTTAACGATGCCGCGCATGGTGTTAACCACCAGCGTTGCCAGTGCTTCACCTTCAACATCTTCAGCGATAATCAGCAGTGGCTTACCGGCTTTAGCAACGGCTTCCAGCACGGGCAGCATTTCGCGGATGTTAGAGATCTTCTTATCAGCCAGCAGGATGTAAGGTGATTCCAGCTCAACAGCGCCCGTTTCTGGCTTGTTGATGAAGTAAGGAGAGAGGTAGCCGCGGTCGAACTGCATCCCTTCCACGACAACCAGCTCGTCTTCCAGGCCAGTACCTTCTTCAACGGTGATCACGCCATCGTTGCCGACTTTCGCCATAGCCTGAGCAATCAGCTCACCAACGGTTTCATCAGAGTTAGCGGAGATAGTCCCTACCTGAGCGATCGCTTTAGAATCGGCGCAGGGTACGGAAAGGTTTTTCAGTTCAGCAACGGCGGCGATAACGGCTTTGTCGATACCGCGCTTCAGATCCATCGGGTTCATGCCCGCAGCAACGGCTTTCAGACCTTCGTTAACGATAGACTGAGCCAGTACAGTTGCCGTTGTGGTGCCGTCGCCCGCAGCGTCATTGGCTTTAGAAGCGACTTCTTTCACCATCTGCGCGCCCATGTTTTCGAACTTGTCTTCCAGTTCGATTTCACGTGCGACAGAAACACCATCTTTAGTGATGGTCGGTGCACCAAAAGATTTATCCAGAACCACGTTACGGCCTTTCGGGCCCAGGGTAACTTTTACTGCATCTGCCAGTACGTTCACGCCACGGAGCATTTTTACGCGTGCGTCATTACCGAATTTTACGTCTTTAGCTGCCATCTTAAATATCCCTTAAATTCGTTTCGTTCAGTGAGGTTCGCGGAAAATTACGCTTCAACAATCGCCAGAATGTCGCTTTCAGAGATGATCAGCACGTCTTCGTTGTCGATTTTTTCCGTTTTGGCGCCGTAGCCTTCATTAAAAATGACGACATCACCCACTTTCACGTCGAGCGCTTTTACGTCGCCGTTGTCAAGGAGTCGGCCATTACCGACAGCAAGCACTTCGCCACGGGTCGATTTACCCGCCGCGGAGCCGGTCAGCACAATGCCGCCCGCTGATTTAGATTCCACTTCTTTACGCTTGACGATAACACGGTCGTGCAGAGGACGAATTTTCATTGATAGCTCTCCTTTGAGAAGTCCAATCAGTCTTTTTTGGGATGAAAGCCGGGCTTAAGTGGCACCGGCCTCGTGACGGAAGAGATAGGGACGCGCGGAGGGGCTTTCAAGGGGAAAAAAATAAAAATTTTGCTTTTGCGTAACGATTGCACAATTTGTAACCGTAAGATCCCTAAGAGAAAGGCGGTTTCCCGCCTTGCACCTCATTTGCGACGGTCACCGTCACCGCGATCGTGTTCGATAAGCGTAGATCCCTTACGCTCATACTCGCCGTCAACGGTCACGCCGCTGTCGTTCGCCCCGCCCTGCCCCCGCCACACCCGCAGATGAGGCATCAGCTTAAGCGTAAGACGCTTCTGCACCGGCGGCAGCAGCAGCAGTAATCCCAGGAAATCGGTGAAAAAACCGGGCAGCAGCAGTAAAAAACCCGCCAGGATCAGCGAGACGCTTTTGATCATCTCCGCCGCCGGGCTTTCACCCATCTGAAGCTTCTGCTGCATCAGGACAATGTTTTTCATCCCCTGATTTTTAACCAGCGAGATACCAATCAGCGAGCTGAATACCACCAGCACCAGCGTCAGCAGTACGCCCAGCACGTGTGCCACCTGTATGAAAATGCTTATCTCAATCCAGGCGAGAACAAATAATATTAAAAACGGTAACCAGCGCACCGCAGTCTCCTGTTAGTCAGGGCCGCCCCGCATACTGCGCGACGGCAAAATAGAGATCGTAACGATCGTAGTTCAATGTAATGGGGGCTGTACGCGACCTTTTCAACCGTACCGCACCCGGTTAAGGGTTAGGGACGATATGCGATACAGCTCACATTGCGTCTGACTCAGTTGAAAATTAACGTGTTTCTTTTGATCTGCGTTCAGGCTTTCACACACCAACAGAATATGATCGTGCTCCGCCCTGGGCAAACGGATAAAATATTGCCCTAAGAGTTCCCAGCCAGACAATCATGATGATTGAATGGGTAACTACCTGAAAATCACGCATTTGAAAGGTGCGCACAACGTTAAGAAGGTTCACATGGCTGATAAGATTCGTATCGAAGAAGACCTGTTAGGTATGCGCGAAGTGCCGGCGGAAGCTTATTACGGCATTCATACTCTGCGGGCGATAGAAAACTTTTACATCAGTAACAGTAAAATTAGTGATATTCCTGAGTTTGTGCGCGGTATGGTCATGGTCAAGAAAGCAGCCGCGATGGCGAATAAAGAGCTGAAAACCCTGCCTCGTGACATTGCGAACAGGATTATTCAGGCTTGTGATGAAGTGCTCATCAATGGCAAATGCCTGGATCAGTTCCCGGTTGACGTCTATCAGGGCGGCGCAGGCACTTCAGTTAATATGAACACGAACGAAGTTCTGGCGAATATCGGGCTTGAGCTGATGGGCCACCAAAAGGGCGAGTACCAGTTCCTTAATCCCAACGACCACGTCAATAAATGCCAGTCAACTAACGACGCCTACCCCACCGGTTTTCGCATTGCGGTTTATACCTCCATTCTGACGCTGCTGGAGGCACTCGGTCAGCTCAGCGCAGGCTTTGAGCGCAAGGCCACTGAGTTTAATACCATCCTCAAAATGGGGCGCACCCAGCTACAGGACGCCGTGCCAATGACGCTCGGGCAGGAGTTTCACGCCTTTAACGTGCTGCTGAATGAAGAGATCAAAAGCATTCTGCGCACCGCCGAACTGCTGCTGGAGGTTAACCTGGGCGCCACGGCAATCGGTACGCGATTAAACACCCCGGAAGGTTACCAGCAGCTGGCGGTGCAAAAGCTGGCCGAAATCAGCGGTCTGTCCTGCATTCCGGCAGAGGATTTGATTGAAGCCACCTCCGACTGTGGCGCCTACGTGATGGTGCACAGTGCGCTGAAGCGCCTGGCCGTTAAGCTCTCCAAGATCTGTAACGATTTGCGCCTGCTCTCCTCCGGACCCCGTGCAGGCCTGAATGAAATCAACCTGCCCGAATTGCAGGCAGGCTCATCGATCATGCCAGCCAAGGTGAATCCAGTGGTGCCCGAGGTGGTTAATCAGGTGTGCTTTAAGGTGATTGGCAACGATATGACCGTGACGATGGCGGCAGAAGCGGGCCAGCTGCAGCTGAATGTAATGGAACCGGTCATCGGGCAGGCGATGTTTGAGTCTGTGCATATCCTGACTAACGCCTGTTCAAACCTGCTGGAGAAATGCGTTAACGGCATAACGGCCAATAAAGCCGTATGCGAAGCCTACGTGTTTAATTCCATCGGTATTGTTACCTACCTGAATCCCTACATTGGTCACCATAACGGCGACATTGTTGGCAAAATTTGTGCTGAAACGGGTAAAAGCGTGCGCGAGGTGGTGCTGGAGCGCGGCCTGCTGACCGAGGCAGAGCTGGATGATATTTTTTCCACCCAGAACCTGATGTTCCCGGCATACAAAGCGAAACGCTATACCGATGAAAATGAGGAGTAGTTCATGATCGTGCCGGAGTTAATTGTCGTCCTGATGGCGATTTATCTGGGCGCACGCCTCGGCGGGCCTGGTATCGGCCTGGCGGGCGGCGTGGGGATGTTGGTTCTTACGCTGGGATTCCACATCCGGCCCGGTGCCATTCCCTTTGATGTAATTGAAATTATTATGGGCGTGATTGCCGCGATTGCGGCAATGCAGGTGGCCGGGGGCATGGATTACCTGGTGAGCCTGGCCGAACGGCTGTTGCGCAGGCATCCCCGTTACATCACCTTTCTCGCGCCGCTGGTGACCTGGTTTATGACTATGCTGGCAGGCACGGGACATACCGCGTTCTCAACCCTGCCGGTTATTGCGGAAGTGGCGAAAGAGCAGGGCGTACGCCCTTCCCGCCCGCTGTCGATAGCCGTCGTCGCTTCGCAGATAGCCATTACCGCCTCACCCATTTCGGCCGCCGTGGTATTTCTGGCCGGGATACTGGAACCTGTCGGCATCAGCTATCTGGGCTTGCTGTCCGTGGCTGTTCCCTCGACGATGATCGCCATTTTCCTGGCGGCGTTAGTGACTAACTTTCTCGGCAAAGAGCTTAAGGACGATCCCGTATACCAGGAGCGCCTGGCAAAAGGCGAAGTGAGCCAGCGCGGGGCCAGCGTGCTGGAGGAAAAGCCAGGCGCGAAACTTTCCGTGCTGCTGTTTATCGTCGGTATTATCGCCGTGGTGCTCTATGCGACCGCCATTAGCGATACCGTCGGGCTGATCGCCAATCCGGTATTACCGCGCAATGAGGCCATCGTCATCTTTATGCTGACCACGGGCGCGTTAATCTGTCTGACCTGCAAGGTGGATGCAACGCGTATTCTCTCTGCCAGCACCTTTAAGTCCGGCATGAGCGCCTGTATTTGCGTGATGGGCGTGGCGTGGCTGGGCGATACCTTTGTTAAGGCGCATCTGTCAGAGATTCAACAGGTCGCTGGCGATCTGCTGGTTGAGTTCCCCTGGATGCTGGCGGTGATCCTCTTTTTTGCTTCCACGCTGCTTTATTCACAGGCCGCCACAACCAAGGCGCTGATGCCTGCGGCGCTGCTGCTGGGGGTCTCCCCCGTAACCGCCGTGGCATCCTTTGCGGCCGTGTCGGCCCTGTTTATTCTGCCCACCTATCCCACGCTGCTGGCTGCGGTGGAAATGGACGATACCGGCTCCACGCGCATTGGAAAATTCGTTTTTAATCACTCCTTTATCATCCCAGGTACGCTGGCTATCTGCCTTTCCGTACTGTTTGGCTTTATCTTCGGCCATCTGTTTTTGTAGCGCCTTTCAGGGCCGGAACTTTCTGGCCCTCTCTTTTTTCCCGCTTAACTGCGTTACATCCTGAAAATGTTCCTGACCCGACGTCATGATATAGTGCGCTGCATCCGTATACGGATTACCCAACGTGCGCCCACAACCACGCCCGGACGCCGGTTGTTATTTAATTAAACATGGAAAGAGCGGTTTCATCCTATGGCCCAGCGTATTACCACATTACTCTTTTTGCTGTTAACGATCCTGCTTAGCCCGGTCGCTAACGCGTCGCTGTTCAGCAGTCCGGCTAAAACGCCTTTTGGCACGGTTAATCAGGCGTTTAGCTTTGATTTCTCTCAGCAGGCAAACACGTTAACCCTTAGCTGGCAGATTAAGCCCGGATACTATCTCTATCGTCAGCAGATCAGCATTACTGCACATGGCGCGACCCTCAGCGACTGGGTACTGCCAGCAGGAAAAGCGCATGAGGATGAGTTCTACGGTAAAACCGAGATCTACCCCGAGAACCTTACTCTACCGCTACAGCTGCTGCGGGCCGATAAGGGCGCCACGATTACCGTCACCTACCAGGGATGTGCGGCGGCAGGATTCTGTTATCCGCCGGAGACGCGTACCGTTCCCCTGAATCCCGTGCTGGCTGCTGGCAGCGGCTCTGCCTCAGCCTCGCAGGCATCCAGTGCGCCGCTAAAGACGTCTGCGATTGCCTCTTCACCTGCGGATACGAAAAACGTTAACGCTAACGCTAACGGTATGGCGGATCCCTCTTCGCCTGCTGATGCGGTACACGTTACCGCTAATGCTGCTGCACATCCTTCTTCACCTGCTGGTGCCAGCGCGTTGCCTTTCTCCGCCCTGTGGGCGCTACTTATCGGCATTGGCGTGGCGTTTACCCCCTGCGTACTGCCGATGTATCCCCTTATCTCCGGGATCATCCTCGGCGGCAGTCGTCGGTACTCCCTGCTGCGCCTGTTTGCGCTGGCCGTGGCCTACGTACAGGGTATGGCGCTGACCTACACGGTGATGGGCGTCATCGTCGCCGCAGCGGGATTGCGCTTTCAGGCTGCGTTGCAGTCACCGATCGTACTGATGGCTCTGGCGGTGCTGTTCACCCTGCTGGCCCTGTCGATGTTTGGCCTGTTTACCCTGCAAGTTCCCGCATCGGTGCAGACGCGTCTGAGCCTGTGGAGTAACCGTCAGCAGGGCGGCTCGCTGCCCGGCGTCTTTTTGATGGGCGCGCTGGCAGGGCTGATTTGCTCTCCCTGCACCACCGCGCCGCTCAGCGCGATCCTGCTTTATATCGCCCAGAGCGGCAATATGCTGGCCGGTGCCGGGACGCTCTATCTCTATGCGCTCGGCATGGGGCTGCCGCTGATTGCCGTAACGCTGTTTGGTAACCGCCTGCTGCCTAAGAGCGGTATCTGGATGCAGACCGTTAAAGAGGGTTTTGGCTTCGTTATTCTCGCCCTGCCGGTTTTTCTGCTCGAACGCATCGTCGGCGACGCCTGGGGACTACGACTGTGGAGCGGGCTGGGCGTTGCGTTCTTTGCCTGGGCATTTATCAGCCTGAAATCTTCGCATGGCTGGCTGAGAGTGGGACAAATCGCGATGCTGGCGGCGGCGCTGATCGTCGCCCGCCCCTTGCAGGACTGGGCGTTCGGGCCTGGTACTGCCCCTCAGACGGCCGCGCATCTCAGCTTCACGCAGCTTGATGATGTAAAGGATCTCGACGCGTCTTTACAGCAGGCTAACGGGCGCATCACTATGCTCGACCTCTATGCCGACTGGTGCGTTGCCTGTAAAGAGTTCGAGAAATACACTTTCCGCGATGCACAGGTGCAGACCCGGCTGAGCGCATTACAGCTGCTTCAGGCCGACGTCACGGCTAACAGCCCCAAAGAGCGTGAGCTGCTTGAGCATCTACAGGTACGCGGCCTGCCGACTATCCTGTTTTTTGATGCCAACGGCCATGAGATCCCGCATTCCCGCATTGCGGGCTATATGGATGCCCCGGCATTCCAGCAGCATTTGCAGAAACTGACGCAGTAAACGACACTGGGAAATGATTTCCGGCTGAAGCCGGAAAAATGCATACAAGAGGAGAGTCACTTGCAACGTGAACAGGTACTCGAGCATGCACTGAGTGTACTCGAGCAAAATGGCCTGGCCCCCACCACTTCCTTTGCCATGATGGCAGAAGCCGTGGCGTGTCAGGAGCAGGATATCAAACGTTTCTGGCCGGACCGTGAGGCATTACTGTATGACGCCCTGCGATATCACAGCCAGCAGGTTGATACCTGGCGGCGCAAACTGCTGCTGGATGAGACGCTCAAACCCGAGCAAAAGCTGCTGGCCCGCTATGAAATGCTGGCCGAAGCCGTAAACAATAACCGTTATCCCGGCTGCCTGTTTATCGCCGCGTGTAGCTTTTATCCCCAGCCCGAACACCCTATTCATCAGGTCGCTGACCAGCAAAAGCGCGCATCCTGGCAGTACACGCACGATCTGCTGAGTGAGCTACAAACGGATAATCCCACGCTGGTCGCCCATCAGATGGAACTGATCCTCGAAGGATGCCTGAGCCGCCTGCTGGTAAAGCGTAAGGTGCAGGAAGTGGAGATTGCACGCCTGCTTGCAGAAGATGTGCTGAATTTTGCGCTATGCCGTAAGAATGGCGCACTCACCTGAGCAATATTTTGCCAGGCTGGGTGAAAAGCAGTCACTCAAACGGGTTTTAACGGATTTTTGTGACAAAGCCGTTGACGAAGGACGGCCTTTACGGTTTAATGCGCCCCGTTGCCCGGATAGCTCAGTCGGTAGAGCAGGGGATTGAAAATCCCCGTGTCCTTGGTTCGATTCCGAGTCCGGGCACCACTAATTTTGCATCAAAGCACGCTGGTTAAGAGATGAGAACCTTAACGGGCGGTTAATACAGGGGCCGGTCATTACGGAATGTCCTCCGGTGTAGGCGTATCTGCACTGGTTAACGTTTCTGAATCAGTCTCTCAAGTGAGGGAGCCTGTTCGCGCAGGCTCCCTTCTCTCGATCACTGGCAATAATCCCAGTCAATCAGTTTTGTGTCAATAGTTGTAATTCCCTTTCTACACAGAGATCTGTGTGTAACGACAATTCTTCTTCCAGTGTTTTTCCCACAATATCCATCTTGAGTTCCACATATTCCATTGTTGTACTGACACTACGATGACCAAGTAAATCTTTAACCAGTTGAAGATTCCTTTCAGGTGCTTTCATCAGTTCCGTAGCAAGAGTGTGTCTGAAACGGTGCGGCGAAACGGCAAAACCGCACTCCTTTGACAGACGGCGAAAGAATGAGCGGATCTTTTGATGCATCACACTCACATCGTTTCTTTCGAACTTCGCCTTTCTCCCGGCAATATAAAAACTGACATCGAAAAGATTATCTTTTGGCCCGGCTCCGGCTTCTGTTGCCCGTGTGAGGAGAAGCTGTAGCCGCAAACGCAGCTGTTTGACAACGGGAACGCGCCATTCCCTGTGCGTTTTACTCCCCTCAAGGCGCAGATCTATATAGCCTTCTGTCAGATTGACGTCCCTGAGCTGAATATGCAGCAGTTGATTTTGCCTCATTCCCGTATATCTGAGCGTATCCAGAACGGTTATCCAGAACCAGACCGGGTAAAGCGCACTCCGCCCGCCACGTGCAAAAATTTTCCTGTTTGACTCAATTTCAGCCTGCTGCATTATCAGATAAAGTCGGGTTAACTGAGAGCGGTTTAACGTGCGCTTTTTCTTTCTGTCGCGCTGTACGGTACAATTGTTGAAAGGATTTCTGCCCTCAGGCAATAAACCGCTTTCCATCGCATAGTTATAGAGGGCCCTGAGATGTGCAATTTTGTTGTTCCAGGTTTGCGCAGATTGTTGCTTTTCTCTGAGTACATATCGCCGCCATCTTAGTACTTCATGATGAGTAACCATTAATGGGGTTTTGTCAGCACCCGTGAATTTCCGGAACCCCTTCACAACCTTCGTATAGCTCCATTCTGTTGCAGCGCGCAGGTTTCTGGCGAAGAAGTACTCCTCAAGCAATTCTTCCCATGTCGTATGATGGTTTTTGTCAGACATACAGCATTTCCTTTTTCTATATCAAGCTGCCCGTAAGGGCCCTCATGGACTGCCCCTCCTTTAAAGGAAAGACAGAAGCCCGCTGTCTTCAGGGGAAGATGCCCCTCTGAAAAGGTGTGTAGTCTTGACGAGATACCCACTTACAGGTTTAAACGTGCCTGCTTTATCAGGCGAGTGGTAAAGTTTTGCCTTATTAAAACGCTCGCCCCGCCGCACTCTGTGAATATGCAGCTTCTCAAATTCCAGCTGTATGGAATCCCTGCTCAGCTCTGTCCCGCTTTCTCTGATGTAAAGATAAAATATGTCCGGCACCCTGAGAAAGATGAATCCTGCGACGGCATGCGCCCTGGAATCAGGCTGATTAATGTCGATTTGCTTGCTCTTAAGCCCTTCAGAAAGCCACCTGAGGAAGTCAGTTCCAGCCTGTTCTTTTTTTAGTGTTTTTTTTACGTCAATGTTAACGCTGTGTGACGGGATGTTATCCTCAACACTTTGCTCAGGGAAAGAGTCTTCCGCTACTGTCTGATTTATCTGATGCTTATCAGTTTCGAGAGGCAGTTCATTAAGAGATAATAACTCTGCCCCATCATCTGCTTTAGTACTGGCGGAGGAATCTTCTTCACCCGCTTTGGCCCCGGTCACTTCAGTCATTTCGGTTGCACTGAAAAGACTCAGTAGCATCTCTGTATCAGCTTCCTCTTTATCGCCAGGATCACATTCCGTAACCCCACCTGCCTTCTCATTGCTGACCGGATTGAAGCCATCGACCATTGAGACAGGTGTGATAGAAGATGCAAGCTGAGTAACCTGCATATCTGAGATTTCGGGCGATGCAGTTTTGGGTGTTACATCTGATGAAGGTTGTAATTCAGTCTCTTGATCAGGCGGCGTTTGTAGAATGGAAAGGGCCGGCTCTGCGAGGGTACTGACTGTCTCATGTGCCCCTGATATCTCCTGCGAAGGCGATTCCACCTTTTCAGCGGCCTGCTTCATCAGGCTTCGTATCAATGGCATGCCCGGATGCTGATTCCAGAGCGCGCCGGCAAGGTTGCCCAGTGCCTCGGGATTCTCTGCCAGCCAGCCCGTCGCCTCTGCCGGCATAAGTTGTCCGGCGGCAAGGGCCGCAAATGCTGATGCGTTCTCTGCCTCCCTAAACCGAAAACGATAAGGCGAATCCGGAACGGTCATTCCCGGAAGCCAGCCTTTACCGTCAAGCAACTCCCCCTCCAGAGTCGCAAGAAGAGGCAGGTGCCAGAACAGCGCCGACCAGAAAATCACCGCATTCCACATCACGTTTTGCTCTGCCTGCTCTTCCGGTGCCGCGCCGGGGGGGAACATGTACCCTTTTGCCAGCCTGACCGCACAGGTCGTGAACTGCAGCGTAAGGTCGCCGAAGCCGTCTGACTGCGACCACCTTCCCTGCTGCGCGGCCGGCACATTCTGTACCCTGGCTAATAAACCATTAAGGGGCGCTAAATAGAGTCGCTGATACAGGTCTGCGGGCAGAGAGCAGTTCTCCCATATTTGCTGCAGGCAGGTTTTTCGTAGCGGGGTTGCGCACAGCATACCGGCCCCACGCGGGGCGTGGTAGCCGACGGGCTTGACTGTGGATATAGGATGTACTGCTTCTGGTTCACCTTTTGAAAACAGAGACCTCAGGGTCCGGATTCTGCTGAGCATGATGTTCTCCTGGTACAGGGCTGCTCAGTATTATGACCCTCCCTGCTCCGCACCATAAAAAACCAGTTATTCAGTCCCGTAAGTTTCTCCCGTGTCGCCGAGCATAACGGCATCGTTTTCATCATCGCCCTCACCGGCTTCGCTGCCGTTATCATCATCGTCCTCGCCGGCCTCGCTGAGCCAGCGCAACAGCTCGTTAAGCACAAGTGTTTTTCTGGCCCGGGTGACAGCCACGTACAGCAGGTTAGTCTCATCCTGCCGGTCATCCTGCGAAAGAAGCGGGTCGGTAATGTCGGTAAAATCCTCACTCAGCACGACCACAGGCCATTCCAGCCCTTTGCTGCGGTGTGCGGTTGAAACCGTGACCTGAGCGTCTTTCTCATGGGTTACCACCTGACGGCGCATGATGGCCAGCTTTTGCGGTAGTGGGAAAAAGTCATCGAGCAGACGAATGGCCTGGTTCATCTCCACGTCCTGTGTGGCTTTTGCTATTGAGCAGTATTCATCAAAATCCCGGTAGTCCCGGCTGAGGCGCGGGGACTGCATCTTTTCAGGCATATCGGCGGAGAACCAGTACAGGTCTTCCAGCTCCTCCGTTTTGTAGCCTTCAATCCCTCCGACCCAGAAGACATTTTTCTCCATGAGGCTCGCAGTTAAGGCGCTGCCGATCACCCCGGATACCGTCCGGCTCAGTACAGCAATATGTTCAGCCCCTGCCGGAAGGCTGCTGACGACAGCATCCTGCCCCCCGTTACCTGTCACGCGCTTTTCCTCTCCGGCACGTTCAAGCAGGATGTTGGCCATCCGCGCGACCTCAGGGCCAAAACGAAAACTCGCTGTCAGCCACAATCTGTCAGCCTGCGCCAGCTGCGGAGCGCTGAGTGCATTATCTGCCCCGCGAAACCGGTAAATCTGCTGGTAACGGTCGCCAACCAGAATGACCCGGCAGGGCTGATTCAGTACAAATGCACTGGTCACCGGATTGGCGTCCTGTGCCTCGTCGAAGAGGATGGTGTCCCAGCATTTTGACAGGTCAGGATGAGAGAGCTGGAACAGTTTAAGGTAGGTGTCGTGCGTGACGGGAAAGACTGAATCAGTACGGCTCATTTCATACCAGAGGATTTGGATTGCCCCCAGAATTTTAACTGCATCGAGACCGTGGAGATCATCCTCAGACGGCAGATGTATCAGCCCCGGCTCGGGGTCAGCACTGCAGAGGAACATGTTCAGCCCGCTGAGCGCCAGCCGCGCCAGCGGCCAGTGGCGGGTATTGAGCTTTCTGGCCACATCCGTAATGCGCAGACTGGCTGTCAGCCGGTCACGGAAATGCTTGCCGAAACGGGCCCATGCAAGCTGATGCGACGTTTTACACTCTACGTTATAGGGGAATTTGCGTTCAGCCTCATCCCGCACAGCGCGATTATAGGCGAGGTAAAGCATCTTACTTTCCGGGTTGGCTTCAGCGTAGTTCACTAACGTGGAGGTTTTACCTGTACCGGCAAAGGCATTCACAACGAGATGATTGCCCTTCCACTCGATGATGGCGTTTTGTTCGGCTGTTGTTTTCCAGGTCACTGTGTTCTCCCGTCGTAGCAGATGTGAAAAAAACAGCCTGACAGCGGGAAGCATTCACTACGATAAAAAACCAGATACCCTACTACATAAATAAAAAATGCTCTCGTTCGGGAGCGTGAGGATGTGATTATGCAACCTGAAGGTGTCATGAATCCCGGGAAATCACTGAGAGCTGGCTGAATATAACGGTGAGCGTCCCCATGAATCCCTGAGCTGATGGCTGAAACCCCGAAAATCTCGAAAACTTTGACGGTCTCCCTGCTGAAGCAACTGAAAGGCCGCTTTGAGAAAAGCGGACACAGGTGATATCTTGGTTTAATTTATTTTCACTTTTTGTCCTGCTTGCTACGGATTTCGATGGCCTTTACTTCATGTGAAATCACCAGAAATAGCCGCATTTTCTCACTGGCTGATGCACGCCAGGCTGTGGACTTCATGTATGAGACAACCAGTCAGTAGAGTGGCAACAGAATCGTATTGCTGGCGTGCGCTATCTGTTCCGGTCCTCCTTCTGGCGGCCAGAGATTAAGGGCGTAATGCCGTGCCCGTAATTCAGCGCGTTGCTCCAGTGAATCGAAAGACCACAGATGAACAATGCGCGGAGGGCCATCCAGCGCATACATATTGATCACCAGATGTGATGTATATTCATGAGCCGGGTTTAAAGCTTTTTCCCACGCCTTCAGGGTTGGAGCTAACCCACCTGCATGCAAATAATAAATACGCATTTCAAAAACCTTTCCCCAAGGGAAAGCGGTAACTTCTGGCAGAAACGGGAATTTACTGAAACATTCATAGCTGATGCTTTCAATGGGGCTGACTGACTCGTCTGTCCTGAGAAGCCGCTGTTCATGTGCTTCCCGTTGCGCAACCAGACCGGGCCATGCACGCAGCAAAGAAATCCGGAATAACGCACCAATTTCACTCTGCCATCCCCCCAGCAGCAGACCTGCTTCCGGGGCAGACATAGCTCGCGCAGCAACAGACCTGAAGTTGAGCGCCGAAGCCTGAATACTGCACAGTTCATAAATCTTTTTTTATCCTTTCCACCACGACTCCTGCTCAGTCCACCAGGTCCTGCAGTTCGCTGACAGTGATGTGACTTGAGAACTTGCTGAGCTGGCCGAACAACGGGTCCCATTCCTGAACATCCAGGTGTTCAATGAGCGCTTCACGTGCGAAAGGATCCTCATTAATCATTGAATGTACTTCATCCAGCGTTTCTGCCCTGAAAACAAGAAAACCAGCCCGTAGCGGCGTGTTCTTCAGTGGGCCGGAAGCTAACAGTTTCCCCTCTCTGATTAACTCCTTCAGATAAAGCACATGTTCACGAACAAAGGTATTCCACTCAGTACCTTCCGGATGATCCATTCTTACGACATAGATGCTCATAATTGCCTCTTACCTGTAGATTATGTACAACATAAGCATAATAATTACCCTTAGTTTTTAAAATGAACCAATATTGCTTTCTGAAACAACCAGAGGTTGTTAATGCTGGATAAACTAACTGGTATGCGGACCTTTGTTGCGGCAGTGCAGACAGGCTCTTTTGTTGCCGCAGCAGACAGACTCAGCATGTCACCGCAAATGGTGGCACGTCATATCGCGACACTGGAGAAACAACTGAAAACACGTCTGCTGAACAGAACGACACGCAGGCAGAACCTCACTCCTGCAGGCAGTCTGTACTACAGACGGTGCGAGGCTATTCTGAAGGCCATTGATGCTGCGGACAGGGAAGCCAGCGGAACGGCAGAAATACCATCCGGGACGCTGCGACTGAATGCGCCGGTAACATTCGGACGCTATGCCCTGGTGGATTTTTTAAGCCAGTTTCTCCGCCGTTATCCGCAGATGAGTGTTGAACTCACGCTGTCCGATGAAGTTATCAATCCGGTCTCTGAGGGTTTTGATATGGTTATCCGTATAGGTGAACCTGACAAAAATCTCAGGCTTGCAGCAAAACCATTGCCCGCTTACCGGCTTATTGCATGTGCAGCCCCTCAGTACCTGGCAGAACATGGCTGGCCGGAGCATCCTTCAGACCTGAAACATCACGCGTGTCTTGGTTTTTCTCCGTGGCCGGCGGGACTAACCCATCAATGGCCTTTCGTCAGCGCAGAGAGCCTCACAGAGGTGACAGTAAATTCCCGGCTGTCAATCAATGACTGGGGGGCAATACTCGAAGCAGCGTTAAAAGGCCTGGGAGTGCTGATTGGTTATGAAAAAGGGCTTGAACAACCCGTTAAAAAGGGACAACTCGTTACCATACTGGAAGTCTACAGAATTCCCGAACGTGCGATGAATTTGTTGTATGACGCTTCCCGGGCAAACGAAACCCGGTACAGGGTTTTTATTGATGAATTATGTGAATATTTTAACTGATTAGTCCTTCGGTCACGACATACCAATAATACTGGCCTCTGGCACATGCAGTCTATCGGATATTTGCCGTTCAGCTATGAGCGATCAGCAGACGTTCGTGCTCAAGTCGCCATAGATCTTGCTTACAATGTCGTGTGTCAATCAACAGGGAACAGGTCAAACTAATGACTGGATTAACAAAAATGACTTTAATGTTTTCATCAAAACTGTTATTAAAATTTTTAAAACATAAGGAATAAGAAAATTCTGTAATTATCATATTCCTGTCTGAGTTTAAAAGAATATCGCTGTTAGATGGTAAGTGGATTAAGCAATTGATTTAGAATTTTAATTAATCTAATTAGGGAGGCGCATGAAGCTTGAGACGATTCGTTTATCTGGATTTCAGTCGTTTGGACATGAATCAACCGAACTGAGCCTTGAAGATATAACATATATCATTGGTCCTAATGGTTCAGGTAAAACCGTAGTTCTCCAGGCTTTGTGTCGATTCTTCGCATTCGACCCCGCCTTAAGGCGGATCCAGCGTTCAGATTTCCACATTCCCTTTGATGAGGAGGAGGTTCCGCTTGAGCGCCAGCTGTGGATAGAGGCTGATTTTCTGTTTCCCGAACTGGAAGATGACGAGGACAACAGCACCGTAGCTCCCCATTTTAGTCATATGCGACTGGACGAGCCGGGTGGGGTTCCGCGCGTGCGTTTTCGTCTTAATGCGACTATAGGGCTGGATGGAGATATTGAAGACGCTTTGGTATATGTCCTGGAAGTTGATGGAGATGACTTGCCTCTGAATGTCGCTCTGGTTCCACGCGCTGAACGTAATCATATCCAGGTACACTATCTGCCTGCCAGACGCGATCCCGCTGATCATATTACTTACGGTGCGAATGCATTACTAGGGCGTTTACTTCGCGCTGTTCGTTGGGACGCTGAGCGCGAAACGATTAAAGGGCTGACAGATCAAATAAGTGGCAGCCTTGCGGCAAACCCCTCGGTGAATGCTTTCAGTGAGAGTTTAAAAGCAACGTGGGCAACGCTGCATAAAGGTAAATTTTTTGCTGACCCTAAAATTACTTTTGTCGCATCAGAAATTGAATCGCTGTTAAGGCATCTGTCGGTTTCATTTACCCCAGGTCACGATGGCTCATTTGTCGATTTTTCAAGGCTGAGCGATGGCCAAAAGTCCATGCTTTACCTTTCTCTTGTCTTATCGTCTCAGGCTATTGGCAGGGCTGTTCTTGCAGAAGAAGATGTATCGTTTGATCCCGATAAATTACGTCCACCAGTCTTCACTCTGGTAGCCCTTGAGGAGCCAGAAAACAGCCTTTCACCACATTACTTGGGCCGCATTGTTAGCTCCCTAAATGTCATGACAGAAAAACTGGATGCGCAAGCTCTCATTGCGACGCATGCGCCCACAATGTTGCGCCGGGTAGCACCTGAGTTAATACGTTATCTTCGACTGAATGAGTCACGAGAGACGCAGGTCACTTGTATTAAATTGCCTGATGAAACTGATGAGGCACATAAGTTTGTGAGGGAAGCTGTCCAGGCGTTTCCGGAAATCTATTTTTCACGGCTGGTAGTGCTTGGCGAAGGTGATAGCCAAGAGATTGTGCTGCCACGCTTGCTTCAGGCCAAGGGGGCGCCCGTTGATGAGTCAGCCATCACGGTAGCGCCTTTAGGGGGGCGGCATGTAAACCATTTCTGGCGATTACTTACAGCGTTAAAGATCCCCTTTTTTACACTTCTCGATCTTGATGTAGCCCGCTATGGGGCAGGATGGGGGCGAATTAAGTACGTAAATGACCAGTTTTCCAAACGTCAAAGACGTAACAAACTTCCTGAACCTTACAGAATTCCAAAATGGGATGATGAAAAACAGAAAATTCGGGACTCCGAACATTATCTCGACATGCTTGAAGAACGCGGCGTGTTTTTCTCCTACCCGATGGATTTAGACTTTGCAATGTTACTTGCGTACCCAGAAGCCTATAACGTTGAGGAAGAGAAGCCCGACAATGCAACTATAAAAGCTGTTCTTGGAAAAAATCATTACGATTCATCTCAGTACAGGGATGATGAATTAGCGCTTTTTAATACCTATCACCAACGTTTCAAGCTCGGCAGTAAACCCGCAGCTCACATTGAGGCGTTAACTCAGCTAAATGATGCTGATCTACTTATAAGCATGCCAGATTCACTGGATAGGCTGGCTGATGCGATTATTACCAAACTCACGGAACTGCCAGAATGATTACTGTCGAAGAATGGCAGCCCGCAGATGGATTGACGCTGGAACCTAATGCGAAACGTGCAGCGAAAGCGCGTAAACGTTGCCTGGCACTAACTGCCGGACCTGGGGCAGGTAAGACGGAAATGCTTGCACAGCGTGCTGACTTCCTTTTGCGAACAGGAACGTGTCGATACCCCAAAAGGATTCTGGCGATCTCATTTAAGGTTGATGCCAGCAGAAACCTTACAGAACGCGTTGAACGCAGGTGTGGTCGGGATCTGGCTTCTCGCTTTGATAGTTTTACCTTTCACGCATTTGCAAAGCGCATCATAGATCGATTTAGGCCGGTACTCACGGGAGAATATGCCTTAGATGCTGGTTACACCATTGTAGACAAGAAAAGCGGGGCGTCTCGTCACGAAATAGCATTCGGCGATCTGGTTCCCTATGCAATTAAAATATTGCAAACGTCAAAAATAGCCCGAAATGCAATCCGGCAAACTTATAGTGACATTTTCCTTGATGAATTTCAGGACTGCACAAATTTACAATATGACTTGGTGAAGCTTGCTTTTAAGGGAACCAAAGTTCGACTGACTGCAGTCGGTGACACAAAACAGAAAATTATGGCTTGGGCAGGTGCTCTGGACGGCATTTTCCAGTCCTTTACAAAGGACTTTAATGCGGTGCCACTAAACATGTATCGCAATTTCCGCTCAAAACCAACATTGTTGCGTGTTCAGAACGAAATTATTCGTAAGTTAGATCCTGACTCTGTAATGCCTGATGATCAACTGGAAGGGGACGAAGGGGAGGTTTTTGCCTGGAAATTTGAAGACAGTCAAACTGAAGCTATCTATCTCGCTGACCTAATTGATGGATGGATAAATAAAGAGCAGCTACCTCCAGCAGAAATTGCAGTCCTGGTTTCAAGGCAACCAGATTTGTATGCTGATCACCTCTTCAGAGAGTTAGAGCAGCGCGGAATTCCCTACCGCAATGAACAGCAAATGCAGGACATCACGGTTGAACCAGTGGCTCGTTTAATCGTTGATTACCTGTCCTGTCTTTATGCACAGCGGGAACCTAAAGCCTGGATCCGCCTGATGAACCTGTTGGTTCCCTTTGCTGATGAAGAGATTCAGACCAGCGTACGAAAAGGTCTTGATCAACTTATAAGAAAGCATCGTAAGGAAGTATCTGATGCAAAGGAAACGGAAACACCCTTTTCTGAATGGTGGAGATTTTGTCGCGCTCTTTTAAAGCATATAGGTTTACAGACGCTTGTTGCATTATCTCCTGATTATGAGTCCCATGAGCGTCTGAAACAGGTTATTCGCGATGTCAGAGAACGTATCAAAGATTTATTGAAAATAGAATCTGAGTTACCTCTCGCATTAAAACGATTCGTAGATGATCAAGCTGTGCGAATTTTGACCATTCACAAAAGCAAAGGATTAGAGTTTGATTCGGTTGTCATCATGGCTGTAGAAAATGAGACTTTCTTTGGTAAACAAGAAGAAAATCGCTGCGCGTTTTTTGTCGGTGTTTCGCGAGCAAAGAGACGCCTTATTTTAACTCATACAAACAAGCGTGATGAACCGGCTAATGCTAAGCACTGGAAAGTTTTTCGGACTGCTCAATTAGAGTATTTTGATTATGTTCTTCCTTTTGTGAAGTAACGGACAGTCCCAAAGTTGCTTATAATTCCACAATCATTTTTACATCATTTACTGGGCTAAAAAGCATTGATTTTTACAATTGGCTATTCAGACATCGTTCAATAATCGATGCGGAGTGCCACTTGCAGCGTTCGCTTCACGCCCTGAGACATTCGACAAGCTTTCTACGGTCAATCCTAAATTTGTCGTAACAAGCCAACCTCCGCTCCTGGCACACAGCAGACGCTCAGACGCAACCATTTCATCGTCGAAACTGTACGGTCAAATTTTATTGGCGATGGTCATGTAGCCTGCAAACGGTCGCCAACTGAAATACAAATGGGTACTCAAGCCTGGTGCAAACAAGCAACAAAAGGTTTTTATTGGTGAATGATGCCAGGCATACGTACTCTCCATAAAAAACGGAACACGCACCCTGACCAGGGGAAGTGCCTCCTGAAGGTAAAAAGCCACGGCATTGCCGTGGCCGGGTTAACTGAGGAACAGGCTTTTACCCCCGGACCTCACGATAAGATGCTGCTTCCTGAGCCGGTAACGCCGGCTCATCGCTGACGAGATAAAGCACCTGACCGGGCTGAGACGCGCCGGTCGCACCTTTATGTCCGTCGACATGTTCGCCGCCGTCATAGCAGTCGTAACCGCTGAGCCCGCTCACGGACTCGCTGTAGCTGTAACGCACCTCGCAGTCAAATACCGCAGAAATTTCCCCGACAACCTCACCTGACGGCGGGAACCAGGGTGTATCCATCTGCAGCGTAAGACTGTTAGGTGTATGGCGCTGCCAGTTGACATTGTGCCCGGCCGGCCACTCCATGCCGTACTGCCGGCAGTAGAGGCTGGTTGTGGTCGATACGCCTGATATCAGTCCCCCGGAACCGTTCAGCTCTGCTGCCAGCCGCGTAGGTATGACGGCCAGCATATCGCAGGACTGGGAGCGTTCAGGATACTGGCTGAGCCGCTCCCAGGCAGGTGCGGCATCAGACTCATCGCCGGCGCTGACCAGACCAAACCAGTCGGTATACTGTCTGGCAATCAGCTCCGCCATAACCTCACGTGCCGGGTCGGGAATATTCTCCCATTTCAGCGCGCCCAGGCCTGACTGGTGATAAAGCCGGTCCACGGCTCTGATGGTTTCCGCATCGAGAACGGCATCCTTCAGCAGGAGCGCCAGCCAGCTTTCAAACGCCTGATTGGCCGCAGTGGAAAGCCCTGTGCCTGCACGGACCAGCCCCTGACAGGGCGGATACGACGTGGTCCGCACCGGCTTGAGTATCCCCGCCGCGCCGGCCAGAAACAGCTGTATGCTCTGCTGCACTGCGTGGCGGTGACGCGGTACGTCAGTGCCGTTTATCCACTGCAGCATGACATCGATGCAGACAGATTTACCGGTGATTTCCAGGCGGTTATGACACCATTCAGACATAGTGAATACTCCTCTTTCATAAAAAAAGAGGACACAGCCCCGTGAGGAGCGGTGTCCTCACGGGACGGTGACAGTTACGGAATAACCGCCACCGGATAAGTTAATTACGCCGCCACAGCCTGACTTTCAGGCAGTGCCAGCAGATATTCCGACGCTTCCCGGGCATGCCGGCAGGCGCGGAACAGGGCCTTTTTGTCAGATTTCAGCACCTTCAGCCAGTGGTCCACATAGCTGTCGTGCTGAACCTCACCGAACACGCCGAGCTGAGCACACAAAAACGCACTGCCCATTTCGGCGATGAGCTCCTCCAGGGCATATACCGGGTCCCCGAACTTGCGGGATGAGGAGGTTATCCCCTCCCGGTTAAGTCGCTTCGCATGACCGGTACTGTGTACCAGCTCATGCAACAGCGTGGACCAGCAGTCCGCCTCCGAAAAAAACTGCTCAGCCATCGGCATCACAATTTCATCCGTCAGCGGGCGGTAATAAGCCCGGTTCTGAGGCAGCATCCGGTGTTTAACCCCTGTGGCGTTAAACATCCGGATCACCCTGTTCATCACGTCCGGACAGAGTATGCCGTCCTCATCCACCGTCAGGGGCTGTTCAGGAGAAGCCGCAACCTCTGCCGGCAACCCCTCACACTGCTCAGCGTTGAACAGCTGCAGGGGTTTGAGCATCGGCACGGTTTCCATCAGCGGTTTACCGTCCCTGTCATAAAGGCGGTTGCCTTCGCGATCCTCCGCCTGCTTCGTCCAGTCCTTATAAACCACCGCCAGGGTGGCTTTCTCACCCTTACGCACCTGCCCGCCAGCCTGCTGCACCTGCCGGTAAGTCATCCAGCGGTTATTGCGAAAACCCTGCTCTTCCGCTGACATCCAGAGAAGCAGGACATTCACGCCGCTGTAGTGACGTCCGGTTGTGGCATTCAGGGGCAGACCGACCAGACCGCTGCCGGCAGCCGCGCGCCACGGCTTACGCCAGGGCGCGACGCCGTTTTCCAGCGCGACAACAATGCGGTCGGTTATCTGGCGATAAAGGTCAGTCTGTTTTGCGGGGCGGCGGACCGCCTTACGTAAAGTCGTTTTTTTCATGAGATATACCTTTAATCAGAGGCATATCCCTGCGCCGGCGGGCGCAGAGATACGCCCGTCGACGGGAAAACTCACTCAGGGTGAGCGAAAGAGAAAAGATTACAGCGCGTCAGTTTTTTCAGTGACGCGCTTCAGTTCGTACAGATGGAATTCCGCCAGCACGAAGGCATTCCAGTCCTCACTGCTCAGCACCCGCTCACCACCGGAGAGCATCTGCAGCAACAGGGAATCAAATGCGCCCTCGCTCACCGGTGTTGTCAGTACCGTCTGAGGCATGGTCAGCGTCGGGTGCTCAGGCAGTCCAATGTGGCGTTCAATCCAGCGCAACGGTATTGCCCAGCTGCGGCCTTCGTCAGAAGAATGTATCCGGAAGCTGCCCGGACACAGGTTGTGCAGCAGGACCATCACAACACGCGCAAAGAAATCGCAGGGCTGATGCTGAAAATCCAGCTCCTGGATACTCAGCGTATTGTTGCTGCGCTCCCGCTCAATGGTCATGTTGACCGGCCAGAAACAGCCGCCTGAATCGCCACAGAACGCCATGACATCAGCAACCGGAAACAGATCGGCGGCGCGGCTAAGCGACGGCAGATACATATTTCCCGGACGCAGACGCACCGGCAACTGCCAGAACGTTTCTGTTACGGCCAGGACGAAAGCATGCCAGTGACGTAACGGAACCGTGCTGACGTGCTCGATGATATAAACAACCGACATGGAAGCCGGGGATGAAGACAGGTCTTTCATTGATAAATCCTCCGCAAAGAAAAAAGGGGGATTTATCCCCCGGACGGGAGTAAATCCCCGTCTGGGTGTGTTCTGTCTGATTACATCATTTCGAGGGCGGCGATAGCTTTGTCTCCACAGGCCTCATCCTGCCCGCGGGCCACAGCCTGCTCCCAGAAAGGCCGGTTAATCTCTTTACCGAGACCGTCAAGGGTGCAGAGAAGTTCTCTGGCAGTGGCAGGCAGCGGTGGAATGTCACCGTCCCTGAGAAAACAGACAAACCAGCCATAGGCTGTGCCGGCGTTGATGATGGCATCTTCCGGATACGTCAGTTCATTCGGTTCATCACGGTCCGTATGAAGGCCGAGACGCTGAAATGCCCTGATGCTCAGAAGCTCACTCTCGAGCAGGCAAAGCCAGCTGAGTGTGTCCAGAGGTGTCTTGAGTGTGTAAACGTCTGCGTACATGGGTATATCCTCAGTTAAGTAACGGGATATCCCCTCCGACGGAGAGATATCCCCGTCAGGGTCCACAACATTTGCCGGCAGTCGTTACCGGCCGTTCAGTTCAGAGCATATGACGCTGACTGCTGCTCAGACACATATGCAGGATTAAAGCAAAGGCGTTGCAGCACAGCTCCCGACAGTGGATCTGCGAGATTTGCGCCTGAAATGGCCACGGCATCCAGTATGTCGCCGGCCTTAACCCGGGGAGCGTATCCATAATACTGACACCAGACACAGAGTTCGGGGTCAGCCGGATCACACTCACCGAGTGGCGCGACAAAAACCTGTTCGCCACAGGAGACGTTATCCCGGAGGATTTCACCCCGTATGAAAACGCCACTTACGGGGCCATACTGGGCGGGACATACAGCCCGCCGGGCCTCAGACACCGACAGAATACGAAAAGTGACGTCGTGCAGTGCTTCAGTCATAAGAATGCCCTCCGGAAAGAAAACGGTAGCGCATGTGTGCCAGATGCTGTGCCTGACGGCAGGCATAAAGGTATGCGTTTCGACGGCCTGTTATTCCCTCCGGAAAGGAAACCGGCAGGCGGCGAAAAACATACTCAGCGTGGTGGCACCCGGTGCGGACGGTAAGAAAGACCTTAATGCCCTGGTCTTTGACAGAGGTGATATGCGCACGAACGGCATAATTGCCCGAGCCGTTGACATACCAGCCGCTGTTGCGGTGCAGATAAAAGAAAGATTTTAATCTCCGGACAGCTGCGTCAGCAGACTGCTGAAGTTGCGTAAGAAGGTGTTCAGGGATAACCGCAGAAGAGATGACAGACATGGTGTTTCTCCATAAAAAAAGGAAACACCTGCCCGACCGGGAAGTGTTTCCCGTCGGGGAGTCAGAAAAAACGACATTCTGACTGTCTGGTTAGTACAGAAGGAACCTTTATCGTCGCGTCATAGTGCGCTTAAATTGACGATATCTGCTTTCAAAGGTGTGCAGAGTTACCAATGTTTTGCCCCTTTTCAGGTTACAGGAGCTTTTGTTGTAGCCACCCGAAGGCGATTCTCACAGGCTAATGAATCATTGGTGGTTGCAAAAGCAACGTATAAGCCTGTTCATTTTCAAAACAAAACGCAGATCTGTCAAGCCGCAGATAACCTTGTGTACTGAATCATACAACAAGTATTGGATGAGACTTATACTGAACTATTCCCCTAACCATCTCAGGAAGATGATCATGGAACTCATTACCCGCCTTGTTTATATAGATACATCTGCCTATGAGCGAAAGCATTTTCAGTTTGGCTTATACATTCTTGAAAAACTGGAGAATTTTGCATCAGATGATAAAGTGCGCATCCTTGTTACTGACATCACACGCAGAGAAATTGAATTACATATTAGTAAAAACGCTGAGAAAGCCTTAAAAGAACTTAATAAATTTCAGAAAACGTATGCCCCGATACTGAGAACTACTCCGGCGCATGTACCTAAAGAGATATTCGTAAAACCAGATGCAGAAGCTGTAATCAGCGATGCACTTGCCAGTTTCAAACAGTTTCTTGAATGTGGAGGAGTTGAAGAAATAAGCGTACAAAACATCAATCCTCTTCTGGTATTTGAGAAGTATTTCACTAATGCACCTCCGTTCGATCAGCCCGGAAAGAAAAAAGAGTTTCCGGATGCTTTTACGCTTGAGGCCGTAAACGAGATAGCTGAAAAACGTACGCATAAAGTGTACATTGTTAGTGAAGATAAAGACCTTATATCGGCTTCAGAAAAAAATGAAAGCTTTATCCATTTAAGCAGCATCCAGACATTAGTCGACCTCCTGATTCGTAATGATAAATACCTAGAGGACATGGCTTCTTTCGCAGATGGTGTTTTTGATAAACTCCGTGGCAGCATCACTGAACGTATTAAAGAATACCTTTGTGAAATGGAGTGCATTCCCGAAGGGGCCGACTATCATGATATTGAGATAGGAGAGTTAGAGATTAAAGACGTTGTTTTATCCTTCCCAAAGCTCACTGATGTTAACAGGGATTCAGCAAGCTATGAACTTTCTGTTAAAGTGTCTATTAAGGCTGACCTTCACTATCCAGATTATGAGCGCTCCCCCTGGGACCCAGAAGATAAAGCATATGTTTTTGTATTTGAATCAATATCAAGTTTTATTTTCCATCAGACACTCGGATTAAATATCGATATCGGCTTTCACGATGGCATAAAAGAAAATGCTGAAATAACAGATTTTCAGTTTAATGACAGTTACATTCTTCTGGATGCAGATAAAGGAACTTTGGTCAGTCAAACTGATAATTTTTTTGATGATGATAATGACATGGGGTTTGAATAACTCTACAAATAATTTTTTTCTACAATTATAATTTTAGCAAAAGCACTGTAGCACTCAGTATGCTACAGTGTTTATCACGTCTTGATTTAACTAAATCGCTTAATCAATCGGACACATCTTCCCTGAAATAAACTTGTTTTATATAGCGTCCTCTTCCATCTCCATGCCCCAGATCCATTGAAACAAGTGCCTCGGCTTCCTCACGGCTCATTCCATTTTTAATATGGTGATTTACAGCATCGCGGGAGTAAGCGTAACGTAAACTGTGCGGCGCATTTTTACCATTCATTCCTGCCTCTCTTACAATATTACGGTAGCGATCAATAGCGGTATGCAGAGAGGGTTTATCAATCAGTTTTCCGTTATGTTCACTGACATAACTAATTGCCTTGTCAAGAATTGATAAAACTTTTTCGCGATTAAAAACTGTCGTTTCCCTTGGACGTCCGCCTTTAGTCCCAAAAACAACACGGACACGCTCATGATTATTAATCAGTGCCTGCCTCCATGTCTTTAAAGACTTTGCAGACTGAACGGTTTCTTCTGTTCTCAATCCAAGATATCGGGAAAGTTGCACAGCAAGAGCAACCCCCTCGTCTTTTCTTTGAGCAAAACTGACCACAGCATTAAGTTTTTCGTCTGTAATGGGAAGTTTAGTTCCATCCCGGTTAGCACCAGAAATCCCGAGAGCCTGATTACTCAGGTTAATGTGACTGGGATCGGCCAGTTTACTTCTTCCTGCTGATAATAAAACAGAGCGGATAGCAGACATCTCATTCTGTAACGTCCTGAGAGATAAACTATCTGCCTTCCTGCTCTCAATATACTTTTCAATATGGGAAGTTTTGATATGTTTTACGTCCCTGATCTGAATATTCAGTTCAGACAATCGTTCAGAAAAACGTTCTGCGATTCTTGAACGGTCAGCCACCGTTTTATAACTTCCCCGCCCCTGACGGGCAAGCGTGACGAGTTGTTTGCACAGCTGTTTACTGAATCTGGACATTTCACTCTCTCCAAAGGCATACACGTCCCTCTACTTGTAAAGAAGCAGACGGATCTGTAGACCAGCAATTCATTCCCCGACGACACGGTTGCTTTTGCGCTTCCTGCGTCTCGACTGGTATCTGTGCATCGGGGCGGCGAATTGTTGAGTTCTTGCGAGGCACCCCAGATCTCTGATCTGTTTGCTGCTTATGCAGAGCTGACTTACGTCAAGCTGCCTCCAACACTACTGCTTGTAGTGTTGCCATCGATACCGAGTCGATTTCCTCCTTACTGATAGTTGAACGTTCAGACGGCCTCCCGTCGTGCTTACGTTGATGTGAAAGTGATTTTAAAACCGCACTGACACGGGCTACATGTTGGTCAGATGGTAGTAAAACGTTGAAAACCACGTCGTACGTGGGTTGAGACGTTATGCGCTGCGCGCGTCACTTGGTAGTGTCTTCGCCACTTCACAAGTGACGCCGCGCAGCTTCGTGCTCCTAATGCAACTCCGTAAGCGGCCAAATGTACCAAATGGCCTTATACGTCGGCGCAAAAGTCGTACGAAACTCAGGGCGTATAACTGCAAATGAGAAGACGTTGAACTGATGCCGTTCACAGAACGGAAGTGAATTGAAACTGGCAGATTTGCTACACAGTAAACCTTCATCGCCGCGTCATAGTGCGCTTTCATAGACGATATCTGCTTTCAAAGGTGGGCAGATTTGCCACATTTTTCATGTACTCCCTTCCAGGCTTAGAGAGTTTTATTGTGCAGTCACCCGAAGGCGCTCCTCACAGACTGCCGGAACATTGGTGGTCGCAGCTTAAGTGCGACTGTAGCCACCCGAAGGCGCTCATCACAGGCTACAAGAGCATTGGTGGTCGCCAGTGCGACAGTACAACAATTTAATAGTACCAACAGGGAAATACGACGTCAAATGGATATAGACATCGTTTTTTTGGTGATTAATATGTAGTTTTCTCCGATGAAAATGGTTGATATGGATATTTTCAAACAACGCTTTCTAATTCTTATTTTCGGATTATCTAACTTTTTATTCTTTTATTTATTATTAACTTCTATTGATCTGAATATATTCTTAATGACCAGACTTAATTTCTCAATATTACATTTGCAGATAATTAAGCCTCTAATAACGCTTGTAATTTTTTTATCCATAACCCACTTATTAAATAACACCTCACCTTACCAAGGATTAACCTGGGGAAAACCTAACAAGCAGTCATTTGTTTTTCTTGCACTCATAATTATTGCTTACGCTGCTTCATACTACCTTACGCCGAAAGAACCCTTCGTTACAGATTTTACTAAAGGTTTGTCACACGAAATGGCAGCTGTAAAAATTGCAGCCACTATTATTATTTTCCCACTTCTGGAGGAACTGGTTTTCAGAGGAATTATCCTGAGTTCTTTCTTAAACGCTTTTGGTGAAAAGGTGGGCTATATTATCGGCGGATTGACTGTTTCTTTTTTGTTTGCAGTTATACACACACAATATTCATTCCCCACCAAAATCCAAATGTTTGCACTTTCATTAATTTTCTGTGGAGCAAGATATCAAAGTAGAGGGCTTCTTTTACCAATTCTACTGCATGCTTTTTGTATCGCGCTTGGTCTCTACATCGAATTAAAATAGCAGAATTAAAAAATGGTAGTTATCATTAACACATAATGGTAACTACCTTTTCCCGATTGTCTGACTGCTTCGTGCCAACAGCTGGCGTCATCTACAGAACTGGCTCGACACAGGTTTCGCGGAAAATACTGAGGATCTGTTCTTCGGATGAACATTTCTGCATGGGGGGTGCTCTCAGGTCACTGATAAAGCATTACTGATGCGGTATGTTGATGAACAGGGGCACGTCAAACTGATTATTTTAAGTTTTATCAAATTAACCACATTTTATACCACCAATCATCAATTTGATGCTTTCTTAAATCTAAAAGTTGCTTTAACTCAACACTATAGCGTTTTTTATTAATTTAACTTATGCATCCATTGAAGATGATGAATTAAGCGCCACTTTAGACTTTGATGAACTGTTTTTTTATTTCCTCTGGAGGTAATCACTTGAACGCAGAAGCCCCCCCCAAGAAAAAAGGTGGAAGATTTAACACCAAATCCGAAGTAAAACAGATGGTATGGGTAAGGATGGCAGGACAATGCGAGCTTTGTGGAACAGACCTGACGCATGATTTTCGCGTGGGCACATCCATGCAGTGGGGTGAGGTCGCACATATACTTCCGGCTAGCCCTAAAGGACCCAGAGGGCGAGAAGAGCATAGTGATGAACAGGCTCAAAATCTTACTAATGACTTCTCAAACCTGATGCTGTTGTGCCCAAATTGTCACGAAAAAATAGATCGCGATGATGACGGTTATCCTGAAGATGATTTGAGTGGCCTGCATGAAAGCTGTCTTGCTCGTATACGCCTTGCAGCCTCTCAGCCTGCTGAAGGACGGGCTATACCGCTAATTGTTCAGAGTCAGCATTTTGCATCTACCAATAATATCCCGGCAGGGGAATTGCTGACAGCGATGTCTTCCGAGGGACTGACTGCGTTTGGTCACACAATTAACATCACTTTCAGAGAGCCTGGCCCCCGCGGAAGGGATGACTTGTACTGGCAATTAATTAAGGACGATATCGAGCAGAAGATTTCAGGGGAATTAGCCAAACGCGGAGGCAGCTTCGGCGATATGCCTGCTTTAGCCCTCGTGGGTCTCGCAGACATCCCTGCATTGATTATGCTCGGACAAGCCATCGGAGACCGCTCTAACCGGTATTTATTTTCCAGAAGTCGCACACATGGTCTTCGCTGGCCATCGAAATCCGCTTCTCCTCCTGATTATATATTCTCTCCAGCACCTCAAGGTAATGGGCCACTGGCCTTAGTCCTTTCGATATCGGCGACTATTCCTGAACGGGATATTGAAGCAGTGCTGCCGCGCGTGCGAATCGCGTCGTTCACTATTCCAGAGCCCTCATATGCGATGGTTTCAAACCGGAATGTTATCAACACATTCCGGGATGAACTTCAAAAGCATTTGAGTCAACTTGAAGCAGAATCGGAGCAACCTATCAGCGTCTTTGCTGCGATCCCTGCAGCGCTTGCAATTGAATTTGGTGCTTTGCTGACGACGCAGCATCAGCACCCTTATGTAATTTTTGATAGAGAGAGTAATTCAAACCAGTTCCGGTCAATGCTGACTATCGGCCGCCCTCAGGAGTCACAGAAATGAATAATGAACAGACTAAACACAGCAGCTGGGAATTTTTCCTTCTTCGAGCAGCAAGAGCGATTTCTCTGACCGGTCCGCAGTATGAAAAAATTAATGGCCGCTACGCACAACTGCAGACAATCCTCTCAGCTTCCGATGATCCTATTCTGCAGGATGCACATATTTTTCCGCAGGGATCTATGCGCCTTAAAACTACCATCAACCCCGTGTCTGATGCGCCGGCAGACCTGGGCACAATTGATGCAGATGCAATTGTCTGGCTCCCGAATTCCAGAGGAGTATCAGCGGACACTGTGCTCGAAACGATAGAAAAACGGTTTCAGGAAGGCAGTCGCGTTCATGAGGACATAAAGCCTCTGCGAAGAGGGGTACGTGTTGTTTATGCAGATCAGAACCCAGGTTTTCATATTGACGTGACCCCAGCACGACCCCGCAGCTGGAATGATGAAACTCACGGCCATGGCATGCTTGAAGTACCAGATAGAGAAACTGGGTGGAAAGCGAGCAGCCCTATCCCCTATGCAGACTGGCTCCATGATGCTTCGGAGAGTCAAATCATGCTTGAAAATTATGTTGCTCTCAATAAAAGTCGGGCTGCTGCAGATTCCGCGACCATAGCCCCACTACCCGAATATGAAGAATATCAGACCGAGGATCCACTTAGAGCCAGTATCAAGCTTCTGAAACGCCATCGCGATGAATGGGCTATTTGCACTAAAAATGAAAGATCGCGCCCAATTTCAGCTGTCATCACAACACTCGCCGCTCACGCCTGGCTGAATGTAGCAATGCAATCGCGGCAAAGGCCATTTACGCCACTTGAAGCCATTCTTGAGATCGTCAGAACTATGCCAAACTTCATTCGAAGCAATGGACAGGAATACATGGTCTGTAATCCAGAGGATAGCGGCGAAAACTTTGCAGAAAAATGGAATCGCCCAGGAGAAGGCTCTGCTTACCAAAGGGCGTTCTATGAATGGCATGAAAGTGCCTGCGAGGCATTCAGCCTTGGACTTGAAAGCTATTCATCCGTGGAATCATTTGCCAAGGCAGTAAACGAAAGCTTCGGAATCGGGCGTTCATTTGTAGATGAAGTAAATACTAGTATCCCCGCTAACTGGACAATGCCGGGTCGGCCTTCAGGTATGAACCGAAACTCTGTTTCAATGGGAGCGCTGTTTGGAGGTGTGGCTGGCGGCGATCAATCTCAGGCTGATACGAAACCGGTAGGTCGACTTGGTTAATATTCCAGATGATGCGGTTGCACAGGGAATTGCCACACTTGAGGCACTCCTAAACACAGGTAATGCCGCAGGTCTACTGCAGCACACCAAAGCGCGCTCAGATGAAACCGTAGCATACCGTTTCCCGCTTCCAACAGATTATCTGGGCATAGAAAGGACATTGCACATAGGATTTCCCAAGGGATTCCCATCCGCTGGTCTCAATCTGTATGTGGATCCCTCACCTTGGCTTGTTTGGCCACACGCAACAAAAGCAGGTCTATGTCTTCACGGGTTTAAAGAAGAGCCAGTTACGGGGTCACCTGACACAGTAGTTCGCGACAGCATTAATCGGCTGAAGAAAATATTGTCTTTATCCATCCAGGGCGCAAACGCAGATAAACGTAATCTCGAATTTCAGAATGAGATTACGTCTTACTGGATAAGACAGCACGGTAGGTCTGTACGGAATGTATTGCTCATTGGGCGGCCAGAATATGCTTCTGAACTATTCGCACTCAGTGATTCTCGATACATCGTTCCCTCAGGCTATGAGTCAGTCTGGTTATCATCAGATATAAAAGCTCTTGGTAGCCATGCCCGCCGGATTATGGGAAGGCAAGTCACGATACGCTCTCCACATGCAGGCGGTTTTTTTGTAAAACTCAAAAGTTTTCCTGGACTCGTGTTTCCAGCACCGGCAGAGCTGTTGTCGTGGATCCTCCCTCATGTATCTGAGGCGGATGCGACAAAACTTTCTACGTGGTTTAGTACCAGTAGCTCACTTATTTCCCGATGGCTGATTCTGGAGTTACCTGGCAAAGCCGGCGCGCCTTTATACACACTGAATGTTTTTGCAAAGGTAGATACTCGTCGCCGTAGCCCATTCTTCGGATCGCGCTCCGCACGTCGGAAACCTTTGGCGATAACCGGGCAACATCCTGCAATTATTTATTCCTCCAGATTAAACGTCATTGACCGTACAGATTTCTATGCGCGAGATTTAAGCGGCAGCATCAGAGGGCTGGAAGCAGCACACGTTGTGTTCATCGGGGTAGGATCGCTGGGTGGGGCTGTTGCATCACAACTTGCAAGGTCGGGGCTTAAACATCTGACTCTTATCGACCCAGATACTTTTGAGTCCGCCAATATGGGAAGGCATGTGCTTGGCATGGATGATTTAGGTAAATTCAAAGTCGATGCACTTAAAACCAGGCTCATGCGGGATCATCCAACTTCTGCGGTCAAAGCTTTTAATACGTATGTGCAATTTGCCTTGGAAGACAAGCCTGACCTTCTTCAGACTGCTGATTTAGTTATCATCACAACAGCTGACTGGGAGTCTGAAGCTAGTTTGTGGAAACTAAAAGCAAAAGGTCAATCATGGGCATTTATTCAGGGATGGAGTGAACCTCATACGCTTGTGGGACATGCATTAGCGTCACCTCGAGGTGACTATGATGGCAGGCACTTATTCAGTGACAACGGCGACTTTAGTCACAAATATACAGAGTGGCCGGAAGGAGGGGTTGTTCCGCTACCTGCCTGCGGGGAAAGTTTCATTCCCGGGAACGCAGCGGGTATGAATACCATCGCCACAATGATAACACAGGCATCGATTCAGTATCTGAACGGTATTAAAAAGGAATCGCTCTGGTTAACAAGCATAAACCGCCCTGCTGATGCACAGGTGCAGGGCGGGACGTATATCGGCCCTGACTTACCGACAGGAACCATTCAAACTGTTCTGGAGCGGGCTTGGCCCGAATCTACACATGAGGCTGGAAAATAATGGAGGTTACCTGGAGTTGGAAATGGCCCGGTGTTGAGGACGTCTTACTGGTATCCCACTCCGCGGCTGATATTTTTCACTGTAATCGGCAAATAAGTGGGGAACATGAGCGAGGGGGTCAGCTTTTTGTCGACCCCAATCATCCAGACGGTATCATTTTGTCTCTTGCAACAGCACCACACAAAGCCGACAACGCAGGGCGAACATGGCTTGAGTTAGACCCTGAACGCTGTAAGAAGGAGATTCAAAAGGCAAATGCTCTTGGGTTACGATTAATAGGATACTGGCATACGCATCCTCAGGTAATACCGCAGATATCGAGTGCAGATATTTCGAGCTTTTCCCGCTTTGCGCAACGTTACTCTCAGGTACTTCCGCATCCTGTAGCCATTATCGTCGGCACATCTCCAGATACTTCAGGAATTAAAGCTTGGTTATTTAGAGAGGGGGGGTATTTTGAAGCTGTCAGAATGGACTGTCCCTTTTAGCAGAATCACAACTAACGGCCTGATCGCGCGAGTAATAAAGAAAAAAGTTCAGCCTGAAAACGGGCATCATCAAGCGCATTATGCGTGGGTTGGGTTAGAGGGGCAAGGACTGCAGACATATGTGATGATTTTGTGTCTGACCACTCGCACCCCATAGCCCCCATGTAGCAGGCTTTAATGTCTATGGCTGTGAAACCAAAGGGGTTGCTGCCAATATACTTGTGAAAGTAGTAATTGATGAATGACCAGTCAAATGGGGCATTCAGACCGACAAAAATGGGTTTCCGATGTTGAGAAATCAAAGAAGCAAGCCAGTCTTTTAGCTTTAACATAGCCTGTTCTGGAGCAACTCCCTCGTTCAGTAGTCGGTTAATATCAAGCCCAGTCACAGCAAGAGATTCAGCATCATGCTTCTCGCCCTCTGGTTGAAGTTCAAGGTACAGTGCGTTCTCAGGATCACTCACCAGACAAGCCCCAATTGATAGGAGGCTGTAAATTCCGGGAACAGGACCTGACGTTTCAATATCAACTGACACATATATCTCGGAATTGCGCATAGAAATCCTCTGATGAAGAATTTGGTAATCTGGGTAGGGGCTGATCTTACATCAAAGACTGAATAATCATGGCAGTCAATGTTTCCACGAGTTGATGAAATTCGTTGTTTGGTAGGTTATGTTGTGCCCCCCAGATATCTTGCCCCGTTAGCATGTCCGCCTCGTGCTGTGAGTTCAACGGGTCGATGTAACGCTACCTTAATCAAGTGGGACGTTGCCATGAAACGAAGAACTCGGATTAACTATATACCAGAACAGAAGGCGATTATCTGGGACAGATATAAACAAGGTGATTCAAGCGCTGGGCTTACCTCACCGTAGTTCTCAAACTGTTCGCAAGGAAACCAGTGGGATGGGCAATGTCGTTCTCACCGGATAGCAGACTGACTATCAAAGCGCTGGAAATGGCGTGGGAAATTCGCGGCAAGCCTGCCGGGGTGATGTTCCGCAGCGATCAAGGCTGCCACTTTACAAGCAGGCAGTTCCGGCAATGTCTGTGGCGATATCGGATCAGACAAGGTATGAGTCGGCGTGGAAATTGCTGGGATAATAGCCCAATGGAACTCTTCTTCAGAAGCCTGAAGAATGAGTGGGTGCCAGCGACTGGCTATATAAGCTTCGATACTGCCCATGCGATAACTTACTATATTGTTGGGTATTACAGCGAACTCAGGCCACACGAATATAACGGCGCGTTACCACCAAACGAATCGGAAAAACGATACTGGAAAAACTCAAAGTAGAGGCCAGTTTTAGTTGACCACTACATTACGCATAGAATCCCCTTCTATGATGGCGTAGTCGTAACGCATTGGAAAAAATATTAACCTTATGATTTTAGAGAATTTATTAGGTAGCCCAGAGTGCTGAAACAGTAATTAGCAATTGCTCAAAAAATCCGCTATAGTCCCTGAGAACTCACCTAATTCGGAGGGGGATATGTATCAGTCTCAAGAGAAACGCGCCTGGGAACGTGGTGTTCGTCTCGCTGCAATATGGAAGGGTACCAAAAAAATTTTTACACGTTTAGATCAGCGCTGCGTCATGCTGGCTAAACTATACAAACTGCCGAAGTGGTTAGGCCACTTGCCGCTGCTTTTAGCTGCCCTTTGTTCGTTAGTTGCGCTTATAGCAGGCGGTCTCCTGATAAGCTGCAGCGCAGTTTTATTATGGGCTTTAATTGCTGCCATAACACATATCGGATCTGGCTCTGAAAATGCTTCAATAAATAGTTTTAATGAAAAGAAAGATGAAAATAATTTTCATGATGAATTTGTAATGAATAGCGCCACCAATAATGAATATGATGGCGCTCCTTACAAATCCCCGAGTGAAGATTAGGCCGAATTAACTGTACCAGTAAAACTACCCTTTGGTTGCTTTACTGCCGATAGCATTACCAGCAGCTTCTCCAAATTTCCCGCCTGTATTCTGAGCAGTTTCAGTACCCTTTTGAAAGGCAGCGCTAACAGCGACACCCACGCTGGCCCCTGCCCACGAAAGAGCTCCCAGCCAAACAGCAGGCAGTACGATAAACATCGCTCCCATCACCAGATTCATAATGAGGTCATCTGAGCTGTTCTGCAGTCCCGCCATATTAAAGCGGCTGTGTGTATCTGAACTGTACAACGCTGTCAGGAGCCAGCTGTCGAGCCAGCGCGCCAGTTCCCACCAGAACGTCAGGAAGTTCAGAGCGAATATTACAAAAGTCAGAGTGATAACGGTCTTGAACTCGTAAGCCGCAAACGCGAGAATCAGCGGTAGCATGACGTAGATTGCCATCAGCAGGATAGCCTGCACCATTGGCAGCGCCTGTCGCATCGCATCGAACGCCGGGAACGCCGCCAGACTGCCGAGAGATGTACCGCCAATAGCCGCCACGCGTGCCGCTGCATTATCCAGGGTAAAATCGGCGTTGCCGCCATAGCCGGCATACACATGGCCACTCTGTGAGACCGTCAGGCTCTCCGGGCTGACCAGGCGCCGTATGACAGCTTCCTGATAGTCACTGTCGTTAAAGCCGGACATTTTCATGGCGGCCGAGATACGCAGCCACATATCGGGGTCAGCCTGGTCCTTCACGCGGGCTTTCAGACCGGTATCCGCACTGCTCCACCACTCGCTGCAGGTAGGATAACCGCCTCTTCCGGTATTAGGCCGGCCGCTGTCCCGGTTGTCGCTCCACGGGAACGCCGCCCGTGGCAGTTTCGACTGCAGCGACAGATAGTACCGGCTCAGGAATGTACTGCTGCCGATCCATTCGATATCACGCAGCGTGGTTTTGTCCTTTGTCTGTCCTTGGTCCTGTTGCTTCCACAGATACAACGCAACCGAATAGCAGTCGTTGGTGAAGTCCTGCAGTTCCTGCGCCAGCGCTTTGTTGTCGATACGCGTATGCTGAACTTCAAAGCGGATCTGGCGCATGTCAGGGCGGCAGGGAATGGTCGCCACGGCCGCCTGGGTGACCCCTTTCGAGAGTTTATGAATCAGTACCCACCATACCGGTGCTGCAGCCGTCTGGTCGTTGAGACTGGTGACCACGCCGGCATAGCCGCTTTCATCCGGCGCTTTTGGCGTCCACACACCACAGCTCTTTGCCCGGGTTGTGTCGTACTGCATCGTACTGAGGCTGACATTAATCAGCGGCACGCAGCAGGCAATCATCACCAGGAACCCGGCATACAGCGCGTTCTCGATACGGGGCAGCGACAGCATCCCCTTGTTGCCTTCATCCTCCCCCTCTTCACGGACCCTGAGCCAGATACCCACCACCTTGAACGCCAGCGGCAGGACAAAAAGGCCGGTGCTCAGCAGGACATTCCACAGGCCGTTATTGATCACCCAGCCGAGCAGCGTGAGAAAATACTCAAGATAGCTGTTTGTCGTCATCTTCAGGCTCCCGGACCGGTAAACATCGCGTACTCACACAACGCGATAAAAAGCACACTGACCATACTGATGCGCAGCAGCGGCCGCCGGTATGCCTCCCGGAAGCCCGGCGCATGCCGGATTTTCCAGAGGCCCCAGGCAACCAGCGCATACAGCGCCAGTCGCCACATCAGCCAGCCGTAACGCGTCGACTGCATCCAGCTCCGGAATGCAGCTGCTTCAGTCGGATGTTTCATGGCGGTGTCAGCCATCATCAGTGAGACCACCATGAACAGCGCCGTGCAGGCGAGGAAGATGCCGGCACGGGTAAGGACTTTCCTGACAGTCGTTTTATTACGCATATTTATTCCCTCATTCAGCCGACTGCGGCGCTGCCATCTGATTGAAGCGACTGTCGGTATTGTCATCAGACTGGGTCTGCGGGTTGGTTTCGACGCGCTGGTTCTCCCTGTCGATAATGGTCAGCACCGAATTACGTGACAGTTCGCGCTTCATCTCCATCTCGTTTTTCAGCGCCGCGATTTCCCGATCCAGCGCCTCGATACGCTGACCGGCGGTATCAATGGCCTTTGGCTGGGCAGCGGCATTCGGCTCCGACATACCGGTAACCATCATGCGACGCATCAGCAGCGCCGTTTCCACCGTGTCAGACATGGCCAGCTCGCCGGCAAGACGGGCGGTCAGGGCAGCATTATCCGGGTCACGCTGCAGGGCTTTAATCACGCCAGCCGTCACCGGCAGTCCGCCGGTTTTCAGCTTCGCCAGATTCGTGGCCGTGGGCTTTTCCGTACCGTTGACGAGCCTGACCAGCTGCTCAGCGTTGGCTTTGGTTGCCTCTTCCAGCAGTGGGGCAAAACCGGTGCCGGCAACGGTCGTACCGGGCTGGTCATCCGCATCACCGCTGGTACATTCGCTCGCGTTGGCACAGGTGCGCATTGAGCGATCGCCCAGTACCTTCACGGTCATGGCCGCCGCCTCTTCAGCGCTGCCGAATTTAGAGCATGCGCCACCGTTACAACTGCTTTCGCCGACAGTCGAATCAGACGTGACGGGCAGACCGTTCATCATGTTGTAGCCGGCAGCGACAAGGTCATGGGTGACACGTATTGCGGGCTGCCCCGCCCCCCCACGTTTCTGGCCGCCAACCCAGTTACTACCTGACGCGCCGCTGGCCTTGCGACCTGCGTCATCAACACGTACTGCGTCAGCATCACCGCTGTTTACGATGGATTTGTATTCATCCATCATGGCCTGCTGCGTCCAGTTACTGCTGTCGCTGAAGTCCATCATTTTTTTCGCCATGTTCTGGCAGTTGAGTTGCGCCTTGTCGAATGACACATTGGCCTGAAGCACGCCGTTGGTGAGCATGTCATACAGCCCCGGGTTGGCACGCTGGATAACCATCGCCGGCAGACTGGCCACCGCGCCGGTGGCCCCCTGAATCACGTCGCCCATCAGGTTTTTAAAGCCGGATGTGACGCCGTTGAGCTGGTTGCCGACGGTGGTTTTCAGGTCGAAATTGCCGCACATCAGGTCACTGCTCCAGCCGGTATTCAGCCCCAGCTTCTGCATATTGCCGCGCGTGGCTGGCTGGGAAATGACCGACCCGCCGCCGAGGGTGTAGAACAGTTTGTCCGACACCGCTCCATCGACGGACTTGCCGTAACCGATGGCGCTGTTGTTCACCTGCGGCAGGGACATGCCGAGAATGGTATTGTCATCATCGGCCGCGTGCGCGGCCGGGAGAACGGTCAGCAGGGAGCCGGTCAGCAGCAGGCTTACGCGAACGGCTGAAAATAAATGTGATTTTTTCACGGTTTTCCTCATCAGATATCAGTGCTGTCCAGAAATGTCTGCCCGCGCTTTTTGCAGCAACTGTAGGGCTGCCAGAGCGCAAAGGCTTCGTTGTTATCGCTCGCGGCGGTGTGGCTCCCGTCAGGGAAGACGGCACATGACTGTGTCATGTGGGGAGCCAGCCGCTGCCATTTGTGATTTTGCGTGCTGGTGTTTTCCGTGACTGCTCCCGGTGGCCAGTACCCGTCATGGCGATTGCCCTGGAGCACCTGATACACGTGCGGCTGCCCGGCGCGGGTGATAATGTCTGCCACGCGCTGTGCCACCACGGCAGAGGCTTTATCATCATCGGTCTGGCTGATAAAGCCGGAGCGGGGATAGACGTTGCCCCACATGTTCGCCGCTGCCTGGCTGCCCACTTCACGCTGGCCGGGCACAAGCGCTTCCGGATACAGGGACTCCGGCACGCCCGTGCGCCAGGCCGCCGAATCAAGCGTACTCAGGAAGTAAGGCATTAACGGGGTGGCTGCGGTATCACAGGAATAGCCCGGAATACTGCCGCCAATGAGGGACGTGGCCGGGTGGCCAATCGCATCGGCATACTTGAAACGCACGGCGGACTTGCGCTGGCCGGGATTTTTCATGTCGGCCGGATTGGCTCCTCCGGCAGAAACACCGGAAAGGCCGCTGGTCACGGCACTCTCCAGCCCGCCGGCGGTCTGGCTGACAAACGCCATTTCCTGCCACGGGTTGCCGCCCGGCGCGACATAGGTCGAAACGACTGCCTGAGGAATGAAGTGGGTGACTTTGACCGACGTGCGCACCTTGCAGTCAAAGGGGGTACAGAACAGCCAGTAACAGATGCCACTGACACGCCAGCTGATACAGTTTTGCGACACGGCGCTGGCAATAATCTGCGCCGTGTTAAGTGCTGCAACAGCTGCCGGCGCGGTTGCCGTACTCAGTACCGTGGCAACACCCAGCGAGCACAGCGTGGTTCTGATGCGGGAAGGTTTTGTATTCACTGACCACCTCCCCGGTTACGCAGGGCAGTGGCCACGGCCACATCCGTGGTGCCATACACCACATCACGGTCATCAAATACGACTGCCGGCACTTTTTTGATGCCCAGCTCCCAGGCACGGACCACCTGTCGATAAGAATCGTTTAGTTGCAGTTGTTTTTGTTGCCAGGCAGGAGACGTCATAACCTGCCTGACCTGTGCTTCGGCCTGCTGAGGGTCTGCAGGCAATTCCCCGAACATGTCGGCCTGCAGCCGGTCAGGACCATCAAGAAGCACCATCGGCACACCCGGTGGCAGGTTTGCCGGCAGATGCTGACTGTCGGTGAAGACGACCGTGCCGGCCAGTACGGATGCCGGCAGCAGAGCCGGCAGGAAAACAAGGGAGGTCAGTTTCATGAATCGGGACTCCGTCAGACTGAATCGCCTGACAGCGTGCCCGTGACCGTTCAGAAAAGCCGCAATAAACTGTTTTTCCGTTAACGGAAATTATTTGTAAACCGTCTGGCGAAGAGAAAAACTACCGGTTGATGAGCGATGATGAGCTTATCCATCGTCACGGCTTTTGATTCTGATAGCATAATCCTTGTCAACCATTCCCGCGGAACTGTTTGCATTAACCATGGAGGGCCTCACCCAGTGAAGTTTGTCATTTCTACGACGTATATGACCTCTCCGAAGGTGCATTCTTTTACTGCCCCCTTTGGTGCCTTCACCACTTGATTGAGCAGCGACTTTCTCATCTGAAAGCTGCAATACCTTATACGTGTAAGCGGGTAAATCCTTTTTCTCCATAGGCTTTACACGCCTTCCATTAACGAATTTTTTTTGCGGTTTAGCGCTCAACGTTACAGGTTTGACGTTCTCACAGTTCAGAACGCTACACGCCTGTATAAAAGCCTGAAGTTCGTCTCTGGTATCGATAAGTATCTGCGCATAAAGCCGGTCAAGACTACCAGCCTGGGCGCTCATCTCATCTTTGAACTCCGGGCAGGCAACAAATGGTTCAGCTTTAAACTGAGCACTGCCAGGAGTGAGAGATCCCGAGTCCCGTAAAACCTCCAGCGCAATTTTCGACGCCGGAAGTTGCTTTTCATCAGCGACTCTTTTACGTAATGTATTTTCATGGGGGAAGAAGACCCCTCCAATACCTAAAATCCACTGGCTAATTGAGTCGGACCAGGAAATTGGGAGAATAAATACTCCGCCATCGGTAAAACTTTTGAGAATTTGATTGCATCCGGGAACAGGTTCAAACCCGGCTCGACTCTCCCAGCACAGAGCGATTCGTTTAGTGGAGGGTAAAGTTGAAAAACCAGGGACATCTTTATCGGGCTCGTCCTTAACCCAGGGGATCTCAAAAACGACTACAGGATAGGGCAATCTTGCTAAATCAAGGTGAGCCTGCCTGTATTCATCAGGCTCAATAATGTCACAACAATTAGGTAAAATGAATTTAGGGCTTTCATGTAATAAATCAACGACCTGCCTCATAACATAGGCAGTATAAGGTGCATTTTCACGTATCCCCCGCTCCATAACTTTTAAATCTTTTATAGCTTCGACGGTATAATTCAGGGGCTTAACCGTTTCTGTATACACTTGAGGGCTCCTTATTCAATGATTCAAACCACATCCTAGAAAAGGAGTAATCATTCTTCAATGCCATACGGACAAGTAAAAAAATAAACCCTAAAAATCTGTTACTTATGGCTGGGTTCACACCAGTAAAAAAAAACCGGCCCTGGCGGCCGGTATAAAAAACATTATGTTATTTTTATTATCATGCCCCTGGTGAAGGCAAGTCTGTAGTTATACGTCAAGCCCGTTGATCCACAGCATCAGGTACACCAGATCGGCTGAATCCGGCACCGTGATATACCAGCGCGGATGCGCGTACTCCTCTTCCTGCGGCCAGCTTGCCTGCCCCGTCACGGTGATAAGAATATTTACCGCCTGCTTCAGCTTTCCCTCAAGATAGATGGCCACGCTGCTGCTGAGACCCACCCGGTGAGGGTGACAGGTCATTTTGACCGGCCCGCTCAGACGCTGCCTGAGCATTGCCCGCAGCCTCACCAGGTGCTGATGGGTCGCCGGGAGCACGCCGGGCTCCCCCTGAGGCGACAGGGTGAAAAGCGCACCGCCACTGTGCTCATGAATGGCGGGTTCAGAGTACTTCAGTGTCATCATACCGTGGCAGGCTCCTGTTGTTTCTCCGTCAGGCCGCGCAGACGGTCCAGATTCTGCGCGACGCGTTTTGCCGCCTCCAGTTCGCTGCAGTGAAATTCATTCATCAGCGCCCGGCGTTCGGCTTTCTCCTCTTTTTCCGTCATGCCCAGAGCCAGGAAGAGACTCGGCGGCACGGCACGAAACAGTGCTTCGATCCGTTTCGCCAGCACCACGCCTTCCGTATAACAACCCGACAGTTTACTGGCGGAAAGCAGCACCGATTCCTGCTCCGGCGTGAGCGCGCGGAAACGGCTGATATCTTTGACCTCCTCCGGGGGCATGGTCAGACAAATCCACCATTCCGCCATGTTCAGCATTTTTTCGGCAATATCCGGGTAGTCTTTAAGGTTCTGGGTGGCCAGCCACAGCCAGGCACCGAGCTTACGCCACATCTTGACCACCTTCGTCATGTAGGGCGACAGCAGCGGGTTGACCGTCACGATATGCGCCTCATCCACCGTGAAGACAATATCCCGGCCCAGGAACTGGTCACGCTCCGCGATGTTGTTGATCATGTTGGTCATCGAGACCATGGTCAGGGCCATCTGCGCCTCGTAACCCTCACGCGCCAGATGCCCCAGGTCGACCAGCGTCACGTCCGCTTCCGGCCACAGCTCCCCTTCGCGGTTGAACAGCTCCGCTTCAAAGCTCCCGGCCTGAGTGAACATGCCCAGGGATTCCGCCATTTCCGCCGCTTTCGCCTTGCGCTGAGCATTGCGGACATTGATGACGCCCTCATCGTTGTCAGAGGCAATGTCGTACAGCGCCTTCTGCAGGTCAGACGGCAGCATCTGCCGCCCTTCCTTATACGTGGCATGTGCCGCCATCAGCAGCGCCTCACGTATCATCGCCCTGTCGGCACGCTTAAGGTCAGCCTCTTCTTTCGGGTCGCCGCCGGTGATCATCATGCGCGCGGAGATTTCCATTTCACCGAGAACGTCACGCTTGTCATCCTCGCCATCGTCGTCCGTGTCGATATCCGGCAGGTCGCTCTCATCCACGGCCTGGGCGGCCAGGCCTTCTTCCACCAGTTTGTGAGCATCAGCAAACGGCGGCAGACTGACGCCGCTCCCGGGTTTGACGCTGATTTTATTCACCGTCAGCCTGAGGCTGTCAAAGAAGTCGGCCAGCAGGCCGAACGAGTTCCCGGCCTCCGCAATAAACAGCCGCGGACGATGGACGGCCATCAACTGGGAGAGCGCGGCACACAACGTGGCCGACTTGCCCGCCCCGGTCGGGCCGAACAACAGCAGATGCGCGTTCTGGGTGCGGTCGAGCTTGTTGAGCGGATCGAATGTCAGGCTATCCCCGCCGCGGTTGAAAAAGCTGAAGCCGGGGCGCCCCGTGCCGGTTTCCCTCCCGGTTACCGGCAAAAGACCTGCCAGGTGCTGAACCCATGTCAGACGGGTATACCAGTGTTTTTTGTCGCTGTCCGGGTTAAAGCACATCGGCAGCGCCCGCAGCCAGCTGTTCAGCGGACCTTCTTCAAACTCCGGCCGTACCGGCTGCAGACCGGCCCCGAGCAATACGGTGGACAGCTCCAGCCGCTTGCGCTTCAGGCTGGTCATGTCATCGCCGCGCAGCAGGAAGGTGATCCCCGCCCGGTACAGCTTGTGCCGGTTGCCCAGATACTCTTTTACCGTCTTCACATCCTGGCGGACGCGGCCCGACTCGGTATTCTCACCGACCGCATTTTTCGACAGCCGGTTAAACTGCTCTTCAAGCCGGTCCTGGGGCTGCACCACCACGGTCATGCACACCATGGTCCCTTCCGGAAACATATCCATCAGGGCATTAATTTTCTTTTCACCCCGGCTTTTCTCGCCGGTCAGGGTGCCCGGCTCCGGCGGTGTACGCAGTTTTTCCACCGCCACCGCGCAGTGCGGCTTGTTGTCAATCCACCACACGCCGTTTTCCGGGTCGGAGACCGGCGGCGTGAACCACAGGGTTTCGGCAAAATCATTGCTGACCGGCACGGTGCCTTCAGGTGTCTCGCGCGGGTCTGCGTAAGCAGCCTGCCGATAGAGCGTGGTTTTCTCCACCCAGTCCGGTGACGGATTGAACAGCCGCAGCAGCCAGCCATGCACCTGCAGGCCGTTCTGCCGGGTGCAGCGGATCCCCGCCCCGCCCAGGGCATTAACGACCCGGTCGCACACCTGGTTGAGCATCGCCACCGGCGGCATCGGATCCCGGCTTTTCCCCAGCCAGCGATAAACAACCATCCGGGTGCGGCGCTGCTGGCGAGATGGCGCAGGCGGGTAACTACAAACTCAGATTGATACATGCAATTAATCTCCTGACTTAACGTTTTGAAAGGGTTTAACTGGCAAACATCCAGATACATACCACCAGGAGCAGCACGGTGCGGACCGCGAAGCGACCCAGTGCCGCGTCCCGCACTTTGGTGTTACTCCAGCCGGTCCAGACATCCGACAGCGCCCACGCGGCCCATAAAAAAAGAAATGCCAGCAGTGCTCCGATGCAGAGCAGATGAAGGATGTTCACATCAAGACTGCCGGAGCCGGCTTTAAACGCGTTCGTTTGTTCGGATGTCATGGGCATCAGGGCCGTTCCCGCCGGTAATTACCGGCCACAAAAGACGGGTCACGCGGTTGCGCGCGGGAGGGCTCCAGATAGCGGTCAATGCCGCTGCGGATGGTGTTGAGATCGGATGTGGCCTGACGGTAATCAAAGAAAAAGCGGCCACGGTCAGCCGGGTCGGCCTGTGCAGCCGCCACGCGGGCCCGTTCAAACGAAGCCTGAACCTGGTCCAGCTGACGCTGAACAGACGCAAGTTCGTCTTTCTCGGATGCCTGTGCAGCAGCTGATGCCAGAAAGGTCAGCAATACCAGGCCAGTGATGCCCGGGATACGACGGTTGCGCCGCATGACCGGACGATGTGAGTTCATACGCACCTCCAGAAGGATTAAGGGGTGCGGACAGCATGCGGAAGGGGGAGCGTCGGGTCAGCGATAAACCCTAAACAGGATTTTGAAAATTAATCGGTAAGGCGGCCGGAGTCGGATTTATTCATCATATTCCGCGGCAACCCAGGTACTTCCCCCTTTTGATGTGGTCACGGTTGTGACCAGAAAGATATGCCCTTCAAGGCCTTTTTCTGAAAAATCGATCCCGCCGTCTTTGGGGGTATATCGTGTCGTTCCGTCCCCCTGACGGAACGCTGACAGCCTGTAACGATGCGAATTATCAAGAGACGTCATATAACAGACAAGATGGCCGGCCGTAGATTTATTGGACCATATTTTGAAATCCAGACGTGCCTGCCATGTTCCCTCAGGTATATTTTTCCAGTCATATTCTCTAGGTTCGAAGCCTTCCCGCAATGCCATTTCGTAGGTCAGGCCTCTCTTTGCCTCTTCAGCCATGTTCTGGTTCCTCTTTTATTCATTCAGTTCTAAACGTAATAAAAACAGCCCCGATGTGACACAGCAAGCTATCCGGGGATAAGCTGTATTATGCTGTTTATAATTCAGAGATCTGATAAGGGAGTACAGGAGCATGAGTGAAACGAATGGCCTCAGAATTGCCCTGTCGCCGGTGCAGCTGGCAGCCACACTTTCAGAAAAAGTATCAGCGAAGGTGAAACCCTCAGCAACCGTTTATGGGGCGGACTGGGTCTGGCAGGCGGCGTGGTGGAAATGTTCGGTGCCGGTGTGATGTGCGTGGTTCCGGAGCCCACAATGTTAACCAAAGCAGGGTGTGTCGTCGTCGGCACGCACAGCCTTGATACCGTCCAGGCTTCATTTCACCAGATATGGAGCGTCAGACAGATAAATACAGACACCTACCATTCAGCGGTTCTGTTGGCAGAATCGCTGGGTGCTGATCGCGATACGGCTTTAAAATCGGCATGACAGTGGATCTTGCCATTCCAGTTGGCTTCTCCGTGGCGGTGGGGGCTGTGCGTGTTGTGGCCGTCAGGTCAGGAAGAATCAAACTGGCTGAGCATGAATCAATGACGGGGCAGCATCCAGACGGTCACACGCTTGATAGACATAAAGGTAAAATACCTGAAGAGCTTGTTGCCAGACATCAACACCGTCCCGCCCTTTATGCTGCCAGCTCATTCATGAAGCTGAATGAAGCTGAGGTTTTAAATTAAGCGTGCATCCAGTGTTGTCTGATAATTTCTCATGATATTAAAGAATATCGCGTCCATCATTTTAATGGACACAGTTTATGGAACATTCTTCTATCTGACATTCAAAGCGCCGCCCTAATTTCCCTCTCGATTTTAAAATCAAGGTGGTTTATCAGGCGCTCCAGCCCGGCGTATATATTGCCTCACTCGCCAGAACATATGGTATCAATGACAACTTACTGTTTAACTGGCGTAAACTTAAAAGGCCATTTAACTCGCTGACTATTTTGAGTGGAAAAGTACACGCTGACAACACGCCCGTGCCGGTTCTGCTGCCGGGGAATAAGGAGTCCAAAACCGGGCGGCTGTGGGTGTATGTGCGGGATGACCGCAGCGCCGTATCATTATAACCGGCGGCGGTCTGGTTCGGCTACTCCCCGGACAGAAAGGGAGTCCACCCGCAGGCGCACCTGTCTGACTTTAGGGGTGTCCTGCAGGCGGATGCCTATGCGGGGTTCAATGAACTTTATAAAGCCGTTCGTGAAGCCGGAACCATCACGGAAGCCGTGTGCTGGACGCACGCATGGCGAAAGATCCACGACGTACATGTCCGTACGCCGTCGGCGACAACCGAAGAAGTGCTGCACCGCATCGGCGAACTGTAGTGATATCCGCGGGCAGCCGGCCACGCTGCGACTTGTGCTGAGAGTTATTGCCGACTGGCCATCAAACCAGGTGCATGAGCTGCTGCCCTGGAATATCGATATCTCCTCCGAGAAAATAATTATTACGGCCTTCGGCTGACGCTTGCGTATAGTTCAGGGTGCCGGGAAGAGGTAGCCAGTTGCAGATGGATGCGCAGGATATAGTCTAACTCCTTTCCTGGCTCAGAGGCAAACTGCTACAGGGTAAGACAGATTTTTTCATTTTGTTTTAACAGCATTTTTACCCTTCCTTGTCAGCCCATCAATGCTTCTTCAATAACTTGTCCTGCAAACCATTACCCCTAACCTGCCTCGTTAATACTATCTGATAATGTCATCAACTTTTCTCAACTAAAAGGCGCATGGAGGCCATCGAAAAGGATCATTTTAGCTGCAGCGCAGGATCGCCTGCCCGGGCCGCAGGCTATTACTTCGTCACCTGACTAAAACAGGATGATTACAGGATTGTAATCTTCCTGTTTGCTTTCTATCACCCTGCGTAGCGTATAACGATTTATACAACAAACAGTGATATGTCCGGCTCGCGCTTAGCAGATATGGGCCAGGTTTGGGAGCTCAGGAGAACGTTAAATCATGAATACCTTCAGTCGATTATGTGGTTCGCTTCTACTATCCCTGGCTGCAAGTGGATGCTCAGCTCTGGTGCCAGCTTACCATCGTCCTTCCGTGCCCCTCGCACAAAACTGGTCTTCCCGGATTGAAGCCAATCCTGCCACCAGACCACCGGCGGGTGGGCCCTGGTGGCAGAATTTCAACAGCAGTGAATTGAACGCGTTAATGACGCAGGGATTAAAAAATAATGATTCCCTAAAGGCAGCTTACAGCCGCGTTGAAGAAGCTCTGGGCACTGCTGAGATTGCCGGGGCTCCTCGCTACCCTGCGCTCGCGCTCGGGGGGCTTTATACCCGACAAAACAATTTTTCCACGACCAGAAAAACCAGTGTCTACGGCCAGGCCACCTACGAAACAGACTTCTGGGGTAAAAACCAGGATAAATACCATTCTGCCGATGAACTCGCGACTGCCTCTCTATTTGACGCCGAGACGGTCAGGATGACGCTGGCCGCCAGCATCGCCGATACCTATTTCCAACTGATGTCTCTGGATGAACGCATTCAGCTGGCACAACGAATTTCCAGTGACCAGCAGCATATTCTTACTCTTGTACAAACGCAGGTCAGATACGGCGCGGGGTCGAATCTAGAGATTCAGCAACAACTCAACGTGTTGCAAACCTATCAGGCTACCGTTTATTCCCTGCAACAACAGCGCGATCAGACCCGGTTTGCCCTGGCGGTACTGGTTGGCAAAACCCCCGAAGCGTTTAACGTCAGTCATACCAATCTGAACGCGGTGACAGAACCGGCGCCACAGTTGTCATTTCCGGCCAGTCTGATGCGACGGCGGCCAGATATTCAGGCAGCGGAAGCGAGGCTGATTTCCACCCAGTACGATATCGGCGCGGCACGTGCCAGCTTTCTCCCCGATATTGTTGTCACGCCACTGGCGGGAATAAACACGCTGGCAGGCACCTCTATATGGAGCCTGATAGGGACATTAACCCAGCCTGTGTTTAGTGGAGGCACCCTGAGTGGGCAGTTGCATTTCGACAAAGCGCATTCACAGGAGATGGCTCAGACCTATAAACAGACGCTGCTTACCGCGTTTCAGGATGTCGAGACGCAGATCAGCGCCGTCAATCAGTTTACTGTGGCTGACAGATTGAACAATGCAGCCGTCGCCTCAGCACGCGAGGCGAACCGCCTGGCACTTATTCAGTACAAATTAGGCAGTATTGATTATCAAACCCTGTTAACCGTTGAGCGTACGCTCTATCAGACGCAGGACACCCGCTTGCAGGTCAAACTACAACGTCTGCAAGCGTCCGTAGGACTTTTCCGCGCGCTGGGTGGTGATTTCTCTACGCCGCGCTCTTCCCCTTCAATAGCAAATTCACAGATAGGGTAAACCGTGTCTAAAACCTACAGCAAATTGAGAGGCAAGTCAGCGAGTCGCGCGCGCGCGTTTCTCCTGGCCGTTCTGGCGATTTTACTTATTAGCGCTATCGTCTGTCTGGGCAAGGCAACTGCAGCAACAGCCAAAGTGGCTGGCGATAGCCCGGTTCCCATTGGCATTAAAAGCGTTGAGACCAAAACTCTTCCCATATCGATCGCCGAAATTGGTAACGTGCAGGCGCTAAACACGGTGAATGTGAAAGTTCGGGCTGATGGGGAGCTGCAACATGTCTATTTCACAGAAGGTCAGTGGGTTCATGCGGGTGAATTGCTCGCACAGGTCGATCCCCGGATTTATCAGGCCCAGTTACTGCAGGCCAGGGCAACAATGGAGAAAGACCAGGCTCAACTGGCAAGTACGCTGGTTGATTACACGCGTGCCAGCAAGCTTGCAGCGGCCGGTGCGGGTCCAATTCAGACAGCGGACACGTTAAAGGCACAGGTTTCGGCTATTAAGGCCGCTATCGACGGCGATAAAGCCAACGTTGATATTGCGCAGTTACAGCTGGGCTATACCCGCGTCACTGCGCCTATTTCCGGCCGTGCGGGACAACGACAGATCGATGCAGGCTCAATCGTTCATGGGTCTGATGCTAACGGACTGGTAACCATCACCCAGATCAATCCCGTTTCGGTCGCCTTTTCCGTTCCGCAGGGCGAGTTACCCACCATTCTGAAAGCCAATGCCAAAACACCGCTAAAGGTCTATGCACTTACGCGTGATGAAAGGCATGAAATTGCCGAAGGCACCCTCTCGTTTATTGACAGCCAGGTGGCTGGCACGAGCGGACAAATCCAGCTAAAAGCTCTTTTCACCAATGAAGATAAGGCGTTATGGCCAGGAGAACTTATCAGCGTCAGGCTGATTGAAGGCGAGATCCCGAATGCGAATGTGGTTCCCGTGTCAGCGGTACAACAGGGACAGGAGGGTAGCTTTGTTTACCTGGTTAAGCCCGATAATACCGTTGCAGTACAGTGGGTTAAAACGGGTGAAACCGTTGACGGCATGCAACAAATTATTTCAGGGCTTAATCCAGGTCAACGCGTAGCGTCGAGTGGTCAGTTCCGACTCACCGCCGGCGAAAAGGTGTCCCCCCTCCCCCCCTCACAGGGCGTCGCGCAATGAATCTTTTCAAACTGTTTATTCAACGCTACATTGGCACCTCACTGGTTGCGATAGGTGTGATGCTACTCGGCGTAGTGGCTTACTTCCTGCTGCCTGTGGCGGCGTTGCCACAGGTGGATTTTCCTACCATTCAGATCTCCGCCAAACTGCCAGGCGCCAGCGCCGAAACAATGGCCACCTCTGTCGCCACGCCGCTTGAAAAGGCGCTGTCGTCAGTACCCGATGTATCATCTATGACCTCTTCAAGCTCCACTGGTGTGACACAGATTGCGCTTCAGATGGACCTGTCACGCGATATTAATGCCGCCGTGCAGGACGTACAAACCGCTATGACCTCGGCCAATGGTTCACTGCCAAAGGATATGACCGATCCGCCAACGCTGCATAAGGTGAACCCGGCAGAGGCAACCCTTATCTCTCTGGCGCTGACCTCTCCTGAGCACACCCTTCCGCAGCTTGACGAATATACCGAGCACTATCTGGGCCAACAGATTTCACAGATGCCCGGTGTCGGACTGGTCGACTTTCATGGACAGCAGCATCCAGCGGTGCGTATTCAGATTGATCCGGATTCGCTGGCGGCGCATGGCATGACCCTGGAAGACGTGCGCAGCATTGTCGGTATCAGTACAGTTGACATGCCGAAGGGCAACATCAGCGGTCCCGCACGCAATATGGTCCTTAACAGTACCGACCAACTGCTGAAGACGTCACAATATAAAGAGCTGGTCGTGGCCTATAAGAATGGAATGCCTATTCATCTCAGCGATCTGGGGAGGGTCATTGATTCATCGGAAGATACCCACGAGGCGGCTTTTTTTCACGATCGGCCATCGATCATTATGGACGTGCATAAGCAGGCTGGGTTTAACGTCGTCGATACCGTTAACAATATCAAATCGCACCTGCCACAGCTAACCGCTTCACTTCCGAAAGATGTGAAAGTTGATATGATCGGTGATCGTACACAAACCATTAATGCCTCAATCAAGGATGTACAGTTTACGCTGCTACTTTCTATCATATTGGTTGTTATGGTGATTTTTATCTTTCTTAGAAACGTCACCGCGACCCTTATCCCGTCGATTACCATTCCCCTGTCATTAATGGCAACCTTTGGCGTGATGTACCTGCTCGGCTACAGTCTTGATAACCTCTCGGTCATGGCGCTTTCTATTGCAGTCGGCTTTGTCGTTGATGACGCCGTCGTGGTCATGGAAAATATCTATCGGCATATGGAAATGGGTAAAAATCCCTTTCAGGCATCCATCGACGGCGTGCATGAAGTTGGATTTACCATCGTTTCAATGACCCTGTCGCTTATTACCGTTTTTGTCCCCATCCTGCTCATGGGCGGTATTGTCGGCCGTTTATTCCGTGAGTTCGCCGCGACCATAAGCATTGCCGTGCTGATGTCCGGCATAGTGGCGCTGACCGTGATCCCCATGCTCAGCGCACGCGTTTTGAAACCGCACAGCGAAGAAAAGCACGGCCGTTTCTTCCAGCTCACAGAGGCAGTATTTGACCGAATGCTATCTGGCTATCGTCGGTGTCTCGACTGGGTACTGGGCCACCAACGCATAACGTTAGGGGTTACCCTGCTGACGCTTGCGCTGACAGTCATACTGTATGTCGTCATCCCGAAAGGTTTTTTCCCTCAGCAGGATACGGGCATGATAACCGGAATAGTACAGGCTGCACCGGATATCGGGTTTGAACAAATGCGCACTCAGGTTGGGCAGATGGCACACATTGCCGAGGCAGATCCTGCGGTTATGAATGTGCGTTACTGGGTAGGTGCCAACCCGACGCTAAGTCAGGGTCACATGATTATCAGCCTTAAGCCTTTTTCACAACGACATGACAATGCAGCCGCTGTTATCGCCCGTCTTAATCAGAAGACCAAAAGTTTGCCGGGTGCCGTACTTTACCTGCAGGCCCAGCAGGATATCCAGGTCGGCGCCCGCGTCAGTAAGACACAATTTCAATATACGTTACAGTCGGCTAACAGCACTGAACTGAGTCAGTGGTCTGGCATACTGCTCGCAAAACTACAAAAACTGCCGCAGTTGACCGATGTCACGTCGGATCAGCAGGCTCAGGCCCCACAGACCACACTCGTTATTGATCGTCAGCTGGCCTCGCGTCTCGGCGTCAGTGCGCAGGACATTGATAACGCGTTATATGATGCTTTCGGACAGCGCCAGATCGCAACCATGTATACGCAGATCGACCAGGACCACGTGATACTTGAACTTGACCCCAGTTGGCAGGAAAACAGCGATAGCCTTAAACATCTTTATGTGCGATCAAGCCTGTCGCAGAACCTCGTTTCGATGGATATCCTTGGTCATTTCACCAGCGGTCTGGCCCCTGTTACGGTCAATCATCAGGGGCCATTCCCAGCGGTAACGTTGTCTTTCAATCTTAAACCTGGCCAGTCACTGGGTAAAGCTGTCACCGCCGTACAAAACACGACGTTGCAGGCCGGTCTGCCAGATGATATCAGTGCCAGCTTTCAGGGCGCAGCCCAGTCGTTCCAGAGTTCGCTAAAATCGCAGCCCTGGCTTATTCTTTCAGCCATTATCGCTGTTTATATTCTTCTGGGCGTGCTGTATGAGAATGCCATTCATCCGCTGACTATTATCTCTACCTTGCCCTCAGCAGGCATCGGCGCACTGGGAGCCCTGATGTTGACCGGGCAGGATTTGTCGATCATGGGCATGATTGGGATCCTGCTTCTGGTCGGCATCGTTAAAAAGAACGCCATCATGATGGTGGACTTTGCACTGGCTGCCGAACGTAATGAGGGGCTATCACCTTATGAAGCTATCCGTCAAGGATGCCTGCTGCGCTTCAGGCCGATCATGATGACCACGATGGCTGCGCTTCTCGGCGCGGTTCCGCTGGCACTGGGTACGGGGGCAGGCTCTGAGCTCCGCCAGCCTCTTGGCATTGCGATTGTCGGCGGACTGGTGGTGTCTCAGGCACTGACACTGTTTACCACGCCGGTGGTGTACTTATGGTTCAGCCGCTGGACGGTGAGGCCAGGTCAGTCTGGCGTCGCACTGGATGATAAGCGGGCAGCTCCCCCAGCTTAATAGAACATACGTATCAGTGTTGCAGGCAACGTGGTTGACTGATTTAGGAGGTGTCATGAGGGTATTACTTGTTGAAGACCAGAGAATGGCGTCTGAATATATTGCTAAGGGATTGATGGAAAATAATTTTGTCGTTGATGTCGCCCTTAATGGCGTTGACGGGCTACATTTTCTGCTCAGTAATGACTATGACCTGGCAATTCTCGACGTCATGCTGCCGGGTATTGATGGCTGGAAAGTTTTCGAGATATTGCGTCAGACCGGCAAGCAAACTCCGATAATGTTTCTTACCGCGCGAGACGACGTTGAAGACAGAGTTCGCGGACTCGAATTAGGGGCTGAAGACTACCTGATCAAACCCTTCTCCTTTAGTGAACTGCTCGCCAGAGTGCGGGTGATCCTGCGCCGTCAGAATGCCCACCGGCCTGCTGTCGAAGAGAGTCTGCTGCAGGTCAGCGATCTCACGCTCGACCTGCTTAAACACAAAGTGACACGTGGTAACACCCGTATTGAACTGACGCAGAAAGAATTTCTGCTGTTAAGTCTGCTTATGCGCCGCACGGGCGAGGTGGTTTCGCGCACCGTACTAGCCGAGCAGGTCTGGGAAATGAACTTCGACCCTGAAACCAATGTTATCGATGTCGCGATCCGTCGATTACGCAGTAAAATAGATGAGGGTTTTGAACATAAATTACTGCACACCCTGCGCGGTGCGGGATATGTGCTGGAACTACAGCTATCATGAATGCATTAAGAAATTTGTCGATGACCCTGCGTCTCACGCTCTATTTTTCAGTGACCATGGCTATCGTATTGTATTGCGTGTCGGGCATGCTTTACTCGACAATGCGTACACAGCTTAATCAAAAGGATGAGCAGGAGCTGAAGAGCTCCCTACAGTTTCAGGGAAAGATAGCATCGATCATCAGCCAGAGACGCGGGATTGAAGAACCCTGGCAGACCGAACTGTTAGAATTTGTCGCCCTGCAGGAACGACTGTCACTACGTATAATCAGCCCTGACGGCAGGGTTTATTCTCAAACAAAAAATATGCGTATACCCCGGTCTGACTTTTTAGAGCCGACGAAAGCCTTCAGCTACAGTTCGTGGCGCTACCATGCTGGCGGACACACAGAGAAATACCTGATCACTTCAACATTGTTCAAGCTTAACGACAATCAAAAGTGGGTGGTTCAGGCGGCACTCAACGTTTCAAAAAATAATAAAATTATTGAGAGCTATTACCACACCATGCAAGTTTTCGCCGCAATCGCCATTGCCGCCTTCGCGGCAATCGGCTATTGTCTGGCGCGTCGGGGGCTTTCTCCACTGCGTAAGATTAGCAGCGCAATCGCCAGGATTCATGCCGAAGATCTGCACAGACGCATTTCCACACAGCGCTGGCCAAATGAGCTCAATGAACTGGCGACGTCATTCGACCAGATGATGACGCGGCTTGAAGCCTCATTCCAGCAGTTGAATCGCTTTTCATCCGATATCGCCCACGAGCTGCGTGCCCCCATTAATAATCTTATTTCAGTTGCCAGTGTCACCCAAAGCAAAGATCGCAGCAGAGCAGAGTATCAGGATGCGCTGGCTGAGATTGTTGAGGAAGGCGAACGCCTGTCCCGCACCATTTCATCAATGCTGTTTTTGGCCCGCGCAGATAACCGACGTGAAATATTGTCCAAAGAGACGCTGCGGAGCCAGCATGAATTTGAAAAACTGATCGACTTTTATGATGTTTTAGCTGAGGAGAAAAATATCAGCCTTAAAAGCACGGGCGATATCATCCTGAGAGCCGATCCTCATCTTTTGCAACGCGCACTCTCGAATTTACTTTCAAATGCCATACGCCACACGGGTCTAAATGGGCAAATTATACTCTCAGCCCACAGTGACGAACATTTTACGTATTTAAGCGTCAAGGATAACGGAGAAGGTATAGCCGCCGGACATCTGCCTTATATTTTCGATCGATTCTACCGCATTGATGTTGCGCGAACCGAAGCAGAGAATACAGGTCTGGGATTATCAATCGTCAAAACCATTACTGAACTGCATCATGGTAAGGTGCTGGTCGAAAGTGCAACAGCAGCAGGATGCCTGTTTACCATCGTATTGCCCAGGGATTGACTAAAAGCCCCCCGTAACAACAAACTTTCCCTCCTCTCAAAGTTCATCGTCAGGAACATCTTTCAGTAGTGGGTCTATCAGAAGACAAGCCATGGCTTCTGTCACCGGAACCACATGCATCAATCCCTGATCGATCTGCATGTCAGAAAGCGCCGCCCAGCTCTGAAAGGTACGTAAGCGTAGAGCGAGAGCCGTATTAACCGGGATGCATTATTCAGTTGCCAGTGCGATGCGTTAGGGCATCCTCACCCAGTTAACTCAGCGAGCCACCACAGTCCGGACAGCACGACTCTGCAGGCAACAGCCGTTTCTCGTCACGGGGGAGAGATTCGGGGAATGGTGTACGGGTGCGGGTATGACGCAGTGGACGTTGAACCTCCGGATCATCTACCCGCCCGGAGGGAGTGTTACTTTCTGTCTGAAGCGCCTTCAGGTCAGCATCCATCTGTGCGATACGGCGGGAGGCATTTTTGGAACGACTACCGAAGTTCATCCGGCGGAGCTTATACGGTTGCGCCTGCAGGTGGTCTATCTCGCGTTCACGATCGGCCAGTTTTTCCAGCAGGGCACGGTTCAGCGCTTCCTGTTCGGCCAGACGCTTTTTCAGCAGAAGGATGTCGTCAGACGAGGTATCATTCATAAGCCCTATTTTACCAGGCTTGTTCTGCAACAACTAGGATATAGAGATTTACAGCATGGTCAGAGATGTGAGCAACCGCTTCGGCTGTCGCCAGTCGATGCCTTCCATCAACATCGCCAGTTGTGCTGGCGTCAGGAACACTTTGCCATCACCAGCGGACGGCCAGGCGAAGCGCCCACGCTTCAGCCGTTTGGTAGCAGGCACAGCCCGTCGCCAGTAGACCACAGCAGTACGACCTGACTGCCACTGCGGCCCCGGAAGATGAAGGCGTGGCCGGACATCGTGTCGTCTTTTAGTGCCGTCTACACTTTTGCAGCAGGTGGTTGAAGCCGTTGCACTTGTCAGTGATGTCAGCAACCAGCCTGATTTTGGTCCCGGGGGGTAACAAGGGCATCGCTTCACTTCCTATATCAGCAGAGTCAGAAGCTTTTCGCTGACAGTGCCATTGAGACGGAGTATCCCGTGCCGAAACGTTACCTCACAGCTGATACTGAGGGCTTCCGGGTCCTCTGCAGGCGGTTCTGGCTGTACGGCAGCGGCATCGAGAATCACAGGAAGTAGCTGAGGACTATCTGAAGAAGGTAACAGGAGCTTTCCCTCGTACCATTGCTGGCGCCATTTGAACAGCAGATTGATGTTGATGCCATTTTCAAGCGCAAGTTTTGAGATGGATATTCCGGGTTCGCAGAGGTGGCAACGAGCTGCTGTTTAAACTCAGGAGAATAATTAGGGCAGCCTTTTCGACTGCAGGGAGTCACATTTTTCTGCATATCAGACAATTTGGTTCCCAATACTTATTTGGTGGACACCACTTTGTCGGATACATCAGATTATGACCAGACGGCTCTCGCTGTATGCTTACGTTTTGACTACAAAGGTGATCAGAGTGCATAAAATGAAATATAGATGTTGGGCAAATTCCAGCCCGGGGTATTCCCTGGAGAAAAAACATCTATGTATTTTACATATCCTACTGGGATTGTAATTAAAAGAGGAAGTTCAGAAGCGAGAAATTGCTATCGCATTGAGGTATGGCTGGAACTATCCCAAGATAATGGTAAGCCTTGTTTCATTCTGACATCTATGCCACTGGAGTGAACCATGCCCATAAATGCGTTGAGGAATTTCTATCGCTGGGAGAACAATTAAACAACACCTTTCGTATGAAATATGGTGATTATTTCGACCCTTTACTCTGGGATACAGCACCTTATGACTTCCTTATGCTGGTCAGGTACCGGGTGAAAGAGGCTACGCGCATGACAGATAAATACTGACGCGCCTGACCCCGTGTGCGCATGGCTTGTCTGCTGACGGCAGGCGCGCAAAACACGTTTTGCACGCCTCCGTCCAGCCCTGATTAAAGATACTTCTTGAATGAGGCAGTGGTCACGGTAACGGCTATACCCAGCAGGACAGCCGCCGGCAGTAACAGCAGATTGGGGTAGACTGCAGTAGGCCAGGAAAGGTACAGCATGGCGGGCACCACAGCTGCCGGTTTGACCAGCTTCTTGGCATGGTGATAGACAAAAGAACTTTCATACCCCGCCCCGTAACGCCGCAGATCACGCCGCCCCAGCCCCTCAACCAGAGCCACCACTACGACCAGCACAAACAGCGGCACGGACAGCACCAGGATGGTGACGCGTACCAGGGTGATAATGCTTATCCATACCGTGGCCAGCAGGTATTCACGCAGGTAGCCGGCAAGCCAGCCGCTCCAGCTGTTGATTTCCCGGGTGACGGCATTGTCACTATGCATCTGGTGCGCATACTGCTGCCGGACCCAGTCCAGGAAGCCACTGTCCACAAAGGCCCACTGATAGGCAGTGCTCACCCAGCGCACAACCGTCACCGATGGCTCAGACAGCAGCAGGCTGCGGGTGAACTCTGTGGACAGCCACCCCAGCTCGGTGTTCATAACCGCTTCACTGTGCGCCGCCCCGGCTTCCGGCCAGAAGAAGGCGATGCCGATATATTCAATCAGCAGGCTCAGCAGCAGCGAGGACAGCACCACGCCCACCAGGGCCCACGGCCAGCCCCAGAGCAGGTTATACAGAATGCCGTGCTTGCGTTCCGGCAGCGTCTGCTGCTGTGGGGGACGTTTTACCTCAGCCATTCTCCCCTCCTGCGACCGGCACGTTCAGGGCTGGACCGTCCCGCCACCAGGATTCGCCGCTGTGATAGCTGCGACGCATCTCCTCCGCTATTTTCTCGATGCTTTCCGGCATCAGCACATCATCAGCATCCCCGGCAGGCAGCGGCATGCGGATTTTCCACAGTTGCCCGCCTTCCAGCAGGGCAAACGCCTGCCCTTTCGGCAGCGTCACGATATCGGCCGGCTCCAGCAGCGGGACTTTTACCGTCCCGACGCGGTCCTGGGTGCTTGAAGTAAAGTCCTGGTCAGCATTGACATCTGCCGTGTCCTGGTGCCCGGAGACCAGCGTTTTGGTGTAAATTTCCACCTGCGGCAGCTGCGTGGTCAGCAGCTCGGCGGTGCGGTTTTCCCTGACGCGCAGCATAATCAGGTTGTTAAAGTTACCCTGTACCTGGGTCGTCTTGGCCGCATTCCCGATGCGGGCCTCAATATCAGAAGACGTCTGGGTATAGGCCGTTGCCTGCATGCCGGCACCGCCACCTTTGTTGATGAGAGGGATAAACTCATCGCCCATCAGCTCGTTAAACTCATCGCAGTGCAGGTTAATCAGGGACTTCCCTTCTTTCCCGCCAGGCAGGCCCGCATTGATACCGTGTTTGTAGATATGGCCGGCCACGCTCACCAGATCGGCGAACATGGAATTGCCCACCGCGCTCGCTACCATACTGTCACTGAGCGCATCGAGCCCCACATACACCACAGCCTTTTTACGGATGATTTGCTCCCAGTCAAATATGGGCCGTGAGTCATCCATATCGAGATAGTCGGGAGCCAGCAGTTCAGCGGTTTTGCCGGTGGTCAGTTTTTCCAGCAGCGGCAGCAGGGATGCCACGATTTTGTCAAAGTAAGTGCGGTCATAACGCACCGCTGAGCGCAGCCCGTCGAGGATGGGATCGTAGAGTTTTTTACCCTCCTCAGAACTCAGCGCAACCTCGATGGCCCAGATGCGTAACGCATCCGGCTGTCCCTGCATGTTACGGGGCACGTCGTCCTCGCCCAGCACCTGCTGATTATTCTCAATCTGCGTCTGCAGAGAGGGCAGTTGCTCATGAATGATTTTCTCGGCGTAGCGGATATAGAGATCGGCGATATTGTTCACGTAGCGCATAATCAGCGTATAGTCAGGGCGTTCACCCAGGGCAACCAGCGCACGGGCAATAATGTTGACGAACCGCCAGGCAAATTCACGAAAGGCGGCATTATTGCCTTCCCCTGAAAGCTGACCGGCCACGCGGGACGCCACCTCTGACACGCGACCAAAACGCCCGACGGCATTATAACGGGCTGAAATTTCAGGCCAGCCGAGATGAAAGATATACAACTCATTCCCGCGCCCGGCCCGGTGGGCCTCTGCCCAGACGCGTTTCATCAGGTCTGCGTCACCTTTCGGATCAAACACGATGGTGACTTCACCCCGCCGGATATCCTGGGTGACCAGCAGCTCTGCCAGCCGGGTCTTCCCGACGCGCGTGGTGCCGTACACCACCGTATGGCCTACGCGCTCCCCCAGAGCCAGGGTGACGTCTTTTTCGTCGGGCTCGATGCCGTGCAGCGCCGGATTCCCGCCCACCGGTGGTAATGGCCGCACCGGGTTCAGCGGCGTATCGGCACTCAGCAGCTTACCCAGCCAGGGCAGACGGTGCTCTGTCATCATTTCGAGCTGACGCGCCCCCAGGTAAAAGCGGTTTGGCTGCAGGTAACGTGCCACTTCAGGGCGCAGCGTATCCTGCAGGCGCTGGGTGTGTTTCTGCGTCCAGCGGAACCCCCGGCCGAGAAACAGGCGACGATGACTGACGGGGATCTGTTTAGTGCTCATGACATAGCGCGGCAGACGGCGGAGATTCCGGCGGTAACGAATAATCTTCATCCCCTGATGCGTGCGGGTGACGGCCAGCGCCGCAAACCCGGCTGCGGTGACATAGCTGACAGACGGAGCCAGAGCGACAGCCCAGGGTGCCTGGACACAGACATACGCCGCCATGCCCGATACCACGGCGGTATTCAGCTCAACGGCCGGACGCAGCAGAGCTTCAATGACGTAACGGTTACTCATCGTCTGCCTCCTTTATAATTTTACCGTCGGCCATGCGGATATACGCCCCTTTGCGGAGCCGGCTTCCCTGCAGGGCTGAGAGTGATAACGCAGGGCATCCGCCAGTAAGCGCCAGAGCACATACAGGACATTCGACAGAATGAAAAAAATGATCCATATGGTCCGCAATGACAGCAGGTAATTGTTCGCCACGGTTTCTGTGGAGACGGCAGTGACGGTGCAGGCTGCCGGCTTTGCCTCAGGTGGAGTCGCATTATCAGGCACCGGGCATTCCTCCCTCATGTAGTGCCCGGGCGGCGCGGTGCGCCATGCCGTTGCCTCCTTATGCAGTGCGTCGTTAAGGTCACTGACCGGATGGCCGAAAACAAGCCAGGCGAGCAGGAGGATAAGCGTGATCTGGCGCCTGCGGACCTTTTCCACGGGAATGTGATGGTCCCGCGCCCAGCTGCGAAGCGCATCATCACTGCCCTGGCTGTCGACCAGATAGATGTCCACTGGCCGGTTGTCAGCCAGCACGGCAGACAGTTTCGCGTCGCAGGTGGCGCAGTCTTTTGACCTGACGAACAGCGCCAGCCGGCCGCCACTGTCGTGCGCCACGCCGGAGGCGTTCCCCATATTGACCGGCAGTGTGCCCGGATACAGGCGCTGCCAGGCCGCGTTCACCTCACGCTGGAAATCAAGCTCTTTCTGGGTGCGGGCAAACTCTTCCTTCACCCACTTTTCAGCAAACTTACGGCGCTCTGCCGGCGTCTGCGCCTCGATACCGAGGGTGGAAAGCGGATCGAGACCCGGCGACTGGATACCCCGGGGTCCCTTCATCAGCTGCTGATAACGCTGATAATCGTCGGCACTGAGTCCCCACTGACCGGCCTGCTGCTGCAGGTTTTGCTGTGCGGAGTCCGCCCGTTGTGTTGATTCCTGTCGGCTGACATCCGTCTGTCCTGGTGTGGTCGCGGCCAGGGTCAGGGGACTCAGCAGCATGGCGGTTAAAAAGGGATGTTTCAGTTTCATCATTCGCTCCGTTATTCTGCTCTGAGCACGGTCAGGCGGCCATTAACCCGAAACGTCGCCTCACCATAACCGGCACTGACCAGCGTCCAGCCGGCAACGGTTTCGCCCTCTCCGACCAGGGCCACCTGCGACAGGCTGCTGTAGCCCCGGGGCGCGATGGCAGCCCAGGACTCTGCCCCCCGCTTCTCCACGCCCGTCAGCACAAAAGGCGCATTGCGGGCCACGCGAAGGGACGGAGCAGCACGACGTGTGTCAGCGGGACGAGGCTTCTTTGCAGCAGGCTCGTTTTTTTTGACCGGTGCGGCGACAGGCGCGGCGGGTACGGGTTGTGTTTTCAGCGCTGTCAGCTGCTCAGTGAGCGCACTCAGGCGGGTTTCCAGCCCCTGCTGTGCCTCCTGGAGGGTTCGCAATGACTGACGCATGGCGTCTTCGCTACCGGCCTGTTTCGCTGCTGCGCTCAGCTCCTGCTGCATCTCACCAAGTTTTTTCCGGGTGTCCTGCAGACCGGTTCTGAGCATGGTCACATCTGACTGCAGGGCCGCGACTGTCTCAACAGTGGCCGCTGTACTGCCCTGAGATTCAAGGCGTGTAAGGCGTTCATCAAGGTTCGATATGCTCAGACTGAAGGCGGTGTAGCCCAGCGCCAGAATGCCGGCCAGCGCCACACCGCCGGCAGCGCCCCAGATGAGGCGGCGGCGTGGACGCCAGCTGAATCTTTTACGGGCCGGAGTGGGGTCAGTATGGAATGGTTGCTGTTCGCTCATTTTCTCAGAAACCCTCCGCTGACAGGTTTAACGGGGACGGACTGAGGGGCGCTGATGGCCGGTTGTGACACGGCTGACGGCGCAGGCGTGGACCAGCTGCTGACCGGCGGCGGAAGCTGGGAGACCGGCAGCTGGTAGCCGTCGCGCAGGCTGTGGCAGACCACACGCTGTACATCATCCACCTCAAGCTGCCAGGCCGGACCGGCCAGGACCTGCAGGGCAGTACGCAGGCGCATCGGGCCCAGCTGGTACTGAACCGCTGGCAATGCCTGGCGGTAAAGCACGCCGTTGGCGGAGCCGGTCGCGCACAGGGAATAACCGGACTGGCGCAGGGCGTAACGCAGCGCATCCGCCACGGTAGGATGCAGGGATGACGGGATGCGAATATCAATAATCTGCGAGAGAGGGTCACGCTGGGCCGCCTGCGGATCGGTACTGACCAGCAGATAACGATCGTAGCGCACCACTTCCGGCGTCCGCGCATACTCGTCCGGAGAGACCGGCTGAACGTTGCGGGTGACGGTGGTGCCGGGTGTCGGGTCGGCAGGCGCGCGGTGCTGCAACTTTTGCGGCTGGGAAACACAGCCCGCAAGGAGCAGCAGGGGAAGAACAGTGGCAAGCCTGCCTGGTGAAAATATGTTGTGAGAGGTGTTACGTTTCATCCGGAATTTTCCTGTACAGTGATAAAACAGCCCTCACTGTGCGGAATCGGTCCGGTTTCACTCAATTAACAACTGATTTTCCGTTGATGAAAAAAAACGCCGGCAAAAGCCAGCGTTTTTCACTAATAGCGCGCTGTCAGGCTACTTTATGGGGACGATGGGTCACATCGCCGCGGCCTTCAAGCAAACCCGCAACAGAAATGTCTTCGTCCAGCGCGTCCCAGTGGATACCACGGGGACTCAGTTCATAGCTGTTAAGCTGTTCAGTTGAAGCATGCAACAGGCATGGAAACCATGCCAGCGGCACACCGATGGTACGGGCGTCGTTGAGTTCAACCCACATCGTGGCCTCATCGAAGCTGACCCGTTTAGCTGAAATAGTCATTCCAGGCCTCCAGAAACAATGCTTGGTTATCTTCAACGATCCCCGTCAGTTCTTTTAATACCCGTGAATTAAACCCATCGTTACTGGCCAGTGCCACTGATGGCGTTAACCAGAATTTGGCTTCACTACCTGCTTTCATTACGTGAATGTGTGCAGGTTCGAGCGGGTTACCTTCATTAGAATAAAAAAAGAACCGGAAACCGTTGATCCTCAGTATAACAGGCATGTCAGTTATCCTTAAATGCTGACCGGATTATGTGTAAGTTCAGAGCAACTGCCCAAAGGCTGTTCAGAGTGCATGGATTGCCGATTTTGGTACTCCATACCCGAATCCAATGAACGGTATATCGTCATCGAAGTCCATCGGTGGCGCACCGGCACTGCTGCCGGAAGCCTGGCCACTGTGAGTCGGTCCGGAAGGTTGCTGAGGCTGGCCCCAGTCATTCCGGGGAGACGTATTCTGACCGCTGCCGGACTGCCGACCGCCAAGCATCTGCATGGTGCCACCAATATTGACCACCACCTCTGTGGTGTATTTCTCCTGGCCGGCCTGATCGGTCCATTTGCGAGTGCGCAGCTGGCCCTCGATGTAAACCTGGGAGCCTTTGCGCAGATATTCACCCGCAATTTCTGCCAGCTTGCCGAAAATAACCACCCGATGCCATTCGGTCACTTCTTTCTGTTCGCCGGACTGCTTATCGCGCCAGCTCTCAGACGTGGCCAGAGAAAGGGTGGCAACTGCACTGCCGTTAGGAATATAACGCACTTCAGGATCCTGGCCGAGGTTTCCGACAAGAATCACCTTGTTAACGCCGCGTGAGGACATAATCATTTCTCCTGTAAGGAATAAAGAAACACCCCGCGAACGGGGTGTGTCAGGTGCGCATCAGAATGAGTTTTCTGCGTAGTTTTGTTGTGCGGCAGAGCCATTCTGCGGCGGCACGGAGTCAGATTTTTCAGTCTTGTAGACCATGTCCTGGCCTATTTTGATCCAGTCCACCTTTATCAGGCGGGCTTTCAGACTGACACGCTGTTCGCCGGCATGCTCGCCCTTGTTCAGCGTAAATATGTCCGTGGACGGATTACTCAGGTTAAAGCCCAACAGGACTTTTTTGTCTTCATCGACGGCTTTCTGGCAGCGGGCGATAAGGCTGGTAGCCTCTTTACCTGCGACAGAAATGTCAAAACGGACGTAGGCCGGATTGTCAGTCGGACCACTCAGTGCATTGATTACGCAGCTGAGGAACGAGCCATTCTGATGGTTAACCTGGCGGATGTTGCTGAGATACCCGATGCCTTTAATAGTCAGGTTGAAGTACTCAGATTTTGCAGATGCAGAAGTATTGTTTGCAGACATGATGTTTTCTCCATGGAGGTAAAAATAGGTACGACGGAGAAACCATCTGCCCTGACGGGAGTGGTTTCCCGTCGGGGGTCAGGATCGGTTGAATCCTGAGAGTCTGGTATGTTGAAGGAACCTTCATCGCCGCGTCGTAATGCGCTTGTACAGGCGATATCTGCTTTCAAAGGTGCGCAGATGTACCAAAGTTTGCTCCCTTTCAGGTTACAGGAGCTTTCGCTGTAGCCACCCGAAGGCGATTCTCACAGGCTACTGAATCATTGGTGGTCGTATGAACGACGGTTTAGCACTTTTATAATTAAACCGTCCTCCCGGAATGTCAACGGTCAAAATGGAAAACGTGATCCGTAAAAATAAAAGGGCACCGTTTCCGGTGCCCTGGGGTCAGTGCCTTAACCTGCGGTCGTCTCATCTGTCTCCGGGGAATAATCCCGACGCGGTTTTCACGGAGTGCATGCGTCTTACAGGTCAGTTAGTGTGCAATACTTCCTGCCAGGCCTGCTGAGGGTAAATCCCGTTAAAGTTTACCTTACAGCACCGTGGCCAGCGGGGCACCTATGCATCAAAGCCTGGCAACAATAGCAGAACCCGCCCCTGGGTTGTACAGTGAAATAGTTCAATACTGCGCGGATTATTCTGTTTTAGCCTTAACCGATGTTTTTTTACGCTTCGCTGCTTTCTTCTTACCTGTACTGATAATTCCCTCACAGTCCGGATAGCGTATGCACCCCCAGAAATCACCATTTTTACCTTTACGTTTACGTGTGGGGCCTTTACATAACGGGCAGGGAGGCGTGACGGGAGCGGTGATTTTCACACTGTCCTGGCGGCCTTTTTCGACAAGGTGACGGGTCCACTGCAGCTGCTTTTGCATAAAGACCGCAAGCGACATTTTCCCCTGCGAAATATCATCCAGTGCCTGCTCCCATAATGCCGTCATACCAGGGCTCGTCAGCGTTTCCGGCAGGGCCGCAATCAGCTCCCGTGCCATCTGCGTTGAGTGGATGTGCTTCCCTTTTTTCTCCAGATAGTGTCGTTTGAAGAGGGTTTCAAGCACGGCCGCACGCGTCGCCTCTGTGCCCAGACCTGCGTTATCACGCAGCACTTTCTTCAGCTTCGGGTCACTGACGAAACTGGCCGCGTTCTTCATGGCAGCAATCAGCGTCCCCTCTGTGAACGGTTTAGGCGGAGTGGTTTTCATATCCTTAACCTCAGCACCGGTGACAGCGCAAATATCCCCTTTTGCCAGCGCCGGCAGCGCCATACTGTCACCGTCGACGTCCTCTTCATCGTCATCTTTTTCAGCCTGGAACAATGACTTCCAGCCCGTCACCACACCGACTTTCCCGCGTGTACGGAACAGCTGGCCACCGATATTAAAAGACGCCTCCGTCACGTCAGATTCCTGCAGCGGAAGGAACTGGGCGAAATAATGCTGGCGAATCAGATGGTAGACCTTCAGCTCATCGGCGCTGAGGCGCGACAAATCAAATGCCTGTCGGGTGGGAATGATGGCATGGTGCGCGGTGATTTTCTTGTCATTCCAGACACGCGAGACAAACTGCCTGTCCAGCTGATTCAGTACCGGGGCCACAGCGGGATCGGATTTTGCCACTGCCGCCAGAACGTCGGGTATTTCCTGCTGCATCGAAGTTGGAAGGAAACCGCAGTCTGTCCGGGGGTAGGTGGTCGCTTTATGGGTTTCGTAAAGTGCCTGAGCAATGGCGAGCACATCATTTGCGCCCATGCCGAATTTTCGGGAACAGACCTGCTGAAGGGTGCCTAGGTCAAAACAGAGCGGCGCAGCCGTTTTCTCCCGCTTCTGGGTCACCTCCAGTACAGCAGCCCTGCCCTGCTGCTGACAAAGCTGTCCCACCGCCCGGGCTGCCTGAGGATTGATGCAACGCTTTTCCTCGTCACAGTACTGCTCAACGGGCACCCAGCCAGCCCGGAACCGGACACCCTCTTTTTCAATAAGCGCATGTACCTGCCACCAGGGCTTTGGCACGAAGGACGTGATTTCATTATCCCGGTTAACCACCATGGCAAGCGTCGGCGTCTGTACCCGCCCGACGGACAGCACTTCTGACACCCCTGATTCACGGGCTTTGAGAGTATAAAGGCGGGTCAGGTTCATACCGATGAGCCAGTCAGCCTGGCTCCGGCCCTTGCCGGCATCATACAGCAGAGCTGTTTTTTCTCCGGGAAGAATATTGCCCAGTGCTTCCTTCACACTGGCCTCATCCAGGGCTGATAACCAGAGCCGGCGCACCGCGCCGCTGTAGCGGCAGTATTCCAGCAGCTCACGCGCGATAACTTCTCCCTCGCGGTCGGCATCGGTGGCGATGACTACCTCAGACGCCTTTTTGAGCAGATTACTGATAACGGTGAACTGCGATTTTGTCTGATCTTTGACGACCATTTTCCAGGCCTCAGGCAGCAAAGGCAGAACATCGGCACGCCATGGCCTGCCATACTGCTCGCCATAGGCTTCAGGGCTGGCAGTTTCGAGTAAATGGCCGACCGCCCAGGTCACAACGATGTTACCGGCAATACGACGGCGGGCCGCCACGTCCGTACTGGAGAGCCCAAAGTAATTGGCCATCAGTTCAATGGAGCCGCCCAGCGCCAGTGCCCGATCGATACGCTGGAGTCGTTTCTGTTCCGTCCGGGCCTGCTGCAGCATGCGCACCAGATTGCCGTGATTGATGCCCACACTGATGATCGACACCTCACTGCCGGAAAGGTAGTGAAGCTCTTCGAGCGAGAGCCCCTGCAGCATCTGCATTTCCTCGCGGTTCAGTCCCAGCGATTCGCAGCGGCGCAGATAGCCACTTCTGAGATCCATAACCAGCTGCATCAGCAATCCGTTGGCAGCCTGAGATAAACTGTTCATCATTCCCCCTTAATCCTGACGGTAACCAATGGCTGCCGGACCCCGGCCGCTGACACCCTGATGAAGACGGGCATTTTGTCCGGCTTCATACCCCTGATAACGTGCTGTATCCGCCCCGCGGCAGGCTTTCAGCTCACGGGTTGTGACTGTTTTCATACTGCGGCTTTCCAGCCAGTGGCTCATCACCTGCTGCTCCTCGCTGCTGATGTCAGTTGCCGATATCACCTCACGCACCCCACATACCCAGCCGTCACGGAACTGCTCCGCTCTCGCCCGGCGTGTGGCCAGTTTCAGCAGCTTACTCTGGGTTTTGAGATAAGAATTTGTGGCATCTTTCAGCTGGCGCGTCAGCACATCAAAGGCATAGGCTGCTATCTCTGGTTTTTCACTGAATCCGTAAAAGGTTACCGAACGGCGATACCCAGCAGAGGTCTGACGCCATGAGTAATAAGCGCGGCAGCCAAAGGCATGACAGACGCCCCGGACAAGGGTCACCATCCATTCCGGAACTTTTTCAGCATCCGAAGGGGCCGTGCGGGAAGACGCCTCGCGCACAGATGTAAGACCGGCGTCAAGCTCGCTGATACCGTATCTGGCCATCAGCTTCTGGGCACGCTGCAGGGCCAGTCCTGCCTCATGGGCATTACTGTTGCTGCGGCCCAGCTTCAGCAGTTTCCTGACAAGATTCAGCAGTCGCAACTGTCGCTGTGAGTTATTCATCACTGTTATCCTCCCCGTACGTCAGACCACGTTGCAGCTCCCGAAGACGGCGCATAACGCGCATGAGGCGCAGCAGTTTCAGAGCATCTTCATCTGTCAGTGCAGGTGCTTCCCCCTCACCCGGGCCGCCGGTGAAAAGCTCCGGCAGACCACACACTCCTGCCGCAGGATGCAGCACAGGCGCTTCGCCGGTCAGGCCCAGCAGAAATGCGGCGGCTTCAGAACACTCCTCACCTGCCGCGACGTAACCGGCAGACATGTCGTTGTCGCGTTGAGGAAGAATTTCATCTTCGCAGCCAAGGACCTCACCCAGCTCCCAGGCCAGACGAAAAGCGGTATTCTGCAGGTGTTCGGTATCGTCCTGATGGGCCGGCACATGCCAGATGCTGTCATTAGTCACCGGCGCGTCATCCTGCAGGACAACTTCAGGTTCTGGTGTTAAAAGAGAAAGCAGGCCATCCTCCCCATTATCCTCTTCTTCACCATTCTCTTCTCCGTACCCATCGGAGAGGGTAATCAGCCTGCTAACATCCCCGCTCTCACCTGAAATAACCGGCGCGGCACCGTACATATCTGGCTGAACCTCATGCCGGGGGGGCTCATTAATCGGTGTTTCAGTAGGAGAAGACGCATTACCCGGAACGGGCGTTACAGCCCCTCCTGAGACCTCAGGACGTGAACTAGAGACAGGTAGCGGGACGCCTTCACTCTCATCTGAGCCTGTGGTATGCAGGGCGTGATCAGCATTAACAGGCTTGTTTGCGGCGGGAAAGGCAACTGTCTCCGGCTCGCCAAAGTGATGTCTGCGGTTGCGTTCTTTAGGATCGAGTTCCATCATCCAGCGGTCATAGTCCAGTTCCGGATGGGGTAACGCCTGCAGTAAATCACCAATAAATTCATCGCGAAACATCTCCAGAGACCACAGTTCCGGGGAGTTGAAACGGCCACAACACTGGCCAAAAACGTCGCTGAAGGATTTTTCGCTGACATCTGAAAGCAGGCTAAACTCATCCCACACGCGTTCCGCATCATGCCGGAGCGCCAGCAGCGCCGTTATCTGCGGCCTGCCGAGCCCGGACTCAAGCAGGTCTGGGATCCACGGATAAAGATATTTCAGCGCATCTTCCATACGGCTGACTGTTGAGTAATGGACTGGCAAACCTTCATGGGTCAGTAGCTCTGACAACTGACGCAACGAAACCGTCTTTCCCATCTGCTCTTCATATATAGATCGGGCTTTATGGATCCCCTGCGCTTTTTCAATAAAGCTCAGCTCCCCGCGCACTTCATTCTCTGCCAGATGGCCGATAACACACTGCAGCCGTCCCGGCCACGGCTTGAACAACACATGGACGCGGAAAAACCGGTCTTCTCCGGTCTCCTGCCACAGTTCTGACAGGATCTGATAACGTGTATTACCCCCGTCGCTGAAGATGTACATATCGGGCTCACCATCCGGGTCACGGGTGACTTTGGGTACGGTGTCCAGCCCGCGCGAACGGATGGAAGCCTTGATATCGTCATAACGCGGGTTGCGTGATGTTCGCGGATTATCAGGATTCGGGCTTAACTGGTCGAGCGTCAGGACCATGGGCATTTCAGCCGCCGGCATGACGCTGATATTGCCGGCCGCCTGCGACTGGCGTCCGGGCTGCAGCATGGCAGCCCCCACGTTAGAACTTTTACGGCTCATGCCTGTTTCCTCCCGCTGCGGTAACCGAAGTCATAGCTGCCTTCCTGAAACTCCGAAAAGAGGGTGTAACGCCCGTCAAATTTGACTTTTACCGTGCCGGTTGGCCCCTGACGCTGCTTGCCGACAATGATCTCAGCCACCCCGGCATCAGGGGTGCCGGGGTTATAAACCTCATCCCGGTAAATAAACATGATGAGGTCTGCATCCTGCTCCAGCGCACCGGAGTCACGCAGGTCACCATTATTGGGGCGCTTATCGGCCCGCTGCTCCACAAGGCGGTTGAGCTGGGAAAGCGCCAGTACCGGACAGCCCAGCTCTTTACCGAGCGCCTTAAGCGAGCGGGAAATTTCCGCTATTTCCTGCGTGCGGTTTTCCTGCTCGGGGGAGCGGACAAGCTGCAGATAGTCCAGCATGATGAGAGAGGGTCTGCCGTATTTGCGGACATAGCGACGGGCGCGGGCGCGCAGTGTGGCCGGGGTCTGGTAACTGGTATCATCAATGATCAGACGGTTTTTCCATTCAATAATGCGACCGGTAGCCGCTGACACGCGAGCCCAGTCTTCATCATCCATGTTGCCGCTGCGAAGCCGGGACAGCTCTACCCGGCCTTCCATCGCCAGCAGGCGCATCATCAGCTGCTCTGAGGGCATTTCAAGACTGAACACAAAGACGTGATCGTCAGGTTTTGCGCCCACGGCCGCGGTGCAGGCGGCCATGGCCAGCGACGTTTTCCCCATGGAAGGACGGGCGGCCAGCAGGGCCAGATCGCCGGGCTGGAGACCACAGGTCATCGCGTCCAGTTCACTGAAACCGGTCGGTGTCCCGGTGAGGCCGTCACTGGCGGACATGCTTTCCAGATGCGTCAGGAGTTTATCCAGCGCCTCGTTAACGCCGGTCTCACTGTTAAGCTGCATGGCTCCCTGTTCGGCAATGTTAAACAGCTTGCCTTCGGCCGACTCAAGGATGCCGGCCGAGCTGGCTTTCGGGGCCTGCACATCGGAAAGAAGACTGTTACCCACTGTCATCAGCTGCCGCAGGCGGCTTTTCTCCGCCACCACCCCGGCGTAAGCCAGGATATTGGCTGCAGACGGCGTGTTTTTACTCATTTCAGCCAGATAAGCAAAGCCGCCACACTGTTCAAGGTCGCCTCTGTTCTCCAGCCGTTCCGTAATAGTGATGAGATCGAGCGGTAGCCCTTCTCCGGCCAGCTCGGCCATCACGCGGAAGACCATGCGATGTGGCCGGGAAAACAAATCTTCCGGGGAGATTTGCAGTATCACCTCATCCCACCGGTCGTTATCAAGCATCAGTCCGCCCAGTACGGCCTGCTCAGCCTCATAAGAGCAGGGCATCATTATCTCAGACATGGCGCACCTCCCGGGTCAGAACGTCACTGAAATGGCTCTGCCACTCAGGGAACAGTTCACACGCGAGGTCGTGCATGGTGACGGCTGCGGCCGGACCTTTGCGGCGTGTTTTGTATTCAAGACGATGCACGGGCTGCTGCTTGACGTGCCCCAGTTTGAAAATATCCAGCGCCTCGATACGGGTATCGAGTAAACGATAAACGTCACGGTTGCCCAGCGCAGAGGCGTCGTAGTGTTTTTCGTTAATGATGGCGGCAAGACCGTCCATTGCTTCACGGTCAAGCAGGGTGTTTTCGATACAGTTGACGAGAATGGAAATATCAGGAAGGCGGATACCGTAATTTTCATAGGTTTTCAGGCGGGTAAGCATATGAAGGGAGCCGCGGATAAATTCACGGACATCCGGAAGGATGGGTTTAACAACGCCCATCACATTACCGGTAGAGGACAGGAGGGAAAGTTCGGTCATAACGCCTGTTGCGCCTTTCGAATCCACAATAATGACGTCATATCGGTTAAAGAAAGGATGCTGAAGTATGTTACGCAGGCGCAGACGGCCGTCTGCAGCGTGGAGCATCGCGGTCGGCAACAATTCATCCGGGTCGTTAGAGTAGATGACATCGAGATTTTTTATGGCGGTCTGCGAAATGCATTGCGTATGGTCACTGACCATCTGCATCAGCAATTCATAAAGACCGAAAGGGGATTCATGCTCCAGCGCGAAGATACTGCTGGCTGTGGGCTGGGAATAGTCTGCATCCACAAGGAGGGTGTTCAGACAGGCATCGGCAAGAAAACCGGCAAGGTAAGCAGCAAACGTGGATTTGCCTTCTCCACCTTTGGGAGAAATAACGGGAAGTATTTTCATTTTGCACACTCTTTACAGTATGCAAATACGCCTGTTTACAAACTATTAACTTTGACTCAGGGATTGAAAATCCCCGTGTCCTTGGTTCGATTCCGAGTCCGGGCACCATCATTTCAAACCCTCGCTCAGGCGGGGGTTTTTGCTTTCTGGCCCCTGTGGCGCATCAGCTTCTCCGTTGTTACCTGACGTGTTCCGATGACCTTCCCCCGCACTCCTGATAGCTTATTCCGCTCAGTCTCTCTATGATTAAAAGGTTTCCCACGCGCTTGTCGGGGATTATCAGCGAGTTAGGGATAGTGCGCAGGATGACCACTCTATTTGACCTTGATATAAAACAGCTGGAAGCCTTTGCCTGCGTAATTTCTGCTGGCAGCGTCACCGCCGCCGCGAAAGCGCTCAAACGCTCACAGCCTACGGTTTCACGCCTGATACAGGAGCTGGAGCAGTCGGTGGGCTACCCGCTGTTTATCCGTAACGGGCCACGACTCCACCCGACCGAAGAAGCGCTACAGCTGCATCAGTACGTACAGAGAGCGCTGGTATCGCTGCAACAGGTCCGCCACCGCGCACAGGAAATTGGCCACCAGCAGCACCGTCCTGTCAGAATCGCCGCGACGCCCGCGCTGGCCGCCGGTCTGCTGCCGCAGGCACTGGCCGCGCTGGACCTGCAGAATAAAGTCCAGATTATCAGCCAGTCCGCAGAGCAGACTACGCACGCGATTATTGCCGCTGAGGCGGATATTGGCCTGTGCAGCCTCCCGCTTGAACATCACGCGGTCGAGCTGCACTGGATAGGTCAGTCGCGGTGCGTGGTGGCGCTGCCTCAGGGGGACCCCCTGGCCACGGCGCAGCAGGTTACGCTTAGCTGCCTGACGGGACGCCGTTTAATCGCGCCGCTGAATCCGCTGCGCCTGCGTGGGAGCCTTGAGAAAGTGCTGAAAAAGCTCAGGGTCGCGCCGCATGAAACCATTGAAACCAATTCCTCCGCTAATATCCTCGCCTGCGTCCGCGCGGGCCTTGGCGTGGCGATACTCGAACCCGTTACGGCCTGGGGTCTGCCGCTTGATGGCGTAGTCATCCGACCGCTGGAAGAAGAGATCCCCTACTTTTTTGGCGTGATAACACCTCAGGGTCGCCAGCTGTCGGCGGCGGCGCAGTCGCTGGTTACTGCCCTTGAAACCGCGGCTGGAAATCTGCTTCCTGCTTTTCAGCGGCTGGCCCCCTCTGAACATCAGCGAGTCATGCGCCTGATCAATCAGGACTAATCAACGTTCACGGCGCGGCAAACCGCTGCGCCGACACCCCGCCTTATATCAATTCCGGCAAAGCATAGAAGAAAACGTTTGGTTGATAAACCAGCATGCTTATTGACTCTTTTTCGGTGGAAAGGGATATTCAGATCCTCGCTTTTTACTATTTGTATATCTAATAATTACCGCTTAAAAATACATAAAACGGATAGTAAAAGTCAGCAACGATATCGCGATTCAGACCCTGTTGCCCTCTCAGGCAGACAGTATGGCCTCGCCGATTGAAACCCGATCCAGACCATCACTCAGCGTCCCGGCACCGGACGAATGTTAGGAATACGATCATGACCTGTCCTGCAGCTTCGCCCGTCGCCACCGGGATCTCAGCGCTGGAAGCCCGGCTTCAGCAAGACCTTGAGCTTCTTGAGTTACCCGCAAAGCCCTGGGTCCCTGAACGCTCCCATGACGGCGTTGCAGTGCGTGACGTGGTGGTCATCGGTGCGGGCATGTGCGGACTGGCAGCCACGGCTAAACTGCTGCTTACCGGCATCAATAATGTTGTCGCCTATGATGCCGCGCCGGCCGGACATGAAGGCCCCTGGGTTACCTTTGCCCGCAAGGAAACGCTGCGATCGCCGAAATCCCTGCACGGTCCGGCGCTGGGCCTGCCGCAGTTAACCTTCCGCGCCTGGTATACGGCGCAGTGGGGAGCAGAGGCCTGGCACGCCCTGGACAAGATAGCCCGGGAACAGTGGATGGAATACCTTGTCTGGTATCGCCACGTTCTCAACCTGCCCGTACGCAATAACGTGCGTATGACCGGTATCACACCGGTCGGTGACCTGATTGCTATTGATATTGAGGGTGAAGAAACGGGCCGCGTGTTCACCCGGCGTCTGGTGCTGGCAACCGGGCGATCCGGGTTGGGCAGCCTGGCCGTTCCCGATTTTCTTAACGGCATCGATCGCAAATACTGGGCGCACTCTGCTGACGCGATCAATTTCGAGGCGCTAAAAGGCAAGCGTCTTGCAGTAATTGGTGCCGGAGCCTCGTCGATGGATAACGCGGCAACGGCACTGGAGGCCGGCGCGGGATCGGTTGACCTGCTGATCCGTCGTAAAGCGATGCCGCGCATCAACAAAATGACCGGTATCGGCAGCCAGGGCGTGGTTCACGGCATGCATCAGCTGCCCGATGCCTGGAAGTGGAAATTCGTCGACTATACGGCCGCCACGCAGACGCCGCCTCCCCGCTCATCAACGCTTCGCGTTTCTCGCCATCCTCATGCCCGATTCTTTCTCGACTGCGGTATCACGGCCGTCAGGGAAGAGGCAGAGGGGTTGATCGTTGACACCACTACGGGCGCACGGCGTTATGACTTCCTGATTGCCGCAACCGGCTTTACCAACGACTTTACCGGTCGGCCAGAGTTTTCCGCCATCGCCCCCCATATCCGCAGCTGGTCGGCGGGCCGCTATACCCCAGAGATGGGCACGCCACGAGCCAGTATGCTGGAAGCACCCGATCTGGGCCCGGCCTTCGAGTTTCGCGAACGATCACCCGGTGCCTGCACGATACTGCCCCATATCCACTGCTTTAACGATGCTGCCATGCTGACTCACGGCAAGGTTTCCGGCGATATTCCGGCGGTCAGTGCCGGTGCCGACCGTCTGGTACGCGGTATTGCAGCCTCGCTATTTGCTGAAGATGTCGAAACCCACTTCCAGAACCTGGTCGCTTACGACACGCCTGAGCTTCAGGGCGATGAGTGGGTTGATTCAACACCCTTATTAAAACAGGAGAACGCATTGTGAGTGATGCAATAGACAATGCCGCCGGCCTTTCACCGGGCGATGAGCATTATAACCTGCGTCGGCTTCGCCCGGAATTTGTCGAGGGCGCGGAGCAGTGCCGCCTGTCGGTGTTACAACCCGCAAATGACCAGGGTCTGGAGGCCGGATTAAGGCTTGCTTTGGCGCACCGTATGGCGGCGCTGAACCAGGCCTGGGAACTGGTCGCCGACTATGAAGCCCAGCTGGTGGCCATGGCACCAACGGAACCGCTAATGGCCCTGGCGAAGGGCTCTACGGTGCTGGAAGAACCGCTGGCGACGCTTGCACGGCATGTCGATCTGATCACGCTAACGCCCGGTTTGGCGACAGCCAATGATATCACCCGGCTTGAGCAGGCCGGGCTGAATAACCCACAGATTGTCGCACTCTCTGAGCTGATTGCCTTCGTCAACTTCCAGACGCGCGTTGTCGCGGGTTTACGCCTGTTGAGGTCAGCATGATCCCACAGGTCACCCTCAAGCCTTTAGCCTGGCATCCTTATATCGCGCCCGTTGCACTCATCAATGCCTCGGCAGAGCAGCGTGAGGCGATGAAGATTACCCCGTCAAATAAAAAGGTTTCAGACTACGTGCGCACGCTGGCACACGACCCTGAAAGCTACGTTGCCCGTACGCTGCTGTTTAACGCCATTATGTATGTCGGAGGTGGGCTCGATCGCCCGGATCGCGAGCTTGGCGCACTGGGTGCCTCGATCGTCAATGGCTGCAAATTTTGTGCGGTTGTCCACGCTCGCCGTCATGCGCAGCTGACCCAAAGCACCAGCCTGGTCAGCGCCCTCTGGTTTAACCGACCCGAAATGCTTAATCCACGCGAGGCAGCCATTTACCGCTTTGCCTGTCGCCTGTCCGTCACGCCCACAGAAGCCACGACAGAAGATATCGTCGCGCTAAAAAGCGTGGGATTGAAAGAGCACGACCTCATCGATCTGATCCATGCGATCGCGATCTTCGGCTGGGCCAATCGCCTGATGCACGTCCTCGGCCATGCCCGGGTCGAATAATGAGAAGGACAGAGAAAGTCAATGCTTGAACTCAATGATATTACGCTCTCTTACGGACGGACGCCGATCCTGAAAGGCGTCTCGCTCTCAGTGAAGCGCGGCGACGTCGTATCCATTATCGGCCCGAGCGGAACCGGGAAAACGACGCTGCTCAGATGCATTAACTATCTGGCGAAACCCTCTTCCGGGACGATCGGCTTTGATCGGATCCACATGGATTATCAGGCACCCGATAAGGAAGCCATTCAGGCGATCCGCTTACGTACCGCCATGGTATTCCAGCAGTTCAACGTCTTTAAGAATATGACGGTCATTGAAAACGTCATGGATCCTCTGGTGGTGGTGCAGCGCAAATCAAAAGAGGAGGCGCGCGCTATCGCTCTCCACGAGCTTGAGCGCGTGGGCCTGACGGCAAAGCAGGATCATTACCCTTCCCAGCTCTCTGGTGGTCAGCTTCAGCGTACGGGGATCGCGCGCGCGCTGGCCGTGCGTCCCGATGTGATTTTGTTTGATGAGCCCACTTCGTCGCTGGATCCGGAGCTGGTGGGTGAAGTGCTTAAAGTGATCAGAGACGTCACCTCCTCAGGTATCACATCGCTGCTGGTGACCCATGAAATGCAGTTCGCCAGGAGCGTCTCAAATCGCATTGTATTTATGGATCAGGGCGTGGTCGCGGCTGAAGGCCGTCCGGATGAGATTTTCGATCGCCCTGTTCTGCCCCGACTTGCTCAGTTTCTCAACGCTGAACGCGCCATCTGATAATTAAGGGAAATTTCTATGCCTGCACTCAACTCTGCTTTACGGCGTCTGACCACGCCGGCGCTGCTTGCCCTCGCGCTTTCCACGGCCGGGACCAGCTACGCCGACGGTGTAAGAACCATCAAAATCGCTACGGCGGCAGAATCCAAGCCGCTTTCATGGGGCGCCATCGGCGTTGAACCCCAGGGATATGAGCCGGACGTGCTGAAAGCCATAAACGCTAAGCTGCCCCAGTACAAATTTAAAATGGAAGGTGCCGCAGACATTGCTCAGGAGACGGGCCTGGCGACCGGAAAATATGATATGGCGACAGGCGGCTACTATAAAGCGCCCGCACGTCTCAAACAGTTCCTGATCCCGGACAGCCCGATTGGGGCCAGCCTGATGAAGATCTACAGTCGGAAAGAGAGCCCGATTAATGAGATGAAAGACCTGGTGGGCAAGAATATCGTCCCGGTCACTGCGGGCGGCGGCGTCTACAAATTTGTCACCCAGTGGCAGCAGGCGCACCCAGGCGAGAAAGTCACTGTTCGCGCATCCAGCGCTGGCGTTCCCTACCCGGATCGCCTGAAGGAAATCCAGGGCGGTAAATATGATGCATTGATCCTGCCCTCAAACCTGGGTGAACAGACCGTCATTGATAACCAGAAACTGAGTATTGCCACCAGCGAGCCCGTCGCAGTCAACAACACCTACGTGATGATCCATAAGTCGGAGAAAAATAAAGCGCTGAGTGAGGACGTGAATAAGGCCCTCAAAGAGCTTAAGGATGACGGTACGCTGGATAAGCTTTCCCGGAAGTGGTTTGGCGAAAACGTCAGTAAATATATGAAATAAGTTTATCGCCTCACATCCGGGCCTCGGGTCAGGGTTTAACGCAGACATTGTATTCAGGAGCATTCCAACGTGGATCTGACTTCCATGATTCCCGAGCTACTTTCAGCCTTGCCGCTAACGCTCGCGATTATTTTTGTCGCCCTTGTTACAGGCTTCTGCCTGGCACTGGTGGTGACAACATTGCGGGTGCGGCGGATACCCCTCCTCAGCCAGCTGGCCGACCTGTACGTCTCCTACGCCCGGAGTGTCCCCGTGGTGCTCCAGCTTTTCGTGGCCTTCTACGGGCTTCCGCTGGTGGCCGGCCTGTTCGATATGGGTGATTCTCTCTCAGCGGCGGCGGCGTCAATGGTTGGGTTGAGTCTCTATCACGGTGGGTATCTTTCGGAGGTGATGCGCCCGGCCTTTCTGGCGGTTGAGCGCGGCCAGCATGATGCGGCAGACAGTTTGGGATACAGCTTTCGGCAAAAGATGCTGCGCATCGTTGCCCCGCAGGCCGGGCATATTGCCCTGCCCGGCTACGGCAATGCGATTATTTATCTGATCCATAACGTCGCGCTGGTGATGTATATCGGAGCGGCCGACGTAATGGCAACGGCACATCTGATCATGGAGCGGGACTATAACCAGTATCAGTTTGGCACCTACCTGGTTCTGGCGGTCATTTACTCCCTGCTGTGCCTGATTGCCTGGCTCATCGTACGCTTCTTTGAGCGTCGCCATGCGAAGTACAGCTCGAAAACGGTCGCGGCGAAAAAAACCTTCACCCCCAGCCTCTGACAAAGGAGTTAACGACATATGTTTGATCCTGATGTATTACTGCCGGACTTCTGGAGCATTCTGGGTGCCGTGCCGCTGACGCTTGCCATGGCGGTAACCATTTTCCTGTGCTCGACGCTGGCAGGCAGCCTGTTCGCCTTCGTGGAACACCGGCGGATACCGGTGCTGCGGCAGCTGGTGATTGCCTGGAAAGTGATATTTAAAGGGGTGCCGATGGTGGTGGTGATCTTCCTTGCTTATTATGGCCTCCCCCCGGCGGTTCACTACGTGGCCAGCCATCTGGGGATGAACGCTGGCGCCCACTCCCTGCCCAACGAAGTCATTATCATCGTCGCGCTCACCGCCTGCGTCTCAGCTTTTCAGGCGGAGGTCGTAAAAGGCGCGCTGAATGCGTTTGATTCGGGTCAGTCAGACGCCGCACGCTCGTTAGGTTACACCACCCCTCAGCTTTTCCGCCGGGTACTGTTTCCCCAGATTATTGTGTCAGCCATCCCCGACCTGGCTAATTCCTTTATGGTTATCATGAAGGCGCTGTCGCTCGCTTTTGCGATCGAGGTGGTCGATATCTTTGCCCAGGCCCAGCTTACGGCCGCGCTGAACTTCTACTATCTGGAAGCTTTTGCCATTGCGGTGGTGTTTTATATGGTTATCGCGTGGGTCGTCACAAAGGTGGCCGATAAAATTGAGTCCACTCTGCGAGTCCGCACCTGAGACAAACGGCCCGGTGAGGGCCGTTGGTCTGTTAGCGCGGCTCCGGCCAGGCAACGGGGGGTAGCCCATTTATCAGCGGTTTGGCAAACAAAAAGCCCTGGAAGTGAGAAATTCCGGCTGCCTCCAGCCACATCCACTCTTCAGGCTTTTCAACGCCCACCGCGATGACGGCGATTTCCAGCGACGAGCAGGACTTAATGATCCCCTGCACAATGGCCTGTTTTGGGCCATTTTTATGCACGTCGCTGATAATATCGCGATTGATTTTGACGCGGTCTGGCTGGAATCTGGACAGAAGCGACAGCCCGGCAAAACCCGCCCCGAAATCATCAATCGCGAAGCAGATACCGGCGGCTTTTAACTTCCGGATGGCCCTTTCAAACTCTTCCACGCGAGAGAGATCGTCATTTTCTGTCACTTCTACCACCACCTGCTCTGGCACCAAACCGTTTGCAAGGATCTGCTGGAGCAAAAACTCAACGGCATCAGGCTCTGAGACCAGCGACATAGGCAACAAATTAATAGATAGCGTTTGCTGCTGGATATTGAGCTTCCTTGCCAGCGCAAACGCCGATGCCTTAGATCTGAGATCTGCCTTATAGACTTCCTCCCGGGGTAGCGGAGCAAAATAGTCATCGGGTGAACCGCCCTCAACCGTGCGGATCAACGCTTCGTACGAAACGATCTGGCGGGCAAAGGGGTCAATAATCGGCTGAAAGGCAAAGCTCCAGGCTTCAGTACCGATGTTCAGCGGCACGGTCTCCGGTTCCACCCCCTCTTCCTGGATAAAATCCCAGAGATCGGCCGAAGGAATTTCAAAATAATTTTCTCTTTCCCGTGCTTCAACAAAGGTACGAAGAAACTGGAGCGCCCTGTCGTTATAAGTCAGCTGGTACTTTGATGTGCCTTTGTCTAAAACCGCCTGAAGAACAGAGTCTCTGCCATATTTACGCAGATCGAAAAGCTCCATGCCGACCTTACCGAAACGCCGTGAAGGGCCAAAATCGCGCATAAGCTCAACCAGATTATGATGGCGGGTATCGGCGCAGATACGATCGTATATCGCGCAGACCTTCTCTTCCGGGCCTTCCAAAAGCTGCAGGAAGTGGGTGCCGTTAAACAGCAAAATGCCTGTCACATCGAATGACTGATTCTTGCCGTTGGCCTGGATAGCTAACTTTTCCAGGGTTTTCACCGGTACATCATCAGAAAGATGGCTCCGGTAGATGATCGTTGACAACATACTGCGTTCCGGGTTTATGCGTGAGTACCGCATACATTACCAGAAGCATTTAACCAGCGATCGAGAATTCTTATCGAATGCGTGATGGCGCTGTCGTTTACACAAACGGTGACGATTTACCCTGAGCGACAGACTTTCCCCCTTGATTATTTCCCTGCTAAGCTTCAGCAGCATTCGAAACAGGACAAAGAAATGATAGTGAACAGCAGGGTCTACCACGCTGGCAGGCATGGTGAGGAGGTAGACATTGATAATATCAGTGAGGTTCTCAAAGAACCGGATGCCTTTATCTGGCTGGGCCTGTTGCATCCCGATGCCCAATTTATGCACCGAATTCAAAAAGAGTTTGGGCTACATGACCTGGCCATTGAGGATGCCCTGACGGCTCATCAGCGTACCAAGATTGAGCACTATGGTGACTCTGTTTTTATCGTGGTCAAAACGGCGCGCGATGCAAAAGACGGCACCATCCATTTTGGTGAAACCCATATTTTTATTGGTAAAAACTTTCTGATTACCGTCAGGCACGGCGCATCCGATCGCTATTCTTCCTGCCGCAAACGGGCGGAGGAAAATCCTGATATGCTGGCCATGGGTCCCGGATATGCGCTCTACTGCATTCTGGATTTCATTGTCGATAATTACGCTGAGCTGACGATGTCGCTGAGTGGCAGAATTACCGATATTGAAGAAGCCATGTTCCGCAGTGATTTCGACAAAAATGCGGTGCAAAAGGTTTATGTCATGCGCCGCCACCTGCTTGCACTCCGCAATTCAGCAATGCCGGTGGTCGAAATCTGCAATCAGCTGGTCAGGTTACATGATGAGCTGATTCCCAAACCCCTCAAAGCCTATATCCGTGATGTAGAAGATCATGCCAGCCACGTGGTGAGCGATGCTGAAGATATGCGCGAGATGTTAACCACCGCAATGCAGATGAATCTGGCCCTGGTCAGCGTTCAGCAGAATGAGGTTGGGAAAAAGCTGGCGGGTTGGGGGGCCATACTGATTGTTCCAACGGTCATGTTTAGCATGTACGGCATGAATTTTGAACACATGCCGGAGTTGCACACGCACTATGGCTATCCTGCTGTCGTAGCTTGCACGTTCTCGCTTTGTACCCTGCTGTGGTGGAAGCTAAGACGGACAGGCTGGCTGTAACACGAGAGGCTTTATGCCATGCGAGGGGCTGCGGAAGATCCCCGCGCCACATGACGGTACAATGCCCCCTCCACCTATGACGCCATAAAGGTGCCAGCCCGGGATCATTCGGGCCGGACCATATGCCCCTTCTCAAGGGTAATTTCCCCCCGCTCCTTCATTATTTTTAACGCTCTGCTAATTGAACTTTTTGAGAGCCATGAACTGTTTTCGATCAGGTACATCGCCGAATAGCGTTTTAGCAGATGCGCGGGAAGTTTTTCCCAGTAATGGCTAAGCGACCTCACCTCTTCATAAGCGTTGCTCTTATTCAGTGTGATGTAGTCTGTTAAGTCTGAAAAATGTTCGCATATCAACAGCATAGCATCATCAAGCAGATTTTTTTTAAAGATGAGATGCCAGAATGTTTCCAGTGGAATATGGCTAATTTTCCCGTAATCTATGCGTTCCAAATATAGCGGGGTGTCATCACTGTTGTGAATCATGCCGACAACATAGGGAGAGGAAACTATATTGAGCAGTTTATTACTCCCTTGCGTATTCAACAAATAATCTCCTTCGCTGAGTAAGTAAACGACTGGCAATGCGTTCTTTAAGAACCGATAACGCCTTTTTTTGCGGGAGATTTCATCATGCTCGGAAATGACTGAGAAAGATGACAGTAAATCGATTATTTTTTGGTGACTTTGACAGGGTTTATTATAATTCTGCCCGTAATTAACAGAACTATGTCGCATCACCTCCCCCTCTTTAACCGATTTCACATGAAAAAATGAGGTTAATGGCTGCGTTTTTTTTGGAGACTGACCTTCGCCAATGACCGAGGTACTCATCTCTTTGAGGCTTTTATCCATAAATTCTCTCAGAATAAATTTTATGTTACTTATAAGAGTGGCGCTCCGTCCCTCTCATTCAAATTGATCTACACCAACGCTCTAATCTGGCATCATTTTTTAACGGTAAAAAAGTATTACATGTAATGATGAACTATACAAGAAAGAGAATAATCAGCACAAAGTAACACATTGGCAATCTGACATCCAAAATAAACACATAATAAGTTTTCTAACATTACAGGTATTTTGACGAAAATTAAGAAATGACAGCATTAACTACTGTCATTTTTTTCACAATGAAATTTTTTGCTGGTACTGACATCTACGCAGGATAATAATCCGCTTCAGCGCTGTAAAACGATACTTGTAAAGTGAAATTCTTAATGGAAGAATGCAGTTCTATGGTCTGGGATATTTAAATGGCACTTCCATTGCTATAATCCAGGTCTGAGCGATCGGTTATGACAGATACCTATTACTCGTATTGGTTACTGAGTTAATTATGGAGAAGCCACCAGAGCCAGAATCCTAAACAAAGGATCAGTCATGAGGAGAAAGCGGTTAGAGCGCCTTCCTTAATGCGAGTAAACTTTTCCAGGATGACACATCGAATTATTTCGAGATAAAGTCGTATCAGATGAACACTTCCGACAATGGACAAACGATAACGCCAGAAAAACATTAACGATCGACAATGATATGGATCTCTCAAATACCTTACGTCAGGATAATGCAAGGAAAAGCAGATGAGGAATGAAAAAAAACCCTTAAAAATAATTATTTTTTATAATACGAATATTTTTGAGAAAGTGATATGTGATTTTATTAAAAAAGAATCCAAAAACATACCTGTTGAGATAAGCATCTGTGACGACTATACATTTCTTTGTCGTCAGATAGCAGGTGGCAAAATTGATATCCTCCTGACAGAATATTATTTTGTTTATAAAAAATGCAGTACGGGCGAGCAAAAATACCTTAAAGATGAGTGTAATAATCATCAAGTCAAAATCATGATGTTTCTCCAGGATACTCAAACTCCATTAATAGGGAAGATAATACAATCGGGCTATCACGCGCTGATTAGCGCACAGGATAATGTAGAAGAGTTTCAAAATGCGCTGCAACACCTGGCCTCTTGTCGCGATACGGTGTTCATATCTAAAGCCTTACGAAGCGTAACGGATGACAAAAAGCGGATGGCCCTGTCTGAGACGCTAACGTTGAAAGAGTGGGAGGTTATCTTTCTTATTGTTCAGGGGCACTCTCTGTCAGAGATAGCCGCGAAGAAAAACAGGGCAATCAGTACTGTAGCAACTCAGAAGCATAATGCCATGAAAAAGCTGAGTGTGAGCACCAACGGCGAACTGCTTAAATATGCTTATTTTAATGGAATATTATAAGTAAATGAATTTTTCCAGGATATCACTCAGTACCTTTTTTCTGCTGCTCTGGCTGGGGCACGCTCAGGCCTTAACGCTACAACAGGCGGTAATGGTGGCGACGACCTATGACAGCGAGTATCTTGCCGCCGTCAGTCTTCATCAGGCAGAGCAGCAAAAGCGCTATCAGGGCTTTACCGGCCTCCTGCCAGAAATAACGTTAACCGGTAATTTTTCAAAGCAGGATCAACCTAAGGCGGCCTATGCTGCGGGCGTTAAACGCCACGATTATGCACTTAATCTGACACAACCTCTTTTCGACCTTGCCCGCTTCGCCAGCTGGCAAAGATCAAAGGCCACAGCCAATATTGCTGATGCTAATTTTTTGCTGTCGCAGCAGAAATTAATACAAAACGTCAGTAAGGCATGGTTTGCGGTTATCTTTTCCAGAAAACAACTCACGACAATAAGACAGGAGAAAAAAGCATACGAACTTCAGTTAAGAAAAGCCCAGCGAGCGCTGGCGGTCGGTGATGGAACTCAGCTGGATGTTGATGAAGCACAGGCCAGCTATGATACTTCTGATGCCAATATGCTCTCGGCAGAAAACGACCTCAACCACGCTGATATTGATTTCCAGCGCTTAACGGGCCTGCGCGCACAGGGAATAAGTGAAGCAGAAACGGCGTGTCTTTTTAAGCCAATGCGTGAAAACATGAATACCGTTCTGGCGCGTGCAACAGCCAAAAATCTGAATATCATTGCTGCCTCGCATCAGCTTCAGGAATCGCGTTCAGACGTCTATGCGGCATCATCGACGCATCTGCCTGTCGTCACCCTTCGCGCTAACTATGGAGGTAACTGGAGCAGAGGAGAAAATGAGAATATGCTGGATGAATTCTTCGGAACAACCTCAAAAACCACAAACACTTATATTGGTATTAATGTAGCGGTGCCCATTTTTGCCGGCGGGCGGAATATTTCCCAAACGCTTGAGGCCGTGAGCCGTCACGACAGAGCTAAACAACTGCTGGAGGATACCCGACGAAAAATACTACAGGATACTCAGGTTGCCTGGCTCGATGTGAATAATAACCTGCAAAAGATTTATGCCTTACGAAAAGCCAGGCAGTCTGCCAGGAAAAAGCTGGACTCCACAATATATGGAAAAGAGGTGGGACTAAGAACGCTAATTGATGAATTTAATGCTGAGAAAGAGCTGTTTAAGGCGATACAGAATCTTACCGAAGCTGAGAATAACTTTATAGAGCAGAAAATCCTGTTGGCAGCTGCCACGGGTGATTTAGATTATTCGATGCTGAAAAACTATATCTGTCATTAACCCGGGGCGTAAAAATTAATCATGAGCAGTCAATTATTCAGGGATGAGGCCTTAGAGGCTAACCGTTCAAAAGCGATTGGCAGGGTAGCCATTTACTGCCCCCCTTATCGATGGGTTTACATAGCACTGGTGGCGGTTGTTACCCTTACCATCGTTTTATTTTGTTTCTTCGGTCACTATACGAAACGCGAAACTGCCACAGGTTCGCTGATACCCTCAGAAGGTATGATGAATATCATGGCGGCCAACAATGGCACCATTGTCGATCTCAATATGTTTGAGGGAAAGGAGGTTAAAAAGGGGGATCACCTTGCCACCCTATCCTCTGAAATTGCCACGAAATATGGACAAACCCGGGAGAGGGTCGCCGAACAGCTGTTACAACAGACGCTGGGGCTTGAAAACGAACTCCAAAATATTGAGAAGTTAAATAAGGAAACGCTTCAGGGATTGAATGAAAAAGAGAGGCATCTTAAGCAGCAGATTGCACAATACAAATCAATGCATTCACAGCGTTTTTCCCAGGTGGGCCTTGCCCGGAAACAACTCAAAAAAATCTCTCTGATGCGTGAAAACGGTTATGCCTCGAACTCTCAGGTTGAGCAACAGCAGTCCGCTCTTCTTGACGCCCAATCCCGTCTTCTTGATGTAGAAAGGCTGCAAACGGATGTTGAGCAGCAGCTGACGCTGACCCGACAGCAAAGACGGGAACAGCCGCTGAATTTTCGTAATAAGCAGCATGAAATTGAACGTCAACTTTCCAGCATCAGACAGTCGCGGGTGGAAAACGAATCACGTCGCTCCGTTATGCTGGAAGCGCCTCAGAATGCGCTTGTGGGTTCCGTTCTGGTAAAGCCCGGTCAGATAGTCAGTGCGGGACAGTCTGTGGCCTCCTTATTGCCTGAAGATAGCCACCTGATCGCCCGTATCATGGTAAGCAGCAGGGCCATCGGTTTTATCAAACCCGGCCAGCAGGTGGTACTGCGCTATCAGGCTTTTCCCTATCAGAAATTTGGTCAACAGTTTGGCACCGTCAGCGATGTCTCACGCGTATCACTTTCCCCACAGGAAGTTTCGCATATTACGGGTGACCTTCAGGTTCGCGAAGCCTTTTATCAGGTTCGGGTCAGGCTGGATAAACAGCATATGAATGCCTATGGGCAACGGGTAAAGCTGCAGCCAGGAAGTGCTTTAGAGGCTGATTTTATCATCGATAAGCGCCGCCTTTACGAATGGGTCCTTGAACCCCTGTATGCACTCGGACGTCGATCCTCTGTTTAATTTCCCCTTATTACTTCTCCTTATATTCAGGTTTATCACATATGAAAATTTTAAGAAATTTGCAGTTTTCCTGGCGGAGAAAGTTGCCGGTCTTGCACCAGACCCAGGCAGCAGAGTGCGGGCTGACCTGTGTAGGGATGATCGCAGGTTACTATGGCCACAATACCGATATGATCACCCTGCGTCGCGCCCACGCGACATCGCTCAAAGGAGCCACGCTGGCAGATGTGATGCTTATTGCTAATAATATGGGCATGTCGGGTCGGGCGCTCAGGCTTGAGCTGGAGGAATTAAATAAGTTACAGCTCCCCTGTATTCTTCACTGGGACATGAATCATTTTGTCGTCCTTAAAAAAGTCACTAAAAACAAGATTACCCTGCACGACCCGGCGCGCGGTAAATGTGAACTGACGTTTGAGCAGGCTTCAGAGTCCTTTACCGGCGTTGCACTTGAGCTCTATCCAAACTGCAATTTCGAGCAAAAAAATGAAAAAAGCCGCCTGTCGATGCTGAATTTAATTAGCAACGTTACAGGCATTGGAACCGTTTTCTTTCATATTATGGTGCTGTCCATTGCGCTTGAAGTATTTGGCCTGCTCTCCCCTTTTTACATGCAGTGGGTGATGGACCAGGTACTGGTATCGGCCGACAGGGATCTGCTGACGCTGCTGGGATGTGCGTTTATCTGCATCATTATTTTGCAAACCGGCATTTCTGCATTGCGTTCCTGGGTGACGACCTGGTTCTCCAGTCTGCTAAGCGTTCAGTGGTCCAGTAATATTTGCTCCCACTTACTCGGTCTGCCGATGTCCTATTTTCATGAAAGACATATCGGGGATATCGTCTCGAGGTTTGGCTCCATAGGTACGATACAGAATACGCTGACCACCCGCTTTATCAGCTCCATTCTTGATGGCGCGATGGCCGTCGTGACCCTTTTTGTGCTCTTTAGCTATAACAGTACTCTCACCTGGATCGTATTGGCTACCGTGGCTATCTATACCCTGCTCAGAGCGGTTTCCTTCCGCCCGTTCAGGCAGGCCAATGAAGATCAGCTGATAGCCTCTGCAAAAGCACAGTCTCAGCTGCTGGAATCCATTCGGGGCATGCAGGCCGTAAAGCTCAATAATAAAGAAGAGATCCGCGTATCCAGCTATGCCAGCGAGTTAGTCCAGGTAACTAATAAAGGCATAAAAATTCAAAGACTTTCCATTCTTTTCAGCGTGTTACAAGGGTTAACGTCGGGGATAAGCCGTATTATTCTCGTCTGGCTGGCCGCTATTCAGGTGCTGGATGGAAACTTCACTGGCGGCATGCTGGTCGCTTTTATCAGCTTTTCCGATCAGTTCATCTCGCGCATGACGGGTTTAGTTGATGCTGTTATTGAGTTTTCAATGCTCAGACTGCACGGTGAGCGCCTGGCAGATATCGTTCTGACAGAAACCGAGAGGAATACTGAGAACCTGGCTGCGCTACCTGAAGATGATGAGCCCTGCACGGTTGCGATTAAAAACATCGATTTTCGCTATGCGGAGACGGAGCCCTACATTCTAAAAAATTGCAGCTTTACGATAGCGGCGGGTGAGTCCATTGCTATTATCGGCCCCTCAGGACAGGGAAAAAGTACGCTGGCAAAACTGATGTTAGGCCTTCTTCGCCCGGAGTCGGGCGAGATTATGATTAATGATATGGATATTAAGAAATTGGGCATGAAATACTTCCGTAATCTTGTTGGAAGTGTCATGCAGGATGACATTTTGTTTGCGGGCTCCATTATGGATAACATTTGTTTCTTCGATGCGACATATGATGAAAATAGAGCAACAGAAGCCGCTCACATTGCCCGAATACATGAAGATGTTCTGGCCATGCCTATGGGGTATAACAGTCTGGTTGGCGATATGGGGTCTTCTTTATCAGGGGGGCAAATTCAACGTATCCTGCTGGCCAGGGCTCTATACAGACGGCCAAAATTGCTTATTCTCGATGAAGCAACCAGCCACCTTGACGTTGCAAGAGAAAGCGCTATTAATAACGAAATATCGAATATGAAAATAACCAGAATTATAATAGCGCATCGCCCTGAAACCATCCTCAGCGCTGACCGGGTAATTTGTCTTGATAAGGGGGAATTAAAAATTATCAACAAAAAAAACCTCTTTAAGTAGGCTTTAGACTTTATACTATTGTTGGACAGTAGCCTTCCCGATAATCTCAGCTCTCGAAATTTGTTGTTAACACTATAAAACAAGAGAGCTCAATCAATGCGTGAATTACACCCTTCAAAAATAAATAAAGTATCAGGGGAAACTTTTTTAGCCCCCCTGGTACTGCTGTAATTCTTTTCCCGGGGGGGTGACCAGCGCAATATTCAAACGTGCCGCCCGCGGCGGCGATAAGCGGGGTGGGCTGGGCGTTAGCGCTTTCAGTACATTGATCGGCATGATTGCGGCGGTTATAGCCGGAGGCGTTCAGGACGCACTTTATTGTGTGGTCAATGACTGGAATCTCGCAATGAATTTTGCTGACGATTTCTAAGGAAGTTATTAATTGAATTTTCAATACATCCACGTAACGGGAGGAAGGCTATATGCGTCAGCTCTGCATTAAATAATTAGCTCAGGTATCAGGCGGAATACTCACCTGATTAATTCTTGATATTATCCGTGGCACCGGTTCGAATAACTCCGATCGCCAATGGATAAGCCCTGTTACCGGCCCTTCCCCGACAGTCGGCCAGGGCGGTTGTAATGAGTAAAGTTGCGTCCGGTGAATTAGCGATGGCGATAACATGCGTTGGCTCTGCTCGGTTGTATTTTCATTACTGGCTTTGCGGAAAGTAACCCTTTCTGAATTAAAGACCCAATTAGTTTTTTTAAAAATATCTCCAGACTTCATAGAGATAAACTTAAATCTACCGTTGTGAACCTATTTATAAAGGAATATAAGATGAAAAAGACACTCATTGCATCATTAGTTATAGCGACCAGCGCTCTGGTCTCATTCCCGAGCCTGGCTACACCATCAGGTTCAATTATTGTTGACGGCGCAATAACCGCCTCGACCTGTGATGTCGCTTTAGATAATGACAAGTCCGGTAACGGTACCGTAAGTCTGCCAAAATTATCAACCAGAAACCTGGCTAAAGCGGGCGACACTGCCGGTGGTACCAGCTTTGTGATCAAGCTGACCAACTGTACACCCGCCACAGGTGGCGTGCGCGCCTGGTTTGAAACAGGTGCCGCTGTTGATGCCGTCACCGGCCGACTGATTAATACCAATACTACGGCTGAGGGTGCAGAAAACGTTGACGTTCAGCTGCTGAACGATAAGGAAGACGTACTTCAGGCGGGTAGCAGCAGCCAGCGTACTCACGCCGCAACAGATCTGGTAGGGGGTGCTGCCAACCTGGTTTATAAAATGCGTTATTATGCCGTCACAGACGACGTTAAACCGGGAAAAGTTGATACCAAAGTGACCTACTCTATCGATTACGATTAATAATAACCTGTACTTTTAATAAATCGGGGACTCACCCCGATTTATTAAGGAATATACGATGAACTTATGTACTACTGTCGTCAGATCCGCAGTTTTATCCCTATTCGCTTTTTCAAATATCATAAGTGCCGGCATTGTCATTAACGGTACGCGTGTGATTTATAATGAAAAAGAAAAGGAAGTCATTGTCCGACTCGAAAATAAGGGGATACAGCCCTCTCTTGTACAGGCGTGGATAGACGAAGGCAATGAAGAACAAAAAATAAACACAATGGATGTCCCCTTTTTAATATTACCGCCTGTCTCGCGCATTGAACCCGGCCAGGGACAAAGCCTGAGAATTACCTATACCGGGCAGGCACTACCGACAGAAAGAGAGAGTGTTTTTTGGTTCAATATAGTAGATATTCCGCCTCAAGCTGAAAACAATGACGGTAACGAACTGCAGATGGCCTTCCGCACAAGGATGAAACTCTTTTTCAGGCCGACGGAGCTTGATAAGTTATCGTTTACCGATGCCATTGCGAAAATAGATTTATTTATTTCCAAAGAAGCGCCTGGCGACACCGTTAAAATTTATGTAAAAAACCGTTCTGCGTTTCACGTCACGCTTTCGTCCCTGGATATCCAGCGCGGAAGTAAAATTATTGCAACTGTACAGGGTAGTATGATTTCACCTTTCACTACAGCGTCAATTAATCTGAAAAGAGAATATCTGGCCAGGGATTACCAGGTTTTCTTAAATTACATTAATGATTATGGTGCAATGATAAAGCGCCCCCTTACAGAGAGCTGAATGCCACTTTAGTAACTCAAGGATGATCATATGAAACTCCGCGTACTTTCCAGGTTCGTTCTCTCAGTCACTACAATGATATGTGTGTCAATACTCATAAAATCACCTTTACTGGCTGCGGTTAAATTTAATCCCGACTTTCTTAACCGCATGGCGGGCGGCGATATTGATATCTCCCGATTCAATGGGGAATACCGGATATTGCCCGGTAAATATTTCCCGGATGTCTATGTGAATGGCCGACTTATTGGTCGTAGCAGTATTAATGTTACAGAAAAAGCAGGCCATTCAAGAATTTGCATCAACCAGGAAATCATCACGCTGTCCGGAATAAAAACCAGCGTTATCTCGCCCGAATTAATGGAACGTCTCACAGAGCCGTCGCAGTGCATGACCTTAAAGGAAGTATTGCCGGACGGCAGCGTGGTGATGAATCTCTCGGCTATGCGCATCGACTTATCCATTCCGCAGGCCCACCTAAACCAGCTGGCACGCGGGTATGTTCCACCTTCGATGTGGACCTATGGCGTAAATGGCCTGTTTGCCAGTTATAATACCAGCTACTTCGAACAGCATAATGGCAACAATGTTAGTCGATCATTTTATGGCGATCTCAGATCCGGGCTGAATCTTGGCCCCTGGCTCCTGCGCCACGCCGGTACGCTGCACTGGAATCAGACAGCGGGCCGACGCTACAACCGTTTTAGTACCAATGTGCAGCGGGACATTGTCCTCCTGAATTCACGCTTACTGATGGGCGACTCCAGCACCTCAGGTGAAATCTTCGACTCCTTTTCTTTTCGCGGCGTCCAGCTGGCGACTGCAGATCTGATGCTACCTGATTCACTCCGGGGATACGCGCCTGTCGTCAGGGGTATTGCCAAAACCAATGCCAAAATCACCATTAAGCAGCGTGGAAATGTAATTTATGAAACCACGGTACCGCCCGGGGAGTTTTCTATCCACGACCTCTACCCATCCGGCTATGGGGGTGATTTAGACGTCACCGTTACTGAGGCGGATGGAACGCGATCCTCCTTTTCCGTTCCTTTTTCTTCTGTTACCCAGCTCCTGCGGCCTGGAATGAAAAATTACAGCCTTGTTGCAGGCCAGCTGCGTAATCTCAACCTCAAAGATCAGCCTCTGTTTGTTCAGGCTACCTATAAGCAAGGTATCAGTAATCTGCTGACAGCCTATACGGGGTTAACCAGTACGGGCAACTGGAGTTCAGGCGTAATCGGTAGCGCGTTGGGCACGCCGGTCGGTGCGTTCTCATTTGACATCTCCGGTACAGAATTCAAATATAAAGAAGAATCACGCCATGGCGTCAGCACGAAAGCAAGCTATAGCAAACTGCTGACGTCCACAAACAGCAATATCTCTCTGGCGGCTTACCGCTTCTCATCACCCGGTTATCTGGATATATACAATGCGGTATATCTACAGGATTTAATTGAAAACAATCCCGGTGGCAATAATCTGCTAAGACGGCTTAATCGGCCTAAAAACCGAATCTCATTAACTCTGAGCCAACCGCTAAGTGAAAATATGGGGCAGGTTTACCTCTCCGGCTTCAGAGAAAATTTCTGGAATAAAGGCTATACCAATACCCAGTTTCAGATTAGTTACAATAATTATTACGGCTTCCTGAGCTATGGCCTGTCGATAAACAAAACCTTTAGCCAGGTAGATTCGGAAACGCAGTATCTGCTTAATTTCTCCCTGCCGTTAGGCACCGGGCGGCAGAGTGCCAACATTAACAGCTATACCACCCTGGAAAAAAAGGGATCTACCAGCCAGTTAGGCGTCAGCGGTCAGGCCGGTGAACGTAATCAAATGGGATATAATGCTTCGGCCAGTAAGAATAAGAATAATAATTACTCCGGCAGCCTTAATGGAAATTATATCTCCTCTGGTACAACAATGAACGCGGGTTACTCTGGTGGTAAAGGCTACTATGGTCTGTCAGGCGGACTTAGCGGCAGTATTGTAGGTATCTCTGATGGTCTGATACTCAGCCCTTATAGCAACCTCAGCACGATGGCCGTCGTCTCTGCTCAGCACGCAGCCGGGGCCACCATCGAGGGTTACTCTGGCGTTAGCCTTGATAAAAATGGCATGGCCCTCGTGCCTTATCTGAACCCTTACCGTATTAATCAGATCGCTATCAGTCCTAAGGGGCTGCCCTGGAATGTGGAATTGCAAAATACCAGCCAGCAGGTGGCACCACATCAGGGAGCGATTGTAAGAATCGACTACCCAACGCAGCGCGGACGTATGGTCCTGATCCGTGCTGAGCTTCCGGATGGTAATGCGTTGCCCTTTGGCGCGGCGGTGAGAAAAGCCAATGGCGAGCACGTGGGAGTGGTCGCCCAGGGTGGGCAGATATATGTTCGACTGAAGGAAGATGACGCAAGTCTTTCAGTGCGTTGGGGAAGCAAAAGTGAAATGGGCTGCAATTTTACTATTGAACTTGAATCGCCGTCTCTTTCTACCCCCAAAACGTTTACAAGGCTCCACCGCATCTGTCTGCCACTGGCTTCGGATGCACTTACTCACGGCGCAGTAAAACCCGCGTTGATGGCACATCTTAAGACCCCGGGCCAACCCAAGGGTTAAGACAGCGATAAAGGGACACGTAATGCAAATGATAAAATCCTGTTTGCTAATTTTCTCACTCACGGTCTGTTTTTATACGCGAGCGGACCTCACCTGTGGCTTTAGCGATAATTATGTGGGGAAGACGGAATTTGACTTTAAAACTATTCCTTCCCAAATTCCCTCCGGCTTACCGGTTGGGACGGTAATTTACAGTAAAACCATGAACTTTAAGACCTGGTGTGCCAAGGCCCCACGCAGTTCAGGGGTTTTCGATAGTGAATATATTTATTTTAATGTCAAAAACCTCGACGGCGTTTTCGGAAGAGAGAGTGGTTTAGGCCTTTCCATCACGATAAATGGCCAAAAGTTCACGGGCGCTCAAAGTTTAAAAACGGATTATCAAACGCGCACTCTTTTTATTATGGGTTCACCCACCGATCGTTACCTAAATTTTGATTCGGAAGTTGTCGTCGATCTAATAAAGACAGGAGAAAATGTTACCCTGGATCCTCAGAGCAATACGGTGGTCTTGTTCGATATAGGTTCAGTGGGTAATGGCAGCCTACAATTTATGATGAGAAATACCAGTATGCTGAGTTTCTCCACACAAACCTGTGATGTTACGGGCGATGAAAATTACCGTGTCACCCTTCCACCCCTGAGTATCCATGACGTTTCAGGAACGGGCAGCACGCCGGGTGTCAGTAGCGACTTTAATATTAATCTGTTCTGTAATTCTAATTTGTGGAGTACCCTGGGGATCTGGATGACGTTAACAGGCCCTGGCATTTCCGGACTGGAAAAACAGGGTGTATTTTCCTTTAAGGATAAAGCCACCGGAGAAATATCGAATCAGATTGCCATGCAAATATCCCGCTCAGAAGGGAATATCTGGACCCCCATTTCTCTCGGCGAGAAATTTAAGGTTGGCAGTTTTGAATCGGCTCTCTCAAACATGACTATCCCGCTGCGGGCTGGCTATTATGCGCTTAGCAATAAACAATCAGTGGGTGAATACCATACCACCCTTATCTATACGATTAAATACGAATAATTAAGGCGTTAACGTGGCGATCGTGCATGCATTTGGCTACCCTGAACATAAATCCAACGTTTCGGAAGAGTTTACTGTTCCCAGGGTAAATATTATTTCATGGCAGGATGGCGCAAACATTACCCTAAGCCGGGATCATTCCCTGCCAGGACAAACATTAAGCTTATAACATGATGCAATCGCGTATTGATCAGAGCGTGGCTCATTTTACCTTCAGTTGAACCCTTTCGTACCTGGAGCGGCTAACCGCCCGAAACATCGGGCGGTTAATTGCCCTTCGCAAATTTATTTTGCGTAGGCTTCTGTCGAAATCGTCAGTACGACGTCATCACTTACTGCTGGCACATACTTATCCAGCTTGAACTCTGAGCGCTTGAACGTTGTGGTTGCGTCAAATCCTACTGCTTCTTTTTTCACCATCGGGTGCATACCCTGCTTGTTCAATATTGCATGCAGGACAACAGGGCGGGTGATATCCCGGATAGTCAGGTTGCCGTAGACGTCCATTTTATTTTTCCCTTTGCTGACCACCTTCGTACTCTTAAAGGTCGCAGTCGGGAACTTCGCCACGTCGAAATAATCCGCTCCCTTAAATTCGCTGGTCAGCGCATCGACATGGGTGTTGATCGTATCAACCGGGATGGAAACGTCCACTTTTGAATGAGTAACGTCTTTTGCATCAAAATCAATATTACCGGTTATGTTCGATAAATCGGCGGTCGGATGCGAGAAACCAAAGTGGGTCCAGGAGACAACAACAGAGGTATGGCCTGAATCCATTGCGTAGCTTTCTGGCGCGGCGGCAGAAAACTGTGAGTAAAGTGCGGTACCAATAAGTAGCGGCAGGGTAATCTTTTTTAATACAGACATGCGCAAAAGCCTTAGTTAAACAATGAGTATTAACCATAGTGCAATATTCATTGTTTAACCGATATTCAAGATATTTGAGTCACTCCTTCAAATATATTAGTTAACACCCGTAACTATTTTACCCGCATCCCTTTCCCCTGAGATTAAGATCGAATCAATACAGGGGAATAGCCCTGGGGCTGCGGGTTACCTTCAGGGCGTTATTGTTGATTAATAAACGCCTTAATTACCTCCTGCCAGGGCGTGGAAGAACGGCCCACCAGCTGGCTCAGAGTATGACTGTCATCGAAAAGCGCCCCTTTCGCCGCGCTGGCATCGGAGTCACCCAGCATTTCCGCTAACGCATCGGGCAACCCGGCGTCTTTTAACGCCCCGACAAACTCGGCTTCAGGCAGATTAATGTAGTGAATATCCCTGCCGCTTTGTCTGGCGATCTCGCGGGTAAATTCCGCCAGGGTATATGCGCTATCGCCTGCAAGTTCATAGATTTTTCCAGCCGCATTTTCATGCGTCAAAACCGCAACAGCGGCTTCAGCATAGTCCTGACGGCTCGCAGAGGCGATTTTCCCCTCCTGCGCGGCACCAATAAAGGCCCCGTGAGCCATCGCCGGAGCAATGCTGGCCGCATAGTTTTCGGTGTACCAGCCGTTGCGCAGAATGGCATAGGGCACGCCGGAGGCGATTAATGCCCGTTCGGTCGCGAGATGCTCTTTCCCAAGGCCCATGGGGGTGGTGTCGGCATGCAGCAGGCTGGTATAGGCCAGCAGCTTCACCCCGGCCTCTTTGGCGGCAGCAATCACCGCCTTATGCTGCGATTCACGCTCGCCCAGCTGGTTAGAGGAGATCAGCAGAACTTTCGTTACCCCGTTAAGGGCACTGAGCAACGTTTCAGGTTGGGTGTAATCCCCCTGACGGACATCTATACCCAGGGCGGTAAGATCGCGGGCTTTTTCAGGTGAACGTACGACGGCAATAATCTCACCTGCTGGCGTCGATTTTAATAATGCATCAATGACTAAACGGCCAAGCTGACCTGTTGCACCGGTAACAGCAATCATCATGTGCTCCTTACTTATGGCGTAGTGAAATTTTTCCGCGGCTCAGAGACCGCGAATGTGCTTTAACCTTACCAGCCTAAGTCATATACTAATTAAAAGTAAGTACGCACAGGAATGTTAGTATGAAAAAAGAATCCGCGCAGCCCCTCTCTACCCTGAGTGAAAAGTTTCGTCGCGGTGAGCTATTGAACACTCACTGCCCATCGCGTGAGGTGCTCAAGCGTCTGACCAGCCGCTGGAGCCTGTTGGTTTTGGTGGCGCTGGAGGAGGAAACGCTTCGCTTCGGCGAACTGCGCAAAAAAATTGGTGGCGTCAGCGAAAGGATGCTGGCGCAGACTTTGCGGTTTATGGAAGAAGACGGATTCGTCGAGCGTATTGCGTGGGAAGTTGTTCCGCCGCACGTAGAGTATCGTCTTACTCCTCTGGGACAGGAGGTGCGGGGTCAGGTAACGGGACTGGCCGACTGGATCGAGATGAACCTGCATCAGATTATGGGTAATCGTCGCGAGCGGGCGCAGGCCGGAAAGGAATAATCCGTCCAGGCAGACCTGCGCCCAGTTGCGATGACCTGAGAGTAGAAAAGCAGATCACCTGAGGTGAATGCGAGACACTGAGGAGCGCATCAGCCCGTAATTACGGCGAGACACATAAAAGTCTCAGCCTGCAATGACTACGAGACACTGAGATACGCACCAGCCCGCAATTACTGCGGGACACAGGGATGCGCATCAGCTATTTAGCGCGCGGGCATGGCATCCGGGTACATTGCCAGCAGGCGGCGGGTCACACCGTTTGTCCAGCCAAAGCCGTCCTGGAGGGGGTATTCTCCCCCTCCAGCCAGCACCGGCGCCCGGCCAGCGACGTTGTACTTCTCAACCATCTTATGGTGCCGATCGTAGGTTGCGCCTACAATCTGTAGCCAGCGCGTGGCGATCTCTTTCGCCAGCAGCTCTTCGCCGTAGTGATTCAGCCCTTCTATCGCCATCCACTGCACAGGCGCCCAGCCGTTAGGCTTGTCCCACTGCTCGCCAGTTTCGTCTACCGTCGAGAGCACCCCACCGGGAGCCAGCAGATGCGATCGAATTGCCGCCGCCATACGGGTTGCCTGCTCATAACCGGCCATCCCAACGTAAAGGGGCGTTACGGCGGCCGCAGAGAACATGCCTTTTTCACGGTCGCACCAGTTATAGTCACGATAAAGTCCGGCTTCTGCATCCCACAGGTATTTATCCACGACGGCGCGGCGACGCACTGCCTTCTGCTGGAACTGCTCCGCCGTCAGCAGATCGTTATCCGCCGCGGCCAGCCGGGCGATAGTGGTTTCCAGCTTATAGAGAAACGCGTTCAAATCGATCGGCACAATGCGCGTAGTATGGATACTTTCCAGGCGGCCAGGCTCGCTGAGCCAGCGTGAGGAAAAATCCCAGCCGGAAGCCGCTCCGGCGCGCAGGTCGCGGTAGACCTCACTGGCAGGACGTGAAGAATTTCGGGCTGTTTCCACGTCCTCAATCCAGGATTCATCGCGTGGCGTATCGCGATCGTCCCAGTAACGGTTAAGCACCTCGCCGCCTGGCAGCATCACCACATGGCGATAAGCTTCGTTTGGCGTCAGGGAGTCAGCCCCTTCCATCCAGAAAGCATGTTCACGTTTTAACTGTTTCAGGTAGCGCTTCGCTTTCTTAATGCCATCTTTTTCAAACAGTTCGACCATCATCGCAAAAACGGGCGGCTGAGAGCGGCTGAGATAATAAGTCCGGTTGCCATTCGGGATATGGCCATAGGTATCGATCAGCCAGGCGAAGTTGTCCGCCATATTGCGCATCAGATCGTCGCGGCCGCTGGCGGCGAAGCCCAGCATGCTGAAGTAGGAGTCCCAGTAATAAGTTTCACTAAAGCGCCCGCCCGGGACCACATAAGGTTCAGGCAGGGGCAGAAGCGAAGAAAACTCAGAATGTTTCTCAGGCTGACGCGTCAGCACCGGCCACAGGGAGTCAATATGCTGCCCCATATTTTTCGCAGGATCTGAAATATAGCGGCTGTCGTGGGCCCGCGGCAGATCAAAATTCTCCAGCACGAAGGTCAGCAGATTAAAATCGGCCTCTTCACGCTGGATATAATAACGATATAAAATACGTTCCGGCTCAATTTTTGGCGCACAGTCCGCAAAGGTTTTACTGTCGGTGAATATACGGGCGCTCTGTACCGCCGAAAACAGTTCCTGATAGCGGTCGGACGGCGTCAGGATATCCGGCGCGGGGAGGCCGCTAATCGGCTCCGGCTGGGGTTCGGGCTGCGCATCTGCGCTGGCCTCGTAGTCGTTATACCAGGCCTCATAATCAGTACGGTTATTGTCAACGATCAGGTCATTTTGATTAAAAGTGATAAAAACCTCCTGATGCCAATTAATATCGACAATGTTTGCAGTGTATTTTTTAATTTAAGCGTTCAGTATAGTACCCTCGTCTCATAATGCAAGCCGATGATTTTATTACCTGACATGAATCTATATTTCAAAACATAAACAATATTACCTTGCTTTACCCTCATTCACTGGCGGATATATCAACCCTTATCGGCAAAATATTAATGTATAATTAACTGTATTGAGAATAAATATTAACGGGGAAAACCCTGCTCTTAAATATTTACTTCATCCCGCCCACCCTCTAAGCTACGGCCCTCAATAACTGACAGACAGACGCCCGCCCCTGCCACCTGATAACCTCTACGGCGGAGACCGATGAGGGTGAAAGCCGCCGTGAAAAGCCAGAAGGAGCGCGACCATGAGCGATGTTGAAAACCTGCACGCGATGATCGTTTTTGCCCGAGTGGTGGAGACGCTTAGCTTTACCGACGCGGCGAAGGCCCTGGGGCTGTCGAAGTCCTCGGTCAGTAAGGAGATCTCGGCCCTTGAAATACGCCTCGGTGCCCGGTTATTACAACGCACCACGCGGAAAATTCAGGTAACTGAGGTCGGCATGACCTGGTATCACTACTGCGCGCGCATCTTAAGCGAGGTGAAAAGCGCCGAACTGTTCATACGCCAGTATCATGAAGAGCCGACCGGCAGCCTGCGCGTTGTGGCCCCGGTCACCTTTGGCTGCCAGTGTATTGTGCCGGTGCTGAACCAGTTTGTGGCCAATAACCTGCACGTCAGCGTGGATCTGGATCTAACCGATCGCCCCGTCAACCTGGTCGAAGATAATGTCGATATCGCGATTGTTATCCGCCGTGATGCGCCTGCGGAGGCGAACGCTAAACCTCTGATGGATATCAGCTGGGGACTTTATGCTGCACCCGAGTACCTTCAGCGCTTCGCCCCCATCCTCGGGCCGGACGATCTGCCGCGCCATGACTTTATTCTGTTCCGCGGTCCGGCGCATACGCTCTCGCTGCCGTTTAAAAAGGACAAGCAGAGACGAAATATTGAGGTTCGCAGCCGCTTCCGTGCCAATAACAGTACCGCGCTGGTCAACTCTGCGATTGCGCAAACCGGCGTTGCCTATCTGCCGGATTATATCGCCCAGACCGCAGTAAAGGCGGGCAGGCTTCAGCGGGTTCTGCCGGAATGGGAAATGGATCTGTACCGCTCGTACATCCTGTACCGTCATGAGGGCGTAATATCGCCGCGCGTCAGGCTGTTTATGGAGGCGTTGCAGAAGGCGTTGCAGGTGGATACTGCTCAGGCTTGACCGGGCGGCGATGGGCCGCCCGCGCTGACATCAGTAGTAATTACCGTGGCGGTAATCCCAGGTCGTGAAGGTGTCAGACAGCATGGACATGATTTTGTCCACGTCCAGCCCCTTACGGATCAGGACCGGACAGGGGGTAATATTGCGCTCACCCTTCTGTTCAGGCACCAGCTTGCCGCTCTCATCCACCATCGCCACCATCACGCCCTGCTCGTAGCGGGTCTTCTCTGATTCGTTTGGCTGGATAGATTTCACGTAGTCATTGGCTTCGATGATCAGATCCGCCTGTGATTCAATGCGCTCACCGATGCCTTCTACCAGACCGCGGTTACCCTTACCTGATGGGTTAGCAGAGCTGGCGAATGAAAACTTGCTGTGATTTTCCCACAGCTCTTTTGCCAGATTTTCACCGGGTACGCCGAATTTAATCACGAAGCAGCTGGTCTGACGGCGATCCATCATCAGCTCTTTCGAACCATCTTCCGGAATGCGCGCCACCGCCTCTTCTTTCCACGGCAGGATGCAGCCCAGCAGCACATCGTTATCCCAGTGCTGCTGATACAGGGACTCAATTTCCGGGTTCAGCTGAGCCAGTTCTTTTAACTGCTCCAGCGAACCGCACAGTACCACGCCCGGCTTATTACGGTTACGCTGCTTGGCGTCAAACTTACGCTCCAGACCTTTGGCATCAGAGGTCATAATGATGTAGCCCACCTTGGTTGGGCAAACGATCATCCCGCCGTCAGCAGACAGAATTTTTACCGCTTCTGGCTGTAAGCCGCCGTTCCAGTGAATGGTTTTATTACTCATGAGCACACCTGCCTGTTCATAAATTAAGAGTGTCAGTCTGCGCCCCTCCCTTGTGCAGGTGGAGGGCGGCATAACCTGTTAAAGCCATCCTACCCTCCCCGCCCGTATTCGCAACAATTAAGCATCTTTTAGATTCATTGTTTCCATCAGGAAACAGTCGTTGCAAATAAGATGGCAACACTGAACTTTTCTTTCGCCCTGGCCACCCAGCATAAATCAGAGAGGAGCAAGAGCATGCACATCGACTTTTTCCGCGCGGCAGATCAGAGCGAGCTGCGCAGTTGGTTTTCCTCCCAGGAGGCGGTGACGCAGTGGGCCGGGCCGGGTGTCACCTGGCCGCTGACGGCGGGATTTATGCGTACGCTGCTTGACTCCGATGAACAGCAGCCAGCACGCCTGCTCACCTTTGCCACGCGACGTGACGGCCGGCTCGCGGCGGTAGCGCAGCTGAGCTTCGACTGGGAGAACCATCTTGCCTGCCTGTGCCGCGTGGCCGTCAATCCGGCGCTGCGAGGAAAAGGTTTGGCGGGCGAACTTCTGAACGTCATGATCCATACCGCCTTTAAGGATCCCGCTATCGAACGGCTTGAGCTGGTTGTTTATCCGCAGAATCGGGCGGCGGTGCGCACCTACGAAAAGCTGGGATTTGTGCGTGAGGGGGTCAGGCGGGCATGCGTAGCGGTAGGAGAGGCGCGCTGGGACAGCGCTTTTTATGGCCTGCTGCGCGCGGAATTCACCGCGCGCAGCGCCGCCTGAATCAGGCTGGGATCAGTTTTTCCGCTTTCAGCTTATCAAACAGGGTGATAAACGCATCCCGGGTAGACTGATAGCCCGTGAAGCCCGCCTTGCGGCTTTTGCTGATATCGGTGATCACTTCCATTGGACGGCCCAGATCGGCGTCGGTATGCCACCAGGATACCAGACGACTGATGTCGTCCTCTTTCAGATCAAACTGCTGGGCAATCGCTTTCCACTGCCCGGGCGCGGCATCCATCCGGCCATCAAGCGGCTGCATCTCATCCGGGTACGGCGCCGCCTCAATGCCGAAGTAGCTGGCAATCTCGCTCCACATCCACTTCCAGCGGAAGACGTCGCCATTGACGACGTTAAAATCCTGATCCCGGGCAGCAGGCGAGGTAGCAGCCCACTCCAGCTGCTGCGCAAGGACGTGCGCATCGGTCATGTCGGTCACACCTTCCCACTGGGTTTTCGAGCCAGGGAAGATAAACGGCTGGCCGGTCTGCCTGCACAGGCTGGCATAGACGGCCAGCGTCTGACCCATGTTCATCGCATTGCCCAGGGCAAAGCCGATAATGGTATGCGGGCGATGGACGCTCCAGGTGTAGCCATATTTCTCTGCGCCCGCAAAGACTTCATCTTCCTGCGCGTAGTAGAAGTTATCAACCGGCTGACGGCCCTGCTCTTCACGGAACGGCGTTACCGGAACGGCACCCTTACCGTAGGCGTCAAACGGCCCCAGATAGTGCTTCAGCCCGGTGACCAGCGCTACGTGACCGCCTTTCAACCCATCGCCCAGCGCGTCAATCACGTTGCGTACCATCGCACCATTCACGCGAATGTTCTCTTTCTCGTTTTCCTGACGCGCCCAGACGCTGAAAAAGACCTTATCGACCTTAACATCCTTCAGCGCCTGCTTTACGGACCCCCTGTCGGTCAAATCAGCCGTCAGTGAGGTGCAGCCTGCCGGGACGGCGGTACGGCCACGGGACAGACCCAGAACCTGCCAGCCATCGGTGTTCAGCTGTTCGGCCAGGGCGGTACCAATCACGCCGCTGACGCCAACGATTAATGCACGCTGTTGCATAGTTTATCTCCTGTTTTGATTATCCGGTAAGCTTAATAGAGAATTAAATTCTTATCTCAGGTATAAATTCACATCATTAATGAATAAGAGTCATCAATCATGCACAGTCAGGATCGGCTACGGGGGATCACGCCCTTTGTGGCCACCGTTGAGCACGGCAGCTTTACCGCCGCCGCAGAGAGCCTGCATCTGACCAGTTCTGCCGTCAGTAAAAGCATTGCACGGCTGGAAAACCGGTTGGGATCGCGGCTGTTTGAGCGCACCACGCGCCGACTAGCGCTCACTGACGCGGGACAGGCTTTTTACGACACCTGTAATCGGGTGCTGAGCGAGCTGGCGGAAGCGGAATCGGTGCTGGCGGCACAGCGCACCAGTCCGGTCGGCAGGCTGCGGATCGCCGTTCCGCACACCTTTGGCCGGATGAGCGTAATGCCTCTGCTTACGCAGTTTTGCCAGCAGAATCCGGATATGCAGATTGGCCTGGCCTTCTCCGACCGCTTTGTTGACCTGTTTGAAGAGGGTGTGGATATCGCCGTGCGCATCGGTGGCCCGGCAGAGTATCCGCCCTCGCTGGGATTTCGCTATCTGGGCAACGAGCAGCTGATATTCTGCGCCGCGCCGCACTATCTGGCGCAGCACGGCACGCCAGATTCACTTGAATCACTTAGCGATCACCAGGCTATTGTCTATGACCGCGTGGACGGCAGCACCAGCCCGTGGTACATCGCCTCGCCTGACGGGCGCATTGCTACGCGCACCGTCCCGCACCGCATGGCACTGGGAGACGGCGAAGCGCAGGTTGCCGCCGTCGTCGCCGGCCTGGGCGTGGCGCAAATGGCGACCTGGCTGATGGAAAAACAGCTGGCTGAAGGGGAGCTGGTACAAATTCTGCCTGAACTGGCCGTCACTGGCCTGCCGCTCTACGTGGTGTGGCCGCGCAGAAAGCAGCTTACGCCAAAGGTGGATGCGCTGTTAACGGCGCTGGAGGGGCTATCCATTTCTGGCCAGAACGGCCTCCAGGCGGAGAAGGAGACACGTTGAAAAGCAGAACGGCCAGCCCGCTGGCCGTTCTGCTCAGGCTTATTTCACTTCGATCAGCTTCTCTACGTTGGGGCTTCCCTGCGGTTCTGCCATCTCTTTGCGCACCTTCGCCACGTCGCGGGCGCTGACCGGGGTTTTTGCCGTATTCCCCCAGCTGGTACGAATAAAGTTGACCACGTCAGCCGTCTGTTGATCGCTCAGCCGCCAGCCAAACGCCGGCATGGTGATGGTCGAGGGTGCACCCTTTACGCCGGGCAGCGTGGCGCCGCTGAGGACAATATGGATCAGCGACGTCGGATCCCCGGCCTGCACCACGGCATTCCCACGCAGCATCGGGAAGAAGCGCTTGTAGCCGCTGCCGTCAGTTTTGTGGCAGGCCGCACAGCTATCAATGTAGACCGACGCTCCCGGTTTGCTGTCATCGCCGTGCCAGAGCGCGTTGGCTTCAGCATTATCGGCCGCAAAACCAACCTGGTTCGGATCGCGTGCACCCAGCGACTTCAGATAGCGGGCAATGGCCGTTGCATCCTCCGCGCTCAGATGTTGCAGACTGTGCTGGACGACGTCCGTCATCCCGCCAAATACCGCCGTGCGGTCGTTACGCCCGGTGCGCAGGAACTGCACCAGCTCATCCTCGCTCCAGCCCCCCAATCCATCACGGCTGTCGCCGCGTAGATTACTGGCGGTCCAGCCATCAATGGGCGCGCTGCTGCCGGCAAGATAGTCGCTGCCTTCACTGTCGTTCAGGGCTTTTTCCTGCATGGTCAGGCTACGCGGCGTGTGGCAGGCACCGCAGTGGCCTAACCCCTCCACCAGATACTGCCCACGCGCCAGCACCGCATCCTGCCCGCTGAGCGGCTGGAAAGCCTTAACGTCAGGGGCGAAAATGCCGCGCCAGATCGCCAGCGGCCAGCGCATCGAGAGGGGCCAGGGAATGTCGCTCTTACGATTAGCCTGTTCAACCGGCTGCACACCGTGCATAAACCAGGCGTAGAGCGCGTGCATATCCTCATCGCTCACCACGGCATAAGAGGGATAAGGCATTGCCGGATAGAGCGTCTGGCCATTTTTCGCCACGCCGTGCCGCACCGCTTTCTGGAAGTCATCCCAGCTGTAGTTTCCAATGCCGGTTTTTTTATCGGGAGTGATATTGGTGGAGTAAATGGTGCCGATCGGCGTTGCCATCGGCAGCCCGCCCGCAAAGGGTTTACCGCCCATTTTGGTGTGGCAGGCTACACAGTCGCCTGCCCGTGCCAGGTATTCGCCGCGTTTGATCTGCGCCGCACCGCTATCATCCGCGAAGGCGGCACAGGTGGTCATCCCCAGTAACAGGGCAGAAATTAACATTTTCATCGTGGATCTCCTCACGCCTGCACCAGCGGGCCTGGCTCCTTCAGATACCGTTCACGGATCGCCTTCGCCGACCAGTACGTCAGGGCGGCCACCAGGCCAGTCGGGTTATATCCCAGCCCCTGTGGGAACGCCGAAGCACCCGGCACAAACACGTTCGGTACGTCCCAGCTTTGCAGATAGCGGTTCAGCGCGCTGGTTTTCGGGTCGTCTCCCATTATTGCCCCGCCGTTCATATGGGTGGTCTGGTAAACGGTGGTGTCAAAGTGCGTTCCCGGCATTTTTGGCGAGCCGCTGATCATCATGGGATTCATGGCTTCGGCGATTTTATGCATGCGGCCATGCATAAACTGCGACATTTTGATGTCGTTTTCCTGCCAGTCAAAGGTCATACGCAGCAGCGGCTGACCAAAGGCGTCCTTGTAGGTGGGATCCAGATCCAGGTAGTTGCTGCGATAGGACTGGTGCGCACCGTGCGCATCCATGGAGACGTGGTGCGTGTAGTGATCGGCTACCGCCGCCTTCCACTTGCTGCCCCAGCCGGGCGTACCCGGGGGTGTAGGCAGGCCGGAAATCGGCTTCACCCCTGCCTGGTTCACCCAAAAAGGTGACCCGCCGACAAAACCATATTTGCCGTGGTCAAAGTTATCGGCGTTAAAGTCATCCACACCGACGCCCGCACCGCCCGCACCAATAAAGTTATTCGTAAAGACGCTTTTATCGAAGAAGGCTTTAATGGTGGAGATGTTCTGGTAGGCAAAGTTGCGGCCCACCACCCCCTCATTCGTCACCGGATCGTAAGGCTTGCCAATACCCGAGAGCAGCATCAGATGCACATTATGAAACTGGAATGCAGAGAGGATGACCAGATCGGCCTGCTGCTCAATCTGACGGCCCAGTGCATCAACATAGGTGACGCCGGTGGCGCGCTTTTTATCTGCCGTCAGGTTTACGCGCAGCACGTTGGAATTTTCACGCAGCTCAAATCCCGCTTCCTGGCGCAGGGCGGGCAGCACATTGACGTTTGGCGAAGCCTTCGAGTACATGTAGCAGGCATAACCACTACAGTAGCCGCAGAAGTTGCATGGCCCCATCTGCGCGCCATAGGTGTTGGTATAGGGACCGGAGGTATTGGCCGAGGGCAGGTCGTAAGGATGGTAACCCACAGCCTCTGCCGCCTGGGCAAACATTTGTGCCGAGAAAGTCCGCTTCTGCGCGGGCAGCGGGAAAGGCTGCGATCGGTCGGGCGCGAACGGGTTACCCTTGCCCTGACCGACGACTTTCCCCCTGACGCGCCATTCAGAACCTGAGGTACCAAAGACTTTTTCTGCCTTATCGAAGAAGGGTTCAAGTTCTTCGTAGGTCACTCCGAAGTCCTGAATGGTCATCCCTTCGGGGATAAATTTTTTACCGTAGCGTTCTTCATAATGGCTGCGCATCCGCAGCTCAATGGGATCGACGCGAAAGTGAACGCCCGACCAGTGCAGCCCTGCCCCGCCGGTACCGGTTCCCGGCAGGAATGCCGCCAGCTGGCGATAGGGCTGCGCGGTCTGCGTTGAATTGTGGCGGATGGTCACGGTGCTTTTCGACAGGTCCTGAAACAGCTTTTTACGGATGTTATAAGTCAGTTCGTCAATTACCTGCGGGTAGGCGCCGTCCGGATAAGTATCACGATGCGGTCCGCGCTCCAGCGCCACGACATTCAGACCAGCTTCGGTCAGCTCTTTCGCCATTATTGACCCGGCCCAGCCAAAGCCGACGATTACCGCATCAACCTTTTTCATTTCAGTACCCATAATCAGCTTCTCTCCCCGCGAATCGAGACCGGTGGGAACGGATAGCGTTCACCTCGCTCAACCCAGTCCATAAAGTCCGCGCGCGCGCCCGGAAAACCAATCAGCTGCCAGCCAACCATTCCCTGATTGCCGCCGTGGATGGGATCGCTGAAAAAGCCCTCCCGCGTGTTTTGCAGCAGATAGCTGAAGAATAGCGTGGACGGAACCTGCCTGAATTCGACGCTCCCGGCTTCAAAGGCCTCAAGCAGCGCATCCTGCTGCTCCGCACGCAGGCTGGCGAAGACGCTGCCGTGCTTCGCTTTGGCAGCAGCGTCGGCGTCGGCGAGGCCCAGGCGATAGATCTGCTGCGGCACCAGCGGTAGCTGATAGCCGAGCGCCTTATCGGCCTCGGGGTTGAAAGGTCCCTGCATATACCAGTTAGCACCGGTGGCATAGGGCGTGTTCATCTGCCGATCGATATACTCCGCGACGCCCGCTTCCAGCGCGCCAGGCCCCCGATCGTCGGCGGGGATCAGGCGGGCGACCGCAGCCTGGAGGAAGGCATACTCTTCCGGCGTGAACCAGCTGGGCTGGTAGGTTCTGGCCCGCTGAGGCCCGCTGGGAACAGGCTCTTTGGCCATGGCAGGCGCTGCGGCGGTGAGTGAACCTACCCCGCTGGTGCCAATGGCGACGGCGGGGGCGAGGGTAATAGTCTTAAGCAGGAACTCTCTGCGGGAGCTCCCCTTCTTTTCTTGCGACATAACATTGCCTTATTCACGCGTAAGCCGCATGAAAACGATCGGGTTTGACGATTGCCTGAGGGTCTATTTTAGTAATGATTGAAAAATCAGGGGTATTAATCACCATTGTTACCGGTAACAAAGGCTAAGTTTAACAGTTCTTCCAGCAATAATTTAGCAAAACAAACAAAAAAGCACTAATTCATTAACAATCCCTGCGGCGCTGAAATTAATAGAAACAACCGCGATGAGACCATTAACGTTAAAAAGCGTTATAAAAAGAGAACATTAACAGCGGAGTGCCTATGTTTAAATCTTTCTTCCCCCGGCCAGCGCTGTTCTTCAGCAGTGTTGTTCTCTGGAGCGCCCTTGCCATCCTGCTATGGTTTGGCGGCGGCAGAGACTGGATCCTTCACCTGCCGCTGTTTGCCGGAAATGCCAGCGCACCATTGCCCAATAATGCGCTGCGGTTTATTGCGCCGGGCGGGCTGGCTTTCTATCTCTATTATCTGGTGGTGGTCACCCTGTTTGCTGGTATGTGGTTCCTGTTCAGCCCTCACCCGTGGCAGCGCTGGTCGGTGCTCGGATCGGCGCTGATTATCTTTGCCACCTGGTTTTCCGTGCAGGTTGGCGTGGCGGTCAACAGCTGGTATGAGCCCTTTTACGATCTGATCCAGCAGGCGATGTCACACCCGAATACCGTTAAAATTGAGACGTTTTATACGCAGATGGCGGGTTTCCTCAGTATTGCGCTGATCGCGGTGGTCATTAACGTACTTAATATGTTTTTTATCAGCCATTACGTCTTCCGCTGGCGCACGGCGATGAACAACTACTATATGGCGCACTGGTCACAGCTGCGCGGGATTGAGGGAGCAGCACAGCGTGTGCAGGAAGACACCATGCGTTTCTCGTCCACGCTTGAGGATATGGGCGTTAGCTTTATTAACGCGATTATGACGCTGATTGCGTTTCTACCGGTACTGGTCGCGCTGTCGGTGCATGTGAAAACCGTGCCGATTCTGGGCAGTATTCCCTACGCGCTGGTGATTGCCGCCATCCTCTGGTCGCTGCTTGGCACCGGTATGCTGGCCGTAATCGGCATTAAGCTTCCTGGTCTCTCCTTCCGTAATCAGCGGGTGGAAGCCGCCTATCGTAAAGAGCTGGTCTATGGCGAAGATGATCCGCAGCGCGCAACGCCGCCGACCGTACGGAAACTTTTTTCTAACGTGCGTAAAAACTATTTCCGCCTCTACTTTCATTACCTATATTTCAATATTGCCCGTATCCTCTATTTGCAGCTTGATGCCGTTTTTAGCCTTTTCGTCCTGTTTCCCTCCATCATTACCGGCGCGATTACCCTGGGATTGATGACGCAGATAACGAATGTATTTGATCAGGTGCGCAGCTCGTTCCAGTATCTGATTAACTCCTGGACAACGCTGGTGGAACTGCTGTCCATTTACAAGCGTCTGCGCAGCTTTGAACAGGTGTTGAATGCACAGCCAGAAAAAGAGAGCGTCAGCCTGTGAACGGATCGGCGGCCCTGAAAGGGGCCGCCGCATGAACAGGAAGAGTCGGGCAGGAAAATATAACCAGGAATTTCCTTACGTAGAACAGCTAATTATTTCTATTTCGTATCGTGCATTATTTAGCATAATATCTTGCAGCCTCATCAATGCTCACGCAGCAGGCTCATTTCATGCAAAGAGCGCGCTTTAATCTGCCCATTTAGAATTAAAAAGCGGAAAATTATTTAAAAAAAACTACTATTAATGCTGTAGACGCTTAAAGCGTGTCTGATAACGCATTCTTTGCAGGAACAATCACGTTTTGCTAATAAATCAGCTGCATGAGATGACTAAATAATTTAAAAATAATGGGTTTTCTGGTGCATAAGTGTCGGACAGAATAAACGCACGTGATTAAAGTATCGGTCAGAGGTGACAGCCTCTGACCGCCGCGAGGCACCCTGATTCAGTTTCTATCACGCCAACACCAGGGCGTTCCCGAGAGCAGACCGAGAGGTCTGCTTTTTTTTGTGGCTTCAGTGAGCGGAAAAGGCGCTGACCGACAGGTCAGCGAATGACAGCTACGCGCAGGTTTCGGAGGCAAGCCAGAGCAGCACTGACCAGACGGCTAACGAAATACGCTGATCGCTTCAACCAGCCTGGTGGCCTGCCGCGCCATACGATCCGACGCCTGGGCGCCCTCTTCGACCCTTGCCGCGTTTTGATGGGTAATATTATCCAGATCTTCCACCGCCAGGCTGACCTCGCTGAGGGCAGTCGCCTGTTCAGCGGTAGCCGCGCTAATCTGAGCAACCAGCGCGGTGACGTTCTGCACCTGGGAAACGATCGCTTCCATCGTCTTTCCGGCATCGTTGACATGCTGACTGCCGGACTGGACCTTAGCCGTACTGTTTTCAACCAGAGCCTTGATTTCACTGGCGGCCTTTGCACTGCGCTGGGCCAGGCTGCGTACTTCCCCTGCTACCACGGCAAAGCCTTTACCCTCTTCCCCGGCGCGGGCGGCCTCTACTGCGGCATTGAGCGCCAGAATATTCGTCTGAAAGGCAATACCGTCGATGACGCTGGTTATGCTGGCGATTTTCTGTGAGCTGAGGGCGATCTCATCCATCATATCCACCATGTCATTCATGGCCTGCCCGCCCTGCATCGCCGCATCCCGGGTACTTTGCGACAGGGTATCCACCTGCCTGGCGGTTTCGGTATTGCTTCTCACCGTCGCGGTCATTTCATTCATCGTTGCGGCGGTCTGCTGTACGTTTGCTGCCGCCTGTTCGGTACGGCGGCTGAGATCGTTATTCCCCTGCGCGATGGCATCGCTGCCGCTGAGGACGTTTACGGCCTGCCCGCTGATATCATCCACCAGCCAGCGAAACATCAGTCCCAGCTGGCCGACGGCACGCAGCGTGGTGCCCACCTCGTCCACCCGGTCAAGCTGATCGACCTTATGACTGGCGCCGGTCGCTACCTGAAGCGCCTGCTGGCAAACGCGTTCGATCGGGCGGGAGACCTGCTGCTCCAGCCAGGCGCAGGCCATAAACAGCAACACGGCCATGATACCCGCAAAGAGGCTCAGAGGCTGCGCGGCCATACCCAGCGCCCAGGCGCCCGCCAGGGTGAATGGCAGGATGGCGGCCAAAGTAGTCCGGATACGCCAGCGCAGCGGCAGGGTTTTAAAAATTGAGGTCCACTTCAGCAGACCGGTGCGCACCAGCAAGCCCTTATGGAAGTGCCAGCCCTTACGCTTCCCCTCGCGGAATTCGCGGTAGAGCCGTTCGGTTTTTTGAATCTCTTCTGCGCCCGGTTTGGTTCGCACTGACATATAGCCCTGCACCTTCCCTTCACGCACCACCGGAATCGCATTGGCCCTGACCCAGTAGTGATCGCCATTTTTGCGGCGATTTTTGACCAGCGCCGTCCAGGGTTCACCCTGCTTCAGCGTCGCCCACATATCAGCAAAGGCTTCCGGCGGCATATCCGGGTGGCGCACGGTATTATGAGGCTGCCCGTTAATCTCATCAGGCTCGAAGCCGCTAACCGCGATAAAGGCATCATTAGCGTAGGTAATGTGGCTGTGGGTATCCGTGGTCGACATCAGCGTCGCACTGTCGTCAAAAGGATATTCCTGCTGGGTAACGGGTAGATTGGTTCGCATGCGATGGATCCTTGAAGCAGTGGCAGGACTGAGCTTGAATTGAATGATTATTATTTTTTATTATTTTCGGCGGGAATGAGCGGATCTTTAGCCTGTAAACGCCATTTTGCGGGCTGGCTTTACTCAGCCCGCGCAGCAGACTCAGAACGTCCATCTTACGCCCATGCTATAGCGCCAGCCTTTTCCGCCGTTGCCATCGATCGCTTTGCGGTAGTCCGCTTCCGCATACATCGAGACGTCGTTTTTAAAACGGGTGGTGCCACCCAGCCCCAGCTCCCACATCTGACCATATTTCCCACCGCTGAAGGTGTGGCTGATATCCTCATAGCCTCTGGCGCCAACGGTGGTTTTCCCGTCGCCGCCCCAGCCTTTCAGGTAGTTGGTCCGCAGATAAGGGGTGTATTGCCGTTGACTGTCGTCCGTCCAGGTACGATCCAGCCTGGCCCCCAGCCGTCCGGTGGTCAGATGATAATCGGGGTAACTGACCGTCAGATTATCCTTATCGGTGAGGCTGTCCATGGCCAGGTGCAGGACCATCAGCTGCGCCTGTGGCTCCAGCCGCACGCCATTGGCAAATTCAACTGGCCAGCCACTCTCCAGCGAGGCGGTCCAGCCTTTGCCTTTCAGCTTCGCTACCGCTTTCTGACGGGCTATATCGGTCTCACCACGGTGCCAGTCGTACGAGAGCGCACCGTCGAGATAGAACCCGTTATCGCGCTGCCAGGTGCCGTACAGGGCCACGCTGTCGCTGTCGAAGGTGGTGCTGCTGTAGCCGTCTGCGGCATGCGGGCGAAGCCGCGTGTTACCCCGCGTATAGGCCACCCCGCCGCGCAGGCTGTCGCTGACCCCGTCAAACCGCAGCAGGTTGCCGCCAATCTGCATCGCGCTGTAGTCGATATCCACGTCGTAACCGAAATCACGGAAGGACTGGCTGGTTTTATAGGTCATATTCGACCCGGTATAGCGCAGGAACATCTCCCCGCCGCTGCCGTCCGGCTGCGCTGACTGCTGGCGCAGCTCGCCCAGACGCTTGTGTAAATCATCCAGAATCGCCGTCGTATAGTACGCGAGGCCTACCGGCACTGAAATGTATGCGGGTACCTGGGGCACCACGGCGGGTCGGCCTGGCGCACAGCGATTCACCCCATTGACCACGCACAGATCCGGCGAGACGGGGGAGACCTCCGTGGGCGGGATACAGGACTCGCCGTTTTTACAGATATAGCCGTTAGCCAGCCGATAATCCCAAAACTGATTATCACTTCCCCCGGCTACGCGCCGCTGAAACGCGTCACTGCTTCCCGGCGCAAAGCTGTATAGCTGGTAGCTCCATGGCCCCAGCGCCAGGTAGCCCCCCTTGAGTGCAAAGCTGTTGGGGCTGGCATTCCCGGCTACCTGCGCCAGCGATATCCCCTCATAGCCCTCAATGCTGCCGCTGTGATTGAGGTCGGTCAGATTCGCGTTACTCAGCGTCGTGGGGATAACCTCCAGCAGCGTCGTGCCCGTGGCATTCCCTTCCACCTGAAGATGGTCAGTGAACTGATTACTCAGTGCACCGCCCTCATTGACCAGGGTGTTCAGCCTCACGCTCCCCTCCATAGAGGCAAGGTTTCCCTCTATGGTCAGATCATTACCCGGTGTACCGCTGCCGTTAGTCAAATCAATCGTGCCTGCATTGTTGACCGTAACCGAATTATCGCTGCCGCCGGCTATCACCGGATGTACGTCATTCCCTGCATAAAGCGTGGAGCCGGGGCCAATATTAACGGTGCTGTGCGCCAGCCTGAGATTATCGGTCAGCTCCCACTGCGTATCGAAGAAGTTGATGGTACTCCAGCCGCTGCCCAGGTTTACCCCTCTGCTCAGATCGTCGGCGCTGAACGACCCTCCGCGCGAACTGATGCTCTGCAACGTCAGCATGCCTTCGGTGCCTCCCTCGTCAGTAATATGCCGCGTCCGATCCAGCGCAACGTGGTTAATCAATGCCCGGTTGTTAACCCCATTTCCCAGCGTAATGCTGCCGTTGAGCGTGCCCCCGGTCCAGCTCAGGTTATCGCTCCCCCCGCCGGTGTTGACGTCTCCGATGACGTCGCCCGCTTCCAGCAGGATCACATCATCTGCATTGCTGCCTGCCACGGCCTGGCCCAGCGGAGAGGTGGCGGTAATAGTCCCCAGATTCTCAAAAAGGGTGGTACCTCCCCGTAGATCCACCACGGGCGAAAGGGTGCTGGCCGAGACAAATGTGCCCGTATTCAGCACATAGCCTGGCCTGGCGGCCACCAGGGCCGATCCCCCGCTGCTGCTGGTAATGTTAACGTTCGCGGCGGTTCTGACGTTTCCTGTCGTGTTGGCAACTATCCCGGTGCCGCCCGCCTCACCAACGTTAAACTGGTAGCCACTGCCCAGGATGAGATCATCGCTGGCAGCCTCACCGCTGGCCTGGGTAAAGTTCAGACCGACTCCGCTACCGTTGACGTTGGTGGTAACGGTAGAGGCCGGATCGAAAGGGACTGCCGTACGGATCCCGCTGCCATCGGCGCTGTTGAGGGTGACATTATTCAACCTGACGTTGGCAATTTCCGCGCGGTTTTCAATGCCGCTGCCGCTGCCGTTAACGCTAACCGTGGCATCGCTGGCGTTAAGCCCGACCGCACCGCTATCGAGAAGAATGCCATGCGCCGTTCCTGAAGTGGTAATGCGGGTATCGCTACCGGCGAGCGAGAGCTGCGCGCCGTCACTGATACGCACGCCTGCCACGCCATCATTGACGTTAATCGCCCCCCCTCTCGCCGTCGACGTGCCGTTACCGCTGATATCCAGCCCCGTTCCCTGCGCAACGTTAACCCTGCCGTAATTGCTAATCGTGCTGCCGCTGCGGCTGCGTATCCCGATACTGTTGGCACCGGACAGCGCCACGCTGCCCTGATTCACCAGCGCTGCGCCATTGGCGACGTCATAACCAACGGCATTCTGGCCGCTGCCCGTCAGGCTGGCACCGCTGCTCACCCGCGTATCGGCCGCCGAGCCATTAAGGGCATTGCTCAGATCGGTTCGCAGATTGTTCACCAGCACGCCAACGCTGTTGTTACCGTTCAGGGTGATAGCGCTGCCGTTATCCAGCGTGCCGCCTGCGCCCCCTTCCACCCTCAGCGCGGTTGCACCCGAGCCGTTAGCGATAAACTGGCTGCTGCCGCCAGCAAACAGGCTGCCCGGACCGGAGGCGATAACGCCGGTGGTATCGCCTCCGCTCAGGATGATACTGGCGGGGGAGGTAAAATTAAGCGAGGCGGCATCATCAATACGGTAGAGCGTTGAGCGATCGGTGGGGACGTTGCTGGCGCTGTCGGCGCTGTTGATGACCGATCCTGCCCCGACGGCATGCCAGGCAATCTGATCGCTGTTGTTAAAGCTGGGCGTCGCGGTTGAGGCGACATTCACGCGCGCGCCGTTAAGCGCTTCGGCACCGATGGCACCCGGACCATTCATATTCAGCGCGCCGGTCAGCGTGGCAGTGGCGCTTTGGCCGGACGCGCTGACGCCCCGCGTACGTGAGGTCAGGCTGCCACCTTCAATGTTGATTGTGCCTGCATTGCTGGCCGTCGTCGCCTGGCTGGTGGTGCCGTTGATCTGAATCCCGGTTCCGCCATCGTTTATCGCTATCGTTCCACTATTGATGCCGGCCGCCCCGCTCTCGATCAGCATTCCGGTTGCGCCCGTGCCGGTAAAGGTAATATTTCCGCTGTTGTTGAGCTGGGCGCGGTTACGGGCAATCAGCCCGGTCAGCCCATTTTGCGAGGATGTCAGTGCAGCACTGGAGGTCAGCGAAGTGTCAGCGCGGGCCGTGCCGCTGCTTTTACCCGCTAAGGTATGTTTCTGCCCATCCGCAATTGCCCCCACCGAGCCAACGCCCGTGAGGGAGATTTGGGTTGCCGCATCCAGTGTTCCCTTCGCCCCCCCCTCAACGATTAACCCGGTCGCCCCGCTGCCGGACACCCGCAGATTAGCATCTCGCGTATTCACCTCAGTACCGCCCGTCCCGGTGCCCAGCACCCCAACTGAGCGCTCACCGGAGGCGGTCAGCGACAGCCCGCTGCCGTCGAAATCAGCCCCCTGCTCCAGGCGGAATAGGGTGGAGTCGGTGGTGGTGACTTCAAAGTCACTGTTGCCGATGACGTTGATTTTCGCACTGGGACCATAAGCAAAAAACGCTATCTGGCTACTGCCCTCGCTGAAGCTGGGCACGGCTGCGCTGTTAACATTAACGGTCGCATTTCCTCTGGCATGAACGCCAATCGCCCCGATGCCCGAAAGGTTAATCGGCCCGTCAACGCTGGCGGTAGCCGCTGCGCTATCCTGACCTTCGACCCATACGCCAAAATTCCTCGTGCCGCTGGCGGGATCGGCTCCCCCGGCCACGTTTAGGGTCCCGGTCGAGGCGGCGGAAGCCTGCTGGCCGTCGGTCGCCAGGACCTTCATCCCGGTAGCGTTTACGCCGTTAAGATTAATGGTGCCTGCATTGATAATGCCGCCGTTTGCTCCGGCATTCACCACGTCCAGCCCGACGTTTTCACGCGGCACGCTAACGGCTGCGCCGTTAACATCAATGATGCCATTATTAACGAGGGTAGCATTCGCACCGCCCGTTGCCAGCAGCCCGGCAGCGTTCTGAACCCGACTGCCAATTACAATATGACCGTTATTGACGGCGGTGCCATTACCGGTAAGGGAAATACCGCTGGTGGTTTCGCTCTGATTAACCGCCGTGTCGGCAACACTCTCCGTCAGGCTATTTTGCGCTCCCCGACCAATGACGATTAGCCCACTGCTTTCGTTGGTAAAGCGGGAGTTGTTATCTACGGCGACGCCAGATGTGGTGCCGCTGGCGCTTGAGCCATTCACGCCAACATTGATATTGCCAGAATTATTTGCGCTGGAGGCACCGGTCAGGTTGATGCCTGCCGTATAGCCGCCCGCAGGATTCCCGGTGGAGGCGAAGTTAATAATACCGTTATTATCAAAAGTGCTGCCAGAGGCTACGTTGACCCCATTAGCGTTATATCCCGTTGTTGCGACGCCGGTGCCATCAATCCTGTTCAGAAAGTTGCCGTTGATCACTCCATTATTGGTGCCGCTGCTGGCGTCCAGATTAATGGCCGCACTATCCTGCCCCAATCCTCCCACGCTGGCGACCTTGCCCTGATTATCTACGCTGGCTCCGTTTGTTGCCCGTATCGCGCCCCCGTTTGCCCCAACTACTTCCAGCCGGGCGGAAGAGGCGATATTTACCCTGGCACTGGCGCCGCTGGCGTTAATGACCACGCGTTCGCCCACCGGCTGCGCCACATCATCAGCCGGGTCGTCCGCGCTGATGATGTAGGAGATATTTTGGTTCGCTGTTGAAAAGGCCTGATTGAACGCCGGCAGATAGTTTGAGGTGCTAAGATTACCGGCCTTTAGCTGGCTGATAAGCCAGTCATTGTAGCGCTTTAAGCTGCCCGCGTCGGTGACGTTAAAATTAGCACTCTTGCCATCGAGCGTGCTTATGCTGAAAGTGCCATTGTAGGTGGCCACGTCGGTGACAAGATAGGTACCGGGAACGGCAGGGTTAGCCGCCGCCGCAGAGAAGGTGATGCGATTCTGCGAAAGCCAGCCAATGGTGGCGCTGTTTGTGCTGCCATTGGCATCGAACAGGGTCGTTTGCTTGGCCGCCATACTCCAGCCGTTGGTACTGGCGGTCGGGGATGCGCCCTGCTGCCCAATATCGACATCCAGACTGCCATTGTTAACCGAGGCAACCCGAGCGTTAATATATTGCGCATCCCCCACGTTAGCGATATCCGGCACCGACGTGGCCGACGACACGGGCGGCAACGCAACTAACCGATCGGGGTTATAGACCTGAAAAGTCGTGTTGCCGCCGGTGGTCGCATCGGGGATGGTAATGCCAAAGTTCCTCGGGCCGGGATCCAGCCGCTCAGCACCAATCAGCTCACTACCGCCCACGATGCGGCCAGCCTCGGCCAGAGAAGAGAGCGGCGTTGACTGCGCGCCATTCGCGCCGGGCGCAAAGCGCTGATTACCGGTTAGCACATGGGCAGTACCATCACTTACCCCTATCGCCCCGACCCGATTATCATTATCGGCAGGATTAAATTCCTGTAAGACTTCAGCGTAAAGCGGATCGCAGGAGATGATAAATATCTGCGCGGAAAATAACCCCAGCGTTATCGTGCTTAATCTGAAAGACATATTTCCTCCGGGTAATAACAGGCCACCCCCCTGCTATTAGCGGGAATAGTAATAACAACACCGGAAGGTAAAAGAATAACCTTTTTTCAGCTATAACTATACCGCCCGGCAAACGCTCGGAAAAAATAATAATTGGGTGCAATTCCCTTTTGAATCGTCCGGTCCTGAAAATCTCTTTAAGTTAAGTTAAAAATAATCAACCCGTAATGTTTTTATAAAAACGTCTGGATCTTATTCCAGCCCAGTTAAAACACGCTGATTTATAGATAAAAAAGCCAATATCAGAAGATATAGTCAGCTTCCTCTTTAATTGCAAAGATAAATTTTATTGCGCTACATTTCCCCGATGAGAAATTACTTAAGCAATACAATATTACCGGGAGTTATCACCACGACGGCCGGACAGGCTATATAAACGGGCTACTTTATTTCATTATAAATACAGCCACTTCGGGATTTTTTTATCCTGAGCATAAACCGAAAAGGAAGGAGTGAGCGAGGCAGGTTTTCCTGCTAAAAAAAAGAGTGGGTGTGCGGAAAAAAATAAGGGCGTCAATTCCCGCCGTAGGTGAGACAGAAAATTCCTTCAAGGGTTACCACCGTCCATAGCGCCAGCGTTTATGGAATAATGGGCTGACCGCAGCCAGCCCTGAGAAAGAATCTATTCCGATGTAATAACGTATTTCGGTTTAGAAGTTCCACTTTACGCCGACGTTATAGCACCAGCCTTTCCCGCCGCTGCCATCGTACTCTTTATGATACGCCGCTTACGCTTGCATATTGAGGTTATATCTATAACGGATGGAGCGGGCCAGCGTGGGCCGTCGCAGCGTTAACTGCCCGACGCCCCACGCCGTGTTGCCCCCGGTCAGGCCGGGTGTTAAGGATTTAACGCCACATGCTTCATTTTTGCTTCATAAGCAACGGCCCGCTTTGAGTCAAACTGGTGCTCCCACTTGGCGATAACCAGCACTGCCAGTGCGTTGCCAATGACGTTAAGGGCAGTACGCGCCATATCCATAATACGGTCGACACCGGCAATAAACGCCAGCCCCTCCAGCGGAATACCTACGCTGCCCAGCGTCGCCAGCAGGACCACAAAGGAGACGCCAGGCACGCCGGCGATACCTTTAGATGTCACCATCAGGGTCAGTACCAGAACGATCTCCTGACCGATGGACAGGTTAATGCCATACAGCTGGGCAATAAATATCGCAGCAATACTCTGATAGAGCGTGGAACCGTCCAGATTAAACGAGTAGCCGGTAGGGACGACAAAGCTACAAATCGACTTGGGCGCGCCGTAGGCCTCCATCTTCTCCATAATGCGCGGCAGCACGGTTTCAGAGCTGGAGGTCGAGTACGCCAGGATCAGCTCCTCTTTCAGGATGCGTATCAGGGTAGTAATACGCAGCTTACAGATGCGGGCAACCGTACCCAGTACCACAAAGGCGAAAAAGAGGATTGCCGCGTAAACCAGAATAACCAGCTTAGCCAGCGGCCACAGCGAGGCAAAGCCGAAGTTAGCAATGGTCACGGAGATCAGCGCAAAGACGCCAATCGGCGCATAGCGCATAATCATATGCGTTACCTTGAACATGGCTTCAGAGGTCGAGCGGAACACCTTCAGCAGCGGGTCGCGGTGCTCAGACGGCAGCGAAGAGAGCCCCAGCCCAAACAGTACCGAGAAGAAGATAATCGGCAGCATGTCACCTTTCGCTATTGCAGCAAAAATATTCTGCGGGATAAGCGAAAGGATAGTGGTGACCAGACTGTGTGCCCCACCCTGCACCTGCGCCGTTGTCGCTTCATACTTAGAGATATCCACCGTTGCCAGCGTCGACATATCAATGCCGTAGCCGGGTTGAAACACGTTCGCCAGGGTAATACCTACCACAATGGCAATGGTGGTAATCACTTCAAAGTAGACGATGGTTTTTACACCGATACGTCCCAGTTTTTTCGCATCACCCACGCCGGCAATGCCTACAATCAGGGTAGAGATAACGATAGGTACAACAATCATCTTGATCAGATGAATAAAGATATCACCAGCCGGACTGAGGATATTGGTGATTAACCATTCACGATCGGAGGGTTGGTTATGCAGTATCGCGCCAACGATGATCCCCAGGGCCAGCGCCGTCAATATTTGCCAGGCCAGGCTGAATTTAGCAGCTTTCATAACTTATCTTTTCCTTAACAAAACCCGCTCTCCGCGGTGGGCTGCGGAATGAATCACGCTCAAGGGAGGCTTTGCCGAAGTCGGCTAATTCACGGATATGGGATGGTTGATACCTGATTTTCAGGCAGATGATAAGTACCATTTTCACTGGTACAAATGCAAGCCTGCGTGAATTGTGGCTACTTTATTAGCACCTGACAGGATAATGCTCTGGAACGGGCCCAAAGATTTAACCTGTTGTTATAATTGGCAATATTGCGAAGGTATTACGCATAGGTATGCAAACCAGGCCCTGGCTCGCTATGCATCGCCGGGTTTAATTGACTAAAAATTACACGGTGAGTTTCGTTATGAAATGACTTAAGCGACTGCTTACGCCCTTTTAAGCCGCTGACTTAAGGTCATTAATACCCTTATTCTTATTAAGGGCGCTATGACGTGATCTGTCGCGCAAAAAGAAAACAAAGCCACGCGCCACACCCCATTTAACCTTTGGTTGACATAGTATTAACAACTTCAAGGAGATCAGCCATGAGCCAACAATACAGACATCCCGTCCCCGCCAGCATTGCGGAGCACACCCTGATTAATGCCCAACAGTATCAGTCAATGTACCAGCTATCGGTACAGGACCCGGATGCCTTCTGGGGGGAACAGGGCCAGATCCTCGACTGGATTAAGCCTTATACCCGCGTGAAAAATACCTCGTTTGCGCCGGGTAATATCGATATCCGCTGGTTTGAAGACGGTACGCTGAACCTTGCTGCCAACTGCCTTGATCGCCATCTGCACAGCCGGGGTGACCATCCGGCGATCATTTGGGAAGGCGATGACGCCAGTGAAAGCAAAACGCTGACCTTCCGCGAGCTGCATCGTGAAGTCTGCCGCTTCGCCAACGCGCTGAAGGAGCTGGAGGTTAAAAAGGGCGATGTGGTCGCCATCTATATGCCAATGGTGCCCGAGGCCGCTATCGCCATGCTCGCCTGCGCGCGCATTGGCGCGGTGCACTCCGTCATCTTTGGTGGCTTTTCACCGGACGCGGTTGCTGGCCGCATTATTGATTCCAATGCCAGACTGGTCGTTACCGCAGACGAAGGTCTCCGCGCCGGACGTACCATCCCGCTGAAAAAGAACGTCGACCTTGCGCTGGCGAATCCGAAAGTCACGTCAGTCACCAACGTTGTGGTTTTCCGCCGCACGGGTGTGGAATCGGGCTGGGAAAACGGCCGGGATATCTGGTGGCATGAGCTGGTGAATAAGGCCAGCGCCCACCACCAGCCGGAAGAGATGAACGCTGAGGATCCCCTGTTTATCCTTTATACCTCGGGTTCCACCGGCAAACCCAAAGGCGTTCTGCACACCACCGGCGGCTATCTGGTCTATGCCGCCTCCACCTTTAAATACGTGTTCGATTATCACCCTGAAGATGTGTACTGGTGTACCGCCGACGTGGGCTGGATCACCGGCCACAGCTACCTGCTGTATGGGCCCCTGGCCTGTGGTGCCACCACGCTGATGTTTGAAGGCGTACCCAACTGGCCAACGCCAGCGCGCATGGCTGAGGTGGTGGACAAACATAAGGTCACGCTGCTGTATACGGCGCCAACGGCTATCCGTGCACTGATGGCTGAGGGCGATAAGGCAATAGCCGGGACCCACCGTACCAGCCTGCGGATCCTCGGTTCAGTCGGCGAGCCCATCAACCCGGAAGCCTGGGAGTGGTATTACAACAAAATTGGCGATGGCCGCTGCCCCATTGTCGATACCTGGTGGCAAACGGAGACCGGCGGCTTTATGATCGCCCCGCTGCCCGGTGCCATCGAGCTGAAGGCGGGTTCGGCAACCAAACCCTTCTTTGGCGTACAGCCTGCGCTGGTGGATAACGAAGGTAATGCGCAGGAAGGGGCCTGCGAAGGCAATCTGGTCATTATCGATTCCTGGCCCGGTCAGGCCCGCACGCTGTTTAACGATCACGATCGGTTTGAGCAGACCTATTTTTCTACCTTTAAAAACATGTACTTCAGCGGGGACGGCGCACGGCGCGATGAGGACGGCTACTACTGGATAACCGGCCGGGTTGACGACGTGCTTAACGTATCCGGCCACCGTCTGGGGACGGCCGAGATTGAATCTGCGCTGGTTTCTCATGCCAAAATAGCCGAAGCAGCCGTTGTTGGCATCCCTCACAGTATTAAGGGTCAGGCGATCTACGCCTATATTACCCTTAACAGCGGTGAAGAGCCGTCACCGGAGTTATATGCCGAAGTCCGCAACTGGGTGCGTAAGGAGATTGGCGCGATTGCCACGCCCGATATTTTGCACTGGACGGATTCACTGCCAAAAACCCGTTCGGGAAAAATTATGCGACGGATATTACGCAAAATCGCCGCCGGTGATATCAGCAACCTGGGGGATACTTCTACGCTGGCCGATCCGGGCGTAGTGGATAAATTGCTTGAGGAAAAACAGGCGATTAAAATGCCTTAAGTTCCCTGGTGAATATTCATGCAGACGAGAGCCTCATTTTTATTATCATGAGGCTCTCATAACATTCCTTAACATACCTTTTTCAGAACCCACTTTAATTTAAGACCGTTGCTGAGAGCCGAATAAATAAAGTTTCTTGTTTACGCATTATAACATTAACCGGCATGGTGCAAACCGGGTGCGCAACAACGTATAGCGATATTACGCGCAGTCCTTTTGTTCGCAATAATTATTAAAGAGCATTCCGGAGGCGGACATTATCCGGCAGCCCTGGGTAAGACCGCCACAATATACCCTCTGGAGAAACTGTGATGAATGACGTTATTTATCAACGGATGGAGAAGAGTGCGCGCTTTAAAGAGCTGGTCAGAAAACGCCAGACCTTTGCCGCCCTGCTCACCGCCATTGTACTTATCCTTTATGTCGGTTTTATTTTACTGATCGCCTTTGCGCCGGGCTGGCTGGGCACGCCGCTTTATGCGGGTACCAGCGTGACGCGTGGTATTCCCATCGGTATCGGTTTAATTCTTATCTCCTTCCTGCTCACTGGTCTTTACGTCTGGCGGGCTAACGGCGAGTTTGATCGCCTGACGCGTCAGCTGCTGAAAGAGGTGAAGGGATGAAACGATGCCACCTGGTTTATATGCTTCCTGCCCTGCTGTTACCGATTGCCTTTTCTGCCCTGTCGGCTGATACGCTCAGCGGTGCGGTTGAGCGGCAACCGGTCAACTATGAAGCCATCGTGATGTTCATCGTCTTTGTCGCCGCCACGCTGGGGATTACCTGGTGGGCCGCAAAACGCACCCGCTCACGCAGTGATTATTATACCGCTGGCGGCAATATCACCGGCTTTCAGAATGGTCTGGCGATGGCCGGAGACTTTATGTCAGCGGCTTCGTTCCTCGGGATCTCGGCCCTGGTCTATACCTCCGGCTACGACGGACTGATTTACTCGCTCGGGTTCCTCGTCGGCTGGCCCATTATCCTGTTCCTGATCGCCGAACGCCTGCGTAACCTGGGGCGTTATACCTTCGCCGACGTCGCCTCATACCGTCTGAAACAGCTTCCGATTCGTACGCTCTCCGCCTGCGGATCGCTGGCGGTGGTGGCGCTGTATCTAATTGCGCAGATGGTAGGTGCAGGTAAGCTTATTCAGCTGCTGTTCGGGCTTAACTATCATGTTGCCGTAGTGCTGGTCGGAATTCTGATGATGCTCTACGTGCTGTTTGGCGGCATGCTGGCCACCACCTGGGTACAGATCATCAAAGCGGTGCTGCTGCTGTTTGGCGCGACTTTTATGGCCGTTATGGTGATGAAAACGGTGGGTTTCAGCTTTAATAATCTGTTTACACAGGCCATTGCGGTTCATCCGAAAGGCATCGCGATTATGCGGCCCGGCGGCCTGGTTAATGACCCCATTTCAGCGCTGTCGCTCGGCCTGGGCCTGATGTTTGGCACCGCCGGTCTGCCGCATATTTTGATGCGTTTTTTCACCGTCAGCGATGCGCGCGCGGCAAGGAAAAGCGTATTCTACGCCACCGGCTTTATGGGCTATTTCTATATTCTTACCTTTATTATCGGCTTCGGGGCCATCCTGCTGGTCGGGGCGAACCCGGCGTTTAAGGATGCCACGGGCGCGCTGATTGGCGGGAATAATATGGCTGCGGTACATCTGGCGGATGCCGTAGGCGGCAGTCTGTTTCTCGGCTTTATCTCTGCGGTCGCCTTTGCCACCATCCTGGCCGTGGTTTCAGGGCTGACGCTGGCCGGTGCCTCAGCCGTGTCGCATGACCTGTATGCCAGCGTGGTGCGTAAGGGCCAGGCAACGGAACGGCAGGAGCTAAAAGTGTCCAAAATCACCGTGGTAGTGCTGGGTTTCGTTGCCATCGCGCTGGGCATTTTATTTGAGAAGCAGAATATTGCCTTTATGGTGGGGCTGGCCTTCTCCGTTGCCGCCAGCTGTAATTTCCCGATCATCCTGCTGTCGATGTACTGGTCGAAGCTGACAACGCGTGGGGCGATGATCGGTGGCTGGCTGGGGCTGCTGACGGCAGTGGTGCTGATGATCCTGGGCCCGACGGTGTGGGTTCAGGTACTGGGACACACTAAAGCGATTTTCCCCTATGAATACCCTGCGCTGTTCTCCATGGCAGTGGCCTTTATTGGCATCTGGCTGTTCTCAGTAACGGACAGCTCAGCCGAGGGCAAACAGGAGCGTCTGCGCTTTAAGGCGCAGTTTGTCAGGTCACAAACGGGAATAGGAATAGACGACGGCCAGGTGCATTAGCGCCAGTGAGGGGAAGAGAGGCGAATCGCGAGATTCGCCTTTTTTTCATCAGAAATGCAGCGCTGCACCGACATACGGACCATCAGCAATCACATTATCTTTACGGCCATCTTTGCCGTTCATGGTCATATATTTATAGCCCACGCGCACGTCCACCAGCGAAATCGGCTGGAAACTTACGCCTGCCGAGGCTTCCTGATAGTCATCAATATGGCTGGAGAATGCATCCGGGGAGTAGTAATACTCGCCAAAAACGTTAAACATTCTGGTCACCGCGTACTGTGCGCTGCCACCGACCGCGACGGCGTAGCCATCCTTACTGTCGGTAGGGTTGGTTGACATAACCTTCACGGTTGGGGAGAGAAAAAGGTCGCCAACCGCGACGTTATAGCCCAGACCGACGCTTTCAGCGTTGCCGTCGTGATCGCTGCGTAGCCAGTTACCTGACAGCGCAAAGCCTGGCGAGGTGGTACCCATTCCCACGCGCACGTTAGTGTAATGCTCGCCGACGTCAACGCCGCCTTCGATTGCCTGCGCCGGACCTGCCAGGGCGAAAATCGCCACTGCGCCTGCAAGAGTTGCCACTGCTTTCATTTTATTCTCCTGATGAATTTACTCACGCCGTTTACCGGCGGCTTCGCAGAGTAAACCAACTTCAGGCTGAATAACATGAGAAATCCGCTTATCTGCGCACACTTTTCGCGCATCTCTCCCCGACCTCTGACGCGCCTGCGCGCTCACCTCCGCCGCAAATACAGAAGCCACCCGCAAGCGGTCAGAGTGCGGCCCACATAATATGGCCGATAACGGGGGCGAGGATCACCGTCACCACGCCAGAAAGCATCATAACCAGACTTGCCACTACCCCCTCTTCCTGCCCAATCTCATAGGCCCGCGCCGTACCGGCACCGTGCGAGGCGGCACCGAAACCGGCCCCCTTCGCCATTCCCTGTTTTACCGCCAGTCGAATAAACAGCAGATCGCCCGTTGCCATACCAAACACGCCGGTAATCACCACAAACAGCGCCACCAAATCGGGCTGGCCACCAATCTGCTTAGCTGCCGCCAGCGCAAAGGGTGTGGTAATGGAACGCACGGCCAGGCTGCGCTGAATCGCCTCCGGCAGAGTCAGCAGCCGGGCCAGCCAGACTGAACTGCAAACGGCAACCAACGTTGCGGTAATGACACCCGCGCTGAGCGAGAGCCAGTGACGACGAATAATCGCCCTGTTTTCGTACACCGGCACGGCAAATGCCAGCGTTGCCGGTCCCAGCAACCAGAGTAGCCAGTGGCTCTCACCAATATAGTTCTGCCATGAGGTATGGGTGAGCAACAGCAGGGCGACCAAAACCATCGGCGTCATTACCAGCGGCATTAGTAACAGCCTGTGCCAGCGGCGATACAGGCGCTTATTGAGCAGGTATATGAGTACGGTTGCCACCAGACACAGCATGCTGATAAAAAAATCACTCATCGCCCTTCTCCCGCCTGCGCTGGGCAAGCCAGATCTCGAAACGGTACACGCGATCCACGACCAGCGCGGTAGCGCTCAATACCAGCAGCGTACTGATGCCTATCACCAGCATGATGCGCCAGCCCTCTACGCGCAGCAGCTGTGAATAGTTCACCACTGCCACCACGGCGGGTATAAAAAACAGCAGCATCTCGGCCAGCAGCCAGCGCGAGCCGGCCCTCACCCAGTTTAACGGCAGCACGCGCAGCATAATCAACGCCAGCAGCAGCAGCATACCGACGATATTCGCCGGTAAGGGGAGATGCAGACGGTCCACCAGCTGTTCGGCCAGTAGAAAAAAAACGACATAAAGCGCGACCTGAAGCGGAACCTGCACCCACTGCCATCTGCCGGATATCGACGGGCGCGAGACCAACGCCATAATAATTTCTCCTTTACGGTGTAGAGAAATAGTATAAAGCGGTATCAAACTGTGAAAAAAATGACTTAATATTATTCAAACTATGCCTTACAGGAATGTTTATGGACGTTCGGGCCCTGCGTTATTTTGTGGAAGTGGTGCGCCAGCAAAGCTTTACCCGTGCGGCTGAGCAGCTTTTTGTTACCCAGCCCACCATCAGTAAAATGCTGCGTCAGCTCGAGGATGAGCTGGGCTGTACGCTGCTGATCCGCGAGGGCCGCAAGCTGCATTTAACCGATACCGGTCAGGCGGTTTATCAGCGCGGTGTCACTATCCTTCAGGAGTTTAAGCAGCTGGAGGCAGAAATTAGCGACATCAACGATCTGAAAACCGGCGAACTGCGGCTGGGCATTCCTCCGATGGTCGGCATGCAGATTGCGGGTTCAATTTCTGCGTTTCGCCAGCGCTACCCCGGCGTGGAGCTGAAGATTTCTGAATTTGGCGGCCTGACCGTACAGCAGGCCGTTCTGTCGGGCACGCTGGATATTGCCCTGACCGCGCTGCCGGTCGCCGACGATTTACCGCTCAACGCCCTGCCGCTGATGAGCCATCCACTTTGCGTCCTTGTACCGCGGACCCAGGCCTGGCTGCGGCGGACGCATATGCCCATTGCCGAACTGGCCGGACATCCGATCCTGATTTATAACGAGGAGTTTTCGCTTAACCGTCAGCTAATGCGCGCCTTTCAGGCCAGCGGTTTTACACCGCAGATTGCGGTGCGCAGCGGTCAGTGGGATTTTCTGGCAGCAATGGTGCAGGCAGGAATGGGCGTGGCGATTTTACCGGAGCCTATCTGCCAGCGGCTGGATAAAACCCACCTGCTGTGGCTGCCTCTGGAGTCGGAGCTGGTCTGGAAGCTGGGGCTGATCTGGCGGGAAGGGAGCTATCTGTCAAAAAGCGCTCAGGCATGGATAGCTTGCTGCCGGGAGTTTTGGCCGGGTGAAGCGCCCACGCTATCGGTTTAAGCCGGTTCATTTGCAGTGAAGGCCACCCAAACGACGTTTAGTGGCGGATCTGCGCCAGGACTTCTTCTGAAAGGCCGGTCATTTTAACGATAGTAGGGCGATCGATACCATTCTGCAGCATGGTGCGGGCGATTTTAAGGGTGGCTTCACGTTCACCTTTCTCAATACCGCGTTGCTCACCGAGCTGAATACCCTTTTCGATGCCCTTCTCAATGCCCTTTTGTTCAAGCTGTTGTGCGATGGTCATCAGTTTCTCCTCATGTTGCGGCACCCGCTGTGCCAGTTCGCGTACAAAGGCCTCTGCATCTGAAGTCTCACCCGCCTGTAACAGATAGTTTATCAGCGAAACCAGCTGCTGTCCTGTCATGTGCTCCTTCAGCAAAACGGTAGCCAGCCTGTCAAGCAGGCAGGTCAGATCACGCTGGTGAATATGCTTTTGTAGCAGAGTCAGGGCCGCCATACTACGGTGATTCATGATGTCGTCATCAGCGATAATTGTCACATCGACCAGTGGGAAATTCCCGCTGTAGAGAATCTGCGCCAGCGCAGGATTGTCAAAGTCGTCCAGCCATCTGGTGGAGTAAGGATAGGGGCTCCGCCTGCCGGTATAGAACAGCACCGGAATAACCAGCGGCAGCTTCTTATTGCCGGCATCAAGATGGCGCTGCATGGCTGCCACAGCATAGCGGAGTAGCCGAAAGGCCATATGCTTATCAGGCGTGGACTGGTGTTCAATCAGAACGTGGATCCAGGCATCCCCGGTGCTGGCTTTCAGGCTGTAAAGGACGTCACTGAAATAGGGGCGCAGGCTCTCCTCAACAAAGCTTCCTGACTCCAGCTTAAGGGTACTGAAGTCGCAGAGCGCCTTTAGCTCCGTCGGCAAATGCAGCTGCATAAAATCCCGCACGGTGTCGGGATGAGTAAGAAATTGCTTGAACACCAGATCGTGTGGCGTCTGGGTGACTCTCTTCCCGCCCTTCGAATTCCTTTCCGACACGTCATTACCCTCTTTTTTTATATGGTCATCCCGACCGCCAGGATTATAGAGCGTTTAAGGCGAAGGGGCGAGGCGAAATGAGGATATCACTACCGGCAGCGTACTAAAATGAAACAGGCCACGGTTAAGCTCACGGCTAAACAAACGCGGATAAATGGATGCAGGATGAATGGATATGGATATGGATATGGATATGGATATGGGTGAATGGATGGATGAATGGATGAATGGATGAACGGTACGGAGAATGGATAACTGGACGAACGAATATAGAATACCCCCGCGAATCCTGATAGTTCGCGGGGGCGATGACTACTCTTCTTTCTCGATAAGGAGCGTTTCCAGCAGGTCAAGATCGTGCAGCAGTTTCTGCATGGTCTCGTTGCTGATTTTTTGCGTCGCACGCAGATGATAAAGCTCCCCGCGCTCCGCACGAAGCGCAGTCAGGCGGAAGCGGCGTTCAAGATTTTCGGCAAACAACGCACGCTCTAAATCCTCTTTACCATCCACCCGGCGGCGCATATTGCCAATCACCCGCGAACTCACCTCTTTCAGCAGTTCAACGTCAATGTTCTCTTCGGTGTCGGCAATCAGACGCTCCTCCATTTTATGCAGGCTTTCAATCGCCGTACCCGCCATAACCGCGCGCGCCATTTGCACTTCATGTCGATGCGCCGTTTTGTCCATGCCGGGAATGCCACGCAGCAGCAGGGGCAGCAGCACTACACCCACCAGCAGGGACAGCAGGATCACGCCGGTCGCGAGGAATATCAACTCATAACGAGCGGGATAGGCATCCCCATTGGTCAGATAGAGCGGAATGGAGAGTACACCGGCCAGCGTAATGGCACCGCGTACGCCCGCAAATGAGGCAATTAACAGCTCACGCAGCGAATAGCTGCTGAATTCCATCGGGCTCTTTTTAAGCACGCGCTTACTGATTAACTGCATCATCCACAGCCAGCTAAAACGCACTATCATCAGTGCGCCATAAATCATCACTACTGAGGCAAACAGCATCCACAACTCGACGTTAGGATCAGCCTTCGCCTGGCTTACCGAGGTATCAAGGATACCCGGCAGTTGCAGACCCAGCATCAGGAAGACCATGCCGTTAAAGACAAATTCCAGCATCTGCCAGACGCTGTTAGCACGCAGACGCATAGCAAGCGGGGCCTGACGGATAATGCCAGAGCGGGTGATTGTCATACCCGCCGCGACGGCGGCCAGGATACCGGATACGCCAATATGTTCCGCAATCAGGTAAGAGGCAAAGGGAAGCAGCAGCAGCAGCACGGTCTGGGTTGCCGGGTCGTCCCCGCTCCAGCGGCTGAACAGGCGCAGCGACTTACCATACAGCCAGCAGATTGCGATCCCGGCCAGCAGACCACCAATCGCGACCTTGCAGAACTCAAGGGTGGCGCCCGACACGGTAAACACCATCGTTCCCATCGCGACCGCAACGGCAAACTTCAGTGACACCAGGCCAGACGCGTCGTTCATCAGCGCCTCACCCTGCAGGATTGACATAATTTTTTTCGGGATGCGCCCTTCTCCGACAATGCCGGATAATGCCACGGCATCGGTGGGCGAAAGTACTGCCGCCAGGGCAAAGGCACCCAGCAGGGGAATACCCGGCACCAGCCAGTAAATCAGATAGCCAATACCCACCACGGTGATCAGCACCAGCACCAGCGCCAGACCGATAATTTCGCGTCCGTGATGCAGGAACTCGCTGGTTGGCGTCTTCCAACCGTCGGCAAAGAGCAGCGGCGGGATAAACAGCACCAAAAAAAGTTCGGGGTCGAAGTCTACATGCAGCCCGAACGTAGGCCAGGCAAGCAGCGCCCCCATCGCTATCTGTACCAGCGGCAGCGGAATTTGAAAGGGAATGATGCGGGCAGCGACGCCAGACAGCGACACCACCAGCGTTAATATGAGGATAGTAAAAAAGATTTCCATGCTTTCCTTAAACGGCTTCCTGGGTTTTACACGTGATCCAATCGATTAAATCAGCTTGTTCGCTGCAATAGTAAAACAAAAAAATAGATGGTTTAAAAACAGGATGTGCGCTATCGACGCAGAATAGCCTGAAAAGTTAACGGGCCGTATTAACGGCCCCGCGAGGCATCAGATGGCCCAGCCGCCCGCATAGAAGGCCACCAGCGCGATGGCAATAATCACCGTACCTGGGTTCAACCTGCGCCACTCACCGGCAAAAATCCGACCGACAACCAGCGAACCAAAGCCGAGCATAATACCGGTAACGATGTTACAGGTCAGAACGATAAATACCGCAGCCAGCAGCCCGGACATCGCATCAACAAAGTCTTCAAAATCAATTTTTGAAACGTTGCTAAGCATCAGCAGGCCAACATACATCAGTGCCGGCGCCGTGGCATAACCAGGCACCAGATACGCCAGGGGAGAAAGGAACAGGATCAGCAGAAACAGGATGCCCACCACGATTGCCGTCAGGCCCGTTTTGCCACCCGCCGCCGTACCCGCCGCCGATTCAATATAGACAGCCGCTGGAGAAGCGCCCACCAGACCCGCAAAAATACTGCTGACGGAATCCGTGGTCAGCGCTTTGCCGCCGCTGATAATCTGATTATCTTTATCCAGCAGGTTAGCCTGTCCGGCTACGGCACGGATGGTGCCGGTGGCGTCAAATACGGCCGTCATGACCAGCGCCAGTACGCTTGGCAGCACCGCAGGTTTGAGCGCCCCCAGAATATCCAGGCTGAAAACCAGCGAATTTCCCTGTGCATCGTGCAGGCTGGGTAGTGCAAACAGCCCCTGGTATTTCACTGCCGGATCGAAAATTAGCCCGATAACGGAAATACCAATGATGGTCAGCAGAATACCGCCCGGCACGCGCAGCTTCTCCAGCCCAAAAATGACTGCAAGCCCCAGTAACGACATAATCACCGGAAAAGAGGCGAAATCACCCAGCGCCACCGGTAAGCCCGGTGCGGGGTTCTTCACGACCAGGCCTACGCCGTCGGCCGCGATCAGCAGAAGGAAAAGCCCAATGCCGACGCCTGTCCCATGTGCCACACCCATCGGCAGGTTACGCAGGATCCAGGCCCGAATACCGGTCGCTGAAATGATGGTAAAGAGGATCCCCATCAGGAATACTGCCCCCAGCGCCACCGGCACGCTGATATGCTGACCCAGCACCAGGCTAAAAGCGGTAAAGGCCGTCAGTGAAATTGCGCAGCCAATAGCCATGGGCAGATTGGCCCACATTCCCATAATCAGCGAACCAAAACCGGCGACCAGACAGGTTGAAACAAATACCGCCGCGGGTGGGAAACCGGCCTTGCCCAGCATAGACGGAACCACAATCACCGAATAGACCATTGCCAGGAAGGTGGTCAGGCCCGCCAGAATCTCCTGACGAACGGAGCTTCCTCGCGCTGAGATCTTAAACCAGGCATCTAACGTTCCGCGCGCCGGTTGTGAAGGAGTCGACATAGTGAAAATCCCCTGAAAATTTTTATGATTTATCAATGCGTGGTGCAGGAAGCACAACCGGGTTCAACGTTTACATCCTGGCCCGCTATGTTCACAGATCGCAAAAGCCCCCTCGGAGGCGACGATCGGAAAAAAGGGAAACGTTAACTACGCCACGCAAAAAAGCCGCATTGTTTAAAGCCGCATTGTTTTAAAAGGCAAACGATTATCCAGCCTTTAATGCCGCAGATTCAACTCCGATCGCGCATATATTTACGCCGACAGGGTCGTCAGGGCGGTCACCCTGCTCAGTTAGCCACCAGGGTGACTCTACCCACCCGGCATAACGCGCTCTAATAGCACTTTCTTATGATACGGTGACGCAGGAAGCCACCTGCGCCGCTCATGCTAATTTCAGGGGAAGATTTAGCCAGGGTTGACTTCGCCGCCCTGTTGCAGGGCGCGCTGCCAGGCGCTTCGGGCCTGCACTTTGCTTAACCATGCCTGAATAGCCGGTGAGTTTTCCGCCCCGCCACGCGCCGAAAACGCCTGTAGCGGAAAGCTCATTTGCACATCGGCAATACTTATCTGCGTGCCGGCAAACCATGTATTACGGCTCAGGTGCTGCTCAATGAATTCCCGATGCGTGGTCAGCTGTTTGTCGAGATACGCCTTTTGCACCCCCTTCCCGAATGCGCCACCAATCGGGCGTAATAGCCAGGGCACCGGCGGTTTCCCCATCCGGCCAAAGATCAGCTTCATTACCAGCAGCGGCATCAGCGATCCTTCGGCGTAGTGCAGCCAGTAACGAGCCTGAAGACGCGCGTCGTCGTCAACAGGTTTTAGTCGGTTTTCGCTATCATAGCGTTCCGCAAGGTACTCAAGGATCGCGCCGGATTCCGCAATAACCCGATCGCCATCGGTAATAACCGGAGATTTGCCCAGCGGATGCACTTTTTTTAGCGCCTCGGGTGCCAACATCGACGCTTCTCGCTGATAGCGTTTGATTTCATACGCAACGTCAAGCTCCTCCAGCATCCAGAGTACGCGCTGTGAGCGGGAGTTATTCAGATGGTGAACGGTAATCATGGGCTGGCCTTATAATGATTGCGAAGCGTTGAGTATAGACCTTATGGCTCGTTCGTCGGCTCCAGCAGGATCGCACCGGTCCCCCGTTCGCCAAGACGGTCATCAGGGTTGCGCAACGGGCAGTCGGCCATAGACAGGCAGCCGCAGCCGATGCAGCCATCCAGGTCGTCGCGCAGTCGGGTCAGCGTCGCGATACGTCGATCCAGCTCTTGCCGCCAGCGTTCGGTCAGGCCTCGCCAGTCCTTAGGCGACATCCTTTTTCCCGGTGGAAATTGCAGCAGATGCTCACCAATGGTTGCCAGAGGTATACCGATGCGCTGGGCAATTTTAACAATTGCGACCCGTCGCAGTACGTCGCGGTTATAGCGCCGCTGATTTCCCGGATTGCGAAAGCTGCTGATTAATCCTTTACTTTCATAGAAATGGAGCGCTGATACGGCGACGCCACAGCGCTGTGCCACATCGCCTGGTGTCAGTTCACGCTTGTTCGCGCCGTGGAGATTTTTTTTCATTTTGCCCTTTACCTCAAGTTAACTTGAGGAATTATACTCAGCAGCCATTGAGAAGGCGACATCGTTTCTGGCGCAATTTACCCATCCGGGGCTGACAGCGCAGCTGAACCAGGGAGAAAAGACGTATGCATGACAACATCATCCACACACTGACCGACTGGATTGAGAATAATCTCGACAAAACCCTGTCAATTGATGACGTCGCCGCTAAATCGGGCTATTCAAAATGGCATCTGCAGCGGATGTTTCGCGCCGTGACCAAACAGACGCTGGGGGGATATATTCGTGAGCGCAGGTTAACGCTGGCCGCTGAAGCGCTTCGTAAGACGCAGCGGCCGGTTTTTGATATTGCGATGCAGTATGGCTATGATTCGCAGCAGACATTTTCCCGCGTCTTCCGCCGCCAGTTTTCCCTGACGCCTACCGCTTACCGCCATAGCATGCGCCGCCAGTCGCTGACCCGTCAGACCAGCTATGCCTTTGACTGCAGTGCTGGCATGGGATATCACAGCAATAGCCTGCTTTAATGCCTAAAAATTATTCAAATTTTAAAAACGAGTGATATAATGTGACCGTCGTCACACTTATATGACCTCTGGGTCAGCTTCGACTAAGGGCTTATCCTGGCAACCCTTCGTCCAAATCGCGTGATGCCACTACCTATTGTCAGGGCAGTTATTCGCGGAGTTTGAACGAGATATGGGAACCTTAACCACAAGCCTGATATTGATGAGATGGGAACTGGTGAGTGCTGTGATGATGTTTCTGGCCAGCACATTTAACGTCAGGTGCCGCAAAAGCAGCCATAACGCAATGGCCTTTATCTTTACCGGCATCGGGATTGGCATGTCCTGCTGGTTTGTAACCGGCCTGCTGGGCATGACGCTAAGCATGAGCAATCTACAAAATTTTTGGCACGTCACTAAAGATGTCTTCATCGACGTAATGAGCCACACGCCCGCCGATTACCCCATGCCTTAACCGCCCCCGTGAGCCGCAAATTCTGAGTAACAGGCGGCTCACCGTTTACCTTAACCACATCATCAGATCTTCTTAAATACAGCAGGTAGAGGCGCGGTCTCTTCCGGGCGATGCGCCCGCGGCAGCGCGGCAGATTTACGCTCCTGGAGCCACATATCACCCATCATTTTATCCAGCCCCTGTTCCAGTCCGGTGACCATCCCCGCGCCCGGCGTGAAAGTCAGCTCGCCAAAGTAGATCTGGCCCTCACTGATGTACCAGTCAACGCGAACATAATCGAAGTCACTCGCCAGCTTCTTACTTAACTCCAGAGCCTTCTCGAGCGTCTCCCGATCGCCGCTGATATCGAGACCCGTATCGCGGATCTTGTAGAAGCAGTGGCTGAGATTGTTGACGTAAAAGTTCATAGAGAGCGGCGAGTTGCCGCTGCGGTTGTAAATCACCTGCAGCACGTACTCATAATTGCCGTCTTTTTTATTGAACATATGAAACTTGTAGTCAATAGCAGCGAACTTGCCGTCGCCCACATACTTCTCCACCAGAATCCTGGGCTTGATGTAACGATAGTGGATCTCGCGAGCTTCATGCGAAAAATCACGACTCAACCACTCTTCACAGCGTTTAATCAACAGCTGTTTCTGGATGCAGTCCGGCTCATCCAGGAAGATTTCTACCATACCGGAGCCGTGGTTCGGTTTGATAACGGTATTTTTTAATGATTTAAGTCCCAGCAGCGTAATGGGATCGGCCGTTTCATACAGCAGCGGAATGAGATACTCTTCGCCGATGGTTTTTGAAATATAGTCTCTCACAAGAATTTTATCCGATAGGATCCCATAACGAACGTAGTCTCCGGTGATAAATTTACGATATAAAACCTTCTCATTAAATAACTTCGGCTGGCGAATGTTAGGTAACTTTCTAAATTTATGGAAATAATAAATTCTGTCCTGGTAGGACCATGGCATCTTTTTTAACAGATATAAGACGCCTTTTCTCAGTTCAGTTTTGAGCTTGAACATTTTTCACCTCATTTGTAGGTTTTGTAGTTAAGTGAGGAAAGCTGTATTTTAAGAATGACGGCATTCTTAAAGAAATAGTTCATTACGGTCAGGGATAAGAGTTCCGTCACAAGAACACTCCAGGCTGCGCCTGTTAACCCCCAGGAACGGATGAAAAACCAGTTGGTTGCCACGCTAATTACCACCAGTAAAATAATCTTTACCAACAGATAATTAAAACCACCCTCTTTCACCATATAGCGATAAGCTACTGTCCCCATTGCCGAAAAGCAGGTTGCTAACGACAATAACGTAACGAGATTTCCAGATTGTGTGTAGTCGTGCCCAAAGAGGACACTGATAATTCTGTCGCCAAACAGCGCAATGAAAATAAGCATCAAAAATGAGACTGCCATAACATAGCCGTAGAGCCTTGAGGCCAGCTGGATTGCAACATCTGACCGCGCCCTGAATATCTCTGTAAAGCAGGACGTAATGATCGCCACCGGGATAAAAATCCACGAGGCCGATATCGTATTCGCGGCAGTAAACAGCCCCAGCTCATGCGCTGAACCCACCCCAACCAAAAAAAACTGCGCGAGCTTCACCTGAATCGAGATAAACACGCTGGATATGGCCAGCGGCAGGCCCGCATGCAGCAGGTAGCGCAGATAGGTTTTATGTTTACGCCTGGGTGGCGGAGTAATGCTCTGTGCCTGATAAAACATGCCGCGTTTAATCAGATAGGGCACCAGCGTGACGGCAACAATCGACAGCGATAACAGTAACGGGCTGAGCTTCATCCAGGCGATGGTAAAACTGATGGCGAAACTCAGTATCATTCCTGTGGCATTGGCGACGGTATTCATTCTCGACGCCAGCCGCGCATTATTGTAAACGCTGAAAATATCCTGTGTAACAAACATGGCTGACAGAAAAGAGGCGATCGCAAATACCATAAAGTTTTCGCGCATGGTCAGCCAAACGTAAAGTAATACCGGTAAAGAAAGTATGAGCAAAAGCGCCATCCGCAGCTGCTTCGCTACTGCCATCAGGCGCATCCCCTTTGGCACGCTTTTGCTAATACTCTTAAATAAAATGGTCTCTGTGCCAAAAATGGCGACCGTCTGAACAATTGAAAAAAGTGAAGCAGAAAATGCTATTTGTCCAAAGACAGTAGGACCAAATGATTTCGCGACATAAGACGTCACAAATATCACGCCGAAGACGGAAACGATTTTTTCCGACATCATCCAGGCGGCGTTTGACATAACACTGTGTTTCATTAAAGCATCCTTTTGACACGAACTACTTACTGCAAAAAACGGTACATCCTTGTTTACAACAAAAGAAATTTGCTGAATTTCCCCTGGCTAAAAAAGACGCCTGAATATTTTTAATCATACAGCAGGATAGCTTTCGCTCTTAACGAAAAGCGTTATTTTAAAATACTACCTTACGGCAATAACTTTTTCTGTCTTTACCTGGTCTTGAAACCCTCGGTCTTCGTCTGAAAGTGCTGCCTGACAGTAAACAGATTCGCACAGAAACCCCCGTTCGCCTGCTGGAGAATTCTGAATTAGACACTGGTCTTGTTGTCGGCATGAAACGAATTTATAACAAAAACCCAAATATCGAAAGCTAACTCCGGCCTTTAGAAATAAAATCGGAGAAATCCCATGATGATATTTATCCATAATCCCTTAACTTAATGACTGTCATAAAAATCGCGCACTTAATGTCATTGCCCTTATTGGTTCATTAATCAGATCCATTAAATAGTGCAGTTACTCTCATCACATTATAGTTAAGAAAGGTAATAGCATTTATGAGAAAGTCACGATATAGCGAAGAGCAAATCACCAATGCCATTAAAGCATCTGATAGTGGTGTAAAGGTTAAAGAGATTTGTGAAGAACTGGGGATTTCTGAGGCCACCTTCTATAGCTGGAAGAAGAAATATGCCGGATTATCCTCAGAGGAAGGAAGAAAAATCAAGGAGTTGGAAGATAAAGTGCACCACTTTGAACGTGAGCTGCAGATACTCTCTTCGGATAAGGAGATGCTGCAAAGCGTTTTAAAGAACTTCTTTACCACCCACGATAAGCGGCAGGCGGTGAATTACCTTCAGGATACGTTTGAAATCGGAACCCGCCGAAGCTGCCGCCTGCTTGATATTAGCCGTAGTGTTTACCACTATCCTTACAATTGTGAAAATCACTAGGGCTTACGCAATATTCTTAAAACCCGTGACTGCTGATGCCAATTTTAAATATCTTTAATGCTAATTGAAATCTATAAATAGTTTCCGTGGAGTCGTTTTTAGTTGATGTGTTAGCTGTATCCAATTTCACCAGTTTAGCTGTGATCGCTTTTCAGGCCAGATAAATACCCTTCTTTTTCATGTAGTTAAATGCGCATTTATCTTTGTTTTCAAAGATAAATGCGCACTCTATGACATTAAGCCTTCTTACTGATTGTTCAACCATCCCCTCTTAGACGTGAAAAATCATAATAATTCCCCGGTCTTAAATGATTCATAACTTTGATCCATATCAAGAGATAACCCGCGTCATAAAACTGCCATCCCGACCCCCAACCCTTACCAAACCGCACATCATGACGCCGTAGCGTAATGCGCACCCAGGAAAACAATAAAGGTAAACTTAAGGATAACGCCTTTTCTGCTCATTTATTAATCATAGAGGCGTCCTGAGACTGCCGTTTCCTTATGTATCGCCTCTTAACATTGACGTCCTGTCGCACTCATTAAGGGTAAAATTTGACTTAATACTGGATTGATAAATTTTCAGTAGTCTCAGATTCAGGCGAAACGGCATTAAGTAGCTCACATTTACTGTCCATAAATATAGATGAATGCCATTAGCGATTATTCTTATAGCGGAACAATTCTGAGCTGTGCCAGGCACCTGAGAAAATAAACGGCGGGTATGGGGGCAGGAACACTCCTAAAAAAGTGTCTTACATCACAGATATGATACAAAACCAGACACATTACGGCCAGTCTGAAGAAGATTTTTAGGGTTAATTGCGTACTGGTGCAGGTTAATCAATGTACCAGGCGCCTCGGGATCGCTCTTATCCTGGTACCAAAAAAATATGTACTACCGGACGGTTTATGCCTCCTGATTGTCTGCTGAGCCACCCGCCAGGCCACGTTCCACGGTGGGTAATGTAGATTAGCGCCCACATCCATTAGGAATTTCCTCAACAAACCCTAAACAAACATCAACCTTAAAAACGCATTTACTCTGTGTTGATAGTGACATCTTTATAATGCCGTTTTACCCCTCCCCTCCTGGAATGCAGAACATGTCTGATACTGCGGTTGCACCTCGTCAGGATACTTCCCTGACCTTTTTCCTGTCCCTGGTTACTGGCAAGCTAACGCCAGGAAGATTGTGGTTCGATCGCGACTACCGTATTAAGTATCTGTTCCGCTCGCTGGCCTACCCGATAGCCACTCAAAGGCTTGTTAGCGCCATCTCAGAGAGTCCGGTAATGCGTGATATTCTGCCGATCCAGCACACGCTACCAAGCAAAATCCATCGCCCCTACCTTTATGGTGGCATGCCGATGGTTAAACGCGCTCAGGCGATAATTGATCACTACCGCTTCGCTCAGGACCTCAGCGCGGTACGTTTACGTCAGGCGATGCTGACCAAAGAGGGCGTTGCGCTGGTTGAATTTGCGGGAAAGAACGGTGAAGCCTTCAGTATCACCCTTGCCTGTACCGGCAGCTGTGAAAGAGAGGGAGAGGTGAACCTGTTTGTGACCTGTGATGGCGTTAAACTGGCCATGCTGACCTTTGCAGTGACGGAACAGCAGGGCATAAAGGTGCTGATTATAGGTGGTATTCAGGGAGCCCATCGCGATACGCCACATGAGTTGATCCGTGAGGCGACAAAAGCCTGCTACGGCCTGTTCCCTAAAAGATTGCTGCTGGAGACGCTGATGCTGTTTGCTGCTGCGACGGGAATTACTCAGATACAGGCGGTCAGCGACAGCGGGCATATTTTCCGCAGCCTGCGTTATCGCCTGAAGAAGAAGAGCCTCTTCCATGCGAACTATAACGAATTCTGGGAAACGCTGAACGCGCAGCCGCTGTCTGAGAATCTTTATACGCTGCCGATGCCCATCGCGCGCAAGCCGCTTGAAGACATCGCCAGTAAAAAGCGCGCTGAAGCGCGCAGGCGTTATGAACTGCTGGATACCATGGCTGAACGGTTCGCCGATCAGTGCCGCTAAGTTTTACCGGTTTACAGCCCTGTTAACCCAGGGCTACGGATTCTCTTTTGCCACATCATCGATCTTCCATCCATCGCGATCCCGATGCAGCGTTATCAGCAGCAGCTGCCTGTCGTTGACATCGCTGCCCAGCGTCACATCCCCTGAGGCCGTTTCACCGTTAATGGTGAATTTCCCAGCGCTAACGTGATCGACCCAGCCATCGCTATAATCCTGATCCTGCAGAAAATAGTCATCATCCATGCCGTCCGGGCTTTTTATCAGAACGTAGATTTTCTGTAACAGCTGCGGGGTGACGTACTCTTTCAGTAGCGGATCGCGTTCGTCAATTGGGCTTTCATCCTTACTTAACGCCGTCAGATACCAGCTGTAAAAATCTCTGCTGAGTGACTGGGGATCGGCGCTGTTTTCCTTCGCCGCAGCGTGCAGTGCAAAAAGCGCTATACCCAGCGCCAGTAACCATCTCTTCATGAAGTGCCGTCTCTGCCTGTTCATCGCTCCCTCTCACGCTTTGCTGATGTCCCTGCCCGCTGCGTCGTAAAATGCTCAGCTAATTTACTCTTTAACCTGTGAAGTCGAGCGATTTTCTGCGTTATTTTTAGTAACCGTTTATACCGGGAGGGCAACACGCCAGCGCCGCCTTATCTCTACCCGCTCACTGAGGATACCAATTTCACTCTTCCTGGTCATCCCGCAACACATTGTCATAACGTCCCCGAGCCTGACGAAACTGTGCGGCGGAGTCAATCACCCAGCGCCACAGGGGTAACATATGGACCAGCAGCCCCTTTCCCAGGGGAGTGATAGCGTACTCCACCCGCGGGCGCTTTTCCCGATAGTCGTGCCGGGAGATCAAACCATCACGTTCCAGCTGCCGCAGGGTGCGGGTGAGCATCCGCTGGGTCACACCGTCCAGACGACGGCTGATTTCTGCATGCCGCATTGGCCCCTCGGTACCCAACAGATGCACGACGCCAAGTGACCAGCGATTACCCGCATGGGTAAGAATATCCCGCTTCAGGCCATCGTCGTCATCGCTCAGCCCTTCACATACGATTTTGGAAAACTGCAGCACGGCCTCGCTGTCCCACTCCATTTCGCCCCCGGTATCACTCATGTACCTAATTGTGCGTCAAACGACTGCATGTCACCCTGGTCCGACTCAACAGGAGAACAGTATGATCGATGCAACGCAACATTCATCAACGTCTATTTTAGTATTGGGTGTCGGAGAACTTGGGCTCGCGGTGCTGCGTGCGCTGAGTCAGCAGCGCCAGAGCCATACCCACATCACCATATTACTCAGGCCTGAAGCCGCTCATGCTGCCGCCGGGAAGGGGAAAGACCGCCTGGATGCCCTGGCCAGGCTGGGGATTAGCGTGCTGGCGGGCGATTTGCAGCAATCCACATCCGACCTGGCTGCGCTGTTCCGCCCTTTTAATGCAGTGATTAACTGTAGCGGTTTTGTCGGGGGGCCTGGAACACAGTTAAGGGTAACCCAGGCAGTCCTTGATGCAGGTATTAAACGCTATTTCCCGTGGCAGTTCGGCGTGGATTACGATGTGGTCGGAAAAGGCAGCGGTCAGCAGGTGTGGGATGAGCAGCTCGACGTCCGTCACCTGCTGCGAAAGCAAACGGCCACCGACTGGGTGATTGTCTCTACCGGCATCTTCACCAGCTATCTCTTTGAACCCTCCTTTGGCGTGGTTGAGGCCAGTACCCGGACGGTATATGCCTTAGGTGACTGGGAGTATGCTGTAACGCTGACCACGCCGGAGGATATCGGCAGACTGACCGCCGCCCTCTTCTTTTACCAACCCGTGATACGTAATCAGGTCATTTTCATTGCCGGTGACACGCTGACCTATGCTGAGCTGGCTGATCTGATGGGAAAGGTCTGGAATAGCCGCGTCAACCGCGTACTGCTGGATAAGGAAAAACTCAATGCCGACATACGTGCGCGCCCCGATGACGTCGCGGCGAAGTATCGTCTGGCATTTGCCCGCAAAGACGGCGTGGCCTGGCGTAAAAGCGACACCTTTAATGCACAACGGGGCATTGCGACGGTGACGGCAGAGCAGTGGCTGGCAGATAATGACAGGGCAGTCGCTGGTTGATAACGGCGGGGCAGAGGCCAGGAAGGACGGGTTTTATTCTTCCATAAACCAGTAAGGCCCCGCGTTGACGGAGCCTTACCTGCTAAGACAACCAGAGAATTTCTGGCTGCCCTAAAACGGACTCTTGCCCGCTAACGACATATTCTCAGACGAGAATCAAAATGGGATATCGTCATCAAAATCCATCGGAGGTTCGCTGCTGGCCGGTGCGTTGTTCTGCTGAGGCTGCGGGCGGGATGGCTGTGAACCGCCGCTAAACTGGTTACCGCCGCCCTGCTGTGGCTGCTGTGGCTGGCCCCAACCGTTGTTATTGTTGCTGCCGCCCTGACCGCCGCCAGCTGGCGCGCCTGCACCGCCGTTCTGACGGCCACCGAGCATTTGCATGGTGCCACCAACGTTAACCACGACCTCGGTGGTGTATTTTTCCACGCCCGCCTGATCGGTCCATTTACGCGTCTGCAGTGCACCCTCGATATAAACCTGAGAGCCTTTACGCAGGTACTCACCGGCAACTTCTGCCAGCTTGCCGAACAGCACGACGCGGTGCCATTCCGTCTTCTCTTTGGTTTCGCCGGTCTGCTTGTCACGCCAGCTTTCGGACGTGGCGAGGGTAATGTTGGCAACGGCGCCGCCATTCGGCATGTAGCGGACTTCCGGGTCCTGACCCAGATTTCCGACCAGAATCACTTTGTTTACGCCTCTGCTGGCCATGTACGTCTCTCCGATAATTGTTCTGCTTTAAGTCTAAGCCGAAAATTCTAACATGGCGTACCTTTATATCCTACTTTCAGATGTGGGTCTCAGAGGCTTTATACGGCTTGCCGCATTGCAGCGAGCGGCCTGCGCGGGATCGTAAATTTTTAAGTCGGGGGCATGATAGCCGTTGGGATCCTGTCCCCCGGGCTGCGCCAGAACACTGTATATCCAATCAGGTTTTTTTGTGCCATACTTACAGGCTTCATTCTGGCCGTGCCGGACCGGCATGGCGAGGTCTGTGTTAATCCGGGAATTGTGAATGGATAAGATCGAAGTACGGGGTGCACGCACCCATAATTTGAAAAATATTAACCTGATCATCCCTCGCGACAAACTGATCGTTGTCACAGGCCTGTCAGGCTCCGGTAAGTCTTCGCTGGCGTTCGATACGCTGTACGCCGAAGGACAGCGCCGCTACGTTGAGTCCCTCTCTGCTTATGCCCGGCAGTTTCTCTCTTTAATGGAGAAGCCGGATGTCGATCATATTGAAGGGCTGTCGCCAGCCATTTCCATTGAGCAGAAGTCTACCTCGCATAACCCGCGCTCCACCGTCGGTACGATCACTGAAATTCATGACTACCTGCGCCTGCTGTTTGCCCGCGTGGGTGAGCCGCGCTGCCCCGATCACGACGTGACGCTGGCCGCGCAGACCGTCAGCCAGATGGTTGATAACGTGCTGGCGCTGCCGGAAGGCCGCCGGCTGATGCTGCTGGCCCCGATTGTGAAAGAGCGTAAGGGTGAGCATACCAAGACGCTGGAAAACCTTGCATCGCAGGGCTATATCCGCGCCCGCATTGATGGCGAGGTCTGCGATCTCTCCGATCCGCCCAAGCTGGAGTTGCAGAAGAAGCACACCATCGAAGTCGTCGTGGATCGTTTCAAGGTGCGCGACGATCTGCAGCAGCGCCTTGCTGAATCCTTTGAAACCGCGCTCGAGCTCTCCGGCGGTACGGTGGTGGTTGCCGATATGGACGACCCTGAAGTGGAAGAGCTGGTGTTCTCCGCCAACTTCGCCTGCCCCGTCTGTGGCTATAGCATGAGCGAGCTGGAACCGCGCCTGTTCTCATTTAACAATCCGGCCGGTGCCTGTCCGACCTGCGACGGTCTCGGTGTACAGCAGTATTTTGATCCGGATCGTGTGGTACAGAATCCTGAGCTGTCGCTGGCAGGCGGTGCGATCCGCGGCTGGGATCGCCGTAATTTCTACTACTTCCAGATGCTGCGTTCGCTGGCCGAGCACCTGAACTTCGATATTGAAGCTTCATTTGGCTCGCTAAGTGAGAAAGCCCGTCAGGTGATCCTCTACGGATCCGGCAAAGAGACTATTGAGTTTAAATATATTAACGACCGCGGTGACACCTCGGTACGCCGCCACGCCTTTGAAGGCGTGCTGCATAATATGGAGCGCCGTTATAAAGAGACGGAATCTTCCGCCGTGCGTGAGGATCTGGCTAAGTTTATCAGCAACCGCTCCTGCGCCAGCTGTCACGGTACCCGTCTGCGTCGTGAAGCGCGGCACGTCTACGTTGAGAACACCACGCTGCCGACAATCTCTGATATGAGCATCGGCCATGCGATGGATTTCTTCCTGAATATGCAGCTCAGCGGTCAGCGCGCGAAAATCGCCGAAAAGGTGCTCAAGGAGATTGGCGACCGGCTGAAGTTCCTGGTCAACGTCGGACTGAACTACCTCTCTCTCTCCCGCTCTGCCGAAACCCTTTCCGGCGGTGAGGCGCAGCGTATCCGCCTCGCCAGCCAGATTGGTGCCGGGCTGGTCGGCGTGATGTACGTGCTGGATGAGCCGTCAATCGGTCTTCATCAGCGCGACAACGAACGCCTGCTGGAGACGCTGGTTCACCTGCGGAACCTGGGGAATACGGTCATTGTGGTCGAGCATGATGAAGACGCGATCCGCGCCGCTGACCACGTTATTGATATCGGGCCAGGCGCTGGTGTCCACGGCGGTCAGGTGGTGGCAGAAGGAACGGTAGACGATATCATGGCGGTCGAAGCCTCTCTCACCGGTCAGTACCTTAGCGGCAAGCGCGAGATCGCCATACCCAAAGAGCGGGTTAAAGCCGATCCTGCGAAGGTATTAAAGCTGACCGGGGCCAAAGGCAACAACCTGAAAGACGTGACCCTCACGCTGCCGGTAGGCCTGTTTAGCTGCATCACCGGCGTATCCGGGTCGGGTAAATCGACCCTGATCAACGATACCCTGTTCCCTATCGCTCAGCGTCAGCTGAATGGTGCAACGCTTGCTGAACCGGCGCCGTACCGCGATATCAGCGGGATGGAACACTTCGATAAGGTTATCGACATTGACCAGAGCCCGATTGGCCGCACGCCGCGATCGAATCCGGCAACCTATACGGGAATATTCACCCCGGTACGCGAGCTGTTCGCCGGCGTTCCCGAGTCGCGTACGCGCGGCTATACGCCGGGTCGCTTCAGCTTTAACGTCCGTGGTGGGCGCTGCGAGGCCTGCCAGGGCGATGGCGTCATTAAGGTAGAGATGCACTTCCTGCCGGATATCTACGTGCCGTGCGACCAGTGCAAGGGCAAGCGCTATAACCGCGAAACGCTGGAGGTCAAATATAAAGGCCGAAGCATCCATGAAGTGCTGGAAATGACCATTGAAGAGGCGCGTGAATTCTTCGATGCCGTACCGGCGCTGGCGCGTAAGCTGCAAACGCTGATCGACGTAGGTCTTTCCTATATCCGCCTTGGCCAGTCAGCCACCACGCTTTCCGGCGGGGAGGCGCAGCGCGTGAAGCTGGCGCGCGAGCTGTCCAAGCGCGGCACCGGCCAGACGCTCTATATCCTTGACGAACCGACTACCGGCCTGCACTTTGCCGATATTCAACAGCTGCTGGAGGTGCTGCATCAGCTGCGCGATCAGGGCAATACCATTGTGGTGATTGAGCACAATCTGGACGTGATTAAAACCGCAGACTGGATTGTCGACCTGGGTCCTGAGGGCGGCAGCGGCGGCGGTGAAATACTGGTTTCCGGCACCCCGGAAACGGTCGCGAAATGCAAAGCGTCGCACACGGCCCGCTTCCTCAAGCCTTTATTAAAAATGAAATAATATGGAGCCGGGGCGGTACTTTCCGCCCCATTCTTCACCCACTTCCCCACAATCTTGCAGGATCAGGCAAGATTTAAACAGGTTCAGACATACCCGCTTTCACCTGCACTGACTATCCTTAACGTTCAGATTTCTGCGTTACGTTCACGACACTTTTCATTAGCTGGAGATACCATGAATATTACGCATGCCTGGGCAGCACAGGACGCTAAATCCAAACTGGCTCCCTTTGAGTATCAGCCGCGCGAGCTGCGCGATCACGATGTACAGATCGAAGTTTTATTCTGTGGCGTTTGCCACTCAGACCTCCATCAGGCCCGCAACGAGTGGAAAAACACCGTTTTTCCCGTCGTCCCAGGCCATGAAATTGTCGGTCGTGTCACCGCCGTCGGCGGCCACGCGAAAAAATATAAAGTGGGCGATTTGGTCGGCGTAGGCTGTCTGGTCGACTCCTGTCGCACCTGCGACAGCTGTAAAGAAGATTTGGAGCAGTTTTGCGAAAACGGCTTTACCGGCACCTATAACGGTAAAGATCGCGTTACCGGCGACATCACCTACGGCGGCTACTCTACGCAGGTTGTGGTAACCGAAGACTTCGTGCTGCGCATCCCGGAAAACCTTGATCCGGCTGCCGCCGCACCGCTGCTGTGCGCCGGTATCACCACCTTCTCCCCGCTTAACCACTGGGGCGTGGGCCCGGGCAAAAAGGTCGGGATTGTCGGTCTGGGTGGTTTAGGCCATATGGGTGTGAAAATTGCCCATGCGATGGGCGCACACGTCGTACTGTTCACCACCTCCCCTTCTAAAATTGAAGACGGTAAGCGCCTGGGCGCGGATGAAGTGGTTATCTCTAAAGATCCCGAGCAGATGGCAGCACAGGCCAACAGCTTTGACTTTATCCTGAACACCGTAGCGGCTCAGCACGATCTGAACCCGTTTATTAACCTGCTGCGCCGTGACGGTACCATGACGCTGGTTGGTGTACCGGAGCATGACCACCCGGCACCTCAGGTGGTTAACCTGGTGTTCAAACGTCGTAGCGTTGCTGGTTCACTGATTGGCGGGATTAAAGAAACCCAGGAAATGCTGGATTTCTGTGGTAAGCACAATATCACTTCCGATATTGAGATGATTAAAATTGATGAGATCAACGAAGCCTACGAACGTATGCTGAAAAGCGATGTTAAATATCGCTTTGTGATCGACATTGATTCACTGCGCAGCTAACAGGCCGCGCGAAACCTGAAACGGGGCGAAGCGATTCGCCCCGTTTTTCAATTTCATCTACCGCTGATTTAAACTGCTTAGTGCGCCGTTCTACTGTTAAGCGCCTGCTGCCATGAGGCATCCACCAGGTAGTAGATCTGCGAATCCTTCAGCGTTCCGTCCAGCAGCACCGTGCTCCAGTGCGACTTGTTCAAATGTTCACTGGGCCGTACGTCACTGTGTGAGTCCCGCAACAGCTCAGCCAGCGCGGGTGTGGACTTCAGCGCTACCGCTGGACGTCCCTCAACTTCATGCACCAAAGCGAACAACACATCATCGAGTTTAATTTGCGTCGCTTTCCAGCCGCTGTGCACGCTCTGTTCCGCGCCCGGCTTATCCATACAGTAAGTAAGAAGATCCGAAACAGTCATACTCTCTTATTCTCCTTGCAGCGTGGCAACGATGCGCCGGGCACCACCCTGTATTCGGTGTTCCCCCAGCCAGATCCCCTGCCAGGTGCCGAGTACCAGCTGCCCCCGGGCAACGGGCAGCGTCAGTGACACCCCCAGCAGCGATGATTTTATATGCGCTGGCATATCGTCTGCTCCCTCATAGTCATGCTGGTAGGGGGCGTTATCCGGCACCGCGCGCAGGAAATGCTGCTCCATATCGCTTCTTACCGTAGGGTCACAGTTTTCATTCAGCGTCAGGGATGCCGAGGTATGTTGTAGCAGCAAATGCAGCATCCCTACCTGTACGTCTTTCAGGCGACGCAGCTCACCCAGCACTTCATCAGTGACCAGGTGAAATCCGCGCGGTTTTGCGCTTAACGTTAGCGTTTGCTGATACCACATCATACGGCTCCTTCAGGAAATATAGGCATTACATCACAGCGGCAAAAGCTTCAGCCACCAGATGAACGTTTTTATCGTTCAGGCCTGCGACACACATACGTCCGCTGGTAAGCAGATAGATGCCGAACTCATTACGCAGCCGGTCAACCTGTGCAGCGCTCAGGCCAGTGTAGCTAAACATGCCGCGCTGTTTCACAAGGTAGTCGAAGTTTTTACCGGGCACGGCGGTGGAGAGCACGTCGACCAGCGTCTGGCGCATAGCCAGAATCCGCAGGCGCATGGCTTCTACCTCTTTCAGCCAGCTCGCCTTAAGCTGTGCATCATTCAGCACGCATGACACCACCTGCGCGCCGAAGTTAGGCGGGCTGGAGTAGTTGCGCCTGACGGTCGCTTTCAGCTGGCCCAGCACGCGCGAGGCCTCTTCCGCATCGTTACAGACCACGGAGAGGGCGCCCACACGCTCACCATACAGCGAGAATATTTTGGAGAAAGAGTTGCTGACCAGGGCGGGCAATCCGGCGGAGGCAATGGCGCGAATGGCGTAGGCATCGTCCTCCATTCCGGCCCCAAACCCCTGGTAGGCAATATCCAGGAAGGGGATCAGGTCGCGTCCTTTCAGTACGCCGGTCACCACGTCCCACTGATCGTTAGTCAGATCGGCACCGGTGGGGTTATGACAGCACGGGTGCAGCAACACGATACTTTTCGGCGGCAGGGTTTTCAGTGTGGCAACCAGCTCGTCAAACTTCACGCCGTTGGTGGTGTCGTCATACCACGGATAGGTATTGACCTCAAAACCGGCACCGGAGAAGATCGCCACGTGGTTTTCCCAGGTAGGATCGCTGACCCACACCTGTGACTGTGGAAAATAGGCCTTCAGAAAATCGGCACCAATTTTGAGTGCGCCGGAGCCGCCAACGGTCTGGATAGTGGCAATACGCCCCGCTGTCAGCGCCGGGTGATCCTGACCAAACAGCAGCGGTGCAACAGCGCTTCGGTACGCAGGCAGGCCATCCATAGGCAGATACTGAGAGGCACCAGATGCCTGAGCGGTCAGACGGGCCTCAGCCTCGGCAACCGCATTCAGCTGTGGAACCGCACCCTGTGCGTCATAGTACAGCCCGATGCTCAGGTTCACCTTGTGGGGTCGCGAATCCTGCTTAAATGTCTCCATCAGGGAGAGAATTGGATCGCCGGCATAGGCATCAACGTTTTGAAACACGGTGCAGATCTCCATTTAATGATTGGGCAGTTCAGGTGCTCCAACGGGAAGCCCCTCAAATCTCGACGTTCTGCTATGGCAGGGCGGGGCTCAACCGATTAGGGCTTCATCGCCTGGTTCAGCGTAAGAATCATCCCCAGCCCGGCCATATAGCGAAACTACACTATAAACCTAATTTTCCTTATCAGGTTACTGCACAGTGTGGCAGAAAAGGAATTAAGCGTGGGAATATGGATGAAAAGCGGATGTAAAACGCGGATAGCCTTCGTCCCCCGTCGAAGAAAGCTGTCACCAGGCAAGGCTTCACGCAACAGAGAATCGTGGTGATAGTGTCGGGTTTATCCGTGAGGCTGGAGGGAGGAAGAGATCATAATGCCCAACCCGTTCGCTCAGCTCCTGATGAGTCAGACGTCCGTTAACTTCACGTCAGGTCAGTCATTTAAGGTCGTAGTCATCAATCTGAGTCAGATTCAATCCGCAGGCTGTTCCAGTACACCACCTGGTCCGGTAACCGCATTCTTCGCCGCCCTGTCCAACACTATTTTCTGATGGCCGACGAAAAATGCAGGGATGCAGAATGAGGATCAGTCGTCGTCGTACTGGGGTCCGGCGTAGTTATCGAACCGCGACCACTGGCCATTGAAGGTGAGTCGTACTGAGCCAATCGGACCATTACGCTGCTTACCGAGAATAATCTCCGCAATCCCTTTCTGATCGCTGTTCTCGTGATACACCTCATCACGGTAGATAAACATAATCAGGTCGGCATCCTGCTCGATGGAGCCAGACTCACGCAGATCCGAGTTGACCGGACGCTTATCGGCACGCTGCTCCAGCGAGCGGTTAAGCTGCGACAGCGCCACCACCGGCACCTGTAGCTCTTTCGCCAGCGCCTTCAGCGAGCGGGAGATTTCAGCGATCTCCAGCGTACGGTTATCGGACAGCGCCGGCACGCGCATCAGCTGAAGATAGTCGATCATAATCATACTCAGGCCGCCATGTTCACGGAAAACGCGGCGCGCGCGCGAACGCACTTCCGTTGGGGTCAGCCCTGAGGAGTCATCAATAAACATATTCTTCTTCTCCAGCAAAATACCCATAGTGCTGGAGATCCTCGCCCAATCTTCATCATCGAGCTGGCCGGTACGAATGCGGGTCTGATCGACGCGGGAAAGGGAGGCCAGCATACGCATCATTAGCTGCTCGCCGGGCATTTCAAGACTAAAAATCAGTACCGGCTTCTCCTGCAACATCGCAGCATTTTCGCAGAGGTTCATGGCGAACGTGGTTTTACCCATCGACGGACGCGCGGCAACGATGATCAGGTCTGAACGCTGCAAACCGGCGGTCTTCTTATTCAGATCCTGGTAACCCGTATCCACTCCGGTCACGCCATCGTGCGGGGTCTGGTACAGCGATTCGATCCTGGCGATGGTCGCCTCAAGGATCTGATCGACGCTTTTCGGTCCCTCATCCTTATTGGCGCGATTTTCGGCAATTTGGAAAACGCGGGATTCTGCCAGATCGAGCAGATCTTCACTGGTTCGCCCCTGGGGATCGTAACCGGCGTCGGCAATCTCATTGGCAACGGCGATCATCTCTCTGACGACCGCACGTTCGCGGACGATATCCGCATAGGCGCCAATGTTTGCCGCGCTGGGGGTATTCTTCGACAGCTCCGCAAGGTAGGCGAAGCCGCCAACCATGCTCAATTCACCCTTGGTTTCCAGCGATTCGGACAGGGTTATCAGGTCAATCGGCTTACCCAGCTCTAACAGGCGCTGCATTTCGCTGAAGATCATTCGATGCGGGCGGCTGAAGAAATCTTTCGCCACCACGCGCTCTGACACATTGTCCCAGCGCTCGTTGTCCAGCATCAGCCCGCCCAACACGGATTGCTCTGCCTCCAGAGAATGAGGCGGTAACTTGAGCCCTTCCATTTGACGATCCCGTGGCTCACGGTTCTCAACGGATTTGTTGGTGGGTTTATTTCCTGCCATAGTGATGCAATACCAAAAATCTGAGTGGGGGACGCGCAAGTATACCCGTTTGGTGACTCGTCGTCCTCTTTCAATGACGCTGAATCAGCAGGAGTGACCATGGCAAAACGTATACAAATCAGCCAGCACGGTGGGCCGGAAGTGATGCAGTGGGTAGAGGTCGATGTGCCTGAACCGCAGGCGGGTGAAGTGGTGGTGGAAAACAAAGCCATCGGGATCAACTACATCGACACCTACGTACGCAGCGGGCTTTATCCCGCTTCATTGCCCAGCGGTCTGGGAACGGAAGCGGCGGGCGTCGTCAAAAGCATTGGCGCGGGGGTCACGGCGGTAAAACCGGGCGATCGCGTGGTCTACGCCCAGTCAGCGCTGGGTGCCTACAGCGAATTTCACGCCGTACAGGCCGACAAGCTGGCGATCCTGCCGGACAGCATCTCCTTCGAGCTGGCCGCGGCCTCCTTTCTGAAAGGACTGACCGTACATTATCTGCTGCGTCAGACCTATGTTATCCAGCCTGATGAGATTTTCCTGTTTCAGGCTGCCGCTGGCGGCGTCGGCCTGATAGCCTGCCAGTGGGCAAAAGCGCTCGGCGCGCACCTGATTGGCACGGTAGGGTCAGCAGAAAAAGCGGAGCGAGCCAAAAAAGCGGGAGCCTGGGCAACCATTAATTATCGTGAGGAAGATGTCGCCAAACGCGTGAGTGAGCTGACCAACGGTAAAAAAGTGCGGGTGGTTTACGATTCCGTTGGTAAGGATACCTGGGAGTCCTCGCTGGACTGTCTGCAACGACGTGGCCTGATGGTCAGCTTTGGCAACTCGTCAGGGCCGGTGAGCGGCGTTAACCTCGGCATACTCAACCAGAAAGGCTCGCTTTACGTCACGCGTCCCTCGCTGAATGGCTACGTGACCACGCGTGAAGCGCTGATCTGGGCCAGCAATGAGCTGTTTTCGATGATTGGCAGCGGCGCGATAAAGGTTGACGTTCCCGAGCAGCAGAAGTTTGCGCTGAAGGATGCGCAACAGGCGCATAAAACGCTGGAGAGCCGTGGAACCCAGGGCTCAAGCCTGCTGATCCCGTAGGCTGGCTCCACGCTTACCCACGCGCAGATGTGAGCAGGGCTTCCCGTGGGAAGCCCTTTTGTCTTTTTTTAGTTCGCGCTGAATGTAGGGTACAGCGGCGAATGAATATTTTTCAATTCAGTCGCCTATGGTTGCAGAAATCATAAGAAAAAAGAATGGCTGAATGCCAAAGTAGCGGGTCAAAGTCCAGGAATGTGACCAGCGCCACATTGCGGGCTAAATGTGCCAGGGCGATGTTTCACGCCTCTTTACCACTGGCTCACTACCATCGGCTCACCTTTGGCGTTGATTTTTTATTCGCCCGATAAATCCATACCACGACCACCGCCAGAGCCAGCCACGGCAGCATTTTTATGACAACCGCGAGCATTCCGCCAAAAAACATTACCCCGGTCGCCACGACCAGCGCAGCAAGGATACCGAGCACCGAGATACCGGTGAGCAGCAGCATAAAGAAAAAGCCCAGCACAAATAAAATTTCCATCAGATGGCTCCTGTTAACAATCGCTACAGGGGTATTACAAGAATCATGCCAGAAGAGGGAAAACGCTAACCTGTTGAAATTATTCAGTCAGGTTAAAAACCCCGCAGGCGGGGTTAGTCAATTTGATTATTTAGTGGTGAACAATTCACGCCGTTGGGATTTTATCTGCAACCAGGCACAGCGCCTGCTCAACCGTTTCAATATTGGCTCCCGCCTTGTGCGCATTTTCACTGAGGTGACGACGCCACTGCCGCGCGCCGGGAATGCCCTGAAAAAGGCCCAGCATATGGCGGGTGATATGACCCAGCCAGGTGCCATTCGCCAGCTCACGCTCAATATAGGGATACATTGAACGCACAACAGCCACCGGATCAACGGCAGGACCTTCAGCGCCAAACAGCTCGCGGTCAACCTGAGCCAGCAGGCCGGGGTTCTGATAAGCTTCACGGCCCATCATCACGCCATCCAGATGCTGCAAATGGGCCTTCGCTTCTTCCAGCGTTTTCACGCCACCGTTAATAGCCATGGTCAGATGCGGAAAATCACGCTTTAGCTGATAGACACGCTGGTAGTCCAGCGGTGGGATTTCGCGGTTCTCTTTCGGACTCAGGCCGGAGAGCCAGGCTTTACGCGCATGGATAATAAACATCTCGCAGCCGCCCTGCTCTGAAACCTGGCGAATGAAATCGCAGAGGAATTCGTAGCTGTCCAGTTCGTCAATACCGATGCGCGTTTTTACCGTCACCGGAATTGAAACGCGATCGCGCATGGCTTTAATGCCCTCGGCAACCAGCCCGGCTTCCCCCATCAGACAGGCACCGAAGCGGCCATTTTGTACGCGATCGGAGGGACAGCCGACGTTCAGGTTCACTTCGTTATAGCCACGCGCTTCGGCCTGACTGGCGCACTCGGCCAGCGCAGCGGGATCGCTGCCTCCCAGTTGAAGGGCAACGGGCTGCTCCTCCTGACTCCAGGCAAGATAGTCCCCCTTGCCGTGAATAATGGCGCCGGTGGTAACCATCTCGGTGTAGAGCAGTGCCTGACGCGTCAGCTGGCGGTGGAAATAGCGGCAGTGGCGATCGGTCCAGTCGAGCATCGGCGCGACAGAAAAGCGGTGTGCAGGTAGGTTCTGGGTCATAAAGCGCGCAAACTCGGTATATTTAATAAACGATGATAATGTGTGCAATGGTATCACGGCTTGATGCCGCAATCATTAACACCGCGCGTTGAGTGTGTCGCCTCAGGAAGTGATGGGGGGCAGGCGTGGCGGGATGCATAACGTGATGGCAGGAACGCACAGCACGTGCGCCCTGCCGCCACCGTTAGAAAGTGAAGTTTAGCTGAGCAACGGCACCCCAGGTATGGTCGTCGCCTTTCATACCCGCCAGATCCAGATGGACGCGGTTATAGGGAGAGATGCCAAAACCGGCGGTGACCACGTTTGTATCGTTGGATTTCATATCGGCACGGTAGCCGGCACGCAGCTGCAACCAGCTCAGCAGACGGTACTCGGCACCGACACCCGCATACTGGCTCTCATCCTGCGATTTAAATCGCTTAGTGGGCGTCGCGTCAACATCCAGAGCGGTGGTCAGACGATCGATATGGTAAGAGATCCCCGGCGTCACGATGGGGCGGATCTGATAGGTATCCTTATAGCCGTTAACCTCTTTCGTCTCCAGATCGCGCGAAATCAGGTTCTGCGCGCTCAGGCCCAGCGTCCAGTTTTCGCCCAGATCGGTCGCGGCACCGGCATCAATGTTAAAGCCGGTATCAGAGTTTTTATAACGCCCTTTAGTAAAGTCGGACTTGTTGTAGTTATAAACCGAGGCGCTGTAGTTATACAGGTAGGTTCTCTGCAACTTCGGCGTCACGCCGAACGACACCGGATGCCCGGCGATACTGAATTCATGAGCAACGGCGATGCCGTAGTCATAGACAATAGCCCCGCGCCCCAGTCCTGCTGATGTCAGTTTACTCTGGTCGCCCGGCAGCGGAAAAATCGTGCCATCGGCCACGCCCTGCAGGTAATCAATATCGCTCTGGCTGACGGCAGCAGTAATGTGTGCCGTGCCGTAGGCTTTGGTCACAAAGGCAAACGGTAGCTGTTCATTCGGGATGGTGACGGCAAAGGCGGCGCCTGCGGTGCCGGAGGCTTCATTGCCCTTTATGTGACGCAGCTGGCTGGCAAGATCGCCCGCGGCACTCTGGATTTTCGGGTAGTCGGCAAAGTTGAAGGCGCCACTGCTGGCAATATCCTTATAACGATCGACGCTGTCGGTCAGGTCATCGACTTTATCAATCAGCTTATTTTTGTCCGTTACCTGTAATCCGGCAGCGGGCAGAATGATACTGACGTCATCATCGGGCTGAGCTTTTGTCATCAGCGCCGGGTTAGCCAGCACCGCCGTGCCGTAGGTGGAAGAGGCGACGCCCGTTCCCCCCATTGCATCATTACGCGCATCATAATAATTACCGGCAGCAAGAGCGCTCAGAGGAGCAAGGAACAATACGGGGAAAACCGCAGGCCGGGACAGCCTGTTCAACTTACCGATCAATTTAATCATTTTACCGTAGACCCATCCAGAAAAGGAAAAAGCGCTTAACGTAAGCGAGAAGAGTGCGACTGCCTGCATAATGGACACAGAGGCAGCTATTCATTGCCGTGAAGTAAATAACAATGCGTGGGCTTATCAGCTCATTGCCGATTTATTTATCTGTTATCACACTAATCGTTTAGCCCGGTATCTCAATCCTTTACGCTTAAAATGCCGCTATTCCTTATCTCAAGGTAGTCAGTAACGTTTGTGGCTGCAAATTACATAAACGATGTTTTATAGACCTTTTACGTCATATCCCCAAATGCTCTGACAGATTAAGAGTGCTTAATGATAGCCACTTTAGTCAAATACCAATCATTTCTGGAATTTTTTCAGCGGCTTACCCTTGACGGTTAATCAACAAAAGAGGGGCGCGAGGAGATTCGGCGTTTTGTGGCGGGCGTGATAACATAACAATTCGATCTGGCGTGAGGGGGAAGAAAAATGACCATTAGCAGTGCTGAAAAAATCCTGTCACAGGCGGAATCACTTTGTCAGCAGCGTAATGTAAGACTGACGCCTCAGCGTCTGGAAGTGTTGCGGCTAATGAGCGGACAGCACGGGGCCATTAGCGCCTACGATTTGCTTGATCTGCTGCGCACCACGGAACCTCAGGCTAAGCCCCCTACCGTCTATCGCGCGCTGGATTTTCTGCTGGAACAGGGATTTGTTCATCGCGTTGAGTCGACCAACAGCTACGTTGTCTGCCATCATTTTGAGCAACCCTCCCACACCTCTGCCATGCTGATCTGCGATCGCTGCGGGTCTGTCGCCGAGAAGCACGCGGAAGGGGTGGAAAATATCCTGAATACGCTGGCCCTTAACTCAGGCTTTACCCTGTCCCATAGCATCATCGAAACGCATGGATTATGTCGGGACTGTAGCGAGGTTGAGGCCTGTACCCATCAGGACAATTGCCACCACGATCACACCCAGACTGCCGGTAAAAAGCGCGGACGCTAACCGGAATGAGAGAAACGCTCCCAAAAATATAATCAGGCCAGTGACGAGGTACAGATTGCAGGTCGCTGCTCAGGTGAGGTGTTGGTAAAGGTTCAAAAGGGATTGCGGAGTTTAAGCGGCACAGTCCATGTGCCTGGGTAGGAGTATCTTCCTGAAACGCTTTAATGCTGTCAGAGAAAAGAACTTACTTATCAGAAGCGGTGATTATTGTGGCTTTCCCAGTCGCTGACTTCTTTCTCAGCCTGGTCTTTTGCGTAGCCATAGCGCTCCTGAATTTTACCGACCAGCTGATCGCGTTTACCTTCTACGACGGTCATGTCGTCATCGGTCAGCTTGCCCCATTTTTCTTTCACTTTACCCTTCAACTGTTTCCAGTTACCGCCGGCTTCATCTTTATTCATCTTGTGTCTCCTGACTTTGAGTGTAAAGAGCGTTAGGTGTAATAGATTTAGTACAATCGTCTAAGCATAACGCCTGGCAGCAATATAAAACGCTGCTCAACTGCTTAACCTAACGATAATTGTAGTAGAAGATGAGGGGATTGCACGGAACGACACGATAATAAGCGGCAGATTAAGACTATTCCTGACCCGGCAGGTAAAAAACTCTTTTTTATCAAAGATTAACCAGGAAATGCAAGATACATGTCACTGACCCGGAGGCAAAAACCACGTTCCGTTGCGCTGGTGCCGCCGCCATATCGCGCCCAGCGTTAGCCCTCTTAACAGCAGAAAAACCGTCATCGCCAGCCACAGACCGTGATTCCCCAGCACCGGAACGCTAATCAGGGTCAGGCCATAACCCAGCGCCGCCAGTGCCATGCTGTTACGCATCTCTGCGGCGCGGGTTGCACCGATAAACATGCCATCCAGCAGGTAACACCAGACGCCGCATACCGGCAGAAGGACCTGCCAAATCAGGTAGCGATCCGCCTGGTGCTGTAAAGCAGGGATCGAGGTAAGCAATGCGACAATATAAGGCCCGGCAAAGGCATAGAGCAGTGAGAAAAACAGCGCGACCCATCCCGCCTGACGGCATGCAGCGTGCCATACCAGCAGCAGCCTCTGCCTGTCGCGCGCGCCAAAGGCCTCGCCCGAGCAGGCTTCAACGGCATAAGCAAACCCATCCAGCGCGTAAGCCGTAAAGGTCAGGAACATCAGCAGTACGGCATTGACCGCGACGATGTCGCCCCCCAGCCGTGCGCCCAGTACTGTTAACGAAAGGAAGCAGAGTTGAAGCAGCAGAGAACGCAGCATGATATCCCGGCTAAGCCTGAACAAACGTCCAGGCCCGCCCCGCCATGCGCTTTTTAGCAGCGCCGTCGGAATGCCACGCATCTTCATTACGCGCCAGACGAGCAGCAACCCGACGGCCAGCGAACAGTATTCCGCGATAACCGTAGCCGTAGCCGCCCCCTGGACACCCCACTTCAGCCCGATCACCAGCCAGAGATCGAGCAAAATATTCACCAGATTGCCCACAACCAGCAGGATGACGGGCGCGCGGGCATACTGAACGCCAAGCAGCCACCCCAGCAGCACGAGGTTCGCCAGCGTGGCAGGCGCGCTGAGCCAGCGGATATGCATAAACAGTGATGCCTGGTACTGCACGTCAGGATCGCCGCCGACCAGCGTCAGCGCCAGATGCGTAAGAGGGGATTGCAACGCGATAAAAGCCAGTCCGGCCGCCAGCGCAATGCAGAGAGGCTGCATAAGCGCGCGTGCAAGCTCGGCGTTGTCGCCGGCACCGAAAGCCTGAGCGGTCAGTCCGGTGGTGCTCATACGCAGAAAAAGCAGCAGCATAAACAGGAAGCTGGTGATGGTGGTGCCGATCGCGACGCCCGCAAGATAGACAGGCTTATCGAGGTGGCCAATGACAGCGGTATCGACCAGCCCCAGCAGCGGCACGGTAATATTTGAGAGGATCATCGGCAGCGCAAGCCGCCAGAGGCTTTTGTCAGCAGCGTTTAAAAATCGCATCGGTATCCACTGCGCGACGGGTGTCTGCGCAAGTCACTGTCATACACATCGTCTGCTGAGTGGTAGCCAACGATAAACTGACGCGCTGGCGAGGCGGCGCGTCAGTTAACAGTCAGTTAGAACGGATAAAACGGTTATCAAACCCAGTTACCGTTACGGATCACACCCACGGCAAGACCTTCAATCGACAGGGTCTGCTGGCGAAGATCGACGACGATCGGCTCGAAATCGCTGTTTTCAGGCAGAAGATGGACCGTATTGCCCTGCTTTTTCAGCCGTTTGACGGTAACTTCATCATCAATACGTGCAACCACAACCTGGCCGTTACGCACTTCCTGGGTTTTGTGAACCGCCAGAAGATCGCCATCCATAATGCCAATATCTTTCATCGACATGCCGCTCACGCGCAGCAGGAAGTCGGCGCTGGGTTTAAACAAACCTGGGTCAACCTTGTAGTGGCCTTCGATATGTTCCTGGGCCAGCAGCGGCTCACCGGCGGCGACGCGGCCAATCAGCGGCAGGCCTTCTTCGTCTTCCATCATCAGTCGAATGCCGCGCGAGGCACCGGACACAATCTCAATTACGCCTTTACGTGCCAGTGCCTTGAGATGTTCTTCCGCCGCATTTGGCGAGCGGAAGCCAAGCTGAGCGGCAATTTCTGCCCGCGTTGGCGGCATGCCGGTCTGGTTAATATGGGCGCGTATCAGGTCATAAACCTGTTGCTGTCTTACCGTTAGTGCTTTCATCCCGCCCCCTGGTTGTTTATACAGTCGACTGTGAGTATATACAGGTATTTGCGCGTTGAAAACCTAAAGATGGACAAAAAACAGCAGTTTGTCTGATTCTGGAACGTCTATCGCATATGTGGCACTAACAACATCAGCCAGGTGGTCATCGCCATAAGAATAGTCAGCAGCACTGCCGCTGAACCCATATCCTTTGCGCGGCCTGCCAGCGGGTGCCGCTCACTGCCGATGCGGTCCACTATCGCTTCTATGGCGCTGTTAAGCAGTTCAACCACGACTACCAGCACCACCGAACCGATCAGCAGCACCCGGGTTATCGGCGTCACGTCCAGCCAGCAGGCCAGCACGATGGCGACAAGCGCCACAATGGCTTCCTGACGAAAAGCCGCCTCGTTCTGCCATGCCGCACGCAGTCCCTGCCACGAATAACCTGCGGCCTTGATAATTCTGGTCAATCCGGTGACGTTATTTGTCATAATGAGGGAACCCTTTGAACTGTTTAACGTCAATGTCTGAGTGGCGCACATTTTGCAACACCACAGATCTCACTGGCGCTTTCTGGTATGCTTGCCGCGCTTTGCTAACAAGAGGCTTCATGTTGTCTATGTCAGGTTGGCGTAATTTATATTATAACCTATTGAATTTACCGGTTAAATTCTTACTAAAGAGTAAGGCGATCCCCGCCGAGCCGGTCGCTGAACTGGGGCTTGATACGTCGCGCCCTATTATGTATGTGCTGCCTTACGATTCAAAGGCCGATCTGCTCGCGCTACGTGAACAGTGTCGCAAACAGGATCTCCCCGATCCCTTAGATCCGCTGGAAATCGATGGGACAGTGCTGCCCCGCCATGTCTTTATTCATGACGGTCCGCGCGTATTCCCCTATTTTGTGCCGAATATTGAATCGGTGAAGCTGTTTCACGAATATCTGGATCTGCACCGCAGCAACCCGCTGCTGGACGTGCAGATGGTCCCGGTATCGGTGATGTTTGGCCGCGCCCCTGGCCGTGAGGTTCAGGGCGAGAGTCAGCCCCATCTTCGCGTGCTTAACGGCATTCAAAAGTTCTTCGCCGTACTGTGGCTGGGCCGTGACAGCTTCGTGCGCTTTTCGCCGATGCTCTCTCTGCGGCGCATGGCAACGGAGCACGGCACCGATAAAACCATTGCTCAGAAGCTGGCTCGCGTGGCGCGCATGCATTTCGCCCGCCAGCGCCTGGCCGCCGTTGGGCCGCGCCTGCCCGTTCGCCAGGACCTGTTCAACAGGCTTCTGCAGTCCAGGGCGATTGCTAAAGCAGTAGAGGACGAAGCGCGCAGCAAAAAAATCCCCTTTGAAAAGGCTCAGCAGAATGCCGTTGAGCTGATGGAGGAGATTGCCGCCGACTTCTCTTATGAAGCGATACGCCTGACCGACCGCATTATGGGCTGGACGTGGAGCAAGCTTTATCAGGGTATTAACGTTAACGGCGGCGAGCGCGTACGCCAGCTGGCACAGGATGGACACGAGATAGTCTATGTTCCCTGCCATCGCAGCCATATGGACTATCTGCTGCTCTCCTACGTGCTCTATCATCAGGGGCTGGTACCGCCGCACATTGCTGCCGGGATCAATCTGAACTTCTGGCCTGCCGGGCCGATATTCCGCCGCCTGGGCGCGTTCTTTATCCGCCGTACCTTTAAGGGCAACAAACTCTACTCCACGGTATTCCGCGAGTATCTGGGCGAGCTGTTCACCCGCGGCTACTCGGTCGAGTATTTCGTTGAGGGCGGACGTTCGCGTACTGGTCGCCTTCTTGATCCGAAAACCGGCACGCTGTCGATGACCATTCAGGCCATGCTGCGCGGCGGCAACCGTCCAATAACGCTGGTGCCGATCTATATCGGCTATGAACACGTTATGGAGGTGGGCACCTATGCGAAGGAACTGCGTGGCGCGACCAAAGAGAAAGAGGGCTTTTTACAGATGGTGCGCGGGTTACGCAAGCTGCGCAACCTGGGCCAGGGTTACGTCAACTTTGGCGAGCCGCTGCCGCTGGTCACTTATCTGAATCAGCGCGTCCCGGAATGGCGCGACGCCATCGATCCTATCGAAGCGCAGCGTCCCGCCTGGCTCACTCCCGCGGTTAACGACATCGCCTCGCAGGTGATGATGCGTATAAACAACGCCGGAGCGGCTAACGCCATGAACCTCTGCGTCACCGCCCTGCTGGCCTCGCGCCAGCGCTCGATGACGCGTGAACAGCTGATTGCACAGCTCGAGTGCTACGTACAGCTACTGCGCAACGTGCCCTACTCACCCGATGCCACGGTGCCGGATATGACCCCGGAAGCGCTGCTTGATCATGCGCTGGGCATGAACAAGTTTGAAATCGAGCAGGATAATATTGGCGAGATCATCATTCTGCCGCGCGAGCAGGCGGTGCTGATGACCTATTACCGCAACAATATTCACCATATGCTGGTCATGCCGTCGCTTATCGCCGTCCTGGTCATGCAGCATCGCGAGCTTACCCGAGCCGAACTGCTGCGCCAGATAAGCGTTATCTATCCGATGCTTAAAAGCGAGCTGTTCCTGCACTGGAATAAGGAAGATCTGCCGACGGTGCTTAATGGACTGGTCAGCGAAATGGCCCGCCAGGGCCTGCTCACCGCTGATGAAGAGAGTCTGCGCCTCAGCCCGGCCCGCTTCCGCACCCTGCAGCTGCTGGCGGCGGGCGTTCGCGAAACGCTACAGCGCTACGCCATCACCTTCTCCATCCTCAGCGCCAACCCGTCAATCAACCGGGGTACGCTGGAGAAAGAGAGCCGGACCATGGCTCAGCGCCTGTCTGTACTGCACGGCATTAACGCGCCGGAGTTTTTTGATAAGGCGGTCTTCTCCACGCTGGTGCTGACGTTACGTGATCAAGGCTATATCAGCGATACCGGCGATGCCCATGTAGAGCAGACGCAGCGGGTCTATCATCTGCTGGCCGAGCTGATTACGCAGGAAGTGAGAATGACCATCGAGAGCGCGGCGGTACACGAGTAACCTGTCGCATAACTGATAATCAGGGCGATGAGGGATCATCGCCCTGAGCAGGCTCTGGTTCTGGCTCAATAATCCCGTGAGCTATCATCGCCTGCGCGATGGTACCCTGCCAGTGCCGGGCCGTTTCCTGAGGGGGCGTATTTCGCAGCCTGCCGGCCAGCTCCATCGCGCACGCCTCGGTAAACTGGCTGCACGCTACCCGCTCTTTGTTGCTGTGCAGAAACTCCAGCTGGCTGTTAACATCCAGCCTGCTAAAGATGGCATTCATCAGCCTGTCTTTGTGCGCCTGCGACAACTCCTGCCAGGCCTGATTCGGGAGCGACTCATCAACGATCCCCACGCTACGGCTGAGATGACTTTTCTCGAGGGTAGTAACCAGATTGTTAGCGCCAAAGCGCCGCATCTCCGGCTCGCTATTCCACATATCCTCCAGGCTTAGCTGACACTGCAGCATCACCGCCTGTTCCTGCCCCGTACGGGACACGCCGGGCATACCTGATTCCGTCAGCCCAAGGATCAAATCGTGCAGCGCCTGACGATCGTCCGAGTCGGCCATCTCTGTCATCACGTCCCGGCTGCTTAGCAGGAAGTTAAGGTACCCGACAATCGACGCGACTTTATTGAGCGTATACCCATGAGAAACGGCGGCGTTTGCCCGCAGCTCACTCACCCCGGCGGTATTTCGCTGGCTGTCGCTTAACGGCGTGGCTTCGTTTTTCCCCACCTGGCGTAGCCTCTCGCTCAGAGGCTTATGTAAAAGCTTCTGCTGCTGCTCCGGCGTCAGAGCATCATTCACCAGCTTATTGGCCAGATCCCGCGCGGCCTGCGCGGTGAAGGGGGGCCTGTCGAGCTGCATCTCTCTGCTCAGCATCCAGAACCGCTCGATCAGCTCGGGCTTGTTCTCCTGACCAAAGGATAAACGCATCATCTTGCCGTCATAGCCAGGCAGAGTGCCAATTCCCCCCATATTGCTTTCGGTAAAACCAAAAGAGCCCCTGGCGCGGATTAGATTACCATCAACCATGTCAACCGAATTAAGGGTCAGCGTTTCGTCGCTATCACCGCGTATCAGGAGTTTAGGTAAACGCTCATCGGGCTGGTGAGTAAAACTATCAAACATCGCGAAGGGTTTATCGGGGCGGTGTCCGGCGAAGCGGGTATGACCGTTTTCTCCGTTAAAGCAGTGCTTAACGACAAAATTGGCATTATCAATGGCGGTTTTTAACATCTCGGGTTCAGATTTTATGGCTGCGCCGGTGAGATGCGTCAGCAGCTGGCTTTCATCATTGCCAAACCAGTTCTGGCTCGCTTCGTAGCGTCTGAAATCCGCCTGCGCGCTTTCATTTTCCGGGGTCTTCGCGCCAACCAGGATTATGCTTCCTCCCAGCACTTTTGATGCCCCCAGATTGGCAAACTTTTGATGGCTCTTACAAAGCAGCAAACGAAGCTGGTTGTCGGCTAGCGCGGGAGCAAACTTGTCCATTAGCGCTTTCATCTCACCCCCTTTTTCAATCGTGGTGTCGATGACAACGTTCAGCGGCGCATTTTTGTTTTTACGCGCCTCAATCTGCTGCCCGATACCCTCAATAATGTCATTCAGTGCCCAGCTGTGCTCGGGCTGGCTACTGTGAGGAACAAAGCTGTCGCTCAGGGAAGTATAAAATGCGGCATCGTGGGGATCTGAATCGGGAGGCGTATCGAAGCTGTCGGCATACTCCTGAGCTTCATAGTAAAACTGAGAACTTTTGCTGCCATTCATCAGGGGTGCCAGACGGCCACCTGTCGCCATCGTTGCGGTGTCGATGCCTTCCGTGAGCGCCTGCATGCCGGAAGAGAGTAAAAAGGCTTCAGGCGGCGCTAATTTTGCTGCCTGCTGCTGTGAGAGCGATTCGCGGATGCGGTGTGATGCAAAGGATTTGAACGCCCCCGGAGCATAAGGACGTACCGCGCTTAAAACAACCTGCAGCTCTTCCATCAGTGCGCGATGCGCATTACCAAAACGGGTACTGTCCGTTGCCAGCGCGGGCATGGAATCAGCGATATGCCGTATCCCCTGTAATCCCTGCGCCACCAGCGGGTTGTGCTGATGCCTCTGTGCCAGGTGCGGAACCGTCAGCGTATGCAGCAATGTAAGAATCATATCGGCATCGGCGTGCGCTAATGTCGCCGTGCTAAGGATATCGGGAACCTGGCGGAGCTGCGCGAGGGTACCTTGTGGATCGGGTGAGCCCAGCGCCCTGATCATCTGAAGATTTTGCACCCGGGGATCGCTGATCTGTGGACTGGGTTTACCCTGTGGCACAGCGGCATGGCGTGCGACCTGGTACGCTGACGGACGTGCACCAAATTTATCGATTAAAATATCTATCGCCTGCCAGTCCTTATTGCTGGTACAGCCGATCGCAACAATACCGGGCGCAACCTGTTCCGCTTTTATCGGACCATGATTGTGTCCCCGCGCGTGAAACTCTTTAAGAATTTTATCCGCCATAAACTCGCTGTTAACGAAGTGCTGATCCTGCTGCTTAGCCTGGGGATATCGCCGCTTATAAAGATGCTCACAGAGGAGGGTCGTATCCCCGGAGGGAGCCATACGCTGATAGTACCCGTTCATATCATGTGCTAAGTCCAGCTTACTAAAAGGCGCTTTGCCACCGTTATCGTCGTGAGCAAACCCCAGACCATACTGGGCGGCAGCCACCTCGCCACCTGGCGTGCTCTGCAACTGCGCACAGCGCATACGTTTCCAGGGTTGCGACCCGAGCAGATCGGCCGTGGCGGCTTTTTCATAGCGGTGCTGCGTCACCAGATGCTTATATAAATCCAGACTGAGCGCACCCGGAACGCCGTCCAGGTCGTCTTTCGCACGCGCCGCGTTTATCTGCTTCTCAACATCGGCAATCTGCTGCTGGAGGTGCAAAGGGGGAGAGCCATTGTCCAGGCTCTGACGGCGGGCGATCGGGCGACCACCCTGATGCGCCTCGCCGGTGCATAAGCGGGCGGTAATACGGTCGCGCTCCGTGGGAGCCAGCTGCGCAGGTTGTTGGGCTGGCGCAGAGTTTGCGCCAGGCGACAGAGGTTGTAGGGGTGGCGCAGGATTTGCGCCAGCCGAAAGTGATTTCATGGCTTCACACCTTTTCTTATAAAAGAAACTGTGTGGTTTTTAATCAGGACGGGTTCCCTAAAATGCTCTGCCCGCCCTCTCCCAACCCTTTTTGTTAGCCGTCTACGCTCTCTCCGGCCCCTTCTGTTAGCCGCCAGCCAGCGGCGCAGTGCTGAGAACGATGCCGGCAAACAGCAGCAGGCCCACGTAGTTATTATTCAGAAAGGCCTGAAAGCATGCCTTTCTCTCCCGGTCGACAATCAGCTTTTGCTGGTAGATAAACAGCGCGCCCGCCAGCAGAACAGAGAGGTAAAACAGGCTACCCAGCTGCAGCATCCAGCCGGTAATGACCATCAGCACCAGCGTGGCCAGCTGTAGCAGCCCGATAATCAGTCGGTCAAAGCGACCAAACAGGATTGCCGTAGACTTCACGCCGATTTTTAGATCGTCGTCGCGGTCAACCATCGCATACTGCGTATCGTAGGCCACCGTCCAGCAAACGTTCGCCAGAAACACCAGCCAGCAGGCTGGCGGCACCGTTTCGCTCACCGCAGCCCAGCCCATGGGAATGGCCCAGCCAAACGCAGCGCCCAGCACCACCTGCGGCAGATGCGTGTAGCGCTTCATAAACGGATAGACCCAGGCCAGTGCCAGGCCGCCCAGTGAGAGCCAGATGGTCATGGTATTCATCGTCAGCACCAGGCAAAACGACACCAGTACCAGTCCGGCAAACAGCAGTTTCGCCTCCCTGGAGGTGACTGCGCCGCTGGGGAGCGGTCGCCCCTCGGTACGCTTAACGTGGCCGTCAATTTTGCGGTCGGCAAAATCGTTTACCACACAGCCCGCCGCACGCATAAAAAATACGCCCAGCACAAAGACCAGCAGCACCTTCATCGGGGGCAGGCTCATGCCCGCCAGCCACAGCGCCCACAGCGTTGGCCACAGCAACAGCAGCGACCCGATGGGCTTATCAATACGCATCAGTCGGCTGTAGGCCTGGAGTTTACCCGCGGGGAACGTTCTCTCCATGCTACAGGCTCCTGTCCATTGGGTGGGATGAGTAAAGGGGGGCAGCGGGTAGAAACAGCTCGGTCAGCAGCAGCGGCTTGTCGGAGAGGCGCAGGCGTGAGCGACGCCCCCACAGCCCATCAACCTGCCCTGGCTCAATAAAGTCACGCGTCAGCGTGGAAGAGGCAAACAGGTAGCGTCCCAGCGGGCGCGTACCCAGCTGCTGTAACATCTGCTCCGGGCCATTCAGCGTTGACGCTGGTACCAGGGTACGGCCAGCCAGCCAGGGTACGCCGTCGCCGCATAGCAGGATCTCACGCAGCCAGTAGCGGGTCTCTGCGGGCAGCAGGGCGACCTCGTCGCCCGCCTCCCCGGCGCGAATAAACCCTTCCTGCTGGACCTCCACGGTCACCTGGCTGCAGTGCCGCTCCAGGCGCCGGGTCATTGAGTCTTCTTCCATCAGCCAGTCAAGCAGAGGGGGCGTGAGCAGCGACGAAGTCACAGGCAGCCATGCCATGGCGCGCAGTTGTGCCAGCGCGTTATCAGCCATACGGCGTCCTCGGATAAAAATTTCGGTGCCATAGTGTAGCGCAGTCGCCGATCGGGTACACCGCTGCGGGTGCCATTATCGGAAATTTTGACTACTCACGCTTCAGACGATTGCTGTTCGCCAGCCACAGGGTGATCACCAGGATCAGGATCGCCACGGCGTAGGCCAGCGTGTCTAACGGGTTTTCATGGTCGACAATAATCAGCCGGATAATGGCGGTAATGCCGATATAGACGAAGTAGCGCAGCGGGAAGTGGTAGCCGGACTGGAAATACTTCACGATAAGCGCGATAAACTCGAAATAGAGGAAATAGATAACAATGCCGTCGATCAGCAGATAGGAGGAGGTCTGCTCCCCGGTATTCAGTAGCACATTGGCCAGATGAAACGTTTCCCTGCCTAAAAAAACCACCAGAATACAGGCCAGCATAATCAGGCCAATATTCAGCACCATCTGTAAAATCCAGGCAATACGCGAAGCGGTAATCATGCAAACTTCCTCAAAAAAACACGTTATTCGTCAGGAAAGTCCTGGCACGGATAATATGCTTTAGTGTGATGAAGTTCACAAGTTTAGTTGCAGGCCGCGTAGGGACGCGGCCTGCGGCAGGTTAGCGGAAATCGATATCGCGATCGGAGGTCATATCATAAAGCTGGTATTTACGACCGAGCATCTGGCCACCGTCGCGCGTCAGCGGCGTCCAGTTAACCTGAGCGCGTCCTCGCGTTGGTGAGGCGGTAAACAGATCCATCGGAATCGAGATGTAGAAGCCTTTGGTGAAGTCCCCTTCGCCGTAATCTTCCGCCGACACGTTGGTTTTGGTGGCGTAAGCGCCGACTATCACACCGCTGTCAAACTGACGTGAGACATCGATCGTCGCGCCTTTATCCTCGGCCAGATACTGCCCGACGCTCGCCTTCACCAACACCTGATTGTTGAAGAAAGAGGGACGCCAGTAGGCGGTCAGATTACCGGTTTTGGCGTGGTAGCTGGTAAACTGCATCATGTTGTCCCAGTCACGCTGCTTAACGTAGTTGGCATCAATACCAAACGCCCAGTCAGAGTCCAGCGGACGGTAGAGCACTTCGCCCCCCACGCCGCCGTACATCGTTTCCAGATAGCCGCCATACATCTGCCCGTAGAAGCCATTCCCCAGGGCGTGCATGTAGTTAGCCTGCAGGTTATTCACATAGACGTTATTTTCGACGTAATCACGAATATGGGTACGCACGCGCGGCAGCGTGGAGTCGGTCGGTGCGCCGTTGTAGTTAAATTTGTCATAGTTATTCGCCAGGTTGGCAAATACGCTGCCGTCCAGCAGCAGGTGGTCGGTGAGCCAGTAGTTGGCATTGGCCATCACCCCAACCTGATAGAGATAGAAGCTCTCCGGGCCGCCGACCGACTGATTCAGTACCGGCGCCAGACTGTAGTCCAGCCGGTCTGCATCAATATGGTAGCCCTGCTCGGTATGGCCCGGATCGACCGGCTCCACCCGCTGCTGATCGAGGGTTTTCTCTTTACCCAGCGGATAGCCTTCCAGCTGCTGGCGCAGGCTGTCAACGCGGGTTACGGTGGTCACCTGCGGCATATTGCTACGGGTTTCCGTCACGTTCAGCGTATCAACGTTGGCAGGCAGGTTGTTCATCATGATCACGTTGGCGCGATCGACCCCTTCCTGCGTGTTGCGGTACTTACTCTGCTGGCCGGTGGCATACAGGGTATTGCCCTTCACCTGTAAATTCGGACCGTTCAGCCCGGCATTATATTTCAGATCCGTCAGCTGGCTGGCGACGACGGTTGGCTCCAGGAACCTGCTCTGCGGCTGAGGCTTATAAGCCGGTTTCGGCACGTCAGCGGCGGCAGAGTGCAGATCGTTAAAGTTGGTGCGCAGCGTGAATCCGGCCATAAAGGTGTTGCCGCGCTCGTAGCTGACGTTGACATCGGCCCAGTCGCTGAGGCGATAGATTGCGCCCACGTTAACTTTACTTTTCTGCTCCAGGCGGCCCGCAAAATCATCCTGATAATCGTTGCCTTCGTACTCTGCTTTAAGGCGCAGCGGCTGCCACGGCGTCTGATACTCCACGCCGCCAAAGATCGCGGCCGGACCTTTAAACAGGTCCTTACCGTTAACCGATCCTGCCGTGCCGTTGCCGTTCGAGCGATTACAGAAACTGCTGTCGGCCTGGCAGAACGGATTTTTTACCGTGCCGCTGTTGCCAAGGTAGCCGGTGCCCATCCCCAGGGTGAAGTCGAACGGTCCCCAGGCCTTGGTCGCCACGACATATTCGCTGTCGAACAGGCCGGTACCGCCCAGGTCACGCGCCCCGACTGAGACTTCCGGCAGCCAGTAGCCCTCCTGCCACAGCCGCGCTTTAAGATCGAACGCCTTATCTTTATAGCTCTGATTGCCACTGAAGCTGTCCACGGCGCTGTAGCGGCGGGTTTTTACGTCGGTATAGCGGATGGTGGCTTCCAGCCACGGAAACAGCTGCACCGATGAGGAATAGAAGCGGTACTGGTCGTTATAGCGGTAGTTGAGGCTAAATTCGCCATCTTTTGCCATACGCGCGGTCGGCACCTGCATCAGGCCAACCCCGCCGAAGTCAGACTGCGATGGCCCAACCGGATCGGCAAAGGTCGCGGCCTGCGCCTGGCAGGCACAGGCAACGGAGACAGCCAGCAGGCTGAGAAGACAGGTTTTTTTCATCAGTCAGGGATCCGGTGCGTCAGTACAGAAACAATCTGCTGGTTGAGATCGTCATAATCGCCGGGCAGCGACCATGAGGAGAAGCCAACGTAAATAGTGCTACCCGCTTCGGGTTCAGCGTGACGCCGGTTCCAGTAGGCGACTGGCACCTCCGTTACCCTGCCCTCGGGTGAAATCAGCACGGCGGTATTACGTTCGGCACCGGAAAGGCGGTCGTGCGCATCAAGGTAGTCAACCACGCTGCGGCCAGGCTGCCATGAGGTTTTGCCGCTGTCGGTGATAAGCCCCGCAAGGGTCAGCGTGACAGGCTTGTGCAGCGTATAGACGCTGTAGTCACCCTCAAGACGGCGATTCTCCGCCGGGCGCATACGCACCCAGTCAGGATCGAGGTTAACAATCTGCCGCCCGGTGACCCTCACCGCCGCAATCTGCTGGCGCAGGTTATCGACCACTGCCGCCTTGTCGCCGTCATCATCCGCACGCAGCCGGGCGCTCCAGCCCTGCAGGCGCGCCAGCAGCTGTTGCTGCTGCTGAATGGCCGCCGCCGTTGCCAGCTTTTCGGCGATCACCGTCCCGGGCCACCAGGTTTTTCCCATCAGCGCCGGGCTGGAAACCAGCTGCGCGAGGTTTTGTGCATGGTCAACCGTGGAAGTTTGCGTCTGGCCGGGGGAGTACACCGTAACCTGACTTTCTGCATAAGCACTTAGCGAGACGCCAAGTGAGATCCCTGCGAGGAGTAGCGTTATTTTTTTCATGATTTCGCGGGCTTCAGGATTGTGGTTTCAACGAGGAAGTCATCGCCGGTGGGCTTCTGCTGTGTCTGACGAACCTGTCCGGTGGTGGTGTCGATCCAGAAGGTGTTGGTCCATGCGCTGCCGTCTGCAGCGATGGAGACCTTCTCCTGCCATACCCGGCAGGCCACGCGGCGACCGGCGATATCAAGTATCCGATCGTTCAGGCGGCTGAAGTGGGAAACGGCCGTCCCGGCACGGAATTTACCGCTCTCTGTCCAGCTTATCAGGCGCGTCCAGCTTGCTCCCTCGGTCAGATGCAGCGGATCGGCCAGCGGATCCTGCTGGAGGTTTGTCACCTCAGTCAGGTTGTCTCTCAGCCCCAGCGTTTTGACCACGCGGCCGTGCTGCGTGACCACCATTGAGCGGTCGCGGGTGATCCATTTTTGCTGGCCGTTTTCGTCAAAGCCCAGCACCACAAAGATGCGCTGCCCGCCGTCGACGCGCAGATACATGCTGGCATAGGGAAGGCTTTCAACCTGTTCATCGGAGACCTGAACATCATCCGGCCCAAGCAGGGCGAGTTTAACCGTCTCTCCCAGCCCTTTTTGCGTTTGGGTACAGGCCTGGAGAAACAGGCACAGAAACAACAGTGGTATGTAGCGCAACGGTGTGAGTCCCTGAAAAGTCTGACAATGTCGAAAAATAACCACACGGGCGTGTGGTTATGATTAATTTTGAGTACTTAACGCGTGGTGCTTGTGGTTGTGGTGGTCGTGGTACCCGTATTGGAACCATTACCGCCACTACTCGCCGCCAGCGCAACGCCGACCAGTGCGCCAAGCGCACCCACACCTACTGCGGTCGCGGTTCCCGTGGAAAGCGTTCCCGCGGTCGCACCGGCTGCGGTGCCGGTCTCTTCTGGTGCAGCAAACGCAGCAGAAGCACCCGCTAAGTACACTATGGCTGCAGCAGCACATAAGACTTTTTTCATAGCATTTCCCTTCATTGAATGAATGGATATCGCCTGAAGAGTTTCAGGCGCGTTCAGTATAAGGCAATAAATTACCAGAAATCATGAAGCGCCCCTGGCTGGCAAGGGGGAGTCTTCGCGCGCGGAAAATCGAGATTATTCAGCTTAATATGGTGATGTTTATCGAAATGATGCGATATATTGAAATTTATGACTGAATTAATGGCTTTAATTAGTACCATTCGCCATTAATGACTTTTTCAGGGGAAGCTATCGCTTAACGGGCTTTGTGAGGAGGGGTGAAGCTTAATAAGAGTTATTTTTCAACGAATTAGATATTAACTTTGCGCCAGATCGCAGAAATCCCGGCACAAACGTTTCAGAATTATCCTGCCAGAAAACACCCTTTATGGGTCAGTTTTAAGAATATCCTCATCCTCGTACAGGCGACTTGAGTAAATATTGGGGGTAATTATGCGCGGCATAAGGCTTTTCCTAACGCCGGGGAGTGATTTAGCGGGCGGGATGGGCTAATACGGATCTGTCAACCAGGACCACCGCAGAATATGCTGGCGCTGATGCTATAAAGGGGTGCAGCCACAGACCTCGGTGCAAACCGCATGGCGCGGCCGCTGTAGACCTGATAACAGAGCCGGAAGCGGATCCTCCCCGGCCCTGTAGACCTGATAGCAGAGCCGGAAGCGGATCCCCCCGGCCCTGTAGACCCGCTTAGCGCGCTGCGCGAGCGAGGTTAATTAACCGCGCCAGTTTTTATAGCGGTTAATCAGCCCGTTAGTGGAGCTGTCGTGGCTGCTGATCTGCTCGCTGCCGGAAAGCTCGGGCAGAATACGGTTAGCCAGCTGTTTGCCCAGCTCAACGCCCCACTGATCGAAAGTGAAGATGTTAAGGATTGCGCCCTGGGTGAAGATTTTGTGCTCATAGAGCGCAATCAGCGCGCCCAGGCTGAACGGGGTGATATCGCGCAGCAGAATGGAGTTGGTGGGTCGGTTACCTTCAAACACCTTGAACGGCACCACGTGTTCAACTTCGCTGGCCGATTTGCCCGCATCGGTAAACTCTTTCTCCACCACCTCGCGCGACTTCCCAAATGCCAGTGCTTCGGTCTGCGCAAAGAAGTTTGACAGCAGCTTGGCGTGGTGATCGCCCAGCTTGTTATGCGTCACGGCCGGGGCAATAAAGTCACAGGGGACCATCTTGGTGCCCTGGTGAATCAGCTGATAAAACGCGTGCTGGCCGTTAGTACCCGGCTCACCCCAGATAATAGGGCCAGTTTCATAGGTAACCGGCGTACCGTTGCGATCAACGTACTTGCCGTTGGACTCCATATTGCCCTGCTGGAAGTAGGCCGCAAAGCGGTGCATATACTGATCGTAAGGCAGAATCGCTTCGGTTTCGGCACCGAAGAAATTGTTATACCAGATACCGATCAGCGCCAGGATCACCGGCAGGTTCTTCTCGGCTGGCGTGGTGGAGAAATGCCTGTCCATCGCGTGTGCGCCGCTGAGCAGTTTCTCAAAATTATCAAAGCCCACCGACAGAATGATTGACAGGCCAATCGCTGACCACAGCGAGTAGCGTCCGCCGACCCAGTCCCAGAACTCGAACATATTGGCGGTATCAATACCGAATTCGCCCACCGCTTTAGCGTTAGTAGAGAGCGCGGCAAAGTGCTTCGCAACGTGCTTCTCATCGCCCGCTGTTTTCAAAAACCAGTCGCGCGCGCTGTGGGCGTTAGTCATGGTTTCCTGGGTGGTGAATGTTTTTGACGCCACCAGGAACAGCGTGGTTTCCGGGCTGAGATCCTTGACCGTTTCGGCAATATGCGTGCCGTCAACGTTGGAGACGAAATGCATATTCAGGTGGTTTTTATACGGGCGTAGCGCCTCGGTGACCATAAACGGACCGAGATCGGAGCCGCCGATACCGATATTCACCACGTCGGTGATCGCTTTGCCGGTATAGCCTTTCCACTCACCGCTGATGATGCGCTCAGAGAATGACTTCATCTTCTCCAGCACCGCATTCACTTCCGGCATCACATCTTTGCCGTCAACCACAATCGGGGTATTGCTGCGGTTACGCAACGCTACGTGCAGTACCGCCCGGTCTTCGGTGCGGTTGATCTTCTCACCGGAGAACATCGATTTAATGGCGTCCTGCAGGTCGGTCTCTTTTGCCAGCGCCTGGAGCTTCTCAAGCGTTTCGGTAGTAATGCGGTTTTTCGAGAAATCCACCAGCATCCGATCGTCAAAAGTGGCAGAAAATTTGGCAAAGCGGTCGCCATCTTTGGCAAACAGGTCCGCGATGCTGATATCTTTCATTTCTTCATAATGCTGCTGCAGAGCCTGCCAGGCAGCGGTTTGTGTCGGATTGATATTTTTCATAGCAACACACTCTTTTTATTTAAGAACCGTAAATCAGACCGGACGCCATGTTAGCGGAAGCGTCTTCTGCAACACCTCTTTTGCTGCAACAGGCTAAAACTATCAGGGGCAGGATTTTCCCACCCTTTTGTCCGGGGTTATTTATAATTCATGCGACGGGGATTAACGCCGTTCAGCTTTTCAGTATGACTATTCTTACCGTCGAAAGGAAAAATTTTATGGAGTTATCCGCCCCACTGCTGTTGGTTATCATCGGACTAAGTTCACTGGTAGCCCAGTGGGTAGCCTGGCTGCTGCGATTGCCTGCTATTCTGCCCCTGCTCATTTTCGGCATTGTCCTGGGGCCTTTTTGCCACGTTTTGCAGCCGGATGCGCTGTTTGGCAGCCTGCTCTTCCCCTTAGTCTCACTTTCTGTGGCCATCATCCTCTTTGAAGGCGCGCTGACTCTGCGCTTTGATGAAATTGACGGCCTCGGCAGCGTGGTACGTAATCTGGTTAGCATTGGCATGCTGCTCACCTTCCTGGTCATTAGCGTGGCCTGCTGGGGGCTGCTGAACTTCCCCCCGGAGCTGGCAGCGCTGGTCGGTGCGGTTACCGTGGTGACCGGCCCGACGGTGATTGCGCCCCTGATGCGCGTAGTGCGGCCTAATAAAGCCATCAATCAGATCCTGCGCTGGGAAGGCATTCTTATCGATCCCATTGGCGCTATTTTTACCCTGATGGTGTTTGAATTCATTGTCCTGCGTCAGAAAGCTGAATCCTTAACGCATCTGTTCTGGACGCTGGGCTTTACCGCCGCCGTCGGCCTGATTGCCGGGGCGCTCTTTGGCTGGCTGCTGGGCATCGCGCTGAAGCGCGTCTGGCTGCCGGGATACCTGCAAAACTTTGCGGTGCTGGCCGTGATGCTGACCGCCTTTGGCCTCTCCAACGCCATTGCAGATGAGTCCGGGCTGCTGACGGTGACGGTGATGGGCGTCTGGCTGGCCAATATGCGCGATGTCGATCTCACGGACATTATCGCGTTCAAAGAGGAGCTGTCGGCGCTGCTGATCTCCGCGCTGTTCATTATTCTGGCCGCCCGGCTGGACGTCAGCGCGCTGGTGGCGATGGGCTGGCCGCTGATTGGCCTGCTGCTGGTGGTGCAGTTTATCGCCCGCCCGCTCTGTATTGCCGCCTCGACCCTGGGGTCAAGCCTGCACTGGCGTGAAAAGCTGATGCTCAGCTGGATCTCACCGCGCGGGATTGTTGCCGCTGCCGTGAGCTCGCTGTTTGCGCTGACGCTGGAAAAAATCGGCTATCAGGGCGCGGACAGGCTGGTGACGGTGGTTTTTGCGGTAATTATTGGCACCGTGGTGCTACAGAGCCTCACCAGCGCCGTACTGGCGCGGGGGCTGCGCGTCAGGCAGCGCGAGCCACACGGCGTGCTGATTATCGGGGCGAACAGCGTGGCTCGTGCGCTGGCCCTGGCCCTCAAAAAGCTGGATATTCCGGTTCGGGTCACCGACAGCAGCTGGGAATACTATCGTCAGGCGCGCATGGAGGGGATCCCGGCGTGGTATGGCAACGCCTGGTCCGAGTATGCAGAAAACTTCCTCGACCTCAGCGACACCGCGCAGGTGCTGGCCCTGTCCCCTAATCGCCATCAGAACGCGCTGGCGGTCTATCACTTCAGCCATATTTTTGGTGCCGATAAAGTGGCCGCCATTCGCTCGGGGGCCACGCTGAAGGGGCGACGGGACAGTGAAAGCCCGCGCTTCCGCCGGCATGAAGTGTTGTTTGGCCCGCAGCAGACCTATGCCCGGCTGAGCAGCCTGCTGGCGAAGGGGGCGACGCTCAAAGCCACGCGGCTGAATGAAAACTTTGGCTGGCTGGAGTACCTGGAGAAAAACCAGGGGGTGATCCCGCTGTTTGTTTATAACGAGCAGGGAAAGCTGAGTGCGGTTAAGGGTGAACAGACGCCGCCGCTCCCCTGCACGCTGATTGCGCTGGTGCAAAATGAGATCCCCTCAACCGGCAGGGATTGACAGCGAACGCATAACCCGATATTTGTAGTCGGCTACTTGCGCATCTGATGCGCAAGCCAGAAGAGGCGCGTCGCCCAGGCAGTGTGTTTGAGGAGCCGAATCCATCGAAAACACATCAGGGGGAGCGACGCCGAGGTGCGAACCCTGCGGCGTGGGGAGCATCGACTACAGGGGCTGAATCCCCTGGGTTGTCACCGGGCGCGTGCGACGATATCCCGCGCCCTATCCTGATTAGTTGACGTTGCGGCAGGCAAATGCGTTCCGATAAACTGTTAAAAGTGAACCGGTAAGTTAGCGCAGAGAGCATAGCCGCCGCGTCAGGTAAGCGGGTAAACAAGGTGGGGCGCTTCTGGGTGACGCGTAGTTAAACGCTTTTCTACGTCTTCCCCCTTTCTGCTCCTCCCTTGTGCCAACGCTGATGGAAACTAACCTGACACGAGGTATGTCAACACATGTCCCAAACACTGATAGTGGCTAAATTTGGCGGAACCAGCGTGGCCGATTTCGCCGCCATGAACCGCAGCGCCGACGTGGTGCTTGCTAATCCGGGTACGCGTTTGGTGGTGCTTTCCGCCTCGGCGGGCGTGACCAATCTGCTGGTCACGCTGGCTGAAGGCCAGGAGCAGATGCAGCGCGCCCGGCTGCTGGACGAGATCCGCCGTATTCAGTATGCCATCATCGACCAGCTCACCCAGCCTGAGATTATCCGTGACGAAATTGATCGCGTGCTGGAAAACATTACCATGCTCTCCGAAGCGGCGGCGCTGGCAACCTCAACCGCCCTGACCGACGAACTGGTCAGCCACGGTGAACTGATGTCCAGCCTGCTGTTCGTCGAAGTGCTGCGCCAGCGCAACGCCCCCTCTCTGTGGTTTGACGTGCGCAAAGTGATGCGCACCGACGATCACTTTGGCCGCGCCGAGCCTGACGTTGCGCTGCTTGCTGACCTTGTGCAGACCCAGCTTGCCCCCCGTATGGCAGAAGCGCTGATCGTTACCCAGGGCTTTATCGGCAGCGAAGCCAAAGGCCGCACCACTACGCTGGGCCGGGGCGGCAGCGACTATACCGCCGCGCTGCTGGGCGAAGCGCTGCACGCAAGCCGCATTGATATCTGGACCGACGTGCCGGGCATCTACACCACCGATCCACGCGTGGTGCCCTCAGCGAAACGCATTGACGAAATCACCTTCGAAGAAGCGGCGGAGATGGCGACCTTCGGTGCGAAAGTACTGCACCCCGCCACGCTGATGCCAGCGGTGCGCAGCGACATCCCGGTCTTTGTCGGCTCGAGCCGGGACCCGGAAGCGGGCGGCACCCGCGTGTGCAACCAGACGCGGAATCCCCCGCTGTTCCGCGCGCTGGCGCTGCGCCGCAAGCAAACCCTGTTGACGCTGCACAGCCTGAATATGCTGCACGCGCGCGGCTTCCTGGCCGAAGTGTTCAATATTCTGGCGCGTCACAGTATCTCAGTTGACCTGATAACCACCTCGGAAGTCAGCGTGGCGCTGACGCTGGATACCACCGGTTCCACCTCAACGGGCACCAGTCTGCTGACGCAGGCGCTGCTAACGGAGCTGTCGTCGCTGTGCCGGGTCGAGGTGGAAGAGAACCTGGCGCTGGTCGCGCTGATCGGCAATAAGCTCTCCCAGGCCGCGGGCGTAGGTAAAGAGGTGTTTGGCGTGCTGGAGGGGGTCAATCTGCGCCTGATTTGCTACGGTGCCAGCAGCTACAACCTCTGCTTCCTGGTCCCCGGCCAGGACGCTGAAAAAGTCATTCAGAAACTGCATCACAATTTGTTCGAGTAACGCTTCCGAATGCTGATGGCAAATCCTGCACACCACAATAACGACTGAAAAAAGGAAGTCTGGCTATGCTCGCCACCGTTACGCGACTGTTTCCACTCTGGGCAGTCCTGCTCTCCGCCGCCGCCTGGTACTCCCCTGCCCCCTTTCTGAGCATTGGGCCATGGGTTACCTCGCTGTTAATGCTGATTATGTTCGGCATGGGCGTGACGCTAAATATTAACGATTTCAAACGGGTGCTGACGCGCCCCGCGCCGGTTATCGCCGGGACCTTTCTGCACTATCTGGTAATGCCGCTTGCCGCCTGGGGCCTGGCTAAGCTCTTTCATATGCCGTCGGAACTGGCCGCCGGTATGATTCTGGTTGGCAGCGTCGCCAGCGGCACCGCGTCAAACGTAATGATCTATCTGGCAAAGGGTGACGTGGCCCTGTCGGTGACCATCTCTTCGGTGTCGGCGCTGGTCGGGGTGTTCGCTACGCCGCTGCTGACTAAGCTCTATGTAGACACCCACATTCAGGTTGATGTGGTCGGTATGCTGCTGAGTATTATCAAGATTGTGGTGGTGCCGATCGGCATTGGCCTGATTGTTCACCATACGCTCAACGGCGTGGTCAGGCGCGTGGAGCCGTATCTTCCCGCGTTTTCCATGGTCTGCATTCTGCTGATCATCAGCGCGGTGGTAGCGGGCAGCCAGGGCTTTATCGGTTCAGTGGGACTGATGGTGATCGCGGCGGTCATTCTGCATAACGCCATCGGGCTGCTGGGGGGATACTGGGGCGGCAAGCTGTTTGGCTTTGACGAGTCAACCTGTCGCACGCTGGCGCTGGAGGTCGGTATGCAGAACTCAGGGCTGGCCGCTACGCTGGGCAAGTTGTACTTCTCCCCGCTGGCGGCGCTGCCTGGCGCCCTCTTCTCCGTCTGGCATAACCTCTCCGGATCGCTGCTGGCAGGATACTGGTCGGGTAAACCCGTCAAAAAGAAATTTTGAGGGAAACGAGGGATAACGCAGACTCTGTTATCCCTCAACGCCCTTTACTGCGCGTTCTGCTGCTGTTGCTGCTGATTTTCGTCCGCTTTTTTGGCTTTCTTTTTCGCCATATGATGACCGACGGCACAACCCGCTGCCGCACCCGCTACACCGTGATGCTTGATATGACCCGCCACGCCGCCTACCGCAGCACCTTTGATACAGCCCGCCGCTTCAACCTGTGACGTTGCAGACATCAGCAGGCCAAGGGTCACAACAAATACTGGAAGTTTACGCATACCCATCTCATCCTCAAAAAAATCAAAAAATACACCATCGTCAGACAGGAGAGCATAGCGCTCTTTATCAGAAAGAACAGGTGACAGAGAGAGATTCCAGAACAGTCTGGATTTGCGGTGAAGGCGCAGGCACTTTCCCGAATACCGTCGTGGCTGACCCGGCCCTACTCCTCATCCCTTTCATCATCCGGCTGCTCCAGCACGCTGTAGGCCACCGCGCAAAACAGCGAGTTAAGACGCTTCATATCGCCCAGCAGGCCCAGATGCAGCGAGCTGGTTTCAATACTCTGCACGTTTTGCTGGTGCAGGCGATCGACATGCTTATGCGAGTAGCGCCGGTTGGTGATTCGGAAGCGGTGCTTGGCGCGGCGTAGCCGTTTTGCGCTGGTCATATCCTGCGATAAAAACACCGACAGGCTCAGGCGCAGATTACTGGTGAGCTGCTCCAGCAGCGCATCCAGCTCGTTCAGCCCGTCCACGGAGAAAGGCCGACCGGCGTTAAGGGATTTGTCCGCCACGTCTCCGCTCATCCGTTCCAGAATATCGCCCGCCATCTCCAGATTAAGCGCCATCTCAATAATCTCCGCCCAGCGGCGGGAGTCGTCCTCAGGCAGATCCTCCTTCGGCATCTGGGCGAGATAGAGCTTGATGGCGGTATAGAGAACGTCCACATCGTCGTCCAGCCGACGAATTTCGCGATCCTCCCGCACCTCGCCGTGAATGACCTTAGCGAAGGTCGCCAGCATCTGGTCCAGCACGTCGCCCATACGCAGCGTCTCGCGCGAGGCATTTGCCAGCGCCAGCGCGGGCGTATCCAGCGCGCTGGGATCGAGGTGGCGCGGTTTAAGCCGCAGATCGCTCTCAGGCTCCTCGCGGATCAGGCGGCGACACAGCCTGGCCATCGGCTCGGCAAAGGGCACCATAATCAGGCAGCGGATCAGGTTGTAGAAAACGTGGAAGAATATCACCAGCTCTTCGTCGTTTACCGGCAGCTTATGCAGCCAGACGGCCAGGATATCCACAAACGGCAGGACCACCAGCGAGCCGATAAATTTAAACAGCAGGCTGCCCAGCGCCACGCGCTTGCCCGCCGCGTTGGCGGTGCTGTTATTGAGCATCGCCAGCAGCCCGCTCCCGAGGTTAGCACCGATCACCAGGCACAGAGCCACTTTGAAGGAGATAACCCCTGTGGCCGTCAGCGTTGCGGTGATCAGCACGGCGGCCAGGCTGGAGTAGCTGATAATGGCAAACACCGCGCCAATCAGCGCATCCAGCATCACGTCCCCGGTCAGCGACGAGAAGATAACCTTCACCCCGGAGGCCTGAGTAATCGGCGTGGCGGCGGCGACGATCAGCTGTAGCGCCAGCAGGATCAGCCCCAGCCCGATGCTGGCGCGACCCAACTGTCCGGCGCGCGTCTGCTTACGGCCCAGAAAGAACACCACGCCGAAGAAGATAAACAGCGGGGAAAGCCAGGAAAGGTCAAAGGTCAGGATACGCGCCATCAGCGCGGTACCGACGTCGGCCCCCAGAATAATCACCAGCGCGGGCGTCAGTCCCACCAGCTCCTGCGCCACAAAGGACGTCACCAGCAGCGTGGTGGCATTACTGCTCTGTACCAGCGCGGTGACGCCAATACCCGCCATAAACGCCATCGGTTTTTTTGCCACGCTGCGGCTCAGCACGCGGCGTAAATCAGCACCGTAAACGCGCATAATCCCGGTACGCACAATATGCGTTCCCCAGATCAGCAGCGCCACGGCAGAAAGTAAATTAAGCAGGGTTAACACCGGTATCGACCTCGTTACATCACAAACATACCATCGGGGCGATTCTGTCCGCCCCGCTTACCGCCTTAAGCGTAGTCGATTTAGTGAAAAAATGTGTTTAATCAGCGTGATATCTGGTCACTATCAGGCAACTTCGCGCAGCGTGCCCGGCTCCAGCAGCAGACCGACCTGAAAGCCCGCCGGATGCAGGCTCTCTACCGAGCGGTTCAGCACGTCGACCCACAGCTCGACCTCTTTTGCCTTAACCCGGTAGCGAATAACGTTCCCCAACAGGCTGTGGCCGAGTATCTGCGCCGGAATGCCCTGCCCGGATGGACAGAAAACCACGGATTCAGGCCGCAGCGCCACCTGGCGGTGGAAGGTCTCGCCGGTCAGCTGCGCTGCCTGCTCTGCCGTCAGCAGGTTGTAGTGGCCGATAAAACCGGCGGCAAACAGATTGACGGGCTGGGTATAGAGCGCCTCGGCATTACCGGTCTGCACAATTCTGCCCTGATCCATCAGCACGATGCGATCGGAAAGCACCAGCGCCTCCTCCTGATCGTGCGTGACGAACAGCGTGGTCAGGTTGAGCTCCTTCTGAATGCTGCGAATACGATCGCGAAGGTGGCGACGAATACGCGCATCCAGCGCCGAAAGCGGCTCATCCAGCAGCAGCAGACGTGGCCGCGTCACCAGCGATCGCGCCAGCGCCACGCGCTGGCACTGCCCACCGGAAAGCTGATGCGGGTAGCGGCGGGCGTAGTCGTTCATCTCCACCAGCTCCAGCACCTCCGCGACGCGCTGCGAAATCGCGGATGCCGGAAGTTTCTGCATCTTCAGGCCGAAGGCGACGTTGCGCTCCACGGTCATATTGGGAAACAGCGCGTAGCTTTGAAATACCATGCCAACGGCGCGATTCTGCGGCGTCAGCGGGGCAATGTCCTGCCCGTCCAGGAGGATCTGCCCGCCATCGACCGGGGTCAGGCCCGCGATACAGCGCAGCAGCGTGGATTTACCACAGCCGCTGGGACCAAGCAGGGTAACGAACTCCCCCTCGCTGGCAGAGAAATCAATATCCTGAAAAATCATCGTCGGGCCGTAGCTTTTACTCAGGCGGGTTACGTTCAGCCAGCTCATATTCAGCCTCTCTCGCGGTTCAGGGCGTTCGCCAGCCAGGTGATCAGCAGGACGACCAGGAAGTAGGAAATCACTAAGGCACTGCTGAAGTGACCGCTTTCATTGCGCACGTTATAGAGATAAACCTGTAGCGTTTCATAGCGGGTGCCGACCAGCAGGTTAGCAAGCACAAACTCACCTATCAGGAATGAGAAGGAGAGCAGCACGGCAATAAAGGCCCCTTTGCGCAGATTCGGCAGCACCACCAGCAGCGCGGCCTGCCAGGTACTGGCCCCCAGCAGATGCGCGGCATCTATCAGCTCGCGCATATTGATCGCCTGCATATTGTTGGCCAGCGCACGGTAGATAAAGGGCAGCGCCAGGGTGAAATAGCAGCCGATCAAAATCCAGGGCGTACCGGTTAGCATCAGCGGCGGGTCGGAGTAGAGCTGGAGCAGGCCCACCGAGGAGACCACCGGCGGCACGGCAAACGGCATCAGGATCAGCACGTTCATTACCGCGTCCAGCCGGGGAAAATAGTAAGCAATCACAAACATGGCAGGCAGCACCAGCACCAGCGAGAAGACAAGCGCACCCAGGCAAATCAGCAGGGAGTGGCCCAGCGCGGTCATAAAGCGCGGATCGCTCCACAGCTGCACCATCCACCTGAGGGTAAAGCCCCGCGGCAGAATGGTTGCTCCCCAGGTGGTGGAAAGCGCATAGAGCAGCGTCGCCAGCAGCGGCAGCGCCAGAATCAAAAACACCAGCCACACCACCACTTGATGATAGAGATATTCACGCCGTGACATCCGTCAGCTCCTCCGGCCTGCGTACTGGTAGCTGCGGCGCAGCAGCCACTGGTGCACCAGGGTGATCGCCACCATCAGCAGCACCAGCAGCATCGCCAGCGCGCTGCCCATATTGGGATCGAGAGAGATATCGCCCGAGACCAGCGCGGCAATCCGCACCGGGACCAGGTTGAAGTTACCGGTGGTCAGCGCATAAATGGTGGCGTAAGCCCCCAGCGCATTCGCCAGCAGAATCACAAAGGTGCCGAGCAGCGCGGGCGACAGGATCGGCAGACCAATATGCCGCCAGTAGTGCCAGCGTCCGGCACCTAATAGCGCCGCCGACTCCTGCCACTCCTTCTTCAGCCCGTCAAAGGCCGGGTAGAGCAGCAGGATCCCCAGCGGGATCTGAAACCAGCTGTAAACCACAATCAGCCCGTCGGCCGAGTAGAGGTTAAAGTTCTGCATCAGGCCATATTTATGCATCAGCAGCGTCACGCAGCCGTTCAGCCCCAGCAAAATCACAAAGGCGAAGGCCAGCGGCACCCCGGCGAAGTTGCTGGTCATATTGGTGAATGACATCAGGAAGCGGTGCAGCCTGCCGCCGCCGAGCTGATGCAGCGAATACCCGCCCGCCAGGGCAATAAGCAGGCCCCAGACGCTGGACCAGAACGAGATATCCAGCGAGAAGCGCATCGCCTGACGGTAAAAAGTGGAGGTCAGAATATCGCTGTAGTTGCCCCAGCCCCAGGCCTCATACATCTCGCTGTAGAAGCTGTGGATGGCAATCCACACCAGCGGCGCAACCTGAAAGGCAATATAGAACAGCGTAAACGGCACCAGGCACAGCAGCGCTAACCCTTTGCCCCTCATCACTCTGCCTCCCGCCGGGCCAGCAGCTCGGGGCAGAGAGGCTTATCATGATCGACGCCGAGAAGTTCACACAGCGTGCCACACAGCTCGGTTTGCAGCGGCGCGGCATCCATTTGCAGTGAAAAGGCCTGGCCGAAAACGAACAGCGGCACCGAGGTTTCCTCCGGCAAAATGCCGCCGTGGCTGCGATCGTCATTCATGCCATGATCGGCGGTGACCAGCACCTGATACCCCGCCTCCAGCCAGCCCGGCATCCAGTGCGACAGATAGCCGTCCGCCATCCGCGCGCGATTACGGTACTGCGGCGAGGAGAGGCCAAACTTATGTCCGGCGTCATCAATATTCATCGGATGGATCAGCAGGAAATCGGGGTTATGGCGCAGCCGCAGGCTTTCCGCATCCTCAAACAGATGGGAATCCGGGTAGCCGTCGTCATAATAGAAATGACCGTACTGGATGGGCAGCGCCGCATCGACGGTATGACGATCCCGGGCGGGCTGCCACGGCGAACGGTTATACAGCTCGCTCACCCAGTGGTAGGCCGCAGCCGCCGTGGTCAGCCCGGCCTCGCGCGCATAGTGGAACACGCTGCGTTCCCGGCTCAGGCGATTGACGCCATTATGCACCACCCCGCTTTTGACCGGCGTGACGCCGGTAAGAATGCACTCATACAAAGGGCGCGACAGCGAGGGAAGCTCACAGGTCAGCTGATAGAGCTGCCCGTTACCCTGCGCGCACTCCGCCTGGAGATAGCCCATCGTCGCCTCAGCCACCTCATAATTCAGCCCGTCCAGCACCACCAGAATCGTTTTCATCCCGACTCCCTACTGCTTCATATTGACGATGACGTTTTCCTGCCACAGGCGCGGCAGCATTTTAGCGGCTTTATCCCACGCAGCCGGATCGGCGATGGGGTGTGCGCTCTTATAGGCGGAGGCGGGCAGCAGTTTGGCCTGCACGTCGGCGGGCAGCGTCAGATGTTCAGCGCGGATCGGGCGGGCGTAGCCGCGCGCAAGGTTAATCTGCCCGGCGTCGGAGAAAATATACTCCCGCGCCAGCTTCGCGGCATTAGGGTGCTGCGCATATTTATTGATGATGGTGGTGTAGCCCGAGGTGATGGATCCATCGGACGGGATAACGACCTCAAAGCGGTTCCTGTCAATGCGATCGCGATAGTTCAGGCCGTTAAAGTCCCACACCACCGCCACCTGAATCTCGCCCTTCTCGATGTTGGCAATCACCGGATCGCTTACCCCCAGCCGCCCCTCTTTCGCCAGTTCGCCAAAGAACGCCAGCGCAGGCTTGAGGTTGGTCTCGCTGCCGCCCAGCGCATAGCTGGCCGCCAGCACGCCGTTGGCCGCCTGGGCCGCCACGCCAACGTCGCCGATGGTCACCACGTATTTGCCCTTTTTCAGATCGGCCCAGCTGTGCGGCACCTCCTTCACCTGGTCCTTATTCACGATAAACGCGATGGTACCGGTGTAGGCCAGCGCCCAGTTGCCCTCTTTATCCTTCGCCCACGCCGGGATCTGCTCCCAGGTGCTGGGCTTATAGGGCTGCGCCAGCCCCTTCTGTACCGCGATCGGCCCAAAAGAGGACCCTACGTCACCGATATCCGCGCTGGCCTGGCTCTTTTCTGCCGCGAACTTCGCCAGCTCCTGCGCCGACGACATATCGGTGTCGCTGTGCTTAATACCGTACCTGTTGCTGAGGTCATCCCAGGTTTGCTTCCAGTTGGCCCAGCTGTCCGGCATCCCGACGCTGTTCACCTCCCCTTCACTTTTTGCCGCTTTCTCCAGCGCAGCGAGGTCGCCGTCCGCCGCGCGGGCGCCGGAGAGGTTCAGAAGAAGGGCACTGACTAAAACAGATGCGAATATTGGTTTCATCACTGCTGCTCCGGGTGGGTCGTTGAAGGGATTTCTGGATTAATCCAGCAAGATCCGCGCCAATCTAACCTGGTGAGATGACAGTTTTATGAAAAGACGCGGGCATGGGCGGATGTCAGGCAGCCAGCGCATGAAGCACGAAACCGCCCTTAACTGAGATAGCAGCCGGCCGGGCTTTATGCGCGGCTTTCGATCCGTTTATGTGCAGCTTCGCACTAAATAGAGGCCTGATAGCCCATGCGCTGAGTCAGGTCGTCCCCGTCGTGCTTCGGGCGTTACCAGGGAGATAAGCAGGACGTTATCACGCGCGGTTAACCAGCCAGTTGTGCTGTCTGCCAGCTGTCAGGCAGCGACGCCAGCTTTCTCCACAGACGACGATTAACTCGTTCACTTACTTCACCAATAATCCTTGTCAGCGTGGAGGCGGCGGGCAGTCATTTAAAACGGTGGCAGAGAAAACGGGCATATCCCGCGCCACGTATTTCCGTCTGAAACGAAAATCAAAAGCAATTCATTCTATTGATCTAAATCAATAAAAAATCAAGTAGTGTTTTCTCCATAAAGGAACAGAAGGTGATAATTCCCCCTTTAATCACGAAAAGGAGTTCACAGAATGGCAATACCTGTTTATTTATGGCTGAAGGACGATGGGGGAAATCCCGTCAAAGGCTCTGTTGATGTGCAGCAACGCGAGGGAAGCATAGAGATAACCGCGCTGGCTCACAGCGTATCTCTCCCCACAGATGATCTGTCCGGTAAGATAACGGCCACTCGCGAACATGCTCCCTTTATCCTCACCAAAGCGCTGGACTCTTCCAGCCCGTACCTTTATCAGTTCGTCAGCGCCGGGAAGCTCTTAAAATCTGCCGAGCTTAAATTCTATCGCATTAATTACGCCGGACAGGAAGAAGAATATTTTAACGTACTCCTTGAGAATGCCCGCATTACCTGTGTCGTCCCCTTTATGGAAGATGTTAAAGACCCGGACTACGAACGTCACGATCACCTTGAATTGCTCGAAATGACGTATGAAAAAATCACCTGGAAATATCTGGACGGCAATATTATTCACTCTGATTCCTGGAAAGAGCGCAGCGCGGCATAGGAGAACAACACATGGCATGGATATACCACCAAAGTACCGGCGAACTGTGGCACAACGGTAAGTTAATGGGTAAAGGTTATTCGGGGAGTCTGACCAACAAAAACAACCCGGATCGTCAACACGTTAAAGGTATGGGGCCAATTCCTCGCGGAACGTATCGCATTGGTGACTATACAAACTCAAAGGGGCCAATGACAATCATTCTGATTCAAACGTCCGGAGAAAGTTTCGGCCGCTCCCTGTTCCGTATCCACGGCGAGAAAAAGCCGCCGAAAGTCCCTGGATTCGCCTCTGAGGGCTGCATAATCATGGGGCCGGTAGTACGCGGAAAAATCATTCATTCCAGTGATAACAAGTTAGAGGTTGTCAGATGATCCGCCGTGGCATCGTTCTCGCAACTTGTCTTCTTTCTGCCTCCTGTATGGCATCAGAAAGCAACTGGGACACATACATTAATCTGGTCGTCAGCGCTGACCCCGCGACAATTCAGGCATTGCCAGCGAAAATTAAAAGCATTGGTGACAGCCTGGATGACAAGCACACGGAACAACTGACGACCGCTATAAGCATGGCTCTGATTAAGGAGCCGGTAGCTGTGCTTAACGTCACCAATCAGTTTAAGACGAGCCCAGACCGTCTACAGCAGCGTTTTGGCACATTACTGATATGCAGCATTCCACTGATGACGAATGCCACAATGACACAAGTTGAGGAGTATTTCGCGAAGGCAGTACCCGTGCTGGAAAAGGCTGGAGCTGCTGCCGCAGAATGTCTGAGCAATATGCGTGACACGATTGACGAGGTCAGACAAGAAACCGCACAAAACCCAGCAAAGTAATCCTCAGAACAAACCTGGCGCTTGCCGGGTTTTCTTAACGAATGCCTAATTAATTAAATTTAATTTAAAACAATACATTATGTTATTAGCGTGGTTTTTTACACGGTTGACCCTCAAACCCCATTATCTGCTCCGGATACAGACCTTCTGCGGCAGTACGCCGCGATGTCGGTCTCACTGAGTGTGGCGGTCTCGATAATCACCGCCAGGCGGGCTTGCGCCGGGCACTGTTCGCTGTTTTTGTCTGCACCCGGCACCGATTGTCCCCTTCTCTTGCCTGACTACGCCAGTTGTAGAGAGTCGCTTCCGATATCCCTTCCATTTGCGCAACTGCGGAGACCGTCATGTTGTAGGGAGGGAGTAATTTGGCCTGTGTGGTAACCTTTCGTTTCGGTGAAATGCGTTTCATACCAGCGCCCCATCGCCTCATTAGCGTATTTGATGGGGTTGACACGTATCCTGACACTGGGGAGATATACAAGATCATGAAGTTGTTCAACATTTGTTAATGATTCATTTTCTTTCTTTTTATGACAGGCAAATTTTAATGCCCAACTATTATTATCAGAAACTACTTTAGATAACACATCTGCTTGAGCATAAAAAATCATACACTTAATAGATACAGAGTAGACAGTTTAACTTTCATCTTTATTCCTTCATTCGTGATAAATAAATAATTCCAACCTTTTCCTAACATACCAGAAAAATAGTTCATCAGAAGATGATCAGCAGCACTAAAAATATATAGAAATGCATTATAAAACAGTTTTTTATAATTAAAAAAAATCAAATGAACCCAGATGACAATGCTTTACTGAGGATATATTCTTTAACTGTATCATCAATGCTAATTGTAAAGCAATCGTCAGCATACTGAATTCTAACATAACAAGCAGTGTTTATAGGATTAACAAATCCTTTGCATAAAGTATCTCCCCCGTTATTGACAAACAACCTAATCCTCCTAACCTCAACAGAAGATCCGAAAAAACGATCAGCTACTTCACCCCGAATTGGCTTTGATTGTCGAGAAATAAAGTCAGAATTACCGTCATAACCACAAAACGTTGAATCAATATGGTTCCCATACACTTCACCTGAAGTAAATGTAAACTTTTCATTAAGAAGTGATGTATAGTCAATATTTTTGAACTCAGAAACCAGGCTAACAACAAAGATGGGATATTTATATGAGTAAATAGATGAATTACTCGCAGCAGGAAACGTATGCTGTTCTGAAAAATATAATCTCGTTATAAGGTAATCCCCCCAAAAAACCGGTGTGTTCATAAGTAGAGTTTTCTCGTAATCTGAACCGGGGAGATTTCTATGAAAAAATCACGTTTTACCGACAGCCAGATAATGGCCATCCTGAAGCAGGCCGAAGCCGGAACGCCAGTGGCTGAACTGTGCCGCGAGCATGGCATGAGCAATGCCAGTTTCTACAAGTGGCGTTCTCGCTTTGGCGGTATGGATGCTTCCATGATGGCCCGACTGAAAGAGCTGGAAGACGAAAATCGCCGTCTCAAGAAGATGTATGCCGAAGAACGACTCAAAGCCGAAATCATTCAGGAAGCCATGGCAAAAGGGTGTACCGGATTTACGGCGAGTTGTCGCTGAACATGCGGATCAAACCGAAAAAACGACTGAAACGGAATAAACCTGATCCGCTAGCTGTGCCTGATAACAGCAACGAATGCTGGTCGATGGACTTCATGCATGAGCAGCTATCGGATGGCCGTTCCGTCCGTTTACTGAATGTTATCGATGATTTTAATCGTGAGGCCCTGGCCATTGAGGTGGATTTTTCTCTGCATGCAAATCGTGTGATGAGGACTCTCAAGCAACTCATTGAATGGAAAGGTAAACCGGCAGCGAAACGATGCGATAACGGGCCAGAATATACCGGTAAGATACTGATATCATGGGCGGCTGAGCAGAATATAACACCTCGCTTTATTCAGCCCGGTAACCCTCAACAAAACGCTTATATTGAGCGATATAACCGGACGGTGCGTTATGACTGGCTGGGGCAGCACCTGTTTACATCACTTGAGGAGTTGCAGAGCTATGCCACGCGATGGCAATGGTTTTATAATCACGAACGTCCGAATAGGCGCTGAATGGCTACACGCCGATGCAGCATAGACAACGCACGATCTGATCCTACTTATCACCTACGTTAAAAATGGGGGGATTACCTCAGCCTCTGCTGCATACTGATCCGACCAGATCGCGCCGCTTGCAAAATCGCCTGATAAAACGAAAATGGTTTCCATAATGTGAAAACGAAGGGATCCGCTATGACCACGCCAGCAGTTATCAAACGCGGCAAGAAACCCCGCGCCGCGCAGGCGCAGCCCGCCCAGCCCGCCGGCCAGGTCCAGTCGCTGACCCGCGGCCTGAAGCTGCTGGAGTTTATTGCCGATGCCCACGGCAGCGTGGCGCTGACCGAGCTGGCGCAGCAGGCGGGATTACCCAACTCGACCACCCATCGCCTGCTGACCACAATGCAGCAGCAGGGATTTGTCCGTCAGGTGGGCGACCTCGGCCTGTGGACCATCGGCGCACACGCCTTTGTGGTGGGCAGCAGCTTTTTGCAGAGTCGTAACCTGCTGGCGCTGGTCCACCCGATGCTGCGCAAGCTGATGGAGGATTCGGGAGAGACGGTCAATCTGGCCGTGCTGGACATTAGCGATCGCCAGGCAGTGATTATCGACCAGGTGCAGTGTACCCAGCTGATGCGCATGTCTGCCCCCATTGGCGGCAAGCTGCCGATGCATGCTTCCGGCGCGGGCAAAGCCTTTCTGGCCAACCTCTCCGAGGCGCAGGTCAGCGAGCTGCTGCACCGGCAGGGGCTGCATTACTACACGCCACGCACCCTGATGTCGCCGCACAGTCTGAAGGAGAACCTGGCGCTGGTACGCAAGGTCGGTTTTTCCTTCGATGATGAAGAACACGCCCTGGGGCTGCGCTGCGTCGCGGCCTGCATCTACGACGAACACCGCGAACCCTTTGCCGCCATCTCCATTTCCGGCCCGGTGTCCCGCGTTACGGATGACCGCGTAACCGAGCTGGGCGCGCTGGTTATCGGCGCGGCGAAGGAGATAACCCGTGAATATGGCGGGTTGAGGTAACCTAAGGTTTCGGGCCAGTAACCCGGTACTGCGCGGTATTGTGGCGGTGATATGCCGCCGCTATGCCGATATATGCGGTCATCATGACGGTACGGCATAAACCTACGCCCTGATTAATAACGCCAATTAACGGCTATTTGAACAGCTGAGGGGCAAAAGTACCGGATTGCCGGCATCGTAAGCCTGGTGCTGAATAACCTTCCGAACGGCGGCAACTGCCGTGCCGATAAAACCGGTCGCGCCTGTAAGAAAAATTCGCATTTTCATCCGTCCTTCTGTGAGTATTAGATGACTTTCACAACCCGATGCGGCTATTTTAGATGCGGAACGTTATACAATCTATGCTGCAAATTCGCCGTTTTATGTCCGATCGTCCGGGGCAGGTTCAGGTTATGGATCCGCCTGGCTTTGCTGAATAAATCAGATTTTTTGGATACGCATCCCCATAGGCAGTGGCTGCTCTCAGGAAATACGCACACTTTCTGGCATTCCTTCCTTCGTCATTTTGTTCAGCGCACGCACCATGGCCAGAGACTCTGTAATCTGACCACGGTTGATAAGAGCGTTGTTGTCGTTGCGCCAGTTGGTGATTCTGAACTTCTGCTTTGCCACGGGACGACCTGTGTTGCAGGGTAATGCGTGCTCTTATCCTTCAACTCAGAAAAAGTTCGATTTATTCAAATAAGCCTTTCTGTGGCAGCGGTAATAGTTTTATCTTCTAGCTAATTGTTGTACGAAAGAAAATACTCATGACCGTTTTCCTTAAGGTTTTTTACTGCCAGTCTGGAAGATGATTACTATAATTTCAGGCATCTGAATTTTTATAAGCCTTCGGCTTCATTTTTGAAATATTTTCCAATAAATTCTCATACTTTAATATTTTACTCTCAATCAATACTTCTTTTTTTTGAGAAGAGTTTGGATTGATCAGTTCACAATGCATCTTTTCATTTTTAACTGAGATGGTTTTTTCTGCAAATTAAATGTAATTCTTATTTTTTTCTGCCAGACTGAATGCAGCATTGCTGCTGTTTAAAATTTTGCATGAAAATAATTGACTATCTGCATCTTGTAATCCTTATGCCCCACCAGGTTAACAATTAATTTTACAAGTTAATTTGAGTTCCGCTTCCAAGTTTATCTACCAGGGCGGTGTTAGAATGGGATACTGGATTACCAGGACCTGATGACACAATCGCTGATACTACGCGCAAATCTACTGCATTATGGCGCCGATGCCCCCTGCTCAATCCGTGTATTGACTGCTTAACGTTATTGATGTTGCGTACCAACTCCGACGATGAATTGGTCTGATTGCGGACGTTTGCAGGTGTGCTGGCGACCCCGTAATTTTGAGAGCCACTACCAATTCCACTTACAGGCATATAAATATCCTCCTTAAAAAAAATATGTTTCAATATTAATAGAGTGGTAGATGAGATTTCTATAAAAAAACGATCATGTATAATTTAACAGTACTGGAAACTATGACATAAGAGAGGCCGGTGTTCGAAATCGCTGCACTGGACATTTATTCAGAATATGCCGCTTTGTCCTGGCTGACGACGGGGGGCAGGACGGAGCTGCTGGCCGGTATCGACCTGCAGGAAATCCAGAGCTACAACGAAGAAACAGCTGACGGCTGAGTGATGCGCCGCAGGGCAGGGAGCTTATCTGATGGTTTCAAGGAGGGTGCCGCAGAAGGGTGAAATCTGGCACGTTAATGGTGATCCGGTTGAAAGGCGCGAATTTAAAGGGCCGCATTATTACCTGGTAATTTCGCAGCGCAAGCTGTTAGCCGCGCTGAACGTATCCTGAGCGGGGTTTTGTTGAATAAATCAGATTTTGGATAAGCATCCCCATAGCCGGTTACTGCTCTCAGGAAATACGCACACTCTCTGGCATTCCTGCCTTCTTCATTTTGTTCAGCGCACGCACCATGGCCAGAGACTCTGCAATCTGACCACGGTTGATAAGAGCGTTGTTGTCGCTGCGCCAGTTAGTGATTCTGAACTTCTGCATGTGCTTTCACGTCTTCAACAAATTCATCATCATTAAACGGCATTTACGATCGGTTCTTTTACTGTGACCCTGCCCCAAAACCTCTGCGACAAACCGCCTGTTGAGGGGACTTTTTAAGCGCGGCTACCGCACCACCCTCCCGATCGGGCTGCCCTTTTATTAGAAACACTAATTTATCGATTCTGAGACCAGCAAAGGTCAGAGAAATGCTTACCCACGCCTTTTCCCTTCAAAGTTACTGAACTCATCAGGGCCGTTCTGGAAACACCGGATGTTTTCAGAATCCCACATCCCTTAGGGGCTTACCGCAGCACTTACTTCTGCGACATAAAACCAGCAGGTCGTGCGACCTAGCGCGTTCAACGAAACATTCAGCAAACAAAATACATACATTAAAATAATATAATTAATGTTATTAATATAATCTGCGATTACCTTACTGGCTAACAAAAAATGTTGTCATTATGAATTATATCCTTTTAATCAGTTAGTTGTATAAATGTCGTGCGTTTTTAAACCACCTGTCAACCTAATCAATGAGAAGTAAATGGACATAGCAATCATTGGAGTTTCTTGTCAATTTCCTGATGCAAAAAATTATAGCGAATTTTGGAATAATGTCATAAACCATCGTAATTCTGTTACTGAAACATCAGGACTGCGCTGGAATAGTTCAGATTTAAGGAAAAATTCAGATGATTATTCTGATTGCGCTCGGTCGCAGTGGGGTGCTTTTCTGGACAGAATTGATTGTTTCGACAACCAATTCTTTGGCGTTATTCCAAAAGTTGCTGAAACCATGGACCCTCAACAGAGGATTATGCTGGAACTCACCTGGTCCTGTCTGGAGGATGCCGGGATACCTCCCTCCACGCTGAGGGGGAGCAAGGTTGGCGTGGTTATCGGCGTTTTCAACAACGATTACAAAGAGCTACAGGAAAACGCTGGCAGCCCTGTTGAGGCGCACCATGCCACCGGCACGGCTACCTCGATTATTGCTAACCGCATCTCACACTTTTTTGATTTTCGCGGACCAAGCATGCCGATCGACTCGGCCTGCTCCAGCTCGCTGAGCGCAATTCACAGCGCGATCCAGGCCATTCAGCACGGTGACTGCGACATCGCCATCAGCGGGGGGATAAACCTTATCCTCACGCCGACCCGGCACACCTCTTTTGAAAAAATGGGCATGTTGTCGCCAACCGGTGCCTGCCACTCCTTCGATGCCGAAGCCGATGGCTACGTGCGGGGGGAAGGCGCTGGCGTGCTGCTGCTTAAGCCTTTAGATAAGGCGCTGATCGACGGCGACAATATCCACGGCGTGATCAAAGGCAGCGCGATAAACCATTGCGGCTCGACCTACACCCTCACCTACCCCAGCGCCTCTGCGCAGGCTGACGTGATAGTAGACGCCCATCTGCGCGCGGGCATTCCCATCAATACTGTTGGCCTGATTGAAGCACACGGCACGGGCACCCCGAAGGGCGACCCCATTGAGTTCGAGGGGCTGGTCAGGGCATTTGGTACCCTGGCGGAACAGCAGAAGGTCTCGCTGGAAAAGGCGTTCTGTGGCCTGACGTCGGCAAAATCTAATATCGGCCACCTCGAGGCTGCCGCAGGCGTGGCGGGGATCATCAAGGTGTTGCAGGCCTTCAAAAACCGCAGGCTGCCCCCGCTGCGCAGCTTTTCGGCGCTGAACCCCCGCATTGACGCCACCGCCACCCCGTTCTTCTTCGTGGATCGGGTAAGTGACTGGGCGCGAATCGAGCCGAACACGCCGCTGCGCGCGGGCGTCAGTTCGTTCGGGTTTGGCGGCACCAATGCCCATCTGGTGCTGGAAGAGCCGCCTGCCGATGCCGATCGCGGGCTCGCGGCAGATGAGCCTGCGGCGTATCGCGACTACCCGATCGCGCTGTCGGCAAAAACGCCGGAGGCGCTGCTGCAAAGCCAGCGGGATCTTGCGCACTGGCTCAGTGAAAATCCCGCTGTGCCGCTGGCCGATATCAGTACCACGCTGCTGACGCGTCGCGACAGCTTCGCCTGCCGTTTTAGCTGCGTAACCCGCGATGTGCCGGGCCTGATCGCCGCGCTGGAAAGCGCTATCGCCCCCGGCCCGCTTAAGGTGCCCGAGCACGCGAGGCAGGAGGCAGAGCAAGCCAGCGTCGAAGCGGCCGCGCTGCTCGATGAAATCGTCGGCGTAGCGGGGGAGTCGGCCGCGTTTGCAGCACTCCTGCAACGGCTGTGCGACTGCTATCAGCGCGGGGCGGAGGGTACCTGGGGCCAGCTGTTTAAGCAGGCGCGTTTCCGCCCAATCGGGCTGCCCGGCTATCCCTTTACCCGCAGCCATTTTTGGATCCCGACAGCCTGCCGCGCCGCGTCACCGCGCGCCGCCCTGCCCGCCCGGCTTAGACGCAGGGCTGACGGCGGGCGCTCCCGCTATCAGGGGCAGCTTGAGGGGGACGAGTTCTTTTTTGCCGATCACCAGATCGCCGGACAGGCTGTCCTGCCGGGCGTGATGTACCTGGAACTGGTTCGCGCCGCCCTCACCGATGCGGCCACGCTGAAAAATGACCACCGGCTGAGTTTTTCACAGGTGGCCTGGCTACGACCGCTGACGTATCGAAACGCGTCGCAGGAGCTGCACGTTCAGCTGGACCCGCAGGAAGCGGCGCACTGGGGCTTTCAGATCCTCGGCAGCGACGACACCCTCTACTGCCAGGGAACGGTAGCGGCAGAAGGGATCGCGCCAGATTCATCTCCGCGTGCGGAGAGGATTTCGTCTGACTTATCTCCGCGTGTGGAGGGAGCTGCGCCTGACGCATCCCCGCGTGCGGAGAGTGATAGCGGCGTGCGCCTGCTGGATGCGGAAGCCTGCTACCAACAGCTCGATGCACTGCAAATGCACTACGGCGAGGGGTTAACCGCTCTGCGTCAGCTTGCTGCCGGCCCGCGTACCTGCGTCGCCAGCCTGGCGCTGCCTGATGCCCGGGGGACGGCCGCCCCTGCCAACTGGGTTATTCACCCCAGCCTGGCGGATGGTGCGCTACAGGCCGCGGTGATTTGGGTCGCCGGAATGCTGGACGCCGTGCAGCCGGACGAGAAGCTGAACGGCCCGATCGTTCCCTTTGCGCTGGAGAGGCTGGAGGTGCTGGGCTCCTGTAGCGCGACGATGACGGCTACCGTCACGCTTGCGGGAGAAAATACGCTTAGCGAAGGCGTGGCCAGGGTAGATATCAGCCTGGCCGATGCGGCGAACCCGGAGCAGATCGCGCTGCGTTTCTATGGCGTTACGCTTCGCCTGTCCGGGGAGCGTGCCGCGCAGGAAAACGCACATCGCGCCGCCGCCCCCTCTCTGACCCCTCATGAAGCGGAGAGCCTTTACCAGCCCTGGTGGATCCCACAGGCGGCGACAGAGGCAGAAGCGCCGCTCCGCCAGGTGCTGATTATCGGTGCAGCGCAGGATACTGAACGGCTCGCCAGCCTGCTGGCGCAGGGGGAAACCCCTCCGCAGATCCAGCAAATTCAGTTTGCATCCGCGGCCAACACCGGGACTCAACAGGGCGTTGTCTCTGTGCGGCCGGGAAACAGTGAAGATTTTATCTCGGCGGTTGATGGGCTGCTGGCGCAGGGCGCCACGCTGGATCGTATCCTGTGGGCCGCCCCCACGCTTGCCGAAGAGGACTTTGCTGCGCGCCTGTGCGCCGGGCCGGAGAGCCTGTTTGCGCTAACCCGGGCGCTGATGCGCAAGGTGAAGAGCGTACGCTTTATTCATCTTCATCTTGTTACCCCGCGCCTGCCCGATGTCGAAGCCCTCAGCGGTTTTTATCGCACCCTGCGCATTGAAAAACCGGCCTACGCGGGCCGCGTACTGTGCTGTGAGGGCGAAAACGACGCCGCACGACTGGCGGCGCTTATCAGCAACGAATTTAGCGACCCTTCAAAAGAGGCCGATGTACGCTACGTGCAGGGCGTGCGCCTGGTGCGCCGCTTTGCCGCCCAGGCGCAGTTGCCTGTTGCACACCAGATGTGGCCACACACTGCCAGCGCCGCCCAGTCCAGCGTGAATCCGTCGCTCTGTGAGCCGGTCAGGCTGCGCCAGCAGGGAACCTACCTGATCACCGGTGGGCTGGGCGGGCTGGGCCTGATCTTCGCCCGCTTCCTCTGTTCGCGCTTTGATGCCACCGTCTATTTGAGCGGCCGCTCGCAGCCCGGTGAAAAACAGCAGCAGCAGCTGATCGCGCTGACCGAACAGGGGGGAACCGCCCACTATGTCGCCTGTGATATCAGCGAGCGCGATGACGTACAGCGCCTGATCGACAGCGTTCGCCAGTCGGGCCGCGCGCTTAACGGCATTATCCACTCGGCGGGCGTGATTGAAGACAACTTCATTCTGCGCAAGAGTCCGGAGGCCTTTAAACGGGTTATCACGCCGAAGCTGATGGGAAGCTGGCTGCTGGATGCCGAAACGCAGGACTGTCCGCTCGACTTTTTTGCCCTGTTCTCCTCCGTTACCGGCGTGCTGGGCAATATCGGCCAGTGCGATTATGCCTTTGGCAACGCGTTTGAGGATTATTTCGCCAGCCACCGTAACCGGCTCCAGCAGCGGGGTGAACGCACCGGCAAAACGCTGTCGATCAACTGGCCTTACTGGAAAGAGGGCGGTATGCGCCTCACCGACAAGGAAGAGGCCATTCTGAACCGCCATTTCGGGATTGTGCCGCTGCTGACCGATGAAGGCACCGCCATCTTCGAATATGCCCTCAACAGCCGCGCCTCGCAGGTGGTGGTAATGCCAGGGGATGCCGCGCGCATCGCGGAAGCGCTGAACGTGGTCGACCCCGCGCCGGTCAGTGAACCCCAGGGCCACGACGAGCCGCTTGCGGTGCAGGATACGGTGGTTGACTATCTTTCCGACCTGTTTGCCCGTCGGCTGCGCATCCCGCCGCATTTCGAGCGCAACGGCTTCTTCCGTGACTACGGCTTCGATTCAGTGGTGGCGATAGAGCTGGTCAGCGAGCTGCAAAAGGTATTTGGCAAATCGCTGCCTATGACGCTGTTCTTCGAGCATCCCACGATGGAAGAACTGAGCCGCTTTCTGGTCGACAATTATCAGCAGGCCTGCTGCGCGCTGCTGCCTGAGACGGCTCCCCCTGCCGCCCCGACCGCTGCCGCCTTACGCCTGGCCCCACAGGACACGGCCGCATCCATACGTCCTGTCCAGCAGGGATCCGCGGTATCCCTGCGCCCTGCACGACAGGACAGCGCGGCCTCCGCCGGGGCAGCGGAGGCGGCGTTAAAAACGCAGCACGGCTATGAGGGGGACATTGCCATTACCGGCCTTGCCGGACGCTATCCCGCAGCAGAAAATCTTGAGCAGTTCTGGCAGAACCTGAGCCAGGGACGTGATTCTGTGACTGAGGTCCCTGCTGAACGCTGGGAAGAGGCGCGCTGGTTCCAGCCAGGGGCGGCAACGCCCGGTAAAAGCTACAGCCGCTGGGGCGGCTTCCTCTCCGACGTCGGGCGTTTTGACCCACGCTATTTCAATATCTCCCCGAAAGAAACGGAGATTATGGATCCCAACGAGTGGCTCTTTCTGGAAACCGCCGCGCAGGCCATTGAGGATTCAGGCTATACCGCTGACCGGCTGGCCTCCCCGCTGCGCGGGCAGGAAAACCGCGTCGGCGTGTACGTCGGCATTATGTGGGGCGACTATCAGCTTCACGCGGTCACCAGCCCCGAGGCGGAGTGGACCACATCGCACTCCTCTTACTGGTCGGTGGCCAATCGGGTTTCGCACTTCTTCAATTTTTCCGGCCCGAGCCTGGCGATCGATACCGCCTGCTCCTCCTCCATTACCGCCATCCATCTGGCCTGCAATGCCCTTCGCAGCGGCGAGATATCGGTTGCCATCGCGGGCGGCGTCAACCTGTCCCTGCATCCGTACAAGTACCATTTGCTCTCTAATATGCACTTCCTCTCGACGGATGGGCGCTGCCGCAGCTTTGGCGAAGGTGGCAGCGGTTATGTCCCGGGTGAAGGCGTCGGCGCGGTGGTGCTTAAACCCCTCGCGCAGGCGCAGGCGGATGGTGACTCTATTTACGGCGTGATCCGCGGCAGCGCGGTCAATCACGGCGGGAAAGCGTCCGGCTTCACCGTGCCGAATGCGAAACGCCAGGCCGATCTGGTGACGGATGCGCTGGCGTCGGCGGGCGTTGACCCGCGCCATATCAGCTACGTTGAAGCACACGGAACGGGAACGAAACTCGGCGATCCTATTGAAATCAGTGGGCTGAACAAGGCTTTCACCGTGGCGGGCGAACCTGCCGGCCGCTGCGCCATTGGCTCGGTCAAGGCCAATATCGGGCATCTGGAGGCGGCTGCCGGGATGGCATCCCTGACCAAAGTGCTGCTGCAACTCAAGCATCAGACGCTGGTGCCCTCCATTCAGTCACAGGTTATCAACCCTTTTATCGACTTTCAGAGCGGTCCCTTCCACGTTCAGCAGACGCTGGCCCCGTGGCAGCGCCCGGTGGTGAACGGCCTCTCAGAGGGAGGCACCGCCGTTCCCCGCGAGCTGCCGCGCATCGCCGGGATTAGCGCCTTCGGTGCCGGCGGCAGCAACGCGCATATGATTGTGGAGGAGTACGCTGAACCCCTGCGCGCAGCGGATGAGACGGGCCAGCCCGCGCTTATCGTGCTCTCTGCCCGTCGCGAAGCGGCGCTGCTGACGATGGCCGAACGGCTGGCCACCTTTATTGAGCAGCATCCTGACCTGTCGCTACAGGACGCGGCCTGGACGCTCCAGGTTGGGCGCGTTGCACACGAACACCGGCTGGCGCTGGTGGCGGAGAAAGCCGGGGATGCCGTCAAAGCGCTGCGCGCCTTTACGCAGCAGCATCTCTCCGGGCTGATGACGGGCCATCGTGATAACGCCCGTCAGGCGACGAACACGCCGCCGCTGGCCGAGTGGATCCGCCAGGGCCGCCTTGGCGCGCTGGGTGAGGCCTGGACGAATGGCCACGCCGTCGACTGGTACGCACTGCACGCCGGTCATTTACGTCGACGCGTCTCGCTGCCCGGCTACGCCTTCCAGCGTCAGGATTGCTGGGCGCCGGCCGCCCCTGCAACACCGCGCACCGCCGCGCTGCATCCGCTGATTGATAGCAATATTTCTACCCTTGCCGAACAGGCTTTTCACAAAACGCTGCGGGCGGATGAATTCCTGCTAAATGACCACCGGCTGGGCGAGAATCGCATCCTGCCCGGTGCCGCCTGCATTGAAATGGCGCTAACCGCCAGCGAACTCGCCCTGAAAGGGAACGCGCTGCCCGCGACGGGCGATTTGCCTGCCCTGTCGCAGGTGGAGGATGTGCAATGGCTACGACCCGTTGCGGTCAGCGGCTCGCTTGAGATTGGCATTGCCCTGCTGCCATCGCGCGGTGGGCTTGAGTTTGACCTCTACCGCACCGAGGCGGAACACCGACACACCTGCGCGCGCGGACGGCTGAGTCCCGGCACCGCATCGCCGCCCCCGGCGGTTGATCTTAATCGCTTTTTTGACGGCGGCCAGATGCTGCAACGCACTGAGCTGGACGCTGAGTTTACCCAGCGTGGCTTCACCTTTGGCCCGGCGTTCCAGATCCTCGAACGCCTCTGGTTCAGTGCCGACGAGGCGCTGGCGGAGCTGAAATTCCCCGGCGGGCTGAACAGGGTTCCCCTGCTACAGCCGTTTATTCTGCCGCCGTCGCTGCTGGATGGGGCATTCCGCACGGTATTAGGCATCGGTGGCCTCACTGCGGCGAAAAACGTCATTGAGGTCCCGGTTGCGCTGGCGCGCTTGCAGGTGTTCGGCCCGGTTAACGCCGTCTGCTATAGCTGGGCGCGCCGTCATACCGCCCAGGCGGCAGGCGCTACCGCCACCCACTACGATATCGATTTGCTCGATAGCGCAGGCGGCGTGGTGGTCAGGATCGAACGGCTACAGACCCAGCTCGCCCCCCACCTGGGGCTTCAGGCCAGCGCGGATGCGTCACACAGTGCCAACCGGGCAGTCAGCGCAGGTATATCGCACAGTGCCAACCGGGCGGTCAGCACAGGCATCGCGCACAGCACGGACATATCACACAGTACAAACCGACCGCCTGGCGCGACGGCGGCTGCGCCGCTTCACGCCGTGGCGGCGGCACCGCAGGCGAAAGCTACCGTTCTGCCTGCGGCGGACTCGCCCCGCGAGAGCGTCCTTAACCTGCTGATCGCCAGGGTTATCGAGGTAACCAGGCTTGATGCGGGAGAAGTGAGTGCCACGACGCTGCTCGCCGATTACGGTCTGGATTCAATCATGATTCTGGCACTGAACGAAACGCTTACGGCGGCGTTCGGAGAGGTGCCGCAAACGCTGTTCTACGAATACGAAGACCTCGCCTCGCTGGCCGACTTCCTGATTGAGACCTGCGGCGACCAGGCCGCCGCCCTGCAGCCAGCGGCCGCCAGGGTAGCGGTAGCGGCACCCGTGCTATCGCTGGTGGCAGCAGAGGCAGCAGGTAAACCGCTGTCGCCACTGATAGCAATGGATGCTGCGGATAAACCGGCGCTGAACCCATTATCAGGGGCGGCGGGGTCGCCTGATGACCTGCCTGGAACGCGCGATCTTCTGTCTGTCATCACCGATGACCTGCCTGGAACGCGCGATACCCTGCTCGCGGCCATGACGGCGGCGCTGGACTCTGCGGCGGCAGGCTGTACCTGCCAAACCCCGCTGTACCTGTGGCCGGTGGATACCATTAGCCAGATCCGGCTTCAGGCCGAGCTGGAGAGGCATTTCGCTGGCGTCAGCGCAAACCATCTCTATTTCCACACGACCCTGGATAGCTGGGCGGCAGAGATTGACGCCGATGACCCGGCGAAAGCCAGTGCGCAGACGACGCGCTCCGCCAGCATCTCTACGGCGGCCAGCGCAAATACGCCTCGCTCCGCCAGCACCTCTCCGGCGACCAGTGCAAATACGCCGCGCTCCGCCACGGCCTCATCGGCAACAAATACGCGTTCGGCGCATAGCGCGCCCGCGTCTGCGCCGCATTTGCGGCTGAGCCTGGCGGAGCTGCTGAATTCATCCCGTGCCGACACGCTGAAGCGACACGCCGGGTTAAGCCCGCAGGAAACGGAGGCCCGGCAGGATATCGCCGTTATCGGGCTAAGTGGCCGCTATCCGGGTGCCCGCAACCTTGAGGAGTTCTGGGCCAACCTCTGCGCCGGAAAGGACAGCATCACGGAAATCCCGCTGTCGCGCTGGGACGTCAGCGAACACTACTCCCCCGAGCGGGGAAGCAAGGATTCGGTGTACAGCAAGTGGGGCGGATTTATTGACGATATCGACCAGTTCGATACCCAGTATTTCAATATTTCTCCGCGCGAAGCGGAGCTGCTGGATCCCCAGGAGCGGCTTTTCCTGCAAACCGCATGGGAGTGCGTTTCCGATGCCAGCTATTCGCGCCAGGCGCTGAGCAGGTCGCAGGTCGGCGTCTACGTTGGCGTCATGTGGGGCCAGTATCAGTTTATCGAGACCACCGCCAAACAGCACGAGTCGGGCTGGGCGATGGCGCTGCACTCTTCGGTAGCCAACCGCGTCTCCTTCTACTTCAACCTTGACGGTCCCAGCGTCGCGCTGGACTCGATGTGTTCATCATCCCTGACCGCCCTGCATATGGCCTGCCAGGCCATTCACAGCGGTGACTGCAACATGGCGATCGCGGGTGGGGTCAATCTCATCGTCCATCCGATGAAATATTACCAGCTGGGTCAGAACCAGTTCCTCTCCAGCGACGGCCGCTGCCGCGCCTTCGGTGAAGGTGGCGATGGCTACGTGCCGGGAGAGGGCATGGGCGCCGTGCTGCTCAAGCCGCTACAGCAGGCGCTGGAAGACGGTGACCAGATTTATGGCGTCATCAAGGCCACGGCCATCAATCACGGCGGCAAAACCAGCGGCTTCACGGTGCCGAATCAGGCCGCGCAAAGCCAGGTCGTCAGCACGGCGTTCCAGCGCGCGGGCTGGCAGCCTGACTCGCTGAGCTATATCGAAGCGCACGGCACCGGCACTTCGCTGGGTGATCCCATTGAAATCGCCGGTCTGACGAAGGCCTTCTCGCGCATTTCGGCTGAAACGGGAGGCGCGCAGCAGCCTCAGCCAGGCCAGTGCCGCATCGGATCGGTGAAAAGTAATATCGGCCACCTGGAGTCCGCTGCGGGTATCGCCGGGCTGACCAAAATCCTGCTGCAAATGCGACATCGCAGGCTGGTGCCGTCGCTGCATGCCGACAGGCTCAACGAGAAAATCAACTTTACCGCCTCGCCGTTCCGCGTGGTACGCGCGCTTGAGAAGTGGGAGTCGACGCCCGATCTGCCGCGACGAGCGGGCCTGAGCGCGTTCGGTGCCGGAGGATCAAACGCGCACGTCCTGATTGAAGAGGGGCCGCGCCCTGCCTCATTCGCCAGTGCGGCTGCTGAACCCCGGCTGTTTGTCCTCTCGGCGGACAGCGACGCGCGTCTGGCGCGCTATGTGGAGCGGATGATCGCTTTTCTGAGCCGCATCGCACGCGACCCTGACGCCGCGCCCGACTTCGCGTCGCTGGCTTACTCCTCGCTGATTGGGCGGGATGCCATGACCGAACGTCTGGCGGTGGTGACGGGAAGCGCGGGAGAACTCCTCACGCAGCTTGAGCAGTACCGCGATAAAGGCGCGGCCACGCAGCTCTACCGTGGGCGACTGGTCGGCAGCAACGACCGGCTGGATACGATCCTGGCGGCGGCGCAGCTTGATGAACTGGTAGATAGCCTGGTTCAGGCGCGGCAGCTGACCCGGCTTGCCCGCCTGTGGACCACCACGCTGGACCTCAGCTGGGATCGCTACGCCAGGCCACTGTTTGACAGCGCCTCCGCGCCGGGCGCGGTGCGGCGCGTCTCCTTCCCGCCGCTGCCGCTGATAACGCGCAGGCACTGGCTGGAACTGCCTTCCGCTCAGCCCGGTCAGGGCCGCGCCAGCGCGCTGCATCCGCTGCTTGACGAAAATATCTCGACGCTCTCACGTCAGGGATTTAGCAAGCAGTTTACCGGGCGGGAAAGCTATCTTCGCGACCATGTGATTGATACCGGCGAGCCGCGGATGATACTGCCTGGCTCGGCCTGGCTTGAAATGGTGCGGGCGGCGGGCGAACGGGCGATTGATGACGGCTGGAGGGTCGGCGCCATCCGCAATCTGATGTGGATGACGCCCGTCGAGGTAGAGGGTACGCCCGTGGATATTGACGTCGGGCTGGCGCATCAGGGCGGTGAGAGCGTCCGCGTGGAGGTGCTAAACCTCGCCACCCACCAGCTGGCCATAGAGGCAGAGGTGGTGTATTACCCCGACGCGTCTGACGCCGCGGACGAATGGATCGACCTTGCCGCGCTGCGCGCCGCCGGGAAACGCGAGGATGACCAGGCCGCGTTCTACGCTGAATTTGCGCAAATGGGCTTTGCTTATGGCCCGAGCTACCGGGTGACGCGTGAGCGCTATCGCTTCGCCGACTCGGCGCTAAGCCACCTCTGCCTGCCGGAGACCGCTGCCGCCACGGCCGATGCGTTTTACCTGCACCCTTCCCTGCTGGACGGTGCGCTGCGCACCTGCCTGGCGGTCGGGCTGGAGCCGTCTGGCTACACCCTGCCGATGGTGCCGTTTTTCCTCGGCGAACTGGCGCTGCGCCATCCGCTGGGCCGTGAGTGTTATGCCTGGGTCACCCCGGCGCAGTCGCGCACCCAGGACGACGACCTTAACAGCAGCGTGCGCAAGTTCGATATTACGCTGATGGATACCGAAGGCCGCGTGCTGGCCCGACTGACGGACTTTGCGGCGCGGATGCTGACCGGCAGTGACAGCAGAGTCAGCAGTGAACGCAATATTAGCAGTGACAGCAGTGACAGCAGTGACAGCAGTGACAGCAGTGACAGCAACGAACGCAATATTAGCAGCGATGGCAACAGCGCGAACGCCGTTCCGGCGCAGCAGGCGGTGCAGTTCTATGGCTATAGCTGGGTTGAATCGCCCCTGCCCGCCGCCCGGTCGGCAGGCGGTGACCTGGCCTGTTCGCGAAGCGGTAACGCCGCCGTGCCCCAGGTGCTGGTCATCAGTCAGGATCCCTCGCTGGCTGAGGCCCTGCGCGGGCTTTATGGCGACAGCGCCAGGGTCATTGCCGTGACGCCAGGCAGTGAGTTTGTTCAGCATGATGCGCACCGGTTCAGCGCCGATCCGCTGTCGATCGCCAGCATGCAGACGCTGTGCGCGCAGCTCGACGCACAGCAGCTCTGGCCCAGCCATATCGTTGAGGCATCCGGCGCGGATACGCACTTTGACCCGTTGCTGGACGACGGTTGTGCCGCACGGCTGCATAGCGGCCTGCAGACGCTGCGCTCGCTGTTCGTTGCGCTGGAGCGGGTGAAGCCGGGCCAGGCCCTGCGCTGCGCCAGCCTGTATGTTGCACAGCCGCACCGGGCCGAACCGCAGAATGACGCGCTGAGCGGCTATGCACGCTCGCTGCTGACCATCAACCACCGCTTTGAGCTGTTTACGCTGCGCAGCGATGCCGGGGACAGCGCCGCGCTGGCCGGATGCGTCTGGCGGGAGTTCGTGCAGCGTTCCGCATCCGAAGCCGGGCTGGAGCTGGCGTACTGGGGCGGCAAACGCTACCAGCGCCAGCTCAGCGAAATAACGCCTCCGGTCGCAAACGACGATGCGCGCCTGCCATTTGTCCGTCAGGGCTGCTATCTGATCACCGGCGGCGCAGGCAAGCTGGGCCTGCTGATGGCCCGCTATCTGGCGTCACACTATCAGGCGCGCCTGGTGTTAAGCGGGCGCGCTGCCCAGCCGGGTGAATCCGTCCAGCAGCAGCTGGCGATAATGCGCGAGCAGGGTGCGGAAGTGTGCTACGTCGCCGCGGATATCGCCCAGCCGGGCGGTGCCGACGCGCTGGTAGCACAGGCGAAAGCGACATTTGGCTCGCTGAATGGCGTGCTTCACTGCGCGGGCGTCGCCAGCGCCACGCCTGTCACCGAGCTGGACGATGCGGAGTTTGCCGCGCTGATTGGCCCTAAAGTCGATGGCCTGGTCGCACTCGATCGCGCTACGGCGCAGGAGCCACTCGCCCTGTTCGTCAACTTCTCCTCTGTCTCGGCGGTGCTGGGCGATCTCGGCTCGGGTGCCTATGCCGCAGGCAACCGGTTTATGGACAGTCATGCCGTCTGGCGTACCGCAATGGTCAGTCAGGGCCTGCGTTCCGGCCAGAGCCTTTCCGTCAACTGGCCGCTGTGGGCCAGCGGGCAGATGGATATCACCGCCGATGATGTCTCGCTGTTTGAGTTTTCCGGCATGGCGGCGCTGGAGGCAGATGCCGGTATTGATGCCCTCAGGCGCGCCCTGCTTGAACAGCGCCCTGAGCTGCTGGTGATGGTCGGCGACCGCGTCAAAATCGCCCGCGCCCTGCGTATCCAGGCCCATCCACGTCGGGCCGATACGGCGAAACCGCAGGGAGATCGCGCGGTGGCTCATGGCGGTGCGGCGGCGGCGCATAGCGCGATGGCTTATAAGGACTCCGCGCCCGCATCGCATAACGCGGCGGCTTCGACCGACGCAGCTTCGGCAGCACAACATCGTGCCCTGACTCAGGCTGAAAACGCGCTCAGGGTGCATATCTCGGCGATCACTAAAATGCCCGCCAGCGAGATCGCCGTGGATGCCACCTTTGAGCAGTTGGGTATGGATTCCGTCATGCTGATGGAGCTGCGCGCGCTGCTGGAAAAAGAGTATGACGGGCTCTCGAAAACGGCACCCTTTGAGTTTGATACCACCTCGAAGCTCGCCGCACACCTGCACCAGCGCTATGGCGCAGGCCTGCCACCGCAAGCAGCGGCGGCACAGCCACAGGCCGCCCTGTCTGCGGCTCAAAGCGCCACCGCAGCGGACACCGCACAGATTGTCGGACAACGCCGCGCAACCGCAGTGAATACGGCACAAATCGCCGGACAACATCGCAGCCGCGCAGCAAATACGTCAGGAATTGCCGGACAACGCCGCGATACGGTAGCGAAAATCGCACAGAATGCCGGTAAGCGTAGCGAATCCGACCACATCCTGCGTTCGCGCTTTGTGCCGACATCCTCCTTACCCGCCAACGTGCAGAGCGACAGCGAGGCGGTGGCGATTGTCGGCCTTGCCGGAGAATTCCCCGGTGCCGACAGCCTGGCGGCGTTCTGGGACAACATCCAGGCGGGCAAAGAGTGCCTCAGCGCCATTCCACAGGCGCGCTGGACGGTCCGGGCGGATAATAACGGGAACCCGCGCTACGTCAATCGCGGCGGCTTCCTCGACAATGCGGATCGTTTCGATCCCGATATGTTCCGCATGACGCTTGAGGAGGCCAGCCGCCTTGATCCCCAGGTACGCGTGCTGCTGCGCTCGGCGTGGCACGCGCTGGAGGATGCGGGCTATACGCCATCGTCGCTCAGGGCGCAGCAGGTCGGCGTTTACGTCGGCGCGATGAACGAGGACTTCACCTGGATTATGTCCGGCCTGTATGCGGAAACGGGCGTCTATCCCGGTGCGGGTTCCGTGGTCAGCGAGCTGGCTAACCGCATCTCCTTTTTGATGAATCTGCGCGGGCCGAGTCTTAGCATCGCGGCGACCTGTGCCTCATCGCTGACCAGCGTGCACCTTGCGCGGCGGGCCATTCTCGGCGGCGAGTGTGATATGGCGCTGGCGGGCGGCATCAACCTCAGCCTGCACCCCAGCAAATATATGCTGCTGCAAAATATGAAAGTGCTGTCGCCGCACGGCAGCGAACGCACCTTTGACGATCGGGCCGATGGGCTGATCCCCAGCGAAGGATCCGGCATGGTGGTGCTAAAAAGGCTCAGCCGTGCGCGGGAGGATGGCGACCATATCTACGGCGTGCTGCGCGGTTCGTGCATCGGCCACGCGGGAACCGGTGCCGGGCAATATATGCCCAGCCTGGCAGTGATGGAAGAGACGGCCAGCCGGGCGCTGAACGAAGCGCAAATTGATATCCGTGAGCTGACCTATATCGAAAGCCACGGTGCCGCGACCGAGCTGGGTGACCCCATTGAGCTGAAGGCGCTGGCTAATGCGCTGCGTCGGCAGACGGATGCCTCGCAGTTCTGCTCGCTGGGAACGAAAGCGAACCTCGGGCATATGGAGGCCGCATCCGGCATCTGTTCGCTGATCAAGGTGCTGTTAAGTATGCAGCATGGGCGGATATCGCCCTGCGCAAACCTGACCCACATCAACGCGTCTTTCGATCATCAGGCATCGCCCTTTACCTTCCCGCGTGAGGCGTGCGACTGGAGCCGCAATGCGCGAGGTTCCCGCCTGGCGGGGATCAACTCCTTCGGCATGGGCGGTTCCACCGCATTTGTCGTTGTGGAGTCGCCAGAGGCCGACGCGCCGCAGCCTGTTGCGGGCAGCGACAGGGATGTCACCCCGCAGATTGTGGTGCTCTCCGCGCGCCGGGCTGAACGCCTGACCGCTTATGCCAGCGCCCTGCGGGACTTTGTGCAGGTGCAGGGCAGCAGGCTGAATCTGGCCGATCTCGCCTGGACCAGCCAGACCGGACGAGTCGCCTTTGAAAACCGGCTGGCGGTGGTGGCAACCAGCAGCAGTGACCTGCTGGCGAAGCTGGGATCCTTTATTGCCGACCCTGACGCCGGCCAGGCAAACCCTGACATTTACAGCGGCAACGTGCGCGAGCGGAGCGAAGTCTCGCAGCTGATCGCCGGTGAGGCAGGAAAAAGCTTTGTCCGCGAACTGGTGCAAACGCAGCAGCTTGCGCGAGTGGCGGCGCTCTGGTGCCGCGACTGTGACGTTGACTGGATGCTGTTATACCGCGATGCCCCGCGTCAGCGCGTGGCCTTTCCTGGCTATCCCTTCGCAAGCGAGCTGTGCGACCTCTATGCCGCCCTGCGTGTTGACGCGCCGCGCCGGGCAGCAGCCGATGAAACGGCCTCTGCTGCGGTGCCGGTTCCGGTGTCCGGGGCGATTGAGGGCCCCGCGCTTCCTCAGGCGTGGTTTGCTTCCCGGCTAAGCGACCGCAAAGCCGTGGCGCTGAGCAAAAAGCAGCTGAAAGCGTTCTGGACGAGCGAAACAGCAAGCTGCACGGAGTCAGGCTCGCTGCTGACCGCCCTGGGCCTTATCACCGGGGAAAGCCAGGAGGACGCTTTCCGCACGTTAGCCGGACATTGTCTGGTGGAGCGGCAGCCGGGTAGCGATACCGTGGCGGTGCTGCAGGCCTGCACGCAGCGTCTGGAAATAAGCCTGGAAACGCTGATCGCCGCAGGCTGGGCGCTGCTGATCAACCGCCATACGAAAGCCACCGCCCCGGAGTTCGGCTGGCTGCGATCCGCCGGATCGGATCGCGAATCGCCGCTAACCCCCCTGCCGGTGAGGATCCAGGCCGTCGGGCGACAGAAGATCGCCCCCTGGCTCGCGGCCATAGAGGAACAGCTTGCACAGCGCCTCGATCATGCTGGCACCGCGCCAGGACAGATTGCGCCGTGGACGCGCGGCATCGCCCCGTTTGAAAGCGCGCTAATCCTGACCGACCCCGCCACAGACACCGTCCCCGCCACGGCTACTGTCAGCGCCAGTGAGGCTCGCCTGGTTGATGATCTTTTCGCCGCTCACCCCACGCTGCATCTGGCGCTGTGGGTCCAGGTTGAGGCACATGGCCTGCATTTACGCCTGGGTTATCGGGCGGACAATCTGCCTGCCGCACCGCTGGAGCCGCTGCTGGAGCAGCTTGAGATCCTGCTTGAAGGACTCGCCAGCCACCCTGACCGCAACCCGGCAGCGCTGACGATGCGCAGCAAACACGAAGGGCGAAAAGCCTTCTGGAACACGCTTGAACAACTTAATCCGCAGGAGCAGGCCCAATGAAAGTATTGCTTACGGGTGCGAACGGGTTCGTCGGACTCAACGTGGTGACCGCGCTGCTGGCGGCGGGTCATCAGGTGACGGCCTGGGTGCGTCCCACCTCCAATCTGACCTTCCTTAAGCCTCTCGGCGTCGACCTGTTGCAGGGAGAGCTGCACGACCGGGTGGCGCTGCGTACGGCGATAGAGAGGCATGACGCCGTGATCCATACGGCAGGGAATACCAGCAGTAACCGTCGTGACTGGCCGCTGCTGGAAGCGGCGAATATTGCAGGCACCCATGCGGTCACCGACGCGGCGCTGGAGAGCGGTATCGCACGCCTCGTCTATACCAGCACCACGTCAACCATTGGTGCCCGTAACGACCCGTACGCCCTGGCGACCGAAGAGACGCCGCTGCGCGGTTTTCGCGCGGGCAATCCCTATGCCATCAGCAAACTCCGCGCCGAGACGCTGGTGCGCCGCGCCTGCGACCGCGGGCTGTCTGCGGTGATCCTCAATCCCGCCGAAGTGCTGGGCGCATTTGATTATTCCATGCAGTGGGGGCGTATGGTGCTGGCGGTTTACCACAACCAGCTCCCCTTTATGCCGCCGGGCGGCGCCAGCTTCTGCTCCGCCGCCGATGTCGGCCAGGCGCACGTCAGCGCGCTGACGCGCGGTCGCAGCGGCGAGAACTACATCATTGCCGGAACCAACGCGCACTATACCGAGCTGATCGCCAAAATCGAATCGGTCCTGCTGCGTAAGGTGGATATCCCGCAAACCCATTATTCGCGTTTCTGGCTGAAAACGCTGTTGCAGGAAAAACTCCCCTGGCTGGTGCGCGGCGAACCGGTAGTCGATGCCTATCGTCTGCGCGTATTCGGCGGGGTTTATTACTTCAGCAGCGCCAAAGCAGAGCGCGAACTGGGCTATCAGCCCACTTCCCTGCGCCGAATGGTAAGCGACTGTGCCTCCTGGTATGAGGCCAATGGCTTTATTGCATCCGGGCAACCTGAAACATCCTCCGTGAAAGAGTAACCCTCTAAGGTGTCGTATTAATGGATTTCCGTGAACTGATTGAACTTGAGCGCAAACCCTTCAGGGAGCGCGTCGAACTGAAATATAGCGCGTACCAGAAAGAGGTCGAAAAGGGCCTGATGATAGGGCGCGAGGGTTCGGGACCGGTCGATGCGAGGATGCAGTATAAGGATCTGCGCGACGAGACCTTCCGCGACGTGCTGGTATTTGGATCGAACAGCTATCTTGGCATGGCTAACCATCCCTATATCAAAGCGAAGGTGATTGACGCGGTAGAGAAATATGGCATCGGCACCGGGGGATCGCCCGCATTTTCAGGCTACACCCGACAGCATAAGGCGCTGGAAAAACGCCTGGCCGCGCTGGCCGGGCATCAGGATGCCGTACTGCTACCCAGCGGCTATATGGCCAACCTCTGCTGGGTGAACGGGCTGATGAATCGTAACGATATCATCATCTATGACCAGAACAGCCACGCCAGCGTGGTGAATGCCATCAGGATGACCGGCGTGCCTTTCTTCACCTTCGATCCGGAACGTCTTGATGAGTTTGAAGCGCTGCTGCCGAAAATTCGCGAGCGATCCAAACCGGGTGCGCAGATCTTCTCAACCGTCGAGGGCGTTCGCTCCACGGACGGTTCGATCATCGATCTTAAGCGCTACATTGAGATCTGTCGCAAAAACGACATCATCACCATCCTCGATGACGCGCACGGCCTGGGTACGCTGGGACGCTCCGGCAAGGGCACGCTTGAGCATCTCGATCTGCTGGGTCAGGTCGACCTGCGGATGTCTACCTGCAGTAAGTCGCTCGGCGCGCAGGGCGCCTTTGTGTCCGGCAGCAATGAGTACATCTTTATGCTGCGCAACTTCTCCTATCCCTATCTGTTTACCTCGGGTCTGGCACAGCCGACCGTGGCGGCCATTTCTGCCGCGCTGGATGTGATGGAAAACGAGCCTGAACGCATGGCGCGCCTGCATGAGAATGTCCGCTACATGCAGGATCGGCTGGAATCAAACGGCTTCAATATCATTCGCGGCGAAGCCGGGATTATCCCCATTTTCTTCAGTAAAAGCGGCGTGGCCGGGAATATCAATCGTCTGATTTATGAGCGAGGCCTGTTCGCCAACATCATGGAATACCCGATGGTTCCGCCCGATAAAGAGCGGCTGAGGCTGTCGCTGATGTCCTCCCATACGCGGGAAGAGATAGACCAGGCGGTAGAGATCATCCTTGATGCCGCACGCGAATTCGATGCGATTTAAACACTGATAAAGAGGGATTGAAATGCGCAGTCAGCAGGAGCTTTTGGCCGTGGTGCTCGACATCATCAACGAGATTATGAAGACCGGCTTTACGCCCGAAACGGTGGATATGGAGTCATTCCTCGGCGGTGAGCTGGGGGTGAACTCGGTGGAGATGCTCGAAGCCTGGTACGGCATCGAGAAGCAGCTAAACATCAGAGTCAATGATGGCGAGAAGCGGGATATCTACACGCTGGGCGACCTGATTCGGGTTATTCAACAGCACCTGCCTGCGGAGGCGCAAGCCTCTGCATTCGGGTCCTGAGCCACAGGCTAGTGACGGAATAACCAGGCGGCGCCTGGTTATTATTCTGGGAAAAGGTAATAGGCGACTCATGTCTTCTTCAATTTGGGTATTTCCCGGTCAGGGATCGCAGCATAAAGGGATGGGAAAGGCGCTGTTCGATCGTTTTCCCACGCGGGTCGACGAAGCCGACAGCGTGCTCGGTTATTCGCTGCGCGAGCTCTGCCTTGATGACCCGCAGGGCGTGCTGAACGAAACCGCATTCACCCAGCCCGCGCTCTTTGCAGTTTCCGCGCTTGGGTTTCTGGCAAAGCGCGAAGCGGGCCTGATGCTGCCTGACGCCTACGCGGGCCACAGTCTGGGTGAGTTTGCCGCGCTGTTCGCCGCCGGGGCCTTTGACTTTGCTACCGGCGTGTCGCTGGTGAAGGCGCGCGGCGCGCTGATGTCAGCGGCACCGCGTGGCGCAATGGCGGCGATCCTCGGCATCGATCGACTGCAAGTGGCTGAACTGCTGGCCTCCTCATCCTTTTCCGGCATTGATATCGCCAACGTAAACTGCGCCCAGCAGACGGTGATTTCTGGCCTGTACGACGACATCGCTGGCTGTGAGTCGCTGTTCACCGGGGCCGGAGCGCGCTTTGTGAAGCTGAACGTCAGCGCCGCGTTTCACTCCCGCTATATGCACGATATCGAAGCGCAGTTCAGCGAGGCGGCCTCGGGCTTTACCTTTCATCCGCTCACGGCGCGCGTGATTTCCAACTACACGTCCCTTCCCTATCCGCAGACTGATTATCTGCCGCTGCTGACGCGGCAGATAAGCCAGCCGGTGCGCTGGTACGAAAGTCTTTCGCGCCTGCTGGCGCAGGGTGACGTCGAGCAGAGCGAGATCGGGCCGGGTCAGGTACTAACCCAGCTGTTCGCAAAAATCAAAGCGCAGCCGATGGCACTGCCAGCGGGTACAGCAGCACCGGGTACGCAGTCGACGCAGCCAGCAGGTGCAGCAGCACCGAATGCCCAGTCGACGCAGCCAGCGGGCGCAGCAGCACCGAATGCCCAGTCGACGCAGCCAGCGACAGCGGATGCCAACGCCGTGCCGGGCAGGCCGCGCCTGGTGTTTATGTATAGCGGGCAGGGATCGCAGTATTACGGCATGGGCCTGGAACTTTATCAGCAAAACAGCGCGTTCCGCAGCGCCATGGAGAGGTGTGATGCCCTGTTTCACCAGCATACCGGCAGCAGCCTGCTGGCACCGCTCTATGACGAGGCCCGGCGGCGAAATCCACTCTCTGATGTGATGCTCTCCCATGCGGCGCTGTTCAGCCTCGGTTTCAGTCTGACCAGCCTGCTTCAGGCCGAAGGGATCGAACCTGACGACGTGCTGGGCTACAGCCTGGGCGAATACGTCGCGGCGACCGTGGCCGGGGTACTCAGCCTTGAGGATGCGATGAATATGGTGGTGTGCCAGGCGAGCCTGCTGAAAGAGCACGCGCAGGATGGCGGCATGCTAAGCGTCCTCAGCCCCGTGACGCACTTCCACCAGCACCCCGAAATTTATCAGGGAAGCGAGCTGGCCAGCATTAACTTCCAGAAAAACTTTGTGGTTAGCGGCGAGCGGGCAAGCCTGCTGGCGGTAAAACAGCGCCTGAGCCAGCAGGGGATCGTCTCGCTGCTGCTGCCGGTTGAACACGCCTTTCACTCGTCGGGCGTTGATGCCATTGAGCAGGCGTTCTGCGCCTTTGCACACACGCTGACCTGCCACCCTGCCCGACTGCCGGTTTACTCGGTCATGCAGGGGACGTCCGTTGAGCGCTGGGACAGCAACCGGTTCTGGCGGGTGGTACGGGAACCGGCTGATTTCTATGGCTTAGTCAACGGGATGCCCGGACGGGAGAATACCTGTTTCATCGATCTTGGCCCGGCGGGCACCCTGTCGACCTTTCTTAAATATGGCTTTGCCGACCGTCTTCAGCACCGCGCGGCGATCAACCAGTTCGGCAGAAACGTTGAAACGGTTTCTGCCCTGGTGAACAGCGTTAAAAGCCTGTCGGGCTGGTCAGAGAGGGAGCAAGGCGCATGACTTTCGAGCAGAATCCATCCTTCGGACAGAATACGTCCTGTTCCTCCACAACAATGCCGCTGCTGACGATGCCGGTGTCGCCTGCGCTGCGGGCGTCGCTGAGCGCACTGGCGCATCCTGAATCTATGGCGCTGGACGCCCTGCTGATCGCCGCCTGGGGCCTGCTGTTGAGCAAGTATAGCGGCGAGGATGAGGTGATCCTGGGCTATCCCGCTGCCGGTACGGCGGGGACCAGCCCGCTGCGCCTGCGTCCGGAGGCAAACCGTCCGCTGGCCGAATGGCTACAGGAGATTGACGCGCAGCTGCGTCCTTATCCGCCGCGACGTGCCAGCAGCGCCGATGGGCTGCCGGACCGTACCGACGGGGTGCAGGAGCCGATGCGTTACGCCTCGCGGGTCAGCATCGGGAACGGAAGCCGCGCCGAAGCACTGTACGGCCAGCCTCCGGCACCTCACGACATCGCCAGCACTGCGCCACTGCATAACGACCCGCTACCGGCACCCCACGGCATCGCCAGCACTGCGCCACTCCACCTTACCCTGCATACCGGGGCGTCAATGTCGCTGACGCTGCGCTATGACCGGGAGGCGTTCAGCGAAGACGGGGCGCGCATGCTTCTCGAGCGTGTGCAGCAGCTCCTCGCCAACATGGTGCAGGACGCCGGGCAACGGGTCGGCGAGCTGTCGCTGCTGAACGCGGCAGAAACGGCACGGGCGATCCATGACTGGAACGCAACCGGGCTGGATATCGCGCGGGATTGCTCGCTGTATACGCTATTTGCGGCACAGGCCGCGGCCCGCAACGAGGCGACGGCGCTGGTGGCGGGCGATCTCCGTCTCAGCTATCGCCAGCTTGCCGACCGTGCCGGGCAGATTGCAGCAGGGCTTAGCCGCGTCGGCGTGGTCAGGGGCGATCGCGTGGCCCTGAGCATGGAGAAAACGCCGGAGCTGATCGCCGCAATGCTGGGGATAATCAAACTCGGCGCGGCCTATGTGCCGGTAGGAGTGGACGCGCCTGCCGAACGGCGGGCGTTTATTTTGCGTGATGCGCAGGTCAACTGGACGCTGACGCGCCGCGCCGACCGGGCACATTTTGCCGCTGATGACGCCCACACCCTGCTGTTTGTCGATGACTACGCCGAAGAGACGCAGGAAGAAATCGCGGTGAACACGCGGGACGCCGTTGATGCGCACACCCCGGCCTATATCATCTATACCTCAGGTACCACGGGCACCCCGAAGGGCGTGGAGATCACCCACCGCAACCTGATTAACTTCTGCGCCTGGTGCGACAGCACCGGCATTTTCACCGCCGGAGAGGCGATCACCCAGTTCGCGCCCTACACCTTTGATGCGTCAGCGGGCGAAATTTTCGGCACCCTGACGCGCGGCTGCGAGCTGCATCTGCTGTCGAATGCGCTGATCCATAATCCGCCGGATCTGATGGCGTACATGGTCGCCAACGCTATTCGTTTTTCTGCCTTTCCTCCCTCCTATCTGCGTCAGCTGGATCCGGCCCGCGTGCCGCAGGGCATGACCATCCTGACCGCCGGTTCGGCCCCCACCGCCGAGCTGATCGCACAGTGGAGCGGGCGCTGCCGCTATATCAACGGCTATGGTCCGACCGAAACCACAATTATGTCCTCGGCGTGGATGCAGGGCTTTGAGCAGGGCGGGGATAACCGCCTGAGCATAGGCCGCCCGATTGCCAATACCCGCCTCTATATTGTCGACAGCATGGGCCAGCTCTGCCCGCCGGGCCTCACCGGTGAGATTTGGATCGGCGGCGAAGGCGTTTCACCGGGCTACATCAATCGCCCGGCGCTGACCGCAGAACTGTTTATTGCCGATCCCTGGATAAGCGGCGGAAAGGTCTACCGCACCGGCGATACCGGCCGCTGGCTGGACGATGGCCGCATTGAATTCATCGGGCGACGTGACCACCAGATCAAGCTGCGCGGGTTCCGCGTGGAGCCGGGTGAAATCGAGTCGCAGATTGCCGCGCTTGCAACGGTCAGTGAGGCTGCGGTGTTGGCCCTTCCGGCCGCAGACGGGGAGATGCGCCTGGTGGCCTGGGTTGTGCCGGCGTCAGCCGACGGAGAGCCTCCGGTCGCCCGCTGGCGCGAGGAGCTGGCGACCCGGCTGCCGGACTATATGATCCCGGCGGCGTTTGTCCTGATGCCCGCGCTGCCGCTGACCGCCAACGGCAAGATTGACCGTAAAGCCCTGCCCGCGCCGGGAGAGAACGACCGGGAACGCCAGGACTATCAGGCGCCCGGAGCCGGTATCGAATCGACCCTGGCGGATCTGTGGCAGTCGCTGCTCGGCATCCGCCAGGTGGGACGGCAGGATCACTTTTTCAGGCTGGGCGGCCATTCGCTGCTGGCGATGCAGCTCTCCGCCAGGCTGCGTGAGCAGAACCTGCATACCGACGTGCAAACGGTGTTTGCTTACCCGGTGCTGGCGGACCTGGCCGGTCGTATCCGTCAGCAGGAGGCGGTGCCGTTGGGTGATGCCCTGCTGCCTGAGCTGATTACTCCCTCAACGACGGTGATCACCCCCGATCTGCTGCCGCTTATCGATCTCACTCAGCGGCAGATTGACCTGATTGTGGCCCGGACCCCGGGCGGCGTGGCCAGCATTCAGGACATCTATGCGCTGACGCCGCTACAGGAGGGCATTCTGTTCCATCACCTGCTGAATGAGCAGGGCGACCCCTATCTCCAGGTGGGCCATCTCTCATTTACCCGGCGGGATACCCTGGAGCGCTATCTGGCGGCGATCCAGCGGGTGATTGACCGACATGACATCCTGCGCAGCGCTTTTATCTGGGAGGGGCTGGAAACGCCCGCGCAGGTGGTGCTGCGCAGCGCACGGCTGCACGTCACCGAGCTGAGCGCGGTTGTCGATACCCCCGCCGTGGCGCAGCTCAGGTCGCTCGTCGATCCGCTGGAAAACCGCATCGACCTGTCACGGCCCCCGCTGCTGCACGTCGCGGTGGCTTACGACCCGACAGAGGCCCGCTGGGAGATGCTGCTCTCCATCCACCATCTGGTGGATGACATCTTTTCACTGCAAATTCTGCTCGCCGATATTCAGGTATTTCTTCACGGCCAGGGCGACGCACTGCCGCCCGCCCGGCAGTTCCGTCAGCAGGTCGCCCAGCGGCGGCTGCACGATGATGCCCGGCGTCAGCAGCTGTTTTTTACGCAGATGCTGGCGGATATTGATGAGCCGACGATGCCGTTTGATCTGCAAAGCGGCCATGCTGACGGGCAGCGGCTGATTGAGTTCAGCCGCGCGCTTGAGGCCCCCCTGGCTGCGCGTTTGCGCGAGCGGGCGCGGCATCTGGGCGTAAGCGTCAGCAGCCTGTGCCATCTGGGCTGGGCCAGGGTTCTGGCGGCCGCCAGCAACCGCGACAGCGTGGTTTTCGGAACCCTTCTCTCCGGCCGTATGCAGCTGGCGGACGGCGAGCTGATTATGGGTCCGTGCATTAATACGCTGCCGCTGCGGCTCGATCTGGGCGGCGTGGACGCCGTGAGCGCCGTCCATCAAACCCATGCGCGCCTGACCGGGCTGATGGATCATGAGCAGACGCCCCTGTCGCTTGCCCAGCAGGCCAGCGGTATCGCGGCCCCCACGCCGCTGTTCAGCGTCCTGTTCAACTATCGCCACAACCGTCCCACAGAGACCAGCGTGACCGGCACTCTCGAGCAGGAGGGTGCGATCTGGCACGGTTTTACCGAAGGCACGCACTACCCGCTGACTCTCTCCGTCGATGACGCGGGCAATGGGTTTACCGTTAACGTGCAGGCGGTCGGCGCCCTCTGCCCAGAGCGCATTTTTGGCTATTATCGACAGAGCCTGCTCAGCCTGGCAGCGGCGCTGGAAGACGGGGTCCTCGCCCCGCCTGCGGCAGCATCCTGCCACACGCCAGTGTGCGGACTGAACATTCTCCCGCCGGAGGAGCGTCAGCGGCTGCTGGAAACCTGGAATGATACGGCCGCGCCCTTCCCGACGGATGCCACCGTCCACCAGCTGTTTGAGCGGCAGGCCGCGCGCCAGCCCCTGGCTCTCGCCCTGCAAATGGGGGCGTGCCGGATCAGCTACGATGAACTCAACCAGCGGGCGAACCGGCTGGCGCACTACCTGATATCGCTGGGGGTCACGCCGGATACGCGCATTGCGGTCTGCACCGGGCGCAGTGAATCAATGCTGGTCGCGCTGCTGGCGGTGCTCAAGTCGGGCGGGGCCTACGTGCCGCTAGACCCGGAATATCCCCCCGCGCGGCTGGCCTGGATCCTTGAGGATGCCGCGCCCGCCGTACTGATGGTCGATGCACGCGGGCGCGAGCTTTTCGCGACGGCGCAGACGGCGCAGACGACGAGCGTCAGGCTGGTCGACCTGGCACAGGATGGCGATCGCTGGGCTGGGCTGCCCGTCGCCTGCCCGGAAGTGCAGATGCTGAACCCCCGCCATCTGGCCTATGTGATCTACACCTCTGGCTCGACCGGCAGGCCAAAAGGGGTGATGGTGGAGCATCGCCAGGTGGTGAATTTCCTCGCCGCCATGCAGACGCTGTTTACCCTGACGCCCGCGGATCGGCTGCTTGCCGTCACCAGCATCTCCTTTGATATTGCCGCGCTGGAACTCTACCTGCCGCTGATGACCGGCGCAGCCGTTGTGCTGGCCAGCCGCGAACAGGGGATGGACCCCTGGGCGCTGCATCATCTGCTGACCACCGCCGACATCACCCTTATGCAGGCCACGCCGACCACCTGGCGTGCGCTGCTGGATACACGCGCCGCCCCCTGCCCGCAGCTGAAAATCCTCTGCGGCGGCGAGGCGCTGCCGAGCGATCTCGCCACGCGCCTTTATGCCTGGGGGGCGTCGCTGTGGAACCTCTACGGGCCGACGGAAACCGCCATCTGGTCAACCTGTAATCGCGTAAAGGCAGAGGATGTGGCGCTGTTCAGCCAGCCGATTGGTCATCCGATCGCCAACACCCAGGTTTATCTCCTGGACGCGCACGGCGAACCGGTGCCAGCCGGAGCGGTGGGCGAGCTGTATATCGGCGGCGAGGGCGTGACGCGCGGCTATCATCAGCGCCCCGATCTGACGGCGGAGCGGTTTATCCCCAATCCCTTTGCCACCGGCGCGTCACTCTATCGCACCGGCGACTTCGCAAAATTTATGCCGGATGGCCGACTGGTCTACCTGGGCCGCGCCGACCACCAGTTGAAGCTGCGCGGGCATCGCATTGAGCTGGGCGAAATCGAAGCCCGCCTGCTCAGCTACCCTGGCGTACGTGACGCCGTGGTGGTGACCCAACCCGATACCGGCGGCCAGCCGCAGCTGGTGGCCTATACGGTGCCGGCCCAGGCCGACGGAGATCGGGTGCCGTTCAGCCGCCTGGCGCTACGCCACTGGCTACAGGCGGCGCTGCCGGACTATATGGTGCCGGCGGCCTTCGTGACGCTCGACGCCCTGCCGCTGACCCCCAACGGCAAGACGGATCGCAGCGCATTGCCGCTGCCGGATGATACCGCCTTTGCCCGACGCGCGTACGAGCCACCGCAGGGCGCGATGGAAACCACCCTGGCCGCCATCTGGGAAACGCTGCTCGGCGTGGAGCAGGTGGGACGGCAGGATCACTTTTTTGAACTCGGCGGCTATTCGCTGCTGGCCGTGCGGCTGCTCGAACAGCTGCGCCAGCGCGGGCTGAGCATTGAGATACGCACACTTTTCGATACCCCGGTTCTGGCCGACCTCGCGGCCCGAACCGTTGAGCTGACGGAGACGCGCTTATGAAGACCCTGATCCCGGCATTTTTGACCCGCGAGCGTACTCGCTTCCTAACGTTGCATGATGAGAGCAGAAATAAACCCATGAATATTAAAAGGAATAAACAGGCATGAGCGATTTCGACCAGTTACTGCTTGCGCTTGAGGAAGCTAAGATCTCGATTTCGCTGGACGGCGACGATCTGGTTATCACGGCGGCGAAAGGCGCCCTGACCAGCGAGATAAAAAGCGCCCTGCGCGAGCATAAGCCGACGTTTATTGATGCGCTGCGCAACGGCAAACGGCTGTCCAATGCCTTTGAGGTGGTGGTACCGGCCAACAAGATAACCCCGGATACCCAGGCGATCGTCCCCGGTATGCTGCCGCTGATCGACTTTACCCAGTCTGATATCGACTACGTCGTTGACCAGGTGCGCGGCGGCGTGAGCAATATTCAGGATATCTATTCGCTGGCCCCGCTTCAGGAGGGGATCCTCTTCCACCATATGCTGGCCAGCAAGGGCGACCCCTACCTGCAAACCGGCAGGATGACCTTTGACAGCCGTGAAAAGGTCGACAGCTATCTGGCCGCCGTGCAGAAGGTTATCGATCGCCACGATATCCTGCGCACCGGCTTTTACTGGGAAGGCGTCTCCACCCCCTGCCAGGTGGTACAGCGGCAGGCGAGCCTGCACGTCCACGAGGTCGAACTGAACCCCGCCGACGGCCCGGCTGCCGAACAGCTTGCCAGCCGCTTTGACCCGCAGCACTATCGTCTGGATCTCGCAAAGCCGCCGCTGCTGCATGCGTTTGTCGCCTGGGACGAGCGTCAGGGCTGCTGGGAGATGTACCGTCTGCTGCATCACCTCATTGACGACATTTCCTCGGTGCTAATCCTCTCCGCTGAAATTCACACCTTCCTGGCGGGACGGGGGGCGATGCTGCCCGAACCTCAGCCCTTCCGCCGCCTGATTGCTCAGGTGCGCCTGGGCAAGACGCCGGAAGAGCATGAGCGCTATTTCCGCAGCACGCTGTCCGATATTGAAGAGCCCACCGCGCCCTACGGCCTGGTCAATATGCTCGACGATTCCGCCATTATCGAGGTCACGCGTAAGGTGCCGCAGCGCCTGAACGACCGCCTGCGCGCTCAGGCCCGCCAGCTTGGCGTCAGCCTTGGCAGCATTTGCCATCTCGCCTGGGGCCAGGTGCTGGCCTGTATCAGCGGGCAGGACGCGGTGGTTTTCGGCACCATTCTGTTTGGCCGTATGCACGCCGGGAAAGGGGCCGACCAGATTATGGGGCCGTTTATCAATACCCTGCCGCTGCGCCTGGATATGTCGGGTGCCAGCGTCGAGGAGAGCGTGCGCACCACCCACAAGCGCCTGGCGGAACTGCTCAGCCATGAACATGCCTCGCTGGCGCTGGCGCTGCGCTGTAGCGGCATTTCTGGCGCCACCCCGCTGTTTAATACGCTGCTTAACTACCGCCATAACCGGGAATCTGAGAGCACCGCGCTGGACTTCGCCTCGCCGGGCGCGGATCAGTGGGATGGCTTTGAGGAGCGCACCACCTATCCGATTACCCTGTCGGTTGACGATTATGGCGATGGTCTGGGCCTGAACGTGCAGGTGGTGGAGTCGCTCGACCCCGAGCGCCTGTTCGCCTATATGCAGCAGACCCTTGAGAGTATCGCCAGGGCGCTGGATGATGCGCCGCATACGCCGATTCAGCAGATCGCCATCCTGCCTGACGCCGAGCGTAAGCAGATGCTAAACGAATGGAATAATACCGCCCGGCCTTATCCGCAGGTGACATACACCCATCAGATGTTCGAGGCGCAGGTCAGGCTGACGCCGACCGCCACGGCGGTACGCTGTGAAGACCAGCAGCTCACCTATGCCGAACTGGACGCGCGGGCGAATCAGCTGGCGCACTATCTCCACCAGCAGGGGGTGAGGCCGGACGATCGCGTCGCGCTCTGCCTCGATCGCAGCGTTGAAATGGTGATTGGCCTGCTGGGCATTCTGAAAGCGGGGGGCGCTTACGTTCCGCTCGATCCGGACTATCCGGTCGATCGCCTCGCCTGGATCCTGGAAGATGCGCAGCCGAAGCTGCTGCTGCTCGACAATCGCGGCCGCGATGCCACGGCAGCGCTCAACACCCGCAATATCGCCACCTTCAGTCTGGATGCCGCGCAGCTGGCTGGGTCATCCCTGCCCGCTTCACCGCTGCCACCGGAGGCGGTGGGACTGACCGCGCGAAACCTGGCCTATGTGATCTACACCTCCGGCTCAACCGGTAAGCCAAAAGGGGTGGAGAACGAACATCGCGGGCTGATCAACCGACTGCAATGGATGCAGGAGGCCTATCAGCTCGACGATCGCGATGCGGTATTGCAAAAAACCACCTTCAGCTTTGACGTTTCGGTATGGGAGTTTTTCTGGCCGCTCTCGGTAGGTGCAACGCTGGTCATGGCACCGCCGGGCGCGCATCGGGACACTCAGGCGCTGGCGCAGGTGATTCAGGCGAACCGTATCACCACCATCCACTTTGTCCCCTCGATGCTGAACCTGTTTTTGCACAGCGGGGATGCCGCCGCCTGCGGTTCCCTGCGTCAGATTATGTGCAGCGGTGAAGCGCTGAGCACCGCCAGCGTGCAGCTCTGCCACAGCGTACTGCCGGACACGCAGCTGCATAATCTCTATGGCCCTACCGAGGCGGCCATCGACGTCACCGCCTGGACCTGCCCGCGGGATATGCCTTCGTCTGCCAGCGTGCCGATTGGTCGCCCCATCGCCAACCTGCGCATCTATCTGCTCGACGGACACCAGCGTCCGGTGCCGCAGGGGGCAACGGGTGAGCTGTATATAGGCGGCGTCGGGGTGGCGCGGGGTTATCTCAACCGCCCTGACCTGACCGCAGAACGCTTCCTGCGGGATCCCTTCTCGCCGCAGGCTGACGCGCGGATGTACCGCACCGGCGACCTGGCGCGCTATATGGCCGATGGCGATATCGAGTACCTGGGGCGCAACGACAATCAGGTCAAAATTCGTGGGTTCCGCATCGAGCTGGGCGAGATTGACGCCGCGCTGCTGAATCAGCCCGGTATTCGTGAAACGGTGGTCGTGGCCCGCGATGATGTGCAGGGCCAGCTGCGTCTGGTGGCCTATGTGGTGCCGGAAGTAGAGGGCGAAGCCGGGGAGCTCGGCACGCCGGTGCGCATCGCCCGGTGGCGTACCGCCCTTGCCGCGCAGCTGCCGGACTATATGGTGCCTGCGGCGTTCGTCCTGCTGGACGCGCTGCCGCTGACCGCCAACGGCAAGCTGGATCGCAAGGCGCTACCGCTCCCGGATGATGCCTCATTCAGCCGCCGCACCTTTGAAGCCCCGGAAGGCGACGTCGAAATCGCCATGGCTGAGCTGTGGCAGACGCTGCTGGGCGTTGAGCGCGTAGGCCGTCATGACAATTTCTTCGAGCTGGGCGGCCACTCGCTGCTGGCGGTACAGCTGATGGAGCTTTTGCGCCAGCGCGATTTGAGTACCGAGATCCGCGCCCTGTTCGAGAGTCCAACGCTGGCCGAGCTTTCTGCCCGCACCATTGAACTCGATGAGATGAGACTATGAGTCATCTGGATCCACTCTTAACCGCCCTCGACGAGGCCAGCATCGCGCTGAGCCTCGAGGGTGAGTCACTGGTTATCAAAGCCCCGAAGGGGGCTTTAACCCCGGCGATCAAAGATGCGCTGCGGGAGCACAAGGCGGCGCTGGTCGCCCTGCTGGGCGAGGGGAAACCGCTCTCCACGCGGGAGGGGAGCCAGGGTTCCGGCGTCCCGGCTAACCGCATCACGGCGGAGATGACCCGGCTCACCCCGGAGAAGCTGCCGCTGATTGATCTTACCCAGCAGGATATTGACCATCTGCTTGCCCAGGTGCCGGGCGGTCTGGCCAACGTGCAGGATATCTACGCGCTGACGCCGCTCCAGGAAGGCATCCTCTTTCTGCATCAGATGAACGAGACGGGCGACCCCTATTTGCAGTTCGCCAAAGTGTCGCTGACCGACCGTGCCGTGCTGACGCACTACGTCGGGGCCGTTCAGCGGACCGTGGAGCGGCACGACATTCTGCGCACGGCGTTTTTCTGGACGGGGCTGTCCACGCCCGCGCAGGTCGTTCTGCGCCAGGCGAGGGTGCGGGTCACCGAAGTGGTGCTCGATCCTGCCGACGGGCCGATTATGGATCAGCTGGTCAGCCGGTACGATCCGTCGCACTTCCGGGTCGATCTCACCCAGGCCCCGCTGCTGAATCTCTTTACCGCGCAGGATCCGCAGACCGGCCGCTTTGAAATGCTGATGATGCAGCACCATCTGATCGATGACATCACCTCGATGCAGATCATGATCCAGGAGATCGCCGCCTTTATGCTGGGCCGGGGCGGCCTGCTTCCGCCGCCGCAGCCGTTTCGCCGTTTAATTGCTAAGGTGCGCAGCAGCGCCTCTGACGCAGAGCAGGCGCGTTTTTTCACCGAGATGCTGGGCGATATCGACGCTCCAACCCTGCCTTTTGGCCTGGCCAGCGCCGGAGTGGATCACGCCAGCGTGGTCGCGCAGCGTGAGGACGTTGACCCGGCGGTGGTTGCGCGCCTGCGCACGCACGCACGCCGTCTTGGCGTCAGTATGGGCAGCATCTGCCACCTCGCCTGGGGACAGGTGATGGCGCGGTCAGCCGACAGCGACAGCGTGGTGTTTGGCACCGTGCTGCTGGGGCGGTTGCAGGCGGGCGAAGGCGCCGATCAGATTATGGGGCCGTTTATTAATACGCTGCCCATTCGCCTTGATCTGGGGGATATCCCGGTTGAGGAGAGCGTACGCATAACGCACCGCCGTCTGGCCGCCCTGCTTAACCATGAGCATGCCTCCCTCGGCCTGGCGCAGCGATGCAGCGGGATTGCACCGCCCACGCCGCTGTTCACGACGCTGTTTAACTATCGTCACAACCGCCAGCGGGAGAGTGAAAACGCGACGCCCGCCGGTGAGCGCGATGCGGTCGAATGGAAAGGCTTTGAGGAGCGCACCGATTATCCGCTGACGGTATCCGTCGATGACTTTGGCGAGCTGCTGCGTCTGGAGGTGCTTGCCGCGGCACCGCTTCCGGCAGCGCGCCTGGCGGGCTATCTTCAGCAGGCGCTGAGCAGCCTGGCCGATGCGCTGGATAGCGCCCCCGCCCAACCGATGCACGCGCTGAACATCGTGCCTGCCCGCGAGCGTCGCAGGCTGCTGGTCGGGTGGAATCAGACGGCCAGGCCCTGGCCTGCGAATGAGACGGTCCACCAGCTGTTCGCGCAGCAGGTGGCACGCACGCCAGACGCCCCTGCGGTTTTCGAAGGCGAGATCGCGCTAAGCTATCGCCAGCTGGATCGGCAGGCTAACCTCCTGGCACAGGCGATCGTCGCGCAGGGCGTGGTGCCGGGCGACTTCGTGGCGATCCTGCTACCGCGCAGCCGGGCGCTGCTGGCAGCGTTGCTGGCGGTCCTGAAAGCGGGGGCCACCTGTGCCCCGCTGGACCCCCAGGCGCCGGGCGAGCGCCTGCGCTGGATGGCGGAAGACTGCGCCGCCCGACTGCTGATTACTGACGCGCAGCAGGAAAAGGTGGAGGCGATTGCCCTGCCGGTTCTCTACGCCGACGGCCCGGAAGTGGCCCGCGCCAGCGATGCGCCGCCGGTTGCGGCGTGTTCCGCGACGGCCCCGGCCTGTATTATGTATACCTCCGGCTCTACCGGCCTGCCGAAAGGCGTGCTGGTGCCACATCGCGCCATCGCACGGCTGGTGATCAATAACGGCTTTGCCGATTTTGGACCAGGCGATCGCATGGCGCTGGCCGCTAACCCGGCCTTCGACGCGAGTACGCTGGAGGTCTGGGCACCCCTGCTCAACGGCGGCAGCTGCGTGGTGATCGACAGCGATACGCTGCTGTCGCCCCCGGCGCTGGTTCGCACGCTGAAGCAGCACCGCGTGAATCAGATGTGGCTGACCGTGGGCCTGTTTAATCAGATTTGGCGCGATCTGGCCCCGGTGATGCCACAGCTGGAGAATCTCTTTGTCGGCGGCGACGCGCTGGATCCGGGCATCATCGCTCAGGTGCTGCGCGGGGCGAGACCCGCCCGGCTGATTAATGGTTATGGTCCGACCGAAACGACCACCTTTGCCACCACCTTTCCCGTTCAGCAGGCGACAGCCGGTGCCGCCAGCATTCCCATCGGGCGTCCGATCGGCAACACCCGCGTCTACGTGCTGGACAGCCATCGCCATCCCGTGCCGCTGGGCGCGGTCGGTGAGCTGTATATTGGCGGCGACGGCGTCGCGCTGGGGTATCTGCATCAGGAGGCGCTGACCGCCGAGCGCTTCATCGCCGATCCCTTTGTCGCCGACCGCCAGGCGCGGCTCTACCGCACCGGCGATCTGGTGCGCTATCAGGAGGACGGCAACCTGCTGTTTATCGGGCGTAACGACCAGCAGGTCAAACTGCGGGGCTTTCGCATTGAGCTGGGTGAGATAGAGGCGCAGCTGGCTGACCACCCCGACGTGGAGAAAGCGCTGGTGCTGGCGGTGGATCATCACGGCAGCAAGCGTCTTATCGCCTGGGTGGTTGCGCCGGAGCGGTCGGATGCGGAAGCCGGGTTACAGGCCTGGCTCGCCAAACGTGTGCCTGATTATATGGTGCCTGCGCGTATCCTGCCCCTGGATCGGTTCCCGCTGACCGCCAACGGTAAAGTCGACCGCAAAGCGCTGCCCGCCGCTGACATTCGCGACAGAATACAGCGTGCGCCGCGCAACGAGCGCGAAGAGGTGCTCTGCGCGCTGTTTGCCGAACTGCTTGAGCAGCCGCAGATTGGGATTGATGATGATTTCTTTGCGCTGGGCGGCCACTCTATTCTCGCCACCGGCCTGATTGGTCGTATTCGCGCCAGGCTCGGCGTGGAGCTGTCGGTGCGGGTGCTGTTTGAGCACCCGACGGTGGCGCGCCTTGCCGGGCAGCTCAACGCCCAGGCTCAGGTTCGTCCGCCGGTGCGTCGGCTGGATCCGCGTCCCGATCCGCTCCCGGCCTCCTATGGCCAGCAGCTGATGTGGGTCGGGCAAAATACCCGTGGCGATAACGCGTCGCTGAATACGCCGATTGTTGTCGCGCTGGAGGGCGAGCTGGATCTGCCTGCGCTCAGGGCCGCGCTCGGTGACCTGGTGGAGCGTCATGAAACGCTGCGCACCCGCTTTGCGGCGGTGCAGGGCCAGCCGGTGCAGCTCGTCGTCCCCTTTACCGACATCAGTCTCGCCATCCCCTGTACCGACGTTGCGCCAGAGCAGGCAAAACAGGCGGTATTTGACGCCATCACTTCGGTGTTTGATCTGGCGGTGGATTTGCCGTTCCGCCCTTCCGTGCTGCGCCTTGGGCCGCAGTCCCATATTCTGGTACTGCTGCACCACCATATTGCCTGCGACGCCTTTTCACTGGCACCGCTGACGCGGGATCTCACCCTCGCCTATCAGGCGCGGCTGGCCGGTAAGGCACCGGCATTCCCGCCGCTTCCCGTACAGTATGCCGACTACGCGGTCTGGCAGCGCAGGCTGCTAGGCGATCCCGATGATGCCGCCAGCCTCTTTTCGCAGCAGCTGACCTGGTGGAAGCATACCCTTAACGGCCTGCCCGCCACGCTGAATTTACCGCTGGATCACCCCCGCCCGGACAAACCGAGCTATCGCGGCAACATGCTGCCGCTGTCGGTTACGCCGGTGCTGCATCAGCGTCTGGCCGGGCTGGCGCGCGAGCGTAATATGACGCTGTCGATGGTATTGCAGGCCGCGCTGGGCATCTGGTACAGCCTGCTGGGCGCGGGCGACGATATCCCGCTGGGCGCGATTTCAGCCGGGCGCAGCGATGAAGCGCTTAACGATCTGGTGGGCTGCTTCCTGACCCAGTGGGTGATGCGCGTCGATACCTCGGGTGACCCGCAGGTCAACGAGGTGCTTGATCGGGTGCGCACCCAGGCACTGACCGCGTATGACTACCAGGATATTCCCTACCTGAAACTGGTCAGCGAGCTGCTGCCCGTGCGCTCACCGTCGCATTATCCACTCTTCCAGACCATGCTGATCCTCCAGAATACGCCGCCAGCCCTGTTTAATGTGCCCGGACTGAAGGCCAGCGTGCTGCCTGCGCACAGCGGTAACGCCAAGTGGGATATCTACTACACGCTGTTTGAAAACCTCTCCCCGACGGGTGAGGCGCTCGGCATGGAGGGGATTATGGAGTACGCAACCGACCTCTTCACCCGTGAGACGGCGGAGCGCATGGCGGCCGGTTTTCTTGCCACGCTTGCCGCCGTCGCCGACGCCCCATTCAGCCCCATTTCACGGCTGGCGGTCGCGGGCCGCGCGACGCCCCTTTCTTCGACGGCAGCGGGTCAGACTCCGGTTTTATCCCCCTTCAATCAACAGGTAAGTGAACATGACTGAGCAATCACCGGCTGCGGCGGAGGATATCAACGCCATCCCGCTGGCGCAGCTTAACCCGGCGCGAAGGGATCGTTTCGCCAGTGATACCGTACTGCCGGTTTTCGCGCGTTTACGCCGCGAAGATCCGGTGCATTTCACCGCCGAAAGTGAATTCGGGCCTTACTGGTCGCTGACGCTGTGGGACGACATTCGGGCGGTGGGCACCAACCACCGCGACTTTACGTCCACGCATAATATCGATCTCAAATCGCTTGAAGAGAAGCACAAGCTTGATGCCGCGCTAAAAGCGCTGGGCCATGAGCGGCGAAAAAGCATCGGCTTTATCACCATGGATCCGCCGGAGCATACCCGGCATCGCAAGGCGGTGGCACCCGGCATGGGGCCTTCAATGCTGGCGACCATGGAGCCGCTGCTGCGCGAGCGGGCGGGCGGCATCCTGGATGCGCTGCCGGTCGGCGAGCCTTTTGACTGGGTGGATCGGGTTTCCAAGGAGCTGACGGCAACGGCGCTGGCGACGCTGTTCGATTTCCCGTTTGAGGATCGCCGCAAATTAACGTTCTGGTCAGATATGCTGATGGCCGAGCCGGGGCACGGCCCGGTTAAGAGCTGGGAGCACAAAGCGGAAGAGACCATTAAGTGCTATCACGCCTTTGAGGCGCTGTGGGAGCAGCGCCGTCATGCGCCGCCCGGGAATGACCTGATCTCGATGCTCGCCCATCACCCGGAGACGCGCGACATGTCGCTGGAGCAGTTTCGCGGCACCCTTGTTCTGCTGATTATCGGCGGCAACGACACCACCCGAAACACCCTCTCTGCCAGCCTGTACTGGCTGAACAAGTATCCCCAGGAGCTGGCGAAGCTGAGGGCCAATCCCAGGCTGATGCTGCCGATGATTTCGGAAACCCTGCGTTTCCAGACGCCGATTTCGTTTATGAGCCGCGTGGCAACGCGGGATGTAGAGATACGCGGCAAAACGATCCGCGAGGGTGACCGCGTGGTGATGTGGTATCTGTCCGGCAACCGCGACGCCTCGGCCATTGACGATCCCGATACCTTTTGTATTGACCGGGAGCGGATTCGCCGACATCTCTCCTTTGGCGTGGGGGTACACGCCTGCGTCGGCAGCCGGGTTGCCGAGATGCAGCTAACGGTTATCTGGCAGGAGATCCTCAGGCGCTTCAGGCGTATTGAGGTCCTGAGCGAGCCTGCGCGTAACTACTCCAACTTTCTGCACGGCTTTGAGAGTCTGCCGGTGATTATCCATGAATAAGCCTGAAAGTGACCCTCTAAACCCGGCCGCAGAGGTGACGATCACCACCATCAAGGTGAGTCGTGACCCCTTTATTAATAACAGCTATATGGTGCTGGATCCGCGCACGGGAAAGGCGTTACTGATTGATCCGGCGTGGGAAATGGCGGCCTATGAACGGGCGCTGGAGGCGGCCAGCGCAGAGCTTGCGGGGATCCTGATCACCCATGCCCATCCCGATCATATCGATCTGGCCGCACCGCTGGCCGAACGCTATCGCTGCCCGGTGTGGATCTCACATCAGGAAGCGGAGTCGTCGGGATTCCGCGTTCCCACTATGCGCACTTTCGGAGAGTGCGCCTGGGAAGTGGGGGGCATCCCGATCCGCCCCATTATCACGCCGGGCCATACGCCCGGCAGCACCTGCTACTGGATCGGTCAGGCACTTTTTACCGGCGATACGCTGTTTATTGAGGGGTGTGGCCTGTGCCCCGATCGCGCCGCCGCAGAGAGCATGTATTCGAGCCTGGAGCGACTTAAGACGCTCCTGCCCGGCGGGGTACGCATTTACCCCGGGCACAGCTACGTGCAGCCACCGGGTTTGACCTTTGAAAAGGTGTTTGATTTTAACCTCTATTTATCGTTTAGCAGCGCGGAGGTGTTTGCCAACTTTCGCCTGCGCCCGGGACAGTCAAAGGCGGGCTGGATGGCCTTTTCATAGCAGGGGGCGGGCAACAAACAGTGCGCAGCGGTATTACGCGTGGTTATTTAGGGGATACTTTTAAGGGGTTTTGATCGTGAACATACGTGGGGAAAATGCGGTAAAAATGGCTTCAGGCCGTGGTAATTGCGGCGCGACGGGGAGTGCGCCGACCACGGGAAACCCGCTGGCGGCAGGGAGTGCGGCGACAGCGAAAAATCCGGTGACGGCAGCAGGTCTGGCGGCGGCGACTGACCCCGCCCCGCCCCGGCTGCATTTTTGCGATCTTACCGTAGGCCAGGTGTTTCACAGCGCTGAGTATTACGTCGGCGCAGATGAAATCATCGAATTTTCAAAAAAATACGATCCCCAACCCTTCCATATGGACGACGAGCTGGCGAGGGATTCTATTTTTAATGGCCTGGCCGCCAGCGGATGGCATACCGTGGGAATTACCATGAATCTGCTGGTAAAAAGTCTGCCGCTGGCGAACGGCATTATCGGGACCGGGGTGGAAAAAATTAGCTGGCCCAGGCCGACGCGGCCCGGCGATATTTTGCGTATTAAAGCTAAAATCACCGAGATTGCGCCCTGTCCGCTGCGGCTGGACAGGGCACGGGTGAAAATTCACATCTGCACCTTCGGGCAGGACAACCGGCTGCGTCAGGATCTGATGGGAAACCTGCTGATCCTGAAATAGCCCATCGGCCGCAGAGACGCGGCGGGTTAATCTCAGCAATATCAGCCCGCGCGATCGTCAGCGAAGCTACTCGTCTGCGGTCGCGTATTTGATGACCTGCGTGTTCTGCCAGTCCGTTCGGTTAAACCACAGGATGGTCATCACCGCCATAAACAGGTTGGTGAGCGGAAAGGCCCACCACAGCCCGGCAATACCCAGCGCGGTATTGTGCGACAGTACCCACGCCAGCGGGATTTGAACCAGCCACTGCGAGATCATTGCCAGCGTCATGGTGGTCATGGTGCGCCCTGCCGCCCGGAAGGTGCCGCAGAGCGCCATTTGCAGGCCAATCAACCCGTAGCTGGGGGCAATCGTCTGCAGGAACTGCGAGCCATAATGGATGATGCTCTGCTGACCGGGCGTAAAGAACGCGATAAGAGAGGGCGCAAAGACAAACGCCAGCAGGCCGACGGCGCTCAGTCCGCAAAACGAAATGATCGCGCTCAGGCGTCCGATGGCGCGCGCGCGCTCAAACTGCCCGGCCCCGATGTTCTGCCCAACCAGCGCAGAGGTGGCTATCGACATGCCAATCGCCGGGACGATAACCAGCGCATTAATATTGTTTACCACCCCGTAGGACGCGGTCACCACCGTGCCCAGCAGCGTCACCATAAACATCATCACGTTGGCGCTCAGCGCATAGGTCACCAGCTCAATGGATGACGGCAGCCCGAGGCGAAATGCGCGGCTGATGGTTTCCAGCCGGGGCTTCATCGCCCGCAGGTGAATGGTGATCCCCACCCGGCCATAGCGCGCAAAGAGCAGCCCTACCCCCATCGCAAGGCACTGGTTGATCAGCGTGGCGATGCCCGCGCCGGTCACGCCAAAGGCGGGGATAATGCCCCAGCCAAAAATAAACAGCGGCGCGATAATCGCATTAAGGATCAGCGTGCCGAGCGTGATTAACAGCGGGATACGCACTTCGCCTGCTCCGCGCATCAGTGATTGCAGCATTGAAAAACCAAAGGTAAAGACCAGGCCACCCAGGGTAATGCGCAAAAAGCTGAGCGCTGCGGCCATCACATCCGCCTCGGTGCCCAGCCGGTGCAGGATCCACGGGGCCAGCAGCTCGCCCGCCAGCGAGACGGGAAGCGCAAACAGCCACGCCAGCAGCAGCACCTGAGCGGCGATCTCATCGGCGAGACGTTGCAGACCGGCACCGATGCACTGGGCCACCAGCGTCGATCCGGCCACGCTCAGGCCAATTCCCATCGCAAAAGCCAGAAAGAAGATCGGCTGACTGACCGAGATCGCCGCCACGGCCTTATCGCCCAGCCGCCCGACCCAGAACGCGTCCACCGTGATATACCCGGACTGTAAAAGATTAGATAAAATAACCGGTATGGCGATTTTCAGCAGGGAGCGCAGTATCGATCCTTCCAGCAGAGTATTCGGTGCATTGTCAGTAACGGCGGAAGCCAAGAGTCAATTCCTTAACCTGTAATAGTAGCGAATCGCCCCGCACGGTGGCGAGCGGAGCAGCAGTAAACCTCATGAATATTGAAGTATTTCTGATAAATTGCCACTACTGAATGCGTTATTGATCCTAAATGCATTTATGAGGGCGCTGTCGCATTAGCCCAGATAGCGTCGGCATGTGCCCCCTTCGATATCTGCTGCACGAAAACTTGCACAAGATCATAAAGAGGTCGATTGGTTATCGCTTCCGATTGCACACGGCGAACTTTCCTACAACAATAGTCATAACCAAATGTTACCGGTAACAAACGGGCCGGGGCATTATGCTTTTTCCTTAGGGGAGCCGGGCAATGAACCTTCTTAACAGCACGCTAAACCGCGTTACCCAGCGTATTATCAAACGCTCTGCCGCCACCCGCAGCCGCTACCTCGCCCGTATAGACGCTGCGCGCGACCATACCGTTCACCGATCCATGCTCACCTGCGGCAATCTGGCCCATGGGTTTGCGGCCTGCCAGCCGGATGATAAGGCGGCCCTGAAGAATTTGGTTCGCAGCGATATCGCCATCATTACCGCCTACAACGATATGCTGTCTGCCCACCAGCCCTACGAACATTATCCTGAGAAAATCCGGCGTGCGCTGCGCGAGGTGGGTGCGGTTGGCCAGGTCGCTGGCGGCGTACCGGCGATGTGCGACGGCGTGACCCAGGGCCAGGACGGGATGGAGCTGTCGCTGATGAGCCGCGATATCATCGCGATGTCCGCCGCGGTAGGCCTCTCTCATAATATGTTCGACGGGGCGCTGTTCCTTGGTATCTGCGACAAAATTGTTCCCGGCCTGGTGATGGCCGCGCTCTCCTTCGGCCATTTACCGGCGGTGTTCATACCCTCTGGCCCGATGAACAGCGGCCTGCCCAATAAGGAGAAAGTCCGCATTCGCCAGCTCTATGCGGAAGGTAAGGTCGACCGCCGCGCGCTGCTTGACGCCGAAGCGGCTTCCTATCATGGTATCGGGACCTGTACCTTTTATGGCACCGCCAACTCCAACCAGATGGTGATGGAGATGATGGGCCTGCATCTGCCCGGTGCCTCTTTTGTGCATCCTGATACGCCACTGCGCGAGGCACTGACCGATGCCGCTGCCCGCCAGGTTACCCGTCTGACCAGCAGCGCGGGCAGCTATATGCCCGTTGGCAGGCTGGTGGATGAGAAAGTCATCGTTAATGGCATTGTTGGACTGCTGGCAACCGGCGGCTCGACAAATCTGACCATGCATCTGGTTGCCATGGCGCAGGCCGCAGGCATACTGATTAACTGGGACGACTTCTCCGAGCTGTCAGAAGCGGTGCCATTGCTGTGTCGGATTTACCCTAACGGCCCGGCGGATATTAACCAGTTCCACGCGGCGGGTGGCGTCGCGCTGGTTGTTCGCGAGCTGCTCGACCATGGGCTGCTGCATAACGAGGTCAATACCGTGGCCGGTTACGGTCTTGAACGCTATACCCAGGAGCCATGGCTCGAAAAGGGTCAGCTGGCATGGCGCGACGGTCCGACGGCATCGCTGGACGATAAGGTGATTGCCCGCGTGGCAGCGCCGTTTGAACAGCACGGCGGGACAAAGGTGATGTCGGGGAATCTGGGCCGCGCGGTGATGAAAACCTCCGCCGTCCCGGCAGACCATCAGCTGATTGAAGCGCCCGCCGTGGTGTTTAACAGTCAGCACGATATCCAGCCCGCGTTCGAGGCGGGCGAGCTGAATAAGGACTGCGTGGTGGTGGTGCGCTTTCAGGGTCCGCAGGCCAACGGTATGCCGGAGCTGCATAAGCTGATGCCACCGCTGGGCGTGCTGCTGGATCGCGGATTTAGCGTGGCGCTGGTGACCGATGGACGTCTTTCCGGCGCATCGGGTAAGGTACCTTCCGCCATTCACGTTACGCCGGAAGCCTGTACTGGCGGTATGCTGGCGAAAGTGCGCAATGGCGATCGCATCCGGGTGGATGGCCGCACGGGCGAGTTAACGCTGCTGGTGAGTGACGCGGCGCTGGCCGCGCGTGAAGCTGACCACCCCGATCTCAGTGCAGAACATATTGGCTGTGGCCGCGAGCTGTTTGGCGCGCTGCGCAGCCAGCTTTCCGGGGCCGAACAGGGCGCCTGCTGCATCAAATTTTAAGGGAACCATCAGATGAAAAACTGGAAAACGAGTGCTGAAACCATCCTGACCGCCGGTCCGGTCGTACCGGTGATTGTCCTGAATAAGCTGGAGCATGCGGTGCCGATGGCCCGGGCGCTGGTCGCGGGCGGCGTGCGCGTGCTGGAGGTGACCCTGCGCACCTCATGCGCCCTGGAGGCGATTCGCGCCATCGCCCAGGAGGTGCCTGAGGCGATCGTGGGGGCCGGAACCGTGATCAATCCGCAGCAGCTACGCCAGGTGACGGAGGCGGGCGCGCAGTTCGCCATCAGTCCCGGCCTGACCCCGGCGCTGCTTGACGCCGCCTGTGCCGGTTCGATCCCCCTGATCCCGGGGATCAGCACTGTTTCAGAGCTGATGCTGGGCATGGATTATGGCCTGCGTGAGTTTAAGTTTTTCCCGGCCGAGGCTAACGGCGGCGTTAAGGCGCTCCAGGCCATCGCCGGCCCCTTCCCGCAGGTGCGCTTCTGCCCCACCGGGGGGATCTCTCCCGCCAACTACCGCGACTATCTGGCGCTGAAAAGCGTGCTCTGCATCGGCGGATCCTGGCTGGTGCCCGCCAGCGCCCTGGAGTCGGGCGATTACGCGCGGATTACCACGCTGGCGCGTGAGGCGGTTGGCGCAGCGTAGCGCTGACAGAAGCGCTGCCGACGGCGATAGGCGTAGACATCCTCAATGTGGCCTTCGCGGATGCGCTGCTGTACGCCCCGCCACCAGGACGCGCTAAACAGATCGCCGTGCATCTCATCAAACAGCGCGGCGATGGCGGGATCGGCGCAGAGATAGTGACGAAACTCCTCCGGGAAAATATCCTCCGGCGACACGCTATACCAGGGCTCGTGACTCAGCTCATCTTCCGGGTAGCGGGCCGTCGGAATATCGCGGAAGTTCACCTCCGTCATCGCGCTGATCTCGTCGTAATCATAAAACACCACCCGGCCATGGCGGGTGACGCCAAAGTTCTTATACAGCAGGTCGCCAGGAAAAATATTGGCCGCCGCCAGCTGCCTGACCGCATTCCCATACTCCTCAATGGCATCGCGCCGCTGCTGCCCGCTGGCCTGCTCCAGCCAGAGGTTAAGCGGCGTCATCCGTCGTTCCAGATAAAGGTGGCTGATAATCAGCCTGTCGCCGTCAATGCGTAGCTTCCCGGCGATCGCCTGCATTTCAGCCAGCAGCTCATCGCTTATTCGCGCGCGCTCGATGGCGAAATGTTCAAATTCCTGCGTGTCGGCCATCCTGCCTACCCGATCGTGCTCCTTCACCAGCTGGTAGCACTGCCGCACCCGCTCCGGGGTCACCTCCTTCTGTGGGGCAAACCGATCCTTAATCACTTTGAACACCCGATCGTAACCCGGCAGGGTAAATACCAGCATCACCAGCCCTCTGACGCCAGGCGCAATCGCAAATTTATCCTGGGTGGTGGCGATCGCAGTGAGATATTCGCGATAGCACTCCGTTTTGCCATGCTTCTGACAGCCGATGGCCATATACAGCTCGGCGGTGGTTTTTTCCGGCAGGATCTCCCGCAGCCACGCCACCAGCGCCGCAGGCAGCGGGGCATAGACCATAAAGTAGGCGCGGGCGAAGCCAAAGACGATGCTCGCTTCACGTTTGCGGGTCAGGCAGGTATCAATCAGCAGCTCCCCCGCCTCGCTACGATGCAGCGGCAGGAGGAAGGCGTACACGCCGGAGGGCAGATGCAGTTTACCTACCAGCCAGGCGGCTTTGTTACGGTAAAAAAGCTCCTGAAAAACCTGCAACCGCCCTGACGCCAGCTCCTGCGCCGGGAAATTTTCATGCAGATGCGCGACGACATAAGCAATGTCCCGCGCCCTGTCCTGCCAGGGCAGACGCAGGGGCAGCTCGCTCAGCACGCCTTCCAGCAGCGACGTCCAGCCGTTTTCAGCGGAAAATTCTTTTGCCAGCGGACGCGGAATAGCGCGGAAGCGCCCCTCCGGCTGGGAACTGAAGATAAACAGCCGCTCGGGCGTCAGCAGCTGATGGCCATACAGGCGGCAGTAAACCGAGTTGAAGAAGCTTTCGGCGATCTCAAAACGCGGATAGTCGGCCAGCATATCGGTGTACAGCGCCTTAACCCGCAGCAGAAAATCACCGTCAAAGGCCTGCTGGCCGGTAATGCAGCGTAATTGTTCCACCACCAGCCCAACGTGGCGATCGTAAAGATGAATACGCGCTTTCATTGCCGCCTGAACGGCTACCCAGTCAGCCTGCTCGAAACGGTGCTGAGCGCCCGCCGTGATATCCAGGAAGCGTCCATACTGCGCATCGAATCCCTGAAGAATGGTTTGAGCGACCAGCGTTTCCAGGTGTGCCATAGCTCCCCCTCTACCCTGTCTGGCCGGCTGCTTTGGGTCAGCCGGCCATGCGCGATTACGTTTGTAATCCGTCACGCCTGCGGGCGCTGAGATATCAGGCGCGGATATGCCTGAGCGCCCTGCTGTCTCCGTCAGAACTGCTGCTCTTCGGTTGAGCCAGTCAGCGCGGTCACGGAGGAGACGCCCCCCTGAATAATGGTGGTGACGCTGTCGAAGTAGCCGGTGCCCACCTCCTGCTGGTGCGAGGAGAAACTGTAGCCCTGCTCGCGCGCGGAAAATTCCGGCTGCTGCACTTTTTCAACGTAGTGGCGCATCCCCTCGCCCTGCGCGTAAGCCTGCGCCAGGTCGAACATGTTGAACCACATGCTGTGGATGCCTGCCAGGGTAATAAACTGGAAGCGATAGCCCATCTCCGCCAGCGACTGCTGAAAATGCGCGATGGTGCGGTCATCAAGATTTTTCTTCCAGTTAAACGAGGGCGAACAGTTATAGGCCAGCAGTTTTCCGGGGAAGCGCGCATGGATGGCCTCTGCAAAGCGCTTCGCCGCCGCCAGGTCGGGCGTGGAGGTTTCGCACCACAGCACGTCAGCATAGGGCGCGTAAGCCAGCCCGCGACTGATCGCCTGATCCACTCCGGCCCGCGTACGGAAGAATCCTTCCGGCGTGCGCTCGCCGGTAATAAATTCGCCGTCGTACGGGTCACAGTCGGAGGTGATCAGGTCGGCGGCATCGGCATCGGTACGCGCTATCAGCACCGTCGGCACGCCCATCACGTCGGCTGCCAGCCTGGCCGCCACCAGCTTCTGGATCGCTTCCTGGGTAGGCACTAATACTTTACCGCCCATATGGCCGCACTTCTTCGCGGAGGCGAGCTGATCTTCAAAATGGACGCCGCCGGCACCGGCCTGGATCATCGCTTTCATCAGCTCAAACGCGTTGAGCACGCCGCCAAATCCCGCCTCGGCGTCGGCCACGATGGGCAGGTAGTAATCGACGTAGCGCGGATCCTCCGGCGCTATCTCGCTGGCCCACTGGATCTGGTCGGCGCGCTGAAAGGTATTATTGATTCGTTCGACCACGTTCGGCACCGAGTTGGCCGGGTAGAGGGACTGGTCGGGATACATGCTGCCAGCGAGGTTAGCATCTGCTGCCACCTGCCACCCGGAGAGATAGATCGCTTCAATGCCCGCTTTCGCCTGCTGGAGCGCCTGCCCGCCGGTGAGTGCGCCCAGGCTGTTGATGTAGCCCTTCTTCGCGCCGCCGTTCAGCAGCGACCAGAGCTTTTCCGCGCCAAGCTGCGCCAGCGTACAGGCCGGGACGATCGATCCCCGCAGTTTTACCACTTCCTCTGCGCTGTAGGGGCGGGTAATGCCCTTCCAGCGTGCGGTTTGCCAGTTCTGTTCTATCTGTTCAGTCTGTTGGGTGCGAGAAGTCATAGCGGGTGCCTCTTTTTGATTAACGTGGGAGATCAGTGAAGTAAGCGATAACCCGGCAGCGTCAGGAATTCGATCAACCCGGATTCCGTGGTTATGTGTTCCATCAGGTCGGCCGCTTCGCTAAAGCGCCCCTGGCAGTAGCGCTGGTCCCCCAGCTCGTCCTGAATGACGCGCATCTCTTCTGCCAGCATCTGGCGGAACAGCGCAGCGGTGACCACCTCGCCGCTTTGGAGCGTTTTGCCATGGCGGATCCACTGCCAGATTGAGGTACGGGAGATTTCAGCCGTCGCGGCATCTTCCATCAGGCCGTAAACCGGCACGCAGCCGTTACCCGAGATCCAGGCCTCGATGTATTGCACTGCCACGCGGATGTTGGCGCGCATCCCCGCTTCCGTGCGCTCGCCGGCACAGGGTTCAAGAAGCTGTTCCGCGGTAATTGGGGGATCGTCCTCGCGCAGCACGTCGAGCTGGTTTTGCCTGTCGCCCAGCGCGTCGCTGAAGAGCGTCATGACGGCGTCCGCCAGTCCCGGATGGGCAATCCAGGTGCCGTCATGTCCGTTAGCCGCCTCACGTGCTTTGTCAGCCCGCACGCGGTTGAGCACCCACTGATTACGCTCGGCATCTTTGCTGGGGATAAACGCCGCCATGCCGCCCATCGCAAAAGCGCCGCGTCGGTGGCAGGTTTTAATCAGCAGGCGGGAGTAGGCATCAAGAAAGCCTTTATCCATTGTGACCAGCTGGCGATCGGGCAGAACGCGATCCGGGTGGTTTTTCAGAGTTTTGATGTAGCTGAAGATATAGTCCCAGCGGCCGCAGTTGAGACCGACGATATGATCGCGAAGATGAAACAGGATTTCATCCATCTGAAATACGGCGGGCAGCGTTTCAATCAGCAGCGTGACCCTGATGGTGCCGCGCGGCAGGCTGAAACGATCTTCAGCGTAGCTAAAGACGCGATGCCACCATGCGGCCTCCTGCCAGCTCTGGGTTTTTGGCAGGTAGAAGTAGGGGCCGCTGCCTTTCGCCAGCAGGGCCTCAACGTTATGGAAGAAGTAGAGCGCAAAGTCGAACAGGCTGGCGGGGATCGGCTCGCCCTGCCAGGTGACGTGTTTTTCCGGCAGGTGCAGGCCACGGACGCGGCATACCAGCACCGCAGGGTCGGGCTTGAGCTGATAGATTTTGCCCGCCTCGTTGCTGTAGCTGATCGTGCCGTTGACTGCATCACGCAGATTGATTTGTCCCTCTATCACTTTTTCCCAGCTGGGTGCCAGCGAGTCCTCAAAATCTGCCATAAAGACGTCAACGTTGGCGTTTAGCGCGTTGATGATCATTTTGCGTTCTACGGGCCCGGTAATTTCCACCCGGCGACGCTGAAGATCGGTCGGTATTGGGCGGATTTTCCAGTCGGCGTTTTTAATGGAATCCGTTTCCAAAAGAAAGCCTGGCAGCTCCCCGTCATCATAACGTGCCTGCGTTCGTTCTCTTTCTTCCAGTAACGCATTCCGCTGGGGGGTGAATTGCTCCACCAGCGCGCTAAGAAAGTCGATGGCCGCATCGGTAAGGATTTCCTTTTCGGCCCTGCCGAAGGGGCGCTGGAACGCCAGTTCCCGGCTGATAACCTGTTGTGTCATAGCTCCACTCCCGTCATCTAAGCTGTTTGCCTGCGTCCCGACGCGGGCCTGTTTTGCCGCTGTGTATTTATTGACCGGCTGTTCCAAATATAATCATTCGATTTCTAAAATCAAAAACTATTTCCATTTTTAGTTGGTGATCGTTGTAACTTTATGATTTTGGGATTAATAAAGTTTATTTATGAAAGGAAGGTGTTTTCATATAAGGGAATTGCGGTCATGGGGGCGTCAGGGTCATTGCGTTCGGGCCGGGGATGAGTAGAAAAAAGCAGGGGAAAGGGCTCTGAAGTTGGCCGGGTTGGCTGGTGCTGCAAAGGTCCGGGGGGTCGCCTGCCGGTAGGGTCCGGTGCTGCGAAGGGCTGGGAGTCGCTTGCGGGTGGGGGCCTGTGCTGCAAAGGCCGGGGAGTCGCTTGCGGGTGGGGCCCGGTGCTGCGAAGTTCGGTGGTATCGCCTACGGGAGGGGCCCGGTGCCTGGCGGTCCTCGCGCCGCGCGTGGCGCGGTTCCTTCGCTCCGTTCGTCGACCTTTCGGACCGGGCATGACGGGACGTCCCTGTCCCGGCATGCCCTTGGGCCAGCATCCCTGCTGGCCCATCCGGGTCTTCCTCCCTGCGCTCTGCGCTGCGGATTGCCTGTCACCGGGCCCCTCCCGCCGGCTTATTGCATTGTGCTGGCTGTTGGTAAAAGCGGTTTTGGATATTCCCTTTGCAATGTGCTGGCTGTGAGTTGAAGCGGTTCAGGATATCCCTTTTGCACTGTGCTGGCTGTGGGTTGAAGCGGTTCAGGATATTCCTTTTGCAATGTGCTGGCTGTAAGTTAAGCCATTGATAGTAATATTCTTTGTTGTTTGATGTGGCTAAGCAGATTAGCCAAAAACAGTGGGTATGATCGAGGCAGCCCCTGACATGGGGGTAAACGGCGTTCGAAGCCCAGTTAAACGGAAACTTATGATAAGAACCTAGCCATATGATTTTTAGTCCGTAAAGTCGTGGCATTGTCAGTCAGATTTACGTTGATCTGATTAACGGGTTTATTAACACAAGATATGCCGAAAACCGCATGACTACTGGCATCAACGGAAAGAGTAAACAAAACCCTCGTGATCTTTACTCGCTCAATCTGCTCAAAAAATGCACTTAGCGTACGATCTCGCACGGTTGGGCTTTGAACCCCTACTAATGTTGACTCTCCACCCCCTTTGATTTTAAACGCTTAAATTGAGCCTTTTCGGGACTTTTTAATATAATGGCTTTCAAGCGCCCCGGCGAATCGGGGTTCATCACATATCGAGGCCGGAATCCGTAAAAGATGATGTTATCCGGCATGATTCAGGCACTGAATTATGTTGCTTATTTGTTATAAAAACCTCGGTTTCCCTTAGAGACGTAATTCCTCACTAAAGGGTTATTTGTCTGAATTAAAGGTATAATCAGGAAGCGTTGTAATCATACAAAGGAAGGGGCAAAGGAATGAACAATCTGTTTCTAAAGGCTGATAACGTTGCCGGCGAATCTCAGGATGCAGCCCACAAGGGCTGGATTGACATCAATTCCTATAATTGGGGCGCTCAGAGAGCCGCGGCAGGCAATGGAGCAGTCAGTTATAACAATCTCTCAGTGCATACCATTATTGATAAAGCGACGCCTGCAATGCTGCTGTTTGCTTCAAATGGTACCAAAATTCGTAAAGTAGAGCTGTCAGGTTGCAAGGCTGGCGGAACAGCAATCGAGTATTACCGCATCACACTGGAAGATGTAATCGTCGCCCAGATATTGCTTAGCGATTCTGGAGACGCAAACGTTGAGTATGAATTTCAGGCTGACTCAGTAAAAATGCAGTATTGGGAACAAAGCCCGACCGGCGGAAAGGGGGCAGAAACTCGATCAGGTTGGAACATTAAAAACAATGTTTCGCAATATTGAACTGAGGGGGGCGCCCCCTTTTTTATCGTTTAGGCTTTACTCACTTTTTTTTCGGTTCATCAACCTTTCTAAAACCCCACCGCCAAACCATACAATCAAAACGAGCGTAATTAATACTAACTTCCCCCAATGCTCAGGAATAAAAATAAAATATATGGTTGAAAGAAATAAAAATACAGCCAATAAAACCCAGTCAAAAAACATAACGGCGATTAACTTTATGATATTTTTCATTCAACACGCTCAATAATGCTTACAATTTCATTGTAGTCAGTTGATGGCATTGATTTTATATTCTTAATTACTTTTGAAAGCGTTGGCTCAATATATATATATAACATTTCTATTTTCATTTTATATATAATGGAATAAAAAACAGGGTCTAAGCTCCTTAACCGCCTGGCAGCCAGCGCAGCTTTTTGGCTGTTTCCATATATCTGGAATATTGTCAAAACCGTGGCCCCCCTGGCGTTAACCATGGTTCTTACAGCATTAGATACACCTACGGACTCAGACAATCCTGTAGCTAAAGCATATGATATGGTAATTTTTGTTGCTGTTCCTACCGCCTTACTTGATGCAATACCCGCACCTTTTCGAGCCAATTCTTGCAGGGACGATTTATCTGAATTGTTAGGTTTATTCTTTAAGACATAATCCACGTAGATCTTGAATATATCAAATAATGCATCTCTGCGATTATATAATTCAATCACTGACATAAACATGCGAACATCTTCACTCTTTAATTCTTTACATACATCTTGATATTTATCAAAAAAACATGATGAGTACCATGAGGCACGCTCCATGCCTAAATAGATATCATTTAATGATTTGCGAACAGCTCCAGGCACTGAGGCGATTCCTTTCTGAAGAGAATCAGCAACTTTTTTATCGGATTCTAATTTAAATTTTAAGTAAGCTGAGTTATTCATTTTATATCATCCTTAATAATTAAATATTATTATATATCTAATTTATTCTTATGTATATGATCGTTAAAGAGGCTGCAATCTATCTTAATCGGCATATGAAACGTCCATCCAAAAAATTTTGGTGACTTGCCGCTTACAACACCCAGCATAGCCAATTTAGGGAACTTTAATTACGGTTCTACCGACATGGCTGCGGGCATACCTACTGAGATGTTACTGAGAGGAGGTGGCTTTGCACAAGGGCGTGCGCGTACTTATGACTCAGGGTGGGGGTATGGTACAGAGAGGTGCCTTATGGTGATGACCCAAGCGGTCATTTTTGGATTCAACAGGGGATCGGCTATGCGCATAAACATGGCTTTTATATGGGCCACAGAGCGCTGACTGCAATCCTTCTAATAATAGTCATTGTGGGGCGCGCTTTGGTATTCAGACAACGCGCCGCGCAATGACTGTTTAATCACCGTCAGATAACATCTGGCTGTACTTCACGCAGTATCAGGATGCTTAATCCACCGATTCGGATACGTTCCGCTATTACCTCAATACCAAAATAAGTGACCCGCTGCCGACCATCACTAAATCGGCACCTGTTCTGCAGGCTGACACGGACAGTGCTGTGGTAACGTCGATTGGTTAAGATGTAATTATTAAACTCACCTCCAAGGTGGATTCTTTCTCTAATTCATCATTTTTCTATGAGGTTAAAACTGCCGTTATGCCACGAATCGACCTGAACTCAACCGCGTCCGACCTTTGGAAATAATGTTCACTATGTAAAGGCAAAACCCTGGCAGCCCTTTAATTTCATGCCACCAGGGGTACCTTTAATTTGTTCATTTCCACATAGTAGATTAACATTCTGATGCTTTTAACATATTGTGTTTGAAGCATTACAGCCCCTCGTGGGCTGTTGTTATTCCTGCCTCCATAACTCACCAGTATCCACGCATGGGAAGCCATGACAACGCCGTTGAAACTCATCTTTATACTGTATGGCGATGAGCTTCTGCTGCTCATGCCAGTGCTAATGGCCAGCAACGAACGCCATAGGCATGCTGCACCAAGAGCTGTAATCGGTACCCTCACCGCGTTGAGCCGCCCGTGCGCCGTCAAACCAGCCAGAAAGGAAGTCTGCACGCTCCACCAGCTCAACCGTGAAATCGTCCCCATCGCCATGCAGGCGGACGATCCCGGTAGTGGCCAGCCGCTCAAGTGTGGCAATATTTCCTGTAACGTCCGTCCCAGAGTAATGGCCTGCTGAGTCAACGTAACTGAAATGGGTGTATGGCGTCGGATCGTCTACATGGTGCGCGCGCCACGGCAGTTAGGACCCACATCTGTTTGCGTGATACCTTCCCGGTATTTTTCCTCTTGGCATAACAGCATTTACTGCTGAGTTTGCTCTTTACAGTCGGCAGTCTGGTAAGCAGAATACAACCGCGAAAAAATCTTTCCATGTGGAGTAGGGGATTCTTTCACCGCTTTTTCCAATTTGGCCTGGAATATTTCGCTAGATTGCTGACAATTTATGCCTCGTAACTTTTCCTGCTCATTATATTTTCTGGCTCTAAGCACCATAAGCGGGGCTAAGGCACCTTCATGACCAGGCACTGCACCCAACTCAGCAGCCACACCTGGCATGGCAAGGAACTGGCCTACTTCTGCGGCCGCTTCTTCAGCTGGGGTAAGATCACCAGCCAGTACATGTGTGGATATAGCCCCAATAAAAATCAAGGTCCATTTATTTTTCGTCATTTATTATTGTTCCATTTAGAGATATTTAAAAAACAGGAATATACATGTTGTATGGTTATTAACAATCGGGATTTCCTACCGGGTGACTCCTTTTTAATCGTTTTCCTTTATACCTGTCATTGCGCCTTAACGGCTCATTTGCCAGCAGTGGTGTTTGAAGTCCGATGGAACGGAAAGTACGATAAGAACGTAACTATATAATTTTTAGCCTGTAAAGTCGTGGCATTGTCAGTCAGATTTACGTTGATCTGATTAACGGATTTATCAACACAAGATGTGCCGAAAACTGCATGATTACTGGCATCAACGGAAAGAGTAAACAAAACTCTCGTTATCTTTACTCGCTCAATCTGCTCAAAAAATGCACTTAGCGTACGATCTCGCACGGTTGGGCTTTAAACCCCATAATCGACTAAGAAACGGGATAGCCCATTACAAATATGAGTACAAGGAGTCTACCCAGGTCATCACGTATTACCCTTTCAAAGAAGGGATGAACAGAGAGAAAGCACAAGAAATTACGTTCATTGAATTCATTCGTAAGTCACTGCTTTTGTGTAGAGAAGTTCACAACTCTTTCCTATCCGAACAGCAGAAAAGTTGATTATTTTTCGAGCACGCTTTTTCTGTTTCAGTTAAGATTCCCGCACAGTTCAGAATTACACATTGGTCACCTAAGGGAAAATACATTACATGGATCTTAACCAGTTGAAGACTTTTGTAACGGTAGCAGAGACATCAAACCTGACTCGTGCGGCCAGCCTGCTTTTTCTTAGCCAACCGGCGGTGAGTGCGCATATCAAATCACTTGAAAGTGAGTTCAAAGTTCGCTTGTTTACGCGAACCCCCAGAGGCATGGAACTGACGCCAACAGGTATTGTTATGCGCGATGAAGCCCGCGTAGCGCTAGCAGCAGCCAGTAAATTTGTACAGAAAGCACGTTCTATGAATGAGGTCGGCACCTGCAAATTAGGGACTATTTCTGTACCCGTTATACTGAATCTGCCTGGGGTTCTGTCTGAACTTCGCCAACGTCATCAAAATGTCAATCTGAACATTAGCCAGAATATATCTGGTCATATCATTGACGCTGTCGTGAATGGTGAAATCGATGCGGGATTTGTGATAGGTGATATCCATGATAAGCGCCTGGAGGTGATGGTTATCTCTCCGATAACGCTTTGCATTGTTGGACCGTGGGCATGGGGTGGTAAAATTCAGGCTGCGGAGTGGGCAGATATCCAGACATTTCCCTGGATCACCACTCCGGATAAGTGCTCTTTCTCAACTATCACTCGGGAGCTTTTTGAGCGCAATAACGCGATACTTACCCCTTCTATGGTCGCTGACCAAGAGAAAACACTTACTGAACTAGTCTGTCTTGAAATGGGGTTGACGTTGATGCGTGAAGATATTGCTTTGCCCGCACAGGATAGCGAGCAGGTCTATATTTGGCCTAAAGCAAAAACGGTGAGTCAGCTTTGTTTTATCTGGGCTAAAGGCAGAGAGCCTTCACCGGTGGTCAATGCATTGATTGAGTCGGTGAAGACGCTCTGGACGCTGTCCTGCCGTTAGGTTCGACTGGTAGCCATTGCCGGTACCGACAGTTTGGCTTGAGCCAGTTTACGCTGGTTCAGGTTGTTTAAGATGAGTGCAGTTGCCGTAATGCCTGCTCCCAGCAACTGAACAGATGTCGGTACCACACCACTCAGTGCCGACACGATAAAAGCTGTGACCGGCACGACATCCATGAAGAGCACTCCGTTAGTTGCCGTGATGATTTTATTCCCTACGTTCCAGCAAAGAACAGCCATCAGACCTGCGATCAGGGCCATGTACAACAAATGCGGCATGACAATGCTCACCGTTGAAATGCTTGGTGCAGAGATATACCCCGTCAGCACAAGTGTCACATCAATGGCGGCAACACTAATCATGCCTAAGAGTGTTGTCATAGTTGTGTAACGAACAGGGCTCCAGTGAGGGAAATAACTGCCACCAACTGTGTATAAGACCCAGCATAATGCCCCGGCAATCAAAAGCAGGTTTGCTGTCAGGTTTGAGGGTGAGTTCATAATTTCAGCGATACTGCCATTTGAGATAACCAGTAATACACCGGCGAATGACATCAGAATGAACCCGAAGGTGCTAGCATGTGGACGATTCTTTTTCAACAACCAGATCGTCAATAAACCTAACATTGGCATCGTGGCCATCATTATCGATGCCGTCAGAGCACCAGAAGGACCGGCCATGTGCTGGCCCAGGAAAACCAGAAAACCAAATCCAGCAAACCCGAAGGTACCGAACAACCAAGCCAGGCCCCAACGCTCGCCTTTCAAATTGAATCCTTTTTTCCCCTCCATATAGAATAGAATAAGGGCGAATGCCAATCCTGCAATAGCATAGCGTATGGTGGTGAAGTTAAATGGATCAATATACTGCAATGCATCGGTCATGACAGGAAACATTGCTCCCCAAGAAAGAGTCGCTAACAAACAGCAAATCAGACCTTTTGAATAACTGTTATTCATGATGTTTACCCTTAAATTAAAATGTTACATTGTGACGGTATCATTATTGATGGAACTGATTATTTCATTGTCTGTTTGAGATGACTATTCGTAAGTAATTATGTGGCTATCAACTTTTCTGATAGCCCCCCCATGAACCATAGTCAACTAGGCGGCAGATAAAATACGCACAACTTCATTAAAACGCACTTTGCCACTGGGGCTGTATGGGATCGCTTCGACTTTCTTCGCCTTGATATTGATAACATTGCTACTTTCAAATTTCTGAATTATTTTATTCGTGAGGTTGCCAATTTCACTCTGATCACCTTGTTTTGTACTGAATATACATTTTATATTGGCTTCTCCATTCTCTATGACAGAAATAACAGCCACATCAGACACACAAGGTAACGCACGAATGTTATCTTCTATACTATACAGAGGGGAAAAGGTATCAGTGTCACCATTACGGTTCAGCAAAAATAGTCTGCCTTGTTTGTCCAGGTAGCCATGATCCGTCATTAGAAAATATCTAATGCCATCAATGATGTGGAACGGGCGAGTGCCGTCGCTGTATTCATCCATCAGCATGTAGCTAGCAACAGCGACCCGACCATTCACCCCTTCCTTCACGGGATGAAGGTTTTTATCAAGGACAATTATTTCATTTCCATCAAACGCTCTGCCGACACTTTTAGGATAAAGCGCCATGTCTTCTGGCTCCGATAAAACATTAACTCCTGACTCTGTACAACCATAATATTCATAAAAGACAGGGCCAAATAAATTCATTGCCGCATGCTTGTTCTTAACCGAAAAATAGCTGCCACCCACGAGTACCCAGCGAAGATAGAATTGATACCCTCCATTGTCAGCAAGTTGTGCCAGCTTGTTCACCAAATTGGGTGTCATGACGCTTGCCGTTACGTTATTCTGAGACAGGGTTGAGATGATATTATCGTCATCATCTTGGTCTACGATATAAATGGGGCTTCCCAGGCCCATAAACATTCGTGCCCACCCGTTCCCCGCGGCATGGTACAGTGGCAGGATCAGCAGAAATCCACCGTCATTCCCGAAATCGTATCGCTCACTAAACCAGGCAAACCGTCGCGCGTCAAATGATTGGTAGCGCAGTGCTATTTTAGGGAGTGAACTTGTCCCTGACGTTAAAGAAACGGCCCGGAATGGAGGCGAAATATGACCTTCCAGTAGCATATCTATTTTGAGCGCATGATGTTCACCAATGCTTTTGATAATCGGATCTGTTAGCGAATCGATGGCCAATATGGTACTGCCGGTTGTGTTCAACTGATTCAACTCATCCGGGGAATACAGACTGTAGGAAACGAGCAGAATGTCTGGGTTAATCTTCTTTATCAAGGAGGTTAATGTATCTACCGGTAATGAGTAATCCAAGCCATTAACTGGAATGCCCAATGTTGTAAAAGCGGCAAGCCAGCAAATGACATCTGCATTGTTTTTTGATAAATAGCAGGCGGAACGCAGCTGATCTTTGTTGTACATGCTTTTTAAAAATACTATTCGAGATTCTGTTTGGGTGAGAATTTGCTGCCATGTATAGTGCACGCCTTTATCAACAATGCAACTATGGTCTTTTTGGCGCGAGGTAATGTCTCTCATTTTTTCTAATGTGATCATGTGGATATATCCTTAAGAGATTTATTTAAAACGTATTTAAATCAAGCGGAAATAATTAGCAATCCATTTTCTTCACATTGTCTTATTTTTCTAGTGATATTAGAGTTTATTTCATCGCCTGGAAAAACAATAGGCACACCCGGTGGGTATGGGATGATGAATTTATTGGATATGCAATTTTTTAAATTAGAATTGCCAATTGTCTTTAGCCCATTAATCAATGCGTTGACAGCTTCCTTGTTAACTCCAATGTGGAAATTAAGCAATAGATGATTGTTCAATGTTCTTTTTATGAAAATATTATCTTTCAATAGTTCTTTTTTAATTTCTGATGCGTCACCTAAACTTCTTACATTAACCATTACTTTTGTAGGGTCATAAGCAATATGCTGATGACCACGAAATACTTCAAATTCTGTATGTAATAAGGAAAGCTCGGGTTCTGAATTCACCGCCTCTTTGAACATATTGACTAATGCTCTAGAGTATGAAGCCACTTCATTTCCATATTTACGCATACAATTTTGTGCCAGATCCAATGAGGCGAGAATAGGATAGTTTGGTGATGTGGTATGCACCCTAAATTTGGCCACTTCAATTTTATGCGATAATAGGTCTTTCCCTTTACAATGGATCAGGGATGCCTGGCGGAGGCAAAAAAGCGATTTGTGCGCTGAATGTGTACACATAACTTCGAGGTCGGGATAAGCTTCAACAATATTGTCAATATTCATTGCCGTATAAGTTTTTGTATCCTCCCCAAAGTAATTCAAACTTCCCCATGCTTCATCGATAAAGAATTTTCGAGTGCTAACCCCTGCCTGTAATAATTTCAATAATACAGAAGGAATATCATAAATAAGACCTTCATAGGATTGTGCTGACAAAATAATGAGGTCATATCCTGCCCCCTCTAATTGTTTTGTCAATGCTTTCCTTGTTAGTTTATCAATAGACCAAGCCTTAAGTTGTCCATCTTCTGCGACAAGGTCCGGGCAGAGATAATCCACATTAGCCCTTAACGATTGGCTGTGAAAGTGAACAGACTGATGGCAGTTCTTATCGATAAGGATATTATATTTATCATCATATAAAGCAGTGATGGCAATTTGGTTGGCTACACTGGTGCCACCGGTAATGTAAAATGAGTGATCCGCATTGTAGAGTTTTGCTGTTAATACCTGTGACTCTTTAATAACTCCTTTAGGGAAGAAAAAATTATCGAAAGCTTCGTCAGTAATCGTCGCTTCTAAACAATCATCTTCTATTTTACGTGAGGGTAAAATATCACTATGCCCGAAACTGGAGATTGGTAAAGCGTGAAAGGAGTATATTTTCTTTTGACAAATGGTTCTCAATGAGTTTATCAATGGTGTTTCTTCTCTGTTTAATTTGATTACGTTACTCTGCATTTTATTATTCCCTATGAGGTTTTGTGTATGCATATAAATATGCTCCAGATAAATGGTGTTGGGAATTCGCTATTTTTGATATAGCTATAATCAAGACTGATAAGGGGTTTGAGGTCCAATCGTGTAAAAAACCACGTTAAGGATATAAGCTGCTGTTTTAGTTATAAAAAATCACCAGATTAATGATTAGAGATGTTCCGGCTTTGCCTGGAATTTTTGTGTATACTTGCTGCAAAGAGGTGCCTACATTTTAAGGATGGAAGGTGGAACGCTATGAAAGTGAGTGATGCAGCGCTACTTAAGTCAGGGTTTAGCCATGCAGATCTACAAAAACTGAAAAACAATATTGCTAATTATGACGGATCGCTGGATTCCGTGACCCATGATCTTGCTAACCACTTTAACGCCTAAAAGTGGATTACTATCGCTGCCTTTACCATACTTGCTCTCACGCTGATGCTGGCATCCGTAGATATCAGCATCACGCTTGCGGCCACACTTGCGATTGTATTACCTTTTATATGGTATTTAACGCCAGCAAAACTTGCATAGGGGTCTGAAGGCCAATGGAACAAAAACGTACGTTAGTGAAGTAATCGTCTGATATATAAATATATAATAAAAAAAAGAAAAACCCTTAAAACGGCGTTTTTAATCGAAAAATGGCATTTATCGGACACTGCTGTCAATAAATCGATTTTTCAGACAGATGTTTATCTCTTACCGTACGTTTTCGTACTGCTGGACCTCAAACCCCGACTATGACGAAAACGGATCGCACTCATGGCCTGAACCCGTAATTAACAAAATACAACATATTTCCAAAGAGTTATCTGTAAAAAGGAAAAGCGAAAAACAACTAAATGAATATGCACTTCAACTGGATGCCGGTGAGCTTATTTGTTACAGAATCAAAGGCATAATGTTCCAAAAAAAATGAGTATCCGGTCAAACTAGACCATCCCATCGATTCAAAAAACTGATACCGGTCATAAGGGGGCAGTTTGGATATAGAGAATTATTGTACGATAAGCCTGTTTTTTTAACAGGCTTATCTATAGCAACAGGGTGTACTCCCGCGCTAAAAGCGTTTGGCGTGCATTTTGTGCAATCGGATAACCTAAATGCGTGTCATTTTCACAAAATGACTGCACGGAATGTCAGCAGTCAATAATACTACGGATAACAGAGCGTCATCGTGTTCTTGCCGCATTCCAGAAGGCATGGCAAACCAACCGCAATCCTAGCCACCAAGCATAGATAGCCTCAATTGACTGGCAATCAGTATCATTCAGCAGACCATGAGCCAGCTTGTTGCGCAGATTAGGGCCCATGGCCGTGCAATACAACGCTTTGATTTCAAATACCACATCTCTTCCAAAGACCTTTTCTGCCTCTGGCTGATCAATGAGCGTACTGATTCCGTTTTCAGTCTGAACTCCATGCTCATCGAGATGAGTAGTGCGCGCGCCCGCATGTTTGAGGTGATAGCGCACCATATTCTCGACTTGCGGCACCAGCAGGTGCAACGCGGTGACAAAGTCATGGTTAAAGCCTGCAAACAGCGCTTTGCCGAACAAACGCTCCCGACCAATTGGGACAATTGGGGATCGACTGGCAAGCTCGATCAGGTCGGCTTCTCGCAAGCGGTGTTCCAGTAGAAGCGAACCCAACGCTGGCCAGATAAATGCATTGACGTAGAAGTTTAACCACGCACGGTACATCCTCGTCATTTCCCAGAAAACACGTGCTCTGTTTGCCTCGTCTACAAGGTCGGCATTGGTGTCCAGGCAGGGGATTCGGGCAATGACCCGTCCATTTTCGGCTAGCACGGTCACCGGGAAAATATGCATAAGAGATGGCTGTTTGAGTTGCGCCACAATCTGCTGCCACAAATCCTGATACTTGAACGGCGTAAGGACGATACGAGAGAAAGCTTGTAGCGCCTCGGTAAGTGTTTTGTTCTGTACGGCCTGACTAGCCCACACCATCTGTTCGCGAAAATCCACCTCGGGAAAGGGAATTTCCCCCAGGTCTCCCAACGATTTTTCGCCAGCCTCATCCATCTGCTTCCGAAGTGCGGTGATCCGCACCTCAATGCAAAGTGCCTGGCGTTGTTGCCGTGAAATGGTGCGATACGTCTGAATGGCTTGTTCGTAGAAGCTGGCCGCAGCACCATAGCTGGGATGAGGTGTTTGGATACGTGACCTCCCTTCCCGAACGTAGCATTCCGCGACCTGCACCGTCATGGCTGCAGCCTCTGCTTTATCGTCGGCGATACCAAACCAGATCGCCGCCTGCCTGAACAGCCGCCCTGCGGTCATGATTTGCACTTGCTCGGTATCGGTATCGTAGTCGCGTGCCAAAGTCGCCAGTTTGTTTGCAACTTCTGCGGACTGTTCCATTTCCAGTCCAACCCACTGCAACAGATCCGACACTTTCCATGCCAACCAACCTTCCGACTTTGTCAAGGTATGCAAGGCATGTAGGAGCGGCTGCCTGGTATCATTTAGCTTATCGGCTGCCCCTTTACCAAGCATCTTAACCAAGGTGATTGCCCGCTCCCAACATGCTTGCCAGTCATTCTGCAAAATTTCCGTATTTATTGGAATCCGCTGATAGTTATCAATCGCGTCCAGTGCCATGCAAATGGCTTTTGTATCATTCGATTTATACTTCCGTACCCATAGCAGGTCCGCCAAGCGAGCCTTGAGCCACGAATTGTCTGTGGACCTAACTACCTGAGCAAAAAAATCAAGGTCCGCTTCTATAAAATCATCCGGCCCGGCCGTTCGCCAGCCAAGATGGGTGATGGTAGATGCAAATGGTTGCTGCCGATTGTCAGGGCTGGACAGCAGACGCATGGCACACGCATCAGCCAAAAGCCAAAGCGCCTTGCCAGGCCCGTTCATTTTCGCTTCCACGGCAAGTTCAGCGGCCTTGGAAAAGGCGCGCCATAGTGGCTCGTAGCCAGCCTCGGCAGTGTCAGCAAGAATGCTTTGCCAGCCGCAATCAGCAAAATCCTGCGCTGTTACTTCCAGGTCAGACGGGTAACGTTGCATGTTTATTTTCTCTAATTTTTTTTAGACAGATTTTTTGTGGCGATAGCTCAATTACGATTGAGCAACGTCACACCATCAGGGCGTAGCTCACATCTCGGTGACACATGCCGGTATAACGTCTGCCTGGTAATGCCAAGCTCCTGACAGAGGTCACCGACCTTGGTTTCCGACTGCCCCATGGCCGCCATAGCAGACGCAACTTGGCCGCTGTCATCTTGAATGGTCGACCGCCGCTACGCCCTCGCGCACGGGCACGGGCAGAGTCAGATCATGCACGGTGTTGATGAGATGACGCAGGCTTCGACCGAGACGGTCGAGCTTCCATACCATCAATGGGGTTCTATGCCTGAACCGCCGAAATTTCCGGCATCAGGAATCAGACGGCTTTTTGAGAATATTTCCTTGTGCTGACGTATACGATTATGGTGCCATTAATGAGAATTTCTTCGTACCAGCTATATGAGACGTTGCAATCAGTTATTTTTCGTACTGAATGCCGGTTTATCTACTGTCCGGTTAACGACGGTCTTACGTACAGGATGCCGAACGCCAAAATTATGCTTCACGGAAATTTCGGTGGTTCCGGCAAACAGCCCCAATATCGACAGCCACCACTCTCTGAAGAACCGCCTCAAGCAGATAAAGCGCTGGGTCGTCAGTACTGACCTGCGCGCAGAGAAACAGCACGTTACCTGCGACATTGAGCGCGCGCTTGACGGACACGCTGACAAGCTGAGTGATGTACCCGACGAAGAACCCGATGGATGACTCTCAGGCCAGAGACATACACCACGGTGATCTGGATATCCTGGCGTTATGTAATCAGTTTCATCTCGACGTTGATACGGTCTCGACAAAGGTCAATGCGTACACGCTCAGGCTGGTCAATCCGCAGAACCCTTACGGCCCCCTATGCGAGGCCGGGAACGCAGAAGCAGATGTCCTTTGTCAGCCGGATATTCCTGTCCCCCTGCGAATGATCAGGAACGGGATTTGTGCAGCGGTGCCGCATGATGAGTCCATTCAGTAAGGAGCGGGGTGATGTCTTCTTCACACTCGCCGGTTCCACCTGTTTCAGACGTCCGTTTATCTATCATTTCCTGCATCACCGGATAGTGGCCGCAAAGTTCAAATGACCCCGCACCACCCGTTTCGCCAAAGATATCGCGCCAGATAAAGTAAAAGACCAGCGTCGGCTTATTGGCAATACGTGCAGCCGGATAGCGATAGCGCGTTTCTTCAAATGCGGCGTCAGTGACCCTGTCTGCCAGGGTATCAAGCAGCGCCAGGATGCCGCTGCCGTGATCGAAGGCCAGTTTTACCCGCTGCAGAATGTTTTCGGGCAGTAAATCCCGGCAGGCTTCGCGCAGTAACCATTTTTCGGTCGGTCGCTGGCTGCTTTTCTGAATCAGACCTGACGCGGGGAGGTTAACAGCATATTCCACCAGCAGCGGATCCAGAAAAGGCACACGGGCTTCGACACTGCAGGCCATAGTTGCGCGATCCAAACGTCGGCATTCTGTCTTGTGGAGATGACCCAGCAATTGTTTGAGCTGGCCGGAAAGGCGAGCGGGTGGAACGCGACGCAGCAGCCCGTAGCCAGCAAATATTTCATCTGCGCCTTCGCCCGATAATATTACCTTTATCCCCTCCTCTGCCGCAGCCTGGGCCAGTTGCATTGTCATCAGCCCCTCCAGCACCATCACCGAATTGTATGACTCAGTGACCTGAACCGCACGCCGGAGCTGCGCCAAAGCCTGCGTCACGGTAAAACTACACTCGACAAGCCTTATACCGAGATGACTGGCGACCTGACGCGCGGCGATGGTGTCCGGTGAACCCGGCATACCAATGGTAAAGGCCACCAGATCCTGCCGGTGACGTGCCGCCAGGGCAGCAATAATACTTGAATCCAGTCCGCCGGACAGAAATACGCCGAATTTCACCTGGGGATCGGCCTGCATGTGTTTTTCCACCGACGCTTCGAGCAGCGCGCGCACGAGGCGTGTATCGGGCACAGAGCGACGCTGGCTCATGTTAATATCAAACCAGGGACGAATCCCCTCAGACGTTGCCATCCAGCCCGGCGGGAGTTCTTTAATCAGTGCAGCATCTTCGCTGAGCGCCTGCAGTGCCTTAATTTCAGAAGCAAAGAACCAGGCCCCATCCCGTTGAAGATAGTAAAGCGGTTTTATGCCAAATCTGTCCCTGGCGGCAAGAAAGTCCTGTCTGTGCTGGTCATAAATAAAAAAAGCGAACATGCCATCCAGCCGGGGAAGTAGCTCAGCACCATACTGATGATAAAGATGAGCAATGACTTCTACATCAGACCCTGAGCTGAAAATGACGTCATTTTCCAGGTCTGCGCGTAACGCGGCATGATTATATATCTGGCCGTTACACACCAGGTGCACCGTGCCGTTTGCGATGTGGAATGGCTGTGAACCACCTTCTATATCCATGATACTCAAGCGGTTTATGCCAAAAGCGCAGCGTTCAGTTACCGTTGCATGTGTTTCATCCGGTCCCCTGTGCTGGATTTGACTTAACATAAGTTCAACCTGGCCCGCGTCACTGGTTCCGTACAGTGCTGCAATTCCACACATGTCATGCTCCTGATGGTAATGATTTCAGCCTATCCAGGCGGCGACGCATCCCGTCGTGGGACAACGGAACCGCTCCTTAAACTGAGTGAAATAGGGGGTAATTCCGTTCCATGAGTAATACTGATGGTCATTCTAAGCACCTGAAAAGCTGGCGAGGAACGGGTGGGCAAGATAACTGCCCAGCCTCAGAAAGCGGTGCGGCCTCACGGAGGAAATAGTGTCAGTGTAGTGGCACGCTGAATTCAACACCACCCGCCAGGCGATACTCAGGATCAAAGTGGCAATGGAGGATGCTAATGTTCAGCCATAATCTGCTCTTACAGGGCCTGTGTGCTTTGTGCCGGGTGCGGAGTGCAAATAGCGTATTTGAGACCATTCCATACAAAATTGGGACGAAACTGGAGTGCCCGCCAGAAGACTGTAGGTTTTATTGAAAGTGACGCAGAAGCCTGCGGAAAACTGTCGGGTTTTGCTCAAAGCACTGTTGTAGGGTTTTACTCACAGCACTACAGGAGCCTGATGAGGTGGATAATCCCTGCGGTTGACGGGCATTCCGCAGCGCTGCGGCGGAGACGGAGGGCCAGGCGAGGGCAGCAGGGATGCTGCTCTCAGGGAGCGGCGGGCAGGGATTATCCACCGGCACAGCAGATATCTCAGCCCCTACAGCCCATTACTCAAGCGTTGGATTCATATGACGTAAATCGTACGGGGTTATCTGGTAAACGTAATAATTCAGCCAGTTCAAAAACAACAGATTCCCATGGCTGCGCCAGCTGAACCGCGGTGGCAGCGCCGGATTATCCTGTGGGAAATAATTATAAGGGACTTCCGGGTTCAGGCCCGCCTCATAATCGCGGTGAAACTCACCCGCCAGCGTCAGCGCATCGTATTCGGGATGACCGGTGACAAAAGCCAGACGCTTATCCTTACTGGCAAACAGATAGGCCCCGGTCTGCTCAGACTCGGCGAAAATATCCAGATCGGTATAATCACGCAGCAGCTGAGTGGGGAAATCTGCATAGCGCGAATGCGGGGCCAGAAAAGTATCATCAAACCCCCGCGTCAGCAGCGCGTGCGGATGCAAAATTTGGTGCTCGTAAACGCCTGACAGCTTGGTTTCCCGCGTTTGCTTAGGAATGCCATACAGAATATTCAGCGCCGCCTGAACCGCCCAGCAGACAAATAGCGTTGAGGTCACGTGCTCTTTCGCCCAGTGTAGCACCCGCTGGATCTGCGGCCAGTACGCCACATCGTTAAAATCGACCAGCCCCAGCGGAGCGCCCGTCACGATCAAACCATCAAAATTATCGTGCTGGATATCTTCAAAATTACAGTAGAAGTTATTCAGATGCTCCATCGGCGTATTGCGCGACTCGCGGCTGTCGATGCGCAACAGTTGAATATCGATCTGCAAAGGAGAATTGGAAAGCAGACGTAAAAATTGATTTTCCGTCTCAATCTTTTTCGGCATCAGGTTCAGCACCAGTACCTTCAGCGGACGGATTTCCTGAATACTGGCACGCGATGAGGTCATGACAAAAACATTCTCATTGCGCAGAAAATTCACCGCTGGTAATTCATCGGGTACCCTGATTGGCATAACCTACTTCCTCAACTCACCATTTATACGTTTAGACATCCAGACAGCCAAAGATAACGTGGCAGGCAGCGAAAGTCGAGTGCTCATCCGGAAGTTGAGAATCTTTCATCTCCCTCAGTTAAAAAGCTCCACAAAGGGCAGTATCACCGGAGCCTCCGTGCTGGCATGACGGTAGAGTAGCCAGGTCCGGCTCTTAACGGGTTCCCCCGCGACCACAATCGGCATCCTGCACAGGGTATTGGGCAGCGGACGGTAGCTGGAAATAATCGCATAGCCCAGCCCCTGTTCCACCATCGCCAGGCAGACCTCCAGCTTATCCACCCGCATGGTTACGCGGGGTGCCTGCGAATAGCTCGCATTCCACCATCGCTCTATCAGCCCGGTGGTATGACCGCCATGGTTAATTTTTATTTGCGGCAGCCGCGGAAGCTGCGTGAGATCGACCGGCCCCCGACTAATCAGATAGAAATCATCTTCATCGACCAGCCGCCTGCCCTCTTTCCAGCCGTAGTCATCTTTAACCAGCGCCAGATGGATCTCTCCACGCTGTAGCTTCAGAAAGATCTCTTCACTCAGACCGCTCTCCAGCCTGACGCTGATATCGGGGTGACGTTCGCTAAACATGGATAGCAACGCTGGCAGGCGCCAGGCGGCAAAATTACTCGATGAGCCAATACGCAGCTCTCCCTGCTGAGGGCCGTCCAGCCTTTGCAGCGTGTTCCTGAGCTGCTGAAACTGGCTGATGACGGTTTCGGCATGTTGGGCCAGATAGCGCCCCTGAGCCGTAAAGGTCAAACCCCGCCCGCTCTCTTCAAAAAGTCGGATATTGAGTTTTCGCTCGATCTGTTTGAGACGATAGCTCAGTGCGGGCTGCGAGGTAAAAAGCTCCCCGGCTGCCCGGGTGATATTTTTATACTGCCAGACGGTACGAATAATTAACCAGTCTTTCTCATTCATGATGCTTCCCCCCCGCTGACTTCTGACCTCCATAAAATAATTTTTGGCCTGGAGACGCAAGTGATAAAAAAGCTCAATTGGGAATTGACTGTAAAAAAGCCTATATCTGTATAACTGTCTGGTTTTACAGAATTTACATGCACCTGATTGGGGAAAAAACATGTCTGAACGCACCATTAGCGCGCAGAAGGATAAAATTATTAATGCCGTCGACTCGGCTGGCGATACGCTGCAAAGCCTGGCCCTGAGTCTGCATAAGAATCCGGAACTGAGCTTTCAGGAGCACCGCTCCGCTGGCGAACTTATCGCTCCCCTGCGTGAAGCGGGATTCACCATTGAAACCGGGACGGCCGGGCTGGAAACGGCCTTTCGGGCCAGCTGGCAAAAGGGCGTTGGCGGCCCTACTATCGCTTTACTCGCCGAATATGATGCGCTGCCGGAGCTGGGCCATGCCTGTGGTCATAACCTGATCGGTACCGCCTCGGTAGCGGCCGCGCTGGCGCTCAAAGCTGCTGACGTCGACTTTACGGGCCGCATTGAGGTAATTGGCACGCCTGCGGAGGAAGACGGGGGCGGCAAAATTATCATGGTGGAAAAAGGCGTTTTTGAAGGTATTGATGCGGTGATGATGTTTCACCCGCGTGAAAAAAACATGGTGGTGCGCGGTGCGCTGGCCTGTTACGACGCGACCTTTAAGTTCTTTGGTAAGGCGGCTCACGCTGCCTCGGCACCGCAGCTGGGCATTAGCGCGCTGGATGCGGTGATCCACAGCTTTAACGGTATTAACGCACTGCGTCAGTTCTTTACCGATGATGTTCGCGTGCACGGTGTTATCACCCACGGCGGCAGCGCAGCAAATATTGTTCCCGCCTATGCTGAAGCAAAATTTATCCTGCGCGCCGCAACGGTCGGCGGGCTGGCAGAGGTGCGTCGTAAAGTCTATGCCGCGGTGACCGGCGCCGCTGAAATGACTGGTGCGCGGGTAGAAATTGAGGAAGGGCTGGTATATGCCGAGCGCAATAATAATCTGGCGCTGGCAGCCAGCTTCACCCGTAATCTTGCGCTGCTGGGCGTAGAGAGTAACGATCCGCCCGCGGGCGGCGGCGTGGGCTCGTCGGATATTGGCAACGTGAGTCAGGTCACTGCGGCAATCCACCCCTATTTGCGCATCGGCGATGTTACGCCGCATACGCCGGAATTTGCCGTCGCTGCAGGATCCCCGGCTGGCCTGGCGACCATGATAACCGCAGCCAAAGCGCTGGCCATGACGACATTCGATCTTTGTCATGATGCAGATACGCTACGAGCGGTAAGAGATGAATTTACGCAATGGCAGTCACAAACGAATGCGGCAGGAGAAAAGTCATGATCAAATCCCGAATAGTCATGCTGGCCGCACTGGCCCTGAGTTGTTCGTCCGCTATGGCAGCAGGTGAAACACTTCGCGTCGGCGCAGATCTAACCTACCCGCCTTTTCAGTTCCGCGATGTCAACGGCAAGCCAACCGGCTTTGAAATCGATATTACTAATGCCGTATGCAAAGCCGTAGAGGTGAAGTGCGAATACGTGGTTAGCAGCTTTGATGCTGAGATCCCCTCGCTGCTGGCGAAGAAGGTTGATTTTATCTCACCGCTGGGTGCTACCGTGAAGCGGAAAAAATCGATCGACTTCAGTGATTTCATCTTCCACATCCCCTCTCAGCTGGTTGCCCGTAAAGGGGTGAATCTGCTGCCTACCCCAGAATCGCTTAAAGGCAAAAACATTGCCGTACAGCAGGGGTCGATTCAGGAGATGTATGCGAATAAATACTGGGCGCCAGCCGGTGTCGTGGTCAAGACCTATCCTGACCAGGATGTGATTTATCAGGATTTAGCGGCGGGCAGGCTCGACGGGTCGCTTGCGCCAGCCGTAGCGGTGACCTTTGGGTTTCTGCAAAAGCCGGAAGGGAAGGATTTTACCCTGACCGGGCCGGAAGTGCGTGATGACGTGCTCTTTAGCAGAGGTTCCGCTTACGGCGTTCGCAAGGGCGATGAGAAAACCCTGACCCTGCTCAATCAGGGGCTGGCGAAGATTGTGGCTGATGGAACGTGGGAGAAGATCAAGCAGCACTATTTTGGCGATATCGAGATGAAGGTGACGCCAGTTAAGGCATCCGATGCCGCTCAATAAGCCGGATAACGCCGCATTTCCTCTCCATTCTGATGCCGATACGGACGTACTGCTACCGTTGATGGAGAAGCTGCTGGATGCTTTTGAGCCTCTGCATCGGCTGTCCGGCAGCGTTGATGCGGAGCGTGCAGCGGATAGTCTTATAGAACAGCTTTCCGCACTCGGTCTTACGCCCCGTCGTGAAATCTGTCCGTTATTGCTGAGCGATCCCGTTCTGGGCACGCTGGAACTGCCCGACTTTCCTCACTGGCAGGCGAGCGCTAAAACGCGCTCCTTTTCTGCTCATTGCCCTGAAGGGATCGCTGGCCCTCTTTATTATGACAGCCGATCGCAGGAGACCCTTCCCGACAGCGAGCTTGCTGCCTGGCAGAATACCGTTCGGGGCAGGATCGTAGTCGCCGATCGCGGCCTGGAGGACTATGTGCAACAGCTATGTCGCGCCGGGGCGCTTGGGCTGGTGCATATCTGGGGTTCGGCAGAAGAAGCACTGCATGAAGAGACCGTTGGCCCCATCTGGGGAACGCCTGTCCCCGACGATGGTATACGCTACCCTTCCCTGCCGGTAGTCTGTATCAATCAAAGACAGGGCCGATCGTTACTGGAAATTCTTGATCGGCAGGCCCACCCTGTTACCGCACGGTTAGTGACCCGGCTTAATGTACATGTTGCCGACTGTAGCCTGCCTGTTGTCGACATACCCGGTGAGATCGACGAATTTGTGCTGCTTTCCTCTCACTATGACTCATGGCATCAGGGTCTGACGGATAATGCGACGGGTAACGCACTCTGCCTGGCAATGGCTGCCTGGTTTCATCGTTCACTCCGGCCGAAAAGAGGCCTGCGTATCGCCTGGTGGCCGGGCCATTCTAATGCCCGCTATGGCGGATCGACCTGGTATGCCGATCGCTATCGCGAAGAGTTACAGCAGAAGTGCATCGCGCATATCAATGTCGACTCTCCCGGCTGTGAAGATGCGACGGAGGTGGTGGTGAATGCCAGCGGGGCTGAATCATTCGACTTTCTCAACCAGGCGATTATCCACGAAACCGGCACGACGGCGCGGCGTATCACTCCATTAGGTAAAGGGGGCGATCAGTCGTTTTGGGGATGTGGTATTCCTTTGCATTTCGCCTTTCGCGTGGAGCCGGGCATTCGTACCAGCCACTCTCCGGGAAGCGGTGGAGGATGGTGGTGGCATACCGAAGCCGACACGCGAGATAAAGTGGACAGACACCTGCTGTTGCGGGACTGTCGGATCCATACGCGGTGGCTTGCACAGCTGCTATATAAAGAGTGCCTGCCGCTGGATCCCGGTGGCTATCTGGAGCGGATTACAGAGGAACTGGATCGGCTTCAGTCTGCTTTGGACCCGCAGTTTGATCTTTCACCGGTGAGACACGCGTTGCTGGCTTTGCAGCAGCAGGTACAGGATTTGGGCCGATGGCAGGATAGCGGCGCACGACGAGAGGACATAAAGCAGGCGATTGCGCTATGGCATCGCGTCCGCTATAGCTCAACCGATGACTTTCATTATGATTATAGCTACCACGGTGGTGCCTTTCCCGGCCTACAGCTGCTTCGCGATCGATTTCAGCACACTACCTCAGCCGTCACGTTTTTGATGCTGACCACCCAGTTTACCCGACAGCGCAGCAGGGCTCTGAGCCTGCTAGTGCAGAGTGGCGAGGTACTGCGTAGTTTCCCGCCCCCATAACGCAAAAAACCCTGACCGTGAGGTCAGGGTTATTGCTTTATTTGATGCCTGGCAGTTCCCTACTCTCGCATGGGGAGACCCCACACTACCATCGGCGCTACGGCGTTTCACTTCTGAGTTCGGCATGGGGTCAGGTGGGACCACCGCGCTAAAGCCGCCAGGCAAATTCTGTGCTCTGTCCCGCATGCGTAATATGCAGAACAGCTTAATTCTTGTCCGGATAAGCTGAAAATTGTCTTCTGTCTCTCACTGCTCACCAGAACGCTTCTGGTGTTGTAAGGTTAAGCCTCACGGGTCATTAGTACCGGTTAGCTCAACGCATCGCTGCGCTTACACACCCGGCCTATCAACGTCGTAGTCTTCAACGTCCCTTCAGGACCCTTAAAGGGTCAGGGAAGATTCATCTCGAGGCAAGTTTCGCGCTTAGATGCTTTCAGCGCTTATCTTTTCCGCACTTAGCTACCGGGCAATGCCATTGGCATGACAACCCGAACACCAGTGGTGCGTTCACTCCGGTCCTCTCGTACTAGGAGCAACCCCTCTCAATCTTCCAGCGCCCACGGCAGATAGGGACCGAACTGTCTCACGACGTTCTAAACCCAGCTCGCGTACCACTTTAAACGGCGAACAGCCGTACCCTTGGGACCTACTTCAGCCCCAGGATGTGATGAGCCGACATCGAGGTGCCAAACACCGCCGTCGATATGAACTCTTGGGCGGTATCAGCCTGTTATCCCCGGAGTACCTTTTATCCGTTGAGCGATGGCCCTTCCATTCAGAACCACCGGATCACTATGACCTGCTTTCGCACCTGCTCGAGCCGTCACTCTCGCAGTCAAGCCAGCTTATGCCATTGCACTAACCTCACGATGTCCGACCGTGATTAGCTGACCTTCGTGCTCCTCCGTTACTCTTTAGGAGGAGACCGCCCCAGTCAAACTACCCACCAGACACTGTCCCCACGCCGGATTACGGCGCCAGGTTAGAACATCAAACGTTAAAGGGTGGTATTTCAAGGTTGGCTCCACGCAGACTGGCGTCCACGCTTCAAAGCCTCCCACCTATCCTACACATCAAGGCTCAATGTTCAGTGTCAAGCTGTAGTAAAGGTTCACGGGGTCTTTCCGTCTTGCCGCGGGTACACTGCATCTTCACAGCGAGTTCAATTTCACTGAGTCTCGGGTGGAGACAGCCTGGCCATCATTACGCCATTCGTGCAGGTCGGAACTTACCCGACAAGGAATTTCGCTACCTTAGGACCGTTATAGTTACGGCCGCCGTTTACCGGGGCTTCGATCAGGAGCTTCTCTTGCGATAACCCCATCAATTAACCTTCCGGCACCGGGCAGGCGTCACACCGTATACGTCCACTTTCGTGTTTGCACAGTGCTGTGTTTTTAATAAACAGTTGCAGCCAGCTGGTATCTTCGACTGGCTTCAGCTCCGCGAGCAAGTCGCTTCACCTACGCACCAGCGTGCCTTCTCCCGAAGTTACGGCACCATTTTGCCTAGTTCCTTCACCCGAGTTCTCTCAAGCGCCTTGGTATTCTCTACCTGACCACCTGTGTCGGTTTGGGGTACGATTCGTTGTTACCTGATGCTTAGAGGCTTTTCCTGGAAGCAGGGCATTTGTTACTTCAGCACCGTAGTGCCTCGTCATCACGCCTCAGCCTTAAGGCATTCCGGATTTACCTGGAACACCAGCCTACACGCTTAAACCGGGACAACCGTCGCCCGGCTAACATAGCCTTCTCCGTCCCCCCTTCGCAGTAACACCGAGTACAGGAATATTAACCTGTTTCCCATCGACTACGCCTTTCGGCCTCGCCTTAGGGGTCGACTCACCCTGCCCCGATTAACGTTGGACAGGAACCCTTGGTCTTCCGGCGAGCGGGCTTTTCACCCGCTTTATCGTTACTCATGTCAGCATTCGCACTTCTGATACCTCCAGCAGACCTCACAGTCCACCTTCAACGGCTTACAGAACGCTCCCCTACCCAACAACACGTAAGTGTCGCTGCCGCAGCTTCGGTGCATGGTTTAGCCCCGTTACATCTTCCGCGCAGGCCGACTCGACCAGTGAGCTATTACGCTTTCTTTAAATGATGGCTGCTTCTAAGCCAACATCCTGGCTGTCTGTGCCTTCCCACATCGTTTCCCACTTAACCATGACTTTGGGACCTTAGCTGGCGGTCTGGGTTGTTTCCCTCTTCACGACGGACGTTAGCACCCGCCGTGTGTCTCCCGTGATAACATTCTCCGGTATTCGCAGTTTGCATCGGGTTGGTAAGCCGGGATGGCCCCCTAGCCGAAACAGTGCTCTACCCCCGGAGATGAGTTCACGAGGCGCTACCTAAATAGCTTTCGGGGAGAACCAGCTATCTCCCGGTTTGATTGGCCTTTCACCCCCAGCCACAGGTCATCCGCTAATTTTTCAACATTAGTCGGTTCGGTCCTCCAGTTAGTGTTACCCAACCTTCAACCTGCCCATGGCTAGATCACCGGGTTTCGGGTCTATACCCTGCAACTTAACGCCCAGTTAAGACTCGGTTTCCCTGCGGCTCCCCTATACGGTTAACCTTGCTACAGAATATAAGTCGCTGACCCATTATACAAAAGGTACGCAGTCACACCACGAAGGTGCTCCCACTGCTTGTACGTACACGGTTTCAGGTTCTGTTTCACTCCCCTCGCCGGGGTTCTTTTCGCCTTTCCCTCACGGTACTGGTTCACTATCGGTCAGTCAGGAGTATTTAGCCTTGGAGGATGGTCCCCCCATATTCAGACAGGATATCACGTGTCCCGCCCTACTCTTCGAACTCACAGCAAGTGCATCTTTGTGTACGGGAGTGTCACCCTGTACCCTGCGACTTTCCAGACGCTTCCACTGATGCACAAACTGATTCAGGTTCTGGGCTCCTCCCCGTTCGCTCGCCGCTACTGGGGGAATCTCGGTTGATTTCTTTTCCTCGGGGTACTTAGATGTTTCAGTTCCCCCGGTTCGCCTCGCAACACTATGTATTCATGTTGCGATAGTGTGTCGAAACACACTGGGTTTCCCCATTCGGGTATCGCCGGTTGTTGCGGTTCATATCACCTTACCGGCGCTTATCGCAGATTAGCACGCCCTTCATCGCCTCTGACTGCCAGGGCATCCACCGTGTACGCTTAGTCACTTAACCTCACAACCCACAAGCGTCCTTTCTGTCCGTAATGGCTGCGCGTCGTGATGGCGGCGTTGTGCAGTGCTCACAGTGCTCATGGACGTTAAGTCCACTCCGCCTGCTGCGCGCTGACGCCTTACCTTCACTTAGCTCGCTCATTACTGATGTCAGTAAAGACTGCTGAGTTGTAAGCATTTGAGAGACTCGACTGTATCGTGTTGTTTCATTCTTATTACGGAGAATGAAAACGATACGTCGTTTCAATTTTCAGCTTGTTCCGGATTATTAAAGAGCAGTTATCTCAAACATGACTCGCCTTCAGGCAGAATCAGCTTTGAGATACGGTTGATAATGTCTTTCACTCATTATCAGGAGATGGCGTCCCCAAGGGGATTCGAACCCCTGTTACAGCCGTGAAAGGGCAGTGTCCTGGGCCTCTAGACGATGGGGACTCTGTACTGTTGCTCATTACTTCTATCAGACAATCTGTTGTGGACACTACGCGGGAAGGTATCTTCAGGTAAGGAGGTGATCCAACCGCAGGTTCCCCTACGGTTACCTTGTTACGACTTCACCCCAGTCATGAATCACAAAGTGGTAAGCGCCCTCCCGAAGGTTAAGCTACCTACTTCTTTTGCAACCCACTCCCATGGTGTGACGGGCGGTGTGTACAAGGCCCGGGAACGTATTCACCGTGGCATTCTGATCCACGATTACTAGCGATTCCGACTTCACGGAGTCGAGTTGCAGACTCCGATCCGGACTACGACGCACTTTGTGAGGTCCGCTTGCTCTCGCGAGGTCGCTTCTCTTTGTATGCGCCATTGTAGCACGTGTGTAGCCCTGCTCGTAAGGGCCATGATGACTTGACGTCATCCCCACCTTCCTCCGGTTTATCACCGGCAGTCTCCTTTGAGTTCCCGACCGAATCGCTGGCAACAAAGGATAAGGGTTGCGCTCGTTGCGGGACTTAACCCAACATTTCACAACACGAGCTGACGACAGCCATGCAGCACCTGTCTCACGGTTCCCGAAGGCACTAAGGCATCTCTGCCGAATTCCGTGGATGTCAAGAGCAGGTAAGGTTCTTCGCGTTGCATCGAATTAAACCACATGCTCCACCGCTTGTGCGGGCCCCCGTCAATTCATTTGAGTTTTAACCTTGCGGCCGTACTCCCCAGGCGGTCGACTTAACGCGTTAGCTCCGGAAGCCACTCCTCAAGGGAACAACCTCCAAGTCGACATCGTTTACGGCGTGGACTACCAGGGTATCTAATCCTGTTTGCTCCCCACGCTTTCGCACCTGAGCGTCAGTCTTTGTCCAGGGGGCCGCCTTCGCCACCGGTATTCCTCCAGATCTCTACGCATTTCACCGCTACACCTGGAATTCTACCCCCCTCTACAAGACTCTAGCCTGCCAGTTTCGAATGCAGTTCCCGGGTTGAGCCCGGGGATTTCACATCCGACTTGACAGACCGCCTGCGTGCGCTTTACGCCCAGTAATTCCGATTAACGCTTGCACCCTCCGTATTACCGCGGCTGCTGGCACGGAGTTAGCCGGTGCTTCTTCTGCGGGTAACGTCAATGAGCGAGGTTATTAACCTCACTCCCTTCCTCCCCGCTGAAAGTACTTTACAACCCGAAGGCCTTCTTCATACACGCGGCATGGCTGCATCAGGCTTGCGCCCATTGTGCAATATTCCCCACTGCTGCCTCCCGTAGGAGTCTGGACCGTGTCTCAGTTCCAGTGTGGCTGGTCATCCTCTCAGACCAGCTAGGGATCGTCGCCTTGGTGAGCCATTACCTCACCAACAAGCTAATCCCATCTGGGCACATCCGATGGTGTGAGGCCCGAAGGTCCCCCACTTTGGTCCGTAGACGTTATGCGGTATTAGCTACCGTTTCCAGTAGTTATCCCCCTCCATCGGGCAGTTTCCCAGACATTACTCACCCGTCCGCCACTCGTCACCCAGAGAGCAAGCTCTCCTGTGCTACCGTTCGACTTGCATGTGTTAGGCCTGCCGCCAGCGTTCAATCTGAGCCATGATCAAACTCTTCAATTTAAAAGTTCGATTTGCTTCAACAAGTGAAGCGATGCTCAAGTGTAAAACGTCATAATGAATTTCATTATGTGTTCACTCTTAAGACTTGATATTTTTTGCGCCTTGCGGCGCTGATATCAATCCTGCGAGTGCCCACACAGATTGTCTGATAAATTGTTAAAGAGCGGTGCGGCTGGCGCCTTGGCGGCCTGCTGCGAGGTGGCGTATATTACGCTTTCCTCCTTCAGAGTCAACTTCTTTTTGGGAAGTTTTTCTCCGGCGGTTCAGCTTCCTGACCCTCTCAACCCGGCGGCCTGTAAGCCGTTGTTCCGTGTCGATGGAGGCGCATTATAGGGAGTTCCTGACGGCTGACAACCCCTAATTTGATAAAAATAGCGCGTTCGCTGCATTCCACAGCAAAACCCCGGGTTATACGCACTTATCCACCGATTTATCCACATCGCTGCCGCACCGCGAATTTACACGAGCATCACGCAAACGTTTTCGCTACAATGCCGGGCGAAATCCTGGCCCCAGTTTTGGGGGGGTTACCTGAAGCTTATTCTCACTCTTCTCTATATAGAGGTGAAAATGGCTAAGCTTGATGTAACGCTCTTACTCTCTGCGAATCAAAGCCAAGGGATCATCACCATGCAACAACGTCGTCCTGTACGCCGCGCTCTGCTCAGCGTGTCTGATAAAGCCGGTATCATCGAATTTGCTCAGGCGCTGACCCAGCGCGGTATCGAACTCCTCTCCACCGGAGGCACCGCCCGCCTGCTGGCAGACGCGGGCCTCTCCGTCACCGAAGTGTCTGACTACACCGGCTTCCCCGAAATGATGGATGGACGCGTTAAAACGCTGCACCCGAAAGTGCACGGCGGCATTTTAGGCCGTCGCGGCCAGGATGATGCCATTATGGCGGAACACAGCATTGCCCCTATCGACATGGTGGTCGTTAACCTTTATCCCTTTGCCCAGACCGTCGCGCGTGAAGACTGCTCGCTGGAAGATGCCGTCGAGAATATTGATATCGGCGGTCCAACGATGGTGCGCTCCGCCGCCAAAAACCACAAAGACGTGGCTATCGTGGTCAACAGCAGCGATTACCAGGCCATTGTTGTCGAGCTGGATCAGAACGAGAACAGCCTGACGCAGGCCACGCGCTTCAACCTGGCCATCAAGGCCTTTGAGCATACCGCTGCCTATGACGGGATGATTGCCAACTACTTTGGCAGCCTGGTCCCCGCTTATCATGGCGATACCATTGCACCTTCTGGCCGCTTCCCGCGGACGCTGAATCTGAGCTTCATTAAAAAGCAGGATATGCGCTACGGTGAGAACAGCCATCAGGACGCCGCCTTCTATATAGAAGACAGGATTACCGAAGCCTCGGTCGCCACTGCTCAGCAGGTTCAGGGCAAAGCGCTCTCCTATAACAACATCGCCGATACCGACGCCGCACTGGAGTGCGTCAAGGAATTCGACCAGCCAGCCTGTGTGATCGTCAAACACGCCAATCCCTGTGGCGTTGCCATTAGCGATTCGATTCTGGACGCCTATGAGCGGGCGTATAAAACCGACCCAACATCCGCCTTTGGCGGCATTATCGCCTTTAACCGCGAGCTGGATGAAGAGACGGCGCAGGCCATTGTCAGTCGTCAGTTTGTTGAGGTGATTATTGCCCCCTCCGCAAGTGAGGCCGCGCTTAAGATAACCGCGAGTAAGCAGAACGTACGCGTACTCACCTGTGGAGAGTGGCAGCAGCGTCAGGCCGGTCTGGATTTCAAGCGCGTCAACGGTGGGCTGCTGGTGCAGGATCGCGATTTAGGTATGGTGGAGAGCCACCAGCTTAAGGTGGTGACCCAGCGCCAGCCGACCGAACAGGAATTGCGTGATGCGCTGTTCTGCTGGAAGGTCGCTAAATTCGTGAAGTCCAACGCCATCGTTTACGCGCGTGAGAATATGACCATCGGTATTGGCGCGGGGCAGATGAGCCGCGTCTATTCCGCGAAGATTGCCGGTATCAAGGCGGCAGACGAGGGGCTGGAAGTGAAAGGCTCGGCTATGGCGTCCGATGCGTTCTTCCCCTTCCGCGACGGCATTGATGCCGCCGCCGCCGTTGGCGTCAGCTGTGTTATCCAGCCAGGCGGCTCTATTCGTGATGAAGAAGTTATTGCCGCCGCCGACGAGCACGGCATTGCCATGATCTTCACCGCGATGCGTCATTTCCGCCATTAATTACGGAGCAGAAAAATGAAAATTCTCGTTATTGGTAACGGCGGGCGTGAGCACGCCCTGGCATGGAAGGCCTCACTCTCGCCGCTGGCGGAAACCGTTTTTGTCGCGCCGGGTAACGCAGGTACTGCCCTTGAACCTGCTTTGCAGAACGTTGATATCAGCGCCACCGATATTCCGGCACTGCTGCGCTTCGCGAGTGAGGAGAAGATTGATCTGACCATCGTCGGCCCGGAAGCACCGCTGGTGCTGGGCGTGGTGGATGCCTTCCGCGCTGCCGGGCTGAAGATTTTTGGTCCGACGCAGGCCGCTGCTCAGCTGGAAGGGTCTAAAGCCTTCACGAAAGATTTCCTGGCGCGTCATCATATTCCGACCGCTGAATATCAAAACTTTACCGAGGTCGGGCCCGCCCTGGCCTATACGCGCAGCAAGGGCGCGCCCATCGTGATTAAAGCCGATGGCCTGGCCGCGGGTAAAGGTGTGATTGTGGCAATGACCCTGGCCGAGGCAGAAGAAGCCATTCAGGACATGCTGGCCGGCAATGCCTTTGGCGATGCAGGCCACCGCATCGTGGTGGAAGAGTTTCTGGACGGGGAAGAAGCCAGCTTTATCGTAATGGTTGATGGCGAGAATGTGTTACCGATGGCGACCAGCCAGGATCATAAACGCGTGGGTGATGGGGATACCGGCCCCAATACCGGTGGGATGGGCGCCTACTCTCCCGCGCCGGTAGTGACCGATGCTGTCCACCAGCGGGTGATGGATGAAGTTATCTGGCCGACGGTTCGGGGCATGGCAGCGGAAGGAAACACCTATACCGGCTTTCTGTACGCGGGCCTGATGATTGATAAGCAGGGTCAGCCGAAGGTTATTGAGTTTAACTGCCGCTTCGGCGATCCCGAGACGCAGCCAATCATGCTGCGTATGCAGTCGGATCTGGTCGATCTCTGTCTGGCAGGCGTAGAGGGCAAGCTGAATACCAAAGACTCAGAGTGGGATCCTCGCCCTTCGCTGGGCGTGGTGCTGGCTGCCGGGGGTTACCCGGGTGACTACGCGGTGGGTGACCAAATCCACGGTCTGCCGCTGGAAGAAACGCCAGACGGCAAAATCTTCCATGCCGGTACGCGTATGCAGGACGATCTGGTGGTAACCCAGGGCGGACGGGTATTGTGCGTGACCGCACTGGGAGATGACGTGGCCGCTGCGCAGAAGCGCGCCTATGAACTGGCTAAGCCCGTTTCATGGAAGGACAGCTTCTGCCGCCATGATATCGGCTATCGCGCGATAGGCCGCAAATAGCCCTTACCCGGGCCGGAGCAATCCGGCCCGGGTGGCATTCAGAAGCTGGCTTCGTCAGGCTCGTTCGCGCAGAGATCGTCGGGCGTGACAATCAGCAGCTGAACGCCTTTAGGCGCTTCCAGCCAGGCGATGCTGACCGGCTTGTCCGGGCTGCGCTGATGCTGGGTAATATAGTTAACGGAATAGTGGTCGAAGCCGGGCCGCTCTTTCTGCCCCTTGCACGTCGTGACGACGCCGGACGCCGACCAGCGCCCTTGCCTGAGCAGTACCCGCCCTTTCAGCAGGTCATCGCTGATTTTCAGCATACGCCCGCCATCAAACTGATATAACGCCACCGCGTCTGCGGAGAGCGCTTCACGGCGACCGGCGAACTGGCGCTGCATAAAACTCAGGCTGCCGTCCTGGTCGAAGCGCAGCGTCACGTTCTCGGGGCTGTCGCCAAAACGATGACGTTCTATGGAGATAAGCTTGTCCGACTGCCACATATAGTCGGTCGTCTCCGTCGCGCCACCCGAAAAGGGCGTGTAAAACGTCAGCAGATGGCTGCTCTCATTGCCGTCGTTTTTGCGCCAGATACGAACGGCGCCGCGATCGGCCAGATAACCACTGGCGGTAAAGTCAGGCAGTGCTGGCTGTGAGCTGCAACCTGCCAGTAACAGCAGCGTCAGCAGGGAGAGCGGAATAAGAGGAGAACGAGTCATGGCGCGATTATCACACAGTGTGGGTGAAATGCCCGGTGGTAAAGCGGTTTGCCCGGATGTATCTATAACAAAAGGGGCATAACGCCCCCCTGTTTAAAACTTTTTACCGTCAGACAATTACTTAACAGCGTCTTTCAGTGCTTTACCTGAAACAAATGCCGGTACGTTAGCAGCAGCAATTTTGATTTCATTGCCAGTCTGCGGGTTGCGGCCAGTACGCTCAGCACGGTGGTTAACTTTAAAAGTACCAAAACCAACCAGTTGTACAGCATCACCCTCTTTCAGAGACTCAGTAATCGCAGCCAGGGTGGATTCCAGTGCAGCTTTAGCCTGGGTCTTAGACAGGTCCGCTTTGTCAGCAATTACATCAATCAGTTGAGTCTTGTTCATAAGTTATCCTTACAGTGTATTTATCGCTTGCTAAGCATCGAGTGCGAGGGAAAAACCAGTTTCTGGCACTCTCCTGCATACACGCACCGATAGCCACTTTTTTCAGCCCCCCAAATGTAGACCAGACTGGGGGCGGATGTGAAGCCTCCTGGCGCTACAAATCAGGCCTGAAGTCACGTTTTATCGCCTTACTGCTGAAAATTTATACCGATATTACTGATCCCTGATTCACGCAGGTCAGCTCGCAGTCCTTTTATCAGTTCGGGGTCCCTCTCTTCGCAGGCACTGAGCAGGCGGAAAATCTCCCACTGGATGTCCCATTCTTCTTCAACTGCGGGATTCTCTTTAAGCTCTTCGTCGGTCATTTCCCGTTCAGCCTGGGTCATTTCCAGCATCGCAACGGTCGTCACGGAGGCATCGCTTACGGCGATCGCATGCTCCAGCGTTTCACCGCTCAGACGAGAGTGCAGCAGTTCACTCAGTGCGACGCAGGCATCAATGGCCGGATACACGCCGTAGAGATCGTAATCTTCAGCGTTGGGTATCGCTTCCTCCAGCTTCTCGAGCTGTGAGTCAAAATTCACCTTAGCATCTTTTACCAGCAGCGTTTCCCAGACCAGATCGAGGATGCGGCGATACAGCTGCCCTTCACCGAATCCTGTACGATCGCAAAACGCCCGATAGTTGGGGGCCATACGTTCGCACAGACAGGCCATAAAAGTAACGTGCTGCCAGCTTTCCAGCTTTTCCAGACGCAGGTGAATCGGATTACGTAACATGTTGAGATCTCTTAAACAGAAGTGCGCGGCCAGCAGTGTAACCGAAAAGACCGCGCGTCACACCGTTAACCCTGCTCCTGAAGGCGCATAAAAGCAGGTCGCCGTGAGGCCACGGCATCAGCCCAGCGCGTCGGTTCGGGCAGCCGGTAGCCGTTCAGACAGGTTTCCACCCAGCTGAGCGCCGTCGTCTGGCTAACGCGATGCCCCGGCGAGATAAAGAGGGGGTTACACCGGCGCTTGCTGCGCAATACCCAGCCAATTTGCTCGCCTTTGTCGATCAGCGGCTGTGTTGTCCCCGGCTCGTCATCCAGCGGCTCAAACTTGCCACACAGGCGGCTTTTTGCCACGCCAATGGTTGGGACATCCACCAGCAGGCCGAAATGGCTGGCGACGCCAAGGCGGCGCGGGTGCGCAATGCCCTGCCCATCAACGAACAGCAGGTCTGGCTTTAGCTCAAGCTGCTGCCACGCCGCGAGCAGCGCAGGATATTCACGGAATGAAAGGAACCCCGGAATATAGGGCATCGTCGTCGCGATACGGGCAACGCGATGCTCCACCAGCCTGAGCGACGGATATTCCAGAATAACCAGGGCAGCGCGCGTAACCTCGCCCCCCTGTTCAAAACCGACATCGGCACCGCCTATATAGCGCGGCGGCATTACTTCAAAGTCATCTTCCTGCTGCACTTCTGCCGCGCGTTCAAGTTGCTCCTGACGTAATGCTGCAATGTCCATGGTTAGTCCTGGTGATATGGCCGTGAAAGTCGATGTACTGAGTCAATGAAAGCGCCAGCATGCTCGGGTGGAACATCCTGATGGATCCCGTGACCCAGGTTGAATACGTGTCCATTGCCGTGGCCAAACCCTTCCAGGATGCCCGCGACCTCCTGCCCGATACGCGCAGGGGACGCGTAAAGCATAGACGGATCCATATTCCCCTGTAGGGCAACTTTATCACCCACGCGGCGGCGGGCGTCGCCGATATCGGTGGTCCAGTCCAGCCCCAGCGCGTCGCAGCCGGTAGCTGCCATCGCTTCCAGCCACTGGCCGCCGCCTTTGGTAAACAGGGTGACCGGCACGCGGCGTCCGTCATTCTCACGGATCAGGCCGTCCACGATTTTGTGCATATAGTGCAGGGAGAATTCAAGATAGTCCCGTCCCGTCAGTACCCCGCCCCAGGTGTCGAATATCATCACCGACTGCGCACCGGCACGTATTTGGGCGTTCAGGTAGAGCGTGACGCTGTCGGCCACCTTATCCAGCATCAGATGCAGGGTTTCAGGCTCGGCATACATCATTTTTTTCAGTTTGGTGAAGGCTTTGCTGCTGCCCCCTTCAACCATGTAGGTGGCCAGCGTCCAGGGGCTGCCGGAGAAACCTATCAGCGGTATTTCACCCTTCAGGTTTTTACGGATAGTGCGCACCGCATTCATCACATAGCCCAGATCCTGCTCCGGGTCGGGCACCGGCAGCTTCTCAACATCAGCGCGGCAGGTGATCGGTGAGGAAAAACGGGGGCCTTCTCCCGCCTCAAACCACAGGCCCAGCCCCATGGCGTCGGGGATGGTAAGAATATCGGAGAACAGGATCGCCGCATCCAGCGGATAGCGACGCAGCGGCTGTAGCGTGACTTCGCAGGCCAGCTCGGCATTTTTGCACAGCGACATAAAATCACCGGCGATGGCACGGGTCGCCTTATATTCTGGCAGGTAGCGTCCGGCCTGGCGCATCATCCATACCGGGGTCACATCCACAGGCTGGCGCAGCAGGGCGCGCAGATAACGGTCGTTCTTCAGTTCACTCATCTTAAACGCTCTCTCAAAATCAGGCGCACAGTATAACATTCATTCCGCTTCAGCGCGGCAAAGCGCCACGGTATCCTCGATCAGCCGCCGCGCCACGGTACCGGGCGGTGGAAGCTGGGGCAGCGCCTCATGGTGATACCAGGCCGCATCCAGCAGCTCTTTGGGATCAATGTGTATGTCACCGCTTTCATAGTCGGCCATAAATGCCATCATCAGCGACTGGGGAAACGGCCATGGCTGAGAGGAGACATAGCGCAGATTTTTCACTTTTAACCCGCTCTCCTCCATGACTTCACGCGCGACGGTTTGCTCCAGCGTTTCACCCACTTCGACAAACCCGGCCAGCACGGTGTAGATGCCGTTGCGGTGCTTAGTATGCTGCGCCAGCAGGATCTCCTTGCCGCGACGAATGGCGACAATGATGCAGGGGGCAATCTGCGGATAGTATCGCTGCCGGCAGTGACCGCACAGGCTGGCCCACTCGGTTTTGCTTGAGTGCATTTCATGCCCGCAGTAGCCGCACCACTTATGAGAGCGGTAGAACTCAGCCAGCTGGATCCCGCGCCCCGCCAGCTGGAACAGGCCGACATCGCCGTCGAGGATCTGTCGCAGAGTGCCCATCTCATTCGGACGGCTATCGCGTATCAGCCACACCGGCTCGCCCTGCCATTCACCGATCCGCATAGCTTTTGACCCAACCAGGCCTAATTCCTGCGCACTTCCCTGCGGCAATTGACCTTTCGGCAGCCATAGTTTATGTTCGTGACTGACAACCCACCAGCCAGCGTCTACGCTTGAAATCTCAACTTCCATAAATTGCACATCCTCAGCTAAATCGGCTTTCTGCGTAACGGGATTGGGATCGGGCACTTAAAATATCACTTTCGGAGTCACACATGCTCAACCAACTAGAAGTCCTGACCGCACGCGTTGCCGGGTGTAGTGGCCTGGTGGACTTTTGTCTGCAATCCCGCAAGCAGTTACTGGTTGCCTATTATCAAATGGTTGGCATTAAGCCTAACAAGGAATCCCATACTCCGCTCGATGAAAACGCACTGGATACCTTTTGTCAGCGTCTGGTCGATTATCTCTCCACTGGTCACTTTACGGTGTACGAGCGCTTTATCGAAGAGATGAAAGGCAGCGAGCAGCTGGCTAAGGCCGCGCTGATCTATCCGGCGCTTCAGGCGAACACGGCTGAGATTATGCAGGTTTATGATACTCATCTGGAAACGGCTATCGATCACGATAACTATCTTGAGTTCCAGAACGCGCTTTCTGAAGTGGGCGAAGCGCTGGAAGCCCGCTTCACGCTGGAAGATAAGTTTATACAGCTGGCGCTGGACAAGCAGGCGGATACCCCACCGGCCGCTAACGATTCTGCCCTGGCCCGTCCCGCCTGAAACGTTATCCGTTTGTAAAATCCTTGTAGTTTCAAAAAAGGCCCCCTATGCTGAGGGGGCAATGGCGTAACGCGCGGCCGCCGCCGTTACCGCCGTTCTGGTTCTCCCTCCGGGAGACCAGAATTCTTCTTGTCGGAGTGCCCTTAGGGGCTGAGACCGTTAATTCGGGATCCGCGGAACCTGACCAGGTTAATACCTGCGTAGGGAACAAGAGTAACTTTTCAGTCAGGGTGTGCTGCTGTTTACCCACACTTTGCGCTTACTCCTCCGAACTCCGGACAAGCATCTTTTCCCGATTTATCAGGAACATGCTATGTCTGACCTTGAAAAGAAAACCACCCGCCGCGAACAGCGCGCGCAGGCTCAACAGTTTATCGACTCCCTCCAGGGCACCGCCTTTCCTCACTCAACGCGCATCTGGCTTGAGGGATCACGTCCCGATATTCGCGTTCCCCTGCGTGAAATCCAGCTCAGTCAAACCCGAGTCGGCGGCAGCAAAGACGCCCCCCGATATGAAGATAATGAGCCCGTGCCGGTTTATGACACTGCCGGCCCCTATGGCGATCCAGAGGCCAGCATTGATGTTCATGCGGGCCTGCCCCGGTTACGCGAGGGCTGGATTGGTGAACGCGCCGACACGCAAACGATTGAGACGCTCAGCTCAGCCTACACGCAGCAGCGTCTCGCCGATGAAGGGCTGGATCACCTGCGCTTCGAACACCGTCCCCTCCCCCGACGGGCGATGCCCGGCCACTGCGTCACCCAGCTGCACTATGCCCGACAGGGCAGGATCACGCCGGAGATGGAGTTTATTGCGCTGCGAGAGAATATGGGTCGCGAGCGCATTCGCGGTGAGGTGCTTCGCCAGCAGCATCCGGGCAACAGCTTCGGTGCGCATCTGCCGCAGGACATCACGCCGGAATTTGTGCGGCAGGAGGTCGCCGCCGGGCGCGCCATCATTCCTGCCAACATCAATCATCCTGAATCCGAGCCAATGATTATCGGCCGCAATTTCCTGGTCAAAATTAACGCCAATATCGGCAACTCAGCGGTCAGCTCCTCCATTGAGGAAGAGGTCGAGAAGCTGGTCTGGTCAGCGCGCTGGGGAGCCGACACGGTCATGGATCTCTCCACCGGTCGTAATATTCACGAAACGCGCGAGTGGATCCTGCGTAACAGCCCGGTACCCATCGGCACCGTGCCCATCTATCAGGCGCTGGAGAAGGTCAACGGCGTGGCGGAAGCGTTGAACTGGGAGATTTTCCGCGACACCCTGCTGGAACAGGCGGAACAGGGCGTGGACTACTTCACGATCCACGCAGGCGTCCTGCTGCGCTATGTGCCCATGACGGCGAAACGCCTGACGGGCATCGTGTCGCGCGGCGGTTCGATTATGGCGAAATGGTGTCTGTCGCATCATAAGGAGAGCTTTCTTTATCAGCACTTCCGCGAGATATGTGAACTCTGCGCGGCCTATGACGTGTCACTCTCGCTGGGCGATGGGCTGCGTCCTGGCTCAATTCAGGATGCCAATGACGAGGCGCAGTTTGCCGAGCTGCGCACGCTGGGCGAGCTGACGAAGATTGCCTGGGAGTACGACGTGCAGGTGATGATCGAAGGCCCGGGACATGTGCCGATGCAGATGATCCGTCACAATATGACCGAGCAGCTGGAACACTGCCACGAGGCGCCGTTTTATACCCTTGGCCCTCTGACCACGGATATCGCGCCGGGCTACGATCACATTACCTCGGGTATTGGCGCGGCCATGATTGGCTGGTTCGGCTGCGCGATGCTGTGCTACGTCACGCCCAAAGAGCACCTTGGCCTGCCGAATAAAGAAGATGTGAAGCAGGGACTGATGACCTACAAGATAGCGGCCCACGCCGCCGATCTGGCTAAAGGACATCCCGGCGCGCAGATCCGCGATAACGCCATGTCGAAAGCGCGCTTCGAGTTCCGCTGGGAAGATCAGTTCAATCTCGCGCTCGATCCCCATACCGCCCGCAGCTATCACGACGAGACGCTGCCGCAGGATTCCGGCAAGGTTGCCCATTTCTGTTCAATGTGCGGACCTAAATTCTGCTCCATGAAAATTTCCCAGGAAGTGCGTGATTACGCGGCGAAGCAGGAGGATAAAGTATGAGCCGTGGTCCGTTTCCCTTAACCGAAGCCCGGCTGGGTCTCTACCCGGTCGTTGAAACGGTCGCCTGGATTGAGCGCCTGCTGGATGCGGGCGTACGCACCATCCAGCTGCGGATTAAAGATCGGCCGGAAGCGGCGGTGGAAGATGAGATTGCCGCTGCCATCGCCCTGGGCAGGCGCTACCGGGCGCGTTTGTTTATCAACGATTACTGGCAGACGGCGATCGGGTATCAGGCCTATGGCGTACATCTGGGTCAGGAAGATCTGGACGTCGCCGACCTGGATGCCATTCATCGTGCCGGACTACGCCTGGGGCTTTCGACGCACGATGACGCCGAACTGGATCGTGCCCTGAAGGAGCAGCCATCTTATATCGCCCTCGGCCATGTTTTTCCGACCCTCACTAAACAGATGCCCTCCTCCCCGCAGGGCATAGAAGAGCTTAAGCGTCATCTTTCGCGCCTGCAGGGCGTATCAACGGTGGCCATTGGCGGTATCAGCCTCAGCCGCGCGCCTGCCGTGCTGGCAACCGGCGTGGGGAGTATCGCCGTAGTCAGCGCCATTACGCAGGCCGACAGCTGGCAGGAAGCCACCGCGCAGCTATTGCAGCTGGCGGGACCGGGGGGTACAGAGCATGTATAGCAACCCGCGTTTAGTACCTGTCAGCCATCAGCGCCTGGCCGGGTCGGGAGGCGCACAGCATGTTCAGTGACGGTGATTTTATGCGTTACAGCCGCCAGCTGCTGCTGGAGGAGTTCGGTCCTGAAGGGCAGCGCAAACTTCAGGCCGCCAGCGTCCTGATTATCGGCCTGGGCGGCCTGGGATCGCCTGCGGCGCTCTATCTTGCTGCTGCCGGGGTTGGGACACTGCTGCTGGCCGATGACGACAAGGTGCATATCAGCAATTTGCAGCGCCAGATCCTGTTTCGCAGCCGCGAGACGGGCCTGTCAAAAGCGCAGGTCGCGAAAGCGCAGCTCCAGGCACTGAACCCTCAGGTGGGATTTATCGTACTGGAGAAGCGTATGGATGACAGTAACTTGCAGGAGGCGGTGGCGATGGCCGATCTGGTGCTGGATTGCAGCGACAATATGCAAACCCGTCAGGCGATTAACACCGCCTGCATACAGCGCAGCAAACCGCTGATCAGCGCCAGCGCCGTGGGATTCGGCGGTCAGCTGCTGGTGTTAACCCCGCCCTTCAGTCATGGCTGCTATCGCTGCCTGTGGCCCGATGAGACGGAGCCACAGCGCAACTGCCGTACGTCAGGCGTGCTGGGCCCGGTGGTCGGCGTGATGGGTACGCTTCAGGCGCTGGAAGCTCTAAAGATGCTCGCCGGTCAGGGTTCCTCGCTGGCGGGGAAGCTGCGGCTTTTCGATGGCCGACAGCAGACCTGGCGCACGCTGACTCTCGAACGTAGCGCTGCGTGCCCGGTATGTGGAGGCCGCGATGAACATCACCATTAATGACAGCAGCATGACCCTGAACGGTTCGCCCACGCTGGTTGAACTGCTCGAACAGCTTTCCCGCCATCAGCCGGGTACGGCGCTGGCGGTTAATCAGCAGATTATCCCTCGCGACCGCTGGGCATCTTTTCATTTGCAGGAGGGCGATGAGCTGGTGATTTTCCAGGCCATTGCCGGAGGTTGATATGTTTACTATTGCGGATAAAACGTTTACGTCACGCCTGCTGGCCGGAACGGGTAAATTTTCCAGCCCGACGGTAATGCTGAATTCACTGCGTGAATCCGGTGCGGAGCTGGTTACCCTGGCGATGAAGCGCGTGGATTTGCGCGGCGGGGATGACGGCATACTTAAGCCCCTGCAGGCGCTCGGCGTCCAGCTGCTGCCAAACACGTCCGGTGCTAAAACCGCAGAAGAAGCTATTTTTGCCGCCCGGCTCGCACGCGAAGCGCTGGGAACCCACTGGCTCAAGCTGGAGATCCATCCCGACGTGCGCTATCTGCTGCCAGATCCTATTGAAACGCTTAAGGCCGCCGAAGCGCTGGTGAAAGAGGGGTTTACCGTTCTGCCCTACTGCCATGCCGATCCGGTCCTGTGCCGGCGGCTGGAAGAGGTGGGCTGTGCGGCAATCATGCCGCTCGGTGCGCCGATTGGTAGCAATCAGGGGCTTAAGACACGCGATTTCCTGACGCTGATTATCGAACAGGCAAGCGTGCCGGTGATCGTGGATGCCGGTATCGGCGCACCCAGCCACGCCAGCGAGGCGCTGGAGATGGGCGCAGATGCGGTGTTAGTGAATACGGCGATGGCGTCGGCTCAGGATCCGATACAGATGGCGCGCGCATTCAGGCTGGCCGTAGAAGCAGGCGCGCTGGCGCGGCGCAGCGGATTGGGTAGCCGACATCAGCAGGCGCAGCCCACCAGCCCGTTAACGGCCTTTCTGACAAAGGGAGAAGCCCAGTGAAAAGCTTTATCTCCCGATGGGAAACGCTGGAGTGGGATGATATAAGCCTGCGGATCCACAGCAAAACGGCCGCCGACGTGGAGCGGGCGCTGAACGCATCGAGACCAGGCCCTGAGGATCTGATGGCGCTGCTCTCCCCCGCGGCGGAAGCCTGGCTGGAACCCATGGCGCAGAAGGCCCGGCAGCTAACCCGGCAGCGCTTCGGTCACGCCGTCAATCTGTTCGTGCCGCTATACCTGTCCAACCTGTGCGCCAATGACTGCACCTATTGCGGCTTCTCAATGAGTAATCGCATCAGGCGTAAAACGCTGAATGCAGAGGAGATTAAGCGGGAGTGCGCGGCCATCCGCGCAATGGGCTTCGATCAGCTGCTGCTGGTTACCGGCGAGCATCAGACAAAGGTCGGGATGGACTATTTTCGTCAGCATCTTCCCGCCATCCGCGCGTGCTTCAGTTCACTGATGATGGAGGTGCAGCCCCTTGCAGAAGAGGAGTACGCCGAGTTAAAAACGCTGGGGCTGGATGGGGTGCTGGTGTATCAGGAGACCTATCACTCAGCGGTCTATAGCCAGCACCACCTGAAGGGCAATAAGCAGGACTTTTTCTTCCGACTGGAAACGCCCGATCGTCTGGGACGCGCCGGTATCGATAAGATTGGCCTGGGTGCGCTGATTGGCCTGTCAGACAGCTGGCGCACTGACTGTTTTATGATGGGGGAACATCTGCTGTGGCTGCAAAAAAACTACTGGCAGAGCCGCTATTCGGTGGCGTTTCCCCGCCTGCGTCCCTGCGCGGGCGGCATTCAGCCAGCCTCACTGATGAACGAAGCGCAGCTGGTGCAGGCAATTTGCGCTTTTCGGCTGTTCGCGCCCGAAGTGGAACAGTCACTTTCCACACGCGAATCGCCCCAGTTCCGCGATCGGGTGGTGCCGCTGGCGATCAATACGATCAGCGCCTTTTCAAAAACCCAGCCCGGGGGCTACGCTGAACAGCAAACCGAACTGGAGCAATTTTCTCCGCACGATAACCGCCATCCGCAAGAGGTTGCGAATGCGCTGATGAAGGCCGGATTACAACCGGTGTGGAAGGACTGGGATAGTTATTTAGGACGTGTTTCGCAATAACATGCAGGCAGGAAGCAAAACTGAAAGGTATCCGGTTTGGTCGCAGACGAACGGTAGACAGAGGACGTGTGTTGAGACTATATCAAGAAGGTACCGGCGCAACGGAAATTGCCAGTAAGCTCAATATTACCCGCTCCACGGTCTATAAAATTATCGAAGAAGCCAGAACCCTGGTTAATAATAGCGCCTGACGATGGCCTTGCCCCAATAACGCACGTGACGTTATTATTGGCGAAACATAAGATCAAAAAAATAGGGAAATCAATGGATACAGTAGAGGAATTAAACGGAACATACTTCTATGCGGGAAAATCAAATCTAACCGCAGCTGAACTTCTATTTATGATTTTTTGTGAGAATACAGCAAGTCAATTCGGTATCGGCGTAGCTGATTTTGGTGCTGTTGTCGCCATTGTCTCAGGGAGAAACAACTTAGGCACAAGAGGTAAGTTAGCCAATGCTACCAAAGGTACGTCTTACGCTTCCAAAGGAGCAAGAGCGGTATTTGGGAAAACAAAATTCCCTTTTGGTATCTCATTACCTACCTGGCTTGGTGGTTACACACCGTGGACGGCCCGTCGTGTCATGGTTCACAACATTGCGCCGTTTGTTGGCCGCTCGATTCCCTTGATCGGCGTGATTATCCTTGCCTCTGATGTAACACAAATTACCTACCGCACCATACGCGACTACAACACCATAGCACGAGGCAACGATAAGTTATGGTAGACAGTATCGAACAGAGAGTTTATGAGCTTGTGCGGCCTTATGCTGGCACATATCTGTTTAACTTAAAGAAGGTGGAGTTAACGCCTGAAACTGACCTGGATACTGATCTAAGTATTGATGAGCTCGAAGTTGAAGATCTGATGAATGACTTTTTCGAAAAATTCAATGTTGGACGGGGTAATTTCAAGATTGAAACTTACTATCCTGCCGAACCTTTCTCATGGAATCCCTTCAAAAAATCCCCTCCTATACCTGTACCTGATTTCACTATCAGTATGCTGATCGAATCAGCAAAAGCCGGGCGCTGGTTATTTGACTAAACACAAGCAAGGAGCTTTTAAATGGCTGTACCTGTTCACTTATTTTTGACCGATGACGGTGGCGCAGTGATCCGTGGTTCTTCTGATGTCCAGGACCGTGAAGGGAGCGTGGAGCTTAAAGGATTAAACCACAGCTTAACGATCCCCACAGACCCTATGACAGGGAAAGTTACGGGGACTCGTCAGCATTCGCCTTTCCAGTTCACCAAAGAACTTGATAGTTCATCTCCGTATCTGTTTAAAGCTGCGGCGACAGGCCAGACGCTAAAATCTGCTGAATTTCGCTTCTATCACATCAATGATGCCGGACAGGAAGTGGAGTATTACCGGATCACGCTGGAAAAAGTGAAAGTGATTTCAGTCAGTCCGGTAATGTATGACACGCGGGGCTGTCCGGGCACAGGTCACATGGAAGAAGTTGCCCTGAATTACGAGAAAATCACTCACCTGTATAAAGACGGCAATTTGCTCGCGCATGACGCATGGAATGAGCGCCCCACCGCGTAGAAATAAGCCATCTGGGGCTTTTTTTGGTTTAGTCCGTTTTAATGTTTAACCACATGATAAAAAATGTTTTTTACATAAAATGGCACTTTTCGGGGGAATGTGCACAAAACCCTAACCATCGAGGCCGCACGCAACGCCGTAAATACTTTCTGGAGCGGCTTCGCAAGCAGCCGTACTACCGCTGGTCACAGCCGGTGGCGACGCTAAACTGTCCGGGTTGGCGAGAATGCTGACCAGGGCCAGTTCGTTTTCCCCTCGCTGGCCCTGCCCTCATCGTACGACGCCAGTCATATGCCATCACCTGGCGACTTCACAGCGATATAATACGCAGCGGCTTAGTTACCCCGGTAGGTGGAATAACCATACTGGCTGAGCAGGAGCGGAATATGGTAGTGGTCACCGCTTTTCTCTGCGTGAAACACCACCGGTATCTCCGGGAAAAAAGTCGGTTGCCCGATACCTTTATAATATTCCCCAGTTTTGAACACCACTTTGTAATCTCCGGCTGGCATTGCTTCCCCTGCCGGATAGAGCGCGGCAATGCGACCATGACTGTCTGTGGTCCCCGAAGCGAGCTTTACCCAGCCTGTCTTTTGCTGTTGTTCAAGCTCAACCTTGACGCCCGCCGTTGGCACACCGGTTTGCAGGTTCAGCACATGCACGCTGAGAGGATTGGGTGTCGTCGTGGTATCGGCTGCGCCTGCGGAAAGTGAGGTAAGGATCAGAGCGGGCAGCAGTGCATGACGGGTAAATTTCATCGTTTATCTCCATTAAATGATTGCTAGCTAAATATAGCAACAACGCTAGCTATCACATGCCGCGGCGCACAATTTGTAAAATACTCCGCACGACCTGAATCGCAGGCATAAAAAAACCGCTCCGAAGAGCGGTTTTTATTCATCAACGATAGAAACGATTAGTCGTTTTTACCGCCAAGGCCTGCGTTCAGCAGTTCTGCCAGGCTGGCAGACGCTTCATCTGCGGTCACCTGAGGAACAACAGGCGTTTCGCCCGCTGCTTTACGGCGCATACGATCCTGATGATAAGCGTAACCGGTACCGGCTGGGATCAGACGACCCACGATTACGTTCTCTTTCAGGCCGCGCAGTTCGTCGCGTTTACCCGCTACGGCTGCTTCGGTCAGTACGCGCGTCGTTTCCTGGAACGAGGCAGCAGAGATAAAGGACTCTGTCGCCAGGGACGCTTTGGTGATACCCAGCAGATCGCGCGCAAAGGTTGCTGCGATTTTGCCGTTGGCTTCCAGCTCACGGTTAGAAATTTTAACGCGTGAGAATTCAACCTGCTCGCCGTCGAGGAAGTCAGTACCGCCCGCGCTGGCAATCGTTGCTTTACGCAGCATCTGACGCACGATGACTTCGATGTGCTTATCGTTAATCTTAACGCCCTGCAGGCGGTAAACTTCCTGCACTTCGTTAGTGATATAACGGGTCACCGCATGTACGCCACGCAGACGCAGAATGTCATGTGGAGACTCTGGACCATCGGAAACCACATCACCACGTTCAACGCGCTCACCTTCGAACACGTTCAGCTGACGCCATTTCGGAATCATCTCTTCGTAGTGCTCGCTGCCATCAATTGGTGTGATCACCAGACGACGCTTGCCTTTGGTCTCTTTACCGAAGGAGATGATACCGCTGATCTCAGCCAGGATTGCCGGCTCTTTCGGACGGCGGGCTTCGAACAGATCCGCAACGCGCGGCAGACCACCGGTAATATCCTTGGTACCGCCGGATTCCTGTGGAACACGGGCCAGGGTATCACCCGAGCTGATTTTGATGCCATCTTCCAGCTGAACAATCGCTTTGCCCGGCAGGAAGTACTGAGCAGGCATGTCGCTACCTGGGATCATCACATCGTTGCCGTTACCATCAACGATCTTCAGCGCAGGACGCAGATCTTTACCACCCGCAGTACGTTCAGCACTGTCGAGGATTACCAGAGATGACAGACCGGTCAGGTCATCAGTCTGGCGGGTAATGGTCTGGCCGTCGATCATATCGGTGAAGCGAATGAAACCGCTCACTTCGGTGATAACCGGCATGGTGTGCGGATCCCAGTTTGCTACGGTCTCGCCCGCTGCAACCTGCTCGCCGTCACCTTTCGCCATGGTTGAACCGTAAGGAACTTTATAGCTCTCTTTGGTACGACCAAATTCGTCGATCATCTTCAGCTCGGTGTTACGCGAGGTAACGACCAGCTTGCCGGCTGAGTTGGTAACCGACTTAGCGTTGATCAGCTTCAGCGTACCCTTGTTCTTCACCTGAATGCTGGATTCGGCTGCCGCACGCGATGCCGCACCACCGATGTGGAACGTACGCATGGTCAGCTGAGTACCCGGCTCACCGATGGACTGTGCTGCGATAACGCCGATGGCCTCACCTTTGTTGATGATGTGACCACGCGCCAGATCGCGTCCATAACAGTGGGCGCACACGCCGAAGTCAGTTTCACAACTTACAACGGAGCGAACTTTCAGGCTGTCGACACTGTGCTCTTCCAACAGGTCACACTGCTGTTCGTGCAGCAGGGTGTTGCGTGGCAGCAGAATGTCGGCGGTGCCCGGCTTGATGACGTCTTCAGCCGTTACACGGCCCAGTACGCGCTCGCGCAGAGGTTCTTTAACATCACCACCCTCGATAACCGGAGTCATCATGATACCTTCATGGGTACCACAGTCATCTTCGGTTACCACCAGATCCTGCGCCACGTCAACCAGACGACGGGTCAGGTAACCGGAGTTCGCGGTTTTCAGTGCGGTATCCGCAAGACCTTTACGCGCACCGTGCGTGGAGATGAAGTACTGGAGTACGTTCAGACCTTCACGGAAGTTCGCGGTAATTGGCGTCTCGATGATAGAGCCATCTGGCTTCGCCATCAGACCACGCATACCCGCCAGCTGACGAATCTGAGCAGCAGAACCACGCGCACCGGAGTCAGCCATCATAAAGATGCTGTTGAAGGAAACCTGACGCTCTTCTTCACCGTCACGGTTAATGACCAGCTCGGTAGAGAGGTTTTCCATCATCGCTTTAGCAACGCGTTCGTTGGCCGCAGCCCAGATATCGATCACTTTGTTATAGCGTTCGCCCGCTGTTACCAGACCAGACTGGAACTGTTCCTGGATCTCAGCCACTTCCGCTTCCGCTTCGGTGATGATTTCCGCTTTCTTCTCTGGGATAACCATGTCGTCGATACCAACAGACGCGCCGGAGCGGGCTGCATAGGCAAAACCGGTGTACATGGTCTGGTCAGCAAAGATAACGGTCGGCTTCAGGCCCAGGATGCGGTAACAGGTGTTCAGCATCTTAGAGATAGCTTTCTTGCCCAGCGCCTGGTTGACGATGGAGAAAGGCAGACCTTTAGGCACGATCATCCACAGGATGGCGCGACCAACGGTTGTATCGATGATGCTGGTTTTAGCAACCCACTCATCCCGCTCGTTTTTCTCGTGCTCGGTGATACGCACCTTAACGCGAGCGTGCAGAGAGGCCAGACCGGCGCGGTAAATACGCTCCGCTTCTTTCGGGCCAGTCAGCACCATGCCTTCGCCTTTGGCGTTAACACAGTCGCGGGTCATGTAGTACAGACCCAGTACAACGTCCTGTGAAGGAACGATGATTGGCTCACCGTTCGCTGGCGACAGGATGTTGTTGGTAGACATCATCAGCGCACGCGCTTCCAGCTGGGCTTCCAGCGTCAGCGGTACGTGAACAGCCATCTGGTCACCATCGAAGTCGGCGTTATAGGCCGCACAAACCAGCGGGTGCAGCTGGATAGCTTTACCTTCGATCAGTACCGGCTCAAACGCCTGGATGCCCAGACGGTGCAGGGTTGGTGCACGGTTCAGCAGGACCGGGTGTTCGCGAATCACTTCATCCAGGATATCCCAGACGACGGATTCTTCGCGCTCGACCATTTTCTTGGCGGCTTTGATGGTGGTAGCAAGACCACGCAGTTCCAGCTTGCCGTAGATAAAGGGTTTGAACAGCTCCAGTGCCATTTTCTTCGGCAGACCACACTGGTGCAGGCGCAGGTATGGACCAACGGTGATAACCGAACGTCCGGAGTAGTCTACGCGTTTACCCAGCAGGTTCTGACGGAAACGACCCTGCTTACCTTTGATCATATCGGCCAGCGATTTCAGCGGACGCTTGTTCGAACCGGTGATAGCACGACCGCGACGGCCGTTATCCAGCAGGGCATCGACCGCTTCCTGCAGCATACGTTTTTCGTTACGTACGATGATATCAGGTGCAGCCAGGTCCAGCAGGCGCTTCAGACGGTTGTTACGGTTGATCACGCGACGATAGAGATCGTTCAGATCGCTGGTTGCGAAACGGCCACCGTCCAGCGGTACCAGCGGACGCAGGTCCGGCGGCAGCACAGGCAGCACGGTCAGGATCATCCACTCTGGCTTGTTGCCAGACTGGACGAACGCTTCCAGCAGCTTGATGCGCTTGGTCAGTTTTTTACGCTTGGTTTCGGAGTTGGTTTCGTTCAGCTCTTCACGCAGCTGTTCGCATTCCTGCTCCAGATCCATGTTTTTCAACAGGGCCTGGATCGCTTCCGCACCCATTTTTGCGTCGAATTCATCACCGAACTCTTCCAGCGCGTCCAGATACTGCTCTTCAGTCAGGATCTGACGACGCTCAAGGTTGGTCATGCCGCCTTCAACAACCACATAGGATTCGAAGTACAGCACGCGTTCGATGTCACGCAGTGGCATATCCAGCAGCAAACCGATGCGCGAAGGCAGCGATTTCAGGAACCAGATGTGCGCAGTCGGAGAGGCCAGCTCAATGTGACCCATACGCTCACGACGTACCTTGGTCTGTGTAACTTCAACGCCACACTTCTCACAGATCACACCGCGATGCTTCAGGCGCTTGTACTTACCGCACAGGCACTCGTAGTCTTTTACCGGCCCGAAAATACGCGCACAGAAAAGCCCGTCACGTTCTGGTTTGAACGTACGGTAATTTATGGTTTCCGGCTTTTTAACTTCACCAAAAGACCAGGAACGGATCATGTCTGGCGAGGCCAGAGCAATTTTGATCGCATCAAACTCTTCGGTCTTAGTTTGCGCTTTCAGAAACTTAAGTAAGTCTTTCACGGATTAGCTCCCGTCGGAGTGAGACTTCTCAGGAATGCCCGGAGTGACCCGGGCGTCCTGTAACCAGTACATATTCGAGTGCTTTACCCGTTTTCCTGCAGGCTGCGGCCAGGGCCACAGCCTGCCATCGACAGGGGTTACTCGTCTTCCAGCTCGATGTTAATACCCAGCGAGCGGATCTCTTTCAACAGTACGTTGAAGGATTCCGGCATGCCCGGTTCCATCTGATGGTTACCGTCCACGATGTTTTTATACATCTTGGTACGGCCATTAACGTCATCAGACTTCACGGTCAGCATTTCCTGCAGGGTATAAGCGGCACCGTATGCTTCCAGTGCCCACACTTCCATCTCACCGAAGCGCTGTCCACCGAACTGCGCCTTACCACCCAGCGGCTGCTGAGTCACGAGGCTATAGGATCCGGTAGAACGTGCATGCATTTTGTCATCCACTAAGTGGTTGAGTTTGAGCATGTACATATAGCCAACGGTAACCTGACGCTCGAACTGTTCGCCGGTACGGCCATCGAACAGGGTAATCTGACCGGAAGAAGGCAGGCCACCGAGCTGAAGCAGCTCTTTGATCTCGCTCTCCTTCGCACCGTCAAACACCGGCGTTGCGATTGGCATACCCTTCTTCAGGTTTTCAGCCAGACGCAACACTTCGTCGTCGGTAAAGGTATTCAGATCGACTTTCTGACGCACATCGGTGCCCAGATCGTACGCGCGCTGAATAAATTCACGCAGCTTAGACACTTCTTCCTGCTTCTTAAGCATGGCGTTGATTTTCTCGCCGATACCTTTAGCAGCCATACCCAGATGGGTTTCAAGAATCTGTCCAATGTTCATACGTGATGGTACGCCCAGCGGGTTCAGTACGATATCGACCGGCGTACCGTTCTCATCGTATGGCATATCTTCGATCGGGTTGATCTTGGAGATAACACCTTTGTTCCCGTGACGACCTGCCATTTTGTCACCAGGCTGGATCTGACGTTTAACGGCCAGATACACTTTCACGATTTTCAGCACGCCAGGTGCCAGGTCATCGCCCTGAGTGATTTTGCGGCGCTTCGCGTCGAGTTTTTTCTCAAACTCGCGCTTCAGTTCGTCGTACTGTTCTGCCAGCTGCTCCAGCTGGTTTTGCTTGTCTTCGTCGGTCAGACCAAGCTCTAACCAGCGCTCGCGCGGCAGTTTTTCCAGCTTCTCGGCCTCTACACCGCCGGAAACCAGCAGGTAGTTGATACGACTAAACAGGCCGGCTTCGAGGATCTGCAGTTCTTCAGACAGGTCTTTTTTGGCCTGCTTCAGCTGCATCTCTTCGATTTCCAGCGCGCGCTTGTCTTTTTCCACGCCATCGCGGGTAAAGACCTGCACGTCGATAATGGTGCCTGATACGCCGTTCGGTACACGCAGAGAAGAATCTTTAACGTCAGATGCCTTCTCACCGAAGATAGCACGCAGCAGCTTCTCTTCTGGTGTCAGCTGGGTTTCGCCTTTTGGCGTAACCTTACCAACCAGAATGTCGCCACCGGTCACTTCAGCACCGATATAAACGATACCGGATTCATCCAGCTTGGAGAGCGCAGCTTCACCCACGTTAGGGATATCAGCGGTAATCTCTTCTGGCCCCAGCTTGGTGTCGCGAGACACACACGCCAGTTCCTGAATGTGGATGGTGGTGAAGCGATCTTCCTGTACCACGCGCTCCGAGACTAAGATGGAGTCTTCGAAGTTATAGCCGTTCCACGGCATGAACGCGACGCGCATGTTCTGACCCAGTGCCAGTTCGCCCAGATCCGTTGAAGGACCGTCGGCCAGCACGTCACCACGTTCAATCGGTTCACCCAGGTTGACACACGGCATCTGGTTGATACAGGTGTTCTGGTTAGAACGGGTGTACTTGGTCAGGTTATAGATATCAATGCCCGCTTCGCCCGGGTACATTTCGTCTTCGTTAACTTTGATAACGATACGAGACGCATCCACGTACTGAACGGTACCACCACGTTTCGCTACGGCTGTTACACCGGAGTCTACCGCTACCGCGCGTTCCATACCGGTACCAACCAGCGGCTTATCAGCACGCAGAGTAGGAACCGCCTGACGTTGCATGTTTGCACCCATCAATGCGCGGTTGGCGTCATCGTGCTCCAGGAACGGGATCAGTGACGCACCGACGGAAACCACCTGCTGGGTGGAAACGTCCATGTAGTCAACCTGATCGCGGCTGAACAGGCTCGATTCGCCTTTACTACGGCAGGTCACCAGGTCGTCTACGAAGTGACCTTCGTCGTCGAGGTTGGTGTTCGCCTGAGCGATAACGTAGTTACCCTCTTCAATAGCGGAGAGGTAATGAATTTCGTCGGTCACCACGCCGTCGATAACGCGACGGTATGGGGTTTCCAGGAAACCGTACTCGTTAGTCTGTGCATAAACAGACAGGGAGTTGATCAGACCGATGTTTGGACCTTCAGGCGTTTCGATTGGGCACACGCGACCGTAGTGAGTCGGGTGAACGTCTCGAACTTCAAAGCCTGCACGCTCACGCGTCAGACCGCCTGGACCCAGTGCGGAGATACGACGTTTGTGCGTAATCTCCGACAGCGGGTTGTTCTGGTCCATAAACTGTGACAGCTGGCTGGAGCCGAAGAACTCTTTAACGGCAGCCGAAATCGGCTTGGCGTTGATCATGTCCTGTGGCATCAGGGTGTCGAGGTCGCCCAGAGACAGACGCTCTTTCACCGCGCGCTCTACGCGCACCAGGCCAACACGGAACTGGTTTTCAGCCATTTCGCCAACGGAACGGATACGACGGTTGCCGAGGTGGTCAATATCATCCACTTCGCCAATACCGTTACGGATACCGATGAGCTTCTTCATCACTTCAATGATGTCGTCTTTGCTCAGGATACCGGAACCTTCGATCTCGTCACGCAGCAGAGAACGGTTGAACTTCATACGACCCACCGCGGACAGATCGTAGCGGTCTTCGGAGAAGAACAGGTTCTCGAACAGGTTTTCAGCCGCTTCACGCGTTGGTGGCTCACCAGGACGCATCATACGGTAGATCTCAACCAGCGCGCTCAGGCGATCGCTGGTTGGGTCGACGCGTACGGTTTCGGACATGTAAGCGCCGTGATCCAGATCGTTGGTGAACAGCGTTTCAATACGCTTGTGACCGGCCTGGCTCAGCTTGGCCAGCAGGTCCAGCGACAGCTCCATGTTCGCCGCGACAATCAGTTCGCCGGTGCTTTCGTCGATATAATCCCTGGCAACGACTTTGCCCGCGATATATTCAACCGGAACTTCGATGTGCTCAACGCCATCTTTTTCCAGCTGACGAATATGACGTGCAGTAATGCGGCGGGCTTTCTCAACGTACACGGTGCCGTTAGCTTCGATATCGAAGGAAGCGGTTTCACCGCGCAGACGCTCAGGAACCAGCTCCATCTGCAGCTTGTTGTCGCGAATATCAAACACAACTTTGTCAAAGAACAGGTCGAGGATCTGTTCTGTTGTGTAGTTCAGCGCGCGCAGAATGATGGTTGCGGGCAGCTTACGACGACGGTCAATACGGACGAACAGGTTGTCTTTTGGATCGAATTCAAAATCCAGCCATGAGCCGCGGTAAGGGATGATACGTGCGTTATACAGCACTTTACCCGATGAGTGGGTTTTACCCTTATCGCTGTCAAAGAAGACGCCAGGACTACGATGCAGCTGAGAAACGATAACCCTTTCCGTACCGTTGATCACAAAGGTACCGTTATCGGTCATGAGCGGAATTTCGCCCATGTAAACTTCTTGTTCTTTGATGTCCTTAACGGTGCCTTCCGGCGCTTCGCGCTCGTAGATCACCAGGCGCAGTTTTACGCGCAGGGGTGCAGAATACGTGACGCCACGAATCTGACACTCTTTCACATCAAATACAGGTTCGCCTAAACGGTAGCTGACGTACTGCAGCTCAGAGTTACCGCTATAGCTTTGGATAGGGAATACGGAACGGAATGCGGCTTCCAGACCATATTGACCTTCCGGATCTTGCTCGATGAACTTCTGGAACGAGTCAAGCTGGATGGAAAGGAGATAAGGAATGTCCAGAACTTGTGGACGTTTTCCAAAATCCTTACGAATGCGTTTTTTCTCGGTATAGGAGTAAACCATAGGGTTCCTCAGCTCGCTGAAAAGTAGAACCTCTCTGTCCGTCCGGGGGGGACAGTTCATGCGACACTATTTTGTTGGCCGGAAAGGCAGACGCCTTCCGTAATACATCTTTCTATCACTCTTAAATCATTTCGCTGCCATTGCCCGGCAGAGCGCCGTGCGGGAAAGCAGTATATTAAGGCGTCGATAGAAAAAGATATTAAGCAAATCAATGGTTAAACAGTGTGAAACACCATTGACGCTGTAAAGCGCAAAAAGGCTGGTGACCAAAAAGTCACCAGCCATCAGCCCGGAAAATCAGGCTGCAGTCTGTAGAGCAGGCTTATTTAACTTCAACTTCTGCGCCAGCTTCTTCCAGAGTTTTCTTCAGTGCTTCTGCGTCGTCTTTGCTGATGCCTTCTTTCAGGGCAGCAGGTGCAGACTCAACCAGATCTTTAGCTTCTTTCAGGCCCAGACCGGTTGCGCCACGTACTGCTTTGATCACGGCAACTTTGTTTGCGCCGATAGCTTTCAGTACAACGTCAAATTCGGTTTTTTCTTCAACAGCTTCAGCAGCAGCAGCAGGACCTGCAACAGCAGCAGCAGCTGAAACGCCGAATTTCTCTTCCATAGCGGAGATCAGTTCAACGATTTCCATTACAGACAGAGCGGCAACGCCTTCAATGATTTGGTCTTTAGTGATTGACATTTCGTGTTCCTAAATTCAGAAAGTAATTTATACGTTAGCAAATGAACGGAAAAGAAAGGCTGGCGATTAAGCAGCAGCTTCTTCTTTCTGATCGCGTACAGCAGCCAGAGTGCGAACCAGTTTGCCGGCAGCGGCTTCTTTCATGGTTGCCATCAGGCGTGCGATTGCTTCATCGTAAGTAGGCAGAGTTGCCAGGCGGTCGATCTGATCCGCACTGATTAACTCGCCTTCAAAGGCGGCAGCTTTAACCTCGAATTTTGCATTCGCTTTCGCGAACTCTTTGAACAGACGAGCAGCAGCGCCCGGATGTTCCATAGAGTATGCAATCAAGGTTGGACCGGTTAACGTGTCTTTCAGGCACTCAAACTGAGTACCTTCAACGACGCGGCGCAGCAGGGTGTTACGAACAACACGCATGTATACGCCAGCTTCACGACTTGCTTTACGCAGTTCGGTCATTTTATCTACGGTAACGCCACGAGAATCCGCAACTACCGCAGACAGCGCGCCTTTGGCTACTTCGCTGACTTCAGCAACAATCGCTTGTTTGTCTTGAAGATTTAAGGCCATTAGCTTGTGCTCCTGGATTTTTGGCCGGGGATGGATTTCCCCGGAACTCACTTCGCCTGAACTGTGTTACCACAGACAGACGCTGAAACACGGTGAGCAGAATCCAGCAAAGACTATAAATATATTCTTCAGGTTCTGTCACCGTCTACGCAGGAAATTAAGTTTTATACCTCTAACGAGGTTAAAACACCTGCGGTCTTGGACGGAGGCCTGGATAAGGCCAGGCTCCAACCGAAAATTCTTTCTAATACTTCGTTCTTCAAGCCGCTGCTGCGTTGGCTGCTGCAACCTGAATGACTCGATTAGAGGTCCTGTATATTAACAGAACAATGGGCGAAAGATTCTAGTCGAAATTTTCGCCCACGTAAAGCAGATTAGTTCGCTACAGCGTTCAGGCCAGCCTGATCAACTGCAACGCCTGCGCCCATAGTGGTGGACAGGCTAACCTTCTTGATGAAAACGCCTTTCGCCTGTGAAGGTTTCGCTTTTTTCAGCGCAACCAGCAGGGATTCCAGGTTTTCTCTCAGTTTGTCAGTATCGAAATCAACCTTACCGATGGTGGTATGGATGATGCCGTTTTTGTCGTTGCGGTAACGAACCTGACCGGCTTTAGCGTTTTTCACAGCTTCAGCAACGTTTGGCGTTACGGTACCCACTTTCGGGTTAGGCATCAGACCGCGTGGGCCCAGAACCTGGCCCAGCTGGCCAACAACGCGCATTGCATCTGGAGATGCGATAACAACGTCGAAGTTCATTTCGCCTTTTTTGATCTGGTCTGCCAGATCTTCCATACCTACCAGTTCAGCGCCCGCAGCTTTAGCAGCTTCAGCGTTAGCACCCTGAGCAAATACGGCAACGCGAACGGAACGGCCAGTACCGTGTGGCAGTACAGTTGCACCGCGAACGTTCTGATCGGATTTACGGGCATCAATCCCTAAGTTTACCGCTACGTCAACGCTTTCTACGAACTTAGCCGTCGCCAGTTCCTTCAGCAGAGCAACAGCTTCGTTGATGTCATACTGTTTAGTTGAATCAACTTTGTCACGGATCACGCGCATGCGCTTGGTCAGCTTAGCCATTTCTTAATCCTCTACTACCAGGCCCATGGAACGAGCAGTACCTTCGATGGAGCGAGTCATCGCTTCCAGGTCAGCACCAGTCATGTCCGCAGCTTTGGTTTCTGCGATTTCACGTACCTGAGCACGCGATACTTTACCTACTTTGTCTTTGTTCGGCTTGCCGGAACCAGACTTGATACCTGCCGCTTTCTTCAGCAGAACTGCTGCTGGAGGCGTTTTGGTAACGAAGGTGAAAGAGCGGTCAGAATAAACGGTAATAACTACCGGAATTGGCAGACCCTTTTCCAGGGAATCTGTTTTGGCGTTAAACGCTTTACAGAATTCCATGATGTTAACACCCTGCTGACCCAGTGCTGGACCAACCGGTGGACTTGGGTTAGCCATACCGGCTGAAACCTGCAGCTTGACGTAGGCTTGTACTTTCTTAGCCATGATATTTCCTCTATTGGGTTCAAGCGCTCCAGATGGAGCTCCCCGTGATTAATATTTCACGCGCTTCAGCAGCGCATAAAAACAAAAGGCGCGAAATTGTATGGCAATTTCGCGCCTCTCGCAACTCATATTCCGGTCACGCACTTAATTTCCAGGCCTGAGCCTGCGTTTAAGCGGTGTTCACAATGAATATCAGCCTTTTTCTACCTGCCCAAAGTCCAGCTCAACCGGCGTTGCGCGGCCAAAGATGGATACAGAAACTTTCAGGCGGCTTTTCTCATAATCCACTTCTTCAACAACACCGTTGAAGTCAGCAAACGGACCATCGCTGACGCGAACCATTTCACCTGGCTCAAACAGCGTTTTCGGACGTGGTTTATCACCAGCCTGCTGCAGGCGGTTCATGATTGCATCAACTTCTTTATCGCTGATAGGTGCCGGGCGATCGGAAGTACCACCAATGAATCCCATCACGCGGGGCACGCTGCGCACCAGGTGCCAGCTTGCATCATTCATGACCATTTGTACCAGAACATAGCCTGGAAAGAACTTGCGTTCGCTCTTACGACGCTGGCCGCCGCGGATCTCAACCACTTCTTCGGTTGGAACCATGACGTCGCCAAACAGTTCTTCCATGTTATGCAACTTGATATGCTCGCGCAGCGATTGAGCTACGCGGCCTTCAAAACCGGAAAACGCCTGAACGACGTACCAGCGCTTTTTTGGAGCTTCAGACATCTCAGAACCTCAGGCCAGTGATAAACGATACCAGACGGACCAGAATACCATCCAGTCCCCACAAAATCAGTGACATCACGGCGGTAACCGCGGCAACGATTAACGTGGTGTGCAACGTTTCCTGGCGAGTCGGCCAAATGACCTTGCGAACTTCGGTGCGCGCTTCACGGGCAAATGCCAGCGTAGACTTGCCTTTCGCCGTTAGCAAAGCGATGCCGCCAGCAACAGCAATCAATACAACAACGGCCAGCGCTCGCAGCGGCAGCATGACCTCACGATAATAGTAGTTGCCGACGATAGCCACGATAAGCAGTAGCGCCACCACTAACCATTTTACCGCTTCCAGGCCGCGTCCGCTCCCTTGAGCTTCGGTATTAGCACTCATAAACCAACCTGCCACAATATATCAGAAACTATTTTGCCCCGTAAAACGAGGCAACCGAACCGAATGATGCTGTTAGGCGAAACCCGGCATATCCCTTCATTTTTCAAGCCGCGACGTGAAACTGATGGGTTTAACGCCGTGCTACAGAGCCTGTCTCAGCAATGATTATGGCTGAAAATCACTGATGAGTCAGGTTCTATGTTACAGCGTGCAAAAAGGGCATCAAATGATGCCCTTTTCATGTGTGTTGCGTCAAATATTATCAGCGATTAGGCAATAACTTTAGCAACAACACCCGCACCAACGGTACGACCACCTTCACGGATGGCGAAACGCAGGCCGTCATCCATTGCGATTGGGTGGATCAGGGTAACAATCATCTGAATGTTGTCACCAGGCATGACCATCTCAACGCCTTCTGGCAGTTCGATGGTACCGGTCACGTCAGTTGTACGGAAGTAGAACTGTGGACGGTAGCCTTTGAAGAACGGAGTATGACGGCCGCCTTCATCTTTGGACAGAATATAAACTTCTGACTCAAATTTGGTGTGTGGCTTGATTGAGCCTGGCTTAGCCAGAACCTGACCACGCTGGATATCTTCGCGCTTGATACCGCGCAGCAGGATACCACAGTTCTCGCCTGCACGACCTTCGTCAAGCAGCTTACGGAACATTTCAACGCCGGTACAGGTTGATTTCACGGTATCTTTGATACCAACGATTTCAACTTCTTCACCGACTTTAACGATACCGCGCTCTACACGACCGGTAACAACGGTACCACGACCGGAGATAGAGAATACGTCTTCGATTGGCAGCAGGAACGGCTTATCAATTGCGCGCTCTGGCTCTGGGATGTAGTTATCCAGATGCTCAGCCAGCTCAATGATCTTAGCTTCCCACTCAGCTTCGCCCTGCAGTGCTTTCAGTGCAGAACCGCGAACGATTGGCAGGTCATCACCAGGGAAGTCGTAGGCAGACAGAAGTTCACGAACTTCCATTTCAACCAGTTCCAGCAGCTCTTCGTCATCAACCATGTCACACTTGTTCATGAACACGATGATGAAAGGAACGCCAACCTGACGACCCAGCAGGATGTGCTCACGGGTCTGAGGCATTGGGCCGTCAGTCGCAGCAACAACCAGGATCGCGCCGTCCATCTGGGCAGCACCGGTGATCATGTTTTTCACATAGTCGGCGTGGCCCGGGCAGTCAACGTGCGCGTAGTGGCGAGTCGGGGTGTCATATTCAACGTGAGAGGTGTTGATGGTGATACCACGTGCTTTTTCTTCTGGCGCGTTATCGATCTGATCGAATGCGCGTGCAGAACCGCCGTAGGTTTTAGCCAGAACGGTAGTGATAGCTGCAGTCAGGGTAGTTTTACCGTGGTCAACGTGGCCGATAGTACCAACGTTGACGTGCGGTTTGGAACGTTCAAATTTTTCTTTAGACATCGCTTGTCCCTCTAAGACACGGATAAATCGGTGATATCACCACATCAACCAGGCATTGCCTGAACTGTTGAATTTTAACGCACAGAGAAGAATCAGGGAGGGAGATGTAGAAGTGGTGCTGATACCCAGAGTCGAACTGGGGACCTCACCCTTACCAAGGGTGCGCTCTACCAACTGAGCCATATCAGCACGGCTTGGAGCGGGCAGCGGGAATCGAACCCGCATCATCAGCTTGGAAGGCTGAGGTAATAGCCATTATACGATGCCCGCATCCTGGAACTCGGCTACCTGTTCTGTCTGTAGCTTGTGAATAATAAGAAAAGCTTCTTATTACCCTAGTCAACCCGCTTACGCTTGATGACTCCGACTGTGCTTGTGCTCAGTCTGAAATGGTGGTGGGAGAAGGATTCGAACCTTCGAAGTCGATGACGGCAGATTTACAGTCTGCTCCCTTTGGCCGCTCGGGAATCCCACCTGGGGTACTTGATGGTGCCGGCTACCGGAATCGAACTGGTGACCTACTGATTACAAGTCAGTTGCTCTACCAACTGAGCTAAGCCGGCATCAAGTGACGCGCATTCTAGGAAGACCGGCCGATCTATGCAACAAAAAAATTGCGATATTTGTTCTAATGCCTGTTATTTGTGCAATTCTTCGCAAATCAGGTGCTGTCACGGCGTTTTTCGCGCAAAGAATCACCGCCGAGCTGTTTTTTTAGGCGCCGGGATTACACGCATTATCCTGTCGCAGGGTGAGTTCTTCCGCTGCGTACAGAAAACTTTCGTTCTTTTCGGTTGAGAAGAGGTGAATGGGACTGGTCACGTCTCAGGCGAGGCTAATGATGCGGTTTATCGTCATACGGCAGTAGTGAATGAACATGGTAGTGAACAGATGTAGTGAACAGATAAAGGAGACGCCCTGTCAGCGGAGAAGAGTATAGGTAGCAGGAAAACAAAGTGTGCGGCCTGTCAGCGCGTGGATGAGTATAGGTAGTCAACAGGCTATCGCTTATCGTCTCTCTCTATGTGTGCTCTGCGGTAAGTCAGGTTCGCTCACCAAACGCCAGCGGTTTCTTTGAAAATTGCGGGTGCCGTTACGTTTGCGGCGGGTGGGCATATTTTTACCTTCTGGTTAGTGCCCCTGGGGTGTTAACCTCCTGCCCATTGTTTTCTGAAATTTTCCCTGGTTTGTGAGCATGAAGACGCGGCAAGCGTAATTCATCGGATATTTTATCTTCACGACAGGTAAATTCTTGCTGGCAGAAGCATGCATATGAGTAAAAAAGAATCGTTGCTAACCACACCTTACCTGCAATTTAACCGCGCCCAGTGGGCGGCACTGCGTGATTCAGTGCCGATGACCCTGAGCGAAGCGGAGATTGCCCGGCTAAAAGGGATAAACGAAGACCTGTCTCTTGAGGAAGTGGCGGAAATCTATCTTCCCCTTTCCCGCCTTCTGAACTTCTATATCAGCTCTAACCTGCGTCGCCAGGCCGTTCTTGAGCAGTTTTTAGGGACAAACGGACAGAAGATCCCTTACATAATCAGTATTGCCGGCAGCGTTGCCGTGGGTAAAAGCACCACCGCTCGCGTGCTACAGGCCCTGCTGAGCCGCTGGCCTGAACACCGACGCGTTGAGCTGATCACCACCGATGGCTTTTTACATCCTAATGAGGTGTTGAAAGAACGGGGACTGATGAAGAAAAAGGGGTTTCCGCAGTCTTACGATATGCATCGCCTGGTTAATTTTGTTTCTGATTTGAAGTCAGGCGCCTTCCAGGTGACCGCACCTGTTTATTCCCATTTGATTTATGACGTGATCCCGGAAGGGGATAAAGTTGTACAGCAGCCGGATATTCTTATTCTCGAAGGTCTGAATGTATTACAAAGCGGGATGGATTATCCGCACGATCCCCATCACGTCTTTGTTTCGGACTTTGTGGATTTTTCCATTTATGTCGATGCACCGGAAGATCTGCTGCGAAACTGGTATATCAACCGTTTCCTTAAGTTTCGTCAGGGCGCTTTTACCGATCCCGACTCCTATTTCCATAACTATGCCAAACTTTCAGAAGAAGAAGCCGTGGGCATCGCCACTCAGCTGTGGGAGGAGATCAACCTGATGAATCTCAAGGAAAATATCCTGCCTACCCGTGAGCGGGCCAGCCTGATTATGACCAAAAGCATGAATCATGCGGTCGATCTGGTCAGTTTAAGGAAATGAAGAGTGGGGCGACGCCCCACACCTTACTAATTCTGTGGCCGTAAGGAGATCTCCCCGCCTACCCAGGATTTTCTGACGCCATCCTGCTCGAGAATCAGTCCGCCCTGCTGATCAATGCCACGGGCGATACCCAGAATTTCCCGATCGCCAATCAATAATTTAACCGGCCGATCGATAAAGTTATCCAGCGCACTCCAGCGATCGATAAAAGGTGCCAGTCCCTCTCGTTCAAAGAGCTGAAGTGACTCTCTGGTTTTATTTACCAGGGTGGCTGCCAGTTTATTACGATCGATGGCTACGCCAGCTTCTTCCAGGTTAATCCATCCCTGATTAACAACGTCAGTATCAGGCATTCGCATGGCAAGATTGATGCCAGTACCTATCACGATATGGGCGGAATCTCCGGTTTTACCTGTCAGCTCGACCAGAATGCCCGCAAGTTTACGATCGTTAAGGTAGAGGTCATTCGGCCACTTCACCCTTACGTCACTTGCCCCCAGCGCGCGTAAGACTTCGGCGGTGACAATACCGATGACCAGGCTCAGGCCCATTGCCGCTACGGGCCCCTGCTCCAGACACCAGTACATAGAGAGATAGAGGTTTGACCCGAAGGGAGAAAACCACTGCCTTCCACGGCGCCCTCTTCCGGCCTGCTGATATTCGGCAACGCAGGCATCTCCCGGTTGCAGAGTGGGCATCCTGTCCAGTAGATACTGGTTGGTGGAATCAATAACGGGGATAACGGCCAGCCTGCCCTGATCGAGCTGAGACATGATGATCTTTTCATCCAGAAGCTGGACGGGAGCCGCCAGGCTATAGCCTTTACCGGTGACGGTAAAAACGTCTATCCCCCAGTCTCTCAGCGTCTGTATATGCTTATTGATAGCTGCACGGCTCATCCCGAGGCGCTCACCAAGTTGCTCGCCTGAGTGGAATTCTCCGTCGGCCAGGATGCTTACCAGCGTAAGGGGTACGGTATTATCCTTCATGAAATCACTCCGACAGCATCTTTTTCACCGTCAGCAGCGATAAAGCGTACCTCTGGCTCAAGCCATACATTAAATTTCTGACCCACGCGCTGACGAACCTCGCGCGCTAACGCGACGACGTCATTCGCTGAGGCATTATTCTCATTAATTAATACCAAAGCCTGCTGACTGTGCACAGCAGCGCCACCGACCCGATATCCTTTAAGATCACAACGATCAATCAGCCAGCCTGCAGCCAGTTTAAAATTACCGTCTTCCAGGGAATAAGCCGGGGCCTGGGGATAGTGGCTTTTAATCGCCAGGGCAATCTCAGCCGTGACGACTGGATTCTTAAAGAAGCTTCCAGCATTCCCGGTTTTTTTAGGGTCTGGCAGTTTACTGCTGCGCATTCTGCAAACCTCGTCAAAAATCTGCTGGGGCTGGACCGTTGTACTCTCCAGGTTAACAAGATCGCCATAGGTCAGCACGGGAACCCAGTTTTTAGGTAACAGCAGACCAACGGCAACTATCGCGTAACCCGTCTGGTAATGATGCTTAAAGATGCTGTCCCGATAGCCAAACAGGCAGTCTGCTGCGGAAATACGCTCAGTTTTACCGGATGAAAAATTCAGTACATCCACGTATTCACAAACCTGGCTCAGCTCGACGCCGTAAGCACCGATGTTTTGAATCGGGGCTGAGCCGACACACCCAGGGATCATCGCCAAATTTTCAAGGCCAGGAATGCCTGAACGCAGCAGGTGTACGACGAGCTGATGCCAGTTTTCACCTGCACCAATATGCAGATGCCAGGCCAGCGCATCCTCAGCAATGTGAATCCCTTTGATACGATTAACGAGCACCCTACCAGCAAAATCCTCAAGGAAAAGTACATTGCTCCCTTCTCCAAGCAGGAGCAGAGGTTGACTCAGACGCCTGCTTTCTTGCCAGTAATGCAGCAACTCATGCGGACTGCTTATCACATTAACCTCAGCGGCCCGCGCTTCAAGTTGAAATGTGTTCCAGGGTTTTAAGGTGCTATCCAGCGTTGACATTCTGTGTTTCCAGGTATTTATCTGCCAGGAGTGTAACCGATTCCTGTCAAGTCTGGCAGGAATTTCCGTTGACCAGGTTAATACAGACTAAAGTGCAACACAAACCTAGTTATCCCCTCTGCCATTAGCCACATGCTATCTTGTGGAAGTTAGCTGACGAATGCCAAAAATAAAGATGTATAGAAATATGTTAATACAGATTACTTTAGGTTACTCGGTCTGATAAGCCGGGAATAAAAAAGCCCTCCCAGAACTTCAGCAGACCCCAACCCATAGCAAGGACATATTCTATCTTTCGTTAATCACCACCAGGATTGAAATAATTACTTATCTTTCAATTAATCCTCTTATAGAAAACAGGGTGAGCACTCTTTTCCGCTGCAGGCCCTGCCGACAAAGGTCTTCTGGTAAGAATGTTTAAACCAGTATGAAAAAGCCTCATTTAATACCCCATAAATTAAAGCACCTAAGTAATCCTTGCAATATCTTAGTAATCCTTTTAAGGCAGGCCACTACCGCTTACTGGACAAAGCGTTAAGCCCACTAATGCTTTTCAAGCATTAATAAGATGCGTCTATTTACCCTGCACTATATAATAACCACCTTTAGCGTGCCGTGATTTCATCAGCGTTACATCTCCACACAGTGAGTGTGTAAGAGAAATAAAAAATCTTAACCAGGGAAAGGATATGATTTATCTGTTGGATGAAAATATTCAGTTTATCCCAGACAAGGGGCTTTTGGTCAGCGATAGTGGAAAAACCGTCAATTTGTCTGAAAATAGCTATCGTTTCTTAAAACTTTTGCTTGAGGGTGAGAGTAATAAGCAGACAATCATTAACCAGATCTGGCATGAACAGCGAGGTGTGGTGAGTGATAGCAGTTATTACGGACAAATCCACTCACTTAGAAAATCTTTTGAGCTCGTCGGATTGCCAGGCTCTCTGATTAAAACCATCCCACGCAGAGGCGTGAAATACATTGGGAAAGTAAGTACTTCAAATTGCAATTCAGAAGATAACGTAATAAATATCAATGATACTGAAGTTCACGCTACGAAGTCCTTAACTCCATCATCTCAAGCTTTATCTTTTATAGATAAAGATAAGAAAGTCATTCAGTCCCGTAGGAATCTTGATAGAATTTTCACTGCCTTAGCGGTAATCGCAGTGTGCTGGCTGGCAACGTTAACCGTTGTTGTCTTTCGTTATCTTATTGCTAAGGGGGATTGAACAAAAATGAATTTAATTATGATTTTGATAAGGACATGATTAACTAACTCTTGTGTAATGCATCGGCTCTCAACGAGTGAGTTTCGGATAATACACATTACACCCTGTTGCCATGGTTAGGCATTTAATTAAGGAAAATTTCATGAAAAATATTTTTATCCAAGCCTACGTTTTTTCTTCACTGCGCTTAGAGCAGCTGGCAAAAGATAAACGTGGCGTTACTGCAATTGAATACGCACTTATTGGGGTGGCCATGGCGACACTTCTGGCCCTCGTTCTCGGTAATCAAGACTCAGGGTTCCTGGGCGCCCTGAAAAATACCTTCGCTAAGATCGCTGATGCTATCAATAGCGTTACTGTCACCAAATCATCCGGCGGTTAATCTACGCAAGAACGGATCGTATTCAACTGCTGCAGAACGCTATTCTGCAGCAGTATTAACAACAACATCAATAAGAGCACCTTTGTGGAATATTTGATTAAAGTAATTTACATTTTGGTCGCATTGCTTTTGCTTTATATCTCCGTGAAGGATATCACAACACGTATCATCAGCCATACCAGTCTTATTTTTTTGATTTTTTTGATTGCTTCTATGACTCTTATGCAGGGGAAAATACCCAATATTGTCGCTGCATTTAGCGTCTTCATCATTTTGTTTATCCTCTTTATTTCTAACGTTATAGGTGGAGGAGATGTGAAGCTGTTAACCGTGCTTTCTTTATCCTTTTCCAATGCTACCGTAGTAACATTTATACTCACCACCCTCTTTTTGGGGGGGCTGGTAGCAATAACTGGCCTGATAGGGTTCCGTAAAAATGTTATCAGCAATGGTGTTCCTTATGCAGTCGCCATTTCACTGGCATTTGTCCTCATTTACCCGACTACGCACGCCATTTATTAAAAGAGCTTATCAATGAACCATAGAATGCTTTTTTTTATTTCCTTAATTGTTATCATCGTTGGGGTGGCAGGTATACTTCTTCAATATAAACCCCCTGCAGAGCCAGCCACGGAAGATTCTGTATCCTTACCTGTGTCCGTACCTGAAAAAAAGATAACGTTTCTCGCTCAGGCATCACGAGAACTTAAACCTTATGACTTATTGTCACTTTCAGATTATAAAATAAAAGAAATTGAGGTTCATGAAGATGCGGAAAATAATCGCGGATTTTCTTCAGAAGTTATAGCCGATCTTAGGGGGTATCTCATCCTGGAAAACATTGCCGAAGGAGGCATTATCTCACCTGAAATGGCAATATCTCCCCGCAGCCCTGAGTTCATTCAACGAAGTCTGAGGGATGACGAAACGCCGTATGCGATCAAGGTCAATGTTAATGATGAGTTTATACTGACGACATTAAAAGTGGGGCAAAAAATCACCCTTATTCTCCGTGCTGAAGAGAGTAATAATAGCAGAGCAGTAGCAAACCAGACTGCTGCTGATGATGGGGTGAGCACAGCCCTGGGTAATGATGGGGTAAGCACAGCAATAAGTTCTGCCGTAACTCAATTTTTCACCCAGCCATTAATGTCCTCTATCGACGTCATTGATATAAAAAAATATGAGAATCCTTCTAATACAACCTTTCGCAATAATAATATCGCTGGCGAAGTCATCGTTCGCGTCGATGCTGAACAAATAGCAACGCTCAGAACCGTAGAGAAATCTGGGGAGATCTTAATTTCTCTAACCAAAGGTTCAGCACACCTGTCCGATAAAAGGACACAATTATCCGACATACTGCCAAGTTTTAGAACCGTGCGGGAACTAAGGGGGAAAAATTGAGATTTCATCATATTCTCTTTCCGGTAGCCCAATTTTTCTCGCGTGCTCTTTTTAAGATACTCGCGTTCGCAACCGTCGTCATTATCTCACATAGCGTTAATGCGGGTGAAATCTACATGGAGCCGGGTGATTCTCAACTAGTCAGTGTCGGTGAAAGCATAGGCACCCTTTTTTTGTCTTCCCCGAAAGTCGCTGATTATGAAATCGTTAGCGACACCAGCCTGATCGTCTATGCAAAGGAAAATGGGCGGTCCGATCTGAATGTGCTGGGTAAGTCAGGTGATCCCTTACTTAAGATCACGCTTATCGTCGATCCCATGTTGGGGGCGGTACAAAAACGTATTCTCGACGTCTTCCCGGACAGCAGGGTCACTCTGCAAAAGTTAGGGCAAATTTATGTGCTTAGCGGCACGGTAACCACAGAAGAAGATAAAGATCGGGTTTACCAAATTGTTGGTGAAGGCTTAAGTGCTAAGCGTGAAGTGAATAAAAAGCAGTCTGACGAGGGTAAACAGCCTCCTGACTGGCTCAAAGAAGTGGTCTACCCAACTATTATCAATAATCTGCGTTTACCTGTGACAAATCAGGTCAACGTTAAATTGTCGGTTGTGGAGGTCACCAAGACCTTTACTGATAACGTAGGTATAGATTGGGGCAGCATCAGCGTGAGCAACCCTGATATCACGCCAGGCACCTTTCGATTTATAAAGTTCAGTGCCGATACGCTCAGCAGCCTGGTCCATGCTATCCGTAATGACTCCGTTGCCCGAATTCTGGCAGAACCCAACCTTTCTGTCATGTCCGGCGAAACGGCGGATTTCCTGGTCGGCGGCGAAGTCCCCATTGTGACCAGTTCCAGCAACGGTACCTCCGTAAGCTATAAAGAGTTCGGTATAAAACTGAACGTGGGTGCCAGGGTTAGCAGTAGCAAACGCATACGCATTACCCTGGGTGAGGAAGTGAGCAGCGTGGATTCCACCTACACCTCCAGTGCGGGTATGTCTTTTCCTACTTTCCAGACCCGTCGGGCCAGAACCACCGTTGAACTTGCCGATGGTGAAAGCTTCCTTCTGGGCGGGCTAATCAGCAGTAACGAACGAGAAGAACTTGCCCGCCTGCCGTTTATCGGTGATGTCCCACTTTTGGGCGCACTTTTTCGCAATGCCAAAACAGAGCGCACACAGGGCGAATTGGTGGTGGTTGCTACGGTAAATCTGGTGAAACCCGTCACCACCCGTGAGGTCACCTTACCCGACTTCCAGCGCACTTCAACACTGTCTCGCTTTCTTAATTTTGATGGCATCCAGGATCACCGCAATCGAAAAATGGCTGAGGAATTTTTAGAAAAGGGAGGGTTTATTAAATGAAACGCGTTTACCTGCTGCTATTGCTGCAATTCGGATTAACGGCTTCGTCCATGGCTGCGGGCAATAACTTGCCGCAAATAACTGAACACTATCTCAGCCTGAGCAGTCACAGCCAGATAGCCAGTGAAATAGCTGTCGGTCAGGTGATGGAATTCGTCGGCGCTGACTTTAATGGCCTTATTAGATTGACCTGGTCAGATGCCGCCTTTACGCCAACGGCACAAATATTACGTAACCAGCTCATGTCAAAAGGGATTCCTCTGGAAAGGGTCGTGCTGAAGATGGACCGTGGCGGTTTTCGCCCACGAACCGCTAATGGTATTGAAATTCAGATAGAGAGCATTCGTCTGCGTTTGCCGGAATGCAATTATGCCAGCCAGGACTGGCATTTCTCCTCAGCTATAGACGCCGGCTGCGCCCTGAATAATACCCTCAGCTCATCGCTGATTAATCCTGAAAAGTACTTCTTCTGAGGAGCACGACATATGCTGTTATTTCCACAAAAGGAAGGTAAGTCCGCGGGCGAGGAAAAACCGTTTTATGTCCTGTCCCCTCAGTCTGAAAGGTGTACTCAACTGGCCCAGCTGCTACGCCTGACGGGCTTTCAGCAGGTAGAAAGTGTGGACAAGATGCTCGGTGATATTCGCCATGTCTCGATACCCGAAAATGCCTGTGGCGTAATCGTTGATATTGCTGCTGAAAGCGATTATGAGAGGCTGATCCGCTTACTTCTGGCCATTATCCCTCGTAGCGTATGGTGCTGTGTCGTGGGCGATAGTGACTCGATTTCGCTGGCGCAGTCCTTTGCTGACCAGGGCATTCACTATTTTCACTTCACTTTACAACGTGAAGCGCTGACTCAGGCGATCATAAGTAAGTCAACACCCCATATTGTTCGCAACGCCAGCACTATAAGTATCCTGGGCTGCAAAGGGGGGGTTGGTAATACGACCCTGGCATGGCAGCTGGCCAACCGCGTGGTTCAATTTCGCCAGATGTCCACACTGCTGATTCAGGGTACTGCTGCATCTCAGGATCTGGATTTAATCGCGGATAAAAAGCTGTTAAAGGACGTGGTCACGCACAGCAGGAATCTCGACATCATGGCCGCTACAGAATCGGCCTTGCCCGATCTGACTCAGGAAATCTTCCGCAAATATAACTTCGTACTCTTTGAGCAGGCTATCAACACGGCGAGTAAAGAGACGCTGCGTCAGATTATTGAACAGTCCGCCTGCATAGTGTTGATTCTCGATCGATCTATGATCTCAATTCGCGTTGTTAATCAGCTAACTGAAATTATTGAGGCGATGAACCGTGCAAGGAAGCTTTCACGCCGACTTATTCTGTGTCTTAACGACAGCCGCCCCGTGACGGAAGACATGCTCAATAAGGAAGACATTGCGTCACTGCTGGGCAGAGGTATCGACATCGTTATCCCCTACAAAAAACAGCTTTTTTCCCTATTCACCGGGCGTCATTCCCAGCCGGTCGACCGCCTCGCACTTCAGATTCTGGGAGAAGAACCGCAAAAGGGGCGTTCATTTTTCAGTCGTCTACATCAGAAAGGACAATACGATAAATGAATATCAGCCAGGAACTACAGGAAACCCTCCGGGAAGGGGTTCTGGAAAATATTGATGTTAATAAGGTTGAGAGTCTGGTGCAGGACCGTACGTTGCTACTCGGTGAAATGAACCGCATCCTGGAACGGGTCATTAGCAGTAAAAATATCTATCTCGACCACCAGGCTCAGCTGTATATGGCAGAACTGATGGCAGATGAGATCGTGGGTTTGGGTCCTCTGCGGGCGCTTTTAGAAGATGACGATATCAGCGATATTTTAGTCAACGGCCCAAACCAGATCTACATCGAACGTAAAGGCAAACTTGAGCTGGCTCCGACTCGCTTTATCAATAATCAGCAGTTAACTGATATCGCCAAACGACTGGTACAGAAAGTGGGAAGGCGGCTTGACGAGGGGCGCCCTTTAGTGGATGCAAGACTGATGGATGGAAGCCGTCTTAATGTCGCTATTCAACCTATTGCCCTGGACGGGACTTCCATCTCAATTCGTAAATTTAGCAAAGGCAACATTGAACTGGCGGATTTGATTCGCTTTGACGCGATGAGCAGCCAGATGGCTAATTTTATGATTATTGCCACCCGGTGTCGGGCAAATATCATTATCTCCGGGGGAACAGGTTCAGGAAAGACCACGCTCCTGAATGCATTATCAAAGTATATCGATCCCAGCGAACGCATTATTACTATGGAAGATGCCGCTGAATTGAGGTTAATGCAGCCACACGTCCTGCGTATGGAGACGCGCCTTGCGGGTCTGGAAAATACCGGGCAGGTCAATATGCGAGCTTTACTGGTGAACTCATTAAGGATGCGTCCCGATCGCATCATCGTAGGTGAGTGTCGCGGTGAGGAAACATTTGAAATGTTGCAGGCGATGAACACAGGTCACGATGGTTCGATGTCTACGCTGCACGCCAACACCCCACGAGACGCAATTTCACGTCTTGAAAACATGGTAATGATGGCAGGCATGAACATTCCTATGGAGTCGATCCGACGCAATATTGTTTCAGCCATTAACCTGGTGATACAGGTTTCACGCCTTAACGACGGCTCACGAAAAATCATGAACATCAGTGAAGTGATGGGTATTGAAGGTGACCGCGTGATTTTACAGGACATCTTCAGCTATACGCCCCATCACGAGCGGCGAGCAGACGGCAAAATCAGCGGCGATTTTGTCAATCATGGCCTGCTGATGCGATCGGCGGTGATGCGAAATGCGACGATGTTTGATCTCAGTGCCGAGCTTAAACAGATTTTCGGGCTGGAATAAGTGATGGCTTATCTGATTATCATCATCGGTATCGCAATTCTGTTTATAAACCACCTCAACTGGAACAGGTTGCGTAATACCGCGCTAAAAAAACGCCAGGACGCTATCCATTTGCCGCTGCTGCATTATCTGCTGGCGTGTTGGGGGGAGTGGCGGCATTTTGCCCTGGGAGATCGCACCCTGAAAGGGGCGAAGGGGTTACTGGTTGCTCTCGGTCTGCTTGCGGGGTTAATTGTCGTTAATGGTAACTGGTTTGGATTTAGCCTGCCCGGGTTACTGATAGTGAGCCTGCCCGTAATGGTTATTGCACAAATTAGCATTGGCAGGACATTACAGCGACGCTACTTTGAGACTAACTTCCCAGAAGTCCTGTCGGCGATTAATGCCTCTGTCTCCGCCGGGAACAGTATTCACCAGGCGCTGCATCGCTGTGGAAGCAGTATCGGAGGCCCACTGGGCAAAACCTTTCAGCACATTGATCGACGCCTTAATCTGGGCGAAGAGCCCGAAAGAGTGCTGGCCGATGCCTGCCGGGAGTACCACTATCGCGAATTCTACTTTTTTGCCGCCGTCATCATTATCAGCCTGCAGCACGGCGCGCAATTACGCATGTTGATCGGCCGGCTGAACCGAATCGTCACCAGCAGCAGAACCATGTCACGACGTAAAATGGCAATGACGTCAGAAGCCCGTGCCTCCGCCAAAATTGTTGCCGCCATACCTATACTTTTCTTCTGTGGCATGAAGTATTTCAGCCCGGAAAACTTCGACTTTATCATTAACGATCCGACTGGCCGAATCATCCTCTATTACGTACTTGCCAGCGAAGCCATCGGCATGACGATTATCTGGCTATTGCTAAGGAAAGCATTGTGAACACCCCTGTTTATCTGCTGATATTGATACTGGGTATGACCACCCTGGTGATATCCAGCCGACGAATAGCCCGGCTAAAAAAAACCACACGGGCGATTGATAATAAACCCCTTATTATTAAAAAGTCTCATAGCGGGTCCCTTGACCTGCAAAGCATTCTTATCGCGAACAGCCCCTGGCTCAGCATGCTACAAAGGCTGGATCAAAGCCCGGCCAGTAAGCTAAAGATTCTGGCGAGCATTGGCGCAGTAGTTTTGCTGATAAATATGCTGGGGATCACCAGCTTTACAATGAAAGATATCGCCATGCAGATGGTGCTCTTACTGGTTGTGATTATTGTTACGCCTGCGCTACTGCAAAAGCCAGCTCTTTCAACACGCCGAAAATTAATGACCGATGCCCTGCCCTATTTAATCGATCTGCTGGCAGTTTGCGTCCAGGCCGGAATGACGGTAGAGCACGCCATTAAATTTATTGCCCGTCACAGTGACAATATTGACCCCAATCTTACCAGCCTGATGGAGCAGCTCACCAAACATGCGGAGGTCAGTGGACTGGAGGAAGCGCTGATGGATCTTTACCGTTCGGTGGATCTCACCGAAATGCGGATGTTCTGTTCCTCCTTACAGCAGAGCGTACATTACGGAACTTCACTTTACGACAACCTGATTGAGCTTTCTCGCGATATGCGTGAGATGCAGCTACTTAGATCTGAAGAGCAGATCGGCAAACTCTCCGCACGCATGAGTGTTCCCCTCATATTGTTCATCATGTTCCCAATCATTGTTCTGATTGCCGCTCCGGGTATTTTAAGGATTTTCAAAAATGCTGTTTTTTAAGAAAATTACATTATTCATCTCTGTCATCCTGCTTATTGGCTGTGTATCTCCAAAACCTGTCAGTACAACCGAAGCGAACTATCAGGAAGATATTTTGTTGCGGGTAAAAAATTATAGTGGGTTAATTAACCTTTACCGGAGCTGGCTGAAGAAAAAGGACGATCCTGAAACACGTATTAAACTGGCTCGCTACTACTATCTTGCCGGTGACTATAAGACCTCGCTCTATACCCTACAACCACTGATCAATAAGCCCAGTCAGCCCCTGTATCAGTTGCAGGCTCAGAACATGATTGCCCTGGGGGATTTCGCTCAGGCTATTCGCGTTACCGACAAGATGATACTGCGTGACAAGAACAACGCCGAAGCGTGGAATTTGCGTGGCGTGGCGCAGGCGCTAAGCGGGAAACTTAGCGAAGGTAAACAGTCAGTCGAGCAGGCACGTACGCTCTTTATTGCTGATGACGTAGCATTAAACAATCTGGCGATGGTGGCAATTCTGGACCGCCGCTATCAGGATGCTGTCGGTCTGCTCCTGCCGCAATATCTGCGGGGTCGTAAGGACGAACGAATCCTGCGTAATCTGGTGCTGTCACTGGTGAAAGTGGGTGACTTCCGCTACGCGCGCGATGTTATCCGCAACGAGAATCTGTCACAACACCCCGATGAACTGATTTCGGCTCTGAAGCAGATTACCACTACCGGTCGGAGTATGGGGTAATGCGCAAATTTTTAAGCCTGTTAAACAACCGGTCAGGCTCTGCAACCATCGAATTCGCGCTGACCGTGTGCGCCTTTTTTTTCCTGGTGTTCTTTATTGCTGAAACTGCACGACTTTCTTATATCTCATCAGTACTTGATTTGGCCGTGTCTGAAGCGGCTAAAGAGGCCAAAAACGCCCCTGTTAATAAGCTGGTGGGGAACTACCGCTCTCGCTTTGAAAAACGCCTTCTGACACAGGGGGGCGTGCTGTGGGGATTTCTGACGCGTGAAAATGCCGTTGAAATCAGCATAGGTTATGCAGCCAGCATTACCGATATGGTCAACACCGGCGGCGGTGACAGTTATCGAAAACGCCCCATTGCACGTTATCAGCTCAAATATCGCTATAAACCTATGTTTTTTCCTTTTCCCAGCTATTGGGTAAGTCATGTATTAAATCGGGAGGTGATCTTTGTTCAGGAATATGAACGCTCTGAATTTACGTAATTTATGTACTGACCACCGTGGCTCTGTCGCTGTCGAATTCGTGCTGATCTCAATGGTGCTCCTCATCTTTCTGATGTTTCTGACCGATCTGGTGATCCGCCAGGCGACCATCGGCAAGCTTGATCGTACGTCCTACTCTGTAGCAGGCGTACTGCGCGAACGCATTCAATTATTCGATGGGCGTGAAAAGCTCCAGCAACAGGATGTTAATGAGGCGGCAAAACTGGCTGGCCGTATGTTAAGTGATATGCATAGCGGTGCTGACTTAAGAGGGCTTCAGCTGAGGGTAGAAGAAGTCCATTTTGTGGATCCCATCGGACTTAATGATACGCGTAAGCAGGTCAAACTTTATAACAGCTGGACTGCAGGATCCGGCAGGGGGCAGTGTCACCCGGCGGAAAGTCTTGATAAGCAGTTACAGCTGGCGCCGCGCGGGAGTTATGGTCGCTGGGTGCCACTCTATCAGGTCACCGTTTGCCTGCCTGCCGCCAGTTGGTATACGCGTCTGACATCCAGCGAAGAAAAGCCTTTGTTATCCTCCTTTGCCATTGTGATGCTGCGATAGTGAAAAAACGAATATGGCTGTTGCTGATGTTCCCGGTATTCGTGTTCGCACAACCGCATGCGGTTATTTTTGTTGATACGGCTATGGAGGGTCATTCCCTGTTAATTGAAAACCTCAATCAGATGCTGTTTTACAGCCCAACCTTACAGAGTCAACTGCAGGTGGATATCTACGATATCAACCCGCGAGCGCCAGCCTTTCGCGGTGGCGTTCATTATCATCACGATATTGAGGGTCAGATGCTCTCTCGTTTCAGGCCAACACAATTACCCTATTTGATTTGTCTTAACGGTGAAGTAGAAAGCCTGCGCCTCCCTTTAATCAACAAGGAAAAACTATGTCTGTGTCTGAAAAGCTGCTGAAACCTGTCAGAAGACTTTGCCAGGAACGCGAAGGGGCTTTTGCCGTTAGTTTTGTCCTGCTTGGCGGCTTCTTGTTTAGCCTGGCAGCATTGGGTCTTGAAGGTTCACGCTATATAACAGAGCGTGCCCGACTTTCTGATGCGATGGAGCAGGCCGCGCTCGCGCTGACAGCTGAAAATAATGGTAAGGGAGCTGAAAGAAATTACACGCTTACAAGCGATTATCTTCGGGCTTATATGCGCCATGATAAAGCAGTATTTCGGCCTGAAATACAGTTTTCATCAGGAAAAAGTAATGGCCTTTCCTACGTTGAGTATCGCGTCAGCGCTAAGACCTTGCAAGACTCGTGGCTACACTCATCGCTTTTCTCCAGCTTTGATAAAGAAGTGGTCATTGGGGATAACGGTGCAGCAAGGAAATTCTTCTCCAGTGTAGATGTGATGTTCGTAACAGATTTCTCTAACTCAATGAATGCCCCCTTCACCTATGGCAATAGTAAATTAACCGAACTAAAGCGTATCGTAATAAAGCTTGTGACAGAACTTTATAGTTATGACGTAGGGAATAAAGCGGGCTTCCTGCCCTTTGACTGGGGCTCACGAGTAGGTAACCAATGCGATCTGCCCTTCGTAACCCACTATCGTGTATCGCCATGGTTACTTCAGCGGGGTGCCACGCGAGAACTTGAATATGCTATTAACTATTCTGCGACCGTTGCCGCAATTCCTCATCCCGTTAATTATATCTGGATACCGCTAAGCCATGTTGCTACGGACGTTTGCCTTTCAAGAAGCCATAGCTGGAGAGTGCCGTTGACGTCTGACATAGCTGAAATCAGGAGGATCCGGGAAATGACGGCAACGGGTAATACCCTGATCAGTAGTGGAGTACTTCTGGGAACCACTGCCCTGGCTGCCGGGAAGGGTACACGCAAGCTGCTCATCATCCTCTCCGATGGTAATGACCATCCTGGCCAAATAAAGATAACGCAAAAGTTGATGTCTGCCGGAATGTGCGAACGTATTCGTCAGGCGCTGACAACTGAAGAGTCAGTGGGGAAAATTGCCTTTGTGGGTATTGGCTATAATCCGACCGTGGACTGGAAAAGCTGCGTGGGAGACAAGAACTTTTATCACTCTTATTCTGTAGAACAACTGGAGGATAGCCTGCGACGTGCGATATTCGAGGAGGTGGGTCACAACACGACTAAAAATTAGCACTTAATACAGGATAGAAATAATGTTTAGAAGATAGGGAATAACCCTACAGCTGATGATATTTAAGAAAAATAGAGAAAAACCTCAAAGAATAATAAGAATCCGTGATGCATACTTAGTGAATCCTTATAAAAAGAAAGTTTCCACACTTCCTTCCATACAGGATTTGATTTGTTAATCATCGCTAACACCTTCTAAACATACATTATTACACTGTATTAATGATGGAACAGCCGTTATCTAAAAGGAATAGTTTAATGAAAAAAACAGTATCTGTATTAGCCGCACTGATGTTTTCCACTTCGGCACTCGCTGCGGCGCCGGAAAAATATGATACGAAATTCAATATAAGCGCGAATGTCCCTGACAGCGCTAATATTATCGATCCCAGTGGACGTCCAATTACCGATATGGATGTCGTCATGAAGCCAGCAGCTTCTGGTAAAATGGAAGTGGAGACGCCCCCCTTAAAACTCTGGAATAATGATGTCCAAAAGCTGGAAGTAGGACTTACCCTGGATGATAGCAATTCTGCCAACGGTGATGCTTTTACTCTTTTCAGCAACCAGGGCGAGGCGCTAAATAGCATGACGTATAAAATCGTTACCCTCACTTCTACTGGCAGCCAGGTTTTTGCGACCTCGGGTACCACTAAAGATTATAGCCTTGTTGCTAACAACACACATGGCGAGCTGCCCATTATTTTCCGTCTGGTCTCGGATAAGGACTATGATCAGCTTGGTCAGGGTATGTATAAGGGCACCGTCTACGCGAACGTCGTCGCTAAACCTTAATTTTCCTTAGAGGAACAGAGTCGGCTCAGGCTGACTCTGCCTGAATACCATGAAAAATAAGCCTGCTGCTCTGTTCTCAATAGCCATAGTGTTTTGGAGCCAGTCCACCATGAGCCTGCCTGGTTCGCAGGTTTCGATGGATATCTCCGCTGAATCCCTGGCCAAAATTGCCCTTTATTATCAGAACACCCCCCTCAAGGATAATGAGTTTGATTTCTCTCTGCCCGTTAACGCCTCAACGGGGAAGTTTGAAAAAACCTCTGAACTCTTTCACCTTGTCGGTAATATCGAACAAGCCGAGATCATTTTCGCTGAGAGCGATTTTATTCTCAAAAAAATAGACGAAGGAAGCGGTGTAATTAACCTTGCGGGGAATTTCATTGTCGATAAAAACTCCTATAGCGTGACGCAGAAACTTCGAATGCCTGTCCTGGATAAAATCAGCCAGGCTACACCAGCAAATGGATTCAGGATTAATTTCTCTTCACAACTCCTGGCCGAAAAATACTCCCAAGGACACTACGCAAACACATTTACTTTGCTGATAACGCCAGTAAGTTAATTCGGGACAGGGAATAATGAGTAATAACTATTATATTTGCCTGCTTATATTGTGCGCAATGACGCTTTTCTCTCCTTATACTACCACCCATGCCTCGCCAACGGTCGCAGTACCGAAGGGATTTGAGAGTATTTTCAATGCCAGTCAGACGGGTATTTTTGACATCTATTATGGCGATGTCTCACTCGGTACCATCAGCGTTGAGTACGATCTTCAACAGGCTCTGCTTATGTCACCTCGCGTACTGGTTGATCAGATTATGGCACCAGATAATGCGCCCATGAAAATTTCATATGATGCACTGCTTACTTTGCTCTCAGCGCCGCTGGAGAGATTAGGGCCCGGTAAAGTTGCTCATGATAAGCCTGCCGTCCTTCTCAATGAATCAGATTCCTCACTTCGACTCATCTTTCCAGGCAATCTGTTTAGCGCAGCCTCACCAACCTTAAAGCAGGGGTATATCCCTCATACAAATAACGCCGGTTTTGTTCATGCCCATAACCTGAATTATCTTACTGACTCTTATGGGGACAATGTCAGTCTAAGCAGCAGCGAAGTGCTGAATCTGACGGGAAATAGCTATATAAAGGGCGCCTGGAGCTACGCCAGCCAAATCAATTTCAATGTAGAAGAGCTTGCACTCTATCTTGAGCACGAAAATATACGCTTTAAGTCAGGTCGTCAGCGACTTAGCGATAACCTGCTCAGCAGTACTCCCTCAATGACCTACAGCTTCTTTAACCCTGTTAACTTTGACGGCATTTCTCTGGGTCGCATAGGTGATAATTACATCAATCCTGGATACGGTGCCGCCTCACCCATTACGGTCTACCTACAGCAGGCCGGAACCGTTGAAATTTATCGTCAGGGAAGACTCATTGATTTACAACAGTTTCCCGAAGGCCTGCATCATCTGGACACGCGTAGCTGGCCAAGCGGAGGCTACGAGGTGCGGTTGGTCTCTAAGATGGTGAATGGCGTATATGAAGAAAAAATTCAGCCCTTTTATAAACGTAATGGTCCTTTCCACTCGGGTGAAATAGAGTTTATTGTTGAGTTTGGTCGATATGACCCCTATAAAAGCGAAATCTCTTCAAGCCTCTCTCGCGAGTGTACGAGCTGCGGCCGTCAGGACTCCCCTCTACCCTTAAAAAGTCATTACTTCGCGAATCTTTCACTGGCTTATACCACCCTGTCTGCATTATCAGCCGGTGTGGGGATCCTTGTCGACGATGGCCGTTTATACGGGAATGTCAGCCTGGATGTCCCGGTGAACAATTGGCTGGCGGAACGCTTCTATTTCGATAGTCTTTATGGCGACGATGGCAGCCATGGCTATCAGTTTGGATGGATGAAAAATCTTAATCTAATGGGCATGAATTTTAGCTACCGAAAGTTCATGTTTAATGGCGATGAGGAAGATTTTCGCCGCTTCGCCATTGTTCCCGCTTACGACTTCACTTCTATGCAATTAGGCGCTACTACCGTCCTTCCCTGGAGCCTGGGCCTGAGCGTCAGTTATGGTGTTAACACGCTGAGTCAAGAATATAATCAACTGAGCAAGACGAACTTCAAGAACTGGGATATTAATCTGAATCGTGATTTTCCTCTGGCAGACAGGCTCAGTCTAAGGGTAGATCTCGGCTATCACCGCGGTGCTAATGAATTCACCAGCCGCTATTCTTTCCACAGCGTCATTGAAGATCGGTTCTATACCCAATTTTCGCTGAGCATGCGTGAACGCAGCTATAATCATTATCAATCTCTCAATTTGCGAACCAGACTCACAGAAGAGAATGATGACAACACTTACAGCGCCAGCTATGCATTAAATGTTGATAATCCTGAATTTAATCGTGGAAGCAAATATGCCCTGAATGCCAGCCTGGATCATGGGCAGCGGGGTAGTACGAATGCCAGCGTAGGTACAGTGGTTGATAACCGCTTCGGGTTTACCTCTTTCGGCGCCTCACAGTCAATCAGTGAGTCGACCTATCATCAGCAATATTTCTCTCAGCGTAGTGGTTTCGCAATCGGTAACAGTGAAATTGCCTGGGGGAAAGTTGAGAGCAACTCAGCACTTATTATTGATGCAACAGATCTGGCAGAAGACCACTATTTTGAAGTCCGAAACGACAATAACGAACCTGTCGTCGTTAAGGGTGGCGAGAAAACTACGCTGAGTATTATGCCATATAAGAAAATTGCGCCTAAGGCCGAGCAGTTGTTTACCTCAGGAAATAATGCTTTTTACGATATCAGTACTAAAAGTACATCAACCTGGGCCCTGCCGGGCCAGGTCTATCATGTCAAACTCGCGGCCATACAAAACCTTACCGTCACGGGCCGTCTCTATTTTGCAGGCCGTCCTTTAAGCTACGCCCGAATAGTGGGGGCGAATGCTTTATCGGATGAGGAAGGGTTTTTTATCGGAGATTTTCAGCTCGAAAGCCGACAAAAACTGATTTCTCTGACCTTGAAAAAAGAGGATCAAACGTATAGCTGTCCACTTATGGAAGAGGAAATAAAAATGATGCAGGGCGTAATGCAAATTCGTGAGGTTAATTGTGAAATTGAATAAATGGTCACTTTTTTTTATTAGTAACGTAATCCTGCTTTTTTCAGCTGCCGTACAGGCGATAGAAGTTTTCCCAATCGTTAAGGATATTCGTCAGGACAGACCCAGAGATAACTTTATTACCGTAAAGTCGGCATTCAGATCGTCTGATACTGAGGCACAGGGAGGAGACAGTAATAGCCAGCGCTATGAGTTTGTCACGCTCGAACTTTTCCGCGTGACTAATCCGGGAGACACCAATGAAAATAGAGTTAAAGAGTTGGGAACTGCCGATCCGACTCTGCTGTTCTCACCGACCAAACTCATTGTTCCTTATGGTGAGGAGCGTAAGGTTCGTATCCTGCCACTCAAGCCCGTGGGATATGAGACGGTATATCGGCTACGCATCCGTCCGAGTTACCCGGAGCAGGAGTCTGATAAAGGTAAAGTGCGTTTCGCTGTTGGCTATGACGTATTACTACGTTATTTACCACCTGGCAAACATACCGCAGGTATTAGTCTGAGCTGCAAAGATAATACATGGACGCTCAGGGCAACGGGCAATGTACGTAGCGAACTGCGTAACCTGATTATTGATGGGCGCAAGGACCGTAAGTCATTTAACGTTTATCCCAATCACGCACGATCGCTAACGGTTAGCAGGCATCTTTCCTTTGAGATGGATGGCAAATTACAGGTTTATGATATGTGCGAGCATAAGGAATAGATCATGCGTTTGTCTCTTTTCACGACCCTGTTACTGGCTCCCCTGGCTGCACTTGCCAATGGAGCCATAGTCGTACAGCCCCAGCCCAATGGCTCCCTGCGTCTCTTTAGCGAGGGTCAACATAGTGGTGGGCGTTCAGGGTCGCTTTCATTATTGCAACCCGCCAACAAAACGGTAATTTTGCAGCTGCAACCCGCCGGTGACGGGCGCTGTGAAAACAATGAGTTGGTCGCTGCCTCGCTGGCATTATCTATACATTCCTCTTCACCAGATACTCCGCTTCGCTGTGGCCAGCCCCTACAGCTTGCAGCTTCTCCCCGGGATCGATGGATACACTTCCATGCAAACGCGTTCTCCCGGGTCCGTGGTTCCGCCTTAATGCGGCAGGCACTATCACCACGGGTACAGCTGGGCAGCTTCAGCTTTAGCGTAGAAGGAGAAAACAGCATACTAACTCCGCTTTATCTTGATCTCCATGTTTTGCAAAAGACAGCATCGACTGTCTCCGCCAGCTTTGATAAATCAGCTTTGATATTTGGCGAAGTCGGCCCGTTTCAGGATGCTAAAAGTTCGGTACGTCTGCGTTTAACAAAAACGGACATGGCAAACAGCGAGCCACTTTCATACAAGCTCAGTTTTGAATCGTTACAGCAACAACATAATGAGTGGCGTCTGCGATCGACACCCGGAGAGAATTTCGTGCCCTATAAAATCGTTATTGCAGATGTAGCCATAGCACCAGACAGTATTTACCGTGGCATCTTACCCGCCGGAGAGGTGAGTAGCGCCCAGCTTGAAGTTCAGTTTATTTTAATGGGCAAAGAGATCCGTGGAATTCCTGCAGGTACACGACTACACGACACGCTAACGGCGATCATTACTCCCGAAAGCTAACAGGAACAGAGATATGAAATACAGAATGATAACAGGAGTGCTGCTCGCTTTCGCCGCTGTGGTGCCGGTGCAGTCAGCCGTATCCGTTAAAACATCAATTGAATTACTTGCAGAAATTAGCACCAGCGTCAGGATCTACGTTGATAGCAAAGATGTGACCAACTCGGCATTCAGCCTGAAGTTACAGGATCTGGCAGGCTATATGACCGCTACGACGCCAGCATTTCAATTTATTGGCAATGCCAGTAGTGTTTCTCTCTCATTATCTGGCCCAGGTAATAACGAACTGACCTCAGAAAATAACGATCGTATGCGACTTAATACTACCTGGGTCCGAGTTGATGGAGGCGAATCATCAACTTCCTTTGGTTATAATAACCTGCCTGTTTACCCTTCACTTTCTGATGTTCCTGACCTGCAGAAAGGCGTTAAAGTGCGTTTCATCTCGTCTCAGCGGACCGAAACTTACCCATTAGGATCTTACAGTGGCACTTTCAATGTAATTGTAACGCCTTCGGTGTAATAAATAGTATTACTCTCAACAAGGTTTATATTCATATTTTTTAGTCGCCTGGATAAATCATACTGAAAGATTTTTACAGGCATTACTATCCTCTGCTCCCGGACGCCGGTATGAAAATATTGGAGTCTGGAGAAGCTAGGTAGCGTGGGTAGCGTGGGTAGCGTGGGTAGCGTGGGTAGCGTGGGTAGGTTAAATTTTACAGGTTTAGTGAGCAGTAAGGAAATCTCATTATGTCCGTGAACCGATTTCTCCTGCCCCATAACGCAAAAAACCCTGACCGTGAGGTCAGGGTTATTGCTTTATTTGATGCCTGGCAGTTCCCTACTCTCGCATGGGGAGACCCCACACTACCATCGGCGCTACGGCGTTTCACTTCTGAGTTCGGCATGGGGTCAGGTGGGACCACCGCGCTAAAGCCGCCAGGCAAATCTTGGTGCACGGAACGAATATTTTGCGCTGCTGCTGCGCTGGCTGCACTTGCAAACTCAGTCACATACTTCAGTATGCTCCTTCCTTCGCTGCGTTTGCCGCCCTGCTTCAGCACAAACTCTTTCGTTCCCGCTAATCTTTTAAATCACACTCCGCAGACTCACGTCCGCAGGGCAGATAAAATCTCCTGCTCTGTCCCGCATGCGTAATAGGCAGAACAGCTTAATTCTTGTCCGGATAAGCTGAAAATTGTCTTTCTGTCTCTCACTGCCCACCAGAACGCTTCTGGTGTTGTAAGGTTAAGCCTCACGGGTCATTAGTACCGGTTAGCTCAACGCATCGCTGCGCTTACACACCCGGCCTATCAACGTCGTAGTCTTCAACGTCCCTTCAGGACCCTTAAAGGGTCAGGGAAGATTCATCTCGAGGCAAGTTTCGCGCTTAGATGCTTTCAGCGCTTATCTTTTCCGCACTTAGCTACCGGGCAATGCCATTGGCATGACAACCCGAACACCAGTGGTGCGTTCACTCCGGTCCTCTCGTACTAGGAGCAACCCCTCTCAATCTTCCAGCGCCCACGGCAGATAGGGACCGAACTGTCTCACGACGTTCTAAACCCAGCTCGCGTACCACTTTAAACGGCGAACAGCCGTACCCTTGGGACCTACTTCAGCCCCAGGATGTGATGAGCCGACATCGAGGTGCCAAACACCGCCGTCGATATGAACTCTTGGGCGGTATCAGCCTGTTATCCCCGGAGTACCTTTTATCCGTTGAGCGATGGCCCTTCCATTCAGAACCACCGGATCACTATGACCTGCTTTCGCACCTGCTCGAGCCGTCACTCTCGCAGTCAAGCCAGCTTATGCCATTGCACTAACCTCACGATGTCCGACCGTGATTAGCTGACCTTCGTGCTCCTCCGTTACTCTTTAGGAGGAGACCGCCCCAGTCAAACTACCCACCAGACACTGTCCCCACGCCAGATTATGGCGCCAGGTTAGAACATCAAACGTTAAAGGGTGGTATTTCAAGGTTGGCTCCACGCAGACTGGCGTCCACGCTTCAAAGCCTCCCACCTATCCTACACATCAAGGCTCAATGTTCAGTGTCAAGCTGTAGTAAAGGTTCACGGGGTCTTTCCGTCTTGCCGCGGGTACACTGCATCTTCACAGCGAGTTCAATTTCACTGAGTCTCGGGTGGAGACAGCCTGGCCATCATTACGCCATTCGTGCAGGTCGGAACTTACCCGACAAGGAATTTCGCTACCTTAGGACCGTTATAGTTACGGCCGCCGTTTACCGGGGCTTCGATCAGGAGCTTCTCTTGCGATAACCCCATCAATTAACCTTCCGGCACCGGGCAGGCGTCACACCGTATACGTCCACTTTCGTGTTTGCACAGTGCTGTGTTTTTAATAAACAGTTGCAGCCAGCTGGTATCTTCGACTGGCTTCAGCTCCGCGAGCAAGTCGCTTCACCTACGCACCAGCGTGCCTTCTCCCGAAGTTACGGCACCATTTTGCCTAGTTCCTTCACCCGAGTTCTCTCAAGCGCCTTGGTATTCTCTACCTGACCACCTGTGTCGGTTTGGGGTACGATTCGTTGTTACCTGATGCTTAGAGGCTTTTCCTGGAAGCAGGGCATTTGTTACTTCAGCACCGTAGTGCCTCGTCATCACGCCTCAGCCTTAAGGCGTTCCGGATTTACCTGGAACACCAGCCTACACGCTTAAACCGGGACAACCGTCGCCCGGCTAACATAGCCTTCTCCGTCCCCCCTTCGCAGTAACACCGAGTACAGGAATATTAACCTGTTTCCCATCGACTACGCCTTTCGGCCTCGCCTTAGGGGTCGACTCACCCTGCCCCGATTAACGTTGGACAGGAACCCTTGGTCTTCCGGCGAGCGGGCTTTTCACCCGCTTTATCGTTACTCATGTCAGCATTCGCACTTCTGATACCTCCAGCAGACCTCACAGTCCACCTTCAACGGCTTACAGAACGCTCCCCTACCCAACAACACATAAGTGTCGCTGCCGCAGCTTCGGTGCATGGTTTAGCCCCGTTACATCTTCCGCGCAGGCCGACTCGACCAGTGAGCTATTACGCTTTCTTTAAATGATGGCTGCTTCTAAGCCAACATCCTGGCTGTCTGTGCCTTCCCACATCGTTTCCCACTTAACCATGACTTTGGGACCTTAGCTGGCGGTCTGGGTTGTTTCCCTCTTCACGACGGACGTTAGCACCCGCCGTGTGTCTCCCGTGATAACATTCTCCGGTATTCGCAGTTTGCATCGGGTTGGTAAGCCGGGATGGCCCCCTAGCCGAAACAGTGCTCTACCCCCGGAGATGAGTTCACGAGGCGCTACCTAAATAGCTTTCGGGGAGAACCAGCTATCTCCCGGTTTGATTGGCCTTTCACCCCCAGCCACAGGTCATCCGCTAATTTTTCAACATTAGTCGGTTCGGTCCTCCAGTTAGTGTTACCCAACCTTCAACCTGCCCATGGCTAGATCACCGGGTTTCGGGTCTATACCCTGCAACTTAACGCCCAGTTAAGACTCGGTTTCCCTGCGGCTCCCCTATACGGTTAACCTTGCTACAGAATATAAGTCGCTGACCCATTATACAAAAGGTACGCAGTCACACCACGAAGGTGCTCCCACTGCTTGTACGTACACGGTTTCAGGTTCTGTTTCACTCCCCTCGCCGGGGTTCTTTTCGCCTTTCCCTCACGGTACTGGTTCACTATCGGTCAGTCAGGAGTATTTAGCCTTGGAGGATGGTCCCCCCATATTCAGACAGGATATCACGTGTCCCGCCCTACTCTTCGAACTCACAGCAAGTGCATCTTTGTGTACGGGAGTGTCACCCTGTACCCTGCGACTTTCCAGACGCTTCCACTGATGCACAAACTGATTCAGGTTCTGGGCTCCTCCCCGTTCGCTCGCCGCTACTGGGGGAATCTCGGTTGATTTCTTTTCCTCGGGGTACTTAGATGTTTCAGTTCCCCCGGTTCGCCTCGCAACACTATGTATTCATGTTGCGATAGTGTGTCGAAACACACTGGGTTTCCCCATTCGGGTATCGCCGGTTGTTGCGGTTCATATCACCTTACCGGCGCTTATCGCAGATTAGCACGCCCTTCATCGCCTCTGACTGCCAGGGCATCCACCGTGTACGCTTAGTCACTTAACCTCACAACCCACAAGCGTCCTTTCTGTCCGTAATGGCTGCGCGTCGTGATGGCGGCGTTGTGCAGTGCTCACAGTGCTCATGGACGTTAAGTCCACTCCGCCTGCTGCGCGCTGACGCCTTACCTTCACTTAGCTCGCTCATTACTGATGTCAGTAAAGACTGCTGAGTTGTAAGCATTTGAGAGACTCGACTGTATCGTGTTGTTTCATTCTTATTACGGAGAATGAAAACGATACGTCGTTTCAATTTTCAGCTTGTTCCGGATTATTAAAGAGCAGTTATCTCAAACATGACTCGCCTTCAGGCAGAATCAGCTTTGAGATACGGTTGATAATGTCTTTCACTCATTATCAGGAGATGGCGTCCCCAAGGGGATTCGAACCCCTGTTACAGCCGTGAAAGGGCAGTGTCCTGGGCCTCTAGACGATGGGGACTCTGTACTGTTGCTCATTACTTCTATCAGACAATCTGTTGTGGACACTACGCGGGAAGGTATCTTCAGGTAAGGAGGTGATCCAACCGCAGGTTCCCCTACGGTTACCTTGTTACGACTTCACCCCAGTCATGAATCACAAAGTGGTAAGCGCCCTCCCGAAGGTTAAGCTACCTACTTCTTTTGCAACCCACTCCCATGGTGTGACGGGCGGTGTGTACAAGGCCCGGGAACGTATTCACCGTGGCATTCTGATCCACGATTACTAGCGATTCCGACTTCACGGAGTCGAGTTGCAGACTCCGATCCGGACTACGACGCACTTTGTGAGGTCCGCTTGCTCTCGCGAGGTCGCTTCTCTTTGTATGCGCCATTGTAGCACGTGTGTAGCCCTGCTCGTAAGGGCCATGATGACTTGACGTCATCCCCACCTTCCTCCGGTTTATCACCGGCAGTCTCCTTTGAGTTCCCGACCGAATCGCTGGCAACAAAGGATAAGGGTTGCGCTCGTTGCGGGACTTAACCCAACATTTCACAACACGAGCTGACGACAGCCATGCAGCACCTGTCTCACGGTTCCCGAAGGCACTAAGGCATCTCTGCCGAATTCCGTGGATGTCAAGAGCAGGTAAGGTTCTTCGCGTTGCATCGAATTAAACCACATGCTCCACCGCTTGTGCGGGCCCCCGTCAATTCATTTGAGTTTTAACCTTGCGGCCGTACTCCCCAGGCGGTCGACTTAACGCGTTAGCTCCGGAAGCCACTCCTCAAGGGAACAACCTCCAAGTCGACATCGTTTACGGCGTGGACTACCAGGGTATCTAATCCTGTTTGCTCCCCACGCTTTCGCACCTGAGCGTCAGTCTTTGTCCAGGGGGCCGCCTTCGCCACCGGTATTCCTCCAGATCTCTACGCATTTCACCGCTACACCTGGAATTCTACCCCCCTCTACAAGACTCTAGCCTGCCAGTTTCGAATGCAGTTCCCGGGTTGAGCCCGGGGATTTCACATCCGACTTGACAGACCGCCTGCGTGCGCTTTACGCCCAGTAATTCCGATTAACGCTTGCACCCTCCGTATTACCGCGGCTGCTGGCACGGAGTTAGCCGGTGCTTCTTCTGCGGGTAACGTCAATGAGCGAGGTTATTAACCTCACTCCCTTCCTCCCCGCTGAAAGTACTTTACAACCCGAAGGCCTTCTTCATACACGCGGCATGGCTGCATCAGGCTTGCGCCCATTGTGCAATATTCCCCACTGCTGCCTCCCGTAGGAGTCTGGACCGTGTCTCAGTTCCAGTGTGGCTGGTCATCCTCTCAGACCAGCTAGGGATCGTCGCCTTGGTGAGCCATTACCTCACCAACAAGCTAATCCCATCTGGGCACATCCGATGGTGTGAGGCCCGAAGGTCCCCCACTTTGGTCCGTAGACGTTATGCGGTATTAGCTACCGTTTCCAGTAGTTATCCCCCTCCATCGGGCAGTTTCCCAGACATTACTCACCCGTCCGCCACTCGTCACCCAGAGAGCAAGCTCTCCTGTGCTACCGTTCGACTTGCATGTGTTAGGCCTGCCGCCAGCGTTCAATCTGAGCCATGATCAAACTCTTCAATTTAAAAGTTCGATTTGCTTCAACAAGTGAAGCGATGCTCAAGTGTAAAACGTCATAATGAATTTCATTATGTGTTCACTCTTAAGACTTGATATTTTTTGCGCCTTGCGGCGCTGATATCAATCCTGCGAGTGCCCACACAGATTGTCTGATAAATTGTTAAAGAGCGGTGCGGCTGGCGCCTTGGCGGCCTGCTGCGAGGTGGCGTATATTACGCTTTCCTCCTTCAGAGTCAACTTCTTTTTGGGAAGTTTTTCTCCGGCGGTTCAGCTTCCTGACCCTCTCAACCCGGCGGCCTGTAAGCCGTTGTTCCGTGTCGATGGAGGCGCATTATAGGGAGTTCCTGACGGCTGACAAGTGTTTATTAGAAATAAATAACTGACAGCGTCATTTTTCAACAAAGCGCCTCTTTTAACTACATTTTGCCGGTTAATGCAGCAAATTCATGAGCAAAACGGTTCACCTGATCCCAGTTTGTGTACTCAACTTCTTTACTGGCATCGGTTTCACCGCCGGTCATCCGCATAATGAGCTGAATCATGATGCGATCAAAGAAGCCATAGCGTGGATAGCGCAGCGCGCCGGCAAAGACCGCGCAGCAGTCCGGCTCCCAGGGCGACTGCAACAAAAACTTGCGCGTGTAGGCATTCGTCTGAGGCGTGCGCTTTTCCGGTTTACGGGCCGTCAGGTTCACCGAGAAGAAGCCGCTGACTCGCTGACGCATTTCGGCAAGGTTTTGCTTAACGAATTTGGCAACCTGAGGATGGAAGTGCCCATAACGGATTGATGCGCCAATCAGTACGCGATCGTATTGCGACCAGTCAACCGAAGACGCATGCAAAATATTGACGAGGTCGCACTCCTGACGCTCTTTAAGCGTGTTTGCGATCGTTGCCGCAATTTGTCGGGTCTGGCCATCACGGCTGGAAAAAAGGATTAACGCTTTCATATATGTACTCAACTCGGTTATTCGCGCCAGAAAGTAGGCGTGAACAGGACTAACAGCGTAAAGACCTCAAGGCGGCCAAAAAGCATCGTCAGGATCAAAATCCATTTCGCCGTATCATTCATTGTGGTGAAGTTATCCGCCACCACCCCTAAACCCGGCCCAAGGTTATTTAGCGTAGCCGCTACCGCCGCAAAAGCGGAAAAATTATCGACGCCCGTGGCGATAATCGCGAGCATGCTCAGAAGGAACACCAGCGCATAGGCCGAGAAAAATCCCCATACGGCTTCAAGGATGCGTTCTGGCAGCGCGCGCGGCCCCAGCTTAATGGTGTAAACCGCATTGGGATGGACCAGCCTTTTCAGCTCGCGAGACCCCTGTTTGAAAAGCAGCAGGATACGGATAACTTTCAGTCCCCCACCTGTCGAACCGGCGCAGCCCCCTATAAATGCAGAGCACAGCAGCAGGACAGGCAGGAATAAAGGCCAGCGGGCGATACTGTCCGTGGTAAAGCCTGCGGTGGTGGCCATCGATACCACCTGAAAAAACGCCTGATTAAGCGTCTGCATCCCGCTGGCATAAACGTTATGCCACCACAGCACCAGAGTACAGATAATGACCAGCGTAATCTGAACGCCGATAAACATGCGGAACTCAGGATCGCGCCAGTACACCCGCAGGTTTCGGCCACTCAGCAGTGAGAAATGCAGACCGTAGTTACAGCCGGAGATCAGCAGGAAGATAGCAATAATGGTATTAATGGTTGGGCTGTTAAAATAACCAATGCTGGCATCGTGAGTAGAAAAGCCGCCGATGGCAATAGTTGAAAAGCTGTGTCCTATGGCATCGAACAACGGCATGCCCGCCAGCCAGAGCGCCAGGGCACAAATGACCGTCAGCAACACATAGATCAGCCACAGCGTTTTGGCCGTTTCGGCAATGCGCGGCCGCATTTTGTTATCCTTCAGCGGCCCGGGCATTTCGGCACGATAAAGCTGCATCCCCCCGACGCCGAGGATAGGCAGAATGGCAACCGCCAGCACAATAATCCCCATACCGCCAAGCCATTGCAGCATCTGCCGATAAAAGAGGATCGCCTTAGGCAACGAATCAAGACCCACCAGCGTGGTCGCCCCGGTGGTGGTCAGTCCTGAGAAGGATTCAAAAAAGGCATCGGTCACGGAAAGATTAGGGTGTTCAGCGAAGATAAAGGGCATCGCCCCTACGCTCCCCAGAACGGTCCAGAACAGCACCACAATCAGGAAGCCCTCACGGGGTTTAAGCTCACTCTTCTGTTTACGGTTAGGCCACCACAATAGCGATCCGATGATCAGCGCCATAAAAAAGGTCTGCGCGAAGGCTCGTCCCGCGCCATCCCGATAGAGGAGTGCGACCAGGCCGGGGACAATCATGGTTCCCGAGAACAAAATAACCAGCAAACCCACAATGCGGGTAATGGCACGAAAATGCATTCAGCCTTTCCTTTCCTGACAGTATTGAAATTATTTGAGCCGGGCCAGCGTCAGCGCCCCTCTGCTGAAATCGGTAAGGTTCTGGGCAAAGCCGGCAACCTGCGAATGGGGCAATGCCAGCGTGAGTGCGACGTGCTGCACGAAGTCACTTTGCAACAGTTGACCATGAAAGCGAATTATCATCCTCTCAATCTCAGCCAGCTGAGCATAGTCGCAGGTGAGGGAGAAGTTGAGCATCGGGACCTTCTGCTGACGCACCAACAGCTTTAACGCCTGCTGTACACCGCCGCCGTAGGCTTTGACCAGTCCACCCGTGCCAAGCTGGATGCCGCCATAGTAACGCACCACCACCGCGGTGATTTCGCCAATGTTGTTACCCATTAGCTGAGCAAGCATCGGTTTTCCCGCAGTCCCTGAAGGCTCACCATCATCTGAGAAGCCCAGCTGCTGGGAATCTGAGGGCGCGCCCGCAACCCAGGCCCAGCAGTGGTGTCGCGCGGCAGGATGGTCCCGCCTGGCCTGCTGCACGCAGGCGCGGGCGGCCTCTAACCCATCGGTATGGGTAATGAGGGTAATAAAACGGCTTTTCTTAATCTCCTCGCTAAAGCTTAAAGGCTCTGCGGGAATGTCATAGGCGTTCATCAGGCCAGTTTAAGATCGCGCGTCATATTTTCCACGTTATGCCGGTGAATCACGATGTTATCCTCAATACGGATACCGCCGTAGGGTTTCAGCGCATCAATACGCCCCCAGTCAAAGTGCTGACTGAACTTACCTTCACGCCAGGGTGCCAGCAGGGAGTCGATAAAATAGAGGCCGGGTTCAATGGTCACCACCATACGCGGCTCCATGATCCGCGTGCAGCGCAGCCAGGGATACTGGCGGGGAGCAGCGAGGTGCGTACCGGAATCATCCTGCATAAAGCCCGCAACGTCATGGACCTGAAGCCCAAGCGGATGACCAATGCCGTGCGGCATAAACGGCCCGGTCAGATCGTTAGCAACGATAGCCTCTTCGCTTAGCCCTTTGATCAGCTGATGCTTAACTAACAGTCTGGCGAGTCGCTGATGCATTTGCTGATGATATTCGGTGTAGCGCACGCCGGCTTTCATGGTGCCAATCAGCGCCAGCTCTTCGCTATTCATATCTTTAATCAGCTGGGCAAATTCACTGTCGCCGTGAGCGGCATAGGTTCGCGTCAAATCCGCCGCGTAGCCGTTGTATTCGGTGCCAGCATCGAGTAGAAAACTGCGCGACTGCTCGGGCGGCAAATGGTCGAGTTGGGTGTAGTGCAGAATGGACGCGTGCTCGTTTAGGGCAACAATATTGCCATAGGGAACGTCAATATCGCGATGCCCTGTCGCACTGAGATAGGCGACATTGATGTCAAACTCGCTCATGCCCGAAAGAAAAGCCTCTTTCGCCGCGCGATGTCCGGTTACGGCGCTTTTCTGTGCCTGACGCATGCAGTAGAGCTCATAATCGGTTTTGTAAGCACGGTGATAGTGCAGGAAATCAATCACGCCCTGCGGGTTGACCGATGCCGATTTAATGCCGATTTGCGAAGCGCGCTCCGGCACCGGGCCAATGTAGGCAACGTTCTGGCGCTGAGCGGGCAGTAGCTGATTAATATCGTCGGCATTTCTCAGCGCAACGATCTCCATCTCACTGGTCCAGAAACTTTGCGGCAGGGGTTCAACCTTATGCCAGTAGTCCACGGGAGAATAGAACCAAAGCTTAGGTTTGTTTACCCCGTCTATCCACAGCCAGCAGTGAGGTACCGACGTAACCGGCAGCCAGGCTTTAAACTGTGGGTTCACCTTAAAGGGGTAGGTATGGTCATCCAGGAAGACCGTTAACAGCTCTCCCGAGTGGATCAGCATGGCATCGAGTTCAAAACGTGCGAGCACCTGCTGGGCGCGGGTTTGCAGGACTTTTATATGATCATGATAAAGGTTTACCAACGTTTCCACAGCCTTCACTCCGTTATCGCGAAATTGATCGCATCTTAACACAGCCTGTTCCACGATGCCGTTTTGCCACGGCTGTGATCTTGTTTGCAAATAAGCAAACTCTCGTTTGCAAATAATTAACATCCCTTCCACACTCTCGATCATCTGGTATGACCAGATCCCCTTATCGCTGCTCAGGAGAAAGACATGCTCTACCAAGGCGACACCCTGACCCTAAACTGGCTGGAAGATGGCATCGCCGAGCTGGCGTTTGATGCGCCCGGTTCCGTCAATAAGCTGGATACCCGCACCGTTACCAGCCTTGGCGAGGCGATTACGGTGCTTGAAAACCAGTCGGAACTGAAAGCGCTCCTGCTGAGCACGCGCAAGCCCGCTTTTATTGTGGGTGCGGATATTACCGAGTTCCTGTCGCTGTTTGCCGCCCCCGCAGAGAAACTGACCGAATGGCTGAACGTCGCTAACGGCATATTTAACCGCCTGGAGGATCTGCCGGTTCCTACGCTTTCCGCCATCCGCGGCTACGCGCTGGGAGGAGGCTGTGAATGTGTGCTGGCAACGGATTTCCGCATTGCCACCGCGGACGCCCGCATTGGCCTGCCGGAAACCAAACTGGGCATCATGCCCGGCTTTGGCGGTTCGGTCAGGCTACCGCGCCTGCTGGGCGCTGACAGCGCGCTGGAAATTATCACCGCCGGGAAAGACGTTGACGCCGCGCGTGCGCTGGCGCTGGGGCTGGTCGATGCCGTAGTGAATGACGATAAATTACAGGACGCCGCGTTAGCTATTCTGCGCGACGCCATCGCGGGCAGGCAGGACTGGCGCGCGCGCCGTCAGCCTAAGCTTGCGAAGCTCAAGCTCAGCAAAACCGAAGCCACGATGAGCTTTAGCATTGCAAAAAGCCTGGTGCTGCAAACCGCCGGTAAACACTACCCCGCCCCGCTGACGGCGGTAAAAACGATTGAAGCTGCGGCTGGCCTGGGGCGTGATGAGGCACTCAGGCTGGAAACGCAGGCGTTTGTGCCGCTGGCGGGATCGAAGGAAGCCCGCGCGCTGGTCGGCATTTTCCTTAACGATCAGGCCGTCAAGGCGAAGGCGAAAAAGCTGACGCGCAATGTCGACACGCCAAAGCAGGCGGCGGTGCTGGGCGCAGGCATCATGGGCGGCGGCATTGCCTGGCAGTCTGCCTGGAAAGGCGTTCCGGTTACGATGAAGGATATCAATCCCACCTCCCTTGAACTGGGGATGAAAGAGGCGGGAAGATTATTGAATCAGCAGCTGACGCGCGGAAAGATCGACGGGATAAAACTGGCCCGCATACTGGGTACCATCCAGCCTGTTCTTCACTATGCCGACTTTGAGCGTGCCGATATCGTGGTTGAGGCGGTGGTGGAAAACCCTCAGGTTAAAGCCGCCGTGCTGGCCGAAACCGAAGGACATATTCGCCAGGACGCCATTATGGCCTCAAATACCTCCACCATTCCTATTAGCCAGCTGGCTAACGCGCTTCAGCGGCCAGAAAACTTCTGCGGTATGCATTTCTTTAACCCCGTTCACCGTATGCCACTGGTTGAGGTGATTCGCGGTGAAAAAACCGCCGAGGCCACGCTGGCCAAGGTCGTCGCCTGGGCCAGTAAGATGGGTAAAACGCCCATTATCGTTAATGACTGCCCTGGTTTCTTCGTCAACCGCGTGCTGTTCCCCTATTTTGCTGGCTTCAGCCTGCTGCTCCGCGACGGAGCGGACTACCGTCAGATTGATAAGGTGATGGAGAAACAGTTTGGCTGGCCAATGGGGCCGGCATGGTTACTGGACGTGGTCGGTATCGACACGGCGCACCATGCACAGCATGTCATGGCAGAAGGCTTTCCTGACCGGATGAGCAAAACGTATCGCGACGCGATTGATGTGCTGTTTGATGCCAAACGCTTTGGTCAGAAAAACCAGCTGGGTTTTTATCGTTGGGAAACTGACAGTCGGGGTAAGCAGAAGAAGATCGCCGATCCTGCGGCAGAAGCACTGCTGCGCAGCGTATGCCAGCCCACGCGCGTCTTTACCGACGAGGAAATTATCTCACGCATGATGATCCCGATGATTAATGAGGTTATTCGCTGCCTGGAGGAGAAAATTATTGCCTCTCCGGCTGAAGCGGATATCGCCCTGGTATACGGACTGGGATTTCCACCGTTCCACGGCGGCGTTTTTCGCTATCTCGACACGCTCGGCAGTGCATGCGTCATTGTTCAGGCGGAACAGCTTTCTCACCTTGGCGCACTGTATAACCCGCCTTTGGGCCTGGTTGACAAGGCCAGGAATAATGAGAGCTGGTATCCCCAGGCAGAATCACTCCACGACGCCGCGCTGAAAACGGCATAAGGATAGCAAAATGGAAAAAGTAGTCATTGTTGATGCCGTCCGTACGCCAATGGGGCGCTCTAAAGGCGGCGCGTATCGCCACGTCAGGGCGGAAGATCTCTCGGCCCATCTGATGCGAAGCCTGCTGAGCCGTAATCCCGCCCTACAGGCGGAAGATCTGGATGATATTTACTGGGGCTGCGTCCAGCAAACCCTGGAACAGGGGTTTAACATCGCGCGTAACGCTGCCCTGCTGGCAGAAATCCCCCACCGCGTCCCGGCTACCACGGTGAACCGTCTTTGTGGATCCTCAATGCAGGCCCTTCATGACGCGGCACGCGCCATTATGGTTGGCGATGCCACCGCCTGCCTGATTGGCGGCGTTGAACATATGGGCCACGTCCCCATGAGTCACGGCGTCGACTTTCATCCGGGCCTGAGTAAAACCGTCGCCAAAGCTGCGGGAATGATGGGGCTGACGGCCGAGATGCTGGCGCGCATGCATCATATCAGCCGGGAAATGCAGGATGCCTTTGCGGCCCGCTCACATCAGAGGGCCTGGAATGCCACGCAGGCGGGCCATTTTGCCAGTGAGATCGTCGCGACCAGCGGGCATGATGCTGAAGGTATACTGAAGCGTTATGATGCGGATGAGGTGATTCGTGCGGATACCACCGTGGCCGGTCTGGCTGCGTTGCGCCCTGCCTTTGATCCGGTTAACGGCACGGTAACGGCAGGCAGCTCATCTGCCCTGTCAGATGGCGCGGCAGCCATGCTGATCCTCAGTGAAACGCGTGCGCGGGAGCTGGGCCTGCAGCCGAGAGCCTGGATTAAATCAATGGCCGTGGTTGGATGCGATCCGTCAATCATGGGGTACGGGCCGGTTCCCGCTTCCAGGCTGGCGCTGAAACGGGCGGGTCTGAACGTCAGTGACATCGGCATTTTCGAGCTTAACGAAGCCTTTGCCGCGCAGACGCTACCCTGCATCAGGGATCTGGGATTAGAGGAAGTGCTGGATGATAAAGTGAATCTGAACGGCGGCGCTATCGCACTGGGTCATCCGCTTGGCTGTTCCGGTGCGCGGATCAGCACCACCCTGCTTAATCTGATGGAGCGTCGCGATGCGCAGTTTGGCCTGGCGACAATGTGTATTGGGTTGGGGCAAGGGATCGCGACGATCTTTGAAAGAGCCTGATAAGGGGAAGAACGCTACTGGCACGCCCTCAACCTTAATAGTAAGGCGAGGGCTTCACCAGAGATGCGGTCTTTACATAACGGCGAGGGCTTCGCCAGAGATGCGGCCTTTACATAAAGGCGAAGGCATCACCAAACATCCGGTCTTCTTTTGCAGCGCGTTCGGCACAGAAGCGTTCCCGGGCGATTTTGGCCATTTCAAAACGACCTGCAATATAAATATCCTGATCGGCAAGACTGCCATAATCATTCATTACTGCGGTTAAGACCGTTCCGTTACGCCCTTCCCAGCCAGCTTCAGGCTGCTCGACAACCGGGATGACTTTCAGATTGGGGTGTTTTACCGCCAGCGCGTCCAGTTCTTCCAGATCGTACAGGTGCTTGAGCTCACGTCCACCCCAGTAGAGGGCAATATGCCGGTCGGGGCGCTGTGATAGCGCAGTCAGCAGAATGGAGCGCGCATAGGAAAAGCCCGTGCCACCGGCGATAAGCACCAGAGGACGATCGCCCTCTTCGCGCAGCCAGGCGTCGCCGTGGGGAATATCCACGGTTATTTTCCGCTGTTCCTGAATACGCTCCATCACTGCCATGGCATAGAGATTCAGCTCCGACGCGCCGATATGCAGTTCAATAATGTCTTTTTCCATCGGCGTGGAGGCCAGCGAGAACGGGCGTTTATCGCGCTCATCCATCACGACCATCAAATACTGGCCCGCTTTGAAGCTGAAATCAGCTTCCGGCACCATACGAACTCGGTATACGGTATCGGTAATCGCCTCTACCGAGGTCACTTTACAGCTTAACGTTGTCATGCGTTCCCTCTGTCGGGTCGAATTCATTTGCCGGACGCAGCGTCGCGCGCAGGCCTGTCACTTAAAATGCCCAGTTCATCCCAGATCGCATCAATATGAGCGGTTACTGCGGGATCCTTTTGAATCGGACGTCCCCATTCACGCTGGGTTTCTCCCGGCCACTTGTTGGTTGCATCAAGTCCCATCTTAGAACCTAGCCCGGAAACCGGCGAGGCGAAATCCAGATAATCAATGGGCGTATTCTCTACCAGAACCATATCTCGTGCCGGATCCATACGCGTGGTAATGGCCCAGATAACATCATTCCAGTCGCGAGCGTTGACGTCATCATCGCAAACAATAACAAACTTGGTATACATAAACTGCCGCAGGAAAGACCAGACTCCCATCATTACCCGCTTGGCATGCCCCGCATACTGCTTTTTAATGGTTACCACTGCCAGGCGATATGAGCATCCCTCAGGAGGCAGGTAAAAATCAACAATTTCAGGAAACTGCTTTTGCAGAATGGGAACAAAGACTTCGTTCAGCGCCACACCCAGCACGGCGGGTTCATCGGGTGGACGTCCCGTATAGGTTGAATGATAGATGGCATCGCGGCGCTGTGTGATATGGGTTACGGTGAAAACCGGAAAATTATCTATTTCATTATAATAACCGGTGTGATCGCCATAGGGGCCTTCCGGGGCCAGTTCGCCCTGCTCAATGTATCCCTCCAGCACAATCTCAGCGCTGGCGGGGACTTCCAGGTCGTTGGAGATACACTTAACCACTTCGGATTTCGTGCCGCGAAGCAGCCCGGCAAAGGCATACTCGGATAGCGTGTCCGGAACCGGCGTAACGGCACCGAGAATGGTAGCGGGGTCGGCCCCCAGCGCGACGGAAACCGGGAAACGCTCACCGGGATGCTGCTGACACCACTCCTGAAAATCGAGCGCGCCGCCGCGATGAGAAAGCCAGCGCATAATCAGTTTGTTCTTGCCAATGACCTGCTGGCGATAGATACCCAGGTTTTGCCGTTCTTTATTTGGGCCGCGCGTTACCGTCAGCCCCCAGGTGATCAGCGGCGCCGCATCTTCAGGCCAGCACTTCATCACCGGGATCTGATGTAAATCCACCTCGTCGCCCTGCCAGATTTGCTGCTGACAGGGGGCATCCCGCAGGCGTTTGGTCGGCATATTCAACACCTGCTTCCACTGCGGCATTTTATCAAAGAAGTCACGGAAACCGCGCGGAGGCTCGGGCTCTTTCAGAAAGGCCAGCAGGCGTCCTACTTCACGCAGCGCCGAAACGCTCTCCTGTCCCATCCCCAATGCCACCCTTTCCGGCGTACCGAAAAGATTGCACAGTACCGGCATACTGTAGCCTTTGGGGTTTTCGAAGAGCAGCGCAGGCCCGCCCGCCCGCAGTGTGCGGTCGGCAATTTCAGTCATTTCCAGGCAGGGGTCGATCTCGTGTTTAATACGTTTCAGGTCCCCGCGTTGCTCAAGCAGTGACAGAAAATCGCGTAAGTCGTGGTATTTCATGACTTCTCATCATTTGGGTCAGTGAATTGGCCATTATAGGGATGATTCGGACGCTGTGCTGAGTTTTTCGAAGCCAATGCGAGGTCGCTCGTAGACAGCAAAGGGATTACATTTCCAACCGGCATCTGCATAAACAAATTCAACCACTATTCGCATCAACAAATATCAGTACCAGTTATTTCGACGTTATTCCGTTAATTTACAGGATTGCATAACAGGTTTGGGCCAGGCAGAATTTCGTTCAGGCCGCATCTCACCTTGAACCAGCTATGACTCTCGCGGCGAGTTTGGTATTCTTAGCGGCCTGATTATCAAAAAGTGACGTTATGGAATCCTGGTATTTACTTTACTGCAAACGTGGCCAGCTGCTTCGCGCAAAAGAACATCTTGAGCGCCAGGCGGTGCATTGTCTCAGCCCAATGATTGCACTAGAGAAATTGGTTCGCGGAAAGCGCACTCAGGTGAAAGAACCTCTGTTTCCTAACTATCTCTTTATTGAGTTCGACCCCGAGTCGATCCACACCACCACCATCAGCGCTACGCGGGGCGTCAGCCATTTTGTTCGCTTTGGTACGCAGCCCGCCACCGTGCCGCAGGATGTCATTACCGCGCTGGAGACGCAGCCCGCTGCCTGCCTGCTTGATCCTGACCTGCCGCTGCCGGGTGACATGGTGTTGATCACCGACGGTGCCTTTGAAGGACTCAAAGCCATCTTCACCGAACCCGACGGTGAGGCGCGATCAATGCTGCTGCTTAACCTGCTCAATAAGCAGATTGTACGCAGCGTGGACAATCTGCAATTCCAGAAGCTGTAACGCTTATCTGCTCCCTCAACGTATCGCGCTGACCGACCTTATGGCTCGCTAACTGACTCCGCTACTATCTGCCCCTTAAGGCCATCCAGCCCTACTCCGCCAGCCGGAATAACCGGCGCGCGTTGCGGTCACACTGCTGCCCCAGACTCTCCGCTTCTTCTCCCCTTAGCGCGGCAACCTGCTGCACTATATGAGGAAGAAAGCAGGGCTCATTGCGCCTTGAGGGGGGCCTGGGTCGCATATCGCGGGGTAGCAGCCAGGGCGCGTCCGTTTCCAGCAGCAACCTGTCGGCCGGAATTAACGGCATCAGGCTACGCAATTCTGTACCGCGCCGTTCATCACACACCCAACCGGTAATACCAATATAGAGGCCCGCCGCCAGACAGGCTTCAAGCTCTGACTGTGTCCCGGTAAAGCAGTGAACCACCGCACCGGGCAGCATTGGCAGCCATGGCGTCAATACGTCAAGAAAGCGGTCATGGGCTTCACGACAGTGGAGAAAAACCGGCATCGCCAGTTCAGCAGCGAGCTTCAGCTGCGCATTGAATGCATAAACCTGCTGCTCAGGCTCAGAAATATTGCGGTTGAAGTCCAGACCGCACTCGCCGATGGCCACCACCTGCTCACTCTCCGCCAGCCTTTTGAGCGTGGCAGCCGTTTCAGCAGACCATTCGGCGGCATGATGAGGATGGACACCGGCGGTAGACCAGCAGTAGCCGGGGCGGCGGGCGGCAAGGCTTTGTGCCTGCTGGCTTTCAAGTGCGTTGGTACCGGTCAGCAGCAGGCCAGTAATCCCCGCCTGTTGAGCACGTTTTACTACGCTGTCACGATCCTTCGCGAACTGGGTACTGGTCAGATTTACACCAATATCAAACATACCGTATTCCAAACGTAAACCGCCCTGACGGGCGGTTTACGAAATTGAGTTGAACGCAAGGCGTTGGATCAGAGCCTCTCTGTCACTCTGCTTCGTCCTCTTCCTGTAGATCGTCCCGGCGCCGTTTGCCCACGTAGAAGCGTGCGAAGAAAACGCCAATCTCGAACAGGCAGTACATCGGAATAGCCAGCAACGTTTGCGAGAAGACGTCAGGCGGCGTTAACAGCATCCCCACCACGAAGGCACCCACCAACACGTACGGGCGCTTTTTTTTCAAATCTTCCGGGGTCGTCAGACCGGTCCAGCAGATCAGGACGATAGCAATCGGCACCTCGAAAGAGACACCGAAGGCCATAAATAACGACATCACAAAATCGAGATAATTGTTGATGTCGGTGGCAATCAGTACGCCCTGCGGTGCCGTCTTGGCGAAAAAGCCAAAGGCCAGCGGAAAGACAATAAAATAGGCGAAAGCCATGCCGATATAGAATAGGAATGAACTGGAAAACAGCAGCGGCATAACCAGTTTGCGTTCATGACGGTAGAGCGCTGGCGCGATAAACGCCCAAATCTGATAGAGGATCACCGGTACGGCCAGGAAGACCGAGACGATAATCGTCAGTTTGATCGGGGTAAAAAACGGTGAAGCCACGTCGGTGGCAATCATACTGGCTCCAGCCGGCATCTGTTTGATCAGCGGGGCAGAGACCAGCTGATAGATATCGTTGGAAAACCAGGCCAGGCACATAAAAATGCCCAATACGGCAATAATACAGTTCAGCAGGCGCTTACGCAGTTCAATCAGATGACTGATAAGCGGTTGGGTATCTTCAACAGCCATGGTTATCGCTTATTGCCCGGTTGAGTGGTGGATGCAGGGGCACGGCTTGAGAGGTGAGGAGCATCGCCCGTCACTGCTGCCGTGGTTGCGGATGCCGCGCTGACGGGTGCAGGTGACTGAGCGGGCGCAGCGGCCTGTGCGGTCACCCCGACCGTTGATGCCGGTTGCACATAAACCTCCGGCTGCTCAGATGCCTGAACGGCAGCATCGTGCGCGGACTGAGCGTTGAACGCAGCCTCAGGCGCGACAGCAGGATGAGCGTTAGCCTCAGCCTGCTCGGGTGCCTGTGCGGGCGCGCTCACATGATGTTCGGCTTCTGCTGGCGTGACGCCTTCGTGCGCCGCTTCCGCGTTTTTCACCAGCGGATTATGAATGGTGTGAGCCACATCGTCGGCTTTTTCATTCTCGCCCAGGTAGGAACGTTTCATGGATTCAGCCGACTGCTTCAGCTCCTCCATCGAGGCCTTCAGCTCGGGAGTGAGGCTGTTCTTACTGGCCTCTTCCACTTTACGCAGGCTGTCCTGTAGCTCCTGTAGCTTAAGTTCCTGCGCCAGCTCATTTTGTACGCTGGATGCCATCGAACGAAGCGCGCGGATCCAGCCCACGACGGTTCTCACCGCCACAGGTAAACGCTGGGGACCCAGCACCACCAGCCCGATAACGAAAACCAGTATCAGTTCACTAAAGCCTATGTCGAACACGGATTATACCTTGTCGTTCTTAACGTCTTCTTTCTTCGCTTCCGTCTGCTGTTTGTCTGCCAGAGTGGCATTGAAATCAGCATCATGAGCATGATTTTTTTCTTTCTCTTTCTCGTCTTCATCACCCATGGCTTTCTTGAAGCCTTTGATGGAAGACCCGAGATCGGAACCCAGATTACGCAGTTTATTGGTACCAAACAGAAGAACTACGATGACGGCAATGATTAATAATTGCCAGATACTGATACCGCCCATAATTTTGCCTCAGATGAGTTGTAATGCCCGTTTTGCAGTATATAACAGCTACGGCCGCGGTGACGATGCGCTAACCCCCACGGCCGGGGCCTCTTTACCTTTCGTGACAATCAGTCGGTTCTGCGCCAGCCTATCAGCCAGCTCACCAGACCACCGGCGATCATTGCTGCGGAGAACAGATCCCAGTCAGGCCGGGTCAGTAAAACCGCCGTCCCGGCCAGCAGCAGCGTCGCGCCAATGCCGAAGAGATAGCGGGACTGGTTGTGCCTCACCCGCTCGCTTTTCAGATCGTTAGTGAGCTTATCAACGCTGTGCTGCAAATGTTTATGCTGGCGCAGGCTGTCGTAGAACAGCTCCGGTAGCTCAGGCAGCTTTTCCGCCCAGAAAGGCGCTTTCTCTTTCAACGCCCGGACGATGGCCGGAATGCCGATCTGATCTTTAATCCACTCTTCGAGGAAGGGCTTTGCCGTTTTCCACAGGTCGAGCTGGGGATAGAGCTGCCGCCCTACCCCTTCAACGTAGAGCAGCGTTTTTTGCAGCAGCACCAGCTGCGGCTGAACTTCCATATTGAAGCGGCGCGCGGTGTTGAACAGATTCAGTAACACGTGGCCGAAGGAGATTTCCGCCAGTGGCTTTTCAAAAATCGGCTCGCAGACGGTGCGAATCGCAAACTCAAAATCTTCGACGTTGGTATCGGGTGGAACCCAGCCGGAATCAACGTGAAGCTCGGCGACCTTACGATAATCGCGGTTGAAGAAGGCGATAAAGTTTTCCGCCAGATAGCGCTTATCCTCTTTGTTCAGCGACCCCACAATTCCACAGTCAATACCAATATACTGCGGGTCTTCAGGATGGTCATAGCTGACAAAGATATTGCCCGGATGCATATCCGCGTGGAAAAAGCTGTCGCGGAACACCTGGGTAAAGAACACCTGTACGCCCCGCTCTGCCAGCAGCTTCATATTAACGCCGTGCTGCTCAAGCGCCACGACATCCGAAATGGGAATACCGTAGATGCGCTCCATGACCATCATGTTTTCGCTACAGTAATCCGAGTAGACTTCCGGCACGTAGAGCATTTTGCTGCTGTCAAAATTGCGTCGCAGCTGAATCGCATTGGCCGCCTCACGCAGCAGATTAAGCTCGTCAATCAGCGTTTTTTCATAATCCGCCACCACTTCCTGCGGTCGCAGGCGTCGCCCGTCCGGCAGCAGTCGTGGAACCCAGCGTGCCATGCGGTTGATCAGCTTCATATCCGCTTTAATCACCGGCAGGATGTCCGGGCGAATCACCTTGATCACCACTTTTTGACCACTCTCCCGCAGCGTGGCGGTATGAACCTGAGCGATGGAGGCAGAGGCCAGCGGCGTAATGTCAAAATCGTCAAAATGGGTTTCAACCGGGCAGCCCAGCGAGACTTCAATCTGCTGCTTAGCCAGTACCCCATCAAACGGTGCCACGCGGTCCTGGAGCATTGCCAACTGGTCGGCAATTAGCGGCGGGAACAGATCGCGACGCGTGGACATCATCTGGCCAAGCTTGATCCATACCGGGCCAAGCTGCTCCATCGCCAGCCGCAGGCGTTCGCCAACCGGCTTATTTTTATGGCGGTTGGGGATCCAGAACAGGCATTTGCGCCAGAGGATCAGCGGAAGCGCCAGGCGGGTTTTTGGGATAAATTCGTCCAGACCGTAGCTCAGGAATACGCTGATGATAAAGTAAAGACGGCGGAGTTCTCCGAAACTCATTTGACCTCCAGCTTGTCGATACGCGCTTCCAGTGCCGCCAGAGAGCGCCCGACGGCGTCAACTTCTTCGGCAAACCAGGCAATCTCCAGCGCGCCGGGTGCCAGACGCCACTCTTCGGTCAGCGCCTGACCCAGATAACGTTGCTTACGCTGAATATCACCCTGGATAAATTGCAGGCCGCGACGGCCAAACTGGCTGATACCGTGAGCAGCAACATCGCCCATCCACGGCGACAGGTATTCAGCCGGATCAAGCTCAGCCAGATCGATAAGCGCCGAGAAGTGTTGCACCACCTGCAAATCGCCCTCTACTTCCAGCTCCCCGCTGCGGATCAGCCCGGTGAGCAGCTGACGGTTACGCAGCTTAGGCAACGTGGCAAGGCGCGTTTTCACCGTGCAATCCGGCGTATCACTCCATTCAGACAGCACATCAACCTGCTTCTCACTGAAGATAAAAATGAAGGGCTGCGTTATTTCAGCCAGCTCAATACGCAGGCTTTTGCCGGACAGGCGCTGGCGCGCCGCTTTCAGGCCACGGTCGCGATACAGTATCTTATTTAGCGCCGTTTCCAGCCCTGCGGTTAACAGCGGCGTTAAGGTCATTCGCTTTCCTGTTTAAAACTTGAATCCACGATGCAGTGCAACAATGCCACCGGTAAGATTATGGTAGGTGGTATTTTCAAAACCCACGTCCGCCATCATCTGCTTAAGCGTCTCCTGGTCCGGATGCATGCGGATGGACTCGGCTAAATAGCGATAGCTTCCGGCATCCTTCGCCACCAGCTCGCCAATGCGCGGCAGGATATGGAATGAGTATGCGTCATACGCTTTATTAAGCGGTTCCAGCACCGGTTTCGAGAACTCCAGCACCAGCAAGCGGCCACCCGGCTTTAGTACGCGGAACATCGACGCCAGCGCCTTCTCTTTTTCGGTCACGTTGCGCAGGCCAAAGGCGATGGTAATGCAGTCGAAATAGTTGTCCGGGAAAGGCAGCGCTTCCGCGTTGGCCTGGACGTAGCTGACGTTACCGATAATGCCGTTGTTACGCAGCTTTTCGCGGCCGACCTTTAGCATTGAGCTGTTGATATCCGCCAGCACCACCTCACCGGTGTCACCCACCAGACGCGAGAATTTCGCCGTCAGATCGCCCGTTCCACCCGCCAGATCCAGCACGCGCTGGCCCCTGCGCACGCCGCTACAGTCGATGGTGAATCGCTTCCAGATGCGGTGGATACCAAACGACATCAGATCGTTCATCAGGTCATATTTAGCCGCAACGGAGTGGAAAACGTCAGCGACCATTTCCTCTTTGTCGCTTTTCGCTACGGTACGGAAGCCGAAATGGGTGGTGTCCTTTGATTCATCTGCCATTTGTTTTGCCTGCTCTGCAATCAATTATCAATCAAGTGTATCAGAGTCCCGCAGGTCAGGCACGTTGCCTGGCCGCTTATTCACTTACGCCTGCTGCGGGATTAAAGCCCATCGCGGCTTCTGTTTCGATCGGCTCATCCGTTTCGTCATCACCGGGATCTTCAGGCGATTCCGGCATCGCCTGATCGACCAGACGGGGGTTGATTGGCCGCTTCACCTCCACCCCCAGATGACGAAAGCTTTCGGTCTGAGCGATCAGATTCCCTCGCCCTTCGGACAGCTTTTTCATTGCCTGGCGGTAGCTTTCATGCGCCTTATCCAGGCTCTGCCCCATCGACGTCATATCATCCACGAACAGCCGCATCTTGTCGTAAAGCTTCGCCGCGCGGTCGGCAATGCGCTGTGCATGGCGGCTCTGATGTTCATAGCGCCACAGGTTATTGATGGTGCGCAGCGCAACCAGCAGCGTGGTCGGGCTCACCAGCATGATGTTCTGATTGAGCGCCTCGTTAATCAGCTCCGGCTGGCGGTCAATGGCCAGCAGGAAAGCCGGTTCGATGGGGATAAACATCAACACATAATCGAGCGAGCGTAAACCGGGTAATTGTTGATAATCTTTTCGACTGAGCAGGCGCAGATGCCCGCGGATTGAGGTGATATGTTCCGTAATGGCGGCTTCGCGGGAGGCGTCATCCTCGCTGTTATAGTAGCGCTCGTAGGCCACCAGGGTCATTTTGGCATCAATCACCACGTCTTTACCCTGCGGCAGTCGGACGATGACATCGGGCTGCATCCTGGCATTTTGCTCCAGCTGGATATTGACCTGCGTCTCGTACTCATGCCCCTCACGCAGTCCCGAGGCTTCCAGCACCCGACTGAGCACCACTTCGCCCCAGTTACCCTGCGTTTTGTTATCGCCTTTCAGCGCGCGGGTAAGGTTGATCGCTTCCTGCGCCATTTGCGCATTAAGCTGTTGCAGGTTGCGGATCTCGTGGGAAAGCGTGTGGCGCTCGCGCGCTTCCTGGCCGAACCCCTCCTGCACCTGGCGACGGAACCCCTCCAGCTGTTCACGCAGCGGGGTGATCAGACCGTTCAGACTTTGTCGGTTCTGCTCGTCCACCCGGCGGCCACTGTGCTCAAAAATGCGGTTTGCCAGGTTCTCAAACTGGGCGTTAAGCCGCTGCTCGCTGTTAACCAGCAGGCGCTGCTTCTCTTCCGCAGCCATGCGCGTCTCTTCAAGACGGATAGTCATCTCTCTCAGTTCAACTTCCTGAGCGCTATTGACCTCCAGCTGATTACGCAGCTCCCGGCTGAGCTGCTCACTTTCATTACGCCAGTGTTCAAGGTGATGCAGTTTTTCCTGCGCAGCCGACAGCCCACCGTGTAGCTGGCGTAATTCTGCCTCAGACTGTTTTTGCGTTTGCTGCTGATTTTCAAGCTGCTGATGCAGGCGATCGCGCTCCTGTCGGAGCTGATCCGCCGCCTGCATCAGTAACTGCCGTTCGGTTTCCTGGCGGGAAAAGCGCTGCTCGCTCCGAAACCAGGCCAACAGCCAGCCTGCCAGCAGGCCAGCCAGCCCGATCCCTACGCTGTATATCGTTGTTGCATCCACAGGCGTCCTCCGTCCCGATCATGTCTGGAGGAAAAGGTAGAGGCGCACTGTATGAATGTCCAGACAAAACGTTACACCAGGCGGCGGGCTGCCTCAACAACGATACGTACGGCGTCGCTCTCGGTGCGCTTCATCGCTTCTGCATCAGGAATTTCCTGCTGCGTGCGGTTAACGATCACCCCGGCAACCATGCCTGCCCGCAGCCCCTGGCTGGCGCACATAGTCAGCAGCGTGGCGGACTCCATCTCATAGTTCAGCACGCCCATTTGCTGCCACTCTTTCAGCGAATGTTGGAAGCGGCTCACCACGCGGCCTGAAAAGGTGTCATAGCGTTCCTGACCGGGATAGAAGGTGTCAGACGAGGCGGTGATACCGATATGCGTTTTAGCACCGGCGGCCTTAGCGGCCTCCACCAGGGCGGTGGTGCAGCTGAAATCCGCCACGGCCGGGAATTCAAGCGGCGCAAAGTGCTGGCTGGCACCGTCCAGACGAACCGAACCGGTGGTGACCAGCACGTCGCCGACGTTGATATCTGGCTGAATAGCGCCGGTGGTACCTACGCGCAGAAACGTGCGCACGCCAAGCTGCGCCAGCTCTTCCACGGCAATAGAGGTTGAAGGCCCGCCAATACCCGTCGAGCAAACAACCACGGCTTTACCGTTAAGCTCTGCGCGCCAGGTGGTGAATTCACGGTGAGAAGCCAGGTGCACAGGGTTCTCCATCAGGGCGGCTATTTTTTTCACCCGCTCAGGATCGCCCGGCACAATCGCTAACGTTGCGCCCTGTAGGTCAGCCCGGGTAATACCGAGGTGGAAAACATCTGACTGCGCCATGTGATACTCCTGCTAGAGAAAAGGGATAGGTAACAATGCTGTACGATAAAAGAATGTCGCACCTATTTATGTGACTAATCTCACTACACATAATGAAAGTTACAGGAAAAATAACGATAAGAGTGATATATGTCGCATTTTAGGACTCTCCACCCCGTCAGGGAACCGATTGACCCTGTTGGCTCCGCGCTGCCAGTGTTAAAGAGAAGTAAAGCCCGGTCACCTGGTCTGGACGCAATCCTGGCTATAGTTAGCTGATTGCGCTAACGCATGCACGGAGAGGACAATGAAAACCGAAGATAATATGACTCAAAAATTGAGCAACAATGGGTTCACTCCCGCGGTATCGCCCACCGCTTCCACCACGATCCTGACCGACAGCGCCGATATCCTGTCCGGCGAAACCTCTGTTCCTACTCAGGGCGAAAATATGCCCGCCTTCCATGCCCGCCCCCGCCACGCAAAAGGTCCGCTTCCGGTCGTTTTGGTGGTTCAGGAAATTTTTGGCGTCCATGAGCATATTCGGGATATCTGTCGCCGTCTGGCGGTTGAGGGTTATCTGGCTATCGCGCCAGAACTCTATTTCCGTCAGGGGGATCCGTCAGAGTATAGCGACATTCCGACCCTGTTTTCCGAGCTGGTTAGCAAGGTGCCTGATACCCAGGTGCTGGCCGATCTTGACCATGTGGCAAACTGGGCATCACGCAACGGCGGTGATATGCGCAATATGGCGATTACCGGATTCTGCTGGGGCGGGCGTATTACCTGGCTTTATGCCGCGCATAACCCGCAGCTGAAAGCAGGCGTTGCCTGGTACGGCAAACTGGTGGGTGAAAAAACCCTGAAGCAGCAGAAGCATCCGGTCGATGTGGCCGTGGACCTTAACGCGCCGGTACTGGGACTGTACGGCGGCAAGGATGACGGGATCCCGCTTGAGAGCGTAGAAACCATGCGTCAGGCGCTGCGCGCGGCCAATGCGGACGCAGAGATTGTGGTTTACCCGGATGCCGGTCATGCCTTTAATGCCGATTACCGGCCCAGCTATCATCAGGAGTCAGCCAGAGACGGCTGGCAGCGGATGCTGGCCTGGTTCCGCCAGTACGGCGTGGAATAGGACAGTAAAGCCCCGGGGATCTCCCGATCCACGGGGCCTTAGCCATCGGCGACCTTTGTCGCGCTAAGTCGCAATCAGGCGTTAGCGTTCTGCCTTGCTAACGCTAACGCCCTGCTCATGCTTTAGCGTTGCGCAGGTTCTGCGCCGCCTTAACCATATTCGCCAGCGCCTGGCGGGTTTCGGTCCAGCCTCGGGTTTTCAGGCCACAATCCGGATTCACCCACAGGCGTTCGGTTGGAATACGCTTTGCGGCTTTCAGCAGCAGCGACTCAATGCCTTCCACGTCAGGCACGTTCGGGGAGTGAATATCGTAAACGCCCGGACCAATTTCGTTCGGATAGTCAAACTCTTCAAATGATTCCAGCAGTTCCATGTCAGAGCGTGAGGTTTCAATGGTGATCACGTCCGCATCCAGCGCCGCGATGGAGTCCATGATGTCATTGAACTCGCAGTAGCACATATGCGTGTGGATCTGCGTATCATCCTGCGCCACCGCGGCGTTCAGGCGAAAGGCGTCCACGGCCCACGCCAGATACGCGGCCCAGTCAGACTGGCGCAGCGGCAGACCTTCCCGCAGCGCAGGCTCATCAATCTGAATAATGCCGATACCCGCTTTCTCCAAATCTTCCACTTCGTCACGCAGCGCCAGCGCAATCTGTTTGGCAATGGTCTCGCGGGAAACATCCTCACGTGGGAAAGACCAGCAAAGAATGGTTACCGGGCCGGTAAGCATGCCTTTGACTGGCTTATCCGTCAGGGACTGCGCGTACTTCGCCCACTCCACGGTAATGGGGTGTGGGCGGCTGATATCACCAATAATCACCGGCGGCTTAACGCAGCGGGAACCATAGCTCTGGACCCAGCCATTTTGAGTGAAGGCGAAGCCATCCAGGTTTTCACCGAAATACTCCACCATATCGTTACGCTCGGCTTCGCCGTGCACCAGCACGTCCAGACCTAAACTTTCCTGCTCCTTAATCGCCTGTTTGATATGTTCAGCGATACCGGTGCGGTAGTGGCTACCGTCCAGGCGACCCTGCCTGAAGTCCAGTCGCAGGCTGCGGATCTCGGTGGTCTGCGGGAATGAACCAATCGTCGTGGTAGGCCAGGTCGGCAGCTGGAAACGAGCACGCTGGGCTGTGGCGCGCGTTTGATAACCGCTGTGACGCTGGCTGTCTTCAGCCGTAATGCCCGCCAGGCGTTTACCCACCGTCGCATTATGCACCCGGGTAGAGTGATGACGCGCGCGAACCGGCGCGCTCCAGGCTTCCAGTGACTGCGGATCGTTATTATTCAGCGCCTTGCTTAACAGTGACAGCTCGGCGCATTTTTGCAGGGCAAAGGCGAACCAGCTTTTCACTTCCTCATCCAGACGGGTTTCCGTGCTCAAATCGATGGGACTGTGCAACAGTGAGCAGGATGAACCAATCCACAGCTGATTGCGCTGGCCGATCAGCGGCTGCAAACGTTCAAACCAGCTGCTGAGATCGGCACGCCAGACGTTACGGCCATTAATGACCCCGACAGAGAGCAGCCAGTCGGCTGGGATCTGGCTATTCAGCTGTGCGATATCATCCTTGCCGTGCACCAGGTCGACGTGTAAACCCTGTACCGGCAGCGCGCGGATAGTCTCAATGTTGGTTCCCGCACTGTCGAAATAGGTGGTCAGCAACAGTTTGGTTTTGCCCTGCAAAGCATCAAAAGCCGGTTTGAATGCGTTCAGCCACGCCTGTGGCAGCTCCAGAACCAGCGCAGGCTCATCGATCTGTACCCATTCGATACCGCGTTTTGCCAGCCCGGCCAGCACCTGCTGGTAAACCGGCAGGATGTCCTTCAGCAGGCTCAGGCGATCAAACTGCTCACCCTTCACTTTCCCCAGCCAGAGATAGGTTACCGGCCCCAGCAGAACGGGTTTCACTTTATGGCCCAGTGCCAGCGCTTCGTCGACTTCGTCGAGGATCTGCGTCCAGCTCAGTTTGAACTGCTGGCCCTTAGTGAACTCAGGCACGATATAGTGGTAGTTGGTATTGAACCATTTGGTCATTTCGGCAGCGGCGGCAGGCTCACCGCCGGGCGCGCGGCCGCGACCCAGCCGGAACAGCGTATCGAGATCGATCGAGCCGTCTTTATTCTGATGGCGAGCCGGTACGTTGCCTAACAGCAGGCTGGTGGTCAGCACATGATCGTACCAGGCAAAATCACCCACCGGGAGCAGGTCCACGCCCGCTTCCTGCTGCTGCTGCCAGTGACGGGCGCGCAGCTCACGGCCAACGGCCAGTAATTCTTGCTGGGTGCTGTTGCCTGCCCAGTAGCTTTCCTGGGCTTTTTTCAGTTCGCGACGCAGACCGACGCGAGGGAATCCGAGTGTATGGTTAAGAATGGTCATCAGTAGTTTCCTCGTTTGCCGCCCGTTGTCGCTGCAATCAGGCTTTTAGACGTCCAGATGTTTACACATCTATAATCCGCAGGTACTGTAGTCACCACAAGCGCAAAATGTTCACTGTGGATGTGAAGGACTCTCATGATCGAACTCAAACACCTGCGAACGCTCCAGGCACTACGAACGACAGGTTCGCTGGCCGCAGCGGCAGCACAGCTTCATCAAACACAATCCGCCCTGTCACATCAGTTCAGTGATTTGGAACAGCGGCTGGGGTTTCGTTTATTCGTGCGAAAAAGTCAGCCGCTGCGCTTTACGCCGCAGGGAGAGATCCTGCTCAATCTGGCTGAACAGGTCCTGCCACAGATCCAACAGGCGCTACAGGCCTGCCACGAGCCGCATCAGACCACGCTGCGTATTGCGATTGAATGTCACAGCTGCATTCAGTGGCTTACCCCGGCGCTGAACAACTTTCGCCAGAACTGGCCGCAGGTGGTAATGGATTTCAAATCGGGGGTGACCTTCGACCCGCAGCCGGCCCTGCAGCAGGGGGAGCTGGATCTGGTGCTGACATCGGATATTCTGCCGCGCAGCGGCCTGTTCTACTCGCCGATGTTTGATTTTGAAGTCCGTCTGGTAATCTCTCCCGATCACCCTCTCGCCCGGCGTGAACATATTTCACCTGAAGACCTCGCGAATGAGGTGTTGATGATCTACCCGGTCCAGCGCCAGCGACTGGATATCTGGCGCCATTTTCTTCAGCCCGCCGGTATCAGTCCGGCCCTGAAAAGCGTGGACAATACGCTGTTACTGATCCAGATGGTGTCTGCAGGAATGGGTATTGCCGCGCTGCCGCACTGGGTGGTGGAGAGTTTTGAACATCAGGGCCTGGTGGTGACCAAAACCCTGGGTGAAGGTCTCTGGAGCCGCTTATATGCGGCGGTCAGGGACGGTGAGCAGCGTCAGCCGGTTGTGGAGGCGTTTATTCGATCGGCTCGCCAGCACGCCTGCGATAACCTGCCGCGCGTGAAGGATGCCTCCCTTCCCGGCACGCCCCTGCCCCAGTCGAATATCTCATCCTGAGTACCTTTAGCCGGTCACTGACCGGCCGAATAGGGCGTAAGCGCCGCGCCTGATGAACCCATCCTGTTAACGCCCTGCTGGCGTTTTTCCTGTTTCTGCTGCCATTTGTCTCTATAATGCGCCCAACAGCTTTTGTTCCCTGATGAGATTGCTATGACAAATAACGACGTTCTGCGCAGCGTGCGCTACATGCTGAATTTAAGCGATGCCCAGGTAGTCAGCATTCTGGCGCTGGCAGAAAGTGAAGTGGCCGAAGCTGAAGTAAACAGCTTCCTGAAAAAAGATGACGACGCGGGCTTCCGCGCCTGCCCGGATGTCATTATGGGCTATTTTCTCAACGGGCTGATTTTCTCCCGTCGCGGCAAGAGTGAAGAGGCCCCTGCGCCCTCTATTGAGCGGAAGATGACCAATAACATCATCATGAAAAAGCTCCGGGTCGCGTTCGATTTAAAAACAACCGATATTCTTGAGATATTAAAACTGGCTGACTTTGCGGTCGGACAATCGGAAATCGGGGCGATTTTCCGCAAACCGGGGCATAAAAACTACCGTGAGTGCGGCGACCAGATTCTGCGAAACTTTTTAAAGGGTTTAACGAAGAAAATTCGTCCGGCAGCGAAGTAAATCTCGCGCCGCCGCGTGGGCAGCGTCACACTGCTCACGCCGGTTAACACTGACCGCCTTTTTCCCTCTCCCTTTCAGTCCCCGCCCCCTTTTATGCTTCATATTTACACCCACTTAAAAGATATAACTATTTGGATTAAATACTATTTTATCCTGGCTCTTACTCTCATAACATTACCGCTCACCCAGTAGGGTGGATACGCTAATTTTTTATATCAAGGATTGAGGTAATAACTATGCGAGTTTTAAGCAGCACTGAAGTAGCAACCGTCAGCGGCGCAGGTAAAGTTCAGGAAAAAATGTCCGGAATATTTGGTTCATTTTTCTCAGATATCTTTAATACGCTGACCTGTGCAGCCGATCTGGGTTATACCGAACAGCAGTTCACTGAGGCAGGTAAAGATCTTGGCGGCCGTATTGGTGCCAGTATTGAAGGAAAGCTAAGCAAAATCGCTGACTGTATCAGTAAACTGATCAAATAATAAAAACGCAGTCTTTCACCGGGGAAGGTGACTCTTTCCCCGGCTTTATCAGGCCACGCTTCACGCTATCCTTTATTAACAATCCACTTTTTATGTACCCAGAGCGACAGGCAAATGACTGCGGCACCGATCAGAAAACTCGGCCAGTGCGGCTGCCTTTGCCAGATAGCAAGATTAACCAACAGCCCGGCTGGTACATGCATATTGTTCATTATCCCCAGCGTCCCGGCGTCAACCTGAGTGGCACCATAGTTCCACATAAAGTAGCCGAGGCCAGAAGCCACCACGCCCAGCCAGATGAGTATTCCCCACTGGAATGACGTCGTGGGAAGCCGGTGCGGATTACCCCAGAGAAACCAGGCCACAACGGCGACAGCGGCCGCGCCCAGATAGAACCAGGAGAACGCGGTATGCTGCGGCACGGGCCGAACTTCCTGTAGACGCTTGTACCCCACCAGGCCAATCGCAAAGCAGATATTCGCCAGCTGGACCAGCAGCAGGCCGAACCAGAAATGGTCACTTATTTTGTCGTAGCGAATAATGGCCGCGCCCACCACCGCCAGCAGGGCGCTAAACAGGTAGCCCGCACGTATGCCACGCCCCCTTAGCAAATCGTAAATCAACGTCACCCAAAGAGGAGTAAGTACGGTAAACAGCAGAAAGTCCGATACGCTGAGATAGAGAAAAGCCTGGAAGCTGATCAGATACATAATGCCCAGCTGCATCGCGCCTACCGCCATATACAGCAGGATGGTTGAAATCCGGTGGCCGCGAAAACGTAAAAAGGGCAGGAAAACGACTGCCGCGAGCAGCAGGCGGATCAGCACGGAGAATACGCTATCAACCTGCCCCGCCAGATACTCGCCTATCAGGCTGAAAGAAAAGGCCCACAGGACTGTGGTGACAATCAGTAACGTCACAATGATTCACTCGGCAGTAAAAGGGGCCGTAGTGTAGCGAAAACTCAGGGATCACAGGAAAATATTTGGTTTACAACTGAGCATTAACCAACCGAAAAATCCATAGACTCTTTGCGCTCATAAAATGTTCATAAACGAGCAGCCTGTCAGGCGCTCGCCTTTTTTCTGTGACTGATATCACTTTTTTGCCTCATCAGAACCTTCTGAACAAGTGACAACAGACACATAAAACATCTATTTGACATAAAATTGTAACATTTGCGCCCTTCTTCACGGTTCGCTTAGCCCCTCTCCCCTATCCTTTGCGCGATATGGAACATTGGGTCGTACGGAAGTTTCGACCGTTCCCGCCAGGCGCCTCAGGGCGTCAAAAAATAGATAAACCGCGCCATTGGAGGCCAAATGCTAAGTATTTTTAAGCCAGCTGCGCACCAGCCACGGGTAGATAAGAAGCAAATTGATCCGCTATACCGCAAACTGCGCTGGCAAATTTTCCTGGGAATTTTCTTCGGCTATGCCGCCTATTATCTGGTACGTAAGAACTTTGCGCTGGCAATGCCTTATCTGGTCGATCAGGGCTTCTCGCGCGGCGATCTGGGTTTCGCCCTGTCAGGCATCTCCATTGCCTACGGCATCTCAAAATTCATCATGGGGTCCGTCTCTGACCGTTCCAATCCGCGCGTTTTCCTGCCTGCGGGGCTAATCCTGGCCGCCGCCGTCATGCTGTTTATGGGATTTGTCCCCTGGGCCACCTCCAGCATTATGGTCATGTTTGTGCTGCTGTTTCTCTGTGGCTGGTTCCAGGGAATGGGATGGCCGCCGTGCGGAAGGACCATGGTGCACTGGTGGTCACAGAAGGAGCGCGGGAGAGTGGTTTCCGTCTGGAACTGCGCCCACAACGTCGGTGGCGGTATTCCGCCTCTGCTCTTTCTGTTGGGGATGGCCTGGTTTAACGACTGGAAAGCGGCACTCTATATGCCAGCATTCGGCGCCATCGTCATTGCGATTTTTGCCTTTGCCCTGATGCGCGATACGCCTCAGTCCTGCGGGCTGCCGCCGGTGGAAGAGTACAAAAACGACTATCCCCCTGACTACAACGAAAAGCAGGAGCAGGAGCTGACCGCCCGGCAAATTTTTATGCAGTACATTCTGCCTAACAAACTGCTGTGGTACATCGCGCTGGCGAACGTATTCGTCTATCTGCTGCGTTACGGCATTCTCGACTGGTCGCCCACCTACCTGAAAGAGGTGAAGCATTTCGCCCTGGATAAGTCCTCATGGGCCTATTTTCTCTATGAGTATGCCGGGATCCCTGGCACGCTGCTGTGCGGCTGGATGTCAGACAAAGTCTTTAAAGGGAACCGTGGCGCGACCGGCGTATTTTTTATGGTGCTGGTGACCATTGCCACCGTGGTGTACTGGATGAACCCGGCCGGTAATCCGGGCATTGATATGGCCTGCATGATTATCATTGGCTTCCTGATTTACGGCCCCGTCATGCTAATCGGACTCCATGCGCTGGAGCTGGCACCGAAGAAAGCGGCGGGCACCGCAGCCGGCTTCACCGGCCTGTTTGGCTACCTTGGCGGGTCGGTCGCGGCCAGCGCCATTGTGGGCTACACGGTAGATTACTTCGGCTGGAATGGCGGGTTTATCATTATGGTGGGCGGCTGTGTGATGGCGGTACTTCTGCTGGTGCTGACCATGCTCAGTGAAAAAAAACACAAACAGCAGCTCAGCCAGGCTGACTAACAGCAAAAGGAGAAGCAGATGAAACTGAATACGCTACTGGCCGCCGTGATGATGAGCGCCGCCTTCTGTGCTATGGCTGCGCAGGATAAGGTGGTGATTGCCCATCGCGGCGCAAGCGGTTACTTGCCCGAACACACGCTCCCTGCCAAGGCGATGGCCTACGCGCAGGGTGCCGATTTCCTTGAGCAGGACCTGGTCATGACGCGGGACGATCGGTTGGTGGTGCTGCACGATCACTACCTTGACCGCGTTACCGACGTTGCCGAACGCTATCCTGACCGCGCGCGCAGCGACGGGCGCTATTATGCTATCGACTTCACCCTTGCTGAAATCAAAGGCCTTAAATTTACCGAAGGCTTTAGCATTAAAAACGGCAAGAAGGCGCAGACCTTCCCCGGCCGTTTCCCTATGGGCAAGTCAGATTTCCGCGTACATACCTTTGAAGAAGAGATCGAATTTATTCAGGGACTGAATCACTCAACCGGCAAAAATATTGGCCTCTACACCGAAATCAAAGCCCCCTGGTTTCACCGCAAAGCGGGTAAAGATATCTCCGCGAAGGTGCTCGACGTCCTGAAACAGTACGGCTACACCCGCAAGAGCGACAACGTTTATCTGCAATGCTTTGATTACAACGAAGTGAAGCGGATTAAAACCGAGCTGGAGCCTGCCAGAGGGATGAATCTGCGCATGGTACAGCTGATTGCAGAAACGGCGGATAAAGAGACGCAGGAGCAGCAGAATGGAAAATGGGTGAACTACAGCTACGACTGGATGTTCAAGCCCGGTGCGATGAAAACCATTGCGCAGTATGCTGACGGCATTGGCCCCGACTACCATATGCTGGTGGCAGAGGGGTCAACGCAGGGCCACGTGCGCCTGACGGATATGGTGAAGGAAGCTCACGAAAGCAATATGGTCGTCCATCCGTATACCGTGCGGGCAGATCAGCTCCCCACCTGGGCCGGTAGCGTCAACGAGCTCTATGACGTGCTCTATAATCAGGCGAACGTCGACGGTCTGTTTACCGACTTCCCGGATAAAGCCGTTAGTTTCCTGCATCGCTAACGCGGTTCGTCGTTAATCCTCTTTCCGCCCCGTCACCGGGGCGGAAAACCGCGCGGCTTAAACCTGATGTAGCTGACGCAGATAGTGGCATACGGCGTTGTCGGCGTTGCTGCCAATCACTTCCAGTTCCGGCAGCAGATCCTTCAGCCGCTGGTGAGAATTGCTCATAATGCAGCCCTTGCCCGCCATACTCAGCATCTCTTTATCGTTCATGCCGTCACCAAACGAAATGCACTCTTTCAGTGAATAGCCCAGAGAGCGGGAAACGGCGTCCAGCGCGTGACCCTTTGATACGCCACCCGCCATCACTTCCAGGCAGGTCGGCAGCGAAAAGCTGACGTTCACGCGATCGCCCCAGCGAGCAATCAGCGCCTCTTCAAGGGGGATCAGCAATTCCGGTTTACCACAGGTGAAGAAGACCTTGCTGATGCCATCCGAGGGCAGTGCGCCAGGCTGATAAACCTGATAGTTGAAGTCTGACTCACGGAAGAAATCCATCTCTTCCGGCCGGTGCCGGTTAAGAAACCACTCTTCATCACGGTAGATATTGGTGAAAATATCCTGGTGATCGTGGTGCATTGCAAACAGCTCACGGGCGATATCCTCATCCAGATTCTGGCTGAAAACCAGCTCGCCCGCGGTGTTATGTACCCGTGCACCGTTAGAGGTGATCATGAAGGCATCAATACCCAGGCTGTCGCGCATCTGCGCCACATCAATATAATGACGGCCGGTAGCAAAGATAAAATGCACGCCTTTCTGCGTCAGAAGCTGAAGCGTTTCGCGGGCGAAAGAGGATAAACGGTGGTCGGGCGACAGCAGGGTGCCATCAAGATCGGAAGCAACAATAGGGTACATAAAACCTCTGGTTAATCGGTTAGCGGACAGCGTTACCTGTCGGTTAAGAGTGATATCTGAGTGGGGCAATCAGGGATGCCGGGCAAAAAAAGCCACGATGGCATCCAGTGCTTCGGCACGCATGCTGTCTTTTTCAAACAAGATCTCATGACGCGCACCGACAATAACCTTCGGTTTTCCCCCTTCGCAGGGTTGACCCGCGGCAGTCATGGCCCGGCAAAACAGATCCTGGGCCCGGTTATCAACCACCTTATCCTCGCCGGCCTGCAGCAGCAGCAGCGGCGTTGAGATTTCTTTGGCTTTACTGAGAATACTTTTACCGGCCTGAATGCCTTCGCGCACCCAGTGCCAGGTGGGTCCCCCGACGCGCAGCTGGGGATCGTCGGCATAGAAGCGCAAATTTCGCCGGTAGCGTTCGCGGCTATGGGTCAGGTCGTTGATGCCAAACGGCCGCGGCCGCCATTTTCCGGTGCCGGGCGCATAACCTTCGCGCAGACCGGGATGCTTATCCGTCCAGTTCAGAATACGCTGAGCTACCCAGTGAGGCATCGACAGATAGATGCCGAACATCGGCGACGCCAGCGCCACCGCATCAAAGGCTTTGGGCTGGCGGGCCAGCATCAGCGTCAGGATAGCACCGCCCATCGAATGTGCCAGCGCATAGCGATGCCGATAGTGGCGGCTGACAATCTCTTTCAGATAGAGCGTTTCCAGGTCGTCAACATAGTGTTCAAACGCGTCCACATGTCCGCGATGGGGATCCGACAGCAGCCGCCCGGATCGTCCCTGACCACGATGATCGGGGATCAGCACGTCATAGCCGCAGTGAAAAAGATCCCAGGCCAGCTCAGGATACTTCACGTAGCTCTCGATACGTCCGGGACAGAGTAAAATAACCTTGTCGTGGTGCGCCGCATGAAAGCGAACGTAGCGGATAGGGATGTTATTTACGCCGGTAAATTCACCCTCTTCACGCGTCTGCCAGAACGCCAGCAGCGGCCCGGTAGCAAATGCCGCAAACGCTTTTTCCCGCGTTGGCCAGCCGTTACGATGGTTTTTCATCCGCTCATCGCTCACATCTTCAAACGCTCTGCATGACCCCGTGTCAGCCCGTAGCGCAACCCTTTAATATGTCGTATTGTGTCATACTTCTGCCTGTCCAGGGAGCCTTAACCAATGACCGTTGAATGGTGGATGACCTACCTTTTAACCACCACTGTTTTAAGCTTGTCGCCGGGTTCCGGCGCGATAAATACCATGAGCACCGGCATCAGCCACGGCTTTCGCGGGGCCGCCGCCTCTATTTCCGGTCTTCAGGTGGGTCTGTCGCTGCACATTCTGCTGGTTGGGATCGGGCTGGGCGCGCTCTTCTCCCATTCGGTACTGGCGTTTGAAATACTCAAGTGGGCCGGTGCCGCTTATCTGGTGTGGCTGGGCATTCAGCAGTGGCGTGCAGGCGGTGGCATCGATCTTCAGGCGGTAGCGAAAGCGATGCCGCGCCGCAGGCTGTTTAAGCGGGCGATCCTCGTCAATCTGACCAATCCGAAGAGTATCGTTTTTCTGGCCGCGCTGTTTCCGCAGTTTATCATTCCCCACCAGCCGCAGCTGATGCAGTACCTGATTCTGGGCGTCACTACCGTGGTGGTCGATATCATCGTGATGATTGGCTACGCCACGCTGGCAACGCGCATTGCGGGCTGGATTAAGGGCCCCCGGCAGATGACGCTGCTGAACAGAATTTTTGGCGGAATGTTTATGGCGGTGGGTGTCCTGTTAGCTTCTGCGCGACGCATGGCATAAAGCGAACAGGCTGAACCCGATTGACCTTTTCGTTCCCCGGGTACGCAAACCCGATTAAGCGTCAGTCCTCATCATCAATATGCTCTTTGATCATCATCAGAAAAGACTTTCCAAAACGCTCCAGTTTTCGTTGCCCCACGCCGTTGATACTGAGCATTTCCGAGGCGGTAACGGGCATCTGCTCCGCCATCTCGATAAGCGTGGCATCGTTAAAGACCACGTACGGCGGGATATTCTCTTCGTCGGCAATCGCTTTGCGTAGCTTTCGCAGTTTGGCAAACAGCTTGCGATCGTAATTACCGCCGAACGACTTCGGACTGCCGCTGCGTGGTTTCACGCTGACCAGGCGCGGCACGGCCAGCATCAGCGGCGTTTCGCCGCGTAACACGGGCCGGGCCGCTTCGGTAAGCTGTAGCGCAGAGTGCATAGCGATATTTTGCGTCACCAGACCCAGATGGATCAGCTGACGCAGCACGCTGACCCAGTGCTCGTTGGACTGCTCCCGCCCGATGCCGTAGACCGGCAGCTTGTCGTGCTGCATGTCGCGGATCCGCTGGTTATTCGATCCGCGCAGCACCTCAACAATGTAGCCCATGCCAAAGCGCTGCCCGACGCGGTAAATCCCTGAGAGGGCTTTCTGCGCCTCTACCAGACCATCGTAGCGACGCGGCGGATCGAGGCAGATATCACAGTTATCACAGGGCTGCTGACGGCCTTCACCAAAATAGTTGAGCAGCACCAGGCGGCGGCAGGTCTGCGCCTCGGCGAAGGCCCCCATCGCATTGAGCTTATGACGCTCAATGTCCTGTAGCGGCCCGGGCGCTTTTTCGTCCAGGCAGCGACGCAGCCACGCCATATCTGCCGGATCGTAAAGCATTAGCGCTTCGGCCGGCAGGCCGTCCCGCCCGGCGCGACCCGTCTCCTGGTAATAGGATTCGATATTGCGGGGGATATCAAAGTGCACCACAAAGCGCACGTTGGGTTTATTGATGCCCATGCCAAAGGCAACCGTTGCCACCACGATTTGCAGATCGTCGCGCTGGAAAGCCTCCTGGACCTGCGCGCGGTGGGCGTTGTCCATACCGGCATGATAGGCACCTACGCTCATACCCCGGCTTTGCAAACGGGCCGCGGTATCCTCAACCTTGGCGCGGCTGTTGCAGTAAATAATCCCGCACTTGCCGCGCTGATCCTGCACGTAGCGGATCAGCTGTTCGGTGGGCTTAAATTTTTCTACCAGCGTATAGCGGATGTTGGGGCGGTCAAAGCTACTGACCTGAATCAGCGGATCGTTAAGCTGAAGCAGCCGGGCAATATCGTTTCTGGTGGTTTCATCGGCGGTGGCGGTCAGCGCCATCACCGGCACGTCCGGTAGCCGCTGGCGCAGCTGCCCCAGCGCGCCATACTCCGGCCGGAAATCGTGCCCCCACTGGGAGATGCAGTGCGCTTCATCCACGGCCAGCATCGCCGGATTCCAGTGCATCAGGCCGTCGAGGAAGTTATCCATCATCAGACGTTCGGGCGCAATATAGAGCAGCCTGATCCGCCCGGTGCGACAGCCCGCCATCACTTCCTGCTGCTCTTCACGCGTCTGCGTTGAATTCAGACAGGCCGCCGCTACGCCGTTGGCCAGCAGCTGGTCCACCTGATCTTTCATCAGTGAAATAAGGGGGGAGACCACCAGCGTCAGGCCTTCGCGGACCAGCGCGGGGATTTGATAGCACAGCGACTTCCCGCCGCCGGTAGGCATGACCACCAGGCAATCTCGCCCTTTCAGCGAGGCCTGAATAATCGTTTGTTGTCCGGGGCGAAACTGCTGGTAGCCGAAGGTATCCTGTAGTACCTGTTCCGCCAACGCTTCCTGATTTATTACTGCTGCCGTAGACACATATTCCCCAAATCTGATGATGAGCGGGCCAGCGCCAGGCGGCCCACCCCGAGAGCATTAAAACAGGTCGTTCAGCATCACGCCGACGCCAATACGCGTCTGGCGATGATTGTAGTCAATCAGTGATTCACCGTAGCCGCTAAACAGCTGGGTGTAGAAGCGCATATGCTCACTGAGTGGATAACTCCAGCCCATCTCCGCGCCGCCGTAACCGGTGTTCCAGTTATAGTTGCTCTTCACGCTGAAGATGCTTTCGCCCCACTGATAGCCTACCGTCAGGCGATAATACCCCATGTACTTAGTGATATCTGGGTTATCATCATTATTTTCACTTTCTGGAATGCGGTACCAGGGTTTCGCTTCCACCATCCAGTTGCCGTTTTGCGCCATCAGCCGGGCGTATACGCGGTTCCAGCTGCGGGAGGTTGGATCGGAACGCCCGTTGGACTCATGGTTCAGGCCCGTTTCCACATCGCGCAGCGTCCAGCCCGCAAACGAGTAATCCGTTGCCCAGCCGATGAAAATCTGCGGCTGATAGTTCGTTTCGCGGAAGGGGGATGAGCCGCCCCGGTTGGAGATCTGCCACCAGGAATCCTGAGTATAAGAGGCCGCCAGCACCGAGTTGTCGCCCGCAATTCCGCGCCACAGCGGAAACGCCAGGCTCAGCTGGAATTTCGCCTCATCGTGCTTCGCCTTATTTGCCCAGTTATAAGACTTGATCGCCTCTTTATTGATGCTGCTGGTATCGGTATAAATGATGTAATTACTTTCATAGGGATAAAGCACAAAGGGGTTGTCATGCTTTTCCAGCAGGTTAGCAATGATACTGCCGCGCACGGCAGGCTGGTCATGTACTTCCGTGACCGTCGCTTCCTGTGCCAGCACTAACGAGGGAAACAGGAGTGCTGTCATCAGCAATCCTTTCAGCATAGCCATATGTGTTCTCCAGAATTGAACGTAATGTGGGTAAAAAGCACGCCATTCTACACAGAAACGTCGGGGGGCATTAGTGCTGATTGTGTAAAGTAAAACGCGGCAGGGGCTGAGCGTAAAACAGTGATGCCGTTGCCCTCTCTCTCTGTGCCATTTTGCCACAAAGGAAACGCCTTATGACCTCAGCTGTCTCTCTGCCTCAGGACGCTGCCCGCCGCCTGATCGGAGATATATTTGTCTATGATATGCCGTTCAATCAGGCACTGGGCCTGCGGTTGGATCGTCTGGAACCGGACTATGCCGAACTCAGTTTTGACAACCAGACAAAGCTGGTGGGCAACGTGGCACAACAAATTCTGCACGGTGGGGTGATTGCCGCCGTACTGGACGTTGCCGCAGGGCTAATCTGCGTGAGCAGTGCCCTCACCCGTCAGGAGAGCATCACCGAAGATGAGCTGCGCCAGCGACTTTCGCGCATGGGCACCATTGATATGCGCGTGGATTATCTGCGGCCGGGCCGGGGAGAGCGTTTTATCGCCAGCAGCAGCCTGCTACGCGCGGGGAACAAAGTGGCCGTTGCCCGGGTGGAGCTGCATAACGACACGGGGGTCTACATCGCCAGCGCGACGGCAACCTATCTTGTCGGCTAATAAAAAGTAAACCTTGTCTGCCCGTACAGCTTTTACCAACAAAAACTGCCTCTTATCCACTCATTTAACGGAGTAAATTTTCATGGACGCGCAACAAACGCGACAGGGCGTACTGTTCGCCCTGGGTGCCTATTTTATCTGGGGTATAGCACCCGCCTACTTCAAGCTGATTCAGGAGGTGCCACCCACTGAAATCATGACGCACCGGGTTATCTGGTCATTTTTCTTTATGCTGCTGTTGGTTAGCCTTTGCCGGAACTGGGAGAGCGTAAAGCTTACGCTTCGTCAGCCGAAGAAAGTGCTGCTGCTGGCGCTTTCCGCCACGGTGATAGCCGGTAACTGGCTGCTGTTTATCTGGGCGGTTAATAATCAGCATTTGCTGGAGGCCAGCCTGGGCTATTTCATTAATCCACTGCTCAACGTGCTGGTGGGGATGGTGTTTCTGGGGGAGCGTTTCCGGCGGGCTCAGTGGCTGGCGGTGATGCTGGCCGCCTGCGGCGTCCTGCTTCAGCTGTGGAAGTTTGGCTCGATACCGGTCATTGCGCTGGGTCTGGCGGTGACCTTTTCCTTTTACGGCCTGCTGCGCAAGAAAATTGGCGTGGATGCCCAGACCGGCATGCTGATTGAGACCACCTGGCTGCTCCCGGCGGCCGCCATTTACCTTTTCGGCGTGGCCGACAGCCACACCAGCCATTTGAGCCAGAATACCTTACATCTCAACCTGCTGCTGATTGCCGCAGGGGTGGTGACCACCGTACCGCTGATGCTATTCACCGCCGCCTGCACGCGCCTGCGCCTCTCCACGGTTGGTTTTTTTCAGTATCTTGGCCCGACGCTGATGTTCCTGCTGGCCGTTATTTTTTACGGCGAACAGATGACGCCCGATAAAGTCCTCTCCTTCAGCTTTATCTGGGCCGCGCTGGCGGTGTTTATTTTTGATGCGATATGGACGTTCAGGCGCAGGCAGCCGCTGCCTGTCTGACAGATGCCATTCACCCTGACCGTCGGGGTGAATGGCATCCGCATGGCGGCGTCAGAGCCAGTTTTTGCGCTTGAAGTAGGCGTAAGGCGCCAGCCCCGCCAGGATCATCAGAGTGATGGCGCCGGGGTAGCCAAAGCTCCACTTCAGCTCAGGCATAAACTCAAAGTTCATGCCGTAGCTGGAGGCCACCAGCGTTGGCGGCAGGAACACCACGGAGACCACCGAGAAGATTTTGATGATGCGGTTCTGTTCGATATTAATAAAGCCCATCGCCGCCTGCATCAGAAAGTTCACCTTCTGGAACAGGGATTCGTTATGCGGCAGCAGCGATTCAATGTCGCGCAGAATTTCCCGCGCCTGTTCAAGCTGATTACCCGGCAGGCGGGCCTTACGCACCAGGAAGTTAAGCGCGCGCTGGGTATCCATCAGGCAGAGGCGAACCTTCCAGCCGATATCTTCCAGTTCTGCCAGCGTTGACAGCGCAGAGTCAAACTCGTCGCCCTGCTGTCCTTCCATAATGACCCGGCTGAGCTTTTCCAGATCGCTGTAGATGTTTTCAATTTCATCCGCCAGCTGTTCGATTTTCGTTTCAAACAGGTCCAGCAGCAGTTCATACGCATTACCGTCAATCAGCACCTGATTACGCGCGCGCATGCGGTAGAGGCGAAACGCTGGGAGCTCACGTTCACGCAGGGTATAGAGGCGGCCTTCGCGAACGGTAAACGCGACCGTGGAGTTGCCGGCGTGGTCTTCTGCATCTTCATAAAAGAAAAAGGAGTGGATGTGCAGTCCGTCTTCGTCCTCGAAGAAACGTGCGGAGGCCTCAATATCTTCCAGCTCAGGGCGGGTAGCCAGGCTCTGGCCCAGCTCGGACTGGACGCGTGTGCGTTCCTGATCGTCAGGCTCGATCAGATCAACCCATACCGAACTGATCAGTTGATCGTTGGGCTCCTCAAGCTCAAGGCGGGTTAAGCGGCTTTGATCCAGTTTAAATGCGCTCAGCATAGCTGTACTCCCAATCTGCAGTAACATGGGACTAGCGTTGGAACACGGGAAACAAGCGTTTCGGTCAGCGAGTGAATCTGACTCAGAGCGACGGGAGGGCGGTCGCCAACAACCACGAAGGCTATCGGCAGAAGAGGATAGCCTTAGGAGTTGTACCTGTTATCCAGGTCAATGAGCCAGTATCTACTGGGTGTGTCCAAGGCGAATGTCCTCTTAGGGTAATGGTGCGCGCATGTTACGCTGTGCTGAAAATGCCGTCAACCTGTCGCCCACAATCATAGAAGGATCAAAATGAAACAAATTACGCATGCAGACCTGGTGAAAATGAGCGGGCAAGCCGCCAGCGTTCCGCGCCTTCGCGCGCACCGTACGCTGCACGAAGAGCTGAGCGATCCGGTTCAGCGTCTGGCAATTGCCATGGAGCCCGGCACTTACATTCGCCCGCACCGCCACCCCCAGACCTGGGAGCTGCTGACCCCGCTGAAGGGGCGCTTTGTGATGTTGCAATTTGATGATGAAGGCGCGGTGACCCATCGTACCGTGCTGGGTGAAGAAGTCCTGCTACAGGAGATCCCGGCATTGACCTGGCATGCGGTTTTGTCGCTGGATGCGGGCGGCGTTATCTTTGAAGTTAAGCACGGACCGTATCAGCCATTAACGGAAGATGACTGTATGCACTGGGCACCGCCGGAGGGCGCTGAGGGCACGGAAGCGGTGATGGCATGGTATGCACATGCCCAGCCGGGCGATCGGTTCGCCGGGTAAGCTACACCTACAGGTAAGTCGCTGAGATTCGTCGGGTAAGCCACACCTGGTAGTAAGTCGCTGATATTTAACCGTTAAGCAGACAGGCTCGCCCAACGGACAGGGCGCAGAGACTCGCCTTGTCCGTTAAAGCATAGGAGGCAAAGGGAACGTGCAAATCAGACCGTTTCCAGCTTCGCATAGGCGGCCACCAGCCACTTAATACCCTGCCCCTGAAACGCCACCTGGAGACGGCTGTGATCGCCGCTGCCTTCCAGGTTGACGATGGTTCCTTCGCCAAACTTAGCGTGGCGTACCCGCTGGCCCAGCGCAAACCCGCTGTCATTTTGCGTGACCGGCGTCCCCATGCGCTGATGGCTGACCGGACGGCTGATACTGGCGCGCAGGCGAACCTCTTCCACACACTCCTCAGGCAGTTCGCCAACGAAGCGAGAGGGACGGTGGAAAACCTCTTTGCCGTACAGGCGGCGGGTTTCCGCAAAGGTCAGCGTCAGTTTCTGCATGGCGCGCGTGACGCCGACGTAGGCCAGCCGACGCTCCTCTTCCAGCCTGCCGCCCTCTTCCAGCGACATCTGGCTGGGGAACATGCCCTCTTCCATTCCAACGATAAACACCTGCATAAACTCCAGGCCCTTCGCGGCATGCATGGTCATCAGCTGCACCGCGTCCTGCCATTTATCTGCCTGACCTTCGCCCGCCTCCAGCGCGGCATGCGAGAGAAAAGCCTGTAGCGGCATCAGATCTTCATCTTCATCCTGATAGCTGTACTGCCGGGTGGCGTTGACCAGCTCCTCAAGGTTCTCGACTCGCGCCTGGCCTTTTTCGCCCTTCTCCTGTTCGTACATTAACCACAGGCCCGAATCCTTAATCACCCGGTCGGTTTGAACGTGCAGCGGCAGCTCGCTGGTTTCCTGGGCCAGCGAATCCACCAGCTCGCTGAAGCGCTGTAGCGCCGAGGCGGCGCGTCCGGCCAGCGCTTTCTCCTGCAACAGCGCGCGCGTACTCTGCCACAGCGTTAACTGCCGTTCACGGGCGGTCTGTCTGACAACATCAAGTGTGCGATCGCCAATGCCGCGCGTTGGCGTGTTCACCACGCGCTCAAAGGCCGCATCGTCATTACGGTTAGCGATCAGCCGCAGATAGGCCAGCGAGTCTTTGATTTCCTGACGTTCAAAGAAGCGCATTCCGCCATAAATCCGGTAGGGCATGCTGGTTTGCAGCAGGGCTTCTTCCAGTACGCGCGACTGGGCATTGCTGCGATAGAGAATGGCGCAGTCGTTCAGCGCACCGCCGTTTTCCATCCATACCTTGATGCGGTTGACCACAAAGCGGGCTTCATCCAGCTCGTTAAAGGCGCAGTAGAGGGCAATCGGCTCACCGTCGCTGTCGTCGGTCCACAGCTCTTTGCCCAGCCGACCGGTATTGTTGGCGATCAGGGCATTGGCTGCCTTCAGTATGTTATTGGTCGAGCGGTAGTTCTGCTCAAGGCGGATTGTTTCCGCACCCGGGAAGTCGTTGAGGAAGCGCTGGATATTCTCAACCTGCGCGCCGCGCCAGCCGTAGATCGACTGATCGTCGTCACCCACGATAATCACTTTGCCGGTATCGCCCGCCAGCATGCGTATCCAGGCATACTGGATATTGTTGGTATCCTGGAATTCGTCCACCAGAATATTGGTAAAGCGCTCGCGGTAGTGATTGAGGATATGCGGCTTGTTGAGCCACAGCTCATGCGCGCGCAGCAGCAGTTCGGCAAAGTCCACCAATCCTGCCCGATCGCAGGCTTCCTGATAGGCCTGGTAGATGCGCAGCCAGGTCTGTTCAACCGGATTCCCGTAGCTTTCAATATGCTTTGGTCGCAGCCCTTCATCTTTTTTGCCGTTGATGTACCACATCCCCTGACGGGCAGGCCACTGCTTTTCGTCCAGATTCATCGCCTTGATCAGACGCTTGAGCAGGCGCATCTGATCCTCGCTGTCGAGGATCTGGAAGTCCTGCGGCAGACTGGCATCCAGATGGTGAGCGCGCAGCAGGCGGTGCGCCAGGCCGTGGAAGGTGCCGATCCACATGCCGCCCTGGCTGGTGCCAATCAGCTGCTCGATGCGGTGGCGCATTTCGGCTGCCGCTTTGTTGGTGAAGGTCACCGCCATGATTGAATAGGGAGAGCAGTTCTCTACCGCCATCAGCCAGGCGATGCGGTGCACCAGCACGCGGGTTTTACCGCTGCCTGCCCCCGCCAGCACCAGTAAGTTGCTGCGCGGCGCGGCAACGGCCTCGCGTTGTTTGTCATTCAAACTGTCCAGCAACTCAGAAACGTCCACAGGCACCACCAGAAAAAGAGAAAAGGAGCGTCACGCGCCCCACTGGATATTTAACCAGCATATTATATCAGCGTGGTCAGCGATGCCAACCGTGAAATTTCCAGCGTGGGCAGCAATCGGGCATCATCAATATGCATCAGATTGCCGCCGTGCAGGTTAATCCAGCAGGCCTGCATGCCGCTGCGCACCGCGCCCGCCACGTCCGTGGTCAGGTCGTCACCCACGTGCAGAATGCTTTCCAGCGGCAGATTAAGCCTTTCTGCAGCCAGGTGATACATGTCCTGGTACGGCTTGGCGCGCCCGTGCGGGCCGGCTCGCAGAATAAAGGTAAAATAGTCTTCCAGGCCAAACAGATGCGGATCGGCATTGCCGTTGGTGATCGCTATCAGCGGCAGCTTTTCCGCCAGTGCAGCAAGCGTGGTGTGGGTTTCGTCCGGCACCGCAATCTGATTTCGCCAGTGGGTGAAATGCGTCATTACCACCCGCGATCCCTTATCCGCTTCGCTGTCGCTCAGTCCTGCCTGGCGCATCGCCAGCTCAATGGCCCGACGACGCCATTCGCTGACGTCATGATAGATGTCCGGCTCCTGCTCGCGCAGGCTGTCGCGCAGCTGCTGGTAGTTCTCTACGCTGAATCCGTTAAGCGCGGGATGATACTGCTGTAAAAAAGCGTGGGATTCCTGGGTCGTACGACGGATAACCGGGTGATTATCGTACAGCGTGTCGTCGAGATCGAACGACATCGCCGCCACAGGTCGCAGCGGGCGGTAAAAGTGCATCAGGATTTTCCTCGTTTCGCACGGGGATGGGCAGCATCGTAGACCGACGCCAGATGTTGGAAGTCGAGATGGGTATAGATTTGCGTCGTGCTCAGGTTGGCGTGCCCCAGCAGCTCCTGTACGGCGCGCAGATCGCCGCTGGACTCCAGCATATGGGTCGCAAAGGAGTGGCGCAGCTTGTGCGGATGAATATGGCTGGAGATGCCCTGCTTTACGCCCCATTCGGCAAAACGCTTCTGCACGTTGCGCGTCGAGATGCGCTTGCCCTGCTTTGACAGGAAGACCGCGCCGTCTTCGGGGGCAAAGAGTTCACGCAGCGCCAGCCAGTGTTCCATCCAGGTTACCGCCGTCCGGCCTATCGGCAGGCGGCGCTCTTTACTGCCCTTGCCCACCACCCAGACTTCACCCGATGCCAGATCAAGATGGCCGGTGTCGATCCCGACCAGTTCAGAGAGACGAAGCCCGGCGCCGTACATGATCTCCAGCATGGCCCGATCGCGCACCGCCAGCGGATCGTTAATGTCGATCTCCAGCAGGCGATTCACATCGTCCACGTCAATATTCTTAGGCAGGTGACGCGGCGCGCGCGGTGTCGCAACGCCTTTTGCCGGGTTGGCTTTTATCACCCCCTGCGCGACCAGCCAGTCGAGAAAGCTGCGCAGCGCGGAGAGGCGCAGCGCCAGGCTGGCAGGCTTTAAACCGGCGCGACGGCTGCGTGCCGCCAGCGAACGAACCCGGGCGGCATCAAGCTGCTGCCAGTCGGGCAGTTTCATCTCTTCCAGCAGGGCGATGCAGGCGGCCAGCTGGCGCTGGTAGTTGATTTGCGTCAGCGGACTTAGCTGGCGTTCAACCTTAAGATAACGCAGAAAGCCCTCTACGGCGTTAAGTAGAGGCGCGTCGCTACTCATACGCGCTCAACCCACCGCGCCAGCAGTTCGGGCAGCATCAGGGAGAGATGCTGGAGCAGTACCGTCCCCATGCCTGACTGGTAGTGTTGGGTGTCGCGACTGCTGAAAATGAGTACGCCCAGATCGCCCTGCTCGCCCATCAGCGACAGGGCAACCGAGCCAATCGCCTTCGCCTGCGGCAGCAGCAGCAGCAGCTCGGGGCCATTCAGGCTGCCTAAGAAGTGCTGCTTATTGCCGAGCCGCTGAATACGAACGGGTTCAAACGCCTGGCGTGACAGCGCAAGCTGGGTAAAATCCGAAGGTGCGCCTATGCGCCACTTTTCGCTGAACAGACGCACATTCGCCCCGGCCAGTCCCAGTTCACGCGCCCAGCGATGCAAGCGGTTAAGCATCTCATGCAGGTTGGGGGCAGAGGCCAGACGGGCCTGGAGCGTCAGCAGACGATCGAACAGCTGCTGATTGGCGCTGGCCTGCTCCATCAGCAGGGTAATCTCTTCTTCCAGCTGGCTGATATGATGCCGCTGACGGCCCAGCTGCCATTCCACCAGGGATACGCTGCCGCGTACGGGGTGAGGCACCAGCATCTGCTCAACCTGCCGCGCATTGCGAATAAAGAAGTCCGGATTTTGCAGCAGGTAATCGCTAACGGCACGATCGTCCAGCATCAGTTCGCTGGTAACCCGTTGTTCCCCGACATTTTTCATAAGTGGATAAGCCCGTCATAAACGTGAGTGGCAGGGCCGGTCATATAGAGCGGATGACCGGGACCTTTCCAGGCAATATTTAAGCTGCCGCCGGGCAGATCGACCCGAACCTGTTCTGCCAGCAGCGCCTGCTGGATGCCAACCGCCACGGCCGCACAGGCGCCGCTGCCGCAGGCCTGCGTCTCACCCGCGCCGCGCTCATAGACGCGCAGGCGGATATGCCCGCTGTCAACAATCTCCATAAAGCCGACGTTAACCCGCTCGGGAAAACGCTCGTGGCTTTCGAGCACCGGCCCCAGTATCGCAACCTGCGCGGTTTTAACGCTGTCGACCTGGAGCACGCAGTGAGGATTTCCCATCGACACCACGCCGCACATCACCGTCTGCTCGGCCGTGCGCATCAGGTAGAGAATTTCGGCTTTATTGGCGCGAAAAGGCACCTGCTGGGGTTCAAAGTTGGGTTCACCCATATTCACGCAGACCCGTTCATCCTGGGTCACGCTGAGCACCATGCGCCCTGACTGCGTACTGACCTGGATATCTTTTTTATTGGTCAGCCCCTTCAGGCGAACAAAGCGGGCAAAACAGCGCGCGCCATTGCCACACTGGGCGACTTCACTGCCGTCAGCGTTGAAAATGCGATAGTGGAAATCCAGATCGGGATCGTAGGGCGGTTCAACGATCAGCAGCTGATCAAAACCAATCCCCAGATGACGATCGGCCAGACGCCGGATCAGCTCGGGCGAGAAATAGACGTTTTGTGTAACGGCATCGACCACCATAAAGTCATTGCCCAGACCGTGCATCTTCGAGAACTGCATTTTCTGCTCCGACGAATATGTCATAGTTTACTGAGCCGACGTCGTGCCCGATTCAGTGGTCTCTGACGACGTACTGGTCTGCGTCGGGTCGGTGGTGGTTGTCTGCTTCTGCGCATCGGCGCGGGTTGGCTTATAGTCGCTTGCGCTGGTTTGCTTTTTTGGCTGTTCCTGAGGAGGAAAGTAGAGTGGCCCTTTTAGTCCACATCCCGTCAGGCTGGCCACAGCCAGCACCAGCGCCATCCGGCAAATCACTTTGTTCATGCTTATTCTGCTCGTTATCAGTGCCTGTTGGATGTCTATCATCGCAGGTGAAGTGCTAAAAGCAACTGAAATGGTGATCCTGTTTCTCAATTGGCGAAGCGAAGCAGGTTTGGCTTAGTGCATCTGAATGTGCTGGGCGTAATCCCCGCCGGAGGCATTATCTGATACGTTGGCGCAGAGCTGCGCCAGGGTCTGACTGCGGAAGGGGATCACCTGAAAACGATCGTCGACCTGCACAATCTGATAAAACTGCGGCAGATTGAAATTGATAAAGCTGGAACCGTAGGTGAAGCGATCGTGTGAGGATGAGTAGAATCGACTGACATCGCGCACCAGCTCCTCTTTGCTGCCTTCACAGTGGTGGTAAATCTCGACCCGGTTGGTTTCATCCAGAATATAGATGTTGAATCCATGGTCGTCTTTGGTGTCCTCAAAGAAGAACTGAATGATGCCTTCACTGGCATAGCCATTCACCACCGAGGGCAGGCGCGACTGATCCGTTTCCACCTTAATAGACAGGCCGTGCAGCTTGTTGTTGGAGATGGCGCCATAGAACTCCACCGCATTCTCCAGCTTTTGCACCGAGACACTCATGCGCTCGAAGAACAGCCCCCACGTCTGGCCTGCCACGCGGACCGCTTTGAAGCGGCCCGGTTCCTGACGCGTACTGGAAAGTCTAAGCTCAATACATTCCGATACCAACTGCTGAACGCGGGTGCGGATCAGCCCCCTGAGATGCTGGCTGTAGCAGAAAACCTCTACCGCATCCGGCGGGGCCGCATCCTGATGCATTTTGCCCAGAATGGTTTTCAGCGCCTCAATCATCGCCTGCTCGCCGTTAAAGTGCAGCGTACGCACCTCATTCCACGAGTTGCGATAGAGCAGATCGATACTGCCAATTAAACACTGCTGCTGCTGGCCGAAGCTAAACACGTCGAGCTTGCGGAAGTCGAAATGCACCACCTGATTACGGAACGCGGCGGTCGGGTCATATTCCAGATTCACGATAATCGCCAGATGGCGAATCTCGCAGGGGCTATAGAGCGCTTTCGCCGTGGGGGACGGCAGGCGCAGCGGGAAGTGATGGGAGACATCCGCCACCAGCTCCTGCAATCGCGCCAGATCGCATACGGCATTACCTTTAATGTGCAGCCGCGTATCGCGGGTCAGCAGGCCGTTAAACCATGCCCAGGCCACCAGTTTGTTGAGGTAGCGGTTATATTCCAGCGGCTGGTGGCTGATAATAGACTGCATATCCGGCGACTGATTGTAGAGATACCAGCCAGCACGATTGGCGCGCCCGTTAGGCACGTGAATAAAGGTCAGATGCGCTTCGGAAAGGTCGGGCGAAATCTGCGGGTTGAGCAGCGTCACCTTGCCGGGCAGCGCTTCAAAAGCCGCATAGAGCTTACGCGTCAGGACGCCGATATCCTGCGGGCTGGCGCTAACGCTCAGGTTATTGCGCCGCGCAAAGCGAATCAGGTTGCGATAGCTCTGCATCATCGCATCCAGCAGTTCGTTATGGGCCTCGCGCACGCGGCCAATTTTCCAGTTGGCACGGTTATCAAGAATTTCCAGACGCGCGTCGTCCCAGCCCCACTCCTTCACCAGCTGGCTCAGGATCTCGCGCCGCCAGCCGGACTGCTCTCCCTCAATGGAGAGCTTTTCGCACACCTTAAGGTAAAAGCAGCGGCGCACCAGGTCCAGCCGGGCAGTATCATCAATTTTGGTGAGGTATTGCGTGACCCTTTCCAGCATCATGCAGTAGGGATCAAGCCCGTAAGAGACGATTTCGCCATCATGCAGGCGCTGCTTAATATCCATCGCCAGCAGCCGGGTCGCCGGATACTCCCAGGAGTAGGCTTCCAGCAGCAGCGTTTTCAGCACCGCTTTATACGGGGAATCAATGCTTTTATAGAGCTGCCACAGGCTGGCACCAAAATACTCTTCCGCGGACAGCGTGCCCAGACCACCCAGATCCAGCCACTCATTCGGCGTCAGTACGCCTTTCTGATAAAGCGACATGACATAGTCGTCGTAGTGCTCTTCCTCTTCGCCCGGCACCATATTCCACAGAATACGCTTGCCAGCCATGCGAACGGCAGTACGATAAAATTCGTCCAGCAGCAGTATATGCTGCGTAGAGCCGCAGTCTTCGCCGCCCAGACTGCCGCTTTCATTATGGCGGAAGCGGTTTTCATCAATCAGGAAGAAGCTGACTTCCACGCCCATCGCCGCACACCAGGTTTGCAGCAGGGTGCACTTTTTCTGTAAGCACAGGCGCTCTTCGTTATCCAGCCATGACTGGTGGCACACCCAGATATCCAGATCCGAGGTAAAGTTCTGCCCGACGGAAGAGGTGCTGCCCATAGAGTAAACCCCGGTAATGGGCATTTCACCCTCGGGAGGTAACGCGGCACTGGCACCAGACTCGCCCTCGAGATCAGCCAGCCAGGCACGTTGGCTTTCATCAGGCGCGTAGAAACCGATGCCATGTGGAACGTTACCCTCAAGGTAACCCGGCATCAGTGGGTGATGATAATGTAATAACGTTGGCAGCAGACTGTAAACCTGTTGAAAGGCAGGCCCCATTGCAGCCAGCGCGCGATCAACGCGCAGCTGGTTGATGGCATCCAGTCTCTGTTTCAGTGTCTCTATATAGAGGTACAAGACGTCTCGCCCGATTGTCCCAGTGCATATAAAAAAGCCTGTTTCCGCCATCCGCCGCGTGTTTTTTGAAAATAGTCGTACGGATTTTTGCTGGAAACGTGATCAATCTAACACCTGGTAGCTTGACCGTAAAGAAAGTTGCGCTACAGAACAGTTTAGCACGATTTACGATATCCCCTGCCCATGTGTACGGAATCCGTTTCTTCCCAGCCGTTTAAGGCCGCGGAAACTGACAGCCTTCACGGTTCAATGATAGGATAATCAATGAACGATAAAAACGGTAAGAAGCATGTTAGACAAAATTTTAAGAATTGCTACCAGACAAAGCCCACTTGCACTGTGGCAGGCACATTATGTGCAGCAGCGCCTGATGGCATGCCATCCGGGGCTTAACGTCGAACTGGTGCCTATGGTGACGAAGGGCGACATCATCCTGGACACGCCGCTGGCGAAGGTCGGCGGTAAGGGGCTGTTCGTCAAAGAACTGGAACAGGCTATGCTCGCCGATCGCGCGGATATCGCCGTGCATTCGATGAAAGACGTGCCGGTCGCCTTCCCGGAAGGCCTTGGACTGGTGACGATCTGCGAGCGCGAAGATCCGCTCGACGCCTTCGTTTCTAATAGGTTTGACTCGGTGGACGATCTGCCGCACGGCGCGGTGGTGGGCACCTCCAGCCTGCGACGCCAGTGTCAGCTGAGCGCCCGTCGCCCGGACCTGATTATTCGCTCGCTGCGCGGCAACGTCGGGACGCGGTTAGCGAAGCTGGATGCGGGCAACTATGACGCCATTATCCTTGCCGTCGCGGGCCTTAAGCGCCTGGGGCTGGGTGACCGTATTCGTCACGCCATGCCTGCCGAAGAGTCGCTGCCCGCCGTTGGCCAGGGCGCGGTCGGCATTGAGTGCCGCCTTGAGGATGCGCAAACCATCGCGCTGCTGACGGCGCTCAATGATGAGGATACCGCGACACGCGTCCGGGCCGAGCGGGCGATGAATACCCGCCTTGAAGGGGGCTGTCAGGTGCCGATTGGCAGCTACGCCGTACTTGTGGATGACCAGATCTGGCTACGCGGGCTAATCGGCGCGCCGGACGGTAAAACCATGGTACGCGGTGAGCGGCGCGGTCCGCGCGAGGATGCAGAGAAAATGGGCATTTCCCTGGCGGAAGAGCTGTTAAATAACGGTGGCCGGGAAATCCTCGCTGAGGTTTATCAGGGAAATCCACCCGAATGAGCATCCTGGTAACCCGTCCGGCGCCTGCGGCTGATGAGCTGGTCAGCCGCTTGCGTAAAGCCGGTCAGGTCGCCTGGGCTATGCCCCTGATTGAGTTCACCCCCGGTACGCAGCTGGAGAGCCTCCCGACACAGATAGCCAGCCTGCGCGACGACGATCTGGTGTTTATCCTGTCGCAGCACGCTATTCACTACGCCCAGCCCGCGCTGGTAAAGGCGGGAGGCAGCTGGCCCGCAAATCTCAACTATTATGCGATAGGCCGCTCTACCGCGCTGGCGCTGCACGCCGTCAGCGGGCTGAATGTGGTCTGGCCGCACGAGCGCGAAACCAGCGAGGTGCTGATACAATTACCTGCACTTCAGCAGGTGGCTGGAAAGCGGGCCCTGATATTGCGCGGCAATGGCGGCAGGGAATTACTTGCTGAAACCTTGCAACAGCGCGGGGCTGATGTACAGTTTATCGAGTGCTATCAACGCTGTGCGAAATATTACCACGGCCCGGTAGAGGGACGACGCTGGCGGGACCGGGGGATTACCACGCTGGTAGTGACCAGCGGCGAGATGTTGCATCAGCTTTTTTCGCTATTCCCCGCAATCGATCGCGAGGAGTGGCTTCTCCACTGTCGGCTGATTGTCGTCAGTGAACGCCTGGCAACCTGCGCCAGGGAACTGGGTTGGCGCGAAATCAGGGTTGCGGATGGTGCTGATAACGACGCATTGCTCCGCGCGTTACAATAAACTTTTAAACGGGAAAGCCACAATGACGGAACACAAAGATCCCTCGGCCAGCCTTGAGGAGACCACGCCAGCGGTCGAGCCCTCTCTGGCTGAGAGTAAAACGCCCCATAAGTCGAAGAATACCGGCACTGCGCTGGCCGTTGTGGCAATTGCTATCGCGCTGGCCGTTGGCGGTGGCCTCTATTTTAACGGCAAGCATCAGGCGCAGCAGCAGGCGGCCGCCAGCAAAGCGCTGGCCGATCAGCTCTCTCAGCTTCAGCAGCAGGCCGTTAGCGATAAACAGACGCTGGGACAGCAGCTGACAACGCAAACCGCCGCGCTGGATGCCGCCAGGCAGCAGCAGGCGGTAATGAGCAAGCAGCTTGATGAGTTAAAACAGAAGGTGGCGACCATTTCCGGGAATGATGCCCATACCTGGCTGCTGGCGCAGGCCGATTATCTGGTGAAGCTGGCGGGTCGTAAACTGTGGAGCGATCGGGATGTGACCACGGCCGCCGCGCTGCTCAAAAGTGCAGATGCCAGCCTGGCCGATATGAACGATCCCAGCCTGATAGAGGTGCGCCGCGCCCTGACGCAGGATATCAGCAGCCTCTCATCGGTCAGCCAGGTGGACTACGACGGCATTATCCTCAAGCTTAACCAGCTATCAAACGGTGTGGATAACCTGCGCCTGGCGGATAACGATAACGACGATACGCCGATGGATGCCGATAGCGGCGAGCTAACCTCTTCTCTGCGGGAGTGGCGCCAGAACCTGGTGAAAAGCTGGCACTATTTCATGGATGATTTCATCACCGTGCGTCGCCGTGATACAACGGCAGAACCTCTGCTGGCTCCGAATCAGGACATTTATCTGCGCGAAAATATCCGTTCCCGTCTGCTGATTGCGGCACAGGCGGTTCCCCGCCATCAGGATGAGATCTATAAGCAGTCCATTGATACCGTATCGGCCTGGGTGCGGGCCTGGTTTGATACCAGCGACCCGGCCACGAAGGCTTTCTTAAGCCAGTTGGACGATCTCAGTCAGCAAAGCATCTCGATGGATCTTCCTGAGTCGCTACAGAGCCAGCCAATGCTGGATAAACTGATGCAGACGCGCGTGCGCAACCTGCTGGCACAGCCCAGTGCCGGGCAACAGCAGCAGGGAGAATAAGCATGCTTAAGGTACTGATACTATTCCTTTTACTCATCGCAGGCGTCGTGCTTGGCCCGATGCTGGCGGGTCACCAGGGCTACGTGCTCATTCAGACCGATAACTGGAATATCGAAACCAGCGTCACCGGTTTGGCCATCATTCTGCTGCTTTCGCTGGTGATCATTCTGTTTATTGAGTGGATCCTGCGTCGTGTGTTGCGCACTGGCGTCAGAACACGCGGCTGGTTCCTTGGACGTAAAGGCAAGCGGGCCCGTAAACAGACCAATGCCGCGCTGGTGAAGCTGGCGGAAGGGGATTATCGCCAGGTTGAAAAACTGCTGTCGCGCAATGCCGATCACGCCGAACAGCCGGTGGTGAATTACCTGCTGGCAGCGGAAGCGGCGCAGCAGCGTAACGACGATACGCGCGCCAATCAGCATCTGGAACGTGCTGCCGAACTGGCAGGAGGCGATCAGCTGCCGGTGGAAATCACCCGCGTCCGCATCCAGCTGGCCAGAAATGAAGATCACGCGGCCCGTAACGGGGTAGACCGCCTGCTCGAAGTAGCCCCACGTCATCCGGAAGTGCTGCGTCTTGCCGAACAGGCTTACGTCCGCACCGGTGCCTGGAGCGCCCTGCTTGATATCCTGCCGTCAATGGAAAAAGCGCAGGTTTCAGACGACGTTCACCGTCAGGCGCTCAAACAGGAGGCCTGGCTGGGACTGATGAATCAGGCCATGGCGGATCAGGGCAGCGATGGCCTGAAGCGCTGGTGGCAGTCGCAGAGTCGTAAAACGCGGCATGAAACGGCGCTCCAGGTGGCGATGGCTGACCATCTGATTGTGTGTAACGATCATGAAACGGCGCAGCAAATCGTGCTGGACGGGTTGAAGCGGGCCTATGACGAACGCCTGATACTGTTAATGCCCCGACTGAAAACCGGCAATCCGGAACAGCTGGAGAAAGCGCTGCGTCACCAGATTAAACAGCATGGCGCGACCCCGCTGCTGCACAGCACGCTGGGACAGCTGTTGATGCAGCACGGTGAGTGGGAGCAGGCCAGCGAGGCGTTCAGGGAAGCCCTTAAGCAGCGCCCGGACGCCTTCGACTACGCCTGGCTGGCTGACACGCTGGATCATCAGCATAAGCCGGAAGAAGCCGCCCAGATGCGTCGTGACGGTTTACTGATCACGCTGAAGAATAACCCGTAATCCTCTTTCTCCCGGCGGTTAAGCCGGGCAGCCCAAAAAAAACACCTGCCGGTCAGGCAGGTGTGAAATCAGGTCGGTAAGACAATTGGCGGATACCTGACTCAACGTCGTGTCCGGGCTTCCCGTAAGGTCAACAACGATACGGGCAGGTGGACAACAGGTACCATAAAGGGCTCTGCATCATTCCGGGTCTTATGAAGCCTGAGCGAGCATAAGCAGTGGAATGAGCATCTACACCTGCGTTATTGCACACATCATGCCATCCTGCTTATTAACCGAAAAATTTCATTTATTCGTCTGTTTTTTATGCCTTTACTCACCTGAATTTCCGTCTCCTCGCTTTGCATGGTCATAAAAGTGCGACCCCCCTCTCCTTTTCTGTCCCTTTTCGGCGACAGCAATCCGATGATTAATTAAATTTCAGGTAATACATCGGCTTATACGTCTCATGCCGGCGACAGTGGGTGAGCGCGTTGCCATTGCAGATGCCCGGGGCATTAACGCACAGTCCGGAACAAGCGCAGCGGGTAGCAGGTAGCAGGTAGCAGGTAGCAGGTAGCAGGTAGTGAAGCGTAAAGCCTGGTGGGGATATGTTACAGGAATCAGAGGGAGATATGTCGCTGGAGTCACAGGGATGTGTCACGGAAGCAGGGGAGAGGTATGTCGCTGGAGCGAGAGATATTTTGCTGGGGCCAGAGGGACGTGTCACGGAATCAGGGGAGAGGTAAGCCGCTGGAGCGAGAGATATTTTGCTGGAGTCAGAGAATGATGCCTTGCCGGAAAGGGTTAGCCGTGTGAGCGACTATGCAAAACAAAAAACCCCGCCGAAGCGGGGTTTCTAAGATGGTCGGCGAGAGAGGATTCGAACCTCCGACCCACTGGTCCCAAACCAGTTGCGCTACCAAGCTGCGCTACTCGCCGAAATACTGCGGTACTGCCCTGCTCAGATCCTCAGACCTTAAGCAAAAAACCTCGCCACAGCAAGGTCTTGAAAAGTGGTCGGCGAGAGAGGATTCGAACCTCCGACCCACTGGTCCCAAACCAGTTGCGCTACCAAGCTGCGCTACTCGCCGAAATACTGCGACTTCTTTACTGCTGCTGATTTTGTGGTGCGAAGAGAGGGACTTGAACCCTCACGTCCGTTAAGACACTAACACCTGAAGCTAGCGCGTCTACCAATTCCGCCACCTTCGCATACCGAACAAAATCTGGGGTGGCTAATGGGACTCGAACCCACGACAACTGGAATCACAATCCAGGGCTCTACCAACTGAGCTATAGCCACCACCCCTACTGCTTACTTCTGTACTGCTTTACTAACGCGGTTGTTACCACCGCAGCTCTTGCACACAACTTAATGGTGCGCCCGACAGGATTCGAACCTGAGACCTCTGCCTCCGGAGGGCAGCGCTCTATCCAGCTGAGCTACGGGCGCATAGCGCCGTTGCGGATGGGCATACTACGGATTCGAGCCGATCCTGTCCAGTGCTTTTTTAATAAAAAATCGCGTTTGCTTACGCTTTGTGCGTTCTGTCTAAAGCACGTACGGAATGTATAGAAAACGGACGAAAAATGTTTGCATTCCAACGATTACCGCAGGACAAAAAGTATTTTAAAGATCGCCGCGTAAATGATACTTCAGGTATTTAAGCAGTTTTAACTGCCTGCGCAGCCGGGAAGGTTGCATAAGAAGCCGATACAGCCACTCCAGACCCATCTTCTGCCAGAACAGGGGCGCACGCTTCACCCGACCGGTGAACACGTCATAGGTACCGCCTACGCCCATATACAGGGCATCAGGATTAATCATCTTACAGTCGCGCATCAGCACTTCCTGCCGGGGCGATCCCATGGCTACCGTCACAATTCGGGCACCGCTGGCGGCAACGCGTGCAAACAGCGCATCGCGATCCGCGGGCGCGAAATAGCCATCCTGCGCACCCACGATATTCACATTCCACTGGCGTCGCAGTTTAGCCTGCGTCTGCTCAAGCACTTCAGGCTTGCCGCCAATCAGGAAAACAGGCGTACCTTCACGGCCTGCACGCTCCATCAACGCTTCCCACAGGTCGGCACCGGCGATGCGGGCAATCTGCGCCTCGGGATATTTTTTGCGTACCGAGCGGACAATACTGATGCCGTCAGCATATTTATATTCCGCCGCCTCAATCAATTCGCGAACCATCGGCTGACTCTCTGCCGTCAGGACTTTTTCGGCATTTATCGCCACCAGCGTTCCGGTCTTCAGGGTGCTTCCCTGATAGAGGTAGTCAAGGAAGCCAGCCATATCGCGAAAACCCAGCAGCGAAAAGCCGCGGATCTGGTAGTGCGGTACAGAAGAAGGGGCATCCATGAGCGTTTCCTTAAGGTAAAAATAGCCTGGCGGACAGACGTGTCCGCTCGGGCTTAATGCGACTGGGGCTGAACCGAGGCCTTTTTCGCCCGGACCACGCCTGCACTATCCAGCAGCCAGTAGAGCAGCTTTGCCACCACGACCGTCGCGACAAAAATCAGGCAAAAGAAGACGACCCGGGATGCAAACGCATCCAGGCCCTCTCTGGCAAGCACAATCATATTGAAAACAGCACCAAAGCAGAAGCTTTGTAATATCGCAGCCTTATAGCGATTACTCTCCTGCTGGCCTTTCTGATACAGCCAGTCAAACCATTTTATAACCATCCCGACTGCGATGGCGCCGGGCAGAATAAACCCTACTCCCCCCATCACCACCAGTGAGCCGATGAGCGTGGGTGAAATCGCCAAGCCTGAGTGGTTATTAAGCACTTCCCAGGTGAAGTAGTTAGCGCTGTTCAGCACCATTGTCGGCCTGTCCGGCCACAGCCAGCTCGGGATAAATACGTAGAAATCCCGCACTATCGGCGCCAGCCCCTGAAAGTCGATCTTATCGTAGTTTTGCAACAGCAGCCCCAGGTTCTCCCAGGGCGAGAAGGTATCGCGCGTCAGATAGAGGAAGGTATAGAATGCCTCTGCACCGCGGACGTCAAGGTTATAACGTTTCAGCGCCAGCCAGAACATCGCCACCACCCCGGCCACGCCCGCCATCGCCAGCATCCACAGCGTGATCCAGCCGCGAATAATGCCGATAAACAGAAACAGGGCAAAGGCGATGATGATGTTAGCGCGCGTACCGCCCACAATGACGTAGGTCAACAGGCCGAATCCCACCGTCGCCACCAGAAACAGCAGCCAGTTTCGCATTCGCTGATCGAGGAAATAGACCACCAGCATGGCGGGGATAAAAAAGTAGAAAAAGCGCTTAAGCGCCACGCCCGAGACGTCGCTGGAGAAAATCTGGCTGTAGCTGTGCAACCTGAATAACAGAAAGCCGTTATGCAGAAAGAACACCAGCACCGTGCCCAGCGCAATCAGGGCCAGAATCCCCCAGGTCAAATGCGTCTCAACGCGATTCATGGTAAAGACAGGCCTGGAGGGCCGCGCTGAGACCGCCCTCAGGCGCGTTTTATAGCTCACGTAGTAAATTGCGTAAAAGCACGTCGCCGAGAGCAGCGCCTCAAGCAGATTTTCAGGCGGCACCACCTGCACGTTGAATCTGAATACCAGCAGGCAGGTCAGCGGGAAGCCGAAATAGAAGGTCAGCAGGAACAGCAGCGAAAAGAAGACGTTAAAATTAAAACGTACCCGGCGAAACTCACGCCACGTCAGCGTCAGCACCACGCCGAGCGATAACAGCCAGACCACCAGCAGGCCAGCAAACTGCGACAGCGTCATACCTGTTCCTCTTCCGCCAGCGTAAGCGCATGACACCAGCCTTCGATATATGCCGGGTCAAAAAAGGCGATGGCCGACTTATCCAGCAGCGCCATTTGCCGCTGAGCTTCCTTAACCCGTGGCCCATCCAGCGTATCACCAGCGAACAGTACCGGGACGTTTTGCTCAACCAGGTCCTGCCAGAACGGGTTTTTACGGTTCACCACAACGGGAATATTGGCCTGGATCAGCAGGCACAGGGTGCCAATCCCCTGCTGGCGCTCAAAAATAAAGTAGCCTAAATCGCAGCGCGAAATCAGCTCAAGATAAGCGGTAAAATCGAGTTTTTCAGTAAGAATATGGAGTTTATCCGCGCTGAACAGCCGCTCGCCTGCCTCCCGTACCTGCTGGATCCAGGCATCGTTATTCTCAGGATACCCGAGTGGCACGATGACCGAGGCTTTGTCGCCAAACTGCTGAGCTATCTCCTGTAGCGCCTGAACGTGACGATTGCTGCTATCCCCGGAGTTACCCACCAGAATCGTCAACTCATCCGCTTTTTTCTCTCCGGCGGGCAGGATCGTCTGTGCCATCCGGGTAGGGAAATAGAGCAGCGAGGCGGGCACCCGCGGGCAGCGCTGCTGAAACCAGGTGATGTCGCCACGCGTTGCGAACACCCGTCCCACGCGCTTCTGCGCCAGACGACGCAGCAGGTAAAACAGCCGGAATCGCCAGCCTTTTCCCTGTTCGTAGAGATCGGCCCCCCAGATATGCCAGTAGCACTGCGCGGCTTTGATTTTCCCCACCAGCAGCGCCAGCCATAATGCGGCATTGAACTGCCCGAGGAAGAAGAAGCGGGTTTGCCGCGACGCCCTGGCCCTGGCGACGATCGCCTGGGCGATCGCGCGTTTATCCGCGAAGTAGCGAATGTCCAGCTGGCTGAACTCAGACGGCACGGGTGCTTCACCCACTACCCAGAAATGACGCGGCGCCGCGCCGGGCATCCGTACGGAAAGTACGTCGTTAAAAAAACGCAGCACGGTCTGATTATGATGGGGAATGGGTGAGCCGAGAACGTAAATCAATGTGGTCATACTTTTCTACGATAGAGAAGAAAGGCGCTGGTGCAGAGCGCAAAATAGACGATGTAGCTGGCCATATAGGCCTGGGCGGCACCTGTTGCACCGTGCAAAGGGATAAGCCAGCGAGCAAACAACGTCAGCAACAGAAACTGGCTGACCTCTGTCAGAATGTAAAATCGTAGCGACGCTTTAGCAATCACCAGATAGCCAAACACATAGGAGCCAACCTTAAAAATATCGCCCGTCAGCTGCCAGATAAACAGGTCGCGCATGGCGTGAAACTGGCTGGAAAACAGCAGCCAGATAGCCACATCCCGCAGCAGCCAGACGGTCAGGCTAACCGCAGCCACCACCGGCAGCACAAAGCTGAGCGAGCGAACGATCTCGCGGGAGATCGCCTGCCGGCTGGTGAGGCGGGAGAGCGTGGGCAGCAGATAAACGCTGAAAGAGGCGGTAATAAATTGCAGATAGGCATCCGAAATACTGGTCACGCCCTGCCAGAGCCCAACCTGATCCCAGCCGCTGTGCGCCGCCAGCAGATTACGCATCATTACCCACGCGATCGGCAGCGTAACCGCGGTGATCAGCGCCATAAGCGTAAATTTGCTCAGGTTCGCGGCTATCGTCGGATCCCAACGGGGGAGCAGAAAGCGCACGGGCAGATGATCCCGGCGGGCCAGTATTATCGCCGCCGGAAAGACCACCAGCGCGGGAACCATCGCCAGCCCTACCAGCGCACCGCTGTAGCCGCCCAGCCAGTAGCAGATAAACCAGGCTACCACGCCCACCAGGCTGCCCAGGATAAGGGCCAGCGCGTTCCCCCGCGCATCGCGGAAGCCTTTCAACACCGCCAGCGTCAGGTTGGCCCAGGCGATACCCACCTGCAAAAAGGCGACGATCCGCACCACGTTCTGATAATGGTCGTGCCCAAACAGGGCGGTGCTAATCGGGGCGGCGAAGAGTAAAAAGCCCACCGCCAGCAGCGTGGAGAAGCCCAGCACCATGGCCGAAGCCGTTCCGGTAATGGCGCGTAATGCCGGCGTCGGCTGCGACTGTTCCGCAACGTATTTGGTCACGCCATTAAAAATCCCGGCGCCCGCCAGCACGCCCAGCACGGTAATAAGCTGCCGGAAATTACCCGCCTGCCCCACGCCAGCCGGGCCGAACGACACCGCCAGCATCTTCACTACCAGCAGTCCCGCCGTAATCTTGACCAGCGTAGAGGCCGCCGTCCATACCGATGCTTTAGCCAGTGACATATCAGGAAAAAAAGCTCAGCAGCGAGTTGATCACCGTTTTCTGATTATTATCAGAAAGGTTGTAAAACAGCGGCAGGCGGAGCAGGCGTTCGCTTTCAAACTGCGTATGATGGTCATCCCCGTGGAAGCGGCCAAAACGCTGACCGGCCGGTGAGGAATGGAGCGGAATGTAATGGAACACCGCCAGGATCTCAGCCTCATTCAGCCAGTCAATCAGCGCACTGCGATCCGGATTGTCGTGCAGCTTAATATAAAACATATGCGCGTTATGCTGGCACTCAGGCGGCATGGAGGGCAGCGTAATGCGTCCAGTCTGTGCAATCGGCTCGAGAGCATCATAGTAACGCTGCCAGAGCGCAAGACGACGGGCATTAATCTGTTCTGCCGCTTCAAGCTGCGCCCAGAGCCAGGCGGCCTGAAGATCCGACATCAGGTAGCTGGAACCTATATCCCGCCAGGTGTATTTATCGACCTGCCCACGGAAAAACTGGCTGCGGTTAGTGCCTTTCTCCCGGATGATCTCCGCACGTTCGATAAGCGCCGCGTCGTTTATCAGCGTCGCGCCACCCTCGCCTCCGGCGGTGTAATTTTTGGTCTCATGAAAGCTGAAGCAGCCGATGTCGCCAATGGTACCCAGCGGCCTGCCTTTGTAGGTGGACATGATCCCCTGCGCGGCATCTTCAATGACGAACAGCTTGTAACGGCTGGCGAGGTCCATGATGGCGTCCATTTCGCAGGCTACACCGGCATAGTGAACGGGCACAATGGCTTTGGTTTTCGGCGTGATCGCTGCTTCAATCAGGGTTTCATCAATGTTCAGCGTGTCGGGGCGGATATCCACAAACACGATTACCGCCCCGCGCAGCACAAAGGCATTGGCGGTCGAGACGAAGGTATAGCTCGGCATAATGACTTCATCGCCAGGCTGAATATTGATTAGCAGGGCCGCCATCTCCAGCGAGGCGGTGCAGGAGGGCGTCATCAGGACCTTTTTACAGCCAAAGCGATGCTCCATCCACTGCTGACAGCGCCGCGTAAAGCCGCCGTCGCCGCTGAGCTTTCCGCTCCCCATTGCCGACTGCATATACGCTAGTTCAGTACCTACAATCGGTGGCGAATTGAAGGGGATCATCATGTTACCTGTCATACCAGTAGGTGAAGCGTTAAACGGATTCATGGTTGTTACCTGTAAAGCCAGTAGGCGGTGCGTTCAACCACGCCACCGCAACGATGATAAAGCCGGAGAGCGGGGAGATTGCTCAGCTGGGTGGCGATATGTAAACGCGACAGGCGGCGAACCCGACACCAGTCTGTGGCAGCAGCAATCATCCGCTGACCGACGCCTAGCCCCTGCGCTTCCGGCAGCGTGGCCAGCAGGCCGACTCTGCCGCTGCCGTCCGGCAGCTCGCGCAATGAAATAAACCCCTGCATATCGCCCTGCTCATTGACGGCAAGCAGGCACTGGTGGTCAAACGTCCCGCGTACGGCGTTTTCTATCCACTGTGCATAAAACCGGCCGCTGTCGGCGGGCTGATACCAGGGCGCACGAAACCGACTGAAGGCAAACGCGGCGCTGGCTGCCTCACGCAGCAGGGGAATATGCTCAGCGCGGGCAATTCGTATGCCGTCCGGGCGCGACGTCGCGGACACGCCCAGCACGCAGTCCACTTCACCTTCAACCAGGCGAAATCCCATCTCGCCCAGTGCATCCAGCTCGGCGGTCTGCTGCGAAAGCACCCGGCACTGGACGATATCAAAGCCCTGCAATCCGTCACTATTAAGCACAGTTCCCCGGGCGTCCAGGCTCAACAGGGCGCTATTCACCGCGAAAAAGTCATTTTCCCATCTCAGGGGCTCAATGCGGCCCAGCACGGTTGTACTCACTGCCAGACGCCTTTGGTATCGACAATCCAGTGCGGTCCGGACTGAGCAACGTCTGCCGTTTTAAAAGCGGCATGGTCAACCAGCATCACCAGAACGTCAGCCTGGTGAAGGGCCTCATCCAGCGGTGCCAGTTCGGCTTTCCCGGCCAGCCGCGCAGGCAGCTGACGAATATGCGGTTCGATTACCAGCGTGGTGCCGAAATGCCAGTTGGCGATCATCTCTGCCACCTCCATGGCCGGGCTTTCGCGCAGATCGTCAATGTCTGGTTTAAACGCCAGTCCAAAGCAGGCGATAGTCACTTCGCTGGCGCGTTTGTCGCTGGCCGTCAGACACTCTGCCAGCGCCTTTTTCACCTGCTCCAGTACCCAGTGAGGCTTACTGTCGTTGACTTCACGCGCAGTACGAATGAGGCGCGCCTGGACCGGGTTCTGTGCCACGATAAACCAGGGATCGACGGCGATGCAGTGGCCGCCGACGCCCGGGCCTGGCTGGAGGATGTTGACCCGGGGATGTCGATTGGCCAGCCGGATCAGTTCCCAGACGTTAATCCCCTGATCGGCGCAGATCAGCGACAGCTCATTGGCGAAAGCGATATTCACATCGCGAAAGCTGTTCTCGGTGAGCTTACACATCTCCGCCGTTCGTGAATTGGTAATCACGCATTCGCCTTCCACGAAGAGCATATAAAGCGCCTTCGCCCGCTCGGAACAGGCTGGCGTCATGCCACCGATAACCCGATCGTTCTTAAACAGCTCAAGCATAATCTTTCCGGGCAGCACGCGCTCGGGGCAGTAGGCAATCTGAATATCGGCTGCCTCACCGGCCTGCTGTGGAAAGCGGAGATCGGGACGTTCCGTGGCCAGCCACTCGGCCATTTGCTCGGTGGCACCCACCGGGGAAGTGGACTCGAGGATCACTAAATCCCCGCGCTTCAGCACCGGGGCAATCGACAGTGCCGCAGCCTTAACCCATGACATATCCGGCTGATGTTCGTCCTGAAACGGCGTTGGGACGGCGATCAGAAAGGCATCAGCCGCTACCGGTTTGGTGGCAGCCCGCAGGTAGCCCTGCCCGACGGCGGTTTTCACCACCTGGTCGAGTTCGGGTTCCACTATATGGATTTCGCCACGGTTAATGGTTTCTACGGCATCGGCATTAATATCAATGCCAACCACGGTGTGGCCCCGCGAAGCAAAGGCAGCAGCGGTAGGCAGGCCAATGTAGCCCAGCCCGATAATTGAGATGGTATTGAACGTCATAAATAAACCCGATTATTTTTTAGCGCCTGCACAATACGCTGACAGGCCTGGCCGTCCCCATAAGGGTTGTGGGCACGACTCATTGAATGGTATGCCAGCTCATCCGTGAGTAAACGCGATACTTCACTGACAATCTTCTGCACGTCAGTTCCCACCAGTCTGACCGTGCCCGCCTCTACCGCTTCCGGACGCTCGGTGGTGTCGCGCATCACCAGAACCGGTTTGCCCAGCGAGGGGGCTTCTTCCTGGATGCCGCCTGAGTCCGTGAGGATAAGCCAGGCATGCACCATCAGCCACACAAAGGGCAGGTACTCCTGCGGCTCGATCAGCACGATGTTATCAATGCCGCGCAGAATGCGATTGACCGGCTCGCTGACGTTGGGGTTCAGGTGCACCGGATAGACGATGAGTACGTCGGGATGTAGCCGGGCGATCTCGGCCAGCGCGCTGCAAATTCGCTCGAATCCGCCGCCGAAGCTCTCCCGCCGGTGGCCAGTAACCAGAATCATCTTCTTACCGGCTTCCAGGAAGGGATAGCGCGCGGTCAGGCTGTTTCTGAGCGTCTCATCGCTCAGCACCCGATCGCGGACCCAGAAAAGGGCATCAATGACCGTATTGCCGGTCACAAACATGCGGTCCCCGCGCAAATTCTCACGCAGGAGGTTATTACGCGCGGTTTCCGTCGGCGTGAAGTGATACGAAGCCAGATGGCCGGTCAGGGTGCGGTTCGCTTCTTCCGGCCAGGGGGAATAGAGATCGCCCGTACGCAGCCCGGCTTCGACGTGACCCACGGGAATACGGTGATAGAAGGCCGCCAGGCTGGCGGCAAAGGTAGTGGTGGTATCGCCGTGAACCAATACGACATCAGGGGTAAATTCGTCAAAGACGCCTTTCAGCCCCTCCAGAATACGGCTGGTGATTTCGCTTAGCGCCTGGCCGGGACGCATAATATTGAGATCGTAATCCGGTACGATCGCAAAAAGTTTCAGAACCTGATCCAGCATCTCACGATGCTGCGCAGTGACGCACAGACGCGCTTCTATCTCGCTATCCTGTGCGAGTGCATGAACCAGCGGAGCCATTTTAATCGCTTCCGGGCGCGTGCCAAAAACAGTTAGTACTTTCACTGTGACTCTCTTCGTTCGTCTGTTAGGTCGCTGAATGCGCATTACGCGCCCGACCACGAGGGCGGCGTACCAGAGCAGTCCCTGCCCCGGCTAAAGCGCCTACTGCACCCCACATAATCATTAAAAACAGGCGACGCGGGCTGTCGCGTTTCACTGGCTCCTCTGGCGTACGCAGATAGCGATAAGTCTGGAAAGACTCCACCAGGGTGGGACCCACGTTGAGGGTGGACAACATCGCTCTGTTTTGCAGGTAGTCCAGCTCGTAGCCGGGGCCGGTGGCCTGCAAATTCTCCAGCCGCCCCTGTAGCAGAGGGCGTCCCAGCAGGAAGAGTTCAGAGTCAGGCAGCTGCTCGACCGGCGTGGAGGTCTTCGCCTGCTCAAAACCCTGCTGGCGGGCAATTTTTAATGCCTGCTCTACGCTGTTCACCTGACGCTGGTATATCGCGTTGGCAACCGCCTCCTGCCGCTTCACCTGCGCTTTCAGCTGAATAGTGCGCGCTGCCCAGGCACCGGTTACGTCGTCGTTCAGATGCGTGGCCGCCCGCTGATTAGCGAAGGCCACGTACTGGCGCAGCAGCGTATTGGCATCCGCAGAGGTTTCTGCCACCAGCCTGACCGTGTCACTGACATTTTTGGCCGTATCCGCGGGCTGAAACTGAATATTGTTTATCATCTCATCCAGTTTCGTCGCGTCGTCATGCGCGTTGCCGGTTTGCCGCTGTTTGTAGTAGCGGGATTGCAGCCAGAAGTCCCGCCGCGTATCCCAGGCCGAAAGCTGCCTGACGAATTCCTGATAGGCCTGATCCATCACGGACGGCGGCGTGACGCTGCCATTGCTGGCATGAGTATCCAGATTATTCAAAAACTGCTGCTGCGAGTAATAGCCGCCCAGCAGAGTAACCGTTGGGCGATCGGTAATGGCAGTCGTGCTCCACTGTGGCGTCATCAGCAGCGAGCCGAGAAAGGCCAGCAGCGCCAGCGCCAGCGCACCGCCGATAATCCACAGCTTCCCCCTCCAGAGGGCGCAGCAAAGGCCGCGAATATCCAGTTCGTTATCGGCAGCATCAGGATGCGTCATACATAATTTTCCTTTTAATCAGCGTATCGGAATCGTGCAATTGGGCTCAGCGGTAATTACTGCGCCCTGCGCAGGCGTCTTTTTACTCTTTTTATCAGCCGAGCCACGCGCCATGCCCGCTTGATGCAGTAGCCGTAAAGCATAAACGCCAGTAAAAACAGCAGCAGCATGGCCCAGTCCGGGACAAAAGAGAGGGATTCGCCCAACACGCCGACGCCGGCCAGCAGCGCGGCGGCAAGCGTAATTAACAGGCAGGCCTGCCGCGAGGAGAAACCCGCCCGCATAATCAGATGATGAATATGCTGACGGTCAGCGGAGAAGGGGCTCATGCCCTTACTCAGGCGGCGATACATAATGGCCACCATATCCATTAGCGGGATAGCAATCAGCCACAGCGCCGTGACCGGCGTAATCGGATGAGACTGGCCCTGCGTCGCTTCCAGCAGGATCCAGATAATGGTAAAGCCGATTAGCGTGCTGCCTGCATCGCCCATAAACACCTTATACCGGCGACCAAATACGCCGAGATTCAGCAAAATATAGGGCACGATGGCCGCGATCATAGCAAAGCACCACATCGCCAGGCTTTGCTGTCCGTCAAGCAGGAGAATAATGCCCATCGCCAGGAAGGTGACGCAGGAGAGACCACCCAGCAGCCCGTCAATGCCATCGACCATATTGAAAGCGTTGATGGCGGCCCAGACGGCAAACAGCGTCAGCACATAGCCAAACGGCCCGACGATCAGTTCCCAGGGGCCAAAGATATACCCCAGGCTCAGCAGGTAGAGCTTACCGAAGGTCATCATCACCACGGCGATTGCCGCCTGGACGATGGCACGGAATTTCACGCTGATATCAAAACGATCGTCAAGCGCACCGACCAGCACCAGCATGCCCGCGCAGCCCAGATAAAGAACAAAATGAGGGAGATAGTAATTACTGATGGTGTAGCTAAAACAGATTCCTGCAAAAACAGAGATGCCGCCTACCAGGGGAACGACGCCCTGATGACGTTTGCGATAGTTAGGCTTATCAACCAGCCCCACCTTTTTAGCTGCTTTACGGGCAAAAAAGAGAAATACCAGTGAAAACAAAAATATTAAGGCAAGCTCTGTACTCATATTGAGTAAATTCACATTAAACAGCTCTCAGCAAAGAATCTCGCAGTGTTATAAGCAACTATTGTGCCATTAAACATCCGCAGATTTCTGATTTCCATTGTGCTTCCATTCAAAACTCCATCATGCGCTGAAATTTTATCCTGAAAGGCACCTTTATTTAATTCTCCGGTAGCTGAATATCGTATAGCCCACAAACGAAAAACGCCACGTTTGAACGTGGCGTTGCCCGAGTTTTCTTTTTGCCCGTTGACCGCCCATAAAGTTCAAAGCGGTCATAATGGCACCTGTCAGCGGCCTGAGGCCGCCGTACAGGCGAAACGCGTTACGAGCGTTTCATCATATCGAAGAACTCATCGTTAGTTTTCGTCATAGCCAGTTTGTTGATGAGGAACTCCATGGCGTCAATTTCACCCATTGGGTGAATGATTTTGCGCAGGATCCACATTTTCTGCAGTTCTTCCGAGCTGGTAAGCAGCTCTTCTTTACGCGTACCGGAACGATTGTAATCAATCGCTGGGAACACACGCTTCTCGGCGATTTTACGCGCCAGATGCAGTTCCATATTACCGGTACCCTTGAATTCTTCGTAAATGACTTCGTCCATTTTTGAACCGGTATCGACCAGCGCTGTCGCGATGATGGTCAGGCTTCCGCCCTCCTCAACGTTACGTGCCGCACCGAAGAAGCGTTTCGGACGATGCAGGGCGTTCGCGTCCACACCACCGGTCAGTACTTTACCGGAAGCCGGTACGACGGTGTTGTAGGCACGGGCCAGGCGGGTAATGGAGTCCAGCAGGATGATCACATCTTTTTTGTGCTCAACCAGGCGCTTGGCCTTCTCAATTACCATCTCCGCAACCTGAACGTGACGTGACGCGGGTTCGTCAAAGGTAGAAGCAATCACTTCACCCTTAACCAGACGCTGCATCTCGGTCACTTCTTCCGGACGCTCGTCAATCAGCAGCACCATCAGCACGCAGTCTGGGTGATTATAGGCGATGCTCTGCGCGATATTTTGCAGCAGCATGGTTTTACCGGCTTTAGGCGGTGCGACGATCAGACCGCGCTGTCCGCGACCGATTGGCGACGCCAGGTCCAGTACGCGAGCGGTTAAATCTTCAGTAGAACCGTTACCACGCTCCATCCGCAGGCGTGAATTCGCATGCAGTGGGGTTAAGTTTTCGAACAGGATCTTGTTACGCGCATTTTCCGGCTTATCGTAGTTAACTTCGTTAACTTTCAGCAGGGCAAAATAACGCTCACCTTCTTTCGGCGGACGGATCTTGCCGGAAATGGTGTCACCTGTGCGGAGGTTAAAGCGGCGGATCTGGCTGGGGGAAACGTAAATATCATCAGGGCCGGCGAGGTAGGAGCTGTCTCCAGAGCGGAGGAAACCAAATCCATCCTGCAATATCTCCAGTACGCCATCGCCGAAGATATCTTCGCCGCTTTTTGCATGTTGCTTAAGGATGGAGAAAATGATGTCCTGCTTACGCAGACGCGCCAGGTTTTCCAGCCCCATATTTTCGCCGAGTATTATCAGGTCAGAAACCGGCGTATTTTTTAGTTCGGTAAGATTCATAATGGTGGGTTCTTAAACTCGGGGTAAATCTCGAAATGTTTGTCGTAAGTGGAATGGCGAAAAATCCATGCCTGTTAATGGCACTCTTGTCTGGGTCCGCTCGATGATTACGTGCAGGATAACGCAAATCTGAGACGAGGGACGGTAAGGACAAGACGCCGGAAATGCTGATGATGCTAACCGTCAGATTGCTGAATATCTGTAAGATTTAGATGAAAACAGTGTTCAACAAGGAGTAAAACTTAGAGTCTTAGTACAGGTAAGTACAGAGTGCAGTAAAAGTAAGTTAGCACGCTTAATGGCCTGCGTCCAGCGCGGAGCTGAAATTTCGCTCTCTGCCGGACGCAGCCAGACTGTCAGCCCAGATTCGCGTTCAGGAACTCTTTAAGCTGACCTTTAGACAGTGCGCCAACCTTGGTCGCGGCCACTTCACCATCCTTAAACAGCAGCAAAGTAGGAATACCGCGAATACCATACTTTGGTGCCGTGCCCGGATTATCGTCGATATTCAGTTTGGCGATTGTCAGCTTGCCGTCGTACTCTTCGGCCACTTCATCAAGAATGGGGGCGATCATTTTGCAAGGGCCACACCACTCTGCCCAGAAGTCGACCAGCGTCAAACCTTCTGCTTTTAATACGTCGGTTTCGAAGCTGTCATCGGTCAGGTGAACAATTTTATCGCTGCTCATGTCTTACTCCAAAAGATTATGCCTGGCTGGTTGGCGTAAAATCTGCCAACTTAGGTTGACTTTATTTCACCGGATACGCTTTCGTAAAGCAATAGTAAGCTGATATTCTACCACACTATGAGCAAAACACACTTAACTGAACAGAAGTTTTCCGACTTCGCCCTGCACCCTCAGGTCATTGAAGCCCTTGAAACTAAAGGCTTTCATAACTGCACGCCTATACAGGCGCTCGCACTACCTTTCACCCTTCAGGGGCGTGATGTAGCGGGACAGGCGCAAACCGGTACCGGCAAAACGATGGCGTTTCTGACGTCAACGTTCCATCATCTTCTTTCTCACCCAGCACCTGTTGGTCGACAGATTAATCAGCCACGCGCGCTGATCCTGGCGCCAACGCGCGAATTAGCCGTGCAAATTCATGCAGATGCTGAACCGCTGACCCAGGCTACCGGCCTGAAGCTGGGGCTGGCCTACGGCGGCGACGGCTACGACAAACAGCTTAAGGTGCTGGAAAGCGGCGTTGATATCCTGATTGGCACGACCGGTCGGCTGATTGATTACGCCAAACAGAATCACGTTAATTTAGGTGCTATTCAGGTTGTTGTGCTCGACGAAGCCGATCGCATGTTCGACCTCGGCTTTATCAAAGATATTCGCTGGCTGTTCCGCCGCATGCCTGCGGCTAACCAGCGGCTGAACATGCTCTTTTCCGCAACCCTCTCCTTCCGCGTCCGCGAGCTGGCGTTCGAAAATATGAACAACGCCGAGTACGTCGAAGTTGAGCCGGAGCAGAAAACCGGACACCGTATCAAAGAAGAACTTTTCTATCCGTCTAACGAAGAAAAAATGCGTCTTCTGCAAACGCTGCTGGAAGAAGAGTGGCCCGATCGGGCGATTATTTTCGCCAATACCAAGCACCGCTGTGAAGATATCTGGGGCCATCTGGCCGCCGATGGCCATCGCGTTGGCCTGCTAACCGGCGATGTGGCTCAGAAAAAGCGTCTGCGCATTCTGGACGACTTTACCAAAGGTGATGTGGATATTCTGGTCGCCACCGACGTTGCCGCGCGTGGCCTGCATATTCCCGCCGTTACCCACGTCTTTAACTACGACCTGCCGGACGATCGCGAAGACTACGTGCACCGTATTGGACGCACCGGTCGCGCAGGGGCCAACGGGCACTCCATCAGCCTGGCCTGTGAAGAGTACGCGCTGAATCTGCCCGCGATTGAAGAGTATATTGGCCACAGCATTACCGTCAGCCGCTATAACAGCGATGCGCTAATGACCGATCTTCCGCCACCTAAGCGCCTGACGCGTCCCCGCTCTGGCAATGGGCCTCGTCGCGGTGGCAATAACAACCGTCGCAGCGGCGCGCCGCGTAATAGTAACCGTAAACGATCGGGATAAGCCTGCCATGCTGAGCGCATCATCACTTTATGCAGCAATAGATCTGGGATCGAACAGCTTCCATATGCTGGTGGTGCGCGAGGTTGCCGGAGGCATCCAGACGGTGGCGCGCATTAAGCGCAAAGTGCGTCTGGCCGCTGGCCTCGACAGTGACAGTCATCTCTCCGACGAGGCCATGGCCCGCGGCTGGCACTGCCTGCGGCTCTTTTCAGAGCAGCTGCAGGATATTCCCCCGCCGCAAATCCGCGTAGTGGCAACCGCCACGCTGCGTCTTGCCGCTAACGCGGGCACCTTTTTGCAAACGGCACAGGAAATTCTTGGCTGCCCGATAAACGTTATCAGTGGTGAAGAAGAAGCCCGTCTGATTTATCAGGGGGTTGCCCATACCACCGGCGGCCCGGATAAGCGCCTGGTGGTGGATATCGGCGGCGGCAGCACCGAACTGGTCACGGGCAGCGGATCGCAAACGACCTCTTTGTTTAGCCTGTCGATGGGCTGCGTCACCTGGCTGGAGCGCTACTTTGCCGATCGCCATTTGGGTAAAGAAAATTTCGAGCAGGCGGAACGGGCGGCGCGCGATATGATCCGCCCTGTCGCCCATTCGCTTCGCGAACAGGGGTGGCAGGTATGCGTGGGGGCGTCCGGCACCGTTCAGGCGTTGCAGGAGATCATGATGGCGCAGGGCATGGATGAGCACATCACGCTGGGTAAACTGCAACAGCTCAGACAGCGCGCCATTCAGTGCGGCAAGCTGGAGGAGCTGGAGATTGAAGGCCTGACCCTCGAGCGGGCGCTGGTGTTTCCCAGCGGGCTGTCGATCCTGATTGCGATTTTCAATGAGCTGAACATCAGCAGCATGACGCTGGCCGGTGGCGCACTGCGTGAAGGTCTGGTGTACGGCATGCTGCATCTGCCGGTCGATCGCGATATCCGCAGCCGTACGCTGCGCACTATCCAGCGCCGGTTTGCCATTGATGCCGAGCAGGCCGAACGCGTACGCCACCTTGCCGATAGTTTTGCCCGGCAGGTTGGTGAGAGCTGGAAGCTGGATGAACGATGTCGGGAACTGCTCGACAGCGCCAGTCAGATCCATGAAATCGGACTGAGCGTAGATTTTAAACAGTCCCCTCAGCATGCCGCCTATCTGATCCGCCATCTCGACCTGCCAGGCTTCACGCCCGCCCAGAAGAAACTTATCGCCACGCTGCTAAAAAACCAGGCAAACAGCATCGATCTGGCGCTACTGAGCCAACAAAATGCATTGCCACCGCGCATGGCGGAGCGCCTCTGTCGTCTGCTGCGGCTGGCAATTATTTTTGCCAGCCGACGCCGTGATAATATGCTGCCAGCGATCACACTGGAGGCCGATGAGGACAATCTGATCGTAACGCTGCCTGACGGCTGGCTGGAGGCGCACCCACTTCGCGCTGAGCTGCTGGAGCAGGAGTGCCACTGGCAGAGCTACGCGCACTGGTCCCTGACCATTCACTGACAGAGTCAGGAACCCGCGCTCCCCTTCGCTTTTTCCAGCATCGCTTTCAGACCGGCTACGCGGCTCTGTCCAGTCTGCATTCGCTGTTGCGGACTGACCACCTTCCGCTCGGTTTCCCAGTTCAGATCATCCTGCGGAAGCTCAAGCAGAAAACGACTGGGTTCAGGACGAATCAGCTCACCGTACTGTCGCCGTTCGCGACAGAGCGTAAAGGTCAGCTCCTTCTGCGCGCGGGTGATACCCACGTAGGCCAGCCGGCGCTCCTCTTCGACGTTGTTCTCGTCAATACTGCTCTGATGCGGCAGCAGCCCTTCTTCCATCCCTACCAGATAGACATAGGGAAATTCCAGCCCCTTAGAGGCATGCAGCGTCATTAGCTGTACCTGGTCGGACTCTTCATCGCTTTCGCCCCGCTCCATCATATCGCGCAGCGTAAAACGGGTAACCACCTGGGTTAACGTCATCGGCTCATCAATATCGCTGCCTTCCAGCATTTCGGACATCCACTGGAACAGCGTGTTGACGTTTTTCATCCGCATTTCAGCGGCTTTCGGGCTGGCGGAGGTTTCAAACAGCCAGCTTTCGTAATCAACACCGCGAATCAAATCGCGCACGGCGTTCACCGGCTCACGTTCCGCCAGCTGAGCGATCTCCCGTAGCCAGCCGGTAAAGCGCTGCAACGATTCCAGTCCCCTTCCCGATAGCGTCTGCTCAAGCCCAATATCAAAGCTGGCGCTAAACAGGCTTTTGTTACGCTGCATCGCCCACTCGCCCAGCTTCTGGAGCGTTGCCGAGCCAATTTCACGTCTCGGCGTGTTAACAATGCGCATAAATGCGCTGTCGTCGTCGGCGTTGGTCAGCACCCGCAGATAGGCCAGCAGATCCTTGATCTCCGGACGGGAGAAAAAGGAGGTACCGCCGGAAATATGGTACGGGATACGGTTCTGCATCAGCATCTTTTCAAAGACGCGGGACTGATGGTTGCCGCGATAGAGAATTGCGTAATCCTTGTACTGGGTTTTATTGACGAAGTGGTGGGCGATCAGCTCGCCGATCACCCGTTCTGCCTCATGATCTTCCTGATTGGCCGTCACCACTTTCAGTTCCGCACCGTAGCCCAGCTCGGAAAAAAGACGCTTTTCAAAGACGTGAGGATTATTGGCAATCAGAATGTTGGCCGCTTTCAGGATCCGTTCAGAGGAGCGATAGTTCTGCTCCAGTTTGATCACCTGTAGCGCCGGGAAATCCTCCTTCAGCAGCACCAGGTTTTGCGGCCTGGCCCCGCGCCAGGAGTAGATTGACTGGTCATCATCGCCCACCACGGTAAAGCGGGCTCGCGCACCCACCAGCAGTTTTACCAGTTCATACTGGCTGGTATTGGTGTCCTGATATTCATCCACCAGCAGATAGCGAATGCGCTGTTGCCAGCGCTCAAGCACCTCGGTATTACGCTGGAACAGCAGCGTGGGCAGCAGGATTAAATCGTCAAAATCCAGCACGTTACAGGACTTAAGATGCCGATCGTACAGGCCGTAGCAGTGCGCAAACAGGCGGTCGCGATCGGTGATCGCGGCGGCCGCAGCGCGTGAGGGATCCATCAGATCGTTTTTCCAGTTACCGATCGTCGAAATCAACTGCTGCAAAAGGTTTTTATCGTTCTCCAGCCACTCTTCCGTCAAATCCTTCAGCAGGGCAAGCTGGTCCTGGTCATCAAACAGTGAGAAGTTCGATTTCATCCCCAGGGCGGCGTATTCACGCTTGATAATTTCCAGGCCCAGCGTATGGAAGGTGGAGATGGTCAGGCCGCGCGCCTCTTTACGTCCGAGCGTCTGCGCCACGCGCTCTTTCATTTCGCGCGAGGCCTTGTTGGTAAAGGTTACCGCAGCAATGTGTCTGGCCTGATAGCCGCATTCGCGGATCAGGTGGGCGATTTTGTTGGTGATAACGCGCGTTTTCCCCGATCCCGCCCCGGCTAATACCAGACAGGGTCCGGTAACGAATTCGACGGCGTGTTGCTGGCCAGGATTAAGACGCATAAGGAAATCGCTCGATGAAATGACAGAGGGAAAGAAATCACAGCGTGGTAGTATAGCCAGCAGCATCCATACGACTCAAGGTACGATCATGGCAAAAACCGCAGCAGCACTGCATATCCTTGTAAAGGAAGAGAAACAAGCGCAGGACATTCTGGCTCAGCTGGAACAGGGCGCCGATTTTGAAAAGCTGGCAAAAAAGCACTCCATCTGTCCATCGGGCAAAAAGGGTGGGCATCTGGGCGAGTTTAAACAGGGCGCAATGGTCCCCGCTTTCGATAAAGTGGTGTTCTCCTGCCCGCTTATCACCCCTTATGGCCCGCTGCATACTCAGTTCGGTTATCACATCATCAAGGTGCTGTACCGTAACTAACCGGTTCCCGATCCTGTCAGCATAAAAAAACCACCGAAAAGGTGGTTTGATCGAAAGGTGGGTCAGCTGACAGAGCGGCATCATCGGGTCATCATTAAAAGCGCGGAGCTCCGCGCTTTTTTTGTTTTCAGCCCGCCGTACGCAACCGCTCAGACCGCTCCATTAACCGGCCACGGCAATGCGCTTCATATCCGTCATGTAGCCGCGCAGCTTGCGTCCTACGGCTTCAATAGGGTGCTGGCGGATGGCTTCGTTCACATCGCGCAGCTGAGCGTTGTCCACGGTGGCGGAAGCCGCCGCAGATTTACCCAAATCGCCCGCCTGGAGGGTGGTCATAAACTCTTTCAGCAGCGGCACCGCAGCATAGGAGAACAGATAGTTGCCGTATTCGGCGGTGTCTGAGATAACCACGTTCATTTCGTACAGGCGCTTACGGGCAATGGTGTTGGCGATCAGCGGCAGTTCGTGCAGTGACTCGTAGTAGGCAGACTCTTCAATGATCCCCGCATCAACCATGGTCTCAAACGCCAGCTCAACGCCCGCTTTCACCATCGCAATCATGACCACGCCTTCATCGAAGTAATCCTGCTCGGCAATCTTACCTTCAAACTGCGGTGCCGTTTCGAACGCGGTTTTACCGGTCTCTTCGCGCCAGCCCAGCAGCTTTTTGTCATCGTTCGCCCAGTCGGCCATCATGCCGGAAGAGAACTCACCGGAGATGATGTCATCCATATGCTTCTGGAACAGCGGGGCCATGATGGTTTTCAGCTGTTCAGAGAGCGCAAACGCGCGCAGCTTAGCGGGATTAGACAGGCGATCCATCATCAGGGTGATCCCGCCCTGCTTCAGCGCTTCAGTTACGGTTTCCCAGCCAAACTGAATCAGTTTCTCGGCGTAAGCCGCATCGGTACCTTCAGCCACCAGCTTGTCAAAGCAGAGCAGAGAGCCGGCCTGCAGCATGCCGCACAGGATAGTCTGCTCACCCATCAGGTCGGACTTCACTTCGGCAACGAAGGAGGATTCCAGCACGCCCGCACGATGGCCACCGGTCGCCGCAGCCCAGGCTTTGGCGATCGCCATGCCTTCGCCTTTCGGATCGTTTTCCGGGTGAACCGCGATCAGCGTTGGAACGCCGAAACCACGCTTGTACTCTTCACGCACTTCCGTGCCCGGACATTTCGGCGCAACCATCACCACGGTGATGTCTTTACGCACCTGCTCGCCGACTTCAACGATGTTGAAACCGTGGGAGTAGCCCAGCGCCGCGCCATCTTTCATCAGCGGCTGAACGGCGCGCACCACGGAGGTGTGCTGTTTGTCTGGCGTCAGGTTAACCACCAGGTCAGCCTGCGGGATCAGCTCTTCGTAAGTACCCACTTTGAAACCGTTTTCGGTCGCTTTGCGCCAGGAGGCACGTTTTTCAGCGATGGCTTCAGCCCGCAGCGCATAGGCGATGTCCAGGCCGGAATCGCGCATGTTAAGACCCTGGTTCAGGCCCTGAGCGCCGCAGCCAACGATAACCACTTTTTTGCCTTTCAGGTAGCTGGCTTCATCCGCAAATTCATCGCGCATCATAAAGCGGCATTTGCCTAATTGCGCCAGCTGATTGCGCAGGTTCAGTGTGTTGAAATAGTTAGCCATGGGTACTCCGTATGAGGTTGTGTTTCGCATTTTATTTATCGGTGTCGCCGCATCCCGGCTCACCCTGTCTGTTCCCCATCATATGACAGGAAATGCATTGCTGAAATTGATATATTAACAATATCATGTTGCATAAAATGCAACGTTAAAACGAGACCTGAAGCCTATGGATCTGCGTGACCTTAAACTGTTTCTCCACCTTGCCGAAAGCCGTCACTTTGGCCGCAGCGCCCGCGCCATGCACGTCAGCCCGTCCACGCTGTCGCGGCAGATCCAGCGGCTGGAAGAAGATCTCGGCCAGCCGCTTTTCCTGCGTGATAACCGCACCGTTACGCTGACCGATGCGGGTGAGGAACTGCGCCAGTTCGCCCAGCAGACGCTGCTGCAATATCAGCAGCTTCGCCATACTCTCGGCCAGCATGGGCCGTCGCTCAGCGGCGAGCTAAGGCTGTTCTGTTCGGTGACGGCAGCCTACAGCCATCTGCCGCCGATCCTCGACCGCTTCCGTGCCGAACATCCGCTTGTTGAAATCAAACTCACCACCGGCGATGCGGCGGATGCCGTGGATAAAGTGCAGGGCACCGAGGCGGACATTGCTATTGCAGGTCGCCCGGCAACCCTGCCTGCCAGCATCGGCTTTATGCCGCTGGGGCTTATCCCGCTGATCCTGATAGCGCCCGCGCTACCCTGTCCGGTACGCAGCCAGGCCACCCAGCCTGACCCGGACTGGTCGCAAATTCCGTTTATCCTGCCCGACCAGGGGCCTGCCCGGCAGCGCATTGACCTGTGGTTCCGCCGCCAGCGCATTCCTAATCCGCTGATTTACGCCACCGTCTCCGGCCACGAAGCCATTGTTTCGATGGTGGCACTGGGCTGCGGCATAGCGCTGCTGCCGGATGTGGTGCTGGAAAACAGCCCGGAGCCGATACGCAATCGCATTCTCGAGCTGGACAACGTCGAGATGGTCGCCCCCTTTGAGCTGGGCATCTGCGTGCAGAAGAAGCGGCTTAACGAACCGCTTATCGACGCGTTCTGGAGCCTGATGTAAGCCTAACCCGCCAGGAAGAAGCGAAACGCAGGGTTACTGGTTTCATCATGGAAATCGTAACCCAGCGCCGCCAGATGCTCCGCAAACTGTGGTTCATTGTCGCTCAGTTCAAAGGCCGCCAGTACGCGACCATAGTCGGTGCCGTGGCTGCGATAGTGGAACAGCGAAATATTCCAGTGTGTCCCCAGCGTTTGCAGGAAGCGCAGAAGCGCGCCAGGCGCTTCAGGAAATTCAAAGCTGAACAGCTTCTCCCGCAGGGGTTTTCCAGGCCGCCCACCCACCATATAGCGGACGTGCAGCTTGGCCATCTCATCATCGGAGAGATCGACCACCTTGTAACCACCCGCCTCAAGCTGATGCAGGATTTCGCTGCGCTCTTCCACACCACGGGACAGCCGTACGCCGACAAAAATGCAGGCGCTATCCGGGCTGGCATAGCGATAGTTGAACTCCGTGACCGCGCGGCCACCGAGGATCTGGCAAAATCGCAGGAAGCTCCCTTGCTGCTCAGGGATGGTGACCGCCAGCAGCGCTTCGCGTTGCTCACCCAGCTCGCAGCGTTCTGATACATAACGTAAAGCATGGAAGTTAACGTTAGCCCCGGACAGCACGTGGGCCAGCCGCTCACCTTTGATCTGGTGCTGCTGGATATATTTCTTCATTCCCGCCAGCGCCAGCGCCCCTGAGGGTTCCGCTATGGCCCGCGTATCCTCAAACAGATCCTTCACCGCCGCGCAGATCGCATCACTGTCAACGGTGACGATGTCGTCCAGGTACTGCTGACAGAGCCGGAAGGTTTCGCTGCCGATACGCCTGACCGCTACGCCCTCGGCAAACAGCCCGACGCGGGACAGATCGACCGGTTCACCGGCCTCAAGCGCCGCTTTCAGGCAGGCAGAATCCTCCGCCTCGACGCCGATCACTTTGATCTGCGGCATCAGCTGTTTGATCAGTACCGCCACGCCCGCTGCCAGGCCGCCGCCGCCCACCGGCACAAATACGCGATCGATATGCGCATCCTGCTGGAGCAGCTCCATTGCCAGCGTGCCCTGACCGGCTATGACCATGGGGTGATCGAACGGCGGGATAAAGGTGTAGCCGCTCTGTTCCGCCATTTCGAGGGCTTTCCCCCTCGCCTCGTCGAAGTTGGCCCCAAACAGATAAGCCTCACCGCCAAATGCCCTTACCGCCTCAACTTTGATATCGGCGGTAGTCACCGGCATTACGATCAGCGATTTTATCCCCAGACGCGTTGCCGACAGCGCCACGCCCTGGGCATGGTTGCCCGCCGACGCGGTGACGACACCCGCTGCCCGCTGCTGCGCATTCAGAGAGGCGATCATGGCATATGCGCCGCGCAGCTTGAAGCTGTGTACCGGCTGCCTGTCTTCACGCTTTACCAGAATCGTATTGCCGAGCCGGGAAGAGATCTTCTCCATTTTCTGCAACGGGGTGACCTGCGCCACCTCATAAACGGGAGAACGCAGAACCGCACGCAGATACTCAGCTCCACTGGGCTGAGCGGATAGCGGATGAGATTCAGCCATCGTTTTTAGCCTCCCAGCTTGCTCTTATCACGGACAGCGCCTTTATCCGCGCTGGTTGCCAGTAAGGCGTAGGCGCGCAGGGCGAAGGAGACTTCACGCTCACGACCATGTGGCGTGTAGGCCTCGCTACCGCGGGCTTCTTCTTCTTCACGACGGGCATGCAGCACGTTATCAGGCACATCAACCCTGATGCCGCGATTAGGAATATTGATGTCAATCATATCGCCGTCTCTGACCAGCGCAATGGTTCCGCCGCTGGCCGCTTCTGGTGAAGCATGGCCAATTGACAGGCCGGAGGTCCCGCCCGAGAAGCGTCCATCGGTGATCAGCGCACAGCTTTTACCCAGGCCCATCGATTTCAGATAGGTGGTCGGGTAAAGCATTTCCTGCATGCCCGGTCCGCCTTTAGGCCCTTCGTAACGGATTACAACCACATCACCGGCAACCACTTTGCCACCCAGGATCGCCGCAACGGCATCATCCTGGCTTTCGTAAACTTTGGCCGGACCACGGAAGGTGTGGCTCTCTTTTTCCACGCCCGCAGTTTTAACGATGCAGCCATCTTCAGCGAGGTTACCGTACAGCACGGCCAGACCACCGTCCTGGCTAAAGGCGAATTCACGTGTGCGAATACAGCCTTCTTTACGATCGTCATCCAGCGTTTCCCAACGGCAATCCTGAGAGAACGCCTGAGTGGTGCGGATACCGGCCGGGCCGGCACGGAACATTTTCTTCACGTCTTCATCTTTGGTCAGCATGATGTCGTACTGGTCCAGCGTTTCCTGCAGAGTCAGACCCAGCACGTTACGAACGCTTTGATCCATCAGGCCGGCTCGGCTTAATTCGCCGAGGATACCGAATACGCCACCTGCGCGGTGCACGTCTTCCATATGGTATTTCGGGGTGCTCGGCGCCACTTTACACAGGTGCGGCACTTTGCGTGACAGACGGTCGATGTCAGACATATTGAAGTCGATATCACCTTCCAGCGCAGCGGCCAGCAGGTGCAGAACGGTGTTAGTGGAACCGCCCATGGCGATATCCAGCGTCATGGCGTTCTCGAAAGCCGCTTTATTGGCGATGTTACGCGGCAGCGCGCTTTCATCATCCTGCTGATACCAGCGTTTGGTCAGTTCAACAATGCGCTTGCCGGCATTCAGGAACAGATCTTTACGGTCGGCATGAGTTGCCAGAAGCGAACCGTTACCCGGCTGGGAAAGGCCCAGCGCTTCGGTCAGGCAGTTCATTGAGTTGGCGGTAAACATACCGGAACAGGAACCACAGGTCGGGCACGCGGAGCGTTCGATCTGCTCGCTGTCGGCATCGCTAACGTTCGGGTTAGCGCCCTGGATCATCGCATCGACCAGATCCAGCTTGATGATTTTGTCAGAGAGCTTAGTTTTACCGGCTTCCATCGGGCCGCCAGAAACGAAGATCACTGGAATATTCAGACGCAGGGAAGCCATCAGCATTCCCGGGGTGATTTTGTCGCAGTTGGAGATACAGACCATCGCATCGGCACAGTGCGCATTCACCATGTACTCGACCGAGTCTGCAATCAATTCACGCGACGGCAGGGAGTAAAGCATGCCGCCATGCCCCATCGCGATCCCATCATCCACCGCAATAGTGTTGAACTCTTTTGCCACGCCGCCGGACGCTTCAATCTGCTCAGCGACCAATTTACCCATGTCGCGCAGGTGAACGTGGCCCGGTACGAACTGGGTAAAGGAGTTAACTACCGCAATGATTGGCTTACCGAAATCATCGTCGGTCATTCCAGTAGCGCGCCAGAGGGCACGGGCACCGGCCATATTGCGGCCATGTGTGGTGGTAGCGGAACGTAACTTAGGCATGCTCATACTCCAGGATCAGATAGTGCGCGGGCGTCATCTGCCGCCCGCTCAGGTATTTTTTTATTATGGGTTAACCGAATCCAGCCAGCCCCATTTGTCTTCTGTTTCGCCAGTGAACAGGCCGAAGAAGGCAGACTGAATGCGGGCAGTAACCGGACCGCGCTTGCCTTCACCGACCTGGATACCATCCACGCTACGTACCGGGGTAATTTCAGCAGCCGTACCGGACATAAATACCTCATCGGCCAGGTAGAGGGATTCGCGTGACAGCACCTGCTCGCGCACTTCGATGCCCATATCTTTTGCCAGCTTGATAATGGCGTCGCGGGTGATGCCCGGCAGCGCTGAAGAGGTGAACGGAGGCGTAAACAGAATGCCATCTTTCACTTCAAACAGGTTTTCGCCCGCACCTTCAGAGATATAACCCTGTGTATCCAGCGCAATGCCTTCCTGATAACCGTGACGACGCGCTTCACTGCCGACCAGCAGTGAAGAGAGGTAGTTACCGCCCGCTTTTGCCGCCGTTGGCAGGGTGTTAGGTGCCACGCGGTTCCACGAAGAGACCATCGCATCAATACCCTGTTCCAGCGCTTCAGCACCCAGGTAAGCGCCCCACGGGAAGGCGGCAATGATCACGTCAGTTTCGTAGCCATCCGGCGGGTTCACGCCCAGACCCACGTCACCGACGAACACCAGCGGACGGATATAGGCGCTTTTCAGTTTGTTGACGCGTAGCACCTCGCGACAGGCTTCCATCAGCTCATCCACGCTCTGGCTGACCGGGAAACGATAGATTTTTGCCGAATCGTGCAGGCGCTGCATATGTTCCCGGTGGCGGAAGACGACCGGGCCTTTGTGCGAGTCGTAGCAGCGAACACCTTCAAACACCGACGTACCGTAATGCAGCGCGTGGGACATAACGCTGACTTTCGCCTCTTCCCACTTAACCATCTCGCCATTGAACCAGATAAAGTCAGCTTTCTTCGTCATTCTTATTTCCTTTGCGCTCAGGCGCTGATTTGTTGTGTTGTCTGTTGTTGGATCTGGACGCTCGCGACATCCATCAATTTAGTTAACTGGGTTGACAGTAAATCGACCGGGCGGAGGCTGGCAACGGTCATTTCAATATTAATATTGTCGCTGCCCGCTCCTGCCGCCATATGCATGGTGCAGATTTGAAAGCCACGGTGGCGGATCACGCGGAGAATGCGTTCCAGTATTTCGGGTCGGAAACGCGCTTCGATAGACAATTGATGCTGCATCATGAGGTTTTCTCCATCATATGTTCGTTGCTGGCGCCCGGCGGCACCAGGGGCCAGACGTTTTCATGTTCGTCTATGGCGACATGGAGCAGGTAAGGCCCTTCACTCTGTAGCAAAGCGTCTAATGCCGCATCGACCTCATCTTTACGGGTAATCCGCTGGCCGGGAATATCGAAGGCGCTAGCCAGGGTCAGAAAATCGGGATTGTCAGATAAATTCGTTTCGCTGTAGCGCTCGGAGAAGAACAGCTCCTGCCACTGGCGGACCATCCCTAAGCGTTGGTTATCCAACAGGACGATCTTCACCGGCAGTTTTTTTCGCTTAATCGTACCCAGCTCCTGCACGTTCATCATGAACGAGCCGTCGCCAGAGACGCAGATAACCGTATCGTCGGGACGCGCAACCTGTGCGCCAACGGCTGCGGGCAGGCCAAAGCCCATGGTTCCCAACCCGCTGGAGGTGATGAAGTTTTCGGGGCGGGTGTGGTTTATATGCTGGGCGGCCCACATCTGATGCTGGCCGACGTCGGTGGTCACCACCGCGCTACGGGGTTTACGGTCGGAGAGCTGCCTGAGGAACAGCGGAGCGAAAATGGCATCCCCCGGATGATCGTAGCGCCAGCCATGTTCCGCCTTCAGGGCCTGCACATGTTCACGCCAGGCGTCGATTTCAACCGGGTGGTAGAGATCCGGCAACAGCTTATTGAGATCACCGCGCAGGGCGATATGCGCCCGACGCAGCTTGTTCAGTTCGGCAGGATCGACATCCATATGGATTACGCGAGCATGGGGGGCGAACGCGTTAAGTTTACCCGTTACGCGGTCATCAAAGCGTGCGCCAACGGCGATCAGCAGATCGCACTGCTGCACCGCCAGGTTGGCCGCTTTCGTTCCGTGCATCCCTAACATGCCCAGATAGCAGGGGTCGTCACTGTCCGGCGACCCCAGGCCCTTAAGCGTAGCGACAACAGGAATGCCGCTCTCTTTGGCAAAGGTGCGCAGGGCATCTACGGCACCCGCCATTCCCACACCACCGCCGACGTACAGTACCGGCTTTTCCGCCTGAGCCAGCAGAGTGCGCGCCTGCTGTAATGCCTGATGAGGATGTTCGGCCTCGGCTTCAACCGGAACAAGATGGGCGGTAAGGTCGCCGCTGGCCAGCTGGATATCTTTAGGGATGTCGATCAGCACAGGGCCGGGGCGGCCGGAGGCGGCGATAGCAAATGCCTCAGCCATGATTTCCGGCAGCTCATTAAGTGACTGAACCAGAAAGCTGTGCTTCGTGCAGGAGAGGGACATGCCCAGCACGTCGATTTCCTGAAAGGCATCGGTTCCGATCACGGCGGTTGAAACCTGACCCGTGATGGCAACCAGTGGGACTGAGTCCAGCATCGCATCCGCCAGGCCGGTAATCAGGTTAGTGGCACCGGGACCCGACGTTGCGATACAGACGCCCACTTTACCGGTCGCCCTGGCATAGCCAATGGCAGCCATCGCAGCGCCCTGTTCATGGCGGCAAAGTAGGTGTTCGACGCCACCGTCATAGAGCGCGTCATAGACCGGCATAATCGCACCACCGGGATAGCCGAAAACTGTTTCGACACCCTGCGTACGCAACGCTTGAACCACCCACTGAGCACCATTCATAGTTATTTCCCCGCCTCTTGTGGGGAACAACAGCATTTTATTCTACTGTTCATCTTCTGTTCCTCTGTCGTTGATGAGTTGCAAAAAAAAACCCCCGGACCTTTCGGTGCGGGGGTTCTTTCGAAATCAGGCTTGATTTTTAAGCCTTTCTTCCTCCGAGCGTAGCCCCGCACGGCGTGATAATAATCACGACGACGTTAATGACGACTAGGCTTAGGACGCGTAGGAGGGCTTTCATTTGTATTCTGTATATTCGCTTGTTCGAAGTAATGCCTACAGAGTTATCACAGTTTCTGCGGGCCTTTCAACTTTTTTTACGTTTTAATTTTTGCCACTCATGAGAGATTTCCAGAAAAAACCCTATTTTTCAGGAAATAAGCAGACAGTGAGAATTATTCATTACCCACACGCCGTAATGAGTTGTGCGGCGTTTGGGTGGGTTGATTAACGGGATCCATTTTGAAGATCGTCATGTAATGATGCGAAAAAAAATATAAATTTTTCGGCGTCGCTCGGTGAAACAGATCTTTGCGCTCGTTTTACGTACAGCATGGATGCAGGGTATGACGTCATAAGGAGATGATATGTCGCTATCCATAGCCTGTACCCGTGCCGCAATCGGCGTTGATGCCCCTCTGGTATCCGTAGAAGTTCATCTGAGTAACGGTTTGCCCGCGCTGGTGCTGGTCGGCCTGCCCGAAACCACGGTCAAAGAAGCGCGCGAGCGTGTGCGAAGTGCAATCCTTAACTGTGGCTTCACCTTCCCTGCCCGGCGTATCACCGTTAACCTGGCACCGGCTGACCTGCCTAAAGAGGGAGGACGTTACGATCTCCCCATTGCTATTGCCATTCTGGGCGCCTCTGAACAGATTCCAGCGGACAAACTGAGCCAATATGAGTTCCTGGGTGAACTGGCGCTTACAGGCGCTCTGCGAGGCGTACAGGGCGCAATCCCCGCCGCTCTGGCGGCTTCCGCCGCCCAGCGCCAGCTTATTCTCTCTACTGATAACCTGAGCGAGGTGGGATTAATCAAAAACGGCAATAGCTTAACCGCCGGGCACCTGCTTGAGGTATGTGCCTTCCTCCATGGGCAGTCACCACTTGGGAAAGCACAATATACCCAACAGGATGCTCTGCCTCAGAGCGAAGATTTGCAGGACATTATTGGTCAGCAGCAGGCTAAAAGGGCACTTGAAATCACCGCTGCGGGTGGACATAACCTGCTGCTGATAGGGCCACCCGGCACGGGAAAGACCATGCTTGCAACCAGACTCAACGGGTTAATGCCTCCGCTGAGCGACGCAGAAGCACTTGAAAGCGCTGCGATCACCAGCCTTTCCAGCATCGGCGCAATGCGGCGACAGTGGCGCCAGCGCCCTTTCCGCTCCCCTCATCATACTTCATCACGCTATGCCCTGGTGGGGGGCGGCTCAATCCCCAAGCCCGGAGAGATTTCACTGGCCCATCACGGCGTACTTTTTCTGGATGAGCTTCCCGAGTTTGACCGAAAGACGCTTGAAGCATTGAGAGAACCCCTCGAATCGGGCGAGATCTGTATTTCGCGTGCCCGCGCCCGGGTGACTTACCCCGCCCGCTTTCAACTGGTCGCCGCAATGAACCCCAGCCCCGGCGGTCATTATCACGGCCCTCATAATCTCTGCACCCCGCAGCAAACGTTACGCTATCTGAATCGTCTGTCCGGCCCTTTCCTCGATCGCTTTGATCTTTCACTGGAGGTTCCACTGCTTCCCTCAGGCACCCTGAGTAATCCGCATATCGCGCGCGAAGGAAGCGAAGTCGTTCGTCTAAGGGTGCTGGCGGCGCGGGAAAAGCAGATGATGAGGGGAGGAAAAATCAATGCACATCTTAATCCCACTGAGATTCATCAATCCTGTCAGCTGGAACGGCAGGATGCATTGTGGCTGGAGGAGGTACTTAATCAGCTGGGACTGTCCGTGCGGGCGTGGCAGCGCATCTTAAAAGTGGCCAGAACCATTGCCGATCTCGCGGGAGATGAACAGCTTCAGCGCGAACATCTGCAGGAAGCGGTAAGTTATCGGGGCATTGACCGGTTGCTTATACACCTGCATAAAAGTCTGGAGTAGCACCATCTACTCTCTTAATGCTAACCTGAAGTTGAACCCTCTGCTGCGCCCGGCCAGATCAGCAGGACGCTCTCGGACTTTAGCGCAGTGGGTTAAGTGATACAGACCTAAGCTCAGGCGAAAAAAAAGGGCCTTTTCAGGCCCTTTCTCTTAATCGTCGCTGTCCGTATAATCCTCAGCCCCTTCCGCTTGAGGCTTACCGCCTGAAAGGGTATGAAAACGTTTAGGACGCTTGATACGCGACATGTATTTCGACCAGACGCGCTCTGCTTCGGTTTGTGGCTCGCGAATACCGCGACATACTTCAATGAACAGACGCTCTTCTTCCGTCACAGGTTCACGCTTTACCAGATCCAGCTCGTTAAAAGCGTAACCATAACGCTCAAGCAGCTGGGCCTCTTTGATTGTGAAATCACCGTGACGGGAAAAACCGCGTGGATAATGTTTGTTATCAAAAAAACGATTTGTTGTTGCGAAGCTTTCCGCCATTTTACACGCTCCTAACTCTTTTATGGCCGTGCTATTTATGGCGCGGAGTATTAGATACGCTTGACAGAGTGTAAAACAAAACATTTAAATCATAACGACAAATGTTTTTTAGGAGATGGCCGTGGATACGGAATTATTAAAGACCTTTCTTGAAGTGAGCAGAACCCGCCACTTTGGACGTGCCGCTGAAGCGCTCTATCTCACTCAATCTGCCGTTAGCTTTCGCATCAGGCAGCTTGAAACCCAGCTGGGCGTGGATCTCTTCACCCGTCACCGTAATAATATCCGGCTGACATCGGCAGGCGAGCGCCTTCTTCCCTACGCCGAAAGTCTGATGAGCACCTGGATGATGGCAAAGAAAGAGGTGTCGCATACGCCGCAGCATCATGAACTGTCGATTGGAGCCAGCGCCTCGCTGTGGGAAGTCTATCTTACGCCCTGGCTACAGACGCTTTATGAAAGCCGTGAGAGCCTTCACCTTGAGGCACGTGTGGCGCAGCGCCATTTATTGGTTAAGCAGCTTCATGAACGCCAGCTAGACCTGTTGATAACCACTGAAGCGCCCAAAATGGACGAGCTAACCAGTCAGCAAATTGGTCATATCTCGCTCACGCTGTTTTGTTCACAACAATCTGGCAAGCGGGAGAAATATGATTATATCAAGCTGGAATGGGGGGCAGATTTTCACCAGCATCAAAGCTATATGGCCGGTGCGGATGATGTTCCGGTTTTAACGACTACTTCAGCCCACCTGACGCGCCAGCTCCTGCACACCACTGGAGCCTGTGCCTTCTTACCCGATTTCTGGCAAAACGAATACGCCGATCTCACAGTCATTCCAGATACGCCCGTCGTAGTCAGGCCACTGTATGCCGTTTGGTTACAAAATAGCGACCAGCAATCACACATCCATCAGCTGTTGGCCTGCCCGGTAAACACGGAATGATGCGTGAATAACAGAGTTAATTATTGATGGCCAGTAATACTGGTCATTGTTACGGAAATCAGAAAGTCAATCGCAGGTAGCAGGTAGCAGGTAGCAGGTAGCAGGTAGCAGGTAGCAGGTAGCAGGTAGCAGGTAGCAGGTAGCAGGTAGCAGGTAGCAGGTAGAAGGATACAACATATATAGAGGGAATGAAGGTAGAAAGTAAGGAACTGAAGAGTGAAGAGTGAAGAGTGAAGAGTGAAGAGTGAAGAGTATGATCGAATAAATGTGTTGGAAGTGCTTTATTTAACGTAAAAAAAATCCTTCGCAAATGCAAAGGATTATTTTCTGGCAGGGGCGGAGGGACTCGAACCCCCAACACCCGGTTTTGGAGACCGGTGCTCTACCAATTGAACTACGCCCCTAAATAGGGTGGCGGAACGGACGGGGCTCGAACCCGCGACCCCCTGCGTGACAGGCAGGTATTCTAACCAACTGAACTACCGCTCCACCGATTCTGTACTGAATTCAGAATATTGCTTCTGATATCAGGTATTTCGCCCAATCCACGTCACTGGAGTGGTCATGACCAGCGTACTGGTCTAAATTGATGCCTGGCAGTTCCCTACTCTCGCATGGGGAGACCCCACACTACCATCGGCGCTACGGCGTTTCACTTCTGAGTTCGGCATGGGGTCAGGTGGGACCACCGCGCTAAAGCCGCCAGGCAAATCTTGGTGCACGGAACGAATATTTTGCGCTGCTGCTGCGCTGGCTTCACCTGCAAACTCAGTCACATACTTCAGTATGCTCCTTCCTTCGCTGCGTTTGCCGCCCTGCTTCAGCACAAACTCTTTCGTTCCCGCTAATCTTTTAAATCACACTCCGCAGACTCACGTCCGCAGGGCAGATAAAATCTCCTGCTCTGTCCCGCATGCGTAATATGCAGAACAGCTTAATTCTTGTCCGGATAAGCTGAAAATTGTCTTTCTGTCTCTCAACGCCCACCAGAACGCTTCTGGTGTTGTAAGGTTAAGCCTCACGGGTCATTAGTACCGGTTAGCTCAACGCATCGCTGCGCTTACACACCCGGCCTATCAACGTCGTAGTCTTCAACGTCCCTTCAGGACCCTTAAAGGGTCAGGGAAGATTCATCTCGAGGCAAGTTTCGCGCTTAGATGCTTTCAGCGCTTATCTTTTCCGCACTTAGCTACCGGGCAATGCCATTGGCATGACAACCCGAACACCAGTGGTGCGTTCACTCCGGTCCTCTCGTACTAGGAGCAACCCCTCTCAATCTTCCAGCGCCCACGGCAGATAGGGACCGAACTGTCTCACGACGTTCTAAACCCAGCTCGCGTACCACTTTAAACGGCGAACAGCCGTACCCTTGGGACCTACTTCAGCCCCAGGATGTGATGAGCCGACATCGAGGTGCCAAACACCGCCGTCGATATGAACTCTTGGGCGGTATCAGCCTGTTATCCCCGGAGTACCTTTTATCCGTTGAGCGATGGCCCTTCCATTCAGAACCACCGGATCACTATGACCTGCTTTCGCACCTGCTCGAGCCGTCACTCTCGCAGTCAAGCCAGCTTATGCCATTGCACTAACCTCACGATGTCCGACCGTGATTAGCTGACCTTCGTGCTCCTCCGTTACTCTTTAGGAGGAGACCGCCCCAGTCAAACTACCCACCAGACACTGTCCCCACGCCGGATTACGGCGCCAGGTTAGAACATCAAACGTTAAAGGGTGGTATTTCAAGGTTGGCTCCACGCAGACTGGCGTCCACGCTTCAAAGCCTCCCACCTATCCTACACATCAAGGCTCAATGTTCAGTGTCAAGCTGTAGTAAAGGTTCACGGGGTCTTTCCGTCTTGCCGCGGGTACACTGCATCTTCACAGCGAGTTCAATTTCACTGAGTCTCGGGTGGAGACAGCCTGGCCATCATTACGCCATTCGTGCAGGTCGGAACTTACCCGACAAGGAATTTCGCTACCTTAGGACCGTTATAGTTACGGCCGCCGTTTACCGGGGCTTCGATCAGGAGCTTCTCTTGCGATAACCCCATCAATTAACCTTCCGGCACCGGGCAGGCGTCACACCGTATACGTCCACTTTCGTGTTTGCACAGTGCTGTGTTTTTAATAAACAGTTGCAGCCAGCTGGTATCTTCGACTGGCTTCAGCTCCGCGAGCAAGTCGCTTCACCTACGCACCAGCGTGCCTTCTCCCGAAGTTACGGCACCATTTTGCCTAGTTCCTTCACCCGAGTTCTCTCAAGCGCCTTGGTATTCTCTACCTGACCACCTGTGTCGGTTTGGGGTACGATTCGTTGTTACCTGATGCTTAGAGGCTTTTCCTGGAAGCAGGGCATTTGTTACTTCAGCACCGTAGTGCCTCGTCATCACGCCTCAGCCTTAAGGCATTCCGGATTTACCTGGAACACCAGCCTACACGCTTAAACCGGGACAACCGTCGCCCGGCTAACATAGCCTTCTCCGTCCCCCCTTCGCAGTAACACCGAGTACAGGAATATTAACCTGTTTCCCATCGACTACGCCTTTCGGCCTCGCCTTAGGGGTCGACTCACCCTGCCCCGATTAACGTTGGACAGGAACCCTTGGTCTTCCGGCGAGCGGGCTTTTCACCCGCTTTATCGTTACTCATGTCAGCATTCGCACTTCTGATACCTCCAGCAGACCTCACAGTCCACCTTCAACGGCTTACAGAACGCTCCCCTACCCAACAACACGTAAGTGTCGCTGCCGCAGCTTCGGTGCATGGTTTAGCCCCGTTACATCTTCCGCGCAGGCCGACTCGACCAGTGAGCTATTACGCTTTCTTTAAATGATGGCTGCTTCTAAGCCAACATCCTGGCTGTCTGTGCCTTCCCACATCGTTTCCCACTTAACCATGACTTTGGGACCTTAGCTGGCGGTCTGGGTTGTTTCCCTCTTCACGACGGACGTTAGCACCCGCCGTGTGTCTCCCGTGATAACATTCTCCGGTATTCGCAGTTTGCATCGGGTTGGTAAGCCGGGATGGCCCCCTAGCCGAAACAGTGCTCTACCCCCGGAGATGAGTTCACGAGGCGCTACCTAAATAGCTTTCGGGGAGAACCAGCTATCTCCCGGTTTGATTGGCCTTTCACCCCCAGCCACAGGTCATCCGCTAATTTTTCAACATTAGTCGGTTCGGTCCTCCAGTTAGTGTTACCCAACCTTCAACCTGCCCATGGCTAGATCACCGGGTTTCGGGTCTATACCCTGCAACTTAACGCCCAGTTAAGACTCGGTTTCCCTGCGGCTCCCCTATACGGTTAACCTTGCTACAGAATATAAGTCGCTGACCCATTATACAAAAGGTACGCAGTCACACCACGAAGGTGCTCCCACTGCTTGTACGTACACGGTTTCAGGTTCTGTTTCACTCCCCTCGCCGGGGTTCTTTTCGCCTTTCCCTCACGGTACTGGTTCACTATCGGTCAGTCAGGAGTATTTAGCCTTGGAGGATGGTCCCCCCATATTCAGACAGGATATCACGTGTCCCGCCCTACTCTTCGAACTCACAGCAAGTGCATCTTTGTGTACGGGAGTGTCACCCTGTACCCTGCGACTTTCCAGACGCTTCCACTGATGCACAAACTGATTCAGGTTCTGGGCTCCTCCCCGTTCGCTCGCCGCTACTGGGGGAATCTCGGTTGATTTCTTTTCCTCGGGGTACTTAGATGTTTCAGTTCCCCCGGTTCGCCTCGCAACACTATGTATTCATGTTGCGATAGTGTGTCGAAACACACTGGGTTTCCCCATTCGGGTATCGCCGGTTGTTGCGGTTCATATCACCTTACCGGCGCTTATCGCAGATTAGCACGCCCTTCATCGCCTCTGACTGCCAGGGCATCCACCGTGTACGCTTAGTCACTTAACCTCACAACCCAGAAGATTCTGGCTGCGTGACCCGTCTGAACTGCGGCGTTGCTCCGGTGCTCGCAACTGCTCATGGACATGAAGTCCACTGCGCGTTGCTGTGCGCCGGGCGCCCTGCATTTCAGCCGTTCACTCAGCCCTCAGCTTTCTGAGGAGTAAGCATTTGAGAGACTCGACTGTATCGTGTTGTTTCATTCTTATTACGGAGAATGAAAACGATACGTCGTTTCAATTTTCAGCTTGTTCCGGATTATTAAAGAGCATAATACTTCGCAGCACACCATTGCCGGTACGCTCTGAAGTATTGTCAGAAAACTGCATGGTGGAGCTAAGCGGGATCGAACCGCTGACCTCCTGCGTGCAAGGCAGGCGCTCTCCCAGCTGAGCTATAGCCCCATACAGTTACTGCAGAGACCTTCCACTACCACTCAACGTGAGTTCACCTGTCGCTGTGAGGCGGCAAATGTTAATTTTTGCTCATGCAGGGCATGCGGATGGGAAGTTTACCTGAGGTAAACGACCGCGCGCATAACGCAGCATGAGTGAAAATTTGGTAGGCCTGAGTGGACTTGAACCACCGACCTCACCCTTATCAGGGGTGCGCTCTAACCACCTGAGCTACAAGCCTGTAGAGGTTTTTCTGCTCGTTACTTTTTCATCAGACAATCTGTTGTGGACACTACGCGGGAAGGTATCTTCAGGTAAGGAGGTGATCCAACCGCAGGTTCCCCTACGGTTACCTTGTTACGACTTCACCCCAGTCATGAATCACAAAGTGGTAAGCGCCCTCCCGAAGGTTAAGCTACCTACTTCTTTTGCAACCCACTCCCATGGTGTGACGGGCGGTGTGTACAAGGCCCGGGAACGTATTCACCGTGGCATTCTGATCCACGATTACTAGCGATTCCGACTTCACGGAGTCGAGTTGCAGACTCCGATCCGGACTACGACGCACTTTGTGAGGTCCGCTTGCTCTCGCGAGGTCGCTTCTCTTTGTATGCGCCATTGTAGCACGTGTGTAGCCCTGCTCGTAAGGGCCATGATGACTTGACGTCATCCCCACCTTCCTCCGGTTTATCACCGGCAGTCTCCTTTGAGTTCCCGACCGAATCGCTGGCAACAAAGGATAAGGGTTGCGCTCGTTGCGGGACTTAACCCAACATTTCACAACACGAGCTGACGACAGCCATGCAGCACCTGTCTCACGGTTCCCGAAGGCACTAAGGCATCTCTGCCAAATTCCGTGGATGTCAAGAGCAGGTAAGGTTCTTCGCGTTGCATCGAATTAAACCACATGCTCCACCGCTTGTGCGGGCCCCCGTCAATTCATTTGAGTTTTAACCTTGCGGCCGTACTCCCCAGGCGGTCGACTTAACGCGTTAGCTCCGGAAGCCACTCCTCAAGGGAACAACCTCCAAGTCGACATCGTTTACGGCGTGGACTACCAGGGTATCTAATCCTGTTTGCTCCCCACGCTTTCGCACCTGAGCGTCAGTCTTTGTCCAGGGGGCCGCCTTCGCCACCGGTATTCCTCCAGATCTCTACGCATTTCACCGCTACACCTGGAATTCTACCCCCCTCTACAAGACTCTAGCCTGCCAGTTTCGAATGCAGTTCCCGGGTTGAGCCCGGGGATTTCACATCCGACTTGACAGACCGCCTGCGTGCGCTTTACGCCCAGTAATTCCGATTAACGCTTGCACCCTCCGTATTACCGCGGCTGCTGGCACGGAGTTAGCCGGTGCTTCTTCTGCGGGTAACGTCAATGAGCGAGGTTATTAACCTCACCCCCTTCCTCCCCGCTGAAAGTACTTTACAACCCGAAGGCCTTCTTCATACACGCGGCATGGCTGCATCAGGCTTGCGCCCATTGTGCAATATTCCCCACTGCTGCCTCCCGTAGGAGTCTGGACCGTGTCTCAGTTCCAGTGTGGCTGGTCATCCTCTCAGACCAGCTAGGGATCGTCGCCTTGGTGAGCCATTACCTCACCAACAAGCTAATCCCATCTGGGCACATCCGATGGTGTGAGGCCCGAAGGTCCCCCACTTTGGTCCGTAGACGTTATGCGGTATTAGCTACCGTTTCCAGTAGTTATCCCCCTCCATCGGGCAGTTTCCCAGACATTACTCACCCGTCCGCCACTCGTCACCCAGAGAGCAAGCTCTCCTGTGCTACCGTTCGACTTGCATGTGTTAGGCCTGCCGCCAGCGTTCAATCTGAGCCATGATCAAACTCTTCAATTTAAAAGTTCGATTTGCTTCAACAAGTGAAGCGATGCTCAAGTGTAAAACGTCATAATGAATTTCATTATGTGTTCACTCTTAAGACTTGATATTTTTTGCGCCTTGCGGCGCTGATATCAATCCTGCGAGTGCCCACACAGATTGTCTGATAAATTGTTAAAGAGCAGTGCCACATAATCTCGTGTGGCGCGGGGTGCAGATATTACGCTTTCCCGCTGAAGAGTCAAGGAATTTCTCACTTTTCTCTTCCTGACCCGGTGACCGTTAAGCCGTTGTTCCGTGTCAGTGGAGGCGCATTATAGGGAGTTCCTGACGGGTGACAAGCCCTAAATGCAAAAAAGATTCTAACCGGCTGTTTTTTACCCATAATCCTCATTGAGAGAGAGTTTTTCGAGCTTTTCAAAGCCATATCGCTTTAAAACGGGCAATAACTGTACAGCACGGTCGGTAATTTCCAGACAAAAAGCAATATTGTCATCGGCAGACTTCGCCGCTGGCGATTCGTTTTCTAATAGCCAGGCCGTTCTGCGGGCAATGGCAGCACCGGAATTCACTAACCGGGTACCCTCGGGAAGAACCTGTTGCAGCTCTTCATTAAGCAAAGGAAAGTGCGTGCAGCCCAGTACGACCGTATCCGGCGGCTCTTTCATTCTCAGCCAGGGTTGCAGGATGCGCCGCACGTCATCCAGCGCTACAGGGTGACCGTGAAGTTTAGCTTCCGCCAGTTCAACCAGTTCGGCCGAGCCCAGCATCTCCGTTTTACACTCACTGGCGAAGCGCTCAACCAGTTCGTGTGTATAAGGGCGCTTAACGGTGCCGCGCGTAGCCAACAGGCCAACAACCCCGTTACGGGTGAGGCGAGCAGCAGGTTTGATAGCAGGAACAACGCCGACGACGGGGAACGCAAAGCGCTCGCGCAGGGCGGGCAGCGTGACGGTACTGGCTGAGTTACAGGCGATAACGGCCAGCGCGAGGGGATAACGTTTGGTGACTGCGCTAACGATTTCAACCACCCGCTCCACAATAAACGCCTCTGATTTTTCACCGTAGGGAAAAGCGACGTTATCGAAGACATATATATAGTGCAGATCCGGCAGCAGCTGTCGGATCTCATCGTAGACTGAAAGCCCCCCAACGCCGGAGTCAAAAACCAGCACGCTGGGACGCGGGTCAGAAGGTGTAGCTACCGCTGAGGTAATACTCTCTTCCCGGGGTTTGATAGCCATAGACTGTCTCGTAATCTTTATCAAACAGGTTGGCTATTCTACCACGAACGGTTAGCTGAGAGGTGACAGGATACGACGCAGCAAGATCCCACAGGCTGACGCCACCCAGCTTAACGGTACGGGGTGTGGTTGAAGCGTTATAGTCTTTGTCATAACGCTCTCCCAGATACTGATAGCTTACCGACCAGCCCACGTCATACAGTGTATAGTCCAGCTGATACTTCACCTGCTGCTTAGCACGGCGAGCAAGGATTTCATTCGTCGTACCGTTACGGGGGTCCACATAGTCGTAAGAGACGGAGTGACTGACCGGGCCGGTATCGAAAGAGGCCGTTGCCTCAATACCTTTGATCTTCGCCTTATTAATATTGTAATAGCGGAAAGTAGCTGGATCGCTGTCGATAAGACTGTCGATATCATTACGGTAGCCCGACAACCGCCAGTTCACCGGGCCGGCAAGGCCTTCAAAGCCCCCTTCCCACTGCTTACTTTCTTCCGGATTAAGATCGCGATTGCCGTAAATAGCGCTATAAACCTGACTCAGATTAGGCGCTTTGAAGGCTGTTCCGTATGAAGCGAAAACGCTGTAGCCCTCAATAAATTCCCATGAGGCGCTGCTCTGCCAGGTGTTATGCCAGCCAAACGTGTTGTTATCATCACCACGCACTGCCCCCTCCAGCGTCACGCTTCCCAGCTTCTGCTGAGTCGTGGCGTAAATACCGGTATTACGCTGCTGCTCTCCTTTACTCACGTAATTGGTATTCGGCTGTGAAATTTGCTGTTGCCAGTCCACGCCTGCGCTGACGGTGCCATTGCCCAGGGCCAGCGTATTGCCCCATTGCAGATTGTACTGCTCAACGTCATCCAGCGTCGCGGGATCAGCGTAACGGCCACGACGCGGATCGTAGTTATAGTCTTTCGTGTGGCCGTAGCTGGCGATAAGCTGGGTGGCGTAGCCGTCACGGTTGAAGCGCAGGCCGGTGTCCCAGGTCTGGTTATAAAGCTGGCGCGTATCGACCCGCGCACCCGGTACGCTATAGCTCAGGCTCCCGTCATAGGCCGTACGGTTATCAAAGCCATAGCCCCGAATAAACCCGCTGATTTCATCATCAAACTGATGCTCCACTGAGCCATACAGCGTTTTACTCATGAAGCCGTCGCGATCTTTCTGTGCCGGATCGCCGTAGATATCAGGATAGCCCGCGACAACGTCGTAGCCTTTGGTATAGGTATAGTTGCCGGCCAGGGTGATACGGGTGGCGCTGTCCAGCATCTGCTGGACAGACGCGTCGTAAGACTGATAGCCGTTAGAACCGATACCTTCGGTCAGCGAAGTCCCAGGCCTGTCGCGCAGGGTGATGATATTCACCACGCCGCCAATAGCATCGGAACCGTACACGGCCGATCGTGCGCCGCGGACGTATTCGATACGCTGTACCAGCGAAAGGGGAATTTGGCTGAGGTCGGAAGAACCGCTAATGCCCGCCTGATTCAGGCGAATACCGTCGATCAGCACCAGCACATGTCGGGATTCTGTGCCGCGAATAAACAGCGAACTTTGCTGGCCTAACCCCCCGCTTTGCGCAATATCCACCCCGGGTAAACGACGCATCACGTCAGCCACACTCTTCGCCTGCCAGCGATCAATCTCTTCTCGCGTGACGACAGAGGTCGGGGCTAAAACCGAAGATATGGGCTGGGCAAAGCGGCTCGCGGTGGTCACCAGCGTGCCCCCAGCCCCCTCTGCCACGCTATCCTGCGCCCAGAGATAAATCGCCGTGGCAACAACGGCCAACGGTATTGGCATTTTCTTTGTCATTAATGAAAAGAGATCCAAAAAATCATGAAGGTTGCCGCGTAAAATCCATCCCTTACGCGCGAGGATCGTTTGGCTATGGACCAGAATGCGCATCTTATGTTCAAAACTAGTCGAGATCCATGACTCACAAGCCTGAATTAGCAGCATGGCGCGCAATGCTGGACATTGAGTGGCGAATCCCTACAATCGCCGGGCAATAAAGCTCCATTAACTCAGGAAATACCATGACGCCCGAAAAGCTGCCGACAGAACACTATGATGCCCAACTTGAAGAGAAGGTCAGCCGTCTGAAGACGCTGATGACGCCTTTCACCGCTATGGATGTCGAAGTTTTTCGTTCGCCGGTCAGCCATTACAGGATGCGCGCGGAATTTCGTATCTGGCACGAGGGGGATGACCTTTATCACATCATTTTCGATCAGCAGACGCGCCAGCGCATTCGCGTAGATAGCTTTCCCGCCGCCAGCCAGATAATCAACGATCTGATGCCCAGGCTGATTGAAGCGCTGCGCGATAACAAAGTACTGCGCTATAAGCTGTTCCAGCTTGATTATCTGTCGACAATGAGCAACCAGATTGTCGTGTCGATGCTTTATCATCGTAAGCTAACCGACGAATGGCAGCAGGCCGCCGCTGAACTGCGTGACAGCCTGCGGTCAGAAGGCTTCGATCTGCAGCTGATAGGCCGTGCCACCCGAACAAAAATCTGTCTGGATCGTGATTTCGTCGATGAGTGTCTGCCGGTGGCCGGAAAGGATATTGTCTATCGGCAGGTTGAAAATAGCTTTACCCAGCCGAATGCCGCGATGAATATTCAGATGCTGGAATGGGCGCTGGAAGTCACAAAGAATGCCCGGGGTGATTTGCTGGAGCTGTATTGTGGTAACGGCAACTTTTCGCTGGCGCTGGCGCGTAACTTCAGGCGCGTGCTGGCAACAGAAATTGCAAAACCCTCCGTCGCTTCAGCACAGTACAACATTGCCGTGAACCAGATTGAAAACGTGCAGATTATACGCATGTCGGCTGAGGAATTTACCCAGGCCATGAAGGGTACGCGTGAATTCCGTCGGCTGGAGGGAATAGATCTGACGGGCTACGAATGCGAGACGATTTTTGTCGATCCCCCTCGCAGCGGCTTAGATGAGGATACGGTGAAAATGGTGCAGGCTTATCCACACATCCTCTATATTTCCTGCAATCCACAGACGCTTTGCGAAAATCTGGCCGTGCTGTCGAAAACGCATGAGGTGACGCGTCTGGCGCTGTTCGATCAGTTCCCCTACACCCACCATATGGAGTGTGGCGTACTGCTAACCGCGCGAAAAAATAACGCATCTGTAGAACGATAAGCGAAAGCCAGGCGTAATCTCATTGAGAGAGCGGCATTTATAATCTTTACGCCTGGTTCAAAAAATTATTTTTTCGTAAGGCCTCCACAAAAAAGATGGAAAGCCGGAAAGAGTGATAGTGTCGTCAGTCTTATATTACGTTTTACGTTGACTGCCCTTCTTTAAAATATATTCATTTTCCTCAAATAACCTGTAGCGGAGAAAGTATATAGGGTGAGACACCGTCCACAATGAGTAAAATCGCCACACTGCGCAGCAGAACGACATTACCATACCACCAGACTTTACCCTTATAAAAGTTGAGAAAGAGGAAAGCAGCACAGAACATGGCCGCGTAGTAGGGTAGCTGATTCAGGCAGTCTAAAAGGAAGATTCCCAGATAAACATAGCCCCGGGTGGGGATAGTATACTCCTCAAGAACGGTATAATATGAGATATAACCCTGGACTAACTAACTGACTATATGCCTCATCAAAAAACCAGCTGTATAAAAACATTATCGTTTCTCCAAGGGCGGAGGCGACAAGCAGGAATATCGTCAGGATACAGATAATACGTAACCCTGGGGTAAGCCGGGTAAAAGGAACTTCATCCTCATCCATCATTATTTTGCTCTCCATGCAAAATTAAGCTGTCAGACCTTTATTTCAGCGACATTGACTTTAGATTATAATGACCTGTAAAGTCCCGCACCGGATAAACAGCAAATAAATATCCGACAAACAGAAAGATATTATCTCTCTAACGATTTCGTTTGAGTCTTAACACAAGCCAGAATACCAGCGCAACCATCAGAACGGTTGGAATGAAGTTTGAACCAATAGCAGGATATTCTGCGCGAACGATAGCGCTGTAAAGCAGAATACCTAACAGAAAAAAACCGGCGGCAAGCGGTGGCATTCCGTCCGGCATGGATCGGTTCAAATAGCGATGGTGCAGGCACCAGGCGGACAGCCCCAGCGTAATAAGCGGGAAAATTGAGAACGGCACCAGGGAACTGAATAACACCGAAAACGTTCCGTTGATCGCAAGACCGCTGAGAAATGCCAGCAACAGCGTGCCTCTGTCCCGACCTGTAGGTAAACTCATATCACTCTCCTTAACCATGAGATTCAAGCGTCACCGCCAGCTTCTCCTGTTCACGTCGATACCAGTAATAAGCGCCCTTCGAAATCATTCGCAGCTGAAGCACCAGCCTCTCTTCAAGCTGACGGCGTTGTTCAATATCAATATCCAACGCCTCGGCTCCGGCGTTAAAGACTATAATCACCATTGCCTCGGCCTGCGCCTCGGTGAAACTGCGCGGCATACGGTTCTCGAGTTCGAGGTAGTCCGCCAGTTCGGCAATAAAATGCTGGATCTCGCGCGCAACAGCCGCGCGGAAGGCCGACGATGTGCCTGACCGTTCCCGTAAAAGCAGACGGAAAGCATTGGGATTATTACCGATGAATTCCATAAAGGTAGAGACGGACGTGCGGATCACGCTGCCGCCCTTGGCGATACGCTGACGCGCCTGACGCATTAGCTGGCGCAGCATCAGTCCACTCTCGTCGACCATGGTTAAGCCAAGCTCATCAACGTCACGAAAGTGACGATAGAATGAGGTAGGAGCAATACCCGCTTCCCGGGCAACCTCCCGCAGGCTGAGGCTGGCAAAGCTTCGCTCGGCGCTGAGCTGGCTAAATGCCGCCTCAATCAGCGAACGACGTGTTCGTTCTTTTTGCTGTGCTCTGACGCCCATATCTATGCCTGTTTTACCTGCCAGGCTGGCACTATAACAAAAATTTCAGCGTACAGTTGCATCAACTTTGTTATCGCCTGTTAACTCAACGCTTTGTCAAATGATGGCAAAATTAGCGGTTAGAATTGGGAAGTGGCCGTCAGGATGTTAGAATATCGTTGAAAAATTGTATAAAAATATAGGACGTATCAGTATGCAACAGTCTTATGATTATGATGCCATCGTTATTGGTTCAGGTCCCGGCGGCGAGGGTGCCGCGATGGGCCTGGTCAAACAGGGCGCAAAGATCGCAGTCATTGAGCGTTATCACAATATTGGCGGCGGCTGCACGCACTGGGGAACGATCCCCTCCAAGGCCCTGCGCCACGCCGTTAGCCGCATCATTGAGTTCAATCAAAACCCGCTTTACAGCGATCATACCCGCCTGCTTCGCTCTTCTTTTGCCGATATCCTGAATCACACAGAAAACGTGATAAGTCAGCAAACGCGTATGCGTCAGGGATTCTATGAGCGAAACCGCTGTGAGCTGTACCAGGGTGATGCACGCTTTCTTGATGCCAATACGATTGAAATTCAGACCCACGACGGTACGGTCGAACGCCTTACCGCAGAGAAATTTGTTATTGCCTGTGGCTCGCGACCTTATCACCCGGTCGACGTCGACTTTACCCATCCGCGCATTTACGACAGCGACTCTATCCTCAATCTGCACCATGAGCCGGGCCACGTCATTATTTATGGTGCCGGAGTCATAGGGTGTGAATACGCTTCAATCTTCCGTGGGTTGAACGTGAAGGTCGATCTGATCAATACCCGCGATCATCTGCTGGCCTTTCTCGATCAGGAGATTTCTGACTCGCTCTCTTATCACTTCTGGAACAATGGCGTGGTGATTCGCCACAACGAGGAGTTTGAGAAGATTGAGGGGACCAGCGATGGCGTGATTATGCACCTGAAGTCGGGCAAGAAAGTGAAGGCCGATTGCCTGCTGTACGCTAATGGCCGTACGGGTAACACCGATTCACTCTCCCTGGAAAATGTAGGCCTGGAAGCGGATGGGCGGGGCCTGCTAAAGGTCAACAGCATGTATCAGACCGCACAGCCGCATATTTACGCGGTGGGCGATGTCATTGGGTATCCAAGCCTCGCCTCAGCAGCCTACGATCAGGGACGTATTGCCGCACAGGCGCTGATTAAGGGTGAGGCCAACGCGCATCTGATTGAGGATATCCCAACGGGAATTTATACCATTCCTGAAATCAGCTCCGTGGGGAAAACCGAGCAGCAGCTCACGGCGCTGAAGGTGCCTTACGAGGTGGGTCGTGCGCAGTTTAAGCATCTGGCTCGCGCGCAAATTGTGGGGATGAACGTCGGGAGTTTGAAGATTCTCTTCCACCGCGAAACTAAAGAGATCCTTGGGATCCACTGCTTTGGTGAACGCGCGGCCGAGATTATTCATATCGGCCAGGCCATTATGGAGCAGAAGAACGGTGGCAACACGATAGAGTACTTCGTGAATACCACCTTTAACTACCCCACCATGGCTGAGGCATATCGCGTGGCGGCGTTAAACGGCCTAAACCGCCTGTTTTAACGCGCTGCCCAGGTAGCCCTGCATATGCGTACGGATCTCCTCTGCCAGCTGCTCATAGCGGCTGCGCAGCGGTGAACCCGGCCGATACACCAGCGCAATGGTGCGCTGCGGCTCCGGTTTGTAACAGGGCAGATAGCAGACGCCATCGCGCACGCGTTCTTTCGGCACGGCCAGTGCGGGCAGTAGCGTTATGCCGCTTCCTGCCGCGACCATGTTGCGCAGCGTTTCGAGGCTGGTCGCGCGAAAATGCGTATCTTCATCCGCCCCGGCCTGGAAACAAAAGCCCATTGCCTGGTCACGCAGGCAGTGCCCGTCTTCCAGCATCAGCAGCTTTTCACCCGCCAGATCGGACATTGGCACGCGATCGCGGTCATGCCACGGGTGGTCCTGGTAAATAGCCAGCTTCATGGGTTCATCGAACAGGGGCACTTCGATAAAGGCTTCAGACTCTTTCACCAGCGCCAGAATGGCACAATCCAGTTTACCGCTGTCGAGCTGCGCCAGCAGCTGCTGCGTCTGCGCTTCATGCAGATACATTTCAAGTTTAGGGAACGTTTTGTGCAGCGTAGGGATGATCTGCGGCAGCAGATAAGGGCCTACAGTTGGGATCAGTCCAATGTGCAGCGGCCCGGACATGGCATCGCCCTGCTGGCTTGCCATCTCCTTTAGCACCTTAACTTCCCGCAGTACGGTACGTGCCTGGTCCACCAGCAGCAATCCAGACTGAGTGAACAGGACTTTACGGCTGGTTCGCTCCAGAAGCATTACACCCAGCTCGTCCTCAAGCTTGCGGATTTGACCGCTGAGGGTGGGCTGACTCACGTGGCATGCATCCGCAGCACGACGAAAATGGCGGTGTTCCGCCAGCGCTACAAGGTATTCAAGATCGCGAATATTCATCTTATCCTCCGGGCCACGATAGTCCGTGGCGATAGATAGAATAGCAATCAACGATTATCCCTATCAAGCCTTAAAAGTAATAATGTCGCCCGTTCGAGATTTGAATCAATTTTACCCCCATTGATGAGGTAGTTTATGTTCGCAAGTCAGGAAGGTAAGTCAGTCCCACAGGTCACTTTCCACACACGCCAGGGCGACCAATGGGTCGACGTCACGACTGACGAGCTGTTTAAAGATAAAACTGTCATCGTGTTTTCACTGCCGGGTGCCTTTACCCCGACGTGCTCGTCAAGCCACTTGCCACGCTATAACGAGCTGTCAGACGTATTCAAAAAGCACGGCGTCGACAATATTCTGTGCGTTTCAGTCAACGACACCTTCGTGATGAATGCCTGGAAAGTCGATCAGCACGCAGAAAACATCACTTTTATTCCAGACGGTAACGGTGAGTTTACCCGCGGTATGGACCAGCTGGTTGAGAAAGCCGACCTGGGTTTCGGTCCTCGCTCATGGCGTTACTCAATGCTGGTGCGCAATGGCGTCGTTGAAAAAATGTTTATTGAGCCGAACAAGCCGGGCGACCCGTTCGAAGTGTCAGATGCGGACACCATGCTGCGTTATCTGGCACCGGAATTCAAAGTGCAGGAATCGGTATCGCTGTTCACCAAGCCAGGCTGCTCATTCTGCGCAAAAGCGAAGCAGATGCTGCTGGACCGCGGTATTCAGTATGAAGAAATCGTGCTGGGCCAGGATGCCACCACGGTCAGCCTGCGCGCGATGACCGGTCGGGCCACGGTGCCACAGGTCTTTATCGGTGGACGCCACATTGGTGGCAGCGACGATTTAGAAAAGTATATGCTGGGTCATTGATTCTGATCTAAGCCAATAAGCCTTAAATCGTACCGGCAGAAGCCGCGGTATCTTTACCGCGGCTCCCATAATTGAGCAGGTAGCCCCTTCGATATCGGCGATGGTGGCGCTCCCAGGCACGTCAGACATTTCACTTAACGTTAATGCACGTCGATCTTATCCCTTTTTAAATTCCCGGATTATGGGAAGGCGGAATCATTGCATTACGCCAGTATGCCGTCACCGGCTACAGAAAATAAGACGCCAGGCCGCTACCGCAGCCGATTTTTCGCATCAGTGATGGCGAGCGAAACCTGATGAGGTGAAACGCCCCCCTTCGCATTACGTTTATCAAGACAGGATTGCAGCGACAAAATCGGGTAAACATCCGCTGCAATGACGCTGCTGAATGCCTGGAGATCAGAAAGCGGCAGTGCCTCCAGCGCCACGCCCTGCGTGATGGCGACCACCACTACCTCGCCGACAATATGGTGCGCCTCGCGGAAAGGGACACCTTTTGCCACCAGGTAGTCCGCCAGTTCGGTGGCGTTGGCATAGCCCTGCTCGGCCGCTTCCTGACAGCGTGGACGCTTCACCTGAATGCCATCCAGCACCAGCGCGGCCATATGCAGGCAGTCTGACCAGGTATCCAGCGCGTCGAACAGCCCCTCTTTATCTTCCTGCATATCCTTGTTATAGGCCAGCGGCAACCCTTTCAGCGTCATGGTCATCGCCGTCAGCGCACCCTGCACGCGGCCACACTTACCCCGTATCAGCTCGAGTGCATCCGGGTTTTTCTTCTGCGGCATCAGGGAAGAGCCGGACGTCACTTTGTCTGACAGCTCAACAAAGCCGGACTCACCGGTATTGAAGAAGATGAGATCTTCAGCAAAGCGCGACAGGTGAACCATGCCGATGGAAGCGTCAGAGAGCAGTTCCAGCACGTGATCGCGGTCAGATACCGTATCCAGGCTGTTACGCGTGGCGGAGGCAAAGCCTAACCAACCGGCCAGCTGTTCACGGTCGATTTCGTAGGCCGTGCCCGCCAGCGCGCCACAGCCCAGCGGGCTGACGTCCAGACGCTTCAGGGTGTCCTGCAGGCGGCTCTCGTCACGCGCCAGCATCTCGACGTAGGCCAGACACCAGTGGGCAAAGGTGACGGGCTGCGCACGCTGAAGATGCGTGTAGCCGGGCATTACCGCGTCCTGATTAGCCTCAGCGGTGGTGAGCAGGGCCTGCTGGAGCTGTCGGGTCGCCATCAGCAGCTCATTCACCTGAGCTTTGCACCACAGCTTGAGATCGGTGGCAACCTGATCGTTGCGGCTGCGGCCCGTATGCAGTTTTTTACCCAGCGCCCCCACTTTGTCAATCAGGCGGCTTTCCACGTAGCTGTGAATATCTTCCGCATCACTTTCCAGGATCTGCTGCGGGTTAGCCCGCACCTCTTCCAGCAGCACGGTCAGTGCACTCTCCAGCTGCTGCTGCTCTTCCGACGTCAGAACATTGACCGTTACCAGCGCTTTGGACCAGGCAATGGATCCCACAATGTCCTGTTCTGCCAGACGATAGTCAAAGCGCAGCGAGTCGTTAAACAGCTTAAAGCGTTGATCCGCTGCCTGTGTAAACCGTCCACCCCAAAGTGCCATGTCAGTGCTCCCTTTAATTCGTTAAGTCGTTGTCACTGATGCCGGTAGGGGGAACGGACTTTATCCGTCCCCAATGCCTGTGCGTACCGGCAATCCGAATACCTATTTTTTTTCGTTCAGCGCGCGAATACGTGAAGAAAGTGAGAACAGCCGGATAAACCCACCCGCGTGACGATGGTCGTAGACCTCATCTTCGCCGAAGGTAGCAAACTCTTCAGAGTAGAGGCTATTGGCGGATTTCTTCTGAATCGCCGTCACCTGCCCCTTGTACAGCTGCAGGACTACTTCGCCATTTACCTCTTCCGCCAGTGCCTCAGCGGAGGCCTGGATAGACTTACGCAGCGGCGCAAACCAGCGGCCATCGTAAACCACGTAGGACATCTCAAGCCCCAGCTGCTCGCGCCACTTAAAGCTATCGCGATCTAATACCAGTTGCTCAACGGCGCGAAGCGCATTCACCATAATGGTGCCACCGGGCGTTTCATAGCAGCCGCGCGACTTAATGCCGACCAGACGGTTTTCTACGATATCAATACGGCCTACACCATGCTTAGCACCCAGCACGTTCAGCTTTTCCAGACACTTGTACGGGCTGAGTGCCTCGCCGTTAACCGCAACCACGCGCCCTTTCTCAACGGAAACGGTGACCTGCTCGGGCTGGTCCGGCGCTTCCAGCGGGTCGACTGTCCATACCCAGCAATCTTTATTTGGCGCGTTCCACGGGCTTTCCAATACGCCACCTTCGGTAGAGATGTGCCAGGCGTTCTCGTCACGGCTGTAGATCTTTTCCAGCGAGGCCGTGGTCGGAATGTTGCGCTCCTTCAGATAGTCCAGCAGCGCTTCACGGGAACGCAGGTTCCACTCGCGCCATGGCGCAACGACGGCAAGCTGGGGAGCCAGCGCGGTGTAGGTGGTTTCAAAGCGCACCTGGTCGTTGCCTTTACCGGTTGCGCCGTGACACAGCGCATCCGCACCCACTTTCAGCGCCAGCTCAACCTGGGCTTTGGCGATGATAGGTCTGGCCATTGAGGTGCCTAGCAGATAGGTACCTTCATACAGGGCGCCGGTCTGCAACACGGGGTAAACGTAGTCGCTGATAAAGGCTTCGCGCAGGTCAACCACGTGGCACTCAGAGGCACCCGACTGGATAGCCTTCTGCTCAACGCCTTCCAGATCGCCACGCTCCTGGCCGATATCCGCAACAAAGGCCACGACTTCACAGCCGCCATAGTTCTCTTTCAGCCATGGAATAATGGCAGAGGTATCCAGACCACCGGAGTAAGCCAGAACGATTTTTTTTATGCTCTTATCTTGCATTGTCTTTTCCTTGAACATTCTGTTAAGCGAGGATCCGGGTGCCAATTGACACGCCGTTAAAGAGGTTTTGCAGCTGTTCTGCATGACGCCAGCTGGCAATATCCACCGGACGCCCCAGCGTGCGGGCGGCATCCAGCGCGGCATTTACTTTGACGACCATGCCGTCGGTGATGATCCCCTGGGCGATCAGCGCTTCGGCCTTCGCCGCCGTCATCTCTTCAATACGCTGGCCTTTGCCGTCAAGAATACCGCTCACGTCAGACAGCAGGATCAGGTCCGCTCCCAGGGTCGCGGCCAGAGCCGTTGCCGCCTGGTCAGCGTTAACGTTCATTAGCTCACCCTGCTGGGTAATGCCGATGGAGCTGATAACCGGCAGATAACCCGCGGTCAGCAGCGTTGTAATGAGCTTAGGCGAACCGGGCGCCGCCTGCCCCACGTGGCCCAGCTGCGGGTCGAACTGTTCAACCTCCACGATACCGCCGTCGGCCAGGCAGAGGCCAACGGCGTCAATACCGTGTTTCTTCGACCAGGCCAGCAGGGTTTTATTTGCGGTGCCGGCCAGCGCACCGGTAATGATGTCGATCTGATCGGCAGGCGTGACGCGCAGCCCGTTTTTCTTTTGCACCGGCAGAGAGAGCTTTTTCATCAGCTCATCCACCAGACAGCCGCCACCGTGCACGATAAGCAACGGACGCTGATGCGATTCACGCCAGCTCACCAGCGCAGAGAAGAGTTTTTCCAGCGCTTCTTCACTGTCCAGCAGTACGCCACCGAGTTTGATAATAAGAGGATTCGTCATTTCGCTACTCGCTGATTAAATAAGTGACTCTGTTTCCGGGAAACCGAAACGAATATTCAGGCACTGCACCGCCTGGGAAGAGGCGCCTTTGAGCAGGTTATCCTCTGCCGCTACCACGATCAGATGCTCACCCTGCACGGCAAAACCGATATCACAGAACGGCAGCCCGGCGACCCCTTTAATAGACGGTACGCCTTTATCGTACAGCCGTACCAGCGGCTTATCGTGGTAGGCGTTATGAAACGCCTCAGCCACATCCTCAGCGCTGATGCCCGCTTTCAGACGGCAGGTAATGGTCGCCAGAATGCCGCGTGGGAAATTGCCCAGATGCGGGGTGAAGATCACCGGGATCCCAAGATGGGCGGTGATTTCAGGGTGATGACGATGATTGAACAGGCCATAGGGCTGCAGGCTGACTTCGCAGAAGCTGGTACTGACGGACGCTTTACGCCCGGCACCGCTGACGCCGCTGGTGGCATTGATCACTGGCCACTGGGCGTCGTTGAGCAGACCGGCTTCCACCAGCGGCTTCAACGCCAGCTGCGCCGCCGTCGGGTAGCAGCCCGGTACGGCGATCAGCTGGGCCTCTTTAATGCTGTTATGCTGCCACTCTGCCAGCCCATAGACGGCTTTATCCAGCCACGTCTGCTGCTGATGGGCAAAGCCGTAATAACGGCTGTAAAAGCTCTGATCGTTGACGCGGAAGGCACCCGAGAGATCGAACACCACGCAGCCCGCCGCCAGAAAGGCTGGCGCAAGGTCGTGGCTGACTTCATGGGCGGTGGCAAGAAAAACCACGTCGACCTTATCAGCAAACTCCTCTGGCCGGCTCATCGGCTGTAGCGGCAAATCGACGATGCCTTTCAGCTGTGGATGAAGCTCAGAAAGCAATTTTCCTGCGTCGGGGCTTTGCGCTGAAACCGCTAAAGCGGTTATGTTCACCTGGGGGTGACGGTTCAGATACGTCACCAGCTCAACGCCAGCATAGCCACTGGCACCCACAATCAACGTATTCAACATCAGACTGACACCTTTTCCTGGTCAGAAAATTCCGGGCTGCAGCGGCCTTCCACTGTATTCCCAGGCGATCGGCGCAGGACAGGGAAGATTAATCGGTTTCCATCCGCACGCCATTAATGTATTTTTATTCACTAATACTGCATGAATATTGATACTATCCTAACGCAAGGACTGTCAACAGTGAAGACAAAATTACCGCCTTTTATCGAGCTTTACCGCGAGTTGATTGCCACCCCCTCCATCAGCGCAACCGATATCGCCATCGATCAGAGTAATGAAACTTTAATCAGTTTGCTCGCGGGCTGGTTCCGGGATCTGGGCTTCAGCGTGGAGGTCCAGCCCGTTCCCGGTACGCGTCACAAATTCAATATGCTGGCAAAAACCGGCAGCGGCGCGGGCGGCCTGCTGTTAGCGGGCCATACCGACACCGTTCCCTTTGACGATGGCCGCTGGACCCGCGATCCCTTCACCCTGACCGAACACGACAATAAGCTGTACGGACTGGGAACCGCCGATATGAAAGGCTTCTTTGCTTTCATTTTAGATGCGCTGCGCGACATTGATCTCAACACGCTGGAAAAACCGCTCTATATCCTGGCGACGGCGGATGAAGAAACCACCATGGCTGGCGCGAAATACTTCTCGGAAACCACCGCGATCCGCCCTGACTGCGCAATTATCGGCGAGCCAACCTCGCTGAAGCCGGTGCGCGCCCACAAGGGCCATCTCTCCCAGGCGATTCGCATTCAGGGACAGTCAGGCCACTCGAGCGATCCCGCACGCGGCGTCAATGCGATTGAACTGATGCATGAGTCCATTACCCACCTGATGGGCCTGCGTAAGACGCTCAAGGCGCGCTACCATCATGACGGTTTCGCTATCCCCTATCCGACCATGAACTTTGGCCATATCAACGGCGGCGATGCGGCAAACCGTATCTGCGCCTGCTGCGAACTGCATATGGATATCCGCCCGCTGCCTGGCCTGTCGCTGAAGGAGCTTGACGGACTGCTCAATGAAGCCCTGGCACCCGTGAGCGAGCGCTGGCCTGGTCGGGTAACGGTAAGTGAACTGCACCCTCCTATTCCGGGATACGAATGCCCACGCGAGCATCAGCTGGTTCAGGTGGTGGAAAAACTGCTGGGGACGGAAACGGAAGTGGTCAACTACTGTACAGAAGCGCCGTTTATTCAGGAAATATGCCCGACGCTGGTTCTGGGGCCTGGCTCTATCAATCAGGCACATCAGCCGGATGAATATATTGATACCGCCTTTATCAAGCCAACCCGGGAGCTGATTGCTCAGGTAGTGCAGCATTTCTGCCATCCGCAATAAAACCCATAAATTCCTGTTATTTAGCCATCACAGGACATTTTTAAGTCAATTGACGAATGGCAGCGAACGTGGCTAGATAAACATCAACGTTATGCCGGCAACGGTGAAAGATAATGACAAAAACCAGAAGGGCGTCAGGGGTGATATGAACGAACAATATTCCGCAATGCGAAGTAATGTCAGTATGCTCGGCAAACTGCTCGGCGATACCATTAAGGATGCGCTGGGCGAAAACATCCTTGAACGGGTGGAAACTATCCGTAAGCTCTCAAAGTCATCACGTGCGGGCAATGATGCCCACCGCCAGGAGCTGCTTTCCACGCTGCAAAACCTCTCTAATGATGAATTGCTGCCCGTCGCCCGCGCCTTCAGTCAGTTTTTGAATTTAACCAACGTTGCCGAGCAATATCACACCATCTCCCCGCAGGGCGAAGGGGCTAATCACCCGGAGATGCTGGCAAAGGTCTTCGATCGCCTCAAACAGCAGCCCGACCTGACCGATGCCGCCATTCGTGAAGCCATAGAATCCCTGTCGCTGGAGCTGGTGCTTACCGCACATCCAACGGAAATTACCCGCCGCACCCTGATTCATAAGCTGGTGGAGGTCAACAGCTGTCTGAAACAGCTGGATCATAACGATTTATCCGATTATGACCGCGCACAGATTATGCGTCGTCTGCGCCAGCTGGTCGCGCAGGCCTGGCATACCGATGAGATCCGAAAATATCGTCCCTCCCCGGTGGATGAGGCGAAATGGGGCTTCGCGGTGGTCGAGAACAGCCTGTGGGAGGGCGTTCCCCACTTCCTGCGCGAGCTGAACGAACAGGTGGAAGCCTCCTTCGGCGTCAGGCTACCGGTGGACTTCGTTCCGGTGCAGTTTACCTCATGGATGGGCGGCGACCGCGACGGTAACCCTAACGTCACCGCAGATATTACCCGCCACGTGTTGCTACTCAGCCGCTGGAAAGCCACCGACCTGTTCCTGCGCGATATCGCAGTGCTGGTTTCTGAGCTGTCGATGTCCGAGTGCTCGCCGGAGGTCCGTACCCTGTGCGGCAATCCTGAGGCGCTTGAACCCTATCGCGAAATCATGAAAAAGCTGCGCGGCCAGCTGATGAGCACCCAGGAGTGGCTGGAACGGCGTCTGAAGGGTGAAGAGCCGCCGCGCCCTGCCGACCTGCTGATCGCCAACGAGCAGCTATGGGACCCGCTTTATACCTGCTATCAATCGCTCCAGGCATGCGGTATGGGTATTATCGCCAATGGACAGCTGCTGGATACGCTACGCCGCGTGAAATGTTTCGGCGTGCCGCTGGTGCGTATCGATATCCGTCAGGAAAGCACCCGCCACACCGAAGCGATTGCGGAAATCACCCGTTATCTGGGCCTGGGGGATTATGAAAGCTGGTCTGAGGCTGACAAGCAGGCCTTTTTGATCCGCGAGCTCAACTCCAAACGCCCGCTGCTGCCGCGTAACTGGGCGCCTGGCGACGAGACCCGCGAAGTGCTGGATACCTGCCGCGTCGCCGCCGAAGCGCCGAAAGGCTCTATTGCCGCCTACGTGATTTCGATGGCGAAAACGCCGTCTGACGTGCTGGCCGTCCATCTGCTGCTGAAAGAAGCGGGCATCCCGTTTGCAATGCCGGTAGCACCGCTGTTTGAAACGCTCGATGACCTGAATAATGCCAACGACGTGATGAGCCAGCTACTCAGCATCGACTGGTATCGCGGCTTTATTCAGGGCAGGCAGATGGTGATGATCGGTTACTCTGACTCGGCGAAAGATGCCGGTGTCATGGCGGCAAGCTGGGCGCAGTATCAGGCGCAGGATGCGCTGATCAAAACCTGTGAAAAAGCCGGTATTGCCCTGACGCTGTTCCACGGACGCGGCGGCACCATTGGCCGCGGCGGCGCTCCGGCTCACGCTGCGCTGCTCTCCCAGCCCCCTGGCAGCCTGAAAGGCGGCCTGCGCGTAACGGAACAGGGCGAAATGATTCGCTTTAAATACGGCCTGCCGGAAGTCACCATTAGCAGCCTTTCTCTCTATACCGGTGCCATTCTGGAGGCTAACCTGATGCCGCCGCCGGAGCCGGAGCCCAAATGGCGCGATATTATGGACCAGCTCTCCGCCGACTCCTGTTCCATGTATCGGGGCTATGTACGTCAAAATGAGGACTTCGTCCCCTACTTCCGCCAGGCTACCCCTGAGCAGGAACTGGGCAAGCTGCCGCTGGGCTCCCGTCCGGCGAAGCGCCGTCCTACCGGCGGCGTCGAATCACTCCGCGCGATCCCATGGATTTTTGCCTGGACGCAGAACCGCCTGATGCTGCCCGCCTGGCTGGGCGCAGGTGCTGCGTTACAGAAAGCGATGGAGGCCGGTAATCAGGATCAGCTGGAAGCGATGTGCCGCGACTGGCCGTTCTTCTCGACCCGGCTGGGAATGCTGGAGATGGTATTTTCTAAGGCTGACCTGTGGCTGGCGGAGTATTACGATCAGCGTCTGGTCACCGCATCGCTCTGGCCATTGGGTAAACAGCTGCGCGAACAGCTTGATGCCGATATTAAAACCATTCTCACCATTGCCAACGACGCGCACCTGATGGCCGACCAGCCGTGGATTGCTGAGTCGATTGCGCTGCGTAACGTCTATACCGATCCGCTTAATGTGCTACAGGCCGAGCTACTTCATCGTTCACGTCAGCAGGAAGAACTCGGTCAGGAACCGGATGCGCGCGTCGAGCAGGCGCTGATGGTGACCATTGCCGGCGTTGCGGCGGGAATGCGCAATACCGGTTAAAGCTTCAGACCGCTGCCAGCGCCGGGCGAACCCCGAGCGTATGGCAGATGGCGTAGCTCATTTCCGCACGATTCAGCGTGTAGAAATGGAAGTCTTTCACCCCTTCGTGGCTGAGGATTTTAACCATATCCATAGCCACGTTGGCACCGACCATTTTGCGCGTTTCGGGATCGTCATCCAGCCCTTCAAACATGCGGGTCATCCAGCCCGGCACGCGCACGTTGGTCATGGCCGCAAAACGCTGTAGCTGCTTAAAGTTCGAGACCGGCAGGATGCCCGGCACAATCTCCACGTCTATACCGGCTGCGGCGCAGCGATCGCGAAAGCGCAGATAGCTTTCCACATCAAAGAAAAACTGCGTGATGGCACTATTCGCACCGGCCTCTATTTTGCGCTTCAGGTTAATCAGATCCGCCTGCGCGCTTTTCGCTTCCGGGTGCACCTCCGGATAGGCCGCAACAGAAATATCGAAATCCCCCACCTCCCTGAGGAGCCCGACCAGATCGGCGCCGTACATTTCCGGCTTGCCGCCGCCGGGCGGAAGGTCGCCGCGCAGAGCGACGATATGACGAATGCCGTTATTCCAGTAATCCTCGGCGATGGCGCGCAGGTCGGCACGGCTTGCATCAACGCAGGTGAGATGCGGCGCGGCCTCCAGCCCGGTGCGGTCCTTAATCCCTTTGATAATGCTATGGGTACGGTCACGTTCACCGGAGTTTGCGCCGTAGGTCACGGACACAAACTTAGGTTTCAGGCTGCTCAGGCGATCGATTGAGCTCCACAACGTCTCTTCCATTTCACTGGTGCGCGGCGGGAAAAACTCAAAAGAGACGTTAATTTTCCCGTTTATCTCGGCCAGACTCTGGTTCAGCGCCTCGCGCTGATTGGCGTGGAAAAAGCTCATGGCTTACCTCTTCGATCGCTGCTGATGAATGAATCGCCCGGTTGAACATCCATACGTTTAGACGTCCAGACATTCAAATTGAATCAAACTGGCTATTTCGTCAACAGATAAAGGGATTTTGGCCGTGACAAATTCTCACCAAAATTGAGGAAAATTCACGTTGCGGAAAAAAGGCAGGAGCGCGTAAGGAGACGGCTGAAGGGACAGGAAAAACGGCGCTGAGCAAACAGAAATAAAACGGCTGAACAGGCCCGAGCCAGGTCGTAAACAGGCCCGAGCCAGGCTATAAAACAGGCCCGAGCCAGACCGTAAAACAGCCTGGATCCAGGTCGTAAACAGGCCCGAGCCAGGCTATAAAACAGGCCAGAGCCAGACAAAATGTCTGGCTCTGGACGTTTACAGCAGCTGCGCCAGCCTGTTGATATCGGACTGAATCGCACCGGCGGTCACGTCGCGTCCTGCACCCGGACCACGGATCACCAGCGGATTATCGCGATACCAGCGGCTTTCAATGGCGAAGACGTTATCGCAGGGCAGCAGCGAGGCGAGAGGATGATCGTCCCTGACGGCTTCCACGCCCACGCGGGCTTTACCGTTCGCGTCAAAGCGCGCCACATAGCGTAGCACCAGCCCCAGTTCCTGGGCAGCTTCAAGTCGCTGCTTCATCTGGTCGTTCAGCGCCTCGCCATTCTCAAAGAAATGGTCAACGGATTCATCCTCACAGCTTTTTGGCACCAGTGATTCGACGCGCACCTGATCGGGTTCGATGTCATATCCCGCTTCACGCGCCAGAATAACCAGCTTGCGCCTGACGTCCTGGCCTGACAGATCAACCCGGGGGTCGGGTTCGGTCAGCCCCTGCTGCCAGGCCTGATCGACCAGATCGGTAAAGGGCACCGTACCGTCATACTGCAGAAAAAGCCATGAGAGCGTGCCGGAGAAAATACCGCTGATGGAGAGAATGCTGTCGCCGCTCTCACGCAGGTCGCGCACGGTATGGTTAACGGGCAGGCCCGCGCCGACCGTGGCGTTGTACAGCCAGTGGCGGCCAGTTTTAGCAAACGCATCGCGTATCTGACGATAGCGGTCGCTGCTTGAGGCTCCGGCGACCTTATTGGCGCTGATAACGTGAAAGCCGTGGCTGGCAAAGTCCAGATACTGTTCGGCAAGCGGCTCGCTGGCGGTGACGTCCAGCACAACCAGATCGTCATACGGATGAGCGCGCATCCACAAAAACAGCGACTCCTCATCCTGCTCGACCGCTTCATCTTCGAAAAAGGCCAGCGCGCGGCGGGCATCCAGTCCGTCATAATTCAGCAGGCTACGGCGGCTATCTACCACACCGGCCAGCACAAACTCGAAGCCCGTGCGGGCCGACAGCGTCTCCTGCTCACGGCCAAACAGCTCCAGCCAGCGGGAGCCGATATTACCCTTGCCAAACAGCATCAGACCCACCTGCTTTTCAGCGCGGAAAAGCGACTGATGCAGACCGCGGATCAGATTTTCGGTGGGGCCGACGCGCAAGACCGCAACCAGGCTGATCCCCTCTTCCGACTGCCAGATAAACTCAACGGGCTGGTCCTTCAGCTCCTGCCAGAAGCGGTGGCTGTGCAGCGGATTACGACAAACGCCAGCCCCGACCAGCGCAACCAGCGCCATCCCCTCACGCAGCTGCAGGCGTCCCGGTATCGCGGCATCCTGTAAAAGTGCCAGGGCGCTGCTCACCACTTCAGACGTGTAGCAAAGCTGTATAAGATTGCGATCGGGATGAATACCCGTTGCCAGGGGACGAAGCTGCGCGCGTTTCAGCAGGTGATCGATCTCTTTATACTGCGAGGCAAAATCATGCTGTGGCGGGATCTGGAACTCAATCAGACACACGTCATCATGGCTGGTCACAATACGTGCGCCCGTACCTGAGGCCAGCACCCGCTCAATCCGCGTGGACCCCTGCTCTGGCTGATAGCTACAGCGCAATTGAAGGTCAATATCGCTGGCGGAAACGGGTTGCAGCGTGCGGGTATGCAGAACGGGTGCCGCCAGGCGCGCCAGTTCACTGGCTTCATCAAGCCGCAGCAGCGGCAGCAGGCAGGCATCCTTCACCTTACGCGGGTCAGCACTGTACACCCCGGCTACGTCGCTCCAGATGGTCACGCGTGAAACCCCAGCCAGTGCGCCGATTTGGGTCGCGGAATAGTCGCTGCCGTTACGGCCAAGCAGTACGGTTTCGCCTGCATCGTTGCGACTGATAAACCCGGTAATCACCAGCCTTTGATGCGGGTGCTGCGCCAGAAGCTGCTGCAATAGCGGCCATGATTTTCCCTCATCAACCTGCGGCTGAGCCGCGCGTTCGGCGCGAAGAAAATCACGGGCATCCAGCCAGTCGGCGTCAATATCGCGCTGGTTGAGAACGGCAGCCATCAAACGGGCAGACCAGATTTCACCGTGCCCGACGACTTCGGCATAAATCGCCTCGGTAATTTTTCCGTCAAGCAGCCCGGCAAGTTTTTCAAGATCGTGAATAAAATTGTTCAACAGCGGCTCGGCCTGCTCGGGAGGGAGCAACCCGTTTATCAGCTCACTCTGATAGCGACGCAGGGCCTGCTGTACCTGATGAGCAGAAAGTCGGTCGGTATGACTCAGCTTAAGCCAGCTGATTAGCTGATTGGTTGTACTGCCCGCGGCAGATACCACCATTACATCCCCGGCAGAGCCGTATTCAGCCATTATCCCGGCCACTCGCTGATAACACCTGGCGTCGGCGAGACTGCTGCCACCAAATTTGTGCAACTGGCGCGTGCCGGCTGCCACTGCTGACTGACTCATGCTTACCTCTTGGCCGCTATCTGGAAGGCATTATCCAAATCGGCGATTAAATCTTCGTGGTCTTCAATACCGACTGACACGCGGAGTAGCGTCTCAGAAATACCTGCTGCCGCACGAGCCTCAGCGGACATTCCTGCATGGGTCATGGTAGCGGTGTGGGAAATAAGGCTTTCCACGCCGCCCAGCGACTCTGCCAGGGTAAAGAGTTCTAGCGCTTTAAGGAAAGTACGCAGGGTATTCTCGTCGCCATCCAGCTCAAAACTTAACATAGCGCCAAAGCCTTTTTGCTGTTTTACCGCAATCTGATGGCCTGCGTTTTCCGGCAGTGATGGATGATACAACTTTTTAACCAGCGGTTGTTGTTTCAGATAGTCAATGATGGCCTGCGCATTACGCTGCGCCGCCGCCATGCGCGGTGCCAGCGTGCGTAACCCACGCAGCAGCAGATAGCTGTCAAAAGCCGCGCCGGTGACGCCAATATTGTTGGCCCACCAGGCCAGTTCAGTCACCAGGGCCGGATCTTTGGCAATCACCACGCCCGCGACAACATCGGAGTGGCCGTTTAAATATTTGGTACACGAGTGAAGGACCAGATCGGCGCCCAGCGCCAGCGGGTTTTGCAGTGCGGGGCTGAGGAAGGTGTTATCAACCACGCTGACGGCACCCGCCTCACGCGCCGCTTTTGCAATAGCGGCGATATCGACCACGCGCAGCAGCGGGTTGCTGGGGCTTTCTATCAGTACCAGCTTAGGTTTCTCTGCCAGAGCAGCCTCTAGCGCCACCTCGTCGTTCTGATCGACAAACTTCACGCGCCAGGCACCACGCTTACTCAGGCTGTCAAAAAGCCTGTAGCTGCCGCCGTAACAGTCGTGGGGGGCAATCAGCAGGTCGCCGGGTTTCAGGAAAACGGTACAAACCAGAAAAATGGCAGACATGCCGGTGTTAGTCATCACCGCCCCGGCTCCACCCTCCAGTTCGGCCAGCGCACGCTGAACCACGTCCCGCGTGGGATTACCGCGACGCGAATAGTCGTGGGCTCTTGGCTGATTGAAATCCGTAAAGTTATAGGTGCTGGAAAGATGGATGGGGGGGACAACGCAGCCATATTGCTCATCATCATTCAAACCGCTACGCACTGCGATGGTTGCCTGTTTACGCGTCATGGTGCATAAATTCCTGAAAGGAGAATAAGTAGAGTGCCTAGCATAACAGCGCATATTTAGACGTCAATACATCTGGACATCTAAATGTCTTTGCGTATAGATTGAGCAAAACGCCAATACCCGTTAAGATTATGTCGTTATAGCCTGCATAAAAATTGCTTTGTAGCAGTGTGGTGGGCACCAACTTCGGGCATAATTAGCCGAATTTCGGCACTTTCAAAAAATTTTAATGATGACTAAGGTACCCCATGGCTGAATGGAACGGCGAATATATCAGCCCTTACGCTGAACACGGTAAAAAGAGCGAGCAGGTAAAAAAAATAACGGTCTCAATACCGTTAAAAGTTCTGAAAATTCTGACCGATGAACGTACCCGCCGCCAGGTCAACAACTTGCGTCATGCCACTAACAGCGAGTTGCTGTGTGAAGCTTTCTTACATGCTTTCACCGGCCAGCCTTTACCGGATGATGTTGATCTTCGTAAGGAACGCAGTGATGAGATCCCGGAAGACGCGAAAGCGATCATGCGGGAAATGGGCGTTGATCCAGACACCTGGGAATACTAACCCAGCATTTACGCTCCCCTGCGACGCGGGCAGATCCTTTGTAAGAGGGATTTGCCTGCTCTTCTGATAACCCAGCCCGCTTACCTGTCCGCCGGATATCTCCTTAAAACACGTTCTTTTTTCCTCTGTCCTTAGGGTATCTGGGTCTTGGACGAACTTGTCGGTCAGAGTCGCGTTTAGCCACACCTGCAAGTTCACATCCGACTCAGAAGGATCGCGGATAATTCGGCACCTGCACCGCAGGTTATCTCTGCATTAAGTTATAATTGTAAAGCCGCGATGGCAAAATTAGTCGCTTCCACATTAATATTCAAGCCTGAAGGCATCTATTTTTGTCTTTATATGTACGACTCACCCATATTTCATCCTCATTATAAAATAGCCAAATATCACCTTAAGATGTAGATTAAATCTTAATTTCATTTAATATCATTTATGATTACGTTGATATTCACTTCAGCTTAACTCATAAATATATGGATCAATGTGATGAATGCATTTATATCAAAAACTTGTAGTTAATCACACGCGCAACCCTTTCTATAATTATAGAACACGCCCTGATAACGTAAAACCTCCCTCTCGGGGGGACCCAACCACTCTGTCTGAAAAAACCAAAACTTTTACTATTGCCTTAAGTTTTCGAAAAAAATAAGATCATGTTTAATAATGGATTGTTAGTTAGAAAAAATAATGGAACTTATGCTTTCTCTTCTACGTTATATTCATCTTTCATCCCTCTTTTTTATAATATCAGTGGGATCTGCGTCAGCAGATACTGGAATTTATCAGCAAGCAGGCATTGAAAAACAAATCAGTGATAAATCGATCAACCCAATAGAACAGGATAAAGCCAGGAGAGATGCCGTTGTACCTGAAACAAAATCGGCCCGTTCGGAAAAACAGAACCTCATCAGGGAGGTGATTACGTTCCCGACAGAGGAAAACTGTTTTAATATCAGTGTAATAAAGCTTACACAGGACGATAAAAGACTTAACATTGGCGAAGTTTCGTGGATAACACAGCAGGCCAAAGGGAAATGTCTCGGCATTGAGGGCGTTCGATTATTAGCGCGAACGCTGCAAAATGAAATCATTCGTATGGGGTATATCACTACCCGTATTAACCTTCCAGAACAGGACATTAATGAAGGAAAACTTCACTTCGAGATCCTCGCAGGAAAAGTGGGTGATATAAAGCTGGAAAAGGGAGGGGCGAACTTTATTAATCTCACAAGCACCCTGCCTTTTAGCACAGGATACATCCTCAGCCTGAGAGAACTGGAGCAGGGAAGCGCAAACCTACAGCGCGTCCCGGGTTCATCTGTAAAAATCAAACTGCTGCCTGGCGAGAATAAAGGCGAGAGCGATCTCTTTATTCAGCGGCTACAGGACAAATACTGGCAGATCGGCGCATGGGTGAATGATGCCGGCAGCGCAACCAGCGGCCGCTATCAGGGAGGGGCGACGCTCTACCTGAACAATATTACGTCATTAAGCGACATGCTCTATTTCTCTTATGGCCGCGATATTGATTTTAGTCATAAGGTTGAGGGGAATAATAATCGTTCGGTAGGCTATTCGGTGCCATGGGGTTTTTGGTGGCTGGACTTATATGCCAGCCAGAGCAGCTATCAGCAGCACGTGCAGGGGGACTGGGCTAGCTGGAGGTTAAATAACAAAAACCATTATCTCAGCGCGCAGCTGAACTACCTTATCTCCCAAACGGTTAGTCAAAAATATACCTTTGGACTGCAAATCTTCAATATGGGGGCACGCTACGCTTTTAATGAAATAGAACTGGAAAGCATGAATAAAAAAAATTCTGGCTGGAAAGCGATTTTAGAGAATCAGTACAAATTTAATAATACTGCGATCAACACCCGCCTGAGCTACCAGCATAAAATGCCCTGGTTCGGCAGTAGCAACACCCCGGACAGGCAGATTGATCTGATCGACAAGCAGGGAAGAATCGTAGGAATAGACCTTCAGTCATCGACCAACTTTATCCTCCAGGGGCATTACTTTAACTATTCCCCCCATTTTAATCTACAGCTCACACCAGACAGACTCTCAACGTTAGATCGCTTCGCTATAGGTAATCGCTGGACCGTACGCGGTTTTGATGGCGAGTTAAACCTACAGCAAAATCAGGGCTGGTACTGGCGCAACGATCTCAGCTGGATAATACCAGGCAGGGCTTTCCAGCCTTATGCAGGTTTAGACATTGGGCAGGGTATTGGCGGAGGAGAGCGTGCCAACTACTCAGGGAAAATGCTTGCCGGCGGCGTCGTTGGACTGCGTGGATGGCTATGGAATACCGGCTTCGATCTTTTTGCCGGTGTACCTCTGGCGCGTCCGGATGGCTTCCATACGGATTCACTCATGCTCGGCTTTTCACTGCAATGGAGGTATTAAATCACGCCCATATTAACAACAGTAAAATACGAAAACTATAGCGCGACTTATTAATATATCAGCACTCTTAATTAACGGACTAATAAAATGAAAAACTATAAATTTAAAACGATTTTTCTGGCCACCTCTCTCGCTCTCTTCGCACAATCAGTATGCGCAGACCCGGCCAGTTACGTACACACCAGCGGGGCTACCGTTGTGGACATCAACAATGCTGACAGCAATGGGCTTTCTCACAATATGTGGAAAGATTTCAATGTGAGCAATAAAGGCATGATTCTGAATAATAGTATGGTCGATCTGGTTCGGGAAAAGGGTAACATTGCTAAAAATGGTAACCTTACCTCATCAGCCAAAGTGATACTGAACGAAGTCATTTCAAAGAAATCGAGTGCCCTGAACGGATTTATTGAAGTGGGTGGTCTTAAAGCAGATGTGATTATTTCCAACCCTAACGGTATTATCTGCTCAGGCTGTAGCTTTATCAACACTAACCGCACCACGCTTACTACAGGCATCCCGGTGATGGACAGGGAGGGTGCATTATCCAGTTTTAAAGTCACCAAAGGTAATATCACCATTAACAAATCCATGACTGCAGATTATACGACATTACTCGCTGACTCGTTGAAAATTAATGGTAAAATAAAATCCAACTCCGTCCTCGCTATGGCAGGGAATTACATCTATAGTTCCGCCAACGGAAATCTGGAAGTCATGACTAAAGCGGCCTCAACAGGCATAGATGTAAGTGCGCTGGGCGGGATTACCGCAGGAACGATCTTCCTGGCCTCTACCAATACGGGCGCAGGCGTTAACAATAAGGGAACGTTGAATGCACAGGCACTCCAAATCAACAGCAATGGTAAAATTACCAACGCTGGCACAATAGAATCGGCTTCCGTCGCTATATTCAACAGCTCAGGCGATTTCACTAATGATGCACAAGGTAAGATAATTAGTCATGGGGATATAGCAGTAGCCTCAAGGACCGATATTACTAATCAGGGTTCCATAAGTTCGCAGTCTGGGACCATTGATATGAAAGCAGGTTCTTCATCGAGTGACAACTCACTGAGCGGGCTCATATCTAACCTCTTCACCTCATCTGGCAATATTACTAACAGCGGTACACTAAAAAGCGGGAAAAATATTCAGCTCTCGTCTACAAAGAATGTGAAGCTGAAAAAGGGAACGCTTGATGCGGGTAACCTTGTGTATATTGCGAGTGATAAAGTTAATAATGCGACCGCTATTAAGGGGACGCAAATAAATGTTATTTCAAACGCTTTTGAAAATACAGGCACAATGCAGGCTTCCGCAAAAATGGGCATTATCGGGCAGAACAGTATTGCTAATTATGGAACCCTTAAGGCTGACACGCTGGCGTTGAGCACCAGTGGATCGCTGGTGAATAACAAGTGTTCCCTGATCCCGTTCACCGGAAAAGGTACGCTTGCTGCAACTAATCTGATCATCAGGGCACCGAAGCTCACCAGTATTAATCAAATTGGTGGCAACATTCCTTCAGCAAACATCTCGTTTAATGCCCCGGCGACCACTGCCAGAAAGTAAGTCTTAACCAAAAAAAACACCCTGTCAGCAAACCGCCTGACAGGGTGTTAATGAGCGTTTAAAAAGCCTGGCGTTGCCAGGCTTTTTGTCGCATCCGAAACGGAAACCGTTTCGTTCAGATAGCTTATTTGCTACCAGGGATGCTGAAACGCTTGTTGAAGCGGTCAACACGACCACCGCTGGCAACGTCACGCTGCTTACCGGTGTAGAACGGGTGGCATTTACCACACACGTCCAGGTTCAGGTCGTGACCCACGGTTGAGCGGGTTTTGATTTCGTTACCGCAAGAGCATTTAGCAGTAACTTCAGCGTAATTTGGGTGAATACCTTTTTTCATGGGAAACCTCAGTTAAGGCCGTGTCGCTCTCCCGTGCCAGGATTACCCTGCACCGGCACCACACGAAGATTAAAAATTCAGGTGTTATGATACCAAAATGCCGTATCACGGCGGCGGACTATACAGAAATTAACCACCCGCTGCAATCGGATCCGCACATTTCGGAACACACAGTGTACACTATCCCGCTGATAATTTCATCCGGATGAATTCATGCCCGTTGTTCAGGTCGCGCTTCCCGTTCCCCTTGCCCGCAACTTTGATTACCTGTTGCCTTCACACCTGCCTGCGGCAGTGGTTGGCGGTCGCGTCAGCGTCCCCTTCGGCAAGCGGAAAGCCGTGGGCGTGGTGGTAGGGCTGAGCGAAACCAGCGATTTTCCTCTGGATCAGCTCAAAGCGGTCAACGAGGTGCTGGACGACGTTTCACTTTACCCGCCTTCGCTGTGGCATATCCTCCTGTGGGCGGCGGATTACTATCATTATCCGCTCGGTGAAGTGCTGTTTCATGCGATGCCCGTTTTGCTGCGTCAGGGGAAAATGGCCGCCGAGGCTCCGCTTTTCCAGTGGGTCATTAGCGAAACCGGCCGCGCAACGCCTCCGGAAGCGTTGAAACGCGCACCGAAGCAGCAGCAGGCCCTTTCCGCCCTGCGACAGCGAAGTCTTTACCGCCATGAAATCAGTCAGCATGACATTACCGATGCCACGCTACAGGCGCTGCGGGCAAAAGGTCTCTGCGATTTGCAATCGCTAACCCGCAAGCGGGAAGACTGGCGCAGCAGTTACGCGGTGATTGGTGAGCGGTTACGCCTTAATACCGAACAGGCTACGGCAGTGGGCGCTATACGTGGCGAAGATGACCATTTCGTTGCCTGGCTGCTGGCCGGGATCACCGGCTCGGGTAAAACTGAAGTCTACCTGAGCGTACTGGAAAACATCCTGGCAAGCGGTGCCCAGGCGCTGGTGCTGGTACCTGAAATTGGCCTGACGCCGCAAACGATCGCCCGCTTCCGCGAGCGCTTTAACGCGCCGGTGGACGTTCTCCACTCCGGCTTGAATGACAGTGAGCGGCTGGCGGTATGGCTGCGCGCCCGCAGCGGTGAGACGGCAATCGTGATCGGCACCCGATCTGCCCTGTTCACCCCGTTTGCCCGCCTCGGCGTTATCATCATTGATGAAGAGCACGACAGCTCCTACAAGCAGCAGGAAGGCTGGCGCTACCAGGCGCGCGATATGGCTGTCTTTCGCGCCCGACAGGAAGATATTCCCGTGGTGATGGGTTCCGCCACGCCGGCGCTGGAAACGCTACATAATGTGCAAATGGGCAAATATCGCCAGCTCAATCTCAGCAAGCGCGCGGGAAATGCCAGACAGGCGACGCAGCAGCTGTTGGACCTGAAAGGGGTCAGGCTGGAGGGTGGCCTGTCGCCGATGCTGATTAAGAAAATAGGTCAGCATCTCAGTGCCGATAACCAGGTGCTGCTGTTCCTGAACCGGCGGGGATTCTCACCTGCCATGCTCTGCCATGAATGCGGCTGGATTGCTGAATGTCAGCGCTGCGACCGCTACTACACGCTACATCAGCATCATCATCAGCTCCGCTGCCACCACTGTGACAGCCAGCGCCCCGTGCCTAATCAGTGTCCACAGTGCGGTTCAACGCAGTTGGTTCCCGTGGGGCTGGGTACAGAGCAGCTTGAGCATAACCTCACCGCTCGTTTTCCCGGCGTGCCGTTGTCCCGTATCGATCGCGACACCACCAGCCGCAAAGGCGCACTGGAACAGCACCTCGCCGACGTTCATCGCGGCGGCGCCCGTATTCTGGTCGGCACACAGATGCTGGCGAAAGGCCACCACTTCCCCGACGTCACGCTGGTTTCGCTGCTGGACGTGGATGGGGCACTGTTCTCAGCAGATTTTCGCTCTGCCGAGCGTTTCGCGCAGCTTTACACCCAGGTGGCCGGACGCGCCGGGCGCGCGGGCAAGCAGGGAGAGGTCGTTTTACAGACTCACCACCCCGAGCACCCTTTACTGCAAACGCTTCTGCATGAGGGCTACGATGCCTTTGCGCTTCGCGCCCTGACTGAACGCAAAACCGTCTTCCTGCCGCCGTTTACCAGCCATGCGCTGTTTCGGTCAGACGATCATGATAACCAGCAGTCCGCGCTATTTTTACAGCAGCTACGTAATCTTCTGGAAGCCAGTCCGTTAAAAGATGAGGCGTTCTGGGTGATGGGTCCGGTACCGGCGCTGCAACCCAAACGTGGCGGGCGCTATCGCTGGCAGCTTCTGCTGCAACACCCTTCCAGGGGGCTCCTGCAGCGGTTGATAAAGAGCACGCTCCCCCTGATCGGCACGCTACCCCAGGCGCGTAAAGTCAAATGGACGCTGGATATTGATCCAACGGAAGGTTGAAATACAGGCTGCTTTTCGTCTGCTTTGCGAGCAGGCTCGAAAAAAGCCATACAAGTCACATTTTTTATGCAAATTAAGTAACGACGCCCGCTAACATCTGTTAGAAATGTGGCAAGGGTCAGAGGGACTCATTAATATACCTTACAGGTCGGTGCGACCCGCGACAGGCCGACTCGGGCAAGGAGAATAGCGTTGGAACACACGAAAGAGGCAGCGGGGGCGACGATGAAGGATGTCGCTGAAAAAGCTGGCGTATCCACGGCGACGGTTTCGCGCGCCCTGATGAACCCTGAAAAAGTCTCTGCCGCCACGCGCCTGAAGGTTGAAGAGGCGGTGGTCGCCACGGGCTACTCCCCTCATACTATGGCCCGCAGCAGTAAGCGCAGTGAATCCCACACCATTCTGGTTATCGTGCCGGATATCTGTGACCCCTTTTTCAGCGAAATCATTCGCGGCGTGGAAGTGGTGGCAGCCGCCCAGGGCTATCTGGTGCTGATCGGCGACTGTGCGCATCAAAGCCAACAGGAGAAATCCTTTCTTAACCTGATGCTAACCCGTCAGATTGACGGGATGGTGCTGCTGGGTTCCCAGCTTCCCTTTGATATCAGCGTGGAGGAACAGCCTAACCTGCCGCCGATGGTGATGGCCAACGAGTTTGCGCCCGCGCGGGAACTGCCTACCGTACACATTGATAACCTGACGGCCGCCTTTGAAGCGGTCAGCCATCTGCTGAAGCTGGGGCACAGCCGCATTGCCTGTATCACCGGGCCTCAGGATATGCCGCTGTGCCAGTATCGGTTACAGGGCTATATTCAGGCGCTAAAGCGTAACGACATTGCTGTTGATCCCCACTATATTGTTCCGGGTGATTTCACCTTCGATGCAGGCAGCCGGGCAATGAAATATTTGATGGCACTGCCCAGGCGCCCTGACGCGATATTTTGCCACAGCGACATTATGGCGCTGGGTGCCATGTCCGAGGCAAAAATCATGGGGCTGCGCGTGCCTCAGGAGATCTCGCTAATTGGTTTTGATGATATCGAACTGTCCCGCTACAGCGACCCACAGCTCACAACGGTCGCACAGCCGCGCTTTAACATTGGCCGTGAAGCCATGAATCTGCTTCTTGCCCAGCTAAAGGGTAAGCCCGTTAACAGCGGCTCCAGGCTGCTGGATTTTGAGTTAAAAATACGGGGTAGTACCGCTCCCTCGTTAAGGGAGAAAGAATAATCTGGAAAAAACACATTATCCGCCTTTAATCAGCGATCGGCGGGCTCAAAACAGTATCGACGCTGGTCAAACTTGCGGCCCTTAAGTAACATGACGGGCTGATAGCCGGGCGCACCTGCAACGACTTCGCCCGACCACACCTTTTATTGAAAATTAGTGGAACGATAGTGGCACAAAAAGATTATGTAGGCCGCGGGCGTTCGACAGGGACGCGTCGCAAGAAGACCAACAGCCGTAACAGCCGTAGTAGTAAAAAGCGTAGTGGTGGTTCAGGCGTATCGAAGATAATGGTCGGACTTGCCGTCGCGGTACTGGTGACTTTTGCTGGCGGGCTCTGGTTTATCGCCCATCATAAAAAAGATGAAACGCCCATTATTCCCGACCGTAAAGCCGTGGGTAATGGCCTGCCGCCCAAGCCCGAGGAGCGCTGGCGCTATATCAAGGAGCTGGAGAATCGCCAGATGAGCGTTCCCACGCCTACCGAGCCTACCGCAGGAGGCGAAGTCCACTCTCAGACTCAGCTAACCGATGAGCAGCGTCAGCTACTGGAGCAGATGCAGGCCGATATGCGCCAGCAGCCCACGCAGCTGAATGAAGTACCATGGAATGAACAGACGCCTGCACAGCGCCAGCAAACGCTACAGCGGCAGCAGACGCAGTTGCAGCAGCAGTCGCGAATGCAGCAGGAGCAGCAAATTCAGCAGCAGCAGGCTCGCGCACAGCAGCAGATAAGAACGCAGCAGTCGCAGATCCAACAGCAGCAACAGATCCGCGCCCAGCAGCAGCAAAATCAGCAGCAGCCTCACACTCAGCAGCAGGTTCAGCAGCAGCAGACGCATATGTTACCGCAGTCTGCCCCGCATCATACCCAGCCCGCCGCGCCAGTAAGCCACGAGCCGACCCATCAGGCCCCGGTTCAGACGGCGCAGCAGCCAAAGGCAGAAACTAAGCCGAAAGAGGTTGAGAAAGCGAAAACTCAGCGCTGGATGGTACAGTGCGGATCGTTTAAAGGCAGCGATCAGGCCGAGTCTATCCGCGCGCAGCTCGCTTTTGAAGGTTTCGAGAGTCGCATTACCACCGGCGGCGGTTGGAATCGCGTGGTTATTGGCCCTTATAACAGCCGTTCAGGTGCTGACAGTACGCTGAAAAGCCTCCGCAGTTCAGGCCATACAAATTGTATCCCTCTCGCTCTGGGGGGTTGAAAGCGCTTAAAGCCACCCCATATCTGATTGCATCAATGCCCCGCAGTTGAGCTGCGGGGTGATCTTTTACTGCAACAAGGGGTCTGCCCGTGACAACAATTGTAAGTGTACGACGCAACGGCCAGGTAGTGATTGGCGGTGATGGCCAGGCTACTCTCGGCAACACCGTTATGAAAGGCAACGTCAAAAAAGTGCGCCGTCTTTATAATGATAAAGTCATTGCCGGTTTTGCTGGCGGTACCGCAGACGCCTTTACCCTGTTTGAACTCTTTGAACGCAAACTTGAACTGCATCAGGGTCATCTGGTGAAGGCGGCCGTGGAACTGGCCAAAGACTGGCGTACCGACAGAATGCTGCGCAAGCTGGAAGCGCTTCTGGCCGTGGCTGACGAGAATGCCTCGCTGATTATTACGGGTAACGGCGACGTCATTCAGCCCGAAAACGATTTGATTGCGATTGGTTCCGGCGGTCCTTATGCGCAGGCGGCGGCTCGCGCCCTGTTGGAAAACACCGACATCGGTGCGCGCGATATCGTTGAAAAAGCGCTGGGTATTGCAGGGGATATCTGCATCTATACCAACCACAATCACACCATCGAAGAATTAGCGTCTAAAGCGTAAGGACCCCCAACTATGTCTGAAATGACCCCACGCGAAATCGTCAGCGAACTGAACAGATTTATCATTGGCCAGGACGACGCTAAACGCGCTGTTGCCATCGCCCTGCGTAATCGCTGGCGCCGTATGCAGCTTAACGAAGAGCTGCGTCATGAAGTCACGCCCAAAAATATCCTGATGATTGGCCCGACTGGCGTCGGGAAAACGGAAATTGCCCGTCGTCTTGCTAAGCTGGCTAATGCGCCTTTCATCAAGGTCGAAGCGACCAAATTCACCGAAGTGGGCTATGTGGGTAAAGAGGTTGACTCGATTATCCGCGATCTGACCGATTCTGCGATCAAGATGGTGCGATCTCAGTCGATTGAGAAAAATCGCTATCGCGCGGAGGAGATGGCGGAAGAGCGCATCCTCGACGTGCTGATCCCCCCGGCGAAGAATAACTGGGGGCAGTCTGAATCGGCCGCTGAACCCTCTGCCGCACGCCAGTCTTTCCGTAAAAAACTGCGCGAAGGCGAGCTTGACGACAAAGAAATAGAAATTGATCTGGCGGCCTCTTCGGCGGGCGTGGAAATTATGGCCCCTCCAGGCATGGAGGAGATGACCAGCCAGCTACAGTCGATGTTCCAGAATATCGGCGGTCAGAAGCAGAAGCCGCGTAAGCTGAAAATCAAAGACGCCATGAAGCTGCTGGTGGAAGAAGAAGCCGCGAAGCTGGTCAATCCGGAAGAGCTGAAGCAGGAAGCGATTGACGCCGTTGAGCAGCATGGCATCGTATTTATTGATGAGATCGACAAGGTCTGTAAGCGCGGAGAAAGCTCCGGCCCGGACGTCTCACGCGAAGGGGTTCAGCGCGATCTGCTGCCGCTGGTCGAAGGCTGTACCGTCTCGACGAAGCACGGCATGGTGAAAACCGATCATATCCTCTTTATCGCGTCGGGTGCTTTCCAGGTAGCCAGCCCGTCGGATCTGATCCCTGAACTACAGGGCCGTCTGCCGATTCGCGTTGAGCTACAGGCGCTGACCACCCACGATTTTGAGCGGATCCTCACCGAGCCGAGCGCCTCCGTGACGGTGCAATATAAGGCACTGATGAATACTGAAGGTGTGGATATTCACTTCACCGATGACGGGATCAGCCGTATTGCTGCCGCGGCCTGGCAGGTTAACGAAACCGCCGAAAACATCGGCGCACGCCGTCTGCATACCGTGCTGGAACGTCTGATGGAGGATATCTCCTTTGAGGCAAGCGACCTTAACGGACAATCCTTTACCATTGATGCCGACTACGTTGGCAAGCACCTGGATGAGCTGGTGGCCGATGAAGATCTCAGCCGCTTTATTCTCTGAGAAGGGTTGATAGCAAACAGAGGGAGGCTCCGGCCTCCTTTTTTTATGGCTGGTACTGGCCGATACACCAGGGAAAAGCGCAGAAATAAGGGCAAGACAGGCGATATCCTTGATAAGGATTAAGTCCCGCGCGGCTGGCTGACGGTAAACTGAACACACTAACGACTCGTACCGTTCTGCCCAGCAGAGGTTTCCTCCTATGACGGAAAATATTCATCCGGCTCCTGGCTACAATCACGCGCATGCATGGCTGGAGAGCCTGCGTTTACGAACGTTACCGCTGGCGTGCGCCTCGATCATCACCGGTTCAGCCCTGGCATGGTGGCACGGGCAGTTTAATCTGTTGATTGCCTGCCTTGCCCTCCTCACCACCGCGCTGCTACAGATACTCTCTAATCTGGCGAACGACTATGGCGATGCCGTGAAGGGCAGCGACACGCCAGAGCGCATTGGGCCGCTGCGCGGTATGCAAAAAGGTGTGATAACCCCACGGCAGATGCGCAGGGCGCTGGCGATAACGGTGGGTATGACCATTATTGCAGGGGTCGCGCTGGTCGTGACATCCTGCCAGTCGGTGAGCGATATTCTGGGGTTTATCGTGCTGGGTGCGCTCGCCATCGTCGCGGCTATTGCCTATACGGTGGGTAAAAAACCCTATGGCTATCTGGGGCTTGGCGATGCTTCCGTGCTGATTTTCTTCGGCTGGCTGGGCGTTATCGGCAGCTATTACCTACAGGCACACAGCTTTCACAGCGTACTGTTTCTGCCCGCTACGGCCTGTGGCCTGCTGGCGGTCGCGGTGCTTAACGTCAATAATATGCGCGATATCGACACTGACCGTCAGCAGGGAAAATTTACCCTTGCGGTACGGCTGGGCGCCATTAACGCTCGCCGCTATCATGCCGTTCTGCTGGCTGGTGCCCTGCTGTGCTTCGCGCTGTTCAATATTATTTCCGCGCCCGGTGCGGCCGCATGGCTCTTTCTGCTCGCCGCACCGCTACTGTTCAGGCAGGCGCGGGCAATTATGACCCAGACGTCGGCCCTCGCCATGAGGCCTCAGCTTGAAAAAACGGTGAAAATGTCCCTGTTGATCAACGTGCTTTTCTCGCTGGGCCTGGCACTGAATTAACTGCGATGTGCCTGACCTGGCGCAATTTTTATCCACTGATGATTTTGCCAATGGCGGTGAGAAAGCGATATACTTACGCTCCCTGTGGCAAACAGACGAAACCCTTATGAAATATGATACTTCTGAACTCTGCGACATCTATCATGAAGATGTGAACGTCGTTGAACCGCTTTTCTCCAACTTCGGGGGTCGCTCCTCGTTTGGCGGGCAAATCATCACGGTAAAATGTTTCGAAGACAACGGGCTACTCTATGATTTGCTCGAGGAAAATGGCCGGGGTCGCGTATTGCTGGTAGACGGTGGCGGCTCGGTGCGCCGTGCCCTGGTAGACGCCGCGCTGGCGCGCCTGGCCCTACAGAATGAATGGGAAGGCATCGTGGTCTACGGTTCAGTTCGTCAGGTAGATGACCTTGAAGAGCTGGATATCGGCATTCAGGCTATTGCCGCCATCCCGGTAGGTGCGGCTGGCGAAGGTATCGGTGAAAGCGACATCCGCGTCAATTTCGGTGGTGTCACCTTCTTCTCGGGCGATCATCTTTATGCCGACAACACCGGTATCATCCTCTCCGAAGACCCGCTCGATATCGAGTGACCCTTTCGGGTTCTGACATACCCCGGACAGCAAAAAGGGTGCCTGTGGCACCCTTCTCTTTTTCAGGCCGTAACCTCAGACTTCTTCCATTTTGCCAAGCAGGGCGCGCAGACGCTCCTGCCAGACCAGCTGCTCTTCCTTAAGGTGCTGATTTTCCCGTACCAGCGAGTCGCTGTTGCCAGCTGCCTGCTGAACCTGCTGATTCAGGTTGTTATTCTGATCTTTTAACTCTTCAATTTCCATTTGCAGCAGGGTGATAGTATCAATCGCCTGCTGTACTTTCGCTTCCAGTTTCTCGAACACTTCAAATGACATTGTAAATGACCTCTCCTAATCGCAGGGCGTTGAAGTTGCCAGCCGCAGCTCATATGGTTAAGCCAGAATTCCCGCGGATAACAACGTTGTTCTGATTGTAAGTAGACAGGTCCGTCAAGTCCAGCAGCGAACCCGCGCAGGGCGAAGTATGTAACAATTTTCAGTCTATACCTGGCGTTAACAACATAAGCGACGTTTAAAGTAAGACGCTCGTTAACAAATTGCGAAAAAAAAACAGAATATCGCTATTGCAATAGTGCGCAGGGAAAGCAGGAACACGCGAAAACGCTCATTTTTTTGACCTGGAGCACAAGTTTTGATTTCGCTATTTCTCGTTTATGCGCGTTAACGATAAATTTACATCAGCCCTACATTAGATTTGGGTGCCTCAGGGAATGAGCAAAATAGAGCTGTACAACATTTAACCTCGCCTTCAGGAAATACCATTATGAGTCATTCAACAAGCACGCTCAAAGGACAGTGCATCGCAGAATTTCTTGGTGTGGCCACCATTATTTTCTTTGGTGCAGGCTGTGTCGCCGCCATGAAGCTTGCCGGTGCCAGTTTCGGCCAGTGGGAAATCAGTATCATCTGGGGTATCGCCGTTGCCATGGCGGTCTACCTGAGCGCCGCGATCTCCGGTGCGCACCTTAATCCGGCGGTCACTATCGCCCTCTGTCTGTTTGCCAACTTTGACCGTCGTAAGGTTGCACCCTACATTCTTGCGCAAATCGCTGGCGCCTTTTGCTCAGCGGCGCTGGTCTACGGCCTTTATTACAACCTGTTCCTGGACTTCGAGCAAACGCACCATATGGTGCGCGGCACGGTTGCCAGCCTCGACCTCGCAGGCATCTTTTCCACCTATCCAAACCCGCATATCAGCGTTGGCCAGGCTTTCCTTGTTGAAGCCGTGATTACCGCCGTGATGATGGCGCTGATTATGGCGCTGACCGACGATGGCAACGGCCTGCCTCGCGGCCCGATGGCGCCTTTACTGATTGGTCTGCTGATTGCGGTGATAGGCGGTGCGATGGGCCCACTGACCGGCTTCGCCCTGAACCCGGCTCGTGATTTCGGACCTAAACTCTTTGCCTGGCTGGCCGGCTGGGGTAACGTTGCCTTTACCGGCGGCCGCGATATTCCCTACTTCCTTGTGCCGATTTTCGGTCCGATTGTGGGTGCCATTATCGGTGCATTTGGCTATCGCTCGTTGATCGCCTGTAACCTGCCTGGGAAGGCGGTGGAAAAAAAACAAGATAAGCCGATAGCGCGTGCTGAGCAGCGTAAAGCGTAAGTTGTTAACCCTTTACACATCAGGAATGAATTATGACCACTGATAAAAAATATATTGTCGCCCTCGACCAGGGGACCACCAGCTCCCGCGCCGTTATTCTCGATCACGATGCCAATATTGTGGCGGTATCCCAGCGCGAGTTTCAGCAGATATACCCCAAACCGGGCTGGGTTGAACACGACCCGATGGATATCTGGGCGTCACAAAGCTCAACGCTGGTTGAAGTGCTGGCTCATGCCGATATTCGCTCCGATGAAATTGCCGCTATCGGCATCACTAACCAGCGTGAAACGGCTATTGTCTGGGATAAAGAGACCGGCAAGCCAATTTACAATGCTATTGTCTGGCAGGATCCCCGCACCGCGGACTATTGTGCAAAGCTAAAAAGAGAGGGGCTGGAAGAGTACATCCAGCACACCACCGGTCTGGTGATTAACCCCTACTTCTCGGGAACCAAGGTTAAGTGGATCCTCGATCACGTAGAGGGTTCGCGTGAGCGGGCGAAGCGCGGCGAGCTGCTGTTTGGTAACGTCGATGCCTGGCTGGTATGGAAAATGACGCAGGGACGGGTGCATATCACCGACTACACTAACGCTTCACGTACCATGATGTTCGATATTCACAAGCTGGAATGGGACCAGCGCATGCTGGACATCCTGGATATCCCCCGTGAAATGCTGCCTGAGGTGAAATCATCCTCGGAGGTTTATGGCCAGACCAATATCGGTGGTAAAGGCGGGACGCGTATTCCTATCGCCGGTATCGCCGGTGACCAGCAGGCCGCGCTCTACGGTCAGCTTTGCGTACAGCCGGGAATGGCTAAAAACACCTATGGCACCGGCTGCTTTATGCTGATGAATACCGGTACCGAAGCGGTTACCTCCACCCATGGCCTGCTGACGACCATCGCCTGCGGTCCACGTGGCGAGGTGAACTACGCGCTCGAAGGGGCCGTGTTTATCGGCGGTGCCTCCATTCAGTGGCTGCGCGATGAGATGAAACTCATTGGCGACGCAACCGACTCGGAATACTTTGCCACTAAGGTAAAAGACAGCAACGGCGTCTATATGGTGCCGGCCTTTACCGGTTTAGGCGCGCCCTACTGGGACCCCTATGCCCGCGGCGCGATTTTCGGCCTGACCCGTGGGGCGAATGCCAACCACATTATTCGCGCCACGCTGGAATCTATCGCTTACCAGACGCGTGACGTACTGGAAGCGATGCAGCAGGATGCCAACACTCGCCTGCAGTCCCTGCGGGTGGACGGCGGTGCCGTGGCGAACAACTTCCTGATGCAGTTCCAGTCCGATATCCTTGGCGCACGCGTTGAGCGGCCTGAAGTGCGGGAAGTCACCGCGCTGGGATCGGCCTATCTGGCTGGGCTGGCGGTCGGCTTCTGGAAGGATCTGGACGAGGTTCGCGCCAAGTCGGTTATTGAGCGCGAGTTCCGCCCCGGTATTGAAACCTCCGAGCGTAACTATCGCTACGCAGGCTGGAAAAAAGCCGTTGCCCGCGCCCAGGCGTGGGAAGACCAGGACGATTCATAACCCCCAGCCCGCCTCTGCTGCCCGCGATGACTGCAATCGCGGGTATTTCCCGCCTTTCCCCCGCCTGTGATAAACTTTTCGCCTCTTTTTCTTCCCGGGGCAAATCATGAAACGAGAACTCGCCATAGAATTTTCACGCGTAACCGAAGCAGCCGCGCTGGCAGGCTATAAATGGCTGGGACGCGGTGACAAAAATGCGGCCGATGGCGCAGCAGTTCATGCGATGCGTATCATGCTCAATAAGGTGAACATTGCGGGTGAAATCGTGATTGGCGAGGGGGAGATTGATGAAGCCCCGATGCTTTATATCGGCGAGAAGGTGGGCACCGGTCACGGTGATGCCGTCGATATCGCCGTCGATCCTATCGAAGGCACCCGCATGACGGCAATGGGCCAGGCCAATGCGCTGGCAGTGCTGGCCGTCGGGGATAAAGGCACCTTCCTTAACGCGCCCGATATGTATATGGAAAAGCTGATCGTCGGGCCGGGTGCAAAAGGCGTAATAGACCTTAACGCGCCGCTGGCAGAGAACCTTAATCGTGTAGCGCAGGCGCTGGGTAAACCGCTCAGCGCGCTGACCGTGACGATTCTGGCTAAGCCACGCCACGACGCGGTGGTTGCCTCTCTGCAAGAGCTTGGGGTTCGCGTATTCTCCATTCCCGACGGCGATGTTGCCGCGTCCATTCTTACCTGCCTGCCCGATAGCGAAGTTGACGTGCTGTACGGTATCGGCGGCGCACCGGAAGGCGTCGTATCCGCTGCGGTGATCCGCGCGATGGATGGGGACATGCAGGCGCGGCTACTGGCCCGCCACACCGTCAAGGGTGACACGCCGGAAAACCGTCGGATAGGTGAGCAGGAACTGGCGCGCTGTCGCGATATGGGCATTGAGGCTGGCAGGGTGCTACAGCTGGCTGAGATGGCGCGTAATGATAACGTGATCTTCTCCGCAACCGGTATCACCAGCGGTGACCTGCTGAAAGGCATTACCCGTCAGGGGAATATGGCAACCAGCGAAACGCTGCTGGTGCGCGGCAAATCCCGTACCATCCGGCGCATCCAGTCGATTCACTATCTGGATCGAAAAGATGAGAGCCTGCATCCGTACATCCTTTAGCCCCCTCGCCGCTTGCCAGGGGCGGACATCTGCCCGCCCCTGAACCATCATTGCGCTACGGCCTGACCTTCTGGCCTCCTGGAGAGCGGGAGCCAGCACAGCAGGATCAGCAGCGCCATGGCGAACATCAGCATGCCCAGGCTAAACTGGCCGTTCTGCGGCAGCAGGGCTGACAGCCACGCGGTCAGTCCCGACCCCAGATTCTGTAATCCTCCCAGTAGCGCACCTGCCGTCCCGGCCATATAGGGCCAGGGCTCCATGGCTCCGGTTGTCGCCAGCGGAAAGAGCATACCCGCACCAAAGAAAAACAGCGCGGCGGGCACCACCAGCGTCCAGATAGTCATAATGCCGAACCAGGCGGGGATCCACATCATCGCACCGGCAAGCAGACAGCTGTTAACCGCCCACCACATCAGCTGGGTAAAGGGGCGGTTGTCACGGCCTGCAAACCATGCGCCAAAAAATGCCGCGGGCAAAGGCACAATGAACAGCAGGCTGACCATCAGCGTATTCAGCCCTAGCACCCCGCCCATCAGTACGCCACAGCTGGCCTCGAACACGGCTATCCCACCCAGCGCGCCCATAAGCATGATCAGATAGCGGATAAAGGTGCCGTCAGCCAGCAAGGGACGATAGCGTGAAAAGAGCCTGCGCGTTTCAACCGGCAGCGGGCGCGTTTCCGGTAGCCAGCGCAGCATCGCGAAGCCCACAGCGATACAAAGCAGCAGCAGAAACGCAAAACAGGCATGCCAGCCCAGCCAGTGAGTCAGTACTGCTCCAATCACGGGCGCGACCAGCGGACTGACCAGAATGCCCATATTCAGCAGGCTGTTAGCATAACGTAGCGCACTGCCGGCGTAGAGATCGCGCGGCATCGTTCTGGCCATCACGCCCGCCACGCCGGTCCCCATTCCCTGAATGGCGCTGCCTGCTATCAGCATTGTCAGGTTTGCTGCCGTCAGCGCCACCAGCGTGCCCATAATAAAGATGCACAGACCTGCCAGAATCACCGGACGGCGACCAATTTTGTCAGAAAGCGGCCCGTACAGTAGCTGCGATCCGCCATAGGTCATCAGATAGCCCGCCATGACGCGCTGCACCGCGCCGTCACGCACATTAAACGCCTCCGCAATGTTGACCATCGCGGGGACATAAATTGTTTGTGCCATCTGACCGACGGCAACCAGCGCAATCAGCATGATCAGCAGCTGTCTGTTTTCAATTTTTTTCATTTTAGTCAGGACGATTATCGGAATAACCCAGTGTAAAAAGGGTATTCATCAGGATTAAGAAGGTATTGGCGTGGAAAATATCAGGATTTCATAATAAAGCGAGCGGAGTGGCGCAAATGGCTGGACGGCGGCTGTCAGTGAATCCGCGCGGAAGTGTAAAATAAACTGTACGTTATTACCCTTTGCGCCCCCTCTCGATTTGTCGATATGAGCTTTGCCAGCCGTTGCCACTGGAAAAATGGCCGCTCAGTAGCGAAGATATTGGCTAAAGGGCTAATGTGCCCCACACCGACTAAGGAGCTGTTTTATGGCCGAATGGGTAAACGCCAGTATCGAAAAGGTGACTGACTGGACAGATAGCTTATTCAGTATCACCGTGACCGCCCCCATCGACCCCTTTATCGCCGGTCAGTTTGCCAAACTGGCGCTGGAAATTGACGGCGAACGCGTTCAGCGCGCCTATTCCTTTGTGAATGCACCCAGCGATAAAAACCTGGAGTTTTATCTGGTAACGGTGCCTGAGGGCAAACTCAGTCCTCGTCTGCACGCGCTTGAGCCGGGTCAGGAGGTGATGATCACCAAAGAGTCAGCGGGTTTCTTTGTGGTGGATGAGATCCCGCCCTGCGAGACGCTGTGGATGCTGGCGACGGGAACCGCCCTTGGCCCCTATCTGTCAATATTGCAGGAAGGCCAGGGCCTGGAACGATTTAAAAATATCGTCCTGGTTCATGCCGTGCGCTATGCGCAGGACCTGAGCTATCTCCCGCTGATGCAGCAGCTTCAGCAACGCTACAGCGGCCAGCTACAGATACAGACCGTGGTCAGCCGCGAAGCGGTAGCGGGTTCGCTTACGGGTCGCGTACCGGCGCTGATTAATAACGGCGAGCTTGAGGCCGCCGTCGGCATTCAGATGGATGCTGAAAGTAGCCATATTATGCTGTGCGGTAACCCGCAAATGGTACGTGACACTCAGCAGCTGCTGAAAGATAGCCGGGATATGCGCAAGCATCTGAAGCGCAAGCCTGGCCATATTACCAGCGAACACTACTGGTAATTGGCCGTACGGCGTCCTCTGTAGTTAACCGGCAGCGCCGCTTTTCCGAAGCGGTTTGCGCCAGCGCTGCCGCGAAAGCCCCCCAGCTCCAGCGTCATGGTCACCAGGATCAGCGTCGGAATAAAGCGGCTCAGCACCCACTGCCCGCTGGCGGGCAGTGATTCCCAGTTTCCGGCCAGCAGCATCCAGGCCAGGATCAGCAACAGTCCCCAGTATCCCGGCTTATTGCGGTCATGCAGACGCTTAACCACCACCGCGCTGGTCGGCCACAGCAGGCATACCAGACAAAAGGCAGCGGTTTGCGAACTTAACCAGTTCCGGGCCGTCAGGGTAAACAGTAGCACCATCATCGCCAGCCAGAGCGCCAGCCAGATCCAGAAGTCCCGCCTTCCCAGCCTTCCCCGCCAGGAGAAACACCACGCTTGTAAGGTCATTTTTAATCCCCTGGAACAGCGTCAGGCTTTGACTTTGCCGACCATTGTCCGTTCTAATCTTGTCTGAATGAAAGGTTCAGGATGGACAACATGAATAAAGCGCTCATCACGAGCATTACACTTCTCGTTACGCTGGCGGCGCCTCCGCTTTGGGCTGATCCTGTGCCACAGGATCGTACCGAGCATATGCCGACTGCTCCCTATCTTATGGCGGGGGCGCCAACATTTGATTTTACTATCGGCCAGTTTCGGGAAAAGTATAATGCGATTAATCCAGCATTAACGATCCCGGAGTATCGGGCAATCGACAATCGCGGGGACAAAAGTAATTTGACCCGTGCCGCCAGCAAGATCAATGAAAATCTCTATAGCTCTACCGCCATTGAACAGGGCACTGGTAAGGTCAAAACCCTGCAAATTACCTGGCTGCCGGTGCCTGGCCCTGATGAGAAGGCGGCACGTGATAAAGCCCGCGCTTATATGGCCGCCCTGGCGCGCTTTTTTGAGCCCACGCTGACCGAAGCGCTGAGCCTGAAACGTCTGGATGACCTGCTAAACAGGGGTAAAGGATCGCGCTACTTTGAACAGAGCGAAGGGGCATTACGCTATGTCATTGCGGATAACGGTGATAAGGGGCTGACCTTTGCTATCGAGCCAATAAAACTGGCCATGACCCCCAACTGACGCGGGCAAAGATGACGAAAAGCAAAGCCTTTCATAGTTTTCATCTCTATACTGTCTGGCAGACAACGCTGCTCCGGCAGGGTAATTTAACGTATTTCGCGACGCGGAGGATATGATGCGACATCCATTAGTTATGGGTAACTGGAAACTGAACGGCAGCAAAACAGTGGTTAAAGAGCTGATTGCAGGCCTGCGAAACGAGCTGAGCAGCGTTGACGGTTGCGGTGTCGCTATCGCCCCGCCGGTGATGTATCTGGATCAGGCTAAACACGCCCTTTCTGGCAGCCAGATTGTGCTCGGCGCGCAGAACGTGGACGTTAACCTTTCCGGTGCTTTCACGGGTGAAGTCTCCGCGGACATGCTGAAAGACGTCGGTGCACAGTACATTATCATCGGTCACTCTGAGCGTCGTACCTACCATAAAGAGAGCGATGAGCTTATCGCGAAGAAGTTCGCCTTACTGAAAGCGGCAGGTCTGATCCCGGTATTGTGTATCGGCGAAACCGAAGCCGAAAATGAAGCAGGCAAAACCGAAGAAGTGTGCGCACGTCAGATTGACGCGGTGTTAAAAACCCAGGGTGCTGAAGCGTTCAACGGCGTGGTCATTGCCTACGAGCCAGTCTGGGCCATCGGTACGGGCAAATCTGCTACGCCTGCGCAGGCTCAGGCAGTACACAAATTTATCCGCGATCATATCGCGAAAGAAAACCATGCTGTAGCGGCCCAGGTCATCCTCCAGTACGGCGGCTCCGTAAATGATAAAAATGCGGCCGAGCTGTTTGCCCAGCCGGATATTGACGGCGCGCTGGTTGGCGGCGCATCGCTGAAGGCAGATGCCTTTGCGGCCATTGTGAAAGCAGCGGCAGCGGCGAAAAACGCCTGATAAACGTCCCCTGCTCCGGCCACGGAGCAGGGTGCCTGATTTTCTGACCCCCGGTTTTGTCTCACTGTTCAGCCTTTTTTCATGCTTTAGCCGCACATCCCTCTTCTGATCCCCAGGGTTACCCTGGTTTCCCGATGCGTTATCCGCACTCCCCTGGGCGCCTGCTGGCGGTCCACAAGGCCCACACTCTCAACGCCCATAAATGTTACTAATTTTGTTTGAATTTTCATTATCACTTTTAATCTTTAAACAATTTTTTAATTCCCTCGTAACAATGGTATATTTCCAGAGCATTAACTGCTTGTTAAATAATCCATTTTATTCATGTGGGTTTTATAAGACGTCCCCCCGGATCCAGCCAGATGACCAGACTGAACCGGGAAACAGCCCTGTATTACCTGCATAACATGTTGAAAATTCAGCATATGGAGATGTCGCATCATGCGGAAATCAGCACAACGCCAGTCCATTTGTCACACTGCCCCAGGCAAGTCAAATGCGACCTCTGATGAGAAAAATAGGGGCGACGTCGATGTATTAATGATTGGCGGCGGCATTATGAGCGCGACGCTGGGCACCTACCTCCAGCAGCTTGAGCCAAACTGGCGCATCGGCATGGTCGAGCGCCTGGATGACGTCGCGGAAGAGAGTTCAAATGGCTGGAATAATGCGGGCACGGGACATGCTGCGCTGGCTGAGATGAACTACACCCCGATGAACAGCGACGGTACGGTGGCTATCGGGAAGGCGGTCGAGATCAACGAGGCATTTCAGATCTCCCGACAGTTCTGGGCTTATCAGGTTCAGCAGGGCGTGCTGAGTCATCCCCGCAGCTTTATCACCAGCGTGCCTCATATGAGCTTCGTTTGGGGGGAGGAACACGTTAACTTTCTGAAAAAACGCTATGCCGCGCTGCAGAAAAATACGCTGTTTCGCGATATGGAATACTCGGAAAACCCTGAGCAGATCAAGAGATGGATCCCGTTGATTATGGAAGGGCGTGATGCGCATCAGCGCGTTGCCGCGACCCGCAGCGAGATGGGGACCGACGTTAACTTCGGTGAAATCACGCGCCAGCTGATTGCCTCGCTAAAGAAAAGCGCCGGATTTAGCCTGCAAAATCATCATGAGGTGCGTGATATCAAGCGTGACCGGGACGGAATGTGGCGTGTTACCCTGTCCGATCTGAAAAACAGCGGGCGTAAACAAACCCTTCGCGCCAGGTACATCTTTATCGGTGCGGGCGGGGCGGCGCTGACGCTGCTACAGGCCTCCGGCATTCCGGAAGCGAAAGATTATGCGGGCTTTCCGGTGGGCGGTGAATTCCTCGTCACCGATAATCAGGAGGTGGTGAACCGCCACCTGGCCAAAGTTTATGGTAAAGCCGAGGTGGGTGCGCCGCCGATGTCCGTGCCGCATCTGGATACCCGGACGCTGGACGGTAAACAGGTTCTGCTATTTGGCCCCTTTGCCTCATTTTCTACGCGGTATCTGAAGCAGGGTTCGCTGTGGGATATGTTTGGTTCAATGACCTCATCGAACGTTTTACCGATGGCGCAGGTTGGGCTGAATAACTTCAATCTGGTGAAATACCTGGTAGGCCAGGTGATGCTGACCGATGACGATCGGCACCGGGCGCTACAGGCCTATTTACCGCAGGCGAAAAAAGAGGACTGGCGTCGCGTAAAAGCGGGGCAGCGCGTGCAAATTATCAAAAAAGAGGCGGGTAAAGGCGGCGTACTTAAACTGGGTACCGAGGTGGTGACTTCGCAGGATGGCACGATTTCTGCCCTGCTGGGTGCATCGCCGGGCGCTTCAACGGCGGCGCATATTATGCTGGAGCTGATGAAAAAGGTCTTCGCAGAAAAGATGGCTACCCCGGCATGGCAGTCGACGCTGAAAACGATGATCCCGTCCCTCGGGCAGAGCCTGAACGGTAACGTCGCTGCAACGGAGAAGGTGCTGGCAGAAACCAGCCGGCTTCTTCAGCTGGCCTATACGCCACCCGTGGCGGCCAACGATGAAGCGCAGCAGGCCGGCTCGACGGCAATGGGTAAGTAATTCCCCGAAACGCCCGGTGGCAACATGTGCCCGCCGGGCAGCATAATCCCCCTCTTATCTGCCACACCCGACCTGTTTATGTCGTTACGCTCCCGTCCCCGCGCCCTTTCTCTGCATGCCCGACTCAGGCGTCTATGCTTTGATCTGATGCGCTAATGAGGAGGACATTAATGGATACGCCTTTACACCCGCCAGTCTCAGACCCTGATTTAACGCTTTTGGATCGCTACTGGCGCGCCGCTAACTACCTGTCGGTCGGGCAGATCTATCTGCTGGACAACCCGCTGTTGCGGCAGCCCCTGGAGGCAGGTCATATTAAGTCTCGCCTGCTGGGCCACTGGGGAACCACCCCCGGCCTGAATTTCATTTACGCTCACCTGAACCGAATTATCCGCCAGCGGGATACCGATCTGCTCTACATCTGCGGCCCGGGACACGGTGGCCCCGGCATGGTAGCGAACACCTGGCTGGAGGGGAGCTACAGCGAAATTTACCCTGATATCAGCCAGGATGCTGAAGGTATGCGTAAGCTATTCCGGCAGTTTTCGTTCCCCGGCGGCATTCCCAGCCATGCTGCGCCTGAAACGCCGGGATCGATTCATGAAGGGGGCGAACTGGGTTATTCACTGGTTCATGCTTTTGGTGCCGCCTTCGACAATCCCAATCTGATTGTCCCCTGCGTTATCGGCGACGGCGAGGCGGAAACCGGGCCGCTGGCCGCCAGCTGGCACGGCACGAAATTTCTTAATCCCGTACGTGACGGGGCTGTATTACCCATTCTGCATCTCAACGGATATAAAATCGCCAACCCCACAATTCTGGGCCGCACCGACGACGGCGATTTGGAGCAGCTTTTCAACGGTTACGGATATGAACCTCTGTTTGTGGTCGGCGATGATCCCCAGCTGATGCATCGTCAGATGGCCGACGTGTTGGATAAAGCCTTCGACCGCATTCAGCAGATTCAGCAGGCGGCACGCCGCGGTGAAGCACAGAAGCGCGTCCCCCGCTGGCCGATGATTATTTTGCGCAGCCCAAAAGGCTGGACCGGGCCAAAAACCGTGGACGGCAAAAAAGTAGAGGGGTTCTGGCGTGCGCACCAGGTGCCGGTGGCAGAATGTCGGGAAAATGAGGCGCACCGGGAGATCCTCCAGCAGTGGATGGCAGGCTATCATCCTGATGAGCTGTTCGACGACGCGGGCCGGTTGATGCCGGAGTTGCAGGCGCTGGCACCAACCGGGGATAAACGTATGGGTTCCACCCCTTATGCCAACGGTGGACGACTGCGCAACCTGTTGGAGGTGCCTGATATCCGTCAGTATGCGGTGGAGGTTAACAGGCCGGGCGAGACGCTGGCGCAGTCAACGGCGGTGCTGGCCAGCTACCTGAGCGAGATTTTTACCCGCAACCCGGAAAATTTCCGCCTGTTTGGCCCGGATGAAACGGCCTCTAACCGACTGGGTAAGGTGTTTGACGTGACGAATCGCAGCTGGATGGAGGCGATCCTTCCCTGGGACGAACAGCTGGCGCAGGATGGACGGGTCATGGAAATCCTCAGTGAACACCAGTGTCAGGGCTGGCTTGAAGGCTATTTGCTGACGGGCAGGCACGGCCTGTTTAACTGCTACGAAGCCTTTATTCACATTATCGACTCAATGTTTAACCAGCATGCGAAATGGCTAAAAGTTTCCCGTAAGCTGCCCTGGCGCAAACCGATCTCCTCGCTCAACTATCTGCTCTCATCCCACGTCTGGCGTCAGGACCACAATGGCTACAGCCATCAGGATCCGGGCTTTATGGACCATGTTGCCAATAAGAAGGCCGATATCGCCCGCATCTATCTGCCGCCGGATGCCAATACGCTGCTGTGGGTGGGGGATCACTGTCTGCGCACCTGGGACAGGATCAATGTGATCGTTGCCGGAAAGCAGCCTGAGCCTCAGTGGCTGACCATGGATGAGGCCATCAGACACTGTGAAAAAGGCATGGGTATCTGGCACTGGGCCGGTAATGAAACGGCGGAGGATCCTGCCGACGTCGTGATGGCCTGCGCAGGTGACGTTCCCACCCTCGAAACGCTTGCCGCCGTAGATTTGCTGCGCCAGTACCTTCCCGGCCTGCGCGTCAGAGTGGTGAATGTCGTGGATCTGCTGGCGATGCAGACGAAAGAGCAGCATCCGCACGGGCTGGATGAGCAGGAGTGGGAGACTATCTTCACCGCAGATAAGCCGGTGATTTTCGCCTTCCACGGTTATCCGGCGCTGATCCACCGCCTGACCTGGCAACGAAATAATCATCGTAATATTCATGTTCACGGCTTTAACGAGGAAGGCACCACCACCACGCCTTTCGATATGACGGTGTTAAACGAGCTGGATCGCTATCATCTGGCGCAAAACGCCATTCTGCGCGTGCCAGGATTGCAGGAAGAAGCGGGGAGCGTACTGGATGCGCTACAGGAAAAACTCGCGGCACACCATGCCTGGGTAAGGGAGTATGGCGAGGATATCCCGGAGGTGCACAACTGGAAGTGGCCTTCGCACGAAGATAAGGGCGGCGCGCCCGATTAATAACAGGGGCGGCGAATGTGCCGCCCCTGCTGATGCTCAGGGATGAATGACTTCGGTCAGCATCCACAGCGTGGTGATCACCAGCGACAGCCCCATAATGGTATTGAATAACCGCAGCTTCCACGCCACCTGTAAGTGTTTCCCCAGCCTGTCGCCCAGCGCGGCCCACACCAGAATACAGGGCAGATTCAGCGCCATAAACCCAATCATCACCGCCAGTATGCCGCTGTTGGCGGTATACATCAGGGCGACGTTCGTCGCCATCAGCCAGGCTTTGGGGTTGACCGCCTGAAAAAGCGCGCCGCCCAGTAGCGTCATCGGACGGGCCTTTTCGTGCAGTTCAGGAACCCCTGCGCGAAATATCTTCCATGACAGCCAGAACAGGTAAGCACACCCCATCAGCGTCAGTGGCATTCTGACAGTTCCCATCCACTGAAGGAGTCCCTCCAGCAGCAGCCCGGTGATCACCGTCTGGATTGCGCATCCGACCATAATGCCCAGCATCATCGGCAGGGTACGTCGTATGCCAAAATTGACGCCGGAGGTGGCGAGCAGAAGGTTATTAGGGCCTGGGGTAATCGACATCACGGTAACATAGCTGAAAAAGGAGGGATCGAGCATAGTGGCTATCCGACAGATGAATGAGATGACCATAATAAAAGCGGCACGCTAATGGTAACAGACTCACAATTACACTATTGTAATGAGTACAATCTGCAAATTATCCCATCTGTACCCCCTTAAGGGAGCGTTAACTGTGTCCATTATTGATATGCAGGAAAGTACGCTGTATCAGCAGCTGGCGCAGACGCTGGCGGAAGCGATCCACGTTGGCACCTATCCCCCTGGCAGCCGTCTGCCCGCTATTCGCCGCTGTGCCAGCAATCACCAGCTCAGCGTGAATACCGTATTGGCTGCCTACCGGATTCTGGAGGATCGCGGACTTATCGAAGCGCGTCCTCAGTCAGGCTATTACGTCCGTAGCGTACTACCGTCAGTAAAATCCTCGGGTGACCGCCAGGCACAGGTGCGCTCTCCCAGCAGTGAGAAACTGGATCTGATTGATGCCGTTTTTGCCGCGCAGAACCACCCGGACTACACCAACATCTCGCTCGCCTGCCCGCAAAACAGCGATTTTTTTCCTACGGCAAAAATCAGCCGCATCATGGCCTCGCTGCTACGTCGCGAACCGTCGCTGATTGGGCGCTACGCGCTGCCGCCCGGAAGCGAGCGCCTGAGGCGCGAAGTGGCACGCCGATCGATGGATCTGGGTATCCGCCTTACCCTGGAAGATATCACGCTGACGCATGGCTGCATGGAAGCCCTCCAGCTGGCATTACGAACGGTCACTCAGCCCGGCGACTGCGTGGGCATTGAAACCCCCACCTATTTTTATCTCTTTCCCCTGCTGGCCAGCCTGGGTCTGAGGGTCATCGAGATCCCCACTGACCCCCAGTTCGGCCTGTCGCTGGATGCACTGGAGCTGCTACTCCAGGAGCGGCGCATTCAGGCTATCGTCGCCATGCCGACCGTGCAAAACCCGCTGGGATGCAGCATGAAACTGGAGGAGAAAAAGCGTCTGGCGGAGATGGTCAACCGCTATCAGGTGCCGCTGATTGAGGACGGCCTTTACGGCGAACTGCAATTCTGCTGGCCGCTATCACCCGCGGTAAAAGCCTTCGATCGGGAGGGGTGGGTTCTCTACTGCACCAGCTTCACTAAAACGGTTGCACCCGATTTCCACGTTGGATGGATTGCCGCAGGACGCTTTACCGGAAAGCTGGCCCGGCTGAAATCGGTCTCTTCCCTGACGGAATCGCGCCTGCTTTCAGAAACGCTGGGCCATTTTCTGGAATCAGGTGGCTACGACCACCATCTGCGCACGCTGCGCCGCCGCTATGCCGCACAGCTTGATGAGGCTCGGAGCATCATCGCCCGGCACTTTCCCCAGGGAACGCGGGCAACGCTGCCCAGCGGCGGCTTTGTCTTCTGGGTTGAGCTGCCGGATAACGTCGATAGCGTGCAGCTGTTTCACCGGCTTCTACAGGAGAAAATATGCCTGACCCCCGGCGCGCTCTATACCCTTAGCGATCGCTGCAACAGTGCGCTGCGTCTCTCCTGCTGTTACCCATTTGATGAGCGCTACACCTATGCGTTGAAGCGGACCGGCGCGCTGGCCTGTGAAATGAGCGGCATTGCCCCACCGTAGCCGGCCTTACGCTAAGGCGTGCCGTTACGTCCCCATTTGGCATAGCCTTTTCGCTGAGTCAGCCGCCCATAATCCCCCTCCTGAATCGCCAGGATCGGACCATCAGGATTCTTCTTTCTGTATGCCGGGCCTGACGCCCAGCGTAATAAAATCTCATTTGACTGACCGGAGGACGAAAGATGGCATCCCAATTTACTGTTTTTAGATGGGTATTCCCCTGTTGTGCAGGCTAAGGGCATTATGATGGCAGTCTTGATTTTCTGAGGAGCCTGCCATGGACGATAAGTCCCTCTATGCCCATATCCTTAATCTGTCAGCCGCGTGACAGGTAAAATCTTTTTCTCTTGATTGAAAAATCTGGCTCAGTGACGTTGATTGTCGGCATTGCTGAGCACACTCCACTTACCTGTCCAACCTGTGGTAAACCTTGCCCCGTACATGATCACCAACGTCGTAAATGGCGTCACCTTGATGCGTGCTCTGAGAGATCATCAACTGGATGATATAAAAACGCTGTCGATGGACATGAATATGGCCTGTATCAGTGCAGCCCGCATCCATCAAAACCGCTCGGACGCCGGACTGAGAGGTTAAAGTTGCCCACCTGGTGACAAAGCGCCTTTACGGCATCCTGAATGCAATGAAAAACCGGGTATCGAATGGTAATGCGGAGTTCCTGAACAGTAAAATAGGGCTGCTCAGGATAAAGGCGCGCGGATATCGAAACAGAGAACGCTTCGAGGTGGCTGAAATGTTTCATTACGGCAGGCTAAATATGGCATTATGATATATGGATATTTTACTACATTACTGGGAAATAAGGCATGCCACAATTATTTGATTTCACAGTGGGATCTTGATAAGGATTTTTTGTTATACCCAGCTCTCTTAAAAGAGAACGCGCAAATACTAACTCTTTTGCTGATATTCTGGTATTTGCCTTGCTTCTGTTAGCAGGACGGATATCTTTCTGGCTGGAATGAGAAACATCATAATCGCCGATTCTTTGCTGCTTAACGCTAGTATATGTGTCTTTACATTCTCTGGGTATTGGGGGCTGGAAAGACAAGAAGAAAGTCCAGAACATGCTGGCATAATATTTTACCTTTTCAATCAAATCAGGTTGAGGTTGGGAGTATTGTTTTAAATCAAAATTCGGCTATCAAGGCAACACCTTATAGCATCCTGGCATATTAAGAACTATAAAAAAACGCTTTATCCTAAGCCACCATGATCGAAGAAGACCCTTTTATATTCAGTATAAATCAAAGGAACTATCTGGTCAGTACACCTGATGCCCTGAGTGTAGGCCACCGGATACCACAAAAAGGATGAAAAATGTCAATAATTCCTGCCTATTACAAAGATGGTGTACCTTACGATGCCTCTGGAAAAGTCATCACCACGGGTCCCGAAAATCACCCTGCTGAACCCCTCGTCACCGACCTCGGCGACGGCAAGTTCCAGTTCAAATCACAAACAAAAGCCTGCTATCTGAAGAACCTTAACGCACTCGGTTGGACATGGGTGATGGACAGGGGCGACGAGTATGGCGTGGCAATATGTTTTTGCACAAAGGCCGAGCAGAAAGTGGCCGTGACTTTGCTGACGGGGCAGCTTCCGGCGCCTGCCTACACGCAGGAGCAGGCTGATACCGCTGCGCTGATGCTGAGTGCTCCGGGGGCGATGCTGCTGAGCAGCGGGCAGTGGAGTATGCTTCTTTCGGTGGCCGGAGAGGGCGTGATGACGCTTGCCGGAGAGATTGGCGGCATGCTGACCTCAGCAGTCAGCCGCGCTGTAGCATTGCTGACCGCCAGTAGCCTGGGGCCGATGGCAGCTGCCGCTTCAGTTTTACTGTTCTCATCCCAGGCAGGAAAAGGCAGCGACCGTGTTCCGGGACGGGACACGGAAGCAATGTTTGCGCTAAATGCCAGGCTACTGGCCGGTCAGAGAAAAATCAATCCAGGCTCAGCGAGTATCAATCTGCCGGTACGGGGCGCGCTGATTGAACGCAACGGTGAAATGGTACTGGAGCTGCTGAAAACCGGGGATAATGTACCCGCCGCGGTGCCGGTGCTAAATGCGGTGCGCGATGCGGTGAGCGGGCTGGATATCATCAGACTTCCGGCAATGCCGGGCACACCGCCGCGAACTATCCTGATAAATCCTGTTCCGGAATCCGCAAAACCTTCGGATACGGGCAATTGGGGGCCGGTTCCGAACACACCGGTGCACACTGGCACGGATGTGAAACCGGTGGGTAATATCACCCTGTCACCGCCTGTAGGAAATACGCAGCATCTGCAGGACTTTATTTATTGGCGGCCAGATGCGTCCGGTACGGGCGTCGTGCCCATTTATGTCGTAATAAGCGGCCCCCGCGACAGGCCGGGTCGGGTCAGTGGGAAAGGTGAAAATGTCGGCACAGATTGGCTGAATAAAGCCGGGCAGGGGCCTGGCGCACCAATCCCAGGCCAGATAGCGGAGAGATTGCTGGGGCGAGAATTCAGCAGCTTTGATGCGTTCCGTAAGGCCTTCTGGCTGGAAGTAGGGAAAGATCCTGAGTTAAGTAAACAGTTCAAGGCAGGTAACTTGGGTAATATCCGGGCTGGCAAAGCACCCGCACCTAAAGAGAGTGAACAAAAGGGGCGGCGTGTTAAATATGAGTTACACCATGTAAAACCGATTAAAGATAATGGTGAGATATATAATATTGACAATATTCGTGTAACGACTCCGAAGTGTCATATTGAGAACCATAAAGGGAGTAAATAAGATGGAAAAGAAAACGTTATCTGACTACACCGAAGCCGAGTTTTTGGCTTTTGTGGAAAAAATAATTAACGTCCAGAATACGACAGAAGGAGAAGATATAAACAATATCCTGGAGTTTAAGCGGTTAAGCGAGCACCCTTCGGGATCTGACCTAATCTATTACCCTGATGATAGCAGGGAAGATAGTCCCGAAGGTATCGTAAAAGAGGTGAAGGAATGGCGTGCAGCTAACGGCAAACCGGGATTTAAACCAGGCTGACTCCGCCAGGGTTTCAAAAGTGCAGCCCTCACGTTAAGGCGTGCCGTTACGTCCCCATTTGGCATAGCCTTTTCGCTGAGTACTGAAGCTGCTGAAAACCGGGGATAATGTACCCGCCGCGGTGCCGGTGCTAAATGCGGTGCGCGATGCGGTGAGCGGGCTGGATATCATCAGACTTCCGGCAATGCCGGGCACACCGCCGCGAACTATCCTGATAAATCCTGTTCCGGAATCCGCAAAACCTTCGGATACGGGCAATTGGGGGCCGGTTCCGAACACACCGGTGCACACTGGCACGGATGTGAAACCGGTGGGTAATATCACCCTGTCACCGCCTGTAGGAAATACGCAGCATCTGCAGGACTTTATTTATTGGCGGCCAGATGCGTCCGGTACGGGCGTCGTGCCCATTTATGTCGTAATAAGTAGCCCCCGCGACAGGCCAGGCCGGGTCAGTGGGAAAGGTGAAAATGTCGGCACAGATTGGCTGAATAAAGCCGGGCAGGGGCCTGGCGCACCAATCCCAGGCCAGATAGCGGAGAGATTGCTGGGGCGAGAATTCAGCAGCTTTGATGCGTTCCGTAAGGCCTTCTGGCTGGAAGTAGGGAAAGATCCTGAGTTAAGTAAACAGTTTAATAAACAGAACCAGGTGAATATAAAAAGTAGTAAGTCTCCATTTGTAAAAAAATAGAGAGTGTGGGAGCAAGGAAACGGTTCGAGTTACATCATGTACAAAGCATTAAAGATAATGGAGCCGTGTACTTCATTGATAATATTCGCGTAACAACACCCAAACGCCATATAGAAATTCATAAAGGAGAAAAGTGAGATGCAAAAAAAAACGATTTCTGATTATACCGAAGCTGAATTTCAGGCATTTGTCCAAAAAATTTGCCGGGCAGAAGGAGCGACAGAAAAGGAAGATGATAAATTAGTCGCTGAATTTGAAAAACTATCTGAACACCCTTCGGGATCTGACCTAATCTATTACCCTGATGATAGCAGGGAAGATAGTCCCGAAGGTATCGTAAAAGAGGTGAAGGAATGGCGTGCAGCTAACGGCAAACCGGGATTTAAACCAGGCTGACTCCGCCAGGGTTTCAAAAGTGCAGCCCTCACGTTAAGGCGTGCCGTTACGTCCCCATTTGGCATAGCCTTTTCGCTGAGTCAGCCGCTCATAATAGGCCCTAACGGCGGGCAGTTCTGGGTGGTCTAACGGGGTTTCATACCAGCGGTTAACGGATAGCCCAACCGGTATGTCGGCCAGTGAAAATGCGCTGCCGGCCACCCAGGCCTGGGTACGTTCCAGCTGCTGATTCAGGATCCCCATGGTATGCGACCAGCCCTTACAGGCGGCGGCAAGCAAGCGCGCATCCTGATGTGCCGGAGAGTGACGAACCAGCGACATAAACGCGTATCGCCAGGCGGTATTGAGTTCGGTGGCCTGCCAGTCGATCCACTGGTCGACTGGCGCCCGCGCGCGGGGATCCTGCGGATAGATCCAGTCACCGCCCCGGCTGTTAGCCAGGTAGCGAATTATGGCGTTGGACTCCCACATAATGAAATCCCCGTCCTGAATCACCGGGATCAGCCCATTAGGATTCATCTTTCTGAATGCCGGGTCCTGAAGCGACTTAAAACCGTCGCCCCACTCCTCGCGATTAAAAGCGATATCCAGCTCATCGCAAACCCACAGCACCTTTCTGACGTTAATCGATGAGGCGCGCCCCAGTATTTTCAACATAGTGTGATACTCCCAGGTTATGACTTCCCAAAGAACTTCTACTATGGCGCAAACCGGGGCATTTAACCAAATCAGGTCGTAAGGTGACTTTGCTGTATCAGAGAAACATGCCGCCGGAAGCTTCAATACGCTGTCCGTTGATCCAGCCACTTTCGTCGCTCAGAATTTGTGCTATTGCATTGCCAATATCATCCGGCAGTCCTACCCTGCCCAGAGCCGTCTGTGCCGCGATAAAGGCGTTAACCTCAGGATTATCACGTACCCTGCCGCCGCCGAAATCCGTTTCAATCGCCCCGGGGGCCAGGATATTCACAGTAATGCCGCGTGCGCCCAGCTCTTTCGCCTGATAGCGGGTCAGGACCTCCATGGCACCTTTAACTGCCGCGTAGGCGCTGGAACCTGGCTGACTGAAACGGGCCAGGCCGCTGGAGATATTCAAAATACGTCCGCCGTCCGTAATAAGCGGCAGTAGCTTCTGCGTGAGAAAAAATGGGCCTTTGAAATGGACGTTAACCATCTCATCGAACTGCGCTTCGCTGGTTTCAACAAAGGCTACATGCAGGCCCGTTCCGGCGTTGTTGATTAAATAATCAAAGGTTTCGCGCTGCCACACCTCGCTGAGTTTATTTTGTACACTCTCTGCGAAGTCGTCGAAGCGACTGCTGTCGGCCACATCCAGCTGGATAGCCGCTGCACGCCCACCCAGCGCGGTGATTTCATCCACCACCCGCTGTGCGTCCTGTTCACCGCTCCGCCAGGTCAGGATGATATCAACACCCTTTTTAGCGAGTTTTAAGGCAGAATTTCTACCTAATCCCCGGCTTCCGCCGGTAATCAGTGCGATTTTAGCGTTCATTTTCTTCTCCGGTTCATTTGTCATGGACATTTGCAGGATATTATGTAAATCCTGAACTATAAATAATCTCAAATGCGCTTTACTGTTTCACAGAAAATAACAATCGGCATATCCTATGGACAAAATTCACACAATGCGGGCTTTTGTCAGAGTAGCAGAGCTTCGCAGCTTTACCCGCGCCGCAGAGAGTCTGGGCGTACCGAAAGGCAGCCTTTCACGACAGCTACAGGCGCTGGAGAATACCCTTGGCACCCGTCTTCTGCACCGCACCACGCGGCGGGTGCAGCTGACTCAGGATGGCCTGGTCTACTTCGATCGCTGTCAGGAGGTTCTGGCCACGCTGGAAGAGATGGATGGGCTATTTCAGAACGATCCCGCGACCCTGAGCGGTCGCCTGCGAGTGGATATGCCCGTCAACCTGGCCAGCGACTATGTTCTGCCCCGGCTCCCGGAATTTCTTCAGCAGTATCCCGCCATTGAGCTGGAACTGAGCAGCAATGATCGTCGGGTTGACGTGATTCGCGAGGGGTTTGACTGTGTGGTGCGCGTCGGCTCGCTGGAAGACTCCGGACTGATCGCCCGCCCGCTGGGCGCGCTGACCCTGATCAACTGCGCCAGCCCCGACTACCTGGCGCGATTTGGTACGCCGCAGACGCTGGAAGAACTATCCCAACATGCCATGGTGCATTACGGCCAGCAGTTGGGCACGCAGATCCCAGGCTTTGAGTTTTTTGACGGCGAAAGCAGCCGGTTTATCAAAACGGGCGGGGCGCTGACGGTCAACAGCACGGTAACCTACCGTGCCGCCTGCCTGAACGGACTGGGCATTATCCAGGCACCCGAATGCGCCATGCGGTCAGCGGTGAAAGCGAAGAAGCTGGTAGAAATTCTGCCGTATTACCGCGCAAAGCCGATGCCGATTTCGCTGCTGTATCCGCATCGACGTCACCTGGCGCGTCGGGTGCACGTCTTTATGGAGTGGCTGACGCGGACAATGAAAAACTACGTTAGCTGATCGACCGTCTATAATTTCATACAGATAACTCACTTTTAAGGGCTACAGAAGAACATTTCATGAAGGAAAATCACTCATCAGAGCGTCAGCATGACGAAGAAAAGCCGCTGATCAACATCAAAACCGGCAACGCGACCGTTGATCACTCCATTACGCGCGTGTCGCGCTTTGTCAGCTGGTTTCAGGCCATTCCAGCCGTCGCACACTTCTTAAGAGCCGGGGAACGCTTTAACGACCGATTGGGCAGCCAGTTTGGCGCGGCAATCACCTACTTTTCGTTCCTTTCCCTGATCCCTATTTTGATGGTCTCTTTTGCCGCCATCGGATTCGTGCTCGCGTCCAACCAGGATCTGCTTACCCAGCTTATTAATAAAATTGTGAGTAATATCAGCGACGCCACCCTGGCATCGACCCTGCAAAATACGGTTAACACCGCCGTCCAGCAGCGCACTACCGTCGGCCTGACGGGATTACTGATCGCCCTCTATTCCGGGATTAGCTGGATGGGGAACCTGCGTGAAGCGATTCTGGCCCAGTCGAGAGACGTCTGGGAGCGTAACAAACAGGATAAAGAGAAAATCTGGTTCAAATACACGCGTGACTTTATCTCCCTGATGGGTCTGGTGGTCGCGCTGATTATCACCCTGTCCCTCACCTCCATTGCCGGTTCGGCACAGGAAGCCATCGTGCATGCGCTGGGACTGGATGGGATCGACTGGCTTCGTCCGGCCATGACGCTGATAGCGCTTTCCATTTCAATCATGGCTAACTATCTGCTCTTTTTGTGGATTTTCTGGATTTTGCCCCGCCATAAACCACGCAAAAAGGCGCTGTTTCGCGGTACGCTTTTAGCCGCGATAGGTTTTGAAGTGATTAAATTTATTATGACCCTGACGCTGCCTAAGCTGGCGTCCTCCCCGTCAGGTGCCGCCTTTGGTTCCGTTCTGGGGCTGATGGCGTTTTTCTACTTCTTTGCCCGACTGACGCTGTTCTGCGCGGCGTGGATAGCCACGGCGAAGTATAAGGATGATGAGCCGGTCGGGACGAAACCGGTTAAGCCGTAATGAACCTGCGCTGGGGGTGCTTGTAGCCCCAGCGTTGAGCCTGTAGTGACTGACAACCGATTTCAGGATTACGACTTAACAGCGCCCCGGGGATGCAGTATCTGGCAGCTGTGATCCTGTAGCTCCTCGGCAGAGGCCCGATTCAATACCAGCAGATTACGCTTAACCACCAGCAACGCGCGACGCCCATCCGATAGCGCCGCCACGGCGATGCTGTATTTACCCATTTCTTCCCGTGCACCCGGCAGGTCGGCCGCAAGGCGAATAAAGGGGCTGGTTCTCTTGAATTCGTCCCGCGTGACGGTACGTACCTGATAATCATGCCCCACCAGCTGTAGCGACTGCCAGCGGGGAGTCAGCGTGGCATCCAGCGCGTTCAGCTTCTGTCGGATATCCGGCCTCAGACAGGAAATATGAATGTGAAGCTGATTTTGCGTTCTGCCCGTGGGGGAATTAATGCTGAGCGCGATAGCGCTGTCATCGACGTGTGCGCCGTAGCGCTCGTCCATAAAGTGGCGGGAGTGCCAGGCTTCAGCAAAAAAATTGGGGGTCGCGGGGTTGAGCAGCTCAGGACTTTCGATACCGGCGATTTTTTTGGTTGGAAGAAGTAAAAATTGCAGCGGGCCATTGCGATCTTTTAGTACCACAAAGCCATTATGTACATCCACCTGTCGGCAGGGTGTGGGATCGTTATTTTCCAGCTCTCCGGGCACGCATTTCTGGCTGACAATTGCCCAAAGCACGGCAGAATTATGCTTATATTTAAATGCAATAGAGGCGAAACCAGCCGTCGCAACTACCCCTGCTACTACAACGCCTGTCAGGAGTCGCTTTCGCCCCTTCATGATCTAAACCTCTGATTATCGCCTGTTCATAATGTAAACGAACAGGCGACAAAGATCATGTTAAATAATTCACCTACTTAACTATTTTTCTTTCAACGCTTCATAGCTTGATCGTAAGTGCCGCCATCGGCGAAGTGAGTCTTCTGAGCAGCCGCCCAGCCGCCGAATTTTGCATCGTCAATGGTGAAGAGTTTCACCGGTGCGAACTTATCAGCATACTTTTTCGCCACGGCGGGATCGCGTGGACGATAGTAATTTTGCGCAGCGATTTCCTGACCTTCAGGCGAATAGAGGTATTTCAGATAATCTTCGGCGACCTTACGGGTGCCGCGCTCGTCCACCACTTTATCAACGACGGAAACCGTGGGTTCTGCAAGAATAGACTCGCCGGGGGTCACGATTTCAAACTGGTCTTTGCCCAGTTTATTCACGGCCAGGTAAGCTTCGTTTTCCCACGCGATCAGCACGTCACCAATGCCGCGTTCAACGAAAGTATTGGTGGCACCGCGCGCACCGGAATCCTGCACCTCAACGTTTTTAAACAGTGCTCTGATGTAGTCCTGGGCTTTTGCCTTGTCACCGTTGTTATGATCTAACGCCCAGCCCCAGGCCGCCAGATAGTTCCAGCGCGCCCCGCCGGACGTTTTAGGGTTAGGGGTAATCACCGAGACGCCAGGTTTGGTTAAATCCTGCCAGTCGTGGATTTTCTTAGGATTGCCTTTGCGCACCAGGAAAACGATGGTGGAGGTATAGGGAGCGGAGTTATCGGGCAGGCGCTTGATCCAGTTTTTATCAATACGGCCACGATCGGCGATGGCATCCACATCGGAAGCCAGCGCCAGGGTCACGACGTCGGCACGAATACCATTAATCACAGAGGTCGCCTGCTTGCCTGAGCCGCCGTGCGACTGACGGATCACCACGTTGTCGCCGGTTTCCTGCTTATAGTGCGCGCTAAAGGCTTTATTATACTGTTCGTATAATTCACGCGTTGGATCATAGGAAACGTTCAGCAGCTGGATATCTTTCGCCAGCACGCTGGTCGAGGCCAGCAGCAGGGTAAACCCAATACTCCACTTATTCATTCTATGCTCTCCCAAAGGTTTTATCGCAGAGAGCGTGACACAAAGCACAGGTTGAATTAAAGAATTAAAATGAAGCCTTAATAACTGGATGGAATATGGCTCTGCATAAAAAAGGCGCTGTCGATCAGCGCCTTGATTTATCTCAGTAAAGTTTTTTCGCCGTTTCCAGCCAGTCGCCCTTGAAGGGACGCTTCATATTTTCAATCGCATCAATAATATCGTGATGGACCATCTTCTCATTCTGAATACCGACGCAGCGTCCACCGTAGCCCTGTAACAGCAGTTCGATAGAGTAAGCGCCCATGCGCGAAGCGAGAATACGGTCATAGGCGACCGGCGCACCACCACGCTGAATATGTCCCAGCACCGTTGAGCGTGTTTCACGCTTCGTTTCAGACTCGATGTATTTCGCCAGTTCGTCGATATCGCAGATATGCTCGGTGATCGCCACAATGGCATGCTTTTTCCCTTTAGCGATACCGGCTTTAATCTCTTCTACCAGCTCTTCACGCGTATAGGGAATTTCCGGCAGCACGATAAACTCGCAGCCGCCGGCAATGGCCGCCGCCAGGGTCAGGTCGCCACAGTAGCGGCCCATCACTTCGACAATAGAGATACGCTGGTGAGACGATGAGGTATCGCGCAGGCGGTCAATCGCCTCCACCACCGTTTCGAGCGCGGTGAAGTAGCCGATGGTATAGTCGGTGCCCGCCACATCGTTATCAATGGTGCCCGGCAAGCCAATGCAGGGGAATCCCATTTCGGTCAGACGCTTAGCCCCCATATAAGAGCCATCGCCCCCGATAACCACCAGCGCGTCAATCCCGCGTTTTTTCATATTTTCGATAGCGACAGTCCGCACGGACTCTTCACGGAACTCAGGGAAACGCGCTGAGCCAAGAAAGGTGCCGCCGCGGTTAATCATGTCGGATACGCTGTAGCGGTCCAGATTGACCATACGATCTTCATACAAGCCCAGGTAGCCATCATAAATCCCCGCTACTTCCAGTCCTTCACTCAGGGCAGCGCGCACAACGCCCCGGATGGCCGCGTTCATACCCGGCGCATCTCCGCCACTTGTCAGTACACCGATTTTTTTGATCATGACAACCTCTGAACTTGTTAATGCAAATTTTTAAACTCTTAACGCCGGGATGACTCGACGAACGCGGGCGTATCTGCCAACTGATAATCGCCATAGTATATCAAAGCCTGTGAGCTGAATTGATTCAGGTCAGTCATCGTCCCGCTAATTTTTTTGAGCGGCGTCACGTTTTGGCGGTTAAGAGGGCTAAGTAATTTATTTAACACAAGAATCATCGTTCACTGCTGCTTCTGTCTGATGAAGGCACTGCCGAACAGGGATCCTGATGAATAATGACGTCAGAACCCGGGAATTTTTTTAACAGCGCCTGTTCAACCTGATCGGCGACCCGGTGTGCCTCATATAACGGCAGATTGTCGTCCATCTCAAGATGGAGCTGTATAAAACGGGTCGGCCCCGACTGTCGGGTACGAATATCATGCGCCCCACTCACCCCGGGCCAGCGGGAGGCAATATCAACAATCGCCTGGCGATCCTCATCGGGCAGTGCACGGTCAAGCAACGCCTGGACCGCTTCATAGCCCATCCGTAATGCACTATAAAGGATCCACACGCCTATCCCGAGGGCAAAAAGCGCATCGGCGCGCTTAAAACCATACCAGCTCAGGCCCAGCGCCAGCAGAATGGCACCGTTCATTACCACATCAGACTGGTAGTGAAGCATATCGGCACGAATCGCCAGGCTGCGGGTTCGCCGCACAACCCATCGCTGGAACGTAACCAGCACCAGCGTAGACACCAGTGCAACCAGCGTCACCACGATCCCTACCAGCGGGGCGCGCATGTCGTTTGGCGAAGCAAGATGTTGTAAACCCGTCAGAAAAAGAAACAGCGCGGATCCTGAGATAAACATACTTTGCGCCAGCGCGGCCAGTGACTCTGCTTTGCCATGTCCAAACGTGTGTTCAGCATCAGCAGGTTGTAGGGAGTAGCGGACAACGAAGAGGTTAGTAAGCGAGGCGGCAATATCCACCAGCGAGTCGACCAGGGCAGCCAGCAGGCTTACCGATCCGGTGTACCACCAGGCAAAAATCTTCACCAACAGCAGAATCGAAGCCAGTGAAGTTGCCGCCAGCGCAGCAGAGTTTACCAGCCGGGCGTAGTGATGTTCCATGCCTTACTCCGTTCAGGTTAGTGGCGTAAGTATACTGGATCCTGAGCAAAAAAAAGCCCCGCCAGTAATAGCGGGGCTGAGATCGGCCGGTTAATTGCGCGTTTCCGGGCGTTACGGGATGCCGTTAATTCTCCCTGATGCCAGGCTTTCGGCGGAGTTTCCTTTGGCGTCGACGGCATGCATATCAGCCCCTTTTTCACGCAGCGCCTGGAGCAGTGACTGTCGCTGAAACAGCGAAGCATACATTGCCGCGGTCTGACCGGCATTGTTACGCATATCGGGCTGGCAATGGGCGTCGATCAAACGGCGCGCCACCTTTAGTTCACCCTTAAAGATGGCCCCCATCAGCGCACTGTTGCCGCGCCGATCGCGCTGGCAGGGGTCGGCACCGCCATCAATCAACATTTTTACCGTATCATCATGGCCGTGATAGGCCGCAAGGATAATGGCGGTGTACCCTTTTTCATCGGCCGCATTGAGATTGTATTTCGCCTCAACGAGCGTTTTGATCAGGGTGTTATCTCCGCGTCGTGCCGCATCCCAAAGATAATTATTCAGCTCTGCTCTTACCTGACGATCATCGGTTTGCGTCGTTGCCGCTTTAGCCGTCACGGACAGCAGCAAAAATGCTATCAGCCATAGCTGGACGCTTAATGCTTTCATTTCGCGATCTCCTTCAGGGCTTCTCCTGCCCGGGCAGGTTTAACCGGGCAGGGGAAAAGACGCTGTCAGTCAGATAATTTATCCGCCAGCTTCTGCACCGTGGCTAAATCACCTTTAGCGACCGTTGTCAGACGGGTACCGTACTCTTTGTCTGCCTTGTAGAAATAGGAAAGCATGATGTTTTTGCTCTCCGTATCGGTGATCGCCAGCGCGCTGCCCAGGCTGGCGATCAGGTCGTCCCGATCTTTTTTGCTGTAAGAGCGGTAGAGATCGCCGGTCTGCTTAAAGTTCTGCTCGCGCTGGATCTTAGTCTGCTGCGTGGTGCCTTCCACCGGCAGCTGACTGTAGCGCGCAGAGGAGAGTTCCTCACGCGGGTAAAGTCGGCTGGGCTGGTAATTAACGCCCTTATCCTGAGTGTGGCCGGCGTTAAGGCTGCCATCCTGACTGCCGTTATTCACCGGCGTCCGGGCCTGGTTGATGGGCAGGCTAAAACCGTTCGCGCCGATGCGGTACATCTGCGTGTCGGCATAGGCAAAGAGTCTGCCCTGCAACAGTTTATCCTCTGACGCTTCGATACCTGGCACCAGGTTGGACGGCGCCATCGCTACCTGCTCCGTTTGCTGGAAGACGTTATCGGGGTTTTTGTTCAACACCAGTTGACCAATTTTACGTTCGGGCACGTCAGGCCAGATCTTGGTGGCGTCGAGAGGATCGAAGTCAAACTTCTTCAGATCCTCAGGCTTCAGCACCTGGATATAGAGATCCCACCTGGGAAAATCACCGCGATTAATGGCTGATACCAGATCGTGTGTCAGGTGGCTGTAATCTTTACCCTGTACCGCCTCAACCTGTTTCGGGTCGAGATTTTTGATGCCCTGTAGCGTTTTCCAGTGGAATTTAACGTAGTGGATTTCACCCTTCGCATTCACGAATTTGTAGGCATGAACGCTGTTCCCGTCCATGTTGCGGAAAGAGGCTGGCGTTCCTTCATTGGAATAGAGCTCCGTTAGCGTACGGGTTGCTTCGGGAACGTGGGAGAAGAAATCAAAACGACGTGAATCATCATCAAGGTTGGTGCGTGGATCGGGCTTGAACGCATGGACCATATCGGGGAATTTAATCGCATCGCGTATAAAGAACGTCGGGAAGTTGTTGCCAACCAGGTCCCAGTTCCCCTCTTTGGTATAAAACTTAGTGGCGAAGCCATGCGGGTCGCGCAGCGTTTCGGGCGAATGGTTGCCGTGAACCACACTGGAAAAACGGACAAACACCGGAGTCTGTTCACCTTTAGTAAATACCGCAGCCGTGGTCAGGTCAGAAATATCTGCCGTTGCGCTAAATTCACCAAAGGCCCCGGTTCCCCGGGCATGGACGACACGTTCAGGAATACGCTCGCGGTCGAAACGCTGTAATTTTTGCAGCAGCTGAACGTCCTGTAATAATACCGGCCCGGATGCTCCCGCGGTTTGTGAATTTTGATTGTCACCTACTGGCGCACCGTTATCCCGCGTCAGAGTCTCTGCCATCGCGGCGGAGCTTACCAGCAGCGAAGAAATCACCACGCAGAGTGCCTTACGCTGGCTACAAAAACCTGAATTACTCTTTCGTCTCATCATCTCTTCCTCATCATATTGTCGCTAACCCGCAAAGTTACCGTGGGAAATGACTTTAACCTTCATAGCGTTGAATGATGAGGGTCGCACCGCTATTGAATTAATAGGCTGGGGCTTATAACTCAAATTAGTACCACTCAAAAAGACAGTCAGGTCGCGCTTTAACGCAGTTAGAAGCCTGTTACATGATGTGAAAATTCATTACCAATATGCGATCTCGATCACACTTACGCGGTTTTCAGCATTATGGAAGAGAAAATGGGGATGACAGGCGGTTTTATCGCCAGGGTATTACCGGTTGGTAATGAAGGGTGATGTTCTTCCCGCTGGGCGGTGGATCATCATTATGAAAAAGTTGTCTACGCTCTTGATATTCAGCGCTTCTTACAGCCTTACGCATTGACCGCATCAACCAGTGCCCACGTGTAACCTGCAAACCCGGACTTTTCAGCCAGCGCCCCCACCGTAGACACAGCCGGAATGTCCTGCCCCAGCTCGACCAATAATTCAATATGGCCTGTGATGGCCTCTTTTGCTTTTGCTATCGCTTCGTCCAGGGTATCGCCTGCGGAAAAACAGCCTGGTAAATCAGGCACTGTCACGCCATAAGCGTGCTGGTCGTCGCCTGGCTCGATCGCAATTGGATAAAACATATTTAAGCCTCTTCGAGAAAGCGGGGTTAAATGCCCGCCTGTTTTCTGATTCTTTTACCGTACCAACCGGTAAATCTTTTTTAGGATGAGGTATCGTCACCAACCCCGGCTTTGAACTCAAGCAGCTCCACGTAAGAATATTTTTACGCTCAAAGGGCTCTCAACTGTTCGATATCATTAGAGTTTTTATTGAATTAAAAGGAATGGATAAAAAAAACCCCCTCATCATGAGGGGGAAGACAGGGATGGTGTCTATGGCAAGGAAAACAGGGGTACTATGATACTGGTTACTGCGTTTGATGCGGGTTACTACGTTACTGATTACTCTTACTACGGGTACTGATACTGATACTGACGATAAAGCTTACTACGGGTAAAACTCACTCTGGGGAAGGTACAACGCATGCACCCAGGGTGTTACTCACTTCATTTACTGCTTACAGCATGCAACGATGAAGATGGCTGCATGTCCGTTAGCTGGCGCATTTGGTTCATACGCTGCTGATGTTTCTGGTTTAAAACGCCCTGCTGGCCTGGGGTTAACAGGTGATACATCTGGTTGCGCACTCTCGCCATATCAACCTGCCGCGCGACTTCCGCCTGCGCAATACTGTCCAGCTTTGCCTTATAGGCCGTTTCATCAAATTTTTCTGCAATAATCAGTTCGTGCAGCTGCTCTAAATCGTTAATACTTATGGGAGAACGTTCGTGACGCGCCTGCTGCATTAAATCCCGCATCTGCTGGCGTTGCTGCTCTGTAAGATTGATGCCATCAAACATGTGAGTCTGCGGAACTTGCGTCATACTACGTGGCGCCGCGTCTTCCTGATGCATCCCGTCAGTCGTCGTCACATCTGCAGCCCACGCGGCGGAGAAGCTGAGTATCAGCGCCGGAACCGCAACGACGGCGGTAACATTGCGCATCGTTAACTCCCAGATTGGTTTGCCTGTCTCGATTCGATAAAATTCAGTCTACGGGGCCAGCTGCAAACATGCGTCAGAGGTTGTAAAACTAAGTAAAGTCATGGAATGACTGCATTCGTTCACGGTATTTTGCCTGCGGAGGGCAATAAAAATGAATAAGATCCTGTTAGTTGACGATGACCGCGAATTGACTTCGCTGCTGAAAGAATTACTTGAGATGGAAGGGTTCGAGGTGGTGGTCGCCGGTGATGGCGAACAGGCACTGGCCCTGTTGGATAACTCTATCGATCTGCTTTTGCTTGATGTGATGATGCCACGGAAAAACGGCATTGATACCCTTAAAGAGCTGCGCCAGCAGCACCAGACGCCGGTCATTATGCTAACCGCACGCGGTAGCGAGCTTGACCGCGTTCTGGGGCTGGAACTTGGCGCGGATGACTATCTTCCTAAGCCCTTTAACGATCGGGAACTGGTGGCCCGTATACGTGCAATCCTGCGCCGTTCCGTCTGGAGCGAACAGCAACAGCAGCACGACAGCAGCTCCCCGACGCTGGAAGTTGACCACCTGCGCCTGAATCCAGGCCGCCAGGAGGCCCGCTTCGACAGCGAGGCGCTCGACCTGACCGGAACAGAGTTCACCCTGCTCTATTTACTGGCACAGCATCTGGGGCAGGTGGTTTCCCGTGAGCACCTGAGCCAGGAGGTTTTGGGTAAACGCCTCACCCCGTTTGACCGCGCGATTGATATGCATATCTCTAACCTGCGCAGGAAGCTGCCGGACCGCAAAGATGGTCACCCCTGGTTCAAAACCCTGCGTGGCCGCGGTTATCTGATGGTTTCCGCGACATGATCTCAAGCCTGACTACCCGTATCTTCGCCATTTTCTGGCTGACGCTGGCGCTGGTGTTGATGCTGGTATTAATGGTGCCCAAGCTTGATACCCGTCAGATGACCCCGCTGCTCGACAGTGAGCAGCGGCAGGGAACCATGATTGAGCAGCACGTCGAGGCGGAGCTGATGCAGGATCCCCCTAACGATCTGATGTGGTGGAGAAGGCTGTTTCGCGCGACGGACAAGTGGGCACCGCCCGGACAGCGGCTGCTGCTGGTTACCAGCGAAGGGCGGGTGATCGGCGCGCAGCATAACGAAATGCAGGTTATCCGTAATTTTATCGGCCAGTCCGATAATGCAAACCGTCCGCAGAAGAAAAAATATGGTCGGGTGGAGATGGTTGGTCCCTTCACCGTCCGCGACGGTGAGGATAGCTACCAGCTCTACCTGATCCGTCCCGCTGGCAGCTCACAGCTGGACTTTATCAACCTGCTGTTTGACCGTCCCCTGCTGCTGTTGATGGTGACGATGTTAATCAGCACACCGCTACTGCTCTGGCTGGCCTGGAGCCTGGCGAAACCCGCACGTAAGCTGAAACATGCGGCCGATGATGTCGCCGCCGGTAATCTGCGTCAACGCCCTGAGCTGGAGGCGGGCCCGCAGGAGTTCCTGGCGGCCGGTGCCAGTTTTAACCAGATGGTCAGCGCGCTGGAAAGGATGATGACCGGGCAGCAGCGTCTGCTGTCGGATATTTCGCATGAGCTTAGGACGCCGCTTACCCGTTTACAGCTGGGTACTGCGCTGATGCGCCGTCGGCAGGGAGAGAGCAAAGAGCTACAGCGTATTGAAATGGAAGCCCAGCGACTGGACGGCATGATCAACGATCTGCTGGTGTTATCCCGTACTCAGCATAAAAATGCGCTGGTCAGCGAGGCGATGAAGGCTAACCATCTTTGGGCTGGCGTACTGGATGATGCCAAATTTGAAGCCGAACAGATGGGGAAAACGCTTGAGGTACCTTATCCCCCGGGTCCCTGGCCTCTGTATGGCAATCCGAACGCACTGGAAAGCGCTCTGGAGAATATTGTACGTAACGCGCTGCGCTACTCTCACTCCAAAATCTGTGTGGGTTTTTCCGTTGATAAACAGGGAATTACCGTTAACGTGGACGATGATGGCCCGGGCGTTAGCGAGGGCGACCGCGAGCAGATTTTCAGGCCCTTCTACCGTACTGACGAGGCGCGCGACAGGGAGTCAGGCGGAACGGGACTGGGGCTGGCGATTGTTGACACGGCTATCCAGCAGCATCGTGGTTGGGTTAAGGCCGATGACAGCCCGTTAGGCGGCCTGCGCCTTACCCTCTGGCTGCCGCTTTATAGCAGCAAAACCTGATCGTCCCGGAATAATTTGCTATGCTTCGGCCCTCGTTTAATGGGGCCGAAGCCGATGCTGAATATCGTTTTATTTGAACCTGAGATCCCGCCCAATACGGGCAATATTATCCGGCTTTGTGCTAACACCGGCTTCCGCCTGCATCTGATTGAACCTCTGGGCTTCGCCTGGGATGACAAGCGTTTACGTCGCGCTGGTCTGGACTACCATGAATTCACCGCAGTGAAACGTCACGGCAGCTATGCGGCTTTTCTGGCCGCTGAAGCTCCCGCGCGCCTGTTTGCACTGACCACCAAAGGTACTCCAGCGCACAGTGCGGTCAGCTATCAGGCGGGCGACTATCTGCTTTTCGGCCCCGAAACGCGCGGCCTGCCCGCTGATATCCTCGATGCGCTACCGGCCCAGCAAAAGATCCGTATCCCTATGCAGCCCGACAGCCGCAGCATGAACCTTTCAAACGCTGTATCGGTAGTCGTGTATGAGGCCTGGCGGCAGCTGGACTACTGCGGTGCCGTGATTAAAGCATAGGGGATGGGGGATGGGCGCATGAACTATGCAGTGCCCTGATGCAGGGAATGCCGTCAGCAACTTCAAAATCGGGCACCTGCTGCGTCAGATGCCGTCACTAACTTCAAGACCGGCTACCTGCTGCATCAGATGCCGTCGCCGAATTCAAAGCCCGGCACCATACCGTTGAAGTGCTGATCCATCTCCATCGACGGCTTGTCACTGCTGGGTTTACCCACGATACGCGCAGGCACGCCAGCGGCTGTGGTGTGGGGGGGCACAGGCTGCAGGACGACCGAACCGGCACCGATTTTGGCTCCGCGCCCCACTTCGATATTACCAAGAATTTTTGCACCCGCCCCTATCATCACCCCTTCACGGATTTTGGGATGACGATCGCCGCTGGTTTTACCCGTCCCGCCTAGCGTAACGGACTGCAGAATCGACACATCATCTTCGATTACCGCCGTCTCCCCGACAACAATGCCCGTTGCATGGTCCAGCATGATACCGCGCCCTATTTTCGCCGCAGGATGGATATCTACAGCGAAAGAAACGGAGACCTCATTTTGCAGGTAAATGGCCAGTGCCCGCCGCCCCTGATTCCATAACCAGTGTCCGATACGGTAGGCCTGGAGAGCATGGAAGCCTTTGAGGTAAAGCAGCGGCGTGGAGTATTTATCAATCGCCGGATCGCGCTGGCGCACCGCCCGTATATCGCAGGCAGCGGACTGAATCATCGAGGGATCCTGCTTGTAGCCTTCCTGCACGATTTCACGGATGGCCATCGCAGGCATAATCGGATTTGCCAGCTTGTTAGCCAGCATATAGCTCAGCGCACTGCCGAGATCGTCGTGCTTTAGCAGCGTAGCGTGATAAAAGCTGGCCAGCATTGGTTCGCATTCGGCCAGCGCCCGCGCTTCTGCTCTGATAAAGTCCCACACCTGTTCAGGTTCTGCGCTCGGCATTGCTCTCTCCCCATCGAATATAACGTCCGGCAGGACGTTAATGCGCTGAGCTTCCCTTTTCAGCTGGACTGTTCTCATCCTTCCTTGTTCGCCCTAGCAGACTTAATGCTGCCTCGCGCGCACTCTTTTCACAATACAGTACCTGATAAATTTGCTCAGTTATTGGCATTTCCACGCCACAGCGCGCGGCCAGCGCCTTTACTTCTTTTGTATTTCGGAATCCTTCTACCACCTGACCGATGGTATTTTGCGCTGTCTCCACATCACCACCCTGCCCGAGCATCATGCCAAAGCGACGGTTACGTGACTGATTATCGGTGCAGGTGAGAACTAAATCGCCCAGCCCGGCCATGCCCATAAAGGTGGTGGGATCGGCGCCCAGCGCCGTTCCCAGGCGGGTCATTTCGGCCAGTCCACGCGTAATCAGCGCCGTACGCGCATTCGCACCAAAGCCAATGCCGTCTGAGATCCCCGCACCGATGGCAATCACGTTTTTCACCGCCCCACCAAGCTGAACCCCGATAAAATCCGGGTTGTTATAGACGCGAAAGCTTTTACCACAGTGCAGCAGGCGTTGCAGATCGTCAGCAAATTCCGCCTCCGTTGCCGCTAGCGCAATGGCCGTGGGCAAGCCAGCTGCCAGCTCTTTAGCGAAGGTTGGCCCGGAAATGACCGCCAGAGGTACCTCGTCACCCACTATTTCCCGTGCGACATCCTGTAGCAGCCTGCCGGTCTCTTTTTCGAGACCTTTGGTCGCCCAGACAATGCGGGAATCTGTGCGAAGGTGGGGTTTGATTTGCTTAAGGACATCGCCAAATACGTGGCTTGGGACCACCACCAGCAGATCGCGGCTGGCCGCAATCGCTGCGGCTAAATCACTTTCAAGGCTGAGGGTGTCGGGAAAAGGGACGTCAGGCAGGAAGGCCGCATTGCAGCGATCGGCCTGAAGCTGTGCCTGATGCGCGGCGTTATGGCCCCACATCACTACCGGGTGGCCATTACGGGCCAGGGTAATGGCTAAAGCGGTGCCGTACGAACCGGCACCGATAACGCTCATAGAAGCATTTGCTTGAGGCATTATGCGTCCTGCTGAGGAGCGGCACCTTCATTTGACTGCTGCAGGTAGTTCATAAACAGCGCATCAAAGTTGACCGGTGCAAGGTTAAGCTGCGGGAACGTACCGCGGGAAACCAGGCTGGTGATGCATTCGCGCGCATACGGGAATAGAATGTTAGGGCAGTAGGCGCCAAGGCAGTGAGCCATCTGGTTACCATCAATACCGGAGATAGAGAAAATACCCGCCTGCTGCACTTCACACAGAAACGCCGACTCTTCACCCACAGTTGCCGTCACGGTAACGCGCAGCACGACTTCGTAAACGTCGTCAGCCAGCTGGCTGGAAGCGGTATCCAGGTCCAGCTTTACGTCTGGCTCCCACTCTTTCTGGAAAACCTGTGGCGCGTTTGGCGCTTCAAAAGAAATATCCTTGGTATAAATACGCTGGATCTGGAATGACATCTCGGTGTTGTTTTGTTCTGACATGGTACGTGATCCTATGGGTTAATAATCCGTTATTGCGCCACTCGCCCGTCTTACTTTATCAGCGGGTCGAGGCCGTGGCGGCCATCGAGCGCAAACAGGTCGTCGCAGCCGCCGATGTGCTGCGCATCAATGAAAATCTGTGGAACGGTGGTACGACCGCTACGTTTGATCATCTCTTCGCGCTTATCGGCATCCCCATCAATGGCAATTTCCTGATAATTCACGCCCTTCTGGCTTAACAGCGCTTTAGCGCGATGGCAGAAAGGACAGGTTGCTTTGGTGTAGATCTCTACGTTCGCCATACCACTCTCCAAATATTATTTACCGCGAACCAGCGGCAGGTTTTCACCACTCCAGCCGGAAACGCCATCTTTCAATACGAAAACCCGTTCAAAACCCGCTGCATTGAGCTGAGAAGCCGGCTCGGCCGCAGTGGTGCCATTGGCACAGACGACAATAATCGGCTGCGCTTTATGTTTTTCCAGTTCGCCAAAGCTGCCTTTTTTGATATCGGCCGCCAGGATGTTAATTGCGTTAGAAATATGGCCTTTACGGTAGTCATCGCGAGAACGGACATCAATGACAACGGCTTCTTCTTTATTGATTAATCGGGTTGCTTCACCACGGCTAACTGTTTTTACCTTGGAGAACATGCCCTTAACGGTGGTCACGATCACCAAAACCAGCAGGACAACCCACGCCAGACTCAGAATGGTATGGCTGCCTGCGAACTGCATAATATCTTGCATGAGGGGTAACAACTCCCGAAAGGGTTAATAAGCGAAAACAAGGCTTCTGAGTATACCTGCCAGTGCTGCCATGTACAGACGTGAAGCCCTCAGAGTTACGTTTTCTGGACCAGATCCTCAAAATAATTTACCTCAGCTGCAAATCCCTGACGCGGCTTTTGCCCGATGCAATCTTAGGCGGTTAAAAGTCAGCCAGTTCCCTCCCCCCTTCCCCGGAGGAACGTGCCTTATCGCGCGCTATCCTTCACTCCGCTGTTACCGTCAGAAACGCAAATCCCGCCACAGATAGCTGGTAAGCTGCTGTTCATCGTGGAATAATCCTCCTCCTATGAGGGAAAAAGCGACAGTTTCAGTTCAACGAACCCAGGTTAACGGATCGGCCACAGGCGTTCTGCTACGATCTCGCGTGTTCACCCTGTCAGCCTGCGTGCTCTGCGCTGGCTTTTTTCTGCTGCCCGCTCCCGGCAGGGCAGCGGATGATAACAAATCGCAACTTTCCAGCCTGCAGCAGGACATCGCTAAAAAAGAGAAAAGCGTTCAGCAGCAAAAGCAGCAGCGCGGCAAACTGCTCGATCAGCTGCAAAGTCAGGAAAAAATCATTGCTCAGGCCAGCCGACAGCTGCGCGAAACGCAGATAATCCTCACTGGCTTAAATAAAGAGATCGCCGATCTGTCGGCGTCCATCAGCAAGCTCCAGGCACAGCAGGATGCGCAGGAGAAACTGCTGGCGGAGCAGCTGGATGCGGCGTTTCGTCAGGGCCAGCACGGCGGCGTACAGCTGATACTCAGCGGCGAAGAGAGCCAGCGGAGCGAACGCATTCTGGCCTATTTCAGCTACCTGAATGATGCGCGCCAGAAGTCCATCGACGATCTGAAAAAAACCCGCAGCCAGCTCTCTGCGCAGAAAGCCTCGCGGGTGGATAAACTCGCCCGGCAGAAATCCCTGCTGGCTGAGCAGCAGTCTCAGCATCAGAAGCTGGAAGGCGCCCGCGTGGCACGTAAGAAAACGCTGACCACGCTGGAATCCTCGCTGGAAAAAGACCAGGCCCAGCTGGTTGAGATGCGTCAGAATGAGAGCCGCCTGCGCGATAAAATCGCGAAAGCCGAACAGGAAGCGCGGGCACGGGCAGAACGCGAAGCGAAAGAGGCTCAGCGCGTTCGCCAGCGTGAGGCGCAGGCTAAGAGCAAGGGCAGAACCTATAAACCTACCGAAAGCGAACGCGCACTGGTCTCCCGCACCGGAGGCCTCGGGCGGCCTGCGGGTCAGGCGCTATGGCCGGTACGGGGTTCCATTGAGCATCGCTTCGGTGAACAGCTGCAGGGTGAACTGCGCTGGAAGGGGCTGGTCATTAACGCACCGGAAGGCACCGAGGTCAAAGCGATCGCCGATGGCCGCGTGCTGATGGCCGACTGGCTCCAGGGTTATGGGCTGGTCGTGGTGGTTGAACACGGCAAAGGCGACATGAGCCTGTATGGTTATAACCAGAGCGCGCTGGTCAGCGTTGGCGCCCAGGTTAAAGCCGGGCAGCCTATTGCGCTGGTAGGTACCAGCGGTGGGCGCGGCACCCCTTCACTCTATTTTGAAATCCGCCGCCAGGGACAGGCTGTTAATCCACTCCCGTGGTTAGGAAGATAACTTTTGGTACGTCTGCACAAACTTAGCGGCATGCTGGCAGGCCTGTTGATGGCCTGCCCGGTTCACGCCGGCAAACTCTCAATTGTCATTGATGATTTCGGCTACCGCCCCGCGCAGGAAAACCAGGTGCTGCAGATGCCGCCTGCCATTTCCGTTGCTGTCCTGCCTGATGCGCCGGGTGCGCGCGTCATGGCCACGAAGGCGCACCAGCGCGGCCATGAGGTGCTGATCCATCTGCCGATGGCACCGCTGAGCAAGCAGCCGCTGGAAAAAAACACCCTGCGTCCGGATATGTCCAGCGCCGAAATCGAGCGCATTATTCGTGCGGCGGTCGCCAGCGTACCCTATGCGGTCGGCCTTAATAATCATATGGGCAGCGCGATGACCTCCAGCCTGCCTGCGATGCAAAAAGTTATGCAGGTTTTGAACAACTACAATTTTTACTTTCTCGATAGCATGACCATTGGCAACAGCCAGTCTGTACCCGCGGCTGCGGGCACGCGTGTGAAAGTCATTAAGCGTCGCGTTTTCCTCGACGACACGCAGAATGAAGCGGATATTCGCAAACAGTTCCTCCGCGCCGTGCATCTGGCACAGCGCGACGGTTCAGCCATTGCGATTGGTCATCCGCATCCCACCACGGTGAAAGTGCTGTTGCAAATGCTGCCCACGCTCCCTGCGGACATTACCCTGGTGCGTCCGAGTCAGCTGCTGAATGAACCCCAGTCGGTCGGCCACCGACCGCTGCCGCTGCCCGCGAAGCCAACGCCGCCGCGTAATCCGTTCCGTGGCGTGAAAACCTGCCCGGTGACCCCACAGCCCGTTCCGGCAATTCTCGCCCTGAACGTGGTGGCAGACAGCATCGCTGAGAGTCAGGCTATGCGCTACATCAAAACGAACTTTTCCGGATTGAGCCTTCAGCTCGGAAAGACCCCTTAATATCTCGGCGGCTTAGCGGTCTGACTGCCCGCTAAGCCTGACTGACCGATGCGGAAGCCGTACGATGGTAGAACAGCGTAAAAAAATTCTGCTGCTGGATACCGGCAACGAATGGGGGGGCGGCACCAACAGCATGCTGGAGCTGCTAAAACGTATTGATCGCAGCCAGTTCGATCTTCACTGCTGCTTCTACCACAACTATTCCCGGGGGAAAGGCGATTCGATTGAGCAGGTGCTAACTGCGCTCGGCATCCCCATCCTGTTTATTCCCCAGCGGAAACAGCCCCGCTGGGCCAAGCTCGGCAAAGAGCTGCTGCGTTCGCTGGTCTTTTTCAATCGAAAACTGCGCCTGCGGGCCACGCAGCGCGTCGACGCCGTCTGGCGCATCCGGCCTAATGCCCGGCAAATCCGCCAGCGGCTGACCGACGGTCATTTCGACCTGCTCTATATGAACAATCAGCCGGGATCGAACCTGGAGGGTTATCTCGCGGCAGAAGGGCTGCCGGTGACGGTTGTGCAGCACTGCCGCATCGAGCCGGTGTTAAACCGCGAGCTGGTAGAGCGGGTGAATCACCGCGTGGACGCGATCATCGCCGTTTCCAACGGCGTGCGCCAGGTACTGCTGGATAACGGCGTAATGCCGCAGAAGTGCTTTACGGTATTCAACGCGATAGATATCTGGCAGCCGCTGCCCGTCCGCGCGGCGATGCGCAGTCAGCTCCTGCAAATCAGTGATGACACGTTTGTATTTGGCAGCATCGGCTCACTGATCCCACGCAAATCGAATCACCATATTTTGAGCGCGCTGGAGAAATTTTCCGCCGCCTTTCCCGCCGCCCGCTGGCGGATGGTTATACTGGGCGAAGGCCCTGAACTGTCGAAACTTCAGCAGCAGGCGGAGCAGGCCGGTATTGCCGATCGGGTTGTATTTACCGGCTTTCGCAGCAATGCGCTGGAGTATCTCGCCGCACTGGACGTCTTTATTCTGGCATCAAAAAGCGAAGGTCTGCCACGGGTGGTACTGGAAGCCATGCTGCTGAACACGGCGGTGATCGGCTCCCGCGTCACCGGCACCGCTGAGCTGATTGAGCACGACAAAACCGGCCTGCTTTTTGAGTATGGTGATGTCCAGACCCTGTTTGAAGAGATGAAAATGCTCTATCTGGACGCGGAAAAGCGCAGCTTTCTACTGCATCAGGCCAATGCAAGCGTAAAGCAACACTATGCTATTGAGCACTACGTCTCCGGCGTAGAAACTATTTTAAAAAATGCGGCCCATGGAAACTCTTCGCATGTTTGAATTCTTAAAACCCCATTTCCGACAGATTCGCGCACGTCACAATATTCCCTATCAGCAATCAGAGGTGCAGGGTGCCATACCGGTCACCTCGGTGGTGATCCCCTGCACGGGCGTGGACTTCATTGAAGAAGCTAAACTGAGCGCGCTGTTTTCCGCCCGCTTTGCGCCGGACGCACAGGAGATTGTGATTGTCAGCGACAGACCGGCTGAAGAGTTCGGCGAGCTGCCGGCAAAGACGCGCGTCGTCACGCTGGATGTGCCTTTTCGCGAAGAGACCTACCGCTATAAGCAGATTTACCGCAGTCGTCTGATCAAACTTCAGGCGCCTCTACAGGCCAGAACGGAGGGGGTTTTGATGATCGATTCAGATCTCAACCTGCTAAAAATGCCTGAAATTAATATGCTTGATGGCCATATTTACTCCAGCTTTCGTCAGGGGAAAATGATCGCCAAGCTGATGAACACGCCGGAGGCGCGTCGTCCGGCCTATTATCGTCACAGCGTCCGTCCGTTTATTGTCGATCACGTTAACGGGGCTTTCCTGGCGGCGACGCGGCAGACATGGAAACGGATCTGCCCGCTCTGGCTGACGCTGTTTCAGGATACCTGGGAGCTGATGGACGATTCCCAGCCGCCAACCGATCAGCTGCCGCTTGCCGCCCTGCTGGACTTGCTGGATCTGAAAACGGTGAATCTGGGCGACTGGATGAACTGGCCGGTATCAAAGAAAATTGGTGGGACGACGGCTGCCATTCCCAAAGAAGTGATTGGCGCCCACGGCGGTTTTCCACTTTCCGAATGGCAAAAATACCTTGATTCATCGGATGCCCTGGTGAGTTTTAAGGGGCAGGATTACACGCGCAAGGTTCGCTATCTGACCGATGCGGAAAAACAGCAGTAGCGCTTGCTTAAAGCAAACGCATACCGTTACGGAGTCATCTGGCTGTCTGCCGGGTGATGAGATGTTATGATATTCGGCATTAGCGTGTGAAACCTCCTGTTTCACCCCATTTTTTAAGGTTATAGCTTATGATTATCGTCACCGGCGGTGCGGGCTTTATCGGTAGCAACATCATCAAAGCGCTGAATGACAAAGGCCACACTGACATTCTCGTGGTAGACAATCTGAAGGATGGCACTAAGTTTGCCAACCTGGTGGATCTGAATATTGCTGACTACATGGACAAGGAAGATTTCCTGATTAGCATTCTGGCTGATGAGGATTTTGGCGATGTGGAGGCCGTTTTCCATGAAGGCGCATGCTCCTCGACCACCGAGTGGGACGGCAAGTACATGATGGAAAACAACTATCAGTACTCCAAGGAGCTTTTACACTACTGCCTTGAGCATCAGATCCCCTTCCTTTATGCCTCATCGGCTGCCACCTACGGCGGACGCAATGATAACTTCATTGAAGCGCGTGAATTTGAAGAGCCGCTTAACGTCTACGGCTACTCGAAAATGCTGTTCGATCACTACGTGCGCCAGATCCTTCCGGAAGCTGGCTCGCAGGTATGCGGTTTCCGCTACTTCAACGTCTACGGACCGCGCGAAGGCCACAAGGGCAGCATGGCCAGCGTGGCCTTCCATCTTAATACCCAGCTGAACAACGGCGAAAATCCCAAACTGTTCGAGGGTAGCGACGGCTTTAAGCGCGACTTTATCTACGTTGAAGACGTGGCCTCGGTCAATCTGTGGTTCTGGGAAAACGGCGTATCCGGTATCTATAACTGTGGCACGGGTCGCGCTGAGTCCTTCCAGGAAGTGGCCGACGCGGCGCTCAATTTCCACCAGCAGGGTGAGATCGAGTACATCCCTTTCCCGGAAAAACTCAAGGGTCGCTATCAGGCCTATACGCTGGCCGATCTGACCAAACTTCGCGCGGCTGGCTATGACAAGCCGTTCAAAACCGTCGCCGAAGGCGTGAACGACTATATGGCATGGCTGAACCGCAACGCGTAACAGGGTAATTCCGGCGATGAAAATTCTGGTAATCGGCCCTTCCTGGGTCGGCGATATGATGATGTCGCAAAGTCTCTATCGTACGCTGAAGGCCGCTCATCCCGATGCCGTGATTGACGTCATGGCACCGGCGTGGTGCCGACCTTTACTGTCGCGTATGCCAGAGGTCAACGACGCGCTGGCGATGCCGCTCGGTCACGGTGCCCTGGCGCTGGGCGAGCGCCGCCGCCTGGGCAGGACGCTACGTGACAAAGGATACGATCGCGCCTACGTGCTGCCCAATTCGTTCAAGTCCGCGCTGGTGCCCTTTTTTGCCGCGATTAAAAAGCGTATCGGGTGGCGCGGGGAGATGCGCTATGGATTGCTGAACGACCTGCGGGTGCTTGAGAAAACCGCATTCCCGCTAATGGTGGAACGCTACGTCGCGCTGGCATATGACTCATCACGGATAAGCCGCGCTGCCGATCTCCCCCAGCCGCTGCTGTGGCCTGCCCTGCAGGTCAGCGAAGCGGAAAAACGGGCGACGGCAGCAGAGTTTGGCCTGCGGCCTGAGCGCCCCGTGATTGGCTTCTGTCCCGGTGCAGAATTTGGTCCGGCCAAGCGCTGGCCTCATTATCACTACGCCGCGCTGGCGCAAAAGCTGATTGATCGTGGCTTTCAAATCGCGCTGTTTGGCTCAGCCAAAGACAGAGAAACCGGGGAAGAGATCCTCCAGACGCTGCAACCGCACTCTCGCGGGAATTGCAGCAATCTGGCCGGCAGCACGCAGCTTGAGCAGGCGGTGATCCTGCTGGCTCACTGCCGCGCCGTGGTCAGTAATGATTCCGGTCTGATGCATATCGCCGCCGCGCTGGACCGTCCGCTGGTGGCACTATATGGCCCCAGCAGCCCGGATTTTACGCCGCCGCTGTCACATAAGGCGCGCGTCATTCGCCTGATTACCGGTTACCACAAAGTGCGTAAGGGCGATGCTGAGCAGGGCTACCATCAGAGCCTGATCGACATCACGCCTGAGCGGGTTATCTCCGAACTTGATACCCTGCTGGCGGAAAACCAGGAGAGCGAATGCAGGTCCTGATTGTTAAAACGTCATCAATGGGCGACGTACTGCATACGTTGCCTGCGCTGACCGATGCGATGAACGCCATTCCGGGGATCCGCTTTGACTGGGTGGTGGAAGAGGGCTTTGCTCAAATCCCGGCGTGGCATCCCGCCGTTGACCGGGTGATCCCGGTGGCGATCCGCCGCTGGCGCAAGCACTGGTTTGGCAGCGAGGTCCGTGAAGAACGCTTTCTCTTCAAGCGCGAAGTACAGTCACGCCAGTATGACCGCGTAATCGATGCCCAGGGGTTGATCAAAAGTGCCGCGCTGGTAACCCGCATCGCGAAAGGTGAAAAGCATGGCCATGACAGTCGCAGCGCCAGAGAGCCTTTTGCCAGCTGGTGGTTTGATAAACGCCACGAAATCGACAAGCAGCAGCACGCCGTGCAGCGTACGCGTGAGCTATTCGCGAAAAGCCTTGGCTACCCGTTACCCGAGGGACCGGGAGATTACGCCATAGCCGATCACTTCCTCAGCAGCCCACCGCCTGATGCCGGGCAATACCTGGTCTTTCTGCATGCCACTACGCGCGATGCAAAACACTGGCCAGAGGCCCACTGGCGCACGCTGGCTGGCCTGCTGAAAGAGAGCGGAATGCGCATCAAACTGCCCTGGGGCGCCGAGCATGAACACCAGCGGGCGCAGCGGATAGCGGCTGACTTTGATTATGTTGAGGTGCTGCCAAAGCTGACGCTTGAACAGGTCGCGCGTACGCTGGCTGGCGCCAGGGCGGTTGTGTCAGTCGATACCGGACTCAGCCATCTTACCGCCGCGCTGGCCTGCCCCAATCTCACTCTGTATGGCCCCACCGATCCCGGCTTGATTGGCGGCTACGGCCAAAACCAGTTTGTGCTGCGACCCGCGAGCGGAAACAATATGGCGGATATTTCCCCTCAGCAGGTGGAAGAACAGCTGCTGCCGCTTATCCATTCCGGAGCGCCTCACCGCGAATACTGATGAACACACCCTGTCAGCTTAGCATTCTGATCGCAGCGCACAATTGCGAGCCCTATCTGGCGAATACGCTGGACACGATTTTTGCCTCCCTGGGCACGGCCCAGCAGCGCGCCGAGATTATCATCATCAATGACGCCTCCACCGATGCCACCCAGAGCATTATTGATGACTATGCCGCTCGTTACTCGCAGATCCGTACCGACCGGACAGCGTTCCGCAACGTCGGCAAAGTGCGAAATCACGCGGTAAGCCTGGCGCGCGGCGAATACATTCTGATGGTAGACAGCGATGATTCGCTGCTTGCGGGCGCGCTACAGGAGCGGCTTACCCTGCTGCAACAGCGCGCGCCAGATATTTTGCTGAGTAAAATCATTGAGGTGCGGGGCGACGACTCGCTCCCGTCATGGCAGCCTGACGAGCCCATCGAGCTTAACCGGGACCAGTCTATTGAACGCTTCCTTGTTCATCGTGATTACCAGGCACATTTTATCGGGCAGTTTTTTTCCCGTCGCCTGTTTCAGCAGCACGCCTTTCCGGACTTCATCTGCTACGAAGACACCTGGCTCTTCCCCTTAATGCTGACTCTCAGCACCAGAACGCTCTACAGCCGGGCGGGATTTTACCTCTACCGCAAACATGCGCACAGCCTCTCTTCAGACGTTAACGCCGAAAAAATTCGCTGCCTGATTGCCGCCACGCAAAATATGGACCGGGTACTGCCTCACGCCTTTCAGCACCTGATTACCTGCCACTGGTTGGATATCGCCAACCGCTATCATACCCAGCTTCAGAACACGCCGCAGGGAGAGACTGTCAGGACGCGGATCCGTCAGGTGAGTCTGTTGCGGTTTTTGCTGAACGGAAAAATCAGGCTGAGTTACAAAAGGAAGATGCTGGCCGTGCGCAGGCGGGGCTGGTAAGCCCCACCTGGAGAGTTAATCGCTGTGCGTTATCCGTGGCCGGGTCAGCGCATTCCACATCTCACACACGACCAACATCAGCGCGACGCATACCGTCAGTTCCCGACTTATAAACACCACATCAGTCAGACCGCTGACAATTACGCCGAGCATCACCGCCAGCAGCAGTGAGTTTTGCGAGCGCAGAGCGTAAACCACCAGCGACAGATAAAACATCAGCAGCACCACCGCGCCCTGAATCCCCTGCAGGCTGGCAGTATCCAGCACCTCGTTATGCAGATGCACCTTCTCGTACAGCATCGACACGCTGTCCTTGTGATAGGTGTCGACATACCGCTGAAAACAGGCGGTGCGATCTTCAGACTTCATTCCCAACGGATGGGCGCTCAGGCACCACCAGCCAACCTGCCACATCGCCAGTCGGGTAGTGAGAGAGCCGTTTTCGTTGCCGTTTGACTGATTATAAAGGGTGTATTCCTGGAAGGTGGTATCCAGCTTCGGCTTAATGATCGGCTTATAGCTCAGCGCGACCAGGACGCCAACGGCAACCAGTATCGCCAGCAGCGACTTTAACCCAAAATGACGAAACTGCAGCACGCCCACCACCAGGATGATTAACGGATAAGCCGCCATCATATTGCGCGTACCGGTTTGCATCAGTACAAACCAGGAGAGCAGGAAAATGGCCAGGCAGCAGAGCATGCTGCCCGGCGAATGCTTTTCGGAAGCCAGCAGAAACAGCACCACCATAGAGAGCATCGCATAGCCATATGCAGAGATAGTGGCGCGATCGAGCGCAAATTCTACCCGGTGCATGTCGCTGAAATACTGCCAGAAGCCATACGCGGTCGCGGCGGCGAATGCCGTTAGCAGGCCATACTTAATGCAGAGGATGCTTTTCGCCCGGAAATGCTGCATCTGTGAAAAGAGCCAGTAGCCCGTCACGCAGACCAGCAGCAGGCGTTTCCCGGCGTTCATATAGTCGTTATAGGTGGTGTAATCCGGGCCGCCATAATACTCCCAGTAAAACCAAATCAGCTTGCTGGCACCGAGTATCGCCAGCATCGCCAGAAACCACAGTCGCGAGCGGTCAACGTCTTTCCGGTTAAACAGGATACCGGCGAGAGAGAAATAGAAAGACCAATAAAACAGGACCTTGGCTGCCTTGATATCAATAAAGGTCAGCATGATCGATAGCATTGCGCTGACCAGCGTCAGAAAATAAAAAACTGTGCGAAGCTGTTCCGTATTACGTCTGATTAGCATAGTGATTCTCAGGTCGGGACTGGATGCCATGCGGCTCATTATTGTGGTTTTGTTTGCGCAAATTCTGCGAGAGTCATTCCCTGGGTCCGATGGTGCAACCAGCTGAACAGCGTCTCCAGATCGTCATACAATCGATCAATATCACCCTCGTTCTTAAAGGTTGGGCTGCCGTCTGGCATAAACTCCGACGAATGCAGCATAAATTCAACGTAGTCCGCACCTTGCGCCAGGGTCTTTTCCGCCACCGCGATCATCTGCTGCGCATTGCCTCCGGTCGGGCGCAGCCAGTAGACTGAGGGGCTGCGTTGCTTACCGCGAAGTTTGTCATAGCCCTGCTTAAAGCTGTTCATTAACCCCGAATGTTTATAGTACGTGGTCATGGGAACTTCCAGCAGCGGTGAGTTGCCGGGCCGCGAAATATCATTGATATCAAGATAATAAGCATCACGCGGGAAGTGGGTATAATCGGTACCACCCTGCCCCTGCGGGGCACCTGGCGAGAAGGTCCAGTTCACGCGTGGGGTCACCGAACAGTCAACGCGGTATCCCAGTTCGATCAGCAGCCGGGCATACGCTTCGTTAAACGCCCAGCGGCCTGCGCGGTGGCTCAGCATTTTTGTCTGAAACGTCTCTTCCAGCAGGTCGGTCATATAGACGACTTTGCTGCGCATTTCCTCAGCGGGATATTCGATCAGATAAGGCTGAAAACGCCAGTCATCATCGGTCAATGGACTGACGGGCGGGCTGTTCCACGCATGTAAGTGCATACCCACCTCCCCCTGACCACGGGCAATCACATCGCGGGCGAAATCGATATAGACGGGGTCGATGGCCATTTCATAGTTGGTCAGCCAGGTCGGCTTGAAGGCATACTTCTCGCTAATTTGCTGGAATCGGGCAAGATATTGCGCGTTTTTGGTCGTAACGTTCCCGGAACGATTACGCCATAAATTATCGCCTTCAGTATCGATAGTAATAATAAATGCTGGTTTCTTCATGCAGATTGCAGGCTCCGTAGTGACCTTGCGGCTATGTTACGCAGCAGCAATGAGAACCGCAAAGAGATTTGCTGAGCTGGCTCACAGCCGGACAGGATTCCAGGTAGCGCTATCTTTATTATTTTTCTAAGATAGCCTCTACATCTAAAGCTCACTCTTTATAAGCAAGGACGCACTGACAGCGCTAAAACAGGGTTCAGGCCAGTATTAATGCGGTGGGTATGGCGCCACATCGCAGCTATCTTCTCTTTTTAAGGGTAAAAATTTGTCCAAGCGCATTTTGATGATCATTGATGGCCTGCCGGGCGGGGGAGCCGAGAAGGTGGTTCTGACGCTTTCAAAAGGGCTGATTGAGCGCGGGCATCGGGTTTCGCTGTTTTCACTGCGTACCGTGTGCGACTACAGCATTCCTGAGGGGCTTGATTATCAGGTGATAAAAGATCGCTGCAAAAAGCCCTGGCGCAAGCTGACTGAGCTTAACCGCCGTGCCGCAGGGCTCGATCGTGCCATCAGCGAAGCGGAGAAAACGGGCGGTGCTTTCGATCTGGTTGTCTCGCATCTGCATAAAACCGATCGTATCGTCAGCCGCTCCAGGGTGCTGGATGCCGATAAAACCTGGTTCTGCCTGCACGGGGTCTTCTCCGCCTCTTACCTGGGTCACCGCAAAGGTTTCTCACGCTGGTTAAAGGAGCGTAAAACCCGCTGCGTCTATCAAAACCGCAACCTGATTGGCGTATCACAGTATGTGATGGACGATCTCAAAAGTGCTTTTTTGGTAAGACCGAAGCGCGAGCGTGTGATATCTAATCCCTTTGACTTTGACGTCATTGAGCAGCTGTCGCTACAGCCCTGTAGCATGGAAGGAAAAGAGTACCTCATCCACGTTGGACGTTTTCACCAGACTAAACGCCATGACCGTCTGCTGCGGGCCTATGCCCAAAGTGGCCTCTCTGCCCCACTGCTGCTGATTGGTCAGGGGAACCCTGAAATTACCGCAAAAATCAAAGGGCTGGTCACTGAACTGGGGATTGAAGACAGGGTTATCTTCAAAGGCTTTATGGATAATCCTTACCCCTATATACGCCAGGCAAAAATTTTAGTCGTCAGTTCAGATAGCGAAGGTTTTGGCAACGTCCTGGTTGAAGCGCTGATTTGTCACAGTCCGGTGGTCAGTACCCGCTGTCCTGGCGGTCCGATAAGCATCCTGACCGGCGATCTTGCTCGCGGCCTTGCTGATATGAGTGAAGCGTCGCTGGCCGCGACGCTCAGGGAAGTTTGGTTCAACCCTCCCGCGGTGACTGCGCTGGACCTGCAGGCTTACACTATTGAAACAGTTTGCCAACAGTACCTTGATTTAATTAACCCAGACTAACAACACGCTGGCAGAAGCTTCCCTAAAACTCATTTAAAATGATGATACTGCCACCCGAAAGCGACTCCTGTTTATCCGGGATGAAGAGAACAATTTGTTTATTCAATACCTAAGGTTTTGGCCCATGATAACGCTCACACGCAGGAACGGCTATCTGAACTCTTATTACCAGATTCCAGCGATGGGGCACGCCTGTATCCCTCTGCACGCAGGGACAGGCAGCGGTACATTCAGGGAGTTGGGAGCGTGAATTATGTTCTGCTCTTTATCCTGCTTCTTCCTTTGAAGCTGGCCTTAAAGCTGGTGCAAAAGAAGACGGCACGTAATCTGGTTATCCAGACGGCGAAGATTGGCGATTTCGTCAATATTACGCCGCTGCTAAGCCATCTGAAGCACAGTGATGCCCTGCTGAGCCGTTCTGTCGCGCCGCTGGCGCGGCATGATGCCACGCTGGATGAGATTTTTTATATCGAAGAACATAAAAGCAGCACGCTGAGTAAGCTTAAGCTCGCCTTCATGCTGATGAATCGCTATGAAAATATCTATCTGTTACAGCCTAACAACGCCAATCTGTTTTTTGCCGCCTGCTGCAACGCGGGTAATAAGCAGTTTTTGTCGATGTACCGTCGGAAGTGGTATCAGCAGCTATTTTATCTGACCGCCAGCGGCACGGTTGAGCATACAAAAACCACGCTGACCCTGGAAAACTACCTTAAGCTGGCTGACCGCTCTCTGACGCGTGCGAGCTATCCTAAGCATGCCACACTGCCGCTGCTGAAGCCGCAGAATACGCCCGAGGAGATTTTCCGCACGGATCGGATAAAGATTGGTATCAGCATTTCGGCTGGGAATCAGGCGAAAACGATCCCTCCGGCCATCTGGAAGCGTCTTTTTGAGCGACTGAGCGATCTGCCCTGCCTGTTTTATGTTTTCGGCTCGCCTGAAGAACTTCCCCGGCTGAACGCGCTCTATGAGGCGATCGATAACGCCGATAACATCGTGAATCTGATTGGTAAAGTGTCACTGGAAGGCCTTCCGTGGGCAATCAGCAACATGGATTGTTATGTCGCGTCCGATTCAGGCAATGTTTACATCGCAGATTCGCAAAACGTGCCGGTTATTCTGATTTACGGCCCCTGCTGCGTCGAAGAGCAGCGGCCGCTGGGTGACGTTTTACTGATTGGTCCAAACCATATTTCACCCTCGTCTTTTGTGTTTCATGCGCTGTATGCATTTAACCACCCCGTCGAGCAGCTTTTTGAGCTTGATCCGCGAAAGCTTGATGATATTTATCATTTTATCAGTGCCAGAAGCCCCCTCCTGGCCCAGGAAAAGAAGACGTTACCCTGAGTATGAATCCGCATTCTGAAGCCCCAGCCCCGCGCCTGAGCGTAATAATCCCGATGTATAACGCAGGAGAGAGTTTTCAGGCCTTTATGTCGTCCCTGCTGGCTCAAACCCTGGAAGACCTGGAGGTGATCATCGTTAATGACGGCTCCACGGATCGGTCTGCGGAACTGGCCCATCGCTATGCCGCAGACTATCCACACGTTCAGGTGATCGACCGTGAAAACGGCGGTGTATCAAGAGCCAGAAATGACGGCCTTGCCGCTGCGCGTGGAAAATATGTCACTTTCCCGGATGCCGACGATACGCTCTCACCTGAGATGTACAGCACCCTGGTCAGCATGGCAGAACGGGACGACCTGGATGTCGCACAGTGTAATGCCGAGCGGGTGTTCTGGGGAGGAAGTGAAGCCCGCCCGCTTATCCCTCTCGAGCGGTTGGGGTCGACGGAAGTCCTTAGCGGCCCGGCATGGCTCAGCAGGGCGCTGGCCAGTAATCGTTACCTGCATGTCGTCTGGCTGGGCATTTACCGCCGTTCGCTGATTGAGCAGCTCAACCTGCGCTTTGAACCCGGTCTGCACCATCAGGACATTCCCTGGACGACCGAGCTGATGATGAACGTTCAGCGGGTGCGCTATATCGATACCGTCCTGTACCGTTATTATGTTCATGACCAGTCGATCAGTAATCAGACGCGCACCGGCCAGCGTAATGTCGAGTATCAAAAACATTACATGAAAATTGCGCGGATGCTGGAAGAGATTAACCAGCGCTACCGGCGCAAAGTAAAAATTTACCCCGAGTTTCATCGGCAGGTGACAAAAGAGGCGCTCAGCGTCTGTCACTCTGTGCGCCGTGAGCCGGAAGAAGCGGCTCGCCAGGCAATAATAGCGGACCTTTTTGCTACCGGTACGCCTGGCCGTATGCTGCGGAACGCGCGGGGTATTCGACAGTGGTATCAACTGCTGCTCTGGCTTTGCCGAATTTACCGCTGGCGTCAGCGATAGCGTCGTGCCGCGCTGGCTTTCCCCCTCGCGGCGTTTGCCTTACAATCGGCTCACTTCCTTTTGAGATTTCATGAGTATGCCAACGCCTCAAACGATCCCTGACGCCTTTGTGCCGCAAAATATACTGCTGATCAAGCTGCGTCACCATGGTGATATGCTGCTCACCACGCCGGTTATTCAGGCGCTTCATCAGCGCTATCCCCATGCCAACATTGATGTGCTGCTTTATAAAGAAACCCTGCCCATGCTCAAGGCGCACCCGCTGCTCCGCCATCTGCATTTTATTGACCGCAACTGGAAGAAAGAGGGTGGCGTAAAGCATATTTCTCATGAAATCGGACTGATTAAGACGCTCCGGCAGTGTCGTTACGATCTGGTCATCAACCTTGCCGACCAGTGGCGCAGTGCGATTATTACCCGAATGACAGGCGCAAAAGTCAGGATTGGCTTTGATTATAAAAAACGGCGTAACGCCCTCTGGCGGCATTCCCATACCCATCTGGTCTCCACCGACCGCCATGCGCAGCTGCACACCGTCGAACAAAACCTGGCGGCGCTGGCTCCACTGGGGATCGCCCCTGAAGGCTGGTCGGCGGCGATGCATTACAGCGAGGCGGACTGGCAGAAAACGCGGAGCACGCTTCTCGCATATCAGCCGGTGGAAAGGCCCTATATCGTGATTCAGCCGACTTCGCGCTGGACCTATAAGTGCTGGGAAGACGATAAGGTCGCCGGACTGGTCGATGCCCTTAGCGATGACAGCAGCGACATCATTCTTACTGCGGCCCCGGACAAAAACGAGCTGGCGATGATCGAACATATTCTTTCGCTTTGCCACGGCCGCCGGGTTATTTCGCTGGCAGGCCAGCTGTCGCTGTCGCAGCTGGCAGCCCTGATCGACCATGCCAGACTGTTTATCGGCGTGGACTCAGCGCCGATGCATATGGCTGCGGCGCTGAATACGCCGTGCATTGCGCTGTTTGGCCCTACCAAGCTCACCCAGTGGCGCCCCTGGGGAAACAATAATCGGGTCATCTGGGCGGGAGACTATGCGCCCCTGCCGTCGCCTGACAGTATTGATACCAAAACGAAACTCCGCTACCTCTCCGCGATACCACTTGATGAAGTTGTCGCTGCCGCAAGGAAATATCTGGATGAATAAAGTCAGACTGGCAATCGTTCGGCAGAAGTATCGCCCCGACGGCGGCGCCGAACGTTTTATCGCCCGCGCGCTGGAAGCACTGGACGACAGCAGCCTTGAACTGAATATCATCACGCGCGACTGGCAGGGAGAACCCCGACCAGACTGGCACCTGCATATCTGCAATCCTAAAAAGTGGGGCCGCATCTCGCGCGAGCGGGGCTTTGCCGAGGCGGCTCGGGCCTGCTGGCAGCGCGAGCAGTTTGATATCGTACAGAGCCACGAGCGCATCAGTGGCTGTGATATTTTTCGCGCGGGCGATGGCGTACACCGCGTATGGCTTGCGCAGCGTGCCAGAATCGTTTCACCGTTCCAGCGTCTGCTAACCCAGGCCAGTGCTTATCATCGTTACGTTATGGCCGCCGAGGAGGCGATGTTCCGTTCGCCCTCGCTGAAGAAAATCATCTGTAATTCGCAGATGGTGAAAAACGATATCATGCGCTGTTTTCAGGTGCCGGAGGAGAAATTTGCGGTTATCTATAACGCTATCGACGCGCAGCGTTTCCAACCCGCCACCCGCGAACAGCGTCAGCAAATGCGCGAAAAACTGGGTCTGCCGGAGCATGCCAGGGTCTTTATCTACGTTGGATCGGGCTTTGAACGAAAGGGTTTAAAAGCCTGTATCGAAGCGCTTGCGCCGACTGACGCCCATCTGCTGGTGATCGGACAGGACAAACATCAGCCTCGTTACGCTGCGCTCGCTCAGCGTCTGAACTGTGCGGATCGCATCCATTTTGCCGGCGTGCAGCATGAGGTGATCCCCTTCTATCATGCCGCCGACGCGCTCATGCTGCCAACGCTGTACGATCCTTTTCCCAACGTCATTCTGGAAGCGATGGCCTGCGGCCTGCCCGTAATCACCAGCTTCACCTGCGGCGGTGCAGAGTTTATTGTTGAGGGTCAGCAGGGATTCGTTTGCGATGCGCTGGATGTTCCGGCACTGACCCGGGCCGCAAACGCAATACCGCTGCGAACGGCAGACAGCCGCATGGGTGATGCAGCGCGTGAACGGGTGCTACCCTGCTCGCCTCAGCAGCTGGCGGGCCAGCTTAATGCGCTCTATCAACAAGTGCTGCAACAGCGCTGATGAAGTTGTGTGAGCGGGAGCAACTTATCTGCTAACATGCCCTATTACTTATCTTTTTTGATACTCTCTGGCGTGGGTCGCTGCGCACATTGTAAATACTGTGATGACAACACTCTATACCGTCCTGCTCTATCTCATTCAGCCCCTAATCTGGCTTCGCCTCTGGCTGCGTGGCCGTAAAGCCCCTGCTTACCGCAGGCGCTGGGCCGAACGCTACGGTTATTGTGAAGGTAAAGTGCTGCCAGACGGCATTTTACTGCACTCGGTTTCCGTCGGCGAAACGCTGGCCGCCGTGCCTCTGGTCAGAGCCTTACGTCATCGCTACCCTTCGATGCCGATCACGGTTACCACCATGACTCCGACCGGCTCGGAACGCGCCGCCTCTGCGTTTGGTACCGATGTCCACCACGTCTATCTGCCCTACGATCTGCCTGGATCGATGAACCGCTTTCTGGATAATACCCGCCCCCGGCTGGTCATTATCATGGAAACCGAGCTGTGGCCGAATATGATCTCCCTGCTGCACGCCCGCAAAATACCGCTGGTGATCGCCAATGCCAGGCTCTCCGAACGGTCGGCAAAGGGCTATAAAAAGCTGGGCAAATTTATGCAGCAGCTGCTGCAAAAAATTACGCTGATTGCGGCGCAGAACCAGGAAGATGGCGATCGCTTTGTCAGCCTGGGGCTTAAACGCGCTCAGCTGACGGTAACCGGCAGCCTGAAGTTTGATATCTCCGTTACGCCGGAGCTGGCTGCCCGGGCGATCACACTTCGCCGCCAGTGGGCGCCTCGCCGTCCGGTCTGGATAGCGACCAGTACGCATGAGGGTGAAGAGAGTATTATTCTGGATGCGCACCGCAAGCTGCTGGCCCGCTTCCCTAATTTGCTGTTAATTCTGGTGCCCCGCCACCCCGAGCGCTTCTCAACTGCCCGCGAACTGACGCAGAAGGCAGGTTTAAGCTATACCCTGCGCAGCAGCGGCGAGATCCCCTCCGGCAGTACGCAGGTCGTGATTGGCGACACCATGGGCGAGCTGATGCTGCTTTACGGCATCGCCGATCTGGCCTTTGTTGGCGGTAGCCTGGTTGAGCGGGGCGGTCATAATCCTCTGGAAGCCGCCGCACATGCGCTGCCGGTGCTGATGGGTCCACATATCTTTAACTTTAAGGATATCTGCGCCAGACTGCAAAATGCTGACGGCATGATAACCGTTACCGATGCTGACTCGCTGGATAAAGAGATTACTACGCTGCTGACCGATGAGGATTATCGTCTGTACTATGGTCGACATGCCGTGGAGGTGCTTCACCAGAATCAGGGAGCGCTGCAGCGTCTGCTACAGTTACTCGAACCCTATTTACCACAGCGGAATCACTAAATGTCCGATCGCCAGGCTCTTTCAGTGGTATTGATCGCCAGGGACGCCGCCGGGCTACTGCCGGAGTGTCTGGAATCCGTTAGCTGGGCCGATGAGATTATCGTTCTTGATTCGGGCAGCAGTGATGACACACCGCAGATCGCCGCCAGGCACGGTGCCCGGGTATTCCAATCAGGTGAGTGGCACGGCTATGGGAAACAGCGCCAGCTGGCGCAGCGCTACGCCAGTCACGCCATGATTCTGATGATCGATACCGATGAGCGCATTACGCCGACTTTGCGTGAAGCTATCGAATCCGTTTTGCAGCAGCCCGCTTCGGCGACGGCCATTTATAGCCTGGGCAGAAGAAACCTTTTTCTGGGGCGCTTTATGCGCCACAGCGGCTGGTATCCCGATCGGGTGACGCGCCTGTATCCCGCCAGCTATCAGTACAATGATAATCAGGTACATGAATCGCTGGATACCCGGGGGCAGAAGGTCATCCCGCTTAAGGGCGATCTGCTGCATTTAACCTGTCGTGATTTCTCTGCCTTCCAGTGGAAGCAATTTGCGTATGCAGAAGCCTGGGCAAAACAGCGTCACCAGCAGGGTAAACGCTGCGGCTTTATGTCGATTTTTACCCATACTCTGGGCGCATTCCTGAAAACGCTGCTGCTTCGTGCCGGTTTCCTGGATGGCAAACAGGGCTGGCTGCTGGCGATGGTCAACGCACAGTACACCTTCAATAAATACGCGGCGCTGTGGGCGCTGAATAACTCTTCTCACGCTTCCAGCAAGGGTGGCCTATGAGCAGCATAAAAGCGATTTACCCTGGCACCTTCGATCCGATGACTAACGGCCACCTCGACATTGTGACGCGCGCCGCCCGAATGTTTGACAGCGTTATCCTGGCCATTGCCGTCAGCCCGCATAAAAAGACGCTGTTTTCGCTTGAGGAGCGGGTCGCACTGGCACAGGAGGTGGTGGCACATCTACCGAATGTCGACGTGGTGGGATTCAGCGATCTGATGGCGAACTTTGCCCGCGACCGCCAGGCGCACGTGCTTATTCGTGGGCTGCGCGCCGTATCTGATTTTGAATATGAAATGCAGCTGGCGCGGATGAACCGGCATTTGCTATCAACGCTGGAGAGCGTGTTTATGATGCCGGCTGAAGAGTACTCTTTTATCTCTTCCACTCTGGTTAAAGAGGTCGCGCGGCACAAAGGCGACGTCAGTGCATTTCTTCCTGCACCCGTTTTAGCCGCGCTGCTGGCAAAGCTTTAACCGGCTAAACCGCCGCGAACAGGTTATTTCTGGCAGGTTGGGCAGTAAAACGTGCTGCGCTGGGCGTGCTTCGTACCCTTAACGGGCGTACCACATACCCGACAGGGCTCGCCCGCCCGCCCATAGACCTGAAGCTGCTGGGCAAAATAGCCGGGCTTGCCATCGGTCTGCAAAAAATCACGCAGCGTTGTTCCCCCCTGCTCAATGGAACGCAGCAGCACGGCCTTGATGGTGCTGACCAACAGGTCGGCTTCATCCGCAGTTAGCGACATCGCCTGACGATCGGGGTGAATACCGGCGGCGAACAGGGATTCGCTGGCATAGATATTGCCTACCCCCACCACCAGCTTATTGTCCATCAGCCAGGGTTTAACCGGCGTACGCTTGCCGCGCGACTTATCAAACAGATAGCCTGAGGAAAAATCTTCACTGAGCGGCTCCGGGCCAAGATGAGCCAGCACGTTGCTGGCGGTAAGATCGCTGCTCCAGAGCCACGCGCCAAAGCGCCTCGGGTCGGTATAGCGCAATATCCTGCCATTGCTCATCACCAGGTCTACGTGGTCATGTTTAGCCGGTGGCAACTCTTCGGACAGCACCCGCAGACTACCGGACATTCCCAAATGGATAATAATCCAGCCATGGGGCAGCTCCAGCAGCAAGTACTTGGCCCGCCGCTGTACGCTCAACACAGGTTGATCGCTAAGCCGATGGATCTCTTCAGAGACGGGCCAGCGCAGCCGCCCATTGCGCACAATAGCGTGAAGAATGGTGGCACCCACCAGATGGGGTTCGATACCCCGTCGACTGGTTTCTACCTCAGGTAACTCCGGCATGGCCTCGCCTCCCGTGCTGCGTTGATGGTTGACCGTCTCACAAAAACAAAAAACCCCGCCGGGGCGGGGTTTTTCACTATCCACTAAAACCAATTACTTGATTTTAGCTTCTTTATAGATCACGTGCTGGCGGACGACTGGATCGAATTTCTTCAGTTCCAGTTTTTCCGGCTTAGTACGCTTGTTCTTCGTGGTGGTATAGAAGTGACCTGTACCAGCAGAAGAAACCAGCTTGATCTTCTCACGAATACCTTTAGCCATGTTTCAGTTCCTTACCTTAGTACTTCTCACCGCGGGTACGCAGATCGGCCAGAACCGTCTCAATACCCTTTTTATCAATTACGCGCATGCCTTTGGCAGAAACACGTAGTGTAACGAAGCGCTTTTCGCTCTCAACCCAAAAACGGTGAGAGTGCAGGTTCGGCAGGAAACGGCGTTTCGTCGCGTTCATTGCGTGGGAACGGTTGTTACCCGTCACCGGACGCTTGCCAGTTACTTGGCAGACTCGTGACATGTCTATTCTCCAAAAATCAAATCAGCTCGAGCTTTAAAAAAAAGGTTTTGGCCGCCTCGTCAGGCTCATAGCCCATCCAGGCGAGTTCAATGCGAACCCGCTGAGCAGGCCCAAATGCCAAACCCGAGATTCTCAAAGGTGGCGTAGTATACGCCCTGCGGCGGCGCTGCTCAAGTCCCGAACAGATAAAGATCCCTGCGGATCGTGCAAAATTACTGCATTTGAACGTTAAACGGACGCCGGACGGCCTCTTCGCCGCGGGCAGGACAGCATTTCTCCAGGCTATAACCACCCTTTTTCAGCAAATGAAACGTATTCGCCGCGCCCGATCACCATATGGTCCAGAACCCGAATATTGAAAAGCTGACAGGCGATGACCACCTGCTGGGTCACATCCCGATCGGCCGGGCTGGGGCGCGATACGCCAGACGGGTGATTGTGGGCAAGAATTAATGCGGCCGCATTCAGCCTGAGCGCATCACGCACGATTTCCCTGGGATGCACTTCAACGCTGTTGAACGTACCCGCAAACATTTCACTGGCCTCAATAACCCGGTGCTGATTATCAAAGAAAATCACCATGAAGATTTCCCGCTCACGGTGCGCCAGCGTACTGTGAAGGTAATTAAGCAGATCGCTGGAGCTGGTGACGCTATGATGGTCGAGCGCATCGTTGCAGGTAAAAAAGCGGCGGGCCAGCTCTGCAATTGCATTGAGCTGCGCATACTTAGCCGTTCCTACGCCCTTTATATGTTGAAACGCCTTTTTTTCAGCCGTAAGCAAACGATAAAGCGAGCCGAATTCCTCAAGAAGCTGCGAGGCCAGGGACATAACGTGTACCCCTTCCACCCCCGTTCTTAAAAAAATAGCCAGTAATTCAGTATCCGTTAACTCTGCCGCCCCGCCCTGCAACAATTTTTCTCTGGGTGGAACACTCTGCCATTGCTTTTCCATCTGCATCCCTCCTTCCTGTGCCGCCAAAATCATGGCATTATATACAGTACTTTCCAACCTCCCTGGCGCATTTTATCGAGCTGTCTCACAGCAATAGTGCCTCTGCAAAAAGGACGGTGGATGGGATTGTGATAAAATACGCAAATTCTGGCGCTATGCAGTGCGCTAATCTGACTCAACAGGGCGGACGTCAGTATGATGGGATTAACGGGCAAGCACATTGTTCTGGGCATAAGTGGGGGGATTGCCGCCTACAAAACGCCGGAGCTGGTCAGGCGGCTTCGCGATCGCGGCGCCCAGGTTCGGGTGGTTGTCACCGAGGCGGCAAAAGCCTTTGTGACCCCGCTCAGCCTGCAGGCGGTGTCAGGATATCCGGTTTCCGACGATCTGCTCGACCCCGCCGCTGAGGCAGCAATGGGGCATATTGAGCTGGGAAAATGGGCCGATCTGGTCATTCTTGCACCCGCCACCGCCGATTTGATTGCCCGCCTGGCGGCCGGGATGGCAAACGACCTGCTGAGCACGGTGTGTCTCGCTACGGCAGCGCCCATTGCGGTTGTTCCGGCGATGAACCAGCAGATGTACCGCGCCCTGCCTACTCAGCATAACCTGCAGGTGCTCGCCGCTCGGGGCCTGCCAATTTGGGGGCCAGAGAGCGGCAGCCAGGCCTGCGGTGACGTTGGCCCAGGCCGCATGTTAGATCCGCTGGCGATTGTAGAAGAAGCCGTTCACTGGGCTTCTGACGTCGTCGATCTGCAACATCTCAATATTATGCTGACGGCGGGGCCAACCCGTGAGGATCTTGATCCAGTGCGGTTCATAACTAACCACAGCTCGGGTAAGATGGGCTTCGCTATTGCAGCGGCGGCAGCGAAACGAGGCGCAAACGTCACGTTAATCGCCGGTCCTGTTGCGCTGGATACCCCACAGCAGGTGACGCGCATTGATGTGAATACCGCCCTGGAGATGCAGAAGGCCGTCATGGATCGCGCTGCCGGACAGCATATTTTTATCGCGACGGCGGCGGTTGCCGATTACCGTGCGGCTGAGGTCGCCGTGGAAAAAATCAAAAAGCAGGGTGATGAAATTACCCTCAAAATGATAAAAAACCCTGATATCGTTGCAGGCGTTGCGGCCATGCAGGACAACCGCCCCTTTGTAGTAGGATTTGCCGCTGAAACCCACAATGTGGAAGAATACGCCCGACAAAAACGAGTAAGCAAAAACCTGGATGTCATCTGCGCCAACGATGTATCGAAGGCCGGGCAAGGTTTCAACAGTGATAACAACGCTCTACACCTTTTCTGGCAGGGAGGCGATAAAGCCTTACCGCTTAGCGATAAGTCGCGCCTTAGCCAACAGTTACTGGACGAGATAGTCAGCCGTTATGATGAAAAAAATCGACGTTAAAATAATCGACCCGCGAGTCGGTAAAGATTTCCCACTGCCAACCTATGCCACATCCGGCTCAGCGGGCCTTGACCTGCGCGCCTGTCTTGATGAGGCCATCCAGCTGGCGCCGGGGGCTACCACCCTGGTGCCAACGGGTCTGGCTATTCACATTGGCGATCCTCAACTGGCGGCGGTCATTTTACCCCGCTCTGGTCTCGGCCATAAACATGGCGTGGTGCTGGGTAACCTGGTGGGGTTAATTGACTCCGATTACCAGGGACAGCTAATGGTTTCCGTATGGAACCGCGGACAGAATGCTTTTACCATCGAACCGGGCGAACGCATCGCTCAGATGGTATTCGTTCCGGTCGTACAGGCTGAATTTAATCTGGTAGAAGATTTCGATGCCAGCATTCGTGGCGAAGGTGGCTTTGGCCATTCAGGACGTCAGTAGCATCGCCTCATCCGCTCCTATAGCGATTAACTTGTCTTTATTCCACCGTGAGCATGTTGCTCACGGATGTTGCGTGGCAATTTGCCGTTCAAGGTGATATTTCAGGGGTCTTACAGGACATGGCAGAAAAAAAGAGTGCGAAAAGGAATCGTCGCGAGGAAATACTGCAGGCTCTGGCGCAGATGCTGGAATCCAGTGATGGTAGCCAGCGTATAACTACCGCTAAACTCGCCGCGAACGTTGGCGTTTCTGAAGCGGCACTTTACCGGCATTTTCCCAGCAAAACCCGGATGTTTGACAGCCTGATCGAGTTTATCGAAGACAGCCTGATTACGCGCATCAATCTGATACTCAAGGACGAAAAAGAGACGCTGCCGCGGCTGCGTCTGATAATCCAGCTGATTCTGGGCTTTGGTGAGCGTAATCCAGGTTTAACCCGTATCCTGACCGGTCATGCACTGATGTTTGAACAGGATCGACTGCAAAGCCGCATCAATCAGCTGTTTGAACGCATTGAGGTTCAGCTACGCCAGGTACTGCGCGAGAAGGTAATGCGTGAAGGGGAAGGTTTTATAACGGACGAGAACCTGCTGGCAAGCCAGCTGCTGGCCTTCTGTGAAGGTATGCTGTCCCGCTTTGTGCGCTCCGGTTTCCGCTACCGGCCCACGGTTGACTTCGATACCCGCTGGCCACTGCTCGCCTCGCAGCTGGTGTAGGCTTTTACGGGCCAGCATCGCTGGCCCGTAAAATCAGATACCGTATTCTTTACGGTAGGCGCGTACCGCCACCAGGTGGTCGGCCAGCTCGGGCTTCTCTTCCAGGTAAGTAATCAGCTCTTTTAGCGTGATAATCGAAATCACCTTACAGCCGTAGTCGCGTTCCACTTCCTGGATAGCCGACTCACTGCCGCGCCCGCGCTCCTGGCGGTCGAGAGAGATTAACACTCCGGCCAGCGTAGCCTGGTGAGCCGCAATAATTTCCATGGATTCACGAATCGCGGTTCCCGCAGTGATCACATCATCGACCAGCATAATTCGCCCCTGTAGCGGGCTACCGACCAGCAGTCCTCCCTCGCCATGATCCTTTGCTTCTTTACGGTTAAAGCAGTAGGGAACATCGCGGTCATGGTGATCGGCCAGGGCGACTGCCGTCGTGGTGGCTATCGGGATCCCTTTATAAGCGGGGCCAAAGACCAGGTCGAAATCAATACCGGAGTCAATCAGGGCCTGCGCGTAAAAACGCCCCAGCAGGGCAAGGTCGCGACCGGTATTAAACAGGCCCGCATTGAAGAAATAGGGGCTTTTACGCCCTGATTTCAGCGTGAATTCACCAAACTTCAGCACCTGCTTGTTGATGGCGAATTCGATAAATTGGCGCTGCCAGGCTTTCATGTCTCGATCCTCACATAGTCATAAAAAAGGCGACCCTGTGGCCGCCTGAAATATCAGTCTGTTAGCGCGGCTTTCTGCGCCTGAATAAGGGTGTCAATACCGCCCCGGGCCAGTGCGAGCAGCGTTAACAGCTCCTCATGAGTGAAGGGCTCACCCTCTGCGGTGCCCTGCACCTCAATCATGCGGCCATCTTCAGTCATCACCACATTCATATCGGTTTCAGCAGCGGAGTCCTCTACGTATTCCAAATCACAGAGCGCTTCACCCTTCACGATCCCTACGGATACCGCCGCCACCATGCCTTTCATCGGGTTGGCTTTGAGTTTACCAATGGCCACCAGATGGTTAAGCGCATCCGCCAGCGCAACGCAGGCGCCGGTAATTGATGCGGTACGCGTGCCGCCATCCGCCTGCAACACATCACAGTCGAGGGTGACGGTAAACTCGCCCAGCGCCTTAAGATCCAGTGCGGCGCGAAGGGAGCGCGCGATCAGTCGCTGAATTTCAAGCGTACGACCACCCTGCTTACCTTTGGCGGCTTCACGCGCGTTGCGACTGTGCGTCGCGCGTGGCAGCATGCCGTACTCGGCGGTCACCCAACCCTGTCCCTGACCTTTCAGGAAACGGGGTACACCCTCATCAATAGTGGCAGTACACAAAACTTTAGTATCACCGAATTCGACCAGAACAGAGCCTTCTGCATGTTTGGTATAATGACGGGTCAGTGTGACGGGACGCACCTGCTGTGCGCTTCGGCCTGCTGGACGCATGGTTTCTCTCCGGCTAGCAAAACATGATTGGCTGCGCATTATACGGATTTCACCCTCCGTTGCCTATGGCGATGGGCGCCAGGGTGGGTTTTCTCTGCCGCCCAGCAAAGGTTGCCTCGTTTTTTACCTGAGAAACAGGCTGCTCAGCCTGTTTCTCTTCATAATGCGAGCCTTCTCGTACGATGGGTGAAAAACGCCTGAAAGTGTGGCTAAATGCAGCCCATCTCTCTTCCTGCATGCTGGAACGCGTTTTTATGGCTCAAGTCTTACACTTTATTCTGGCCCTGGCCGTTATCTTTCTGCTGGCGTTACTTTTTAGTCACGACAGAAGGCAAATCCGGCCGCGCATCATTATTCAGTTAATTGTGATTGAAGCCGCGCTGGCGTACTTTTTCCTTCATGCCGCCAGTGGCCTGACCATCGTCACGGCCGTCTCCGGATTTTTTGAAACGCTGCTTAAATTTGCGGGCCAGGGTTCAGAATTTGTTTTTGGCGGGATGAGCAGTCAGGGCATGGCCTTTATCTTCCTCGGCGTACTCTGCCCGATCATATTTATCTCAGCGCTGATTGGTATTCTTCAGCATTTACGCATTCTGCCGATCCTGATCAGGCTGGTGGGGACCCTGCTCTCAAAGATCAACGGCATGGGTAAGCTGGAGTCGTTTAATGCGGTCAGTACGCTGATCCTCGGCCAGTCAGAAAACTTCATCGCCTATAAGGGTATTCTCGCGGACATTTCATCCCGCCGTATGTACTCCATGGCGGCCACGGCCATGTCGACCGTATCGCTGTCGATTGTCGGTGCCTATATGTCGATGATCGATCCGCGCTACGTGGTCGCCGCGCTGATACTGAACATGTTTAGCACTTTTATTATTCTGTCGATTCTGAACCCGACGCCACAGAATGACGAGCCAGAGATCAGGCTGGAGAAGCTGCACGAAGACCAGAGTTTTTTCGAAATGCTCGGCGAGTATATTCTTGCCGGATTTAAGGTCGCGATGATTATTATGGCGATGCTGATTGGCTTTATTGCGCTGATCGCCGCGGTGAACGCGATGTTCTCTGCGCTGTTTGGCATCAGCTTTCAGCAGATCCTGGGCTACGTTTTTTATCCGTTTGCGTGGCTGATTGGCATTCCTGCCCCGGATGCGCTGCGGGCAGCCAGTATTATGGCGACCAAGCTGGTCGCTAACGAGTTCGTGGCGATGATCGACCTTAAGAATATCGCTGCCACACTCACGCCGCGCGGTCTTGGCATCCTCTCGGTCTTTCTGGTCTCCTTTGCCAACTTTGCGTCAATCGGCATCGTCGCCGGTGCCATCAAGGGCCTGAACGAAAAACAGGGCAACGTGGTGTCCCGCTTTGGCCTGAAGCTGGTATATGGCTCTACCCTGGTCAGCCTGCTTTCAGCCGCCTTTGCCGGGCTGGTGCTGTAAACGGCCTTCCCCGGCGCTGCTACCGCGCCGGGGGACGCATCAGAATGATACGCAGGCTGGGACATCCACTCGCATTACCGACTCCTGCTGGAAGCGCTGCCTGTAGCGGGCGCGGAGCGCTTCAACATCCTGACTGCTCTGCTGCCCTGGCGTATAAATCAGCATTAACGCCTTGCTCTGTTCACGAGCAACCTGTCCATCCTCGCCCAGCCACTGCCCCCGTGCATCAAATACCGTCAGACCGTCTTTAAAGCGCGGCGTCACGTCAGCGTCAATAAATGACTGCCACTCCGCAGCGGTTACCGCCGGTCCATGCGGACGATTCATACCAAAGTAGAGGGTCGTCTGCACCATGCCATGCCCCACCGTGCAGGATTGAGCTGGCACAGGCTGATGGGCAGGCGACATACACCCACTTAACGCAAAAATTGACAGCATTGCCAGGGGCATTAATTTCATAATCTACCTCAGTGTAATTATTTCAGTTTAACCTGCGACGTCTGCCGCACGCCCCACGACGCCTGATGCCTGATGCCTGATGCCTGATGCCTGATGCCTGATGCCTGATGCAGAGCATATTAATTAACCTGAAATAAATTGCCAGATGATCGCGCTCATTTACCGTTGTTTGACTGAATGCCTGTTAAGGCATCCTCTGCGCCGCTATAATCCCCGTAACTTTTTCTGAACACGGGTACGCAACATGATCCGCAGCATGACCGCTTACGCACGGCGTGAAACCAAAGGCGAATGGGGCAGCGCAGCCTGGGAACTTCGTTCCGTTAACCAGCGCTATCTGGAAACCTATATCCGCCTCCCGGAGCAGTTCCGCGGGCTGGAGCCAGTTATCCGCGAACGCATCCGTAACCGCCTGACGCGCGGTAAAATTGAGTGCAATCTGCGCTTTGATGCAGACCCGAGCGCCCAAAGCTCGCTGGTATTAAATGAAAAGCTGGCCATTCAGCTGGTGCAGGCGGCTAACTGGGTAAAGATGCAGAGTGACGAGGGTGAAATTAATCCGGTCGACATTCTGCGCTGGCCCGGCGTGATGTCAGCTGAGGAACAGGATCTTGATACCATTTCCGCAGAGCTGCTGAAGGCGCTGGAGATCGCGCTGGACGACTTTATCACCTCGCGCGAAACCGAAGGTGCCGCACTGAAATCCCTGATTGAGCAGCGCCTGGCAGGCGTCAGCGCTGAAGTCACCAAAGTGCGCGCGCAGATGCCAGACGTACTGAAGTGGCAGCGTGAGCGCCTGGTCACCAAACTGGAAGAAGCCCAGGTCCAGCTGGACAGTAACCGCGTAGAGCAGGAGCTGATTATGCTGGCCCAGCGCGTTGACGTGGCGGAAGAGCTGGACCGGCTGGAAGCCCATGTAAAAGAAACCTACAACATTCTGAAGAAGAAAGAAGCCGTAGGCCGTCGCCTCGACTTTATGATGCAGGAGTTCAACCGCGAGTCCAATACGCTCGCTTCCAAATCGATTAATGCCGAGGTCACCACCTCTGCCATTGAGCTTAAGGTTCTAATCGAGCAGATGCGTGAGCAGATTCAGAATATCGAATAACGTTGCATACTGTTGCACTCAGTAGCAAGAAACCATTGCAGCCCGCTAAATGCGGGCTTTTTTATTTTTATGCTATTGCATACGGTTGCATAACAACGCGGATAAAGGATGTACCCAGACGTATTTATGCGATCCAATTTGGGTCCACCCCTATTCAGCATACAGGCGGCACTACCGCGAAGCTGTAGATATTCAGATGAGGGCATGGTATTGAGGCCTGAGAGAAGCAGGAACGCAAAGCTGACGCACTGGCCGTACCCATTTAGCGGCACTTTGCGTTGATCCGATTGTTACCGAACGCTGCCTGAATCACCGTATCAAGGGCGTGGAAGGTATCTAAAACCGCCGCCAGTATTTTGATGAACGCCGGGCAGGCTGGCGCTGTGGGATGCGTTTGTGATGTTGTTCACCGATCCGCTGCAAGTGCTTGATTACCTGAAAGGCGAAATTAAAGGGTTGCTGGATCCCCTGCTGTGGGACGGCGCAGGCGATACCATATTTAATTCCCTCACCAGCACAGGATATGACATATGGCGGTCAGGTGCAGTTACAGGCAGCGGCCAGCAATCCGGTTGCCTCCATGACCAGCAACGCTATCAGCAATTCCTCCTGGCAGGTTTCGCAGCGTACAGACGTGTGGATCGGAACTATTGAGTTCCAGACGCAGGCCACCTATGCAAAAGGACAACATTTACACTCTGACCTTTCACCGCGTATTATTCCCTGTGAAGACCACCACGGATGATCACACAAGGAATGTAAACTAATGGCCGCATTACAGTTTCCCAGTACCCTATTCAAAACCCAAAAGTGGATGGACGACTACAGCGCCAGTGATATGCGCTGCGGCGATCTGACCGAAGCACAGTTAAAATCCCATTACCGACTGGATTACATCTCTGACCGGGTTGATCCTTACACCCTGACCCGGCGTTCTTCAATGGATCGTCCTCAGTCCATGTTCTGCTGTAATCTGCGCAGCCAGGGTGAAAAGATTACCCGCCAGCAGTGTGCCATAATCCTGTTTGATGAGTTCCGACAGTTATCTCGCAAATTTTCTCTTTATGGGCCGTACAGCCACCTGATCGAAAAGATGATCACTCACATGCAGAACGGTAACGGTACGCCCTTTCGTGATGTGTCTTTGGACCGGGCGTTAAAGGAGCATATTATCAGGGATAACTCGCAGGGAAATAGTACACGTGCGTTATTGCAGAAAGCGTTTGAAGACAATATAGACTGGGAAAATAACATTTTTCCATCTATTGAAAAGGCAAAGCTATATGAAGCCATATCTGGTGGTAAATTGCCTAAATTCGACAGATTCCAGGATAATTTCAATGGAATGGGTATTACCGTTCATGATACCTGGGCAACGCATATCAACATAAAATCACTGCATATCGATAATGGCCGTTTCCGGGCAGTGGTGCATTACAAAGTTCAGGACCATTTTGGTCTGGATAATGATGATATTCTGAAAAAAAAATTTAGCCAGTTCCATTTATTCCGTATCTGGTTTGTTCTTCAGCGATACAATCACTTTGGCTTCAAGCCATTCATGACCAATATGGAAGCTACCGTCGAAATTACAGGAACCCGTAAATGAAAGTGAACAATAAGAAAGCCATTCTTCTGCTCTTTCTGGCGGTCTGCGTACTACCTGGCTACTGGCTTTGGTTGTCTCTGCGCCCAGTGGAGATTGTCGCTGTTCATCACAGAAGTAGCGGGTTTAGTGATGTTCTGGTTACCAGGTTCCCGTTGACAGATAAAGAAAAAATCAACTGGTGGTTAAAAAATAAGGATATGTTGAATGATAAATATGGCATTCCAAAATCTTATTCAAATGGTTACTTTTATGTAACCTTCTGGGTGTTTGGTGAAGGATATAAGGAGGAAGGGAAATATGACAGACTTTGCTTTATTGATATGAAGCCGCCAGTAAATTGCATTGAAAAAGATAGGGTTTTTTCAATTAGTTCCAGTAAGAACAGAGGCATTATATTTACAGTAAATGATGGCGAATATCGCATGGAAAAAGATGGGAAAATAATAAAACTTAAAGACAAATAATGCCCGCCCTCGCGTAAAGACAGCATCATCCCTTCCTCCACGGCTTTCACCAGCTATGCGGAAGTAGCAAAATACTCAGGAGGCTGTCACGACGTGGCTGCAACATCCGCTACCAGCCTGGACAGATGTGTCTTTGCATCATAAATATTCAGCTTCTGCATAGATCCCCCTGTGGATTACGACAATAATCTTAAAGCACCCGAGCCAGCTTCATAAGCCCCCCGGATTTTTATTGTAGGCTTACCGCCGCCTTCCGGCTAAAATGCCCCCTGTTTTTTTATGGATTACTTTGAGGCTCACCATGCAAACTCTTCCTCCCTGCCCTAAGTGCCAGTCAGAATACACCTGGCAGGATGGCACCATGCTCAACTGCCCGGAGTGCGGGCACGTCTGGTCTGAAACCGCAGATGCGGCGGTTGAAGACACACTGATCGTTAAAGACGCTAACGGCAATCTGCTTGCCGATGGCGATAGCGTCACCGTGATCAAAGACCTGAAGGTTAAAGGCAGCTCGACGCCGCTAAAAATCGGCACCCGGGTCAAAAGCATCCGTCTGGTAGAAGGCGATCATAATATCGACTGCAAGATCGATGGTTTTGGTCCGATGAAGCTTAAATCAGAGTTCGTGAAGAAAAACTGATTCGGCGGGTCGGCACGGTTTTATCTCGTAGAGATTGATGCACTATGCCGTTAACATGCGCTGGCGGGGCTTCCACCAGCGCATGTTTTATATGTTGCGACTTTGCGAGTGACCCCAGCCAGCAAATTTACGCGGATATCAAAATCTTCCGCTCCCCTGTAATCAGAAAGCCGCAAGATCCATGTAATATTTTTAAAATTCCAGTCGTCAAACTACTGCCGATCCTTCATGCTTGCTGCCGGTTATTCAGGAGCTGGCTATGTTACTTACTGTTCTCTATATCATCGGCATCACGGCAGAAGCGATGACCGGCGCGCTGGCGGCAGGCCGTCGTCAGATGGATATGTTCGGCGTGATTATTATCGCCTCGGTTACCGCCATTGGCGGCGGCTCCGTCAGAGATATGCTGCTGGGGCACTATCCGCTTGGCTGGGTAAAACATCCTGAATATATCATTATTGTCGCTGCCGCAGCGGTAGTGACTACCCAGCTTGCCCACCTGATGCCCCACCTGCGCAAGGTTTTCCTGGTGCTGGATGCGCTCGGCCTGGTGGTATTTTCCATTATCGGAGCCAAAGTGGCCTTAGATATGGGCCATGCGCCAATTATTGCCGCGATATGTGCCGTTGTTACCGGAGTGTTTGGCGGCGTGCTGCGCGATATGTTTTGCAACCGCATCCCCCTGGTGTTTCAGAAAGAGCTTTACGCCGGTATCGCCTTTGCATCAGGCTGGCTCTATATCCTGTTGTTGAAGACGCCCCTGTCACACGAAACGACCATCACCGTTACCCTATTGTTTGGCTTTATTGCCCGCCTGCTGGCGCTGCGCTTTAAGCTCGGCCTACCCGTCTTTAACTACCATGATGCGGAGCACTGATCCGTGCCGGAATATTCTGCTCTAAAAAGGCGATCAGTGGCTGCACCTGTGGCGCGGTTAAAAAGGCCATAATCTGACGCGCGAGCGTCTGTCCCACTCCCGGTAGCTGCTCCATGCTGATTCGCCCCGCGCCAGTATGGTCTGCCAGCTGTCGTCCTCCATGGCGTTCAGCGCCCTTTCTGGAACAGGTACGCCCAGCGCCCTCACCCATCGCTTAAAGGGCATCCGCTTACTCAACGTGAACTGGTAGTAGAGTTGACGGGCCCGTGGCTGAGTAATCCCTTTTATCTCACTTAGCTGCTCCGGCGTCAGCAACAGCCATGAGAAGAGATGCTCCGGGTGAGCTGCCTGCATCAATTTCTGCCAGCTACTACGGTTTATGCCCTGCATATCAAGTCCATTACGGCTACTCAGCCAGACCAGTCGGGCAAGAAATTGCCCGCGGCAGGCAGGGGTTAGCGTGAAACAGCTAAGGGAATGGTAGCTTTCCGGGTCTGGGGTCGCAGGGGGATCGCGCTGACTCACGCGCCACACGACGTCATCCAGACGTGGAATACCCTGGCCCGCCAGGCTGATTGAAACCCGATCGCCCGGCACGATATCCGCGGACTGCCACTGTTTAAGCGATCCCAGAGTGACGCGGCGAACCTGTTTATCGTCCAGCACAACAGGATCCAGATTGAGCACTACGCTGATTTTCCCGGTTCGCCCAATCGTAAAATCAACGGATTTCACATCGGTCGTGACCCGTACGGGATCGTACTTCCATGCAACCGCCCAGTCACCGTTGCCGGGGAGCCAATATTGCCCGGCAGCGGGCGGGCTGTGGACGACCACGCCATCGGTGACAAAAGGCAGTGGCTGAGAAAACCAGCGCGTGCGCCAGCCCTCAACGTCACCGGCATTACTGACCGGCTGGCTCCAGCTGGCCGCCAGCGTAAAACCGGCCTCGCTCAGTTTCGCTACTCTCTCCTGCATGGTGGCGGGGCCATCAGGCCAGCCCCAGATAAATACCCCCACCCTGCTAAGCACCTCTGACGCGCTGGTTCGACGCATTGCTCCTGCTACGAGGGCGCGCGCATTGACTCCCCCCTGACTGGCCTGTTGATGACCGTTCATCAACAGGAACAGTTCACCCTGTAGCGTAAGCGAGCCTGAAAAATCAGGTATACGCTGTGGAATAGCAGGGATCAGCGCGGCTTTCGCCGTCCAGTCTTCGCCGCGCAGGCCATCTCCCCGGCTAATTAATCTTACAAGCCTGCTCTGATGGTAGTGAAGGGTCACCGCCACACCATCCACTTTAGGCTGCACCCAGAGGTCGGTTTTCCCCACCATCCAGCGTGCCACTGCCTGCTTATCAGCCAGTTTACGGACGCCCGCATGCGCAACGGGATGGAGCATTTTACCGCCCTGCGCCAGCTGGGGCTGGCGGAGATCGCTCTGCGGGACAAAGCAGCGCTGCCAGGCCTGATAGGTCTGGAGCAGTGCATCGTAGCGTTCATCCCCGACGGCGCTGACCCCCTTTCGGTAATAGGTATCATCCCATTCGCTCAGCTGCTTTTCTAACGCTGTCATTTCGCTCGCCGCGCGGGCGGGTGTCCACACCGGGCACTGGGCCTGAAGAGTCGAACAGCACAGTGCCAGCAACAGTAATAAGATCCGCATCCTGCCTTCTCCTTTTTGTTCTGTGCGAATTAAAACGCAGGATAAGCGGCCTGACGACGGGAAAGGAGAAGGAGTGGAAAGCAGTACCAGAAATATTTCATCAGGGATGAAAAATTACCGCCAGGCTGCGAACGGCTATACATTTATAGAGAAAAAGCACGGCGGTACGCCTGAAACGCTGCATCAAGTGCCCCAGCCGTGTATACTGTGCAGGAAGTAGACTCCGCTTTATTGGCATATCAAAGATAATCATGGCTCAAGGCACTCTTTTTATTGTTTCTGCTCCCAGCGGCGCGGGTAAATCCAGTCTCATTCATGCCCTGCTAAAAACGCAGCCGCTGTATGACACTCAGGTTTCTGTCTCCCATACTACGCGGGGAGAGCGTCCCGGTGAGCACCACGGTGAACATTACTATTTCATCTCGCATGACGAATTCCGCAGTATGATTCAGGAAGGCGCCTTCCTTGAGCATGCTGAAGTGTTTGGGAACTATTACGGCACGTCGCGCAAGGCCATCGAGCAGGTGTTATCCACCGGCGTGGACGTTTTCCTTGATATTGACTGGCAGGGTGCGCAGCAGATTCGTGAGAAAATGCCCCAGGCCCGCACAATTTTTGTGCTGCCGCCGTCAAAGGATGAACTGGACCGCCGGCTGCGCGGACGCGGTCAGGATAGCGAAGAGGTTATCAGCCGCCGTATGGCGCAGGCCGTGGCTGAGATGAGCCATTTTGCGGAGTATGATTACCTTATTGTTAATGATGATTTCGATCTGGCTTTATCCGACCTGAAAACCATCATTCGCGCTGAGCGACTGCGTATGGGACGTCAAAAATCCCGACATGACGCGTTAATCAGCAAACTATTGGCAGACTGAGGACAACTCAGTATGATGCCCAGTCATTTCTTCTCCCGTGGAGTATCACAATTATGGCACGCGTAACCGTACAGGACGCAGTAGAAAAAATTGGTAACCGTTTTGACCTCGTTCTGGTCGCTGCACGCCGTGCGCGTCAGATGCAGGTAGGTGGTAAAGATCCACTGGTTCCTGAAGAAAACGATAAGTCTACCGTTATCGCCCTGCGTGAAATCGAAGAAGGCCTGATCACCAACCAGATTCTGGACGTGCGCGATCGTCAGGAACAGCAGGATCAGGAAGCCGCTGAGCTGCAGGCTGTTACTGCTATCGCTGAAGGTCGTCGTTAATTACCAGCCTGAAGGCCGCCCTTGTACCTGTTTGAAAGTCTCAATCAGCTGATTGAAAAATACTTGCCTGAGGACCAGATTAAGCGCCTCAAGCAAGCCTACCTTGTCGCACGTGATGCCCACGAGGGACAGTCTCGCTCCAGCGGTGAGCCTTATATCACCCATCCGGTTGCCGTAGCCTGCATCCTTGCTGAAATGAAGCTCGACCATGAAACGCTTATGGCCGCGCTTCTTCACGATGTGATCGAAGACACGCCCGCCACCTACCAGGATATGGAACAGCTGTTTGGTAAAAGCGTTGCCGAACTGGTAGAGGGGGTGTCGAAACTCGACAAGCTGAAATTCCGCGATAAGAAAGAGGCCCAGGCCGAAAACTTTCGCAAGATGATTATGGCGATGGTGCAGGATATTCGCGTCATCCTGATCAAGCTGGCTGACCGTACGCATAATATGCGCACCCTCGGCTCGCTGCGCCCGGATAAACGCCGGCGCATAGCCCGCGAAACGCTGGAAATTTACAGCCCGCTGGCCCACCGCCTGGGTATCCACCACCTGAAAACCGAGCTTGAAGAGCTGGGTTTTGAAGCGCTCTACCCTAACCGCTATCGCGTGATTAAAGAAGTGGTCAAAGCCGCTCGCGGTAACCGTAAGGAGATGATTCAAAAAATCCTTTCGGAAATTGACGGCCGTCTGCAGGAAGCCGGTGTCCCCTGTCGCGTCAGCGGCAGGGAGAAGCACCTTTACTCCATCTACTGCAAGATGCACCTCAAAGAGCAGCGTTTCCACTCGATCATGGATATTTATGCCTTCCGGGTGATCGTCAGTGATGTGGATACCTGCTATCGGGTTCTCGGTCAGATGCACAGCCTGTATAAGCCCCGTCCGGGCCGGGTGAAGGATTATATCGCTATTCCCAAGGCTAACGGATACCAGTCGCTGCACACCTCAATGATCGGGCCGCACGGCGTGCCGGTAGAGGTGCAGATCCGCACGGAAGATATGGATCAGATGGCAGAGATGGGTGTCGCGGCTCACTGGGCTTATAAAGAGCAGGGCGAAAGCAGCACCACGGCACAGATCCGCGCTCAGCGCTGGTTACAGAGCCTGCTGGAGCTTCAGCAGAGTGCCGGAAGCTCCTTTGAATTTATTGAAAGCGTCAAATCCGACCTGTTCCCGGACGAAATATACGTATTCACGCCGGAAGGCCGCATTGTTGAACTGCCGGCCGGTGCCACGCCGGTGGATTTTGCCTATGCCGTGCATACCGATATCGGCCATGCCTGCGTTGGCACACGCGTCGATCGCCAGCCTTATCCGCTGTCACAGCCACTGAGCAGCGGTCAGACCGTCGAAATTATTACCGCGCCGGGCGCCCGCCCGAATGCGGCCTGGCTAAATTTTGTCGTCAGCTCGAAAGCACGGGCGAAAATCCGTCAGCTGCTGAAAAACCTCAAGCGTGATGATTCGGTCAGCCTGGGGCGTCGTCTGCTTAATCACGCACTGGGCGGAAGCCGCAAGCTGGCTGAAATCCCGCCTGGCAACCTGGAGCACGAGCTGGAACGTATGAAGCTGGCCACCCTGGACGATCTGCTGGCAGAGATTGGTCTGGGTAACGCCATGAGCGTGGTGGTGGCGAAAAATCTTCAGCAGAGTGACAATCCACTACCGACCAGTCAGCGCACTTCCTCCAGCTCCCGCAGCAAGCTCCCCATTAAGGGCGCGGATGGCGTGCTGATTACCTTTGCCAAGTGCTGCCGCCCTATTCCTGGCGATCCGATCGTTGCCCACGTCAGTCCGGGTAAAGGCCTGGTGGTGCACCATGAGTCCTGCCGTAATATCCGTGGCTATCAAAAAGAGCCCGAGAAATATATGGCGGTTGAGTGGGACAAAGTCACGACCGATCATGAGTTTATGGCCGAAATTAAGGTGGAAATGTTTAATCATCAGGGGGCGCTTGCCAACCTGACCGCCGCCATTAATACCGCAGGCTCCAATATCCAGAGCATGAATACGGAAGAGAAAGATGGTCGGGTCTACAGCGCCTTTATCCGTCTGACGGCCCGGGATCGCGTTCATCTGGCAAATATTATGCGCAAAATCCGCGTAATGCCGGATGTGATTAAAGTCCACCGTAACCGGAACTAGCGCATGAATGCTCAACGCTACGCCCGTATTCTGGAGATGTTGGCCGCACGCCAACATGACCTGACCGTCTGCATGGAGCAGGTCCATAAGCCTCATAACGTCTCTGCGGTGATCCGCACGGCGGACGCGGTGGGCGTGCATGAGGTTCATGCCGTATGGCCGGGCAGCCGCATGCGAACCATGGTCTCCTCTGCGGCAGGCAGCAACAGCTGGGTGCAGGTGAAAACGCACCCTACCATCGCGGACGCGGTTTGCCATCTTAAAAGTCAGGATATGCAGATCCTGGCGACCCATCTGTCTGATAAGGCCGTCGACTTTCGCGAAATCGATTACACCCGACCAACCTGCATTTTGATGGGCCAGGAAAAAACCGGTATTACCCGTCAGGCGCTGGAACTGGCTGACCAGGAGATCATTATCCCAATGGTTGGCATGGTGCAGTCCCTTAACGTTTCCGTAGCCTCTGCACTTATCCTCTATGAAGCACAGCGCCAGTGTCAGAACGCCGGCATGTATCAGCGCCAGGCCAGCACCCTGCCGTTCAGCGAGCAGCAGCGGCTGCTGTTTGAGGGCGGTTATCCCGTGCTGGCCCGTGTCGCTAAGCACAAAGGTTTGCCCTACCCGCAGATCAACGATCGGGGCGAGGTGGTAGCCGATGCTCAATGGTGGGCAACGATGCAGTCATCGGGTCGAAAAAAATGAATGGTCGCCTTCTGGATACCGTTCCGTTAAGTACCCTCGCAGGCGTTGGCGCAAGCCAGGCGGGAAAGCTGGCAAAGCTGGGGCTGGTTACCGTGCAGGATTTGCTGCTTCATCTGCCGCTACGCTATGAAGATCGTACGCAACTTTATGCCATCAATGACCTGCTCCCCAATATTTACGCCACGGTAGAAGGTGAGGTCCTTAACTGCGATATCTCCTTTGGCCGCCGAAGGATGCTGACCTGCCAGATAAGCGACGGCACGGGCATCCTCACCCTGCGTTTTTTCAACTTCAATGCCGGAATGAAAAACAGCATGTCGCCCGGCAGGCGCGTCACCGCTTACGGTGAGATCAAGCGCGGCCAGCGCGGCGCGGAAATTATCCACCCGGAATACCGGGTCCAGGGCGAGAACACCACGGTTGCGCTGCAGGAAACCCTCACCCCGGTTTACTCCACGACGGAAGGCGTACGCCAGGCCACGCTGCGCAACCTTACTGACCAGGCGCTGGAGCTGTTGGATACCTGCGCCATCGCTGAACTGCTGCCCCCCGAGCTGAGTCAGGGGATGATCGGTCTGCCCGCCGCACTGCGTATGCTGCACCGCCCGCCGCCGGATATGGCGCTGGTTGACCTGGAACATGGCCGGCATCCTGCGCAGCGCCGTCTGATTATGGAAGAGCTGCTGGCGCACAATCTCAGCATGCTGGCCGTTCGCGCCGGTGCCCAGCGCTATCATGCATTACCGATGACTCCCCGGCACGATCTGAGCAGTAAGCTGCTGGCGGCCCTGCCGTTTAAACCGACCGCCGCACAGGTTCGCGTCGTCCAGGAAATTGAGCATGACCTGGCCCACGACTATCCGATGATGCGTCTGGTGCAGGGGGATGTTGGCTCAGGGAAAACGCTGGTTGCCGCCCTGACCGCGCTTAACGTGATCGCCTGGGGCAAGCAGGTCGCCCTGATGGCGCCGACCGAGCTGCTGGCCGAACAGCACGCCAATAACTTCCGCCAGTGGTTTGCGCCACTGGGGATTGAAGTGGGCTGGCTGGCCGGTAAGCAAAAGGGCAAAGCGCGGCTGGCTCAGCAGGATGCCATTGCTGCCGGCCAGGTTTCGATGATCGTCGGTACGCACGCCATTTTCCAGGAGCAGGTGCAGTTCAACGGGCTGGCACTGGTGATTATTGATGAACAGCACCGCTTCGGCGTTCATCAGCGGCTGGCGCTATGGGAAAAAGGCGAGGAGCAGGGTTTCCATCCTCATCAGCTGATTATGACCGCCACGCCTATCCCGCGTACGCTGGCAATGACCGCCTATGCCGATCTGGATACCTCGACCATCGATGAGCTTCCACCGGGCAGAACGCCGGTCACGACGGTCGCTATTCCGGATACGCGTCGGGCTGAGATTATCTCGCGGGTGAAAAGCGCCTGTACCGATGAAGGCCGACAGGCCTACTGGGTGTGTACCCTGATTGAGGAGTCCGATCAGCTAGAGGCTCAGGCGGCAGAAGCCACCTGGGAAGAGCTGAAGCTGGCGCTACCGGAATTACAGATTGGGCTGGTACACGGCAGGATGAAACCCGGGGAGAAGCAGGCCGTAATGCAGGCCTTTAAAGAAGGCACCACGCATCTGCTTATCGCCACTACGGTTATCGAGGTTGGCGTGGATGTGCCAAATGCCAGCCTGATGATTATTGAAAACCCCGAGCGGCTGGGACTGGCGCAGCTGCATCAGCTACGCGGACGTGTGGGACGCGGATCGGTAGCCTCTCACTGCGTCCTGCTTTATAAGGCGCCGCTAAGTAAAACCGCGCAGAAACGCCTGCAGGTTTTACGCGACAGTAATGACGGTTTCGTCATTGCCCAGTGCGACCTGGAAATTCGCGGGCCGGGCGAACTGTTGGGCACGCGTCAAACCGGTAACGCCGAGTTTAAAGTCGCCGACCTGCTGCGCGACCAGGCGATGATCCCAGAGGTGCAGCGCGTCGCCAGACATATCCACCAGCACTATCCGCAACAGGCAACGGCGCTTATTGAGCGTTGGCTACCGGAAACGCAGCGTTATACCAACGCCTGAGCCGCTATCCTTCGCCTGAAATCCGCCGGAACACCGCTAATCTTATCCAGACGCCCTTTACCCCTGCGTCTCACCCCGCCGCCGCTGTCCGGCCATAAACCTTCTGACAGAGCCAACGTTACCCCTGGCTTAAATATTTAATATCCCTGATGTTGGCAAAATGCCTATAAAAATATTGAAATCACTGATGTTTTTGTATCTGCCGGATAATAGCGGCGATTTTTCAGGCGTGAAACAGTAATGATCCCCCTTGAAAATTTATGAATTTTCTGCACAAAATTCGCGGCTGTGCAGGGCAATCATTTTCGAATTCAGGGAGCAACAATGAAAATCGTCACAACCTCTACCCCTTCCGCTGAGGATCAGGAATACGTCATCAGCCATCTCTGGCAGCATAACAGCCAGTTCGACGCGGTCGATATTGAGCCACTGCTGGTAACGCTCCGCAGTGAGGATAATCAGATCCACGGAGGACTGGTGGCGAAGACGTGGTGGGAAGGCCTGGAGATCCAGTATCTGTGGATCAGTGAAGCACAGAGAGGGAATAATCAGGGCAGGGCGCTGATGCTAAAAGCGGAAGAGATCGCTAAAGCACGGGGATGCAAGATGGCCTATGTCGATACGTTCGGTTTTCAGGCCAGAGGATTCTACGAAAAGCTGGGCTACCAGGTATATGGCAGCATGGACGGCTATTTAGGTAAACATACGCGTTATTATTTGCAGAAAATATTTTCCTGAAAGGGAACATGCTATGGCGTCTTCCAGCGATGGGAATAATGTGCTGTCGGCTTTTATTTGTATGATGGAAAATCTTGCTGAGCCCTGGGGTATTAAAGATCTTCAGTCCAGACATCTTTATATGAATAAAGCCGCCTGTCGCTATACAAATACGCCCCCGACGTTCAATGTTGAGGGAGAGCTCGATCAGGACTTTCCCGCGCTATGGGCTGAATGTGCTGAAGATTTACAGGAACACGATCGGCGGACGGAGGAATCCCTTGAGCGCGTCAGTGTTATTGAGACGCACTACTGGAATGGTCTGGATTATCTGACGCCCTATATCAGTGAGAAATTTCCCTTTTTTAACCGTGACGCCCAATGTATTGGCACCGTCTGGAATGCACGACCGCTGGATAATCTGACACCCGCGAAAGAGATGGCAAATATCTATTCACTGAGTGTTAAAACCCTCGAAAACAGAATTTACAGCATATATCAAAAAGCAGGCGTTCATTCGCTCCGGCAGTTTGAAGAATTCTGTGAAAATACTCATCTCGGAAACTACATCCCAGGTCGCCTGATCCAAAAAGGGATCCACTTCATTTAAAAAGGATTTTCTATTATGAAAATTGACGATTTTCCTCTTAGCCGCGTACCGGCGACGAGTCGCGTTTCTCTCCTTAGCGTCGCCATCGTACATATGGGCATGCTGACCGCACTTGACCAGTTTATGCTGGGTGCCGTGTTAGGCGACAGTATGCCCCTCGGGGATGCCTTTACGGCGATTATCCTCGGAAGCCTGATCTTTGGTTTAATCACCTTTGGCTTTGGCTACATTGGCATGAAAGAGGGCCTGTCAGGGAGTTTGCTTGGACGCTGGTGTGGCTTCGGCAAAAGCGGATCGGCGCTGATCGGGGTGGTGGTGGCCATCAGCCTGTTGGGATGGTTTGGTATACAGAATTCCCTCTTCGCCCGTTCTCTGAGTGCGGCGACGGAGGGAAAGCTGAGTTTTTCACTGGCGGCCACCCTTTCCGGCCTGACGCTGACCCTCATCGTGGCCTTCGGGTTTCGGGCCCTGCGATTTACCGCGCGTTTTGCCGTGCCGGTTTTTATCGCGCTCATTGCCTGGATCTCCTGGCATACGCTTATCTCCGATCATGCCAGCCCGCCGGTAATGTCCGGGCAGAGTAAGGAGATGCTCTCGATCAATGCGGGTATCACACTGGTGGTGGGCGGCGCTATTCTCGCCAGCCTGATGACACCTGACCTGACGCGCTATTCCAAAAATGGCCGACACGTGCTGATGATCACCCTCGCGACGATTATTCTGGGTGAATTCATTATCAACGGCCTGGCCATTTTTATTGCCCGCAAGCTGAACACCGGCGACATCATGTCAATCATCACCCTCTCTACGGGCAGCCTCGGCCTGCTGGCCGTGATTTGCTCCACGCTGAGGGTCAACGATCTCAACCTCTACTCCTCAGCGCTCGGTATTGTCAATGCGGTGGAAAGCACTACCGGTAAAAAGCTCAGTTATTCGGCCGTAACCCTCGGTCTTGGCGTGCTGGGTACCGGGCTGTCGGTGTGGGGCATCCTCGACCATTTCGTCGACTTCCTGAACCTGCTTGGGGTCGTCGTACCGCCCGTGCTGGGCGTGATGCTGACCGAGTATTTTGTGGTGAAGAAGTACAGCGTCGCGCTAAAAACCTCCAGGGCAGACGGCACACTTCCGGATAAGACCGTTACGACCGGCTGGGCCGCCATACTCGCCAGCCTTGCCGGGAGCTATGTCGGGTTGAGCGTTCAGTGGGGAGCACCGACCTTAAACTCCTTTTTAGTGGCCTGTATAAGCTACATTCTGTTTGAATCCCTGAAAGTCAGTGAGTGGTGTGGCAGGCTGCGCAGAACGCCGGTGCGCTGACGCTAACTCTCACGGCAAACGTTTGCTTTTACCCTGTATAAGATTAAAATCGCCACTTTGTTCACCAGGGAACCGTGAGAATGTCCGTCAATATCCCCGATGCCGCATCCGGCCGTCAGCATGCTGCTGCGGCAAAAAGCGAACTGCTCTATCGTCTGGACGATCGACCACCGCTGCCGCAAACGCTGTTTGCGGCCTGTCAGCATCTGCTGGCGATGTTTGTGGCGGTCATCACGCCCGCCCTGCTGATTTGCCAGGCGCTTGGCCTGCCCGCGCAGGATACGCAGCACATTATCAGCATGTCGCTGTTTGCCTCCGGGGTGGCCTCGATTCTGCAAATTAAGACCTGGGGGCCCGTCGGTTCAGGACTGCTATCGATTCAGGGCACCAGCTTTAATTTCGTAACGCCGCTGATCATGGGAGGAACCGCGCTGAAAAGTGGCGGTGCGGATGTGCCAACCATGATGGCGGCGCTGTTCGGCACGCTTATGCTGGCCTCCTGTACCGAGATGCTGCTTTCCCGCGTGCTCCATCTGGCACGCCGTATTATCACCCCGCTTGTCTCAGGGATTGTGGTGATGATTATTGGCCTGTCGCTGATCCAGGTGGGTCTGACTTCCATCGGCGGCGGCTTTACCGCAATCAGTAATCATACCTTCGGCGCGCCGAAAAACCTGCTGCTGGCGGGCGCGGTGCTGGCGGTGATTATTTTGTTAAACCGCCAGCGCAATCCGTGGCTGCGCGTGGCGTCGCTGGTGATTGCTATGGCCGTCGGCTACCTTCTGGCCTGGATGCTGGGCATGCTGCCGTCGTTTACCACCGCCTCCTCCTCACCCTTAATCGCTGTCCCAACGCCGTTATATTATGGCCTGGGCATCGACTGGAATCTGCTCATCCCCCTTATGCTGGTCTTTATGGTGACCTCACTGGAAACCATCGGCGATATCACGGCAACCTCCGATGTTTCGGAGCAGCCGGTCAGCGGACCGCTGTATATGAAACGCCTGAAGGGAGGCGTGCTGGCTAACGGCCTGAACTCCTGTGTCTCGGCGCTGTTTAATACTTTCCCCAACTCCTGCTTTGGTCAGAACAATGGCGTTATCCAGCTGACCGGCGTCGCCAGCCGCTACGTGGGTTTTGTGGTCGCTCTGCTGCTGATTGTGCTCGGCCTGTTCCCGGCGGTGAGCGGATTTGTCCAGCATATCCCTGAACCGGTGCTGGGCGGCGCTACGATTGTCATGTTCGGCACCATCGCCGCCTCGGGCGTGCGTATCGTCTCGCGCGAGCCGCTCAACCGTCGGGCAATTATGATAATGGCCCTCTCCCTGGCGGTCGGTCTGGGCGTATCCCAGCAGCCTCTGATCCTGCAGTTTGCCCCGGACTGGCTGAAAACGCTGCTCTCCTCCGGCATCGCGGCAGGGGGCATCACCGCCATTATTCTGAATCTGCTCTTCCCACAGGAGAAGTAAACCGCGCTTCCCTCCCTCCTGCGCTTACAGGCGGGCGATATTCACGTCGCCCGCGACCATCCGGCGGTTGAGCTTCGGTAATAATTCAGGCATAACAACCTATCAAAAATGCTCATAGGGAAGGGTGCAATGAAACGACTCGGAAAAATTCTGCTTACGCTACTGTTGCTGCTTTTACTGGTGGCTATCCTGCTCTATGTCCTGCTCCAGACGCAGTGGGGGGCCGGATGGATAAGCCGCTCGATCAGCCAGCGCACCGACTATCAGCTGGCGTTCAGCAAGCTGGAGCATAACTTCTCCGATCCCTCGCTTCTTACCCTTGATAACGTCTCGTTTGGCCGTAAAACTCAGCCGGCAACGCTGGTGGCGAAGCGGGTGGACCTCGGGCTGAGTCTCGCCCAGTTTACCCACCCAGGGCACTTCAGCAGCATCAGACTGGAAAAAGGGACGCTGAACGTCTGGCGCACCGCCGCGCCGCTTCCCCTGGAAGCAGATCGTCTCCAGCTTAGTGAGATGGCGGTGGACGCCCCCGACGGTGAACTGCCCATTAAAGCAGAGCGGGTCGTCGGCGGCCTCACCCCCTGGAAACCGCAGGCGGGGAATATGCCTGGCAGCGATGCCCGTTTCCAGATGAGCGCAGCCTCGCTGAATGTTGGCGGCTTTCCCGCGAAGAATGTGCTGCTTCAGGGCAGTATCAGCCAGCAGCAGTGGGTTATCAGCAATTTCGGTGCCGATCTGGCACTTGGCTCGATCACTGGCCGGGCACAGCGGGACGCCACCGGCCGCTGGGACGTGGCTAACCTCAGGCTGAACAATATTCGCCTGCAAAGCAGTCGATCCCTTCCAGGCTTTATTGAGCCGCTACTGTCGCTACCGCCGATACACTTTGAGCGCATTGATGTAACCGATGCCCGTCTGGAGGGGGCTGACTGGGCGATCACCGATTTAGATTTGGCGCTTAAAAATATCACCCTGCGGGATGGCGACTGGGAAAGCCGTGAGGGTTCGCTCTCAATGAATGCAAATTCCTTCGTTAATGGCAGCCTTGAGCTGAACGATCCCATCGTCAATATGACCTTTTCGCCAGAGGGCGTGGCGCTGACCCAGCTCAGCTCGCGCTGGGCGAATGGGCTGATCCGCACTGCCGGAACCTGGCAACGGAGCGATAAAAAGCTGACGCTGGATCAGCTGGCGATCGCCGGTCTTGAATATACTCTGCCGCAAAACTGGCGTGACCTGTGGATGGCACCGCTGCCCGCCTGGCTGTCAGGCATTGAAGTGAAGCGGTTTGAGGCCAACAGGAATCTGATTATTGATATCAATCCGGACTTCCCCTTCCAGATGACGTCACTTGAGGGCAGCGGCAGTGACCTGCTGCTGGCGCGGGATCGGCAGTGGGGAATTTGGTCAGGCAGGCTGAGTGTGAACGCCGCCGAAGCAACCTTTAACCGCGTTGATGTCCGTCACCCTTCCCTCGCGCTGACGGCTGACGACAACAGCATTGCGGTGACGGAGATGAGCGCCTTCGTCAAAAGCGGGATGGTTGAAGGCCTGGCTACCCTTTCCCAGCAGCCCCAGCGGGCGTTCTCGCTGACCCTGAACGGACGCCAGGTACCGGCTAACCTGCTGCATGAGTGGGGATGGCCGGATGTTGATCTGCAGGGCGACGGCGATATGCAGCTAAAGATAGAGGGCAGGCTGGCAGCAGGAACGCCGCTAAAACCCTCGGTGAACGGTTCGCTCTCGACGACCGTTAACGACAAAACGGTGCAGCAAAGAATGCAGTCAGGTCAGGTAACGGCGGCGCAGTCGCGCGCAGAGTGATGGCTACCGGATAGCAGTACAAAATTTTTTGTGCGGATCGCCGGTAAAAAAGGACTATATGCGTCGCTCCTGTTCGCAACCTGACGGGAGTAAGGTATAGTCCGCGCTTTAAAAAAGGAGGCTCCATGCTGACCAATTCATCCATTCGTCTTAATAAATACATCAGCGAGAGCGGTATTTGTTCCCGCCGCGATGCCGACCGTTACATAGAACAGGGAAATGTGTTTATTAACGGTAAGCGCGTTGGCGTCGGTGCGCAGGTCTTTGCTGGCGATGTAGTGAAAGTTAATGGTCAGCTGATTGAGCCGCGTAATGAAGACGATCTGGTGCTTATTGCGCTCAACAAACCTGTCGGCATCATCAGCACCACGGAAGAGGGTGAGCGCGACAACATCGTTAACTTTGTGAACCACAGCAAACGCGTTTTCCCGGTTGGGCGACTGGATAAAGACTCGCAGGGGCTGATTTTCCTGACTAACCACGGCGATCTGGTGAACAAGATCCTGCGCTCAGGAAACGACCACGAGAAAGAGTACGTGGTCACGGTAAACAAGCCGGTGACCGACGAGTTTATCACCGGGCTGGGCGCTGGCGTGCCGATGATGGGCACGGTGACTAAAAAATGCAAAGTGAAGAAAGAGGCGCCGTTCGTGTTTCGCATCACGCTGGTGCAGGGACTCAACCGCCAGATCCGCCGCATGTGTAAACACTTTGGCTATGAAGTGATGAAACTCGAGCGTACACGCATTATGAATGTCAGCCTTAAAGGGCTGCCGCCGGGAGAGTGGCGCGATCTGACCGACGATGAGCTGATTGAGCTATTTAAGCTGATTGAAGACTCTTCGTCAGAAGAGAAGCCGACGAAGAAAGCCCCTGCAAAGGCTAAGCCGACTGCGGTAAAAAAACCGGTCAGCGGCGCACCGAAGGGCGGCGATAAATCCCCTGCCGGCCCGGCTTCCCGCAAGCGCTTTGCTCAGCCGGGCCGCAAAAAGAAGGGGCGCTGATTTCAGGCTGTGCTTGTTTCACGCTGCCCTTACTTAATACCCGATCCGCCCAGCTCCAGCGGGCCGTTTGGATCGGCGGGGAGCACGATATAAACGCCTTCAAATACCGCGCCGCACACCTCATTGCCGAAGAGTTCCACCTCCAGCTGCACTCGCGCCTTGCGTCCGCGCGCAAGGCGATCCAAATCGCCGCTCATTGAGCCAAGGTCAGCCACCGCGCCCGGCTTACCGGTGATCGGATGGCTATAGCGAATATGGGCATCGGCCAGAATAATGGTGCCCCCGAGATGCCGCTCGCGCAGCAGCAGCCAGATAAGCCCCCACCCGGTTAGCGTCGCAAGCGAGAACAGACTGCCGGCAAACAGGGTCTGGTGTGGGTTCTGATTACCGGTTTCCGGCATGGTGGTGATGAATTTTTGCCCGGTGTACTGCAAAATCCGCACGCCCATTTTCTCGCTAAGCGGAATATGATCGTACCAGGCCTGCTGAAGCTGACCGCACCAGTCGGCCCGGTGCAGGATATCATCCAGAGTCATGACCGATTTAATCATCAGGAAGTGACGCAGCGGCGTGGTCTGCGGTGCGGTCACCTCCCCCTGATTGACGTAGCCCAGCTTGGCAAAGAACTCCACCGCATCTTCGCGCGCGCTGCACACGACGCGCTTCGCCCCTTCCTGCCGCGCCACGGACTCCAGCGTCATCGCCACCAGCGTACCCAGCCCTTTTCCCTGCACCGAGGGATGCACCGCAAGGAAGCGTATCCCCGCTTCGTTTTCCGCATTGATGTACAGGCGCCCTACCGCCACCGGTTCGCCATGCTCGTCCACCACCATCTGGTGATGCGCCAGCGCATCCCAGGCATCCCGCTCGGACCCCATTGGCTGATGAAGCGGCTTACGCAGCATCTCCCAGCGGAATTGGTAGTAGGTATTCAGCTCTTCTGCTGTTTCAGGCACCCGAAGATGATACATAAGATGGTTCTCTCTTTCTGAGCCCGGTACGCTGACCCGTCGTTCGGCTTTCGGCCTTAAACCTGCAGCCAGAAGGTCACCGGGCCATCATTGACCAGCGCAACCTGCATATCCGCACCAAAACGACCCGTTTCGGTCGTCACACCTTTTTCACGACAGCAGCCGATAAAGGCCTCATAGAGCTTTTCTGCTTCTGCGGGTTCTGCGCCGCCAGAAAAACCGGGTCGCATTCCCTTTTGCGTATCTGCGGCGAGGGTAAACTGGGATACCACCAGCACGCTACCTCCTGCCTGCTGCACGTTAAGATTCATTTTGCCCTGGTCGTCGCTGAAAATGCGATAGCCAAGTACGCGATCGCACAGGCGTGACGCTTTTTGTTGGTCATCCCCTTTTTCCACACCCAGCAGGACCAACAGCCCCGGTCCGGTTTCCCCAATGCGCTCCCCTGCCACCGTTACGCTGGCGCTCAATACGCGCTGAATTAAGGCAATCATCGTTTCTCTTTTTCCCGCTCTTGTTCTTGCTCTTGCTGTTTCTGTAACACCTGTTCCCGGTGCAGGCGGCGGTCACCCAGGGTCGCCGCGATCTCCGCACCCAGCAGTACAATACACCAGGTCCAGTAGACCCAGAGAAACAGAATGGGGATAACCGCCAGTACGCCATAAATCAGCTGATACGAGGGGAACATCGTTATATAGAGCGCAAAGCCCTTCTTACCCAGTTCGAACAGCAGTCCGGCCACCAGCGCACCGATCAGTGCATCACGCCCCGCCACCTGACGCGTAGGAACAATGCTGTAAAGCAAAAAGAATGAGAGCCAGGAAAGCAGCAGAGGAAAAATTCTCAGCCCATAATCTATCAGCCAGCTGACGCCGGAAGCCGATGCCCAGCGCAGCGAAAGCAGGTAAGAGCTGATCGCCAGACTTGCCCCGGCCAGCATCGGGCCGAGCGTCAGAATCATCCAGTAGACGGCAAAAGAGTAGACCAGCGGCCGCTTGCGCTTGCTGCGCCAGATAGCATTCAGCGCCGTATCAATGGAATACATCAACAGCAGCGACGTGACGACCAGACCACAGGCCCCGACCGCCGTCATTTTATTCACGTTGGCAACGAACTGTTCCAGATAACTCTGGATGACGGTGCCGGATGCCGGAACAAAATTGCTAAAGATAAAGTGCTTAAGCTGAACGCTCACGTCGGAGAAAACCGGAAAAGCGGCGAACAATGCAAAGACCACGGCGACCAGCGGTACCATCGACAGCAGAGAGACATAGGCCAGGTTTCCGGCAAGGGTGGTCATGCCATCCTCGTCAATCCGATGCCAGAGTAGTTTTATCCATGACCAGCCCGTCCCCAGGCGGTCAAGACCGATTTTAATCAGCAGCATCGTTAAAAGCGATCGGCGAAAAAGGCAGGAACAACGTTGGCATCGGTCACCTGCACGCTATGAATGCCCAGCGCGCGAGCCGCTGCAATATTGTCTGCGTTATCGTCAAAAAAGACAGCCCGATCGGCCGTGACGCCCTCTTCCTGTAATACCTGCTGATAAATCCGCGCCTCAGGCTTGCGCATTCCCATATCCTGGGAAAGATAGATCCTGTCCGCCGCGCTTTTGACCTCAGGAAACTCCTCGGGCCAGAACTCGGTATGCAGGCGGTTGGTATTGGAGAGGATAACCACCCGCTCGCCGCGTGCGCGAAGCGTGTTCATCAGCTGGACCACTTCAGGGCGGACGCTAACGAAAACGGCCTGCCAGCCTGCGGCGAATTGTTCGAATCCCAACGCCAGGCCAAGTTCGTCACAGACTTGTGTAGCAAAATCTTCGTCGCTGATTTCTCCCCGCTCGTGGCGCTGGAAGCTTTCACCCAGGGTAAAACGGCTTTGCAGCGTGGCCAGCGGAACGCGGCCCAGATCGCTCCAGACGCCAAGAACCCGGTTGAAATCAATATCAACAATGACGTTACCTAAGTCAAAGATATACAGCATGGTCATCTCCTTGTGTGCCGGTGAGCTATTCACTCTAGCGGTAAAAGGGGAGACTGAACAGGAATGGGGTTTGAAAATGGGCATGAAGAATAAAGGCCGGAGGAGATCCGGCCTTCAGATACAGTCACTAACGAGTGATTAAGACTCTTTAGGACCGCGGCTTGCGCGTTTACGATCGTTTTCAGTCAGGTGACGTTTACGAATACGGACGGACGCAGGCGTCACTTCGACCAGTTCGTCATCATCAATGAATTCCAGAGCCTGCTCCAGAGACATCTTGATAGCCGGAACCAGCGTAGTCGCTTCGTCAGTACCGGAAGCACGCATGTTGGTCAGCTTCTTACCGGTCAGGCAGTTTACGGTCAGGTCGTTAGAACGGCTGTGAATACCGATGATCTGGCCTTCATAAACTTCTGCACCGTGACCCAGGAACAGCTTACCGCGATCCTGCAGGCTGAACAGGGCGAACGCCACTGCTTTACCCTGGCCGTTAGAGATCAGCACGCCGTTCTGGCGCTGGCCGATTTCACCCGGACGAACGTCGTCGTAGTGGCTGAAGGTTGAATACAGCAGACCGGTACCGGAGGTCATGGTCATGAACTCGGTACGGAAGCCGATCAGGCCACGCGCCGGGATCAGGTAATCGAGACGAATACGGCCTTTGCCGTCTGGGATCATGTCTTTAACATCACCCTTACGCTCGCCCATTGCCTGCATCACAGAACCCTGGTGCTGTTCTTCGATGTCCAGCGTCACGTTCTCGAACGGCTCCTGCATGCGGCCATCGATTTTACGATTGATTACTTTAGGACGTGAAACGGCGATTTCGAAGCCTTCACGACGCATGTTTTCAATCAGAACGGACAGGTGAAGTTCACCACGACCCGAAACGCGGAAGGCGTCGGAGTCTTCGGTCTCTTCAACACGCAGCGCCACGTTGTGCACCAGCTCTTTGTTCAGACGGTCAAGGATCTGACGTGAAGTCACGTACTTGCCTTCTTTACCACAGAACGGTGAGGTGTTGACGTTGAAGTACATGGTCACGGTAGGTTCGTCAACGCTCAGGGCTGGCAGCGCTTCAACGCTCTGCGGATCGCAGATGGTATCAGAGATGTTCAGCTCGCCCAGACCGGTGATGGCGATGATATCGCCCGCTTCCGCTTCGGTCGCTTCGATACGCTCAAGACCCATATGCGTCAGAACTTTACCGACTTTACCGTTGCGGGTTTTACCTTCGCTATCAACGATGGTCACCTGCTGGTTTGGCTTCACTTTGCCGCGCTTGATGCGGCCAATGCCGATAACGCCAACGTAGTTGTTGTAGTCCAGCTGGGAAATCTGCATCTGGAATGGCGCATCCATCTCAACCTGTGGAGGTGAGACGTGATCCACGATGGCCTGATACAGCGGGGTCATGTCTTCTGCCATATCGTTATGGTCAAGACCCGCGATACCGTTCAGGGCAGAAGCATAGATAACCGGGAAGTCGAGCTGCTCGTCAGTCGCATCCAGGTTTACGAACAGGTCAAATACCTGATCCACAACCCAGTCTGGACGTGCGCCAGGACGGTCAACTTTGTTGATGACCACGATCGGCTTCAGACCATTAGCAAAGGCTTTTTTGGTCACGAAGCGGGTTTGCGGCATAGGGCCATCCATTGCATCCACAACCAGCAGCACCGAGTCGACCATTGACATCACACGCTCAACCTCACCGCCGAAGTCGGCGTGTCCTGGGGTATCCACGATGTTGATGCGGTAGTCATTCCAATTAATGGCGGTGTTTTTTGCGAGGATGGTAATCCCACGCTCTTTCTCCAAATCGTTGGAGTCCATTACGCGTTCGGTTGCTTCAGTACGGGCATCAAAGGTACCGGACTGCTGTAGCAATTTATCAACCAGGGTAGTTTTACCATGGTCAACGTGGGCAATAATGGCGATGTTACGCAAATTTTCGATCACAGCTTTGCCTCAGGCATTAGAAATAGCGCGCTATTGTACACGGATTAATCGAAGGACTGAACAGGATCACAAATTTCAATTAAAGATAACTGTCAGGATTGCTTTTGTAGCCATTTACAGTGCAAGAAATGCACTCCATCGAAAAAATGCACCAAATTAGTGCGCACAGCGCACCGATTGGCACCATAATGGTGCGCGACTTCCATCATGGTGCAGCTCTCATTAAGCGAGAGCGCGCATCATAGCGCTTTTTGGGGCAAATAATAAAGTTGGCATAGATTTCGCTTTAATTCAGTAAGCGATAAATGCCCATTTCCATAACGGTTGATAGCTTGTCAGAGATCTTAGTATCGGACGACTGTGCCATATAAGCAAAGTTCGCCGCAGAGTTCTCTACCATAACGACAATGACCAAATCCAGGAGAGTTATGTATGTCCGCTGAACACGTCCTTTCGATGATGAACGAGCATGAAGTCAAATTTGTCGATCTGCGCTTTACCGACACCAAGGGTAAAGAGCAGCACGTCACCATTCCTGCTCATCAGGTTAATGCTGACTTCTTCGAGGAAGGCAAGATGTTTGACGGCTCCTCGATTGGCGGCTGGAAAGGCATTAACGAATCAGACATGGTGCTGATGCCTGATGCGACCACCGCGGTCCTTGATCCTTTCTTTGAAGATTCCACGCTGATTATCCGCTGCGATATCCTTGAGCCTGGCACTATGCAGGGTTATGACCGCGATCCGCGCTCCATTGCCAAGCGTGCGGAAGACTTCCTGCGTTCATCCGGCATTGCCGATACCGTGCTGTTTGGCCCGGAGCCAGAGTTCTTCCTGTTTGACGACGTCCGCTTCGGCGCGACCACCTCCGGCTCTCACGTGGCTATCGACGATATCGAAGCGGCATGGAACACCGGCAAAGAGTACGAAGGCGGTAACAAAGGCCACCGCCCAGGTCTGAAAGGCGGCTATTTCCCGGTTCCACCGGTCGACTCCTCGCAGGATATTCGTTCTGCCATGTGTCTGACCATGGAGCAGATGGGTCTGGTTGTGGAAGCGCATCACCACGAAGTGGCGACGGCGGGTCAGAACGAAGTGGCTACCCGCTTCAATACCATGACCAAGAAAGCCGATGAAATTCAGATCTACAAATATGTCGTGCACAACGTTGCCCACGCCTACGGCAAAACGGCGACCTTTATGCCAAAGCCTATCTTTGGTGATAACGGCTCAGGCATGCACTGCCATATGTCTCTCTCCAAAGGCGGTAACAACCTGTTCGCAGGCGACAAATACGGCGGCCTGTCTGAAACTGCCCTGTTCTACATCGGCGGCGTTATTAAGCACGCTAAAGCCATTAACGCCCTCTCTAACCCGACCACCAACTCCTACAAGCGTCTGGTCCCGGGTTATGAAGCACCTGTTATGCTGGCGTACTCTGCCCGTAACCGTTCTGCTTCAATCCGTATCCCGGTGGTTGCCAGCCCGAAAGCGCGTCGTATTGAAGCGCGCTTCCCTGACCCGGCGGCTAACCCATACCTGTGCTTCTCTGCCCTGCTGATGGCTGGCCTGGACGGCATCATCAACAAGATCCATCCTGGCGACGCGATGGACAAAAACCTGTATGACCTGCCGCCGGAAGAAGAAGCTGAAATCCCGAAAGTAGCGGGTTCGCTGGAAGAGGCGCTTAACGCGCTGAATGAAGATCGTGAGTTCCTGACGCGCGGTGGCGTGTTTACTGATGAAACTATCGACGCCTATATTGACCTGCGTAAGGCTGAAATGGACCGCGTTCGTATGACACCACACCCGGTTGAGTTTGAACTCTACTACAGCGTGTAATGTCGCGGTAAGCCCGGCGTAGTCTCTCTGGCGCAACAGGGCAGCAACCGGAAGTATTCCGTGGAAATTATAGCCCATCTCCGGATGGGCTTTTTTCTCCGCGAATTCACCGCCCGGGCAGACGTTTACCGGCTTCACTGACTATAATGCACTAAAACAGTGCAGGAGTTTATGCATGGCAACAGGCACGCAGCCCGATGCTGGGCAAATTCTCAATTCGCTGATCAACAGTATTTTGCTGGTCGATAGCGAACTGGTCGTTCATTACGCCAATCCTGCGGCACAGCAGCTGCTGGCGCAGAGTTCCCGCAAGCTATTTGGTACACCGCTGCCGGAACTGATGGGGTATTTTTCACTCAATATTGACGTTATGCACGAGAGCCTGAATGCAGGTCAGGGTTTTACCGACAGCGAAGTCACGCTGGTGGTCGATAGCCGCGCGCACGTTATGTCACTCACCGCGCAGCGCCTTCCCGAAGGGCTAATCCTGCTGGAAATGGCGCCGATGGATAATCAGCGTCGCCTCAGCCAGGAACAGATCCAACATGCCCAGCAGGTTGCCGCCCGGGATTTAGTGCGGGGTCTCGCCCATGAGATAAAGAATCCGCTGGGTGGACTGCGTGGCGCGGCACAGCTGCTGGCGAAAGCGCTGCCCGACCCGTCGCTTACGGAGTATACCCGGGTCATTATTGAACAGGCCGATCGCCTGCGTAATCTGGTCGATCGCCTGCTCGGCCCGCAGCAGCCAGGTATGCACATTAAGCAAAGTATTCATCAGGTGGTTGAGCGAATCGTCAACCTGGTGTCGATGGAACTGCCGGATAACGTCACGCTGGTGCGGGATTACGATCCCAGCCTGCCTGAACTGCCACATGACCCCGATCAGATAGAACAGGTCCTTCTGAATATCGTGCGTAATGCCTTTCAGGCTCTGGGCGAAGAAGGCGGCACCATTACCCTGCGCACCCGCACTGCCTTTCAGCTCACGCTGCACGGTGTTCGTTATCGGCTGGTGGCGCGTATCGATATTGAAGATGATGGCCCGGGCATTCCGGCACAGTTACAGGACACCCTGTTTTATCCCATGGTCAGCGGACGTGAAGGGGGTACCGGTTTGGGCCTGTCGATAGCGCGAAGTCTGATCGACCAACATTCAGGAAAAATAGAATTTAACAGCTGGCCTGGCCACACAGAATTTTCTGTTTTTCTGCCTATTCGGAAGTAGAGGTTTCTATGCAACGAGGGATAGTCTGGATCGTCGATGATGATAGCTCCATCCGCTGGGTGCTTGAACGCGCACTCACGGGAGCCGGGTTAAGCTGCGTCTCTTTCGACAGCGGTGACAAGGTGCTTGATGCCCTTGCCTCCAAAACGCCGGACGTTTTACTTTCAGATATCCGTATGCCGGGTATGGACGGCCTGGCGCTGCTGAAGCAGATAAAACAGCGCCACCCCATGCTCCCGGTCATCATAATGACCGCGCATTCCGATCTGGATGCGGCCGTCAGCGCCTATCAGCAGGGCGCATTTGATTACCTGCCGAAGCCCTTTGATATCGACGAGGCGGTTGCTCTGGTTGAACGCGCGATTAGCCATTATCAGGAGCAGCAGCAGCCGAGAAATCAGCCGGTCAGTGGCCCCACAACCGATATTATCGGTGAAGCGCCAGCGATGCAGGATGTCTTTCGCATTATTGGCCGGCTTTCACGCTCCTCAATCAGCGTGCTGATTAACGGTGAATCCGGAACGGGTAAAGAGCTGGTAGCCCATGCGCTGCACCGACACAGCCCGCGCGCCAAAGCTCCCTTTATCGCCCTGAATATGGCCGCCATCCCAAAGGATCTGATTGAATCGGAGCTGTTCGGCCATGAAAAAGGGGCCTTTACCGGTGCCAATCAGATTCGACAGGGGCGTTTTGAGCAGGCCGATGGCGGCACGCTCTTCCTTGACGAAATCGGTGATATGCCGCTGGATGTGCAGACCCGACTGCTGCGCGTACTGGCCGACGGACAGTTTTACCGCGTAGGGGGCTATGCGCCGGTGAAGGTGGACGTGCGAATTATTGCCGCGACTCACCAGAACCTTGAACTCCGGGTGCAGGAAGGTAAATTCCGCGAGGATCTGTTTCATCGTCTTAACGTTATCCGCGTCCATTTGCCTCCGCTACGGGAAAGACGCGAGGATATTCCCCGGCTGGCAGGGTATTTCCTGCAGGAAGCAGCGCGCGAGCTGGGCGTAGAGGCCAAAATACTCCATCCTGAAACCGAGACGGCGCTGACCCGCCTGCACTGGTCGGGCAACGTGCGCCAGCTGGAAAACACCTGCCGCTGGTTAACAGTAATGGCGGCGGGCCAGGAGGTGCTGATTCAGGATCTGCCTTCCGAACTGTTTGAAACCGCCTCTCCCGACAGTCCGGTGCAGTCGCTGCCGGACAGCTGGGCGACGCTGCTGGCACAGTGGGCTGACCGGGCGCTGCGTTCCGGTCATCAAAACCTGCTGTCAGAGGCGCAGCCTGAACTGGAGCGTACGCTGCTGACGACCGCACTGCGCCACACGCAGGGACACAAACAGGAAGCAGCCCGCCTGCTGGGCTGGGGCCGAAATACCCTGACCCGCAAGCTGAAAGAGCTTGGCATGGAATAAGCGCAAATCTTCCCCCGCGCCTGTTCCATCCCCAAATGATCGGTCATAAAAATGGCCCGCCATCACAATCACTGTGATGGCGGGCCGTTCCATCCATCCCGATTCAAATCACCCGCGAAAATTGCTGCCTGTGTGCCTTCTGATGAAGATGACTGTCAAAACACATACAGATATTCCTTATCAGCAAACGGCCCTTAGCGGTCACCTGAAGGCCCTTCTCGTCCCTGTCCACCAGCCCATCGTGCATCAGAGGCGCCAGGCGTTGCAGATCCGCGGCGAAATAGTCGCTAAAGGCGCGATCCCGCGTGTCGAAATCGGCAAAATTCAGCGAAAAATTGCAGATCAGCGCCTTAATCACGTCACGTCGCAGGCAATCATCCTCTGTAAGCTTCAGTCCCCGCCAAAGCGCCGTGTGCTGTTCGTCAATGGCCGCATACCAGACCTTAAGTTCTTTATGATTCTGCGCATAGCTGTCGCCCAGCATACTGATGGCCGAAACCCCCATTCCCAGTAAGTCGCTTTCGCCCTGCGTCGTGTAGCCCTGAAAGTTGCGATGCAGCCGCCCTTCACGCTGGGCCACGGCGAGTTCATCATCCGGGCGTGCAAAATGGTCCATACCAATAAACTGGTATCCCGCGTCGGTCAGAGTGGCAATGGACTGCTGCAGAATATCGAGCTTTTGCTGCGCATCCGGGAGATCGGCTTCTTTAATCTTACGCTGGGCGGCAAACAGCGTCGGCATATGCGCATAGTTAAATACGCTGAGCCGGTCAGGCGCGAGCGCGGCCACCTTCTTAAGCGTAAAGGCAAAGCTCTCTGCCGTTTGCAGCGGCAAACCGTAGATTAAGTCGAGGTTAGTGGAGGTGAATCCCAGCTGGCGGGCACGTTCGACGAGGGAAAAAATGACCTCTTCGCTCTGTACCCGATTCACCTTTTCCTGCACGGCTTTGTTGAAGTCCTGCACTCCCATGCTGAGACGGTTAAATCCCGCAGCCCGCAGGTGGTCCAATACGTCCAGCTCAATTTCACGGGGATCAACCTCAATCGACAGCTCCGCCTGTTCGCTAAAGCGGAACTGCTTTTTTAGCAGATCGATCAGTCGGGTAATTTGAGTCTTACTAAGATATGTTGGCGTACCGCCGCCCCAGTGCATCTGCGTGACGGTGCGCTCGCGAAACAGCGGTGCGCGGGCGTTGATCTCCACCTCAAGCGCGTCCAGATAGCGGTCGGCCTTATGCTGCTGTCGCGTCACGACTTTGTTGCAGCCGCAGAAATAGCACAGCCGATGGCAGAAAGGGATATGAATATACAGTGAAAGCGGGCGATCCGGATAACGCTGAGCCGCCTGCAAAAAGGCTGCTTCGGTATAATCCTGATGAAATTCCAGCGCGGTGGGGTAAGAGGTATAGCGGGGACCAGAGATGTTGTACTTCTGAATCAGATTCAGATCCCATTCAATCGTCTGGATCACGGTATTCACTCCTGCGTCGGCGTCGGGTTGCCGATCGTCGGATAACAGGAGGATGACCCGGAAGCGAACGAACGGCCTTTCTGCGCAGCCGGTTTTTCAGCCGCGACAGACGGCGTAGTTTAACCAATGCCCAGGCCAGCCAGCAGAACAGAATTAACGCAAAAATTGATCCAGGCCAATTCATTAGCAGAGAAACCTTTTAAAACGGCAGCACCCGCCGGTGGCGCTGCCGTTCAGCCTGATGTTGTCCGGAGTAACTACTTACCGCCCTTCAGCAAACGGTACATGTCTTCTTCGGCTTCTTTATCCTCATCCGCATCGTCATCCAGTGCGATACCCAGCTGCTCCATCAGCACGTCGATACGATCCAGGGACTGATCCAGCCAGGCCTGATCCTCTGCTGACAGGCTTTCCCCGTTTTCCAGCCTGTCCAGAAGCGCGTCAAGGCGTTCGTTATTTTCCAGTCCTGCCAGCTCTTCTTCCGGCGTCAGACGGGATTTCTTCTCTTCCTGCACCGGTTTGGCCACTTTAGCGGGCTTCGCGGGTTTGGTCGCAGCGGAAGCCGCGCCCAGGGCAACGGGCTTTTTGCTGCCGATACGCGGATCTTTGCTTTTGTTGTCAGTGCTACTTTTTTGGGCCTGGGCGAGAGGATTAGCGCGACTGCCGGTAGGATTGCCGCGTTGCTTCTTGTCACGCTTGCGATCGCGCGCTTCAGCATTGAGGTCAACGCGGGGTTTACGCGGGCTTTTTGCTGCTGGTTTTTTATCCTGGGGTTTACGTGCAGGTTGCTTCATGATTTCTGCTCTCAGACTTTTTATATTCAGTATAGAATTGCGGCGAAATCTAGCAGAAAGCAGACAAAGAAAAAAGGCGGCAGGTCTCCCTGTCGCCTTTTTTCGCACCTTCCGCAGAAGGACTGACTGAGTCAGCATCCTTTTGGGCATACAACATCCCGGTTTTCCTTTGCCGTTTCATCCGTCCCGGACGTGTTCCGTTCCATTTTGTGGCATTATCCACAACGCCTTTCCATCCCTGCTCAGCAGCATCCTGCCTACCCTGAGCGCTTCGTCCTGAAGTGAACCCTCCAGGTTCTGACCAATACTGTAGACCATCAAGACAAACTCTCAAGTCAGCCAGCGTAACTATTTTGGTGCCGATAATTCGAAATTAAACTAATGCGTTGTTTAATAGAATTTTTTGCATTTTTCCCATTTAACAGGAAACGATAAAGGCTGACATAATCTGTAGCACATCTCTTACAAAGGATGGACCTGACTGCGGTGAGCTGGGCGCTTTGATTCTATACAGGGTATACTCAGCGCAATTGCACATTTATTCCTGGAGTTTTATTTTGTCTGGCTGGAATTATCATCTCACTCATTTTGTCACCAGCGCCCCTGATATCCGTCATCTTCCCTCCGACAGCGGAATCGAAGTGGCATTTGCAGGCCGTTCTAATGCGGGCAAGTCCAGCGCGCTTAACACGCTGACCAACCAGAAATCGCTGGCCCGTACCAGTAAAACGCCCGGCCGTACCCAGCTGATCAACCTTTTCCAGGTTGCAGAAGGCTACCGCCTGGTCGATTTACCGGGCTATGGTTATGCGGAAGTCCCTGAGGAGGTAAAGCTGAAGTGGCAGCAAGCCCTGTCAGAATATCTGCACAGACGCGAATGTCTTAAGGGCCTGGTGGTACTGATGGATATCCGCCATCCGCTTAAGGACCTGGATCAGCAAATGATTAAGTGGGCCGTTCAGAGCGGTATTCAGGTACTGGTTCTGCTAACCAAGGCAGATAAACTGGCCTCGGGCGCGCGTAAAGCTCAGCTCAATCTGGTGCGTGAAGAAGCTAAAGGCTTTGTGGGTGATATTCAGGTCGAAGTTTTCTCTTCGCTTAAAAGAATTGGCGTGGACAAGCTAAGTCAGAAGCTGGATAGCTGGTTTACCGATATCCCCCCTGCTGTTGAAGACGAGAATCTTAACGATCCGCAGTAACGCGCTTTTGAACGTCGCCCAATAAAAAACGCCCCAGTCATAACTGACTGGGGCGGCTAATATTCAGCCAAATCCGATTACGTGAAGTAAAAGGTCTGAAAGATAGAACATCTTACCTCTGTACCCTACGACTCAAACTCTACATGATTTTTTCGGGCCTAAAAAGGGTTTTTTGTAGTTAACTTCCAGAAATTACCCTGCTTTATCCAACCCAGCTCACATAATCCCGCTCGACTTGTAGCTAACTTACGGAAAAAATGCTTACAGCATAGATGGTTAGGTGAAATTCTGAGCAAACAAGGGAATTATCATCCGCTGTCGCTTCCAACTACACGAAATTCTTATGGATTCTGCGTGAGGCCAACAAAATGACTTCTGTCGGCCCCCAGGGGCAGCCATGCAAAGGCTTACGACGGGCTAAAAGCCCGCGTCTGCACCTTACTCTCTTTTACTCTGGTAATTAATGGGCCTGATCCCAGTTATCACCTACGCCGACATCCACACGTAGCGGAACGTCAAGCGTCATGCTATTTTCCATCAGCTCGCGGATCTTCGCTGATGCAGCCTCGACCTCGGAGGTTTTAACCTCAAAAACCAGTTCATCGTGTACCTGCATAATCATCTTCACCTCCGGCATGGACTGTGGCGTCAGCCAGCCATCCACGGCGATCATCGCTTTCTTGATAATATCGGCGGCGGTTCCCTGCATGGGCGCATTGATTGCCGCACGCTCTGCGGCCTTGCGGCGTATCGCATTGCTGGCGTTGATATCAGGCAAATAGAGACGGCGACCGTCCAGCGTAGATACATAGCCCTTCGCGGCTGCCTGCTGACGGGTATTTTCCATGTATTCCAGAACGCCAGGATAACGCTCGAAGTAGAGATCCATATATTTCTTTGCTTCGCCTGCGCCAATATTGAGCTGGCGGGAGAGGCCGAATGCGCTCATGCCGTAGATCAAACCAAAGTTTATTGCCTTAGCGCTGCGGCGCTGCTCGCCGGTCACTTTATCAAGCGCCATGCCAAAGACCTCCGCCGCCGTGGCACGGTGGATATCCTGCCCATCGGCAAAGGCACTCAGCAGGCCTTTATCCTGAGAAAGATGCGCCATGATACGCAGCTCAATCTGCGAATAGTCGGCGGCAACAATTTTACAGCCCTCAGAGGCAATAAACGCCTGACGAATACGACGCCCTTCGTCGTTACGTACCGGAATATTTTGCAGGTTAGGATCGGTCGATGAGAGACGTCCGGTCGCCGTAACGGCCTGATGGTACGACGTATGGACACGTCCGGTTATCGGGTTGATCATCAACGGCAGTTTATCGGTGTAGGTTGACTTCAGTTTGGACAGGCCACGATGTTCCAGGATCACCTTCGGCAGGGGGTAATCAAGCGCCAGCTCGGCAAGGACTTCCTCACTGGTAGAGGGAGCGCCGCCCGGCGTTTTTTTCGTGGGCTTAATCCCCTGCTTCTCAAACAAAATAGTTTGCAGCTGCTTTGGTGATGAGAGATTAAACGGCTCACCTGCCAGCTCATGCGCTTTTTGCTCCAGTCCGGCCAGGCGCTCGGTAAGCTCAATCGAATGCTTCGCCAGAATACCCTGGTCAATGAAAACCCCGTTGCGCTCGATGCGTGAAATAACCGTAACCAGCGGCATCTCGATCTCTTCAAAAACCTGTTTGGGACCCGCTTCTTTTTCCAGCTCCGGCCACATTTTAAGATGCAGCTGAAGCGTAACGTCTGCATCTTCAGCGGCATAGTGGGCGGCCTGTTCCAGGGCGATTTGATTAAAGGTCAGCTGTTTTTTGCCCTTTCCGGCGATCTCCTCAAAGGTGACCGTTTTATGGCTTAACCAGCGGGTGGCCAGCGTATCCATATCGTGCCGCCCCCCTACGCTGTTGAGCGCGTAGGACTCCAGCATGGTGTCAAACCTGATGCCCTGAAGTTCAATGTCGTAATTCTTCAGCACGCCGCGGTCATACTTCAGGTTCTGCCCAACCTTAAACGCCTTGTTATCTTCCAGCAGGGGTTTAAGACGTGCCAGGACGCTGTCACGGTCAAGCTGAACGGGCGCATCAAGGTAGTCATGCGCTACCGGCAGGTAGGCCGCTTCACCCGGCGCAACTGCAAATGAGAGTCCGACAATATTTGCACTCAGCGTGTCGAGTGAATCCGTTTCAAGGTCGAATGAGAACAGTGAACTGTCCTGTAGTTTTTTAAACCAGGCTTCAAAGGTTTCTTCATCCAGAATAGTCACGTAGCCATCGGATGACAGCACGCTGGCGACCTCACTGGTGCTGCTCTCAGCCACTGCTTCTACCGGCGCTTTCTGTCCTGCTGGCGAGCCTTTCCTTCCCTGTAGCCATTTGCCCTCTTCCAGATCGGTTATCCAGCGCTTGAACTCATAGTGACGGAACAGGCCAAGCAGCGTTTCTGCATCAGGCTCATTAACCGTGAGCTGCTCGCAGGTTACGTCCAGCTGCACATCGGTTTTGATCGTCGCCAGCTGATAAGACAGAAAAGCCAGCTCTTTGCTTTGCTCAAGCTTCGCCGACATGGTCTTAGCGCCCCTGAAGGTGAGCGTAGCGACCTTATCAAGATTGGCATAAATGTCTTTTATCCCCCCCAGGCCCTGAAGCAGCGCCTGCGCGGTCTTTTCACCCACTCCGGGAACACCCGGAATATTGTCTGAGGAGTCGCCCATCAGGGCAAGAAAGTCGATGATCAGTGAAGGAGGAACGCCGAACTTTTCCACTACTTCATCTGGACCGAGAATGGCATTATTCATGGTGTTGATCAGCGTGATATCAGGTGTCACCAGCTGTGCCATGTCTTTGTCGCCGGTGCTGATCAATACTGGCTTGCCTATTTTCCCGGCTTCCAGCGCCAGCGTCCCGATGACGTCATCGGCCTCTACGCCCGATACGGCCAGCAGCGGCAGCCCCATTGCCCTTACCATGTTGTGCAAGGGTTCTATTTGCGCACGAAGGTCGTCCGGCATGGGTGGCCGATGAGATTTGTAATCTTCAAAAAGCTCATCACGAAACGTTTTGCCTTTGGCATCAAAAACTACGGCGACATGGTCAGGCTTATATTGCAGCAGCAGACTGCGCAACATATTCAGGACACCGTACATTGCGCCCGTGGGTTCACCCGCACTGTTGGTCAGTGGAGGGAAGGCATGATAAGCACGGTAAAGGTAAGAAGAGCCATCTACCAGAATAAGCGGGTTTTCTGCAATTTGTGCCATAGGTTTTTTGCGTTCTTCGTTGGTTTTATCAATGCGGTAAGGATGCCACAGCTGAGTATAAAAGATGAAATAACTCGGGGGTGAATCGTGCCTTAAAGATGGGTTATGCGAATAGCTTCCCAATAATAAACTGTGGATAAGTTTGTGCGTAAATTTGCAAACGTAATGCAACAACCAGAATATGATATCGTGTACGGTTAAAATTACTTTTTATTACATGAGGTTAGTAGGTTACCTTAGGATTTGCTTTATTCCATCCGAAATTAATTCAGTGTGGATATTATTTATGCCCCGATCAATGTGACGCGATCGGATCCAACGGATCGGCATAGCCGGGAGAAGCAAATTAAGAACAGGATTTTCAGCCGGATGGGGAAGATAACCACACCAGCCGCAGGCTGGCGTGGTCAAAAGCAGGTTACTTCTGGGTCAGCAGGAATTTCACAACGTTAGCATATTGCTGAACGTAGTTATCCATTGAGCTGGTATCCAGACCGCCGTTGTTCACCATGTATTTTCCGTTAACAAACATCGCTGGCACACCGCGCAGATCGACGTCAGCAGCCGCTTTTTCCTGCTGCGCAACAAGCGATTTCACCACGAAGCTGTTCCACGCCGCATCGTAATCTTCTGGCTTAATACCCGCCGCTTTTACAAAGGTTGCTTTCAGACTGGCCGGGTCGGTAATAGTTTGGGTTTTCTGGATGCCTTCAAAAATAGGGGCAGTCACTTTATCTTCAACACCCAGCGCCATCGCCACCGCCCATGCCTGGGTCAGGGTTTTGCCCATGTCTCCACCCAGGAAATCCACGTGGTATTTAGTCACTTTCGTGTTAGCGGGCAGGTTTTTCTTCACCGCATCGCTAACGTGCCAGACGTGTTCAAATTCATAGCAGTGAGGACAAAAGAAGGAGAAGAACTCCATAACCTGAGGTTCGCCGGTAACGGGCTTCTGTATTGTTACATACTGTTGACCATCGGTGAACTGCGCAGCCGATGCACTCATTGCCAGCATCATGCCGACCAGCGCAAACCAAATCTTTTTCATTGGAAAATTCTCTCCTAACAGCAAAAGGGCCATCAACCCTGAAAAGTAGGTACAAGCTGCAGCGGGGGTTCCTGCAACAGCTTTGCCTGTTGATTAAAAATAGCGATCTGCCTGCGCCAGAAATCCTCGTCCGTCATCCACGGAAAACTTGCAGGAAATGCGGGATCCTCCCAACGGCGGACCACCCATGCCAGATAATAAACCATCCTCATGGCGCGTAAAGGCTCAATCAGTGACAATTCATGTGAGTCGAACTCGCTGAATTCACTGTAAGCCTCCAGTAAAATATCCCACTGGATACGCTGCTCCTGAACATCACCGTTGATCAGCATCCAGAGATCCTGAATGGCGGGGCCATTGCGCGCATCATCCAAATCGACAAACAGCGGACCGTCGCGCCAGAGGATATTACCCGGATGGCAATCGCCATGCAGGCGCATCGGCTGCCATTGAGTATGCCAGTAATTATGTAAAGTTGTGCCGATAAGCCTGACGCTGGCTAATAAAGGCTCTTTGAGCTTTGCCGGGATCAGACGGCTCTGTTCGAGAACGGCCAGGGGCTCTTCGATATACTCTTTCAGACCCAGGGTCGGCCGCACGGTAAAGGTCTTCTTTCTGGCCGTCTGGTGGATTCGACCCAAAAAGCGTCCTACCCACTCCAGCTGGTCATAGTTATCCGTTTCGTACTGCCGTCCTCCCAGGCTGGGGAAAACCGCGTAACGGTAGCCCTGATGCTGATGAAGGGTCGTTCCCTGAAGAAGCAGCGGAGCCGCGACGGGCACCTCATCATTAAGCAGCTCGGTGGTAAACTGGTGCTCTTCGCCGATCTGTTGATCTGACCACCTCTCAGGGCGATAGAACTTAACGACGTAGCGTTTCCGGTCCTCATCGGAGAACTGGTAGACCCGATTTTCATAGCTGTTCAGGGCAGTAAGCCCTGACTCTACCCGAATTCCGGTTTGCCACAGCGCATCCAGAATGGTATCAGGATCCAGGTTTTGAAAGTTAAAGGCAGGTCCTTTCATCCGACATACTCACAGATTATCGCAAATGAATTAGCGACAAAGAATATCATCAAACAGGCAGCATGACGGTAAATGGTGATTTAATCTTTAATCACGCCGCGGGCACGCAGCAAAGCGGTTTTGAAGTCTTCCTCATAATCTTTTTTCAGACCGGGGATAGCTTCATCTTTATCCGTGCCGCGCATTTTAAGATGATAGATTAGAACGTCATCGGTAATGTCGCCAATAGGCTGAGTAAAACCCGCTTCATCCGCGATTTTCTGCAAAAATTGCACTAAATTCAGATCGGGTTCCTGCTGCCAGGCTGGCTGAAGCAGTGAAATTAGTTCGTTCAGACGATGGCATTTCATGCTGTTGTTCCTGTTAAAAGGTCAATTCTGCTACGTTAGCAGGGTTAAACCCACATTAAAAGAGGGTGTAAGTTTTATGTCCACGATCTCCCTCCTACCCGTCACTGGCGTAATTCTTGCTGGCGGCCAGGGAAGCCGTATGGGCGGTGAAGATAAAGGTCTCATCCCGTGGCGGGGTAAACCACTTTATCAGCATGTGTTAGGGCGGCTTTCTCCCCAGGTAAGCCAGCTTTGCATCAGTGCAAACCGTAATATTTCTATTTATCAGCAGAGTGGTGTTCCGGTATTCGCAGATACCCTGTCGGGCTTTCCCGGGCCGCTGGCAGGCATGCTTGCAGCATTACAAAATATCGCTGAAGACTGGGCCGTTTTTGCGCCCTGTGATACGCCAGAGCTTCCTGACGACTTAGTTGCACGCCTGTGGCAGGAGAAAAACGATGCACCTGCCGTATGGGCGCGCAGTGGCGATCGCGATCATCCGACGCTGGCGCTGGTAAACGTCGGTTTAGCTGGGGATCTTGCTTCATTTCTTGCAGCCGGAGAACGGCGAGTCATGCTATTTCTTAAGCAGGCAGGCGGCCATGCTGTCTCTTTCGATAGCTGCCCTGCCGCTTTCGCAAATATTAACTACCCCAGCGATCTTCTGGGTAAGGGTGAAGCATTGTGATCCCCCTGTTAGCTATTGTCGCGGCCAGCGGCACAGGAAAAACGACGCTGTTAAAGCAGCTGATCCCACTGCTTTCAGAGCGGGGTATCCGCTGCGGGTTGATTAAACATACCCATCACGACATGGAAATTGATAAGCCGGGGAAAGACAGTTACGAGCTACGTAAAGCTGGTGCCGATCAGGTAATAGTCGCCAGTCAAAAGCGCTGGGCGCTAATGACCGAAACGTCAGCGGCGGACACGCTGGATCTGCACTATCTGGCCAGCAGAATGGATGAGAGCAAGCTTGATTTGATTCTTATCGAAGGCTTTAAAGGCGAAGCAGTGCCGAAGATAGTGCTTTACCGGCATGAGACGGGAAAACCCTTCCCTGACGGGCTGGATGAGCACGTTATTGCTGTTGCTGGCGACATCAACCTGGAGTGCCGGGTGCCAGTGCTGGATCTGAATGCGGTGGATACCGTGGTGGATTTTATTTCTCAGTGGCGGGAAAAGCAGCGCCGCTCTGCCGGTACTGAGTGAAGGTTACGGGATGATTTACAGGCCAGCACGTAACAGTCATGACCGCGAGCGGGGCCTGAATGCAGTAATCCTGATCCTGGGCGCAATTTTCCCGGTCCCTGTACGCAAGACCCTGACTCTGAGCGCAATTCCCCGGTCCCTGTACGTATAATCCTGATTCTGAGCGCAATCCCCCCGGCCCCTGTACGCATAATACTGACTCTGGGCCGAATAATTTCTCCTGCCCCATAACGCAAAAAACCCTGACCGTGAGGTCAGGGTTATTGCTTTATTTGATGCCTGGCAGTTCCCTACTCTCGCATGGGGAGACCCCACACTACCATCGGCGCTACGGCGTTTCACTTCTGAGTTCGGCATGGGGTCAGGTGGGACCACCGCGCTAAAGCCGCCAGGCAAATCTTGGTGCACGGAACGAATATTTTGCGCTGCTGCTGCGCTGGCTTCACCTGCAAACTCAGTCACATACTTCAGTATGCTCCTTCCTTCGCTGCGTTTGCCGCCCTGCTTCAGCACAAACTCTTTCGTTCCCGCTAATTTTTTAAATCACACTCCGCAGACTCACGTCCGCAGGGCAGATAAAATCTCCTGCTCTGTCCCGCATGCGTAATAGGCAGAACAGCTTAATTCTTGTCCGGATAAGCTGAAAATTGTCTTCTGTCTCTCACTGCTCACCAGAACGCTTCTGGTGTTGTAAGGTTAAGCCTCACGGGTCATTAGTACCGGTTAGCTCAACGCATCGCTGCGCTTACACACCCGGCCTATCAACGTCGTAGTCTTCAACGTCCCTTCAGGACCCTTAAAGGGTCAGGGAAGATTCATCTCGAGGCAAGTTTCGCGCTTAGATGCTTTCAGCGCTTATCTTTTCCGCACTTAGCTACCGGGCAATGCCATTGGCATGACAACCCGAACACCAGTGGTGCGTTCACTCCGGTCCTCTCGTACTAGGAGCAACCCCTCTCAATCTTCCAGCGCCCACGGCAGATAGGGACCGAACTGTCTCACGACGTTCTAAACCCAGCTCGCGTACCACTTTAAACGGCGAACAGCCGTACCCTTGGGACCTACTTCAGCCCCAGGATGTGATGAGCCGACATCGAGGTGCCAAACACCGCCGTCGATATGAACTCTTGGGCGGTATCAGCCTGTTATCCCCGGAGTACCTTTTATCCGTTGAGCGATGGCCCTTCCATTCAGAACCACCGGATCACTATGACCTGCTTTCGCACCTGCTCGAGCCGTCACTCTCGCAGTCAAGCCAGCTTATGCCATTGCACTAACCTCACGATGTCCGACCGTGATTAGCTGACCTTCGTGCTCCTCCGTTACTCTTTAGGAGGAGACCGCCCCAGTCAAACTACCCACCAGACACTGTCCCCACGCCAGATTATGGCGCCAGGTTAGAACATCAAACGTTAAAGGGTGGTATTTCAAGGTTGGCTCCACGCAGACTGGCGTCCACGCTTCAAAGCCTCCCACCTATCCTACACATCAAGGCTCAATGTTCAGTGTCAAGCTGTAGTAAAGGTTCACGGGGTCTTTCCGTCTTGCCGCGGGTACACTGCATCTTCACAGCGAGTTCAATTTCACTGAGTCTCGGGTGGAGACAGCCTGGCCATCATTACGCCATTCGTGCAGGTCGGAACTTACCCGACAAGGAATTTCGCTACCTTAGGACCGTTATAGTTACGGCCGCCGTTTACCGGGGCTTCGATCAGGAGCTTCTCTTGCGATAACCCCATCAATTAACCTTCCGGCACCGGGCAGGCGTCACACCGTATACGTCCACTTTCGTGTTTGCACAGTGCTGTGTTTTTAATAAACAGTTGCAGCCAGCTGGTATCTTCGACTGGCTTCAGCTCCGCGAGCAAGTCGCTTCACCTACGCACCAGCGTGCCTTCTCCCGAAGTTACGGCACCATTTTGCCTAGTTCCTTCACCCGAGTTCTCTCAAGCGCCTTGGTATTCTCTACCTGACCACCTGTGTCGGTTTGGGGTACGATTCGTTGTTACCTGATGCTTAGAGGCTTTTCCTGGAAGCAGGGCATTTGTTACTTCAGCACCGTAGTGCCTCGTCATCACGCCTCAGCCTTAAGGCGTTCCGGATTTACCTGGAACACCAGCCTACACGCTTAAACCGGGACAACCGTCGCCCGGCTAACATAGCCTTCTCCGTCCCCCCTTCGCAGTAACACCGAGTACAGGAATATTAACCTGTTTCCCATCGACTACGCCTTTCGGCCTCGCCTTAGGGGTCGACTCACCCTGCCCCGATTAACGTTGGACAGGAACCCTTGGTCTTCCGGCGAGCGGGCTTTTCACCCGCTTTATCGTTACTCATGTCAGCATTCGCACTTCTGATACCTCCAGCAGACCTCACAGTCCACCTTCAACGGCTTACAGAACGCTCCCCTACCCAACAACACATAAGTGTCGCTGCCGCAGCTTCGGTGCATGGTTTAGCCCCGTTACATCTTCCGCGCAGGCCGACTCGACCAGTGAGCTATTACGCTTTCTTTAAATGATGGCTGCTTCTAAGCCAACATCCTGGCTGTCTGTGCCTTCCCACATCGTTTCCCACTTAACCATGACTTTGGGACCTTAGCTGGCGGTCTGGGTTGTTTCCCTCTTCACGACGGACGTTAGCACCCGCCGTGTGTCTCCCGTGATAACATTCTCCGGTATTCGCAGTTTGCATCGGGTTGGTAAGCCGGGATGGCCCCCTAGCCGAAACAGTGCTCTACCCCCGGAGATGAGTTCACGAGGCGCTACCTAAATAGCTTTCGGGGAGAACCAGCTATCTCCCGGTTTGATTGGCCTTTCACCCCCAGCCACAGGTCATCCGCTAATTTTTCAACATTAGTCGGTTCGGTCCTCCAGTTAGTGTTACCCAACCTTCAACCTGCCCATGGCTAGATCACCGGGTTTCGGGTCTATACCCTGCAACTTAACGCCCAGTTAAGACTCGGTTTCCCTGCGGCTCCCCTATACGGTTAACCTTGCTACAGAATATAAGTCGCTGACCCATTATACAAAAGGTACGCAGTCACACCACGAAGGTGCTCCCACTGCTTGTACGTACACGGTTTCAGGTTCTGTTTCACTCCCCTCGCCGGGGTTCTTTTCGCCTTTCCCTCACGGTACTGGTTCACTATCGGTCAGTCAGGAGTATTTAGCCTTGGAGGATGGTCCCCCCATATTCAGACAGGATATCACGTGTCCCGCCCTACTCTTCGAACTCACAGCAAGTGCATCTTTGTGTACGGGAGTGTCACCCTGTACCCTGCGACTTTCCAGACGCTTCCACTGATGCACAAACTGATTCAGGTTCTGGGCTCCTCCCCGTTCGCTCGCCGCTACTGGGGGAATCTCGGTTGATTTCTTTTCCTCGGGGTACTTAGATGTTTCAGTTCCCCCGGTTCGCCTCGCAACACTATGTATTCATGTTGCGATAGTGTGTCGAAACACACTGGGTTTCCCCATTCGGGTATCGCCGGTTGTTGCGGTTCATATCACCTTACCGACGCTTATCGCAGATTAGCACGCCCTTCATCGCCTCTGACTGCCAGGGCATCCACCGTGTACGCTTAGTCACTTAACCTCACAACCCACAAGCGTCCTTTCTGTCCGTAATGGCTGCGCGTCGTGATGGCGGCGTTGTGCAGTGCTCACAGTGCTCATGGACGTTAAGTCCACTCCGCCTGCTGCGCGCTGACGCCTTACCTTCACTTAGCTCGCTCATTACTGATGTCAGTAAAGACTGCTGAGTTGTAAGCATTTGAGAGACTCGACTGTATCGTGTTATTTCATTCTTATTACGGAGAATGAAAACGATACGTCGTTTCAATTTTCAGCTTGTTCCGGATTATTAAAGAGCAGTTATCTCAAACATGACTCGCCTTCAGGCAGAATCAGCTTTGAGATACGGTTGATAATGTCTTTCACTCATTATCAGGAGATGGCGTCCCCAAGGGGATTCGAACCCCTGTTACAGCCGTGAAAGGGCAGTGTCCTGGGCCTCTAGACGATGGGGACTCTGTACTGTTGCTCATTACTTCTATCAGACAATCTGTTGTGGACACTACGCGGGAAGGTATCTTCAGGTAAGGAGGTGATCCAACCGCAGGTTCCCCTACGGTTACCTTGTTACGACTTCACCCCAGTCATGAATCACAAAGTGGTAAGCGCCCTCCCGAAGGTTAAGCTACCTACTTCTTTTGCAACCCACTCCCATGGTGTGACGGGCGGTGTGTACAAGGCCCGGGAACGTATTCACCGTGGCATTCTGATCCACGATTACTAGCGATTCCGACTTCACGGAGTCGAGTTGCAGACTCCGATCCGGACTACGACGCACTTTGTGAGGTCCGCTTGCTCTCGCGAGGTCGCTTCTCTTTGTATGCGCCATTGTAGCACGTGTGTAGCCCTGCTCGTAAGGGCCATGATGACTTGACGTCATCCCCACCTTCCTCCGGTTTATCACCGGCAGTCTCCTTTGAGTTCCCGACCGAATCGCTGGCAACAAAGGATAAGGGTTGCGCTCGTTGCGGGACTTAACCCAACATTTCACAACACGAGCTGACGACAGCCATGCAGCACCTGTCTCACGGTTCCCGAAGGCACTAAGGCATCTCTGCCAAATTCCGTGGATGTCAAGAGCAGGTAAGGTTCTTCGCGTTGCATCGAATTAAACCACATGCTCCACCGCTTGTGCGGGCCCCCGTCAATTCATTTGAGTTTTAACCTTGCGGCCGTACTCCCCAGGCGGTCGACTTAACGCGTTAGCTCCGGAAGCCACTCCTCAAGGGAACAACCTCCAAGTCGACATCGTTTACGGCGTGGACTACCAGGGTATCTAATCCTGTTTGCTCCCCACGCTTTCGCACCTGAGCGTCAGTCTTTGTCCAGGGGGCCGCCTTCGCCACCGGTATTCCTCCAGATCTCTACGCATTTCACCGCTACACCTGGAATTCTACCCCCCTCTACAAGACTCTAGCCTGCCAGTTTCGAATGCAGTTCCCGGGTTGAGCCCGGGGATTTCACATCCGACTTGACAGACCGCCTGCGTGCGCTTTACGCCCAGTAATTCCGATTAACGCTTGCACCCTCCGTATTACCGCGGCTGCTGGCACGGAGTTAGCCGGTGCTTCTTCTGCGGGTAACGTCAATGAGCGAGGTTATTAACCTCACCCCCTTCCTCCCCGCTGAAAGTACTTTACAACCCGAAGGCCTTCTTCATACACGCGGCATGGCTGCATCAGGCTTGCGCCCATTGTGCAATATTCCCCACTGCTGCCTCCCGTAGGAGTCTGGACCGTGTCTCAGTTCCAGTGTGGCTGGTCATCCTCTCAGACCAGCTAGGGATCGTCGCCTTGGTGAGCCATTACCTCACCAACAAGCTAATCCCATCTGGGCACATCCGATGGTGTGAGGCCCGAAGGTCCCCCACTTTGGTCCGTAGACGTTATGCGGTATTAGCTACCGTTTCCAGTAGTTATCCCCCTCCATCGGGCAGTTTCCCAGACATTACTCACCCGTCCGCCACTCGTCACCCAGAGAGCAAGCTCTCCTGTGCTACCGTTCGACTTGCATGTGTTAGGCCTGCCGCCAGCGTTCAATCTGAGCCATGATCAAACTCTTCAATTTAAAAGTTCGATTTGCTTCAACAAGTGAAGCGATGCTCAAGTGTAAAACGTCATAATGAATTTCATTATGTGTTCACTCTTAAGACTTGATATTTTTTGCGCCTTGCGGCGCTGATATCAATCCTGCGAGTGCCCACACAGATTGTCTGATAAATTGTTAAAGAGCAGTGCCACATAATCTCGTGTGGCGCGGGGTGCAGATATTACGCTTTCCCGCTGAAGAGTCAAGGAATTTCTCACTTTTCTCTTCCTGACCCGGTGACCGTTAAGCCGTTGTTCCGTGTCAGTGGAGGCGCATTATAGGGAGTTCCTGACGGGTGACAAGCCTTTCTTTAAAAAAAAGATCTGACCGTCCTTTTTTTAACCGATCGGCGATTAATCACACACTATTGGGTTGTTATTGCACCATATTCATCCCAAATGCCCGTTCTGCCCTTTGTGAAATCCATAAACGGGGGTGCTACTCTTAAGCTACCAGGGTCTTTAAGCCACAATGAATAATAGAAAGGATGCCAAATGACAAAATCCGCGCGCAGTATGGCCGGACTTCCGTGGATAGCCGCCATGGCCTTTTTTATGCAGGCGCTGGATGCCACGATACTGAACACCGCTCTTCCCGCCATCGCGCAGAGCCTGAATCGCTCCCCCCTGGCAATGCAGTCTGCCATCATTAGCTACACCTTAACCGTTGCCATGCTGATCCCCGTCAGCGGCTGGCTGGCCGATCGCTTCGGTACGCGCAAAGTGTTTGTGGTGGCGGTTTCTTTATTTACGCTAGGTTCGCTGGCCTGCGCGCTCTCAGACTCTCTGGCCATGCTGGTGACCTTCCGGGTGCTTCAGGGGATTGGTGGCGCGATGATGATGCCCGTCGCCAGGCTGGCATTGCTCAGGGCCTATCCGCGTAGCGAACTGCTGCCGGTGCTGAACTTCGTCACTATGCCCGGGCTGATTGGCCCGGTTCTGGGGCCGCTGCTGGGCGGCGTGCTGGTAACCTGGGCCAGCTGGCACTGGATCTTCCTGATAAATATTCCGATGGGCATTCTGGGTATTATTTACGCCCGTAAGTATATGCCGGATTTCACCACGCCCAAACGCCGCTTCGATCTGCTGGGCTTTATTCTGTTTGGTATAGGCCTTGTGCTGCTGTCGAGCGGGATTGAGCTATTGGGCGAGAAGATAGTGGCCAGCAGTATTGCTCTGGCCGTTACGTCGGGAGGGATAGTGCTGCTGCTTCTTTATATTGCTCACGCGAGGCGCCATGCGACTCCCCTCATTCCCTTACCGATGTTTAAAACCCGCACCTTCTCGGTGGGGATCCTCGGGAATATCGCTTCCCGGCTTGGTACCGGCTGCATTCCTTTCCTGATGCCGCTGATGCTTCAGGTGGGATTCGGCTATTCCGCCATTCTCGCTGGCTGCATGATGGCCCCGACGGCATTAGGATCGCTCCTGGCGAAATCAACGGTCACCCAGGTGCTTCGCTGGTTCGGCTACCGCACCACGCTAATGTGGATAAGCGTGATTATCGGTGCGCTGATTGCCACCTTTGCGCTACAGACGCCAGCAATGGGCCTGGTCGTCCTTCTGCTACCGCTGTTTATTCTGGGCATGGCCATGTCCACCCAGTTTACGGCGATGAACACCATTACGCTGGCGGATTTAAATGAGGGTAACGCCAGCAGCGGTAACAGTATGCTGGCCGTCACCCAGCAGCTGGCGATCAGCTTTGGCGTCGCGGTGAGTGCCGCGGTGCTGCGTTTCTATGAGAACTTCGATGGCACCACGGTGCAGCACTTCCACGCCACCTTTCTGACCATGGGCGTGGTAACCGTGTTTTCCGGGCTGGTATTCAGGCTGCTTAAACCGGGAGATGGCCGCCATCTGATTGCTGACCGGGAGAAGCGCAAAAAACGCGCTTAACGCTCCCCCACCGAGCCGCGCTCTACCAGCTCTGGCGTCAGAATCAGTAACTGCTGACTGTCGCCCGGCTCGCCGAGGCGGTGAAGTAGCGTATCAATCGCCAGCTCCCCCAGTTCATCTTTAGGCTGGTGAATGGTGGTCAAAGGCGGTGTCATATAGCGCGCCAGCTCGATGTCGTCATAGCCAATGACCGCAATATCCTGCGGCACCGACAGTCCGGCCTGGAAGAGCGCATGATAGCCGCCCACCGCCATCGCATCGTTGCAGGTAAAAACCGCTTCGGGCAGCGGGGAGAGCGATAGCAGCTGATTCATGGCGTTGAACCCGCCCTCAAACTCGAAATCACCGCTGACCACACAGGACGGCGGCACCGGTAAGCCCGCGCTCTTCATTGCCCGCTGAAAACCTTCCAGCCGCAGACGGGCAGGCGTTTTATCCTGCGGACCGGCAATGCAGGCAATGCGCCGGTAACCCCGGGAGATCAGAAATCGGGTTGCCATCTCCCCGCCCAGCAGCGAGTTATCCTGAATAATGTCGCTGCTGCCCTTAAAAGGGGCCCAGTCCATCATCACCGAAGGAATAGAGGGATAGCGGTTAAGAATATCCGCCGAGGGGAGATGACTTTCAGTACACATAATTAGCAGCCCATCCACCCGCTTCTGCAGCAGCGTTTCAAGGCTGCGGTTCATGCGGTTTTCATCCCCTTCGGTATTGCACAGGATCAGGCTGTAACCGCGCTCATAGCAGCTCCGCTCGACGCCGCGAACCACTTCAGAGTAGAAAGGGTTACTACTGGCGGTCAGCAGCATACCGATGGTGCGCGTCTGGTTGAGCTTCAGACTGCGTGCCAGGGCAGATGGGGCATAATTCAGCTCGGCAATCGCAGAGGTGATTTTTTCCCGCACCGCCTCGCTGACGAAGCGGTTGTTGTTAATAACGTGGGAAACGGTAGAGGTCGACACGCCCGCAAGGCGCGCGACATCTTTCATAGTGGCCACGCGCTACCCCTGCTGCTGCAAAAAGCGATCGATTTCACTGCGCCAGGGTACGGATGGCTGCGCGCCGTGGCGGGTCACCGAAATAGCCGCAGCCGCATGGGCAAAGCGCACGGAGCGATCCATCGCCTGCCCTTCGAGCAGGGCGGCGATAAGCGCGCCGTTGAAGGTGTCGCCTGCCGCTATCGTATCAACCGCCTCCACCCGGAAACCGGCAATACGCTGGCCTTTACCCTGTTCACTCAGCCACACGCCGCGGCTGCCGAGAGTAATAAGAACGCTGTCGATACCCTTTTCATGCAGCACGCCAGCCGCACGCGCCGCCGCTTCGTCGGAATCAACGTGCACGCCGGTCAGTATTTCCGCTTCCGTTTCATTGGGGGTAATCATATCCACCAGTCCCAGCAGCTCATCGGAAAGTGCGACGGCGGGCGCGGGATTAAGGATAACGCGCGTCTGATGCTGGCGGGCAATTTTTGCGGCGGCCAGTACGCTCGCCAGCGGCGACTCAAGCTGCATCAGCAGCGCGTCCGACTCCGCTATCGTCTGCTGGTGCTGGCTGACCCTTTCCGGCGTCAGCGCCGCGTTGGCACCGGCATGGATCGCAATACAGTTTTCGCCCGCACCGTTGACAAAAATAAGCGCCACGCCGGTGGACTGGTCCGCCACAACTTCGACAGGGGTGATATCGATCTGGTCGGTTGCCAGCTGCTGGCGAATGCGCTGGCCGATATCATCGTCGCCCACGCAGGCGATAAAGGCGATATCCGCCCCACTGCGCCCTGCCGCAACGGCCTGATTTGCCCCTTTCCCGCCAAAAGCGACCTGATACTCGCCGCCGGTCACCGTTTCGCCGGGCCGGGGGAACTGCATCAGGTTAAGAATATGGTCTGCATTAATGCTGCCAAGGACGGTCAGCTTGCCGGATTTTTTCATAAAGGCGTCCAGAAAAAGGCGCCACCCGGAAAGGGTGGCGCGTGCCATGCTTTTCTTTGATTTATTGCGTGACCAGCTTCAGGTCAACCGGGTTGATAGCCTGAACTTTCTGGCCCTTCAGCACTTTATCAGCCGTTTGCACGCCGATAACGCCGATTTGCTCCGGCTGCTGAGCCACGGTAGCGGCCAGCTTACCACCCTGAACGGCTTTTACCCCGTCTGCGGTGCCGTCGAAGCCGACGACCACCACATCAGATTTACCGGCAGTTTGCAATGCGCGCATTGCGCCGAGCGCCATTTCATCATTTTGAGCAAATACCGCCTGCACGTCAGGATGCGCGGTCAGCAGGTTCTGCATCACGTTCAGACCTTTGGTGCGGTCAAAGTCGGCTGGCTGGCTGGCGAGGATAACGAACTTATGCGCATCGGCAGCAGATTTAAAGCCTTCACCCCGCTCACGCGCGGCGGAGGTGCCCGCAATACCGGACAGCTCGATAATTTTCGCGTTCTCACCCACCTTCTTCGCAATGTAGTCACCCGCCATCTTGCCGCCGAAGCGGTTATCCGATGCAACGTGGCTGACCACTTTGCCCTGCGCCGCCATACGGTCCAGGGTTATCACCGGAATACTGGCCTGATTCGCCATTTTGACCGCATTGCCCACCGCGTCAGAATCAGTCGGGTTAATCAGCAGCAGCTTAGTCCCGCGTACGGTTAAGTCCTGAACGTTAGCCAGCTCTTTTGCCGGGTTATTCTGTGAATCCAGCACGACCAGGTTGTAACCCAGCTTATCCGCTTCTTTTTGTGCGCCGTCTTTTAACGAGACAAAAAAGGGATTATTCAGCGTGGACACTACCAGTGCGATGGTGTCTTTCGCCATTGCGCTGGCGCTCAGCGTGGCGCCGAGCAGAACGGCAAGTGCAGTCAGTTTGGTCATTTTCATCATAATTTCCTGTAGGGATGAGTTATTTACTGCTTTTGTTATCTACCAGCACCGCCAGCAAAATCACCACAGCTTTGACGATCATTTGGTAGTAGGAGGAAACGCCGAGCAGGTTAAGCCCGTTATTCAGGAAGCCGAGGATCAGTGCCCCAATTAAGGTGCCCATGATTCGCCCTTTGCCGCCGGCCAGACTGGTGCCGCCCAGCACAACGGCGGCAATGGCATCAAGCTCGTAGCCCGTTCCCGCGGTCGGCTGTGCCGATGAGAGCCTTGCCACTTCGATGGTGCTCGCCAGCGCGGCCAGCATGCCACTCAGCGCATACACGACAATTTTCACCCGGCTGACGCTGATGCCGGACAGGCGCGTTGCCGCCTCGTTGCCGCCCAGCGCATAAATGTAGCGGCCCAGGCGGGTGTGATGCAGCATGTACCAGGCCAGAGCGAACACCACCGCCATCAGCCACACCGGCGTGGGAATACCCAGAGGGCGGCCAATGCCGAACCAGCCAAACAGATCGGCATTGTCATTGAAGCCGGTATTGACCGGGCTGCCGTTGGTGTACACCATCGTGACGCCCCGCAGCAGCAGCATCATCACCAGCGTGGCGATGAAGGCCTGCACGCGTCCTTTCGCCACGATAGTACCGGTCAGGGCGCCAATGGCTGCGCCCAGCGCCAGAGAGGCGGCCACGGCCACCAGCGCGTTAACTTCCATCCCCACCAGCGATGCACCTACCGCACCAGTCAGCGCCAGCAGCGACCCCACTGAAAGATCGATACCGGAGGTCAGGATAACCAGCGTCATGCCGACCGCCATAATGGCGTTAACGGAGGTCTGCTGCAGGATGTTGAACATATTGTTCAGGGTAAAAAAGTTCGGGCTGAGGCTGGAGACGATAGCAATCAGCACAATCAGCGCGATCAGGGATTTTTGCTCCAGCAGCCAGGTCTTGCTGAACAGCCGGTTAGCAGGGATCGTTCGGGTATTCATGGTCATGCGTGCTCCACACTCTGTAGCTTACCTACTGCTGCCGCCATCAGGACTTCCTGCGTGGCCTGTTCAATTGGGAAATCACCGCTCAGGCGCCCTTCGTGCATCACCAGCACGCGGTCGCTCATGCCCAGCACCTCCGGCATTTCAGAGGAAACCAGAATGATGCTCAGCCCCTCGTCCTTAAACTGATTAATAAGCTGATAGATCTCTTTTTTAGCGCCGACGTCCACGCCGCGGGTGGGTTCATCCAAAATGAGGACTTTAGGACGGGTCATCAGCCCACGGGCGATGGCCACCTTTTGCTGATTGCCGCCGGAAAGCAGGCCGATCGGCTGGTTCATCGACGGCGTTTTCACCTTAAACAGGGTGATAAAGTCGCTGACCGCCAGCTGCTCCTCTGCGTGTTTCAGCCTGCCGCCGCCGTGGCTGAAGTAGTCCAGCGCGGTCAGCGACATGTTCTCCTTCACCGACATGCCCAGCACCAGCCCGTCACGCTTGCGGTCTTCGGAGATATAGACAATGCCGTTTCGCAGCCCATCTTCCGGCGTGCGGGTGAGGATATTCCGCCCATCCAACGTTACGCTGCCGTGGGTTCGGGCCAGCGCACCGTAAAGCACCTTCATCAGTTCGGTTCGTCCCGCGCCCATCAGCCCCGCCACGCCCAGGATCTCGCCCTTACGCAGCGTAAAGCTGACGTCCTCCACGCCCGGTCCGCTGAGATGCTCAACCTTCAGGCGAACTTCGCCGGGGGCTTTGTCCAGCCGTGGATACTGCTCTTCCAGCTTGCGGCCCACCATCATTTCAATCAGCGAATTCTCGTCCAGGCTCTCCACCGCGCGTTCGGCAATAAACTGACCGTCGCGGAAGATGGTTACGTCATCGCAAATTTCAAAGATCTCTTTCATCCGGTGGGAGATATAGACAATGCCGCAGCCCTGCGCTTTCAGCTCGCGGATGACGCGAAACAGCGAGGCGGTTTCGGTATCGGTCAGCGCATCCGTTGGCTCGTCCATCACAATCACTTTGGACTGATAGCTCAGTACCTTGGCGATTTCGACCATCTGCTGGTCGCCAATCGACAGGTCGCCCACCAGCCTGTGGCTGCTAAAGCGCAGGTTCAGGCGTTTAAGCAGGACGTCCGCCTCGGCATGCATTTTTTTCCACAGGATGCGGCCAAAGCCGTTAACAAACTCCCGCCCCAGAAAGATATTCTCAGCAATGCTGAGCTGCGGGATCAGGTTAAGCTCCTGATGGATGATGCCGATGCCGGCTTCCTGTGATGCCTTTGGCCCGCTAAACGTGGTCTCGTTACCGAGCCATTTCACCGAGCCGGCATCCCGGGGGTAAATGCCGGTCATCACTTTCATCATGGTGGACTTACCGGCGCCGTTCTCACCCACCAGCGCCATAACGCGTCCGGGATAGACCGCCAGCGCGGCGCCGGAAAGCGCCTTGACGCCGGGAAAGGATTTATCAATGCCTTGCAGCTGCAATAAAGGTTGCATGACGGCCTCAGAAGGTCACGCCAGCGCACAGGATGATATTGGCATAGGGAGAACACTCCCCGCTGCGAATGACCGCCTGGCTACGCTGCGTTTGCTGTTTGAACTGTTGGTGACTCACGTACGAAATCGCGATGGTGTTTCCCTGGTGTTGTTGCAGTAAGTCGAGCAGAGCGGAGAGTTCACTAAGAAGCTGAGGATTATGGGACTTAATCTCCTCGGCGATGATGACACTTTCTACCTGCATCTCGTCGGTCACGGCTTTCACCACCTGTAAAAAGCTGGGGATCCCCTGCGTCAGCGCCAGATCAACACGCTGAGGGCCAGCCGGAATGGGCAGTCCCGCGTCACCAATTACCAGGCTGTCGGTATGCCCGAGCCTGGAAACCAGCGCCGATATTTCAGAATTCAGTAAGGTGCCTTTTTTCATCATTCACTCCAGAGCGAAACGTTTCGCTTGCGGGGAGTGTATGAAAGCCAGACGGGAAAACAATCACCATACGTGGAAAATGTGATCGCTATCGAAACGTTTCGCCTGCGGCGATGCGGGTTTGACTTAGGAGAAGGGAATGGGAGGAAAAAGAACAGCAGACCGACCGGAGCCGGTCTGCAATACAGGATTAATTAAAGACCATCCCGCCGTCGATCAGCAGTGACTGACCGGTCATATAGTCGGAATCAGGGCCGGCAAGGAAGGCTACGCAGGCTGACACGTCTTCCGGCTCGGAAAGGCGGCCCAGGGTGATGCGTTTGGCGAACTCTGCCGTGCCGTAGCCCGCTGGCTGGCCTGCGGCGGCGGAAACCTGACGATCGATCTCCTCCCACATTGGCGTTTTCACGATGCCCGGACAGTAGGCATTCACCGTAATTCCTAACGGTGCCAGATCGCGCGCGGCGGTCTGCGTCAGGCCGCGCACGGCGAATTTACTTGAGCTGTAAACCGCCAGCTCAGGGTTACCGACGTGGCCCGCCTGGGAACAGGCATTAATAATCTTGCCGCCGTGGCCTTCAGCCTTAAAGGCTTTGATGGCCGCCTGCATGCCCCAGATTACGCCTTTAACGTTGATGTTATAAACTTTATCGACCGTCTCTTCGGTGATCTCTTCGATTGGCGTGGTCGGTGCGACACCGGCGTTATTGACGATGACGTCAAAACCGCCCAGCTCTTTACGCGCCTGCTCGACGGCAGCAAAGACCCGATCGCGATTCGATACGTCTACCGTCACGGCTAAAGCTTTGCCGCCGGCACTGACTATTTCATCCGCAACCTGACCTGCCGTCTGGCTGTTATAATCCGCTACCGCAACGGCGAAGCCGTCTTTTGCCAGGCGCAGGGCAATGGCTTTACCAATACCCTGACCGCCGCCGGTCACCAATGCTACTTTGGTTTTCATACCTTCTCCTTAAACGTGTGTTACAGAATCTGGCTCAGATGCAGTTGACCCATCAGCATCGGATTATCAGCATAGTCTACTGGCACGGCGACCACAGCAGGTCCCTGCACATCCATCGCTTTTCGCAGCGTCGGTTCCAGCTCGGCCGCGCTGTTTACCGAGAAGCCGGCGGCGCCAAACGCCTCGGCATAGACTTTGAAATCGACCGGACCGAATTTCACGCCTGACACGCGGTGATATTTCTTCTCTTCCTGCATCGCCACCATGTTGTAAGCCTCGTCCACCCAGATAATGTGCAGAATATTGGCACCGAGTCTGACCGCCGTTTCCAGCTCCATGCTGGACTGTAAGAAGCCGCCATCACCGGAGACGGAAACCACCTTACGGCTCGGATCCACCAGCCACGCGCCAATCGCCCACGGCAGCGCCACGCCCATCGTTTGCTGGCCGTTAGAGATCATGATCTGACGCGCGCGGAAGCTGTAAAGGTAGCGGGCGATCCAGATATGAAAGCTGCCCATATCCACGGTGAGGGTCACGTCGCTGTTAATGATGTCCTGCATGGCCCGCACGATACGCAGCGGATGCAAAGCAAACTGGTTAAGGCTCTGGCCCTGGAGCGACAGAAGCTGGCGCTGCTGTTGACGATCCTGAAGCACGGAGGCGGCCTGTTCGCTGAGCTGCAGCGGCGCGGTAATTTTATCCGCCAGCTTATCGAGGGTGGAGGCAATATCCCCGACCAGCTCGACATCCGGCAGATAGCAGTTGTCCGTATCGGCGGGCAGAACATCAATATGCACCAGCGTGGCGTTGCCGCTGTTCCACATCGCAGGTTCATACTCAACCGGGCTGTAGCCGATGGTGATAATCAGATCGGCCTGGCGCAGCAGGCGATCGCCCGCCTGGTTATTAAACAGGCCAACCCGGCCAGCGAAGCGGGAGAAGTGCTCCTGCCTGACGGCGCCGGCGGCCTGATAGGTACTGGTCACCGGGATATGGCTGCTGGCAAGCAGGCGGTGCAGCGCATCGCTGTTACCGGTCTGGCTGGCCATCAGGCCCAGCAGCAGCACGGGGTTTTTCGCGCTGGCGATGTGCTTCGCCACTTCATCAATGGCGGAGTCCGGTGCCGAGCCCAGAACCACATGGCCTTTACAGAGCAGCGGGTAGCCTTTGGCGGGCTGATCGACAATATCCTGCGGCAGGCTGACAAATGACCCACCCCCGCGGCCGTGTTCCGCATAGCGGAAGGCGTTGGAAAGCACTTCAGCCAGGGCATTTGAATCGGTCACTTCCGCAGCGAATTTGGTGATCGGACGGAACATCGACACGGTATCCATACTTTGATGGACCTGTTTAGCGCTGTCGGCGCGCTTAACTGCGCCGCCCAGCGCCACGACCGGATCGCCCTCGCTGGTGGCGGTCGCCATACCGGTGATCAGATTTGAACAGCCCGGCCCTGAGGTGACCAGCGCCACGCCCGCATTGCCGGTGAGTCTGCCCACCGCAGCGGCCATAAAGGCCGCGTTGGCTTCGTGACGAACCGGAATAGTTTGGATGGTTGAGTCCACCAGCGAGTCAAAGACCTTATCGATTTTTGCGCCCGGAATGCCGAAAACCTGCTTTACGCCCTGCGCTTCAAGCTGCGCCACGACCAGATCGGCACCGTGCTGCCATACCGGAGTCTCGGTTGGATTTTTCATCATAGCTCCTAAAAAGGGTTTAGCTCTCAACAGAGCGAATAGCGGAATCCAGATTTTCAGGATTCAGGTCAGCCTTGAGAAAATCGCTGTCGTTGGGCAGATCGATAACCAGCTTGCTGATTTCACCGAAGGTCAGTACGCCCTCTTCCAGCTGATAGTCCAGCAGGTGCCCACCGCCCTGACGATTGTCGGTAATAAAGTGTTCGTGATAGCCCGCCACGTTGATGCCCTGCATGTATTGCGGGGTGCGGAAACCAATCACTACGCCGCGACGGTCGGTGAAGTGAAACGTGGGCTGCTGGCCCAGCACTTCCGGCATGGAACGATAAGGGCGATGCTGGCAGGGAACCGTGCGCGTCTGCGCCGAGGAGAAAAGGCCGTCAATGCGCAGCGCACAAAACTGGTTATCGGAAGTGACCTGCTCATTGATAATCTGATGAACAGCTTCACGACTGGCCGGGCCGTTCAGCACGTGACGATACTGCGGATTGAAAAACGTCATCACGGCAAACGGCGTTTTCTGCTGCGGATCGGCCGAGGTTGCGCTGCCGTCGGATCGCAGCTGGTAAACTTCTTTGTCGAAGGCGATCAGCTCGCCGTCGAGCTGATTAAAGGTGCCGAGGCCAAAATCGCCCTTACGCAGCAGGTCGGCAACGGTAGTGGTGCCATCGTAAACGCCACTGAGCAGCGCACTCATCAAAGAGGTCTGATAGATAACGCTTTCTGGTTTATGTTGCCGTAATGCACTGACGGTAGACGCCAGCTGTTGTTCGCACATACAGTCGGTTACAGAATGTTTCATCACGCCCCTCAGGATCTAAACAGTTAAGATTTGTTAACTGAATATTGACTCGATTCAGTCGGGGATACCAATATAGAAAAGCCACTACTTTGAGACGAATTTAATATGGAACTTCGCCATCTGCGTTATTTCGTGGCGGTTGCACAAACGCGCCACTTTACGCGCGCCGCCGAAATGCTGGGAATTTCTCAGCCGCCGCTCAGCCAGCAGATCCTCAGGCTGGAGCGGGAAATAGGTACGCCGCTGCTGAAAAGGCTGACGCGTGGGGTCGAGCTAACGGAAACGGGAGAGGCCTTTTATCAGGATGCCTGCCAGATCCTGGAACTGACCGGGCTGGCGCTGGAAAAGGCCAGGGGGATTGCGCGCGGCATTAGCGGAGAGCTGTCACTGGGGTTTGCCAGTTCCGTCGCCTTTCATTCCGCCGTTTTTACCCTGATTCGACGGTTTCAGGACCGCTATCCGGATATGACCCTGCTGTCGCGTGAGCAGAACATGTCCGCGCTGATGCACGATTTACAGGAAGGGTTGTTGGATGCGGCGATCGTGCGTCTGCCCTGCGAAAGCAGTAAGGCATTTAATCTGAAGGTGATCGCCACTGAGCAGATGCGGGTGGTGCTGCCCGAAGGACACGCCCTGGGCGGCGAGCCATGCCTGTCGCTGGCCCAGCTGGCGGATGAACCGCTGATTGTTTTCCCGCGTGAGGTGTCGCCCAGCCTGTATGAGATGGTGATTGCGGCCTGCCTGCGCGCCGGTTTCCAGCCGAAACCAGGCCAGCAGTCACCGCAGATATTACCGGCCATTGGCATGGTTGCCGCCGGGTTTGGCTTTACCATCGTGCCCGCTTCGCTGTGCTGTATCAGCTATCCGGGCGTCACGTTTCATCAGATCGATGACGCCACGCTCAATACCGATATTGCGCTGGCGTGGCGGCGTTTTGACCGCTCACCGGCGGTCCTGCACCTGGTCGCAATGCTCACGGCGGAGTAATGCCCGCACGTTTCTCACCTGCGCCCTGGGATCAGCCCTGCACCTTACTGATGTGCTTCACGTCCAGCTCCAGGGTGCCGTGATCTTTATCGACTTTGCCCCGCAGCTCTACGTTGTCGGCGGGCGTTACGTTCTGCCCCTGCCAGCGTTTATGGTTAATCTCAACCGTCATCGTGCCGGTTGCGTCGCGGAACAGATACTCGTTATCACCCACGCGTTTTTCAATATGCCCCCGCAGGGTCACCCAGGCATCATCTCTCATCTCCAGCGCCTGTTTCACCGTGGCCTGAGTGCCGTCAGGGCCGCTGAATCCGCCCTGTTGTACGGCAGCCGCCGGCGCATTTGGGTCAACAAAGCCGCCGCTGTGGGCCGCGAGTACCGGCGTGGATACCAGGGCAGCAATAGCAAATAACGCAGCGCTCTTTTTCATCGTATTCTCCTGTATTCCCTTGAGGCGCAGTAGTTTTTACCGCGCAGGCTGTGGTCTTCAAAAAGGATTACACCACAGCGTTCTTAACAGGATCTTAAGAGGGCGCCTGCGGTGAATTTTTTTCATTAAGTGGGGCAATATCCACGAAAAGCGTCGAACGTCCTGTACAAAACGTCACGCTGTTACGTATAAATCCTTAACGATATAAGGAATCTGCCAATGCGTATTTTAGTGATTGAGGACGATCGCCTGATTGGCGACGGCATCAAAGCCGGTCTGCACAAGCTGGGCTTCAGCGTGGACTGGTTTACCGATGGCAGCGAGGGGCTGTCTGCGCTGCTGGGCGCGCCCTATGATGCGGTGGTGCTGGATCTGAGCCTGCCGGGCATGGACGGGCTGGCGATCCTGCGCCAGTGGCGTCAGCAGGGCCAGGATATCCCCGTACTGATCCTGACGGCCAGGGATGCGCTGGAACAGCGGGTCGCCGGCCTTCAGCAGGGTGCCGACGACTACCTCTGCAAACCCTTTGCGCTGAGTGAGGTCGCCGCACGGTTACAGGCGCTGATCCGCCGCCGCCACGGTCAGTTACAGCCTGTCCTTAACCACGGACCGGTGTCGATGGAGCCTCACTCTCACCGCGTCACCCACAACGGCGAACCTCTGACGCTTAAGTCCCGCGAGCTGGCGCTGCTCGAGTTGTTTATGATGAACCCGTCCAGGGTACTGACGCGCGCGCAGCTTGAGGAGAAGCTGTACAGCTGGAATGAGGAGATCTCCAGCAATGCCGTTGAGGTGCATATTCATTACCTGCGTAAAAAGCTCGGCAGCCAGTTTATCCGTACGGTACACGGCGTTGGCTACACGCTGGGGGGCTCAGCATGAACTTCCTCAGCCTGCGCCTGCGCCTGATGCTGGGGTTTATTCTGCTCACGTTAATCTGCTGGGGCGTGGCCAGCGTAGGATCCTGGTGGCAGACGCGGGATAAAATCAACGAGCTGTTTGATACGCAGCAGATGCTGTTTGCTAAGCGGCTGACGGCGATGGATCCTGCTCAGCTGACCCTGCAACCGCTGACGCTGCCGAAAACAAAAAAGCTGCTGCGCCACCATCGCGGAGAACAGGATGATGATGTGCTGGCCTTTGCGGTATTTACCCGCGACGGCAGGATGGTCATTAATGACGGCGATAACGGCAGAGATTTTCGCTTTCAGCCATCGCGCAACGGCTTTAGCAACGGCAAATTAAAGGGCGACGACGATCTGTGGCGGCTGGTCAGGCTTCCCACGGCGGACAATCAGTTTGTGGTGATGGTTGGTCAGCAGTGGGAATACCGCAATGATATGACCCGCGATATCGTTAAGGCGAATCTGATCCCCTGGCTGGTGGCGCTGCCGATCATGCTGCTGCTGCTGCTGTGGCTGGTTACGCACGAGCTGGCCCCGCTGAAACGAATCGCCCAGCAGCTTCGCCTGCGCGCGCCCGCGGATGAGAGGCCGCTGGTTGAGCCTCATGTGCCTCAGGAGGTGCGCCCGCTGCTGGATGAACTGAATGCGCTTTTCGTCCGCATCGGCGAGATGCTTCAGCGCGAACGCCGCTTTACCTCCGATGCCGCCCATGAACTGAGAAGCCCGCTCGCCGCATTAAAGGTGCAAACCGAAGTGGCGCAGCTGGCGCATGACGATTTCGCCGTACGACATCATGCCCTGAAAAACCTGGATGCCGGTATCGATCGGGCCACCAGACTGGTTGATCAGCTGCTTACTCTGTCGCGGCTCGACAGCGATGAAACGCTGCAAACAGAGCCGATCAATCTGCAACAGCTCCTGCAACAGGCGGTTATCGACCATTACGCTGCGGCTCAGGATGCCGGGGTGGAGATAATGCTGGATGCGCCTGATTCACCGGTGATGCGGGCGGGTAACCCGCTGCTGCTTGCCCTGCTGGTACGCAACCTGCTGGATAACGCGATCCGCTACAGCGAGCCGGGCGGCAGCATCAGACTGGCGCTTTCTGCCCGGGGTCTGAAGGTGGTGGACAATGGGCCGGGCGTCAGCAGCACGGCACTGTCGCGCATTGGCGAACGTTTTTTTCGGCCGCCGGGGCAGGAGAAATCGGGGAGTGGGCTTGGCCTGTCAATCGTCAGCCATATTGCCCGCCAGCACGGTATGCAGGCGAGCTTCGGTAACCGCCCGGAAGGCGGCTTTGCGGCGGAAATCGGCTGGTAATCTGAGGTAGCGGGGCCAGGCCTTATGCCCGTCCCCTCTGTTATCAGATCTCGACCTGGGTACCCAGTTCAATAACCCGGTTGGGCGGGATCTCAAACTGGTCGGGCGCGCGCAGCGCATTCCTCTGTAGCGCCAGAAACAGCTTGCCGCGCAGCCGCAGATACCAGGGCCGCTTGCCAATAATCAGCGACTCATGCGACATAAAGAACGACGTCTCCATCATCCTGCAACTCAGCCCCTCAAGGCCGCAGCGGTGAAAAATCTCTTCCACATTGGGCGTTTCACGCCAGCCGTAGCTGGCCACCACGCGCCAGAAGGTGGGAGAAAGCTGTTCGATCGTCACGCGCTTCACGTTATGCACGTAGGGCGCATCGACATTTCGCATCGTCAGTAGCACCACCCGCTCGTGCAACACCTTGTTATGCTTGAGATTATGCAACATAGCAAAGGGAATGACGTTCAGCGCGCGCGACATATAAACGGCGGTACCCGGCACGCGTACCGGCGGGGATTTTTCCAGCGAGGTAATCATCGCCTCAAGGGAATTACCGTGCTCGTGCATACGCCGAAGCAGGCGGAAGCGCTCGCTTTTCCACGTTGTCATGACAATAAACATCACCAGCGCCAGGCACAGCGGCAGCCAGCCGCCGGAGAACACTTTGACCAGGTTTGCGGAAAACAGCGATACATCGATGCATAACATCCCCACCAGCAGCGTCAGCACCAGATAGCGGTTCCAGTGCCAGTTCTTAATCGCCACCACGGAACAGAGTATGGCGGTCAGCACCATGGTGCCGGTCACGGCAATGCCGTAGGCCGCCGCAAGGTTGCTTGAGTGCTGGAAGCCGAGAATGACAATCACGACCGCAAAATAGAGGATCCAGTTAATCACCGGGATGTAGATCTGGCCGGACTCCTCTTCTGAGGTATGCACGATACGCATCGGCGGCAGATAGCCCAGCCGCACTGCCTGCCGGGTCAGGGAGAAGACGCCGGAAATCACCGCCTGAGAGGCAATAACGGTCGCCAGCGTTGCCAGCACCAGCATCGGATAGAGCGCCCAGTCGGGTGCCAGCAGGAAAAACGGGTTCTTGATCGCCTCAGGATGTTTGAGCAGCAGCGCGCCCTGACCAAAGTAGTTGAGCACCAGCGACGGCAACACCACCACGAACCAGGCCAGTCGGATCGGCAGCTTGCCGAAATGGCCCATATCCGCGTACAGCGCTTCCACGCCGGTGATGGCCAGCACGACGGCACCCAGCGCAAAGAAGGAGACCGTTTTGTACTCCATAAAAAAGTGCACTGCCCAGTAAGGGTTCATTGCGTGGAGCACGTCCGGGTTTTCCTTGATACTGAGCGCGCCAATTACCGCCAGTACCAGGAACCACACCAGCATCACCGGGGCAAAGAGTTTGCCGACCATACCGGTGCCGTGTTTCTGAATGACAAAAAGCAGGGTCAGGACGGCAATGGCCATCGGTACAATCCAGGTGTCCAGATTTGGCGCAGCGATTTCCAGCCCTTCAATGGCAGACAGCACCGATACCGCCGGGGTAATCACCACCTCACCGTAGAAGAAGCTGCCGCCGATCAGTCCCATGATCACCAGTATCGCCGTGGCTTTCGACCCGGTATTGCGGCCCGCCAGCGACATCAGGGTCAGGATCCCCCCTTCGCCCGCGTTATCGGCCCGCATCACGTAGCTGATATATTTCAGCGACACCACCAGCACCAGCAGCCAGAAAATCAGAGAGAGAAAGCCAAACACCGCATCGCGTTCTACCCCAAAGCCAAACTGGCCGGAAAGGCATTCACGCAGGGTATACAGGGGGCTGGTGCCGATATCGCCATACACCACGCCTATTGCCGCCAGGGTGACGGCACTCAGGGACTGCTTCTTTTCAGAACTCATAGAGTCATCTTTTGTTGGGGCCGAGGGTCGCTCAATCTTGCGCCGCTTATCTGGCCATCAAAAAGCGCACAGTATGCATGATTCATCATGAATGCCCACCTTAATTACGCAACAGGACGTCACTTCAATGGCCTGGGTCACCCTTTGAAAAGAAAAAAGCTGACGCGTATCAACTCTTTCAAGCATCATAGCCAGTAGTGTATGCGCTCGCCAGTCACCGTGCTGGCAAGACCGTAGAAAAGGATAAATGTTTGATGCCTCAGCCCCATCTCCTCGCCGAAAGGATTGGCCGCCTTAGTAATGCGTTAGAAAAAGGACTTTATGAGCGGCACCATGCCATTCGCCTCTGCCTGCTGGCAGCGCTGTGCGGCGAGAGCGTGTTTCTGCTTGGGCCGCCCGGCATCGCCAAGAGCCTGATTGCCCGCCGTCTGAAATATGCGTTTCAGCACTCGCGCGCGTTTGAGTATCTGATGACCCGCTTCTCCACGCCGGAAGAGGTTTTTGGTCCACTCTCCATCCAGGCGCTGAAAGATGAAGGCCGCTATCAGCGCTTAACTAAGGGCTATCTGCCCGATGCCGAAATCGTCTTTCTTGATGAGATTTGGAAAGCTGGCCCGGCGATCCTCAATACGCTTCTGACCGCCATCAATGAACGACGCTTCCGCAACGGCGACTGCGAAGAAAAGATCCCGATGCGCCTGCTGGTGACCGCCTCAAACGAACTCCCCGAAGCCGACAGCGGCCTGGAAGCGCTATACGACCGTATGCTTATCCGGCTGTGGCTGGACAACGTTCATGAAAAGCAGAACTTCCGCAGCATGCTGACCCACCAGCAGGACGAAAACAGCAATCCGGTGGCAGAGAGTCTCTGCATCAGCGATGAAGAGTACATCGCGTGGCAAAAGGGCATTACCGAGGTTTCGCTGCCCGATGAGATATTTGAACTGATTTTTCAGCTGCGACAGCAGCTGGAGAAGCAGCCCGAAGCACCCTATATTTCCGATCGCCGCTGGAAAAAAGCGCTTCATCTGTTGCAGGCCAGTGCCTTTTACAGCGGACGGCAGAGCATTGCCCCCGTCGATCTCATTCTTCTGAAAGACTGCCTGTGGCACGACGTTGCCTCAATGAAACTTCTTGACCGTGAGATAGACAATCTGATCGTTCAGCAGGCCTGGCAGCAGCAGTCCATGCTCTTTAAGCTACAGCAAATAGAGTCGCGCCGCCTGGCGCTACAGCAGGAAAAGAGCATTGAGCAGGCTATCCGGCTGGAGAAACACGGCGGCATGTTTAGCCGTAAGCCCCATTACGAACTGCCTGCCAGCCTGGCGGAAGACACCCTGACGCTGATGCTGCAAAAACCGCTGATGCTGCATGATATGCAGGTCACCCACGTTGTTATCGCCCGTGAAACGCTGCACAACTGGCTGCTCAAGGGCGGCGACGTGCGCGGCAAGCTTAACGGCATCGGGTTTGCCCAGACGCTGGATCTGCACGTTGAGGCTAACGACTGCCTGACCCTGCGCGACGTCAGCCTACAGGTATCGCGTTTAATGCTGCCCTGCAAAGACCGACCCAGCGGCCTGCCGGAAGAGATCACCCAGGCGCTGGACGATCTGGAAACCGAGCTCCGCATGCAGAGAACGCGCTTCAGCCAGCATCACCGCTGTCTGTTTATCAGCGATGACTGGCTGGCCCGTATCGAAGAGAGCCTGCAGCAGGTTGCCGACGGTCTGAAGCAGGCGCGCCGGTGATCTCGCTCGACACCCTGAGCCTGTTCTTTTCGATCAACGGAAACGATCTGATTGAGGATCTGCTGGTCGCACTGATGGCCAGCCCGCAGCTGGTGCTGTTTTTCGAGGCGTTTCCCGGGCTGAAAAAGGCGCTGCTACAGGATTTACCCCGCAGAAAGGCAGAAATCCTTGAACAGCTTAAAAACAGTACCGTGCCGGACGATCTGGCCGAAGAGTTTACCCGCTTTCAGCACGTTCAGAGCCTCAGCCATGCGGATTTCTGTCGGCAGCTACCCGATCTGCTGCGCTATCTGACAGAACATCACTCCCCTTTTAGTGAAAAAGCCCAGGCGCTGGTGGATAACGCCGGAGCGGGCTATGCCCTGAGTTCGCCTCAGCACCAGCTGTTTATTCAGCGCTGGCGACTGAGCCTGACGCTGCAAACCCTGACGCTGAACCAGCAGGTCCTTGAGCAGGAGCGGGAGCGGCTGATGGCGGAGCTACAGCAGCGCATGGCAATGAGTGGTCAGCTCGCCCCGGTGCTGTCAGATAGCGACGAAGCGGCGGCGGGTCGCCTGTGGGATCTGACCCGCGCCCCCCTCCAGCGCGGCGACTATCAGCTGATCGTCGACTACGGCGACTTTCTGGCCGGGCAGCCGATGCTGCTCAGGCTGGCAGAACAGCTGGGCCGCAGCCGTGATGCCAAATCGGTGCCGACGCAGGACGCCCCTCCCGAGGCGTTTCACCAGTGGGTCAGAGAGCCAGAAAGCGTACCGGAGGAGGTAAACGGGCTGCACCAGAGCGATGATATTCTCAGACTGCTGCCGCCGGAGCTGGCGACGCTTGGCATCAGTGAAATTGAAATGGAGTTTTACCGTCGGCTGGTGGAAAAGCGCCTGCTGACCTACCGGCTACAGGGTGAAACCTGGCATGATAAAGTGACCCAGCGACCGGCCAGCCACCAGCATCATGACGAGCAGCCCAGAGGGCCTTTTATCGTCTGCGTAGATACCTCCGGCTCCATGGGCGGCTTTAACGAGCGCTGCGCCAAGGCTTTCTGTCTGGCGCTTCTTAAGGTTGCCCTCGCCGATAACCGCCGCTGCTATATCATGCTTTTTGCCCACGAAGTGGTGAGCTATGAGCTGACCGCCGCAGACGGGATTGCCCAGGCAATCCGCTTTCTCAGCCAGCGCTTTCGCGGCGGTACGGATCTCACTGCCTGTCTTGATGAGGTACTTATTCAGCTGGCGACCCCTTTATGGATCGATGCCGATGCGGTGATTATCTCCGATTTCATCGCTCAGCGTCTGCCGGAAGAGCTGGTCAAACGCATCCGCCACCACCAGCGGCAGCAGCAACAGCGGTTTCACGCCGTTGCGCTGTCCGATCATGGAAAACCGGGCATCATGCGTATCTTCGACCATATCTGGCGCTTCGACACCGGGCTGAAAAGCCGCCTGCTGAGGCGCTGGGGGCGCTAACCCTTGCTCAGATAAAATATGGCAGTGCTTATTTGCTATAGTCATAGCTTCGCTTTAGCCAACCGGCGCACCAGGAGCTTAATGTGGCATTACACCAGCCAGAGATGATTTCGGCATTACCTGCCCCCACCCGTACGCTACTGCTCAACGGCGGCAGCGCTGAACAGAAACGTCACGAACTCCTCACTTACTTTACGCAGACCTGGACGCTGTATGAGAGCCTGTTTGAGTGCCTGGCTAACGAACAGGCTTACTACACCCGTGCCATCACGCTGCGGCACCCGCTGATCTTCTATTTCGGTCATACCGCCACCTTCTATATCAATAAGCTGATAGCGGGTGGCCTGATCGATAGCCGCGTTGACGAGCAGATCGAAGCGATGATGGCGATTGGCGTCGATGAGATGAGCTGGGATGACCTGGACACGGGTCACTATCAGTGGCCGTCCGTCTCGAGGCTGCGCGACTATCGCAGCCGGGTCCGCACGCTGGTTGAAAAACTGATTAACGAGATGCCGCTCACGCTGCCGATAGGCTGGGACAGCCCGGCGTGGATTATCCTGATGGGGATTGAGCACGAGCGCATCCACCTAGAAACCTCCAGCGTGCTGATCCGCCAGCTGCCCATCGGGGAGGTAAAACCGCAGCCCGCCTGGCCGATCTGCCCGGATGCACGTCAACAGCGCGCCGATGTGCCAGCAAACCGCCTGCTGGACGTGGCGGGTGGGCAGGTTGTGCAGGGAAAAACCGATGAAACCTACGGCTGGGATAATGAATATGGCCGTCTGGTCAGCGACCTCGCCCCGTTCAAAGCCAGCCAGATGCTCACCAGCAACGCCGAGTATTTTGAATTCGTCGCCGACGGTGGCTATCAGGATAACCGCTGGTGGGACGAAGAGGGGTCAGGCTGGCGGGATTTTGCCCGCGCCACTATGCCCACCTTCTGGCGGGGATCGCCCGACCAGCCCGGGAGCCTTACCCTGCGCCTGATGACCGAAGAGGTGGCGATGCCGTGGGACTGGCCGGCAGAAGTCAACCAGCTGGAGGCTGCCGCCTTCTGCCGCTGGAAAGCGGAGAAAACCGGTCAGCGCGTCCAGCTTCCCAGCGAGGCCGAATGGCTGCTGCTGCGCGAAAGCGTACCCGGCGACCAGCCTGACTGGGTAGAGACACCGGGCAATATCAACCTTGCCTGGTGGGCATCATCCTGTCCGGTTGACCGTTTTCCTCAGGGGAATTTCTACGATCTGTTAGGCAACGTCTGGCAGTGGACCACCACGCCGATCAACGGCCTGGACGGCTTTAAGGTGCATCCGCTTTATGATGATTTCTCCGCCCCCACCTTTGATGGCAAACATGCCCTGATTAAAGGCGGCAGCTGGATCTCCACCGGCAATGAGGCGATTAAGTCCGCCCGCTATGCTTTCCGCCGCCACTTTTTCCAGCATGCGGGATTTCGTTATGTCGTCTCCACGCATCAGGAGAAAAGCGTGGTTAACCCTTACGAAACCGACGGCATGGTCTCGCAGTATCTGGATTTCCAGTACGGTCCTGCCTGTTTCGGCACGGAGAACTACAGTAAAACGCTGGTCGATATCGCCTGTCGCCTGACCGACAGACGCGGCAGCGCGCTGGATATCGGCTGTGCCACCGGTCGCGCCAGCTTTGAACTTGCCCAACACTTTGATAGCGTAACGGGCATGGACTACTCGGCGCGCTTTATCGACGTGGCGCTGCAGCTGGCACGCGGTGAGACGTTCCGCTACGCCATTCAGGAGGAAGGGGATTTGGTCGCTCTGCGCCAGGTTAACCTCAGCGAGTCAGGCCTGGCCGGGGAGCAAGCCGGGCGTGTCCACTTTGTGCAGGGCGACGCCTGTAACCTGAAGCCGCAGCCGGACCGTTACGACCTGGTGCTGGCCTCAAACCTTATCGATCGCTTGCGCCAGCCCGCCCGCTTTCTGCATGATATAACGCAGACGCTACGGCAGGGCGGCGTGCTGATGATCTCCTCCCCCTATACGTGGCTGGAGAGCTTCACACCGAAAGAGAACTGGCTGGGGGGCATCCGTGAGAACGGTGAGGCATTAACGACCTACCAGGCGCTTTCGCGGCTGCTGGCCGCCGATTTCGAAGAGATCGCCGCCCCACAGGATGTGCCTTTTGTTATCCGCGAGACGGCGCGTAAATATCAGCACACCGTTGCGCAGCTAACGGTATGGCGTAAGCGCTAGTCCCTGTCACGGGTGCCGCCCGGCACCCGTCTTTATCATGATGAATAACGGAGCCTGCGTGGCTGAAAACCTACAAATTGATAACCTGGATCGTGGGATCCTCACGGCCCTGATGGCCAACGCCCGCACGGCCTATGCCGAGCTGGCCAAGCAGTTTGCCGTCAGTCCGGGCACGATCCACGTTCGCGTTGAGAAAATGAAACAGGCGGGGATCATCAAAGGGACCCGGGTGGAAATCGACCCCAAACACCTGGGTTATGATGTCTGCTGCTTTATCGGCATCATCCTGAAAAGCGCCAGAGACTACCCGTCCGCGCTGGCAAAGCTCGATATGCTGGATGAAGTGGTCGAGGCCTACTACACCACCGGGCACTACAGCATCTTTATCAAGGTGATGTGTCGCTCAATTGATGCCCTCCAGCAGGTGCTGATCAACAAGATCCAGACCATTGATGAAATTCAGTCCACGGAAACGCTTATCTCTCTGCAAAACCCCATCATGCGTACCATTACCCCCTAAGCTGTGTATTAAACTGTCCACAATTGCCTGCGTACCGGGCCTGTCCTGACAGGCCGCTGCGTGGCGCGGATCACCCCAGGTACAACAACGTAATAACCCCAATTATCCACAGGTAGATCCCACGTTGATCACAGCGTACAATGTTCGCCTTTGCGATACAGGGATCCCGTTATGGCTGATGTTACCTTAATCACCGGAAGTACCTTAGGCAGCGCAGAATACGTCGCTGAGCATCTGGCTGAGAAGCTGGAAGAAGAGGGTATTTCAACCGAAATTCTCCACGGCCCCGAGCTGGATGAGCTTGCCCTGTCCGGAATCTGGCTGGTGATCAGCTCGACCCATGGCGCGGGCGATCTCCCGGACAATCTTCAGCCGCTGTTTGATGAACTCACAGAGAAGAAGCCAGATCTCAGTGCGGTTCGCTATGGCGCCATCGGTATCGGCAACCGTGAATACGATCTGTTCTGCGGTGCCATCGAAAAAATGGACCAGTTGCTGACCGACTGTGGGGCAAAACGGCTGGGCGATCGTCTGGATATAGATGTACAGGAACATG